>NZ_FOBV01000022.1 GCF_900109935.1 Chryseobacterium taichungense | reverse complement strand
AGTACCTTGTCCTTGTTGGCCGTGTCCACTTCCCAATGGCAGATGCCCTCTGCCTTGTCCAAGTGCGGCTTTACAGATGCGATACAGCCGCCGCAATTGATGTTCGTCTTGAATTGAAATTGTTTATTTTCCATTGTTTACAAATTTTAGAGTTATCTGATAATGCAAATTTCCGTACTATTCAGTTAGTTATTGTTGTGTAATTTCTTGTTTGATTTGTGAGATTTACTGTTTTATTTCTTCCACTTCAACCGCAGGCTGTTACTGACCACGCTCACGCTGCTCAATGCCATTGCCGCACCCGCAATCATCGGGTTGAGCAGGAAGCCGTTAACAGGGTAAAGGATGCCTGCCGCTACCGGAATGCCGATTACGTTGTAGATAAACGCCCAGAACAGGTTTTGCTTGATGGTGGCTACGGTCTGTTTGGACAAGCGTATTGCCTGCGGTATCTTGGTCAGGTCGGACGAAATGATGGTCATCTTGGCTACGTCCATTGCGATATCGCTGCCTTTGCCCATTGCGATACTTACATCGGCTGTTGCCAATGCGGTGCTGTCGTTGATACCATCGCCCACCATTGCCACTACCTTTACTTTACTTTGCAGTTCTTTCACAAAGTCGGCTTTATGCTGTGGCAAAACTTCGGCTTTGTAATGCTTGATGCCTGTCTGCTCCGCAATGGCTTTAGCGGTAGCTTCATTATCTCCGGTCAGCATATACAGGTCAATGCCCATTTCCTGCATTTCCCGGATAGCCTGCACCGATGTTTCCTTAATCTTATCGGCGATAGCGATTACAGCAAGAGCCTTTTTGCTGTTTGCAAACCAGATAACGGTTTTAGACTGTTTGCCCCATTCTTCGGCCTGGTCTTGTAATTCTCCGGCAATGGCAATGTTGTTTTCTGCCAATAGCTTTTTGTTGCCTACATAATAGGTTTCGTTGTCATGGTCTGCTTTTGCGCCTTTGCCCGTAATGCTGTCGAACATGGATAAAGAGGTGGTCGCTACATCGCCAAGATGCTTCACTACGGCTTCTGCCAATGGATGCTCGGATTGCTTTTCGATGCTCAAAAGGATTTCTTTTGCAGTGTCCTCATTGTTCAGCCATTTAATGCCCGTTACCTGTGGTCTTCCCTCGGTGATGGTTCCGGTTTTGTCCAAAACGATGGCATTTACTTTTTTGGCCAGTTCCAAACTTTCGGCATCCTTTATCAAAATGCCATTTTCAGCACCTTTACCAACGCCTACCATAATAGCGGTGGGTGTCGCTAAGCCTAAAGCACAGGGGCAGGCAATGACCAATACCGTAACGGCTGCCAACAGACCTTGAACAACCCCGTTTTCGCCTCCCAAAATCAACCATAGTGTAAATGTCAGGATGGCAATGCCTATCACTGTGGGAACAAAGATGCCCGCAATCCTATCGACCAGTTTCTGTACGGGTGCTTTGCTTCCCTGTGCATCCTGCACCATTTTGATGATGTGGGCAAGCATGGTTTCTCTGCCCACTTTTACCGCCTTGAACCGGAAGCTGCCTTTTTGGTTAATCGTTCCTGCAAATACTTTTTCTTTTTCTTTTTTCAATACAGGTACAGGCTCACCGCTTAACATGCTTTCGTCCACATACGAATTGCCCGATATGACCATGCCGTCTACCGCAATCTTTTCACCGGGCTTTACGAGTATCACATCGCCTGCGCTTACGTCTTCGATAGCGGTCTGCTTTTCCGTTCCATCCGCCTGTACCACGATGACCGTTTTTGGCTGCAAGCCCATCAGCTTCTTAATGGCAGAAGAGGTGTTGCCTTTGGCTCTTTCTTCCAGCAGTTTCCCTAACAGGATGAATGCGATAATAACGGCTGCCGCTTCAAAATATACGTGGGCGTGCAGTCCCCGTTGATGCCAAAAGTCGGCAAACAGCATATTGAAAACACTGAACAGGTAGGCAATACCTGTACTCAATGCCACCAGCGTATCCATATTGGCGGAACGGTGCTTTGCCTGCTTCCAAGCGTTTACAAAAAAATCCCTGCCCAACCATATTACAACGGGTGTGGAAAAGAGCCACATTATCGGGTCTGCATAGGGCATATCCATAAAGAACATTCCTATGATTACCACGGGCAGGGAAAGGATAATTGCCCAAATGGTCTTGTTTTTCAAGGTTCGGAATTTCTTTTCGTGGATGCCTTCGAGCGTTTCCTGCTGCTTGGTTTCGTCTTCAATCAATAGGTCGTAACCTACTCCCTGAACCGCTTTTTGCAGGGTGGAGGCATCGGTCATATTGGGCAGATATTCCACGGTAAGATTGCCCGTTGCAAAGTTCACGGAAGCATTAACTACTCCCGGTTGGTATTTAACAATGCTTTCGGCACTGCCCGCACAGGATGCACAGGTCATGCCCAATACCGGAAAAGCACTTTTAACCGTAGGAACTCCGTAACCTAAATCTTTAATTGCCTTAACAGCCTCGCCTACGGTTTCATTGCTATCTACTGTAATCACTGCCCTTCGGTTGTTCAGCTCTACTTTATGGGTTTCTACGCCTTTTACCTGTGCCAATCCCTTTTCAACGATTAATGCACAGTGTTCGCTTTCTACATCCTCCAATGGAATGTATATATTTTCTCTGTTTGTCGCCATATTTGCCTGCTTTAATTTACAATACAAAATTGGCTATTATATTTATGGGTACTGGTGTGAAATTTTGGATTTGATTTGTAAGATTTACTTACACTTTATCCAACGGTTTTCTTTTATCCTCTTTAATCTGTTTGAAATGGCTTGGTGTTAGCCCGGTAACTTTTTTAAACTGGTTACTCAAATATGCCACGCTCGAATAATTTAGGCGGTTCGCAATCTCACTTAATGACAACTCATCATACACCAACAATTCTTTAACTTTCTCCACCTTTTGGGCGATAAAGTATTTTTCAATGGTTGTACCCTCTACCTCTGAAAACAGATTGGACAGGTAATTGTAATCGTGATGCAATTTGTCACTCAATACATCGGAAAGGTTGGTTTTTACATCACTATCCTGATGGTGTACCAGGTCAATGATAATGTTCTTTATCTTTTCTATTATCCTGCCTTTTTTATCGTCAATTACTTCAAATCCTAATGGCTCTAAAGTTTTGGACAAATTCTCTTTTTCCAGAGATGTTATTTCTTTGGAAAGAATAACTTCGCCCAGTTTTATATTTTTAGCATCTAATCC
>NZ_FOBV01000004.1 GCF_900109935.1 Chryseobacterium taichungense | reverse complement strand
GCAGATGGGACTGTAGCCAACGCAGATTTAGCTTCGGGAGTAGGAGGGATTTACAAAGGAGACGGTTCATTATCCGGGAATACAACTGTGACACAAGGGACCAATACCATGGCTTTTACTTCTACAGCAAGTGCGGGAACCAGCCATTTTACGGTAGACGGAACGACTTTAAATGTAGATGCCGTTAATAATAGAGTAGGCATAGGGGTTGCTGCTCCTAAATCTTTTCTCCAGGTAAGTACATTGAATGGAGGAGCTTCGGTGGATGCCGGAATTTTTTCCATTAATAATTGCTGGCTTGCTTGCAGCCAGTCTTATACTGCAAGAAATATTGTTCTTAATAATCTGAATAGTACCAATTCGGTGTTTGCCTCCATTGATTTTGTTCCCAGCACAGATCCGACGGCGCCATCCGGCTCTTCGATCCAGGGGATCGACAGGGATGGCACCAATAACTATGCAGGGATAGGGTTTTGGACAAGAAATGCATCATCAGGGTATGGTCAAAGGATGGTGGTGAAGTCTGCCGGTAATGTCGGCATCGGAACGAGTACTCCACAGGCGACACTCGATGTGAATGCCATCAGCAGTGGTACCAGCCCCGAAGGGATTATTGCCCCAAGGCTTTCTTTGTCTGCACTCCAGGGATACACCTATGGTACGAATCAAACCGGTGCGATGGTTTATGTGAATTCAGTCTCCGGAACGCCCGCAGGACAGACCGCCAATGTGACCGCAACAGGCTATTACTATTTTGACGGGACCAATTGGCAGAAAGTGGCTAACGGTGCTTCAGTAACCGATGCGACGACAGCGGCCAAGGGAATCGTACAATTAGCTGGAGATTTATCCGGAACCGCCGCATCACCGAGCATTGCCTCCAGTGCGGTAACGTCCGCTAAAATAGCAGACGGTACCGTAGCCAATACAGATCTTAACACAGGAGTAGGTGGAATTTACAAAGGAGGCGGTTCATTATCTGGGAATACTACCGTGGTACAAGGTAGTAACACTTTGAATTTTACTACTTCGGCAACCAATGGTTTTTCTGTGGCTGGGTCGACGCTTTCTGTAGATGGATCGAATAATAGAGTGGGGATAGGAACAACAGCTCCTATTACCAAATTAGATTCCAGACAAAATCCTGGTAATGCTTCTCCCGGTAATGGTGCGATTGGGATCGGGGAAACTACCCAGACGGCAAGTGCTGCCGGTTCGGGAGCAGTACGATATTCTACAACTAGTGGCGGAACTATAGAATATAGTAATGGCACGACATGGAATACTTTGACTAGTACAGTTAAAAAATCATTGGTATATGGATATTTAACAAATGGGCAGGCACTGACCAGTGGCGGAGGAACATTTACCGTTACTGAAAGTTTTGACCAGAATAATGATTTTACTTCTAGTACTTTCACAGTACCAAGAACAGGAAACTATTCTATCAGCCTTTGTGGGCTTACTGCAAGTTCATCTTGGAACCAAGGGGAAGAATTTTCAATAAGAGTGGCAAAAAATGGGACAACACAAGTTGTTGGTTATTGGGCGGCTCCGACGAGTACAACTTATTACGGAGGAAGTTGTACAAGCGTAACAATTTCCGCGACAGCAGGAGATGCAATTACATTTACATATTTTATTGGAGTAGCAGGAAAAACTATTTATGGTGCTGATTTCAATAGATTTTCTATACAGGAATTATAATGATAACATTATTAATATGAGAATATCTATCACTTACAATGCACAACTTCGTATAAAATAATTGAATCAAACTTCACAGGTTTCTGAAATCTGTGAGTTTTTTCAAATCAACAAACATTTTTAAATAAAATAATTATGGCAACAATTCTTCACCGCATCAAAGCGTATCTGTACGATAACGTTTTAACGAAAGACAATCCCAATGATTTCACAGCGCGTACGGCAAGCGAGCGCAGCCTTAATGTCCAGCAGATCTGCCAGGCAGCGGTATCCCGTGGCGGGGCAGACATCTCCGCCTCTTCTATGGAGCACGCCACTGAGCTCTTCCTGAAAGAAATGGCCTACCAGCTTTGTGATGGCTTTTCAGTCAATACCGGCTACTTTACTGCAAGCACCACCATCCGCGGAGTATTCGACAGCCCGTCGGAGACGTTTAACAAAGACAAACACAGCATCATCTTCCAGTTCAACCAGGGAGAAAAGCTACGCGCAGAGATTCCCAACATCGAGGTGAATATCTTAGGCGTCGCCGAATCTTCTGCGGTCATTTTACAGGTAACGGATGTGAAGAGTGGTTCGGTAAATGATCTGCTTACTCCGGGTAGAAACCTGAAGATTATGGGAAGCAAGATCAAAGTTACCGGTGATGATGCTTCGGTAGGAATCTTTTTCGTAGACACCGCAACACAGGGAAGAACCAAAGTAGAGCAAAGTGATATCGTTACTAACAATCCTTCGGAGGTTATGGTGGTGATTCCGGCATTGGCTGCGGGAACGTATCAATTAGAAATTGTCACCCAATTCACCGGCAGTTATCTATTAAAAGAATCCCGCATCACTACTTTCGACCGTGAATTAACGGTAGTGTAAAATAAGATGCTTACCTCGTGCCTAAGTGACCTCCACTTAGCCACCTAAGTGGGTAACACTTACGGTGCTAAGTGCCATCCCCTTACGGGCGGTAAGATGATGTTGCATAAGAGAACATCATATCAACGCAAGAACAAACCATCATTCCATCATAAAGATGGGTATTTTCATCAGTGTGTTACTCCGGTTGGGAAATCTTTCCCGGCTGGAGTTTTGGCTTCGGCTCCGCTCAGCCACTGTTGAGAGGGAGGGTTTGAGGGTTGTGGAGTGTGAACGTTTATCATTCCAGCTTGTCATCCCGTAGGGATCTAAACACGAATCTTTCCATGTTAACTTAAAAGCTATGCCGAGATTCCTACGGAAATCACAGATTCGACGTAGTCAATGACAAAAGTGTTGATAGTGTGTGAGAGGTTGGAGAGTTTGAGAGTGGTAGTACTGAAGGGTTTAAAGCGGCACAAAATTCCCCTCCCTTGGAGGGGTGGCAAAAATTCAAAGAATTTTTGACGGGGTGGTTTAAGAAAGATTCCGAGATTGGTGGCTGAGCGGAGTCGAAGCCACCATTGAACGTATGCCATTTTTAATATTACCATCATAATCGATAAACTGCAGAAGTAAACCATGGTTAAAGCAAATGCTTTGCATTCCAATAGCGTAACAAACCACCCCGTCGCAAATTCCGTTGGAATTTCCGCCACCAGTGCCTCAATATTTATAATTGATTTTTGTTTCGGCGAATCTCGTCCCTCGATTTCCGGAGGAGGGGAATTTAACAGCGATCGACTGGCGGTGCCTGAGCGGAGTCGAAGGCCCACATACACTTGAAGGACTGGTGGCTGCGAGTGACCTCAGCCACCGTTGCGTGGGAGGATTTGAGAGTTTGAGGGGTGGTTATGAGAGTTTATTAAGATTCGCCATCATTTGCTGAGTGCTAAAGTTTATGCTGAGCCTGTCGAAGTACCTTTGCGCTCAAAAGAATATACATACTATATAAATCTCTTGCGGACATAGCGTTAAAATTAAAGCTGACGTTACCCGCTATGCCGAGATTCCTACGGAAATCACAGATTCGACGTAGTCAATGACAAAAGTGTGTGGTGTGTGAGGGTTTGAGAGTATGAGCGTTCCCTTCGGTTAGGGTATATGGAATTCTACGAAGCGACGAAAAGTAGTCGAATGGCGGCGCCTGAGCGAAGTCGAAGGCCCGCTGTTGTTACTCATTTCATTTACCAAAAGCACCGATAGTTTTTATATATTGAAGAAAACTAAAGAATTGCTTAAATTTGTAGCTTAATAAAAACAAAAAATATGTATCCAACAGATTTAGTAATGCCGATGAAGGCTGAACTTACAGATAAAGGTTTCGAAGACCTGACCACTCCTACGCAAGTAGAAGAGGCATTGAAGCAGTCAGGAACTACTCTTTTAGTAATCAATTCCGTATGCGGATGTGCTGCCGGAGCAGCAAGACCGGGTGTCGTTTACTCATTAACAGGAGATAAAAAGCCGGATCACCTGACGACTGTTTTCGCAGGTTTCGACACAGAAGCCGTAGTGGAAGCCAGAAAACACCTTGCGCCATTCCCGCCAAGCTCTCCTTGTGTAGCGCTTTTCAAAGATGGTGAGCTGGTACACATGCTGGAAAGACATCACATTGAAGGAAATCCTGCAGGCGCTATTGCAGCAAACCTTCAGGCTGCTTATGATGAATACTGCTAAGAAAATCAATATCTTATATAAAAACCGTTACAGTCGCTGTAGCGGTTTTGTTTTTTATGAACGTTACATTTTCGGATTATCTTTTTCAGGAGCCGGGAACCTGCTTTCCACTGCAATTCCTCATTACGCGGCTGAGCCGCTCCACTCCGGGATTTTCGTTGCAATCAGGGCTAAGGTAGTGGTCGTTTATTAAAAATCCGGACCTCGTTACACGGAATATGATATTTGAACTTTATCTATAATTTATCATAATAAAAAATTCCCTGAAAATGGCAAATATTATTATATTTGTTGGAATGGCAACGAAAGCACTTTTCAATACGGTGGTCAATTGGTTTATCCGTCAGCGGATAGACCAGATTCAGAATTTTATGGATCATCCTATCGAAACACAAAACGGGATCTTATTTTCCCAGCTGTTTCATGCAGAGGATACAGAGTACGGTAAAAAGTACGGATTCAATTCTATTTCCAGCTACCAGGACTTTAAAAATAAAGTTCCTGTGGTGACTTATGAAGAGATTGAGCCTTATATCGAAAAAGCCAGACAGGGCCAGAAAGATATTACATGGCCCGGCCATATTAAACATTTCGCCAAGTCTTCAGGTACCACCAATGCCAGAAGTAAATTCATTCCCATTTCTGCAGAAAGCCTGGAGTATTGTCACATGAAGGCAGGAAAAGATATGGTATCCATCTATGCCAATAACCACCCTGAAAATCAGCTGTTCAATTACAAAAACCTGCGACTCGGAGGAAGCTCAGAGCTGTACGCGGATTTCAATACCAAGTTTGGTGATCTCTCGGCAATCCTCATCGATAATCTGCCATTCTGGGTAGAAATCACCACCACACCAAGCAAAAAGGTTTCGCTGATGGGAGAATGGGAAAGCAAGCTGAAGGCTATCACTTCAGAAGTGAAAAATGAAGATGTGGGAAGTATTCTGGGGGTTCCGAGCTGGATGATGGTGCTCCTGCAACGGGTGATCCGGGAAACGGATATTAATAATATTTCAGAACTGTGGCCAAACCTGGAGGTTTTCTTTCATGGCGGCATCAGCTTTAAGCCCTACAAGGAGCAGTATAAGCAGATCATCGGAAAAGAGATCAATTACTACGAAATTTATAATGCTTCAGAAGGTTTTTTTGGCATTCAGGATCGTTCAAACAGCGACGAAATGCTGTTGATGCTGGATTATGGAATCTTTTATGAATTTATTCCGATGGATCAGTTTCATCTTTCCAATCCGAAAGTCGTGAGTTTGGAAGATGTGGAAACCGGGAAGAACTATGCCATGGTCATTACAACAAACGGCGGATTGTGGAGGTACCTTATCGGAGATACGGTGGTATTTACCTCTACCAATCCTTTCAGGATAAAGATCACGGGAAGAACGAAACACTATATTAATGCTTTTGGAGAAGAGCTGATGATCACCAATGTCGAATCTGCCCTGGCAAAAGCCTGCGAAGAAACGAAAGCCGCTATTTCCGACTTTACGGGAGCTCCCGTTTTCATGAAGGAAAACGAGGGCGGCGCCCACGAATGGATTTTCGAATTCTGCCAGCTGCCCAATGATCTGGAACTTTTCATTGATGTTTTTGATAATCACCTGAAGTCGATCAACTCAGATTATGAGGCAAAACGTTATAATAATATGACGCTTAAGAGACCGATCGTGCATATTGCCAGACCCAATCTTTTCTACTGCTGGCTCGAATCGAAAGGTAAATTGGGAGGACAGAATAAAGTCCCCCGACTGAGCAACGACAGGGAATATATTGACCCTTTGCTGGAACTTAACAGTAGAAATTAGGCTTTTGGAAGATACTCCCGCTGATTGAGCTGATTAAGCAGATTTTTATTGCATTCACTCTTCTTTTTGGAGTCAACAAAGACATCAAAAAATCAATAGGAATGGGCTTTAGTCCATTTACAATAATCGAACATATTTGGCTTTAGCCTAACATATTCTTTGAGGCAGCCTGACCAAATTTCGCTTTCTGTCTCCTGCTATCTTAAAAATAAAAGCCGCTCCCAATAAGGAACGGCTTTCATATAGATTAGATAAAATGTGTTCTTACATCGTATCAACCTCCGGGCATTTGAAATCTTTACTGCACGTGGCGCAGATGATCACATTTCCGCATGCATACATGCAATATTCAGGTTCCGGAAGTGTAATACCTTCTCCTTTAATGTTTTTTAACTGGCCTTTGCTTAGTTTTTTTAGGTTTTTCATATTGTTTTAGTTAAAAATTTGATAGTAATGTAAAGTTAAACAAAAAAATAATATATCAATACAAAGTGGTATATTAAATATTTAAATATTTTACTTACGTTTACCTCATGATATCAAATGAAAGATTAAACAGCCAAATGCTGCTTTTGCTGCTTCTGCTTTCCTGCATGGGAAAGGCCCAGCAAATAACGGTGACAAATGACAGCCGCTTTCCTATACAAATTGAATATGACAATAAAAAAGCTGATGTAGGAATTAATCAGAAGAAAACAATCGCCGCGAAAGATGAATTGAAGCACATTTCTCTCTTTTATAATAATGATAAGAAAACAAAGAGAAATATTTACCTGTTTTTAAGCCCTCAGCAATCTTTAGGCATACATCTTAAGCAGGATTCTGTAACGTTTACAGGAGATAAAAGTGCTCTACATGATTATGTCAATCATCGGTTGTATAGTGATTTAATATTAAAGATATCTGAGTACCAGAAGTATTATCAAAACAATGATGCTAAAGGATTTATACGTACTTCAGAGATGTATTTAGGAGATGCGCTCAAAAAGGCTGAAAGGCTAAATCATTCGCCATCCGGAAGAGAAGATATTCATTATAAAGAGATCGAGAGGTTGGCTAAAGACCAGTGGTTTTTTACCGTTTTTATGAGTTTCGGGAGGAGCAAAATGGATAATACAGAAAAAGAACTGATGCTTTATTATTTTGAAAAGTATTTTAAAAAAGATATAGCGACCTTCTCGTGTAATTCATGGGTAGATTATGATATTCTGCGCAGATATTCATTACATCGGAAATTACTCAATCTGCAACTTCCGAAATATGAAATTGTGGAGCATACCGATGAGGATGAAATCAACCAGTATTTGCCGGCAAAATGCCAGGAATATTACTTCAGAGGTTCTTATGATTTTTGGATTTACAAAAAAGATACCGTAAGAGCTGAAAAATACAGGAAGATTCTAACAGAAAAATTTCATGCTGCCCTTTAAAAGCAAAACCGGGCTACATACCCGGTTTTCAATATTATTTTTTGATCAGTCCCAATTCGATGAGTCTTTCGTGGAGAAATTCTCCTGCGGTAGTGTCTTCATACAATTTTGGGTGATCTTCATCCACACAGTTTCCGAGAGCATTCAATGACATTGAGCTCACCGGGTGCATAAAGAACGGGATAGAATATCTTGAAGTTCCCCACAGTTCTCTTGGCGGATTTACCACTCTGTGAATCGTCGATTTCAGCTTGTTATTGGTATGTCTCGAAAGCATATCTCCTACATTGATCATCAGTTCATCCGGTTCGGCAATCGCATCGATCCATTCACCATTATGATTCTGAACCTGAAGTCCTTTTCCTTGGGATCCCATCAAAAGAGTGATGAGATTAATGTCTCCGTGAGCTGCTGCTCTTACGGCATCATTCGGCTCTTCCGTGATCGGAGGATAGTGGATCGGTCTTAAGATCGAATTTCCTTCTGCAATTTTATCATCAAAATAAAATTCATCCAACCCAAGATAGAGTGCCAAAGCTCTCAGAACATACTGTCCTGTTTTTTCCAACATCTGGTAAGACTCCTTACCCACTTCGTTGAATTTCGGAAGTTCTTCAACGATTACATTATCAGGATACTCGTCTTTGTATTTGGAATCATCAGACACATATTGTCCGAAATGCCAGAATTCCTTCAAGTCTCCTTTTTTAAAGCCTTTAGCAGTTTCCTTACCGAATCCTACATAGCCTCTTTGTCCGCCAATCCCCGGAATTTCGTACTTCTGTTTCGTTTCCGTTGGCAATTCAAAAAAGTTCTTTACCTCTCCATACAATTCCTCTACTAATTTGTCATCAAGAAAGTGGCCTTTTAAGGCAACAAAACCAATTTCTTCATAAGCTTTTCCGATTTCATTTACAAATTTCTGTTTGCGTTCCGGGTCACCCGAAAGGAAATCACGCAGGTCTACACTAGGTATTTTGTCCATTTTTAGAAATTTAACGAACGGCTAAATTACAGATTTTTAAATTAAATTCTTTTTCGTGTTAAGCATTTATCCGCTAAATTTGCTTTATGAAAAAATATTCTTCTAAAAGAAGTATTCAGATACTCGCACACCTTCTTCAGCAATACGGAATTTCAGATATTATCATTTCACCGGGATCCAGAAACGCCCCTCTGGCCATTCATTTTTCGGAAACAGACAGCTTCAACTGTTTCAGTATTGTTGATGAAAGAAGCGCGGCTTTTGTAGGAATGGGGATGGCGATGAGCGAAAAGAAGCCTGTGGCAATAACGTGTACCAGCGGTTCGGCGGCGGCTAATTATTATCCTGCCATCACAGAAGCTTTTTATTCCAATATTCCACTTTTGGTGTTAACGGCTGACAGACCAATGGATTATGTGGATATTTTCGATGGACAGACCATCAGACAGAATAATCTTTTTCATCAGCATTCTTACGGAGATTTCCAATTGCTGGAAGACAGTAAAGAAAATGCGGAAGACCTTAATTTTGATACGATCAAGAAAGCTATTGAATTATGTATCGAAAAGCAGGGGCCTGTTCATATCAATATTCCTCTTGAAGAGCCTTTATATGAGCTTGTTTCGGAGTTGCCGACTTTCCCTACCATAGAAAAAACATTAAAGCAAAAAGAATACGAAATCCCATCTAACCTGGTGGCAGACTGGAATACCTCACAGCGAATCATGATTCTTGTAGGTACAAGGGATTATAGCCCGGAACTTGAGAATCAGCTGACTCAACTGGTGAAAAATCATTCTGTAGTGGTTTTAAGTGAAGCGAATTCTAACCTTCATCATGAAAAGTTCTTCAGGCATATTGACCGCTATGTTTTCAATTTTACGGAAGAGGATTTTCAGTTGTATGCTCCCGATCTATTGATTACCGTAGGACAGAATGTGGTTTCTAAAAAAGTTAAGCAGTTTCTCAGAAAAGCACGCCCAAAACAGCACTGGCACTTGGATGAGGTGTGGCAGCCGGACACGTATTTTGCATTGACGGAAAAAGTGGAAGTAAAACCAGAAGTTTTCTTTTCTAAATTGCTGAAATTCATTAATCTTGAGCCAAGTCCATACTTTAATCTCTGGGATGTGCTGAGGGATAAAAAGGATGCAAAGCATGAGAAGTTCCTAAGCACGGTCGAATTTTCTGATTTTTATTTTTTCAATAAAACGTCACAGATGATTCCGGAGAACTATAATGTGCATTTCAGCAACAGTTCTGCGATACGGTATGCCCAGCTGTTTGATTACGGGAAGAGAAAAATCTACTGTAACAGGGGGACGAGCGGAATTGATGGCTCAACTTCAACGGCTATGGGCTTTGCGATAAAAAATTCTGAACCTACTTTACTGATTACAGGAGATCTTAGCTTCTTTTATGATATTAATGGTCTTTGGAATCAATATATTCCGCCATTTGTAAGAATTATGATCTTTAATAACGGGGAAGGAAATATTTTTAAGATTATTCCAGGACCAGGAAATGCCAACCCTAATACGCTGGACGAATTTATCGCCACGAAACACCATAAAAATGCAGAGTTTCTGGCTAAACATTTCGGCTTTTCTTATACGAAAGTAGACGAGGAGGCAACCTTAGACCGGGTGCTTGAGAATTTCTTCAAACCTGATGCTCAGCCTAAAATATTAGAAGTCAATACGTATGGCAGAAATAATGCGGATATACAGAAAGCCTATTTTAATTACCTTAAAGAAAACTAAAGATCTGCATATTCTTCATTTCCTGGCAGATTGATAATTCTGTCAATAGGATAAATGAAATTCTCATCAAAGTCATTTAAAGCATTAATGATCTGAAAATGAGAAAATTCTTTGATGTTTTGGAGAGTGATCTCGGTTTCCTTTATTTCTTTTTTTCTTAAGAGGTTTTGTCTTTGCACGCCGTTAAGAAGATAGGAAGTTGGGGTAAACCAGTCTTTTCCCTTAAGAAAAAGCAGATTTGAGTAGGATGTATCGGTTATATGGTTATTTTTAACGATAATGATTTCCTCAGCTTTAGATTTCATTTTCATCTTTTCCAGTTCTTTACGGTCTTCAAACTTAAAAGAATAGTCGAAACTGTTGTTTTCCACCAACTGAAAGTTCTCTATTTCCGGAATAGCATAAGGAATCATCTGAGTCCGGATTTTTTTGTCCAGGCTGTATACAATTCTTAGTTTAAAAAGCCCGTCTTCATCATGCTCAAGATGCTCATAAATTTTTGCAAGATCAATACTGCCTTCTTTTCCGAAATGGGCAAATGTTGCATCTACACGTTTTTGATGGAGATCTAATAAAAAAATCTCCTGATCTTCTACCTTAATACTTTCAATGAATTGGGACATAGATTTTGTTTTTCATTTCCTGATATTCGTCTTCTAATCTGCTCATGTGGGTTATGCCACCACCGCTTTTGAAATAAAGTTCATCGCCTTCTTTTTCAATAAATCGTATCATCACGCAGCTGTCGAGGTTTTTACCGTCAAACCAGCCGCAAACTCCTGTATAATAGCCTCTTTCATAGCCTTCCGCGTCCAGAATGATGTCGAGTGTTTTTGGCTTCGGAGCGCCTAAGATGGATCCGGCGGGAAGGATTTTTTCCATAATGCTGCCCAGCTTACCGTCGAATTCAGGCTTGATGTTTCCTGAAATCTCAGAGCTCATGGCGTACAGATCTTTTTGCTTGGTTTTAATGAAGTCAATATACTGAAATTTATCAACTTTCACATCATCTGCCACCATGCTGAGGTCGTTCCTTAGCAGATCAACCACTGTGTAATGTTCCGCTTTTTCTTTTTTATCATTCCTGAGAATTTCCGCCGCATTTTCCAGAGAAGCATCGATTGTTCCTTTCATGGGATACGTAAATATTTTACCATCAATGATTTTCACAAACGTTTCAGGAGAAAAAAATACAAAAAAATCTTTATAATACGCCTTATATTTTGCGGTAGAATGATAAAAAATTTCTTCCAGTCTCAGGTTGGTTTCTATTTTTGTCTTACGGGTGTAATTTACCAGATATGAATTTCCCAGGTGAATATTTTTCTGAACTTTATCAAAGCCTTTTTTAAAGCTTTCCAAGGTTTCCGGGAATGATTTCCATTCCACATTTTTAGATAATGCGTGCTGATTTTTTACGTTTGAAAAGTTTTGAAAATCAATTAATAAGCCTGATTTTTCAATTTCATTTTCTTTAAATATTTCAACATGCTGCGCAAGGAAATCTACAATGAAAAAGTAAGGAACTTTCTGAAGTGAAAGTTCATCCATTTCCATAAATTTTTGATGATTCACTGAAAACATTCCGCAAAAGTAATTATTGATGTTTACTTTTGCACAAAATTTTTTTATGGAAAACAAATATCCACAGAAACCGGGATTGGATTTTATACTGAAGCAGGCATTTTTCTACTGGAATAAAACATTGGTTTTTCAGCTGATGTTTTCCATCATGTATTTCGGAATTATGATGACCATATTGTTTTTCTGCGACGCCAAATATGGTATTTTGACCGGCTATCTGGAAACCGCAAAATATGCTAAAGAAGGCGTTCAGGTATATACGGCAGAGCTTCAGAAACTTCTTTCGACGGAAAATTTTCAGAACTTTTCGCTGTGGATGATGGGAACGAATATTTTTCTGTATCCGCTAAATCTTGGCTTTTATCAGATTTACAGGAAGATGGATCTTGGTGAAAAAATTGAGCTGGGAGATTTATTTGTGGGTTACAACGGATTGAATTTTTTCAGATACATCGGGTATTACATTTTCTGGTATTTCATTTTTGCATACAGTATTCAGACGATTATTCTGGGGGTGGTTTGGGTTTCCATTACGATGTTTGTCGCTCCTATGATGTTCTTTATGAATAAAAGTATTTTGGAATCATTGTCTTTAAATTTTAAAGCACTTAGAATGTATTTCCTGGAAATTCTGGTATGCATTATGGTTGCTGTTTTGTTTAAATATATCGGTTTTGCACTGTTTTTTATAGGAGGACTTTTTACCTTTCCGTTCTGGAATGCAATGATCTATTCGTTGTATAAAGTTATCTTTTCAGAGAAAAATTAATTTTTGACTGAGTTTTTAATGCGTTTTCTGTCAAAATAAATTAAATTTGGTAGAAACAACATTAAAATATAAACACCATGTCAGAATTCAGTGAATTTGAACAGCAAGGCTCTGTTCCGGAAAGAAATACAGGATCGATTATTTCGCATGCCTTCGAAATGTATAAAGGCGTTTTCCTTTATGCCATTATCGCAATGATTGTTTATCTCCTTTTAGGTTTTGTGATCCAGACTATTACTGGGTTCAATTCTGCATCAATGATGGAAGAAATGAGAGAAAGCGGTAATTATGATTTCAACTATTGGAATGCTCCGGGGTTTCCTTTGTATCTCACATTGTCCGGGCTTTTGGGATTATTGCTTGCCCCTCTTTATGTAGGTCTGATCTACATGATCAATAAATACAATACAAAAAATCCGATTGAGTTTTCGGATCTTTTCATTGGCTATAGACAGAACTTTGTAAACATTTTGATTTATGCATTATTGTCAGGAATTATTTCAACAGTAGCACTTTCACTTTGTGTAATTCCTATTGTTTTTGTTTATCCGTTTTTAATGCTGGGCTATCCGATCTTATTGTTTGAAAATGCTTCTGCTACAGATGCGATCGGAAAATCTTTTTCTATTGTTAAAGAAAATTACGGCACTTTTCTTGGTGTTACCATTCTTGGGTTTTTGATTTCTATGGCAGGGGTTGTCCTTTGCTTTATCGGAGTTATTTTGACGGCTCCGTTTATCATGGCAGTAATGTATTCTGCATACTGCGCTTACCTTGGAAAACCAAGACAAATAATGCTAAATAAATAATGAATAAACAAGAGCAAATAAGCAGTGTAAAAATAAAGCAGGTTTCGCTGATTGCGATTATTCTGGTATTGGCAGGATTGATCTGTTTCAATCTCGCCCTTTTCATTCCTTCTGTTTTAGGAGCCATTACCATTTATGTTGTCTGCAGAAAGTATAATTTTTATCTGCAGGAAGAAAAAAAGTGGAAACCCTGGGCTTCTTCATTGGCTTTAATGTTTGCAAGTCTGGTTATTCTTATCCTTCCGATTTACTTTATCGGAGATTTATTAATTGAAAAACTGGGAAATGCACAGGCTTACATGGATAAGTTTAATGTGTTTCTGGAAAAAATTCATACCTATATTTATTCTAAGATAGGATTTGATATCTTAAGCAAAGAAAATATGGATAAGCTTAAGAGCAATGTCGGACAGTTTTCTACCAAAGCATTGAGCGGGACATTCAATACATTAACGGTTGTCTTGTCGATGTATTTTATCCTTTATTTTATGCTCGAAAAGCCAAGGTTTTTTGAAAGGATATTGTCGTCCTCCGCACCTTTGAAAAGATCAAATGTATCGCTAATCGGCGAAAAAATGAGAAAGCTGATCATGGCAAATGCCATCGGAATTCCTGTAGTAGCTCTCGGGCAGGGAATTGTCGCGCTGATAGGATATTTTATTTTCGGAGCGCCAAGTCCGGTTTTGCTTTTTGCTTTAACTGCTGCGGCATCCATGATTCCCGTTGTAGGAGCGGCTATAATTTACGTTCCGATTTGTATTTACATGATTGCTGAAGGAGATACCGGGACCGGATTGGGGTTAGCTGCTTATTGTCTTGTTATCGTGGGATTGACGGATAATGTGTTGCGTTTTACTCTTCTAAAAAAGTTGGAAGATATCCATCCTTTAAATACTGTTTTCGGAATTATTATGGGAATGAATCTCTTTGGATTTATGGGGTTGGTTTTTGGGCCAATTCTTATTTCTCTTACACTGTTGCTGATTCAGGTATACAGAAACGAATTTTCTGAAGACGATACACCAGATCTGAAGCTGCCAAACAAGGATGATGAACTTGAAGAAAAAATAGATTTATTAGTATAAAATGGAATACGGAATAAACCCCGAAATATTAAAAGAAATCTGCGAGGTTAAAATGCCTTTCGGAAAATATGAAGGAACAATTTTGGCCGATCTGCCTATTAGCTATCTTGAATGGTTTCACCGAAAGGGAATGCCCAAAGGAAAATTGGGAATGCAGCTGTCCACCATCTATGAGATAAAATTAAATGGCTTGATGGATCTGCTAATTCCGATTCGGGGAGGAAGTGTGAATTATGAGAAATATAAAAACAAAACATACTGGTTTTAAAAACTTCGGCGGCACCAAAGGTGCCGCCGAAGTTTTTATGCTTTTAAAGCTTCAATCTCGTCTCTCAATTTTGCTGCTTTAATGAAATCCAGGTTTTTTGCTGCAGACTCCATTTCTTTTTGCTTTTGTGCGATTACCTTTTCGATATCTTCGCTTGTGTAGCTGGCTTTCGCTTCTGCAACTTTCTGAAGAATTTCCTTCTGGGTATATTTTTCGTCCGGGAAATCTTTTGTTCTTCCGACTAAGCTTTCAGAAATTTTCTTGTTCAAGGCAACAGGTACTTTGCCATGTTCTTCGTTATACTGCATTTGTTTTGCCCTACGATACTCCGTTTCATCCAATGTAGCCTGCATCGATTTCGTGATCTTATCGGCGTACATGATGGCTTTACCATTAAGGTTTCGGGCGGCACGTCCCACGGTCTGGATCATGGAACGACGGCTTCGTAACATACCTTCTTTGTCGGCATCCAGAATGGCAACCAGGGAAACTTCCGGTAAATCCAATCCTTCTCTCAATAAATTAACTCCGATCAAAACATCAAAAAGCCCGACTCTAAGGTCCTGCATGATCTGAATACGCTCAAGGGTTTCAACATCAGAGTGGATATATCTGGTCCTGATTCCGAATTTCGTGAAATATTTCGTCAATTCCTCAGCCATTTTCTTAGTCAGGGTTGTAACCAGAACCCTTTCATCAAGATCAGCTCTTTTTTGAATTTCCTCCATTAAATCATCAATCTGATTAATGGTCGGTCTTATCTCGATAACTGGATCCAAAAGACCGGTCGGACGTATAATCTGTTCTATATAGGCGCCTCCTGTTTTTTCCAGTTCATAATCTGCGGGTGTCGCCGAAACATAAATAACCTGGTTCTGAATGGCTTCAAATTCCTCAAATTTCAAAGGTCTGTTGTCCATAGCAGCAGGGAGTCTGAATCCGTATTCTACCAGAGATTCTTTTCTGCTCCGGTCACCTCCGTACATCGCGTGAACCTGTGGAACAGTAACGTGGCTTTCATCAATAACCATTAAATAATCCTTTGGAAAATAGTCAAGAAGGCAGAAAGGTCTTGTGCCCGGCAATCTGCCATCAAGGTATCTTGAATAGTTCTCAATTCCGGAGCAATATCCCAGTTCTTTGATCATTTCAAGATCCAGCTCTGTTCTTTCCTGTAGTCTTTTAGCTTCAAGCGGTTTTTCAATAGCATTAAAAAAATCTACCTGTTTTACCAGGTCATCCTGAATATTCCGGATGGCGCCATTTAAAGTTTCTTTTGAGGTTACAAAAAGATTGGCCGGATAGATCTGAATTTGCTCAAAATTAGAAGTTACATTTCCGGAAACGGGATCAAAGCTCTGAATTTTTTCAATTTCATCTCCAAAAAACTGAATTCTCACAGCGTTATCGGCATACGCTGGAAATACATCAATTACATCTCCTTTTACCCTGAATGTTCCTCTCTGGAATTCGTTTAAGGTTCTGGAATATAAAGCATTAACCAATGCGTGTAATAATGCTGTGCGGGTTACTTTTTCTCCAATAGCGATAGATATCAGGGATTTGTGGAATTCTGTTGGATTACCGATACCGTAAATGCAGGATACAGAGGCTACAATCAGGACATCTCGTCTCCCTGAAAGTAAACTTGCTGTGGCTGAAAGTCTTAGCTTCTCAACTTCTTCATTAATGCTGAGATCCTTTTCAATATAAGTTCCGGTCGTTGCGATATACGCTTCCGGTTGATAATAGTCGTAATAACTCACAAAATACTCAACCGCATTTTCAGGAAAAAATTCCTTGAATTCCATGAACAGCTGTGCTGCCAGGGTTTTATTATGGGCCAGAACCAGAGTTGGTTTCTGTACATTTTGTACAACATTGGCTACCGTAAAGGTTTTACCGGAACCGGTAACTCCCAAAAGGGTCTGATATTTTTCACCGATTTTTACGCCTTCGGTAAGCTTTTCGATGGCTTGAGGCTGGTCTCCGGTGGGTCTATATTCTGATTGAAGTTTGAATTGCATAGAAAATTGTGATCTTACATACAAAAGTACGAAAGAAATATTTGACATTGAAAAGTATTCGATACCTCAGAAAAAATTGTACGTATAGAAAAATTCTAAAATATTTGAAATAAAAAAACACTCGCAATGAGTGTTTAATGATTTATTGAAAAGACATAGCCAATGGGATCTTCATTCGATAACGAACAGGTTTTCCGTCCTTTTCTGCAGGTGTCCAGACAACATTTTCATTGGCTTTTTTTAATGCTGAAATTGCTTCAATGTTGAAAATTTCATCATTTCCGGTGGCGTCTACATCGATAACATTTCCTGTTTCATCAACGGTATAGGTAAGTTCAGTTCTACTGAATTTCTTAGATTTGTCAGCATTCATTTTTGATGCGTCAAATAGCTTTGAAATCTTAGTTCTCAATGCATTAAATCCTCCGGGATACTGTGGAAGTAATGTCACATCGTCTTTAGATGTTACTGTTTCTGTGTTCCTGGCTGCTGTTTCCTCTTTTAGATTTGTATTTTTACCTTCTTTTGGGCGAATTGTATCCTGAACGGTTTTTCTGGTGTTTGTATTTTCAATTTGTGTTCCTTGTGTTTTAATTTGTTGATTTAAAACTTTATTTTCAGAATCGTCAAATACCCTTCCTGTATCTTCAGAAAAAGAGTCTTTCAGGGGTTCTGAACTTTTATTCTGCGTTTCCTCAATGATTTTTTCAATAGGATTTGCATATGTTTTCTGCACAAATAGTCCGAATGCAAGAAGCAGAACAGGCGCGACGGCTACTTTTTTGAGGTTTGTCAGTTTAGACTTTTTGGTGTTCATCATAATAAATCGTTTTTTGGTGTTGTTAAAATTTAATGTATGAATAAGGTTATAGTTTTTAGATGAAATGAGTTCATCAAGAATAAGGTGCTGATAATCTTTTACGTTAAAATTTTTCTTTAGTACAGATTCATCTGCCAGAAATTCATGATTGGTGACGATGGCTTTTTTGTAGAAAAAAGAGAAGGATTAAACCATGTAAAAATTTTCAAAATTTCAATGAATAAAAGATCAAGGCTGTGTTTTTGGTCGATATGGCTTTTTTCGTGAATGAAAATCCGGGGATCAATTTGGTTGTTTACCAGATAATTTTTCCCGATGTAAATCGTTTTCCAGAAACTGAAAGGAGGAATATTTTCATCAGTCAGAACAATCTTTTGATTTTTATACCCTATTTTTTTACCTTTTATATTTTTAATCTTTGAAATGGAATAAATGGTCTTTATTAACAGGATCACAGTTATTATTCCATACGACATCCAAAGGAGATTTGTCCAGTTGAAACTCTCTTGTTTAGGAGTAAGATCTAAAACCTTTGTGGTTACTTCAAGTGTTGTCTGTAGTCCATTAACTGGTTTTGGGTTTTCTGATGTAACTGAAATAAAAGGGACAGCGTATGAGAAAATTAGCGAAAAAAGTAAATAAAATCTGTTAAACCGGTACATTTTTTCCTTCTGCAGAAATGTAAAATACAGAGTGATAAGCAATGAGGAACACAGTATTATTTTTAAAATGTAAATCATTTTTCCTCAATTTGTTTATCAATTATTTCCCGGAGTTCTTTCAGTTCTTTTTGTGACAGTTTAGCATTTGATGTAAAAAACGAAGCAAACTGCGTCACAGAGCTATTGAAAAAACGGTCAATCATAGAAGACATTTCTTCCTTGAAATATTCACCCTTAGCGATCTTCGGAAAGTATTCGCGGGAATTTCCATAAAGTGTGTAGCCAACGAAATCTTTGTTCTGCATTCTCTTGAGCAGCGTGGCGACAGTCGTTGTTGCCGGTTTTGGATCAGGAAGTGATTCCAAAATATCTTTCATAAAAGCCCTTTCTTTTTCCCAAAGTATTTCCATAAGGTCTTTTTCAGTATCTGTCAATTTTATTTCTTTCATATTCTACGGTTTGATATTTCTTTCTACAAATGTAGAATAAAAATTTAAACTACCAAATTTTATGGCATTATTTTTCCATTATTTAGCGGAATCACTTAATATAATGGTATGAAAATCAATAAATTTTATATTTCAGCAATAACTTTATTTTTAATTTTTTCATCTTGTAAAGAAAGTAAGATTAATGCCCAACAGATTGGAAGCGACGGAAGCGTAGAAACAAACGCTCCTAACTCACCGGAGTACAAACCTGCTTTTGCCGGACAGACCAGAATCAAAGCCGTAAAAACCACAACTCCTTATAAGGTTGAAATCCTTAGCAAAGATCTTGGAAAGCCTTGGGGGATCATTAATTTGCCGGACGGAAGATTTTTAACTACCGATAAAAAAGGGTATATGAATGTGGTTTCATCAGATGGAAAGCAGATCTCAAAAATTGAAGGTTTTCCCAAAGTCGATGACAAAGGGCAGGGTGGAATGCTTGATGTAGCCTTGGATCCGGATTTCGCAACGAACAAGATTATTTATTTCAGCTTTTCGGAACCCTATGAAAAGGGAAATCATACTGCTGTTGGAAAAGGAAAGCTATCTCAGGATTTAAAGAATATTTCAGACGTACAGGTTATTTTCCGGGCAACTCCTACCTATAATGGCGATAAACACTACGGAAGCAGGCTAGCTTTCGACAAAGACGGAAATTTATTTGTTAGCACCGGCGAAAGATCTGACAAGCAGACGAGAGTGTATGCCCAGAGAACAGATAATTATTTAGGTAAAATTTTAAAAATTACAAAAGATGGTAAACCCGCACCGGGAAATCCGTTCATCGGAAAAGCAGGATTTAAGCCTGAAATTTATGCCTATGGAATCCGGAACCCTCAAGGAATGGCCATTGATCCCAACGGAAATCTCTGGGATGTTGAAATGGGACCAAGAGGTGGAGACGAAATTAATTTAATAAAAGCCGGTAAGAACTATGGCTGGGGAGATGTGACGTATGGAATTGAATATTCAGGAGAAAAAATAAATAATGGAACTACCCAAAAAGCGGGGACAGAGCAACCTGTTTATTATTGGGATCCTGTGATCTCACCAAGCGGCGTGACTTTCTACACCGGAAATATCGATGAGTGGAAAGGAAATCTGATGATAGGATGCCTTAGCGGTGAACATATCAACCGTATTGTCATGAAAGATAACAAAGTGGTTGGTGAAGAAAGGCTTCTCGCTGATGAAAAAGAGCGTTTCCGTGATGTTTTGAACGGAAGTGATGGCAATTTGTACGCGATAACAGATAGTGGGAAGCTGTATAGAATTTCTAAAAAATAATTTACGTAGTCTTTTATATATGGTTCGGGCTCAAAACGAAGTTTTGAGCCCGAACCGCTTATTTTATGCTTCTTCCAATCGAACGGTGAAGTGTCTCAACAGATCAGGCTCCCAGGTAATTTTATATCCTTTTGCAATTTCATCGCGTCTTTCGTACACGTTTTTGATTGCTGCGGCAATATAATCCATATGGTTGTTGGTGTAGGTTCTTCTTGGGATTGCAAGACGCACAAGTTCCAGTTTTGGATAACGGTTTTCTCTTGTTTCAGGGTCTCGGTCTGCCAGTAAAGTTCCGATTTCTACTGTTCTGATGCCTGCTTCTTTATAAATCTCAAGTCCTAAGGTTTGTGCCGGATATTCCGAACGGTCAACTTTTGGAAGGAAATTAAGAGAGTCAATAAACACAGCGTGTCCGCCGATTGGCTTCTGAACCGGAATTCCATATTCTATTAGTTTATTTCCAAGATATTCCACCTGTGAAATTCTGCTTTCTAAATAAGCAAATTCTGTCGCTTCATCGAGACCTACTGCTAAAGCTGCCATGTCTCTCCCGGCCATTCCGCCATAAGTGATAAATCCTTCGTAAATAATGGTAAAATTGGAAGCTTTTCTGAAAACTTCTTCATTATTTAAAGCGATAAAACCTCCGATGTTTACCAGTCCGTCTTTTTTAGAACTCATGGTCATCCCATCTCCGTAGGAGAAAATTTCTTTACAGATTTCCTTGATAGTTCTGTTTTCCTGTCCGGCCTCTCTTTTCTTAATGAAATAGGCATTTTCTGCAAATCTCGCTGAATCAAAGAAAACAGGAACTCCATATTTGTCAGAAAGTTCTTTTACTGCTTTCATGTTTTCCAGAGAAACAGGTTGTCCGCCGGAAGAATTGCACGTAATGGTAATAAGACAGAAAGGGATTTTTCCTGGGTGGCTTTTATAAACTTCCTCCAGCTTTTCAAGGTTAATATTTCCTTTAAAAGGATGAAGATCATTAATATCGAATGCTTCATCAATGGTGCAATCAATGGCATGGGCTTTTCTGAATTCAATGTGTCCTTTTGTGGTATCAAAATGGGAGTTTCCGGGAATTACATCTCCTTCTTTTACGAGAACGGAGAAAAGTACATTTTCTGCAGCTCTTCCCTGGTGTGTTGGTAAAAGATATTTAAAACCTGTAATATTCTGTACGGTTTGGTGAAGTTGTTCAAAAGATCTCGATCCGGCATAGCTTTCATCACCCATCATCAATGCGCCCCATTGTCTGTCGGACATCGCTCCTGTCCCGGAATCGGTAAGAAGATCGATGAAAACCTGTGAAGATTTTAGATTAAATAAATTATAGTTTGCTTCTTTAAGCCATTGTTCTCTTTCTTCTCTTGTTGACTGACGGATTTCCTCAATCATTTTGATGCGGAAAGGCTCCGCGTACGGTAAATTCATGATAGTATTTATTAGATTGTTTTTGTAAAGAAAATTTTATTTGAAATAAATTCAAATTCATCAAAAGATATTTAAGAGCTGACTATTCAGGAGCTTTAAATATATTGTCATCCGAGTGGAATCCTGCAACGCCGCCACTCACCGCAAATTTCATTGCAGAAGCTGCTGTCATTCCCACTACAGGTTTGATGTTTTTTTCTTCCGTAACAATTACCCATCCCGAAATGGCGTAAGAATGCGGCAGGTAAACCGCTACATAATTGTGTTTTTCTACATCAGCCATTTCCTTCTGGGTGAGAAAACCGATTCTCCAGATTTCAGGATTTTCGTTGGTTTTTACCCATACGGGATCGTTAAATTTTTTCTTATCTCCAACGAATGAAGACATGACATCTTTTGTTGGGGTATAAATGTGCTTTACGCCGGGAGTTTTTTCAAGAAGACGGTCCATCGCGTCGAAAAAGAACCTGCCCACAACAAATTTGTTCCCTAAATATCCTAAAAGTGCTGTAAATAATATGGTTGAAATAAAAACCAGTCCTGGAATCTCTTTAGCTACCGATGGAATAATATTGTCTATAGAAGTCACTACATACCAAATGACAAACATTGTCAATCCGATAGGACCAATAATGACAAGTCCCTGAAAGAAGTTTTTCAGAAAAAAATTAGCAATATTTTCAAACGTTAGCTTTTTCAACTTAAAATATAGTTTTATCCGTGGATGGTTTCTCCTTTTCCGTAAGACTGAATGACTTTAGCTTCATATTCAAGCCATTCTTCCCATCTTGCATTCACTTTCTGTTCATCACCCAACTGCCTTGCAAAGCCGATAAATGTTGTATAATGATTGGCTTCAGAAATCATGAGTTCTCTGTAGAACGTTTTAAGTTCTTCATCTTTTATATTCTCTGTAAGCACTTTGAACCGTTCACAGCTTCTGGCTTCGATCATAGCTGCAAAAAGCATTTTATCAACAATAAGATCATCTCTGTTGCCTCCTTTTTGGATGAAATTTACCAGCTCGTTTACATAATCATCTTTTCGGGTACGCCCGAATGTGTATCCTCTTTTTTTAATAATCTCATGAACCTGTCTGAAATGTTCCAGCTCTTCCTGCGCGATGGCGAGAAGTTCGGTTACGATTTCAGGATATTCGGGAAGCATTGTGATTAGCCCGATAGCATTGGTTGCTGCTTTCTGCTCACACCATGCATGATCCGTCAAAATTTCTTCAATGTTTCCTTCTGCAATATTTGCCCACCTGGGATCGGTAGGAAGTTTCAACTTAAACATGTTTTAAATTTTGTGTAAAATTAAAATATTTTGTGAAATGACAGAAGTTTTATTTTGTTTGAAGATTTTCATTTAAATTCATCTTTTTTATGAATTATGTAAACTTGATGGTACTTTTTTTGTTATTGTTTTAAAACCAATTAAAAATATAAACATTATGGAAACAGTTACAGCTATTAAAAGTAAAATGAGTGCTTTACTTGCATTTGTATTTTCGGTATTCATGTCTATTTTTTCGTTTGCACAAGATACCGCCGGCGGGGTAGTGACTACAGAAAACAGCACAACCACCACTACAGAATGGTATGCCAACCCTGTGTATATTATTGGCGGGGCTATCGTTCTCATTATCATTATAGCGCTGATTGCGAGAAGCGGAAGAAGAGACTAATAAAACAATAAAAAACTGCTATTTAATAGCAGTTTTTTTTCGCAATATTTCCAAAATATTCCATCCAAAGCCGTCTACTTTCTTCAGGATAGCTGAAATTCCAAATGCCAAAAAAACATTAATGATATAAATTAGTATCATTAGAATCCACCAAGGCATATATTCTTTTAAAGTAACCACCAGAAAATAAACCAGTGAAGAACTTATTCCCTGAGCGAAGTAAAAAAATATAGCATTTTTACCAATATATGTTACAAAGCTTTCTTCCGAAATTTTTAATCGATTATAAAAAACAAATAACGTCACCAAAGAAAACATCGCCCAGATAATGTACGGAATTTTAGGAGGGAATTTATTTCTGTTGATCTTATAAAATATCTCATTTCCATAGTACCAAAACATCCATATCAATGCTGCTGCTACTAAAGCATACAGAACCGGAATAATTTTACCGGGTATTTTTTTGCCTTTCATTCTATTGCCAATCAGAAAGACAGCCATATAAAATGCAACATAACCTACCTGTCCGTCAGGATATATTTCAGGGAAAATATTAAACAGCAGTGTTAAAGCAATACATAAAGCAATAAACCAGTTGATATGTCTAGGGAAAAACCGTAAAATCAATACTCCGAAAACCGTCAGAATAAAATAAACTTTCAGATACCAGAAACTTCCCATGACTACAGGAAAAGTATCTGCATTGGTATATTGGTGAAGATACCAGTTGCCGAGATTTTCCCATTGAGGGGTTGTTGAAATACTGTTAATTGTATATTTTGATCCAAAGGTGGAGTAGAAATTCTTTAGCCATTCCAGAGAGAAAAAATTCAGTCCGAAAATTTTAAAGAAATAATCCATAAAAAACAGAAAGGTCACAAAAATCATGTACGTGATCTGCAGTTTCAGTAATCTGTAAAACGTTTTCTCAATATTGGAGCCTGAAGTGATTCCGCTTAAAGCATAAAATAGGGCAACATCAAACACCAGAGAAAATACTCTTACTTCTGCCGGAATATAAAATTGTCCGGACCAGAAAGCTGTATGGATAAATATAATGGATAATGTGGCAAGTCCTTTTGCAAAATCAATGTAAAGATCTCTTTTCATTTATATATAGATAATGCATCAAAAGTAAATAAACTTTATGAATATTTTTAAAAGAAAAAGAGACAGGAATTTCCTGCCTCTACGAAAGATATATCGAAAATGAATGTTATTTTAAATCTTTGAATTCTTCTGCTGAAATTTCTCCGGTCTGAATTTTCTTTAGTTCGTCAAGATATTGGCTCATGTACGCATCAAGTTCAGGATACTGAGCGTTTTTGGCTGTTTTATAAGTTCCGTTTAAAACACCCTGATAATAATAGAAGAAATTATAATCAAAAGCTGATGCAGTAAGATCATATTGTCCCAGCAGGAAGCCTAAACGAACTGCAGATCTTCTTTGTGGCGGCGTTCCGTGATGTCCGGGACTTGTTGTCTGATAATCTCCGATGCTCTGTGCAAATTCATAAGCTGCGGCAATCTGGCTGAAACTGGTCTGGTTGTAACCGTTTGGTCTTCTTAGATAATAGCCTGCAAATCCATCTGCTTCAAGTTCATTGGGTCTTGCTGTAGATTCACTCACGGAAGGAAGTCCGAAAATATATTGCAGCTGATGACCGTATTCGTGAGCCAGGATCATTGCGTTGACAATATCTCCGCCTTTTGATTTGGCATCGTAATAAATAGCATATCCATAATAAATCTTGCCCGTTGAATATGAAATCGCATTATACGTAGAATTGTAATTCGACGGATCATTGACAAATCGAAGCGTTGGGTTACTTCTTCCCCACATGCTTGCAATTTTTGTCATTTGTGAATTCATAAAATTAGTATCCGTAGAATTCTGTAAAGATGTCAGTAAAACTGATGAAGAACTCCAGTACTGATCGACGTAATAGCAAACTTTTTCAAGGTCGTTGGGCTGATCGATTTTCTGGCTTTGTGTCTGTTGCTCAGTGGCTGCAGGAGTTTCCATTGAATCGTCATTACATGCTGATAAGAATAGAGCAGCAAATGCTCCCGCGATGATGCGGAAATTAAAGTTTCTTTTCATATAAAATATTTTTGGTGTAAACGAAGTTATTACTTTTAACGATAATTGTTATCACTTTATTGTGATAAATTATTCGAAACATAGTTAAAATTTTAATTAAAAAAAGATTTGGTTGAATTTGAGAAGATTAGAAAATAATTCTTATATTTGCACCTCGAAATAACTAAAAATTTTATAAACAATGTTTGCAATTGTAGAAATAGCAGGGCTTCAATACAAAGTTGAGCAAGACCAGAAGTTGTTTGTAAACCGTTTGTCAGGAGACAAAGGAGGTAAAGTATCTTTTGATAAAGTACTTCTTACTGTAAACGGAGCAATCACTGTAGGCGCCCCAGCTGTAAGCGGAATCACTGTAGAAGCAGAGATCCTAGACCACGTAAAAGCTGATAAAGTAATCGTTTTCAAAAAGAAAAGAAGAAAAGGTTACAAAGTAAAAAATGGTCACAGACAATCATTAACTCAGATTCAGATTACTGGTATTACAGGATTTGAAGGAGCTAAAAAAGCAGAAAAACCTGCTAAGAAAACAACAAAAAAAGCAGATGCTGAAGCTGCTGAAAGTGCAGAATAATTGTTAAACCAAAAAACCTTAAAATAAAATGGCACATAAGAAAGGAGTTGGTAGTTCCAAAAACGGTAGAGAATCTCACTCTAAAAGACTAGGTGTGAAGATTTTCGGTGGTCAAGATGCTATTGCTGGTAACATCATTGTTAGACAAAGAGGTACTCAACACCACCCAGGTGCAAACGTGGGAATCGGTAAAGATCACACTTTGTTCGCTCTAGTAGACGGTAAAGTAGTTTTCACTAAGAAAGCAAATAACAGATCTTTCGTATCTGTAGAAGCAAACGCATAATTTAAGCGTTTCATAAAATTACAAACCTCGGCAATTTTGCTGAGGTTTTTTTGTTTTAATCAAATCATAATCAGAAATGAATATATTTCTTATATTTAGCATCGAATCAAACAAAATTTAACTGATATGAAAAATTTAAAGAAAGTCAACAGACAGGAACTAAAAAACGTAATGGGTGGAGCCACTCCTGATCAGGGATGTTTACCGTGTGATGTGTATTGTAGCATTCCGGAAGGACAGAGACCGCCGTGCAAAATCGTTTACATTGTAGCGCATTGCAACGGATGTAAAAATTATCCTTCAGAATCTTAAACAATAAAAAATCTCCTTTACGAAGGAGATTTTATTTTTTTAGAACCCAACCTGGAATCCTGCTTTTACGCCGAATGTCGAAATGTTGGGACGGTCAAGGTAATTACCACGCCAGTTGAAGTCGACCCTGAAAATTCTTAGATTTCCAAAACCAATATTTTCGATTCCGAATCCATATTCATAATAAATATGCTCACTTGGCGCAGAATATTTAAATCCTTCGACATTGATTGCTTTCGATGCATTGCTTAAAGTTCCGTAAGCTCCTCGGATAAAGGCAATTTCTCTTAATTTTAATTTTTTGATTAAAGGGATAAAAGAAAGTATTTTACCGTTAAAATGATGTTCCAAATGAAGCGTTGTGTAGGTGTCGGCAACGAATTCATAATAGTTTAACTGGGCAAAAGTATTTTGAGCAAGGCTGTACGATTGGTTTCCCGGAATAACGTTCTGTAACGCCAAAGGAACAGTGTCAAAGTTTTTCCCCGCCTCAAAGCTGACCAGCGTTTTTCCCCAACTTCCAATTAAAACCGGTTTATAGAAAAGGAACTGGAGTTTGTTATAATTAAAATCCGATCCGAATAATCCTTCAACACCTCGGGTATATTTTAAAACAATTGTTGGAGCTAATGTTCCATGCTCATAGCGGTCGATTCCGGTTTGTGAGAACTTTGCGCCGGGTCTTGCAACTAAGCTTAACGTAAAGTGTGAATCGTTCGTCGTTTTTCGAAGTGCACCATCTTTATAATACATCAGACTGAAACCGTCAGGATTTGCGGATTTGATGCTTTGCATGGTGCCGTCAAGCCTGATCTGAAAGTTTTTCCAAGGTTCTATAGAGGTAAAAATATTGGTTTGGTTAACCGAACTTAATGATGCATTTTCTCCTCTTGCAAAAATTGTTGATGAGGCAAATGTTCTGGCCATGATCCCGTCATCATTCGTCAATTGTACCCCTAATTGTAAGATGTCTCTTCGGGTTCCGGCTCCTACAGTGAATCGGTTTACCCTGTTAAACATAAATCTTGCTTCAGCGCCATATTTTACCTGCTCGTCTTTGAAACCGTAAGCGGTATAAAACTGCACTCTCCATGGATCATTTCGTGTGAAATAAGTTCTTGCGCCTAATCGTATTCTGTCTCCTTCTACCTCGTTTTTCCCGTAAACTGAGAAGATAGGGCCTATATCAATACCTAATTTTTTCACATTATAATAACCGGAACCCAACGTTTCATACAGCTTTACAATTCTGTTGAATTTAGGGGTTTGCTGAAGCTTGTCCAGCATATCGTAAATCCCCTGCTCGGTTTTTGATAAAGAATCGGGTCTTGCTTTAAGCCAGTAAGCATCATCCTTATCTGTAAAACTATCAGAATATTCTTCCTCCGTTCTTTTAAATACTTTGTCTTCCAAAGGTTTATTAAATTGATATTCAGAGTAATCGACTGATCTCTTGGCAACAATACTTTTTGCGGTTTTCTTTTTCGAAAAAGGCGTCATTTCAATTTCTGTGACGAATTTTCTGGGTAGAAAAGTATTTTCATCAGGATTGTCGTATTCCAGTTCGGTGGAAATTCCATTTATAAAATTAACATTGATTTTTTGGGTCGATTTTAAAGTAGCTCCCAGAACGGCATAGCTGTCTGTGTCAATATAAAGATACCCCTGAAACGCCAGAACTTCCGTTCTCTTAGGCTGATACCTTATTTTAAAGGCATTTTCTCCCCGAATGGAAATGGTGTCCACCAAATTATAATCATACGTGCTGAAGCCTGTTTCTCCTACAGGGCTTGGAAAACCAATGTCGAAATAATTTAAGGTATTATCATAAATGTTAATATCCCGGTACAGGTTTTTAGCGGTCAGTGTTACGATCTGGTTGTCCTGGAAACCTGAGGTTTTTTGAGCGACCAACAATCTTTTTGTTCTTTTGGAAGGTCTGTTTTCTCCATAATTTTCGTAAACGGCTTCATTAAGAAATACGGGAAGCCCGATTTTTCCGCTTGCAGTAGAGTCCTTATAATCAAAGATGAATTCAAGCTTATTGAAGATTTTTTTCTTCATGAAGGCACTGTCCAGATTATTGGCGTCAAACTGAATTTTCTCATACTCCTTGTAAGTATACGTATCAAATTTATCCAGACCGTTATTTCTTTTTCTCGCCCAGACTTTCTGCATGATTGCGTAAGCGGGATTTTCCTTTTTGTTTTTATACTTAGGTCTTTCGTTGTGGATGACGACCTCCTGTATATTGCTTTCTTTTTCCTGAGAAAGCTTTACAAAAATATTCGTTGCATTTTCAGAAGTTACATTTATGCTTTCTAGGGAATAGTTTTTCCTTAAAAATTTTAATTTGTAAATAATGCTGTCAGACTGAACGGCAAAGTTTCCCGAAGTTGTCGTTAATGCAGGCTTATTGCTTTCATTGATAAATACATCGACACCGGTGAGCTCTTTATTTGTTTTGGCGTCTACGATTTTTCCGGATGCTGCATTTTGAGCGCATACAAAATGTGATAAGAGGATAAAAATGAAAAGGGGATAATATCTCGAGTTGTTAATTAACATTTGTTGTTCTTCAAGCTATTGCATAAACAAAAATTATGCAGATTTATTGTAAAAGATTTATAATATTTAAATTTTTAAGACATTTAAATACAAAACTGCAAATGTAGTGAAATAAGGTGGTTATTCAGAGGGTGTAAATGCTATTATTTATGAGTCAAATTAACAACGTGGTATTGAAAAAGATAGTGTTATGTTTAAAATAAAAAAGACCTACATTTCTGTAAGTCTTTCTGCTCCTCCTGCTGGGCTCGAACCAGCGACCCTCTGATTAACAGTCAGATGCTCTAACCAACTGAGCTAAGGAGGAATTTCCTATTGTTTTAGTGCTGCAAATATAAAAGGAATATTAATATCAAACAAATTTTTGGTTTAAAAATAATGAGAATTTTCCTGTAACAATGGGCAATGTAAGCTATATAATTATTTTTCAGTTAATTAAAAATGAAAATATTTTAGTAAGATTTAAAATAAAAAAAGACCTACATTTCTGTAAGTCTTTTTGCTCCTCCTGCTGGGCTCGAACCAGCGACCCTCTGATTAACAGTCAGATGCTCTAACCAACTGAGCTAAGGAGGAATGTCCTTTGTTTTAAGTGGTGCAAATATAGGACGAATATTTATACCCTGCAAATATTTTTTTAAAAATTTATAAACTTCCGGTTAATGCCTTAAATATATCGCTTCCGAAAATCAGAACCATTAATCCCAATAAGAAGATAACTCCCACCATCTGAGCGTTTTCCAATACTTTTTGAGGAACTGGTTTTCCCACAATCATTTCATATAAAGTAAATAAAACGTGGCCGCCATCCAATCCCGGAATCGGAATTAAATTCAGGAAGGCTAACCAAACCGAGAACATTGCCGTAAAGCCCCAGAAAGCTCTCCAGTCAATAGATACGCTTCCATCTTTACTTTGATCTACAGGCATATTTTTGATGATCGCAAGTGGCCCTCCTACTTTTTTATATCCCTTTACTTTCTTGTTGAAAACCAACTTGAACTGCTTGATCTGATACGTCAGACTCTCAATCGTCAGAGTGAAACCTCTTTTAATGCACCCAATGAAGTCATAATCATTGTGAACATAATATTTTTTTATCTCTTTAAATGATAAGATCCCGATCGCTCCCTCCTTTGAAACAGGGATTTTAAGATCGGTTACCTGATTATTTCGTAATACCTGGAAATCCGTTACTTTTCCTGCGTTGGGTGTTACCAAAGGCTTTACTTCATCATAGTAAGCAACCGGTTTTCCGTTTACGGCAAGAATCTTGTCTCCAACCTTTAAACCGGCATCCATTGTCGATTTTGTAACAATGGTGTCTACTATGGGAGTCATTCTCGGAGTGAGGAAAGATCTTGGTTCAGGATCGTTAAAAGCAAGAGCCTTTCCGTCGTCATTCGTTGGGAAGGTTACTTCTTTTCCGTTTCTCAGAACAGTAATTTCATCACTTAATAAAACATCCAGTGCTAATTTTTTAAAGTCTTTTTGGGTTTTTCCGTCTACGCTAATGATCTTGTCACCATCCTGGAATCCCATTTTTTTTGCCGCTTCCGTATAATGAAGCGGTGTAGTGATTTTATTGGCATCAAAAATATCTTCTCCGCCGTTGCCCATTAAGGCAGAAAAAATAACCCACGCCAGGAAAAAATTCACGGTAACACCACCCAGCATGATGATCAGTCTCTGCCATGCCGGCTTTGACCTGAATTCCCAAGGCTGTGCAGGCTGTTTCAACTGCTCCGTATCCATGCTTTCGTCTACCATTCCGGCAATTTTCACATAACCTCCGAAAGGAAGCCAGCCGATACCGTATTTTGTTTTTTCGGGATGTTTTCTCCAGTCGTTATCGGGAAGCTTTGATATGTCGATGGGGACTTCTTTCTTTTCACCGTTTACTTCAATAGTTTCGGAATCCGGAAGATTTTTGGAAAGAAATTTATATTGCCATTTTCCATTGATTTTTTTCATTGAAAAAATGGAGAACCAGGGGTCAAAAAACAGGAAAAATTTTTCTGCTCTGGTTTTGAACCACTTTGCCGGTAAAAAGTGCCCAAGCTCATGAAGGACTACTAAGATAGAAATGCTCAATATAAATTGAAACAGTTTGATTGCTATTTCCATTAATGCTTTTGTATGTTAATTTGCAAAGGTAAGAATTCTCAAAACTATGCCAAATAAAAAAGCCTCCCGAAACGAGAAGCTTTGTCATATAATGTGATGATTTATTACAAATTAATAGAAACTCCGAGACTGCCATTGTTGCCGACTTCCGCAAAAACTCCGATTCGCTCTGAGAAAAAGTATCTCGCACCGATGTGAGCGCCAAGACCGAAATCTTTCCCGACAACCCCTACGTCAACGCCAGGATAGATGTCAAGCTTTTCGGGAAGCTGTAATGCATCTTTTAAGTGAAAATTCAATCTTCCGAAAACAAAAATGCGGTTGTCATCGTCATTGTCTTTATAATTGCTGAAATAGGCATTCAGTCCGGCCCCTACGGAGATCAGTCCATTCAGTCCATAGTCATAAGTTCCTGTAATTCCGGTTCCGTATCCCCAGGCGCTCAAACCGGCATTGATTTTCTGGTCACCCTTTCCGGTCCAGGCTTGTGCGCTGGCTGTTGCTCCTGCAAAAATCAGCATCAGCATAAAAACCAATTTCTTCATAATATATTCTTTTATGTTATTATTTAAAAAAAAATTATCTGCAACAAAGATAGAACTGAAATCATCTGAAAATCGTATTTTTAATGAAGTTTTTAACAAAGTTTATGAAAATCACAGGACTTAATTTAGATATCAGCTGGAAAAACAAAGAGCAGAATTTTCAACAAATTGAAAAAGAATTACAAAATCAGCAGGCAGACATTTTTCTTCTGCCCGAAATGTTTTCGACAGGTTTTTGTATGGATGCGGCAGAAGTTTCAGATAAAAATCAGGAATCATTGGAATTTTTAAAAAAATTGGCAAAAGAACAAGACGCAGTGTTCTGCGGAAGTGCTCCTGTAGAAGAAAATGGAAAATTTTATAACAGAATGTATTTTGTTGCTCCTGATTTAAAAACAGATTTCTACGATAAGCGACATTTATTTTCATTTTCCGGGGAGGATAAAGTGTACACGCCTGGAAAAGAAAGGGTGATTGTACATTATAAAGGTTTCCGGATTTTGCTGCAGGTATGTTATGATCTCCGTTTTCCGGTATTTGCCAGGAATAACGATGATTATGATGTTATTTTATATGTGGCCAACTGGCCCGAAAAAAGAGTTGAAGCATGGGAGCATCTTCTGAAAGCGCGGGCGATTGAGAATTTATCCTTTGTTTTCGGACTCAACAGAATCGGAACGGATGGAAATAATCTTTTCTATAAGGAAAGTTCCCATTGTTTTTTTGCCGACGGAAAAGAGATTTCAGAAAGGCAAGGAAATATTGTTAATGCGGAATTAAATTTAGAAGAGTTGAATGATTTCAGAAATCACTTTCAGTTTTTAAATGACCGCGATTCTTTTTCAATTGAATTATAAGATTGAGGTTAAGGCTAAGGTTCAGGAAAATATCTCAACCTCAACCTCAACCTTACTTCATTAAGCATATTGTTGTAAAAGCTGCGTCAGCGTATTGACATCGTGTACGCCGCTTTCTTTCCATAACATTTCTCCTTTTTTAAATATCGCTAATGTTGGAACGCCCCGCACGCCATATTGCGCCGCTAATGCAGGGTATTGGTCGACATCTACTTTGATGATTCTTGCGCCTTCACATACATTTTGTTTTACGGTATTGAGGACCGAAGACTGTACTTTGCAAGGCTGGCACCATGTTGCAAAAAAGTCGATCAATACAGGTCTTTCAGAGTCTATAATTTCCTGGAATTTTTGTGACATAGCTTATATTTTATATAGTTTTTGACTGGCAGACAAAATCCGAAGTCGGGAATTTTTCTGTTTTTTTAATGCCGTTGAAACCTCCTTCAATCTCAGTGAAATTTCTGATTCCGTGAGAATTAAGAATGCTTGCGGCGATCATGCTTCTGTATCCGCCTGCGCAATGCAGGAAAAAGTGCTCAGAATCATCAATTGTATTTACCCAATCGCTGATTATATCCAAAGGCCTGTTGTAAGCATTGTCGATATGTTCTGCAGAATATTCTGAAATCTTACGCACATCGATTACTTTAGATTTTTCTGTAAACTGTTCTGCGAATTCTGCAGGGGATATTCTTTTTACTTCGTCGGTTTCTTTACCGCTGTTTTTCCATGTTGCAAATCCTCCTTTTAAGTATCCTACCACATTATCAAACCCGACTCTGCTTAATCTGGTAATCGCTTCTTCTTCCGTACCTTCTTCAACAACCAATAATAAAGGATGTTTTACATCAACGATTAATGCGCCTACCCACGGCGCAAAATCGCCTTTCAATCCGATATTTACAGAATTCGGAATAAATCCTTTGTAGAATTCTGCAGGACTTCTTGTATCTAAAATTAAGGCGCCGGTTTCTTCCGCATAATTTTCAAAATCCTCAACAGCAATTGCTGTCAAGCCTTTATCCATCACAGCATCCAGACTTTCGTAGCCACCTTTGTTCATGGCTACATTCATCCCGAAATATTTAGGCGGCGCGGTCAGTCCGTCAAGAACCTCTTTTACAAACGATTCCTTATCAGGCTGATTGAGCGCATAATTTGTTTTTTTCTGGTTTCCCAAAATATCCACTGTTTCTTTCTGCATGTTTTTTCCGCAAGCAGAACCGGCTCCATGTGCCGGATAAACAGTAATGCTGTCGTCAAGCGGAATAATTTTGTTCTGCAGGCTGTCATATAAAATTCCTGCAAGATCTTCCTGGGTAAGATTGGTAGCTTTTTGCGCAAGGTCAGGTCTTCCCACATCTCCTAAAAATAAGGTGTCACCCGTGAAAATAGCTGTTTCCACGCCGTTTTCGTCGATTAGAAGATAAGTTGTGCTTTCCATCGTATGACCGGGAGTATGAAGAGCTTTTATTTTCACTTTTCCTAACTCGAAAATCTGATTGTCTTCTGCGATAATGGCGTCAAATTCAGGCTGTGCTGTGGGGCCATAAACGATTGGTGCTCCTGTTTTCTTACTCAGATCCAGGTGTCCCGAAACAAAATCTGCATGGAAATGCGTTTCAAAAATATATTTTAATGCTACGTTGTCTTTTTCCAGACGGTCGAGATAAGGTTTAACCTCTCTTAAAGGATCAATAATTGCTGCTTCATTTTCAGATACGATATAGTATGCGCCCTGAGCAAGACATCCTGTATATATTTGTTCGACTTTCATTAGGTGGTTCGTGACTTTTTTAATGTTTAAGATGTACAAAAATCGTGTTTATTTTTTTAAAAAATGCTAAATTAAAAAATCGATAACAATAGAATAAATCTATAAAGTCTGTCTTTTTTTTATCACAGCCTTTCAAATACACTTTGATATAAGTTGAAAATTGAGGTACTAAGTTAGCTATAAATGTTAATATCTGGAATTTAAATTAATCTTGAGAAAAGCGACGCTCTCATATTTCTAAAAAATTTTATATTTATGTAAAAAATCAAATGGCAGATAAAACACAATTTATTAATGAACTGAATGCAAAATATACTCCAAAAGGAGAACATATTATTCTGGGAAAAGGGATGCTGGATGGGGAAGTTGTTCCAGAAGTAAATATTACAATTCCTTTAAAAACCATAAATCGTCACGGGCTCATTGCCGGAGCTACAGGAACGGGAAAAACCAAGACCCTGCAGGTGTTTGCTGAGCAGCTTTCCCACGCAGGAATTCCATCTCTGGTGCTTGATATCAAAGGAGATTTCTCGGGAATTGCCGAAGTAGGAAAAGAAAACCCTGTTATTCAGGAACGATATGCAAAGACGCAGCTGCCTTATAATCCACAACCTTTTCCTGTAGAGCTAATGACGATTTCAGGAGAAAGAGGAGTGAAATTAAGGGCCACAGTTACGGAATTCGGGCCTGTTTTATTAAGTAAAATTTTACAGCTGAATGATACGCAGCAAAGCATTATGGCTATTGTTTTCAAATACTGTGATGACAAAGGATTGCCTTTAATTGATTTAAATGATCTCAAAAAAGTTCTTCAGTACGTTACGGAAAATCCTCAGGGTAAAGCTGAACTTTCTGCGGATTACGGATCGATAGCCTCTTCTTCATTAGGGGCAATTCTGAGGTCAATTGTTGCGTTGGAACAGCAGGGAGCGGCAAAATTTTTCGGAGAATTAAGTTTTGATGTTCATGATTTGCTGCAGACAAGAGATGGAAAAGGAGTTGTCAATATTTTGAGAGTGGCGGATATTCAAAGCAAGCCACAATTGTTTTCTACGTTTATGCTTTCTCTTTTTGCGGAAATTTACATGACTTTTCCTGAAGAAGGAGACAGTGGCAAGCCGAAACTGGTTCTCTTTATTGATGAGGCACATTTGATTTTTGATGAATCTTCCAAAGCATTGGTTTCCCAAATCGAAACAATGGTAAAGCTCATCCGCTCAAAAGGAGTGGGAATCTACTTTATTACTCAAATTCCGGGAGATGTTCCGGAAGCTGTTCTTTCTCAGTTGGGATTAAAAATTCAGCATGCATTGAGAGGCTTTACGGCAAAAGATAAAAAAGAAATTTCTAAAGCGGTGGAGAATTATCCTACAACAGCATTTTATGACGCTCCGACATTGATTCAGAATCTTGGAATCGGAGAGGCTTTTGTAACCGCTCTTGACGAAAAGGGAATTCCTACCCCTTTGGTGCATACTTATCTGATTTCCCCGGAATCAAGAATGGACGTTCTCAACGACGCAGAGATTTCTGAGCTGACCGGCAAATCTGCTTTAGTGGCTAAATACGAGAAAGTTATTGACAACGAATCGGCATATGAGATTTTAGTAAGAAGAATGGAGCAGGCTGCCGGCGAAGCGCCTTCAAATCAAAAAACGAAGCCTGTAAAAGAAGAACCCGGAATGTTTGAAAAAGTTCTGCAGAGTAAAGCGGGGAGAACGTTTACAAGCACATTGATGCGGGAAGGTGCAAAAGCAATATTGGGCATGCTGGGACTTGGCGGCAGAAGAAGGTGATTCGATTAGCATAAGAGATTGTAGACAGATTCAAACTGAATTTGTTAAGATTGTTATAATTTTTCCTAATTTAGCAGGATTGTCAAAGACAAATACACACGCGTTATGGCATAAGTTATGTTATAAATTTTAACAGTAAAGTACAGTCTGTACGTGATATTAGTAGATTAATCTAAAGAAAGTTGTAAAAATTTAATGTATTCAATTATTGATATAGAAAGCAATGGTGCAGGTTACAGAAAAGAATGCATTATAGATATTGCTGTTTACAGGTATGACGGGCAGAAAATTACGGACCAGTTTATTTCTCTTGTAAATCCTGAAAGTGATATCACGCCTTTTGTACAGAAGCTTACCGGTATTACTCCCAACATGGTAAAAACGGCTCCGAAATTCCATGAGATCGCACGCAGAATTGTGGAAATCACGGCCAATACCACTTTAGTAGGACATAATATCGATTTTGATTACAGAATGCTTCGTCAGTCTTTTCAGAGATTAGGTTATGATTTTAAAATCAATACATTAGATACTATTCCGCTTGCTAAAAAACTGATTCCTGATGAGGTAAGCTACTCACTCGGGAAACTGGTAAAATCTCTAGGAATCCCTCTTACCAATCATCATAGGGCAGACGGTGATGCGCGGGCAACATTAGAGTTATTTAAACTTTTAGTTTCAAAAGATACTGAGAACGAGATCATCCAAAAGCAACACGAAGAGTCTAATGCTAAAACCTATATCAATAAGATCAAGGAACTTACGCAGGATCTCCCGAATGAAAAAGGGTTTGTTTATTTCCAGAATGAGGAAGGAAAAATTATTTTTTCAGATCATGTTCAGGATGTTAATAAATTTTCGAAAAAAGTATTCAATTCCAAATCTAAAAAATGGGAAGCAGTTCAGCAAGCTGTTGAGCAGATCAATTATGAGCTTACCGGGACCGATATTATTGCAAAGCTGATCCAGAATTCAAAGGGAATTAAAAAAAGAGAAATACTTCCTTTTGGTCTTTATTACAGGAACAATAATTATCTTGTCGAGAAAAATAAACTAAATAAAACCGAAAAGCCTATCCTCAAATTCAGATCATTTACACAAGGCTCAAAAGCGGTTCAGTTTATCGGGAAAATAGATGATTATTCTGAGATTGAGTTTTTTAAAAAGAAAATTGATTTCAGAAAACGAAACGAATTGTGGTTAGGACAAGGCAGAAAATTGGGCGAAAAACTTTTTCTCATTATTGAAAATGGCAAAGTGATTTCTTATGGATTTTATGAGCTTTTTACCCAGATTCAGACCATGAGTAAAATATCAAAATTGAAAATTGACCTCCAGTATCAATCCGGTGATTTGGTGAATGAATTGCAGCTTGCACTTATTCGCGGAGATTTTGAAACCTTACCGCTGCCTAAATAGTTATTTTTATTACAACTAATTATGGAAAATCATCAGGAAAATTCGTTCTGGAAATTTGGGCTCTTCTATTATAATAAAAGGGATAAGCGACTGTTCCCTCCCAAAAGATTTGGTCTCGGATGGACCATCAATTTTGCTAATCCATTTTCTATTATTGCCTCTTTATTAATTATAATTTTAATCTTTTTAATATCAAGAAGGTTTGCTAAGTAAGTGAAATAAACTTTTTAAAGCTTGTTTAAAAGTTTTTTATTCTTTAAAATTGAAAATAAAAGAATAACGTTCTATGTATTTGATTTTAAATGATAAATAATTTCTTATTACCTTTGTATCCTCTTAATAATATAAAAGAAGTTTACTTAATTAATTATGAATTCAAAAGAATTACTGAAGATTGCCAATGAGTTTGGTACACCGGTGTATGTTTACGATGCTGAATCCATTAAGACTCAATATGAGAAACTTACATCTTCTTTTCTTAAACACACAAAGTTCTTCTATGCTGCGAAGGCGTTGACAAACATCAACATCCTCAAGTACGTCAAGAACCTGGGTGCTTCTTTGGATTGCGTGTCGATTAATGAAGTAAAGCTGGGACTTAAAGCAGGATTTCCGAAGGAAAAGATATTATTCACGCCAAATTGTGTGGATCTTGCTGAAATTGAAGAGGCGATGAGCTTCGGCGTGCATATTAATATTGATAATATTTCCATTCTTGAGCAGTTCGGGAATAAATACGGAAATACCTATCCTATTTTAGTAAGAATCAATCCGCATATTTTTGCGGGAGGTAATTATAAAATTTCCACGGGGCATATCGATAGCAAATTCGGGATCTCCATTCATCAGGTTCGTCATATCGAAAGGGTGATGAAATCTACCAACCTTAATGTTGAAGGGCTGCATATGCATACCGGAAGTGAAATCAAAGATCCGGATGTATTCCTGCAGGCTTTGGATATCATGCTGGAATTGTCTGAACATTTTCCTAATTTAAAATACCTTGACATGGGAAGTGGATTTAAAATTCCTTATCAGGATACCGAAGAGGAAACGGATGTAAAAACCTTAGGGAAAAAAGTAGAAAAGGTAATCTCCGATTTTTCAAAATCTACAGGAAAGAAGTTTGAATTGTGGTTTGAACCAGGGAAATTCCTTGTCGGGAAAAGCGGATATTTATTAGTTAAGGCTAATGTGATCAAGCATACGACAGCAACGGTTTTTGTAGGAGTAAACTCAGGATTCAATCACCTGATCCGTCCTATGTTTTACGATTCTTATCACGTTATTGAAAATTTGTCTAACCCTAAAGGTGCAGAGAGAATTTATACCGTAGTCGGAAATATTTGTGAAACTGATACTTTTGCCTGGGACAGAAAATTGAATGAAGTAAGAGAAGGTGATATTTTGGCATTCCATAATGCGGGCGCTTACGGCTTTGAGATGAGTTCTAATTTTAATTCAAGGCTCAAACCGGCAGAAGTTTTGTTTTTAGACGGAAAAGCACACCTGATCAGAAAAAGAGATGAATTTGAAGATCTTCTGAGAAATCAGATTGAAATAATTTAATAGATATTGGCTCCACAGAAATTGTGGAGTTTTTTATTTTAAATTTTATAAAACCCCTTACTTCGGATTCCGATAATTCTTACATTTGTTAGTGGCATAATCTTTACAGAGATAAGCTGTTGATCCATTCCAGTTCATTCACAAAAAATAAACACCAAAAAAATATTAATTATGGCTAAAAACATAGCAGAGCAAATAGTAGAAATGCTCGAAAATGCGAATGTGAAAAGAATCTACGCAGTTACCGGCGACAGTCTTAATCACCTGAATATTGCCGTTAAAAAAAGCAGTATTGAATGGATTCACGTAAGACATGAAGAAGCAGGAGCTTATGCCGCAGCCGCGGAGGCCGAGCTGGATGGTTTTGCAGTATGTGCCGGAAGTTGTGGTCCAGGTCACGTACATCTCATTAATGGTGTGTATGAAGCGCACCGTTCTCATGTTCCGATGTTGGTCATTGCTTCTACTATTCCGAGCGAGGAAATGGGCATGGATTACTTTCAGGAAACAAATACCATCAAACTTTTTGACGATTGCAGTTACTACAACCAAATGATCACGAGGCCGGAACAGGTGCAACGTACCGTTCAGACGGCCATTCAGCATGCAATTTCTAAAAAGGGTGTTGCGGTGATTGGTCTTCCGGGGGACGTTTCGGAGCTGGATGCAGAAGAGGCAGTGACTTCCAATAAAATTTTCAAAACCAATCCTATTATTCGCCCTTCTGATGAAGAGTTGGGGCAATTGGCAGGTTTAATCAATGAAAGCAAAAAAGTAACAATCTATTGCGGAATCGGAGCGGAAAATGCCAATGCGGAAGTAGTAGAGTTGTCTAAATATTTAAAAGCTCCTGTAGGATATTCATTCCGTGGAAAAATGGCTATTCAGCCGAATAATCCTAATGAAGTGGGTCTTACAGGCCTTTTAGGGCTTCCTTCTGCGTATCATGCGATGCATGAGGCGGATCTCTTAATTATGCTGGGAACAGATTTTCCGTATGAGAAATTTATGCCCGTAAAAAATAAGATTGTTCAGATTGATGAAAGTCCTGAAAGATTGGGGCGCAGAGCCAAGCTTGAATTGGGACTTGCAGGAGATATAAAAGAAACGATCAAAGCTTTATTGCCTTTATTAAAAGAAAAGACAGATACAAATTTCCTGAAGCAGCAACTGGAATTCTATGAAAAGGTTAAAGAAAATCAATTGACCTATGTAAAAGATCCCGGAACGGAAAACGGCATTCAGCCGGAATTTGTCACTCATACTTTAGATAAATTAGCCGCAAAAGATGCTGTTTTTACGGTAGACACGGGAATGTGCTGCGTGTGGGGCGCAAGATATATTACCGGGACGGGTGCAAGAAAAATGTTGGGTTCCTTTAATCATGGATCTATGGCTAATGCAATGCCAATGGCCATCGGAGCTTCTCTGGCTTACCCGGGAAGACAGGTGATTGCCATGTGCGGCGACGGAGGTCTTTCCATGCTATTGGGAGATATGGCTACCATATTTCAGTATAAACTTCCTGTTAAGCTCATTGTTTTTAACAACCGTTCTTTGGGAATGGTAAAACTCGAAATGGAAGTTGGTGGTATGCCGGATAACGAAACAGATATGGTAAATCCGGATTTTGCAATGGTTGCCCACGCGATGGGATATCCCGGTAAAAACGTTCATAAACCTGAAGAAGTAGAGTTTGCTATTAAAGAATGTCTTGATTATAACGGTCCTTACCTGCTGAATATTTTTACCAATCCTAATGCTTTGGCATTGCCTCCAAAAATTGAATTTGATCAGGTACTTGGAATGACTAAGTCAATGGCGCAGCTGATGCTCGGTGGAAAAATGGAAGAAGCGCTGGATACGGTGAAAAGTAATTTCAAGCATATTAAAGATCTCTTATAATTTTTAATCATAATTAAATGCACTAAAGTTTTTGATTTTTTTGAAAACTAATTATTATAGTTGGGAGTTCTACATTTTGAATCTCCCATTTTTATTAAAATGCTTTGTTTAATTAAATTACTGTCCTGACATTCTGTCACAATATTTTGTATCTTTGCAAATTAATTCAAGTTTAAAGTTTATGGTCGGAAAACTTTAAACTTTACATATTTGAACTTTAAACAGATTATTGTGCAGGAAAAATATATAGACGAAACAAAACAAGGAGAAGCATTTGCAATTGCTGAAAAAGACGGAAACTCAAAGAAGTTATTTCTTGAGAGCTATGGATGTCAGATGAATTTCTCTGACTCTGAGATTGTTGCATCTATTCTTAATGAACAGGGATATAATACCACGCTTAAGGCAGAGGAAGCTGATTTGATTCTTCTCAATACATGCTCCATTCGTGAAAAGGCCGAACAGACCGTAAGGATGCGCCTTTCCCAATTCAAGAATCTTAAAAAAGAAAAGCCTAATATGACCGTTGGTGTTTTGGGCTGTATGGCCGAAAGGCTGAAAACAAAATTCCTGGAAGAAGAACAATTGGTCGACCTTGTTGTTGGCCCCGATGCTTACAGGGATTTACCCAATCTTTTAAAAGAAACCGAAGACGGTAGAGATGCGATCAACGTTATTCTTTCTAAAGAGGAAACATATGCGGATATCAATCCTGTTCGTCTGGGTGGAAACGGTGTTACGGCATTTGTTACCATTACCAGAGGTTGCGACAATATGTGTACTTTCTGTGTGGTTCCTTTTACAAGAGGAAGAGAAAGAAGCCGCGATCCGCATTCAATTTTGGATGAATGTAAAAGCCTTTGGGAAAGTGGATATAAAGAAATAACACTTTTGGGACAGAATGTAGATTCATATTTGTGGTACGGAGGTGGTCCTAAGAAAGATTTTGCTAAAGCATCCGAAATGCAGAAAGCAACGGCCGTTAATTTTGCGCAACTTCTTGATTTAGTAGCTAAAGCAGTGCCTCAGATGCGAATCAGATTCTCGACTTCCAATCCGCAGGATATGTGTCTGGATGTATTCAGGATGATGGCAAAACATGATAATATCTGCAAGTATGTTCATTTACCGGTTCAGAGCGGAAGCAATAATATGCTGGAAGCCATGAACAGACAACATACCCGCGAAGAATATTTAGATTTAATTAAAAAAGCGAAAGAAATTGTTCCAGAAGTAGCATTTTCTCAGGATATGATTGTTGGTTTCTGCAATGAAACTGAAGAAGATCATCAGGATACATTAAGCCTGATGAGAGAAGTAGAGTATGACTATGGTTATATGTTTGCTTACTCGGAAAGACCTGGAACGCCTGCACACAAGAAAATGGAAGACAATATTCCGGCTGATGTTAAGCAAAGACGTCTGGCTGAGGTGATTGCTTTGCAGGGAGAATTATCCAGAAAAAGAATGAAATCTTATGTTGGAAGAGTTCATCAGATTTTAATAGAAGGGATTTCCAAGAAGAACGAAAACCAATGGAAAGGAAGAAATTCCCAGAATGCCGTTTGTGTCTTTGATAAACTGGAAGGGCAGAAAATTGGTGACATTGTGGACGTTTTTGTTTTTGATAATACCCAAGGCACACTTTTAGGGGAAACTGTTTCAAAATAAATTATGACCGTGGATTTAACGAATAAACATCTTGTACAAAATATTTCTGCATTGCTTGAAAATGCCAGAAATAAAGTTGTTGTTGCCGTTAATCAAACCATTGTTCTTACTTATTACGAAATCGGAAGAATGATTGTAGAAGATGAGCAGAAAGGAGAAAACCGTGCAGAGTACGGCAAGGCTGTTCTTAAAGATTTATCTTTCCATCTTTCAGAGAGATTTGGAAAAGGTTTCTCAGTTGAAAATCTTGATAGAATGAGATTTTTTTACAAAACTTATTCAAAACAAATTTCGTCAACACTGTTGACGGATTCTCAAAACCAAATTTCGCAAACTCCGTCTGCGGAATTCAATCTTTCATGGTCACATTATCTTAAATTGATGAGAATCAAAGATAGTAATGAAAGAAAATTCTACGAAATAGAAAGTTATAAAAATAACTGGAGCTTACGCGAACTGCAAAGACAATATGATTCTGCTTTATATGCGAGACTGTCTTTAAGTAAAAATAAAGAAGAAATTCTTCAGCTTGCAGAAAAAGGTCAGATCATAGAAAAGCCAAAAGATCTCATCAAAGATCCTTATGTACTTGAATTTTTAGGTTTATCTGAAAAATCAACATATTCTGAAGGAGATCTGGAATCTCAATTAATTGACAAATTAGAACATTTCCTTTTAGAATTGGGAAATGGTTTTACTTTTGTCGGAAGACAGCAAAGAATTACTTTTGAAGAGAAGCATTTTTATATAGATCTGGTATTTTATAACAGGATCCTGAAATGCTTTGTGCTAATTGATTTAAAAATTGGCGAGCTGAAACATCAGGATATCGGACAAATGCAGATGTATGTGAATTACTTCGACAGAGAAAAGCGTCTTGAAGGCGAAAATAAAACTATAGGAATTATTCTTTGTCAGGACAAAAGTGAAGCATTGGTTCAGTACACTTTGCCGGAAGACAATGAACAGATTTTTGCAAGTAAATATTTTACGGTGTTACCAAGTAAACAAGATTTTATTAACATTTTAAACTCAGACAATGGAAAAACTTCATAAATATTGCCTAAGTGTATTGTTGGTAATAATCTGCAGTAACATTTCCGCGCAGATCAGTAATGGTTCTGGGGAAAATGATGATTGTAAGCAGTTATACAGGCTTTACCATCAGATTTTAAATCAGGAACATGAATTTTCCGGAGGATTTTGTATCAATAACAGATCGATCCGGAACTTTGCAATAGGCCATAAAGAAAATGCCATTGACCTGATTGGAAGCGGATTTCCTGAGCATCAAAACATTTGTTTCAAAAGCAAATTCGGAGGAGATTTTGTCAATAATCATCAAAAACATTCCCTGCTCCTTTACAATTACGAAAAAAACAGTAAAGCAAATCTCTTTGCTGGAATTTTATATTTTAAAGCTAAAGTTTCAAAAGTCAGAAATAAAGATTATTTACATTTAAGTTGATTTAATTTCAGAATTCAAATCATTTAAACATTAATCATTTACAGTAAAAACATAAAACTGTAGATCAAAATAATCTAATTTATGAGTAACGAGTTACAAAGTATAAAAAATCGTTTCGGTATTATCGGAAACTTTCCGGCGTTAAACCGTGCATTGGAAAAAGCTATTCAGGTTGCACCGACAGATATTTCTGTTCTTGTCATCGGTGAAAGTGGCGTAGGGAAAGAGTTTATTCCTAAAATTATCCATTCAGAGTCTAAAAGAAAACATCAGCCTTATATCGTCGTTAACTGCGGAGCTATCCCGGAAGGGACTATTGATTCTGAATTATTCGGACACGAAAAAGGAGCTTTTACCGGTGCTACAGCTACCAGAAAAGGATATTTTGAAGTTGCTGATGGTGGAACAATTTTCCTTGATGAGGTCGGTGAATTACCTTTACAGACGCAGGTTCGCCTATTGAGAGTGCTGGAAAGTGGCGAATTCATGAAAGTTGGTTCTTCGCAGGTTCAGAAAACAAATGTAAGAATTGTTGCGGCGACCAATGTGAATATGATGAAGGCTATTCAGGACGGTAGATTCCGTGAAGATCTTTATTACCGTCTGAACACCGTACAGATCGATATGCCTCCTTTGAGAGAAAGAAAAGGTGATATTCACTTGTTATTCAGGAAGTTTGCTATCGATTTTGCCGAAAAATACAGAATGCCGGAGCTCGAGCTTGAGCCGGGTGCGGTACATTATATCGAAAATTATACTTTTCCCGGAAATGTGCGTCAGCTAAGAAATCTTGTGGAGCAAATGACTGTTGTAGAAAGAAACAGACATGTCACCGTTGAAAAACTGGCAGAATATATCCCAATGGAGTCTCATCTTCCGATGGTTGTCAATACACCTAATTCCCAAAAACAAAGCGATTTCGGAAGTGAAAGGGAAATCATGTACAAAATTCTATTTGACATGAGAAGCGATATTAATGATTTAAAATCCTTAACTTCGGAATTGATAAAAAACCGCGGAACCTCGGATCTGAGCAATCATGAGAAAAATTTGATTAACAGAATTTATACTCCTGAAAGTCAACAGAATGTAGCGCCGAGTTCATTGCTGTATTTTGAAAATGGCAACAACAATAATAATTCTGCAATTCAGAATCCGACAATTATTTCAGAGCCTGAAAACAGCTATGAAGATATTGAGGATATTGAAATTGAAGAACACAGACCGGAATCTTTATCTCTGCAGAATAATGAAAAGGATTTGATCATCAAAGCATTAGAGAAACATAAAGGAAGAAGGAATAAAGCGGCAGATGAACTGGGAATTTCACAAAGAACATTATACAGAAAAATAAAACAATATAATTTAGAAGAATAAACTATTAACAATGAATTTTGATTTAATCACAAACAAAGGCTATAATTTTAATATAGGAAAATATATTGCAGAAGGGTATGATCTTTTTAAAAAGGATGTTGGTGGTTTCATACTCGCAACGTTATTAACCTTTATCATGAGTATCATTCCGTTTTGTGGAATACTTGCTATCGGAAACTTTTATAAGATCTGCAGAAAAGCAGATCAGGGAGAAAAAGTGGAAGCAGGTGATATATTCGATTTTACAGACTTTGTGGTGTATTTGAAATTATTGGTATTGGTTTTCATTATTGTTATGATTCTCATGATTCCGATGCAAATAACATTGATTCCTGTTTTAATTGCTGCATCTGAAGATGGTGAAAACATCAATGCTGCAATGTTGGCAGGAGGAATGGGGATTTGGTTTATCCTGTATGTTTTGTTTCTGATTGCATTTTCAGTTTCTCTTTTCTTTGTGCAACCACTTATTTCTCTTTATAGAGTTCAAAGTGTGAGACAGGCATATTCACTTTCATGGAAGATTGCCAAAAAGAATTTTCTGCTGATCTTTCTATTTACAATCATTGTAAGCATTATTTCACAATTAGGAATTCTCGCATGCGGAATAGGTTTGTTTTTTACAATTCCTATAGGAATCTGCATAAAATATGCAGCATATAAAGATGTCCTTGAGACACAAAATCAAAAAATTAGTTATGAATAAGATAAAAATTATCTTCGGATGTATTATTCTCATACTGTTTCAGCAATGTTACACCTTCTCGGGTTCATCTCTCAAGGATGAAAAAACGATTCAGATCAATGAATTCCCAAATAATGCTCCTTTGGTAAATCCTACTTTGTCGCAGCAGTTTTCTACGGATATCCAGAACCGGTTTTTACAAAGAACTACTTTAAAAGGGACTAAAGAAAATCCTGATATTCTGGTTGAAGGTGAAATTACAGATTATTCCATTACGCCTACGACCATCAGTTCTACTACAGTGCCTACGACGACAGGAGGAACGGTGCAGGAATCTCAGAATAAACTTACCATCACGGTGAAAGTGCATTATGAAAATAAGCTTCACCCTGAATTAAGTTTCGACAGAACCTACTCTGATGAAGCGGTTTTCAACAGTAGTTTGTCGCAGTCTGATATCGAGAGCTCTCAGGTGAAAATTGCGACGGACAGAATTATTAATAAGATATTTAACGATATTGTAGCGAATTGGTAAGATGAATCATAGAGTTTTAGAATTATTAAAGACCCCAAAAAGCATTCAGTCAGAGGATCTCCATCTTCTGGAAGAGGAAATTAATTCTTTTCCCTATATTCAAAATATCAGAGCATTATATTTGTACGGGGTACATTTGTATGATAAAGATAATTATCAGAAAGTGCTTTCCACTACCGCGGCTTATACCACAGATAAAAAGATTCTGTATCAGCTTATTAATGGTAAAATTCAGCAAAAAACCAAAGTTGAAAGTCTTGTTAAAGTTGTAAAGGAAAAAATAATACCGGCCGAAAATCCGCTTCAGCTTTTACTGAGGTCTAAAGCTTCAGCATTCCCGCTAAAAAGAGAAGAAACTCCGGTTGATGTTCCAATTGTTGATGCAGAGCCTGAAATTGTTGAAAAGCAAACGCAGCTTATCAGCGATCAGGAAACCTTTGGTGTCACTCCTGCTCCAAAACTTGAAGCGAAAGAGGTTTTTGTAAATGGAGAACGGAACAGAATTTTATTTGAAGGTGAAGAAGATTTTCTTGAAAATGACGATGTGGAAACCATTGATCTCGAATCGACATTAGAATCTGGTTCTATCATCACATACAAAGCGGAGAAAAAAGAACAGTCTCAAATCTACGATAAAGAAGTTCCGGAGCAAAAAGAAAAAGAAGCCGAAAACGCCGAAAATTTCACTTCGGAAACAATTATTGAAGAAGAAAAAATTACTCAGGAAGCGGAAAAAGAAGAGGTGTCAGGTTCGTCAGATTTAAGCTTTCACGAAACAGAAACTTTCCTTCCTGATGTTCAGATATCATCAAATGAAGAACAGGAAAAAGTCCAGGTAGATGACAATTCTCCTTTAGACAAAACTGCAGAGGATGCGAATTTTACACATGAAAAAATTATTCATGAAGATGAAATTTCATCAAAAGAAGAGGAATCAGTTAATGATGAAGCAGAATTAAGCTTTCACGGTATGGAATCATTTCTTCCTGAAGTTAAAATTGAGGCAAATAAACCTGAAGAAAGAATAGCCGAAATTTCTCAACCTAATGTCAGCAAACATGAGGACGAAATGCGCAGACTGATCGAAGAGGTCGAAAGAAAGATGAAAGAAAAAGCGGCTTCTGAAAAAACTGAAAAACAGGAGGAACCGGAAAACACAGGACATGATATCAGCTTTGCAGAAACTCAAAGTTTTGAAGTAAAACCTCAGCCGGAAGTTGAAAAAGAAGCTGGAGAAATCGATGTACAGCCTCAAACTTCTGAAGAATTAAATGAAGAGCCAGCAGAATATAATGAGGATGTTGAAGAAAAAGCTGAAGTACATTCTGTATGGAAGCCGATGTCATTTGAATCCAACCTTCCTGACTCTTTACTGAATAAATCAGAAGAAATTAAAAGTCATGAGGCAGATATTCCATTAAAGGAAACGATCGCAGAGGACATTAAAGCCGAACCAAAAGAAGAAACTGTATCCGAACCGGAACAAATTTCTGAACCGGCGAAACAAGCTGCTGAAATTATAGAACCGTCCGAAAATATTCATACTGAAGAAAAACAGCAGGAAGCACAGGACGAGAACAAGGAAGAAGCACCAGTAATGAATGTTTCATTCTTTGGGTCAGGGTGGACAATCGCTCAGCCCGAGAAACAGCAGGAAATTCATCACGAAGAAGAAAAAATGGATTCTGAATCAGAGAATGTTGTTAAAGAGCAGAAATCAACTGCGCTTGATAGCAATATTCCCGGATTTATCAACACTTGGCAGAGTTGGCTGAAGATTGACCGATCAGAAGGAGTTCAAAAAGAGAAAGCCGAAATCAAAAATAAAGTGATCGAAACTTTTATTGAAACCAACCCGAAAATCAGTCAGCTGAAAGAGGAAAGCAATTTTGTAGTAAAGGAAAAAGGTGATGATATTTCACATTTGATGACGGAAACACTGGCCAATTTATACTTTGAGCAAAAACTTTACACCAAAGCGATCAAAGCATTCGAAATTTTAATTAAAAAAACGCCTGAGAAGAAAGAATATTATGAAGGAAGAATTCAGGAAATAAAGGATTTTAGAACCAAAGGATAATCACCATGAATGTACTGTCAATTACCCCTTTCCAGATTATATTCCTATTGATGGCAATAGTAGTATTATATGTTTCCGCAATAGCGATCTTATTCAAAAACAAATCAGGACTGTTGCCTTATCTGATATTGCTGGTATTTCCGGTAATAGGACCTTTAGGAATTGTTATGGGAAATTATACTAAGAAAATAAAATAAAAACGGGCGGAAATTTTTCCGCCCGTTTTATTTTTTTATAATGTGTACTCCTTAAGAATACTGATTATGACTTTTTCTGGCCCTGGCATAGTTTGATAAACTGCTCTTCAACATCCTGAAACTTTTCCGGCATTTCAGAAGATGCCCAAAAAAGCATTGCCATTGTTTTATCTCCGAAAGATTCCTTAAAGAGATTTTTATTCAAACGGTAGCATTCCCGCAAAAGCCTTTTTATGCGGTTTCTATGAACGGCTTTTTTGAAATATTTCTTTGAAACCGAAACTGCAAATTTTGTGCTTTCAACAGGGTTTGCGGGTTTGTCTTTAAGCATAATGATTCTCAGATTCCCATTTGTTCTCCATTTACCTTTTTCAAAAAGTAAAGAAATTTCAGTATTTTTCTTGAGTTTTTCGGCTTTGGGATATTTGAAGTTTGTCATTTACGACGTAAATATAAGAGAATTTTAATCTTTTTTCACTAAATAATTAATAACTTCCGCCGCCGCATACAACCCGAAAATAGCGGGAATAAAGCTGATTGTTCCGTAAAAAGATTTTTTAAAATTACTTCCGTCAGTCATTTTAAGGCTTTCCTCCTTCTGTATTTCATTAGAAAAAACGCATCGGATTCCTTTATTGATCTTTTCTTTTTTAAGTCTTTTTCGGACTTGTTTCGCCAGGAAGCAATTATGAGTTTTGCTGATATCTCTTACCATCACCATGCTTGGGTCTGTTTTTCCTCCCGCTCCCATAGAGCTTACTACTTTTATTTTTCTTCTTCGGGCGGCAATTAATAAGGTCAGTTTTGGAGTTACACTGTCAATACAGTCAAGAATGTAGTCAAATTTCCCTTCATCAAGGATCTGGTCCATTCTTTCAGGATTCAGAAACTCATTGATTTTGGTTAAATTTAATTCAGGATTAATATCCAAAAGTCTTTCCGCTACCACTTCCACCTTATGCTTTCCAATAGTTGAATGTAAAGCAGGTAATTGTCTGTTGATGTTGGTAATATCCACCGTATCGCCGTCTACGATTGTCATATTCCCGACTCCGGCTCTTGCAAGGAATTCTGCGGCAAAAGATCCTACACCTCCTAAACCTACTACAAGAACATTTGCTTTACCCAGCTTCCCGAGGCCTTCTTCCTTGATCAGAAGCTCCGTTCTTTCCAACCAGTATTTATCCATTTTTTATTGTCTCTAAATTTTCTAAAATCTGTACATTTAAACTTTCTAAAGAAATTCCTTTCAGTTCCGACACTTTTAAATACAATTCTCTGATATCGAAATCGTCATTGTCGGTCTCTAAAAAAATCTTATCTAAAGGAGTAATTTTCAAAGTATTTTGCAAAGATAAATTATACAAAACCGCTTTTCCAAAACTCAGGTAAAAATTATTTTTAAGCAGATCTCTTGCAATGCTTTCTTTTTTATTAAATCCATGAATGATCATCGGCTGTTTTGCATATTTTTTAAAAGAAATTATTTCATAAAATTTTCTTACACAATGAATAATGATGGGCTTTTTAACTTCATTGGCGAATTTTATCTGTCTTAAAAATACTTTCTCCTGAATTTTCTGATCTATATCTACAAATGAATCCAGACCGCATTCTCCGATTGCCACGCATTTTTCAGTAATGTGAGATTCCAGCCAATGAAATTGTTTTTCGATCGCAGAGGAGTCAATGTCTTTTGGATGAATTCCTATGGAATAAGGAACTTCCGCCGGAAAGCCCTGCCAGTCGAGATTATAGATTCCAAAGGAAACATTTTTGTTATGGTGATGAAAATCAAAAAAATCCATATTCAAAAATACTATTAATTTAGATTTAATGTAAAATTCTTAAACGAACGTTTATAAATCTGTTAAAAATTTCTTAACTTTACTAAAAGTGCACTACATGAAGAAAAAATTTACTGAAAAACAGATACACATTTTAGACATTGCAGAAGAGCTGATTGCCAAGAAAGGCTATGAGGGTACATCTGTGAGAGATATTTGTTCTAAAGCTAGTATCAACGTTGCGATGATTTCCTATTACTTTGGTTCCAAAGAAAAAATGATGTCTTATCTTTACCAGTACCGGGTATTGAAGACAAGGGAAAATTTTTCAGAATTTGCAGATACCATTAAGGACGGAAAGCCGGAAATGCAGATGAAAGAAATTATTAAATATATTGTAGCTCAGTTATTTAAATATAATTATTTTCACGGTTTTGTTACGCAGGAGCTTCGTCATACCGAAAATCTTAAAGACGAATTAATGGATTTCTACCAGTTATTCGTTAAAAAGCTAGATGAAGTTATCAAAAAAGGTGTCACTTCTGGAGTTTTTACTTTTACTCCCAAACCGGAAGATATTTTAACAACTATTATTGGTTCTACTTTATTTGTTATCCGAAACAGAAATTTTTACGAGCTGTATGTTCCTAACAAAAGCGAGGAAACCTATTCGAAAGAAGCCGAAAAAAAAGTAAGAATGAATCTATTAATGAGTGTTTTTGCAATTTTGGGATACGCAGCAGACTAAAATTACGTTAAATAATCATAAAAAAAAATCTATTGACAAAAAAGTTATATTTTTGCAAATTAGTATATCGGCTGTATAATCCGAAAACTGTTGAATTTTTTATATGAAAAAATATATTTTAGGTCTTTTTGCTGTAGCTGTAGTTGCATCATGCGTGAGCAAGCAGGAAAAAGCAATGAAAAGTGCGGATAAAAACCTCATCTTAAAAACCGCTAATGAAAATTTTGCCAAAAAGAAATGGAAAAATGCGTTGGCGCTTTATGACAGACTTACCAATTTGGTAGCCGGAACGGATGATTTTCCCAATGTTGCCTTTAATACAGCATATGCTAACTACTATGATAAAAATTTCAGGCTGGCAGGGAACCAATTCAAAAATTTTTCGGTAAACTTTCCTAAAGATCCGAGAGCAGAAGAAGCAGCTTATATGGCGGCTTTATGTTACTATGAAGGATCTATGGATTATAACCTGGATCAGTCTACGACACAGTCGGCAATCGCACAGCTTCAGGAATTTTTAAATAATTATGCGAATTCTGAAAGAGCCAAAAATATTAACACCCTGATTGATGAACTTTCTTATAAGCTGGAATTCAAAGCTTATGAAAATGCAAAACAGTATTACAAAATGGGTGAATACAAGGCTGCAAACGTTGCTTTTGAAAATGTTTTGGAAGATTTTCCAAGTACAAAACTTCGTCCTCAGATTTATGATTATATCTTAAAATCACGCTATGAGCTGGCCAATAAATCGGTTTATGATCTTAAAGATGAGCGTATTGAAAGCGCATTAGCCTTTACAAAACAGGTTGAAAAAGAAATGCCAAATACCGATCTTGCCAAAACAGCAATAGATCTCAGAGAAAAGCTGGAAAAGGAAAAGAAAGATTTTGTAGTTGTTAAAAAGCAGACCGAAGCAAAAATTGCCGCTCTGACAGAAAGACAAAAGAAGCTTGAAGCTCAGAATGCGGAAAAGACAAAAACAGAGCAGCAGATGAAGGATCAGGTAGATGCAGAGAAAAAAGCAACCCAGATCCGTAGAGATAGTGCAGCGATTAATACACCTCCGCCGGCAGCCACTTTCAAAATTCAAAGATAATTCGTAAATTTGCGAACTTAAATAAAAATAATATTCTCAAAATGAGTGTAAAAGATACAAAAGCAGAAGTAAATACCATTACTTACGATAAGGATAAGATTGAAGACAAAGTAGGCTCAATCTACGAAGCGATTGTTATCATGGGAAAAAGAGCAGAGCAGATCAATGCTGAAATCCGTACGGAACTTCACAATAAGCTTGATGAGTTTGCAGTTCACAATTCCACATTAGAAGAAGTTTTCGAAAACAGAGAGCAGATCGAAATCTCAAAGCATTATGAAAAACTTCCGAAGCCAACTTCTATTGCGATCGAAGAATGGCTGAACGGAGATGTTTACTTCAGAAAAACTGAAGAGAGAAAATAAAAATCAATGTGTTTTTTATATATAAAGGTCATAAAGGAAATCTTTTCTTTATGACCTTTGTTGTTTGAACAGGTGTTTGTGAGAAAAAATAAGTAATTTAGTATTCTTAAAATTAAAATTGAATGAGTCTTTCCGGCAAAAAAATTCTCATTGCGGTTTCCGGAGGAATTGCAGCCTACAAAATCCACTTTCTCATCAGAGATTTTATTAAAAAGGGAGCTGAAGTACAGGTAATTATGACTCCTGATGCGGAACAGTTTGTGACTAAACTCAGCATTTCTACATTGTCTAAAAAACCGGTATACACAGATTTTTATGGAGACAACGGAACCTGGAACAGTCACGTAGAACTGGCTTTATGGGCAGACATAATGCTTGTTGCGCCGTGTACGGCCAATACATTATCCAAAATGGTTCACGGAATGTGTGATAACCTGGTGATTGCAACGTATATGTCTGCAAAATGCCCTGTTTTCATCGCTCCTGCGATGGATCTGGATATGTATGCGCATCCATCAACCAAAAGAAATATTGAGTTGGCGGAAAGTTTTGGACATGTGATTATTCCTGCAGAAAACGGAGAACTGGCAAGCGGATTGATCGGGCAAGGAAGAATGTCTGAGCCTGAAACAATAGCTAAAGCCATTGAAGATTTTTTTAATTCAGATACTAAAAAAACACTTGAAGGAAAAACGGTTTTAATTACAGCCGGACCAACATATGAAGCCATTGACCCTGTACGGTTTATCGGAAATCATTCTTCCGGGAAAATGGGGTTTTCTTTAGCAGAAGAAGCTTCAAAAAGAGGAGCGAAAGTTATTTTAATTTCAGGGCCGAGTTCTGAAAAAACGGATCATAAAAATATTGAGCTTCATAAAGTAACTTCAGCAAAAGAAATGCTGGAAAAGGTTTTTGAGTTCTATGATAAAGCTGATATTGGAATTGCCAGTGCTGCTGTCGCAGATTATGCTCCGAAAGAAGTGGCCAAAGAAAAAATTAAAAAGAATGATGATCATTTAACAATTGAATTGGTAAAAAATCCTGATATTCTTAAAACGATGGGCGAGAAGAAAACACATCAGTTTTTGGTTGGTTTCGCATTGGAAACCCAGAATGAAGAAGAAAATGCAAAAGCAAAACTTGAAAAGAAAAATCTGAATATGATCGTTCTCAATTCTCTTCGCGACGAAGGGGCAGGATTCAAAAACGAAACCAATAAAATAAAAATATTTACCCCAACGGAAAAGAAAGAATTTGAGCTTAAATCAAAAGATGAGGTCGCAAAAGATATTTTGGATTTCGTTGATACTCAACTTTTAAAATAATTTTAATAAATTTCCGTTCTCAATCTTTACTAGAAAATGAAAAAAATAATAAGCATATTTTTACTTCTGTTTTTGTATAATCTTAGTTTTTCCCAGGAGCTGCTGGCTACTGTTCAGGTAAATTCACAGCAGTTGGGCGGAAGTAATCAGTCTGCATACAAGGCATTGGAGAAAAGTTTAAGAGACTTTATCAATAACACAAGCTGGACGGGAAAGAGACTTCAGAACTTTGAAAAAATAAAATCAAATTTTGCGATTGTTATCAGCGAAAGAGACGGAAACCGATTCAGGGGAAGCATCGTTGTACAGGCGGTGCGTCCGGTTTTTAATACTACGTATGAGTCGCCGCTTATCAACCTTCAGGATCAGAGATTTTCTTTTGATTATGTGGAAAATGAGAACCTGATTTTCAACGAAAGACAGTTTTCAGGAAAGAATTTGATTGACGTTATCAGTTTCTATGTTTATGTAATTCTGGGTATTGATGCCGACAGCTTTCAGTCGATGGCGGGGACGCAATGGTTTCAAAAAGCACAGCAGATCGCACAAAACGGAGAATCTCAGAATACATATGATGGATGGAAGCAGATCAATGAGCCAAGAAGCCGCTCTATTTTAATCAAGGAAATTTTAAGTCCGAACTGGAGCCAGCTACGTGCAACCATTTATTCGTATCACAGGGCAGGATTGGATAATCTTTTTAACCAAGACCAGACTGCCGCGAAGAAGGTAATATTTGATGCTTTAATGCAGTTGAAACAATACGAAAATTCCTTCCAGCAGGCTTATTTCTTTAATCTTTTTATGGATACAAAAGCCGATGAAATTTTCAATATATTCAATTCCGGAAATAACGGAGGTATTGTGTTGGGAGATCTGAAAAACGTCATGACCATTATTTCTCCTAAAAGTACAGAGTCACGATGGAACAAATGGAAACAGTAATCTTCGCTTGAATCCTGAAATCTAAAGTTCTATATTTGCAATAGCTAAATAATCGCTATTATCAATGCTTTCGAGAATTTATATTAAAAATTTTGCCCTTATTGATACCCTTGAAGTATCATTGCACAATGGTCTGCAGGTGATTACCGGGGAAACCGGTGCCGGAAAATCTATTATTCTCGGTGCTTTGCGGTTGATTCTTGGCGAAAGAGCCGACGTAAAGTCGATCTCAAAAACGGAAGAAAAAAGCATCGTTGAAACCGAGTTTTCTTTAAACAATCAGTTTAAAAAATTCTTTATTGAAAACGATCTTGATTATGAACATCAGACAATCATACGGAGAGAAATTTTACCTTCCGGAAAATCAAGGGCGTTTATTAATGATGTTCCGGTTACGTTGGATATTTTAAAAGAATTGTCTTCCCGGTTAATTGACATTCATTCCCAATTTGAGACTTCCAATCTTTTCACTTCTGAATATCAGTTTAAAATTATCGACGGGCTTTCAGAAAACAAACAGCTGGCGGAAGACTATCATAATGAATTTTCAGATTTTCAGAGTCAGAAAATACAGCTTAAAAAACTTCAGACACAGCTTTCAGAATCGAATAAAGAAAGTGACTATAAAGCGTTTCTCCTCAATGAGCTTGAAGAGCTTCATCTGGATGATGTCGATTATGACGAGCTTCAGAACCAGCTTTCTATACAGGAGAATGCAGAAATGATTTCCGATAATCTGGCTCAGGTATTGTCAAGATTTCATCAGGAAGAAGTGGGAATTTTGTCTTTCTTTAATGAAGCTAAAAATAAACTCTCAAAAATAGCAGAAGTATCCGGCAGTTTTGCCGAACTTGATGAAAGGCTGGAAACCTCTTTTGTGGAATTAAAAGATATTATTTCCGAGCTTGAAGACGAAGCCGAAAGCATAGAAGTAAACCCGGAAAATCTTCTTTTGCTCACCGAATTGAACAACAGAATCAATGCTTTGTTTCTTAAGCATAATGCCGGTGATCTTACTGAATTAAAAGAAATCAGAGATAAGCTTGCTGGCGAGCAGCAAGGCGCTTCAGAACTGGAATTCCAGATTGCCGAGATCTCTGAAAATATTACAAAAAAAGAAAAGATACTGCAGAACCTTGCAGAAAAACTTTCCAAAAACAGGAAAAAAAGTATTCCCCTATTCATTAAAAAAGCGGAAGAAATGCTCAAAAAGCTTGGGCTTGAAAAAGCAAGAGTTGATATTGAGCTGCAAAATACTGCGGAATTCAATCAGTTTGGAAAAGAAAATATTCAGTTGTTATTTCAGGCCAATTCTGGATTTCCTTTAAAGCCGATCCAGACTGCTATTTCGGGAGGTGAAAGATCCAGAGTGATGCTGGTGGTAAAGAAAATTATCGCTGAAAGTGATGAGTTGCCGACCCTTATTTTGGACGAAATTGATACAGGAGTTTCCGGTAAAGTGGCTGAAGAAATTGGAAATCTGATGCGTGAAATGTCTGCCGATATGCAGCTGATCGTTATTTCGCATCTTGCTCAGGTAGCCGCGAAAGGAAATAACAACTATAAGGTCGTAAAACAGGATGTTGCCGGAAGGACTCAATCTACTATTGTTCCCCTTAACGAGGAGGAAAAGCTGAATGAAATTGCCCAATTGCTTTCAGGAAGTAAAATCACGGAAGCAGCTTTAGCACAGGCTAAAGAACTGATCGGATAATTTTGGGAATAAAAATATAATGAAGACTTCTGATGTTTCGGAGGTCTTTTTTGCTTTAAATCAATTTATCCAACTTGTTTATTTTCCTGTGAAGAATTTATATTCAAATTAAAAATCTCCGTAAGATAAAAACAAATATGTTGGAAACCTGCGGAGATGTTCTTTGGTTTCCTGCAACTTGCGGGAGACTTCCGGAGTTCTCTGTTGGTTACCCGCAGCATTGTTTTAAACAAACTGCGATCTCCTGAAGACGTAAGCAAACTGTTTGTAATCTCCGGAGAAGGCGGGTGGTTCAAAACAGTGTTGTTTTTGATTATTATTGTAAAAAATACGTGTCGATTAAAGTTAAAAATTGTAACAATTGTATCTTTACATGAACTAATGTAAAAAAGATAACTATGTTTTTAAAATTTCTCAGGTTAGAAATCAAGAGTTTTTTTCGTGGCAGTTCTTTAGGAATCAATCTGGCGATGAAGATTCTCAGGCTTATTGGGATTCTCTATTTTATGTTATGTCTGGTGGGGGGAGCATTCGGTGCCTTTTTCTATATTCAGGAAGAAATGCATCAGGACCCAATTAAGATCGTTTCCCGGTTTTTAATTGCGGGCTGGGCCATTGATCTCATTATAAAGTACATCTGGCAGGAAATGCCGACTCAGAATATCAAGCCTTTTCTTACACTGAATATTCGTAAGAAAACGCTGGTGAACTATATGTTTGTAAAGACGTTTTTATCTGCGTTCAGCTGGCTGAATTCCCTGTTTTTCATTACTTTTTCCATTATTGCGATATTTAACGGATATGATGCAACCGGTATTATAGGTTGGTTTATCGGAGTTTCTTTATTGTTTTATCTGAATAATTTCATCAATATTCTTTTTAATGACAAGCAAACGGTTGCTATCGGCGTAGGGTCAGTAATTGTAGTGGTCGCCGCACTTACTTATTACAACATTATTCCTACATTAGAATATTCCGAAAAGGTGTTTTATAATTTTTATAACAGGCCTTACTTTGCTGTTGTTCCCGCAATCCTGTTTATTGCTTTATGGAAAATCTGCTTTGATCACATCCGAAAAGTATTTTATCTTGACGAAGGGCTTGAAGCAAAGAAAACGGTTGGAAAGACTGAAAATATTGCTTTCCTTAACAAATACGGTGCGATCGGGACGTTTATCAATAACGATATTAAAATGCTGAAGAGAAATAAAGTCACGAAAGGAATTCTTTGGGGAAGTCTTTTATTTCTTTTCTATGGAATGCTGATGTTTACTTCGCCTATTTATAAGACACCCGCCATGATGATGTTTATGGGACTTTTTGTGACAGGAGGATTTCAGTTTTTGTTTGGACAAAGGGTTCCGGCATTCGACAGTTCTTATTATCCGTTGATGATGACGCTGAATGTCCCTTATAAAGAATATTTAAAGGCAAAATGGTGGCTGATGAATATCGTGACCGGAGTTTCAATGATCCTGGCAATCTGCTACGCCTATTTCGGTTGGGAAATGTACCTTACGTTTTTCGCGGCAGGAATTTATAATATCGGTGTCAATTCACAATTTACCCTTTGGTCCGGGGCTTTCAACAAAATGCAGATCGATCTTAATTCTAAAGAAAAAAGGTTTGGACAAAAAAATAGTTTCAATCTGAAATCTCTTCTCCTCCTCATTCCTAAAATGTTTTTACCGATGGTCGTATTTGCGATCGTAAAATTTTCTTTCGGAATTGAGGCAGGCGTTTCGAGTGTGGCTATTTTGGGACTGCTCGGGTTTTTATTGAGAGAAAAAATCTTCGATATTATTGTTAAACATTATAAGGTAGAAAAATACAGTACACTGGAAGCATTCAAAAACAAAGACTAATATGATTACAATACAGAATTTATCAAAAACATACGGAAAAGCAACCGTTTTAAATATAGAGCATCTTGAAATTCCTAATGGTGAAACCTTCGGACTTGTAGGGAATAACGGAGCAGGAAAAACAACATTATTCAGTTTGATGCTGGATCTCATTCAGGCAACAACCGGATTTGTAAGCATCGACGGAATTAAAGTCAACGAATCTGAAGCATGGAAAAATAAAGTTTCCGCTTTTGTGGATGACTCTTTCCTTATTGGTTACCTGACTCCCGAGGAGTATTTCTACTTCATCGGTGAGCTGAGAGGGCAGAATAAAGCTTCTGTAGACGAATTTCTAAAACAGTTTTACGATCTTTTTAATGGAGAGATTTTAAACTCCGGTAAATATGTACGTGACCTTTCAAAAGGAAATCAGAAAAAAGTAGGAATCGTAGGAGCTATTTTAGGTAACCCGGAGATTATTATCCTGGATGAGCCTTTTGCCAATCTGGATCCTTCAACACAAATTAAGCTGAAAAATCTTATTAAAGAACTTTCAAAACAGGACGGCGTGACATTCCTGATTTCCAGCCACGACCTTTCTCATACAACAGAAGTATGCAACCGGATTGTTGTAGTAAATAAAGGACAACTCGTGAAAGATATCCAAACCAATCCTGAGACACTGAGAGAATTGGAGCAGTATTTCGCAGATCAGATTTCAAAGCCTGCGGAAACAGTTACTGTAAGTGATAATTCAAATTAAAACTTCATTATAAAGTAAAAAGCACCCTTTCAAGCATTGAAGGGTGTTTTATTTTTCTCTTTTGATTTTTTATAATTCTTTGGAAAATTCTGACCATACTACTTTGGTATTCCATTAATATTTTGAAAGCAGTTCAGCTGTCGTTTTGAATTGATTTATCCTGTTTTCAGATATTCTGTATACAAGAACCGTTTTTATGGAGGAAAAATAAATGATTTTTGCATTAAAAATAAACTTAAGATATGCTTTTGTATATCTTAAGCTCATTTTACTATACTTTAAGTATGCTTTAATATACTTTAAGATTAGTTTTTTATGCATTAAGATTAATTTTCTATACATTAAGATTGGTTTTCTATGCATTAAGTTTGATTTTATATACTTTATGCTTATTAATTTATATATTAAATATATTTTTTCTATAAACTTGTTTAAACGAATTGTAGAATTAACCTTTGATTTGTGGTTATATAAAAAAGTTCAAACAGCTTTATATCAAATGTATAAAAATATTTTAAAATTAAAATCCCTTCCGGAATTGAAAGGGATAATGTTTTTAACTTGTGAAATTTTATAAAGTTTAAACGGTCGGTTTCCAATCCACCACCGCTCTGATGAATGCTTCTGCATTTTCCACCGGGATATTCGGTAAAATTCCGTGACCCAGATTGGCAATATATCGGTCTTTTCCGAAACGGTTGATCATTTCAGTCACCATTTTCTTGATTGTTTCAGGCGTTGAATGTAATCTTGCAGGATCAAAATTTCCCTGGAGAGTCATGGTATGGTTGGTCAGTGTTCTCGCAAATTCCGGAGTAATCGTCCAGTCTACACCTAACGCTGAAACCGGAGACTGTGCCATATCTTCCAGCGCAAACCAGCATCCTTTTCCGAAAACCACAACGTGAGTTAATGGGCTTAGTGCATCAACGATCTGGTTAATATATTTCCAAGAGAATTCCTGATAATCTGCAGGAGAAAGCATTCCTCCCCACGAGTCGAAAACCTGAACAGCAGAAACGCCCTTTTCAACTTTTCTTTTTAAATAAGCAATTGTCGTATCCGTAATCTTCTGCAGAAGAAGATGTGCCGCTTCCGGCTGTTGGAAACAGAAAGATTTGGCAATATCAAAAGCTTTGCTTCCTTTTCCTTCCACGCAGTAGCAAAGGATCGTCCATGGAGAACCAGCAAAACCGATCAATGGAATTTCATTGTCTAATTTTTGTAACGTAAGTTCAATAGCATCAAAAACGTACCCTAAAGTATCATTCACATCCGGAACCACAACTTGCTGAACCTGTTCCATCGTTCTGATCGGAGTGTCCAGCCATGGGCCTACGGATTCTTTCATTTTGAAATCAATTCCCATCGCCTGCGGAACAACAAGAATATCTGAAAACAGGATGGCCGCATCCAGAGGAAATCTTCTGATAGGCTGCACAGTGATCTCAGAAGCCAGCTCGGGAGTCTGACATCTTGTGAAGAAATCGTATTTGTCACGTAAGGCAATGAATTCCGGCAAATATCTTCCGGCCTGTCTCATCATCCATACCGGAGGTCTTTCTACGGTTTCTCCGCGAAGCGCTTTTAAATATAGGTCGTTCTTAATCATAATCTATTAAACAGCATTGTTGCCAATGTAATTATATATCAGTCTTTGTTTAAAATTTCTTTTCGAATCAGTTTAAGAATGGATAAAAAATTGTTTCCTTCCGAGGTTAAAACTTTTTCTAAAGTATGTTTTCTGAGTTCACGGGAAGTCGTTTCTCCAATGGAAATCAGTTTCATTCCTTCAAGTGAATTCTGTTTTGCAAAACTACGAACTCCGCTCGGACTAAAAAAAACGGCAGCATGATATTTTTCATTTATCATGGGGCTAAGTTCTTCCGTTTTGTAAATGATAATTTTTTTGTATTTAATATTTTGCAGCGGAAGGTCTTTGTCAAGGACGCTTATTGCCAGATTACCACAGAAATGAAGGAAGTTTTCGTGCTGGCATTTTGCAGTAATAAATTTAGAAAGGGTATCAGCATTTTTCAACACTTTGAAAGTTCCGAAACCATGCTTTCTTAGTTCTTTTTTTGTCTTTTCGCCGACACAGTAGATCTTGTTGTAGTTTTTTGCGGTAAAATCTTCATTAGGCATAAAGCCATTTTTAAAGAATGAATCTACTCCGTTTGCGCTGGTGAAAATCAGAGATTTGTTCTTTAAATCAAAAGGTTTCACATGCGCTGGAGTTGTTTTAATTACCTCAATACAGTCGACCGCAATATCATCTCCTAATTCTCTGGATATCATATTACGGTCTATATTTTTGGTAAATAAGATTTTCATATTTAAAGCTTAAGCTTGAAGCTGGCTTATAGAAGTTTTAAATCTGATTTTTAATTTCAGCCATTAATTCCTTTCCTCCGTTTTCCAAAACAACGCTAGCAAACTTCTTTCCGAAATTTTCTTCTTCGTTATAGATGAAATTTTCATCAGTGGCGATACAGCTTTTGCCGTCTAACGAGCAAAGTGCTGCTTTAAAACGGATCTGGTCATCAAAAATTTCTGCAAAAGCCCCGATTGGTGCCGTACAGCCTCCTTCCAAAGTGTTCAGGAAGTTTCTTTCCATTTCTACACAGATTTGGGTAGGCTTATGATTGATCATGCCCAGAATTTCATTGATTTCCTTTTTGTCAGAATGACCGGCAACGGCAATAACGCCCTGAGATGGTGCGGGTATCATAAATGGAATCATCTCATAATCGATATCCATTTTCATTCTTTTGATTCCGGCTAGAGAAAGGATAGTCGCGTCAAAATCACCTTCTTCCAGCTTTTTAAGTCTTGTCTGGATATTTCCGCGAATATCTGAAAATTCTGCATTAGGAAAGTTTTTCAGCCAGAAAGCTCTTCTTCTTAAACTGCTTGTGGCAAGTTTCAATTCGTGGAATTCTTTATCTCTTGCAGAGTCTTTTCTTATTAAAACATCCTGAGGATAATCTCTTTCCAGATAAGCGACAATCTCAAGGTTCTCCGGAAGATTGGTTGGTACGTCTTTCAGGGAATGTACAGCGATGTCGATCTCGTCATTTAATAATGCGATATCCAGATCTCTGGTGAAAACACCAGTGATTCCAAGAGCGTAAAGCGGTTGATGAAGATTCTTGTCTCCGGATGATACGATGGGAACAATTTCCGTTAAATAATTGCTGTTCTGAAGGTGCCGGGCAACTTCTCGAGCCTGCCAAAGTGCCAGTGCGGAATTTCTGGTTCCGATTCTAATGCTTTTCATTAAATTCGTTGTTTGGTTGTTCAACTAATATTTCGTGCATTAATTTACTAATTTCTTCGGCTTTTAACGGATTATCGATGATATATTTTGCAAAACGGTTGGTGATTTTCTGAATCATTTTGTCAGAAAGTTCCATGTCCGTGATATTTATATATTTATTTTTTTTGTAAAAATTATGCATTTCATTGCGTTCCATATTCTTTAAAACCGCTTTGAAATGATGAATATTGGGAGCCAACTTTCTCTTTTTTTCCCATTCAAGGAAATCTTTCATCAATTCTTTGATGATCTGTTCAGCTTTTGGGATTTCCTTCTCTCTCTGCTGAATGGTTTCCTGAATTTGTTTTGAAAGTTCATCAACATCAATCAACGTTACATTTTTATTCTCTGTAACATCTTTATCAACATTGTTTGGAATAGAAAGATCGATTACCAAAGTTTCTTTCCCGTTCGGAAAATGAGATTTGTTAACGATAGGATGTCTCGCACCGGTAGCGACAATCAGAATGTCTGTTTGTTTTAGTTCCTGATCAAATTCTGTGTAGTCAATATGAGGAATACGATATTTCTCTGAGATCTTTTCAGCCGTTTCCTGAGTTCTGTTGGCGATTTTAATTTTAGGCTGATATACGTGTTTTACAAGATTTTCAACCGTATTTTGTCCTATTTCACCTACACCTAAAAGAAGAATATTCTTTTCGGTAAGTCTTTTCTGATTATTTAAAATATAATGAACCGCTGCATAAGAAACTGAAGCTGCTCCGTTGGAAATTCCTGTTTCGTTTTTGATTCTCTTGGAAATCTGAATGGCCGCGTTGATAGCTCTTTCCAGGTAAGGATTGGAATTCTGTCTTTCTTTTCTGAACCGGCTGTATGCTTTTTTAATCTGACCAATGATCTCAAAATCTCCGATAATCTGGCTTTCCAGTCCTGCCGCTACTCTGAAAAGGTGAATTAAAGCTTCCTCTTTCGTAAGGATATTGGCAAACTGAAGGAAATCCATAAGATTTACGCCGATCGTTTTGCAGTATTCTTCGGCAACCAAAAGGTAATTCGGAGAGGTGGTGTAGATCTCGGTTCTGTTACAGGTGGAGACAACAAAGGCATCCCCTAAATCTTCATTGTGAATCCGGGTGACAAAGTTTTTAATGTTTTCATCAAAAAATGCAAATTTTCCCCTCGTTTCTACATCAGCCTTTTCATAACTAATGGAAAGTACCGCAAAATTGGACGTCTGATGTATGTTTGAATACTGTAACATAAGCGGGGCAAATTTACGTAAATTTTGATTAATGACTTTCTGAAAATATATATGATAATTATCGTAAAAAACTATTTTGGGATTATTCTAAATAGTGAAATAATGATTGTTAAAGATAAGAAGGGTTGCAATTAAGTCTAAATTTTTGAAAACTAACTGCAATACTTATCGTCATATTTCCGTCATTCCCTTTTAATCCGATGTTATCTTAAATCTGGTTTAAATCAAAGTCTGTAAATACTTAAAGTAAAAGTTAATAAGTGATTATAAATTTTAATAAAATTTTAACCAAATTATCTGCTTGTGAAATTTCTTTAGACGTCTTAAATTTATATCTTTGTAACTCTTTAAAAAATCAGAAGTAAAAGTATGAGTTTATTCGATATGTTTACGCAAGAGATTGCGATAGACTTGGGTACCGCCAACACCCTTATCATCCATAATAATAAAATTGTTATAGATCAGCCTTCGATTGTTGCTATTGAACGCTCAACAGGAAGACCGATTGCTGTCGGTGAACAGGCGAAACATATGCAGGGTAAAACTCACGAAGATATCAAGACTATTCGTCCGTTGAAAGATGGGGTAATTGCAGATTTCCACGCTTCTGAACACATGATCAAAGAGTTTATCAAAAAAATTCCCGGAATTAAAGGTAAATTCATTCAGCCGGCTTTGAGAATCGTGATCTGTATTCCTTCCGGAATTACAGAAGTTGAAAAAAGAGCGGTAAGAGACTCGGCACAGAAAGTAAATGCAAAAGAAGTTCGTCTGATTTATGAGCCAATGGCCGCAGCTATAGGAGTTGGTATTGACGTACAAAAGCCTGAAGGGAATATGATCATCGACATAGGTGGTGGTACTACGGAAATTGCTGTGGTTGCTTTAGGAGGTATCGTATGTGATAAATCTGTGAAAATTGCAGGTGATGTATTTACCAATGATATTGCTTATTACTTAAGAACACATCACAATCTTTATATTGGAGAAAGAACCGCAGAGAGAATCAAAATTGAAGTAGGTTCTGCTGTTGAAGATCTTGATGTGGATATTGAGGATATTCCGGTGCAGGGTAGAGACCTTATCACAGGAAAGCCAAAAGAAATCATGGTTGGGTACAAAGAGATTGCAAGAGCTTTAGACAAATCCATTATCAGAATTGAAGATGCGGTAATGGAAACGCTTTCTTTAACTCCACCGGAATTGGCAGCCGATATCTATAAAACCGGTATTTATCTTGCCGGTGGTGGTGCTTTATTGAGAGGTCTTGCAGACAGATTACATAAGAAAACAGGTCTTCCTGTATTTGTTGCAGAAGATCCGTTAAGAGCTGTCGTTCGCGGAACGGGTATCGCCCTTAAGAATATGGATAAATTCAATTTCTTAATAAAATAATTCTAACTTTTTACGACACATATCTGAATGGGATTTTTGCTGAGATTATTTTCGAAGAATGCACTTTTTGTCTTCTTTATATTTCTGCAAATTATTGCTCTGATTCTGATTTTCTCTAAAAATGCCATGCAGCAATCCTGGATCGCAGGACAGTCTGCAGCGCTCAATTCTTGGGTGTCGGGATATATAGATGAAGGGGTTTCTTATCTTAAGCTGAAGCAGATCAATGAAGATCTGGTGGCTCAGAACAAGGCGCTTATGGTCGAGCTTTACGGAAAGCAGGGTGCACAAAATCCGCAATTCAGAAAAGTGCATGATACATTGGGAGGCGGACAGATCTATACTTTCGTAGATGGCGAAATCGTTTTCAACAGTATCAACCGTAGAAATAATTACTTTACCATCAACAGAGGAAGAAAAGATGGTGTATTTCCGCAGATGGGAGTGATGGCTCCTAAAGGTATTGCGGGAATCGTGATCAATTCCACAGATAGTTACGCCTTGGTACAGTCAGTATTGAGTGTGAATAAAATCCGCATCAATGCTGCTTTAAAAAATTCAGGATATTTCGGGACGCTTACCTGGAATGGAGACAATTCACGAGTGATGCATCTTGCTGATATACCAAAATATGTAGCCTTGAAAATAGGAGATACAGTGATCACTGACGGAAAATCTGCCATTTTCCCTAAAGGTGTTATGATTGGTACGATCGCAGGCTATTCTGTTGATAATAAAACCGGTTTTTGGGATATTTCGGTTGAACTAAGTGAGAAAATGGGTGCTTTGAGCAAAGTATATGTCGTTAAAAACCTTAAAAAGGCAGAAGTACAAAAAATTCAGGATACGATGCAATCTGTAATAAAAAAGGAAGATGATTAGCAGAACTTTATTTACGGACATATTAATCATGATTTTTCTGGTTGCATTACAAATTTTTGTATTGAACAGGATTACTATTTTCGGGAAATATACGCCGGTGTTGTATCCTGTGTTTGTTATGTTTTATCCGTTCTTCAGAAATAAATTTCAGTTTTTAGCCTTAAGTTTTCTGATCGGCTTGTCGGTTGACGCGTTCCTCTATTCCTGGGGAATCAATGCATTTGCAACAACGCTTATAGCCTATTTCAGAACCTTGATTTTCAGGACTTCTACAGATACTTCTACAGATTTTTTCTCTTTTCAGTCCCTTCAGTGGGCGCAGTTTTTGCTGTTTTTATTTACAAGTATCTTTTTACATCAGCTTTTGGTACAATATATAGAATTCTTTAAGCTGAGTAGATTTTTTGAAATATTATTTAATGTGTTGGTAACGAGTATAATTTCGTTTATATTTATAGTTATTTACGCATTAATATTTAAAATCAAACAAAAAGTTTGAACACACGTTATTTAAAAATTTTTTCCGTTCTCATTATAGTCGCCGCAATTTTTGTAGCGAGACTTGCTTATTTGCAGCTTTTTACCGACAGATATGCGCTCAATGCAGCCAATACTTCTATTAAAATAGAATACGTTATTCCACAGCGTGGTGTTATTTTCGACAGAAATGGTAAAATTATGGTAGGAAACCAGCCTGCCTATGAAATATCTTTCACTCAGGCATTGATGCGGCCGGATTTCGACACGCTGGCTTTCTGTAATCTGATGAAAATTTCAAAAAATGATTTTATCAGGACGATTGACAATATTAAAAAAGAAAAATACTATTCCAAGCTGACTCCGATGACTTTTATGAAGAACCTCAGCCGGGAAGATATCGCCAGAGTTCAGGAAATTATATTTAAATATCCTGCGTTCAGCATTGTTTCGAGACCTCAACGTCAGTATGAAGTTTCAACGTCCGGAAATCTTTTGGGATATACCAGTGAAGTCAATGAGATGGAAATTAAAAAAGATTCTGCCTATTATCTGCCTGGAGATTTCATCGGTAAAACAGGAATTGAAAAAGCCTATGAAAAAGAGCTCCGCGGGATAAAAGGAATGAAATACATTCAGAAAGATATTAAGTTACGGAATGTTGGTCCTTATAAAAACGGTTCCTTAGACAAGGATGTGGTTACCGGAAAAGATATTACCCTTACCATTGATTATGATCTGCAGCGAATTGCAGAGGAAATGATGATCAACAAACATGGAGCGATTGTGGCGATTGATCCGAATAATGGTGAAGTTCTGGTTGCCGCAACAGGTCCTGATATTGATCCTAATCTTTTTACGGGCCCGAATAAATCCAGGAATCTGTATGCGCTTTCAAAAGATACCATTTACGAGAATAAGCCAACCTTTGACAGGTCACTACAGGCAGCGTATCCGCCGGGTTCAACATTTAAACTATTAACGGCTCTTGCAGCAATGCAGATGGGGGTAATGGATGAAAATACGATCTTTCCTTGTGGTGGCGGATTTTATTATAAAGGAAAAAGAATTAAAGGTCATGGAGGCGCCGATCCTCTGATTCCTTCCATTCAGGTTTCGAGTAACTGTTTTTTCACATATGCTTTCATTGCCATCATTAAAAAATATCCCGGAAATCCTTCCAGAGGGGTGGATGAATGGAAAAAAATCATGAGCAGTTTCGGGGTAGGTGAATTTTTAAATAATGATTTTGCAGTAGGCGCAAGAGGCAGGATTCCTTCAGGTGATTTTTACGAAAATAGATTTAAGGCAATCATGAAAGCCAGCGGATCCAAAAGAACAGATTTTAAAAACTGGGACGAAATGTCTACCGGTGCCATCTACAACGGAATGGGACAGGGAGATGTATTGGTGACACCACTTCAGCTTGCAAATTATGTTTCGGCAATTGCTAATAAAGGTTGGTATTATACGCCCCATATTGTAAAGGCGATTGACGGAAAACCAAATCCCGATCCGAGATTCAAAAAGAAACATCAGACATTGGTTGATAAAAAACATTTTGATCCGGTGCTTAAAGGTATGGAAGCGGTTGTATTAAATGGTACGGCACGCGGTTTAAAGTCCAGCGATTTTACACAGCTTGCCAAAACAGGTACTGCACAGGTTCCTCAGGGAAAAGATAATTCGATTTTTGTATTGATTGCCCCCGCAGATAAGCCTAAAATTGTAGTGGCAGCCGTCATGGAACATGCTGGATTTGGGGCAACATGGGCGGGGCCGGCAGCAACAATTATTGCTGAAAAATATATTACGGGAGATATCAAACGAGAACATCTTTATAAGAAAATGATCACTTCCAGTTTCATGCCTGAATACAAAAGACAATGGATTGCCGATCTTAAACGTAAAGGCCTTTACAAACCAAGCGAAGATTCTATAAAGCAAAAAAGAATTCAGGACAGCTTAAAATTGGTGAAAGAGCAAAAAGCTAAGATGCAGAAACAAGCAGAAGACGAAAAAAAGAAACTAAATAAAACAAAACCGGTGAAGCAATGAAATGGGCAGAAGGAATAGATAAATTAGGTCTTGGCTTATATTTCCTGCTTTGTGCTTTTGCCATTGCAAATATTTATAGCGTAGATCAGAAATTAGGAGAAAAACAATTGATTTTCTTCTGTATTTCTCTTTTTGTGGGGCTCGTTATTTTTGTCGGAAGGAGTAAATTTTTTGAGAACATGTCCGGAATTATCTATATTGGTGGTGTACTGTTGCTGATTGGTCTTTTTCCATTTGGTAAAGAGATTCTCGGACAGAAAAACTGGTATAAATTCGGAAGTTTTACCATGCAGCCGGTGGAATTCGCTAAAATCGGGACGGCGCTTATGCTTGCCAATTATGTTTCAGGACCTGAATTTAATTTGAAGAACAGAAAATCTTTGCTGACTACACTGGCGATTGTTGGCATTCCTGCAGTGGTTGTTCTTGCAATTCCCGATGTCGGTTCTATGTTGGTATTCATTGCGTTTTTCATCGCCTTATACCGCGAAGGACTTAGCGGATTATTATTCGGAATTGGATTTCTTTTTGCCGGCGTATTCCTGATCTCACTGGCGGTCAATCCTATCTGGGTAGCCATCACCATTATTGTGATCGTAGGAGCCTGGATTGCGATGAATTACTACAAAATGTCCTGGAATGTCATCTCAATTTCTGGAATTGTAGGCTCTGTCGTATTGCTTTGCGGACTAGCCTTCGGATCTCCTTATATTTTAGAAAAGCTGCCCAAGCATCAAAGAGAAAGAATTGAGGTTTTGTATAAAGGTGAAAAAGCTTTCAGAGATACATCAGGATATAACCTGCTATACTCAAAAACAGCTATTGGTTCCGGTGGACTTTGGGGTAAAGGATACCGTGAAGGTTCCGTAACTCAGGGGAAATTTGTACCTGAGCAGGAAACCGATTATATTTTCTGTACGGTAGGGGAAGAATGGGGCTTTGCAGGAAGTGCCGTATTGATTCTTTGCTATATGATCTACATCGGAAGGATATATTACCTTGCAGAACAACAGAAATCGGGTTTTAATCGTGTTTTCGGATATTGCTTTGCTTCGATCCTTTTGATGCACTTTACAATCAATTTAGGAATGGTGATGGGGCTCTTCCCGACCGTTGGTATTCCGTTGCCTTACTTTAGTTACGGAGGAAGTTCTTTGCTTGCCTTTTCGATCATGACTTTTATTTTCTTTAAATTAAATTACTCGGATAAGAATAGTTTGGTTTAAAAGGTTTGAAGTTGGAAGCGGGATGATGGAAGTTTACACCATTCTGTTTAAATTTTACATTGAAAAATCTACGCAATCTGCTAAATCCGCGAGACAAAAAATATCATCAAAATTCAATGAAACAATCATATTTCTCAGATCAAAATTTCGAGAACACAGATTTCGCACAACAACCTTTAGATAAAGGCGAATATGAAAACTGTACGTTTACAAACTGCAATTTGGAGTACGCAGATCTTTCAGGTTTTAATTTCAATGATTGTGGTTTTATCGGATGCAATCTGAGCATGGCAAAAATTGTTTCCACAGCTTTCCGTGATGTGATTTTCAGGGAATGTAAGATGTTCGGACTTCAGTTCAGCGATTGCAACGAATTCGGAATGGCTTTCAGCTTTGAAGGATGCTTAATGAATAATTGCGTGTTTTATAAAGCAACGGTAAGAAAAACGGTTTTTAAAAACTGTATTCTTCATGAGGTCGATTTTTCCGAGTGTAATTTATCAAATTCTGTATTTAACACATGCGATTTATCCGGTGCCGTTTTCGACAATACCAACCTTGAAAAAGCGGACTTCAGGACTTCGGTGAATTATGCAATAGATCCTTCCCAAAACAGGCTTAAAAAGACCAGGTTTTCACTTTCTGAAATTTACGGACTCTTATATAAATTCGATATTGATATTGATAAAAACAGCTAGCTGTGGAAATATGTCATATCTTTTTTTAAGGGCTATGTAAAAAGGTTCCTTGATGATAAAATAGGTAACAACAAAAAATTATTCTAAGTGGGATTTCTTTTAATAGATAGAGCTTAAAAGGGTAGACGGTTTCAGGTTTTGAAATATAACTACTGTACAAGTGGTAATTTTTATCTGTGTCAGTACGATAATTTAGAGAAAAAGTAGTCACACTCAGACTACTTTTATGTGGCAAATGTAAACAAATAATTGTGACTTCCAAATAATAATCTGTTGTTTTTTAATATGTTAAATAAGAAGAGGGATCATATTTTGTTTTAAAGCTACTTTTTATTCGCACAAAATTCAACCGCATTTTTACCCAATATTTTAAAAAAAGGATTGATTCCTAAGTGTTTAGCAACAAAAGTAGTCTGAGTGTGACTACTATTTCAAGCACAAAAAGGATGAAAATACCTGTAATCATAATCCCTCAATCCCGTTTATTCCTGCGTTTTTGCGTAAGGATGCTGTGTTGCCAGGTGTTTTTGGTGAGTGTTTTCATCAGTTCACAAACGCTCTTTTCAGGTTCCGACTCCATTATTTACATTTCCGAAGAAGCCTCTGTGTATGCAGATTCCCATACTTTAATATCCGTTACTGCGCCGGTAGGTATTGAGCCTTCTGGCGGTTGTCCCACGGTATACCATAAAGCTAAAATTTTAAAATCAACTTTAAAAACAGCACCTGCCACAGTCTATACCACATACGAGAAAGGATCTTCTTTCTGCTTTACAGCGCCTGCCGGTAGCCAGCAGTTCAGCAATCCCGGAGGTTTCTGCTCACAGGCTGTTACGGGAAACTTTTTCTCCCGTAAGCTGCTCATGCAGGTAATAAGTCCTGGGCTCCTAAAGCTTCATGGCATAATGTCATCTAAAGAAAAACCTTTTGGTTTAGCTTTCTATCCTATCAGGGTCATTAAGATCAGCCTCCAGCAATACAGTCGCCCGCCACCGGTGATCTAAACACAAACAGCACTAATGGTCTTGCACAAATAACACGAAGATTTAGCAGGAGAATAATCCACTCTGTTTGTCATCCCCGTAGGGATCTCAACAAGATATCAAAAGAGCTTTACGAATCCATACTCCTCGGGCTCTTCTAAGTAGAACGGCTTTGTGAAACTTAAAGCGGCAGGTATTGGAAAAAGACTTAGTGGCCTTCGTGTTCAAACAACAACTTTACTACAACTAAATGATTGATGAATAGATATAACCACCCCGTCAAAAATTCGTTGAATTTTCGCCACCCCTCCAAAGGATGGGAATTCCCGGTTTTCGGTATAATGGGTGGTCTTTCATCTTCAATAGTTTACTCTGCGGGTTTTTCTAAGTGAAATGGCTTTGTGAACCTAAGCGGCAGGTATTGGAAAAAGACTTAGTGGCCTTCGTGTTCAAACAACAGCTTTACTACAACTAAATGATAGATGAATAGATATAACCACCCGTCAAAAATTCGTTGAATTTTCGCCACCCCTCCAAAGGATGGGAATTTCCCGGGGTTCGGTACGATGAGTGGTCTTTCATCTCAACAGTTTACTCTGCGGGCCCTTATAAGCTAAGCGGCTTTATGAACCTTAAAGCGGCAGGTATTGGAAAAAACCTTAGTGGCCTTCGTGTTCAAACAACAGCTTTACTACAACTAAATGATAGATGAATAGATACAACCACCCCGTCAAAAATTCGTTGAATTTTCGCCACCCCTCCAAAGGATGGGAATTTCCCGGGGTTCGGTACGATGAGTGGTCTTTCATCTCAACAGTTTACTCTGCGGGCCCTTATAAGCGAAGCGGCTTTGTGAAACTTAAAGCAGCAGGTATTGGAAAAAACCTTAGTGGCCTTCGTGTTCAAGTCTCTGTAGGCTCTTATAAGCGGAGCGGCTTTGTGAAACTTAAAGCGCAATGCATTAAAAAAAACTTTGTGCACTTTGTGTTCAATAAATAAAGTATCAAACATTAACAACTTATAATACATCAACAATGAAAAACATTATTACACTGGCTGTTTTATTCATCAGCCTTACGATGTTCGCTCAGGTGGGGATTAACAATACTTCTCCCAAGGCGACCCTTGACATTACCGCAAAATCCACAGGCAGTACCACTGCTGAAGGGCTGATTGCCCCAAGATTAGAGGGGGTTGACATCAAGGGGAAAGATGCAAACTATGATACCCCTCAGAAAGGAGCTATTGTCTATGCTCTTTCAGCGGTTGCTTCTCCCAGCACCAAAACGGCTAACATTACCGCGGAAGGATATTATTATTTTGACGGAAGTGTGTGGCAGAAGCTTTCCAATTCTTCTGTTCCGGCGGTAGTGGTATCATCTTCCGCGCTTAACGGAACTTATAAAGCAGGGACGGCCATGACGGCTTCTAACACATTTACGGTAACACTGACCAATAACTCTTTCAGCACTGCTACCATTGCTTTCAGTACATCAGACCTTGTGCTTTCAGGGGTTACCGGTCTGTCGGTGGCTTCGGTAAGTCCCACTTCAAGTACTTTGATTGCAGGAGGAACAGTGACGGTTACCTATACTTTATCCGGAACTCCGGCAGCCTGTGGAACCCTTACGGCATCATGGAGCAAGCTTACGCTGAGCTCAACCAAAACGATAAGCGTAGCTCCCAATCCAACATTTAGCTGCAGCGCCGGATCCTGGTCAAATGTACTACCTGAATACAGACTCAATGGACTAATCAACGGAGCATCTTATTCAGGAACCTATACATTACCATACACCGGAGGAGCATGTACTTATCCCGCGGAAACCATTACCCAAAGCGGACTTACACTTAGCATCGCAGCGGGCACATACAGCACCAGCGGAAATCTTACCTATACCTTATCAGGAACTTACACCGGTACAACCAATGGAGCGGTAACCTTTACGACAGCTGGTGGATGTACTATTTATCTGGGGCCTTGTGCAAGCTGTAAGGAAATTTTAAATAAAGGACTGACAACGGCAGATGGAGTTTATTATGTAGATATTGATCAGGCAGGAACTACGTATGCACCGATGAGAGCATATTGTGATATGACTACTAATGGCGGTGGTTGGATGCTTCTCGCTGTAAACGGTTCCAGTCTTTCTGTACCAACCCAGAAAACTGAAATGACAAGTCCTGGTAGCAGTGGTTACCTATCCCGTGCAGTTGTAATGCAAATTGCCAGCATAAGTACACAGGTTCAGCTGAGGGCTGGAAATTCATCGACCAGCTATGCTAATAAAACAACTTCTCAGAGCGGAGGACCTGCTATTCTGGCCTTAAGAAGCTCGGATACTACTATTTTGGGGCTTGGAACCTGGCACAGATCCGGAGGTCCGGAAGATTTCAGTAACAATACGACAATCCCTAACGTAGGTACCTGGACCTGGTATGGAGCTACTTGCACAAGTTCTACTGCCGGTGGATGGCCAACGATGTACCATGATTGTGGCTATTCTACCGGAGTACATTGGTTTATGTCAGATCAACTTGCTAATCGAACAAATCCTGGTGATCCATGGGCATCTACCTGGGTAAGGTAATTGGATTCGCGGTTATATAATCCGTGAAGTAATATAAAAAATTATCAAACCTTCAAGGTTTCCAAAACCTTGAAGGTTTTTAAAATCAACAATCATTTTTAAAGAAAATACTTATGGCAACAATTCTTCATCGCATCAAAGCGTATCTGTACGATAACGTTTTAACGAAAGACAATCCCAATGACTTCACGGCCCGCACGACCAGCGAGCGAAGCCTTAACGTTCAACAGATCTGTCAGGCAGCAGTATCCCGTGGCGGGGCAGACATCTCCGCCTCTTCCATGGAACACGCTACCGAGCTGTTCCTGAAAGAAATGGGCTGCCAGCTGTGCGACGGCTTTTCCGTAAACACCGGATACTTCACGGCAAGCACGACCATCCGCGGGGTATTTGACAGTCCTTCGGAGACGTTTAACAAAGACAAGCACAGCATTATCTTCCAGTTCAACCAGGGCGAGAAGCTAAGAGCCGAGATCCCTAACATTGAGGTCAATATCTTAGGCGTTGCTGATTCTTCAGCAGTGATCTTACAGGTTACCGATGTCAAGAGCGGTTCGGTAAACGACCTGCTTACGCCGGGCAAAAACCTGAAGATCGCGGGCAGCAAGATCAAGGTAGCAGGCGAGGATCCTTCGGTGGGCGTTTTCTTTGTCGACGCCGCTACGCAGGCCAGAACAAAAGTAGAGACTTCGGATATTGTTACCAATAATCCTTCGGAGCTTATTGTGGTAATTCCGGCATTGGAGGCAGGGACATATCATTTGGAAGTAGTGACGCAGTTTACAGAAAGCAGTATGCTGAAACAGCCAAGAACGGCATCATTGGATAAGCAACTTACCGTGGCATAACAAAACGGATGCTACAGACCAGACATCAACACTCGCACTGTCCGAACCCTGCCATCAGTACTGTCCGGACCCAACCATTCGGGCGGACCGGTTCTTGCCATCAGTGCTACGACATTCCATCGTGAGGGATGGGTATTTTCATCAAGTGTGTTGACTCCGGTTTGGGAAATCTTTCCCGGCCGGAGTTTTTTTGTGGCTTCGACTCCGCTCAGCCACCATGGGAGTCGGAGATTGAACGTTTGAGCGTCGGAGGTTTTTAGAGTATCTGAGTATGGGAGTTTTTACAGAACGACAAAAGGTTGTCGGTTGGCGGGGCTTGAGGTTCTCGAAGGCCCGCGTACATAGGAAGACAGGTGGCCGAGCTTAGCCGACGCCACAAGTGATGGAAGTGTTGGTGTCTGACAATGGGGAAATTACTTGATCTTGAACACTAAGCGCACTAAGATTTTTTGAAAAGTATTGTGCTTATTTAGTTTCACAAAGGCGTTCCACTTAAAAGAGTACGCAAAGCCAACTACCGTGAAGGCTCACCATAAATTTCAGAAACTCCATCTTACCAGAAGGACAGAGGTTATCTTCAGGGATATCTTGTGCCGCTATCATTTGCTGAGTGAAACGCCTTTGCGCTCGAAAGAATGTGCATATCGTAATATCTCTTGCGAGCATAGCGTTAATAACTAAAAAGAGATTCTTCACAACGCTTCGCTGTGTTCAGAATGACAAAGCTTATGGGAGAAGGTTTAAGTGGTAGTGTGTTGATACCTTAATTAGGAGGGAAGTTTGCAGGTTGCATATTGGTGATAGGAAGCAGCTCTTGAAGCCAAAAATAAAAAAACCATCAGGATTTGATGGTTTCATTATTTAAATCAATTATTTAAAATTAAAAACTTGTTCCGTTTGATGCCGGAGTGGTTGTAGCAAGATTATTGTAAGCTTCTCCGTTTTCATTAATGATTCTTTTTCCGAATCTGTACTTTGGGCCCCAGTATGAATCATTAAGTGAAGAAATCATTACCCCTTTTGAAGTGGCAGCATGAATAAATTTTACTTCACCGTTTTCATCTACACTTTCTACAATACCTACATGAGAAATTCTTCTTCCGTGAGAAAAGAAAATAAGATCTCCTTTCTGTAAATTTTCTTTCTCTACCGTTTCACCTTCCTGAGATTGAGAAGCGGCTACTCTTGGTAAGCTAAGACCTGCTGCAGCTCCAAAAACCGAAAGAACAAAAGCTGAACAGTCGATCCCATTTCTTGTCATTCCTCCGTATCGGTAAGGAGTTCCAAGATAAGTCTGAGCTTCCGTTAAAATGTTATCGATGGTTTTATTGTGAATGATTGCCTTTGCAATCTCAGAATTTTTAATAGAATTTTTAGCATTTGCAATACTTGCTGCTTTTTCTGCTAAAAAGGAATTGATAAGTTGTTGCTTATCCTGTTCCATTTTGTGAGTATCAATAGATGCTAGTTTGGCATCTGTTTTGTATTCTTTAGCGTAAGTTGCTGGTTTTGAAACTACGTAGTTTGTAACACACGATTGTAACGATACTGTAGAAACTAAAGCAACTAGATAAAACAAAACTCTTTTCTTCATATATATTTGATTACCGTGTTAATAAGGAATAGTATTTTTCAAAAGCATTACAAAAATATGTATTCCTTGTAAAAGGACTCTGATATGGTTATTGCTGAGTTCTCTTTTTAACACAATTTAACATATTGTTTAAGTATGTTAAAGAAAAATAAACCGCAACAGCCTGTTTCAGGTGAGTATGCGGTTTTTTTTATTAAGATTCTTTAACAAAACCATTTTAAATATCACTTACTTAGTGTGGTATCTTGTAGGATAACTCTAATTTTAAGGATAATGTTTTAAATTCATATTTATCTTGAAATTAAACATTTCCATCAAACGGTACGGTTGTTAATGGTTGCTTTAATCATAAAAAAACTCTCCGGAACGAAAGCGCGCCGGAGAGTTTAACTAATATGGAACTTTACAGATGTTACTTTGTAAATAACATTTCTCTATATTTTGTCATTGGCCAAAGTTCGTCATCTACCATCATCTCAAGAGCGTCAGACGCTTCTCTGATTACGTCAAATAACGGTTTTACTTTGTTGCAGTAATCTTCCGCCTGTTTTTGGCTTTCAGAAACAGCTTTTGCTTCTTCTCTTGCTGCAATAAGATCTTCAACACCTAACTTGATCTTCGATACATTTTCTGAGATGCCGGTAATTAAGCTCATTTGTTCTTTTGCTAAAGATTTGAACTCATTTTCTCCAAAGATATCTTTTAGACCCTTTACGTTTTCAATCAGTCTGTTCTGATAATTTAAAGCAGAAGGAATAATGTGGTTTCTTGCAATATCACTTAATACTCTTGCTTCAATATCAATAACTGTTGAATATTTTTCTAATTTGATTTCGTTTCTTGCTTCAACTTCTCTGTGGGTGAAAATTCCCATTTCTTCATAAAGCGATAAAAACTTCTCATCCATTTCCTGCTTAAGGGCTTCAGGAGTGGTTTTTAAATTATTTAAACCTCTCTTTTCAGCTTCTTTTGCCCAGTCATCAGAATATCCGTCACCTTCAAACATGATGTTTTTACACTGCTTGATGTATTCTCTCAATACGTTGAAGATCGCTTCGTCCTTCTTAAGACCTTTTTCAATCAATGCATCAACTTCTTTTTTGAAATCACGAAGCTGTTTTGCTGCGATGGTATTCATTACGGTCATAGATTCTGCACAGTTTGCAGAAGATCCAACCGCTCTGATTTCGAATTTATTTCCTGTGAATGCAAATGGAGAAGTTCTGTTTCTGTCGGTGTTATCCAACAAAATTTCAGGGATTTTTCCAACTACATTTAGTTTAAGATCTGTTTTTTCATCCGGAGAAAGTTTTCCTTCCGTTACTTTTTCAAGCTCTTCCAATACTCTGAAAAGCTGACTTCCGATGAATACGGAAATAATAGCTGGCGGAGCTTCATTGGCCCCTAATCTGTGGTCATTGCTGGCAGAGGCAATACTTGCTCTTAAAAGGTCAGCATACTCATGAACCGCCTTGATTGTGTTTACGAAGAAAGTTAAGAACTGTAAGTTTTTCTTAGGGTTTTTTCCCGGGCTTAAAAGGTTTTCTCCTGTATCTGTTGCCAAAGACCAGTTGTTGTGCTTTCCGCTACCGTTTACGCCTGCAAATGGTTTTTCGTGTAAAAGAATATGGAAATGATGTCTGTGAGCAATTCTTGCCATCACGTCCATCAATAAAGAATTGTGGTCTACTGCAACGTTTACTTCCTCAAACATTGGCGCAAGCTCGAATTGGTTCGGTGCTACCTCATTGTGTCTTGTCGTTACAGGAATTCCCAGTTTCATACATTCGATTTCCAGTTCCTTCATGAAGTTCATTACTCTTGTAGGAATCGAACCGAAATAATGATCGTCTAACTGTTGTCCTTTAGCAGGAGAATGACCTAATAAGGTTTTTCCTGTTAGTACCAGATCCGGACGAGACTGATAAAGAGCAGAATCGATAAGGAAATATTCCTGCTCCCAACCTAAAGTAGGTGTTACTTTGGTTACGTTTTTGTCAAAATACTGCATTACATTAGTTGCAGCTTCATCTACAGCATTAAGAGCTCTTAAAAGAGGTGCTTTATAATCTAAAGTTTCTCCTGTGTAAGAGATGAAAATTGAAGGAATACATAAAGTTGTCCCCATGATAAATGCCGGAGATGTAGGATCCCAAGCTGTATAACCTCTCGCTTCGAAAGTGTTTCTGATACCACCATTCGGGAAAGAAGATGCATCCGGCTCCTGCTGGATCAGTAGATTTCCGCTGAATCTTTCGATCGCTCTTCCGCCTTCAATTGGAGTGAAGAATGAATCGTGCTTTTCAGCAGTACTTCCTGTTAAAGGCTGGAACCAGTGAGTGTAGTGAGTTACTCCTTTGCTCATTGCCCAGTCTTTCATAGCTACGGCTACCTGATCGGCAATGTGTCTCTGGATTTTAGTTCCTTTTTTTACTGCATCCAGAATAGAATTAAATGCTTCTTTTGTTAAATATTCTCTCATTGTTTCTTCTGAGAAAACATTTTGGCAAAATAATTCGGATAGTTTTACAGGAACTTCTACAGAATTATCTCTTCTAAAGTCCTTAAATGGTAAAGTTTCTAACGCTTTGAATCTTAAAGTTGACATATTAGGTTTGATTTTTACGGTGCAAATTTACGAAAAAAATGAATTGAAAATATTTTCACCCTTAAAATTTCAGGGGTGAATTAAAATTTAACAAAAAAATTAAACAGGTATTTAGATTTTTGAAGGGGTAAAATGTTTTTAGGAGTAAAAAATTGAATCAAAAAAATATTTAAATAATAACTATGGATAAAGATAATAAAATATTATGTTAATTCATTTATTAAAAGACACTTAAAATACATTAGGCGGAGATTTTGTATATTTGTGTGAAATTTATTTTATGACAAATTCTAGAGCAAGAGAAACAACGGAAGCAATTGAAAGATTGTATATTTCTATGAGACACCTCTTTTACAGAGGTTTTTTTAAACCTGCCGGTGTTTCGGGGGAGACGATCAGAAGTTTGTTAAAAATTATCAATCCGGAAATTTATGGAAGCATGAATATTCCAAGCAAGCTTGAGCTCAACGGGCTGATGTATGTGCTCGACAGGCTTCCGGAAGGAATTGAAGAATGTGCTTTTATTCATCTTACATCGGATGAAGGGTTTGATAAAGGAAGTTTCGAACCGATTGTTCCCAAAAAGAGAAGAAGAAACTGTTACAGAATTGATGAACACCAGATGAATATTGAAGTTCTTCTGGGGCGTTCTGAAATTTATGACATTCTTACGCATTTAACGTTCTTATTTATAGAAGCGGATAAAGTGAGAAATTTAGCCTTCATTCAGGATGAAAACTGGAAGCCGACGCGAGCTTTCAAAATTATTGAAGAGGTGGTGAAAGGTGAAAAGAAATTCAGCAGAAAGGAAAAAGAAGTAGCGCTTATCCATCTTTCTTCTTTAATAGGAAGAACTTTTGATGAAACTTTAAATGCATATAATACATTCGGGGACGACAATAATCCGGACCGTCTGTTTAAAATTATTTATAATCTGGCGAAAGTCAGCCTGGAAGATGCAAAGCAAACCAGAGAGCGCGAGATTCATTTCAGTTCGATACTCAGAGAAAGGGTAGGACATCACTATTTTGGTGAAAAATGGGCTCATAAGGTGAAAGAAGTATTGTACGAAAATGATCTTCATATGCGCCCGCTTCATATTATTTCGGCCAATATGCATTCGGTGAAAAATATGCTTTACGCCAATGAAGCCCTGAAGAAAAAAGATTATAAGGTAGATTACAAGCTGTACGGTGAAATTTCCGATAAAAAAGAACTTCGCGACAAAGTTTCTAAGTACGCTTTGGAACAGGGAATGATCTATATTAATGATAAAAGCGGAAGCAATATTGATGTTCAGATCATTGACCTCAGCAAAACAGATCTTAAGAATACACCTTTCCAGGATATTAAATTTGGAGGAGATGATGTGATCATGGTTTTTGATTATGCATTCGGCGAACAGGCTTTTGAGGTAATGGATGAGTTGCTAAGACCTTTCGAGCATAAAGGAGAAGTATATATGATGAAAGTGAAATCTGTTTCCATTATGGGTAAAGCAGGAATCTTAGCGGGTGGAAAAGGCGATATCATGATCCCAACCTCTCATATCTTTGAAGGTACAGCAGATAATTATCCTTTTGAAAATGCCTTAAAACTGGAAGATTTTAAAGACGACGAATTGAAGGCTTTTGAAGGACCGATGATTACCGTTTTGGGAACCTCGCTTCAAAACAGAGATATTCTTTCTTATTTTATGAATACTTCCTGGAAAGCGATCGGACTTGAAATGGAAGGAGCCCACTACCAGAAAGCAATTCAGGTGGCTTCAAAGATCAGGCATCATATCACGCCGGATCTGTTTGTCATGTATGCTTATTATGCATCTGATAATCCGCTGGAAACGGGAAGTACGCTTTCTTCAGGAGGCTTGGGGCTTACAGGAGTAAAACCTACTTATCTGATTACCCTTAGAATCCTGGAAAAGATCTTACAAAGCGGAAAGAAAGAAATTTCTACTAAAAAATAATTTTAATTTCAATTAAGAACTTAATCCTTCAAGATTTCAAATCCTGGAGGATTTTTATTTAGCTTCCGAGTTCCAATTGGTTCCTGACTAATCTGTAATATTCACCTTTAAGTCTGACTAATTCCTCATGATTTCCTTCTTCTACAACTTTCCCTGAATCAAGAACAATAATATTATCTGCAGATTTTACCGTAGATAATCTATGCGCAATGATAACTGCAGTTCTGTCCTTGAAAAAATCTTGCAGATTTTCCACAATGTCCTTTTCTGTATTAGCATCTAGTGCGCTGGTGGCTTCATCAAATAAAATAAATTCCGGAACCTTATACAATGCACGGGCTATCAGTATTCTTTGTTTCTGGCCTCCGCTTAAAGGAAGGCCCTCATTTCCGATTTTAGTTTTATAACCTAATGGAAGGCTTTCTATGAAGCTTTTGATATTAGCTATATTGATAGAATTCATAAGCCTTTGTTTGTCAATATGTTCATCTCCTATCGTTATATTTTTTTCAATGGAATCATTGAAAATAAAACCTTCCTGCAAAACCACTCCACAATATTGTCTCCATAATTTTGGAGGGATTCTATTGAGATTTTCATTTCCTATGGTTATTTTTCCTTCATTAGGTTCATAAAATTTCATCAGAAGCTTCATGAGTGTTGTTTTTCCACTGCCACTTGCTCCTACAATAGCTGTAGTTTTTTTATAAGGTATATGTAAAGTCAGATTTTCGAATACAAAATTACTTGAACCCGTATATCTGAAACTAATATTTTTTACTTCAATATCTTTATTTCCGGAAGGGAATATAATGTCTGGACTGCCATTTTCTTCATTATCTTTAAGGTGTATTTCTTCCAGCCGTTCCATAGATATTTTTGTGTCTTGAAATTCACGAATAAAATTTATAAGCTGAATAAGGGGTCCGTTTAATTGTCCTGTAATATATTGTACGGATAGCATCATACCTAAGGTCATGCTTCCATCCAGCACCAATTTTGCGGCAAGAAAACTCGTAAGAATATCTTTAGTCTGGTAAATAAAGGTACCTCCGACATATTGCCAATTTTCCAGTAAAACAGATTCTTTTTTAAGTTTAAAAAGTTTGATCTGCAAAAATTGCCAATTCCAGCGTTTCTGTATTTCTGCATTTTTTAGCTTTATGTCCTGCATTCCATTGATGAGTTCAATTACTTTACTGCTTTCTGTTGAGAGCTGGGCAAAACGTTTGTAATCCAATTCTCTTCTTTTTCTCAGAAAAATGGTAATCCAGGCCAGGTAAAGAATTGATCCGGCTGTATAAAGCATGAATAATCTGTAATTATACAAACAAAGAACTATGCTGAAAATCACCAGGCTGATAATAGAAAATAAAGTGTTGAGAGAAGATCCCGTAAGTAATTTTTCTATTCGATGATGATCATGTATCCTTTGCATGATGTCTCCTGTAAGTCTGGTATCAAAAAAACTTAGTGGAAGGCTCATTAACTTTGCGAAAAAATCCGAAATAAATGAAATACTTACCCTGGTGGAAAGATGAAGCAGGATCCAGCTTCTTGTTATTTCAATACCGGTATTGCCAGCAAAGAGCATTATTTGAGCGATAAGAATAAGATATATAAAATTGATGTCACGGTTTTGCAATCCCACATCAATGATGCTCTGAAAAAGAAATGGCAATATTAAAGATAAAATGCTCCCTGCTAATAAGCCTAAAATTAACTGAAGTATTAACGATTTATATATAAAAAGATATTTTAGCAAAAATGAAAAATTCATTTTCTTATCAGATACTTCGAATTTAGTTTCGAAGAAATCTGGTGTTGTTTCTAATAATATTGCAATGCCTTCCTGTGTGTGCACATCTGCATTATTACCGATCCAGTTTTTGATGAATTCTTTATGAGAATAGTTGATAAGGCCGAATGCAGGATCACTTATTTTTACTTTATTTTTAGAAATTTCGTAAACAACAACAAAGTGATTTTTATTCCAGTACAAAATGCATGGCAGAGGTATTTCTTCTGATAAAATGGTAAAATTTATTTTAACATTTAATACCTCAAATCCCATCTTTTCTGCAGCTGTGCTGATTCCCAGTACGCTGCTTCCATCACGAGTTGTTTCGGAAAAATCACGAATAGCCTGCAATGGGATGTGTCTACCATAATATTTACTGATTATCTGTAAACAGGTAGGACCGCAATCCTTTGCGCCGGGTTGGATATAATTTGGAAATTTTTTAAAATACATTTATTTATAAAGAATAGGCTTTTCGGAAAACCACTTTCCTTCATAAGGATCATATGAACACTTTAATGGCTTGGAATAATCAATGTCGTTAATAATTTCATCCTGTTGTGTATATGCTCTACAGTCTGTGCAGATGTAACGGAATTCACAATCTTTGCAAATCTCAATATCATCCTTTTTTACGTCCCAGTATTTTTTTAAAGATGGCATTCCAGATGCTTTACTCAAAGAAATTTCCGAGATATTTCCAAAGCTTTCCTTCATCGAAGGGCAATTTTTTATTTCGCCATTAATATCGATAGACAGCTTTTTGTTGAGACAGGAATTAAACTTCTGAGAAGTAAGAAATGTTCTTTGATTTGGCATAAACAGGCTTTCACTGATGATACCACACTGCTCACATGAAGATAGTTTTGAAGTTGTAAATAAAATGGAGCTTCCTTCTGCTTTCTTTGCTTCCGGAGAGTTCATTACTATTATTCTTGAAATGATATTGTTTTTCTGGTATAGGTCGGCATAGGCTTCTTGTGTTATCAGCTGTTCATTATAATTTATTATAATTTCAATACTTGAAATTCCTATTGCACGGATATTGTTGATAGAGTGATATAAATTATCAACAGTGCAATCTCCATATATTCTAAATTGTATGGCTTCGCAGAAAATATCAATCTTTTCTGTTTTATAGTTTAGATCTTCGCCGTTAGCTGCATCTATTATAATATCCTCTATTTCATAAGGTAAAATGAATTCAGTATTCACTTCAGAAATGTTTTCTTTCTGTTGTGTCTGATATATAAATTTATTTTTTTCTAAGAAATTAAGAAGCTCCTGAAAGTATGGATCCGAAGAATATGGATTGTTTTGTGCAGGTATATTCTTCTGAGATAAAATTTCAAAATATTCGGTAGGAAAAGAAAAATAAATTCCACGTTCGAGATCCGTAATAATCGAGTAAGTAAAACCTTTTGTAATATGACAGCAGGCATAAAAATTAATATAGCTCATATATTTTGGAAATAAGCTTTTCAGATTCTTTTCTGGGCAAATTGTACTGTTTGAAGAACGGACTCACCGGTTGTTTATTTACTTTTACAACATCTTCCTTTTCCTTATGTATAAAAATGTCACATTCGTAATAAGCAACGGGTATCAAGCCCTTACATACGAGGGTATCAACAGATTTCTCTAATTCTTTTTTCTTCATTTTTTATCTGGTCTTCTTTTATCATATATTCAACGATTTCCTTTTCAAAATTTAAATTGGCTCTGTGGGAATATCCGGAAATCTGCCCCACAGGATTTACTTCAAGGAAATAAAAATTACCGCTCTCATCCTGAATAAGATCGAGACACCCTATATTTAAGTTAATTTCAGTCATAAATTTTACAATCGATGAGCTTACATCAACGGGAAGACTGCTCTGGACCAGCCTTATTTCCTCTTTAGTCTCTTTTGATTTATCTGATCTTCTGGAATCTATAACAGAAAAATCATTTTCCTGGGTCAGAAGCTCTACACAATAACATTTTTTATTAAAATAAAGAACTCTGTATTCCTTTTTCTTGGCAATATATCTTTGAAAAAGTGAGAGCATAAAATGATCCGGCAACAAATCAATAAGCTCTTCCGTAACCACTTTTGTATAAATAGGATTTACAGCATAAGAATCTTCTGTATAGCTTAATGTAAAATTTCCGATCGCTTTAGTGATTATTTTTTTATGAAATGAAACAAAATCTTTAAGCTTCTCTTTAGAATTAGTGATCAGATATTCAGGAATCAGGAGGCCACATTTTTTTGCCAGCGATAAATTTGAGATTTTATTGACATAAAAGTTTTCAAGATTGGGAATCCAGAGCGCATTTTTAAATTCGTGAAAAAAGGAATCCCTGAATTCATACAATTCCCGGCTAATGTTTCTCTTTAAATCCCTTGCAAAAATATCATCATTGATGATATGGGGGATTTCTGCTGAAACAAGCCACCTTCTGTTAAACACAATATTTACTTCTTTACTGAGATTTATACCATTTACAAGTAATCCTTCAGATGTATATTCTACGGCTTCCTCTCCTTTTATAATGCTTTCTGCAGAGAGTACCATATAATCTGCCTTGTAAAAATGCAGCCATTCTACAAATCTGGGATGCGAATAATCGCCGGCTTCACTGGTTAAAATAAGAATCATCTATATGTTAGTTTTTGGTATAAAGAATAAAAGACTGTAAAATACAGTCTTTTATAGTACACAGAAATCTTCCTGTATTAGTTGGTACCTAACTTCTTTTTAGGCTTTGATGGAATTTCTACAACAACAGGTTCGTAATCGAAGTCTGGTTCACCGTTTCCATTATCAGGATATTCGTTCTCTGTATACCCTGTTTCGATCATTACCGTGGTAGATGTTCCTCCTTTCATTGTTGAAAGAGGTGATTTTTTGATTTCAAAATCTTTGAATGACTTAATAGTTTTTTTCATGGATTTAAAATTTATGATTATAAATGTATCTCAAATATATAAATAAAAATTAAAAAATACACACAAAAGTGATTTTTTTACTAATTAAATAAATTGTACTTATGTAAGTTAGTTTCATTTTTTTATTGTTTTAGATCTCTGATAAATGAAAAATTACATAATATTTATATAGATTATATGAACAGAATACTTCCGGTTTTTATTTTTTTGATCATTTGTACCTCTTTGAATTCCCAGACGATGAGGTTTCTTTACAATTATCAGTTTAAATCAGATTCATTGCACAGGGAAAAACAGGCCAGCGAAACTATGGCTTTGGATGTTAGTCCTGAAAATGGTTCAGAATTTTATAGCTATAAGAAATATCAACAGGATTCAATCTCGAAAAGTGGAGGCAATAGTACCTATGAAACTGTAGATAGGGCTAAAGTGAAATTTTTTGTGACAAAAAAGTATCCGGACTATGCTTCAGTTTTATACACCAGCATCGGACCTACAGCAGTGAATATGAGCAGTAACAAAAAACTTGAGTGGAATATACTCCCCGATAAAGATTCCCTGGAAGGATATCCTGTACAAAAAGCCATTCTTAACTTTCAGGGACGCCGCTGGACAGCTTGGTTTACACCTGAAATACAAATTCAGGATGGGCCTTACAGATTTTACGGACTGCCAGGATTAATTTTAAAAATTGAAGATCAAAAAGCAGATCATATTTTTACACTGATCGGAATTAAAAAAATGGGCACAGAAAAAATTAGTACCTCAAATTTTATCAATAGAAAAAGTATTGAGGTTAATGAGCAACAATTTTCAAAACTCTGGAAGAATCATAAAAAAGATCCGGCCAGGGATTACAGGATGAAATATTCTGGTCCCTCATCAGGTGGAAATCTTAATGTTGGAGGGCAAATTATTTCTAAAAGAGAAATCATTAAGAAGTACGAAGAGCAGGCACTGGAGAAGATTAAGTCAGAAAACAATTTTATCGAACTCGAAATGTATAAATAGTAATATTTTATAGTTGCTTATTGTTATCTTTAAAAAAATAAACAAATGAGTACAACTTTACAATTAGCCAAAAGATTCAGAGAAGTGTTGCTGGATGGTTTGTGGATTGCCAACACAAATTTTAAAGATCAGCTGTCAGATGTAAGCTGGGAACATGCCACAACTAAAATAGGCTCCTTAAATACAATTGCGATGCTTACTTTTCATATTGATTATTACATTGCCGGACTGATTAATGTTTTTGAAGGCGGTGATTTGGAAATAAGGGATAAATATAGTTTTGATCTCCCTGCGGTTAAATCTCAGGAACAATGGGAAACACTTGTAAATAAACTTTTCAGTGATGCCGAAAAATTCGCAAGCTTACTAGAACAGATGCCCGATGCAAAAATGAATGAATCTTTTGTAGACGAAAAATACGGAACTTATCTTAGAAATATTGACGGAATGATTGAGCATTGCTATTATCATTTGGGACAGATTACTTTAATCAAAAAGCTGTTGATAAATTAGCACCATATTTCTAAATCTGTGCGAAAACGCCAAGGATTGTTAAAATTAATTTTATACAAATCTGTGGTAAGCATTTAACAAAATTACTGTAGTGAATTTAACCTTTACCATAAAATTAATCTAAAACTACAGTACATAAAAAGCCTCATCATACCACGTGTTGAGGTTTTTACTTAAAATACATACCTTTAGAAAAATAAAATTTTAAATGAAAAAATCGGTTGCAATCCTGTTTGCGTTTATCATTTCACAATTTCACGCCCAGCAGGGGCCTTATTATCAGCAGAGTGCAAAATATAAAATGGATATTGATGTAAATGCTGAAAAATTCACTTACGAAGGCAAACAGACTTTAGACTACAAAAATAACTCACCGGACGAGCTGAATGTAGTATATTTTCATTTGTACTGGAATGCTTTTAAACCTAATTCTATGATGGATCAAAGAGTTGCCGGACAAGGAAAAAACGGTGATTCAAGATTGCAGAAAGATGGGATTTCAAGGCTGGCTTCCATTCCAAAAGACCAGGAAGGCGCACAGAATATTCACTGGATCAAACAAAATGGGAAAACCCTGAAATTTGAAGTGCAGGAAACCGTGATGAAAGTATACCTGGAAGAACCAATTAAACCAAATTCATCTACGACATTTACCCTTGAATGGGACGCTGTCATTCCTCAACAGATCAGAAGAAGCGGAAGAAATAATAAGGAAGGGGTGGATATGACCATGACCCAATGGTATCCAAAAATCGCAGAATATGACTATGACGGCTGGGCGACTTTCGATTATATCGGAAGAGAGTTTCATGCGCCATTTGCAGACTTTGATGTGACCATTAAAATTAACAAAGATTATGTGATCGGAGCGGGTGGAATTCTTGAAAATCCTTCAGAAGTGAAGGGTTATGATGCAAATGCCAAAATTAAAGCCGAAAAAAATAAAGCTACCTGGAAATGGTCGGCAAAAAATATTCTCGATTTTGCCTGGGCAGCCGATAAAGATTATATTGTAAAAAGCTTCGACGTTCCCCAAGGACCAAAAGTTTTCCTGGTATATCAAAACAACGACAAAACAAAAGTTTGGGAAGAGGCACAGCCATATCTTACAAAATATTATCAGTTGATGAATGCTCACTTTGGGAAGTATGTTTATCCTACCTACGCATTTATTCAGGGTGGTGACGGCGGAATGGAATATGGAATGTGTACCATGATTCTTGGAGAAGCTAAAAATATAGAAGGATTAATGGGATTAATGGCCCACGAAGGCGCACACTCCTGGTATCAGCAGATGCTTGCTTCCAATGAGCCTATGCGTCCATGGATGGATGAAGGATTTACGAGTTATGCGGAAGCATATGTCATGAATCAATTGTTTCCGCCTGCAAAAGAGCTTCCTAATCCTTTTGTAAAGTCAATTGATGGTTATAGAAATTTTATTAAAAAAGGAATTGAAGAACCGGCTGTCTGGCTTGGCGATCACCACGACAACGGAACTTCTTATACGTACGCTTCTTATGTAAAAGGAGAATTGTATCTGGTGGAATTAGGATACATTATGGGCGAGCAAAACCTTGCTGAAACATTGAAGCAATATTATGATCAGTGGGCATTAAAGCATCCTTCCGACAGGGATTTTCTACATATTGCGCAGCAGGTTTCAGGAATGGATCTGAAATGGTTTCATCACTACTGGATCAACACAACAAAGACTATCGATTATGGAATCAAGGATGTAAATTACGGTGAAAAATCAACGACCATTACATTGGTAAATAACGGTCAGGTCCCGATGCCTATAGATTTCAGTGTGATCACAAAAGATAATAAGCTTATTAATTATCAGATCCCGATGAATATGACCCATGCCTGGAAAGAAAAAGATATCTACGGTGAGTTCAAAACAATGCCTTACTGGCCATGGACTCAAAAAGAATATACCATCACCGTGCCTTACAGCAAATCTCAATTAGCAGCGTTAGTCATTGACCTGAGTCAGAGACTGGCAGATGTGAATCTTGAGGATAATGTTGTTGAAGTGAAATAATTAATTAAATCAAAAATCCCTAAAGAGCTGCTCTTTGGGGATTTTTTGATGGATGCATTTTTCGCTTACATTAAAATTATTAAATTTAAGGCCTTAAATAATAAGATTCCATTTTACCATAAATAAATGAATTCAATTGTAATCAATATAGGAAACAGCAATATCAGATTTGGCCTTTTTAATGATGACAACTGTGATATTTCCTGGGTGATCAATACAAAACCTTACAGAACGACAGATGAGCTGTATGTGCAGATGATGATGCTGTACCAGACCTATAAAATAGAGCCAAAAGAAATTAATAAAGTGATTATTGGTTCGGTAGTCCCTCAGCTTACAAAAGTTATGAGTGCGGCTATACGGAAAATTCACGATCTAAATCCTGTAATTGTCGACAGAAATACACCGTCCGGAGTTCAGGCAAAATCTAAGCAGATGGGAACGGATATTTATGCCAATCTTGTGGCGGCCCACAATATGTATCCGGATAGGAAAAAGATTGTTCTGGATTTTGGAACTGCTCTTACAGCAAGCTGTGTCGCAGAAAACGGTGAAACATTAGGCGTAATTATCGCTCCGGGAATTGTGACGGCCCTGAATTCCCTGATCAGCCAAACGGCCCAGCTTCCGGAAATTGAACTGGTAAAACCGAAAACAGTTCTTGGGCTGGACACTGTAACCTGCATGCAAAGTGGAATGGTTTATGGTTTTCTCGGAATGGTAGAAGGTTTTATCGACAGGATCAATGACGAGGTAGAAGACAATTGTTTTGTTGTGGCTACCGGCGGCGTGTCACATATATACAAACCATTAACAGACAAGATTCATGTAATGGACAGGCTTCATACGCTAAAGGGGCTTTACTTTCTAGGAAAAGATTTGTAGAATGAGGTTAAGGTGAAGGCTGAGTATTTGTTTGCTCGATTCAGATGCAAGTTATCTGAACCTCATCCTCAACCTTTAATTACCTCTTTGACTTAAAAAATTCTTTAACGATGGAAGAACACTCATTTTCCATAATTCCTGTTACGATTTCTGTTTTAGGATGCAGCGAAAGATGTTTGTTGATAAAGCCACGCTGTTCATCTCTTGCGCCAATTACAACTTTTGAAATCTGTGCCCAAGACAGTGCTCCGGAACACATCACACAGGGTTCCAGCGTTACATAAAGTGTGCAGTCTTTTAAATACTTTCCACCAAGAAAATTGGCTGCAGAAGTGATGGCCTGCATTTCTGCATGGGCAGTAACATCATTTAATGTTTCGGTGAGATTGTGGGCCCTTGCTATAATACGATTATTGGATACCACGACACAGCCAATCGGCACTTCATCCTTTTCAAGAGCAAGTTCGGCTTCGCTAAGCGCCATTTTCATAAAATATTCGTCGGTAAACATTTAATTAAAATTTAAATTAAGAGGAGTTTGGAACCTAATCTTAGAAAATTATTCAATATTCATTGTTAGAGGAAGCCGGAAACGATATCGTACCGGACTGCCATTGACGATGGCGGGAGAGAACTTCTGCGAAACAGAATACAGGGCAATTTCGGCCTGCCGGTTAAAGGTGAAATTATTTCCCTGTGCCTCAACATTTGTGATTGTGCCATCCCTTTCTACGATAAAGGCTACATCGGCTTTAATGGTTTTAACTTCAGAATATACACCCCCGAGATAAAAAAGTCCGGCAACTTCTTTTCTAAGCTCATTAATTCCTCCGGGATAATCTGCCGCTTTATCGATGGCTGGAGACGAGGTAACAGCAGTTTTATCGTCAGTATTTTTCTTTATTATATTGAGTCTGGACAGATCTTCCAGATTTTTTGTTTTAAGTAAAACCGCAGTCAGTGCTACATTTTCTATACTGTCCATTTTTTGCATAAACAGCAAATAATCATTTTTTATCGAAGCTTTATTAAAGTTATCTGTTTCGGCATCAAATTTTTTCTTGAACTCGTTGCCCAGCATAGATCGGTGCTGGTTATAATATTGTTTAACAAGTCTGAAGTCTTCCGTTTGCTGTGAGAAGCAAAAGGAGAAAATTAAACAAAAAAGATATGAAAACAGGACTTTCACTTTGATATATTTAATGTAAATGTACTCAAAAAATCCTTTAGATGGTTAGCCTTTCAAATAGCTGTTTAATGATTCTTGAAGGTGCTTACGGATTTCATCAACTAAAACTTTAGGTTCCAAAACCTGTACTTCCTTTCCATAAGATAAAACTTCCTGCATAAAATCATAGGTAGGATGAAGAAAAAACTCGAAAAATATTTCTTCGGGCGTTTCTTTTATTTCTTTTTGTGACTGGTGAAGAGGAAAGCTTTTAATATATTCTCCCTGATGTCTGCTGCATTTCAGAACAATTCTTTGGGGATTCTGAGCAGTGAGATTCATAACGCCGAAAGCATTTTTAAAATGTTCCCTGAAATTATATTTATATTTTTCCCTGAACTGTTTCTCGCTCACATCAAGATAATTAATCCTGTCCAAACCAAAAGATTTCAGCATTTTATCTTTGGTATCAATCGCGATGAGGTACCATCTGTCTTTAGATTCCTTGAGTGCTAATGGATGAACTTTTCGGGAAGTCATCAGCTTGTTTTTATAATTATAATGTTCGAAAGAAATAATTCTTTTATTTCGAATGGCAAAGAAAAGATCATAAAAATGTTCAACACCGGTCGGCTTACGGCTTTCAAAAAAAATAAAATCTGAAAAATCCGGATGAAAATTCAGGGCATTGCTTACCTGAAAAGATTCCAGTAATTTCTGGTTGTATTCATCGACTTCCATAATTGGGCGGCTTTCAATATAATATCGGTTGTCACCCTTTTTTTTGTTGTGAATGGACAGGTTAAAAAGATTGGAAATTTCACGAATATCTCTCTGCAAAGTACGGATCGAATAGCTTTTGATTTCTGCATCCTGAAATTCAAAAGAATTAAGCAGATAATCCTCCAGCTGTGAATAAGTCGCCGGAGAGCTTTCCAATCTTTTGATGATCAAGGCATATCTTGTCAGGTAAAAGTCTTTTTTCATTATTAAAAGTTTCTCCCACAAATATATGTGCTTAATGCGACAAAAGGTGTCGTGTTTTATTTTTGTGGATAAGTTTTAAAGATTTGATTTCTTAATTCTTTATACTTATGACAACATACTACATCATACTTATATTTCCTCTTCAAAAATATCATTTTTAAAATCTTCTCTGAAGAAATTTTCAATATCATTCAGGCAATTTTCATAATCTATTTCTGTGTTTTCGATATCGGTCCAATCGATGGTGTAAAGATCCTCATCAAAAACACTCTCTGAACTGTGATTTGGTGTTTCCATTAGATTTAGTTTGATTTAATAGTCAGATTAAATGTTGAGTACTTTTTATTTGATGTTTTCATGGTTATTAGTTTCTGATTCAAAGATATACTCGTGTAGCGACAGAACTTGACGTAATAAAATTAAAATTTGAAATTGAATTATAAGTTTTTTAGCTTATTTATACTTATTATAAGCGAAAAAGCTTATATCTTGTTTTTTATTAGTTTTTGAACAATTTGATTAAGCATATCTCGGTTATCATCGATATAGCACAGGCCGGCCTGTATGAGATTCTCAATATTGGATCTTCTTACATTATCCATTGCCGGAGAAGCATTTTTCAATGATGGATTGAGACGATAATAATTTTTCTGGTTTCTTTGTCCTAACGTTTGAAACATCTGACAAAGCTGATAATCTACCGTTTCTGCATTTGCCGACATTAAAATATCGATAATTGGATTTACCCAGCTTATTTTTCCGGCTTTTTCCAGCTTTTTAAAAGAGTAGGATCTTGCTTCAATGCCTGTTCCGATGGAAATCATGATCATATCATTCACCACAGGATGATTGGCCTTCTGATGATTTTTCAACACTTCCGCAAAAGGAATTTTTCTCGCTTCCGCATAGGCACAAAGCGAAGGGTTATTGGCAAACATTCCACCATCAATCAGGCTGAATATTTGTCCGTACATTGATTTAATCTGAACTGGTGAAAAGTAGGTCGGTGCAGCTGAAGTGGCCCTGCACACATCTTTTACATAAAAATTGTCTGTAATGAGACTCGCTTTCCATGAGTTGAATAATTTGGCTCTTCGGTTTTCGATATCATAGCTTGTTATTAAACAAGGTTTTATCAGTTCTTTTAATTCTAAATTTCCAAAAAAGTCATTCAGATTTTTTTCAAGGGCTTCCTGGGATATTTTTTCATTAATCAATCCGAAAGGGTTAATCAGTCTTTCCCAAAAAGAAACCTGAAATATGTCGCCACCTTTTTCCGCATATAGTTCCAGCCCTTTCTGGATGGAATATTTTGCTTTCCGGTGTTCGTCGGGACATAGAATGATAGACGCAATCAGGCCTCCTGTACTGCTTCCGGCTACAAAGTCGAAATAATCACCGAGTTTAGCGCCCGGCTTATCATGAATCTGCAGCTGCTCTTCTATGTAGCGCAGAATAATGCAGGTGATGATACCCCTGATTCCGCCCCCGTCCAAAGAAAGAATGGTTGTCTTTTTCATTTGATTTTACTTTTTTTGGAGAAATCCCTGACAACATTAGACAACTAAAACCAATAGATTCCGGAAGAAATATCTATTGGTTTTAATTTTTTATAGAGATTGTTTTGGTGTTTCTCTAAAGCAAAAGTAGGGCGGGAAAGCGACAGAACTTGTCGTATTAAAATAATTTTTCAAACAATGGAGATTTAAAATACCACATAATCATCTTTATCTCTTTTCATTTTGATGAGTGTTCTCCAGCTTGTTGTAATTGTCCCTTTTTGAGCAGAAACAGATTTTTTCTCGAAGTGAGGAAGGTCTTTAAAAGTTTTCCAGTTGCCACCCCAGTTCCATCCGTATTTGGCAAAAATTTTCACACATTCATACCAGTCGGCAACCTGATCATTGTCCCAGTCTTTTACGGTGTCCCAGCTGGCTGCTTTGCCATCTATGATCAGGCAGATGTCAACAGACAGTCCGTAATTGTGGATGCTTTGTCCGGCTTTGGCATTGGTCACTTTTTTTCCGGAAGTAATTCTCCCGATCGCATACAGTTTTTCCTGTTCTTCAAAGCTTCTCAAGCCTTGCGTAATTCTTACTTTTGCTCTTCCGGTTAAGGCTTCGTCGCAGTCTTTAATAATCTGTTTTACCTCCTCCCTTACCAGGGGATGAAGTTTTTCAATTCTCTGTAATGTTACTTTATCCATATCAATAATTTTAAAGTTTGGAAAACAAAATTATAGCGCATAGGCGACAAAACTTGACGTTTTTATTAATTAATAAATGTAATACTAAGAACTAAACGAGAATATAAAATCGGTGACCAACTATTGATATGTGGATTTAGCATAATTGTTACCTTGAAATTTTCCTTTCCAGCTCCCGGATCTCTTTTCTCAATTCCAAAAACATATCTTTCACCGGGTAACTTTCGAAATTATCCGGCTCAAAATCCTCAGGAAAAATACCTGATGCATACTGCCAGATCTCCACAATTTCCCCCAGCGGAATATCATAAGGCTTGTAGAATGAATTATCAGCAGCCACCGTTATTGATTTTTTCTTTTTAGCTTTAAACCTTTTATAGGAAATCCCGTCATTCAGTGTGACAAAGACATAACTTTTATTGGGTTTTAAATGCTCAATATCTTCAACATATTTTCCGATGATGTACGAGCCGTCTTTAAACGGCGGCATCGAATCCCCTTTGGCAGGAAAAGCCCTGTATTTTCCGTTGACCAGAAAAGGAAGGGAAATTCTCTGTAAACTTTCAATATATTCAGGATCGCTGTAACCGGACAGATAGCCCATCGATGCTTTTTGCGGAACGATCTCAATGCTGTTGTTTCCCAGTTTATCTACTACTACCGGAAGAACAATCCTATTGTCCGGAAGCTTTAATATTTCTTCCAGCGGGTATTTCCTGATATCTACTGATACGAGAAGATCAATGCTTACATTAAAAAACTTTGAAATCTTCACCAATACTTCAATCGGCGGTTCCGATCGGCCGTCTTCGTAAGAAACATACCGCGACCGGGTGATAATTAAAGTATCCGCCAAATCCTGCTGGGTAATCATTTTCTTACCTCTTAAAAACCTGATGTTATCTGAAAAAACTGACATTGTTATAATTTGTAACAACAAAAATACAAATTTTGTTTAAAAACGTAACTAATTTTGTGGTGTGGATCGAGCGATTGTACATATGGACCTGGATGCATTCTTTGTATCCTGTGAAAGGCTTAATAATTCTAAGCTTCATGGCATTCCTCTTATTATAGGAGGCGGTGACCGTGGAGTAGTTGCGTCATGTTCTTATGAGGCTCGACAATTCGGAGTACGCTCTGCCATGCCGATCCGGATGGCGCTGAGGCTTTGTCCTGAGGCAAAGATTATTAAAGGCGATTATGAGTTGTATTCCAATTTATCCCACACCGTGACGGATATTATTCAGGGGAAAGTTCCTGTCATGGAAAAGGCGAGCATCGACGAATTTTACCTTGACCTTTCCGGGATGGACAAATTTTTCGGCTGCTACCAGTGGACACAGGAAATCGTTTCTACTATAAAAAAAGAAACCGGACTTCCCATAAGCTTTGCCCTGTCTGCTAACAAGACCGTTTCCAAAATAGGAACCGGAGAAGCCAAGCCTGCCGGAAAGATGGAAATCCGACAAACGGAGATCCGCCCATTTTTAAATCCTCTTTCCATCAGGAAGATTCCGATGGTTGGCGATAAAACTTTTCAGCTTCTCTCCAGAGTGGGTATTCGCACGATTCGTACGTTGTCTGAGATGCCTGTTTTGGTACTTCAGCAGATGATCGGGATCAGCGGAAAAGAATTGTGGAAAAAAGCCAATGGCATCGACGAAAACCCGGTAATTCCGTATTCCGAGCGCAAATCTATTTCTACGGAAAAGACATTTTCTACAGATACTATTGATGTTCCGGAGTTAAAAAGAATCCTCACCGGGATGTCGGAAAAGCTGGCCTATCAGCTACGGCAGGAAAAATGGCTTACATCAACGGTCGTTGTGAAGATCCGCTACGCCAATTTCGACACCGAAACCAAGCAGATTCGGGTAGCCTATACTTCGGCAGACCATACCTTGTCGAGAGTAGCCATTGAGTTATTCAATCGGCTGTATACCCGAAGGATGCGGATTCGACTGATTGGCCTACGATTTACTGATCTGGTTCACGGCAACCACCAGATGAACCTGTTTGAAGATACCGAAGAACAGATGAATTTATACCAGACCATGGATTACCTTAAAAACCGTTTCGGAGCAGATGCTGTTGGCAGAGCTTCGGGATTTGATTTCGAACACAAAACAACATTTTAATCTTTTTGCTATGTATCTCAATTGCCATTCTTTCCACAGCCTTCGCTACGGCACTCTTTCCGTAGAAGAACTCGTACAGAAAGCCCAAGCCCTGGATATTAAAACCCTGGTGCTTACCGACATCAATACCGTTACCGCCATTTATGGTTTTAAAAAACAATGTAACGATGCAGGAATAAAGCCCATTGCCGGAATGGAAATCAGGAAAGAAAACCGGTTGCTGTACATCGCAATCGCCCGGGAATTTTCCGGAATCGGAGAAGTGAACCGGATGATGACCGCACACAACTGCGACGGCGCAGAACTTTCGGAAACAGCTCCCGCTTTTGAAAACGTATTTGTGGTTTACCCATTGCAGAATATTCCGAAGCAACTTAAAGACAATGAATATATCGGCATCCGGGAAGAAGAGCTGAATTTCCTGGTACGGTCTGAACTAAAGAAGCATATGGACCGGATGGTAATTCTCCAGCCGGTAACCTTTATTTCCCAAAAAGAATACAATCTGCACATGATCCTAAGAGCGATTGATAACAATACATTGTTGTCCAAACTCTCCGAACATGATATTTGCCGCAAATCCGAATATTTTAAATCTGAAAGAGAACTGACCGAAGACTTTCAGTTTTATCCCGAAATTATTGAAAATACCCAAAAGCTTCTTGAGGCCTGCAGCTTTGAATTCGATTTTAAAAAAGTCCGAAACAAGCAGCATTATACCAAATCAAAAGCTGCCGACCTGAAGATGCTGACCAGGCTGGCGCATCTTGGACTTGAAAAAAGATATGGAGCCAATCATGAGGAAGCGAGGAAAAGAGTAGAAAGAGAACTGAAGGTGATTAATGAACGTAATTTCTGTTCTTATTTCCTGATCACCTGGGATATCGTACGTTACAGTAACCGTATGGGATTAATGCATGTGGGAAGGGGAAGCGGTGCAAATTCAATTGTAAGTTATTGCCTGGGGATTACCGACATCTGTCCGCTGGAACTGGATCTTTATTTTGAACGCTTTCTGAACCTGAACCGTAATTCCCCTCCCGATTTTGATGTCGACTGGAGCTGGCAGGACAGGGATACGATTTTGGAATATATATTTAAAAGATATGGGAAAGAACATGTTGCTTTTTGCGGAACGAATGTTCAGTTTAAATACAAATCCATTTTCCGGGAGGTAGGAAAAGTCTTCGGACTCCCCAAAGAAGAACTCGACAGCCTGGCGAATGATCCTATTGAAAAACATGACCGGAATTCCATCGTAAAGCATGTTCACCGCTATGGCGCTTTAATGGAAAAATTCCCGAACCAGCGCAGCATGCACGCCTGCGGAATCCTGATCTCCGAAGAACCGATTACCAATTTTACCGCACTGGAAATGCCGCCCAAAGGTTTTCCGATCGCTCAGTTCGATATGGATACGGCGGAAGACATGCGGCTTGAAAAATTAGACATCCTTTCCCAGCGCGGATTGGGTACGATAAATGATACAGTCGCACTCATTAAGAAAACCAGGGGAATTGATATTAATATCCGGGATACCCGAATTTCTAAAAATGAACAAAAATGCAATGAATACCTGGCCATAGGAAAAACCATCGGCTGTTTTTATATCGAATCTCCGGCGATGCGTGGATTGCTCAGAAGATTAAAATGTGACAATTACAGAATATTGGTCGCTGCTTCCTCTATTATCCGACCAGGCGTGGCTCAAAGCGGAATGATGCGGGAGTATATTTTCAGGCACAATCATCCGGATCAGTTCGAATATTTTCACCCTGTATTTGAAGAAAACCTGAAAGAGACTTACGGAATCATGGTTTACCAGGAAGACGTCATTAAAATTGCCCAGTATTTCGGAGGCGTATCCCTGGCAGATGCAGATACGCTCCGAAGGGCGATGAGCGGAAAGGGAAGATCCATAGAGAAACTGCAAAAAGTAAAGGCCAATTTTTTTGAAAAATGCCTGGACAAAGGACATTCCGAAGCACTCACGGCAGAAGCTTTCCGGCAGATTGAATCTTTCGCCGGCTACTCTTTCTGCAAGGCACACTCGGCTTCTTATGCGGTAGAAAGCTATCAGAGCCTGTATCTGAAAGTCTATTATCCATTGGAGTTTATGGTTTCAGTAATCAACAATCAAGGCGGATTTTACCGTACCGAAGTCTATATTCATGAAGCGAAAATGTCAGGTGGAAATATTCAGTTGCCCTGTATAAATTCAAGTGAAGTACAGACAACGCTTAAAGGAAATGATATTTATCTTGGATTCGGCCTGTTGGAAGGGCTCGAAACAAAAATAGTCAATAGAATGGTAGAAGAGCGTGAAAAAAACGGAAATTATACTTCTTTAGAAGATTTCATCAGGCGTATTGTTGCTGGGGTAGAAACCATTCAGAATTTGATCTTCATTGGTGCGTTCCGGTTTACCGGCAAACAAAAAAATGAATTGCTGGTAGAAGCCCGGATGCTGCTGGTCAATTTCAGACCTGAAAACCGTGGCATGACACTGATTGAAGAGCCTGTGCAGGAATTCCGACTTCCGGAGCTGAAAAGAGAACGTTTTGAAGATGCTTTTGATGAAATTGAAATCATCGGGTTCCCGATTTCATGTACCCCTTTCGACCTGTTGAAGACTCAATACCGGGGTTCGGTGTTTGTAAAAGATCTGGCAAAATACCATAAACAGCAGGTAAAAATGCTGGCTTACCTTATTTCCAGAAAGCATGTGCCGACGAAGAAAGGAGCGATGTATTTCGGAACCTGGATCGATGCCAACGGGGAATATTTTGACACCGCGCACTTTCCAGACAGCCTGAAGGAATACGATTTCCAGGGCGGAGGGTGCTACCTGCTGCTCGGAACTGTAGAAATTGATTATCATTTTCCTACCATTACCATCCACAAAATGGCAAAAATGCAGATGATTCCCGATCCGCGGTATTCTTCCGACCAGGAAAAAAATTACCAGGTGCATCATAAGATCCGGGAAGATGTAAGCATGACCTCACGGAAACCTTATCCACAGGCCCATGAAATCGGATTGCCGAGACAGAGGATTAATAGTGGGCTGAGGTAAAGTTTTATGTAAATAAAATTTGTACTTATTAAACTTATGAAAGGATAATAAAAATTAAGCTGGGTATCGTAGATTCAATGATTTAGAATATACAGTTCAAATTCCCCTCCGGATCGGAGGGGTGGCGAAAATTCAAAGAATTTTTGACGGGGTGGTTTTATGTGTTTTATAAATCATTCATTCCCGCTAAAAAACTTCACCGTTTCATTCACCAGAAATTTCACCTGATCCGGTCTTCCTCTATCATTTTTAGGAAGATTGTTGTAGCTTCCGGTTCTTACGATGACCATATTATGTTCCGGAATCATGATGATGTATTGTCCCTGCAAACCTAAAAAATAGTAATGTTTAATCGGATTATCATTATTAATCCAGAATCCCATTCCGTAGATCTCTTCAGATTTTTCTGTCGGCGTCCGCATCTGATTAATAAAATCAAGATTTAAAATCTGTTCGCCGTTTACCTTTCCATTGTTTAAGAATAATTGTCCCAGTTTTGCGAAATCACGCGTAGTTGAATGGATGCAGCAATACGTTTTTTCCATTCCGCTTTCGTCGGTGCTCCATTCTGCATCTTGTTCCATCCCAAGCGGGGTCCAGAATTTTTCTGATAAATAACTCGAAAGTGATTGGCTAACTGCTTTTCTTACAGCAAAACCTAAAAGCTGCGTAGAGCCACTCTGGTATTCGAATCTCTCTCCCGGATTTTGCTTGAATTTTCTCGAAAAGGTAGCGCCCATAAGACTTCTTCCATAATAGGCTTTTGCATTCGGAAGGAAAGGGTTTTTGTAATCTTCTTCCCAGTTGAGTCCGGATTCCATCTGAGCCAGATTTTTTAAGGTTAAATTTTCTGCAAATTCTTTGTCCTTAAATTCTCCAAAATAATAAGAAAACTTTTCATCGATACTTTTGATTTTTCCTTCTTCAATAGCTTTTCCTAACAGCATTACCGTAACAGCTTTTGCCATCGAAAAAGAATTGGTTTTTGAGAATTCGTTATAACCATTCCAATATTGTTCGTGTAGGATCTTTCCATTACGAATAACAAGAAAAGAAGCTGTATTAGAATGGATTAAATCTTCAACTATATTTTTCGGTAATTCGGTTTTGTTGTATTCAGGATCTTCCTCCCACGGAACGGGATTTCCGGCAGCAATTACATTATGGGAGAAAAATTTTCCATCATCAATATGGGCACTCATTTTTCCCTTAAGGTAGGTTTTTGAAATTCCGTTGAAAATATAGCTGTAGCCGAGGATATAAAAAAGCACTGCCGCAATGACAACGAATGTCAGAAAGTAAATAAGAATTGTCATAGAGATTGATCTTGAAACAAATTTAAAATAAATTTGACAAGAAGAACCAGAATGACAATTTATTATTGCAAAGAAAAAGCCCTGATTTCTCAAGGCTTCCATTTATATTTTAGAAAGTAAATTTCTGAAGTTTGTTTTTTCATCAATAATTCTTCTCAACTCTGAAACTGGAACTCTTTCCTGCTGCATCGTGTCTCTGTCTCTGATAGTCACCGTATGATCCGTTAATGAATCGTGGTCTATCGTGATGCAGTAAGGGGTACCGATCGCATCCTGTCTTCGGTAACGTTTTCCAATCGCATCTTTTTCTTCGTAGAATAAATTGAAATCATATTTAAGATCATTGAAGATTTTCTCTGCGTATTCTGCTAAACCGTCTTTCTTCATTAACGGAAGAATAGCCGCTTTAATTGGCGCTAAAGCTGGAGGTAATGATAAAACCGTTCTTTCTGAACCGTCTTCTAATGTTTCGTCTTTTAGGCAATGAGAGAAAATAGAAAGGAATAATCTGTCCAGACCAACAGATGTTTCCACCACATAAGGAACGTAATTTTCATTTCTTTCAGGATCAAAGAACTGAAGCTTTCTTCCTGAGAATTTTTCGTGCGCTTTTAAATCAAAATCTGTTCTTGAGTGAATTCCCTCCAATTCTTTAAAGCCGAATGGGAAATTAAATTCAATATCAGCCGCAGCATTCGCATAGTGTGCCAGTTTCTCATGATCATGGAATCTGTAGTTTTCATCACCCAAACCTAAAGCTAAGTGCCAGTTCAGACGCTTTTGTTTCCATTGTTCGTAAAATTCAAGCTCTGTTCCCGGGGCAACAAAAAACTGCATTTCCATCTGCTCAAATTCACGCATTCTGAAGATGAATTGTCTCGCTACGATCTCATTTCTGAATGCTTTTCCAATCTGTGCAATACCAAAAGGAAGTCTGTGACGGGATGTTTTCTGTACATTTAAAAAGTTAACAAAAATCCCCTGTGCGGTTTCCGGTCTTAAATACAAATCCATCGCAGAATCAGCAGAAGCACCCAATTTAGTTCCAAACATTAAGTTGAATTGTCTTACTTCCGTCCAGTTTTTAGAACCGGTATCAGGATCTGCAATTTCCAGTTCTTCAATTAACGCTTTTACATCTGCAAGGTCTTCATTTTCCAGAGATTTTGCCAGTCTTGAGAGAATAGCTTCTCTTTTGGCTCTGTATTCCAAAACTTTTGGATTTGTCACAACAAACTGTTCTTTATCAAAAGACTCTCCGAATCTCTTCGCTGCTTTTTCGATTTCCTTGTTCTCTTTATCTTCAATTTTAGCACAATAATCTTCCACTAAAACGTCTGCTCTGAAACGTTTTTTAGAATCTTTATTGTCAATCAATGGATCATTGAAAGCGTCTACGTGGCCCGATGCCTTCCATGTCGTAGGATGCATAAGAATCGCCGAATCAATACCCACAATATTTTCGTTAAGCTGTACCATTGCTTTCCACCAGTATTGCTTGATATTATTTTTGAGTTCGGCACCGTTCTGTCCATAATCATAAACAGCGGATAAACCATCGTAGATCTCACTCGAAGGGAAAATAAAACCATATTCTTTAGCGTGAGAAATCACTTTCTTGAAAACATCTTCTTGCTTTGCCATAATTTTTTAACGTCTGAATTTGCAAAAATAGTGAAAAAGCGGGAAGTTGGGAGAAGGAAGGGGAAGTTTTTACAGGACAGGTTGATAAGGAGCCGGGAACCTGCTTTCGCTACTCGCTTTTTCTATGATTTCGGCGCGGCGGCGGAGCCGCCGCGCTGAAATCATAGAAAAGAGCTCAGACATGCCGCTCAATCAGGGCTATGGATAAAGATTATATAAAACCTTACGGAGTTAAAAACAACAGCCCTACTAACTCTCAATAAATAACAGAAAAATGCTGTAAGAATTGTAAGTTCTATGAAATTTTGGATAAAATAAAAACTCTATCAAAACAATTTAAAATGTTAAATTTCATTCAATATTAATTATCCCAATATATTATTGTCTTAATTTGAGACAATTTACCGTAATTTGTCTCAGCTAAAGTTTTTACAATGAAAAAAGGAGGATTTATTATTTTAATTTATATCTTGCTGATCCAAAGTTTCCGGGCGCAGAACATTCCGGAAGGAAAGGTTGTTACCACATATATTACGGCCAAAACCTTACAGAATAAAGCCGGAGAAAATTCTAAACGCAGAGTTTCCGTTTATCTTCCGCCGGATTATGAAAAATCTTCCCAAAGGTATCCTGTTATTTATTTTTTACATGGCTTTTTCTGGAGTGACAGCCTGTTGGTCAACAGTGACCGGATTAATCATATTATTGACAGGGCCATTAATTCAAAAAAAATAAGGCCCTTCATTATGGTGATGCCGGATGAAAGCACAGTTTTTAAAGGGAGTTTTTATGCCAATTCAAAATCTTCGGGAAATTGGTCAGATTTTACGTCGGTTGAGCTGGTAAATTTTATTGATAAAAATTACAGAACCATTACAAATAAAGACAGTCGTGGCATTGCAGGTCATTCCATGGGAGGCAATGGTGCTTTACGAAATGCTATTCTTCATCCTGAGGTTTTTTCTTCGGTTTATGCGCTTTCTCCCGGAATTTTAGATGCACAATATTTTGCGCTTTCTGAGATAGATTTATACAAAAATATAAAGCAGATAAATGAAGTTAAAGATTTATCAAAACCTGAAAATGCAAGAGCAAACATTATTTTTGCCATTGCGAGAGCATACAACGGAAATGAAAATAAGCCTCCGTTTTTTGCAGATCTGCCGTTTTCGTTTGATGGTGATAGGTTAAAAATAAACCCTTCTGTTGTTGAAAAACTAAAGAAAAACTCAACTTCAGAATTGCCTTTTTCACATTACGAAAATCTTAAAAAATTAAAGGCTATAAAATTTGACTGGGGAAGAAATGATGAATTGAAGCACATTTCGCCAAGCTGCATGAATTTCAGCAAAACATTAGAAATGCTGAAAATAAGACATGAAGCTGAAGAATATATCGGAACGCATGGAAGTGAGGTCAGCAAAGAAAACGGACGAATAGAAAATCAGTTGTTGCCATTTTTCAATGCAAATTTAAAGTTTGAGGAATAAGTCAAAAACCTCTACTTTTGCCAAATGCTAGAAATTCTTTATCGCGACGAACATCTTATTGCCATCAACAAACCCAGCGGATTGCTGGTTCATAAATCTTTTTACTCAGGAGAGGCCGACACGTATGCGATTCAGGAATTGAAAAAGCAAATCGGACAAAAAGTTTTCCCTGTCCATCGATTAGACCGGAAAACTTCGGGCGTTTTATTGTTTACTTTAGACAGAGAAACGTTGAAAGCAATGAGTGAGCAGTTTGCAACAAGAGAAGTCGAAAAGAAATACATCGCCATTCTTCGTGGTTGGGCAAAAGAAGAAGAAACCATCGATTATGATTTAATTAACGAAAATGAAGTTAAGCAAAATGCCATTACTTACTATCGTCGCTTACAGACTTCGGAAATAGACTTGCCTTTTTTAAAACACCAGACTTCGAGATATTGTTTAGTAGAAGCAATTCCTGAAACAGGACGTTTCCATCAGTTGAGAAAGCATTTTAAACATATTTTGCATCCAATTTTAGGATGTCGTAAACATGGCTGCAATAAACAAAATAAACTGTGGCTGCAAACTTTTAATATCAACAAAATGACGCTTCATGCCCATCAATTGATTTTCAATCATCCGGTTTCTAACGAAAGAATTACTGTAAATGCCACTATAGATGATGAGTTCAAAAGAGTAGGAGATATTTTAAAACTGGATTTGAGTTCTTATTCTTAATGAAATACATATGCTTCGCGAAGTTTAAAACTTGCTTCTTCAAATCAACTTGTTGATTAATACTTTGTTTACTTAAAAATTAAACGGTTAATACTAAGACTTTGCGTTAAAATATCTCAAAAATTTTAGCTTTATAGATAACATATATAATACTTTTTCCCATAAAATATCATAGGCTAACCAAACATTAATTTTAAAATGAGTATTTTTGTAAAACTTTTTTTCAATGTACAAATCGCTCATTCGCCCCATACTTTTTAAATTTGATCCCGAGGAAGTTCATCACTTTACATTTTCTATGCTGAAGAATTTTGGATTTCTTACCAAATTATTTTTCCCAAAACCGATTGAAGATAAGCGTCTGGAAAGAGAAGTTTTCGGATTGAAATTTAAAAATCCCATTGGCTTGGCGGCCGGGTTTGATAAAAATGCGGTTTTATTTAATGAATTGGGAGACTTAGGTTTCGGATTTGTAGAAATTGGAACGGTTACCCCAAAAGCCCAGGCCGGAAATCCTAAGAAAAGGCTTTTCCGTCTCATCAAAGATGGCGGAATTATCAACAGAATGGGCTTTAATAATGACGGTCTTGAAGCAGCAATTGAAAAATTAAAAGGCAATAAAGGGAAAATCATCATCGGCGGAAACATCGGCAAAAATACCCAGACTGCCCCGGAAAATTACACTCAGGATTATCTGGAATGTTTTGATGGCCTTCATCCTTACGTTGATTATTTCGTACTGAATGTAAGTTGCCCGAATGTAGGAAGCCACGCCAAACTAGAAGATGTTGAATATCTTAGGGAATTAATCACAGAAGTTAAAAAAATCAATCAATCAAAGGCTATACAGAAACCGGTTTTGCTGAAAATAGCTCCGGATCTGAACAACAATCAGCTTGATGAAATTGTAGAGCTGATTGCAGAAACAAAAATCGACGGATTGATTGTTTCAAATACTTCTGTCAACAGGGAAGGGCTAAAGACTTCTCCTGAAGTATTGGCGCAGATCGGAAATGGCGGTCTTAGCGGGAAACCTATCAGAGAACGAAGTACAAAAATGATCAAATACCTTTCTGATAAAAGTAACCGTGCTTTCCCGATCATCGGAGTTGGTGGAATTCATTCCGCTAAAGATGCTCTTGAAAAACTGGATGCAGGGGCAAGTCTGGTTCAGTTATATACCGGTTTTATCTATGAAGGTCCTAAACTGATTAACGATATTAATAAAGAAATACTGACCAGAGCAAGCAGAATTTCGAGATAAAATATTTTAAGAAAAATAAAAGGAGAGTTCAGTAGAGCTCTCTTTTTTTTGCAGCTTTAAAGAAAAAAATGGGCAATCGTATAAATAATTAATCCTACCAATCCCCCGACTAAAGTTCCGTTTACCCGTATAAATTGAAGATCTTTCCCTACTTCAAGTTCAAGCTTTTCACTGAGCTCTTTTCCTTGCCAGTTTCCTACCGTTGAGCTGATGAGGTTTCCGAATTGGTGAGTGTTTTTCAGAATATATTTATAAGCCGTTACCCGTACCCAATTGTCGATCTTTTGTTGGAGGTTTTCATCAGTTTTCAAATTTTCTGAAAATTCATTCAGGTTTTTAGAAAGATACATTTTTAATGTAGACTGTTCTTCCTGAAGTTCATTTTTGAGCGTATTTTTAATGGAAATCCAGATGTCATTCGAATATTCTTCGAGTTTTTCACCTTTTAAAAGATCATTTTTGATATTTTTAAATTCTTCATCCCATTTCGGATCTTCTTTTAAATCAACAGAAAATTCATGGATTTTTTTTGTAATCAACGCTCTGATTTCATGTTGTGGATCTTCTTCAATTTCTCTGAAAAAATCTGACAGACCGTTGGCAATTTTGTCGGCGATTTTATTGTCAACAAAAGCAGGAATAAATGTATAGCTGCCTTTTTTTACCCTTTCTTTAATCATTTCATCATTCTCAAGAATATAGTTTTTGATTTGTGACGAAAGATTGGTTACTATTCTCTGATGATCATTTTTATCAATAATATAACTGATCCCGTTTCCTACAATTTTATTAAGTTTAATATCATCAGTCATTTCCTGAACTTTCTTCGTGATAAACTGACTCACTGAAGAATCGTCAAGCTTATTTAAAATATCCAGAACAATATCTGAAAGATTTTTAATCAGAATTTCCTGGTTTTTCTCCTTTCCGAGCCATTCTCCTACGAATCCTGAAATTTTCAGCTTCTGCATATAAGGTCTGATATTTTGAGGGGAAAGGAAGTTGCTCACCACAAAGCTGCCCAGATTATCACCCAGCCTTTGTTTGCTGTTTTCAATCAGATTAGTATGAGGAATGGGTAAGCCCAACGGATGTCGGAAAAGAGCCGTAACTGCAAACCAGTCTGCCAAAGCTCCCACCATGGCCGCTTCTGAAAAGGCGCGTACATAGCCAACCCAATGAGAGTTGACATTTTTTTGTAATAGCGTGGTACCGATGAAGATTACTGCCATCAGGAGGAAAAGCCCGGTAGCAAATGCTTTATATTTTCTAAGCTGTTTTCTCTTTGCCTCATCATTCATATGCTCAAATTTAGTACATTTGATTGTGAATTTATGAGTTATTGTAAACATAAAGTCACAAAATATTTAAAATAATTTTATGGAAAACGAAGCAAAAAACAATCCATACTACTCACGAACAGACCGTGCACCGTTGAATGTTTCTAATGACGAGTGGAAAAATATACTTTCTCCGGATCTGTATGCGGTTGCAAGGGAAGCTGCTACCGAAAGAGCTTTTACCGGAAAATACAATGAATTCAATGAAATTGGAGAATACTTCTGTGCCGTATGCGGAAATCATCTGTTCCGGTCTACCTCAAAATTTTCAAGCAGCTGCGGATGGCCCAGCTTTTTTGAGGCCGATAAAGAAGGTGTTTATTATAAAAGAGATTTAACCTACGGGATGGACAGGGTAGAAGTACTTTGTAAAAGATGCGATTCTCATCTTGGGCATGTTTTTGATGACGGTCCGAAACCTACCGGACTACGGTATTGCATGAATTCCGTAAGCCTGGAGTTTGTTCCTGATGAGCAATAATAAGTTGTTTTTAAGCACGAAATCAGTAAGTTAAAGTTTCTTAAATTTGAGTTAAACTTGTGGAGTTATTCTTTCAGATATCTATGTTTTTATACATTTGCTGACTCAATTGGATTTAACATATATATTGAATGAAAGGATTTTATAGCTTATTAAGTATTGTTTACATGGTAACTACTTCATTCTATCTGTCGCCTGAAAAGGAGATTGCAAAGAATGAAATCAGGACAAAAAAGATTGAAAAAGTAGCCGGCACAAGATCGGAAAGCACCACAGAGAAAACAGTATCCTCATCAGAAGAGTTATACAGATCTATCGCATTTGAACAAGGACATGAACTTAACGAAGAAGTTTTCTTCAAAGCCTTAACTGGTTTTGAGAATTTGAAGAAAGCTGGTTTGCTTAATCAGGATTCGCATTTACTTACGGTATGCGATTTTTCTATGTCCTCAAATACGAAAAGACTTTGGGTAATTGATATGAATGAGAGAAAAGTACTGTTCAATTCACTGGTCGCTCACGGAAAAAATACCGGAGAAGAGTTTGCAACGAATTTTTCAAATACCGAAAGCTCACTTCAGAGCAGCTTAGGTTTTTATATTACGGATGCAACGTACAATGGGGACAATGGATTTTCCCTGAGATTACTGGGAATGGATAAAGGTTTTAATGATGCAGCCTACAGAAGAGCAATCGTTATGCACGGTGCAGACTACGTAAGCGATGAATTTGCAGCAATGCACAAAAGAATCGGAAGAAGCTGGGGATGTCCTGCTGTGCCAAGAGATCTTACGCAGCCGATCATTAATACGATCAAAGGAAGAAATCTTCTTTTTATTTATTATCCCGATCAGAATTATCTTTCTAAATCAGAATGGTTAAAAACATCAGCTTAAATGAATGAAACCTCAGAATTTATTGCAGCAATAAGACTCATCAATAATCCTGACGGAAACAGCGCTTTTGAAATGGGTAGAATTCCTGTTCTGAAGCCGATAAAAACGACTTCTTTCTGGATCAGCAATAAAACTGAAGAATGGGAAAAAGCAGAGCATCCGGCACCCAGAAAGCAATTTGTAGTAACGTTAAAAGGTAAAATCAGGTTTAAGGTAAGCGATGGTTCAACATTTATTATCGAACCCGGGATTATTCTTTTAGCTGAAGATGTAGAAGGGAAAGGGCACAGCTGGGAGTTGGAAGAAGGTGAAAAATGGGAAAGGCTTTATATTCCGGTTGATGATAATGATGAAAGTGGATTTATTCCCGATTGATCCTGATTAGAAAAATTTTTAATTAATTTATAAAAAAGCAGTCAAAAAATGACTGCTTTTTCATTTATTACTGTAGATATTCCAGCATCTTATTTTTCGCCTCCTCAAGATTGCCGCTGATTCTTGCAATTATTTTTCCATTTTCATCGATAATAAAATGAAGCGGATAAGAAGTGGCATTTACCTTTTTCTGAAAATCTTTGTTAATATCAAAAAAATTAATCCATGTCGCGTTATTTTTCTTCAGGATATTCGTGGCTTGTTCCATTCTTTCGGGTGTCCTTTCATCGGTAATGGTGATGAAATTTACATTTTTATCCTTTAGTTCGTTTTGTAGCTTTACAATTTCGGGCATGCCTTTTATGCAGGGCGCACAGGTTGTTGACCAATAATCAATAAACGTGAGTTTATATTTTTTAAAATCTTCCGAAGTCAGTTTATTCTGTTTGTCAAAATTAATATCGGGAATTTTATTTCCAATGCCTGTCAGTTTTTCAGCGTTCAGGCGGCTTTTAATATTTATGAAGAGTTTATTCTGTTTGAATTTTTCTGAAAATAAATTCATATTCTTCAGGTAATCCGGATGATAATTATAGAGCATATAATCGTTGACGATTTCCCACAAAGCAGCATAAGAATCAGGATTTTTTTTGATATACCTGGCAAGAAGTTCCTGTTTTTTAACAAAATTGATAAGACTGTCTGCTTTATTAAAATTGTTGGATCTTATGTAAACTTCTTCTAGTGATTTCTGTAACATCTTATAGTCCTTATTAGTCGGTGTTTCTGCAAGAACTTCCATATTGTTTATATTATCAGGCAAATGAATATTGTATTTTCCTTTTTCCAGGAAAAAAGTTTTTGTCCAGTAACCGGATTGTTTTTTCTTATCGAGATATATAAAGGCAACAGGTTGCGGATACTCAATATATCCATGAATAAGATTTTCTTTATGTATTTTTAAAAAGTACATTGAATGGTCTGCATCGATATTTTTACCGAAATCTACAATATCTGCGTTTGGCTGTAATGTGAAATTATAAAGCTCTCCAAAACTCTTTTTTATCACCGGAGTACTGAGCATAAGACTGTCATTAACATATAAAGGAGATGTAAGATTGATCTCAAAATTATTTTGAGAATACATTACATTAGAAATTAAAAAGAAAATATACAGAAGGTTTTTCATAAAAAACAGTGTGATTTAATTGCGGCTAACTTACAAAAACTTCAATACATAAAAAATCCCTGCGCCTGAACGCAAGGAATAATTTTAAGATTACACCATGAAATAATTCTTAATCAGATACTATTTAATGCTGTATTTAAGAAAACTTCTTGAAAATCAGCGTAGCATTATGTCCTCCAAAGCCAAAAGCATTACTCAAAGCGTAATTGATATCCTTCTCTTTAGCTTCTCCAAAGACAATATTAAGATCTTTCGGAATATTCTCATCTATTGTATGAAGATTAATCGTTGGCGGAATAATTCCCGTTTCAATAGCTTTAATAGAAAGAATTGCTTCCGCAGCTCCGGCAGCACCCAGCAAATGCCCTGTCATGGATTTTGTTGCGCTGATATCCAGATTTTTGCTTCCTTTAAATAATTTATTAATACCATTCAGTTCCACCAGGTCTCCCATAGGCGTTGAGGTTGCATGAGGGTTGATATAGTCGATGTCGTCTGTATTAATTTGCGCTTCATTTAATGCCAGCTGCATGGCTCTAATGGCACCGACTCCATCAGGATGGGGTGCTGTCATATGGTAGGCATCTGCCGTCATTGCAGCCCCGACAAGCTCTGCGTAGATTTTTGCTCCTCTTGCTTTGGCGTGTTCGTACTCTTCCAAAATCAATGCTCCGGCTCCTTCTCCCATCACAAACCCGTCTCGGTCTGCATCATACGGTCTGCTTGCGGTGGCAAAATCATCATTTCTGGTAGACATAGCTTTCATAATTGAGAAGCCTCCTACCGATGCCGGCGTAATGGCTGCCTCTGAGCCTCCACTTACAATAACTTTTGCTTTCCCGAGCCTGATATAATTGAATGCATCCATTAAGGCAGTATTTCCGGTGGCGCATGCAGAAATCGTAGTATAGTTGATTCCCTGAAGCCCAAATTTCATAGAGATCATTCCCGAAGCCATGTTAGCAATAAACTTTGGGACAAAAAATGGATTAAACCTTGGCGTGCCGTCACCTTTCGTGAATTCCATTACTTCACTTTCGAAAGTCCACATTCCTCCCTGTCCGGTTCCCCAGATAACTCCGGTGTCGAAAGGATCCATATTTTCAAGTTCGAGCCCTGAATCTTTCAGAGCCTCAGCTGTGGAATACATGGCATATTGTGAAAAAAGATCACTTCTTTTAATTTCGTTGTGGGATAAATGAGCTTTAGGATCAAAGTTTTTTACTTCACAGGCAAAATGTACTTTGAATTTTTCTGTATCAAAATGGGTTATTTTGTTGGCTCCGCTTATTCCGTTGATGCTGTTTTTCCAGAATTCTCCGACAGTGTTTCCCAAAGGTGTTACTGCACCGAGACCTGTAATGACCACTCTCTTCATAGGTACTGATTTATCTTTTTTGTTGTATCATCGGTTATTTTAAGTAAAGCGATGATTTTTTAGTTATTAATTTTAAATAAATTGGAGGAGCCTCTCGCAATGATGCGCGTTTTATCTGCATTCCAGATTTCACACTGGGCATTTACAAACTGCTTACCTCTCTTAATAATTTTTGTTTCTGCGATGATAATATCATTTTCTCCTGCAGTAGAAAAATAATCAATGACATTATTGATGGTTGTGATGAAGGAACTTTCATTTAACGAAAACATAGTTGCGCCAATAATATCGTCGACGATAGCAGCAGTGATTCCGCCATGGAGATTTCCCGCAGGATTCAGCCATTCGTGTCTTATGGTGTACTGAAATTCAAGTTTCCCTTCTTCTGCAGAAAGTATAATTGGGTTCAGCCATTTCATGAAAGGAGATGGGGATTGCGTAAATTCTTTTCCGATAAATTGTTTTAACTGTGCAAGTCTGTCCATTATTTTTTATTTTTCTAAAATCATGGTAATTCCCTGTCCACGTGCAGCGCAGATGGAAATAAATCCTTTTCCGCTTCCTTTTTCGTCTAAAAGCTTGGCTAATGTTGCAATAATTCTTCCACCAGTGGCAGCAAAAGGATGTGCTACGGCAAGACTTCCGCCTTTTACATTTAATTTATCTCTGTCTATTTTTCCTAATGCTTTTTCTAATCCGAATTTTTTAGCCAGATCATCATTTTCCCAGATTTTTAATGTGGCTAAAACCTGTGCGGCAAACGCTTCATGAATTTCGTAAAAATCGAAGTCTTCGAGGCTCATTCCTGCTTTTTTCAACATTCTTTCGGCGGCAAAAACAGGAGCAAGAAGTAAGTTTTGTTTATTTTCCACGTATTCAATTCCTGCAATTTCAGAGAAAGTGATATAGGCTAAAATTGGTAAATCATTCGCTTTTGCCCATTCTTCGCTCGCTAATAAAACGGCAGAAGCTCCATCGGTAAATGGTGTTGAATTCCCTGCTGTCAATGTTCCGTTTTGTTTGTCAAAAGCAGGTTTTAAAGTAGCTAATTTTTCTAAACTCGTGTCACGACGAAGATTATTATCTTTATTCAAGCCGTAAGCCGGAGAGATCATGTCGTCAAAAAATCCTTCGTCGTAAGCTTTTGCCATATTCTGATGACTTTTAAAAGCAAGTTCGTCCTGTTCTTCACGAGAAATTCCGTAATATTTTGCAGTAATTTCTGTATGACCACCCATCACCAGACCTGTTTTAGGTTCCTGGCCTTTGTATGGAATCGGCATCCAGTCTTTTAATTTCGGAGTTAATAGTTGTTTGATTTTTCCAAAGACAGATTTTTCTTTATTGGCTTTTAATAAAGCTGTTCTTAATCTTGGAGAAGACTCAAAAGGAATATTGCTCATTGCTTCAACACCGCAGGCAATTCCGCTTTCAATCTGCCCTAAGGCTATTTTATTTCCAATGTAAATTGCCGCTTCAATTCCTGTGTCACAAGCCTGCTGCAGATCACAAGCCGGAGTTGCAGGATCGAGATCTGTATTCATAACAGTTTCTCTGATGAGGTTGCTTTCAGAAATATGCTTGATCGTTGCACCTCCCGCAACTTCTCCAAGGAGTTTTCCTTTAAGGTTGTAACGGTCGATCAAACCATTCAAAGCAGGAAGCAACAGATCCTGATTTCCTTTGTCTGCGTAAGCTGTATTCATTCTGGCAAAAGGGATCCTGTTGTATCCTACGATAGCCACTCTTTTTGTTTCCATAGGCTGAAGTTTATGATGGGTGTTTGTTCAGTTCTTTATCGATAATACTAAGAATTCTGTCTAATGCCTGATTGAGAAATTTTTCTTCTCCGGTGGTTTTTGATAGTAAAATACCTCCCTCAATCAGCATGACGAATAGTGAAGCGTATTCTCCGGCATCAGCCTTTTCATTCATCTCTCCGGTTTTTTGTCCTTGTGTAATAACCTCTGAAATTTTGATTATCCATTCTTCAAAAGATTTTACCACCTGATTCTTAAGATCCGGCATTGTATCATCAGCTTCGGTTGCTGCGTTCATCAAAGGACAACCTCCATTAAGAAATACCGGCTGCCAGTTTTTCCTGTAAAATGCAACGAACGCCCGCAGCTTGTCAATTGAAGAAGGAAATTCTTCACTGAAAGAACGTGACATGCTTTGCTTTAATAATTTTGCATTGTATTTATAGACTTCAAGGGCAACTTCATCCTTGTTTTCAAAATTTCCGTAGATACTGCCTTTCGTTAATCCTGTAACTTCTGTGATGTCTGATAATGTCGTAGAAATATACCCCTTGGTATTAAACAAAGATGCTGTCTTCTCAATAATGAATTGCTTTGTCTTTTCTGCTTTAGACATTTTTCAGTTTTATGATGCAAATATACATAAAATACCAATCGGTATATTTTATATTTATGGATTTAATCTATTAACTCAAACTATTTAACTTTATTTAAGTTGAAAGACGGTTCAAATGTAGGTTTGGCTAAAGCCATTTGATTGTTTTAAATGAAAAAACGGGCTAAAGCCCGTCCCTATTAATGATTTATACTTTATAATTTAGCTCTTCAAAGTAGCATTTAAAGTAATTTCAAAGTTGAATGCAGCGCTTACCGGGCATCCTTCTTCTGCAATTTTTGCATATTTCTGAAATTCTTCTTCTGAAATTCCCGGAACTTTTGCTGTTAAAGTTAATTCGGATTTTGTAATTTTTCCTACACTTGGATCAAGGGTAATTACTGAAGTGGTTTTTAATTCTTCGGGGCTAAATCCTGCCTGAGAAAGCTCCGCGCTTAATTTCATGGTGAAACATCCTGCGTGTGCCGCAGCTAATAATTCCTCAGGATTTGTTCCCACGCCATCTGCAAACCGACTGTTGAATGAATATTGCGTCTGGTTTAGTGTTGTACTTTGTGTAGTAAGATGTCCATTTCCTTCTTTGATGGTACCGTTCCAAACGGCTGTTGCGTTACGTCTCATAATACTTTAATTTTTTTGTTGTTAATATTGTTTGTTTTGATGTTACAAAGATATATCAGATAGTATTCCAAATAAATACATAAAATGAACTAAATATTGTACTTTTTTCCCGAACTGTAATTTTTCTTAAAATTTGACGGAGTACTTCCTGTTTTGTTGGTAAAAAGACGATTAAAATAGGCCGGATCATCATAGCCCAGATCATAAGCAATTTCTTTGACAGGTTTATCCGTGTAAATGAGAAGCCTTTTCGCTTCAAGTAGAATTCTGTTGATGATCAATTGATTGGGAGATTCAAGATGTAAATTTTTAAATTTATGTGTTAACGTTTTAGGGGCTATATGGAGAAGATCTGCATATTCTGAAACATTGTGTTTTTCTCTGAAATGAATCTCCAGGTATCTGCTGAAGTCCCGGAAGATATCAATTTCGTTACTTGGAATTTTCCGGTTGTCATTATCAAGATTTTGTTTTTTCCATTTCCTTGTAGCGCGGATAATGATCTGTTTTACGTATGTCCTGATCATTTCTTCTGCAGAAGAATCTTTTCCTTGCAACTCTTCCTGAATATTTTGAAACAAATTTTTAATGATTAAATTTTCTTCGTCATCAAGCTCTACAAAAGGAATCTCAAAAACATTATGAAAAAGAAGACCGTCACAGGCTACTTCTTTATCGTGAATCTGAATGCAATAAAAATCACGGTTATAATACAGTAAAGTAGCATCTTCTTTAGTTTTAGAGATTTTTATATGCTGATTTGTCAGGAAAAAAAGACTTGGTTTTACCGTTTTAAAATGATTAAAGTCAACAGAAATCTCAGAACCGGATGGAATATATAAAACTTTAATATCATAACGAAACTTATTTCCGCTGAAGGCTTCAAGAGGATTTTCGGAAACATTTTCTATACCGAGCTTCTTGTAGTGATCTTCAAAAATAAGTGTTTGTGACATGAATTTTACTTTATGATAAATATACAAAAAAGCATGGCTTTAATCATTATTGTTAAAACCATGCTTGTAGTAGTATGAAATTTGAGAATGAAAATAATTTGAAATCACTCAAACTCTACAGCTCTCAAACCTAAAACTTAAAAAGTCACATCCAATCCAACGTAAAAATTAGCCTTCATAATCGGAGCATAGATCATTCCTCCATCAAAATAATTTCCGAAAGGGTTTTTTACATCAACAATTGCATTTTTCTGATAATAAGAAGTTAAATTCTCACCACCCAGATAGGCTCTGATTTTTTTGTTGAAATTTCTCGAAATCTGCGCATTTAAAACAGCATAAGATGGCGAATATGAAGACAATTGAAATTCCTCAGGATTTGATGAAGTGTCCGGAAGTCTTTGTTTTCCTACCAGATTCAAAGTCGTATCAAAACTCCAGAAACCACCGTTATTATCTTTGTTTGTAGAATAAGCTACATTTACGAAACCTCTGTGTTTGGCCATAAAGGGAACTTCTCTTCTTCCGCTCAGATAATCAGCCTGCACATCATAATATTTGTAAGCAAGTCTTATATCAAAATTTTTAAAAGGTGTAAAATCCCACTGCGTCTGAAAAGAATTGGCAAATGATTTTCCTTCCAGATTATAAAAAGTCAGTTGCTGAGGTGAACGGTCCAGATCTACCATCACCTGATCCTGAAAATCTGTTCTGAAAAAATCGGCTACAATGGTCGATTTTCTCCCGAAGAGTTTAAATTCCTGTTGCAGGCTTGCTCCATAATTCCATGCGATTTCAGGCCTTAACCCGTAAATATTTCCTCCGTTTTCAAGAATCTGGATATTCCTGTTGGAAGCAAAATACTGCTGACTTTCCGCAAAAACATTCGCTGTTCTGAAACCTCTTCCGGCTGAAAGTCTTAGAATAGTCTGCGGAGTGATGTCGTATTTAAAATTTAATCTTGGCGAGAACTGAGTTCCTGCCAGATTGTGAAAATCAACCCTGGCACCTGCGACCAAAGTATATTTTACTCCTGTCAAAGTATATTCTGCAAAGGCTCCCGGAACGATCTCATTTCTTTTAAAATTTCCTGTTAAATAAGTTTCATCGTAACCATCATACATGAAACTCGCTCCTGCTTTGTACTTATGATTTGTATTACCTAAAATACTTTCAAAAATTAAATTTGAATAATATGTCTGCTGTTTTCCGGAATAATTTCTGAGACCAAAGAAACTGTCCTGCTGATGAAAAGTATACTGATTCATCCAGCCCAGACTTTGGTAAGGTTTTCCTTTAAAAACATATCCCGTTTTATTCCAAACCTGAAATCGTGAAATATCAATCCCGACACCATACAACGACTGTTGATTCTGCGGCATTTTTTTATCAAATCCAATCTGACCCGCTGTTCTTTCATCCTTGATAAAATTGATTCCGAAATGAGATCCGAAACCTGATTTTTCAAGGTCATTATAATTGAGCAAATAAGCTGCATTGAGCTGTGTGCCTTTTGGCCTGTCCAGAAAGCTGTCGTTATTCATATCTGTATCCCCAAAAGTTCCGTTGCCATGAAGAAGAAACGTCTGCGACCATTTATCATCTATTTTAGAAACACTGGTAATGTTGGCTTCCGTTCTTCCGTTGAAATCTGCAAAAAGATTGAGCGATGTTTCGGGCTTTTCTGAATTCTTCAATAATTCAGTATTAATTTGTCCTGTAATGCTTTCGTAACCGTTCGTCACCGTGCTTCCACCTTTGGTAAGCTGAATACTTTCGATCCATCTTCCGGGAATAAAACTTAATCCGTATGCGGATGCCAGTCCTCTCACTTCAGGCAGAAGTTCTTTTGTCAGGCTGGTGTATTTCTGATCTAAACCTAACATTTTCAACTGTTTCGTTCCCGTCACCGCATTGCTGAAAGAAACATCCACTGTGGCATTGGTTTCAAAGCTTTCGGATAAATTACAGCAGGCAGCTTTCAGCAATTCTTTCTTATCGATGTTAAAAATTAATCCCGCTTCTTTTTTACTCAGTGAAGTAGATGCCTTTCCGCCTGTTACTGTAACACCTTCGATGGCTTTTTCATTGTTGTTTTCAGTGTGGGAAGTTTCCTGCGCCTGATGATCCTGCTTGCCATTTTCTTCCGAATGGACCTTCGGATTTGCTTCTCCAAATGGCGTTTCCCTGTCATAAAGACAACAGGAAGGAAGATTCTTATAAGTACTGTCGCTGGATTTATACTTTTCATTGTCGTGACCTACATCGGCGATTTTCTTCAGAATTTTATCTGATGAGGTTTTTTTCGGATCAAAATTTAAAATAACAGTCTGTTTTTCTGCATCCCATTCTGCAAGATCGGCACCGGCGTCTTTTGCAGCTTTTTCAATTCTTGCTTTACAGGATTCACAGTTTCCTTTCACATAAAATTCATTCTCTTTTTTTGAATGGATATGATGATGCTCATTTGCGGTCAATTGATCTCTTTCATAATGACAGCAGGCTGGAAGGGCATTGTAATCAGCTTCTGAAGCGTTAAATTTTTCGTTGTCGTGCCCTGCTTTTGCAATTTCTTTTAAAATATCGTCTGTAGAAACAGTGTCATCAGTCTCTAATGTTAAGGTTTGCGAATCAACGGAATAGCTTGCTTTTTTGGCGCCGGATTTTTTCGCAGTAGTTTCGATTCGATCTTTACACAAATCACAGTTTCCTTTTACTTTAAACTGGTTTTGAGAAAGATTTTGCGCAAATACAAATGATGTAAATAATAAGAATAGACCAAGAATAATCCTGGAAATATATGATTTCATATTGTTTAAAATTAGATTAATTCAATTAATGTAACGATTTAACAATGTGATAATTTAACAATCATTAGCAGATTGATAAACTGCAACATTGTTACATTTATTTTTAATTAATTAACCTATTTTCGGCGGTTGCCAGATCTCCTTCAGCCGTCCCGGAAGATATGGGTCTGAATATTGGAAATATAAATTTTTATTGGCTTTGTAAAAAGAAATATCCAGTTTTAGGCTTCTGGAAAAAGGAGTTTCTATAAAACTGTAGCAGGTGGCACAATACGAACAGCAGTTGTCATTACACGAGGAAGTTTTTTGCTTTTTGTTGTGATTTTCTTTCGAATGTTCTTTGTGCTGTTTTTTGCAGCAATCACTTCCGGAGCTTTCCTTACAGCATGTTTCCTGCATATTTTGAGCATAAAAATTATCTTTAGGAATCAGAAAAATTCCTAGGCAAAAAATAATTGTTATGATCTGAGCCAGTTTCACTACCACAAAAGTACGAAAATTATGGTAAAGGTTCGCCAACTTTTACGCCGCAATTATGCCAAGGCTCACCATGGGCCGGATTTAAGGCGGGTTTAGGACCTGTCGGCGCTGGTGTTGGATTCGGGGCCGGCGTGTTTTGGGCAATAACTTGTGTTGGCTGTGCTGTAGGAGCAGGTTTGCTGTTCAGTGGCTGCCCTACCGGAATATCACATCGGTGGCCTGGCTCTCCGTGTGGAGGGTTCATACCCTTAGGTGTTTTGATATTCTTTGATTTTCCATTATTGTCTACAGTGAATTTCCCAGGCTGTAAAGCGTTGGGATCGATCTGTATCGTCTGGGTATTGTTCTGTGCTGGAGCTGAATTTTGTGACACAGGAGCAGGCTTGCTGTTCAAAGGCTGCCCCACAGGAATATCACATCGGTGTCCCGGTTGGCCGTGAGGCGGGTTCATTCCCGGAGGAGTAACTGTTGCAGTCGGTGTATTCTGTGCTGTCTGAATTCCTGCCTGATCCAAAAGCGACGGTTTTGGGGTTTGATTTACCGCAAGCGACGGTGGCTGAACGCCCGCTTCTTCTTTTAAATAGGTTGCTCTCTCATCTTTTTTACATGAAATCGTCAGTATGGAAATAGTGATTAAGCCAAAAATTGTATTCTTCATATAAAACAAAATTAGCAAAACATTTTGAATTGCTTTGCTAATTTTATAGTTGATAAGGATATTTTGTATTTAATTTTTAACTAAAAGTCTGAATCCTTCCCCGTGAACATTGATAATCTCCAGGCCTTCGTCATCTTTAAGTAATTTACGAAGCTTTGCGATATATACGTCCATACTTCTTGCGGTGAAGTAATTTTCTTTTTTCCAGATTTTTCTCAAGGCAAGATCTCTCGGCATAAAGTCGTTTCTGTGGATGCAAAGAAGTTTCAGCAGCTCGTTTTCTTTAGGTGAAAGTTTGTATTCGTTGTCACCGACTCTTAATTGTCTCAACATAGAATCAAAGAAAATATTGCTGATTTTAAACTGTTCCTGCTCTTCATTTTCCAGGGTAGAACTTCTCTGGAGAATGGCTTTTATTTTGTATAAAAGAAGCTCAGTATCAAAAGGTTTTGTAATATAATCATCGGCACCCAGCTGATAACCCTTCAGAATGTCTTCCCTCATATTTCTGGCTGTCAGGAAAATAATGGGTGTGTTTTTATCAATTTTTTTTACGTCTTCAGCTAATGAAAATCCGTCTTTCTTTGGCATCATCACATCAAAAATACAGATATCGAATTCGTTTTCTGTAAATTCTTTTAATCCCTGCTCTCCATCAGTGGCAAGAGTAACCTCAAAATTATTTATCGTTAAATAATCTTTTAATACCGCCCCGAAACTCTGATCGTCTTCTACTAATAATATTCTGTTGCTCATAATTTTAATAATTTAGAATTAAAATTTTAATAATAAGAATGAACATATCACTCTTTTCTTCCTATATTTTGTTATTTGGTTTGATTTTCATTCAGCTCATTGGCAGTTTGATCGTAAATGTACTTCCTTTTCCTTTATGGGAGTCCACTATAATCTGGCCTTTATGAAGCTCTACAATTTTTTTCACATAAGAAAGTCCTAGTCCCTGGCCTTTCACATTATGAATATTCCCGGTTTCTTCTCTGAAGAATTTTTCGAAAATTTTCGTTTTATTCTGGGTTTCCATTCCCATTCCTTTATCAGAGACTTCAATGACATACCAATGTCCTTCGTTTCTTGTTTTAATCGTGATTTCAGGTGCTTCCGGTGAATACTTATTGGCGTTATCCAAAAGATTCACCAGCATATTGGAAATGTGAAATTCATCGATCTTAAAATTATATTCAGTAGCATTGAATTCCTGGGTGAGAGATCCGTTTCTTTGCTGCACAATCAGATTAAAGGATTCTGTTGTTTTTTTAATTAGCTCTCTGACATTTGCCTCCTTTAAAAATAATTTTACTTCATTTCGCTCCAGCTTCGACATGTTCAGCACATTTTCTACCTGTTTTTTCATTCTCAGGTTTTCCTGTTTTATCAGTTCTGAATAATATTTTACCTTATCAGGATTTGTCGCGATCTTATCATTTGCCAAAGAATCTGTAGCAACGGAAATCGTTGCTAGTGGAGTTTTAAATTCATGAGACATATTGTTGATAAAGTCGGTTTTCACTTCAGCAAGCTTTTTCTGCCTCATCATATAATTGATGGAAATGATATAAATTCCGAGAATGGTGAGCAGAGAAAGAAATGTTCCCAACAGCATCGGCCAATTATTCATGGCCAGGGAATATTCTTTTTTAGGAAAAACCAACGCCAGCGTATATAATGTTCTTTCCTTTGAATCCGTAAAAAGAGGATAGCTATAGGTATTGTTGTCCTTTTTTTCTTTGAACAATTGATTAACAACACTCGTAAGTTTGTTGTTTTTATCGGTGATTCCATAGCCGAAAGTTGCTGATATTCCTCTTATTCTCAGTTCTTTGGTGATCACAGAATCGAGGACTTTTTCATCGACTCTGCGGGTAATGGGAAGATTGTTTCCATTAACTTTAACGAACTCCTTCATCGCATAATCGCCATTTTCAATGTCTTTATTGATTTCCGACGTAAGCAGCTCCCGGTTGGTGGTGTCTCGTTTTATTTTGTAGGTAGCTTCATCGGAATATAAAGTAGTAAGGTTCAGCGAATCTCCTTTTGGGGAAATCGGAAGCTGATTTTTCTCGATAATACTTTTCGAATAAACGATTTGCCGCTGCGTCCCGGAATCTTCTACCTGCTGGATGGTGGTTAAAGAAGGTTGATTGCCGTTTGCAAGAATGGTATTTCTGAAATCTTTATTCTCAACATTGAGGTATTTGTCAACTTCAGCCTCACCAATGATCTTTGAAGTATTTTCCAGCGCCGAATATACTTTCGAAGAGAAATCCTGATCCAATGCACTATAATAACGTTTCAGCCAATAAAATTGGAGTGTGACGAATACAATCAGTGAGATCGTCATAAACACCGATATTATTGGGATGAATTTATTATTCATATTTTCTTTTTTAAAAAATAGAATGTTAAAATTAAATATTTTATGACTTCATAAACAAAAAACGCGCCAAAAAATTGTATAATTTTTCTTAAAAATCCGCTTTTTAACATTTATTTATAAATTATAAAATGCTTGGCATAAGATTATCGTGATGTAAAATAAAAAAAAGTAAATTTGGGTAAACAACAATTAATATGAAATCTGATATCATTTTTAATAAAGATTTGGATGCAGCCAGTGTATATGTGATGAAAATTTACAATACTGATGTTTCCAAAGTATGGGACTATTTTACAAAATCTGAATTGCTGGATCAGTGGTGGGCACCAAAGCCCTGGAAATGCGAAACGGTATCTCAGGAATTTAAGAGCGGAGGAGTATGGCTATATTCAATGGTAAGCCCAGAAGGTGAAAAACATTATGCCCAGGTGAAATATGGTGAAATAATGGAACATCGAAGTTTTGACGGCACAGATACTTTCTGTGATGACAAAGGAAACAGTAATCCTGATTTTCCTGAAGCTCAGTGGCTTTTTGGCTTTACAGGAGTTGAAGAAGGTACAAAAGTTACCGTAAATATCCATTTTGCATCTGAACCCGCCATGAATCAATTGTTAGAAATGGGTTTTGAAGAAGGTTTTAAAACGGGATTAAATCAATTGGAAGAAATTCTGAATTAATTTTTTCTAAATATGAGCATAATAGTTTATCAATAAAAGGCAGGCTTTAGCTCGTCTTCAATAAAGGTAGATCAATTGGCTTTAGCCGAATCACATAAAAAATGGAAAGTAAAGTTACCTTCCATTTTTATTTTATACTCAAACTTAATTTTATATTCAAATTAATTCCTCTTCCTGGAAATATTGAATAATAGCTTTTTTCATTAAAAGTTGCTGTTCATTCGGTTTAAGTTCAGGAAGATCTTCCAGTTTTTCAAAATGCGGATATCCGTCTTCATCGTAATGCGAAAATTTATAATATCCGAAAGGTTCCAATAATCTGCAAACTGCAATATGAATCAAATTAACCTTGTCGTCTTTCGTATATTTCTGCTGACCGCTTCCCAGCTCCTGAAGACCAATTAAAAACAGATATGTTTCTATAGGTGCATCTTTTTCAGTGTCAAAATTTTCAATAAAAAATTGTTGTATTTTCTGCCAGTATTCTGCTTCATTCATAAATTATAATTCGTTTTTATCGTTTTCTTCAATAAGATCAGCGTCTTATGAAAAATCATTTATCTTTTATCGATCATCAGAAGAAATGCATATTCCAGCGCATCTTCTTTAAGTGATTCAAATCTTCCGCTTGCTCCGCCATGTCCTGCACTCATATCTGTTTTGAAAATAAGGATATTATCATCGGTTTTCAATTCTCTCAACTTTGCTGTCCATTTTGCAGGTTCCCAATACTGAACCTGGGAGTCGTGTAATCCTGTTGTAATCAGTATATTGGGATAATTCTTTTCTTCTACATTGTCATACGGTGAATATTCTTTCATGTAATGGTAATATTCTTTGTCATTCGGATTTCCCCATTCGTCGTATTCTCCTGTGGTTAAAGGAATAGTCTCATCCAGCATCGTTGTCACAACATCCACAAAAGGAACCTGTGCTACAATGCCATTAAATAAATTCGGCTCATAATTCATCACGGCACCTACCAGCAATCCACCCGCGCTTCCGCCCATCGCGTACAAATGTTTTGAAGAGGTATAATTCTCTTTAATCAAAAACTTTCCGGCATCAATAAAGTCGAAAAACGTATTTTTCTTAAACAGCATTTTCCCGTCTTCGTACCATTCTCTTCCTAAATATTCACCACCCCTGATATGGGCAATAGCATAAATAAAGCCCCTGTCAAGAATCGATAATCTTACATTTGAAAAGCTTGCATCCACGGTATGTCCATAACTTCCGTATCCGTACAAAAGTAATGGGGTATCTGAAGATTTTTTTGTGTCTTTATGATAAACTAAAGAAATGGGAATTTTGGTTTCTCCATCTCTCGAATCGGCCCAGATTCTTTCGGAAATATAATTTTCAGCAAAGAATTTTCCACCCAAAACTTCCTGCTGTTTTAAAAGTCTGGTGGTTTTTTCCTTCATATTATATTCGTATGTTGAACTTGGCTGTGTCAAAGAAGTATAACCGTACCGCAGCACTTCCGTATCAAATTCAAGATTTACCCCGATATAAGCAGTATAAGTTGGATCTGAAAACGGCAGATAATGCGATTCCTGCGTTTTTTCATCAATAATTTTAATCTGCAGAAGACCTTCTTCTCTTTCTTCGAGAACCAGATAGTTTTTAAATATTTCAAAACCTTCCAACAGAACTTCCGGACGGTGAGGGATAACATCTACCCAGTTTTCCATGCCGCAGTTATTGATCTTTGTTTTTACGATTTTAAAGTTGAAGGCATCGTCAGCGTTGGTGATGATGTAAAATTCGTCTTCATAATGTTCTACTGAATATTCCAGGTCATCCATTCTTGGCTGAATGATCGTCCAGTCTGCAAAAACATTATCAGAAGGAATAAACCGGTGCTCATCCGAAATCGTGCTGGAGCTTGCGATGAAAATATATTCTAAAGATTTTGTTTTGAAAACATTCACATCAAAAGTATCATCCTTTTCATGGAAAATTAAAACATCTTCCGAAGGATCAGTTCCGAGCTTATGTCTGAACACCTGAAAAGCTCTTAAGCTTTCATCTTTTCTAATATAGAAAACATGTTCGTTATCATTTGCCCAGACTGCTTTTCCGGTAGTATTTTCTATTTTATCAGGAAGAATTTCTCCAGTTTTAAGATTTTTAAAATTGATGCTGTAAATTCTTCGGCTCACGTTATCAGTAGAAAAAGAAGCCAGCTCATTATTTGGAGCCACCGCGACGCTTCCGACTTCAAAATAATCCTGCCCTTCCGCCAGAATATTGACATCAAGAATGATTTCTTCTTCATTCTCTAAGCTTTGATTCTTTCTGCAGAAAATAGGATATTCTTTTCCTTCTTCATAACGTACGATGTACCAATATCCGTTGAAGAAATACGGCAATGATTCGTCGTCCTTTTTATAACGGGCTTTCATTTCTTCAAAAAGTTCTTCCTGGAGCTGTTCCGTATCTTTCATGATGAAATCTGCGTAAGCGTTTTCTTCTTCAAGATATTTTATAACCTCCGGATTTTCCCTTTCGTTGAGCCAGAAATAATTGTCAATTCTTTTATCACCGTGTGTTTCAAGTATTTTTTCTATTTTTTTTGCCTTTGGAGCTTCCATTCAATATTAATTCTTGTTCAAATTTAGTTAAAAAAAAACCATCTTTCCTTTATGAAAAGACGGTTGCTTTATATTTTTATCCTTAAAGCTTACTTATGAAGTGCTTTAATATACTTTTCAAGTGCCATTGTCATAGACGGAGTTTCCTTTGTAGGCGCCATAAGATCTACCTTTAATCCGGCTTCTTCCGCGGCTGCCAGCGTAGTTGTTCCGAAAACACCGATTTTTGTCTCTTCCTGTTTAAAGTCTGGGAAATTCTGCTGTAAAGATTTTATTCCCTGTGGACTGAAGAATATCAGCATGTCATAATCTTTCACATTAATATCTGTAAGATCGCTGCATACCGTTCTGTACATAATGGCTCTTTTCCAGTCTACATTAGAAGCCTCCATTGTTTTCACAATATCCGGACTTAAAACGTCTGATGAAGGCAACAGATATTTTTCTGTCGGGAATTTTTTGAATAAAGGAAGAAGGTCAGAGAAGTTCTTTTCCCCGAAGCTGATCTTTCTTTTTCTGTAAACAATATGTTTCTGAAGATAATTGGCGATCGCTTCCGACTGGCAGATGTATCTCATCGTGTCAGGAACCGCAAAACGCAGCTCTTCGGCTAATCTGAAGTAATGATCAATCGCATTCTTACTCGTGAAAATAATTCCGGTATATTGCGTAAGATCGATCTTCTGTGTTCTCAGTTCTTTATTGTCAACTCCTTCGACGTGGATAAAAGGGCGGAAATCTATTTTTATCTTTTCCTTCTTTGCAATATCCAGGTACGGAGACGACTCACTTGGCGCTGGTTGAGAAACCAATATAGACTTTATTCTCATCACTGACAGTTATTAAAAAAATAATAATTTCCAAAGCAACAAAAGAGGTGCAATTTGGAGGGTGCAAATATACAAAAATTTATAATACCATTTTTCAGGTAAGATGTTGTTCTTGTGAAATAAATAGAAAAAAAGCTTGAAAATGAACACAAAAGAGAAAAAGAACAGATAATACAAAAACATTTTATTTCTGTCGATCGGGAAATAATAGTGGATGACACATAAAATTATTAACAGAAAAGACAGGATAAAGTAAAATTTTGTAGCAGTAAAATAAAAAGTTGTCCACTTTTTTCCGTCGCCGATACTTTGGAAAAATAAAAATCCCAGACTGGTTCTTATAAGGTAAAAAAGGATAACGGCAATCAGACAAAATCCGAATTTGTTCAGCTGATATCCCAAAACCTGCAGGTCTGCCACAAACTTTGGTACTGTAGGAATATACTGCGAAATCAGAACAGATAAGGTAAGTGCAGTTACACAGGAGGTAATAACCCAACTTGGAAGATTATTGCTGGCATCATAATATTTCTGGATCAGAAAGTCTCTCAGATTTGCTTCCCTCTCAACGATATTCATCATGAAAAGATATAAAAAGATGCAGCCAAGCAATATAAAGATCACCCAATCATTATTCTCAGGTACTCTTACTTGATTTGTAAAATGTTGTGATAACGGCAAACGAGTATTTTTTGCAAAATTATAGATTATTTTGTATAAAATAAAAAGGTTAAATAAACTATCTTTGCAAACTGAAATGAAAAAACTCGTCATTATTCCCACATATAACGAAAAGGAAAATATTGAAAATATTATTTCCGCAGTTTTTGCATTGGAAGATGACTTTCATATCCTGGTTGTGGATGACTCATCTCCGGACGGAACAGCAGAACTGGTAAAGGATCTTCAGGAAAAACATCCGCATTTCCTGCATTTGTCTGTAAGGAGAGTCAAAGACGGTCTGGGAAAAGCCTATATCCATGGATTCAAATGGGCGATCGAAAATAATTACGATTATATTTTTGAAATGGATGCAGATTTTTCACACAACCCAAACGATCTGCCAAAACTTTTTGAAGCCTGCCTGAATGCTGATATGGCTATCGGTTCACGGTATTCAAAAGGAGTAAATGTGGTCAATTGGCCGATGGGAAGAGTACTGCTTTCTTATTTCGCTTCGAAATATGTAAGATTTGTATTAGGACTTCCGATTCATGATACAACAGCGGGTTTTGTCTGCTTTTCGAGAAAAGTGCTTGAAGAAATTGGCTTGGATAATGTAAGATTAAAAGGATACGGATTTCAGATTGAAATGAAATTCAGAGCCTTTAAGAAAGGATTCAGAATTGTGGAAGTACCAATTATTTTTACCAACAGAATCCTGGGAGAAAGCAAAATGAATGGCGGAATCATTCATGAAGCGGTTTTTGGAGTTTTAAATTTAAAATGGAAATCCATCATCAACAGATTATGAAAAAACTGATCTTCATTTTCGTTTTCATGAGCCTTTTTTCCTGTGGGGATTATATTGATAAACCTAAAAATCTGATCCCGGAAGATAAAATGGCTGAAATCATGGCTGACCTCGCGATCAATGATCAGGCGACTATCATGTATCCGAATTCAAATCTGGAGGCAGGGACAAGATATGTTCTTAAAACACACAACGTAAAGTCTGCAGACTATATTGACAGCTTCAAATATTACATTGTAAAAGAGAAAATGAGCGCTATCACTGAAGATGCACAGGAAATATTATTAAAAAAAGATCCGAAAGCGGAGAAATATGTAAAGGATAAAAAAGATAAAACGGAAAATCTTCAGAATGCTCCCGTTTTATCGAGATAATTTAAGATGCAAAAATTTTTTAATATAGAAAAAACCTCGGAGGGAAAGGCAAGAGCAGGAGAGCTTACCACAGATCACGGTAAAATTCAGACTCCTATTTTTATGCCTGTAGGAACTGTTGCAAGTGTAAAAACAGTTCACCAAAGAGAATTAAAAGAAGATATAAAAGCCCAGATTATTTTGGGTAATACCTATCACCTATACCTTCGTCCGGGAATGGAAGTAATGCAGGAAGCCGGAGGTTTGCATAAATTTATGAATTGGGATCTTCCTATTTTGACGGATTCAGGAGGTTTTCAGGTGTTTTCACTCGCCAGCAGCAGGAAAATGTCGGAAGAAGGTGCCCGATTCAAATCCCATATCGACGGAAGTTACCACATGTTTTCTCCGGAAAAATCCATGGAAATCCAACGACAGATCGGAGCTGATATTTTTATGGCTTTTGATGAATGTGTGGCTTATCCCTGCGAATACAACCAGGCAAAAACATCGATGGAACTTACACACCGTTGGTTGAAAAGATGTATCGAATGGACAGAAAATAATCCTGAATTATACGGTTATAAACAAAGGCTTTTCCCAATTGTACAGGGATCTACTTTTTCGGATTTAAGGAAAATTTCAGCAGAAGTTATCGCAGAAGCCGCCGCAGAAGGAAACGCGATCGGAGGCCTTTCTGTAGGAGAACCTGAAGAGGAAATGTACAGAATCACCGATGAAGTAACGGATATTTTACCAAAAGAAAAACCAAGGTATCTGATGGGCGTAGGAACTCCGTGGAATATTCTGGAATCTATCGGACTGGGAATTGATATGATGGATTGTGTAATGCCTACACGAAACGCCAGAAACGCCATGCTCTTCACCTGGAAAGGGGTGATGAACATGAAAAATGAAAAGTGGAAAAAAGACTTTTCTCCCCTTGATGAGTTTGGAACAAGTTTCGTCGACAGAGAATATTCAAAAGCTTACGTAAGACATTTATTTGTTTCTAAAGAATATTTGGCGAAACAAATTGCTTCGATTCATAACTTAGCATTTTATTTAGACTTGGTAAAAGTGGCAAGAGAACATATTTTAGCAGGAGATTTCTATCAGTGGAAAAATTCTGTAGTTCCGGTTCTTCGTCAGAGGTTGTAAGATTAAACGCAGAGTTTGGGAGTCCCGAAGGGACGACCTAAAAAAGGATAGGATGTAATCCTATTAGATTTAAAACAATTAACAGAAAATGGGTAATCATTTTCAATTAAATATAAAACGCATTAAAAATTAGGATAATGCTGAAAATTATAGACAGATATATTATTAGAAAATACCTTGGAACGTTCAGTTTCATGCTGATACTCTTGTCTATAGTGGTTTTGGTGATCGACGTTCAGCAGAAGATTCCAAGAATTGAAAATGCAACCGCAATTGATCCGAAGCTAAATGTTACCTACTTTCTGGTGCATTTCTACCCTTTCTGGATTGTTAATCTCGTGATGACATTCCTTTCCATTCTGGTTTTTATTTCAGTGATTTATTTTACTTCCAGAATGGCAAATAATACGGAAATCGTGGCGATTATCAGTAGTGGAGCGAGTTTTCACCGCTTTGCCAGGCCTTATTTGCTGACGTCTCTTTTCATTGCTGTAATATCCTTAGGGATTAACCATTTTATCCTGCCATGGGCCAATATTCAGAAAAACCAGCTGGAAGCTTATACCTATAATGCAGCTAATAAGGAAAAGGTATTGGGAACGGCTCCTGTTTCTGCACAGCTAAGCAAAACAGAATATATTTTTATTAACTCATGGAACAAACGCGAAAAAAGAGGTTCCGGATTTATTTATCAGAAGTTTGATAAAAACAGGAAAATGACCTACGAGCTTAAAGCCTCTGATGTTTCCTGGGATAAAGATAAAAAGCTTTTTGTTCTTAATTCCTACACTGAAAAGACGATCAATAAAGATGATACGGAAAAACTAGCAAACGGTTTTGATCTGAAGAAAAGTTACGGTCATGACCCGGAAGAACTTTTTCCGAATGAACTGTTAGGGCAGAACAAAACAACACCTGAACTCATAAAATTCATCAAAAGAGAAACTGAAAAGGGTAACAGTAATCTTAACGCTCACTTAAATGAGCTTTATCAGAGGACCTCTATGCCTGTTTCCATTGTAATTCTTACCTTTCTGGCACTTTCTCTTTCGTCACAGAAAAAAAGAGGAGGATTGGGGATTAATCTTGCTTTAGGGATTTCACTGGCATTCGTTTTCGTATTCTCCTTTGAAGCGTTAAAAGTGGTATCAGAAAACAAAAGCATGTCGCCGGCATTGGCAATGTGGTTTCCAAATATTGTTTTCTCACCGCTGGCTTTATTCTTATATCTAAAAAGAGCTAATCAGTAAAGGAGCTTTATTTCTTTGTGGTAAAAAGACTTTAAGCCGTCATTTTCGAGGTCAATCCAGATCTCTCCGTTTTTGTCAGCATTTTTTATAATGCCATTTTGTCGCGTTCCATTCAATTCAAAAACAGAAATCTGATCTTTTCGGAATAAATTGTCATTAAAACAATCCAGAATTTCATTCTCTGAAGGAATTTTTCTCAATTTTTCAACAAAAAAATCATGAAGAGAACAGGTGAGGTCATTAAGCTCAAAATACCTTCCGGTCTGTGTTGCAAGAGATCCCGCATTTGATATTTCATTAAATTTCTCCTGAAGAATATTAAGACCCATTCCAATAATGAAATAATTGTTTTGATTAATTTTTTTCTTTTCTATCAGAATTCCGGCGATTTTTTTATTTTTAAGGATAATATCATTCGGCCACTTGATTTTCACCATATTTTCAGTCAAATTGGCAAGGAAATCACTGATTGTAATTGCGGTATAATAATTGAACATGAAATCGGACAGCGAAAAATTTTCCGTCTTTACAGCCAGTGTATAAGCTAAATTTTTTTCAGCAGCTGATAACCATGTATTTCCATACTGACCCCTGCCTCTGGTTTGATTAAATGTATGTAACGCAACAAAATCAGAATTTTCATAAAGTAAAAACTTTGAAATTTCGTCATTAGTAGAAGAACATTCTTTCAGGTAGAATAGTTGACTCATTTAAGAAAACTTTAAGACTTTCGGGGGCTAAAAGTAAGGCTAAAGTGAAAGAAAAACAATAAATTTGCAGATTATAGTATTTTTTAATGAATAAAACAGCAGAAAAACAAGAATTATTAGATAAAATCGTTGAGGCAATTCAGGATGTAAAAGGTGAAGATATCATGATCTTCGATCTTTCAAACATCGAAAACTCTGTCGCTGAAACCTTTGTGATATGCAGCGGAAACTCCAATACACAGGTTGCTGCATTAGCAGGAAGTGTCGAGAAGAAGGTAAGAAACGAATTAAAAGAAAGACCTTGGCACGTAGAAGGAACAGAAAACGCAATGTGGGTGTTAGTAGATTACGTTTCGGTAGTCGTACACATTTTCCAGAAACAGGTACGGGAGTACTACGATATAGAGGAACTCTGGGGTGACGCTGTCATTACCAGAATTGAAAATGAATTTTAATTTTAAAAAGTATAAATGAACAATAAAGGATTTAACTGGTTTTTTCCGATTGCGATCATAGCTCTTTTGTTATTCTTTGTCCCTAATTTTTTAGGAGATAATAGTGCAAAATCTATTGATGAGGATGGTTTCTTTAAAGAAATGCAGGCAGGAAAAATCCAGAGAGTTTTGATAGATAAACAAGCCCAGAAGGCTGATGTGTTTTTAACACAGAATGCTAAAACGGCTACGGTGAAAAAAGACGATAAAGCAAACCCTTTTTCAAATCTGGTAATGGCTCCAAAAGCAGATTATACGCTTAAATACGGAGACCTTAGACTATTCCTGGAAAAATTTGATGCTTTAAAACAACAAAATCCACAAATTACGACCTCGAAAGATTATGCTGAAGGAGAAAGCCCATTGATGAGTATTCTTATTCAGGCTCTGATCTGGATCACGATTTTAGGATTATTTTATTTCCTTCTTTTCAGAAAAATGGGAAGCGGAGGAGGTCCAGGAGGACAAATTTTCTCCATTGGAAAATCCAAAGCCAAGCTTTTTGATGAAAAAGAAAGAATTCAGGTAACATTCAAAGATGTTGCGGGATTGGAGGGTGCAAAAGAAGAGGTTCAGGAAGTTGTTGATTTCCTTAAAAACTCAGAAAAGTATACAAAATTGGGAGGTAAAATTCCTAAGGGAGTTCTTTTAGTAGGGCCTCCGGGAACTGGTAAAACTTTATTGGCTAAAGCGGTAGCGGGTGAAGCTAAAGTGCCTTTTTTCTCATTATCCGGTTCAGATTTCGTAGAAATGTTTGTAGGAGTTGGTGCTTCAAGGGTAAGAGACCTTTTTGCCCAGGCTAAAGCCAAATCTCCTGCCATTATATTTATCGACGAGATTGATGCAATCGGACGCGCAAGAGGGAAAAGTAATTTCTCAGGAGGAAATGACGAAAGAGAAAATACATTAAACCAGCTTCTTACAGAAATGGATGGCTTTGGCACTGATACGAATGTTATCGTAATGGCAGCAACTAACAGAGCAGACATTCTAGATAAAGCATTAATGAGAGCAGGTCGTTTTGACCGTTCAATCTATGTAGATCTTCCGGAATTACATGAAAGAAGACAGATTTTTGACGTGCATTTAAAGAAAATCAAGCTTGATGAAAATGTAGACCGTGAGTTTTTAGCAAAACAAACTCCTGGTTTCAGTGGAGCTGATATTGCCAATGTTTGTAATGAAGCCGCTTTAATTGCAGCACGTAACAATCATGCATCGGTAACGAAACAGGATTTCCTTGATGCGGTAGATCGTATCATTGGCGGTCTTGAAAAGAAAAATAAAGCCATCAAACCTTCTGAAAAGAAAAGAGTAGCTTATCATGAAGCAGGGCATGCAACAATCTCCTGGTTGGTAGAACATGCGTCACCACTGTTGAAAGTGACAATCGTGCCGAGAGGACGTTCTTTAGGGGCAGCCTGGTATCTTCCGGAAGAAAGACAGCTGACAACTACTGAACAAATGCTTGATGAAATGTGCGCCACATTAGGAGGTAGAGCCGCAGAACAGGTAATCTTCAATAATATTTCAACTGGAGCGCTATCTGATCTTGAAAGTGTAACGAAAAGAGCTCAGGCGATGGTTACGATATATGGATTAAGCCCGAATATCGGTAATATTTCTTACTACGACAGCTCAGGCCAGTCAGAATACAACTTCGGAAAACCATATTCTGAAGAAACAGCCAAGAAAATTGATATTGAGATCAAAGGAATTATTGAAACTCAATATGAAAGGGCTGTTCAGATTTTAACGGAGAACAAAGATAAGCTGGATGCGCTTGCCAATAAGCTTTTGGAAAAAGAAGTTATTTTCAGGGAAGACCTGGAAGAAGTTTTCGGAAAAAGAGCATGGGATCCGGAATTAACGGAAAAACCTGTTACCAATACAATTCCGACGGCAAAGGAGCCAAGTGAAGAGATCATCATTAAAGATAAAGAGGAAGAAAGTGAAATTCAGGCACCTGAAAGTCCGACACAGCTTTAAATATTTTTAAAATCAGATAAAGAAAACCTGACAGTCTTTGAATTGTCAGGTTTTTTCATATTTATCGGCATGTTTTTGGAATTCCAAATGATTAATTTTATATTTTTGTATAAAGTGACTAAAAATAAATTAAATTGAGTTTATTCAAGAGGATTGTTAGCAAACTTACCAACCAGCCTGAAGAAGAAGAAAAACCAAGTCTGGAAAAGCTAGGAGATTCGCTTAAAAATGCGGATCTTGACTACAAATTTGCCCAATTGTTTACTCATTCAGGAGGATTTTTCAATTACTGTGCAGATGAAGCTGAGGCTTTACAGACCTTAAATCAGATCATCAAAATAGAAGGTATCAGCAATGTTTTCTGCTGGGACAAAGATCTTCAGAATTTTTTAAATGTCGTAAAAACACCTTATACATCAGAACTGCAGAGTGATAATGATGCAAGTTTTATCACTTGTGAATATCTTATTGCTTACGACGGAAGAATTATGCTTTCCCACAATAATATCCTTCACTATCATTCGTCAAGATTACCGAATAAGATCATCGTTATGGCAAATGTTTCACAGATTGTAAACAATCTGAATGATGCTATGGGGAAGATCAAAAGAAACGGAAATATAAAAAATCTTACTTCCATCAGTGGAGCTCAGTCAAAACTGGACCCATCTTCCAATAGCAACACCAAACTATTTTTACTGTTGCTTGAAGACTAAGCGTCAACTTATAAACTTTAAAATCTTGGACAAAAATCTCATTCAAAGAACTCTATCGGGAATTGTTTATGTAGCAGTTATCGTTCTATGTACAACACCGTTGGGGGCGAAGTTGATCAACAGTATTGTGCCCGATCTTGTAAAGCAGGAGTACTTATATTATGGGTTAATCACCCTTCTTCTCGGAGTAGGTTCGTGGGAATGTTTTAAGATCATGAAGTTTGGAAACGGATACGAAAGATGGATCGTTCTCCCGCTGATCATTTTTATTTTTTATATTTTCTCTAAAAGATACTTCCACTTTGATTTCTTTTTCGATTTCAGGATCAGTGAGATTCTTGCCTTACTCTTAATAGTTATTGCTGTAGTTACGCTATTCAAATACCCGAATGAATTGTATTATGACAGTGGGAAACTGATTTTTACCGTTATTTATGTGGCGCTTCCTTTCAGTTTTGCCTTAGGATTACCGAAATTTTCAAGATTTGATGACAGGTTTTCCCTCGAGGTACTTTTTCTTTTCATTCTGATCTGGAGCAGTGATACATTTGCTTATCTTACCGGAAAGTTTTTCGGAAAGCATAAAATGGCACCTAAAATTTCGCCTAAGAAGACTTGGGAGGGTTATATAGGAGGTGTAGTTCTTACCTTGGTTTTATCATATTTTATTGAACGATATCAGCCGGATCTTCGTGGAAATTGGATGGTCGTAGGATTTCTGGTTGCCGCTTTTGCTCCTGTAGGGGATTTGGTGGAAAGTCAGCTGAAAAGAAATTTCGGTGTTAAAGACAGTGGAAACATCATTCCGGGGCATGGCGGAGTATTAGATCGGCTTGACAGTTTTTTAATCTGCGTTCCTGTCGTATATTTGTACTTTATTTTAGAAAAATTTATTTAATCTCATGAAATTACACAGAGAATCGAAAGGAACAATCACCGTTGCATCCTTATTATTCATCATTCTAAGTGCATTGGCCATTTATTTTCTTGAAATGTGGTCACTGGTGATCATTCTGCCTTTGCTGGTCGTTTACAGTCTTGTATTTTGGTTCTTCCGGGTGCCGAATCGTGATATTCTTGAACACAGGGAGAATGTAATTGCTCCGGTTGACGGGAAAGTGGTAATGATCAAAGAAGTGGAAGAAGATGAATTTATCAAAGGAAAAGCGATTCAGGTTTCTATCTTCATGTCACCTTTAAATGTTCATATCTGCAGATATCCGGTATCCGGAAAGGTTATTTACAAAAAATATCATCCCGGAAAATATCTTGTCGCGTGGCATGAGAAATCTTCTACCGAGAACGAAAGGACTACCGTTGCTGTGGAAAGCTTAACAAATCATAAGGTTGTTTTCCGTCAGATTGCAGGATATGTTGCCAGAAGAATTGTTTTCTATTGTAATGAAGGAGATGAAGCGAAAGCAGGACATGAATTCGGCTTTATTAAATTTGGTTCAAGAATGGACGTTTTTCTTCCTCTTGATACAGAAATTATCTGTAAGATCGGTGATATTACAAAAGGGGGACTTGATGTGATCGCGAAAATGAAAGACTAAAATGTTATTAAAATATAGCGGGCCGTTTCTTAAAAGAACGGCCTTTTTTTATTTACACTCAAAAGTTATTGAGAAATCTGTATCAATATTGATATTATTGTCATTATTTTGATACTTATTAGATACTTTGTGGTATGTAATGGTAGTTAAATTTGTATTTTTGATGAATTAACTTTAATCTTCATGAAAAAATCTCTACTTTATTTAATGATCTTTACAGGATTTTGCAAAACTGCGGCCCAAACAACCGTGAATGTATTTTCACAAATAGTTTTCTATGATGGCTATGCAGCAAATGTTTCCGAGCCGGTTCCTGCCAACACGATCAGATTAGCAAATTACAGATATACCAAAAAGCTGAGCGATACCGAACTGAATTCGTTTCAGAATAAGATCCAGATGAATGTAACGATCGGGGCACTTTGCGATAATTACGACAGGATTGGAGGTGTTCACCTGGCATTAGTTCCGAAGGGCCAGGCATCCTATACATTAAATGACACCGGTGTAAAAAGAATAGAAATAGGACGATATATTACCCCCTTCATGAATAAAAATCTGTCTCCTACAGAAGTTCCTTATAGCTACCAGGTAGATAATCTTTATTCGGTTTTCAGCAATACTGCTATTCGCGCAGCATATGATATCTGGATAGAGCTGGATGTTTTCGGGGTGCCGTATGCAGCAAATACACAGGTTAGCGGATGTGCAGGAAGAAATGATGTATTCGCCGGAACACTTAGCTTTGTTACTTATAATGACTCTTCGGTCAACACAACTTATAATAACATTCTTCCGCTTTTAGATTCTAATGAATTAAATAATTACAACAATACAGATCAGGCAGGGCAAACAGTAAGACTGGTTAATTTTAATCTTACACAAAGCGCAACCAACGCTAAATTTTTCATCGTTTCCACTCCACATGGAGCGAATACTAACGGAGAAGAATATGTGAGAAGACAGAATTTTGTATCACTGGATAATAATCAGGTGCTGACTTTCACACCGGGAGGAATTTCTTGTGAGCCTTTTAGGGTTTATAACACCCAGGGAAATGGTATCTACGGAACATCTGTTCATTCTACATCATGGTGGACATCCTGGAATAACTGGTGTCCCGGTAATGCTGTACCTATAAGAAGCTTTACAACTGCTTCTTTATCGGCAGGAAATCACACAATTAAATATGAGGTGCCGAGTGCCGTGTTTTACGGACAGGACGGAAGAATCGTTCTATCAATGTATATGCAAAGCACCAGCCAGCAACTGTCTGTGAAAGATGTTTCAACGGTAGATGTATCTGTTTTCCCTAATCCTACCACAGACTTTGTGAATATCCGTTCAGATAAAAAGACAAGAAGTATTACAGTGTACTCTGCAGAAGGAAGAAAATTGAATGAAGTGAAAGACTCTAAAGTTGATCTTTCAGCCTATCCGGCTGGAGTATACATGCTGTATATTATCCTTGAGGGTGGAATTCAGTTTAAACATAAAATAATAAAGAAATAAAGAACTAATAGAGAGGCTTATCATTGATTATATTCCTCTTATTTTAAGATTGCTGATAAATAGTCCCGACGTCTTCAGGAAAACGTCGGGACCTTTTGTATAAAACGTCGAAACGTTTTTGGTAAAATGTCGAGACGTTTTTAATGCAATAAAAAAGAGATGGTCATTTATATTGCCTATTTTTCACCTTATATCTCTGTTTGGCAATTGTAATCCGACTGTATCTCCTATTTTAATTCTATAGGGTTGTAAGTGTCTATCTTCTTTATTTTGCCTTTGTGAACAGGATTAGCGAGCAGGCTATTGTGATAATCTATTTTTTTTTCGTAATATTTTTCTCTGTCGATATCAATAAACTTTGAATTATAATAGACATTGTTTTCTGTTTTTTTAAAACTCAGCAATACGAAATGGAAATATTTTTTATTATCATACAATTCTAAGATTAAACCGGGTAATTTTGAAAATTTGTACGGGCCATCCTGAAATGGAATTTCATCGGTAAACCAGGCAGTATATTGTCGTCCTCTAAATTTTAAAAAAGCTTTTGTTGCATTATATCCAGACAATTTCTTGTTTTCATTGGTTATTTGCCAATCAAAATCGTTAAAAGTATCATTATATCCAATATTAGAAGTTCCTATTCTGTCCGTAAAAATAATTTTATTTTCGTCGTATTTTTTATAGATTGAAATCGTTGATTTCGGAATTTTTATTTTATTTAAATCGATGTAAGAAATATCTCCAGTAATTATTTTCTGTTGAGTCATTGAATCAATAGACTTTTTATACAGGTTTTGGTAAAGGGACTCATCATTATTAATATATAAAGCCATTTTCTGCTCTATACTATCCGCCTTAAGGGAATCGGGAATTGAGATAAAATTATATATTGCTTCGTATTTGAATTTTTGTAATTGTAAAGCTTGTGCCTTTACCAGAGCTACAAAAAAAATTAAAAGTAAATTGATGTAATGTTTCATGTTTCTTTTTATATCAACCTACCTCAGTGAGGTAGGTTGTAAATTTAATTACTTCTTAAATTCAAACGCCTAATTCTCTATCAATAAGCATTCTTATTACTTCATCTCTAGCCTCGCTTTGCGAATTTGCATAAACATTAAAAACTTCACCATCACTCGTCATAAATGTGTACCATTGACAATGCATTTTTATAAAAGTCAGTTTTTTTGAACTTTCTAAATTATAAGTTTGTTTGGTTTCTTTTGCTAAAGCTGTTACAGAAACTAAGGTTAAGATAAAAAAAATTTTTTTCATGATTTAATATATTTTTATTATCCTAATATTTATAAATATTGTCACTATCAATATTTATTTTCTTCACAAGAAGGGGCGAGATTAGGATCTTTCTAGCCTGTCTCAGGTTTATTCTACTTTGGCTAATCTTTTTATTTTCCTATAATCAATCAAAGTGTTGTTATAGTGATTATCCAAGATTTTTTATAAGACAATCAAAAATATATAATTTATATTAAAACAGCAAATTAATATATTATTTAAATAATTTTATACTTATTTATAAGTTTATTTAATTTTTATTTTGGGTTTTGTTATTATTTAAATAAATTAATTATGTTTTATATTTAATAAAAAAAGCATCTTTTTATTAAAGATGCTTTTATGGTATATGATTATGGGTTAAATGAAATAATTAATGTTAATCAAAATTTTGAAGCTCCACTAGTTTATGGTAAACACCTCGTTTGGCAATAAGTTCGTGATGTGTTCCCTGTTCCATAATATTTCCTTTCTCCATTACGACAATCCAGTCGGCCTTCTGAATGGTTGAAAGACGGTGAGCGATAACCAGTGAAGTTCTGTTTTCCATCATTTTTTCAAGGGCATCCTGCACAAATCTTTCAGATTCTGTATCCAATGCAGATGTTGCTTCATCCAGAATCATGATCGGAGGGTTTTTCAAGACCGCTCTTGCAATAGAAACTCTTTGCTTCTGTCCTCCTGACAGTTTTCCACCATCATCTCCGATATTAGAATCATACCCTTCCGGAAGCTGTGAAATGAATGAATCGGCGTTCGCTATTTTTGCGGCTGCAATTACTTCTTCACGTGTTGCATCAGGTTTACCCATCAGAATGTTATTATACACCGTATCGTTGAATAAAACGGATTCCTGGGTAACCATTCCTAATAGTTTGCGGTATTCTTTTAATTTTAAATTTTTAATGTTTTGTCCGTCGATTAGGATTTCACCTTCGGAAACATCATAAAATCTAGCTAAAAGGTTAGCTATGGTTGTTTTTCCACTTCCACTTTGTCCGACAAGGGCTACTGTTTTTCCTTTTGGAATGCTCAGTGAGAAGTTCTTAAGAATCGTATGGTCTTTATCGTAATAAAAACCAATATTATTAAATTCTATTGAGTTATTAAGGGTTGAAATGCTTACCGGATTCGGAACTTCGTCAATTTTCACATCGGCGTCCAGGATTTCCAGTACTCTTTCCAACGATGCTTCTCCTTTCTGAACATTTGAAATGGATTGAGATAAACTCTTTACCGGAGGCAAAATCTGGAAGAAAATTCCTAAAAACACAAGGAAATCAGCAGGAGAGATACTCTGGTCTACGATAATTTGCTTTCCTCCGTACCAGGCAATAATGAGGAAAGTCACAGAGCCTAAAAACTCGCTCATTGGGGAAGCCAGTTCTTTTTTTCTTCCCAGGCTTATGGAACTGTTGATCCATCGTTGCATCGACTGCATAAAGCGGTTATCCATTATTTTTTCAGCACTGAAGATCTTGATCACTTTCGTGGATTTCAGAGTTTCGTCCACAATAGAGAAAATATTTCCCATTTCGTTCTGTGCTTTATGAGAATCTTTTTTAAGGCTTTTTCCGATCAGGGCGATCATCGTTCCCATTACCGGTAACACCAGAAGCGAGAAAAGTGTCATTTCCGTACTTAAGAAAAACAACGTTATCAACGTACTGATCAGCATGAAAGGCGCATTGATAAGCTCAACAAGGCTTCCCAGGATGTTTCCTTCCACTTCGCCTACATCATTAGACATACGCGACATCAGATCTCCTTTTCTGCTTTCCGTAAAAAATGCTACAGGCAGAGAGAGTATTTTTCTGTACATCGCTCCGCGAAGGTCTTTGGTAACACCCACACGGTAATTGATCAGCAAAAAAGATCCGAGATATCTGAAAAGGTTCCTTAACAGAAACATAAATGCTGTTATTACGCATAGCCACGCCAAAACGGTAAGGGCACCGTATTCTGTTACCAGGCTCTGAACATAATAATTGGCATATTCTTTTGCATAAGAGAAAAAATCCAGGATTTCCCCTGAATATACCGGCGGTGTGCTGTATTTCTTAGCCTCAATTGTTCCGAAAAGCATTCCCAAAACCGGCAGAATGGTCCCTAAGGAAGCAATCTGAAATACAGAATACATCAGATTGAAAAATAAACTTCCGTAGATGTATTTTTGATGAGGTCTTGCGAACTTAAGTATTTTAATGTATTGATTCATTCAATGAAAAAATTGGATAGCAAAATTACACAATTTAAATGATAAGACGTTTTTTATAGCCTTATACTTTATCTAATATGTTTCATTCCCTGAGCTTTTGTTACAAAGTTTAGCTTTCGGAAAATAAAAAACCACCAGTTTCCCGATGGTCGTATCTGATTAAAACTTAACAGTATCGTTGTATTGCGGATTAAAATTAGAAGGTGATAGCTTCTCAAGTGTTTTTCCGAAATTATTAACGATTTGCGTGAGGTTGTCGAAATCTACAATTTTTACATCATCGCTTTCATTGTGATAATGCGTCGCTTTTGTCATATCAACAGTTGAAAAAGAGTGGGCAATGATTTTCTTTTTTACAAAGCTTACATTATCAGAGCGGTAAAACAGTTGTTGAGCCGCATAGGGATCTGGATTGATTTTTAATCCGTTTGCTGCATTCTGGTTGAAAAGCTCATCAAGATCTGAAAACTGATCACCCGTCATAAAGAGAGCATTTTTCCCAAAAGCTGATTCTGTAGCTACCATTTCGAAGTTGAAAAGTGCTGTCATATTATTGTAAATTTTATCCAGGTTTTTATCAGTAGAAATAGCTCTTGATCCGAGCATTCCTTTTTCTTCGCCGTTGAACGCCATGAATACCATCGAAAATTCAGGCTTTTTATTTTTAAAATAATCTGCAATTCCTACAAGTGTTGTGATTCCGCTTGCATCATCATCTGCGCCGTTATAGATATTGTCTTTCGGATTGTTGCTGGTTCCGATGTGATCAAAATGCCCCGAGAATCCTAAAAATTTATCGGCTTTTCCTTTTTTGATACCGCAAACGTTGTATGCTGTTTTTCCTTTGTATTCAAAAGGAACGAGATAAGAATTTCCTGTACAATATTCTAAATTGTTTTCTTTAAAAAGTTTTGCGATGTAATTGGCCGCATTTTCATTTTCTGCGGTTCCGATTTCGCGTCCTTTCATTTCATCTGATGCCAGTGTTGAAAGTACGGTCTGAATTCTTTCTTTCGAAACATCCTGTGCGAAAGTAACAATGGAGAACATCGAAAAGGCAAGGTAGGTAAGTTTTTTCATATGAATACTATTTATTTATGGTGATCTGTCGTTATTTAAACGGAAATGTTGCATTTAAATTTGCTTTTATTCCTCAGCTTTTAATCTGCAAAATAATTAATTTAGATTTCCGTAGAATTAATTGTGTATATTTTATTTAGATAAAAAATTAAACATTAGATCTTTGGAATCAGTAGGGAAAAATAAAAAACAGCTCCAAAAGAAGCTGTTCTCACTCAAAAAATCGTTGTAAGGTTATCGAAGTCTGTCTACAGATTTTACGAGCCTCTCATCTTTTTTGATGTATATATTTGATATAAACAAACATATAATCGCAATCAACGGAAATATTGGCTCAATACCCTTCTCAGGAAAATGAATTCCTCCGGATAATTTTAGTAACCAGTACGTCAATACACCAACCAACAAAACGTTTATAATGATGCTGATGTTATTCAGCAAAATTTGTCTTTTTCTGTTTTTATAACTGAATACACTCAATAAACCTATTAAAACAAGGATTACACAAGCAATATCCAGTACAGGGATATCTTCTGAAATGATAACATCCTGTCCCGTAATGAACAGAAATACAGCAGCTAAAACTGCCAGAAATGTCCATATCGTCTGTATTCTTTGTATCATTACAATTAAATTCCTTGCAAAAATAACATAAATTTTGCACAATTCAAAAATAAGTGTAGATTTGCATTATACAAATGTACTTGAAAACAAAAGTCACCGGACTTACTTTTCTTACTCACAATTAATTACATTTTTTACATTAAATATGTTTAACATTGAAACGTTAAGGTCAAAATCCGTAACGGAGCTGACTAAAATCTTAAAGGATTTGGGCGTTAAAGTTGCAAGAAACAGCACTGAAAATGACAAAATCTTTGCAATTCTTGACTTTCAGGCTTCAAATCCAAAAGTGGCGAAAGAATATTTCAACACTACAGAAACCAGTATAACTGCTGAAGAAAAAGCCGCGGAAAAACCCGCAAAAGCACCTGCCAGAAAAGCTGCTCCCAAGAAAACGACAGCTAAACCCAAAGCGGAGGCAAAAGCAGAACAACCAAAGGCTGAAGAAAAGATAGAGACAGAAGAAAAACCTTCTGAAGAACCTCAACAAGAGGAAATAAAAGCCGAAACGGCAACCGCAGCAGAAGAAAACCCTGCCTCTACAGCGAAGAAAAAAAGGAAAAGGGTTCCGGCAACCAATACTGCTACTGCAGAAGCTCAACCGGAAAAACCTGAAACCCAAAAAAACACAGAATCTCAAGAACCTGCTCCGGCAGAAGAAAGGCCAAATATCCCTCAAAATCATCAGGCCAGACCTCAGAAAGGACAAAACAACAATCCGCATAACAACGGAAATCAAAATAAAAACAATCACCAGAATCAAAACCAGAACCAGAATAAGCAGCAACAGCAGCATTCTGAGAAAAACGATGACCAGCAGGAACAGAAAAAAGAATTCAGTTTCGACGGAATGGTTAGCATTGAAGGTGTTCTGGAGATTTTACCGGATAATTACGGATTTTTACGTTCATCAGATTTCAGTTATATTTCTTCGCCGGACGATGTGTATGTTTCTACGGCTCAGATCAGAAATTTCGGTCTGAAGACTGGGGATACCGTAAAAGGAATCGTAAGATTACCTAAAGAAGGTGAAAAATATTTTTCTTTATTAAGACCAACTGAAGTCAACGGACGTGATCTGGCTTTTATCAAAGACCGTGTAGCCTTTGAATATTTAACTCCGCTTTTCCCACAGGAAAAATTTAATCTGGCAGGAAAAGGTTCCACAATTTCCACCAGGGTAGTTGATTTATTCGCGCCGATCGGGAAAGGACAGAGAGCGATGATCGTTGCCCAGCCGAAAACAGGTAAAACCATGTTGTTGAAGGATATTGCGAACTCTATTGCTGCCAATCATCCTGAAGTTTACATGATGGTACTACTGATCGACGAACGTCCTGAAGAAGTTACCGACATGGAAAGAAGTGTAAATGCGGAAGTTATCGCATCAACCTTTGATGAAGCAGCAGAGAAACACGTAAAGGTGGCTAACCTAGTCCTGGCAAAAGCTCAGAGAATGGTAGAATGTGGGCATGATGTTGTAATTTTGTTAGATTCTATTACAAGATTAGCAAGAGCTTATAATACGGTAACACCGGCATCTGGGAAAGTGCTTTCCGGAGGGGTGGATGCTAATGCTCTTCACAAGCCGAAAAGATTTTTCGGGGCAGCCAGAAAAATTGAAGGAGGCGGTTCTTTAACGATCATTGCAACAGCGCTTATTGATACAGGGTCTAAAATGGATGAAGTAATCTTTGAAGAATTCAAAGGAACAGGAAATATGGAACTTCAGCTTGACAGGAAAATTGCCAACAGAAGAATTTATCCGGCCATTGATCTCGTTGCGTCAAGCACGCGTAGAGATGATTTACTCCTTGATGAGGTTACTTCGCAGAGAATGTGGATTTTAAGAAAATATCTTTCTGAAATGAATCCTATCGAAGCAATGGAATTTGTTGATAAAAACATCAAAGGAACTTTAAATAATGAAGAATTCCTGATGTCGATGAATAAATAATAATTAATTTATTTTGTTAAATAGAAAGCACGGATCAATTGGTTCGTGCTTTTGTTTTATATACGCTTGAACTTCTGACTTCATTACTGAATTAAAAATTAATTCATTCTAAATCAATATATCAATGTTAAAGATTTATTAAAGTAATACCTGTTTTTTGAATATCGGCTTATTTATGGTTAAATTTGGGTTAATAACATTAAAAATAAAATTATGTCATTTGAATTACCAAAACTAGGATATGCGTACGATGCATTAGAGCCTACTATTGATGCAAAAACAATGGAAATCCACCATACAAAACATCATCAGGCATATATCGACAACTTAAACAATGCTATTAAAGGAACTGATCTTGAAGGAAAAAGCATTGAAGAAATATGCCAGACAGGAACTGATAAACCTGCTGTAAGAAACAACGGAGGAGGACATTTTAATCATACTTTATTCTGGGAAATCCTTACCCCTGGAGGAAGCAAAGAGCCTGTAGGAAATGTAAAAGCTGCTATTGAAGCATTCGGTGGTTTCGAAAAATTCAAAACTGATTTTTCTGATGCTGCAAAAACAAGATTCGGTTCAGGATGGGCTTGGCTGGTAAAAAATGGTGACGGTTCTGTTGTCGTAACGTCAACACCGAATCAGGATAATCCTTTAATGCCTGTTGCGGACGTAAAAGGAACTCCGGTTCTAGGACTTGACGTTTGGGAACATGCTTATTACCTGAACTACCAAAACAGAAGACCCGACTATGTAGCTGCATTTTTTGATGTGGTAAACTGGGATAAAGTTGAGGAATTATTCAACAAATAATTTAAAACTATTTATAAAAATGAAAAAGGTTCAGAATTGCTCTGAACCTTTTTTAATATCGTGTTGCGTCGCTTCCTGACAATCCATTCATTCTCAAACCGTATTTCCAGTTTACATAGGCGAAAACCTGATACAGCTTGTATTCAAATTTTAATCCGTATTTTTCTTTGGGATCATAATCGATGGAAGATTCGATAATGTTTCTGTACTTTCCTGATGTATAATAGGAATTCCATTCGGAAACCAATAATATATTTCTGCTCTTTAAATAAGATTCAGAATACTGGTTGATTGGCTTTGCAACAGCATTCAGAAAATAATCGAATTGTGTATCAATTACGGTAAGATCCCATTCGCCATCTTCATTTTTTGAAGGTTTCATTTCGGATTTCTCTTTGTCATTTTTATGATCAGTCTGGGCCGAACAGTTAAATGATAGAAGAGAAAGGATACATATTACAACTAAATTTTTCATAGACATAAAGTTATACAAAAAATACTCAAATGAGTACCTTAATTTTATGGCTCTTTCTGGAGAACTACGAATGCCGGAAAGTGGTCACTGTATCCTCCTGTAAACTGATCGCCGTTCCAGGATCTGAAGGGATAACCTCTGTAGTTCCCTTCTTTGTTTATAAGATAAGCAGGAGCGAAAATTTCTGCTTTGTATACTGAATATTCTTTTGTTACCTGATCGGATATCAGGTTTTTAGAAACAATGATCTGATCAAATAAATTGGGTGCATCCTGATAGGCCAGAGATGCTACGCCCTTTTTGTACAAAGGATACATTAAATTAAGATAAGGAGTTGTTTGGCTTAATTCCTTCGGACTTGGCTGGGCTTTAAGGTAATTTTTTAAGCTTGAACTTACCGGATCGTCATTAAAATCACCCATAGCAAATAACTTTGTGTCAGGATCTGCTGCTCGTACACTGTCCATTTGCTGTTTCAATAAGGCTGCAGCAGCATTTCTTTTAGGAAGTGAAACTGCTTCACCTCCTCTCCTGGACGGCCAGTGATTCATGAAAAATGCTACTTTTTCATTATCAAGAAAACCGGTAACTACCAAAATATCTCTGGTATACTCCCTTTTTCCATTGTCGCCGAAAATTTTAAGTTCTTTTTTTAATGAGTTGGTGGGCGTAAATCTTCTCTTGTGATAAATAAGCGCGACATCAATTCCCCGATAATCGTAAGAATTGTAATGAATAATACCGTAGTCATATTTCTTTAATGCAGGTTCTTTAATGAGATCTTCAATTACCTGCCTGTTTTCAACTTCAATGAGTCCTACTACTGCCGGAGCAGTTTTTGTGTACTGAGCGCCCATTTCTGAAATGACTTTTGCTTCGTTGGCAAGTTTTGTTTTATAAACCTTAGTGTTATAATTTTTTGCACTTTTCGGAGTAAATTCATCAGATCCGGTTTGATATCTTATTACTTTTTTGTCGATTAATGCTCCGTCACTCCATATGCCGTCATATTTTTCTGCCTCTAAAAATTTAATAGAATCCAAAGGGATACTCCTGTGAAATGCAGGATTTTTAATGTCTCTTGTTCCATCAATATAATCTGCTGAGCGAATCGTGTCCCAAAGGTTTTCAACATTCAAAAATCCTACTGTTGCAACTTTTCTCAGTGTTCCGTGCTGTTGAGAGAATGTCATGACCGAAAAAATGACGGCCAATAAACTCGAAAATTTCTTCATTATTTTAAATTATCATTAATAATTATTTAATCTTAAAATTTAATTATTTATAATTATAATACTTTGATTAATCATTAAATTAAACGCGTTTTGTTTGACTGTAACTTGTGGTTTTGGTTTTGTTTATTGCAATATTAATAAAAAAAACGACTGTTTTTATGATAAAATGTAAACTTTATTTAAATTTGTCGCCCTAAACTTTTAAGCTCGAAAACTAAGAAGAAAAAAAATTTAAATAAATTACTCATGATGAAAAAATTATCATTAGTCTCTTTATTTACTCTGTTTCCAGCTTCATATTATTTTGCGCAGAGTACTGTATTTGCGTATATTAAGGATGATAATGGGAAACCTGTCGAAAGGGCAGAGGTAGATATTAAAGGGAAAGACAATGATGTGACGGCGGACAAAATCGGATATTTCCAATTTGTTGATCTGATGCCAGGACACTACCAAATTGTAATCACAAAACCAAATTACGAAACAAAAATAATGGAGTTTGATGTGATGGACAATGAGAAGCAGAAGAATCTTGGAGTGATTACCCTCTATTCTGTACTTACAGCTGCAGATCAGGGTTTAGCAATTATCGACACGGGCGGAGATGATGGTGAAACCAGCAATCAGGTTTCTACTGTAGGCTTACTTCAATCTTCTCAAGATGTATTCAACAGAATTTCTGCGTTTGATTTGGGATTTTACTGGTTCCGACCAAGAGGAATTGACGGCAGAACTTCTGAAAATATATTGAACGGTGCTTCAATGGTAAAATCAGATAATGGCAATGTTGATTTTTCTAATTGGGGAGGTCTTAATGAAATTGTAAGATATCCGGAAATTTCTGCCAACCATTCTCCCTCTGAATATGCTTTTGGTGGTGCTAATGGGATCATTTATAAAAATACGAAAGCCAGCGAGTACAGAAAAGGATTTCAGGCTACATATTCCGTTACCAACAGGAATTATCGTCAAAGAGTTTCTTTACGATATACTTCGGGGATGAACAGAAAAGGCTGGGCATTTACGGTTATGGGTGCTAAAAGATGGGCTGAAGAAGGGATTCAGGAAGGAACTTTTTATGATGCGTATGGAACTTATTTAGGTATTGAAAAGAAAATCAATGACAATCATAGCATTACTTTTAATGCTTTTGCTTCACCTTACAGAAGATCAACATCAAGTCCAAGTACTCAGGAAGTTTACGATTACAGAGGGGTACACTACAATTCTTACTGGGGATGGCAGGATGGAGAAAAGAGAAATGAACGGGTGAGAAAAGGCTTTCAGCCTATTTTCCAGTTACAGGATTTCCTGAAAATCAATAGTAAATCAAATTTGTGGACTACAATCTCTTACCAATTCGGAAAAGATAAAGGTTCTAGATTAGACTGGCAGAATGCCCAGAATCCTTCACCGACTTACTACAAAAAATTGCCTAGTTATTATCTGAACAGTATTATCTATAGTCAATATCATAATAATACACCGGCTGTTAACTATGAAAAACTATTCGAAGCATATCAGGCAGCAAATGATAATTGGCTCAATAATAATCAGGACTTTACTCAGATCAACTGGAACGCATTGTACGCGGCAAATCAGGCAAATGATGCTGTTGATCAGGCAGAAATGTCAACAAGATACGGTCTTACAGGAAGAAGAGCTAAATATTTTTTAGTCAATGATGTAAGTGATGATAAAATTTTAAATGCAACAACACATTACACTTATAATTTAAACGATAAGACAAAATTTTTATTAAACGTTTCTTATCAGAATTTCAAATCAGAATATTATAGAGAGGTTAATGATCTTTTGGGAGCTGATTTTGCACTGAATGTCGATCCGTATGCGGATTCTAATAAAGCAGGATCTTCCGGATTTTATAATATAAATGATTCACAATTGGCGAAACATGTTAGCGATAAGATCAATTATGATTATATTCTTAGAAGACAGGATGTAAAAGTAAATCCCGAAGTGAAATTATCATCCGGACAATTTGATATATTCGTTAGTGCTCTTTTAGGCTATTCTACATCAAACAGAGAAGGTCTTTTTAAAAATTATCTTTACCAGAACAACTCTTTCGGAAAAAGCAAGGATTACGATTATTGGAATTATGGTGTAAAAGGGCAGGCTGTTTATAGGCTTAACGGGAGAAATTTCTTTGTCTACAATGGAGCCTATTTTTCTCAGGCGCCTTTCTTAGAAGATATCTTTATCAATCCAAGAGTAAACAATTATTCCGTCCCAAATATTAAAAGTTCTGTTGTCATCGCAAATGATTTAAGTTATGTTATCTCAACGCCTTTGCTGAAATTAAGAGCTACAGGATATCTTGTAAATACACAAAATGACACCAGTGTTCAGCGGTTCTTTGCAGACGGCTTAGTGATTAATATTTCCGAGGCAGATGCAGGAACAGAGGATAAAACAGCCAGCGCATTTGTTACGCAGACCATGTCTAATGTAAATAAGAGAAGCATGGGGGCAGAATTGGGGGTTGACATAAAAGTATTACCCACTCTTTCATTACAGGGTGTTGCAAGCTGGGGAGAATATAAATATACAAACAATCCGGATGTATATATTTCTTCAGATGTAATGGCGGCTCCTTATGCAAACTTAGGAACTGCCTATATAAAAGATTTTAAAGTTGGAGGAACTGCCCAAAAAGCTTTCTCTGCAGGATTCAGATACAGTTCTCCGAAATATTGGTGGTTTGGAGCTAACTGGAATTATCTTGATGATAATAATCTCGATCCTTCTGCGATTCTCAGAACAGATGAATTCATTCAAAACAATAGCAGCAGTACGCCTTTTATTAATCTTGATGATCCGAAAATAGAGCGATACATGCAACAGGTAAAGCTTCCTTCATCATTCTTCGTAAATGCAAACGTCGGAAAATCCTGGATTGCAGGCAAATATTATGTTATGATCTCCGGTTCAGTGAATAATATATTGGATAACAGGAAATATATTACCGGTGGTTTTGAACAAATAAGAAGTGCAAATGGTAATGTAGATTTTGAAAATGACTACAATAGCAGATATCCTAATTTCGCTCCAAAATACTGGTATACGCAAGGACGCTCTTATTTCGTAAATCTACAGCTTAGATTCTAAAAATTAATCACAGAAACATAAAAAAATGAATATAAAAAATTTCTTAAAAATCAGTTTGGGAATAGCCGTATTAGGAGCTGTCCAGCTTTCCTGCATTCATGACGATAAATGGGATGCACCGGAAATTGTATGTAATAATAAATTTAATGCTCCTACCATGACGATGGCTGAGTTTGTGGCACTATCGCCGGCTTCCGGTGTATACACGGTTCCTGCTCAGGACGGCACACACCCTGAAGTAATTTTTGACGGATATGTTGTTTCTTCTGATGGGAATGGAAACTTTTATAAAACACTTGTTTTCCAGGATAAACCACAAAATCCAACGGTAGGATTGGTTGTGGGGATCAATAAATCCCTGAACTATGCTGATTTTCCTGTCGGATCACACATCAGAATCCGGGCAAACGGAATGGTAATCGGGAAATCAAGCGATGTAATCACTTTGGGAGTTAAAGATCCTGATTATGCAATCGGTAGAATTCCTGAATCTATTATCAGCAGATATATTTCAGGTGTTTGTAATGGAGCAGGCCTTGATATCGCAAACATAGTTCCTCAGGAACTGACATTGGCTCAGATCAAGGATCCGAAGTATGTAAATACATTGGCAACTGTTAAAAATGTTCAGTTTGTAAAAAATGAAGTAGGTTTACCTTTAATGAATAAAGATGCATCCGGAGCTTTTGTCGATACAAACAGGACTTTGGTTGATGCTGCCGGAAACACGGGTATTTTAAGAACTGATGGTTTCTTCAAACCAACTTCTTATGTTATTCCTGATAAAAGCGGAGATATTACTTTCGTTGTGAGCAAATATGGAACCGGAGCAACTCCTTACCAAAATATAATCAGAGGAATTAGTGATATTAATTTTACCAGATCACGTTTTGCAGAAGGTGTTTTAGGAGGTACTACTATTTCTTATTCAGGATCATTTACAGAAAATTTTGAAAGTTATCCGGCCAATACTTCTTCTCCGTATTTCAATACATTTCCTAAATACTTAAATTATGCATATACAGGATCCAGATATTGGGAAGTAAGATCTTTTAGCAGCAATAAATACATTCAGCTTTCGGCTAACGGTGGAACAGCGGGTACAGCCTATGATACTTTTTTTATGGTTCCTGTAGATTTTACGGCTGCCAATTCTCTTTCATTCAGAGTAAATGTAGGATATTACAATGGAGTAGCCCTAAAAGTTTATACGACAACAAATTATACTCCGGGTTCAGATATCTCTACTGCTACATTGAATGAAATCACATCAAATTTTACATTTCCTACCGCTCCTGCAAGTGGATATGGAACTTTCGTTTCGGCGGGTACATTCAGCCTTCCGGTTAACCTTACAGGAAATGGATTTATTGTATTTAAATATCAGGGGAACAGTTCAGGAATTACTACAACCGTTCAATTAGATGATATCACGGTTCAATAATCATTGTTGCAATATTAATCTTTAAAGCTGTCTGAAAAAGGCAGCTTTAAGTTTACATTAAAATAAAAAACCACCGCATCAGCAGTGGTTGATATTATTTATTTAATTTTAAAAAGAAACCTCATTCACTTCTTTTCCCCGTTGGAAATTCATTGTCCTTTGTTTTCCTTTATAAGCAATATTGACAAGGTTAATCTGTTTTGGAAAAGCATTCAGAAGGATGGTGTTTTTAATTTTTAAGGTATTGATATCTGAAACGCCTCCGGTCTCAAAATATACCCATACTGTTTCTCCGCTTACCTGACTTCCCGTGAAAGTTACCGTTTTCGGAGAGCCATTGACATACACATCAAAATTATTGTTTACATATTTTTTTACTTCTGCCTCAAAAGCTGCCGTATTAGGGTTTATTTTAATAGCATCGGAAATATGATTGGTATTCATTTTTGTGGTAAACTTCAATGTTTTGCTTCCTTCGATATAGTCCACTTTTGTCATTGAAGAGAAAAAGTCTACATACATGAAACTCATTAACACACAAAGTGCTAATATTCCTGATATATAAAAATAATTTTTCATCTTAGATAATATAGTTACAATCATGATTGTTTATTAAAGGTGACAAATAATATGCCAATTAAAAGTTCACATTTACAGAATACTTATCATAAAATGCTTTGATATGCGCGACTGCTTCATCAGCGGTATCTACCACACGGTAAAGATCGAGATCTTCTTCATGAATCATTTTTTCTTTAAGTAAAGTTGCTTTAAACCAATCCAGCAAGCCACTCCAGAATTCAGTTCCTACTAACACAATAGGGAATCTTCCTATTTTATTGGTCTGAATTAAAGTTAATGCCTCTGTAAATTCATCCAACGTTCCGAAACCTCCCGGCATCACGACAAATCCTTGGGAATATTTTACAAACATGACCTTTCTTACAAAGAAATAGTCGAAGTTCATGGAGTATGATTTATTGATATAAGGATTGAAGTGCTGTTCAAAAGGAAGATCGATATTAAGGCCTATAGATTTGCCCTGAACATTAAAAGCCCCTTTATTTCCTGCTTCCATAATTCCTGGGCCTCCTCCTGTAATAATTCCGAAACCGATTTTTGTGATTTTCTCTGCGATTTCCACCGCCATTTTATAATATTTGCTCTGAGGTTTCAGTCTTGCAGATCCAAAAATAGAAACACACGGGCCTATCTTAGCCAATTTTTCATAACCATCCACAAATTCCGCCATTACTTTGAAAACCATCCAGCTGTCTTTGGTGATGGTTTCGTCCCAGGTCTTCTGACGCAGACTATTCTGGAGCTTTGTTTCATTAATATCAAGTTCAGGATTTACCAAACTTTCGTCTCTGGTTCCTTCAATTCCCATTACAAATTATTTAAAATATTTTTCGGCTTCTGTTATGGATTGCGGTTTTCCGACATCAATAAGGATGCTTTCATGCACAAAACCATGAATCTGCTCAGTCTGCATCAGATCAAGGTATTCTTCCATCACTGAAAATTTGCCTGTTCTTTTAATTTTTTCAAAGATAAAAGGATTAATGCAGTGAATTCCGCTGAAAGCAAGAGCTTTGAAACCTTTATTGAACTCCGCGAGTCTCTGTTCACCGGTTTGCACATTAAGCCAGCCCCTTAAAATCATTTCATCATTGAAAAGCAGTTTTCTCGAACTTTCTCTGTCCGAAACAGCTAATGTAGCAAAATCTTTTATCTTTTTGTGGTATTCTACAAAATGGGTGATGTTCATATCTGTAAGAATATCGGCGTTCATGATCAGAAAATCTTCACCATGATCGAGAAATTTTCTAGCAAAAATTAAGCCGCCACCTGTTTCCAACAGTTCATTGGATTCGTCTGATATCTCTATTTTACATCCAAAATTGTCATTTCGCTTTAAAAAATCAACTATTTGATTTCCAAAATGATGAATATTGATGACAAAGTCATTTATTCCGAAATTTTTTAAATATTTAATATTTCTTTCCAGAAGCGGAATATCATTTACCTTCGCCAAAGCTTTAGGATGATGATCGGTAAATGGTTTCAGCCGGGTTCCCTTTCCCGCCGCAAAAATTAAAGCCTTCATATTTTATGGGTAATAAGTAATTGGTAATGTGTAATCAATGATGATGTAAAATATAGGTAATAGATAATAATTTAACGAAGTTAAAAATATTACTTATTACCTATTGCTTATTACTTATATTAAGTTGGTGCTGTTCATCGTGATGAAGGCTAATTTCAACTTTATTATCGTATTTCTCTTCGATGAAATGTGCTATTTTTATAGCAGAATATACAGATCGGTGCTGTCCTCCCGTACATCCGAAGTTGATCTGAAGATTCTCAAAGCCCCTTTCCAGATAATTATCAATATTAATCGAGATCAGGCTTTTGATTAGTTCTAAAAATTTAGGCATATCGGTTTTTGTTTCCAGGTATTCCTGAACACCGATATCATTTCCGGTCTGGATCTTATATTCTTCAATTCTTCCGGGATTAAGAATTCCACGGCAGTCGAATGTAAAGCCGCCGCCGTTGCCTGTTGTGTCTTTAGGAATTCCTCCTTTTTTGTATGAAAAACTGTGTATGTCGATGTGTAGCATTTCTTTTTAATTTATTTTTTTATTTAACCATTAAGGTCTATTAAGAAGTTAAGTTTAATTAAGATTTGATAAATCAAATTCAGTTTGGCAGTCCTTTAAAATACTCATTAATAAAAGGTTTTAAAGATTTTGTAATATTATCAGTAAAGAAGTTGATCAATAATCCTTGCGGTTTTTTCAATACCTTCATGTATGTCAATAATTGAGCTTCATGAATAGGAAGAACTTCTTCAATGGCTTTTAATTCTACAATAACAATATCGTTTACAAGCAAATCAACAACTAATTTAGTTTCTATATCAATGCCTTCATAATTGATTGTAGTATAAAGTTGTTGCTTTACATTATATCCATTTTTTATAAGTTCAATTTTCAGACATTCTTCATAGATGCTTTCAAGTAAGCCTGGCTCAAGAGTTTTATGAACTTTTATAGCAAAACCTGTTATCTCATAAGATAGTTGTGTAACTTCTTTTTTCGTCATAAAGCTTAATTAAACTTAACTTCTTAAAACAAAATCTTAATGGTTCAAAATTTCCTCAATTTTAAATTTTGTACGATCCAGGCTTAATTGTTCAATTACTCTCTTCAGTTCCGGGTAGTCTCTCATATCGTCCCATGTTTCAGCAAATGCAGTAATGTTTTTGATTCCTTTTTCGAGACTTATTATGAAATGTTGTTTTCTCTGTATCAAACCTCTGAAACCGTAAGCGCCCAGTACCTGAAGAAATCTCATCAGCTGCAACGGTTTTACCGATTCTCTTAGTTGAAGCTTTTTCTCATTATCATCAAACTGATTGATATAGTAATCGAGCATTTCATTTTTAAAATCTTCAGGGAAATTAGCTTTAGCCTGAAACAAAAAAGAGATTACATCATACATGAAAGGACCTTCCATAGCAGACTGGTAATCAATGAATGAAACTTTATTGTATTCGTTCACCATAATGTTTCTTGCCTGAAAATCACGGATCATTAAACCCTTAGGTTGTAAATTTTCAATCAGTGCAGCTATTTTTTTAAATTCTTTCAGTAAAGAAGATTTGTGATATTCCAGCTCAAGAACATCAGCGATGAAATTTTTAAAATAATACAGATCGTGAATTACCGGAAGCTCATCATACCGTTCGTATTCAAAAGCTTTTTCATAATCAATTTTATTCTGGGTGAGAGACTGTAGCTGGTAAAGTTTTTCTAGAGTCTGTCTGACCAAATTTTTTACATTCTCCGAAAGTCCTTCTTTTTCGATAATGTCGGAAAGCGTTTGTTCTCCCAGAAATTCCTGGATGTACATTTTTCTGTCCTTTGAAATTTCACAAATGGAAGGAGTATTTAGATGGAGACCTGAGAAAATTTTTGAATAGTATAAAAAAACTTCATTTTCCCTTATATTTTCGTTACAGGTAACGATGTATTTGTTGTCTTCGGTGACTGCCAGAAAATTCACCCTCGCAGAACCGCTTTGAGCTAACGTGATAAACTCAGAAGATTTCTTTCCTGTAGTATTTTCAAAAAACTGTTTCGCGTTTTCAAAATTCATATTCGAAACAAATATAGTAAATTACAGTCTAATTTTTATCTTTGCATTATGTTAAAGGATTTCAAACCGGTACTGAGTATTTTATTACGCTTCATCACAGTTTATGTGGTGTTGCTTTTAGTATACCAATTTTATTTGAACAGTTTCGCACAGCTAGGGTTAGATTCATTTTCTCATTTCATTGCTGAGCAGGTGAGGGATATTCAGAACTATTTGGGATATCCTACTGAGCTTTTTGACGATATCAAAGGGGAGCAGGTATATTTTAAAGTGAAAGGTATATACGCGACAAGAATGGTGGAAGGATGCAATGCAATATCCGTGATGATTCTTTTTGTATCTTTTGTTTTTGCTTTTTATAAGGGTAAAAAAACTTTCTTTTTTGTAATGGCCGGTCTTCTGATATTGTATCTTATGAATGTCTTGAGAATTGTAGGACTTAATTTGGTAATGACCGATTACAGTCAGTATGGCAAGATCGCCCACGATTACATATTTCCGGCTGTTATTTATGGTACCGTTGTGCTTCTTTGGTTGATATGGATTAAATTTTTTGCGTTACAATATGAAAATACTTAACTGGTTCTTTGTTTTAGTGGGAATTGCAGGACTTATTGCAGTACGGGCATTTGAGGACAGGATTTTTTACGATCCTTTTCTTGAATATTTCCATGAAGCAAATAAGAATATTGCTTTTCCGCACTTTGAATGGGGAAAAATGATTCTAAGCTATATTTTCAGATTTGGGTTAAACCTTTTCTTTTCAGCGATGATCATCTTTTTTTGGTTTAAAAATAAAGTATGGACTTTTCAGGGCATCATATTGATGTGTATCGTCTTTGTAGTTGTATTTCCGGTTTATTTATATTGTATATATGCACAATTTGAGATAGGATATCTCTTTTCATTTTATTTGAGACGGTTTGTGATACAGCCACTGATTCTTTTACTTATTATACCGATGTTTTATTACCGTCGGTATACGTCTGAGAAAGATATTTAGACGTTTAAGACCCATCCGTATACGTTTAACATATGTAATTATACATCTTAAACGTATACGTATTATTATAAGACGCAGACAGATATATTTAAGACGTGTCTCTATCTATATTAAACGTCAATGGATATATCTAAGACGTATAGCGAGGTGTCCTCAACGTCAATCGACCTATTTATAAACCTAACCATTAAGAAAAATAAATATTATGATCAATAGAACATATCTTCGGAAAAGCAATCATCCACATACTCATATAGGGCAATTGGTAAAAAAGGTGATGCGGGATAAAAAGCTCAGCCAGGCTGAGGTGGCAAGACGAATGACGATCAGCCCCTCTTCTCTCGCCAATTATTTCAAACAACCTTCCCTCCAGTTCGGAATCCTCTGGAATCTCGGAATTGCTATGGAATATGATTTTCTTACAGAACTTACTAATTATTATCCTCCCGAATTAATTCTTAATCCCGATTCTAAAGTGATAGCAGAGCTGGATGAAAAAACAAAGCTGATTGCCGACCTTCAGAAAGAAATCAACATTTATAAAAGTGCCTTGGGAATTAAACAATAAAGCCGTTAACAGAGTGTAATTAAATACTTTATTCCTCAGCAGTATGTTTATCCACACAGGTTACATTTTCCGGTGTCCATGTTACTCTTTTTACAAAATCCCTTTCACGTACGGGGCAGTCTGCGATCTGGCAGATAGGGCAGGAGATAGGTTTGCAGTCATCCATATGAAAGTTGAACTCAATACTTCTTTTGGTATTCTTAGCAAGAAGAATGATCATTTTTTCCATTTCATTATGGGCATCGCGCAGACTGTAATACCAGGGCAGAGTAATATGGGCATCGATATGTAAATTCGCTCCGAATTGCTGGATTTTCATATTGTGTACATCAATCCATTCCGTTCGGCGGTTGTTTTCCAGCACTTTAATGATCTGATTCAAAAGATCAGGATCCTGCTCATCCATAATACCGCTCAGGGATTTTCGGATGATCTTATATCCGATAATGATGATGTAAAATCCGAAGAAAAGCGCCACAACAGAATCCAGCCAGTAAATTTTGGTGAAATAAACCACCACTAAACTGATAACAACACCTAATGTCGTAATGGTATCCGACTGAAGATGTTTGCCGGATGAAATCAGTACATGTGAGTTCTCCTGTTTTCCTTTTTTAATGGAGATATATCCTAAAAGATAATTAATAACGGCTGTGGCTGCAATAATGGCAATTCCCCAGTCAAGTTTCTGGAGTATTTTGCCCGTAATAAGGCTGTTGATACCTTCATAAATGATCATGATGCCGGCAATAGCAATCAGCGCACCTTCGATACCGGAAGTAACGAACTCTACTTTTCCGTGTCCGTAAGGATGGTCTTCATCTTTAGGTTTTGCTGCTAAATAGAGAGAATATAATCCCATAAAAGCACTGATGACATTAACGATACTTTCCATGGCATCAGAAAATACGGCATCTGAGCTGGTAAGCTTCCATGCAATGAGCTTTCCGATAAAAAGAATAACCCCAAATGCGGCAATAAGCTTCTGGAAGGCTAATTTATCTTTATTATTATTTTTCTGAACGTTCATAGGTTTGATAAAAAAAAGAATCTCAATTCTGAGACTCTTTTATGTTTTGTTAGTTTACACTAAGTTGTTGGCTGCAAGATATTCTGCGATCTGTACTGCGTTGGTTGCGGCTCCTTTCCGAAGATTGTCTGCCACGATCCATAGATTCAGGGTCTTGGGTTGTGAAAGATCCCGTCTTATCCTCCCAACAAAGACCTCATCTTTACCCTCCGAGTACAACGGCATTGGGTATTCATTGTTCTTAACATTATCTACTACCACGACTCCTGGGGTTTCAGATAATATTTTTCTTACTTCATCCAGGTCGAATTCGTTTTCAAACTCAATGTTTACACTTTCCGAATGGCCTCCCTGAACCGGTACTCTTACTGCTGTTGCCGTAAGATTAAATGTGTCATCACCTAAAATTTTCTTAGGTTCTTTCATCAGTTTAATTTCTTCTTTGGTATAATCATCATCTGCAAAAACATCACAGTGAGGAAGAGCATTCTTAAAGATCTGATAAGGATATACTTTGGCAATGGTTTCATCACCACTGATCTCAGAATTCAGCTGATCTACGGCAGCTTTTCCGGTACCTGTAACCGACTGATAGGTAGAAACAATTACTCTTTTCAGATCATATTTTTTATTTAAAGGCCCTAAAACCATCACAAGCTGAATGGTAGAACAGTTCGGGTTGGCAATGATCTTATCTTCTTTAGTCAATACATCTGCATTGATTTCCGGCACGACCAGTTTCTTATCAGGATCCATTCTCCATGCAGAAGAATTGTCGATCACGGTAGTTCCCGCTTCGGCAAAAAGAGGAGCAAATTCTAGTGAAGTGGCACCTCCGGCAGAGAAGATGGCGATATCAGGTTTGGCAGCTATAGCGTCTTTCATGCTTACAATCGTAAATTCTTCCTGTTTATACTTCACCTTCTTACCAACAGATTTTTCGGATGCTACCGGGATTAATTCTGTGACAGGGAAGTTTCTCTCCTCGAGAACTTTAAGCATAACTTGTCCAACCATTCCTGTTGAACCTACTACAGCTACTTTCATTGATTTAATTAAAAATTGTTTATGTTAATATATTTATGCCCCGAAGACTCTGGCCCACGGGAACGCGAATGCAAATAAACCTACTGCGATCAGTCCCATGATCACCACTCCCAGAGATAGGGTAGGATTGGTTTTTACTTTTTTGTTTACAACGGTCATTAGAATAGCCGCGATCAGCATCGAAAACGGATGTTCTACATACTGGAATCTTGCATAAGAATCACTCATTAAGGTTCCTGCGGATAAAGCGGTCTTTACTCCTGGCGATACAAGCAATAAAGCAAGCCCAGCCAAGAACTGAACATGGAAAAAGATCATTGTGAAAAGTGTTGTTTTCTTAAGGAAATTATTCACTTTTCCGCTGTAGCCAAACATGGTTGCTAAAAGTGCGATAACAAATAAGGTCACTAAAAGTATTTCCAGATATCCGAATCCTTTGTGAGCATTAAGCAAAATGTTGTAAAAGTCCATAGTCTATTTTTTCTTGTTTTCTAGTGGCAAAGATAACAAAAATCCCGGCGAAAAGCCGGGATTGATATTTATAAAATCTATGTTTTATTAGAAGTTGAATGAAAGGTTGGCTGCCCAAGTTCTTCCGAATCCGAAGAATACTCTGTTACCATCAGCAATTCCTTTATACATTCTTCCTGCCTGCTCGTAAGTTTTACCTTTATCAGGGTCGTTATTAGCAGTAATAGTATCACTTCCAAAGATGTTTGTTGCACCGTCAGAAATATAGGTTGTATCTAATAAGTTGTAGATATTAAATCCAACTGTAAAATACTGATCATGATTTCTTAATCTGATTTTATAAGAAGCACCTATATCAAAAAGATTAAAATCTGGTAATTTAAGTGTTCCTCTTTCCTGATTTGCCACATTTGAGAACGTTTGTGCATCGATCGTTGAATAAACTTCACCAACGTATCTCCAAGTTCCATAGATATTAAGGTCTTTTACTGGCCTTACTGTTGCTCCTAAAGACGCAGTAAATTGTGGAATACTATTGTTACTACTTCCTCCTACTTTCACACCATCTAAATATAAAGTTGTGTTAGCTGCTCCATCAATAGGATTATTATTGTCATCAAAGTTTGTACCAGTAGCATTACCTTTATATTTATAATCGCCGATAGAAACCATTGCATTTATGTCTAGGAAAGAGACAGGCTTATATACTCCATCAAATTCAATTCCCATATGAAGTTGTGTGATTCCATTAATCTCAGTATATCCGTTCACAGTTCTTGTTCCTGTAGGAGTTGAAGCATCTGGAACTTGGAATTGGACATTTGATCTTCTTAGCCATCTATCAGCCCATTCAGTTCGGTATAAGTTAATGTTCGCACTTAGTTTAGGAGATCTGAATCCATAACCAATCTCTGTAGAAAATACTTTTTCATTAGTAAGATTAGGGTTTAATAATTGCTGGTTATTCGGATAAACTGAATTTAAGAATGGTTGTCTACTATAATATCCAATATTAGCAAAGACATTATGATTCTCATTAATGTTGTAGTTAGCTCCTCCTTTGATATTAAACCCGAAAAGATCTTTAAATCCAGTTTTTGTATTTACAGTTTGTCCTTTTAAAATACTTCCATCTTTTACAAAATTATCAATTCTCTGATAGCTTTGATTGGATACTGATCCTTGTACAAATGCTGATAGTTTATCATTTGTATATTCTAATTGACCAAAACCACTATACCACAAAACTTCTCCATCATTACTGTAGCCAATCTGCTCATTTAGAGGTGCAATTGAACCTCCAAACGGATTCCATGATAACTTTTTGTAGTCATATGCTTTGCTAACAACATAAGGCGCCTCGTTAGCATTTCCTCCTTCTTTATAACCGGTAGCTCCGTACAAATCAGATACTACTTGATAATGATAGCCATAATAATATCTATCGTCAGTACCTACTGAAAAATTCCAGTTGTCATTGATTTTATGTTGGAAATTCGCTAAGATACCATACCAGTTGTGAGAGTTTATACTAGCTCTTCTGATAAGTGTTCCACCATTTGGAGAAGTTGGTGCATAAGGATTAACCGCTGCATTGGCAGCAAAAACAGCGTCATAATTAAAATGTCCTGTATTGTCTGTAAAATTATTTACTAAGGTCTGGTTATTTACTCTTCCTAAATCACCTGTTCCACCGCCTCTACCATTCGACATATAAAGTACAGTACTTAGTTTTGACTTTTCACTCATGTTCCAGTCCCAGTTTAGCATCATTACAGGCTTAGCATAATAATTGGATCTGTTGGCTAATGCTACACGATCACCATTTGTATCAGTATAATATCCAAAATCTGAATTGTATTGTCTGTATGGTGTACCATCTTTATCAGGATTATATCTGATGTAATTGCCGATTGTTGGAGCAAATGTTCTTTGATCATGCCATTGAGGAGCAGAAGTAAGTGTAAACTGGAAGTTATGTTTTTTATTTGGCTCCCATCCTAAAGCAAAGTAATATGCATATGCTTCAAAATCTGTATTTTCTATATAAGTTCCTCCTGAGATTCTGCTCATTAAAATTGAAGAAGACCATCCTTTGTCACTTTTACCAGTATTATATGCAAAAGATGTTTTTAGATAATCATTGTTTCCAACTCCCAATCTTATAACTCCTCCTTTTTTCATATCAGCAGAACGGGTAAGATAATTAATTGTTCCACCAACAGAAGCAATTGCTAATTTGGATGATCCTAAACCTCTTTGTGTTTGAATAGTACTTGTTACATCTTGTAAACCTGTCCAGTTTGAGAAGTATACAGTACCTCCTTCCATATCATTTACCGGCATACCATTTACCATTACAGCAATGTTTCTGGATTCGAAACCTCTCATAGTAATACTACCATCTCCAAAACCTCCACCCGATTTAGTCGCATAAACTGAAGGGGTTGTGTTTAGGATCTCGGTAATTTCTTGATTTCCCAATCTTTCTATAATCTGTGCTGCCTTAATAGTTGATGCAGCAACCGGTGTCTTTCTATCCTTCGCGATATCGGTTACACCTTGTAAAATTACCTCCTCAATATCTTTGGACCTTGTGTCTTTTACAGTGTCCTGAACCTGTTGAGCGTAATAAACACTAGCTGTAGATAGCGTAATAGCTACAGTCAGTATTGATTTGTTGATTAATTTCATAATCGTTAGTAATAGTTAGATTTAAATTTTCTGCAAAATTGGTAAAATAAAATTTAACTAATATTAACTGTATGTTAATTTTTACTCGATCTTAATAAGTATTATATTTCTGATTTACAATGCGTTGAATAATAATCGACATTTCATATGAAAAAAATCACATTATTGAATTTTTAACAAAAAGCCCTTGTTTTTATTAAAAATTCAACGTTATTTAATGGCCTTAAGGCTGAGATCCATATTTTCTGCGGAGTGGGTTAAGGCTCCGGCCGAGATGTAAGTAACGCCTGTGGAAGCGATTTCTTTAAGCTGATCACGGGTAATTCCGCCGGAAGCTTCTGTCTCACAAGAGCCATTAACCATCTTTACAGCTTTCTTCATTGTTGCAACATCCATATTGTCAAGCATGATTCTGTCGACTTTTGCGTTGATGGCTTCCTGTACTTCTTCAAGATTTCTGGTTTCCACCTCGATCTTCAATTTCTTTTTATGTTTTTTAATATAATCCTTCGCCATTTTTACAGCATTGGTAATGCTTCCATTGTAGTCAATGTGATTATCTTTTAGCATGATCATATCATAAAGTCCATACCGGTGATTGGTTCCTCCGCCAATAGCTACCGCCCACTTTTCACAAATCCTGAAATTAGGAGTCGTTTTTCTGGTATCTAAAAGTTTGGTCTTGGTTCCTATCAGTCGCGAATCCCAGTCGTGGGTAAGGGTTGCGATCCCGCTCATTCGCTGCATACAGTTCAGAACAAGTCTTTCGGTTGATAATATAGACCTTGCGTTTCCTGTTACGATGAACGCAATATCACCGATTTTTACAGCGTCTCCATCTTTAACAAATGTTTCAACCTTAAGGCTTTTGTCAAATGTTTTAAAGATAATTTTTGCCAATTCAACTCCTGCAATGATGCAGTCTTGCTTTACAAGAAGTTTTGCTTTTTGTTCAAGGTCTTTTGGAATAGTGGAAAGGGTAGAGTGATCTCCATCCTGAATATCTTCTTCCAACGCATTTTTGATGAATTGTTTTAAAGCTTTATCTGTGACGTATGCGGGTCTTTTCATATTTTGTGAGGCTTAGGCTAAATCTTTATTGTAAAATGCTCCTTTATTCTCCTTCATTTCCATCGATTGGGTAATGATGAGGTGAGCAACGGTTGTTAAATTTCTCAGTTCCGAAAGTTGTGGGGAAAGAATAGAGTAGTGGTAAATTTCATTTACGGCAGCCGCGATTTCCTGATGTTTCTGAAGCGCCATATTCAGACGGCGGTTGCTTCTTACGATTCCTACAAGGTCGCTCATCATTTCCTGAAGTTGTTTTCTTAGATAAGAAACAATTACCATTTCATCCATGATCTTCATTCCTTCTTCATTCCATTCCGGAACGGCTTTTAAATCGTCGAAATTAAAATTGTTTTCATTTAAAAGCTCAACGGTTTTCATAGCGGCATTATGACCGAAAACGAGTCCTTCGAGCAATGAATTTGAAGCCAGTCTGTTAGCCCCATGAAGCCCTGAATTGGTACACTCTCCCACGGCAAACAAGTTTCTTATGGAAGACTGCCCGTCTTTATCAACTTCAATACCACCCATCAGATAATGGCAGGCCGGTACCACGGGAATCAGCTGTGTGAAAGGATCAATTCCTTCATCTTTACATTTTTTATAAATATTCGGGAAATGCTCAAGGAATTTCTCATGATTCATTTCGCGGCAGTCTAGCCCTACATATTCATCACCAGTAATTTTCATTTCGGCGTCAATGGCTCTTGCTACGATATCTCTCGAGGCTAGTTCTTCACGCTCATCATATTTGTGCATGAATTTTTCTCCTCTTTTGGTTCTTAATTTTGCACCGTCTCCACGTACTGCTTCGGAGATCAGGAACAGCATTCCGTCGATCTTACTGTATAAAGCAGTAGGGTGGAACTGGTAGTACTGCATATTCGAGACCTTTCCTTTTGCTCTCGCCACAAAAGCGATTCCATCACCGGTTGCAATCGTAGGATTGGTGGTGTTTTTGTAAACATGTCCGGCACCACCTGTAGCTACCAGGGTTATCTTTGAAGTGATCTTTTTTATTTTTTTAGACTTTTCATCTAAAATATAAGCTCCATAACAGTGGATGTCTCCTTCATTCAGCTCTTTTCCCGGAACGTGGTGCTGGGTGATAATGTCGATGACATAATGATGATCCAAGATTTCAATATTTTCACTTTTATTGGCTGTTTCCAACAGTGCTCTTTCGATCTCGAAACCTGTGATATCCTTGTGATGTACAATCCGGTTTTCCGTGTGTCCGCCTTCTCTTCCTAAAGCAAATTCCCCGTTTTTCATGTCGAAGTTGGCACCCCATTCCACAATTTCGTTGAATCTTGCGGGAGCTTCTGTGACGACCATTTTTACGACATCGCGTTTGTTTTCGCCGTCACCGGCACGCATGGTGTCTTCAATATGTTTGTCGAAATTATCATTTTTAGAATCCGTAACCACTGCAAGACCGCCCTGTGCGTATTTGGTATTGCTTTCATCTTCGTCAGATTTTGTTACGATAATTATTTTGGCATCAGGTAGCTGCTCAGAAACTTTAATGGCATAGGAAAGTCCCGAAATCCCGGAACCGATTACTAATACATCCGCTTTTATCATATCCTTAGTTTAAGACAATCGTCTAAATAATTAAATAAATTTAAACAATTTTTCGTTTGGTTTTCTTACTTTTTTCATGTGCTGGAAATGATCTTCTTCCGAGCGGTAGCCTAAAGCGAGGGTCACGGTTACCTTTTCGGATTCGGGATCTATATCTAAAATCTTTTCGATAAGATCCTGGCGGAAGCCTTCCATCGGGCAGGTGTCTACACTTTCAATAGCTGCCGTATACATGAGGTTGGCCAAGACTATATAAGACTGCTTTTCTGCCCAGTTGAATATTTCATCCTGGGTTTTTTGGTTAATATGCTGATTGATGCTGTTTCTGAAAAGATCAAGTTTCTCAGGCGGGGTTTCCCTCACTTCTGAAATATGGCGGAAGTATCCGTTTACATAGCTTTCGTCTAAGATTTTCTTTGAAATAATAACGATCAGATGTGAGCACGTGGAAATCTGCGACGGATTATAAAATGCCGGAATCAGTTTTTCTTTCATTTCCTTACTTTCCACGACGATGATTTTGTAAGGCTGAAGACCCAGAGAGCTTGCCGATAATTTTCCGGATTCCAGAATGTTCTGCAATGTTTCCCGGGGTATAATTTCGGCATTAAATTTTTTCACAGAATATCTTCTGCTTAAAGCTTCCAAATAATTCATATGACAAATTTAAGAATTGAGTGTGAATTAACTGAGCCTAAAAACATCCTTTTTGTATTAAAACATTCTTTTATATGCAAAAAGTTAATTTTTGATGACCAAATGCAAAAATCTCTTTGAATTAAAAGATCATCTTTTCGATATATAAGTAATGAATAATTGAATTAGTCAGTTATATATAGAATTTGAAAACAAAAGGTGGCTTCGGCTGCGCTCAGCCACCAATCTCGGAATATTTCTTAAACCACCCCGTCAAAAATTCTTTCGAATTTTCGCCACCCCTCCATTGAGGGGAATTTTCCCTACTGTTTTCTAACGCTGAACTTTGTAGTTGCCATGATGATGGAAATGATGACATCCGTTTAATGGCGGCTGAGGTAGCTCGAAGCCACCAGTCCTTCCAGAGTAATGCGGGCCTTCGAGAGCCAGGCGCCGCCACTCGACTACTTTTGTCGCTCCGTAGAAGTCTATATATCCTAACCGAAGGGAACGCTCCTACTCTAAAACTCTCAAACCCTCCAACACAACGGTGGCTGAGCGGAGCCGAAGCCAAAACTCCGGCCGGGAAAAGTTCCCAACCGGAGTAACACACTGATGAAAATACCCATCTTTACGATGGAATGATAGCTTGTTCTTGCGTTGAGGTTGAGCCTTACTATGGTACTAAATAACCTCCGTACGGTCAACACACCCACACTCGGGCGGTCAACACACCCTTGACCGAGCGGTCAACGCACCCTTGATCGGGCGGTCAACACGGTGTTGACTGTAGCGCTTCTTTTTCCCTTACACCACAGTAAGTACTTTATCAAGGGTAGCCGTTCGCACTTCTTTCAGAAGAGCGCCCTGGGTGAACTGCGTTACCACTTCCAGATTATAGGTGCCTGCTGCTAATTGAGGAATTACCACCATAACCTCCGAAGGGTTATTCGTGACAATATCACTCTGCTCTACTTTGGTTCTTTCCTGTGTTGCAGTGTCTACAAAATAGATCCCTACCGAAGAATCTTCGCCAGCGACTTTGATCTTGCTGCCCACGATCTTCAGGTTTCTTCCCGGAGTCAAAAGATCATTCACTGAACCGCTCTTCACATCGGTTACCTGTAAGATGACCGCAGAAGCTTCTGCTACCCCCAGAATATTAACCTCAATGTTGGGAATCTCTGCCCGTAGTTTTTCTCCCTGATTGAACTGGAAGATAATGCTGTGCTTGTCTTTATTAAAAGTCTCCGAAGGACTGTCGAACACCCCACGAATAGTAGTGCTTGCGGTAAAATACCCGGTATTCACTGAAAAGCCATCACAAAGCTGGTAGGCCATTTCTTTAAGGAAAAGCTCGGTCGCATGCTCCATAGCCGAAGCGGAAACATCTGCACCACCACGGCTGGCGGCGGCTTCACATATCTGCTTTACAGAAAGGGAACGCTCACTTGCCGTACGGGCAATGAAATCATTGGGGTTGTCTTTCGTTAAAACGTTATCGTACAGATACGCTTTGATGCGGTGAAGAATTTTTGACATAAGTATTGGTTTTAAAATTATCGTTGGTATTAAAAACCTTCAAGGTTTAGAGTTAGAATTAATTATTATAGTTGTTATCTGACTATTGGTACGAGCCTAAATCTCTTTATATTTTAGCGAATGCTCGCACTAGCAAGTTTTATCGTACATAAGTCCTTATCAATGATGATGTACCATTGCTCGTATAAGTTCCACCACAATCGGAATGGTATTCAGAATTGATAACTCCATATCCAAACATTCTATAGAGTACTATTCCGCTACATCCTCCCGCGACACTTCTATTAGCTGAAATAACCATTGGCGTATTACCAAATCCAGTAAAAGATTCAGGATAGTTTAAGATATTATGAGCAGGAAGCTTACTGAAATTGTTTGTAAGTGCTGTATTGGCCTTCAATGCGCTTATATTCGCAACTAAACTTGTCTTTATATCCAAAATATCACTTGAGCTATAATAACCTCCTTCTGCTCTCCAACGTACTTCCGTAAAAGAAATCGTATTCAAAATGGAAGAATTTATCTGTCCCCAAGTTATTGTATTTGAAGCTTCATTGGCTCCTAGGCTTCCTTGAATCAAAGGGAAATAAGCAAGCTGAGTCCCCATTGTTCCATTGTTTGCTGTCCGTGTATAGTTGCTGATTAAGGTCCAGCCTCCTCCGTCGGTTGTCATATCACATTGCGCCTTCATCGGTGCATATGTAGCTCCTGCCTGATCGATATCTACATAATAAACTCCGTCTGCTGTTGTCAATCCTTTATCTTTAATTTCCTTACAGCTTGCACAAGGTCCCAGATAGATGGTACATCCGCCAGCAGTCGTAAAGGTTACCGCTCCATTGGTTGCACCGGTGTAAGTTCCTGATAAGGTATAGGTAAGATTTCCGCTGATGCTGTAGTTTCCTGCGGTAAGCGTTAGGGTGAGTCCACTTTGAGTAAGCGTTTCCCCTGTGTAAGCACATGAGCTTCCCCCTGCCGTGTATGGCAATGTATAGGTTCCTGAATAAGATGTTCCGTTGATCAGCCCATTGAGCCTATATTCAGGTGATACGCTTCCCCATGATCCTGCACTGCAGGTAAAATTAGGCATTACTGTGGAAGTTTTAACCGAACTCAGCGTAAGCTTGCTCCATGTTGCACTGAGCGTTCCACATGCCGCAGGAGTCCCGGATAATGTATAAGTTACCGTCACCGTTCCTCCCGCTATCAAAGTACTGGAGGTAGGACTTACAGAAGCGACTGAAAGACCGGTAACGCCTGAGAGCGCAAGGTCTGACGTACTGAAAGCAATGGTAGCCGTGCTGAAGGAATTATTGGTTAAAGTTACTGTAAATGTGTTAGAAGCGGTCATGGCCGTCCCTGCTTTGTAAGTTCCGTTAAGGGCCGAAGACGTTACCACTACGGACGGAACGGAAGAGTTGGAAAGTTTCTGCCAGACACTTCCATCAAAATAATAGTATCCTTCAGCGGTAATATTAGCCGTTTTTGTGCTGGGAGAAGCAACCGCTGAAAGAGCATAGACAATAGCTCCTTTCTGAGCAGTGTCGTAATTTGCGTCTTTTCCTTTAATATCAACCCCCTCTAATCTTGGGGCAATAAGTCCTTCGGCGGTGGTGCTGCCTGTAGATTTAGCGGTAATATCGAGGGTGGCTTTAGGAGAGGTATTATTAATCCCCACCTGAGCGAATGCGGTCATGCTGAACAGCAGGGCAATGGTTGTAAATAAATGTTTCATTGTTTTGTATTTAGGTTGTTGTTGTATTTTTAATTGTGAACACGAAGTGCACTGAGGTTTCTTATCTGTGATATGCTTTTGAGTTTCACAAAGGCGTTCTACTTAAAAAGAGTCCGCTAAGCTGGTTCTTTAAACACGAATGGCACTACTGGTTAGGCACTAATTTCACAAATGTTGTGTGAAAATCTTTGCTTGAGATCCCTACGGGATGACAAACGGAGTGAAAAGGTGTCCTGTCGTATTAAAGCATTTGTGAAATTAGTGCATAGGTATTTGTGCTCATTTGTGTTTAAATAATTCGTGTCATTTGTGTTTAATAAAATGTTGCAAATATGGGAGGAGGGCGACTAAAATGGTTGGTGATAATTTCTAAAAGGTTTAAATGGTTAATATGTTTATATAGAAGTTTCTTTTCTGAGACAATCACATTTGACAAAACACAAAAGTCAAAGCCTGTTATTTTATGATTTAGCTTTATCGGAAAAGTATTTCCCAAAATGGCAATTGATGAAGGATTGCTTGAGTTTCCAACATAATGGGAACTCTTCGGAATTATAAAGCTGACTTGATTTGATAGGTTAACATTTTTGCCACTGGACGGCAGTTTTAGCTTAAAGAGAACTTTACGCTTGTTTGCGTTAAACTGTTTTACGATCTTATTTTTTTCCGAAAGAGACTGTGAAGACGATGTTTCAATCGGTGATTCAACATAGAGATAAGAATCTTCGGAAATAAAAAGTGTTGAGTCGGAATAAGAAAAGGAAGTCTGGGAACTGATGAAAATAGCAATGAAAAATACCTGCAAACACAGCATCCTTAAGCTAAAACGCAGAAAATAAGGGAGCTGAGAAAGGGGCATCATTTGTTTTTTCATTGTGTAAAAAAAGGTAGTCAGACTTAGACTATTTTTAACATCAACGATTTAAGAATCAATGAGGTTTTCTTTTTTTAAGGTGAAAAAGGGGATGATTTATTTTGCTCTAAAACGGCCAATTTTTAAGGATAATTGGGGTTTCGAATTAATTAACCTATTAAAAAACAACAGATTATTATTTGGAAGTAATGATAATTTGTTTACATTTGTCTCAGAAAAAGTAGTCTAAGTCTGACTACTTTTTTTTATAAGTTTTCTTTGAAGCCTGCCTAAATCTCAACATCAGTTATTATCTCAACATTCACTAAGACTGTATCCTTTTAAGCATAAAAAAAGCGACTGTGTTGATACAGCCGCTCTTTAAAGATATAAATTAATTTTTAATCCCTGTTTTTAACCAATACCCATCCAGAATATTTTACAGGGGTATTCTTCTTATCATTCTCATTCCAGGAAATGGAATACCAGTAGCTTCCTGTAGAAACTTTTCTTCCGCCCATAGTTCCGTCCCATCTGTAACGATTCGTTTTATCGGCTTTGTGAATCATCGCTCCATAACGGTCAAACACATTGAAAACAAGGTTTTGTTTTCCGGCAAGCGCTGAATAATCGATTCCGTCATTTACGCCGTCACCATTAGGGGTGATCACATTGATGATATTCGGAACGACCACGGTGATGTCAATAGGCTCACAATCGTAGGCATCTTTTACATAAATTTTTAAATCCCCTCTCGGCACATTCTTAAATTCATTAGAATCCTGCCAGTTGATTCCGTCTGTAGAGTATTTATAAGGTGCAGTTCCTCCGATCGCATACACTGTAACCACATTATTGGAAATATCAACACTTGAAATCACAGGTTGTTCAGAGGCATATACTTTTACGGTTTGCGTAGCCACACAGTTTCCTGTTTTCAGTTTTACCCAGTAGGTACCTACTCCAACATTAGAAATGGTTCTGGTGTTGGCTCCTGTGCTCCACTCATACGCTGCAAATCCAGGTCCCGCATCCAGGGTTGTTGTGCTTTCCATGCAAATGATCTTATCCTCAAGCACGCTAGAGAAGACTGGTGGAATAACTTCCAGTGTCACTTTTGCAATATCAAAGCACCCGAATGAATTGCTTACCCTGATGTAGATAACACCATTTGGAGCAATGTAGTTGCTCGGATTCGGAATTTCATTGGTTTGATTCTGGGCATCCGTTAAAGAAGGATAATATTTTTTCGTGATACCACCCGATGTGCCGATAACTGCCGCAGTCGTAAGATCAAAATGCCCTGTAGCAGGATTGGTTTCCAGGAAGCATGTTCTTAAAGAAGCATCAGTTGTTGTAACGGTAGGGGCAACTTTCAATGCGATTGTCGCATCATTATTATCGCACAACACCGAAGACGGGTCTTTAATAACTACTGAAATATTGGTATCCGCGGTATACTGGAAATTAGTAGGGTTGGCAATCGGTGTTCCGCTTCCTGTCACATAATACGTAAAGTTATAATTGCTTGGAGTAGCAGTAAACTGGGAGTTTAATGAAGTTAAATCAATACTCGCCATACCCGTTACATCCGGACAAATATTCTTTGTAATTGTCGAAACCAGCAACGGAATTTTATCTACATAAACCTTTACATTTTTGATCGAATGTCTTGATCTGTTTCCTCCGGTAGAAGCAGAGAATCCGAAATAACCTACCGTCATTGCGGCTGCGGTTCCTGACGGCGCGAAAGACTGGTTACAGATCAAATTTCCATTTATGGTAATTTTTACGATCCAGTTGGCCGGGGCGGCAGGATCTACTTCTGCAGTTACCTCGACATGCTTATACGTTGTTCCCTGGAAAGGAAGGGTGGTATTCATATCCGGTGAGTGGAAAGAGCTTCCCGGGATATTGAAGAATTCAACGTTGTTGCTGTCTGTTGTGTTTTCAACCTGTCCGTATGCTACGTGAACTTTACTCATTACGGCAGTCGTGGTGTTGTTGTAGGTATCAAATCCTACAATGAAACCTACTGCATTCTGTGATACCCCGAGCCCAGAACCCAGCACGCTGGCCACCGGCGGATTGGCAAGATACCAGAAAGCAATACCGTCTCCGTTTGCGGTCTGGTTAGAATCCATTCTGAAATCGAATTCTACTCTCCATTTATCGCAATACTTAAGGTTGATAGGTTCGTTAAGGCGTATAGATCCGGACTGATTGTTGGTGTCCGGGGTCAGCTGTACAAAATCTGTATTCACTACAGTGGGGGCAACCATCGTCCAACCTGTAGTATTTACAGGATTTCCTGTAAGCTGGTAGGTTTGTGAAGCTGCCTTGTTGTAGAATACAAGTACGAAAATAAAAAATAAAAAAAGGTAGTTTTTCTTCATATAATAAAGTATTAGTTTATGATTGTAAATGTAGTTAAATTATAAAAGCATTTGTGGTGCCTTCCTTTTATGTCATACTGATGAGTAGATAATGTGTACCGGAATTTATATTATTCTTAATGAAAGATCACTCCAAAAGAATGAAGTGATCTTCGTTTATAAATTAATAGTTAATCTCTGTTTTTCACAAGAATCCATCCTGAATATTTTACAGGAGTGTTCTTTTTGTCATTTTCATTCCATGAAACGGAATACCAGTAATTTCCTGTAGGTACTTTTCTACCTGCTACAGTTCCGTCCCATTTGTATCGGTTGGATTTGTCTGCCTGGTGAATTTTAGCACCATACCTATCATAGACATTAAATATTAAATTCTGTTTTCCGGCAAGCGCTGAATAATCTACGGCATCATTTATTCCATCTCCGTTCGGGGTGATTACATTAATAATATTTGGTACTACAATGGTAATTTCAATCGGGTTACAGTCATAGGCATCTTTTACGAAAATGTGACTATCACCTCTCGGCATGTTCTTAAATTCATTAGACTCCTGCCAGTTGATCCCGTCTGTAGAATACTGGTAAGGAGCAGCTCCACCATTTACATATACGGTAACCGTTGTATTTGAAATATCAACACTGGTTATCACAGGTTGTTCTGAAGCATAGACTTTTACGGTCTGGGTAACTACACAGTCTCCTGTTTTTAATTTTACCCAATATAAACCTACTCCAGCCGTTATTGTTCTGGAAGTTGCGCCGGTGCTCCATTCGTACGCCGTAAATCCGGGACCTGCATCAAGGATTGTAGTGTCTTCCATACAGATGATCTTGTCATCCAGTGTGGTAGAGAAAACCTGAGGGATAACAACGAGATTCACCTTGGCAATCGCATAACATCCGTTTGTGTTGGTAACTTTTATATAAATGACTCCGTTTGGAGAAATGTAAGAATTAAAGGTCAAAATTTCATTGACTCCGTTCTGGGCATCTGCTAAAGAAGGATAATATTTTTTGGTTATACCACTTTGCGAGTTAACAGGTGCAGTAGTAAGATTAAATAATCCAGTTGAAGGATTACTTTCAATAGCACAAGCTCTTAAAGTCGCTTCCTGAACCTCTACCACTGGAAATAAAGCCAGTGTGATCTGAGCAACATCCGTACATCCCTGTGGGGTAGTCACCTGAGCGTAAATGGTAGCTGCAGGCGAAAGATAGGCCGAAGGACTGGTAATAGGATTGATGTGATTATTGAGATCATACATCGTATTGTAGAATATGGAGGTACTTCCGGGAACTGATGACACCGCAGCTGAAGTAAGATCAAATACAGCACCTCCCGCATTATTGTTGTTACATCCCGTCAGCGTTACATCATTTGCAGCAAAAGGACTTGGTGTAAGAACGATCTTTCCGTCACCATTGTCGCATAAAGTGGAAGAAGGATCTTTCACAACGACGGTAATAGTGGTTGTTCCTGTAGCATACTGATAATTGGAAGGGTTGGAGATTGGTGTTCCTCCGGGCCCAAAATAAGAAAAAGTATAGTTTGCTGGATTGGTCACAAATTGGTTCTGGAAAGAAGTTAAATCTACTGTTCCGTTACCTGTTGCAGGATTTACGCAGACAAAAGGATTAATAGTATTCGTTAAGATCGGAACCTTGTCGATATAGATTTTTGCATTTTTAATGGAATGCCTTGCGCTTGCCCCTCCGGTTGCCGCAGAAAAACCAAAATAGCCGGTCGTCATTCCTATTGCCCCTCCGGAAGGTGCAAAAGATTGATCTACAATCTGTACACCATCTATTTTTATCTTAATGATCCAGCTGGTGGGATTGGCTGGATCTGTTTCCCCATTCACTTCCACGTGTTTATAAGTGGCTCCTACAAATGGTTGGGTAGGATTAAGATCCTGGGAGTGGAATGTGCTTCCCGCTGTATTATTGTATTCGATATTATTGTTCAGCCCGTTATTCGTTCCGTATAAGACATGAATTTTACTCATCTGTCCTTCCGTTGAATTGTTGAAAATATCAAAACCGACCATCAGTCCGCTGGCATTAGCCGGAATTCCCAGTCCTCCTCCCGATACGAAGCCTGTTGGCGGATTGGCGAGATACCAGAATGTAAAGCCGTCACCTCTTCCATATTGCGCAGTTCCGTTTCCGTCAATTCTGAAATCGAATTCCACTTTCCATTTGTCACAATATTTTAAGTTGATAGGATCCTGAAGTTTTATGGCGCCATATTGATTTCCAACATCCTGGGTAAGTTGTATGAAATCCGTATTTACAGTGGCACTGGAAACGAGATCCCACCCTGTAGTAACGACAGGGTTGCCGGCAAGCTGATACGTTTGCGCAGAAAACTTGCAAGATAAAAATAAGAGAATCAGGAAAAGATAATAAAAACCATTGTTTTTCATGAAGTGGTTAATTGTTTAATTAATAAGTTTTACTGGTCATTTGTGTTTTTAGCTGATATCTATATGATATTCTGATGAGGTTTTAAAAAAGATCACTCCGGTTTGCGGGTGATCTTTTTTAATGCTGATTATTCTCTGTTTTTTACCAATACCCATCCATTATAGGTTGTCTGTGTATTGTTTTTGTCATTTTCGTTCCAGGTGATGGTATACCAGTAGGTTCCGGTGATCACTTTTTTGCCTCCGGTGGTTCCGTCCCATTTGTAGTTTCTAAGTTTGTCTGCTTCATACAGTTTGTTTCCATATCTGTCATAGATCGTGAAGACAAGATTTTTCTTATATGCCAATGCGGAATAATCGATATAATCATTTTTGTTATCTCCATTCGGCGTAATAGCATTGATAAGATTTGGAACGGTGATCTGTACATGAATTGGCGTACAGTCATAAGCGTCTTTTACATAAACAACCACTTCGCCCCTCGCAAGACCCGTGAAGATATTGGAATCCTGCCAGTTAACACCGTCAAGAGAATACTGATACGGAGCTTTTCCTCCTTTTACGTTTACTGTAATCGTATTGTTGGTAATGTCAATATTTGAAATAACTGGCTGAGGAGCAGGATTTACTCTTACCATCTGCATGGTAGTACATCTTCCTGACTTCAGTTGAACCCAATATAAACCAGGGGTTACATCCTGAATAGTCTGGGTGTTTTCTCCCGTACTCCACAAGTAAGTATCAAATCCGGCACCTGCATCAAGAGTTGTCTTGTCATCAATACAGATGGTTTTGTCCATCAGTACTGAAGAATAGATTGGAGGTAAAACTTTAAGGGTTATTTTAACGATAATGTAACATCCTGCAAGATTGGTAATTCTCACATAAACTGTTGATGATGTCGAAATATAGTTGTTGGCTGGTACAATTTCGTTGGTTTCGGCAAGTGCATCAGCTTCAGTTTTGTAATACTTTTTAGTAACGCCAGACGCTGAAGTTACATTGGCCTGTGTCAGGTCAAAAGAAGCTGTAGTAGGCGCTCCCTCTATAAAACATGATTCTATCGTCGCATCATTCGACACAATCGGTGGGAAAAATGCCAAAGTGATCGGCGCAGAACCCACGCATCCTAACGGTGTAGTTACTTTTACATAGACAATTCCCGGAGCAGATACATAATTTGCAAAATTTGTGATTTCATTGACCCCGTTATTCAGGTTTTCCAGTGTTTTATAGTATTTTTTTGTTGATCCGGCGGGCTCATTAACGTTAGCCTGAGTCAGATTGAAGGTTGCCGTTCCTGCGTTATTATTGTTACATGCAGTAAGCGTTGCCGGTGTTGCCGTAAATGGCGAAAGATTAAGTTGTATTTTACCATCCGGGTTATCGCACAGAATTCCCGAATTATCCTTAATTAGCACTGACACCGTAGTATTGGCACTGAATTGAAAATTATTAGGATTTGTAATCGGTGTTCCTGATACACTGTATGAAAACGTGTAATTAGCAGGATTGGTTACAAACTGGCTTTGATAATTCGTTAAGTTTACAGTTCCCTGTCCGGTAGAAGGATTTGGACAAAAAGTATCTGTTACGGTAGCCTGATTAATCGCTACTTTATCAATATAAACCTTTACATTTTTAATCGAATGTCTGGATCTGTTCCCTCCGGTAGAAGCAGAGAATCCGAAATAGCCTACTGTCATTCCAGCTGCCGTTCCAGATGGTGCAAAAGACTGGCTACAGATCAAATTTCCATCTATGGTAATTTTTACGATCCAGTTGGCCGGGGCAGCAGGATCTACCTGCGCAGTTACCTCGACATGCTTATACGTTGTTCCCTGGAAAGGAAGGGTGGTATTCATATCCGGTGAGTGGAAAGAACTTCCGGCAACATTGAAAAATTCAACATTGTTGTTATCCGTTGTATTGGCAACCTGTCCGTATGCTACGTGAACTTTACTCATTACGGCAGTCGTGGTGTTGTTATAGGTATCAAATCCTACAATAAAGCCCACTGCATTCTGTGATACACCTAAACCGGAGCCCAGTACACTGGCAACCGGCGGATTGGCAAGGTACCAGAAAGCAATACCGTCACCGTTTGCAGTCTGGTTAGAATCCATTCTGAAATCGAATTCCACTCTCCATTTATCACAATACTTAAGGTTTATAGGTTCGTTAAGCCGTATAGATCCGGATTGATTGTTGGTGTCCGGGGTCAGCTGTACAAAATCTGTATTCACTACAGTGGGTGCAACCATCGTCCAACCCGTGGTATTTACAGGGTTTCCTGTAAGCTGATAGGTTTGGGCGAAAAAATGTTGCGGAAAGCACAGCAGTAAATTCAGAAATAAAAGAAGGTAGATTTTTTTACTCATTTATTAGACACTTAAATTAGACGTGTCAAAGATATTAAATCCTAATCAATAAATATATATTTAATATTAATTTTACTGGAATTGATGGTGATATTGTAATAAATGATAAGTTAAAACATGAAATACTGAAAAGTTGTCAGCAATATTTAGTTTCAATATAAATTAAAATAAAGAATTGTTTTCCTGATTTTCAAAATAGGAATCGATTTCCAAATCAGCTGATGCTGCGGCAGTTACGGCAAGTTTATCACAAAGTTCGTTCTCGAAATGGCCTGCGTGCCCTTTGATCCAGTGCATCTTTGGCTTGTATAAATTATATAATACCACAAATCTTTGCCAAAGGTCGGGGTTTTTGACATTTTTCCAGCCTCTTTTGATCCAACCGGCGAGCCAGTTCTGATTAATGGCATCTGCAACATATTTGCTGTCGGTGTATATATGAATATCATTTTCCGGAGATTTCAGCTTTTCCAAAGCAGTAATGACTGCAAGAAGCTCCATCCGGTTGTTGGTTGTTTTCCTGAAACCTTTCGAAAATGTTTTCTGATATTTTTTTTCGGGTACCCGCATGAGAATTCCATATCCGCCTTTTCCAGGATTTCCGCTGCACGCTCCATCGGTGTATATTTCAATTTTCATTAGGCTTAAGGATGAGGTTAAGATTGAGGCTAAGGTTTATATCCTTAATCTAAATCTTAGTTTTTATTTTTTAAAATGGAAAATCGTCATCATCATCAAAATCGTTCATGGAAGATCCTGATACCTGGGAATTATTTGGCAGGTCAAATGCCGCCCCCGGCTGAATGGTTGTTTTGATTTTATCAAAGCCGCTCGGTTCTCCGGATCCGAAATTTGAAGGGTATCCGCCTCCCATTCCTCCGTCAAAAGCTGCCTCGATATCGCCGAATTTGGCAAAATGTTTTAAGAAAGATAATCTTACGTCAGCTGTTGCTCCATTTCTGTGCTTGGCAATGATAAGTTCGGCCTGGTTTTCGGTGGAGGTTTCCTGGCCTTCTTCGTCATTATCCCAAACGGTAATTTTATAGTATTCCGGACGGAAGATGAATGATACGATATCCGCGTCCTGCTCAATCGCTCCTGATTCCCTAAGGTCGGAAAGCTGAGGTCTTTTCCCGGGACGGGTTTCCACACTACGCGAAAGCTGGGAAAGGGCAATCACAGGAACGTTAAGTTCTTTTGCAATCGCTTTCAGGGAACGTGAGATCATGGAAATCTCCTGTTCACGGTTTCCGGTTCCTTTTCCTCCACCGCCGGCGGTCATCAGCTGAAGGTAGTCGACCATGATGAGTCTGACTCCATGTTGCATTACCAGTCGTCTGCACTTTGCACGGAAGTCGAATATGGAAAGGGAAGGGGTTTCATCAATATATAAAGGAGCATTTTCCAGTTCTGAAACGTTGGAGAATAGTCTTTGCCATTCTTCATCGTCCAGGGTTCCTTTTCTTAATTTTTCTGAAGAAATTCTTGTTTCAGAGGCAATCATCCTCGTGATAAGCTGTACGGAAGCCATCTCGAGAGAGAACAGTGCCATCGGAATTTTGTGTCCTACCGCAATATTTCTTGCCATGGAAAGAAGAAATGCTGTTTTTCCCATCGCCGGACGTGCCGCAATAATGATAAGGTCGGAATTCTGCCATCCGCCGGTTTCTTTATCCACGTCACGGAATCCTGAAGGAACTCCGGAAAGACCTTCTTTATCTTTAAGTGATTTAATGGTGTCAATAGCTTGTTTCACTAATGAGTTAGCTGTATCAAACCCCTTTTTAATTGTTCCGTTGGTAATCTCAAAGAATGACTGTTCGGCTTTATCTAAAAGTTCAAAAACATCGGTAGCTTCTTTATAGGCCGCATCGATAACATTTGCCGAAACATTAATTAAGCTTCTTAAGATATATTTTTCCAGAATAACACGAACGTGATATTCAATGTGTGCAGATGAACTTACTCCCATTGTAAGATCAATAATATAGCTGTCTCCTCCTGCCAAATTCAATTTGCCATCCTTCTTCAGATCCTGAATAATGGTCATTAAATCCACAGGTTGATTGCCTTCGTAAAGTTTTAAAATGGTAGAAAAAATTACCTGATGTCTCGGATCATAAAAAACTTCCGGTGTCAGTAAGTCAATAGAATGATCAAGACCTTTTTTGTCGATCAAAAAAGTTCCGATAACCAGTCTTTCGAAATCCAGTGCATTTGGTGGCATTTTACCATCTGCAATAGAGAGTTCTTTTGCAAAGTTTCCGTTCGTCAATGAAGATAGTGTTTCTTTCTGCGCCATAGTTCTGCAAAGATAGTTTTTTTGATAAGCAATTAAAAAATAGTATTCAACAATTTATGAACACAGTGGTACGTCAATATACTAATGATGCAGTTTTGTGTTGATGTGAATAAAAAAATCACCCCTAATAAGAGGTGATTTAAGTAGTTGAAAATTAAATTAATAATTAATCGATATTTTTTACCAATACCCAGCCGCTGTATTTGGTTTCGGTATTGTTTTTATCGTTTTCAGTCCATGTGATCGTATACCAATACGTTCCGGTCATGATTTTCTTTCCGTTGGAAGTACCATCCCATGTGTAATTTCTGATTTTGTCTGCACGGTACATCATGTTTCCATATCTGTCGTATACTGTGAATACCACATTTTTCTTGTAAGACAACGCAGAATAATCGATATAATCATTTTTGTTGTCTCCGTTCGGTGTAATGGCATTAAGTAGATTAGGAACCGTTACCTGAACGCTGATCGGATTACAGTCATAAGAGTCTTTTACATAAACTTTGTTCTCTCCTCTCGGAAGCCCTGTGAATACGTTTGAATCCTGCCAGTTGATTCCGTCAAGTGAGTATTGATAAGGTCCTTTACCTCCATTAACGGTTATCGTAAATGAATCATTATTGATGTCAATATTGGTGATTACAGGTTGTACAGAAGCATTTACTTTTACCAACTGTAATGTCCAGCATTTTCCAGTTTTCAGTCTAACCCAGTATGCACCTGCTCCAACATTGGAAATAGATTGGGTGGTAGCCCCCGTGCTCCATTCGTAGGCATCGAAGCCTGGTCCTGCGTCTAAAGTTGTTTTATCTTCTATACAGATAATTTTATCTTTAAGAACGCTGGATTGTACAGGAGGTAACACTTTAAGATTAACTTTTGCGATAGCAAAGCAATCATTTGCATTACTTACCCTTATATAGATTGTCGTAGTAGTTGATATATAATTTGAAGGGTTTGCAATAGGATTGGTTCCTGCCAGTGCATCAGCCTGTGTTGTAAAGTAAGCTTTTACCACTCCGGTCTGAGAAGTAACATTTGCTTGCGTAAGATCAAAAGTAGCCGTATTGGTAGCTGTCTCAATAAAGCATGATTCTAATGTTGCTTCAGTTACTGTGACAACAGGGAAATATTGTAAAGAAATTTCCGACTGTCCTGTACATCCTTGTGGATTAGTTACTCGTACATAAATTGTTTTAGGAGCTGCTGAGGTATAGCTTGCAGGATTCGCAATTTCGTTGATTCCCGCATTCATATCTGCAACACTCAGGTAGTATTTCTTAGTAACGTTACCCGGAGGATATACGTTTGCTGATGTCAGATCATAAAGACCAGTACCTGCATTGTTGTTGTTACAGGCTTTTAATGTAATATTTACGGCAGGAAGCGGTGCAAAGAACTGCAGCTGGATTTGTGCATTCCCGTAACATCCCTGATCCGTGGTTATTTTTACATAAATCGTTTTCGGAGCTGCTGATGAATATGCACCAGGATTCGTAATTTCATTGGTTCCTGCATTCATATCTGCCAAAGAAGGGTAGTATTTTTTTGTAACTCCTGCGGTCGGCGTATAAACGCTGGCCGAAGTCAGATCAAAAATACCTGTACCTGAATTGTTGTAATTACAGCTGGTCAGTGTAGCATTATTGGGTGTAATATTTCCCGGCACAAATTTTATTGATCCAATCTGTGTACAGCTATTGATAGGGTTATTAGGGTTTGTAGGATCCTGATAATGGATGCTATAATAATAAATAGTTGTCCCGTTTATTGTAATCGGTGTTGTAATAGGGCTAGATAAAGTAATGGCATCATTTACATTGTAATGATAAGTTACCTGGAAATTAGGATTTCCATTAACGATTCCTGCAGTAAGAGTGCTGAAATCAAATGTTGTTGGCAACTGACACTGCACGATTTGATTTGGCCCGTCAGGTGTTGCACTTGGAGTGCCAGGTGGTACAAAAGGATTCGGTGTTAAATTGGGATCTGTAAATGGCGATGCCAGAGTAGCAGTTCCTCCCCATGTTAAATCGAAACCATTGGCAGTAGATAAGAAGTTGTCAACGATAAGATAATAGGTTTCACCGGCAACAACATCCATATATGAACAAAAAGTAGGCCCTCCTGCGGGTTCTGAAGTATTTGTTGCAGTCATATTAAGTCCTGTAGGGCCATCTGCTCCGGAAAAGTTACATCTTATTGGAGTTCCCAAGCTGCCGCATGTCGGATTTGGACCATACACAGCCCAATCGTAATCATCTTCAAAAACATTCGGGTCAATTACAAATGTTAATGTTCCGGAAGTGGCGATGGTAAATTTATACCATACAGAGAAATGTTCTGACCCTAAACATCCCCCTAAGGGACTTTCCTGTACGGTCCCATGTCCACTTGGTGTATAGGACTGTCCGGAATTTCCACAAACCGCAATTGCTGAAGTACAATCCGACTGCGAAAAGATTATTTGTGAGAAAAATAAAACAATCAGTAGTATTAGTTTCTTCATTAGAAATGATTTATTATTTATTGTTATGTGAAAAAAACCGCCTGAAAAAGCGGTTTTATTTCACTAGTAATTAATTTAATCTCTGTTTTTTACCATTACCCATCCTGAGAATTTGAATGGTGTATTTTTTTTGTTATTCTCGTTCCATGTAACGGTGTACCAGTAGGTGCCGGTAGGTACTTTTTTGCCACCTGTGGTTCCGTCCCATTTGTATCCGTTGAACTTATCTGCCTGCCCAACTTTTACACCATATCTGTCAAAGATACTAAGCACTAAGTTTTGCTTGCTGGCTAATGCAGAATAGTCGATTACATCATTTACACCATCTCCGTTTGGCGTAATGACATTTACCAGGTTAGGAACAACTACCGTTATCGTAATAGGATCACAATCATATCCGTCTTTTACATATACGGTATTATCACCTCTGGCTACATTTTTGAATTCATTGGAATCCTGCCAGTTGATCCCATCAAGAGAATATTTGTAAGGAGCAGCTCCGCCAATTACATTTACTGTAATTGTGTTATTTGTAATGTCAACATTTGAAATAACAGGTTGCTCTGAAGCATAAACCTTTACCGTTTGTCTGGCAATACAGTTTCCTGTTTTCAGTTCTACCCAATAGGTACCAACGGTAACATTACTGATTGAAGAAGTTGTTGCGCCGGTACTCCATTTATATCCGCTAAATCCGGGACCTGCATCCAAAGTAGTAGTATCTTCCATACATATTATTTTGTCTTCCAAAACATTTGAATAAACAGGAGGAAGAACAATCAGATCTACTTTGGCAACGGCATAGCATCCGTTTGAATTGATCACTTTTACATATACTACGCCGGTAGGGGCAACATAAGTCTGGAAGTTTGAAATTATATTGGTGCCATTTACAGCATCAGCTACAGATGGATAGTATTCTTTCGTAATTCCCGTCATACTGGTAACAGGTGCTGTTGTAAGATTAAACATGGCGGTGGAAGGATTTCCTTCAATAAAACATGATCTTAGTGTAGCATCGGTTACTGTTACAATCGGATAGAAATTTAATGTAATCTGAACAATTTTCGTACATCCGTATGTATTGGTTGCTTTTACAAATGCATAGCCTGCAGCAGATGTGTAAGCATATGGCTCCATTATTTCATTAGTCCCATTATTAGCATCATTTAATGAAGGATAATATTGTAATGTAAGACCTGTTGTATTACCAATAGCAGCTGAAGTCAGATTATATAGTGCTGTTCCAGAATTGTTATTGCTACAGGATGTTAGCGTTGCAGGATTAAGAGGGAAAGATCGATCAGTAAAATTGATCGTTCCATATTCTCTACACTGATTTAAAAAGCTTGTAGGGCTTGACGGGTCTACATAAGCAATAGCATAAGTGTAGGTCGTCGTTGTGTTCACAGGAATCGGCGTTGTTATTGCATTGATATCATCAAAAGCATCTGTTCCGCTCCTGTAATATTTTACGATAAAGTTGGGGTTACCATTTAATATCTGAGAACTCAATGTGGAGAAGTCAAAAGTGACAGGATTACCACAGATATCAATCTTACCGTCATGATTTGGACCGGGCTCTAAAAATGGAAATGGCTGGTGTATTTGCGCAGAACCGTTGTCAAATGGAGTAAGAAGTGTTGCAGTGCCCCCAAAAGTCAGTGAAAACGGAGCAATATCTTGGGAAAAATTGTTTAAAAGCAAATGATATACCTGCCCCGGAAGTACATCTATATATTTAACATAGCCATCTCCACCACCATCTTCAGAGGTGTCGGTAGCCGTCATGCTTAAACCGGTAGGGTTTACTACGCCAAAATTGATGCCGGCATAAGAACATCTCAGTGGAGCAACATTTAAATTTGCACAATTATGGTTAGGACCATATAATGCAAAGTCATAATCTATACTTGGAGCCGCAGGTGTGATAAGAAACGTTAGTGTTCCGGCAGTTTGTACGCTGAAGGTCAGCCATATAGAGTTACTTTCACCATACAGGCAGGATCCTGTTGAATGTTCAGATTCATCATAGATTCCGGTGCCTCCCGGTGTGAGGGAAATGTCGGCGTTGCTACAAATTGGAATAGCATAAATACAGTCCTGTGGACCGGCAGGTGATTGTCCAAAAAAGGTACAGCTCACGAAAAGCAAAAAAAGAAGTAGATAATTTTTCATTTGTTTAGTTTAAAAATTAATACTTCTTTATTACTTGCTCCCTGGAATTAGTGATGAACCCCAGCTTAGCAAAGCATTACCTTTTGACTTCTGAAATTCATTAGAAGCTTTTTCGTAAAGTACCTTTGCATTCGCCTGGTCATTTGATCTTTCTGCAAGTTTCGCCTTTAAGATTGCTAATAAGGGATTGTCAGGGGCTGTTGCATCAGCTTTTGCAATTGCCTGATGAATAATATCCAGATATTTCTTTTCATCCATAGCACCTTTCATCTGAAGCTTCTGAAGGCAGATAAGTCCAGTCAATAGATTTACTTCATTGCTATCCTGTTGAGTATGTCCTCCATCAACATATTTTTTAGCTAAACTGCTTAACCCAGAAACATCCAGAGAAGGATTTTTTTTGAGTTGCAGCTCCGCTTTCATATAGACAGCCACTGCCGCATAATAATATGCTTCCCATTTTTCTGTCGGTTTTGTAGAGGTAAACTTGGAAAATTTCTGAAAAGCGTTTTCATAATCACTTTCTGTCTTAGCAGAGTTTACCTGTGAAACAGTTTGTTTGAAGTCTTTTTCACTGAAGGTTTGCGCTTGTAAGCAAAAGCCTACTACACAAAAACAAATAAGTAGAGTTTTTTTCATGTAAGGGATTTTTATATTACAAATATAAAAAATTATTGATTTTAAACTAAAGTTTTTGAAATTAATTTAATAAATTAGTATTTATGCTCCTAATATTTCATTTTTCTCAATTTTGGATTTGTCGTTCCTACTAGCAGTGCTACAAGCACAGTCATCGTTCCTCCGAACACTACAGAGCGCACTACACCGAGTAATTTTGCTGATAATCCGCTTTCAAATTGTCCCATTTCGTTACTCGACATAATGAATATTGAATTCACACTCAATACTCTGCCTCTGATATTGTCTGGTGTTTTCAATTGAACGATTGTTCCTCTGATAACTACCGAAATTCCGTCCAGCATCCCACTCATCATTAAAAACATGAAAGAGAGCCAATACAAACGGGATAATCCAAAACCAATGATGCAAAGCCCAAATCCTGTAACTACTGTCAATAAAATTTTTCCCTGATTTTTCCTAAGCGGAATAATCGACAGAATGGTAATAATACACATCGATCCTATATCTGAAGCCGCATTCAAAAGTCCAAAGCCTTCTGCTCCCACTTTGAGGATATCGGTGGCGTACACCGGAATCATCGCAACAGCACCTCCGAAAAGAACCGCAAACATATCAAGGCAAAGAGCTCCCAGGATTTCTTTTGTCTTAAAGATGTAAGAAATTCCTTCCCGCATACTTTCTATAACGTTAATATTCTCTTTTTTGTATTCGGAATGTTGTTTATTTAATTGAAAAAAGAATAAAGAAGCTAAAAAGATCAGTAATATAATCACAACCAGCGTCCATCTTACCCCAAAATATCCTATCAGAAATCCGCCCGTCGCATGGCCACAAACTGAAGAAATGAGAAATGTCGCCTGGTTTAAAGTGACTGCATTAGGGAGGTTTTCTTTTTTTACAATTTTAGGAATCATGGAAGGTACGATCGGACCGATAAATGCTCTGGCGATTCCTGTGAAAAAAATAACACCATAAATAAAATAGGTGATCTGATGTCCCGTAAAATGCATTTCGACATTAAAGAAGGCGGGAATCAGCAATAATCCTATTAAGAAAATATAAGCATAATTACAGATTAATAATAGTCTTTTCTTTTCATTCATGTCGATCACGTGACCTGCATATAATGCACAACTTACCGCCGGAATCACTTCCGAAAGTCCTATTAAACCAATTGAAAAGGGATCTTTTGTAAGCTGATACACCCACCATCCTAATAAAGTGGCAAGCATTCTGAAAGCAAGAACTATAAAAAATCTTCCCGTAAGAAGGTTTCTGAACTCGACATTTTGTAGTGTCTGTAACGGGGTAAACGAAATCATCTCACAAAAATAGCCTCAAATATTAATTCAAGGCTATACATATGCTGTTTTTTTAAATGAAATATTGTATGACAGTTAAAAGATAAAATCTATTTAGTCTGCTCTCGATGCGCTGATAACCAAAGCCGCAACTCCCGCAGCTCCGATTACTGTGGCTCCGATTGCTGTTTTAGCTTTTCTGCTGTCTCTTACGGCAGCTACATTAGATTTAGGAATAGTAACAACTGTACTGTCTTTTTTACCGGCAGTTCCGATGATATTATCTCCTTCTACATTACGGAATAATATTTTTTGGTTTTTTGAGCCATCTCTCATCATTACAGTATATGTTCTTCCTGCTTCAAGATTAGAATAATCATTTTTCGCAGTATCCATACTGTATTTTGTGGTTGCACAGGATGAAATTACAAATAACGACGTCAATAAAGATGATTTTAAAAGTACAGATGCTTTCATTATTATTTTTTAGTTTTCCAAATTTATAATTTTTTTCGAATATACGTTTCCGGAATTGAAAAAAAGTGCTTAAAGTTTGTAATTTTCCAATAATTCTGCAATTTTTCTGTCATTGGCGAGTCTTGGGGTTTTATTTTGCCCACCCAGTTTTCCCTGCGATTTGGCATATTCATGAAAGGCATTTTTCTTCAAATTGATGATATGAAGTTTTTGCAGAATATTTCCTGAAATCAGGTCGTCATAATATGTATTACGTTTTCTCAGCTGTAGGTCGAGTTCATTTTTAAACAACTCTAAATCTTCAGGTTCTTTCTCAAATTCTATATACCATTCGTGGTAAGGAAGTCCTTCTTTAGGATTTACATTTGGAGCGAGATGAAACTCCGTGATCTGGGCCGGATATTTTTCCAGGGTTGCTTTTATGGCTTCTTCCACTTCATAGGCAATCACGTGTTCTCCAAAAGCAGAAGTGTAATGTTTGGTTCTTCCACTTACTAAAATTCTGTGCGGATTTTTATCAATAAATCTTACAACATCACCGATAGAATACGCCCAAAGTCCTGAATTGGTTGTTAAGATCAAAGCATAATCTTTATTAAGCTCAATATCTTTTAAGGTTAATCTTCTCGCATCAGGTTTGCTATATTCTTCCAGCGGAACAAATTCGTAGAATATACCATGATCGGTTAAAAGTAATAATCCTTCTTTGGTATAGTCATCCTGAAAAGCAAAAAAGCCTTCAGAAGCAGGAAATGTCTGTACAATATCTACTTTTCCTCCGAGAAGCTCTTCCATTTTATCGCGGTAAGGCTCATAATTTACGCCACCGGTCACGATCAGCTGAAGATTCGGGAATATCTGTTTGATTTTTTTATGATGCTTTTCAACCAGCTTTTCAAAATACATAATCAGCCATGGTGGAATTCCGGAAATAAGAGTCATGTTTTCTTTTTCCGTTTCTTCCACGATTTTGTCGACTTTAGCTTCCCAGTCTTCCATTACGTTGGTTTCCCAACTTGGCAGCCTGTTTTTCTGCAGGTATTTTGGGATATGATGAGCGACAATTCCTGAGAGACGGCCTGTTTTTATTCCGAAAACTTCTTCAAGTTCGGGACTTCCCTGTAAGAAGATCATTTTCCCGTTTACAAAATCAGCATTATTGTTCTTGGCAATGTAATGAAAAAGAGCACTTTGAGCACCCTTTACCTGAAAGGGCATTCCTTCTTTTGATATAGGAATATATTTTGAGCCGGAGGTCGTTCCTGAAGTTTTTGCAAAATATTCCGGAATAGCTGTCCAGAGAATATTGGCCTGTCCTTTTTTTACTCTTTCAATATAAGGTTTGAGATCTTCATAATCTGAAATCTGTACTTTCTTCTGAAAATCGGCTATAGATTTAATATTTTCAAAATCATGCTCTCTCCCAAAAAGCGTTTTTTTTGCGGTCTCCGTAAGAGAAAGTAGCAATTTCTCCTGATTTTCCTCAGCATTTTTTTTGAATTCTTCAGCATCGCGTACATGCTTTTTTGCCCAGAGCAATGCGATATTTTTCTTTAGGAAGTTTAACATTCTTCAAATTTATAAATAACTGAAGAAACTTTAATATCCAATAACCAATAATCCAACAAAAAAACCGATGAATGAGTAGTCATCGGTTCTTCGAAATTTGATTATGAAAATAACAACTATTGTTGAGTCTACTTGTTTTCTTTGTACCTTTTATCCGGTGTGCCGTCTTTTTTGAGTTTTTTGTTTTCCTTATATCTTTTGTCAGGCGTTCCGTCTTTCTTCATTTTCGCAGCCGAAGGCGCTGCTTCAGCTTTGGTAACTGTTGCAGTTTTTACCGTTTTTGTTCCTTTAACAGTTTGCTGGGATGCAGATTTAACCGGCGCGGTCGTTTGAGCTGTTGCAAAGCCAAGTCCCAAAATGATTGACAATGCAGATAATAAATTTTTCATAGTAAATTGTTTTTTTGCTGTTTGTTGAGTCAAAGGTAGTCAAAATTGTAAAGGCAAATCTCATTTTCAGAAACTTAACTAAAGTTTATTACAGCTTAAAAAAACATTAAACGGTACGGTAAATACAAATAAAAACCTGCTTTCCTTGATGAAGAAAAGCAGGCCCTAACATAATGTATGAAAAGTTGGTTATCGAGTACAGTTAGCAGTCCACGATTTTCCATCCTTTATATATAATATTTTTAGTTCATTATTGTCAATTCTAATGTATGACGTCGCAGTAGATCCTACCATTACAAGGGTGTTATCACCTTGCTGATTAAATTCAACTCCATTAAGGTCAGGAATTCCGTTTGAAAAGGCAAAGTTATACTTTGTTCCGCTTGCGATTTTTGTTACAAATACACTTCCGTTATCTGAATTGATGTTAGTGTCTCCGTCTGTATAGCCTACGCTACCTTTGTAAGTTCCTGCGAAAAAATCGTTGTTCGCCGGATCGTCATCATCGCTGCATGATGTAATTGCCGTGACTGCAAAAAACATGAGCATGAATAGTCCTAAAATTCTGATTGCTTTTTTCATAATATTATTTCTTTAATTTTTGGTAGAGTATGATTTTCAAACAATGTGCCATTTGAAAAAGTGAAATATATTTTAACTTTTTATTTTGGATTTTAATAAAAATTAAGAATTACAGGCTTTTTTTTAAATATCATTATATATGGTAATGTCGTTTAAAAGATTAATAAGTATTATCTTTGTATAGATCAAACGGTTTCGGAAACTCCCGAAATCGCTTTTGTCGTTTATACAGAATTATCTATGCAGTTAAAAACCATTAGCGAGAAATTTCTGCCGGATTTACTTCAGAAAGAATTCGGAAAAGAAATTTTCAATCAACTGGAAAAAAATCAACATATATCCGTTAAGGGAAGTGCCGGATCAGCTGTTTCGATCTTTGTGGCAGAGCTTTTTCTTAGTCGCAACAAACATATCCTTTATATCATTGATGATAAAGAAGATGCATTGTATGCCAATACGGAAATGGAAGATCTTCTCGGAAAGGACAAAGTGCTGTATTTTCCCGCAGCTCACATGGAACCTTATCAGGTAGAAAAAACGCAGAATGCAAACCTGGTTCTGAGAACCGAAGCTATTAATAAAATTACTTCCGGAAGATCTCCAAAAGTCATTGTGGCTTATGCAGGCGCCTTATCGGAAAAAGTTCTGAAGAAAGAAGACTTCAAAGCCATTTCGCATCATATTAAAGTTGGAGATCAGCTAGATTTTGATTTTGTGGATGAATTGCTGAATCACTACAATTTTCAACAGACGGATTTCGTTTCGGAACCCGGAGAATTCTCTGTGAGAGGAGGAATTGTAGATGTATTTTCTTTTTCCAATGAAAAGCCCTACCGTATCACTTTCTTTGGAAACGAAATAGAAAGCATTAAAACTTTTGATATTGAAACCCAGCTTTCCGTAGATAAGGTGAAAGAATTTCAGCTGGTTTCCAATATGAATTTTACGGTGACCGGAAGCCGTGTCTCTTTACTTCAGCTGTTGCCTAAGGAAAGTATCGTAGTTTCTAAAAACGGAATTATCGGTATGCAGAAGCTGAAGACCTTTTACGAAAAAGCGTTGGAAAAATATGAAACGTTAAGCAAAGATATCGCCCACGGAACACCCCAGGAGCTTTTCATTTCTGATCAGGAATTTTTATTTGATTATAAAAAGTTTAATACCGTCGATTTCGGAAGCGTTTCTATTGATGGCCTCATCGAGATGAAGGATATAAAAATAGACCAGATTCCTCAACCGTCCTTTCATAAAAATTTCGAATTATTGATTGAAGATCTTGAAGAAAAACAAAACGAAGGCTTCGATACCTGGATTTCTTTTTCCGGGGAAAAGCAGAAAGAAAGACTGGAATCTATTTTTGAAGAGCTGGAACATGAGCTTCCGTTTAAAAGTTTTAAATCAGAAATTCATGAGGGATTTGTAGATCATGACCATAAAATCCTTGTGTACACCGATCACCAGATCTTCGACCGTTATCAGCGGTATAAATCCAAAAATACATTTGCCAAATCTGAACAGCTTACCCTGAAAGATTTAATGTCTCTCAAAATAGGTGATTACATTGCCCATATCGATCACGGCATCGGAAAATTTATGGGATTGGTAAAAGTTAATAATGATGGGAAAATTCAGGAATGTTTTAAACTTACCTATAAAAACGGTGACCTGTTGTATGTAAGTATTCATTCGCTTCACAAAATCTCAAAATATAATGGTCCTGAAGGACGCGAAGTGGTTTTAAGTAAACTCGGATCCCCAACCTGGAAATCTTTAAAACAAAAAACAAAGGCAAAAGTAAAGCAGATTGCTTTTGACCTCATCAAACTTTACGCCCAGAGAAAAACAGCCAAAGGATTTGCCTATAGCCCGGATTCTTACCTACAGAATGAGCTGGAAGCAAGCTTTCTCTATGAAGATACTCCGGATCAGGAAAAGGCAACCATTGATGTAAAAAAAGACATGGAAGCAGACACGGTAATGGACAGGCTGGTTTGCGGGGATGTAGGTTTCGGTAAAACTGAAGTTGCTATTCGTGCAGCATTCAAAGCGGCAACAGACGGTAAACAGGTAGCTGTGCTTGTTCCTACAACGATTCTGGCTTTCCAGCATTACAGAAGCTTTAAAGAAAGACTAAAAGATTTTCCGGTAAATGTGGCGTATATCAACCGTTTCAGAACGGCAAAACAAAAATCTGAGACAATGGAAGCGCTTAAAAACGGGAAAGTAGATATTGTGATCGGAACGCATCAGCTGGCAGGTTCGACCGTCAAGTTTAAGGATTTAGGATTGCTGATCATAGATGAAGAGCACAAATTTGGTGTTTCCGTAAAGGATAAATTAAAAACACTTAAAAGCAATGTCGATACTTTAACCCTTACGGCAACTCCGATTCCGCGAACACTGCAGTTTTCTTTAATGGCGGCGAGAGATTTATCCGTTATCAAAACACCACCTCCGAACAGGCAGCCTGTCGATACACAGCTGGTTGGATTTAATGAAGAAATTATTCGTGATGCTGTTTCGTACGAACTTCAGCGCGACGGACAGGTGTATTTTATCAACAACAGAATTGAAAATCTTAAAGAAATTGCAGGCCTGATTCAGCGATTGGTTCCAGACGCGAGAGTTATTACAGGGCACGGACAAATGGAAGGAAAAGAGCTTGAAAAAAATGTCCTGGATTTTATGGAAGGAAAATATGATGTGCTTGTTTCCACGACCATTGTAGAAAGTGGGGTGGATGTTCCGAATGCCAATACCATTTTTATTAATGATGCACAACGTTTCGGGATGGCAGATCTGCATCAGATGAGAGGAAGAGTCGGACGTAGCAACAGGAAAGCATTTTGCTACCTCATTACGCCACCCTACGACATGATGACTTCTGATGCCAGAAAACGACTGGAGGCCATCGAACAGTTTTCTGATTTAGGAAGCGGTTTCCAGATTGCCATGAAGGATCTGGAGATTCGTGGAGCGGGAGATTTGCTGGGTGCCGAACAGAGCGGATTTATTAATGAAATGGGATTTGAAACCTATCAGAAATTAATGCAGGAAGCCCTTGAAGAGCTTAAAGACGATCAGGAATTTGAGAATCTTTTTGAAAATGAAGAAGAAAGAAACAAGCTCTTTAAAACAACAAAAGACATCAATATTGATACAGATCTTGAGCTGATGCTGCCGGATTTCTACATCTCCAACACGGAAGAAAGATTATTGTTATACCAGAAACTCGCCGAAATAGACAATGAAAAAGATCTGGAAAAATTTGAATCTGAATTGATAGACCGTTTTGGGAATCTTCCTGAAGAAGCCATAAATTTATTAAAAAGTGTAAGTCTGAAATGGCTTGCCGCAGAGATCGGCTTTGAAAAAATAGTGATGAAAAATGGCGTGTTCTTAGGATATTTTCCGGGGAATCCTCAGGATAAATTCTATCAGACCAATAAGTTCAGGCATATCATAAATTATCTTACTCAAAATCCTGCCCAGGCTCAGCTGAAAGAAAAGACAGGCAAGGATGGAAATCAGCTGATGATGAGAAAAGATAAAATAAATAATGTAGATGAGGTAAATTCTCTTTTAAAATCAATGCTAAAAACAAATTGATATATATAATTCTAATTTTTTTGATTTATTAATCTTATATAACCTGTTATTTCAGGGAAAAAATGTGTTTTTTGTATTGTGATTTTTTTTACATTTGCAATCACTTATTATGGAAAAAAAAACTTATAGTTTATTTGCAGGAGTATTGCTTTTTATACAAACCAATGCACAGGTAGGTATCAAAACAGCTTCTCCCAATGCCACCCTTGATGTAAACGGAGCGACTACACTAAGAAAAGAACTTAGAGTGGGAGGTACTTCCACACAAGTTGGAAATTCCGGGCTAAACGGGCAGGTTTTGGTTTCGCAGGGAGAAGGATTGCCACCCGCTTGGAAATCATTAAATGTACCTCTCGTGGAAACGGGACAGTACAAGCTGACCAACTCATATCTTTTTTCAGACCAGAATGGTATTACGACCTTTACAAATAGTGGTGATGGCATTTATAAGAGTAATGTAGGGGACGATATCAGTGATACTAATACAGGTAAATGGATCAAATTAGGCGCCGTTGCAAATGCCATCGAAATTAAAAATGGAAATAACCGAATTACCTATCAGTTTCAGACAGGAGTTGAAATGCGGGCTCCAGTCTCGACAACTTCTGAAAATATTACTTTTGCCTGTGGAGTTTTTAGAAACGGAAAGCTTGTAGCAGTACGGCCGGACAAAATATCATCCAATAATAATTCTGGAAAGAACGGCTTGCAGGATTATATTTTTACCCTTAATTATACTGAGCAGGATGTCCCTGTAGGAACTCATCAAATAGAGGTTGCTTGCAGGAAAATAAATTCATCAAATCCTAACAGTGCTTTCGCAATTGGACATAGCTTAGTAACCCAGACTGGCGATCCTTATGTTTCCAATAACTTCATATTAGAATCTGAATTTAAAATGGACATCATTGAATTCATTACTTATTAACTAAAAATTAACCAAGGATGAGAAAATTAGTTTTACTGTTATCAATTGTTTCAGGATTTTTAATATCTGCACAGATAGGTATAAAAACGGAGTCTCCGAAAGCTATTCTTGACGTAAATGGTGATATGAACCTCAGAGGAAAATTATCGGTATTAAATACCAACAACAATACCATCTATGAGGGAACAAATGATCAAATATTAGTTTCTCAGGGTGAGGGATATCCACCTATATGGAAAAGTCTTCGTATTCCTGATTATGAAAAAAATAAATTCTTTCTTATTTACAATAATTCCTTTTCAGATAAAACGGGGACCACTTTTAATTCCACGGAAGAGCCTGCTAATCAGTCTGCATTAACTGCATTATCCAATTTATTTATTGAGGGTACCAGTTTCAGTTCGTTGGATACATTTAAAAAAATCCCATCATTATCGCAGCAGTTTGAGGCATATAGTGCGCAGAGTAAAGTATATTTTCAATTTGAGACGGTAGTTCAGGGGACTTTTGATGCTAATGGAAATCCCGATAGCTCAATAGATTATGCCTGTGGGGTTTTTATTGACGAAAAACTGGCGAATATAAGACTCAGAAATATTAAGGCAAGCTCAGCAACAAATACATTTATCACCCATAATCAGATCGGAATGGCTCAAAACCTTTCTAAAGGGATACATACAATAAGTGTAGGATGTAAAAGGCTAAAATCTTATAATACCAATGCAACACTTGGTATAGGAACTTATGTTCATAATAATATAAATAGCTTTATTACACAATCATTTCTTAGAGTTGATGTTTACGAAGTCCCTCAGGTATTTAATACAATTATAAATTAAATTATGAAAAAGATATTTATTATATTTTTATCTGCATTTTTTGGGTATGCGAATGCACAAATTGGTATTAAAATAGCCGAACCAGTAGGCGTTCTGGACATTAATGGTGATCTCAATATAAGAAGTTCGCTGAGAACGGGGGGAACAGATAATGTAAAAGGGAACGCAGGGGCAACGGGAACAATTTTTCATAACAATGCCGATCTTCAGGTGAATGACTGGAAAGAAATAAAAATTGCTGACGGGCAAGGCAGTATGTCTGTATTTTTCATTAATACAGCCAAAGATCAGCATGGAGCCGTATTCACTGAAAATGGAAATTCAGTCCCATATACTGAAAATTCTGAAATTACAACGGATTGGAAGGTATTGGAGGACACAGAATATGCATTCTCAGTAAGTAATGCTGTCAACAAAATTGTATTTACATTTCAGACTACTGCACAGAAAATGGGGAATGGAAATTCTTCATCAGGATTTGCCTGCGGTATTTTCTTAGATAATTATCTAAAAGCTGTAAGGACAGATGTTTTATTGGGACCGGAAGGATCTTATAAAATCTTTAACCTGAATGCAACACTTACTAATATTCCCCCGAAAAATGATTATAAGGTAAAAGCAGCGTGTATAAAAAGAACGTTGAACGGCGGAACATTAGGCATAGGTAAACCAGCTACTGATAACAATCCTTATCTCAATGCGACAATGTCACAGTCTATCCTTACTACCTCCGTACTGCAGTCTTATCAATAATTAATCAGTTACATTAAAGATTTTGTTTCCTGATCAAAGAAAATCAATATATTTGAGACGTTTAAAATTAATAACTTATGATCAGAAAATTTCTTTTTTCATCTCTTGCTGTTTTAGCACTAAGTTTTACCATTTCCTGCGACAATACAACGGAGGATCCGCCAAATCAGAATAACGGCAATTCAGGAGGAGGAACCACCATTACAGGGCCAAGAATTTTAAGCAAGATCACAAGCGGAAATATAGCGATGGAAGAATATATTACCAATGCCGGAATTCTTTCTCAGGCATACATAAGAGATGTGGGAAGTACCAATACCATTACGGCTACTGTAACGTATTCCGCTGACAAGATTACAAAAATAAAATATCAGGATAATGTTAATCCGCACGTTATAGATAATGTCTACAACCTTTCTTACACTGCTGGCAAATTATCGGGATTCACCATGGATCAAACGATAATGACAATCACCAATCACAGTGACTTCACAGTTTATTATGATGCAAACGGTCAGTTATACAGAATTGTTGAAAAGAAAAAAATGGGCAACAGCGCGGATTATACACATTATGTTGAAAGCAAATTTACATTCTCAGCAGGTAATGTAGCAAGACTGGATTATACCACCATGCTGATGGACGGAGCCAATCCTGATCCTTCAACTTCAATCCTTATGTCCTATGCATACGACAATTATGATTCTAAAATAAATCCATATAATACGCTGCCGAAAGAGTATTTTATGGTTACAGGTACCTTGTTCCCGATTAATTCTAATTCAATTTCGTTTAATAACGTGGGGAAAATCACCCTGCAGAATCCGTCTGGTCCGCCAATAAGTGTACCAAAAGGATATCTGTATGATTCTCAAAATTATCCGGTTTCGGATCAGGGGCAGGTGGTTAAATATATATACAAAGCGTTATAAGTATAATTTATGTTTAATAGTTTTGCCTGAAAATGAATTAAAATATGATTTTTATTCAAAAAAAAATTATATTTGTGGAAAAATAAATAATCCCACATTGGAATGAGACGACTTTTTTATTTTCTTTTGCTTTTAGTGAGCGTTTCTGCAGTTCATTCGTGCAAAGACCTATTAGATGAAGACGGAAACCCTCTGCTTGATATCAATGAAAACAGCGGACTAAACGGTGCACGTGCACTTTACAGAGAAATTACAGACTCTGATACACTGGCAACCTATTACTATAATGGCCTGCAAATGGCAAAAGTGACTAGTAGAAAAGCTTCTGTTACAGATGTGCAGTACAGTGGTAATAAAATCAGCAGAGTTACATTCAAAGGTTTTCTCGATGCAGATAATGATGGAACGCTTGATGTCGACAGTACTTCATACGAGCAGCAATTCACTTATGGTGCTACAGGCAGATTAGAATCGATCTCTGAAAACCGCTCGGTATATAATAGAACTCCAGCGGTGCCACCAACAACTCCAGCGGGACCATGGGTGCTCCTTCGAAAGTCTAAAACACTTTACAAATTAACATATAGCTCTACAACAGCAAAACTTGCTAAAATTGTAATGGAAACCGGAGATGAAGATCCAGGTGTACAGTTTGCATATACCAATTTTTCTGAAACCGCTTATGAATACGCGGGCGACAATGTATCGAAAGTTGTAAGAGGCTATGGGCCGATGTCAGGAGGTGTACACGGAACTGTAAATACAAAGTATCAGTATGAATTTTCAAACTATGATGCTCAGATCAATCCGTATACATTACTGCCAATAGAATATAAGATTTCCAGAATTCTGTCAACTGAACAAAATGATCTGGATAGCTGGATATTATCGCCAAATAGTCCTACAAGAAAATCAATTACAGATCTTATGCAGCTGGTTCCGGTACCAGTAGTAATCTCTACAAATTACAATTACGATGCACAGACCTATATGAGTAAAGGATATGGTATAAATTATATTTACAAGCCATTATAAAGAATAATCTTTACAATAATATCAAACTCAATCTTTACTTAGATTGAGTTTTTTATTTTAATACCTTAATTTTGCAAAAAATTTCTCATGAAATATTTAATAGTTGGCCTGGGAAACAAAGGCTCCGAATACGAAAATACACGTCACAATATAGGATTTAAAGTAGCAGATAAAATTGCAGAGACATTAGAAGTTCCATTCCAAACTACCAATTTTGGCTGGATGGCTGATGGGAAATACAAGGGAAGAAGAGTTTTGATACTTAAGCCGGATACTTATATGAACCTTTCAGGAAATGCTGTAAGATACTGGATGCAGAAAGAGAATATCCCACTGGAAAATGTTCTGATCGTTACGGATGATCTTGACCTCCCTTTCGGAACGCTAAGGATGAAAGCTAAAGGGTCTGATGCCGGTCACAACGGGTTGAAGAATATCAATGAGGTTCTACAGACGCAGAACTATGCACGTCTCCGGTTTGGAATTTCAGCAGATTTTTCTGAAGGCAGGCAGGTAGATTATGTGCTCGGGACCTGGAATGAGGAGGAAAATGCCGCACTGCCCGAAAGAATAGAAAAGTTTGCAAAAGCCTCTCTTTCATTTGTATTTGCAGGAATTAATAATACGATGTCTGCGTTTAATGGTAAATAATCACATGGAGCAGGCAACAGATTTGTTGCAGATTATCGTCTGTAGACGGTGATGTCTGTTATGATTCTTTTTTCAAGAAAGTTTTTTTCGTTGACTGTAAAGCGATAGTTATGTTCCTGCTCAAAAAATTCTAATGGCGTCGTAGTAGAATCATCGGCTTTCCATTTTATCATCATGAAAACTTCATTTCCAGCATTGATATCTTTATCAGAAAATGTGAATGTGGTACTGGGAAGAGGATTTTCTCTATCTTCTTTGAACTCGGACTTTGCTTTTTTAGGAGTTATCTGAGCCATATCTTTTAACAGAAGAGAAAAAGCTTTTCCTATGTATTTCTCTTTATTGGTTTCAAATCTTTTGGCATAGGCCAGGGTATCACTGACGGTTTTCTTACCGGAAGTTTCCTGAGCATTTATAGTCCCGAAAAATAATAAACAAAGGATAGAAAGGATATGAATATTTATCTTCATAATGAATGTTGGTATTTAATATTCAAAAGTAAGTATTTTTAACCACTCGTATCTTGAAAATTATTTTAACCGAATTATGTAAAAGTAGCCTACTTCATATTCATAAAAATCAGCATATATTTCAACAAAAAAGTAGTCTCGACTGGACTACTTTTTCTGTGACAAATGTAAACAAATTCTCATAATCTCCAAATAATAAGCTGTTGTTTTTTAATATGTTAATTAATTAGCAGCTGTAGTTTTCCTTAAAAATTGACCGTTTCAGAGCTAAAAAAACCGCTCCCATTTTTACCCTAAAAAAACAGAACCACATTGATTTCTAAATCATTGGTATTAAAAGTAGTCCAGTCGAGACTACCTTTTTTTACACAATGAAAAAACAAATGATGCTCCTTCTACAATTCCCTCTGCTCCTGCGCTTTAGCGTAAGAATAGTGTTTTGCACGATGTTTTTCATGGTCGTTTTTATCAGTTCCCAGACTCCTTTTTCTTACTCCGATTCGATACTTTTTATCTCTGAAAATTCTTATCTGTATATTGAATCACCGGTTGAAATTTACGTTGCTAAATCTTTATCACGAAAAAGTCAAACATCATCAAAACAGCTCAGCGCCAACAAGCGCAAAGTTTTCTTTGAGCTAAAATCGACGTCCGTTAGCAAAAAAGATATCAACCAAATAAATCAAGCCTGCTTTACAATTCCAAAGAGCTCGCATTATATTGGAAACACGAACAATCCTCTGTTAACAGCTGTTTTAGGAAATTCCTCTCCGGTAAAGCAACATCACAAAATGATGGATTCCGCTCTGAGAGTTTTCCTGGTCGTAAATCATGCTAAAAAGAAGCTTTTATATCTTCTTATTAACGATTTCCATATTTTAAAAATCACGACGAACCACTTCAGCCGCCCTCCGCCCGTAGTTGCGATATTTTATTAAACACAAATGACACGAATTAGTAAACACAAACGAGCACAAATAGCTATGCACAAATAAGACAAATGCTTTAATGCAAGAGGAAACTTCCCACTCCGTTTGTCTTCCCGTAGGGATCTTAGCAAACATTTTCACACAACAATTGTGAAATTAGTGTTCAATCCATTAGTGTCCATTCGTGTTAAAAGCCAGCTTTGCGCACTCTTATAAGTAGAACGCCTTTGTGAAACTCAAAAGCATATCATAGATAAGAAGCCTTAGCGCACTTCGTGTTCACAATTAAAAATATAAACAACAACCTAAATACAAAACAATGAAATATTTATTTGTAACCGCCGCTCTGCTGTTCAGCATGATCGCATTCGCACAAGTGGGGATTAATAACAATTCTCCAAAAGCAACCCTTGACATTACCGCCAAAACAAGCGGAACCAAACCCGAAGGGCTCATTATCCCGCAATTATCCGGTAATAATATCCATACGGCAACAGCAGCAGGAATCTATGGAGCAAACCAAATAGGGCTTATTGTTTATGCCTCTGCAGCTGACACTAACCCTACCGGGCCAACAGCCAATATTACCACTGCGGGATATTATTATTTTGATGGAAATGCATGGCAGAAAATGGCAGGTGCATCATCAGGAGATACTACCAATGATGCCTGGATAAACGACACAAACAACGGTCTGGTAAAATTAGGAGCCAAAGCAGATGGAACAGCAAGGGCAGCAGGATCAGATTTCATCGCCAAAGATAATGGGCAAGTGGGAATAGGAACAAGCAGCCCGGATGCGAGTGCTGCCTTGGATGTCACTTCTACTAATAAAGGTTTTCTTCCTCCTAGGGTAGCACTTAACAGCAAAACAGATACAAGTACCATTAGTTCTCCAACTGCGGGATTATTAGTCTACAATACAGGTACAGGAACTCTTAAAAGTTCAGGAATGTATTATTGGGATGGATCGCAATGGACAAGTTTGAAGGGTGATGGAGGAGCTTCCTCAGCTACAGATTTGAACATTGGAGAAACGCGAACAGCAGTGATTACAGTACCTACATCTTCATTTGTGACAAACTCAACAATAAGTCTTTACCGTACATGGATGAATGGAAGGGCTATTAACAATACTCAAAGTGTCAATTATAAACTTTTGTCAGATGCTGCCGGAAATACTGCTGGTTTCGTGAATTTTGGACCAAATGGCGCTTTAAGAATGGATTTCTCTTCCGGAGGTTATGCAGGATGCTGTGTAGCTCCAAAATTCGTAAATACTTCTTCTTCTCCAATATTTTATAGCTTAAACGCTTTATCAACATATGATGCAAATCTGTCCTGGGGTACAGGAATGTGGTTAGCAGCCGGAGCTGTATGTAAGCAAATCGACGGTAATGATGGATTTGGTTATGCTACAAATGATGGTAGCGAATATGTAAATGCTAATATCTTAATTCATAATACTACCGATGGCAGTGTGCAATTCTATATCGGGACCTGGTCTTTAATGTCTGCAAATGATGGGTTAGGACATAATAATACGTATGGATTATTTACCATTACCAGATACAAGTAAGCGTACCAGCCATCTGATCTTGCCTGCAATCTATAACTGACAATCCTAACTTTCAAGGTTTCCAAAACCTTGGAGGTTTTTAAAACCAACAATAATTTTAAAACCAATACTTATGTCAACAATTCTTCACAGAATCAAAGCGTATCTGTACGATAACGTTTTAACCAAAGACAACCCCAATGATTTCATTGCCCGTACGGCAAGCGAGCGTTCCCTTTCCGTAAAGCAGATATGTGAAGCCGCCGCCAGCCGTGGTGGTGCAGATGTTCCCGCTTCGGCAATGGAACAGGCAACCGAGCTTTTCCTGAAAGAAATGGCCTATCAACTGTGTGACGGCTTTTCAGTGAATACCGGCTACTTTACCGCAAGCACCACCATCCGCGGGGTATTCGACAGTCCATCTGAGACTTTTAACAAAGACAAGCACAGCATTATCTTCCAGTTCAACCAGGGAGAAAAGCTACGTACTGAGATTCCCAATATTGAAGTTAACATCTTGGGCGTAGCAGAATCTTCTGCCGTGATCTTACAGGTAACGGATGTGAAGAGTGGTTCGGTAAATGATCTGCTTACTCCGGGCAGAAACCTGAAGATCGTGGGCAGCAAGATCAAAGTTGCAGGCAATGATGCTTCAGTGGGAGTCTTTTTCGTAGACACCGCAACACAGGGAAGAACCAAAGTAGAGCAGAGTGATATCGTGACCAATAATCCTTCGGAGGTTATTGTCGTGATTCCGACGTTGGCAGCAGGAACTTATAATCTGGAAGTGGTGACGCAGTTTTCCAAGAACAGTGCTTTTCTAAAGGAACCAAGAGTTGGACTATTAGATAAATTATTAACCGTTGAATAGGAAATCAAGGGTGTCGCCCGTAAGTTACCTTGTCCTTCGCCCGAAGGAAGGTATTTCCTTCACTCGGAGGACCGTGTTTCCCTCGCTCGAGGGACGGTATGTCCTCAGTACGTAAGTAATATTGTACTGTAAACGGCTACCTCAGCGCAAGAACAATCCATCATTCCATCGTAAAGATGGGTATTTTCATCAGTGTGTTACTCCGGTTGGGAAATCTTTCCCGGCCGGAGTTTTGGCTTCGGCTCCGCTCAGCCACCGTTGGGTTGGAGGGTTTGAGGGTTGTTATGAGAGTTTATTAAGATTCGCTATCATTTGCTGAGTGTTTAAGTTTATGCTGAGCCTGTCGAAGTACCTTTGCGCTCAAAGAATATGCATACTACATAAATCTCCTGCGGACATAGCGTTAAAAATTAAATCTAACGTTACCTGTTATGTCGAGATTCCTATGGAACGACAAAAAGTAGTCAATTAGCGACGCCTGATCGGAGCCGAAGGCCCGCACTACCCTTGAAGGATTGGTGGCTTCGAGAACCTCCACCTGGGTTTGAGGGTTTGAGAGTGGGAGTGCTGAAGAGTCTAAGCGGCATAAAATTCTCCTCCCTTGGAGGGGTGGCAAAAATTCGAAAGAATTTTTGACGGGTGGTTTAGGAAAGATTCCGGGATTGGCAGCTGGGCTGAGTCGAAGCTACCATTGAACAGATGTCATTATTTGTATTGCTCTGATAATCTATAAAACTACGAGAAGCAAACCATGGTTAAAGCACATGCTTTGCATTCTGATAGCATAACAGACCACCCCGTCGTAAATTCCAATGGAATTTCCGCCACCCCTCCGGAGGAGGGGAATTTAGAAGCAATCGATTGGCGGCGCTTGAGGCTCTCGAAGGCACGCATACATTTAAAGGATTGAATAAAAAAAAGACCACCGTAAACGATGGCCTTCAGATGTACTTTTAAAAAAGTTAATTTCCAATCTATCTAACTTAACATATTTTATTATTTTTCTCCTGATTTCTTAGGTTTGATCCTATAACCAGTTTACGGCACCCGTTTCAACATCATAATTAGCGCCTACGATTTTTATTTTACCTTCTTCTTCCAGCTTTCTGAGTGTTGAGCTTTGTTTACGGATATCTTCAATGGCGCTTTTTACATTCTGATGGTTAAGTCTTTCCAAAAGTGAGCTGTTGCTTGAAGCACGCTCTTCACCTTCTTCCATTACTTCTTTAATGATCGGATCAAAATGGTTGATAAGGTGATTCAGATTATCCATTCCTAATCCTTCAATCTTTGCAGCATCCAGACCTCCTTTTAGAGCGCCGCACTTGGTGTGTCCTAAAACCACAACCAGCTTGGATCCTGCTACGTTACATCCAAACTCCATAGACCCCAGAATATCTTGGTTCACAAAATTTCCTGCAATTCTGATACTGAAGATATCCCCAAGGCCCTGATCAAAAATAAGCTCTGCAGAAGTACGGCTGTCTATACAGCTTAAGACTACTGCAAACGGCCATTGTCCTTCACGGGTAGCGTTTACCTGCTCCAGAAGATCTCTGTTGGCTTTTAAGTTATTAACAAATCTCTGGTTTCCTTCCTTTAAAAACTCTAATGCTTTTTCCGGTGTAATGGTAGACTGAGTTTCGTGAGTGTGTGCTTTCATATAATTTATTTATATTTTTAAAGTTAAAATTTATTTAAACAAAGAGCTTACATCGCTCTTTTATGAGTAACTACGATATGAGAATTTTCGTCTCTTTCATAGTCTCTGTATGATGTTTTGAACCCTAACAGTTCTACATTGATGTCTTCTTCTTTTGCCCTTATATTGGCGAAATCCTGAATCATTTCCAATACATCGGTCGCAATATAAGACGTTCCTCTGGCATCAATCGTTACTGAAGAGTTCGGTTTTATATTTTTCAATGTTTTCTTAATCGCTGCTTTATTCAGGAATGAAACTTCCTCAGCCAGTTTGATATTGATCCCATCTGCATCATTAAGTTTTTCCCTGCTAAGATAATATGCTCTTTTCATATTTCCCTGCAGAATATAGAAAACCGAGATGGCAAGTCCGATTCCTACTCCTTTCAACAGATCTGTTGCTACAACGGCAATCACGGTAGCCACAAACGGAATAAACTGAAATTTACCCAAATGCCAGAAATGTTTGAAAGTCGCCGGTTTTGCCAGCTTGTATCCGACTAAGATCAATACTGCTGCCAAAGTAGCCAGAGGAATAAGATTTAATACAACGGGAATAGACAAAACACATATTAATAGAAGAAATCCATGAATTATCGCAGATAATTTTGAAGTAGCTCCCGCATTGGCATTGGCAGAACTTCTTACGACCACTGAAGTCATCGGAAGGCCTCCGATAAATGAGCTTACCAGGTTTCCGATTCCTTGCGCTTTAAGCTCGAGATTGGTATCCGTGATTCTTCTTTGCACATCCAGTCTGTCAGAAGCTTCAATACAAAGAAGGGTTTCAATAGACGCTACAATAGCAATGGTAGCCCCAGCGATCCATACCTTTGGATTGGTAAAACCTGTAAAATCAGGTAGCGTAATTAGGTTCTTAAAATCTTCCAGAGATTGCGGAACGGGAAGGGATACCAGGTGCTGACTTTGTATAGCAAGTGAACTGCCTGTCATTTTAAAGATTTCGTTCAGGATAATCCCTGCCACTACGGCGACAAGCGCTCCAGGAAGCATTTTTATTCTTCTTAAAGCATATACTTTATCCCAAATAATCAGAATAGTAACAGAAACCAACGTCACAATAATGGCCCCCGGATGCACGGCTCCGAATAATTCTGAGAAATAACCGAAGTTTAATCCATTATCAAAAATCGACTGGTGGCCTTCATAATCCTTATCAAATCCCAGAGCATGCGGAATCTGCTTTAAGATAATGATGATTCCGATGGCAGCGAGCATCCCTTCAATAACGTTGTTAGGAAAATAATTGGAAATACTTCCTGCTCTTACAAATCCTAAGATCAATTGAATAACGCCTGCAACAATCCCTGCACAAAGGAAAATATTAAATGCTCCGAGGTCAGTAATTGCAGTGAGAACGATGGCTGTTAATCCTGCCGCCGGCCCAGACACCGAGATGTTGGAATTACTAATGGAGCCTATCACAAGACCTCCCACGATACCCGCAATAATGCCGGATAAGGGCGGAGCTCCTGAAGCCAGTGCGATCCCCAGACAAAGGGGAAGTGCTACTAAAAATACGACGAGTCCTGAAGGGAAATTCTCCTTTATTCCTCCTATTAATGATGTTTTTTTCATGATATCAAGCTGCTGTGAATAGAACTGATTTATCCATATTTCAGTAAATCAGTACATAAGATTGGAAAATTAATTTTGTAATGTACATGAGTATCCGATATCAAAAATGATATGAATATGCATTAAAAACTCTGGTTTATACTAATTAAGCTTCCGGAGGCGGAGAAAATATGGTTAATAAAGGCGACAGATGAAAGGAATCATCTACCGGCACAAAAGATCTTTCTTCCAAAGACGTTTCGAAAAATTTAAGATAATCGAATACATTCAAAGGTTTTGGAAGGGTCTTTTCGTAAACAATGAATGATGATGGGTGAGAGTGCGGTTCTTCTTCGTTGATCACTACATTCGTCCTGGTGAGATCCCAGCCAAAAACCGAGGCTATACCCGGTAAAGCCGTGAAATTCAGAAAAAACATCAATGTAATAATACTCCAAAGTTTCATTTTACACTTTTTTAGAAAAACTATTTGGTCTTTCTGCTCATTACCCAGTCAGAACTTGTAAGGTTGTAGATCTTCTGGATGTCTTTGAGAATTTTTTCAAAATCAATTTCCAGATCAATAATCTTACCTGTTCTGAGGTCAAAAACCCACCCGTGAACAACAGGATATTCTTCAAGAATATATCTTTCCTGCACACAGGCCATTTTTACAACGTTGATGCACTGCTCCTGAACATTAAGCTCAACAAGCCTGTCATAACGTTGGCTTTCATCACTGATAGAATCAAGCTCTTTCTGATGAAGTCTGTAAACATCGCGGATGTTTCTCAGCCATGGATTCAGCAATCCGAGATCTTCAGGCGTCATGGCTGCTTTTACACCGCCGCAGTTGTAATGCCCACAGACAATAATATGCTTTACTTTAAGATGTTCTACAGCATATTGAATAACGGCTGTAGAACTCATGTCCAAAGTATTGACAATATTGGCAATATTTCTGTGAACAAAAACTTCACCGGGCTTTGCTCCCATCAGTTCTTCCGCGGTAGCCCTGCTGTCTGAACATCCTATGTAGAGGTATTCAGGAGTCTGCGTTTTGGCCAGTTCATGAAAGAAATCAGGGTTGTCTGCCAATTTGGATTCTACCCATTTTCTGTTGTTTTCAAAAATAACTTCGTACGATTGTGACATAATTTAACTATTTATAATTATTTATTTCGTGTAAATTATTTTTAAAATCAATAGACTAAATCAATAATACTGCAAAAATAGAATATTTGATGAAAAAGCAAATACTTTTAACAAAGTTTAATATTAAAATATGCTTAAATCATCCTTTATCTTATTCTATGTTTGTTATTTTCTTGTTAAAAGTACGAACAATTCATAAAAAATCAATATTAAAGATTTGATTTTCATATCTTATGGTTAATGTAGCCTTCTGTAGCTGCTTCTGAATGATAAATCGTACCGGGATTTCCCACGACAACAGAATGGGAAGGAACATCAAAATTAACATAGGCATTAGGAGCAATCAAAACGTTGTCACCAATGGTAATTCCTCCTACGATTACTGCGTTTGTCCCGATCCATACCTCGTTGCCAATCACGGGGACACCTGCGTTCTTTCCCCTATTTTGCTGTCCGATTGTTACCCCTTGGGCTATATTGCAGTTTTTTCCGATTTTCACTTTCGGATTAATGACCAGGGCACCAAAATGTCCGATATAGAAACCTTCTCCAATTTCAGTTTCAGGATAAATCTGATAGCCGTATTTAATTTGATAATGTCTTAAAATCAATTTCCAAAAAATACTCATTAATGGAACTTTCCTGTATTTCTGTGCCTTCCTTAAAATATAGATAAAATGCAGATTCGGATTGATACATTTTGTCATAATCTGTAACCCGGAAAGCCATTTTCCACTTTCCCGGTAAAAATCTTTTTGGATGATAGAACGTGGCATAACAGATTATTTAAATATGATCAATGATTTCCTGAAGATGCTGTACGGATTTCTCAAGAATGAAAGGGAGCTCAGTATTTCGGATTGCGGCTTTATATTTTTCTGACAAATGTTTTTCTGTAATGAATTGTCTCATTCCGTCATAAATTCCTTCTTTTGAATTTTGGGTTATTATTCCCATCTTTCCATCCTGTAAAAGATCTTTGATGCCTGAAATATCGGTTGCACAAACAGGCTTTTCTAAAATCAGTGCTTCTGCAATAATCGTAGGAAAACCTTCGTGTCGTGAAGACATAATGTAAAAATCCGATTGTTGTACATAGGGATAGGGATTACTACGGTAACCCAGCATTTTTACACTTTCACCAATATTTAGTTTATCAAGCAGTTGGTAAATGTTTTCAAAATCATAACCATCGCCAATGATAATGAGGTTGTGGTGAAATCCTTCGTTCCATAGTTTTTTATGAATGTGCAGAAGCCTGTCATATCCTTTTTGCGGGTACACCGTACCTACTGAAACAAAGAGCGGAAATTCGGAATCCTTAAAGGGCATATCGTCGATGGCAGCATTCGCTTTCTCCAATGTGTCTTTTTTATCAATCGGATTATAGATTTTAACAACTGAATTTCTTTCTTTTTCATTGCTGGCAAGCTTAAGCATTTCTTCTTCCAGCTTATTGGAAATTACCAGTATCTTATCAAATTTAAAGAATTTCCGGATGATATCAGAAGTATATTCTTTTAAACTAAAAATATCGTTTTGTATCCAGAGAATCTTTCTTGAATTTTTCTGCGGGCTTGAAAGAATCTCTTTATATATCCCATGAATAGCTCCTATTTCGATATCATATTGTTTGCCTTTCAAAATGATTTTATAAAGAATGGACGGAAATAGGAGCAACATTTTCTGATAAAGTACTCTGAAAGCTTTTAAAGGAATATCCTGTATCCTGTTTGTCGTGATCATATCACCTTTGATGAGATAGCGCAGATTGATCCATGCCGGAACTTCCTTAATATATTGCCCGGAATAAAGATTGAGTAAAAGATCAATCTCATATTTGTCTGAAGGAATATTTTTCAAAAAATTGATCAATGCTTTTTCGGCACCACCGTGGCGCAATGAACCAATTCGGATAAGGATTTTTTTCTTTTTCATCATTGTATTTTAGTTCCTTTATTTATCATTCATGTCTTCCGGTCAGTTCTTGGATGATTTCTTCGACAGCTCCAAAAATCTTTTTATTGTCGAATTTACCCTCAATATTTACCAGATTCTTTTGAATATTTTCAACTAGATTTTTATTGGTTAGGAACTCTTTAATTCCAAAATAAAGACCTTCCTGGGAATATTCGGTGAGATATCCAGTGATCTTGTGATCGATCATTTCAGGAACGCCGCCCACTGCTGTTGCTATGATTGGTTTCTGAAGAATCAAGGTTTCCGCAATGATTAAAGGCCAGCCTTCACTTTCAGAAGGCATAATGTAGAAATCAGCGTTTTTCACATACGGATAGGGGTTAATTTGTGTGCCTAAAAGTTTGAAGGAATTTTTAACTCCCAGTTCATCAATTCTTTTCGAGAGCATCTCGTAATCTTCGCCGTTTCCAATCACGTAAATATGATGGGTATATCCGTCTGCCAGAAGTTTTTGATGTGTTTCCAGAAGAGTTCTGTATCCTTTTCTTATATCCAGTCGGCCCACCGAAACGAATATAGGTACGTTTTCAAATTCGGGGATAAAAGCCAGCGCCTTTTCCTTAATCTCTTCCATAGGAATGGCATTGAGTATCACTTTTCCCGGCGGGAAATGTACATCAGGATATTTTTCTTCCAGAATATCTTTGCATTGCTGAGAACCATAAATGATATAGTCAAACTGCTTCATACTGTTGAAAATATTTTCACGGTAAGGATCGAAAGAGGGAAGGGTAAGATCAGAATGCAGCCACGCAACTTTTTTTGAGTTTTTATTGCTGGAATTAAGAACTGTTTCGTAAACTGCGTACGTTGTTGCTATTTCCACATCAAATTGGTCCTGAAGAATGCGATCTGCAACAGACGGATCTTTTTGAGCTTTATTAAGCTTCAATTTTCTTATGGCCAACTGTAATTTCCGGATCAGTGGATTTTTTGAAAAATCTTCCTTTCCTTTTGCAATATATACTTTTCTGACGTGAGAAGGAAATTCGTTCCGCAGCTCACCCTGATTGATGTTGAGACATATCGTAAGCTCAAATTTTTCCCTGTTGAGGTTATTAAGCATGCTCAAAACCACCTTTTCCACACCGCCCATTTCCATAGAGCGATGCCTGAACAGAACTTTTATTTTATCTTTTTTAATCATTAATTAAAAATTTGCTGGATAAGGATAATTACCTTTCTCTTTATTTTTGAAATCAGTGTATTTTGGTATTCAAGGAGGCTATAGATTTCATCAGCATTTTCAAATTCACCCGGAACAGGCCTTCCATTGATGTTTTTTAAATTTCTTCGTTTCATTGCATTGAAAATCACTTGAGCAAAATATTCTCTTGATTTCTGTTTATTTTCATTCTGCGAAATTCCACCGGAGTGCATTCGGTAGAGATAATTAGACTCATTAATAAAATATACTTTCCCTTTTTCATACATTTTAAGATAGAGGTCCTGATCTTCTGCGATTTTCATAGAGGTGTCCATTTTTTCCGTCTGATTGTAAATCTTTTTTTTAAACGTAACAAAATGAGCGATTTCAATAGGACTATTAAAAAAACAAGGAGATTGATTGATGACCTGTTTTCCGCCATTGAAAACTTCCTGAGGATTGAGATTCCCATCACATTTTGTAAAAAGAGAATAGGTAAGTACTACATCCATTTTCTTTTGGTAAATTTTTATACTCGAAGATATTGCTGTCGGCAGGATAGCGTCATCAGGATCTACAAAACCACAGATTTCTCCTTCTGCCAATTCTATCAGCCTGCTTTTGGTGACACCGACTCCGCTGTTGGTTTCATTATGATAAATTCTGAACCGCTCATCATTTTCCACCATTTTTTTAATAACCTCTACAGAATTATCAGTGGATGCATCATCAAGAATAATGGCTTCCCAGTTCTGATAATTTTGAGACAGAAGAGATTGAAAACAGTCTTTAAAGTATTTACCGTTGTTGTAATTGGCAATAAGTATCGAAAATTTCATTATTTGTGTTTATGCTTTTGAAATGTAATGAATTCAGATAATGCTTTTGCTAATCAATTCCTGGCGATTCATAAGGATGGTGTTTGGTGGAACATCTTTATAAATCACACATCCGGCGCCAATAATGGAATTATCTCCAATTGTAACTCCTTTAAGAACAGTGACATTACTTCCCAACCAACAGTTATTACCAATCGTTATCGGTTCTGTATTAAATTGATTAGAATGAATTTTAAAATCCGGCGTGGTTTCGTAACTGTGGTTATGGTCATACAGCTTTACATTTTCCCCAAATAATGTGTTATCACCTATGCTTATGCTTTCAAGACAATTGATAGAGCAGAAATTATTCATGAAAAAATTTTTTCCAATCTCAAGCGATGCTTTTTTACCAACAAAAATATGAATGAAATTTCTTAATGACGCAGAATCATCTATTTTCAGGATTTTAATATCTGGATCAAGGATAAAGTGATTATAATTCCCCAATCTGATATCTGCAAAGGAAACTTTTTTATGTTTTTTGAGCAGGGAAACTTGATTTCTTCTCTGGATTTTCTCGAAAATGTTGAAAGCCATCGGTGTAAATTTTTCGTCATATTTGCTTCACAAATATAATAGTTTTGTGTAATTAAAAAAAATATATATTTTTGTTTTTAAATTTAACACAATGACTGAAATATCGAGAGTTCTCAAAACATTTGTGGCTTATCTCAAGAGGCCAGGTCTCTATCCCGAGTTGGGAAGAAAAATCATTAAAAATACTGTAAACCGAAAAAGCGCATTCAAAGGAAAGGAAAAGACAAATTCCTGGGCTGCATCCGTAGCGGTTTCCCAGAAAGAAGCTGTTTCCAGGCTTTTTTCTATGGATATTGATGATTTCAGAAGTCAGTTTGCTGAAATCTTACAGACAGCAGTCCAAAAAGAAAAAGAATGTCCCATAAAAATGGGCGGTCCGGGTGCACTTGAACTTATTTATTATGCATGTGAATTCACCAAAGCAGAACATGTCCTGGAAACAGGAGTTGCTTACGGATGGTCTTCTCTGGCCGCTTTACTCTCTTTAGAAAAGAGAAAGGGTACACTATATAGCTCAGATATGCCCTATCTTGCACAGGATGGAGATCAATTTGTAGGGTGTATTGTTCCTGATAATCTTAAAAAATACTGGAAATTATTCCGGTTTGCCGATAAAGAGTCCTTGCCTAAAATTTTTGCTGAAAGCTCCTCTTTCGATGTGTTCCATTATGATTCAGATAAAAGTTATAATGGCAGAATGTGGGCTTATAATGAGGTCTACGACAGATTGAAGCCAGGCGCAGTATTCATCAGTGATGACATTGGAGATAATTCTGCTTACCAGGACTTTTGTGAAAAAAACAATATCGAAACCACAGTGGTGGAATATGAAGGAAAATACATCGGGGTTTTTGTAAAATAATAACTTTTAGATGTATTTTTGACCCGTGAAAATAGGTCAGATTACATTTACCCGGTTTGTCGCTGCCATGGCGATCGTTATTTCTCATTTTAATAAAGATTTATTTTTATATAAGATCAGATATGTTTCTGATATATTTCTCAGAGCAAATGTCGGGGTAAGCTATTTCTTTATTCTTTCTGGCTTTATTATGATTGTGGCTTATCATCAAAAGGTGAAGATCAGCTACAAGGATTTTTACAGGAACAGATTTGCGAGAATTTATCCTTTGTACGTGGCAGGATTACTGCTGTATCTTGTGACCAGATATTCGGATTTTAGTATTTATAAATGTCTTTTATATCTTCTGGGTATCCAAAGCTGGATTCCGGGGAAAGCGCTGGTACTCAATTTTCCGGGCTGGTCTATTTCGGTAGAATTTTTATTTTACCTTATTTTTCCTTGGCTGTACAATTATTTGTATTCAAAAGGGAATAAAAGCATATGGATTATTGCGATACTGATTTGGACAGGAACCCAATTTTTTACAAATCTGTATGTTAATTCTCACGCTTATAAAGGCGCGCATACGGTAAGTCATGAATTCAGTCACTATTTTCCTCTTTGGCATGTCAATGAGTTTTTAATTGGCAATCTGGCAGGATTGTTTTTTGTGAAAAACCGTAAGAAAAAAAATTATGATATTGCCATTACTCTAGTTTTTATCGGAATTTTATTATCACTCATTTTTATTCCGCTGAATTTCCATAATGGCTTAATGGCAGTTCTGTTTATTCCCCTGATCTATTTAATCTCCTGCAACAATGGGATGCTGACAAAATTATTCTCCTTAAAGCCTTTGGAGTTTCTTGGAGAAATCAGCTATGCAGTTTATATTGTTCATATTCCTGTGTTGTATATTTTAAGATCTGTTTTGTGGGATTATTTCCAGGTTTATGAAAGCAATACGGTATTTTGGATCTACCTTTTGGTTTTGATTATCGTTTCAGCGATTTTTTACCGTTTTATTGAAAAACCGGCGAGGGATTATTTGAAAAGATTAAGGATTAGATGAATATCTTAAAATAAATCCCGTCTGAAATTAATGTTGTATAACCCGGAACGGATGCTGGGATAATCAGTGATCAGGTATTTTAAAATCATGAACCACTTTTTAAAAAATGGTGCAACAGCAATTTCAAAACTTCGGGTCATTCTCGTTATATGCAGTTTTATATCTCCCGGGATGGCATCTTGACTTTTTGCCCATTCGTTGACTTCTCTCCATAGCAAAACCCTTGTAGTGGCAGGATTTATTTTTTTTGTATCAACTTTTGTGATCCGGTTGTTTTCATGAACGCCTCTCATCGCAATAGCCTGATCTAAAATTCCGGGATAAAGATTGGTACAAAATGACAAACGGAAAAGAAATTCTGTATCCTGGTGAAGTCGTAAAGTTTTCTTAAAAAAAGAATCCAGCTTATGTAATGCATTTTTCCGGATTGTTAAGGTATCCAGATGGATGAGTCCAAAACTTCCTCTCATGCCTAGTTGCCCGGGAAAAACATCTTCAGGATGATACTTTTGATACACGGTAGTCAATCGGTCACCAAATACTCTATAGTAGTCATTTTTGGCTTTTTCAGAATAATAATTAACGCCTAAAGCTCCGTATAATCCTTCTATGGCAGGATCTTTAAAGACCTCTCTCTCTGCATTAAATCTGTTGGGCAAATAGTAATCATCGGCATCCAGAAAAGCAATAAAATCACCCGTCGCTTTTTCGATTCCAAGATTTCTTGAGGGACCTGCACCATGGTTTCCTCTATCAGGATGCTGATAAAGTTTTACTCTGTCGTAAATCACTGCCAGTTTTCGGCAGACTTCAAGGGCATTATCCGGAGATCTATCTTCAATCAAAATAACTTCGGAAACTTCAGGAAACTGAAGGGCGGATTCTACAGCTTGGGTTACATATTTCTCCGCATTATATACGGGAATGATAACGGAAATTTTCATGATTATTATTTATAGTAATTGTATCGGTATCTTGTTTTTAATATTTCATAATTCTTAAAGGCTTCCCATATGATATTTACATACTTTCTAAAACCTTTTTGTTGAGAAAGGTCAAAAGATTTAAAACTTAAATAAATTCTTTTCCGGTATTTTGAAGGTAAATTGTTGATAACAGCCCAGTTGTAGAGAGATTGCCACAAAATAAGCTGTCTCTCATTATATTGAGGCGAATACTGAATGATCTTGGTAATCCTGTTATTATCATGAACTCCTCTGATAGCAACAGCCTTAGTGATAAATCCTGATTTTAAATAGCATGAATAAGAAAGTTTTATATTAAAATCTGAATCCTGATGTACACGCAAATCTTCATTGAACCTAAGCCTGTTTTTTTCAAGCACTGCTTTTTTTACAGTAAGTGCATTTAAATGAAAAAAAGTACCGAAGATTCTTGGAGTAAGTCCGAGCAAGCCTCTGAAAACCTCTTCTCCTTCAGCAGGATAATTTACGGTAGTAAGTGATATATCTTTAAATTTATCCTTAAATTCCCTCATGCCTTTCTCTGTGAGATATTCCACACCAATGGCACCGAAAGTCCCATCGACTTTAGAATTTTTAAAAATTTCTTTTTCTGCTTCGAACCTATTAGGAAGGTAATAATCATCAGCGTCAAGGAATGCAATGAATTCGCAGCTAGCTTTTTCAATTCCGAGATTTCTTGAGGCTCCGGCCCCATGATTTCCTTTGTCTTCATGTTGAAATAATTTTATCTTGGCATTTTCTGAAGCTATTTTCCGACATAGCTCCAGTGAACTATCTGTAGACTGATCTTCAATTAATAAAATCTCTTTTACCTCATCAAAATACAGAGCCGACTGTACAGATTTTTCCAGAAACTGCGCAGCATTGTATACAGGGATAATTACAGAAATGGAAAGCATTATAAATATTTTTGGTTGTTGTGTGCCCATAAGGCTAATTGCAGCAAATTCCAATGTCTATGGTCTTTAGTAAGAAATTGTTGTGTCGTTTTAAAATCTATGTAATTGAATACTTTCTGGGCAGGGTCTTTTAGCAGATCATCAGAAAGATTCATAAGGTTTTCTTCTTCAAACCAGTTTTTTACACTCATACCAAAGCCTTGTTTTTTTCTTTTTCTGATGGATTCCGTCCAGCAAGATTCCATTGCTTGCCGCAGAATAATCTTATCATTTTCACGGTTAATCTTTAGTTGTTCCGGGAGCTGAATGCAGAACTCTGCAAAATCAATATCAAGAAAAGGAGTTCTCACTTCCAGTGAATTTGCCATAGCCATCCTGTCGGATTTTACCAGCATATTTCCGGGAACATATTTTTCCAGATCATGCCGCATGATATCATTCAGAGAATCCGGATCAGGTGAGAAGCTAAAAGGCTGACAATAATTCGCTGTAATGCCTAAGAAAGCTCTTTCTTCTTTATTAAATACATTTCTTACAACATTCTGATGAAAATCAAGAATGTTTTCATATTCTAGATTTTTCTGTGTTAAAAAAGAAATTGGTCTAAACTTTTGATATAATGTTAAACCAAACTTGGCAATGATATTTTTATAACTAAAATGATTTCGCAAGAGGTTCTCTACCCTATAAAAATCATATCCACCAAATAGTTCATCACCAACATCTCCGGAGAGAACAACCGTGAGTTTTTCCCTTGCATTTCTGCAAATCTCAAAATGTGGAATAAACGATATATCCGCAAAAGGCTCATCAAAAAAAGGAGATATTTTAAGCAGTGATGTGGCCAAATCTTCCTTCTTTTCATGAACTTCAATATGATCGGTATTATATTTTAGGGCAATTTCTTTTGCATATTTCAGTTCACTTTCTTCGTGATCATAACCAAAACTAATGGTCGTCTGGTGAGGCAGAAATTCTGCTGCCATAGCAACGATAGTAGAGGAATCAAGACCACCGCTAAGAAAGCAACCAACTTTTACATCCGCTACAAGCTGCTTCTGAACTGCTTTTTTCAAAAGATAGCTGAATTCTTCTTTAGCTTCAGAAAGACTCAATAATCTGTCTTTTGAAGGAATACGATAATATCTCGACACAGCTATTTCCCTGTTTTTCCAGATCAGTTGATGAGCCGGGGGCAGAGTATATATATTTTCATAAATACTTTGGTGGGCACTTAGATATCCCTGTTTAAGATAATGGGAAAGTGCTTCCTGATTTACTCTTGGTTGAATAAGACCGGATGCAAGAATGGCCTTAATTTCCGATGCAAAAATAAATTCATTGTTTTTACCGACTGCATAATAGAAAGGTTTTTCTCCAAAACGGTCTCTGGCACAGAAAAGTTGCTGTTTTTCATTATCCCAAATTGCAAAAGCAAACATTCCAGAGAGGTCATGAATGAGGTTTTCTTTTTTTATCTGATACATAGCCAGTATCACCTCGGTATCTGAGCTGCCACGGTAATGATATTCTGAATATTTAACTTTAAGATCCTGGTAGCCGTAAATCTCACCGTTCAGAACAATGCATTCTTTTCCGCTATCAGAAAACATAGGTTGTCTTCCTGTTTCAGAGAGATCAATGATCGATAATCTGCGATGTCCTAAAGCTGCATTATCATAAAACTCACAATGTGAAGCGTCGGGCCCGCGATGTGCCATAGCATCAGTCATGTTGAGGAGTTCTTCATTATAATTCCGGGCATTATGGGCAATGATTCCTGCTATTCCACACATAAAATGTATTTATTAATGATTTATAATTCGCTTTCAAGATCTTTATAAGTGGCTTTTAAAGATTTTATCTAAATATTCTGATGGCGATATATCTCTGAAATAATCTTTAATGATCCTGTCAAACTCCATTTCATATAAGGCTCCTTCGTCTATAATTTCATAATTTGCCTTTCTGCCTAAATAATTTTCCATTCCGGATACAATTTCCAGTGGCTTATATTGATAAGGATACGCAAAGTCAATATGTTGATTTTTAAACTGCATTAAGGCATTTGAAACAAATTCTGCAATATCATCGACGCTTACCAGGATTCTTCCGGCATTTTTATGGAGTGTAATTTTTTTATTGGTTTCAATGGCACTTTTCAGGAAATTAATCAGAGTATTAGGATTTCCGCCTTTACCAACGGCATTTCCAATTCTAAAAATTAAAAAGTCCTTGTAAACTTCAGAGATGATATGTTCTATATTGATTTTGTGTTGTACGTAAAGACTGTCAGATTTAGAATTATCATACATGCTGCAGGTCGAAAAATAAATCAGCTTTTTGTCTTTGTATTGATCTGACGTAGAGTACAGCAGAGAAAGTTCCCTTTCAAATTCTGATCTATTTGTTTCCTGGGAATTTGAAACTCCTGAAGCAAAAAATACAACGTCATCTCTGTCATATTTTCTTAATGCATTGGCCAGCATGCCATTTCCAATTATCATAGTATTTGTGTTTTTTAAGTTTATATTTTTAAGTTATCAGTGATTGTTTTTGAGGGCGTAATACCGATATCTTGTTTTTAGAAGTTTAGGATTGAATAATACATATCTGATATAATTACAATACTTTTCAATTCCTTTCATAGAGGCAATTTTGGATGATAAATATTTATACCTAAAAATTTCAAGTGCTTCTTGAGGCATTTTCTGCTGTTTTTTTGCCCACCGGTAAAGTGACTCAAAAATGAGGGACTGATGATAAAAGTAATCTGAGGAATAATTTCTGATCTTGGTAATGGTATTGTTTTCATGTCCTGTCCGTACAGCAACAGGCCTAGTGATAAAGCCGGATTTCAGGTAAGTGAGATAAGAAAGTTTTACAATAAAATCTTTATCTTCACTTATTTTTAGCTTTTCATTAAGTCTTAGCCCTGTTCTTTGCAAAGCTGTTTTCCTAATGGTAAGAGCAATCATGGAAAAAAATGTTCCATGCTCTTTATTGATTTCAGACAAACCTTTGAAAACATCAAGACCTTCAGCTTCCTGATAAACTGTGGTAAGATCATCATTAAGAAATTTTTCCAAATATATTTCTCTTCCTTTTTCTGTAACAAATTCTGTTGAAATGGCGCCGTAAACCCCTTCTATTATGGGATCTTTAAAATATTCCCTTTCTGCATCGAATCTGTTTGAGAGGTAATAATCATCGGCGTCAAGAAAAGTGATAAATTCAGATGTCGCCATATCCATCCCCAAGTTTCTTGTGGCAGACACCCCATGATTTTTCTGATCCGGATGTTGAAGAACTTTTACAATTTTATGATATTCAGCAATTTCTCTGCATATCTCAAGAGAGTTGTCCTTTGAACCGTCATCAATCAGCAGTATTTCTCTGACTTCCGGGAACTGCGTCACAGAATTTACTGCCTTCTCAATGAAGTTTTCAGCATTATAAACCGGGATTATTACTGTAATGGTCATCTTCTTTTGTATTTTCTTCTTTTAATACTTCCAAATATTTTCTACCATATCTACGGTCAGGTTCCAGGTAATTTCCCTCAGCCCATTCATTCCAGGATTTTATAAAAATAATATTCTCGTCTTTCGGTTTGCTTTCTACCAGCTTAATTGCTTGACGTATATGTTTTCTGAAAAGATCGGGTGTAGAATCATGAAGAATCAGTGTTTTTCCTTTGCTTCGGGGGGAGTGATCCCAGTTCGGGAAAGCAGTAGGAATAATATGGTCTTTTTTTGATTCCTCGCCCAACAAAACATTTATGGCATCTTTGTATTGATAGACAGGAAGATTTGTAGGAATATTTTTAAGTTTATATTTAAATTTTTCTTTGAAACTAAGCTTAGGTTTTGGCAGTTGACGTTGAACCTCATTCATTCGAACAACGTTTACGGCGTCCAAGCCGAGATTCAAAACTTCCTGATATCTTCTGTAGTCGAAAAGATGTCCTACGAAATAAATCCCTTCCAGGGCATTTTCTTTGGCTAAAGAATTCCACAAATCCATGAAAAAACCTATATCAGGAATATCAAGGGGTTTGTAAATAACAAACAGGGGTTTGTTATTAACCCGAATATATCTTTTATCCTGAAATGCGGGTAATAATTCATAAAAATGGGCGATATAATCTTCTGTTCCAGGATATTTTTGTTCGGCAAGAATTTGATTATCCAATCCGTGCCATATTCCTTTCCATGTTTCATTGGCCCAGGCAAGACAAAATGGGAAATCCGGACTTCCTGTTTCCAGTACTTCCTTAAAAATACGTTCCAGAATCCTTTTTCCATTCCCAAACCAATAATGCCAATAGCAAAATCCTTCAATTCCGTGTTCTTTTGCAAGTTGTGCCTGTTGTATTCTTACTTCAGGAACTCTGAGATCATAGAACCCTAGCTCCGAAGGCAGATTCGGCTGATAGTGCCCTGGAAAGAGTGGTTTAGCTTTTGTTACATTCGTCCATTCCGTGAAGCCCTTTTCCCACCATTCATCATTTTCGGGAATAGGATAGTATTGAGGGAGATAATATGCTATGGCTCGGGCTTTTGTTTCCATTTTATGTTTTTATATTCTTACCAACTTTTATAATAAATTTTTTGAAAAAAAAGCAATGCATGATAAGTGAAATTTCCTGCATTATTCAAGATTAATTTTTCTGTAAGTGTTTTATTATCAAGTTCTTTAAGGTAGTTTTTATGATTTTCTGTCAATTTGTTTTCTTTATATGCCTGATGTATAAGCTGTAAAATTTTTTTTTTCATGACTGGCTGTTCTTTGTGTTTTAAATAAATATCAAAAAAAGAAGCATTTAAAAAATCTTTCTTTTTATGGGAGTTTGTAGCATGTATTCTATAGCTACAAGATGTATAATCATCATAGATAAAATCATACTTTTCACTTAACCTTAACCACATATCGTAATCTTCGAAGGTTAATGTTTCATCCCATCCTCCAATATCCTTTATCAAAGAGGATTTCGTGACACATGACATGGCAGGAATGAAATTATCATTAAGCAATGTTTCATAAAAGTTCCCGGACTCAAGACTTAAATATTTATGAAAATAGGGGATAAATGTATTTTGAAACCGTACCGAATGATCATCTATTAAGTAAGCATTTGAAAATACTAAAGCTTCATTTGGAGAGGAGTTTTCAAGAATTTTAACATGTCGTTCCACTTTATCACCTTCCATCAAATCATCTAATGCTATGGTGATGGTATATTTTCCTTTTGAGAGATTCAGCAGTTCGTTTAAAGACTTGCAGATACCCTGATTTTCTTTATGACTGATGAATTGGATATTTAGTTGTGAATTGTTTTTAATCCAATTATTGATTACTTCTACAGAATGGTCTTTAGAAAAATCGTCACAGATTAAAATCTCAATATTACTATATGTTTGGGATTTTATGCTTTCGAGCGATTCTGTTATAAACCTTTCCTGGTTATAACAAAGACATAGAATTGAAACAAGTGGTATTTGAAACATAAGATTTCTTAAATTTTATCTTTATCAAATTAAAAAGTTAAAATTGATTCACAATTTCTATTACTTTATCAGTCTCTTCCTCGGTCATTACAGGAGATATAGGCAGGCTTAATACTTCCTGATGAATCTTTTCACTTATTGGAAATGATAAGCCGTTCCAATCTTTATATGCTTGTTGCTTATGAGGTGGAATAGGATAATGTATTAGTGTTTGGATGCCATTATCAGTCATATATTTTTGAAATTTATCACGGTTTTGTAACCTGACTACAAATACATGCCATACATGTTCATTTTCGTCAACAGGATTTGCCGGAAGAATTATTTTTGGATTTGAGATTTTCAAATTATATTTTCTGGCAATTTTTTTCCTTATTGTATTTTCTTCGTCAATATATTTTAATTTAACGCCTAAAACAGCTGCTTGGATCTCATCTAATCTTGAGTTGAGCCCCTGATATATATTTACGTATTTCTGATCAGATCCATAATTAGCCAATGCTCTGATGGTTTTTGCTAAATTATCATCATTTGTTGTGACTGCCCCAGCATCTCCCAAAGCACCAAGATTTTTCCCCGGATAAAAGCTAAATCCGGCGGCATCTCCTAAGTTACCTGTTTTTTTTCCTTTCCACTCTGCGCCGATCGCCTGAGCATTGTCTTCAATAATTTTTAAATGATATTTTTCTGCCAGGTCTGTAAGCTTATCAGAGAAAACAATTCGTCCATACAAATGAACAATTAGAATTCCCTTTGTTTTTGAGGTAATCTTTTCTTCAATTTTTACAATATCAATATTATAATTATCAATATCAGGTTCTATGAGAATAGGAACCAAACCATTATCTGAAATGGCAAGAATTGAAGCAATGTACGTATTGGATGGTACAAGAATCTCATCTCCTTTCTGCATTATTCCCATTTCAATATATCCGCGAAGGATAAGGCGCAAAGCATCTAAGCCGTTAGCTACACCAATAGCATTTTGGGTTCCTATATAATGAGAAAGATGGCTTTCGAAAGCCGAAACTTCCTGCCCCATAAGATACCAGCCAGACTGAAAAACCTGCGAAATTTTTTTTTCGATTTCTTCTTGATGTAGTAAATTTATTTTTTGGAGATCTAAGAATTTTATCATGGAAATAAATTTTTTATTTTATTGTTTAATGGTTTTTCGAGAAATTCAAAAGAAAATATACTTACAACAAGTGTAATAATGAACATTTCTACCCCATAGGAAAGATTCTTAGGGTGTAGTCCAATTAGCCAATTAAGATTATTTGTATATGCCAATACTAAATAATGAGTCATATAAAATGCAAAGCTTATTTCACCTAAGTATACAAGACATTTCCATGAAAGAACCTTAGACGTCCAGGTTGTAGTTTTTGTATAAATAAAAGAGCTTGATGCCCCTAAAATGATCATACACATAGGGAGCCAATAATAAATTGAAAATCTATAATGTACAGGAATATTATCATGAAATGTAAGGAGTATCACAAGAATAATGAAACCACCTATTTCTAAAAAATTAAATAGCGATTGCTTTAGTTTTGGGCTTGTATTTTTAAGATAAATAATTACTTCAAATAAAAGAATCCCTAAAATGAAATCAAATATTCTTACAAATGGTGATATATATAACCAATAATGTGCTTTTACTTCATCTAATAATGTGATATTTAAGAAAATAACAACAAATATAAATGCAGCTAAAATTAGTATTTTGAAATATTTAGATAGTTTAGATATATTAATAACTAAAGCTGGAAATAATGTATAAAAAAACATTTCATCTGAAATACTCCAAGAGGGAGCATTATATGAAAAAAAAATTTTGGAATTTGGTATGTAACTTTGAAGTAGCAAGGCATTATATAGCAAATTTTTATATCCACTATAAAAAGCTGAGATAGAAAAAAGCAATGTTATAAAATGCAAGGGATAAATTCTTGCAAGCCGGGCAATATAAAATTTTTTTAGAGTAATTTTTTTATTGATAAATTTGTTCCTATAATTCAGAGCAAGTATAAAACCACTTAGTATAAAGAAAAAGCTTACTCCCAAAAAGCCTTCTGAAAAGAAAACTTCAAATAGGTCTTTATAATTTTTGTTTTCTTTTAAATAAGACAAATGACTTAAAAAAACAAAAAATGCAAAGAAGAATCTAAGTGATGTTAAAGGCTTAATCATTTTTAGTTGTCGATATTTTGATAATTTTAGAGTACAAATTCATTCAGGAAGAAATATTGTTTGAAATCTATCAATAGTCAATTAGTGGTATTTAATCGTTTTCGTATCCGTTTTCATTTTTCCATTTATCAAATCCTTCCTTTTCCCAAGGCATGGCTCTGGAAAAATTATAAGGCCATGGATAATGTGACTTTCCCGTTTCTCTTGATTTCATTTCGCGTACGTCTTTGATTTTTTTTCCGGGATTACCAACTATTAAAGAATAGTCTTCATAATTTCCTCCGATCAGAGATTGGGCACCTACTAAACAATGTTTTCCGATTTTTGTTCCAGGTAATAATACAGTGCCTACTGCGATCTGTGAAAAGTCTCCTACAGTGGCACCAATACATATATCAGAAGGAGGTGTGGGATCATTTGTAAATACTACATATGGATAAATAAAGACAAAATTTCCTATTGTAGATCTCTGGCCTATATGTACATTACTGTGAAGCCAGCAATTATTTCCAAAAGTAACATGCCCCTGTATGTCGGTAACGGTTCCCAATCTGCAGTTATTACCAAAAACTGAGTTTTCTCTTACCGTGACTCTGTGCCCTGTCGAGAAGCTGTTGCCGAACTGAGATCCGGCGTATATGATCGTATGACTTCTTATTAACGCATTTTCTCCAATGATTGTTTCAGGATTTACATAATTATCTCTGAAATAATAATCATTAAGGGGTTCTCCAATAATACAATCATTAGCAATGATTGAATTGTCACCAATAGTAACGTTGTCATAGATTACAGTATTGTCACCTATTTTTACATTTTTACCAATTTTTGCTTTATCACTTATGGATACGTTTCTGTTACTGAATTTCATTTTGATAATTTTTAAATTCTTCATAATTTCTTATATAATCGGCTTCATTATAAAAATGAGAAGCAAGCACCAGACAAATAGCTCCGGAAGAAAAATTGATCTCTGAAGCCCAGATGCCGGGAGGAATATGTAATCCAATATTGGGACGATTGAGAAATACATGCCTTTTGAATATGCCGTCATCTAAGGAAATTTCAAAGCTCCCACTTGCTGCAATCAAAAATTGGTGACATTCCTTATGAGAGTGAGCGCCTCTGCTTTCTCCTCCTGAGATATCATACAGATAAAAAATTCTTTTTACACTAAAAGGAAAAAAAGAGTCGTTTTCAACAACGGTAAGATTACCTTCATTAAAACTAATTTTGCCTAAATCAATAATATTACAATTGAATACAGAAATATTATTTTTCATTGTTCATATTTTTAAATTCTTCAAAATCCCTTATATAATCTTGCTCATTATAATGTTTGTCAGACACGATCAATGCTAATGAATTTGTAGAAAAATTTTCTAGTCTTCTCCAAAACATGTTAGGTATATATAATCCGTAGTAGGATCTGTTTAAAGAAAATCTCTGTTCTTCTTTTCCATCATGGATTACAACATCAAAACTTCCTGAAAGAGCAATAATAAATTCCTGCTGCTCTTTGAAGGCATGACTTCCTCTTACTTCTCCTCCCGGCACGTCATATATCCAATACGTTCTTCTGATTTCAAAAGGTAATTGATTGGGATGCTCAAAAAAAGATAAGTTTCCTCTTTTATCATATATTTTAGGAAGTTGTATTCTTTCGGGAATCATGGTGTTTTTAATTTATATTCAAAATTTGGTCTGGTTATTCCGGGATAAATGTACGTCATCGTTCCAACTTTTACATTTTCTATTTCAAATCCTATAAAGTTGTCAACTCCAAATAGAAGAATTTTTTGATCTTTTCCGAAATACAGTTTGAAATAATAATTTCCTGCATTTAAAAGTCCGGCTGGGATATCAAATTCTACGGTGTATTCGCCTATTTCTGAATCATTGTTCTCAGACAAAAACTTTCCTACATGAAAAATGACTAATTCTTCATAATTTTTCAGCTCAAACGTGGCGTCAAGATTAATATTCTGGCAATAATTCTGAAAAACAAGCTTAACATGTACTCCTGATTCAATATCCAGTAATTCTCCATAAATGGGAGATACGGAAAACTCTTTTATTCTTATATTTTCATTACCTATGGCATCATCCAAATTGCCGTTGTAGAGATAAGAGCTTTCCTTAGTGCTGCTTTTTTGATATTCTATAATCGTTTTTAGAATATCACCCTGATAAGTGATTTTTCCTTGATTCAAAAGAATTCCCTTATTACAAAGCTCTTTTATGGCAGTCATATTATGGCTTACAAAAAGGATCGTCCTACCTTCTCCTTTCGTTACATCTCCCATTTTTCCCAGACATTTTTTTTGAAACTCTGCGTCTCCCACTGCCAGGACCTCATCTACAATCAGAATTTCAGATTCCAGATGAGCGGCAACGGCAAAAGCAAGACGTACATACATTCCGGAAGAATATCTTTTCACGGGTGTGTCAATATATCTTTCTACTCCGGAGAAATCTACAATTTCATCAAATTTTCTATTGATCTCTTTTCTGGTCATGCCCAGAATGGCGCCGTTAAGAAATACATTTTCTCTTCCGGTCATTTCCGGATGGAAACCTGTTCCTACTTCTAACAGCGATGCAATTCGGCCCCGGGTATATATTTTTCCGGTAGTAGGTTTTGTTACTTTGCTTAAAAGTTTCAGGAGCGTAGACTTTCCCGCCCCATTTCTTCCGATGATTCCAACGGCATCTCCCTGCTCAATTTCAAAATTAATATTGCGCAAAGACCATACATATTCCGATTCTCCTTTTATAGTACGATCATTTACCTCACCTATTTTCAGATAAGGGTCCTCTTTACCTCTGATTTTATACCACATACGGTTGAGGTCATGGGATAATGTTCCGGTGCCTACCTGTCCTATCCTGTACTGTTTCGATATGTTTTCTGCTTTTAAAGCCAGCATATTTTAAAATTTGAAAATGTTAACGATTTAAACGGTGTCCATAAAAGTTTTTTCAACCTTATTAAATGTAAGTGTACCAATCAATAAGAGTAAAAGAATAATAACTGTACTGAAAATAAGCATTATCGGAGAAAATTTTCCGATCCCAAGCCATGCGTATTTGAAGCATTCAAAAATTCCGGTTAATGGGTTATAGAATGCTAATTTTTTGAAAAAACCAGGTAAAGCCGAAGTAGGATAGATCACAGGTGTTGCATACATGTACAAACTGACACCGAACCCCAAAAGCATACTCATGTCTTTATATTTTGTCGTAAGTGAAGAAAATATCATCCCGGTTCCCAAAGCAAATAGTGCCATAAGGATAATAAGAAATGGAGTTACCAGTATCCAAATAGTAGGCTGTATCTGTTTTTCTGCCAGATAATATCCCCAGACAATCAGAAATAAAAGAAACTGTACGCCGAAACGCATCAAGTTTGATATAACAATAGACAAAGGAGTAACTAATCTGGGAAAATATACTTTTCCGAAAATACCTGCGTTTCCTACAAATGTGGAAGATGTACTCAAAAGGCATGACGAAAAATAATTCCATAGTGTTACCCCAGAAAGATAAAACAATAAAGGTGGAGCACCATCTGTAGGTAAGTTGGCAATTTTTCCAAAAATAATAAGGTAAGTTATAGTAGTTAATATCGGATTGATAAAAAACCAGATGGGACCTAAGATTGTTTGCTTAAAACTGGATATAAAATCTCTTTTTACGAACATGTACACGAGATCTTTGTATTTCCATACCTCCTTAAGTTTTAAGTCGAATAAAGAATGCCTGGCTTCAATTATTTCGGTCCACTTTTGTTGTGGTTCATTCATTTGTGTAAAGTTTACTGCAAATTTATATTTTTTAATTATATCTTACACTTTTATTCTTAAAAAATTATCATTAATGAATAAAAAAGTTTTAAACTATATGAATATTTACCGCATTAAACAAAAAACTGCCGCTAAAAAGCAACAGTTTTTACAATATGATTATGTATTGATTATTTATGGATGAGTTTCTTCAGGTATTCACCATAACCGCTTTTCCCGTATTTTACTGCGGTTTCAAGTAGTTGTTCTTCATTGATGAATTTATTTCTGAATGCAATCTCCTCAATGCAGCCGATTTTGAATCCTTGTCTTTTTTCGATCACCCGTACAAATTCTGAGGCATCATTCAATGATTCAAAAGTTCCTGTGTCTAACCAGGCGGTACCTCTGTCTAAAACGCCTACTTCAAGTTTTCCCTTATTAAGATAGACATTGTTTACATCTGTTATTTCAAGTTCACCTCTTGCAGAAGGCTGAATGTTTTTTGCGATTTCAACGACTTCATTATCATAGAAATATAGTCCCGGAACAGCATAATTAGACTTTGCCTTTAATGGTTTTTCTTCAATGGAAACCGCTTTAAAATCATCATCAAATTCTACGACTCCATATCTTTCGGGATCTGAAACATGATAGGCAAAAACGACTCCTCCTTCAGGATTTGTTTTGTTTTTGAGAAGAGTACCCATTTCAGAACCGTAGAAAATATTGTCCCCCAATACCAGAGCTGCCGCATCATTTCCGATAAATTCATCTCCAAGTATAAAGGCCTGTGCCAGCCCGTCCGGACTAGGTTGTACCACATACTGAATATTACAGCCAATTTGTGATCCGTCACCTAATAGCTTTATAAAACCAGCCTGATCGTGAGGGGTGGTGATAATCAGAATATCCTTAATTCCGGCTAGTAAAAGTGTTGACAAAGGATAATAGATCATCGGTTTGTCATAAATGGGCATTAGCTGTTTGCTGACCGCAATGGTAAGAGGATAAAGCCTTGTTCCTGAACCTCCGGCTAAAATGATACCTTTCATCTTTATTTGTGTTTAATGGTATTGTTTTTCGTAGTATTTCTGGTAGTCTCCGCTTGTTACATTTTCCAGCCATTCTTTATTCTCAAGATACCATTCAATTGTTTTTGCCAAGCCTTGCTCAAATGTTACAGAAGGTTTCCATCCGAGATCTTTATTAAGCTTGGTTGCGTCAATCGCGTAGCGTTTATCGTGCCCCGGTCTGTCTTTTACAAACGTAATAAGTTTTTCGGAATAACCTTCAGGTCTGCCAAGTTTGGAATCCATCTGTTTAATTAATTCTTTTACCAGATCAATATTTTGCCATTCATTGAATCCTCCGATATTATACGTTTCCCCGATTTTAGCATCATTAAAAATCTGATGAATCGCCTTCGCGTGATCAATGACAAACAGCCAGTCTCTTGTGTACTTTCCGTCACCATAAATAGGTAATGGTTTTTCATTAATGATATTCGAAATACAAAGGGGAATCAATTTTTCAGGAAAATGATTCGGGCCATAATTATTGGAACAGTTGGATACAATAAAAGGCATTCCGTAAGTATTTCCATATGCTCTTACCAAATGATCTGAGGCCGCTTTCGAAGCCGAATATGGTGATTGCGGGTCATATGGAGTTGTTTCTAAAAAGAATCCGGTATCACCTAAACTTCCGTATACTTCATCGGTAGAAATATGGTAGAAAAGATTTTTTCTTTTTTCATCCGGAAATCTTCCGTGGGTATGATCCGGGTTAAGAGCCCAGAACTCTTTACATAAATTTAAAAGATTGGCAGTACCATTAACATTAGTATTAATGAAAGCCATCGGATCTGTAATGCTTCTGTCGACATGACTTTCTGCAGCAAGGTGTACAATTGCATCCGGACGATATTTTTCAAAAATCAATCTTAATTCGTTAGGTCGTGTAATGTCTGCCTTCTCGAAAACATAATTGGGTTCATTTTCAATGTCTTTCAGGTTTTCAAGATTTCCTGCGTAGGTAAGAGCATCGAGGTTGATAATTGTGCTGTCCGGATTGTTTTTTACAAACTCTCTTACAACGTGTGACCCTATGAAACCGGCGCCACCTGTAATGATTATATTTTTCATTAATTTTAGTTTATAATAGTTTTTCGGCCGATACTCTTATAATAGAAGCCGTTTTGTTCGGGAACTTCCAAAGGATACATATTTCTTCCGTCAAAAACTGCTTTGTTTTTCATTTTTCTGGCCATCAGTTCAAAATTAGGATTTTTAAATTCAGGCCATTCTGTAGCAATAAACAGAGCATCCGCATCTTCCAACGCATCATACATGGTTTTGGAATATTGAATTTTATCTCCTAAAAGTTTTTTAACATTATTTTCTGCAACGGAGTCATATGCTACAACTTTTGCGCCTTTCTCCAAAAGAATAGAAATATTATCAAGAGACGAGGCTTCGCGAATGTCATCCGTATTTGCTTTAAAGGCCAGTCCCCAAACAGCAATCGTTTTTCCTGCGATATTCCCGCCAAAGTATTTTTCGATTTCAGAAATAAGAATTACTTTTTGAGCCGAATTCACCTTTTCCGTTGCTTCTAAAATTCTGAAATCAAAATCATCGTTTTTTCCTGATTTTATTAAAGCTTTCACATCTTTAGGAAAACAGCTGCCGCCGTATCCGATTCCCGGGAATAAAAATCGGTGTCCGATTCTGTCGTCGCTACCCATTCCCAATCTTACTTTGTCAACATCTGCCCCTACTTTTTCACAATAGTTGGCAATTTCGTTCATGAAAGTGATTTTTACGGCAAGAAATGAATTGGCAGCATATTTAGTGAGCTCCGAAGATTTTTCATCCATAAAAATAATAGGAACTCCGGTGTTGGTAAAAGGCTGGTAAATTTTTGCCATGATTTCCTTTGCTTTGTCAGAGCTTGATCCTACAACCACTCTCGACGGATTCATGGAATCTTCTACGGCAAATCCTTCTCTCAGGAATTCTGGGTTGGAAACTACATCAAAAGGAATTTGAGTTTTTGATCCGATTACCTCTTTTACCTTATCGGCAGTACCTACCGGAACCGTACTTTTGTTGACGATTACTTTGTACTCCGTCATCATTTCACCAATATCATTGGCTACCTTCAGGACATAAGAAAGATCTGCTGAGCCATCTTCTCCCGGCGGTGTCGGCAAAGCCAGGTATATGACTTCACTTTCGTCCAGTGCTTCTTTTAAATCGGTGGTGAAAAATAATCTTTCGGACTGGATGTTTCTTAAAAACATTTCTTCAAGGTTCGGCTCATAAATGGGAACTACGCCGTTTTTCATACCTTCTACTTTTTTTTCATCAATATCTACACAGTATACTGAATTTCCAAGTTCTGCTAAAGTCGTTCCTGTGACTAAGCCTACATAACCTGTTCCTACAATGGTAATATTCAAAATATATGTTTTTTTTAAAATAAATACAAAAATAATAAAAATACCTTCATGCTACACTTTTAAATAATAATTAACTTATTCGCTTGATAATTAAGATATTTTGCTTTTTTAATAAAAAGTCGTATATTTGCAGTGGATTTACGGAAAAACATGGGAAGGCCTTCGGAAGAAAGCCTTTTTTCGTACGGTAAATCAAGATTAAATAACATATGGAGTTTAGAAAAAGAATTGAAGAATTATTAAATGATTTTCTGGAAACCAGAAAGGATTTATTTCTTATAGATCTGAAAATTTCTGCCGGAGATGATATTACAGTTATTTTGGATGGAGACAACGGAGTTTCTTTACAGGACTGTCTTGACGCCAGCCGTGCCATAGAATTCAATATGGATCGTGAAGAGCATGACTTCAGCCTTCAGGTAATGTCTGCCGGATTGAGTGAGCCCCTGGCAACTCCCAGACAGTTTAATAAAAATATCGGAAGAGAAATTGAGGTTCTCCTGAATGATTCTACGAAAATTGAAGGTGAGCTTGCAAAAGTGGATGATGAAAAGATTACTCTTATTCTGCGTTACCGAAAACCGAAAGATATCGGAAAAGGAAAAGTAGATGTGGAGGAGGACAAGGAAATTCCTTACGCTGAGATTAAAAAAGCATTAGTAACAATTAAATTTTAAAAGAAAAAGAATAAATGGACAATATAGCGTTGATTGAATCCTTTGGTGATTTTAAAGACGAAAAAGGGATCAGTAAGATTGATCTTATGGCAATTATTGAAGATTCACTGAAAACTCTTTTAAGAAAAAGATATGATTCAGATGATCATTTTGATGTGATTGTAAACCCTGACAAAGGAGATTTTCAGATATTTTTAAATAAAACAATCGTAGAAGACGAGATGTCTGAAGATGATGATTTGGAAATTGAAATCTCTGAAGCTAAAAAAATCGATCCAACTTTTGAAGTGGGAGAAGATTTTACAATGGAAATTCCTGTTGCTCAATTGGGAAGACGAAATATTCTTACACTGAAGCAGATTTTGGCTACGAAATTGCAGGAGCACAACAATGCGATGCTATACGAGCAGTTTAAAGACAGAATCGGGGAGATCGTAGTAGGAGAAATTCACCACATCCGTCATAAGCATGTCATTTTGCTTGACGATGAAGGAAATGAATTTATTTTACCTAAAGAAAATCAGATCCCGTCGGATTTCTTTAAAAAGGGTGAGAATATAAGAGCTATTGTGGAAACAGTAGATTTCAAAGGTTCAAAACCGCAGATTATTATTTCCAGAACTGCACCTAAATTCCTTGAGAAATTATTGGAGCTGGAAATTCCTGAAATCCAGGATGGAACGATTATGTTGAAAAAAGTAGTAAGGATTCCTGGTGAAAAAGCAAAAATTGCAGTAGATGCTTATGACGACAGAATAGATCCGGTAGGTGCTTGTGTTGGGGTGAAAGGATCAAGAATTCACGGCGTTGTAAGAGAGTTGAGAAATGAAAACATCGATGTTATTCAGTGGTCGAAAAACCCTGAGATTTTGGTGAAGAGAGCTTTAGGAAATGTTACCATCAACAAGATTGATATCAATGAAGATAGTACTTATGCATTGGTATATACGCCGGTTGAAGAGATTTCCAAAGTGATTGGAAAACAGGGTCAGAATATCAGACTTGCTTCTTGGTTGACGGGTTATGAGATTGATGTGCACAGAGAGGCCAGCGAAGATGATGACGTTGAATTAAAAGAATTCAATGATGACATCGACCAATGGATTCTGGATGAATTTAAGAAAGTGGGTCTTACGACTGCAAAATCAGTTCTTGATAAAGAGACTGAAAGTTTATTGAATATGGTAGACCTTGAAGAAGAGACTATTGAAGAAGTGAAACGTATTCTGAGAGAAGAATTTGAAGATTAAGATTTTTAAGTAAATTTTAATAAACAGTAAAAAAGAAATACTTTAATTTTAAGAATTAAAAAACAGTAAATAATATAGATGCCAAAAATTAGATTAAATAAAGCGGTTAAGGAATTCAACATTTCGATGTCCAGATTAGTAGAATTTTTACAATCAAAGGGCATTGAGGTTGAAAGCAATCCTAACGCTCAATTGGAAGAAGCGGCATATTCTGCATTGGAAGCTGAGTTTGCCAAAGACGGCGAACAGCGAAAGGCTTCCCATGAGGTGGTGATCACAAAAGTTCCGGAAGAAAAGCTGGAAATTGAAGAAAAGAAAACCCCTGAAGTAATAAGAGCTAAAGCTAATAAACCGGAAACTAAGATTTTAGGTAAAATAGACTTAGAGCCTAAAAAACCTGAAGTGGAAGAAGCTCCTGCTCCGAAACCGGAACCTGTGGTGGAAGAGAAAAAAGAAGTTGCTCCTGAAACAAAAGCGACTCCTGAAAAACAGGAATTCAAAGTTCTGGATAAAATAGATTTGTCTCAGATCGAGTCTAGAAACAGACCGGTGAAAAAAGACAAACCAAAAACAGAGGATAAAAAAGAAGAGGAAAAACCTGTAGAAAAACCAGTTGAGGCTGTAAAAGAAACACCTAAACCGGCTGAAGAAGTTCCGTCAAAGCTTGTAGTGGCAAAAGAAGAAACTCCGAAACAGGATGATGATCAGCAGGAACCTCAAAAAATTGAAACCGTTTACCAAAAACTTGACGGTCCTAAAATTGTTGGTGAAAAAATCGACTTAACTCAGTTTGCCCCTAAACAAGGAGCCGGAGCTAAAAAGAAAAGAAAGAGAATTGAAAAGCCAGGTGGTCAGAACCAGCAAGGTGGAAACAATAATAATCAACAGGGAGGAAACAACCAGGGACAAGGAAATCGTCCTCAAGGCCAGGGTGGACAAGGTGGAAACCGCAACCAGGGTCAAGGCGGACAAGGCGGAAACCGTTTTGGAAACAACCAGGGTGGTGGACAAGTAAACCGTCCTCAAGGTCAAGGTGGACAAGGTCAGGGTGGTGGAAACCGTTTCGGAAATAACCAGGGTAATCGTCCGCAAGGCCAGGGCAACCGTCCACAAGGTCAGGGCGGCGGAAACCGTTTTGGAAACAACAGACCAGGGCAAAGAACGATGCCTGTTGAACTAACTGATGAACAAGTTAAAAACCAGATCAAGGAAACCCTTGAAAAATTAACCAATAAAGGAGGTAAGTCTAAATCTGCAAAACACAGAAAAGACAAGAGAAACTTCCGTAGAGAACAGGATGAACGTCAGCAGGAGCTTGATGCAGCAGACAGAACGTTAAAAGTAACCGAATTCATCACTGTTGGTGAATTGGCAAGTTTAATGAATGTGTCGCCTACAGAAGTGATCTCTGCATGTTTCTCACTAGGGGTAATGGTTACCATGAACCAAAGGCTTGAAGCTGATACTTTGTTATTAGTAGCTGACGAATTTGGTTATAAAATCGAATTCTCTGATGCAGATCTCGAAGAAACAGAGGCTGAAGATGAAATTGATAATGAAGAAAATTTAGTACCAAGAGCACCGGTAGTTACGGTAATGGGACACGTTGACCATGGTAAAACTTCATTACTTGATTACATTAGAAAGACGAACGTTATTGCGGGAGAATCCGGAGGTATTACCCAGCACATTGGTGCTTATAATGTGAAATTGGAAAATGGTCAGAGAATTACATTCTTAGATACTCCAGGTCACGAAGCCTTTACGGCGATGAGAGCCAGAGGAGCACAAATTACGGATATTGCAATCATTGTAATTGCTGCCGATGATGATGTAATGCCTCAGACAAAAGAAGCGATTGCTCACGCTCAGGCTGCACAGGTGCCAATGATTATTGCGATCAATAAGGTTGATAAACCAAATGCGAATCCGGATAATATCCGTCAGCAGCTTTCAGGATTAAACCCTCCGGTTTTAGTTGAAGAATGGGGAGGAAATGTTCAGGCACAAGAAATTTCGGCTAAAATGGGTAACAATATTGATCTTTTATTAGAAAAAGTATTGTTACAAGCAGAATTATTGGAGTTAAAAGCTAACCCTGCACGTTCTGCAAACGGAGTTGTGATCGAAGCATCATTGGATAAAGGAAGAGGATACGTGGCAACCATGCTTGTACAATCAGGTACTTTAAAAGTTGGAGACTATGTAGTAGCAGGTAAAAATCATGGTAAGGTAAAAGCTTTGCTTGATGAAAGAGGTAAAAATCTTGCCGAAGCAGGTCCTTCTATCCCGGCAACGATCTTAGGTCTTGACGGAGCTCCTACAGCAGGGGATAAATTCCGTGTATATGCTGATGAAAGTGAAGGTAAAGCGATTGCAAACAAAAGAGAACAGCTTCAGAGAGAATTATCGATCAGAACGAAAAAACATACGACACTTGAGGAATTGGGAAGACGTATCGCTTTAGGAGAGTTCAAGGAATTGAATATTATCCTTAAAGGGGACGTGGATGGTTCTGTTGAAGCACTTTCTGATCAGTTACAGAGATTGTCAACAGAAGAAATCAGTGTGAAAATTCTTCACTCCGGAGTAGGACAAATCACTGAATCCGATATCAACCTGGCTGCAGCATCTGATGCAATTATCATTGGATTCAATGTAAGAGCTGGTGCGAACGCTAAAGAACTTGCAGACCGTGAAGAAATCGAGATCAGAACATATTCTGTAATCTATAAAGCGATCGATGAGGTGAAAGAAGCGATGGAGGGAATGCTTTCTCCGGAAATTCAGGAGCAGGTAATTGGTAATGTTGAGATCCGTGAGGTGTTCAAAATTTCAAAAGTAGGTACCATTGCAGGTTGTATGGTTCTTACCGGTAAGGTTACAAGACAATCAAAAATACGTCTGTTGAGAGATGGTATTGTGAAATTTGAAGGGGAGCTTGAAAGTTTAAAACGTTTCAAAGACGACGTAAAAGAAGTAACCAAAGGCTACGAATGTGGACTTAACCTTAAAGGATACAATGATATCGAAGTAGGAGATATTCTTGAGGTTTACGAAGAAGTTGCTGTGAAGAAGAAATTGAAGTAGTATTTTTATGGCTAGTCCAAAAATACATTAACAATTTTCGATTAAAATATTATCCGGAAGACTTTGATTTTCCGGATTTTTTATGCATTATTTCCATGATTTTCATCTTCAGGCTAGTGTGTGCTCTTTTGTTGTTATAAATATGAATAGTTTCATTCACTTAATTGTTTTAAGTCATGAATATTTTGTATTTGTAAATGAGAAATTATATCTATCATTGTTCTCTAGGCTTTTCGATAAATTTCACAGCAATGTTATAGTCTATCATCTGAGTGATAGATGAGGGGAAGATTGTGGCTCTATTTCCTTACAGTTATTTTGTAACCTTGACTGCATTTTCAGTATTCATATCCGCTTTTCTTTAGACCCAAACCAAACAATGCTTTTGCATAAATGTTTTGTAATTGAATTCACCTTTTTCTATGAGATTAGCTTCAATTTAAAATATAATAAGCACATTGTACGTTTTCATTTTTATTAGATCAATTTCAATACGGATGATTGTAATATGTGCGAATTTCCTTACTTTTCTAGTGAGTAGAAATAAGCATGGCCATAAAAACTATAATATTTTTTTTCTAAAAGTTTTTGATACTTGGAAAAAATTGACTTGTTGAATATCTATTATTATTTTTAAGATAATGTAAATAAATGTTAAAAAATAATAATGTATCTATAAGTATTCTCTGTAAAATATTCTATTAAATATCACTTTGCATTGAAATAATACTATTATTCTAACTTAGAAATTTATAAACATTCTAAATAATATTTTATAAACCGTTTAAGAAGTGTTAAAATTTTTATAATAATGTTACTCACTTGTTTAAATTTCAAATTACTTGTGTTTAATTTAAAAAAAAAGCTACTAATGAGTTGAGCATATTTAAGCATAATTGTATTACTATTAATAAATTCTTAAATATAAAAATTGCTAATGTTAAAATTTATTAACATATTTGTTAAACTTTTAAATATTAAAATTTGTTAATATGAATGTGAAATTACGTGTATTGAGTGCTGGGGTTTTGTTTTTCTTAGGGCAAAACACTTTTGCACAAAGAAGCCAAAAAGATACGATAAATAAAGAAACTCAGATTGAGGAAGTCGTTATGGTGGGTTATGTTAAGAAGAGTGTTTCTAGTTTGACGGGTAGTATGACTGCTTTAAAATCAGCAGATATTGATACTCCTTCTGCAATAAGTGTGGATCAGGCTCTTCAAGGAAAAGTGCCAGGAGTTGTCGTTAATACTACTTCAGGTACACCTGGATCATTTCAAGATATTAGAATTAGGGGGGTAGGGTCTTTTACTGCTTCCAATAGCCCATTGTTTGTTATTGATGGTGTTCCTATGGTAAATGGAAATACTACAGCAGATAATGCAAGTGCTAGTCCAAGTCTTTCAACTCTATCCGCATTAGCTAGTATAAATAATGATGATATAGAATCAATTGTTGTTTTAAAAGATGCTTCATCAACAGCGATATATGGAGCAAGAGGATCTAATGGGGTGATTGTTATCACCACTAAAAGGGGAGCTAAAGGAAAGACTAGATTCAATTTAGATACATCAGTAGGCTTCCAAAATGAAGCATATAATAAACTGAAAATGTTAAGTGGAGCTCAAAGGCTTAGTTTGTTAAAGGATGGTATAGCAAATCAATTTAATCAAACGCAGGATGAGGCTATGCAAACAATCATTGATAATGATCTTGGCGGATATAGCTTATGGGATGGTAAGGAGTACGGATGGCAGGATCTGTTAACAAAAAAAAATGCGGGCTTATATTCAGTTAATTTGAATGCCTCAGGAGGGGATGCTAAATCTACGTTTTATGCTTCACTAGGATATAACAAAACTGAATCTACTTCAATTGCTAATCCATTTGAAAGAATTACGGGCTTATTCAGTTATAAAAGAGATCTTACTGATAAAGTGAGCTTTGAATCATCTTTTACTGGATCTTGGTTAAAGCAAAATCCTATATTAGAAGCAGGTTCCTTCTTCGGGAATCCATATTTAACAAGAGTATTGATTTCTCCATGGGTAAGACCTTATAATGCAGATGGATCTTATAATATTGATGAATTCTCTGACATGACATCAATTGCAAATACTTTATATACTCAAGCTAACAACGTAATTTGGCAAAAACAAATGAGGGCTTTGATTAATAATAAAGTTGATTACAAAATTATTAAAAACCTTACATTTACCTCTCGTTTAAATGTTGATTTTTTGTTTAATGATTATAAAGCTTACTATAATAGATATCATGGGGATGCTAAAGATGCAAATGGTTCTTCTGAAAGAAGAATGTCACAAAACTTTAATCTAGTAACTATAAATCAATTAAATTATATTGTAAAATTTGATAAACATAGAATAGATGCTTCAGCATTCTTTGAATATCAAAAAAATCAGCAAGATGTTTTAAGTGGCTATGGAGAAAATATTCCCGCTGATGGATTAACAAATATTGATAATACAAGTGCCAATTATTCTACGGGTTCTAACTATGAAGATTGGAAAAATACATCGTATTTCGGGACATTAAACTATTCTTATAACAATAAGTATATCTTAGATGCTACAATTAGAAGAGAAGGATCTTCAAGATTTGCGTCGGGAAATAGATTTGGAACTTTTTGGTCTATAGGTGGAGCGTGGAATCTACATAAAGAAAACTTCATGCCAGATGTTGTTAATGAATTGAAGTTAAGAGGTTCATATGGTATTACTGGAAACAGCGGGGTAGGATTAAATAGATATCAAGCTACATTAGCATACGATATAGCATATGGTCAAAATGGAGCAGCGTATGCTAATAATTTTGGTAATCCTAATTTAACTTGGGAAAAAAGTAAAACATATGATTTAGGTTTAGATTTTGCATTCTTTGATTCAAGATTATCAGGATCTATAGAATACTATAATAGATATACATATGATTTATTACAAAGTGTTCCCTTGTCAAGAACTACAAGTTTTACATCACAGGCTCAAAACCTAGGAGCAATGAGAAATCAAGGAATTGAGGCCTCATTAAAATTTGATGTAATTAGGTCAAACAGTTTTAATTGGAATATTTTTGGTTCAATTGCAACCGTTAATAATAGGATTGAGAAGCTAGCTACAGGTGGTGATGGTCTTCCAATTGATGTTTACGCAGGAAGTGTTTATCGTAAAGCTGAAATTGGTCTGCCATTTATGTCTTGGTATATGCCTACATGGGCTGGGGTGAACACTCAAACTGGAGCTCCAGAATGGTACTTGAATGGGGTTGATGGTGAAAGAACTTCTAATTATAATGCAGCGAAAAGGGTTTTTCAGGGTACTGCAATACCTAAATATACGGGTGGATTTGGCACCGGTTTATCATACAAAAATATATTCTTGAATGCTAATTTTTACTATGCGGGAGGTCACAAAATATATGAACAATATGCCCAGTTCTATATGAGAACAAATAGCTTTACATTAGCGTCATATAATGGTAGTGAAGACCTTTTAAACGCTTGGCAGAAACCAGGAGATGTCACTGATGTACCTGTACTTAGTTATTCTCAAAATGATAATTTTCATGCGACTTCATCAAGACATTTGTATGATGGATCTTTTATTAGATTAAAAGATATAACTCTAGGATACAATTTACCGAAAGATTTTATTAAAAATATTGGCATTGACGGTCTTTCGTTAACGGTAAGAGGAACCAATTTATGGACTTACGTTTTTGATAAAGGTTTAAAACTAGATCCTGAGGTGAGTGCTGCTGGATATACTACATTAACAACTCCACCTGTTAAGTCAATTATTTTTGGAGTGAATGTTCAATTTTAAAATTAATTAATAATTAAAAAGAAATTATGAAAAAGATATTCATCAAAATTTTTTTTAGTGCTTTAATATTATCTGTTATTTCCGCATGTAATGATGAAGGACTAGACCCAACATTATCTCAAGCAAAAGATCTTGAGGCTAGTATTAATACAGTCAATGATTTGAGGACTGTATTGGCTGGAGGATATGATAGGATGACATCAGTAAGCTATTATGGTAGAGATTTAATAATATTTGGAGAAGTTAGAACAGATAACTGTTTTTCTAATGCTAATTCAAATAGATTTGTCTCAGTTGGTCAAATGAGTATGTTGCCTTCAGATGCTTATGCATCAGATACTTGGACAAGAATTTACCAAGCTATTGGTAATGCAAATATTGTAATTAACAAATCTTCCTCTCAATTATCAGGAGATACAGGAGAAATTAATCATATTAAAGGGCAGGCTTTAATAATGAGAGCGTTGGGGCATTTTGATTTAGTAAGAATTTTTGGACAGCAGTTTGTCGATGGACAAGGCGGAATGAGCGCTCTTGGAGTTCCTTATGTTACGACATTTAGAGATGCCAATAATTTATATCCATCAAGAAATACCGTTCAAGAAAATTACGATAGTATTATAAATGATCTAGATAATGCTATATCTTTGATGAATGCTTCGTATGATGATCCATCAAAACACTACTTAACATCTTTATCAGCGCATGCAATTAAGGCTAGAGTAGCACTATATTTTAAAAAATATCAGATTGCTGAAAATGAAGCTAAAATTGTGGTCGATTCAGGAAAATATACTGTTGCTAGTGCAACCAATTATGCAGCAACCTTTAAAACCGATTCAACGCCAAATATTATTTTTTCTTTAGATTTTAATGCTAATGATAATCTAGGAAATAATTCTTTAGCTTCTATATACAGAGGTTCAGCTTATGGAGATATTGTTGCCTTAAAAAATCTTTATGATGCATATGATACTGGTGATATTAGAAAAACAACAACTTTTATTGCACCAAATGGTTCCTCGACGTTAGAGTATAGAAATATAGGTAAGTATCCTACTGTTGCGACACCAGCTGATGACGTTCCTATTGTAAGAATTGAAGAAGTTGTGTTGATATATGCTGAAGCATTATTAAACAATGGTAAAGCAGCAGATGCATTAATTCAATTAAATAAGATCCCAGCAAATAGAAATGCTTCTACTTATACTGCTGCAACAATGGATAATATCTTATTGGAAAGAAGAAGAGAGTTAGCTTTTGAAGGATTTAGATTTGATGACCTAGCAAGGACTGGAAAATCAATTCCTCTAGTTGATCCTGTTAGACAAAAGTTTGGTACTATTAACTATGGCTCTTTCAAATATGCTTTTCCTATACCACAAAGTGAAGTTGGAGCTAATGGAAATGTTAAACAAAATAATGGTTACTAATAAAGAATATTAATATATAATTTGAGAGACTGCTTTAAAAATTAGGCAGTCTTTTTTTATGCAATTATTTCTTATTTTACTTACTTCAATATTTTACCCCGGACTTCGAAGCTTCAACAGCAGCTATACCTTATATACTGCTCTTGATTCGCTAGCATGGACTCAGGATACGGGTCTTCAAGGAGGTTTTAACGATCTTAATACAAACAGCTGGATTTGGGGTTTTGATATCCAAATTGTTAATGGGTTAGATTTAGTAAGCTGGTGGGGACAAGTTGATAGATTTACTTACAGCTACGCATCTGCAGGTGATTATAAAGGTATGGATAATAATTTGTACAGCAGTATTAGCACGGATGACGCAAGGAGGTCACAGTTTCAGTTCACGGTACGTATACCAACAAATAAGTTTTATGACTCAAAGAGAGTAGTACAAGGCCAAAGACAGATTACAGCTGATTATTTATATATGAGGGTAGACGAGTATTATCTATTGGCAGCCGAAACTTTAGCAAAAAGCGGGCAAGAAACTGAGGCTAGAACAATACTTAAAACATTATTGGATAACAGATATAATAATCCAACAACGACTTTAGCATACATTGATGCATTGTCAGGAGTAAATTTGCAAAACGAGATATATAAACAAACTCGAATAGAACTTTGGGGTGAAGGTAAATCTTATCTCGCTTTAAAAAGAAATAAAGCAACAGTTGTGAGAGGTTCAAATCATTTATTCTTAGTGGGTACACCATTACCATATAATGATCCAAGAATGTATTTCAAGATTCCTCAAAGAGAAATTGATGATAATCCTAATTTCTAAAATAGAAGAGGCTGTCTTTTTAGACAGCCTTTTTTTATTATTTTTTTGTAAGTTGTGTTAGGTGGATATTTACTTAGTAATAATAGTAAGGCACTTATAAATACTTTCTATAAGTTTAAAAAGAAAAGTATTATGAAATATTCCCATAAATTTTAAATAAAAACTGTGATATATTTAATTCATGATGTTTAACTACAAAGATCATTCGATACCACTAAAAAAGGTGAGAAAAAATCTCACCAAATAATATTATTCATTAAAATCACTAACTATTTTTTAGTGTATTATCTGCGGTCTGTTCCTGCAACTGTGGACCTGATTTCACTAATTTTTTAGCTTCATCCGAATTGCAGTACTGTTCGAAGTTTTTGATGTATTTAGCGGCAAGATCTTTTGCTTTTTCTTCCCATTCTTCCACACTATTATAGGTATCTCGCGGATCCAGAATGCCTTCAGAAACATTCGGTAATGATGTTGGGACTTCCAGATTCATGATTGGAATTCTTGTCTTTGGGGCATCTTCAATAGAGCCATCAATAATGGCATCAATGATTGCTCTTGTATCTTTTAATGAAATCCTTTTTCCTGTACCATTCCAGCCTGTATTTACGAGATAGGCTTTTGCGCCGTGTTCTTTCATTTTTCCGATCAGTGTCTTTGAATACATGGTTGGGTGCAGTGTTAGGAACGCCTCTCCGAATGCCGGTGAAAACGATGGTTCAGGCTCTGTAATTCCTCTTTCTGTCCCGGCTAATTTTGATGTATATCCACAAAGGAAATGATATTGTGCCTGATCTTCATCCAAAATTGAAACCGGAGGCAATACTCCAAACGCGTCTGCCGAAAGATAAACGATCTTTTTGGCATGTCCCGCCTTTGAAGGTAAAACAATTTTATTAATATGATAAATAGGATAAGATACCCTCGTATTTTCTGTGATAGAATTGTCTGTATAATCAGAAATACCGTTATGTACAACAACATTTTCAAGAAGTGCATCTCTTCTGATGGCTCCGAAAATATCCGGTTCTTTTTCTGCCGAAAGATCAATCACTTTTGCATAACATCCGCCTTCATAATTGAACACGCCATTGTTGTCCCATCCGTGCTCATCGTCTCCAATAAGATATCTTTTAGGATCTGCGGATAAGGTTGTTTTTCCGGTTCCTGAAAGTCCGAAGAAAAGAGCAACATCTCCTTCTTCTCCTACGTTGGCAGAACAGTGCATAGAAGCCATGCCTTTTAACGGAAGGTAATAATTCATCATGGCAAACATTCCTTTCTTCATTTCGCCGCCATACCAAGTACCTCCAATAATTTGAATTCTTTCAGTAAGATTAAACATAATGAAGTTTTCAGAATGCAATCCCTGTTCTTCCCAATTTGGATTCGTCGTTTTAGAACCGTTGATTACCGTGAAATCCGGCTCCCCGAAGTTTTGCAATTCGTAATGAGAGGGACGGATGAACATATTCGTAACGAAGTGCGCCTGCCAGGCTACTTCCACAATGAATCTCACTTTAAGCCTGGTGTCAGCATTTGTTCCGCAAAAAGCATCTACTACGTAGATTTTCTTTGATGTTGAAAGTTGATTCAGTACTATTTCCTTACAAGATTGGAAAATTTCAGGTGTTGTAGAAAGATTTACTTTACCGTCCCAGAAAATTGTATCTCTCGTAACATCATCCTGAACAATATATCTGTCTTTAGGTGAACGACCTGTGAAAATTCCTGTTTTTACTGATACTGCACCAGATTCCGTAAGCTCAGCTTTTTCAAAGCCCTGATTCTCAGGAGAAACTTCAGCCTGATACAGCTCCTCATAAGAAGGATTGTAAACGACTTCATAGTTTCCTTTAATCCCTAATTTTTCTAAATCCTGGATGATTTTAGCGTTTTTCATTTTACTTATATTTTCTATTTCTTTTTTGGGTCTAACAAAATTAATATTAATTAATTGTTAAAAGTGGTTTAAATATAATGATATAAGTCAAAATGGCAAATAAAAATGAAACTTTATAATCTATTGACTATAAGTCTATTAAATCTGACCATTCAAAAATTGTGTTAAAATCTTTTCCCCAAAAATAGTCCTTAAAGCCATCAAATTTTGAGCTCATGACAAAATCTCCACCCCATGCCCCCAGACTTTTAATAAAAACAGGACAATCGGCGAAAAAACGCTCCTTAACTGTGGGAATTTCAAGGAAATCTGATATTTTTTGCTCATGAATCAATAATAAATCAGAAAAATCTTCCAATTCGTTGCATAACAAAATTTTTCTTGTAAGATCCGAAAATTCATCAACCAGTTTTTGAGACTTATTTTTTGACCGATAAAAGTTGATTCCTTCACGGCTGTCCTGCTTCTGATTGAGATGAATAAAAATCAGTTCATTTTTAAAGGACGGACTGAAATTTACCTTTTCATATTTTATTTCCGGTTTGCTCTGATAAAGGATCGCCGATTTCTCTTTTGCTACGGCGATATCATAACCGCTCCCGCCAAGACTTATCGTATTTAAATAAAAAGGATCAATCACTGCCCACTCTGCCAGGTTGTTCATTAGAGTAGAACTGCTTCCCAAGCCATAATCTGCCGGAAACTGAAGATTGGTCGTAAAATGATACGTAAAATTGCTTTTGAATTTAGTATTTGAAAGTGACTGAACGTTTTTTAATGTTTTTAAAATAAACTCAGCACTTGTAGGAATATTGGTTTCCAGAATCTGCCAGTTCTGATAGTCAATGACAGCTTTTAACCATAAGGTATTCTGATGATAGGCTTCCCAGAAGATCAGGGATTTCCCATCATTTGTTTCTTTAAAAGAAAACTCTTGTCCCAGCTTTGTAGGTACAGCCAGGACAAGAGCTCCATCTATTGCGAAATATTCTGAAGTAAGCATCAGCTTTCCCGGTGAAAATATCTCGCCCATGATTTAATTGATTTTTAGATTGCGGAAGCAACGTCAACAGAACCATCAATTTTCTTGATCAATCCCTGTAATGTTTTTCCTGGCCCAACTTCTACGAAATTCGTTGCGCCGTCTTTAATCATATTCTGTACAGACTGTGTCCATTTTACAGGACCTGTAAGCTGTGCAATCAAATTTTTCTTGATCTCATCAGGATCAGAAACTGCGGTTGTCGTAATATTCTGATATACCGGAATGGTCGCTTTTCTGAATTTCGTTTGTTCGATTGCTGCTGCAAGTCGTTCCTGTGCCGGTTGCATCAAAGGAGAGTGAAATGCACCATTTACCGGTAACAATAGAGCTCTTTTTGCTCCTGCCTCTTTTAATTTCACACATGCTTCTTCAACTGCTGCTGTTTCGCCGGAGATTACCAGCTGACCTGGACAATTGTAATTAGCAGGAACTACGATTCCGCTGATCTGGGAACAGATTTCTTCAACTTTAGCATCATCTAATCCTAAAATTGCTGCCATAGAGCTTGGATTGGCGTCACAAGCTGCCTGCATGGCTTTTGCCCTTTCAGAAACCAACTTCAGTCCGTCATCAAAAGACAGAACCCCATTGGCAACCAGTGCTGAAAACTCTCCCAGAGAGTGTCCTGCGACCATTTCTGCGCCAAGACCGTTTACTGCTTTCAATGCAGCAACAGAGTGTATAAAAATTGAAGGTTGGGTAACTTCAGTCTTTTTAAGATCATCATCCGTTCCGTTGAACATCACAGAAAGAATATCGAATCCTAAAATTTCGTTGGCAGATTCCATCAGATCTTTGATGTCTTTTCTAGAATCATACAATTCTTTTCCCATTCCTACGAACTGAGAACCCTGCCCGGGAAACACAAGTGCTTTCATCTATTAATTTAAAATATTTTGCAAATATAAATATAATGTTAATAATATTCTTTAGAAATCACCCGGTGGTTTATGGGACCAACCTGATGACACGATAACCTGTATTTACGTAGGCACCGTTTGCTTTAGATTTTACAAACTCAAATTTGGTAGCCAACTGAGTCTGAACTTTATTCATTTGTTTAAAAATCTCACCTTTTTTGTTCTCTCTGGTCAACATATCATTAACCACATCAAAACCTATGATTGCGTATCGTGGAGGCGTTTTGCAGTATTTACTCTTATAAGCGGCAAGAATTTCTTTTTCAAAACTTCCTTCTGTATTGATTGTTCTGTCCATGAGATAAACCAAGTTTGCCAAGACTAAATCATCCACCTTCTTTTCGAAAGCCGGAACATAATGCATACTGAATGCTTTTACCCCCTGAACTTCTTTAGCCAAAGCAATGATTCTATTAGCAAAAGCTTCACCAACAGCGTCGTTATCACTTGCAAGAATGGCAATTACAGGAGCTGATTGGCCGGTCATCATATTCTGATCCAGCTGAACATCTGCTGCTGAATTTACAATCGTAATGTTCGGATTTTTCAATATTTTCTCAAGACCTGCCTTGATGTAGTTTGCATTTTCTTTTTTAGCATCCGCAACAATGTATATTTTCTGATCGGAATATGTTGCTTTTACTTCTTCTACAATTTTATCAGCATAGGTCTGGTCGTTTGTTTCAACGATAATAAGGTTGCTGTAGTTGTATAATTCCGGAGAGTTGGCAAAAGGAGCAACAATCGGAATTTTCTGATTTTTTGTAAAGTCAAGTACATCAACAACGTTCGATTTAAAGAACGGGCCAATGATTAAATCTGTATTGTCAGGATTGATTTGTGTTAATGAATTTCGGAAAGAGGCTTCATTTCCAGAATCTACAATCTTTACATCAAGCTTCTGTCCATTTCTAGCGTTTCTTTCAATAGCAAGCTTGGCTCCTGTAAGAAAATCCAACGCCATTGTTCTGTACTGTGTTTCACCTGTACTGTAGCCGAAAGGAAGCATCATCACAACACTTAATGCATCTCCGTTTTTCTTTACATAAGCGGGATCCAATTTTTTAATCTTAAGAACCATTCCTGCTTTTAATCCCCTGGATAATTCAGGGTTAAGCGCAATTAATTCATCAATAGAAATTCCAAATTTATTGACAATGGAAAACACAGTATCTCCCTGCTGAACAGTATAAGTAACATAGTCGTCGGCAGCGGTAGAAGTTGTATTTGCTGATGATCTTTCATTCCCGGAATCCACTTTCGTTTTGGAATTAGGCGTTTCCTCAAAAACTGCAGCTCCGGAATCGTTTCCGGCATTTAATTTCTTAACTAAAATTTTCTCTCCAGGTTTTAACCCTTTTTCTTCCAAACCAGGATTTAACGCAAAAAGCTCTTCCTTACTGATATTGAATTGCTTTGAAATTCTGTAATAATTATCTTTCTGCTGAATGATATATTCGCCTTCAGCAACTGTTCCTGTCGGCGATTCAACTACCTTTTCCACAGGTTTTACAGTTGGCGCAACTGCCTGCTGACTTTCACCATATTTTTTAATACTTTCAAGAGGTAAAGTAACCTCATCACCGATCTTCATATGGGAATCCAGCTCAGGATTCAGTTTTCTGAGATCAGTTTCTGAAATTCTGTATTGTTTTGTAATTCCGTAAATGGTCTGTTTTGGCTGAAGAACAATTTTACCCAACTGAGCATTGCCGGCAGGTTTTGTTGCAACATTTGCTTTTGATGAAGATGCTGCTTTATCATTTTTAACAGTTAAAACATCACCGATTGCAAGCTTCCCGTCTTTTACAGATGGATTGAGTTTCAGCAATTCATCTACGGAAAGTCCGTATTTTTTTGCAATATTATAAGGAGTATCGCCTTTTACAACGGTGTGCGATTTCTGAGCAGACACCCCCAAAACCATACATAAACTGGACAGAATAAAAAACCTCTTTATCATATTGGATCATTATATTTACAAAAATACTTCTTTAAAATTAAATGGCAAGGATTATTAATTTTGACTCTTCAATTTGCATTTCTTCTAAACAAGTCTCAAGCCATAAATATCCGTGATCTGCAAAGAACACGCTGAAGTTATAAACCCTTTCCTGCCAGTTTTTGGAAGGATGAACATCAAGGAACAAATTCTCAAGCCTTTCAAGCATTTCGTTCTGTTTGATTTTCTCGGCATGCAGCAGACGTTTTTTCATTCTTTTAAAAGATTTCACCTGCCTTACCTCTTCCGCCTTAACCATATTTCCGAAAGATTTTTCTGTGGTTTCTGCGGCTTGTTTTAATTCTGAAAACTGATGGATTATTTGACTTTCTTTTTCTTCAAGCAATCTTAGGATTTCATTATTATCTAAGATCTTGTTATTTGTAATCGTTGTAAAATTTTGGAAAAAATCTTCAATTTTCAACTGTAGCTTTTCAATTTTCCCTAATGTCTTTTCCTTTAAAAATAACATTGAATTCCTTGGAATCAGAATCGGAAACGGAAGATTGATCTCTTTAAAATAGTCTTTCAATTCCAGCCAGTACATGATTTCTGCATTCCCACCGATATATGCCAGATTAGGCAATATGGTTTCCTGATAAACAGGCCGCATAAGAGCATTAGGACTGAATTTTTCCGGATAATTTTCCAGTTCACTGAGAATTTCTTCTTCTGTAAATTGTATATTTTTATCAACAATAACATATTTCTTCCCATCAAAATCAATTCTGTCTCTTGTGTCGGTTAAATAAAAAAGATTGATCTCTCGTGGATTTACCTGAACTTTACCATACTTCTCCGTTAATAATTCTACTTTTTCTTTTGAGGTTTTATATAAAGTAAAGTTAAGAAGCTCATTCTTAAATGTTTCTTTTATTCTGTTTTTTAATTCTTTAGAATCTCCGTCAAGAATTAACAATCCAAAATCAGAAAACAGTCGGTTGACTAAAATCTGAATTGCCTGCGTTAGCGTATTTCCTGTTTTATACGCTTCCTTCAGCATTAAAATTAATTCGGTTCCGAAAACAAAGTCTTTAAATTCTTTTTCAAATTCTGAAATAAAAAATGTATCCGTGATCTGGATTCTTCCTACTGCACCACCGGATTTTTCATTAATCTCGTAATAATTATTTTCAGTTTTAAAGTGATTGATCTCCGCAAAATCATGATCTTCAGATGCCATCCAGTATATAGGAACAAAATTGAAATCAGGAAAATTTTCCTTAAGGTAAGAACATGTTTTAATGGTCTGCAAAATTTTATAGACAAAAAAAACAGGTCCTGAAAAAAGATTCAATTGATGCCCCGTGGTGACTGTAAAAGTATTTTTAAGCTTTAAATCATTTAAATTTTGTTTTTGCTTTGATGACAGCGTAAGACCTGAAAGCTGATCTTCCAACACGTCAGCGAGAATTTCTCTCTGATCTGAAGTGAAAGAATTCTGTTTTTCGTGGAGTCTTTTCATAAAGTTGTCCAAAGAAAATGTATATTCTTCAAAACCTTCAATCTCCTGATTTAAAAAATCCTTTACTAATTGAGGTATGCTTGCTATATCCTGAAACGATATTTTATTAATTGTTTTCAACTCTGTTTGTTTTAGTTGAATAAATACCACACAATTCCGAGATTTAATCTAAAATCATAGACCGGATAACTTGGGAATGCGTAGGCTTTATTGTGAGAAATAAAAGTTCCGACCTGTTGCCCTTCAATAAAGAAGAACATTTTCTTAACTTTCATATTAAAATAGACGTCAGCGATTGGTTGTCCTCCAATTGAGAACGAATTGGCTCCGGGTAAAATATATTCATTAAGAATCGGGAAATATTCTCTTGATGCAAATTTTGAGAAATAATAAACCTTTATTCCCGCCTGAATTTCCGCCGCATTTTTAAATGCTTTCGACTGGTAAAAGAAATTGGCTCTTCCAATGAAATCCGGCAAAGGCAAAAGATCTTTATTGGTAAGTACATTCTGAAACTGTAATCTTGTATTTAAATGAAATTTACCGTAGCTGAAGGTGGCATCACCTCCGATCTGGGAAATATTAACTGAACTTTCACTTTGCTTTGGCATCGCCGCCAGATCAAAATAGGTATAATTTTCAATTCTGAAATAATTGGCAAATAATTCCGTTTTAAACCATTTCAGATTAAGACTTCCGCCCGCTTCCAACACCGTTTGGTTTTGTGCATTCTGAAAATAATAATTGAAATTATTATAAATAGAAGTATTTAGCAGGTAATTGAATGACGGATAAGCGGTCTGAAAATTTAATTTAGCATTTACAAAATAATCTTTTACCGGTTCAAACTTAAGGTTATTGGTAGTTTTCAGGTAGTTTCCGAATTGGCTTCCATTTGAAAACTCTAAAAATGAATTCAGCTGAAATTTATCAAAAAGTCTGATCTGTAAATTTCCTACAGCGCCAATTCTGTTTTCCTTTATCTCGGTAGGGATTTCCAGTAAAGGCAAAATGATCTCACTCGTTCCTAATTTCAATATCTGATACCGAACGCCGGCGTCAAGTTTAAATTTTTCATTGTCCCAAACCAGACTTACGGTATTGCTAAAGTTATCTGAGTATTTTCTTGATGATACAGGCCCGTTTGCGACAAGCTGTTGTGGAGCCTCATACCAAAACGCTTCAGGTGAGCTTTGAGTATAGTAGTATTTATTTCCCTGATGAGAAATTGTATGCCTGATTTTGAAAGGTATTTTCTCCGAATTGAAAGGTGCAAACTGATGTGTCAGATAATATCTTCGATACGAAAACTGTGAGCTTGATGAAGCTAGATTAACCTGCATGTTCTGCCTGTTCCGGGAATCACTGTTACCATTCTGGAATAGGCTGTCTACAGCGATACCTCCGTTTTCCTGGTTGTTAACATTTTGATGTAGGTAATGAGCGAATAACTCATAAATCCCGCTTTTTGAAACGTAATGGCCGGAAAATAATGTGTTATTGTTCGATGCTAATGAATTCCTGTACATCCCCTGAGAGCGCAATCCGCTGTACTCCAATGAAAAATTGAATCTTTTACCGATATTCTGAGTATAAGATGATCTTAGAGCCGCTCCGTTTTTCATGGCATTATGATAAATGAAAGTAGCGGTAGGCGTTTTAACATCATAATAATGAATATCGTTTATACCAAGAATACCGTACGACTTATTGGTAGGTAATAATGCCAAATTCTGTTCTGAATTAAACTCGTAAGAAATGGGGTTAAATCCGGCACCAATATTTGCTACCTGCACCCTGCCGAAATTATCCCTGTTGTTATATTGTGAAAATATATACGTTTTATCAAATGTCATTACGGTGTCAAACACTTTTTTTTCTGAATATTGTGTCTGATACAGGTAGTCATTAATGGTTGGTTTAAATATTTTTAAGGAATCTTTCTTTCCTGAATCAATAACCAAAGTGTCTTCTGACTTTTCAGGAAGCTGGTTTGAATCCGTCTTGTTGACCACCTGAGCATTAGTTATACATCCGAAGAAAATTATTATAAAAAGTATATACTTCATTATTCTTTTTTGTAAGGCAAAAATAAGAAATAATGGGGAATAAAAAACCCCGCACAATAATGTGCAGGGCATAATAAAAATAATCAATTTTAATTTTGATTCCAAAATGGAGTATATTGATTTTTCGTGAATAATTGATTCATAGATAAACTAGGAACATTAGCACTATTAGCAGAAGATTCTGATATCGGATACATCAGGCGATATGGTTTATTTGCAACAGTTGCAGAAGCCGCCATAGGGGTAAAGGGATATCCTGTTCTTAAATAGTCTATATAAGACTCTATAGGAGATACATTTGTTAACCCAATCCACTTTTGAGTCATAATAGCTTCTAGTTTATTATTAAATGAGCCTGTCCATCCTAAACCAGTTCTGGTTGCAATAGTTGTCTTATAAGTGCCTATTGTGGCACCAAGCCATGATGCGGAAGCATCTATGCCTGCATTGAAATTAGCGCTGGCTTGTGCATCTGATCCAAAAATTGCAGGATACCTTAGAGCAGCCTCAGCAAGTAAAAACTTGGTTTCCGCCAATGACATTATCATACTACCTCTAGTATTGGAAGCTGAAATAAGTGCACCTATTGTGGAAACAGATGTATTACCAACAAAATTACCACTAGCAAATTTAGAAACAGTAGTCAAATCTAACGGAGCACCAGGCTCTCCCGGTAAAGCTCCTTGTCTTGTACCTTTAACCTGAGGTACTCCTTGATAAGTTACTGAAGAAAATAATCTAAAACTTCTAGGATCTACAATACCATTAAATTTAGCATCACTTGGAAGAGTTGAAAATGGAGTCAGACTACCTACTCTATTACCATTTAAAGCTATTGCCATGTGTTCAGATGCTGTTATCCAGTTGTACCTTGCAGCAGTGGAACCAGCAGAATTTACTCTGTACGAAACAAGAAATGGATTCATTTTATCATCATTTGCATTGCTATAACCAGGATTTACTAAAACATTAACCGTATTGAAATCTGCGTCTGTAGAACCATTAAAATCTGCCAGTTTAGAATCTCTATATGCTGCCATATCATCGGTAACATTAGACATTCTTAATAGCATTCTTAATTTGATTGTTCTTGCAAAATTCTTCCACTTACCCATAGCGCCAGAAAAAATAACATCTTCTGCACCTGGTACAATTGCAGTGGAACCGGCATTATCAATTAAAGCAATTGAAGCATCTAAATCTGAAATTAACGCTTTATAAATATTCTTATCATCATCATATTTAGGAGTAGTATTAAAACCTCTCTTAAAAGCTTCAGAATAAGGAGCATCTCCATAAAGATCTACGATATATTGCATATAGAAAGCCTTCATAATTTTTGCCATAGCAACATAATTATCTTGTGAACGATCTGCATTATTATAATCTTCTATAAGCTTAAAATTCGCGCATTGTAGGTATATAGTAGACCAAATACCTGAATAGAAAGAACCATCTACTGTACTGAGAGTAAATTCTCTACCAAAGTACCCACTAGTAAAAGAATAGCAATTAATACCCCAACTATTCATCATCGTGCTACCAAGTTCCATCATAGAGCCTGCACCGTTAGTTTGTACTGCATGAATAGAAACTGCAGCACCCGGGAAAATAAGTTTAGGTGAAACATCTTCAATATGTGCAGAATTTGGATTTTCGTTTATATCCAAGTAGTCATTACAAGATACTACTCCCAAAGAAAGAGCTAGTATAAGGATTGTATTTCTAATTTTATTCATAATTTTAAATTTTAAAAGGTTGCACTAAAACTAAAGCCATAAGTTCTGGTAGTAGGATACTGCCCAGTTTGAGCTATACCATTAGCATTTGGACCACCTACACCCAAGGCTTGACCTGGTTGCTTATTAATAGCACCAGAACTACTTGTAGTTTCTGGATCTGCATAGTTTGCATTAGAATCTGCATACCAAACAAAAGGATTTCTCGCATAAATACCAAAAGACATACTATTTACAAAAGTATTTTGTAATAAAGATTTTGGAAGAGTATAACTTAGAGCAATCTCTCTTATTTTAAGAGCAGTACCATCTACTATATAGTTTTCACCTACTGCAGGATAACTTGCCCCAAAATAATTAACAACACTTGAATAATTTGCTGCACCATTAACTGGAGTAGTATTTGTAACATAGGCTCCACCAACTAATTGTACCGAATTAGGTACAATATAACCTTTAGATCTATCAAAATTTGCAGATTCTTCTAACTGACCATTTTGCGACAGACCATTCTTAATCGTAGCTATAAAACTATTTCCTGTACGATAATCTGCGGTACCAGAAAGTGTAAAACCTTTGTATCTGAACGATGTATTAAAACCTAAAATATAATCAGGATTTACTTTACCAAGAACTTGCAAGTCAGAATTTACTAAAGGAATACCATTAGCACCAACAATTACTCTGCCTTGGTCATCTCTTTGGTATGTAGACCCCATAATTAAAGGAAAATCCTCACCTACTTTAGCATATACACCATAGGGAGCATAAGCTAATAACGAAACTCTGTCTACACCACCATCAAGTGCTGTAACTTTAGATTTATAAGATGAATAAGAACCACTTAGTTTCCATTCAAAATCTTTAGACCTGAAAGGCACTATTTCTAGATCGAATTCTTTTCCTTTATTAGTCATATCTCCAACATTTCCTAAAAAAGTAGAAACCCCAGCAGCAGAAGAAGTAGTTTTTCTTGTAATAAGATCATTAACCTTTAAATCATAAACAGCAGCCCCTAATGAAATTCTATCTTTAAAGAACCCTAACTGTAAAGATGCTTCCTTAGAATAGGTAAATTCAGGATTAATATTTGGATCCGTAGGACTTCTATTTATAGCAAACGAGGATACGTTAAAAGGAAAACCTGTAGGTATCAAACCTGTAACTTCATCGGTTCCATAAGTTGGAATCGCTGCAGCACTCCCTACTTTTGTATATCCAACAGAGATCTTAGCATAACTTAGTACATTATTATCTCTTAAAACATCAAATGCTTTTGTAGGCACAAATGACGCTCCAACAGAATAATAAGGGAGAGCCTTAGTTCTAAATTCATCCGTACCAGTAGGTCTGGTAGCTGTCGCGGAATTTCCTTCGTATCTAAATGTAGAGTTTACAAATAAATAATCTTTATACGACAAATCTAAGTTTGCTAAACCCGCTACAGTTCTTCTTCTAGACTGTGTATTTGCCAAATTACTAGTCGTATCAAGATTCTGAACATTATTTATATGATAGAAACCGGGTACCTGCAAATTAGAACCACCTTGAGTAACAACTGAAGTGCTAATATCAGTATTATTAAAACCAACGTTTAACTTCATATTAATATCATTAGTTAAGTCATAATTAAAATTAACTAATAAATCACCATAATAATCAAACGTTCTACCTATACTCTTATAATAATTAGATATTACGTCTTCAGTACCAAAAGCAGTTGGATTTAAACCATCCAAAAATGTTCCCGAATTTGCCCATTGCTTTGTAGAATAAAGAAAACCATTATTATGGCTTTCTCCCAAAGTAGAAAGAGTACGCATATTTGCCAAATAGGAAACACTTATGTTTTTATTAATTTCATATTCAGCTTTTAAATTACCCACAAAAGTTGTAGATTTATTATCATATCTTACATTATCTATTTGCCAATACGGGTTAGGATTATGACCATATACCGTCCAAGCCCCCATTGCTCCAGAATGCGCAAATTTAGAAACATCTACGTTTGTAGGTGTATTCAATAATTCATTATAAAGGTTAGAATCAGTTTCAGAAGTATGTTGATCTATTAGATTAAAAACACCATCAATCCTAAAATTGCCCAGCTTTTTTCCCGCTTTAAAGAGAATATTATTTCTTTTTAATTGATCCTTATCCACTACAAAATCATTCTGTACCCTATTCAATGATAAAAACGCATAAGAATCTCTACCTCCAACATTCATAGATATACCATTTTGGTACAAAACACCTGTCTTAAAAAACTTTTTATAATTATCTTTTACAGGAGCATAAGCGCCAGTTATAAAACTACCATCAGCCTGAGGTAAACCAATTGGTAAAATTTGACCCGCTATAGCAGGATTTGAATACTCTGGTCCCCAGCTACCATTCTCATAAGGAACCCAATTGGTGCCATTATAATCAGTAGGGTCAAAATCAGGTTCACCTACCCATCCTTGTCCATATCTTTGTTGAACTTTAGGCAGCTTATAAATTGATGTAAAATCTATATTAGAACTTAATGTAAAAGTAATCTTTTCTGAATTACTTCCTTTTTTAGTCGTTACTATTATCGCACCATTACTCCCTTGAGAACCATATAATGCAGCGCCTTGCTGTCCTTTGATAACATTCACGCTTTCTATAACTTCAGGTGGCAATTGCTGGAAAATTGTAGCAGTTGAAATTGCACCATCAATAACAACAAGCGCACTATTGTCACCTGTAATTGATCTCTGACCACGAAGATTAATAGTTACCTGTGAGTTCACGCTAGTGTTAGGAACATTAATTTGTAATCCAGAAACCTTCCCGGTTAATGCTTGTACAGCATTTGGATTTCCGGCTTTTTTAAGTTCATCTGTTTTAATAACTGCATTACTACCAATTACTGCATCTTGCTTCTTTTTAATACCCAATGCGCCAGTAACAACAACTTCTTCTATTGTCTTTTCTTTAGTTATTGTGTCTTTTTTTGTTTTTTGTGCAAAAGTCATTTGTCCTAAAAAGAACAGTGCTCCAGCACTCAGTACACGTAATTTCACATTCATATTAACAAATTTTAATATTTATAATGGCAAATATGTTAATAAATATTAAAATCACCAAAAAATATATAGATGTAAATCACTGATAATCAAATAAATGTATTCGTTAAAAATACAATTATAGTTAATAATTTTATTTCATAATTAATTTTTGTAAAAAAAAATTAGCTTCATATTATTACTCACTATTATTTTTTAATAATAGAAAATTATTTAGAATTGTTCTAAATTTCATTATGGTGTTTATTTAAAATAAAAGAGGCTGTCTCAAAAAGTACCTCCTCTCTCGGACTCCTGTTTGACAAATTTTGTCATTTAGAAGATTCTCAGAGTATTAGTTTTGCCTTTCGAGACAGCCTATTTAAAATTTAAGCAGATCGATACTGAATTTTGTAATTTATTTTGAAAAACTTGAAATTAGAAACAATGAAGATTTAACTGAAAATACAAATGTATGATGTACATATTCTATCATCTAAACAAACTTTATAGATAGGAAGAGTGAAGTTGAAATATAACCAGGCTTGTGGCTATGGTTAATAACCATGCAAAAAGGAAATTAGCTTAAAGCTGCTCTCAAAAATCTTTTTAAAGGCAATAAAATACCGAAAGTAAAGTGTAATGTGGTGATTTTTATTTTAAACTTAAAACAGCCAGCTTGTATCCATCCATTCCAAACCCAGACAACACCGCATCAGTATTTGCAGCCGTTACAGACTTTTGTCGAAACTCTTCCCTTTTATAGATATTGCTGATATGTACTTCCACTTTGGGTTTATCGATATTCTTTAAACAATCTGAAATCGCGTAAGAATAATGGGTAAAGGCGCCGGGGTTAATTACCAAAGCATCAAAATCATCTTTCTGTAATCTGTTGATGATTTCCCCTTCAATATTCGATTGATAATATTGAATCTCATGAGAAGGAAATTCAGATTTTAAATTGTCCAGATAATCTTCCATAGATACATTACCGTAGATTTCAGGTTCTCTGGTTCCTAAAAGATTCAGGTTGGGGCCGTTTACGATTAAAACTTTCATAGGATAAAATTAATAGTTTTTACGGGATGGGAAAAAGTTTCAGAATTTATTTTTTGATTTAAATATACTCTACATACTATTACGGTTCAATAGAAATCACTGTAAAAGAACCTGCCAGATGAAAGTCATTCAAAACACACTGTTCATCTGTTTTAAAACCATTAACTTTGAGTAACATATGAATATCACTACATCGGTCATGAAAAAAAACATTGAAGATAAATTAATCCACAAAAATACCAAGCCCACCAGCATGAGAATTCTGGTGTATGATTTCCTGAGTTCTCAGGAAGCTGCTTTATCATTATCTGAAATTGAAAATCATTTTGAACATGCAGACCGGACGACCATTTACCGAACATTAAAGACGTTCGAGGAAAAAGGAATTGTACACAGCATTCAGGAAAATACAACTACCAGATACAAGCTTTGCCACGACGGCTGCAACGAAAATACACACAAAGACTGGCATCTGCATTTTTACTGCAAAATATGCAAACAGACCACTTGCAGGGAAGATATTTCCTTCCGCGAACCTGTGCAGACCGATTTCCGTATTGATGAAATACGTCTCTTTGCCAAAGGAATCTGTGAAAGCTGCCTGAGTTTGCAATAGTATTGCATCGTACGAAGGTATAATTTTGGATAAAAATTAAGTTATGGAAGAATGTTGCAGCACAAAACCCAAAAATGACCATAAGCATGATCATGAAGGCCACGACCACGATCATTCACATGATATGAAAGATAAGTCTGTAATTCAGATGTTTCTCCCGGCCCTGTTTTCTTTTATTTTGTTATTAATCGGTATTTTATTAGACCACTTTGTAAAACCGGATTGGTTCAGCGGATGGATTCGCATTATATGGTATCTGGTGGCATATATTCCTGTCGGCTTGCCCGTGCTGAAAGAAGCTTACGAAAGCATAACCCACGGAGATGTTTTTTCCGAATTTTTCCTGATGGGAATTGCTACGGTGGGCGCCTTTGCTATTGGTGAATATCCTGAAGGCGTAGCGGTGATGCTGTTCTATTCTGTTGGCGAAGTTTTCCAGGGAATAGCGGTCACCAGGGCAAAAACAAATATCAAATCACTCCTCGATCAGAGGCCAGATGAAGTTACCGTCATACAAGATGGAAAACCGCAGACAGTAAAAGCGGAAAAAGTAACCGTGGGCGAAATTATTCAGCTAAAATCAGGGGAAAAGCTGGGGCTGGACGGAGAATTGTTATCCGAAACCGCATCATTCAATACGGCGGCACTGACGGGAGAAAGTAGGCCCGATACCAAAATAAAAGGGGATATTGTTCTGGCAGGAATGATTAATTTAAATACCGTCAGCCAGGTAAAAGTTACGGCCGCTTACAAAGACAGTAAGCTGAGCAAAATTCTTGAGCTGGTGCAGAATGCAACCACTCAGAAAGCCCCTACCGAATTGTTCATCAGGAAATTTGCCAGAATTTATACCCCGATTGTTGTTTTTCTTGCTATAGGAATCACACTTTTACCCTTCCTGTTCGTAAAAGAGTATCAGTTCAGCCAATGGCTGTACCGGGCATTGATATTCCTGGTGATTTCCTGTCCTTGTGCATTGGTTATTTCCATTCCGCTGGGGTATTTCGGAGGGATCGGTGCCGGAAGCAGGAATGGGATTTTATTTAAAGGAAGTAATTTCCTCGATCTGCTGGCCAATATTCAGAATGTGGTGATGGACAAAACCGGAACGCTCACAGAAGGGGTTTTCAAAGTGCAGGAAGTCATTTTTAAAGACGATATCAATAAGGATGAAATTCTTAAGCTCGTTAATGCATTAGAAAGTAAAAGTTCACATCCTGTGGCAACTGCTATCCACGAATATGCAGGAGAAGTTGATCACGCTCTTCAGCTGGATCATGTGGAGGAGATTGCAGGACATGGCCTGAAAGCTACCGTTAATGGAAAAGAACTGCTGGTCGGAAACCTGAAGCTGATGGATAAATTTAATATCCGCTATGATGTCAATGCTGAAAACATCGTCTATACCCTTATTGCAGTGGCTTATGATAAAAAGTTTGCAGGATATCTTACCATTGCAGATTCGGTAAAGCCTGATGCGCAGTTAGCGGTCAACAAATTGAAAGCACTGAATGTAAAAACAACCATGCTGAGTGGTGATAAGGCTTCAGTGGTAAAGCATGTGGCAGATCAGTTAGGAATTGCTGCTGCCTACGGTGATCTGCTGCCGGAAGATAAAGTCAATAAAGTAAAAGAAATAAAAGCAAAAAGAGAAACCGTTGCCTTTGTCGGTGATGGCGTAAATGATGCTCCCGTTGTAGCACTCAGTGATGTAGGAATTGCCATGGGCGGGCTCGGAAGTGATGCCACGATCGAAACGGCCGATGTCGTGATACAGGATGATAAACCAGGTAAGATTCCGATGGCCATTAATATCGGAAAGCAGACGAAAAAGATTGTCTGGCAGAATATCATTTTGGCATTTGCTGTAAAAGCGGTGGTTCTTATTTTAGGTGCCGGCGGGTTGGCTACCATGTGGGAAGCCGTCTTCGCAGATGTTGGCGTTGCTTTACTGGCTATTCTGAATGCCGTGAGAATCCAGAGAATGACTTTTACTTCGGAATAAATACAGCTAAGAAGAACTTTAAATTTCAATAGGAACGGGCTTTAGCCCGTTTTTTATAATAGGCTGGAAGATTTGGCTTCAGCCAAAATTTAAAATAAGCATCATTCATTTCATTCTACCAGAAAGTTTCATGCAGGGGTGCGACAGGTTTTCTGGTACTCCAGAAAGTTTGTCGCAAGGGTGCAACAGGTTTTCTGGTGTTCCGGAAAGTCTCCTGCAGGTTGCAGCGAGTTTTCTGGTGTTCCGGAAAGTTCCCTGCACGGTGCAGCGGGTTTTCCGGAAAATATAAATCGCTTTCATCATCATTGTCTCGTAAGAAGATTTTAAACTTTTATAATCGGCCGAACGATTTGGCTTCAGCCAAAATTTAAATAAGCTGAGTTCGTGATCATTTTATATACCACGCAAAGCTAAACAAAGTATTAATCACATGGTTTTAAAATTTAAGATATACGAAGGCGTGAAACTTATCAGAGTAATACAAAATTGTTGTATTACTCTGATAAACGAAGTGGCTTTGTTTAACTTAAAAGCGTTTCAAAAATTAAACATTTCTTTGTTTCTCTTTGCGATAAAATAATTTTTATTTGAAAATCAATTATTTAAAATATCTCTTATCCCCGAACTCAGGTTAAATAAATGACATACATTTTCCTTCCGTCCGAAAGTCTCCTGCAAGGTCGCAATACGTTTTCGGGGGTTCCCGAAAGTTTGTCGCAAGGGTGCAACAGGTTTTCGGATGTTCCCGAAAGTCTCCTGCAGGTTGCAGCACGTTTTCGGGAGACTCCGAAAGTTTCCTGCATCATGCAGCAAGGTTTCGGGGAAATTATCAATGACTTTCATCATAAATGCTGTACAGAAAGATTTTCAGTAGTATATTTGTGGTAACAAAAAAGAAAGTTGAGGTTTTTCATTTCCATATTCATCATCTTTACGATCGCATTACGTCCGGTTCTGCCATTGATCAATTATGCGGTCAACTATGATTATATCGTAAAAAATCTCTGCGAAAACAGAAACATCCCCCAATCTACCTGCAAAGGAAAATGCTACGTGGCCAAAGAGCTGGCAAAAACGGAAAAGCAATCCAGCAACAATCAGAATATTAAAATCGGCAGCCTGGACGTGTTCATTTCCCATGAAATTCTTTCCTTCACAGCAGAAAATCCATTTTCCTCTCATCTCAAGAATCCATTACCGGACTATACCCGCTTCGGTACATCAGAATATTTTTCCGGAGTATTCCATCCTCCTTTAGCATAAAACTGTTTTCAGCTCATTTTTTAGTTGAATTTAACATTGAAATAAATTTGGCTATCATTTGCTGAGTGTTTAGTTTATGCTGAGCCTGTCGAAGTACCCTTGCGAACATATCAACATGAAGTTTTACAAAAAACTTTGCGATCCTGGCGTTTAACTAAATTCATTATTAAATTTAGTTTAAAAATCAACCTGTTTTTTTCCATACGAGTATTAATTTCAATTTAAATAAAATGAAATCAAAAGTTATATTAACAGCCCTGTTGTCTGTTTCCCTGATGGCCTGTGCCCAGGAAACCCCTAAAGTAAAGCATAAAAAAGCAAAGACGGCGGTAAAGTCTGATGCAAAACCGGTAAAGTTTGCCAACGCCACAGACCCGATCTGCAACATGCCGACCGAAGCCGATATGAAAGATACGGCAGTCTACAAAAATAAAACGTACGGTTTTTGCAGTGCATACTGCCGTGACGAGTTTAAGAAAAATCCGGAGAAGTATGTCCAGAAATAAAAAGACCAACAATACAAAGAGCAAAGTCATCGTACCGATTGTAGTCATTGCTTTGCTTTTCGTGGGTATCGGGGTCGGAATGGGCTATTTTAAAAAAAATCTGTACACGGTAATGAAAGTCCCCGACTTTAAGCTTACCGACCAGAATAATAAAATGATCACCAATAAAGATATGCTGGGAAAAGTTTATCTGGTAGAATTTTTCTTCAGCAGATGCCCTACGATTTGCCCGGTGATGAATACCAACATGAGGCACATCGAAGACCAGATCAATAATCCTGATTTCGGAATTATTTCGATCAGCATTGACCCGGAAAACGATACTCCTGAACTGCTGAAAGAACATGCGCAGAGGATCGGAGCAAAATCTCCCAACTGGCATTTTCTGACAGGTAACAGGGATTATATCGGAAACCTGGCCGATGAGTTCAATATTTATGTAGGCGATAAAGAAGATGAAAGTGAAAGTCTGAACCACAGCGGGATGATCGCCCTGGTGGATAAAGAAGGAAACATCCGCTGCCGGTACAATAAAGAAAATATGCCGATCCTTTATTATTCGGGGTTAAATTATGAAGATCCGGAAGGAAAGGTTCCGAAGCTAAACGGAAAATATCACCCGGACCGGGAAATCCTGATTGAGGATATCAGGAAGTTGTTGAAGTAAAGAATGGAAGTTAGAAGCTGGAAGCTGGAAGTTTAATGGTGTTTAAAATAACTTCCATTCTTCCCAGCCTCCATCTTCCAGCCAAAAAAATATTAACCATATATAAAATAAAAAAGTATGAAAATTATGAAAATTGCTGCTTTGACGGCAGTATTTGCGGCTCAGTTTGCCATGGCACAATTCAAGCAGACGCCTCTGCCGTACGCCTACAATGCACTGGAAGGAAACATTGATGCGCAGACCATGGAAATTCACTATTCAAAGCATGCCGCCGCGTATGTAGCGAATCTGAATAAAGCGATTGCCGGAACACCACAGGAAAAGCAAACCTTGTTTGAGATCATGTCGAATGTGTCAAAGTTAAGTCCGGCGGTAAGAAACAATGCCGGTGGCCATTACAATCACGAGCTGTTCTGGACGGTTTTGACTCCTGAGAAAAATACTCAGCCGTCTGCAAAACTAGCGAAAGCGATCAACGACGCTTTCGGAAGCATGGATGCTTTCAAGGAAAAGATGAGTAAGGCGGGAGCGGACCGTTTTGGTTCAGGATGGGCTTGGCTTGCGGTAGACAAAAACGGTAAGCTGTTCGTATCATCTACGCCTAATCAGGACAATCCTTTGATGGATGTGGTGGAAGAAAAAGGAACCCCGATTTTCGGGATCGATGTTTGGGAACATGCATATTATCTGAAATATCAGAACAAAAGAGCAGATTATCTTACAGCCATCTGGAATGTAACCAACTGGAAGGAGATCAGCAGAAGATACGACCAAGCGATTAGCAAAAAATAAGCTGACCAATGAATTATATTTGCAGCATATTCCTCACTTTATTTGTGGTATTCAGACCTCTGGCACCACTGGTGGAGTATGCTGTACATTATAATTACATCTCTGAAGTTTTATGTGTCAACAAAGATAATGTGGAGCTGCACTGCAACGGAAAATGTTATCTCCGGAAACAGCTGTCAAAAATTAATGATACTGATTCTTCTCCTTTAAACAAGACCAAAAATTCCGGGCAGAAATTACTTGATATTTATGTTCTTCCTGATATAGTCGAAATCAATACAACTGAAAATACTTTCTTTTCACATTTCAATTTTCTCTTCAAATCAGAATATTCTTTTCTTTTTCTGAAGCATATTTTCCGACCGCCTGTTTTTAGTGTATAATTTTATTTTTTAGGGCGATCCCCTTTCCCTGACTTTTCCAGCCGCCTGGGTCGGGCTGTCCGCTCATATCTTTTTTTAGATTCTTCCTTACGTCAGAATCCAAAAAAAGGATAACCGCTTCCATCCCTATCGCGATGGGGCATTCAATATATTTATCACTAAAAAATCAACAATGAAAATTTATAAATTTTTATCATTATTCTTTATTGCATGTACGTTATTTAGTCTTTCATCATGCAGCAGTCATGACGACGATGAGATGCAGGATGCTACTCCGGGAAATCTTCAGCTCAAGTTTGAAAACGGATTTAATAATCTTGGAGATATTGTGCTGAACCAAACAACACAAACTTCTTCTAACGGACAAAAGCATCAGTTTTCAACCTTAAAATATATCATCAGCAATATCACTTTAATTGATGAACACGGAAATGAATTTAAATATCATAATAATGACCCTGATAAAGGTGCTTTCATCATCGATCAGGCAGAAGCTGTAGCAGGAATTAATTATATCAACCTTACGGAAATTCCAAAGAATAATTATAAAAAGATAAAATTAGGATTGGGCATCAGTCAGAACGCTTACCTTATCGGCCAGGAAGGGCAGGGGATATTCTGGCAAAAAGCAAAAACTTCCGGAATGGCCTGGTCGTGGGCAGCAGGTTACGTTTTCACAAAACTGGAAGGGAAATACGGAACTTCTGCACCGACCAACGAGTTTATGAATCATTGTGGAAATATGGGAAATACTTCCGCAAACAACACGCCTGATCTGTATCGTGAAATTACCCTGGATCTGCCAACTACAGCGAGAGTGACAAAAGAAATCACCCCTTCCATCCATATTCTGGCTGATCTTAATCAATATCTGAGCGGGCAAACTGCTTTAACACTCGACAATACCAATGATATGGCAATGGGTTCCAGCCAGCATCTAGTGAATGTCACCGACAATATCGTGAAAATGTTTAAAGTAGATCATGTTCATAATGATTAGGAGATTAAAAAAATGTGGGCGTGTCGGTATATTTATGCTAAGTCTGCTGACGTCTACCGCGTGTTCCGATGAGGTGATGGAGCCTTTGGAAAAAAATGAGGCGTACCCGCTTGAGAAGCCTGCCGGTTTTCCTGAGATGACATTTGATGTCACCGGTAATCCCATTACCATCAATGGAGTTGCTTTGGGTAAAAAACTGTTCTATGAAGGTAAATTATCACGAAACAATACGATTTCATGCGGTTTTTGTCATATTCAGGAATATGCATTTACCCATCATGGGCATAATGTAAGTCACGGAATTGACGACAGACTTGGAATCCGAAATGCACCGCCGATACAGAACATGGCTTTCCTGAAAAATTATACCTGGGACGGAGTAAGCCACAACCTCGATGAAAGATCGCTGGTTCCCATCACGACCGATTTTGAAATGGATAGTTCACTCCCCGAAGCGGTTGGAAAACTTAACGCTGACAGCAATTATAAAAAAATGTTTAAAGCGGCATTCGGAGATGAAAATATTACAGGAGACAGAGTTTTAAAGGCGATTTCCCAGTTTATGGCTACACTGGTTTCAGCAGATTCCAAATACGACCGTATGAAAAAAGGAACGGCCGTTTTTACCAATGAAGAAAATCAGGGAATGAGTTTATTTCAGAATAAATGTGCATCCTGTCATTCGGGAGAGATGTTTACCGATGAAAGTTACCGCAATACAGGAATGTACTATAATCCGCAATTTGACGACAGAGGAAGATACAGAGTTACGTTGGATTGGAATGACAATATGAAATTCCGTGTGCCGAGTCTCAGAAATGTAGAATATACTGCGCCTTATATGCATGACGGACGGTTTTACACCTTGGATGCCGTATTGAATTTTTATTATGAGAATGTAGAAGAACAGCCGAATCTCGATCCGCTTTTAAAGCAAAACGGACATATCGGAATTCCCATGAACAACCAGGAGAAACAATATATTATTGCATTTCTGAGAACCTTAAGCGATCAAAGTTTCATTACCAACCCAAAATTTGCCGAGTAAATCATGATGAAAAGGATATTTTTATTAGTAAGTCTGATGTGTTTTTATATAAATCAGGCCAAAACGATCAATGACAGTCTTTACATTCCCTACAGTTTCACCAAAGCTATTCTATATGACGACTGTGATGCCTGTGGTTGTGCTGCAGGGAACGGTTCTTCCGGCTTTGAATCTTTACTGAATCCGCAATTTATCGGGATTAAATATTTTGCCCAGCATTATAAGGCAAAAGAAAATCTGTTTGTTAATGATCTCACGCAAGATCAGTGTTTCAATACCATTCAGCTGTGGGGTAAAATTCCGTTAACTGAGAAGATCAGTGTTTATGCCAGTGTTCCGTTCCATTTCCATGAAAAGAAAACATTACAGGGAGATATAAAAATGCAGGGTGTTGGCGATGTAAACCTGATGGGAATTTACCGGTTGATCAACTCAAAAGAGAATATTCATCAATTGAATGGTGGATTTGGGGTGAAAATTCCGTTGGGTAAGTTCGATGAAAAAGGAGTGTCGGGAGTTAACCCGAGCTTTCAGCTGGGAACTGGAAGCTGGGATTATCAGCTGGCCTTAAATTACAAATTCCAGAAAGATAAAATTGCCGTTTTACTGAATACGGATTATACCATAAAAACCGAAAACAAAAAGCATTACCGTTTCGGGAATCAGTGGAATTATTCTGCGACAGGATTTTACAGGATTATCGGGAATGATACATTTATTGTATCCGGTAAGGCGGGTTTGCAGGGAGAAGTTTATGATGCCAATCAGCAGTTTGGTGAAATTTTGCCCAATACTTCCGGAAGTGCTCTGTATGGGAAGTTAGGATTCGAAGTATCTTACCGGAAAATAAGCCTGGGAAGTGAAGTCATGCTTCCGGCATATTCTAATCTGGCGGGAGGCGATATTGAGGCGCGGTCAAGATTCAGTGTTTTTGTGAACTTTGGGATTTAGCTCAATTTTAATCATAGGTTTCAGGTATTGTCCGGGGGAGAAAACAGCTTTCGGACAATATCTTTTTAAAGTACTTAATTCATATTCACAGGATTAAAATTCGATTTTGATTCTATGATTTATTTTCTATCTTTGCCGCAATCTGGTGAGCCATAAAAAGCGCTTAAAAGGGAATCCGGTGAAAATCCGGAACAGACCCGCTGCTGTAAGCTCCAAACCAAAAGTTTCCGGAAAGTATATCCACTGTTTTTTAATGGGAAGGATTTCGGAAACGGAGTAAGTCAGAAGACCTGCCGGAGGATTTATCGTTTGACGCTTTCGTGGAATAAAGCTTAGGACATCAATGATTCTGTGCAGTGTGCAGCTGTGCTTTATCGCTGTATTCTTATATCCGTTAGCGTCATCATTATCCTATGTTGAGCTAATGGTGACAATATTTTTAACATCGCGACTTCAGAAAGTTGTTTTCACAATATTTGTGTTTACAGCACAGCTTGTGTTTTCACAGTCCATACGGGATACCATAAAAGAACAGTCGATTGTTCCTGTTCATTTCAAAAAGAAAAATTTTAAAGAAATCCTTCCGGCACAGGTTTTATCAGGAGAAACACTGGAAAGGCTCAACAGCCATTCCGTAGCGGATGCGCTGAGGTATTTTTCCGGAATACAGATTAAAGATTATGGCGGGATTGGCGGACTGAAAACCATTAATATCCGGAGCATGGGAAGTCAGCATGTGGGCGTATTCTACGATGGAATTCAGATCGGGAATGCTCAGAATGGTGTGGTAGACCTGGGAAGATATTCTCTGGATGATCTGGATGAAATATCGCTTTACAATGGCCAGAAAAGTGAGATCTTCCAGCCCGCAAAAGACTTCGGATCTTCGGGATCCATTTATCTGCAGCCAAAGATTCCTGTTTTTAAAGATCAGAGAAAAACAAATTTGGTCGTGAGATTCAAGAACAGTTCTATTGATTTGTTTAATCCTTCATTCAGGCTGGAGCAGAAAATATCACAGAATATCTCGGCGAGTTTCAGTTCAGAATTTATTCAGAGTGACGGTGTTTATAAATTCCGCTATAAAAAGAAATATCCGGACGGCGAAATTGCCAATGATACGATTGCCAGACGGCATGATTCAGATATTCGGGCAAAACGTTTCGAAACTTCATTAAACGGTAACCTGAATAATGGAAGCTGGAATATCCGTGGCTACGGCTATCTTTCCGACAGGGGCATACCGGCAGCGATTGTCAACAACCGATTTGACGGAAGGGGAGAAAGGCAGACCGATGAAAACCTTTTTGTTCAGGGAAGTTTCAGGAAGAAAATATTTCCAAAACTTGAAACGCAGCTGAAAGCTAAGTTCGCCTATGATTACACGCACTATATTGATACCGCCTCTTCAATAAAGATCCAGAACCAATACATCCAACGGGAAGTGTACCTGTCTAATTCCAACTTGTATTCTGTAACCCCGGATTGGGACCTCAGTGCAAGTGTTGATTTTCAGTATAATCGTCTTGATGCCGATCTTGTCAATTTTTCTTATCCTATACGATATACAACGCTGGCTGCTTTTGCCACGACGTATCAGTGGAAAAATCTGAAATTTCTGGGAAGTGTTCTGGGAACTTTCATTGCTGAAAAAGTAGAAAAGAACACGAAATCACCCGACAGAACGGTATGGACTCCGGCTGCTTTTTTGAGCTATCAGCCTTTCACAGGAAAAGATTTTACCGTAAGAGCCTTTTATAAAAGGATTTTCCGGATGCCTACATTCAATGATCTTTATTACACGATGATTGGGAACAGTTCCCTGCAACCTGAATTTACTAATCAGTATAATTTAGGATTCAGCTATTCCAAAAGCTTTGGTAGTGGAGTTTTGCAGAGAATTTTTGCAAAAGCAGATGGCTATTTTAATAAAGTTGAAAATAAAATTATTGCTGCTCCGAACGGAAGTATGTTCCGATGGATGATGCTGAATCTAGGAGAAGTTGAGATTCTCGGAACGGATATCAATCTTCAGGCCGACCTTAATTTTGGTGATTTAAAAATCCGGCCCTTATTGAGCTATACATTTCAGAGGGCAAGAGATTTCTCTGATCGGGAAGAGTCTTATTTCGGGCACCAGATTCCCTACACCCCGTGGCACAGCGGATCTTTTGCGCTCATGTCTGATTATAAAAACTGGAGTTTCAATTACAGTTTTATTTATGTCGGAGAGCGTTATGACGGTCAGCAGAATAACATTCAGTATAATTATATCCAGCCTTGGTATACCCATGATCTGTCTGTTCAGAGAAAAATTTACTGGAAAAAGCATGAGTTCAAAGCAAGTTTTGAAGTCAATAATATACTAAACCAGTATTACGATGTGGTATTGAATTATCCGATGCCTGGAAGGACCTTTAAACTCATTGTAAGCTTCACATTATGAAAAAAATAACCTTTTATCTACTTATCTGTGTCTTATTTTCACTGTATTCCTGCAGAACGGACGAATATATTCCACGTGAGGAAACGGAAACGGGGTTGGCTTTGCCGGAATATACCGCCATTAAAGGATTTTACCTTCTGAATGAAGGAAATATGGGCAGCAATAAAGCCACACTGGATTTCTTCGACTATACAACGGGAACCTATCATCGGAATATCTACGCAGAAATCAATCCGAATGTGGTAAAAGAGCTTGGGGATGTGGGAAATGACATCCAGATTTATGGCAGTAAAATGTATGCAGTAATCAATGTTTCCAATAAAATTGAAGTGTTGGATGCAAAAACGGCAAAAAGAATTAAAACCATTAATCTTGAAAACTGCCGGTACATAACCTTTAAAAACGGAAATGCTTATGCAACAAGCTACGCCGGCCCCGTCTCGATAGATCCGAATGCTCCTTTGGGCAAAGTGGTAGAAATCGATACGGCTTCATTAGTGATTCAGAGGAGCGCGGTAGTCGGTTATCAGCCTGAAGAAATAGAAATTGTCGACAATCAGCTTTTTGTAGCTAATTCTGGAGGATATAAATTTCCAAATTATGACAATACTGTATCTGTTGTTGATCTTACTTCTTTTTCAGAAATAAAAAAAATCGAAGTAGCCATCAATCTTCACAGAATCAGAAAAGATAATTACGGGGATCTTTATGTCACGTCGAGAGGTGATTATTATACAGTGCCTTCAAGTTTATTCTTGCTTGATGCGGCTACAGGAACGGTAAAGAAGAACTTTCATATTTCGGTGAGCGATATGACGATCGTGAACGACAAGCTGTATTACTTCGGAAATGAATTTAATTACAATACCCATTCTTATACAAAAACCTTTGGCATTATCGATGTAAAAACGGAAGAGGTAATTTCGAATATAATGATCGACCAGCAATACGCCGATGCTATTAAAACACCATACGGAATCACCGTAAATCCGATTACGGAAGATATCTACCTCACTGATGCAAGAAATTATGTCTCAACAGGATTTGTGTATTGCTTCGACAAAAACGGACATTTCAAATGGAAAACGGAAGGCGGAAATATTCCTGCCCACTTTACCTTTTTGTATAAATAAATATTAAAAATGAAAAAATTTACTTTTAACATTATTAAACTATCGCTTGTATCTACTGTCCTTATCAGTGCTCTTGGCTGTAAAAGCGAAAGGGAAGAGGATTTCAGTTTTACCGGACTGGAAGAATCTTACACGATAGACCGCTTCAGGGTTCTGAATATTGATCCGAAAGTAGGAGGAAATTTCAAATGGAGCATCAACGATTCTATTATTTCACAAGAAAACTATCTTGATTTTATCAGTCCGGTAGTAAAAACGTATCCTTTAACACTCACGATAGACGTTGCCGGAAATACCAGGACGTATCATTCAAAAATAATTGTCAAGCAGGAAGCAGTTCCGTTTAGCAAGCATATTTCCAATGTATTTGATTATCGTCCCGCAGTGGGGCAGTTTACCAACGAAATGCCTGAATATGCAGCTGGTGATACCTTTAGCCAGATCCTTCAGAAAGCTAAGGAATCTTTGGTAGGAAGCAGTCCTTCTTTGATCACCTTGGGAGGTTTTGGAGGATATGTGGTCTTTGGTTTTGATCATACGATACCGAATATGGATGGAAAGGATTTTAAAATTCTTGGTAATGCTTTTTTCGGAAATGACGCGACCCAGCCACGCTCAGGTTCTTGCGAACCGGGAATTATTATGGTTGCCTACGATCGTAATAAAAACGGAAAACCAGATGATGATGAATGGTACGAAATTGCCGGGAGTGAATATTTTAAAAATACAACGGTAAAAAATTACAGCATTACCTATTTTAAACCCGACGAGAATAAGCCGCCCGTTCCCGGAAACGAATTTTGGCAGGCAGATACAGAATATGTCAAATGGCAGGATAACCTCGGGAATCTCGGTTATAAAACAAAGAATGCCTTTCATTCACAGAGTTATTATCCACTGTGGATCGGAGATGCTTCTTACAGTTTTATCGGAACAAAGCTGATGAATAATTACTTTGATCAGAGTGGAACGGGAGATTACTGGGCCGGAAAGTCTTATGATTTTGGCTATGCAGACAATGCACCGAATAATGATGAAGCATCCAATATTGATATTTCGTGGGCCGTTGACCGAAACGGAAAATATGTCAAGCTTCCCGGAATCGATTTTATAAAAGTATATACCGGTGTGAATCAGGAAGCCGGCTGGGTTGGCGAAGTTTCTACAGAAGTGGGAGGAGCTTATGATCTCCACATGAATTAACAATCAAAATAATATTTATAATTAAAAAATGAAAAAGTTTTATCTTTTTACAGCGCTTTTTTTATCGGCATCTGCTGCGAATGCCCAATCTACCTATACAGACGGTTTCTTCATGGTAAATGAAGATTGGTTTGGCCATACCAACGGTTCAGTGAATTTCATTAAAAATGACGGAACTGTAAACTACAGAGTATATAGCACTGTGAACAATAACCAGGCTTTCGGCGCAACTACACAGTATGGAACCATCTATGGCGATAAATTTTATTTTATCTCAAAACAGGCTGCTGATGGCGGAGATACACAGTATACTCCTGGAGGGAGATTGGTCATTGCCAATGCGCAGACTATGCAAAAAATTGCAGGTTTCAATACGATTGGAAGTGCAGACGGAAGATCTTTTGTTGGCGTTAATGAGCATAAAGGATACATCGGAACATCCAATGGAATTTATACTTTTAATATCGACAATTTACAGGTTGGGAATCTTATTCCCACGACAGGCGGAGGGCAAATCGGAAATATGATCAGAACTTCCCGATATGTTTATGCAGTGAAACAGGCCGTTGGAATTTTAGTTATTAACCCTGATACGGATGCGGTAGTTACAACCATTCCTGGTTCTTATCATTCAATTGTACAGGCTAAGGACGGAAGTGTATGGACTGTTCAGGATCAGAAAGTAGTCAATGTCAATGAGTCTACTTTTGCTACAACCAATTATAATATTCCTACCACCAAATACATCGGATCTTGGGGAGCCTGGAATGCAGGAAGCTTTACCGCAAGTGTTCAGAATAATACATTATACTGGATCAATTCCATTAACAGTTTCGTTTCCGGAACACAGATCGTGAAGTTTGATGTCACCAATAAAACATTTAATGAAAACTTTGCTACGCTTCCCGGCCAGACAGGAACGTATAAACAGATTCCTTACGGTGCTGCACTTAGGGTGAATCCTGTTACAGATGAGTTGATTCTAAATACAACGGAAAGCGGATACGGAACACATTATCAGAACAACTGGATTCATACATTTGACAATAACGGAAATTTGACCAATACTAAACAGCTGAATGATTATTATTGGTTCCCTGCAATGGCGGTATTTCCTGATAATACTTCACCGGTAATCAGCACAACATTACCAACGCAGATGACAATAAGCGGTACAACAACGATTGATCTTAAAACTGTTATTTCAGATACGGATAATCTGTCCGCAGCCATTGTAAAAACTGTAAAATCCAACACAAATCCCGAAGCTGTTTCTGCGGTTATTAATGCCGACGAAGAGCTTGTATTAAGCAGACAGGGAGCCGGAACTGCTGAAATTGTTTTAAGTTTTAATTCAAACGGTAAAATTGTGGAAAAAACCTTGTCGGTAACAGGTTCTACGCAGGTATTGGGAACGGCTGAAACCAAAAAGATATCGCTCAGTATATATCCAAATCCGGCGACAGATCTTGTGAATATCCGTACTTCGGAAAAGATTATTGATGTGTCTTTATTTGATATGACAGGTAGAAAGATTGAAGTATCATACAAAAACGGGCAGGTTAATCTAAGTACACTTTCTAAAGGGATTTATATTGTGAGAGCAACAACTGAAAAAGCGGTTTATCAACAGAAATTAATCAAGAACTAAATATCTTTTTAGTATATCCAATTTGTGTTAGCCTTCACCTTTGCCTTGGTGAAGGCCTTTTTTATTTAAAATAGTATCAGTTTTATTAATATAGAAATGGCAGATGTATAATTGCTGAAGATATATATATATATTAAAATGTGTTCTGATTTAAAATAATAAATGATGATTGATACTCCGTTTATTATATGCTATAATCCTTTTTTTTCCTCAAGCCAATAACCTTGTGAAGAAATATTATTTCGTGAGTTATCCTTCAAGACTTTTCTGAATGTCTGAACTGATTTTACGTTTCCTGTCAATATAAAATTTGCTGTGTTCCATTCATCAGAGTTAAAAATTGGCAGCTCATTTATCCATTCTTCATCTCTGAACGTATTTTTTTTAGAGAACACGGTATAATTTTCCAAGCCTAATAATTCAGGGATATTCTGATTCTCATCGTCCAATTCAAAATAAAACTGATATTGATGTTTATTCTTTTTCAGTATTGGTAACATTGAGCAGGCAAGTCCCAAAGATGTTTCATCACCAAAAATAAATTGCTGCTGTATGTTTTCGTTGTACATTTTTTTTCCTCTCGGAATGCTGATTCGTAGTTCGTCTAGCGGTTTCAGCGAGTCAATGTATTGGCTTCCGACACCATTTCCGTGAATGTGAAAAATAATATCTAAAACCCCTTTATCGACATGATGATAGGAAGTGGTATAATTTCTAAACTCCGTATCGCTTACACGAATAACATTGGCATGCCCGATTTGGAAGTTCATTCGTGATATGTCGCCCTGGAAACGTATTTTTTTTACGTTGGGACTTATATAAACTGTTTCCAATATTTTCATATCAGTCATTATCGAAGACGTTTTTTCCGTCAAATCAGCAGCCCATTTTGGTAGTTTTGAAATCATCTTTATTGCATTAAAATCATAACACAAAGGAACAGCTAACAGTGAAGATAAAAAATAGAATGAAAGTGGTAAATATAGGACTAATCGTGGTTTTTGTTTCTGAAAGTTAATGCAGTCATTCCGGTTGATTTATTAAACAGACGAGAAAAATAAGCGTAATCTTCATAACCTAATTCGGCAGCAATCTCCTTGACCGATTTATCTGAATGGTAAAGCAATCGTTTGGCTTCCAGAATAACGCGCTGCTGTATATGATAGGTAACAGGAAATCCTGTCGTATTTTTCACACATTCATTAAGATAGGGAACGGAAATGTTTAATTTTTGAGCATAGTCGGCAGGCCGTTTATCTCGGGTAAAATTCTTTTCTAATGCTAATTTGAATGCTTTGGTGATAAGGTAAAATCGGGAAATAGTATCCACTTGTTTTGATTTATCCAAATATTGTGATACGAATAATGAAATTAAAGTATTGCAACTGTCTTTTAGCGAGGACAGATATAATTTGCTTTCCTTTTCTTCAAACAGATTAATGCACAGCAAGAATGCCTGGCTGATAATAGAAAGATGTTTTGAGCTCACCGGCAGCGGTTTTGTGGGTGAGATTTCCTGCAATAATTTCAGATATTCAGAGTGTAGGTTTTCATTGTTGATCGCTAATAAATAAAACTTTATATTTTCTGCTTTTAAAATTCTGTGGACCTGATTGGGCGCAATATAAATAACCGATGGCTCTTTTATTTGATGCTTCTCAAAATCAATTTCAAAATGGGATGTTCCTTTTTCCTGCAAAATAAAAAAATGATAATCATGTCGATGCGAATTTTCGGCTTCTCTTGGTAGTCGTAGATCAGTAATGGGATATTTTCCAACAGCAATGCCTTTGTCAAATTCCTTTGCTAAAGTATTTACAGGAATATATTTTGATTTGCCGGCCATGAAATCTTTGCCTTATTAATTTTCAAGACTTAAAGATAAAGATTTTTTTATGTGACTTTTAAATGTTCTAAAACTATTAAAAAAACAAAAACCTTACAAATTAATTTTGCAAGGTTTAGATATTGTTATCTTAGAATTAGTAGCCCGTAGGGGAATCGAACCCCTCTTACCAGAATGAAAATCTGAGGTCCTAACCGATAGACGAACGGGCCAGCTATCTTCCACTGTTTCCAGTGTGCTAGTTTTTTGTTTTTATAAGTTGCAACTCTTATTAATAATCATCAGGTTAGATCATGATTATTTTGTAGCCCGTAGGGGAATCGAACCCCTCTTACCAGAATGAAAATCTGAGGTCCTAACCGATAGACGAACGGGCCAACTATACTTATTAAGCTAGTTTATTAACGTGCTTAGTTAATTTGCTTTTTAAGTTAGCAGCTTTGTTTTTGTGGATAATATTTTTCTTAGCTAATTTATCCAACAAAGAGATAACTTTTGGCAATTGTTCTGCAGCAGCAGCTTTATCCTCTTCATTTCTTAACACTTTCATTGCTGTTCTAGCAGTCTTGTGGTAGTATCTGTTGCGAAGTCTTCTTACTTCGTTTTGTCTAATTCTTTTTAATGCTGATTTATGATTTGCCATATCGTTCAAATGTGAGTGCAAAAGTATAAACTTTTTTTTTATCTACCAAATTTATCTTTAAAATTTTTTCAATTTTCTTCTGATAAATATTTGCGTAGTTTATCGATTGCTTGTTCTATTTTAATATTCTCTTCTTCTCTTTCTAATTTTTTGATGGTTGCCGTAAGCATAGCCATCGCGTTGTTCCATTCTCCAGTGGTATTGGTGAAGGTAAGTCCGTCAATCGTTACTGCAAAATCGACTCTTTCTCCTGTCCTGTAAAGTCTGAAACTTATTTTTTCATCACTGCCTGTAATCCCGCCTTCATTGATCTTTAAATCGTAACTTTTTGGGTTAGAGTGGATTTTTTTAAAAAGCAATTTTGCCTCTTGTATTTTTAAATCCGGCATGATAATTTGTGGCCTTATCAGGAATAATCATTCCCCGTTAAAGCGGTGCAAAGATAATATTTTTTTCTTTTTAACAAAATATCTGCTTAATTTTTGAATCAATTTTTCTGTAAGCTATTCTCTGTCAGAATGAATTTTATTCATATAATTATATTTCTATAATCATATATATCCATATATATAATATGACCACTTTAAATAAAAATCCCTTTCAACGATGGTTAAAAGGGATTTGCTTTAAATAGTAATTGAGTAGCCTATAGGGGAATCGAACCCCTGTTGCAAGAATGAAAATCTTGAGTCCTGACCACTAGACGAATAGGCCAAATTTTGAGGTTGCAAAAGTAACTATTAACTTTTTAACTTCAAAATTTTATCGTGTTATTTAGACACTTTTTGAATGACCGTATTCTTAATTCCTTTAGCTTCAAGATCTTTCTGAAGTTTTACTGCATCTTCCAGTGTGAAGACTTTTCCGTACGTATAATAGAAAACACCGTTTTCCTTGTTTCGGTCAACGTCTTTCAGGGTTTGAAGAATGAATGAGTTACCGTTCAGTTTGTCTCCCGTGTAGACTTCAATCGTGTAATAGCCGGTATTCAGTCTCTGATTTGGCATAAATCCAACCGCATAAGCATTTCGGAATCCTGCGTCTTTTGCTGTTTTGATATTGATATCTTTTACAGAAGCCAGGTTGGTTACACCATAATAGTATTTATATTGTCCGTTTTCTTTAATAGGTAAAATATAGTTCAATCCTTTAAGAGCCGGATCCCCATCGTTGTATTTTGTTGGAGAACTTAATAATAAAATTCTGAAATCATTTTTCAGGGCAACTTCTACAGGTTTTTCAGGTTCTGGTTTTTTTGTAGAAACGGTGTATCCTGATTTACGGTCAACCGCTTTTTTATAATCAATAACCGCCTTATATATACTTTCTGCAATTTCCTCCTGACCTTTATCTGAAGCCAGGTAATGACTTTCTTCCGGGTGATTGATAAATCCTGTTTCTATAAGTACGGAAGGCATGGCATTCATACGAAGTACGTGCAGGTTTTTCTGCCATACGCCTCTGGATGTTCTTTTATCTTTGTTGACGAAATTTTCTTCGACCAACCCTCCCAAAAGCAAACTTGATTCAAGATATTTACTTTGCTGAAGCTTCAGGGCAATAAGCGATTCCGGAGAACTCGGATCGTAAGAACCAAAGGTCTGCTTATCCTTTTCATCTAGAAAGATCACATCATTCTCTCTCTTGGCAACTTCCAGGTTGGTGTCGTTCTGATCGGGCCCCTGTACAAAAGTTTCTGTTCCGTAGGCTGTTGGCTTTTTAGAAGAGTTACAGTGTATGGAAATAAAAAGATCTGCCTTACTTCTGTTAGCCAGGTTGGTTCTGTCAGAAAGAGAAGGGTATTCATCTATTTTTCTTGTATATATTACTTTAAAGTCTTTGTTCTTTTCAAGCATCGCCCCTACCTTTAGGGTAATAGCGAGGGTAATGTCTTTTTCTGCAATTCTGCCTATGTCTGTATAGGTTCTGTTGGCTCCGTGGTCATTTCCCCCATGTCCTGCGTCGAGAACAATGGTGAATTTCTTTTGCGAAAAAATAAAGTTGATCGAAAGAATAAGGAGAAATGATAAAATTATTTTAAAATTTACTTTGTGCATCCTACAGTTTTAAAAATTATATTAATTTTGAGCCTTAATTATATATCATAAATATAACAAATAAATTGGCCAAAACCGTCTCCAAAAATATATTACAAATTTTAATTATCCTAATTTTTAACAATTTTTTAGCACAGGAAACTCCTGGAAAATTGACTGAAAATACGGCTAATGATACTATTCCCAAGCAAGATACGATCGTTCTGAAAAAAGAACCTCTCGAAAGTGTTCTTCAGACCAAAGCAGACTATAACCGTCGGGATTTTCAGAAAAAAATGATCTATCTCAACAAGAATGCCCAGGTAAAATACCAGGATGTGCAGATCGATGCAGACTATATCTCTATTAATGAGTCTAAGAGTCTCATGTATGCCCGTGGGAAACAGGATTCTTCAGGAAAATATATAGAACCTGCTGTAATTACACAGGCCGGCAAAAAGTATGAAACCGATGAGTTTCAATACAATACAAAAACCAAAAAAGCCATCGCTTTTAACGCCAGAACGGAAGAAAGTGAAGGGGTAATTGTTGCTGAAAAAACAAAGAAGTATAATGATTCCGTTTTTGCGATGAGACGGGCGAATTATACCACCGATGATTATTTCATTAAAAAGAAAGATACCGCGGCAGATTACCATTTACGGGCTTCAAATATTAAATTGGTGAAGACCAAAAATAAATCCTCCATTATCTCAGGACCTATTCAGATGTATATCGAGCAGGTTCCTACACCGCTTATCATGCCTTTTGCAATTTTACCTTTTTCGGATAAAAGATCAGCAGGTATTCTTATACCGAGTTTTGGGGAAAGACAGGACGTTGGGTTTTTCCTGAATGGACTGGGGTATTATCAGCCGATTGGAGAGCATTTTGACCTTAAAATTCTTTCAGATATTTATACGAAAGGAAGCTGGAACTTACGCCCGGAAATGAACTATGTGAAAAAATACCGTTATTCGGGTAATTTTTCTGCAGATATTGGAACGGCAGTACGAGGGATTAAAGGTCTTGATGACTATGGCAAAACAAGTACTTACAGAATTGCATGGAGACATACACAGGATACGAAAGCAAATCCTTTTCTGAATTTTTCAGCGTCTGTGGATATCGTGAGTACGAAATTCTATAACAATACGCTGAACAACAATTATATTTTAAATCAAAATGTATTAAATACCCAGCAAAATTCAACGGTTACCATTACCAAAAGGTTTTTGAAGCTACCGTCAACCATTACAGCAACGGCTTCTTATTCCCAGAATTTTGCTACCGGATTATCAGATCTTCGTTTGCCACAGATGAACGTAGCTATTAATCAGTTTTATCTTTTTGGATCAAAAACGGGAACGAGAACAGGATTATTGGAAAACATTACAGTAAATACGGGTCTTAATCTTACCAATTTCGTACAGACTAATGAGGGAGAGCTTTTCACTGCAGCCATGTGGGATAAAATGCAAACCGGACTTAAAAATAATATTGCTCTAGGGACCAATACTACGATTGCAAAATATTTTACTTTCAGTTTAGGAGCGAATATTGATAATGCTCTTACAACTAAAACCATCAAAAAATATTATGATCCTTTATTAAACAGACCGGTTACTGAAACCAATAAAGGGATATCGGGATATTCTACATTTTCTACAACAGCAAGTATTCAGACCACTTTATATGGGCAGGCAAATTTTAAAAAAGGTTCGGCCATTGAAGCGATCAGACATATGGTGACACCGAGCATAGGATTTACTTATTCTCCGGATTTTGGTGGTTCAGGGTTTGGATATTATAAAAATTATTATGACGCAAATGGAGCTTTAACGCCCTATTCTATATTTGATGGAGGAATCATCGGAAGCCCGAGCAGCGGAATGGTTGGTGCATTAGGATTCAATATTGGAAACAATATTGAGATGAAAGTAAGGTCTAAAAAAGATTCTACAGGAGTAAAAAAACTGAAGATCTTTGAATCATTAAATCTATCCGGAAACTACAACTTTGCCGCGAAAGATCACCCGTTTTCTATTATTACCATTAACGGACAATCTTCGTTCTTTAATAATAAACTAAACGTCAATACAAGTTTGTCACTAGATCCCTATAAAATTGTCTATCTGCCGGGTCAGGATACCGGGATCAGAACGGAAGATCTTGGAGGATTCAGTGTGCAGGGATTCAATCTACAGCTCTCTTATCCGTTGAGCAGTGAAATATTTGGAGAGAAAACAGATTATGCCAAAAAATACAAAGCGAAAGGTGAAGTGAGAAATGAAAATTATTATTTTGACGATGATAATTATGCACACTTTGATCAGGCATGGACTTTAAATGTAAATGCCAATTATGCCTACACCAAAAGCTATGCTTCCAGAACTCCAACAAGGCTGGCTTCGGTAGGTCTTGATGGTAGTATAAAGCTTACCCCGTACTGGAATATCAATGGTAGCACCCATTATGATATGGTGACAAAGCAACTGGCGTATACCAGAATTGGTTTCTCCAGAGATCAGCGAAGCTTTACGATCAATTTCAACTGGGTACCTTTTGGACAGTACAAAGTGTATGATTTCTTTATTGGGATTAAAGCCAATATCTTAAGTGATGCCTTAAAATATAAAGACAGAAGTTTTACACAACCAAATGCACCATTCTAGCATTAGATTTGATATTTGATTATAGAAATAGAATATAAATTTTATATTTGCACCCAAAATAAATTCTAATGAAAAAAATAATCAACACTGTAAATGCTCCTGCAGCTATCGGACCTTACTCACAAGCCAATATGGCAAACGGGATTCTTTATATCTCTGGTCAGATTCCTGTAGATCCTACAACAGGTAAATTGATGGAAGGTATTGAGAAGGAAACGCATCAGGTAATGAAAAACCTGGAAGCTATCCTTACAGAAGCAGGAATGACTTTTAAAAATGTTGTAAAAGCTACCATCTTCCTAAAAAATATGGATGATTTTGCGGTAATGAATGATATTTATGCATCTTATCTTGATGCTGAAAGCTTCCCGGCTCGTGAAACTATACAGGTTTCCTGCCTGCCGAAAAATGTGGATATCGAAATTTCTATGATTGCTCATCAGGATTAATGAATTTTATAAGGAATACAATTGCGGTTATTGTAGGTCTTGGGATCGCCGGGCTTATTATTACTCTTGGTATAAGGGTGTTTCCGCAATGGGTTACTTTTGATGCTTTTGCTCCTTTTGAGCACTGGGAGAGATTTCTTCAAAGCATGCAGCACGATGATGCGTTCTTTGGCTTTCTTTTATTCATTTCTGGGTTGGCAACCACGATAGGTGGTGTAGCAACGGCAATGATTGTTAAATATGCAAAAGTAGCTTATGCTATTCTTATCGGATTTATCATGCTGTTCCTGGCTATGTTGGACGTTATCGTTTTTCCTTATCATCCGACATTCTATAAGATCTCTATTTTCCTTACTTTCTTTCCTTTCTCATGGATTGGAGGTAAAATAGTGGAAATTATTTATGAACGCCAAAAGAAAAAAAGGATCTCCGAAAAGGTAAATCAATCATAAATTAAAATAAAAATCGCTGCAAGACTGCAGCGATTTTTTGTTGATATGAAAGTTAAGTTGATATCTTAAGGCATTTTGAATCCTCTAGTATAAATTTGGCCATATCCATCCACGAATTTTACCGATACATTTCCTGAGTATTTGTCAAGAATCTTTTCAACATCTTTTTGTGAATTAACAGGCTTACCATTAATTTCCATTATAATGTATTCGTCTACAATTCCAATCTTAGCAATCTCACCACCTTCTGAAACATTTTTAGCGGTAACCCCACTACTTAGACCAAAGTTTGTTTTAATTCTGTCGCTAAGCGGTTCAAATTCTGCCCCAATTTTTTCAGTTACACTAAGGTCAGCCTTTGTTCTCGTGCTGGTTCCACCTTTCTGGTCTCTCAATGTAACGGTTGCAGTATTTTCTTTACCATTTCTCAAATAAGTTACAGCCACTTTATCTCCAGGACGTTTGCTGCCAATGGCAACAGATAAATCTGCAAAATCAGTGACTACTGTATTGTCAATTTTTGTAATGATGTCGCCAGATTTTAATCCTGCATCTTCAGCGCCACTGTTATCTCCAAAACCAGTTACATACACTCCAGAGCCCGCTTTAATATTGGCTTTTTTCTCTCTGTTATAAGCAGCTACCTGCATATCATTGGATAAATCTAAAGACTGTACCCCAAGGAATCCTCTTTGTACAATACCGAATTTTTTGATATCCTCAATAATCTTACGTGCTAAATTTGAAGGAACCGCAAATCCATATCCCTGATAATATCCTGTTGTAGACTGAATCGCTGAATTAATACCAATCAGATCTCCGTTCGTATTCACAAGTGCACCTCCTGAGTTTCCGGGATTGATCGCCGCATCGGTTTGAATGAAGCTTTCAATAGGATTAGCCGCTTTCCCTTGTGAGCTTAAAATTCCGATACCTCTCCCTTTCGCTGAAACAATACCCGCTGTAACAGTAGAATTAAGTCCCAATGGATTTCCGACAGCAAGTACCCATTGGCCTACCTCAATGTTGTCAGAATTGGCAAAATTTAAATAAGGAAGACCTTTTTCTTCAATTTTTAACAGTGAAATATCTGTGTTTGGATCTGTGCCAACCAATGTGGCGATATAAGATTTTTTGTTGCTTAAAACAACTTCCAGCTTATTGGCGCCAGCCACCACGTGATTATTTGAAATAATATAACCATCAGGAGAAATGATCACACCCGATCCCATTCCTGAAGGCATATTGTCCGGAGCCTGTTGTTGCTGTCTTTGTCTTTGCTGGCCCCTTCCTCCAAACGGATCTCCAAAAAAGAAGTCAAAAAGATCCTGTTCAGATGCGCGGTTTCCAGATCTGGACTGATAATTTTTAATAGTAACCACGGCAGGAACTGTTGTCTTAGCAGCTTTTACAAAATCATCCCCGACGGCAGCAGAATTCATCCCTGCAAAACTGACATTGGGTGCCGATTTTGTAAAATAGGACTGGTCCGGACTGTTGGAATCGTGGTTGAAATATTGTAGTGTTCCAACGGTAGTAGCTCCTGAAATAACTCCTACTACGGCAAATGGTAATAGTTTTTTTAAAGTACTCTTCATTGTATATCTTTTCTTTATTGTTTTTATTTATTGATTAACTTATCGTTTTATTGTAAACAAATTTAATGCTAAATAGGTATGCACTTGGTATTAATTGTTTCAGTTTTAACTAAAATTTAACAGCAATTGGAATAATTTATATATTATACAATAAATTTTAAAATCTCAATTAACTAAGATTAAAAAAAACTTAATGACATTATGACATATTGATGTTTATATTGTCATAAAGTTAAAAATCATAGGACTACAAAAACTATGGTTCCGGTTTTGGATTTAATAATCTTATTTCTGATTACATCAAAAATAATTATATTTGCAAAAATTTTTCTCACTTAAAACGTTTATAGCATGCAACTGTACAACACCTTAAGCGCAGAAGAAAGAGCTCGACTTATAGATGAGGCCGGAAAAGAGCGCCTTACATTATCTTTCTATGCGTATGCCAAAATTGAAGATCCCAAAAAATTTCGTGACGATTTATTTATAGCCTGGAACGCCCTTGATGCGCTTGGCCGTATATATGTAGCACATGAAGGAATCAATGCACAGATGAGTGTTCCTGCAGATCAATTTGAGGCATTTCGCGACACTCTGGAAGTGTACGATTTTATGAAAGGTATTCGCCTCAATGTAGCGGTAGAGCAGGATAATCATTCATTTTTAAAACTAACAATTAAAGTCAGAAACAAAATCGTTGCCGATGGATTGAACGATGAAACTTTTGACGTTACCAATAAAGGTGTTCATTTAAAAGCTAAAGAATTTAATGACCTGCTTGAAGATCCTAACACAATTGTTGTAGACTTTAGAAATCACTACGAAAGTGAAGTAGGGCACTTTGAAGGCGCTATTACTCCTGATGTTGAAAACTTCAGAGAAAGTTTGCCTATTATTAATGAACAATTGCAGGATTTCAAAGAAGATAAAAACCTTCTTATGTACTGTACCGGTGGAATTCGTTGCGAAAAGGCAAGTGCTTACTTCAAACACCAGGGTTTTAAAAATGTTTTCCAGCTGGAAGGTGGAATTATTGAATATACCAGACAGATTAAAGAGGAAGGAATAGCAAGTAAATTTATTGGTAAAAACTTTGTGTTCGATCACCGGTTAGGAGAAAGAATTACCGACGATATTATTGCCCAGTGTCACCAGTGTGGAAAACCGTGTGACAATCATACCAATTGTGCAAATGATGCCTGTCATCTCTTATTTATCCAGTGCGATGAATGTAAAGCTGCAATGGAAAACTGTTGTTCAACGGAATGTCAGGGCATTATCCATTTGCCATGGGAAGAACAGGTTGAGCTAAGAAAAGGCCTTCAGGTTGGAAATAAAGTTTTCAGAAAAGGAAAATCTGAAGCTTTAAAATTCAAAAAATCCGGTGATTTGCCAGATAAGCCCTTAGCAAAAGCTGAAATAAAGGATATCCGTCAGAAAATCAAAGTTAAAAAGACGTTGGTCGGAAAAGCAGAGCATTATTTCTCAAAATCTAAAATTGCTCAGTTTTTAATTGAAAATAATGAGCTTTCTGTGGGAGATAAAGTTTTGATTTCCGGGCCGACAACAGGAGATCAGGAAGTTACAGTGTCACAGATTTTTGTGAATGGTAGCTTTAGCGATGTGGCAAAACCAGGAGAGCAGATTACTTTCGAGTTGCCTTTCAGAGTACGTCTTTCTGATAAATTATATAAAATTCTTGACACCGAAAACGCATAAGTCATGCTAAAAGCGGAGCTTAGAAAAAAATATATGCAAAAAAGAAAAGCCTTGTCAGATGATGAGGCTTTCTTGTTATCCGAAGCTATTTTCAAAAATTTTGTTGAATATTTTAAACCTGCTTCAGGAGACAAAATTCACCTATTTATCCCAATTGCTAAATTCAAAGAAATTGATACGCAGTTGTTTATTGATTATTTTTTCAGCCGGAATATCAGTGTTTTTGTTCCTAAAATAGTGGATACAAAGCTGATTTCGGTAGAAATTTTTAATAATACAAAATTTGAATTTAATCAGTGGAATATTTCAGAGCCTGTTTCGAATGAAAATTCCGGAGTTTTAGATTTCGATTATATCATTACACCATTGCTTTATGCTGATAAAAATGGCAACAGAGTAGGATATGGCAAAGGCTTTTATGACGGTTTTTTTGAAAGTATCTCTAAAGAATCAAAAAAAATCGGAGTCAATTACTTTAACCCCGATGAAAATATCGATGATGTTTGGGAGAACGATATTCCGTTGGATTATCTGGTAACTCCTACAGATGTACTGTCTTTCTTCAATAAAGGATTGGAATAAAAATTCAGAAAGAAAAATTTGAATTCTTTTTTCGTATTAGGCGTAGAAACAAGAATGTATTGTGCATTTTTCTCGAATGTTCCCAATGATTTATTCTTGTTGTCAAAATATTCCACATTGAATTTTGCAAAATCCAAGGTGTCCTGATTTTGGATGTCTTTGTAGACTTCGAGGTTATTTACCTTTACGCTTTTTACTTTCAGGCTGTCGAGTTCACGAAAGAGATTTTTGAATGTTGCACTGTCAGGCTTATGAAAATAGCTTTGCATCTGGGAAAAAATCAGGGTATCTATTTCAGTATTTTTGTTTCCCGATAGGTATAGCGTTGAAAGATCAAGAAGTTCCTGTACCTTTTGTTTGGTGATGTAGTTGATTGCTTGCGCACTGTCCATCTGTACGGCAGGATATGTTTTGGTATTATTGCTGTTTCGGAGTTTATCCAGATCACTGATTTCCGTTTTTTTATTGTTGCAGGAAACAAATGCGAGAAGCAATAAAGTAAAAATTAAAAAGTTATTTATTCTTTTCATCTGTTGCAATTTTAAATTTGATGGAGATGATTTTTCCGTTGTTATCTTTTTTCATTTCTATTACACTTAAATTCTTCAGTGAAGTGGTTGGGGTTGTTACCAGTGTAATATATTTCTGTTTATCTAGTCTTTCTATGCCGTAGATATTATTGTCATATATCTGATAAATGACAGCATTGCTGCTTATAAGGCTTTCAAGCTGGTTTCTTTTTCTTTTAAGCTCTTCAGGATCACCATTGGCATCTTTAATAGAGAAATAATACGCTGCCATTTTGTAATCATCCGGTTTCAGCTCGATAATTTCCTCATCTGGTGCGTTTTCGAGACTACGGTTGATTTCTAAATACTCATAGAATGGTGAGCTGATCTGCATTTTCAGGTTTTTATCCTTCGTAGAGTAATAAAAACATTCTCCAGGTTTTATTTTATAAAGAATAGGAGATTCATTTTCCTTAATTACTTTTATTTCTAATGTATTCACAACACCAACTCCTCTATCTGCATCCGTAAAACAATATTTGTAGGTTTTTGAAAAAAGAGCATCTTTGAAACCTAAAAGACCAGTGAGGACAACCAAAACCGAAGTTACAATAACCCAAACATTTTTTTTGATGAAGTTTTTTTTAGATTTTACCTGTCCCGGATTTGTAGTTACTGATTTTTCTTTATTTTGATTAATTGATTGATTTTCAGTAATTGATTTTTGTAAATCTGTATTTTCCTGTGTGTTTATTTCCTGTTTTTTAAGTAAAATGTCGTTATCGGGAAGGATAGGAGCCGAAGAAACTGTCTTTTGAATTTCCTGAAGCTCTTCCTCGCTCAGCTCTTCATCATTCTGCAGCAATTCATCTGCAAAAAGATGTTGTTTTTTAAATTCGTACCAGGAATCGTAACCCGCATAAATACTCAATAAATTGAGCATATCAATACGGGGAAGTTTTGTAACAGGTGAGTTTTTAAAATAGGTGTAAAAAGATTTTTCGCTAATGTTTCCTTTAGCCTTTTTACGAAGATCTTCCTGAAAATAGATGATATCAATTCCCTTCCATTTTGAAATTTCATCATAGGAAGGGGTGTATTCTTTCAAATATTGAGCCTGTACATCCTTTTTCAGCTGCTCAAAATGTAATAGATCTAAATCCGTCAATTTATTTTAAAATAATTAAATTATTGATTATCAGTTGTATTTATTTGTAAAACTGTTTTACAAAGGTATTACAATTATTTTTCATAAACAAATTTTCTATCTGCTATACCTTTGTCTTGTTCAAATAACCGAACAGAGAAAAGATTTTATAAAACAATATTAACAAAATTAAATTTAATTTATTATGAAAAAGTCATTATTCGTAGCTGCTATCGCTGCAATCTCTCTAGTTGCTTGTAAAAAAACTGAAGCTAACACTACTGAAGGATCTGTTGATTCAGTAAACGCTACAGCTGATTCAGCTACTGCTGCTATCGATTCTACAGCTAACGCTACTGTAGATACAGTAAAAGCTAACGCTGATGCTGCTAAAGATTCAGTTAAAGCTGATGCTAAAGTAGCTAAAGAAGAAGTTAAAGCTGAAGCTAAGAAAGAAGACGCTGCTAAAAAATAATTAAAGCACGCTTTAAAATAAAAGAACCGCTCACCCAGTGATGCGGTTTTTTTATGCTTATATATCATCAATAGTGGATTGTATTATGATTTTTTCTGTCTCAGCGTTTCATAACAGGTAATCGCGACCGCATTACTCAGGTTAAGGGAATCTATGCTTCCGCTCATTGGGATAAGTGTATTTTTTCCTTTATTTATCCAAAATTCACTTAAGCCTGAATGTTCCGTTCCAAATACAACAGCGGATTTCTCTTTGAAATCTCTTGTGTAAAGATCCTGTGAGCTTTCATCCATAATGGTCGTATAGATTTGATATCCGTTTTTGTTAAGAAACTCTATGGTCTCCTCATTATCAGCCTGAAATACATTCATTCCGAAAAGGCAACCTACACTTGAACGTATAACATTAGGGTTGTAGAAATCAGTTTTTCCATCAGATACAATTAGTGCATCAATCCCGAACGCTTCACAGCTTCTTAAAATAGCCCCCAAATTGCCGGGTTTTTCAACACCTTCAACTACAATGATGGTAGAATCTTTTTTAGGAGCGAAAGAAAGAAGGTCTGATGTTTTTGTATTGTAAATACCGATAATGCCTTCCGAACTCCCACGATAAGCTATTTTTTCATATACTTTTTCACTTACGAAATGAATTTTCCCTTTTGGTATTTCTTTCTGAAAGATATTTTCACAGATGAAAAATTCAACAGGTTCAAATCCGAAGGTCTGTGCACGCTCGTTTTCCTGCTGCCCTTCAACGGCAAAAACATCTGATTTTTTTCTAAACCTGTTGTCCGTAAGAAGTTTGGTGATATATTTTACTTTTTCGTTCTGAAAGCTTTCTATTAACATTCCACAAAATTATGTAAAATTATCTTTAAGATACTTTTAAATCAGATTTAGAAAAGAAAAACTCCGGTTTTGGGGCGGAGTGAGTTTATTCACCTGAGATATCCAGATAGGTTTGCGCGTTATCGATCAGGCTTTGAGGAAGATCTTTTTTGTTTTTTATTCCCAGGGCTCTTAGCTTTTGTGTCTGAATTACAAGATTGTCATTTCCTGTAGAAAGCTGTTTGTAGGCTTCATTATATACATTCTTTGCCAGATCGAGATTCTTACCGACCTTTTCTAGATTATCGACAAATCCTACAAACTTGTCATAAAGTCTGGCTCCTCGGTCTGCAATTTCCATGGAGTTTCTGTTCTGATACTCACGTTTCCAGAGATCGGCAATCAGTTTTAATGAGGTGATCAGGTTGCTTGGATTGAGCAGCAAAATTCGTCTGTCGTAAGCATAGTTCCAAAGGTTTTGGTCTGCCTGCATGGCGGCAATGTAAGCGGGCTCACTCGGAATAAACATCATTACAAAATCCAGTGACTTTCCGTAGTCATCATATGCTTTCTGGCTAAGCTGGGTGATATGATTTTTAATGGATGACAAATGCTGATTAATCTTTATCTGGTAAATATCCTGATCGGTTTCATCCACAAGTTCCGTGAAGGCTGTGAGAGAAACTTTAGAATCAATGATTACATTTCTTTCATCCGGATATTTTACAACGGCGTCAGGGCGCATTTTTTTGCCGGAGAATTCAGAGAAGAGAGCTTTGTTGTCTTCATCACGAAGTTCATGCTCCAGAAAATATTCCCTTCCCTTTACAAGGCCGGATTTTTCCAGGATACTTTCCAAAATCATTTCACCCCAGTTGCCCTGTGTTTTGCTTTCTCCTTTTAAGGCACGGGTCAGCTTTTTTGCATCTTCGGATATTTGTTGATTGAGTTCTGCCAGTTCCTTTACTTTTTCCGCAAGAGAAAAACGTTCTTTATTTTCTTTTTCATAAGCTTCATTCACTCGGTTCTTTAAATCAGCTATTTTCTCCTGAAAAGGCTCAAGGATAGTTTTTAAATTATTCTGATTTAAAGTGGTGAATTTCTCTGCTTTTTCCTCAAGAATTTTATTCGCAAGATTCTCAAACTGTAATTTAGATTCTTCCTGAATTTTTGTGATCTCTTCTTTTTGGGTTTCAAGAGATTTCTGCAGGCTTTCATTGATGGCAGAAAGTTCTGAGTTTTTTGCAAAAAGAGATTGCTTTTCTGTCAATAGACTTTCGATTTGAGACGTTTGTTTTGCATGCAGTTGTTTTTGCTCCAGGAATTGAGTGTTTAATGAAGCGTATTCTGCCGAAATTTTGGAAAATTCATTTTTAAGATCATTCATTAGATCGGCCTGCTGCAGATTCAATTCTTTATCATCAATAATATTTTGATTCAACTCCTGAATTTTGAGATTTGAATTTTCAAGATCTGCACGGGTCCTGATGTAAAGATTGTTCAGCTCGTCAAAAGAATTTCTTGAAATCATTGATGATTTCGAGGCAAAATATTGGATGATCGCTCCGATTATTCCTCCTGCGATACAGCCTATTATTAAATACATGATCTCCATTTTTCAAAATTACAAAAAGGAAAATTGATTTCTTTTACGGGAAACCGTAAGTTCTATTTTATTAATGATTTTTCTTTAAAATTCTTTTAAGTAATGGTTTTAATTGTTTCAAAACGTATATTTGTTTTGTTGTTTCATCAATTTAAATATAAAATACATTTATGAAATTGTTAATTATTACAACCCTTATTTTTTCATCAGTCTTATCAGCGCAGGATTTTGCCAATTATGCAAAATATGAAAAGCAAAATCAGGAAGTTTTATCTAAAAATATAGCTCCGAATACTGTATTCATGGGAGATTCTATTACAGAAGGCTGGTTTTCTACGGATCCTTCATTCTTTACTAAAAATAATTTTGTGGGGCGTGGAATTAGCGGTCAGGTGACTTCTCAAATGCTGTTACGATTCAGGGAAGATGTTATCAATTTAAAACCAAAACGTGTCATTATTCTTGCCGGGACGAATGATATTGCCGAAAATCAGGGATCTATTTCTCTGGATAAGGTTTTTGGAAATATTGTTTCAATGGCAGAGCTGGCAAAGGTGAATAGTATTAAAGTTGTTTTATGTTCCGTTCTTCCTGCTTATGATTTTGGCTGGAGAAAAGATATGCATCCGGCGGAAAAGGTGATTGCTCTCAATAAAATGATTGAGGGGTATGCAAAAAAGCACATCATTCCTTATGTGGATTATCATTCCGAAATGAAAGATTCTCGAAATGGGCTTGACAAAATTTACACGGAAGATGAAATTCATCCGACGGCAAAAGGGTATGAAAAAATGGAAGCAATCTTAATGAAAAAACTGAGTAAGAATTAACTGAATTTTAATTAGAGATAAAAAAGAGGAAATAAAAAACATTCAACAAGGTGGCTACAAAAGTTGCTATAAAAACTACAATATTTTCTCTTGTCTTCCTTACAATCATTCTTATAATCCAATAATTTATTATATACACAGGGATAAGGAGAAAAAAATGAAATGCTATTAAGAATTTCATTGTATAAATAGCTATTGTTAGTAAAACAAAAGTGATTATAGAGGAAATAAGAGCAGCATAAAAGCTTTTTAGTATTGTTATAGAATCAACTTTTAAATTTTCAATGTTTTGATGAATATGTGCGTACTTAATTTGAACAAGTTCTTCCATATCTTTCTCCGATAACAGATCTGAACTTATTAAAGAAAGGCATTCTTGTTTTGAACATTTATTCATGTAATGTTGATGAATTTCTCGTATAAGTCTGTTCCGTTCATTCTGGAGTTTTTTCTGATTTTCTATGGTCAGCTCGAAATCATTAATATTTCCTCTCTTTGAAATTTCATCTAAAAGCTCTTGGCTGGCTTTGCCTTGGTAATCCAATTGATTCTTGTAAGATTCAATCAGATCTTTTTCTGAAAATTTACTATAAAAACTCACTTATAAATTTATTAATTCCGAATTCTTAAAAACTCTTTGGCTAATTCGATCATTTTAGGATCTCCTGTATATTTCCCGTGTTCATCGGAAAGTTTTACGGTAGGGATCCATTCGTGGTTAGGTGCCTGCACACCAATTAATTTCATCACAATATTCATCGGCTTCAAACCAACATCGTTGGTCAGGTTCGTTCCGATTCCGAACGATACTCCGATTTTTCCTTTGCAGTAGTTGGTAATTTCTTCTACCTTTTCGAGATTTAATCCATCAGAGAATATGATATATTTGAATAAAGGATTAATGCCATGTTTTTGGTAATGAGCGATTGTTTTGTCCGCAAATTCGAGTGGGTCGCCACTGTCATGTCGCACTCCGTCAAATAGTTTGGCGAATTTTTTATCAAACTGCTGAAAGAAAACGTCCGTAGTATAAGTGTCTGATAGCGCAACTCCCAGGTCGCCTCTGTAGACATCTACCCAATGTTCCAATGCCAATTCATTGGCCATTTTAAAGCCATATTCGGCAGCATGAAACATAAACCATTCATGGGCATGGGTTCCGATAGGTTTTACACCATATTTCATTGCAAAATGTACGTTTGAACTTCCAATGAATGTTGAATTTTTTTTCTGGGTGAGAGCTTCCATGACCAGGTTCTGCACTTTGTGAGAATGTCTTCTCCTGGTTCCGAATTCAGCAAAATTAACCCCGAGCTTTTCCAGTGTTGCGGCTTTTTCTAGAGTTCTTTTCATGATGACTTCATTAGGATCCCTTTCCATGTGGTTCATTTCATAATGAAGCTCACTGATCAAGGCAAGCAAAGGTACTTCCCAGAGAATCGTTCTGTACCAAAGTCCTTCCACAATAACAGAAAGCTCACTTCCTTCCTGATGAATTTTTACTTCAGACGGATCGTAGTGGTAGCCCTCGAGAAAATCCAGATAGGGAAGATCGATGTACGGGCAAGTTTTCGCCATGAATTTTTTCTCTTCTTTTGTAAGTTTAAGTTCGGCCATTTTGTTAACAGCTTCTCTTAAAGCAGCATCAAAGCCCTCAGGAAACTGATGTTTTCCTCTGTTGATGAATTCGTATTTTACTATAGAACTGGGAAATAATTTTACCACAGCATTCTGCATTGTTATTTTATAGAAATCGTTGTCCAGAATGGAGGTTAATCGTACATTATGCATAATTGTGTAATTTATACGCAAATATAATTAATAAAAATAAAATCACCTAAATATAAGGTGATTTTTTATTTTACTGTTAAATTTATTACTTTCCAAGATATGAATTATACATCCATACTTCTTTTTCCTGTTCAGTGATGTAATCGCTCATCTGGGAATTGGTTCCTTCATCTCCTGCTTTTTCTGTAATGTCTAAAAGTTCTCTCTGAAGGTCAATCACAACTTTAAAAGAATTTAAAATAATTTCCACACTTTTAGTTCCGTCACTCACTTCCTGGCTTTCTTTGATGGTAGCTACTTTAAGATAATCAGAATAATTATGTGCAGGGGTAGCGCCCAACGTTAATATTCTCTCGGCAATTTCGTCGATTTTTAGCACAAGATTGTTGTATAACTCTTCAAACTTCGGGTGAAGTGTAAAGAACTGATCTCCTTTAATGTTCCAGTGAGAGCCTCTTGTATTCTGATAAAATACGGAATAATTTGCCAAAAGGATATTTAATTTTTCTGCGATCTGCTGGCAGTCGGCTTCCTGAAGGCCGATGATGTTCGAATTTTTCATATAATAAGGTAGTTTATTTTCTTGAAACAAATTTAAGAAAATATTATGCCGAATTCTAAAAGTGCTGATTGATGATGCTTATCTTTAAAATTTTTATAATTCATTAAGAAATTAGTCTTTATGATTGCTGGTCAGAATAAATATTAATAATTAACAATAATTTAATTAAACCAGAAGTAATTATTATCTCCGCCTATTTGCCGGTTTTGCGCTGAAATCCTGATGTTGTAATAAAATTTCTTTTTTAAGGAGTTAAAGTGTTGATTTTTATTTTCATGCAGGTGTTTGCTAATTAAAAAATTATTTATATTTTTGCACCCTAAAATAAAAAGCAATTAAATGCCTACTATTCAACAATTAGTAAGAAAAGGAAGAGCCACGCTTGCCAAGAAGAGCAAATCGGCTGCCCTTGATTCTTGTCCACAAAGACGTGGTGTATGTACGAGAGTATATACTACTACACCGAAGAAGCCTAACTCTGCACTTAGAAAAGTTGCAAGGGTAAGACTTTCTAACGGTAAAGAAGTTAACGCCTACATCCCGGGCGAAGGACATAATCTTCAAGAGCACTCGATAGTATTGGTAAGAGGCGGAAGGGTGAAAGACCTACCGGGAGTACGTTACCACATCGTAAGAGGTGCATTAGACACTGCAGGTGTAAATGGAAGAACACAGAGAAGATCGAAGTATGGAGCTAAGAGACCTAAACCAGGTCAGGCACCAGCTGCACCAACAAAAGGAAAGAAAAAATAATCATTAAATAAGGTACAGAAACAATGAGAAAGACAAAAGCGAAAAAAAGACCGTTGTTACCAGATCCGAAATTTAATGATCAGTTGGTAACTAGATTCGTAAATAATTTGATGCTTGATGGTAAAAAGTCAATCGCATTCAAAATTTTCTATGATGCGTTGGATATTGTAGAAACTAAAAAAGGTGATACTGAGAAAACAGCCCTTGAAATCTGGAAAGATGCATTAACAAACGTTATGCCTCACGTAGAAGTACGTTCCAGAAGAGTAGGTGGAGCTAACTTCCAGATCCCGATGCCAATCAGAGCTGATAGAAAAATCTCTATGGCCATGAAATGGTTAATCAAATATTCTAAAGCCAGAAATGATAAGTCTATGGCTTTGAAATTAGCTAACGAAGTTGTAGCTGCTTCAAGAGAAGAAGGTGCTGCTTTCAAAAAGAAAACCGATACTCACAAAATGGCGGAAGCTAACAAAGCTTTCTCACACTTCAAATTCTAATCTGAAATGGGAAGAGATCTTAAATATACAAGAAATATTGGTATTGCCGCTCACATTGATGCCGGTAAGACGACCACTACAGAAAGAATTTTATTCTATACAGGTAAAACTCACAAGATTGGTGAGGTTCACGAAGGTGCCGCTACAATGGACTGGATGGAGCAGGAAGCAGAAAGAGGTATCACCATTACTTCTGCTGCAACAACTTGTTCTTGGAACTTCCCAACTGACCAGGGGAAAACTTTACCTGAAACAAAACCTTACCACTTCAACATCATCGATACACCGGGACACGTTGACTTCACTGTAGAAGTAAACAGATCTTTGAGAGTATTGGATGGTCTTGTATTCTTATTCTCTGCCGTAGATGGAGTAGAGCCTCAGTCTGAAACAAACTGGAGACTTGCTGACAACTACAAAGTAGCTAGAATGGGATTCGTAAACAAAATGGACAGACAAGGTGCTGACTTCTTAAACGTTGTAAAACAAGTTAAAGAAATGTTAGGATCTAATGCAGTTCCAATCGTTTTACCAATCGGTGCTGAAGAAGATTTCAAAGGAGTTGTTGATTTAATCAAAAACAGAGCGATCATCTGGGATGACGCAGGACAAGGTGCTACTTTCGAGGTAGTTCCAATTCCTGACGATATGAAAGATGAAGTTCTTGAATATAGAGAGAAATTGGTAGAAGCTGTTGCTGACTACGATGAGACTTTGATGGAGAAATTCTTCGAAGATCCGGATTCAATTTCGGAAGACGAAATTAACGAAGCTTTAAGAAAAGCGACTATCGACCTTTCTATCATTCCTATGACTTGTGGTTCTTCTTTCAAGAACAAAGGTGTACAGTTCATGCTTGACGCTGTTTGTAAATATCTTCCTTCTCCACTTGATAAGGATAATATTAAAGGAACAGACCCTAGAACTGATGCTGATATCGAAAGAAAACCATCTGTTGATGAGCCTTTCTCTGCATTAGCTTTCAAAATTGCTACTGACCCGTTCGTAGGTAGATTAGCATTCTTCAGAGCTTATTCAGGAAGACTTGATGCAGGTTCTTATGTATTGAATACTCGTTCAAACAACAAAGAAAGAATCTCAAGAATCTATCAGATGCACGCTAACAAGCAAAACCCGGTTGAGTTTATCGAAGCTGGAGATATTGGTGCAGCTGTAGGATTTAAAGATATCAAAACAGGAGATACATTATCTGATGAAAAGAACCCAATCGTTCTTGAATCTATGATCTTCCCAGATCCGGTAATCGGTATCGCTGTTGAACCTAAAACTAAGGCTGACCAGGATAAAATGGGTAACGCTCTAGCTAAATTAGCTGAAGAAGATCCGACATTCCAGGTTAAGACTGACGAGGCTTCAGGACAAACAATTATCTCAGGTATGGGTGAGCTTCACTTAGATATCATCGTAGACCGTATGAGAAGAGAGTTTAAAGTTGAAGTTAATCAAGGTCAACCGCAAGTAGAATACAAAGAAGCTCTTACACAAAAAGCTAACCACAGAGAGGTTTACAAAAAGCAATCTGGAGGTAGAGGTAAGTTCGCAGATATCGTATTTGAAATCGGTCCAGCAGATGAGGGTAAAACGGGGCTTGAATTTATCAACGAAATCAAAGGGGGTAACATTCCTAGAGAATTTATTCCTGCTGTTGAAAAAGGATTCAAAGAATCAATGAAGAACGGTCCTTTGGCTGGTTTCGAAGTTGAAGCGATGAAAATTGTCCTTAAAGACGGATCTTTCCACGCGGTTGACTCCGATCAGTTATCTTTCGAATTAGCTGCTAAGATGGGATTCAAAGAAGCGGGTAGAGCTGCTAAAGCGGTTATCATGGAACCAATCATGAAGCTTGAAGTAGTAACTCCTGAAGAATATATGGGTGATATCGTAGGTGACCTTAACAGAAGAAGAGGTACTGTAAACGGTATGGACGATAGAAACAACGCTAAAGTTATCAAAGCTTTCGTTCCACTATCTGAAATGTTCGGTTATGTTACTTCATTGAGAACATTATCTTCTGGTAGAGCAACATCTTCGATGGAATTCGAAAGATATGAAGCTGCTCCGCAGAACATTGCTGAAGATGTAATCGCAAAAGCAAAAGGTTAATTTAAATTAGATTAAAATGTCACAAAGAATCAGAATAAAACTTAAGTCTTACGATTACAATTTGGTAGATAAATCTGCTGAGAAAATCGTAAAAACGGTAAAGGCTACCGGTGCTGTTGTAAACGGCCCGATTCCATTGCCAACAAATAAGAGAATCTTCACTGTGTTGAGATCTCCACACGTAAACAAGAAAGCAAGAGAACAATTCCAACTTTCTGCTCACAAGAGATTGATGGATATCTACTCTTCTTCTTCTAAAACGGTTGATGCTCTAATGAAATTAGAACTTCCTTCTGGTGTAGACGTAGAAATTAAAGTGTGATAATTGCCTGAAGACCAAAAGTCTTTATTGCAAATCAACTTTGCTATGATAATAAATCCCTTTTCGAAAGAAGAGGGATTTTTTTATTTAATAAAATGTTAAAATTAGTATTATGTATTGCAAGGTTCTATTTTATATGTATATTTGTGAAAAATATTACTATGAGAAAATTTCTACTTGTAATGATATTGTTAAGCTTATCATTTAATGCACAAACCCATCGCTTTATTTATGAATATCATTTCAAGATGGATTCTGCTTCTCCGGAAAAAAGAAAAGTAAGTATGGTCCTTGATGTAAATCCGGATCAGGTAAAATTTTACAATTATGATTTTGTAGTCACCGATTCAATCAACAAAACGAGAGGTGAGAATAATGTGATATGGGATGACACCCCTGCGCTTACAAGGAAGAAAAATTCTACGGTTAATTCCAATTATATTATGGTTCAGAATATGTTCATTGTAGAAACAAATGACAAAATGAATTGGAAGCTCGATAACGAGACAAGAACCATCGGTGGGTACAAAGTTCAGAAAGCCACTACAAAATACGGAGGCAGAAATTGGACTGCCTGGTTTACGAAAGACATCAATCTAAGCGAAGGACCGTATAAATTCCAAGGTTTACCGGGAATGATATTTGAAATTTATGATGATAAAGATAATTTTAAGTTTTCTTTGGTAAAAAGTTATAAAATCCCTAAAACATACGAAACACTTGGAATTCTTGAGAACTTTGGAGGTCAGAAACCCGTTAAAATTCCCGAATCCAGACTTAGAAAACTGATGCTTGATTATTATAACGATCCGCTTCATACGTTTAAAGAGCATTATAGAAATAATACCAATCCTGATGCACATTTTATGGTTATGGGAATTGAGGTGAAGCGACCTGAACAGCTCAAAGAACTCTCAGAAATGATGCAGGAAAATATTAAGAAAAATAATAATCCTATAGAAATTGATAAAGCGATAAAATATTAAAATCATTCAAACTATTATTTAACCTTAAAACTCTGCTGTTTCGGCGGAGTTTTTGCTGCCTGTTCATTGAAAAATTAATATTATGTCTAAAGATCAAGGTATATTTGAAAGATTTTCAAATTGGGCAACAAAGTTTACGGGAAGTTCGTATGCTTTTATTGGAGCAACTATTATCGTTATTGCCTGGGGAATTTCCGGGCCGATCTTCAATTATTCTGAAACATGGCAGCTTGTCATTAATACCGGAACGACAATTATTACCTTTCTGATGGTATTCTTAATTCAGAAGGCTCAGAATAAAGATTCAAAAGCAATTCAGATAAAATTGAATGAACTGATTGCAGCCAACGAGAAGGCCAGTAACAGAATTGTAGATATAGAAGATTTAACGGAAAAGGAACTTGATCAACTCCACTGCTATTACGAAAAACTTGCAGATTTTGCGGAGGAAGATAGTGACATTCATTCTTCCCATTCTATTGATGCAGCACAGCGAAATCAGGATTATAAAGATAAGCTATTCAGAAAAAAACATGAAGAATGGTTACGGGAGCAAGAACAAAAAAAGGAATCGATCTGATTCCTTTTTTTATTAATTCATAAAATAATTAAAATAAGTACAGCTTCCCAATAGGTCTTTCGCGGTTTCAGTATCGGCGTATTGAGATTTCAACATTGCAAAATAGGTTCTGTATTTTTGATTTTTAATCTGATCAAGCTGCTTTTGGTAAGCATCACTTTTCTCGCTGTATTGAGGGTCAGAATAATCAACTTTTGAAGGGTTTTTAGCCTCGTACTGATAATACTTCCCTTGTTCTGCGCTTGCCATCTGGAACAGAATTCTTGCCTTCTGTTCTTTATCGGATGAAAGGTCTAATGCTTTCTTATAATATCCAATAGCCAGGTCAAAATTATCCGGTTCGATATAAGTTCTGTCCAGGAAATTTTTATAGTAATACTGATACGGATTTTTGCGGTCTGAAGTTTGGAAATCATATTTTCCGCCGTTTGTGTTATCTATATCCATCACAAAAAGCTGTCTGTAATATCCGAGAATAGAGGTGTTGTATAGAAGATTTCCGATCAGCTGATTGGCCGTTGCGGCGTCATGGTTTTTTCCTGCTCCAATCTTTTTAAGCTGAATTAAAGCATCAGTCAGTTCCAGTTTGTTCATTGTTGGTTTTATAAACGGAAATACTGAATAATCTTCTTTCTTCATACTTTCTTCCGGAGAGCTTTGGTAGCTTTCCCATACATTATGCCCAAATACAAGATCCGAAATATTGCTCAATCCATTATAAGCTCCCGCAGCATATTTTAAAGGAGTGACTTTTTTGTCATCATAATTCCATTCTGATCTTGGAATTCCGGAGAAATTCTGTGCTTTTGCATAGTAGGATCTGGCTTTTTCAAAATCTGCCTGTCTCATTGCTCTGTCGCCATAAATCACGGCGAAAAATGCGTCGATATTTCCTACGTCATTAATATTTTTAGCAATGATCTGCTGTTCAAATTGTGTCTTATTGGGTTTTCTGTAAAAATCTTCAACACTTTTCACCAAGCTGGAATTCGGATTGTACTGCAGATCCGAAAGCTTGTTATTCATGAGGAAAGATTTTCCGTCTTCACCCTGAAGGAAATAACGGTTTGCCAGAACATCTTTCAGAAAATCTGCCGTTGAAGGAACTTCGCCATAATAATCATATTCATCTGTTTCAGTACTGTCTTTTTTTACTTCAGGCTTTTCAGTAAAGTATTCTGAATAGTCTTTCATTAAATGATCTTCGTATTCCGCATCAATCTTTGGTTGGGAAACAATATCATTAAGTACTTTCATTCTTTTGATCTCTTCAAGATATTCTGGATTGGTGGTTTTTATATTTTCAAGAATTTCCGTACTTTCTTTATAATCTTTTTTCAGGAATTTCAGATAAGCGTCAGCAATTTGCCAGTATTCATCCTTAGATTTTTCTTTTGTTTTTGAGGTAAATTTCTCAAGGTCATCCAAAAAATCCTTCGTCTTATCATCATACCAATAGTTGTTTTTGGTAAAGACAGGAATTCTGTCCGGGTTATCAAGAAGTTCGTCGTCACTTTGGTCGGCTTTACTTTCATCCGATCCTTTATCTTTTTTACTGCTGAAAAGATTTTTAAAGAATCTTATAATTTTCTGCCAGAAGGAAAGCTCTTCTTTTTTTGGTTCGGTGGTATTTGAATTATTTTTTACGTCGTTATTATCTGCAGTGTTTTTCTGAGAAGTAATAGTATCGTCATTCGAATAATAATAAATAGGAAGATAACTCCTCTCTAATTCGTTAATGCTTCGTACTGCCATGACTTTCAGTATTTCTGAATCAGGATTAATTTCAAACATCTTTTCCATCACAGGAATCGGATTGTTGAAATCTTCATAACCCAACAGGAAATAAGCCATATTTTTATCTTCATTTGTATTGGACCGTTTTAAAATGTTGTTGAAAGATGCTGTATCAGAAAGTTTCATTGAAACAAAAGCAGATTCTTTACGGCTCTTGCTGTCTCTGAACACCTGAAAGAAATTCCAGTTGGCTTCACTGTTCATTCCCAAACCTCGCTGGGCACCGGCAAGCTGGTCAAGTGCCATAATGTAAGGGGCACCTTTCAATCTTAAAGGTTCTACATAAGCCTTAAAAGCTTTTACGGCAGCATCATAATTTCTTGTATAATGGTTAAACCGCACAAGCTGATAACCATATCTTTGTTTGATTTCCGGATTTTTTGCAGCATTATACAACGAAGTCAATGCAGCGATGGTTTTATTATAATCAAGATTAGTTGCATTTTTCCCTGTTCCGGGTTCCCGGTAGTAAAATGAATCAGCACCTTCGATATAATTAATCTTCATATACGGCTCCAGGTATTTGGCTTCAATGAGATAATCGATCCCTTCATGATATTTCTGGTAAAATCCCGGACCTAATGTGATCAGAAGCTGATTGGTAGGAGAGCCTTTCTTTAACGCATTAAGATCATTAATGCTCATTTTGTTGACAAGATATTCCGTTTGAGCATAGCTCATCTGATTGTTGAAATATCTTTTCCATGCATCTATATTTTCATCGGGAATCAACGACGATCTGAAATCGGTATAAAATCTTGTCGAGTAGCTATGTAGAAAAGGCAGATAAGATTTATCTTTAATAATACTTTGGGTAAAAAGATTAAAGTATTCATAATCCGGATCAGACCAGGCACAGGCGTCTGATTCTGTATAAAAAAGCGAAACAACGGCGAGTGATAGAAGATACTTTTTCATTTTATTGAAGTGTTTGGTTATCGGGTGATTTTTGAAAGTTAAATGTTAAAGTTCAAAATTCTTATCATTAACAAATTTACGATCCAACTGGTAATATATAATATTGTACTGAGGTATTTTTTTGTCAAGAAAACTTACAACTTCCCTGATCTGGTTTTCTGAAATAGATTCAATTTTGATTCTGAAGCCTTTATTCATATAGCTTCCAAAGTAAAAACCGTCTTTAAGGATTTCAATTTCATGATTAGAGATCTTTTTAAAATTCGGATGTTCAAGATCTTTTTCCGATAAAGCATTGATCAGTTTATGTTTTCCTAAATAATTGGTTACAATTCCCCATGAGTAAATTGGCAGCGCAACTTCTATTTTTTTTAAAGGATAATCATTAAGATCTGCGAGATAACTTTTTAATATGTTGACATCCAGTATAGAATTTTTATCAGAATTCTCCAGAGGCGAAGAAGTGGAATAGCACATCAGGTAAACTTTCTCCACGGGCGGAATTCCTGTCTGGGCTTTATCTTTTACCTGATGAAGTCGAAGTGTACAGGTGATCTCTTTACGGGAGATCTTTTTTAATTCTTTTAGAAAATTAAAATAATCATTTTTGGTACCTGCAGTCCAGTCACAGTCAATTTGTATTTCCGGTATTGTGTTTAAATGATATTCAGATGTTTTTTTCTGTATGAGGTCATTGATATTTTGAGCGAGAAAAGTAATTTCTTCTTTTTGTATATAAAGGAAAGTGCGGTTTGTAATAAAAACCACAGGTACAATTTTCTGACGGAGTTCAAAACTTTTATCTTTGGTAATGACGCCTACAGGCTGAAACTTTCCTCGGGATTTATCCACATCAAAAAAGCGGGTATAAAGATAAGGAACAGTAGCTTTATCCAAAGCTTTCTTTTCATCATGATCAAGAACAAGTTTAGTTTTCCAGTAATAAAAAGTGTATGGATGTTTCTGTTTTTTATTGCAGGAAAATAGAAGGAGCAATAAAATACATAAAAATCTAACTGCTTTCATTACTGATAAAAGTCGATATCATCAAAGGTGAAAGCAGAATTGATAGCTCCTACAGCATTACTCAAGGTCTTTTCAAAAAAATGAAAAGGACTATTGAATGCTATCTTCAATTTTGGTAATATGTTATATGTGTTTTTCATTTTTTTCTGACAGGTTATAAAATAGTTTTAACCTAACAAAAATCAAACCGTAATTTCAGAATTTTCCCTTGTATCTTATCAAAAGATTTTAAGATTCACAAATTATTCTCCTGAATTTTCTTTCGATTTTCCCAAAATGCTCTAATTGATTAAAAATCAAAATATTTTGCATGAAATATTTGTCAGTTATAAAATTATTCATAAATTTGCACACTCATTTTAGGGGCGTAGTATGCCTACATCAGACGTAGAAATTACTTCAGACTTCCTGAAAATGGTGATAAATAAAGGATAAATTTTATTATTATATAAACAATGTCAGGTATTATTGGTAAAAAAATCGGTATGACATCTTTGTTTAACGAAGAAGGAAAAAACATTCCTTGTACAGTTATTCAAGCTGGTCCGTGCTCGGTTTTACAGGTCAGAACCTTAGAAAAAGACGGCTATAAAGCTGTGCAATTAGGTTTCGATGACAAGAGTGAGAAGAACGTTGGTAAAGCGTTAGCTGGTCATTTTAAAAAGGCTGGTTCTGCTCCTAAAGCTAAATTGGTAGAATTCTACAGAGAATTCGTTGATGAAGTGAAAGTAGGAGAGGAAGTAACTGTAAACTTATTCGCTGAAGGTGAATTCGTTGACGTAACAGGTACTTCTAAAGGTAAAGGATTCCAAGGGGTTGTTAAAAGACACGGCTTTGGAGGTGTAATGCAGGCAACTCATGGTCAGCACAACAGACTTAGAGCTCCAGGTTCTATCGGTGCTGGATCTGACCCTTCAAGAGTATTCAAAGGGATGAGAATGGCTGGTAGAATGGGAGGTAAGCAGGTAACTGTACAAAACCTTCAGGTATTAAAAGTGGATCAAGATCAGAATCTTTTAGTAGTAAAAGGTGCTGTTCCGGGAGCTAAAAATTCTTATGTAATTATCAGAAAATGGAACTAGTAGTATTAAATACATCAGGAAAAGAGACCGGAAGAAAAGTAACTCTGGACGAAACAGTATTCGGAATCGAGCCAAATCAGCACGCGGTTTACTTAGAAGTTAAACAGTACCTTGCTGCACAAAGACAAGGAACTCATAAAGCAAAAGAAAGAAGCGAAATCACTGCTTCTACTAAAAAACTTAAGAAGCAAAAAGGATCTGGTTCTGCTAGATACGGGGATATCAAATCTCCTGTGTTCAGAGGTGGAGGTAGAGTATTCGGACCAAAACCAAGAGACTACAGATTCAAATTGAACAAAGCGCTTAAGAGATTAGCTAAAAAATCTGTTTTATCTCAGAAAATGAGAGATAACAGCATCAGAGTTTTAGAAGATTTGAGCCTTAATGCTCCTAAGACTAAAGATTTTATCAATGTATTAAATGCATTGGAACTTAACGGTAAAAAATCTTTATTCGTTCTTCCTGAAGCTAACAAGAATGTATATTTATCTTCAAGAAACTTACCTAAAACTAAAGTAATGAACTTCAACGAAATCAGTTCTTACGATTTAGTAAATGCCGGTGAGATCGTATTCTTCGAAGGTGCAGTTGAAAAATTCCAGGAAAATTTAAAGAAATAAATCATGTCAGTTATTATTAAACCAGTTATTTCAGAAAAGGCTAATTACCTTACGGATTTAAGAGGTACTTATTCTTTCTTGGTAGATACCAAAGCGAATAAGATCCAGATTAAAAAAGCTGTTGAGGCAGCTTACGGTGTAAAAGTAGCAGACGTAAATACAATGATTTATGCTCCTAGAGTATCTGCGAAATATACTAAAAAAGGTCTTCAGGTTGGAAAGACGAATAAATTGAAAAAAGCGGTAATCAAACTTGCTGAAGGTGAGGTTATCGATATTTTTGCTGTAAATTAATTATAATTATAAATAATAGTAATGTCTGTTAGAAAATTAAAACCTATCACCCCGGGACAGAGATTCAGAATTGTAAACAATTTTGAGGAAATTACTACCAACAAACCAGAGAAATCTCTAACCGTTGGTATTAAAAAGTCAGGTGGACGTAACCAAACAGGTAAAATGACCATGCGTTACACCGGAGGTGGACACAAAAAGAAATACAGAATTATTGACTTCAAAAGAAACAAAGCAAACGTTGAAGCAACTGTAAAATCTGTAGAATACGATCCAAACAGAACTGCATTTATCGCTTTATTAGAGTACGCAGACGGAGAGAAGAGATATATCATCGCTCCAAACGGTATCAAAGTAGATCAGAAAGTAGTTTCAGGTGAGAACGTAGAACCAAACGTAGGAAACGCAATGAAATTGAAAAATATTCCATTGGGTACTGTGATTTCTTGTGTTGAAATGAAGCCTGGTCAAGGTGCTATTTTAGCAAGAAGTGCTGGTTCTTCAGCTCAATTAACTTCAAGAGACGGAAAATATGCGATCATCAAATTGCCTTCAGGAGAATCTAGAATGATCCTTACTGAGTGTATGGCAATGATCGGTTCAGTTTCCAACTCTGATCACCAATTAACTGTATCAGGTAAAGCTGGTAGAAGCAGATGGTTAGGTAGAAGACCAAGAACAAGAGCGGTTGTAATGAACCCTGTAGATCACCCAATGGGTGGTGGTGAAGGACGTTCTTCTGGAGGTCACCCAAGATCTAGAAACGGTAAACCGGCTAAAGGTTACAAAACTAGAAAGAAAAACAAAGTGTCTAACCGTTACATCGTATCTAAAAGAAAATAATTATGGCAAGATCACTTAAAAAAGGACCGTTCATTCATCATACTTTAGATAAGAAGGTTCAGGCAAATATAGAGTCTGGTAAGAAGACAGTTATCAAAACTTGGTCTAGAGCATCGATGATCTCTCCGGACTTCGTAGGACAAACTATTGCTGTACACAACGGGAAATCTTTTATCCCTGTTTATGTTACAGAAAACATGGTAGGTCACAAGTTAGGCGAATTTTCTCCAACAAGATCTTTCAGAGGTCATGGTGGTAACAAAAACAAAGGAAGCAGATAATCATGGGATCAAGAAAACAAGATAGTTCAATCGCAAGAAAAGAAGCAAACAAAGACGTTGTTAAAGCTTCATTAAATAACTGCCCATCTTCTCCTAGAAAAATGAGATTAGTTGCTGATATCATTAGAGGAGAGCAAGTAGATAAAGCTCTTTATATCCTTAAATATTCTAAGAAAGAAGCTTCTAACAAATTAGAAAAATTACTTCTTTCTGCAATTGCCAACTGGCAAGTAAAAAACGAAGGTGCCGACATCGAGGAAGCAAACCTTATCGTTAAAGAAATATTCGTGGATAGTGCAAGACAATTGAAGAGACTAAGACCAGCTCCACAAGGTAGAGGGTATAGAATCAGAAAAAGATCTAACCACGTTACATTAATCTTAGGTAATAAAGAAAATTAATCAAGGTATGGGACAGAAGACAAATCCAATTGGTAACAGATTAGGTATCATCAGAGGATGGGATTCTAACTGGTTTGGCGGAAACGATTATGGAGACAGAATCGCGGAAGACTACAAAATCAGAAGATACCTTGAAGCTAGATTATCTAAAGGTGGGATTTCAAGAATTTATATTGAAAGAACATTAAAATTAGTAACAGTTACAATTACTACCGCTAGACCGGGACTTATCATCGGTAAAGGAGGTCAGGAAGTTGATAAACTGAAAGAAGAGTTGAAAAAATTGACTAAAAAGGATATTCAGATCAACATCTTCGAAATCAAAAGACCTGAGCTGGATGCAGTATTAGTTGCTGACAGCATTGCTAAGCAAATCGAAAACAGAATCTCTTACAGAAGAGCTGTTAAGATGGCGATGGCAGGTACAATGAGAATGGGTGCAGAAGGTATCAAAGTTCAAATCTCTGGTAGATTGAATGGAGCTGAAATGGCAAGATCAGAATCTTTCAAAGAAGGAAGAATTCCATTGTCTACTTTCAGAGCAGATATCGATTACCATATCGGTGAAGCATTGACTCAGTACGGAAAACTAGGTGTAAAAGTTTGGATCATGAAAGGTGAAGTTTACGGTAAAAGAGAACTTTCTCCACTAGTGGGACAACAGAAAAAAGGTGGTCAGTCTGACAGAAGAGATAACAGAGGAGGAGACAGAGACAACAGAAGACCTAGAAAGAACAATAACAATAATAACAATAATAATTAAAAATTTTAGATTAGAACATTTTGAATTTTAAATTACCGTTACTTTTTTAAAATAAAAAAAATCTAAAATCTAAAATCTAAAATCTAAAATTTAGAAATTATGTTACAACCAAAAAGAACCAAGTTCCGTAGAGTACATAAGATGAAAATGAAGGGGAATGCCCAGAGAGGTAATCAACTTGCTTATGGAACTTTCGGAATCAAGGCGACAGAAGGTGCTTGGATCACTGCAAGACAAATTGAAGCTGCTCGTATCGCTGCGACAAGATATATGAAGAGAGAAGGTCAGCTATGGATCAAAATCTTCCCGGATAAGCCGATTACTAAAAAACCAGCCGAAGTAAGGATGGGTAAAGGTAAAGGTGCCGTGGAATATTGGGTAGCTGTAGTAAAACCAGGTAAAATTATGTTCGAAGTAGGAGGTGTTCCTTACGAAGTAGCGAAAGAAGCACTAAGACTTGCGGCACAAAAATTACCAGTTGTTACTAAATTTATAGTTGCTAACGATTTTGTTAAACCTCTTTAATCTTTGAATACAATGAAAAAAGCTGATATTAAAAATTTAAGCGCGGGTGATATTCAAAACCAATTAACTGAAGCTAAAGCTCAATATTCAAAACTGAAATTGGCTCACGCAATCAGCCCAATTGAAAACCCGATCCAAATCAGAGATTTGAGAAAAACAATCGCTAGACTAAACACTGAGTTAACTAACAAACAATAATTTCATTTTACAATGGATAGAAATTTAAGAAAAGAAAGAATCGGAGTGGTTTCCAGCAATAAAATGGAAAAAACTATTGTTGTTAGTGAAACTACAAGAGTAAAGCACCCGATGTACGGTAAATTCGTATTGAAAACGAAAAAATATACTGCACACGACGAGAACAACGAATGCACAGAAGGTGATACAGTTCTGATCCAGGAAACTAGACCGATGAGCAAAAACAAGAGATGGAGATTAGTAAGAATCATTGAAAAAGCTAAGTAATAATGTTACAAACAGAATCAAGATTAAAAGTTGCTGATAACACAGGTGCTAAAGAAGTATTGGTTATCAGAGTTCTGGGAGGAACCAGAAGAAGATATGCTTCAGTTGGTGATAAAATCGTTGTTACTATCAAAGATTCTACACCATCAGGAAACGCTAAGAAAGGTCAGGTATCTAAAGCTGTAGTGGTAAGAACTAAAAAAGCAGTAAGAAGAAAAGATGGTTCATACATCAAATTCGAAGACAATGCTTGTGTATTGCTAAACGCAGCGGGAGAAATGAGAGGAACACGTGTTTTCGGACCAGTTGCTCGTGAGTTGAGAGACAAAGAATATATGAAAATCATTTCATTAGCTCCTGAAGTACTTTAATATTTAAAATTTTAAAAAAAATGTCAAAGTTAAAAATAAAAAGAGGAGATAACGTAATCATTACTACTGGTAAGAAAGATGTCAAAGGTAAGACTGGTGAAGTTATTGAAGTGATCAAAAAAGAAGGAAGAGACCCTAGAGTAGTTGTTGCAGGACTTAATATCGTTAAAAAACACGTTAAGCCTTCAGCTTCAAATCCTCAAGGAGGAATCGTTGAAAGAGAAGCTTCTATTCATATCTCAAACGTAGCTTTAGTTGGTAAAGACGGAAAAGCTATCAAAGTAGGTTACAAAATCGAAGGAGATAAGAAGGTAAGAATCAACAAAAAAACGGGTGAAACTTTATAATTTTAAATAACACATGGAATATATAGCAAGACCCAAAAAAGCATATAAAGAAACGATTGTTCCAGCAATGATGGAAGAATTCGGATACAAATCTGTAATGCAGGTGCCAAGACTTGAGAAAATTGTTTTATCTCAAGGTTTAGGAGATGCTACAGCAGACAAGAAAATCATCGATTATGCTGTTGAAGAATTATCGAATATCACTGGTCAAAAGGCTGTTGGTACGATCTCTAAGAAAGACGAAGCTGCTTTCAAATTGAGAAAAGGAATGCCTGTAGGTGCTAAAGTTACTCTTAGAGCTGATAAAATGTATGAGTTCTTAGACAGATTAACTTCTTCTGCATTGCCTCGTATCAGAGATTTCTCTGGAATCAAAGCTGATGGTTTCGACGGTAGAGGTAACTATAACTTAGGGATCACTGAGCAAATCATCTTCCCTGAGATCGTAATCGACAAAGTGAAAAAAATCCAAGGGATGGACATCACTTTCGTTACTACTGCGAAAACAGATAAAGAAGCTAAAGCATTATTAACTCACTTCGGTTTACCATTCAAAAAGAACTAAGAAATGGCTAAAGAATCAATGAAAGCGCGTGAGCGCAAAAGAGAAGCGTTAGTTGCTAAATACGCTGATAAAAGAAAAGCTTTAAAAGAAGCAGGTGATTATGAAGCACTTCAGAAATTACCAAAAAATGCATCTCCTGTAAGATTACACAACAGATGTAAACTGACAGGAAGACCAAGAGGATACATGAGAACGTTTGGTATTTCCAGAGTAACTTTCAGAGAAATGGCAAACAACGGTCTTATCCCTGGAGTTAAAAAAGCTAGTTGGTAATAATTACTAGTTAAAAATCGGGACAATTAAGTTGTCTGGATACTAAAGAATAAACAATATCAGACTGAAGATTTCTGAGGTCTGATATTTTTACGCTTCAAGTCCTTGCAATACTGATTGTTCTTTAACCAATAATTTATAAAGAAAAATGGTAACAGATCCAATTTCAGATTTCCTAACAAGAGTAAGGAACGCACAAAGCGCAGGCCACAAAGTGGTGGAAATTCCTGCATCGAAAATCAAAAAGGAGATTACTAAGATCTTATTTGATCAAGGGTATATCTTAAACTACAAGTTTGAAGATAGCGCTGTTCAAGGAACGATCAAAATCGCTTTAAAGTACGACAAGCAAACCAACAAACCAGCTATTAAGTCTATCCAAAGAGCTTCTAGACCAGGTTTGAGACAGTACAAAGGTTCAACTGAACTTCCAAGAGTACTAAACGGTTTGGGTATTTCTATCATCTCTACTTCTAAAGGAGTAATGACTGACAAGAAAGCTAGAGAAGAGAAAGTAGGCGGTGAAGTAATCTGCTATGTTTATTAATTTTTAATCACAGGAAAATGTCAAGAATTGGTAAAGCAATTATAACAGTTCCAGCAGGAGTTACAATCACTGAAAATAATGGTGTGGTAACTGTAAAAGGTCCTAAAGGAGAACTTTCTCAGGAGCTTACAGGCGGAATTACTATAGAACAGAAAGATGGAGAGCTGAACGTAAACAGACCATCTGAAGCTAAACAACACAAAGCGCTTCACGGTTTATACAGAGCGTTGATCAACAACATGATTGTTGGTGTAAATCAAGGTTTCGAAAAGAAACTGGAATTAGTAGGGGTAGGATATAGAGCTTCACACGCAGGTCAAAAACTTGAGTTGGCTTTAGGATTCTCTCACGGTATCGTATTGGAACTTCCTAGCGAAGTAAAAGTTGATACATTGACTGAAAAAGGTAAAAACCCAATTATTACTTTAACGTCTCACGACAACCAACTTCTAGGGATGGTAGCTGCAAAGATCCGTTCTTTCAGAAAGCCTGAGCCATACAAAGGAAAAGGTGTAAGATTCGTAGGAGAAATTGTTAGACGTAAAGCTGGTAAATCTGCTTAATAAATTATAAGTATTATGGCATTAAGTAAAGTAGAAAAAAGAATAAGAATCAAAAGAAGAGTAAGAGGAAAAATCTCTGGATCTTCTGAATTGCCAAGATTATCTGTATACAAAAGTAATAAGGAAATTTACGCTCAGTTAATCGACGATAACAGTGGAAAAACTTTAGCTTCTGCTTCTTCAAGAGAGAAGGGGGTTGAAGCTAACGGAACTAAGACTGAAGTTTCTGCTGCTGTAGGTAAAGCTATCGCTGCTAAAGCTATCGCTGCAGGAATCGAAAATATTGTATTTGATAGAAACGGATTCGTATATCACGGGAGAATTAAAGCTCTAGCTGATGGTGCGAGAGAAGGTGGACTTAAATTCTAATCATTAAATTTCGGAAATATGTTAGGACTAGATAATATAGAAAGAGTAAAACCGGGAGGATTAGAACTTAAAGATCGTCTCGTAGCTGTTAACAGAGTAACAAAAGTAACTAAAGGGGGTAGAGCTTTCGGATTTTCTGCAATCGTAGTTGTAGGAAATGAAGAAGGAGTAATCGGTTACGGACTAGGAAAATCTAAGGAAGTTGCTTCTGCAATTGCTAAAGCAGTTGAAGATGCTAAGAAAAACCTTGTGAAAGTTCCTGTAATGAACCACACAATCCCTCACCAGACTACTGCCAGATACGGTGGTGCAGATATCTTTTTAAGACCTGCTTCTCACGGTACAGGGCTTATCGCCGGTGGTGCGGTAAGAGCGGTATTAGAATCTGCTGGTATTCACGATATCCTTTCAAAATCAAAAGGATCTTCTAACCCTCACAACGTGGTGAAAGCTACTTTCAAAGCGTTATTGGATATCAGAAGACCTGAAGAAATCGCTAGAATGAGAGGAGTTTCTCTAAGTAAAGTGTTTAACGGTTAATATATAAACAATGGCAACAATCAAAGTAAAACAAGTAAGAAGCGCTATTGGAAGAACAAAAACCCAAAAGAGAACGCTTGAAGCATTAGGATTTAAGAAACTTCACCAAGTTGTAGAACACGAAGCTACTCCTTCTATCTTAGGAATGATAGCTGCAGTTAGTCACTTACTTGAAGTTCAAAAATAATTTTTAAAATAATTTTAAAATGAATTTAAACAACATAAAGCCAGCTGCAGGATCTACTTTCAATTCAAAAAGAATTGGTAGAGGACAAGGTAGCGGAAAAGGTGGTACTTCTACAAAAGGTCACAAAGGACAGAAATCAAGAGCGGGTTATTCTCAGAAGATCGGTTTTGAAGGGGGTCAGATGCCTTTGCAAAGAAGATTACCTAAATTCGGATTCAAAAACGTAAACAGAAAAGAGTTTAGAGGAATTAACCTTGATACAATCCAGACTTTAATCGAGAATAAATCTATCACAGGAGATATTACAAGAGAAGTTTTAATTGAAAACGGTTTAATTACTAAAAACGAATTAGTGAAAATTATGGGTAGAGGAGAATTGAAATCTGCGGTTTCAATCTCTGCTGACAAGTTCACTAAATCTGCTGAAGAGCTTATTGCTAAAGCAGGTGGAAAAGCAATTACCTTATAATAATTACTAATGAAAGAATTTATACAAACCCTCAAAAATATTTGGAGCCTTAAAGAATTACGAGATAAAATTATCTTTACTTTAGGGATTATCCTTGTGTATAGATTCGCATCTTATATCTCTTTACCTGCGATTAACCTTGCAGAAGTAGGAGATCTCTTAGAGCATTATAAAAATCAAGGCGGTAACAAGCAAGGAGCTGGTCTCCTTGGCTTGCTTTCGTCGTTTACGGGGGGTGCTTTCAGCCACGCTTCCGTAATGGCGTTAGGTATCATGCCTTATATTTCTGCTTCTATTATTGTTCAGTTGATGGGGATGGCTATTCCTTATCTTCAGAAGCTTCAGAAAGATGGAGAGTCAGGTAGAAATACATTGAACCAGATTACTAGATGGTTAACGATCGGAGTTTGTCTTGTACAGGCACCTTCTTATTTAACTTCTATTACTCAATTATTCTTACCGTATGCTCAGTTCTCATCTGCATATTATGTAGAGCCAAATTCTATCATGTTCTGGTTGCCAAGTATCGTTATTTTGGTTGCCGGTTCAGTATTCGCGATGTGGTTGGGTGAAAAAATCACCGACAAAGGAATCGGAAACGGTATCTCTATCCTTATTATGGTGGGGATTCTTTCAAGATTACCTGAAGCATTCGTACAGGAAATGGCAGTTCAGAACGGAAAAGGAGGAATGGGATCAATCATGATCCTTATTGAAGTAATTTTCTGGATGTTGGTTGTACTTTTGGCGGTGGTATTATCCGTTGCTGTTAGAAAAATCCCGATCCAGTATGTAAGCAGAGCTCAGGCGAGAGGAGGTGTAAACAGAAATCTTATGCAAGGAGCAAGACAGTGGATTCCATTGAAAGTGAATGCTGCCGGTGTAATGCCGATCATCTTCGCACAGGCGCTGATGTTCGTGCCGGGGTTATTAACAAAAGTAGATGAGTCAAACACTTTTCTTGCAGGTTTCAAGAATGTTTTTAGCTGGCAGTACAATGTATTGTTTGCGCTATTGATTATTATTTTCTCATTCTTCTATACTGCGATCACAATTCCGGTAAACCAAATGGCTGATGATTTGAAGAGAAACGGAGGTTTAGTACCAAAAGTGAGACCAGGAAAAGAAACCGCTGATTATTTAGATGATATTTTATCAAAAATTACCTTGCCAGGTGCGATTTTTTTATCTATCTTTGCAGTCCTTCCGGCAATTGTACACGGAAGCTTTGTTCAGACAGATGCGTTCGCCTTATTTTTCGGGGGAACGTCACTATTGATTATGGTGGGAGTAATTTTAGATACTGTTCAACAGATTAATACCTATCTGCTGAACCATCATTATGATGGCTTAATGCAGTCTAAATTATCAAGAACGACTGGATATTAATTTATGGCAAAACAAAAACATATTGAACAAGACGGCGTTATAACGGAAGCACTTTCGAACGCTCAGTTCCGTGTTGAGCTGGAAAATGGGCATGTTCTTATTGCTCATATCTCTGGTAAAATGCGTATGCACTATATTAAGTTATTACCTGGTGATAAGGTAAAATTAGAAATGTCTCCTTACGATTTGTCGAAGGGGAGAATTACATTTAGATATTAATACAATCTGCCAAGTGGAGCACTCGTTCCATTTGGCTATTGTTAAAAAATAAATATTTTCAAATGAAAGTAAGAGCATCAATTAAAAAAAGAAGCGCTGATTGCAAGATCGTACGCAGAAAAGGTGTACTATTCGTAATCAACAAGAAGAACCCAAAATTTAAACAAAGACAAGGCTAACATTAAATTATGGCGAGAATTTCAGGTATTGATTTACCAAAAAACAAAAGAGGTGTTATCGGTTTAACTTACATCTACGGAATTGGAAGAAGTACTTCTTCAGAAATCCTTAAAGCTGCCGGTATCAGCGAAGACAAGAAAGTCAACGAATGGAATGACGATGAATTGGCTGCAATCAGAAACTATATCTCTGAAAACGTAAAAGTAGAAGGAGAATTAAGATCTGAAGTGCAATTGAACATTAAGCGATTAATGGACATAGGATGCCAACGAGGAATACGTCACAGACTTGGATTACCTTTAAGAGGCCAGAGAACGAAAAACAACTCTAGAACCCGTAAAGGAAAGAGAAAAACTGTTGCTAACAAGAAAAAAGCTAGTAAATAATCGTTAGGAATTATGGCAAAACAAACTAAAGTAGTTAAGAAAAGAAAAGTAAAAGTTGAGGCTATTGGTGAAGCTCATATTCAGGCTTCTTTCAATAACATCATCATTTCTTTAACAAATAAAAACGGAGAGGTTATCTCTTGGGCTTCTGCCGGTAAAATGGGTTTCAGAGGTTCTAAAAAGAATACTCCATTTGCTGCTCAAATGGCAGCTGAAAATTGCTCTGCTGTAGCTCACGAAGCTGGTTTAAGAAGAGTAAAGGTGTTTGTGAAAGGTCCGGGTGCAGGTAGAGAATCTGCGATCAGATCTATTCACAATTCAGGAATTGAAGTTAGCGAAATCATTGATGTGACTCCTATGCCACACAATGGATGTAGACCACCAAAAAGAAGAAGAGTTTAATTTTTAGAATTTACCCATTATGGCAAGATATATTGGACCTAAAACTAAGATTGCTAGAAAGTTTGGTGCTGCAATCTACGGAGATGATAAAAACTTCGAGAAAAGAAAAAACCAACCGCCAGGACAACACGGTCCTAACAAAAGAAGAGGTGCTAAAAAATCTGAATACGCAGTTCAGTTGGCTGAAAAACAAAAAGCTAAATATACGTACGGTATCTTAGAAAGACAGTTTGCTAACTTATTCGACAAAGCACACAGAAGTAAAGGTGTAACAGGTGAAGTTCTATTACAACTTTGCGAATCTAGATTGGATAATGTAGTTTACAGATTAGGTTTTGCTAAAACAAGATCTGCTGCTAGACAGCTTGTTTCTCACAGACACATTACTGTGAACGGAGAGCTGGTAAATATTCCATCTTATTTGCTAAAAGCAGGTGATGTAATCGCTGTAAGAGAAAAATCTAAGTCTCTTGAAGTTGTTACAAACGCATTAGCTTCTAAAGCAAATTATGAGTGGTTACAATTCAACGATGAGAAGAAAGAAGGTACTTTCGTTTCTGCTCCTGAGAGAATCCAAATTCCGGAAGACATCAAGGAACAGCTTATCGTCGAACTTTACTCTAAATAATTTTTTAATCAAATTTTTGCTCAACCCAATAATATGGCAATTTTACAATTCATAAAACCCGATAAAGTAATTTTACTTAACTCTGATGAATTTAGAGGTCAATTTGAATTCAGACCACTAGAACCAGGTTTCGGGCTTACAATCGGTAATGCTTTGAGAAGAGTGTTGCTTTCTTCTCTGGAAGGTTATGCTATTTCATCTATCAAAATAGAAGGTGTAGAGCACGAATTTTCAACTATTCCAGGAGTAATCGAAGATGTTACCGAAATTATTCTTAACCTTAAGCAGGTAAGATTAAAAGCTACGGCAGAAAACCAGTCTAATGAGCAGGTTGTTGCCAAAGTTTCAGGACAGACGGTTATTACTGCTGGTGATTTAGGAAAATCAATCAACGGATTTGAGGTATTAAACCCGGATTTGGTGATCTGTAACCTAAACAGTGATGTAACTTTCGAAATTACTTTCAATATTGAAAAAGGTAGAGGATATGTTCCTTCTGAACAGAATAAGTCAAACAATGCACCTGTAGGTACTATTGCAATCGACTCTATTTTCACGCCAATCAAGAAAGTACAGTATAGCATTGAAAATTATCGTGTAGAGCAAAAAACAGACTACGAAAAACTTGTATTAGATATAGAAACTGACGGATCTATCAGTCCGCAGAATGCTTTAACAGAAGCTTCCAAGATATTAATCTATCACTTCATGCTGTTCTCTGATGAGAGAATCACGCTTGAAACAGAAGCCGTAAAAGCATCTATCCAATATGATGAGGAAACGCTTCATACAAGACAACTCCTTAAGTCTAAACTAGCAGATATGGATCTTTCCGTAAGAGCCCTTAACTGTCTGAAGGCGGCTGAAGTAGAAACTCTTGGAGAATTGGTTTCTTACAGTAAGTCTGATTTGATGAAATTCAGAAATTTTGGTAAAAAATCTTTGACAGAACTAGAAGAATTAGTGCATTCAAAAGGTCTTAACTTCGGTTTCGACGTTGCAAAATATAAGTTAGACGCTGATAAATAATTAATAATGAGACACGGTAAAAAATTCAATCACTTAGGAAGAACAGCTTCTCACAGAAGTGCTTTACTTTCTAATATGGCTTGTTCTCTAATTGAGCATAAAAGAATCAACACTACTGTAGCTAAAGCAAAAGCTTTGAGAGTATATGTTGAGCCTCTATTAACAAAAGCAAAAGAAGATACTACACATAACAGAAGAGTTGTTTTCTCTTATCTTCAAAATAAAGAAGCTGTTGCTGAATTGTTCAGAACAGTAGCTCCTAAAATCGCGGAGAGAAACGGTGGTTATACAAGAATCATTAAAACAGGTTTCAGACCAGGTGATGCTGCTGATACTGCTCTTATCGAATTGGTAGACTTCAATGAGCTTTACAATCCTAATGCTGAAGAGAAAAAAGCTACAAGAAGAAGCAGAAGATCTACAACGGCTAAAAAAGAAGCTGTCGTTGCTGAAGCTCCTGTAGTAGAAGAAAAAGCTGCTGAGCCAACTGCTGAAGCTGCTGATTCTACAGAGGAAAAAACTGAAGAATAATATTCATTCAGATATAAATAGAAAACCGCCCAGATTGCTGAGCGGTTTTTTTATGCTTAAATTTTCGTTTTTACCAGCTGAATGATATTATTTCCCTGATCAAGAATGAGGCTGTCACCTTTCACAGTGGCTTTCATGTCCATTTTTTCATATATTGTTTCGTTCCCTTTAGATTCAACTTTTTTTAAGATAAAAGTTTTATTATTGCTTCTGACGCTCATTGTTTTTTCATCATAATTAAAAACTACTTTTGCAAGGCTGCCATCAGTTGCTTTATAAACGTAATCTGTTTTTATATACTTTTTCCCATTAATATCAGTTTCGTACTGAACGGTAGAGTCCACTTTACCATTATCAGCTAATACTACCCCTGAACTGTCTGATTTTATTACGTTTTTATTCCCGCTTTCACTTTTTTTACAGCTTGTTAACGATAGCATAATCATTCCAAGTGCAATAAGAATCCCCTTTTTCATGATGTTAATTTTTTTTAATGTATTGATTATTAAATAATTTAGAAATGAAATAAAATTTTTACTAAATTTAATAAAAACAAAAACTAAACCAATAAATGAAACTTAAAACTTTTAAAATTACCCGAAAGAGTAATTGACTTTTCTTTATTTTCTGGTGAAATTTGTAACTAAACAATCAAGACATGAGTATTTCTATAGCTATCGTAGAAGACGAAAAAAACTACAATAATGCATTGAAGAAAGTCATCAATTATCAGGATGATATGAAAGTTGTTGCTCAGTTCTTCAATGGAAATGAGGCTTTAGAAAATCTCTTTGATATTTCTCCTAATGTAGTAATGATGGATATTCAACTGCAGGATATGCTAGGAATTGAAATCATCGAGAAACTTAAAAACAAACTTCCGGACACTTATTTTATCATGTGTACCAGTTTTGAAGATGATGAAAAAGTTTTTAATTCTTTAAAAGCCGGTGCAATGGGATATCTGGTAAAAGGTGAAAGCATGGACAAAATTCTCTCCTCGATTCGTGATGTCTGCAACGGAGGTGCACCCATGAGCTTTTCAATAGCCAGAAAAGTATTGGGGCATTTCGAAAGAAAGTTGCCAGAAATAAAAGGTTTTGATGAATTAACGGAAAGGGAAAAAGAAATTCTGGAACTCCTGTCACAAGGTTTATTGTATAAAGAAATTGCTGATAAGAAATTCATCAGTATTGATACGGTAAAAAAACATGTCGGTAATATTTACAGAAAACTCCACGTCAGTAATAAAGTGGAGGCTATTAATAAACTTAACCATTTTAAAAACTAAGAATTATGAGACTTTTAAAATTTATTTCTTTAACAATAATGATCGGTTTTGTCATTATTGGCTGTGTAAATAAAAAGGCTTCGAGAAATGCATCTGATAGTAGAAATGATACGATGGCTATTTTTAAAGAAAGTATTCCTGCCTATATCGAGGAGAAATATGTTATAAAATTTGGCGAAATGTCATTAAAATATCCGAATCTTGTTAAGAAATTTACTCTGGATTACCAAAGCTTTAAAAAACTAATAGAAAATCATAAGAATTATGCTTACACTAAGTTTTATTTCATTCAGGATGCATTTAATTCTAAAATGAACTTGGGCGTCACATTTTCAAATAATAATGACTATAAAAATATTAGTTCCGATGATAAGTATATTTTGATAAACAATAAATTTCAAAATGATGAAAAATTACAAGATAAAATTAAATTTTATCAATCCTCATTGGCAACACAAACAGGATTTAATGGTAAACCAGCCACTGAGTGTGTGATATATGATACTTCGGTTATTAAAAAATATTATGATAAAAGAGAAAACGAAGGTAAAGTAATATCAAGATTGGATCTGGCAATGATATATTTCTATATGGCGAAAAACGAAGATAATAGCGATTATGATCATGATAGTAATAAGCATGACAGAATTTCTTTTGCTGTTCATTCCATATACTCGAACGGTTCAATTGACGAAGGTTTTGATGCAGGCGACTTAAAACCATAATGAAAAATGCTTATAGGAATTGTATATAAAACAGTATTATTTTTAACTCTTATACAATCATATATTTCGGGTAGGAAATATTCTTTTTCTGCCCAAAATTATCTTTTTCTGTATTTACTCATTACTTTCACTAATGAATGTATATCGTTTGTAAGAAACATAATAAACCCGAATGTTAAAGTAGGATTACAATATAATGTCTATTTTGTATTTTGCATTCTTTTTTTTACATTTTATTTTTTTAAACTGTTCTCAAAAATTATAAAGAAAGTATTAATTGTAATATCCATTTTTTCCTTGGGATATATTTTTTCCACTACTAATTTTCTCAGTCAAGATTTCGATCATAAAATAGGAATTACTGTCACGCTTTTTTATATCGTTATATCTCTATTATGGTTTTATCATAAAATAACTTTTTTTGATGAAAGGAAAATCAGTGATGATCCGGCATTCTGGATTTCTACCGCTTTAATGATGTGGAGCTGTTTTTTTCTTTTCAGAGTTACACCGATGTTTTATTTTGCTAAAGAGGATGAAGAATTTTTGAAATTTCTGAAATTGGGGCAAAATATAATTAATATAGGAATGTACATTATGTTTTATATTTCATTGTTAAAATATAAAAGTTTAAGCCATGAATCATATTGAAGACGATATAAAACTTGCCTACCTTATTGCTATAGGGATTTTAATGATCTTTGTGATTTTTATCATTTTTGTTGTCCTCATGTATAATAAAAGACAGATTTTATTTCTCAAAGAAAAACAACTCAAAGAATCCGAATACCAAAACCAGCTCCTCCAGAAAGAACTTGAAAAGCAAAAATCAATAGAAAAAGAACGTGAACGAATTTCCCATGACATGCATGATGATCTAGGCGCCGGAATTTCAGCATTAAAACTTCAGGCGGAGTTTTTAAAACAACGGGCAGAAGATGACAATCTGAAAAACGATATCGACGAACTTCTTAAAACTTCCGAAGAAATGAATATTTCTATGCGCGAAATGCTTTGGAGCCTGAATGCCGGAAATGATACCTTAGGGAGTTTTATAGATTATTCTAAAATGTACGCACAAAATTTTTTGAAGAAAACGAAAATCCTTGTCATAACAGAAAGTGAAAATATTATTGAAGAAACAGCTATCTCAACAGAACAAAGACGGAATTTATTTTTATGCTTAAAAGAGGCTTTGAATAATGCTTACAAACACAGCCAATCCAATCAGATAACACTTTCTTTTATTCAAAACAATCATGAATTTATGATGAAGATTTCAGACAACGGAATTGGAATTAGCAATGAAAGACCCGAAGGAAACGGACTCCGGAATATGAAACGAAGAATGCAGGAACAAAACGGTCACTGTGATATTACCACTGAAAATGGAACACACCTGTTTTTCAGAATAGATTTGTAAAAGCGAATTTACGATTAGAATACTCATTAATTGTACTTCTTATAATTATCTGTTTGTGTAATTGATAGCGTTGATTTTTTAAATAACTTTGAATATATTAAATAACTTAGTCGTGAAAAATATTTATTACTTAAAAAATAAATCATGAAAACAATTGTAGATTATTTATTAGAATGGAATATAACTTCAAAAAAAGGTAAAGTTATATTAAAGCTTAAAGATACGGATCCTGAAATTATAGACGATTTGGACTTTCAGGAGTTTTCAGCATTAGCAATAGTGCTTGAAAAAGGAAATGCAAAATTTAATGAAAAAGAAAACTCAATTTATAACGTAATGCCATGAAAATAGTTTTTTACTTACTCGTTATTTTGTCATGTATGTCATGTAATATAAGACATAAAGCTACGCTGAAAGAACTTCAAAATAAAGGTTCAAATTACCAGATGTCATATGATGCCACACGTAGAGGAGCGGTCGTAAGCCTTGATAATAACGGTAAAATTGATAAAATTTTATCAGAAGTTCAACCGGATGCAGCAATTGCAACCACGACAGATATTACCAGTCAGCTGACGGCCAAATTAAAATCAGGCGCTGATGTATCTGCTGAACAAATCACAAAGATAGCAGAAACGTTATCAAAATTGGGAGAAAGAACGGCGCCGGTAAATATGCTTAGAGACGCACTATACAGACTTGAGGAACATTGTGTGAATTTCCCTGAACAGTGCAAGGATGATAAATACTTTAACAGCTTTAATAATGTTGTGAATTTAATAGTCGAGCTGCAGGGGAAAATTTCTGAAACAGCCGCTAGTGATGCTAAGGCAGAAGAAGCAAAGACATTACGAGTACTTACGCCTGAAGAAAGGGAGAAATATAATTTAAAATAAAAAGATTTCGATAAGTTCAGAGCTGAGATATTTAATTTTTATTTATGATTAAATAATAAAAGTGTCATTTTCTTAAATTTCAGTTAATTATTAATTGAGATATTAACTAAAATTTAACTTTGCATAAACGTATAAATTACCTCTCATTTGCTTTGAAAAGTTAAAAATTGATTAAATTTGTCTGAACTATAAAAAAACGAACAATGAGTTACATTTCTTACATAGAAGCGAGACAAATTTTAGATTCAAGAGGAAATCCTACAGTTGAAGTAGATGTATTCACGGAAAGCGGTGCGATGGGTCGTGCAGCAGTACCTTCAGGAGCATCTACGGGAGAACATGAAGCAGTGGAATTGCGTGATGGCGGTTCAGAATATATGGGGAAAGGTGTTCTTAAAGCTGTTGAAAATGTAAGAGAGGTAATTGCACCTGAATTGGTTGGACTTCCTGTATATGATCAAAATCTTATTGATCAGATTATGATTGATCTTGACGGGACAAACAATAAAGGAAATCTTGGTGCAAATGCAATTCTTGGTGTTTCTTTAGCTGCTGCCAAAGCTGCTGCTGCTGAGCTGAAAATGCCTTTATACAAATATGTGGGTGGCGTAAATGCCAACACACTTCCTGTTCCGATGATGAACGTGATCAACGGAGGTTCGCACTCAGATGCACCGATCGCATTCCAGGAATTTATGATTATGCCGGTAAAAGCAGATTCTTTCTCTCATGCTTTAAGAAAAGGAACTGAAATTTTCCATAACCTTAAATCTATTCTTCACTCAAGAGGTTTATCTACCGCGGTAGGAGACGAAGGAGGTTTTGCACCAACTTTTAAAGGAACTGAAGATGCATTGGATACATTGCTTCAGGCAATCGAAAAGGCAGGATATAAGCCAGGTGACGATATCATGTTGGCGCTTGACTGTGCTGCTTCCGAATTCTACAAAGACGGAATCTATGATTACAGAAAATTCCAGACGCCGGATGCTGCCCAGTTCTCAAGCAGTGAGCAGGTTTCTTATTTAGCGGAGCTTGCAGCGAAATATCCGATCATCTCTATCGAAGACGGAATGCAGGAAAACGACTGGGAAGGATGGAAAATGTTAACCGATAAAATCGGAGACAGAGTACAGTTGGTAGGAGACGATTTATTCGTAACAAACGTAGAAAGACTTTCCAGAGGAGTAAAAGAAGGAATTGCCAACTCAATCCTGGTAAAAGTAAACCAGATCGGTTCTCTTTCTGAAACAATGGCAGCGGTACAAATGGCTCAGAATAACAGATTCACTTCCGTAATGTCTCACAGATCCGGAGAAACAGAAGATTCTACAATTGCTGATTTAGCAGTAGCCATGAACTGTGGACAGATCAAAACAGGATCTGCTTCAAGATCAGACAGAATGGCAAAATACAACCAACTGTTGAGAATTGAGGAAGCTCTTGGCGAAACTGCCGTTTTCCCAGGCTTAGAAGCCTTTAAAATCAAAAGATAATTAATCGAATTTATAAATTACGGCAAGCGAATTTTTAGTTTGCCGTATTTTGTAATAAGTAGTATATTTAGAAAAAAAATAAATAATGTCAGACAACAAAGTAATATTGAATTACGACGGTAATTCGTATGAATATCCAATTGTGGATAGTACTATCGGAGACAGAGGGATCGATATTTCAAAATTAAGAGACCAGACAGGTTTAATTACTCTTGATTTAGGCTACAAAAACACCGGAGCTACACTTAGCGAAATCACTTACTTAGACGGAGATAAAGGAGAATTATTCTACAGAGGATATCCAATCGAGCAGATTGCTGATAAATCCAACTTCACAGAAGTAATGTATCTTTTATTGAACGGTGAATTACCTACTCAGAATCAGTACAATTGTTTCGAATCAAACATTAAAAAATATAATTTCGTAGCAGAGGAGATGAAAAAGATCATCGATGCTTTCCCTCGTTCTGCTCACCCAATGGGAGTTCTGTCTTCTTTGACTTCCGCTTTAACGGCTTTCAATCCTAAAGCAGTTAACGTAAACTCTAAAGAAGAAATGGACCTTGCTGCAGAGCTAATGATCGCTAAATTCTCTCATCTTTGTGCATGGACATACAGAAAAACTCAGGGGTTACCGCTTAACCACGGAGACAACAGTCTGAATTATGTAGAGAATTTCTACAAAATGACTTTCAGAATGCCAAACCAGGAATTCGAAATTGATCCTGTAGTAGTTCAGGCGTTGGATAAATTATTAATCCTTCACGCAGATCACGAACAAAACTGTTCTACTTCTACAGTAAGAATGGTCGGATCGGCGCACACAGGTCTTTTCGCTTCCATCTCAGCAGGGGTTTCAGCACTTTGGGGGCCGCTTCACGGTGGTGCCAACCAGGCTGTAATCGAAATGCTTGAGCTTATTGAAAAAGACGGTGGTGATGTAAACAAATGGGTGGCTAAAGCTAAAGATAAAAACGACAGTTTCCGTTTAATGGGCTTCGGACACAGAGTATACAAAAACTTTGATCCAAGAGCGAAGATCATTAAAAAAGCGGCAGATGATATCCTTAGTGCATTAGGTATTCATGATAAAGCATTGGATATCGCGATGCAATTAGAAAAAGTGGCGTTGGAAGACGAGTACTTCGTGGAAAGAAAACTATATCCGAATGTAGACTTCTATTCAGGAATTATCTACAGAGCATTAGGAATTCCTACAGAAATGTTTACAGTAATGTTTGCATTGGGAAGACTTCCGGGATGGATTTCTCAGTGGAAAGAAATGAGAATGAAAGGAGACCCTATCGGAAGACCAAGACAGGTATATCAAGGTGCTCAGAAGAGAGATTACATCGATATGGTAAACAGATAATATTTTATATTACGATACATCAATCCCAAAGTTCGCTTTGGGATTTTTTATTTCGGGGAATTTTTTTAACTTAAAGTATGGAAAATGAGAAATTACATTCATTAAAAAAGGCAATGAGAATTAATATTGTTCTGTATATTATTTATGGACTTTTTCTTATGATTGAAACGTTCGATTTTCTTGAGATGCTGCATACAAAACCGGCAGATTATTCGCCAACGTATAGCCTGGTAAATGTAATTTTTTATCAGATGGAAATGTTTATCTGCTTCCTGTGCGCTTTTGGTTTGATTATCTTAGTCTCTACGAAGCAATCTTTGAAAATTCTTTTTTACATCTGTCTCATACTGCTGATTTTTAGGGTAGGAACGGTCTACTATTTATATTTTTACGAAACTGAAGAAAGATGGATTCCGTTTATCTACAAAAGAGCAAATGACTTCAGCATACTGTTCAGAAGAACTTTTGTTCCCGCACAGATAATTGTCGGCATTATTACACTTTGGTACGCCTTTAAAGCATTAAAAAACAATTCCAACATACAGAATTTTCCGGATTCTGGTGATAATTCAGCCATTTAACAGAAAATCCAGATAATAAAATATCTGCAAAAAATCCTAATCTGAGCAATTAACTGTTTAAGTCTACTAACCTACTTGAATAAAAAACTGCAATAGAAATCTTTTTCAGAATTATATTGCAGCGACTGCCTAAAAAAGCTGTAAAAGTTTTCCAGATACCATCCTTTACTTATATTTGTAGCATTGCATAAATCTTATGAAACTGAATATAAAAAACGAAACAGGTAGGCTGAAATCAGTGGTTTTGGGACAACCCAATTCAATGGGAAGCGTTCCCACCCTTGAAGAAAGCTATGACGCCAAATCATATTATTCCATACAGCACAATATATATCCTAAAGAGGCAGATATCATCAGTGAAATGAATGCTTTTGAAAATGTATTGAAGAAATATGATGTCGAAGTTTTGCGTCCGAGCATCATAGAAGATTACAATCAGGTTTTTGCAAGAGACGTAGCATTCGTGATTGATGACAAAATGATCATTTCCAATGTCATTGCAGACCGGGCAGACGAACAGGATGCCTACAGAAATATCTTTAAAAAAGTAGAGTGGAGAAAGATTATTAACCTCCCTGAAACAGCTCATATCGAAGGAGGCGATGTAATCGTGTGGGACGATTTTCTATTTATCGGAACCTGTTTCAGTGAAGATTACAGAAGTTATAAAACAGCCAGAACGAATGAATATGCGATTGAAATTCTTAAAGAATACTTTCCTAAAAAAAGAATTATTGATCTCGAATTAAAGAAGAACGACAAAATTCCTTATGAAGGTATTTTGCATCTCGACTGCACATTTAATCCGATTGGTAAAGATAAATGCATCATTTACAAGGATGGTTTTGTGGATGAAAGCGATTATCGACTGATTATCGATATTTTCGGAGAAGAAAACTGCTTTCACGTTACAGCGGAAGAAATGTTTGAAATGTTCCCGAATATTTTCTCAATCTCTCCTGAAGTTGTGGTTTCAGACAAAACTTTCACGAGAATGAATAACCACCTGAGAAACGAATGGGGAATGACCGTAGAAGAAATTCCTTATCGTGAAATTTCAAAAATGGGAGGATTGCTGAGATGTTCCACCATGCCGCTTGTGAGAGAGTAGGAGCGTTTGAGAGTCTGAGGGTTTTAGAGTATGAGTGTCTTTGTGTTTCTTTAAAAAGTTTATATTTTTAAATTAAATACAAATGATTATGCCTACCATAAAATTTCATCAGGATCTAAAGGTTTATCAGAAATCTTTTGATACAGCAATGGAAATCTACCAGCTTTCAAAAATTTTCCCTAAAGAAGAGCGTTATTCTCTTACAGATCAGATACGAAGGTCCTCACGCTCAGTTTCAGCAAATATTAGTGAAGCCTGGGGCAAAAGAAAATATGAGAAATCTTTTATTGCAAAACTTACAGATTCGGAAGGCGAAGCAAGAGAAACCCAAACATGGCTGCAATTTGCAAGAAGTTGTGAGTATATCAATGAAGAACAATTTAAAATTTTAAACAATCAATACAACCAGATAATCGGGATGTTGGTAAATATGATAAGTCAGTCACAGAATTGGTGCACATTTTCTTCAACAGATAAAAATAAAAAGTAGCTTTCACTAAAACCTTAAAACCCTAAAACCCTAAAACACCCAAACACTCAAACACTAAGACTCTAAACCCCTAACCCCTAAAACACTAATACTCTCAAACCCAAAACACCCTCCAACACAAACTATGCAGACAACAGATACCGTATTAATGATAGAGCCGATCGCATTTGGCTTTAACGAAGAAACAGCAAAGAACAATTACTTCCAGAGCGAGCAGAAAGGTTTTGATATTCAGTTTAAAGCGCTGTCAGAATTTAAAATGTTCGTTGAAAAGCTGAGAAGCAAAGGAATTAATGTGATTACCATAAAGGATACACTGGATCCCCACACTCCGGATTCTATTTTCCCGAACAACTGGGTAAGTTTCCATAATGATGGGAAAGTAGTTTTATATCCAATGTTTGCATCCAACAGAAGAGTAGAACGACGTGATGATATTATTGAAACCATCAAAGAACAGGGATTTGAAGTCGATGAAATCGATGACTGGTCTTTCCCGGAAACACAGGGACATTATCTTGAAGGAACCGGAAGTATGATTTTCGACCATGATAACAAAATCGCTTATGGTTCGGTATCATTAAGACTCGATGAAAATCTGTTCAGAGAATTCTGTGAAAAATACGGGTTTACGCCGGTGGTTTTCCATTCATTTCAGACTGTCGGGGATGAAAGGCTTCCTATTTACCACACCAATGTCATGATGTGTGTAGCCGATAAATTTGTAGTCATCTGCCTTGACTGTATCGATGACGAACTGGAAAGAAGTAAGGTCATTGAAACCATTAAAAATTCAGGGAAAGAAATTATTGAAATTTCTGAAGACCAGATGCATCAGTTTGCCGGAAACATGCTTCAGGTTCAGAATAAAGATGGAGAGAAATTCTTAGTCATGAGCGAAACCGCATATAAGTCATTGACTCCGGATCAGGTTTCTGCCATAGAAAAATACTGCGAGATCATTTATTCAGATCTCAATACCATTGAGGTGAATGGCGGCGGAAGTGCACGCTGCATGCTTGCTGAGGTTTTCCTGCCGAAAAAATAATTATTCTGATCCATTTAGCGATCACCATTGATAAAAATCTGACTTCAGAAACGAAGTCAGATTTTTTTTTGAATCAGATAGTGACAATATTAAAAAAGCTGAAGGTAAGTATAGTATTACCCGAGGTCAGTAGAGCATTACCCAAGAGAAGTAGAGTGTTACCAGAGTGTAGTAGACTGTTACCAAAGGGAAGTAGACTGTTACCGGAGTGTAGTAGACTGTTACCAAAGGTAAGTAGACTGTTACCAGAGTGAAGTAGACTGTTACCAGAGTGAAGTAGACTGTTACCAAAGAGAAGTAGATTGTTACCGGAGTGAAGTAGACTGTTACCGGAGTGTAGTAGACTGTTACCAAAGGGAAGTAGAGCGTTACCAGAGTGAAGTAGACTGTTACCGGAGTGTAGTAGACTGTTACCAAAGGGAAGTAGACTGTTACCAAGGTGAAGTAGACCGTTACCGTAGTGTAGTAGAGCAATACCCAAAGGAGTACGTCAATACCGGACAGCAGGAAGAATTCCCTTTGACTAAATTAAGCAGTTCGGATAAGAAATAGGATCATATCAAATTATCATCTGAGGGTGAAAAAAATCAAAAAAACTTTTACAGGATTATCAAAAAAAAGATATATTTACCCAGTTTTTAATTTAAAAAAACACATATGAGATTACAGCAAGAAGAATACGTTCCGATGGCGGACGTTCTATTAAGAAGCTTCAGTAGGGATTTGTCCATTTTCGAAGCAGAGAATCATTTATTCAATTCCGAATACCTGCAGGCTATGCAGAGCAAAACAGATGAGGTGCGTGCCAAAGAAGCGGCTGACCTGGTGCTTGCACAGCAAATGCAGTCTACTGAAGATCTTTACATCCTGGGAGATCAGCTCAACAAGCCTCTGAAAATTCTTAACATGGTCATCAAAAAGGCGAATATAAAAACGTCTGTGGCGACCGACATCCTGAATAAAATTAAGAAAAGAAATTTTGAAGGTGCATTAATGTCACTGAATTCACTGAAGCAGATTGTTTCTGCACAATCAGCTTTATTACAGGCCAATGGGATGAAAGCCGACATGCTGGCAACACTGGAAGATGCCTTTACTGCAATTACCACGAAAAGTAATGAACAGACGGCCTTTCAACAACAGCGTAAAGCTTTCACATCAACAAACAAGCATTTGTATAAAGAACTCTACAAGTACATCAGTGAAGTGGCTAAGCTGGGAAAAATTATTTTCAGCGGCGAGCAGAAAGCTTCGGAATACACGATTGACCACATTCTCGCGATGCTTCATGCATCAAAAAGAACAGCTAGCACAGATTCTTCTCCGAAAGAAGAATCTTAAATGGGAGATGGAGATGTAGCATTGATTTTTTTTTCAACATAAGCTTACAGATATCTGAAATGAATCTGCTAGGCTTATGTTTTTTTAAAGACCATTTCCTGTATAATACGACAGGTTTTGTCGCGGTACAACAATACTTTTGCTTTAGAAATCAATGAAAATTACATTTAAAATAACCCGCTGTTATTTTGCGAAATTTTAGTGTTGCTTTCGTCAATTCGAGTATTTTTCCGTAACAAAGTGAAGAAAAAATATATCGAGAATTTTTGAGTATGATCGGCTGGTAGTGTAACTTCTCGATACGCTTTTTCAAAGCTACTCGAAGTGACGATAACAACTTAAAATGCATCACAGTACAGCATGATAATATTCACAAAAAATTGACATTCTATATCTTTTCGGCGTGAAATAAAAAGAATATTTTTGCAACGATTTAAAAATTAATAATTAATAACAACTCAAAATAGACACTAAGTATGAATAAAATCTACTCAGGAGCATTGTTCTTATGCTCAGTCCTTGGCGTTTCCGCCCAGGAAGTCATCTGGCAGAAAGGCATCGAATCCTCAACACAGGATTTTCTTTCTCAGATTACCACGACTATTGATCAGCAGTATTTGATAACCGGAAGTTCTATTAGGGCTGGAAGCGGGAAGCAGGATGCTCGAAGTACCATTCGACAAGCTCAAGGACAGCAAAACAACGGTTACGACTATCACTTGATTAAATTAGACCAGCAGGGTAAAGAGATCTGGGAAAAATATTTCTCGGGACAGAACCATGATTTTCTATCCGCTACGGTGAATACCCAGGAAGGAGGGTTTCTTCTTGCGGGTACGACGTTCAGCGGAAAAGGGCTGGATAAAAAGGATGATTCTAAAGGCGGATCTGATATCTGGCTGATCCGGATCAATGAATTCGGAGATGAATTGTGGCAGAAAACCATTGGCAGTGCTTCGGATGAAGAAGCCAGAGCGGTGATCCAGACGACGGATATGGGATTTTTTGTGGCGGGGAATGTTGCCTTCGGCTCTCTTCCCTTCGACTCCGCTCAGGGAACGGCACAAGGTTCCCTTCGAAAGCCTCAGGGAACGTCTGGGACGCAGGGAACTAGAGGTTATGGATCAAAGGATGTTTTGGTGGTACGGTTGGATAAAAATGGAAAGGAATTATCGCAATTGGTTTTGGGTGGAAAAGGATTAGATGAAGTAGAAAAGATGATTCCGACGAAAGACGGCGGAGCGTTATTGGGCGTGTATTCCAGGAGTAATGCGGTAACAATGAATGATAAGCGATCAATGATGAATGATAACCCACAGAACACAAATTCTAATTCAGGAATCAATCATCAATTATCAATCATCAATCATGCTAAAGCCAGCGGCAACTATGGTGAGGGCGATTATTGGATCATCAAGCTTTCCAAAGACGGCAAAGTGGAATGGGAAAAGAACTTTGGAGGAAAAGGTGATGATCATTTGAGAACGTTGGCGTTAACTTCTACAGGATACTTAATCGGTGGAGAATCAAGATCGGAAAGATCGGGAAATAAAACAGTCGGTATTGAAGAAGGAACTGACCTTTGGCTGATCTCCCTGGATGAAAGCGGGGAAGAAATATGGCAGAAATCCTACAATTTCAAAAAACGGGATGTGCTGATGGGGATGAGTGTAATATCCACCCCTAACCCCTCCAGAGGAGGGGAATCCACCCACCTGACTAAAGGGATATTGCTGGGCGGTTACACGCAGGCGGAAGGAAGAATAGAAAGTGATGATGAGACATTCTGGATGCTGTACCTGGATCAGAACGGAAATGAGCAATGGAGAAAACACGTGAAGGGAGAATCAAAGAAAAAGGAGGAAAGACTTTCAGATATTAAATTAAACAGAGACGGTTCAATTGTGTTGGCCGGAACAAGTGCTGAAGAATTGGGCAAAGAGAATTGGAAGATTGTAAAGCTGGGAGACAAGCTGATTGACCAGCTGATCGAAAAGCAGGATATTAAGATTTATCCGAATCCAGTGAGTGATTATGCTTATGTGGAAATCAATATGGATGCCGGAAGTGGGATGCTGGGAGATGGGAAGACTGAAGCGGACATTACGGTTTATGATATGGGAGGAAGGCAGCTGCAGAGCGTAAAAACAAAGAATAAGGTGACGAAAATTAATACGCAGGCGCTGGTGCAGGGAGCGTATCTGGTGAGCGTGAAAATAAATGATAATAAAACAGCAAATGCTAAACTCATAAAGAAATAAACGAAGATGAAGAAAATTTTAATAATAATAATTTCATTGTTATCAATAAATTATCATTCGCAAGATATTCGGGGGTGGAATAAGCCAACTTCCCCAGAAGCTGCGATGATAAAAAAAGTAGGTGATATTCCTGTAGGATTATATACGGGAACCATGAATGTCCCAGTAGAGTTATACACTATAAAAGAGGGAAGTTTCTCTTTACCGATTACTTTACAATATAATGCATCTGGTATAAAAGTCGATGAACAGGCTACTTGGGTAGGTCTTGGATGGAATCTTGCTCCTGAGGGGACGATAACTCAGGAAGTTAGGGGGATAAGAGATGAATATGATGATGTATATAAAACAGCTGTTCCCCCAGCAGGTTATGACACATTTTTACAAAGAATCAATACTACAGGTCCTACTTCTACTTATAAAGTAGTTCCTCAGTTAGGTACTGCTGGTTGGATACATTGTGGTTATTCAACGTCTTGCGGACCTTGGTCACAGACAAACGAAGATACAAGTTTCGTTGTGCAATCCCTTATCAATGGGAGTGGTCAGCCAGATATTTATAATTTTAATTTTGCAGGATATAGTGGTAGCTTTTTTCTACATCCAACGACAAAGCAACCGGTTTTACTTAATAAAAAGGATGATATAAAATTTGTTGTGCAAAATGCTAGTATCACAGCAATAGTTTCTGATGGAACAAAATTTATATTCTCCGACTTAGAAGTAATCGACTATATGGGGAGTGGCGGTTATTCGACCAAAAATGGGCAAAACTTTAAATTGACCCAAATACAGTTCACTAATCAAAAAACTATCAATTTTGAATATCAGAATGCAAGATTTCAGAATATTTATTTTTCACAAAATAGAAATGTTCAGGTTAGTGTTGAAACTGGAGGCGGCAATTCTACATGTAGCAACAAACTGAACTATTTTTACCAACCGCCTGTTCAAAATAATTATTCAAGTAGTGTTAAGATTTTGAAAAGTATTAAGACTGCAGAGCTTACCATTAATTTTAATCTTGAAGATAGGGAAGATATCAATTTTGATTATCAGTATGCAGGGAGTGATGGGACACTAAAAAAATTAGCTAGCGTTGATTTCATCAATACTTTAAACAACAAAAAAATAAAAAGCTATAAATTTGATTATAGCTATTTTCCATATACAAGTTCGTTCCCAAGTGTTGGTAATACCGCATTTATAGATGCTAATAAAGCTGTTCTTGGTAAAAGATTAAAATTAAATAGTGTAGAAGCAGTTACATATGATGCCAATGGAACAGAAGTTCATACAAATGATATTCATAGTTTTGAATATAACATGCAAAATACACTTCCTTTAAAAATTTCATTTGCAAAAGATTTCTGGGGCTATTATAATGGAAAAGAAGGGAATGGTACATTAATGCCTGATTTTACATATTTTCCTTATCCATTAACAGTGCCAAGTGATTATCAGGGTGTAAACAGACATGCCGATAAAAATTATGCTGATGCATACATCTTAAAAAAGATAACCTATCCTACAAAAGGTTATAGTGAGTTTGAGTATCAGCCAAACACTTTTGCAAACCAATACATACCAAGTGAGCAAAATAAAATAAACTTTTATACTAACTACAATTTAGCTAATCGTGGTATTGGTGGACCGTATCCTCCATTTTCGCCGCTGGAATTTGATGTTCCTCCTGGCGGCACAAATGTAAAATTCTATGTTGCTTTTTCTCCCGGTTTTGACGGATCAGTTTTCGGTATGGGAGCGAGAAAATATAGCTTTAGCCAAATGGCTCAAGCACAGCCAAGTGCTAAAATATATTCAATAACATATAATAACGGAAGTCCAACATATACACTTATTAAATCATGGGAATTTGGGATGTGTAATTCAGTTTCCTTTAATGCAGGAAGTACATGTGATAAAGAGGAATTTGTACAATTACCAGCTGGGAAAATAAAAGTAGTTCTTTCGATTGATAATTCAATGTATTTACCTGATGACACCTATCATTTGGCAGGTGTCGATTTGAGATTTACGATTGCTAATTATGCTTTAACAAATGGTGTGATAAGCGAAGGTCATGGGTTAAGGATTAAATCTATAAAAAACTATTCTGATCAAGGGGTCTTAGGGGAATGGAAGGAATATGAATATCAAGGCGGTATCTTACATAATAGATACGATCCTTTTAAAAGAAAAACATACTATTGCTATGATTGCTCGTCTTTAACCTCATGTGCTGATGGTACGCAAATGTCTTCAATGGATGCCTATGAATTATCAGATGATATGGCTGATCGAAATTTTGATGCAGTGGGTTATGATGTAGTTACAGAAAAAAATATTGATGTTAATAACGGGACAACGACTGTAAGTAAGAAAACTGTTCACAATTATAATAATCTACAAAATACCACTGCCAATTATTTCCCTGTCAGAAAAGAAGAAAAAAATGGTCTTCCTATGAGCGAAAAGGTTTATGATGCTTCTAATAATATTATTTTAAGTAAGAGTTATTACTACAAAAATATTATTCCGGAGAATAATTTTCCCAATATCGATATTCAGAATACTTTCCTGACGAATGGTGCTGATCCATTATCTCCGGCATTAGGAAGAACTAAATATGTTTATAATGTAACCCCACTTATTTCTAGTTCATACAAATCAGATTCTTTGATTACAAAAGAAAGCTTCGGAAATAGGATTGTTAAGACGAAAAATCTATACAATTATAATTCTCGTGGTTTTGTTAATCAAGAAGATACTTATTATGAAAATAACCATAAGGTAATTACTTCAATAACAAATTATGCCGAGGATGTAGGGAACCAGTTATTGATTAATAAGAACATGGTAGGTATTCCCCTCGAAAGAATAAAAACATTAACTACAGGTGCAATAACCAAAACAATATCAAATCTTGTAACAGTTTATCCAATGACAACACCTAACGCAGAGACGGGAAATTTGGTGCTGCCATTAACGGAATTGTCTTATGATTTGCAAGATAACCAGTCCATAGATATTACTTATAATAAGTATGATATAAAAGGCAATTTACAGCAATACACCACGAAAGACGGTATCCCAACGGTTATCATCTGGGGGTATAATCAAACTCAGCCTATTGCCAAAGTTGTAGGAGCCACATATGCACAGGTAAGCAGCTTAGCAGCAGCCATTATTTCCGCTTCGGATACGGATGCTTCAGCAGCTCCGAACAATGACGAGACAGCAATCTTAACAGCATTGGATAACTTCAGAAAAGACAGCAGCATGGCAGGGTATCAGATTACTACTTACACGTATGATCCTTTGATTGGAGTAAGAAGCATCACACCTCCTTCAGGAATACGAGAAGTTTACTTATATGATACTGCCAACAGGTTAATGGAGATCAGAGAGAATAATCAAACAGGAAAGCTCTTAAAAGAATTCAAATACAACTACAAAAACTAATACAGATGAAAAAAATATTAATCCCCATAGGCGCTTTACTGTTGTCCGGACTGGCGAGTGGCCAGAATCAATCCAGTACAACAGAGAATTTTGTTTACACGAAGACTTATTTAGATTATAATGGAACTACCGCTACGAAAACCTCGGAAACCGTACAGTATTTTGATGGCTTAGGAAGACCCAAGCAGGTAGTGAATGTCAAAGCCTCTCCGCAAGGCAAAGATGTGGTAACCCATATCGAATACGATGGTTTCGGAAGGCAGGTGAAAGATTACCTTCCAGTACCCCAGCAGGGAACGCAGAACGGAGCCATTTACGCATCTCCGTTAAGCAATGCTACTCAGCCCACTCTTTATGGTTCGGAGAAGATCTTTGCGGAGAAAATCCTGGAAAACTCTCCGCTGGACAGGATTCTGCAGCAGAAACAGGTAGGTACTGCCTGGGATACGAAGCCGGTCCAGTTTGGTTATGATGCCAACACTACAGCGGATGCGGTAAAGAAATATATTACGGTGACCACCTGGGAAAACGGAGCCACAAAAAGTACCATCACCCAAAGTACTGTTTATGGTGATGCTCAATTGTATAAAAACACGGTAGCGGATGAAGACGGCAACCAGACCATTGAATTCAAGAATGGAGAGGGACAGGTGTTGTTAGTCAGGAAAATGCTGAGTGCCACGGAAAAAGCAGATACGTATTATGTGTACAATGAGTACAATCAGCTGGCTTTTGTTATTCCTCCTTTAGCCTCAAACACTAATTCTCTATCACTCTCCGACTTAGACAATCTTTGTTACCAGTACAAATACGACGGTAGGAATCGGTTGGTGGAGAAGAAGCTTCCGGGCAAAGGCTGGGAATATATGGTGTATGATAAGCAGGACCGATTGGTTCTTACCCAAGATGCTAATTTAAGAGAGAATAACCAGTGGCTTTTCACGAAATACGATCAGTTTTCACGACCTGTTTATACAGGAATATCATATAGTGGTTCAAGTAGAATTCAACATGTGGAGGCCGTTGAAAGCTTTGGCTCGGCCAATGAGTCAAGAGCCGCTTCAAGCTGGAATAATAATGGAATGGATGTGTATTATACTAAAAGCGGAGCTTATCCTAATGAATCAAATTTCAGCATTTTGACTGTTAATTATTATGACACGTATCCTACTTACAGTTTTAATCCTGCTTTCCCTACAACGATTCTGGGAGCAGATGTTCTGACAGAAACTCCCGATGCTAACGGTCTGAGCACCAAAAGCCTTCCGGTAATGAGTTTGGTTAAAAACATTGAAGATAATAACTGGACAAAAAACTACACCTACTACGACAAAAAAGGACGAACCATCGGAAGCTACTCGATCAACCATTTGGGTGGTCGAACAAAGGTAGAATTCAGGCTGGATTTTGCAGGAGTGGTTCAACAAAGTATCACCCGCCACAAACGATTGGATGCGGATACCGACAGAGTGATTACTGAAAACTTTACCTATGATCCTCAGAACAGATTACTGACCCATACCCATCAGGTGGACAGCGGTCCTACAGAATATTTAGCCCAGAACACTTATAATGAGCTATCCCAGCTTTCGGGAAAGAAAGTCGGGGGGATATCGCCATCAGTTCCGCTTCAGGATATTAGCTACAGCTATAATATCAGAGGATGGATGACGAAAATTAATGATCCTGCTAACCTTAATGGTAAATTATTCGGCTATGAAATAAAATATAACAATCCGGAAAATCCAGTCACTGCCCCAGCACGATTCAATGGGAATATTGCGGAGATTGACTGGATGACGGGAACATTTCCTAATGGCACTAAACGCAGGTATTCTTATCAGTATGACGGACTCAACAGGCTTTTGCAGGGATTGTATTCTCAGCCGGGATCATCATTGCCAGGTAATGATTACTATAATGAGATCCTTAGCTATGATCTGAACGGAAACATCAGTACACTGAAAAGGTTTTCAGCACCCAGTACCGGAGGAATTCCTTTGAAAATTGATGATTTGATTTATAACTATACAGGAAATCGACTGGATAAGATTACCCTTCCTACAGGAGTTGTTAATAACCGATCAGGATATAATGCGCTGCAAAAGGTTATTACATATGACCTCAATGGAAATATCAAAACTCACTTGGATAAAGGAATAAATACAATTGTGTATAATTACCTAAATCTTCCTTCGTTTATTATAAGTACACCAACAATATTCAGAACAAATACTAATTATCTTTATAGAGCTGATGGAATCAAAATTAAAAAATCTTATACCGATTATGCTACAATTACAATAACCGAATATTTAGATGGGTTCCAATACTTAGCTAATGATTTGTATTCTGATTGTTTAAATTGCCCGTCACCTACCGTAGGACTTAAGTTTGTGCCTACTGCTGAAGGCTACTATAATTTTGAAAATAATAAGTATATTTACAACTATGTAGACCATTTGGGAAATGTGCGCGTAAGTTATTTTCATAATGGCAGCAGCATAGAAGTTCTTGAAGAAAACAATTATTATCCTTTTGGGTTGAAGCATGAGGGATATAATGCGTTAGCGGGAAATCCTTCGTATAACTACAAGTATAACGGTAAGGAACTGCAGACAGAAACAGGAATGTATGATTACGGAGCTAGGATGTATATGCCAGACTTAGGGAGATGGGGAGTCGTGGATCCGCTGGCAGAAACTTCGAGACGATGGAGCCCATATACTTATGCTTATAATAACCCTATAAGATTTATAGATCCGGACGGAATGCAAAATGAAGATAAAATTAAGATATTCAATGATGGTAAAATAGAGCGAACAAAAGATAATAATACTTATGACACAGTTACCAATGAAAATGAATCTAAGTCTATCAAAATTGCTCGTACTAATGTAACAGAAGATAATCCTACAGGAGATTCGCAAATAGGAGAATTGAAGAATGAAAAAATTTCTATAGCAGGAGTTGGACCTGATTTTGGATATTTCCAAGTAAATGATTATAATATAGCAACACAAATTTTCGAGTTCATAGCAGACAACACTAAAGTAGAATTTGGACAAGATAAATTTGATTTTTCTGACGGATTTTCGACAAACATAATAAGTACCAATTATGATGAGACAAGTCATGCAAGTGCAGCGGATGTTTTAGCAAATCATAATTTGAGTATGGGATCTGGCACTATGCATATAACGAAAGATGGTGTATATTCTGAAGCTGTTCACTCGCATCCAGGATTTGAATATAATCCTTCTGGATTTAGTGAAGGAAGATGGAATAAAGGAAATCCAACATTTGGTACAGCATATAAAGAGGCTGGTGATAAAGGTCGTTCAAAAAATAATAATGCAATATCTAAGTATGTTTACAATACGTGGCTTAAAAATAATGGCGCGAATGGAGGATATGTAAAATATGATTATAACCAAGCAGTATATACAGGAAAGAAAAATAAATAACTTATTCTATGAAAAAAATATTTTTAATCACTCTTATTTTATTTTTTACATGTAGTAAAAGTGCTGTTAAGAAGCAAGATTTACATAATATTATCAAAGGATATATAGAATATATTTCTAAAAAAAGAAAAATTGATAATAAAAAAGAAATATTAGCAGTAACCTTTCATGACCAAACAAAAGAAAAAAGTGAATATTCAATTGATATTGCTTTTTTTAAACCTGAATATATGGAAGACATTCAGTATAAGAATGTTTATATATTTGAAGGGTATAAACTCATATTACCTGATAATAAATGTAAAAGCATAGAGAAAATGTTTAAAAAAGTTGCATATGAAAATTTCAATCAAAAGAAAACAATAGTCAATTACGATTTTGAAAATTGGCATGTTGTTTTAAACAAAAAAGATGAAATAACTTTTTTATCACCGATTCCAATTTCAGGCTGTATGAAATCAATTTTAATGAGTAAAAAATTAAACTTTTCGGATTCATACGAAGATATTACATTCTCTAATTCTTCCCCAGATTGTTCATAATTTATTCATTAAACTAATCTTATAAAAAGAACCCATCGCAATTGCGGTGGGTTTAATAGATTAAAAAAACAATACGTGCATTTAAGTTATTTCAATGACAATGAAATAGAAGTTCTTGAAGAAAACGATTATTATCCTTTTGGGTTGAAGCATGAAGGGTATAATGTATTGGCTGGAAATTCAGCTTATCAGTATAAGTACAACGGAAAGGAGTTGCAGACGGAGACCATTTGGGAAATGTGCGCGTAAGTTATTTACGTAATGGCAGCAGCATAGAAGTTCTTGAAAAAAACAATTGTTAGTAGATTTTTAAAATAATGGAAAATAAAAACACCGAAATAAATGAATTACTTGTAAGATTAAATGAAGAATCACTACAAGACTATAAAATTGTTGATTTTTGGGAAGCTGATACCACAGCAATAGGTATTCAAATAGGAAATAATTTAATATACATATCAACATTTAATTATGAAACAACTCATAAATACAATGTTATTATTGAAAAATATGATACTGGAGAAATAATTGAGCAAGAGAAAGAAATTATATATAATGAACTAATTGAAATCATTCAAAAAATAAAAATATAAATTTTAAATATGCTTCTCAAACGGTTGTCAATGCAAATAAATACATTCGAATTTATAGTAATGTAAGTGGGCATATTATTTTTGAAAAAGTAATGGGATATTAATATTATTTTATTGAAAAATGTTAGAGGAAAATATAGATACAGAAAATTTATTTAAACTTTCTGCGGAGTATGTAAATAATATTCTAAAAGATGAAGAAATTTTACAAGAGTTAAAAGAATCTTGTGAAAATGAGAATATGCAATTGATAAACAAGAATATTTCTTATATTTTATATGACAAGAATGAACTATTTAAGAATAGTTATAAGATTGAAGTAAGTATAGAGTGTAAAATGAAAAGCATAGGTTCTTATATTTTATATTTAGATAAAGATCAAAATTTTATTGATGAATTTTTTGTTATAAATTAAAGTGAACCTCACCCCTGGCAAGTTTATAATTTTGAGCAGATAACAAATCCCACCGTAATTGCGGTGGGTTTTGTGTTATAAGGCAAAAACATTTTACCTCGAATATCTTTAACAACCACTACAAAAAAATCCACCACTCAATTAAAGAACCCAAAAAACTTGCCTATTTTTGTTTTTAAAGTTAAAACGTATGAAAATGCAGAAGTATCTTCTTTCATTCATCCTTTTGTTGGGTATATTCAGTATGAATGCCCAGCAGAAGACATTTTGTAACCCGATCAATATTGATTACGGCTATACACCGTTCGAGGTTTTTTCAAAACAGGGAAAACACCGCGCTACAGCTGATCCGGTGATTGTTAATTTTAAAAATAAACTCTTCCTTTTCTCTACCAACCAGGAAGGATACTGGTACAGCGACGATATGCTCGACTGGAAATTCGTGAAAAGAAAATTCCTGAGAGATAACAAATATATTCATGACCTGAATGCTCCGGCTGTTTGGGCGATGAAGGATACGTTGTATGTTTTCGGCTCAACGTGGGAACAGGATTTCCCGATCTGGAAAAGTACCAACCCAACAAAAGACGACTGGAAAATTGCCGTTGACACCCTGAAGGTTGGGGCCTGGGATCCGGCTTTTCATTATGACGAAGATAAAAATAAGCTGTATCTGTATTGGGGTTCCAGCAACGAGTGGCCTCTTTTAGGAACGGAAGTGAAAGTGAATACGCTTCAGTCGGAAGGTTTTGTAAAGCCGATTGTAAGACTGAAGCCTGAAGATCATGGCTGGGAAAGATTCGGGGAATACAATGACAATGTTTTTCTTCAGCCGTTTGTAGAAGGAGCATGGATGACCAAGCACAACGGTAAATATTATATGCAGTACGGTGCTCCGGCAACGGAATTCAGTGGTTATTCTGATGGAGTATATGTGAGTGATAAACCGTTGGAAGGCTTCGAATATCAGCAGCACAACCCTTTTTCATATAAGCCGGGAGGTTTTGCCAGGGGAGCCGGACACGGTGCTACTTTCGAGGACAACTATAAAAACTGGTGGCATGTTTCCACGATATTTATTTCCACTAAAAATAATTTTGAAAGACGTCTGGGAATCTGGCCTGCAGGATTCGACAAGGATGATGTGATGTACTGTAATACAGCGTATGGAGATTATCCGACTTATCTTCCGCAGTATGCGCAGGGAAAAGATTTTTCTAAAGGGCTTTTCGCCGGTTGGATGTTGCTAAATTATAACAAGCCAGTTCAGGTATCATCAACATTGGGAGGCTATCACTCTAATTACGCGGTGGATGAAGACATTAAAACTTACTGGAGTGCTAAAACAGGAAATTCGGGTGAGTGGTTTCAGACGGATTTAGGAGAGGTTTCCACCATTAATGCGATTCAGATCAATTATGCGGATCAGGATGTTGAGTTTATGGGAAAAACCTTAGGCAAAATGCATCAGTATAAGATTTATGGCTCCAATGACGGTAAAAAATGGAATGTCATTGTTGATAAAAGTAAGAATACGAAAGATGTTCCTCATGATTATGTAGAACTGGAAAAGCCGGCTAAAGCAAGATTCCTGAAAATGGAAAATTTGAAAATGCCGACCGGAAAATTTGCCTTAAGCGGTTTCAGAGTATTCGGAAAAGGAGCGGGAACAGTTCCCGGAAAAGTTCAGAACTTTGTCCCGTTAAGAGCCGATCCTAAAAAATATGGAGAAAGAAGAAGCATTTGGATGAAGTGGCAACAAAATGCTGATGCCGACGGATACGTAATTTACTGGGGGAAATCTCCTGAGAAATTGTACGGAAGCATTATGGTTTACGGTAAAAATGAATATTTCTTCACCGGGGCCGACAGAACGGATTCTTATTATTTCCAGATCGAAGCTTTTAATGCGAACGGAGTTTCGGAAAGATCGGAAATCTTTAAATCAGAATAAAATTAAAACGCTTTGAAATTTTTCAAAGCGTTTATTTTTTGTCAATATTTCTTAGAAATTCATCTGTTTTTTGGATTAAAAATTTGGCATTGGAATCTTTTTCCCATCCGAGATGATCTCCGTTAAATTCATGATAAATAAAAAACTCACCGGAAAACCGGCGAGTTACCACAAAAAATAATCTATATGAAGAATGATTGATTTATCTTGTTCTGTTTTTGATAGCGTCGGAAGCACTTTCGATATCTCTTACTTTTTTAACTTTCTGATTTCCGAAATTGTAAGTGATACTTACATTTACGCTTCTTCTGTACATATCGTTTTTGATATAATTGTAATTTCCGTTAGCCTGATAATCTTCGATTTCCACGACATTGGTTCTAAGGACATCATTCAGATTTACAGCAAATGTCCAGTCGTTCCAGTTTTTCTTGATGCTGAGGTCAAGGCTCATTAAGTTTTTCAGCATTCCAAGTTCGATCTGTTGTTTGTCAACATAAAAATAATTTACACCAAGGAACCATGTTTTCTTTTTGTCTAAACGGATGGTATTGTTACTGGTAATAACAAGGCTGGTTGATTTTATATTGTTTCTGTATATCAATGGATTTCCTTCTTTATCTACAAAAGTGTCTCCTGTTGTAGGATCCTGGGCTAACGTTCCGTTGTTAATATTGTGCTGTACCCCAGCGTTGAAGTTCAAGGTTAAATATTGTTTAAATAAAGACTTTTGAATTCCCAGCATCGCAGACATTTCCTGCTTGTCGCCAAAGTTTGTTCTGATGTAACGCAATACATTTTGATCCCCGATCTTACCGTCGACTGATTTTACATAACCCTGCAATGGTACCTGTGTGATCTGATCTTTCATATACGAATGATTAAGGATCAGGAAATAGGAGTTTTTGTACATATACGTCAGTTCTTGGTTGTATGTAGAAGATGCCTTCACAAATGGATTATTCTGCGTATAATTGAAATCAGTGATGTAATTTCTTACCGGATTCAGCTCCCAGAAGCTCGGTCTCCGCATTCTGCTTGAAAAGGAATAAGAAACATTGTTTTTATCATTTATAGCATAGTTAAAGCTTAAATAAGGAAGCAGGTTATTGTAGTTTCTTTCGATACGCTGATGTCGTTGACTTTCAATTTCATGAGTAGGACTGTCTGCGGTACCCAGACTGTTTGTAATCTCGTATCTTGCTCCTACTTTTCCAGAGAATTTATCAGAGAATTTCTTTTCAAGAGTCAGGTATGCTCCATAAATGTTTTCGTCATAGATAAAGTGATTAAAATCCGGATCAGGCTGCACATTTGGAATATGCTCTCCCTGCTCATTTACAAAAAGATAGTTGTAGTTCTGAGTGTCATTGTCCGTTTTTGTTTTATTAAAATTGCCTCCTACAGAAAAGGTAAAATCATTTTTAAACTTCTGAATATAATCTACCATCCCTGAGAAATTATTGATGATCTGCGGAATATTCTGAGTAATTGTCTTACCTGTTGTAATCTCATTCTGATTATCATACACCAACGTATTGTTGTTTGAGAACTGAAACCTTTTATAGTTCAGATAAGCTGCATTGGCGTTGAATTTACTTCCTAAAGAATCAAGCTTTATTTCATAATTTAAATTAACAGAGTTGTTATAATTTCTGGAATCCTCCTTATTTTTCGTCCAAGTATGTTTGGTCGTCATTACTCCATCCTTATCTGGTTGAATAAGTGTATTATACAGATCGATCGTAGAATTATAGCTTTTATTAGCCCAGGAATTCCATGATAAGGCAAGATTACTTTTTTCGGTCAGCTGATAATCAATATTTAAATATCCTCCAAGGTTTTTATTCGGATCATCGATATCGCCGACAGATTCATTCTGCATTTTATCGGTTCCGTTTCTTAATATGTAGGTCTGCGGATTGATATTTTCACCGCCGCTTAAATTGGCATTAATTCCCAATTTATCTTTTCTGTAATTTACTGAGAAGCTGGCGCTGTTTGCATTATATTTATTCTGAGTATTAGACATTCTCATGTTTCCACTCGTACCGTCACTCATTTTTTTCTTTAAAATGATGTTGATGATTCCGTCGGAAGATTCAACCTGGTATTCACTGCCCGGAACGGTAATCACTTCAATCTTCTGGATATTTTCAGCCGGTGTATTTTTAAGGAATTGCGTTAAAGATTCCGCATCCATATTGGTTTTTCTACCGTTGATGTAGATCAGTGCGTTGTTTTTTCCTACGATTTTCAATGTTTTATCATCTGTGGTAGACAATAAAGGTGTTTGTTTCAACAAATCAAAGGTTGTATTTCCTTTAGCGCCAGGCGAAGCAGCAACGTCGTATACAAAACGGTCACTTTGCTTTTTGAAAACCTGTTTGGTTAAAGTTACTCCTTCAATACTTTTTGTTTTTAAGGTATCTTGTTTTTTTTCCTGTGCGAAAGTAAGTCCGCTAAAAAATATGGCTGCAATTAGAATGGTCGTTTTCATGTTTTATTTCTTTAGAGAGTTTAATAGCTTGTATTTGTTATTATTTAACATTGCAAAGATATATAATAAATTAAGTATCTTGCAATACAAAGTACTTAAAATGTTTTTAAACGAAATTTAACTAATTGATTTTCAGTAAGTAAATTTTTAATTAAAATTTTAAATTATATTGCCTTTGTTATTATTTAGACAATTTGAGACAAAGTTATATTACATTCAGACAGAAAAAATTTGAAAATTGATCATTAAAAAATTAAAAATTTAGAAAAAGGGCATAAAAAAAGGATCTGAAAAAGATCCGTAAAGTAATTTTTATTCTCTGTCGAAGCGGGCGAGCTTTTTATCAATCCAGATCGTAGCGAAAGGAAAGAATGCGGCAATTAATGCGAAAACACTGTCTTCATCATCCCAAACAAATATTTTCCTGATGGCAGGTAAAAACAAAAGATAAATCGTAAAAAACAAGCCATGAATACTGCCTATCGTACTGATGTAGACAATAGGAAAAATATCTTTAGGATTCGTACGGATCCAGATCATTGCCGTAAAAAGAAAGAACCAGGAAACGGCTTCTGCCAGGCAAATATTTTTAAACCATTTGATTACTTTTTCCTGAGGATATTTTAAGAATAATTTTTCTAAGAAATTCATAACTATTTAATTGATCATTAAAGATATTCGAGACTAAAGAGTCAGAAACTTCCAGCATCCATCTTCCAGCACCGAGCCTTAAGCAGCTACAAATTTACTTATAAAAACTACTGCCGTCCAAATACTCAAAAACTTCTGGTGGCAACATCGGTCTTACATTTTTTCCGGTTTTGATCATGTTCCGGATTTCCGTTGCAGAAATCTCAATGATAGGAGCTTTAATTAAAGAAATATTTTCATGTTCCAGGTATTCGGAGTCTTTTTTCTCACCCTCAAAAACTCTTGGATACACAATGATATGATGATTTTTAATTAAAGTTTCGGCGTTTTTCCATTTGTGTAGGCCTTTCAGATTATCCTCACCCATAATAAGGCTGAAAGAATAATCCGGATATTTTTCGTGAAGGTATGTTAAAGTATCAATCGTATAACTTGGCTGAGGTAAAGAAAACTCTACATTGGAAGCCCGCATTTTGGAATAATTTTTCACGGCAAGCTGCACCATATCCAGCCGGTTATGATCTTTCAGCAAAGATTTTTTTTCCTTGAATGGATTTTGCGGACTTACCACAAACCACAACTCATCCATGTCCGAATGCTCCAGAATATAATTGGCAAGGATCAGATGCCCGATATGAATGGGATTGAATGATCCGAAAAATAAACCGATTTTTTTCATAAATTCTAATCCCTGAATTTCACATCTTTTATATTCAGATAATGCGTAACATTTCCCTTCCAGTGATTTTCTTCCAGGGTGAAGGCCAGATCAAAACTTTTCGTTCTGAAATCATCGGCAAACTGTCCGAGCTTGAAGCCTACACATTCGATATTTCTACCGGTAGATTCCTGTCTGATATAAAACTTCAGGTGATTATTATCTTTCCCCATCGTTTTAAAATAACCTGATACTTTCTGATTGGTTAAAGCAAGGATCGGTTTCATATTGTGAGGTCCAAATGGAGCCAGTTTTCTATGGAAATTGATAAATTCTCTGTTGATCTCGTCGATCTGAATTTCAGAATCAATCGTGATGGAAGGTTCTTTCTGATGCTCTTTAATCTTTTCTGAAACCACTCTTTCGAATTTTTCCTTAAAGGCATCAAATTTATCTTTCTCCATTGAAAGTCCTGCCGCCGCATGATGACCGCCAAATTTTAAAAAGTATTCAGAGCACATATCCAATGCTTCATGAACGTCAAAATCGGCAACAGATCTTGCTGAAGCAACCATTTCCCCATTATTACCGTCGGTGAAAACCAGGGTTGGCTTATAATAAGTTTCTATTAATCTTGACGCTACAATGCCAATAACGCCTTTGTTCCATTCGGGATGGTAAACAATAGTGGTGTATTTTGTTTCCTGTTGGGATTCAATAATCTGATTTAAAGCAGAAAGGGTAGAATTCATATCCAGCTCGCGTCTTTCATCATTAAGATCCATGATGTCGCTCACGATCTGGTGGGCATGTTTTAGGTTATCTGAAACCATCAGTTCAACCGCGGCTTTCCCGTGGGAAATTCTTCCTGCTGCATTGATTTTTGGGGCAATTTCAAAAACAATATTTGAAATCTCGAAATGAGAAAGTTTCTCTTCCGGTATTAATAATCGTAAGCCTAGATTTCTCGTCTTGCGAAGTATTTTCAGTCCCATTTTAGCCAAAACTCTGTTTTCGCCGGTCATAGAAACAATATCGGCAGCAATAGAGATGGCCAGAAGATCGGTCAGCTCAAACAGTTCGGCTTCAGGAAGTTTGTAGATGGTATTTAAACCTTGGCAAAGCTTAAAACCAACGCCACATCCGGAAAGTTCTTTGAAAGGATAACGGCAGTCACTTCTCTTGGGATCGAGCACGGCAACGGCATTCGGAATTTCTTCACCGGGTAAATGGTGATCACAAATGATAAAATCGATTCCCAGGTTCTGGGCATAGTTGATCATATCCAAGGCTTTGATTCCACAGTCCAGCGCGATAATTAATGAAAAGCCGTTTTCTTTGGCAAAATCAATACCTTCTGTAGAAATTCCGTATCCTTCAGAGTTTCTGTCGGGGATGTAAAAATCAAGATATTTTTTCTGTACAATTTTGCTGAGGTATAGATACATCAGCGCAACGGCAGTAGTTCCGTCTACGTCATAATCTCCGTACACCAGTATTTTTTCACCGTTTTCAATCGCAGTCGCAATACGCTCTACAGCTTTCTGCATATCTGCCATTAAAAAAGGATTGTGGATATCGGTAAGGTTCGGTTTAAAAAACTCTCTGGCCTTTTGATAATTGTCAATTCCTCTAAGAACGAGGAGTTTAGATTCAAAAGTTCCAAAACCAAGAGACGAACTTAATCCATCCACAATTTCTTCATCGGGTTCGGGCTTGTAAATCCATTTTTGACTCATTTCACAAAAATAGGGAAATATATTTTAAAAAGGAAGTTTATTGCTGTAGCTGAATGTTAAAAAAAACCGCTCAGGTTATGAACGGTTTTTAAAAATATTTTAAGAGTACATTTTCTCTCTCAATTCTTTTACTTTTTTATCAGCAAGGTATTCGTCGTAAGTCATTTCTCTATCAATGATTCCCTGAGGAGTCAGCTCGATAATTCTGTTACAGACTGTTGAAAGCATTTCGTGGTCATGAGAAGCCAGTAAAATGTTCCCTTTGAAATTAGACAATGAGTTGTTCAACGTTGTGATACTTTCCAAGTCTAAGTGGTTGGTTGGTTCGTCTAATAAAAGAACGTTGGCTTTCTGTAGCATCATTCTGCTGAACATACATCTCATTTTCTCGCCTCCTGAAAGTACTTTACAAGATTTTAAAGCTTCATCACCTGAGAAAAGCATCCTTCCCAGGAATCCTCTTACGAATTCTTCGTGACGCTCTTCATCGTTTTTCGTGAATTGTCTTAACCAGTCAACCAAACTTAAATCTTCCTGGAAGAAATTGGTATTATCCAAAGGCATATGAGACTGTGTTGTCGTAACACCCCATGCCACAGTTCCTTTATCTGCTTCAACATTTCCCGCTAAAATTTCGAAAAATTCTGTAATAGCCAATGAATTCTTAGATAAAACAGCAACTTTATCTCCTTTTTTAAGATTTAAATCGATATTTGAAAATAATAATTCTCCGTCTTTTGTTTTTTCTAAACCTTTAACATCCAGGATCTGATCTCCCGCTTCTCTTTCCATTTCGAAAATGATTGCCGGATATCTTCTTGAAGAAGGCTTAATATCGTCGATGTTCAGTTTATCGATCATTTTCTTTCTTGCTGTTGCCTGCTTGGCTTTAGCTACGTTAGAACTGAATCGTGCGATAAAATCCTGAAGTTCTTTTTTCTTCTCTTCCGCTTTTTTATTCGCCTGCGCTCTTTGTCTTGTCGCTAATTGTGAAGCCTGGTACCAGAAAGAGTAGTTACCTGTGTAAAGGTTTAATTTAGCATAATCCAAGTCACCGATGTGTGTACAAACGGTGTCTAAGAAGTGACGGTCGTGAGATACAACAATTACCGTGTTTTCATAATCTGCAAGAAAATCTTCCAGCCATGAAATGGTATCGATGTCAAGGTCGTTCGTAGGCTCATCCAGAATAAGAACATCCGGATTTCCGAAAAGTGCCTGTGCAAGAAGGACTTTTACTTTATCCTTGTTTTCAAGCTCACTCATCATTTGCCAGTGCATATCTTCCGTGATACCTACGTTTGAAAGCATGGTCTGGGCATCAGATTCTGCAGTCCATCCTCCCATTTCATCATAGATCACGCCTAGTTCACCAGCCTTGATTCCATCTTCATCAGAAAAGTCTTCTTTCGCATACAGCGCATCCATCTCTTCTTTTATCTCGAATAATTTTTTATTACCTCTCAAAACAGCCTCCAGAACAGTATATTGATCATAAGCAAAGTGATCCTGCTCAAGAACTGACATTCTTTTTCCAGGTTCTAAAGATACGTGTCCTGTTGTTGGGTCTTGTTTTCCTGTTAATATTTTAAGGAATGTAGACTTTCCTGCACCATTTGCCCCGATAATCCCGTAGCAGTTTCCTTTCGTAAACATAATGTTTACCTCGTCAAAAAGAACTCTTTTCCCGAATTGTAAAGATAAGTTAGATACTGTTAACATATAGTTTTGTAAATTTGGCGCAAAAATACGAAAAGAATTTGGGTATTTCGTAATAATGTAATATTCAAGTTTTTAAATGTGAGGTATTTTTTATATATTTCATTAATTAAATTGATATAAATTAAGGAGTCCAGAAGGATAACTTAAGCGAATAATAGGCAGATGCCTGTTATATAAGATTTATACGAATCCAAAATGAAAATAGAAAAGACAGTCAATATATTAAACAGAAGAGCCCGATTTGAGTATGAAATTCTTGAAGAATATGAGGCTGGAATGGTACTTACAGGTACGGAAATAAAATCTTTACGCTCTTCAAAAGCTTCTATTGCAGAATCGTTCTGTCAGTTTATTGACGGGGAATTGTATATCATCAACATGATGATCGATGAGTATAAATTGGGAACATTTTATAATCATAAAACAAAAAGGGAACGGAAATTGCTGTTGCACAAAAAAGAACTGCAAAAGCTGGAAAAGAAATTAAAGGATGCAGGAAATACAGTTATACCTTTAAAATTATACATTAATGATAAGGGAAAAGCAAAGGTGCTGATTGCACTTGGAAGGGGTAAAAAACTCTTTGATAAAAGGGAGAGCATTAAAGATAGAGAAAATAAAAGAAACCTCGACAGAATATTAAAGAAAAGTTAAAAATCATCGGAAAAACTTTGTATATAAAGAAAAATTATATTTATTTTGCATTATCAATTATTTAATCATTTAATTCTATGAAAAATCTAAAATTAGGAATTTCAGCATTGGCGCTTACTGTCGCTTCTACTGTGTTCGCTCAGACTACCAACAATCCGTGGTTAATCGGAGTTGGTGCTCACGCGGAAAACCATATGGCACAGAGAACCAACTTCAGTAATACGTTCTCTGCTAATAATTTGACGAAGACTATGTTCAATATGAACAACTTCTCTATTACTCCGCCATTATCTAAACTTACTGTTGCTAGGAACATTGGTAAAGGTTTGGTAATCGACTGGCAAACTACTGTAGGTAACGTTGAAAACAAGAGATTTAACATGGGTAAAGAATTCATGTTGATGACAGGTCTTGGTTTCCAGGCTAAAGCTGCAGGTCTTTTATGGGATGAAGAATCTTGGTTCGATCCGTATTTGAGAGTTGGTGCTAACTACCTTAGACATGACTATACATCTCTTACTTTCCCTAGAACAGATGCTAACGGTGACGTTATTGGAAACGGAGAAGGAGGTAATGAAAATGGTAAGGCAAACTTCTTTACTGTTGCTACAGGTGCTGGTATTAACTTCTGGGTAACTAAAAACTTCGGTTTAGGTATTCAGGGAGATTATGTATCAACTCCAGCTGATAAGTCAGGTATTGCTAACTTCTGGCAAGCTTCTGCTTCATTGAACTTCAGATTTGGTAACAGAGACAGAGATAAAGATGGTATCTTAGATAAAGACGATTTATGCCCTGATACTCCAGGTTTACCAGAATTCCAGGGATGTCCTGATACTGATGGTGACGGAGTTCCAGATAAAGACGATCAATGTCCAGACGTAGCTGGTCCAGTTGAAAACAACGGATGCCCTTGGCCAGATACAGACGGTGATGGTGTAATCGACAAAGATGATGCTTGTCCTACAGTTGCAGGTCCTGCTGAAAACAATGGTTGTCCTTGGCCAGATACAGACGGTGACGGTATCTTAGATAAAGATGATGCTTGTCCTACTGTTCCAGGTCTTCCAGAATACAACGGATGTCCTAAACCTAAGAGTGTAACAGCTACTCAGGTTGAGCAAGAATTCAGAAATGTTTATTTCGATTTCAACAAAGCTACAATCAAAGCTGAATCAACTCCAGCATTAGACAGAGCTGCTAACTTAATTAAGCAAGATGGTGGTAACTATCTATTAGAAGGTCAAACTGACGCTAAAGGATCTGAGGCTTACAACTTGAAGTTATCTAGAGAAAGAGCTGCTGCTGTAGTTGCTGCTTTAGATGCAAGAGGTGTAGATGCTAACGCTCTTAAATCTATCGGTGTTGGTAAATCTAAAGCTACAGTTCCTGCTACAGCTTCTGACGCTGAAAGACAAGTTGACAGAAAAGTTGTTGTAAGAGCTATCGAAAATGCTGACGAGTGGAATGCATTGAAGAAAAAAGACTACGAAGATGCTCCAGTGAAAAAAGCTCCAGCTAAAAAGGCTACTAAGAAAAAAGTAGTTAAAAAGAAAAAATAATTAAATTTTTCTAAATATAAATACCTTCAGTTTTCTGGAGGTATTTTTTTTTCGTTGACTTTTAATTAATTTTGTTGAAAATTTAAAAAATAAAATGGGAAGAGCATTTGAATATAGAAAAGCTTCTAAAATGGCCAGATGGGATAAGATGGCCAAAACTTTTTCTAAAATAGGTAAGGATATCGCATTAGCGGTAAAAGCCGGCGGCCCTGATCCTGAATCCAATCCTGCATTGAGAAGATGTATCCAGAATGCGAAAGGAGCCAATATGCCAAAAGAGAATGTGGAAAGAGCAATCAAAAAGGCAAGTGGTGCAGATGCTGAAAATTATGAAGAAATTACTTACGAAGGATACGGACAGGGTGGTGTTGCATTTTTCATTGAATGTACGACCAACAATCCCACAAGAACTGTTGCCAATGTAAGAGCTGTATTTAATAAGTTTGACGGAAATCTTGGAAAAAATGGTGAATTGGCTTTTATCTTTGACCGGAAGGGAATATTCTCAATTGATTTGGCACAGATAAAAATGGATTGGGATGATTTTGAAATGGAAATGATTGACGGCGGTGCAGAAGACGTAGAAAAAGATGAAGAAGAAGTAATGATAACCACTGCTTTTGAAGATTTCGGGTCTTTATCTCACAAGCTGGATGAATTAGGAATAGAAGCAAAAAGTGCAGAACTTCAAAGAATTCCTAACAATACAAAAGAAGTAAATGAAGAGCAGTTTAAGGCCAATATGAAAATGCTTGAGCGCTTCGAAGATGATGATGACGTACAGAACGTGTATCACAATATGGAAATTTCAGAAGAGATGATGAACAGTCTTTAATATTTGAATTTATAACATACAAACCTCACAGGTTCTAAAGCCTGTGAGGTTTTTTTCTAATACTCAAAAATAATATAACATTCATATATAGTTAACTTTCAAGTAGTTTCTTTGCATAAAACTATGAAAAGAAACGTTGAATTAGTTGTCATATCGGATGTTCATTTGGGAACTTATGGATGTAAGGCTAAAGAATTACTGAGGTACCTTAATTCTATTCAGCCGAAAACACTGGTTTTGAACGGAGATATTATTGATATCTGGCAATTCAAAAAGTCTTACTTCCCTAAACCTCATTTGAAAGTGATCAAAAAGATTCTTTCATTTGCCACAAAAAATACCGATGTGTACTACATCACCGGAAATCACGATGAGATGTTCCGGAAGTTTACCGACTTCGAATTGGGTAAGCTTAAAGTCTGCAATAAAATCTGCTTAGATATTAACGATAAAAAAACATGGATCTTCCATGGCGATGTTTTTGATGCATCAGTACAGCATTCAAAATGGATTGCCAAGCTGGGAGGAAAAGGTTATGATTTACTAATCGTAATCAATAATGTTGTAAATTGGTTCTTAGAGAAAATGGGTAAGGAAAAATATTCATTCTCTAAAAAGATTAAGAACAATGTAAAAAAAGCCGTAAAATATATTGGTGATTTTGAATTAACCGCTTCGGAGCTGGCTATTGATAATCATTACGATTATGTAATCTGCGGGCATATTCATCAGCCACAGGTACGTGAAGTAAGCAATAAAAAGGGAAGCTGTACATATCTTAATTCAGGAGACTGGATTGAAAATTTATCTGCTCTGGAATATCATGATAAAGAATGGAAAATTTTTTACTACGAAGAACATAAACATTTGCTGAAAGATGAAGGTGCCGACGAAATCCAGGATATCAACAGTACAGAGCTTTTAAAAATAGTAACCAATTTCACAAAATGAAAATCTTATATGCATTTCAGGGAACCGGAAACGGTCATGTTGCCAGGGCACAGGAAATAGTTCCCATTCTGAAAAAATATGCTTCCGTAGAAACATTGATCAGTGGTCATCAATCCCAATTAAAGGCTGATTTTGACGTTAATTACCAACATAAAGGAATTTCCTTACTCTATAACAAGACAGGCGGTTTATCCTACCGTAAAACATTTACGGATAATAGTTTTGTAGAGGCAATTAAAACAATCAATGAAATTGAGCTTTCAAAATATGATCTGATCATTAATGATTATGAACCGCTTACCGGCTGGGCATGCAAACTTAGGAAATATCCGATAATCGAATTGAGCCACCAGGCTTCTATGTTATTTAAGGAGACTCCAAAGCCTGAGAAAAGAGATTTTTTCGGAGAATTGGTACTGAAATATTATGTACCAAGTGAAAGGAGAATAGGATTTCACTTTGAAAATTATCATCCTCAGATTAAAAAGCCGGTGATCAGGAAGAAAATAAGAAATCTCAATCCTAACAAAAAAGGTTTTTATCTGGTATATCTTCCAAGTTTTTCTGATCAGAATATTATTACTGTTTTAAAACAAATTCCTGTTGAATGGAAAGTTTTTTCCAAATATTCTAAACTGCAGTTTAAAGAAAATAATGTTGAAGTTTTCCCCATTGACGAAATTCAATATCTGAAAAGCTTTGAAAACTGCGACGGAATTTTATGTAATGCCGGATTTGAAAGTCCTGCAGAAGCACTTTTTATGGATAAAAAATTATTTGTTATTCCTATTCATAATCAGTATGAGCAAGAATGTAATGCCTGTGCACTGGATAAAATGGGGATCCCGAATTCCAAAGTTCTAAAACTGGAAGAAATACAAAAATGGGTTGATTCAGACCAGCACCTTAAAGTTGACTATCCGGATGATATTGAAGAAATTCTGGTAAAGGAAGTATTAGCGCTGTAAAAACACATCGCTCACATCATTCATTCTCATCATAACAGATCTAGCGTAAGAACAGTGAGGATAAACTTTCCAATTGTTTTCTCTCGCAAATTTTATGGCTTCTTCCACGAGATATTTTCCCATTCCTCGACCTTCAAATTCAGGATGTACCAGAACAAAAGAAATAATTAATTTATTTTCTTCGGGAAAAATAGTGTACGTTAACCTACCGACTTCTTTTATTTCGTTGTTTAAAGTGATTACGCCGCCATTTCCGGATTTATTATTTTCAAATTTCATATCATAAGTTTTAATGACTATAAAACTACAAAAACCACACCGAGGAGAATGAAGAAGTGAATTGTTAATGCTGAATTAGCTTTGCTGTTAATTTTAAATGTTCCAAAAATTACGGCTCATTTTACAATTATTTATTAAAAAAATTCACAACTGACCAGCGCAGCGAAATTGACAATTCACCTTAATTATCTCTACCCGTATAGTAATTATAATCCTTAATAATGACTCCTATGAATTGTCTTTCCGTCATTTTTGTAGGATCAATTTCCAGTTTTAAAATGCTTTTGATTTTGTCTGAAAGCTTGCTGATAATCTGCCGGTCATCCACTCTTAGTGCTTTTAAGTAATTATCTTTTATGATTCGCATGTCATTATCACTTAGTGCAATGACCTGAGGGAATGTCGGGATATAATCTTCTTTAATGTTTTCCAGGATGGTATGAGAAATATTAATATTATTCTTCAAAGAAATAACTGCCGTTCCGGAAGCAATATCCCCCAGACGCTGGTTGTTTTTGGAGATAATCATAGAAACGAGTCCAACAACTCCTAAAAACAAGGTATCAATAATTCTGAAAACCCACCGGATGAGATAATCGCCAAAGCTTGCCTGATAGCCGTCGATCTTTACGACCCGGATCTTCATAATTTTTTTTCCGGGCGTCTGCCCTTCCATAAGACTTTCAAGAACAACAGGATAAACTACCGTTGGAAAAAGCAAAATAATATAGACTGCCATCACCGACCACTGATCCATGCCAGATAGAATATAACCGAGATCGAGAATATTGAAAAACGTGTAAAAGACAGCAATGGCGTATGCTATTTTTATCACAAGATCAATAAAGAACGCGATCATCCGGTCTCCAACACTGGCGACGTTGAAATTAATATTTACATTTTGTGAAGTATTAATCGCAATTTGAGACATAATTTTTATTATTTTAGCCTTACAGTTATGAGAGAAGTTTATTTCATTAAACAAAATAAAGAAAAATGGTTGGGAATCGAACAGGTTATCCAGGGGAAAATTAAAAAAAATCCTGATGACTTGTCATCGCTGTACATTAATCTTATTAATGATCTTTCATTTGCACAGACCTATTACCCGAAAAGCAACACTACAGTCTATCTGAATCATCTGTCTTCGCAGATCTTTCAGAAAATTTACAAGACAAAAAGAGTTGAAGAAAACCGCTTGCTGTATTTTTTCAAGACCGAAGTTCCTTTGCTGGTTTATCAGTACCGAAAATATTTAGGTTATGCGTTTTTGTTCTTTACTTTATTTACGTTAATTGGAGTGCTTTCTGCCAATCACGATAAAGATTTTGTCAATATTATTTTAGGAGAAGGTTACGTCAATCAAACGATAGAAAATATAAAATCAGGAAATGCGGTCGGTGTTTATCAGAGTGGATCAACGTGGGGAAGTACCATCGGGATTATATTCAATAACATCGGAGTAGGTGCAAAGCTTTATATTTATGGAATTTTCGGAGGCGTGGGAACGTTGTGGGCGCTTTCTTCTAACAGCGTAATGCTTGGTGCATTCCAATACTTTTTTTATGATTACGGGGCATTGCAGGATAGCGCAAGGGGAATCTGGCTTCATGGTGTTTTTGAAATATTTTCCATGGTGGTAGAGGCGATGTGCGGATTGATCCTTGGGGCTTCTATTTTATTTCCGCGTACATTTTCAAGATTTAACTCTTTTAAAAATGGATTTAAAGATTCATTTAAAATTTTTTTAAGCACCGTGCCATTCACCATCTGTGCCGGAATTATCGAAGGCTATGTTACAAGACATGCCTTGAAAATGCCTTTGTTTTTAAACTTAATTATTATCTTCGGATCATTATTTCTGATCGGATTTTATTATTGTATATATCCTTCTATCGTCAACAGAAAAACTAATACCCAAATCCATGATGCAGTTTTATAAAAAGAGAGATTTTGGAACTTTTATAACAGATAGTTTCGCATTTTTCAAATTATACGGAAAAAATTATTTTAAAAATTTTTTACTCCTCAACGGGTTACTGTTGATTCTTATGGTCGTTGTTATAGTTTTCGGCTACAAAGAATTCTTCGGAGTGATTCTCGGATCCAATATCAGCGGACAGAGCTATTATTTTGAGCAGTTTTTCAATGATAATCTCGGATTATTTATTATTTCCGGAATATTGCTTTTTATACTTTCTACAGCGCTGATCACTATCAATTTCCTGTTTCCTGTTTTTTACATGAAAAGAATTGCAGAAGGAAAAACAGATATTAAGGCGGATGACATCTTGAGCGATTTCAAGTCGAACAGAAAGAAAGTTTTCGCAACCTATTTCGGGCTTACTTTTCTGGTGCTGCCTGGTGCCACCATTATTTTTGGAATTTCATATATTCTTATTTTTATTATCATAGGGCTTGTGCTGATGCTGTTTGTGGGGCCGACATTATTCAATACCATTACTTTTTTATGCTATGATTATTTCAATGGGAAAAGAGGCTTTTTTGAATCACTAAGCTATGCGATTCGCTCGCAGTTCTCTTATGCGAACGGAAGAGAAAAGTCTCCGTACTGGAAATACTGGGCGGCAACGCTTATTATGGCGATCTTATTTTATATTGTAAGCATATTCTTCTCATCCATTCCGATGATTATGTTTTTTATAAAACTCTCGACCACGGCTCCCGATGCACAGTTTGAGCGTGATCCATTTACGGGAAGCTTTGGTATATTATTTTTTCTTATATATGGTATTTCTTCGGTTATCTCAACCTTGCTGATGAATGTACTGTATGTCAATTCAGGATTAATGTATTATGACAGCCGCACCGATCTCCATCAGAAAATGGAAATGGCAGAAATAGACACCATCGGAATTAATGAATAAGTTTTTTTTCATTTCACTGATTTTTATTTCTGTGGTGCATGTTCATGCGCAGACACAGGACGATCCGCCGCCGCCGGTTGCGGAAGTTTATGTTGATTCTCTGAATACAGGACACTACAAAAATATGTACCGTGCTGATTCTGTTTTACTGCAGAAACCGATTACAGAGAATACCAATTATCCTAAAAAATTTAAAGAAAATATTCAATCCAGGTACAAAGGGAAAGATTTTGATTATACAACGGTAAAACCAAGAATGTCTTTATGGCAAAAGCTCATGGCAAAAATAGCAAAGATCCTGAACAGCATTTTTGGTGAGACTATTTTCACAAAGTCCGGCAATATTGCAGGAATTCTAGTGCGTTTATTTGCGATCCTTCTGGTTGGTTTTCTGCTTTATTTTATCATTAAATATCTCATCAGTAAAGACGGAAACTTCCTTTTTGGAAAGAAAAATAAGAAAGTTACGATCAAGGATGAGGAGCTGCGTGAAAATATCCACGAAATCAATTTTCCTGAAAGCATTCTTAAATTTGAAAAATCCGGTGATTTCCGTTCTGCAGTTCGGTACCAGTTTCTATTTGTATTAAAAAAATTAAGTGATAAAAAACTTATCACCTGGAATCCCGAAAAAACCAATAAGGATTATGTCGCAGAATTGAAAGCCGCACATCTTAAGGATGAATTTTTTAATCTGTCATACATTTTTGATTATGTGTGGTATGGTGAATTCAATATTTCTGAGGAAAGCTATCAGAAATTTAAAACCCAGTATCAATCATTTAAACCGTAATTTTTGCCATGAATAAGACTTTCAAAATATATGCTGTAATTTTCATCGTTGTGATGATTATTCTGGCGTTATTTGAAGTGAACAAGACAGAAAGTACGGACTGGAGAAAAAATTTTGATATCAACCAGAAGTCACCTTTCGGATTGTTTGTTCTTAATAATGAAATAAATACACTTTTTAAAAACAACGTTAAAAAAGTTAGTCAGACACCGTATGATTATTACCAGGCTGATAAAAAAGTTCATAATATTCTCGTTATAGAGGAAGAAATCGATAAGCAGTCCTGGAATAAAATTCTTGATCAGGTTTCGGAAGGATCGGATGCGATGCTTATCATGAGTGAAATGCCAAAAGAAATCTCAGACAGCATAGGCTTTTATGATTCTCAAATTTCTTTTGAAGACGAGAATGTTTTAAAGCTTACAGATAAAAAATATCAGAACGATTTTATTCATCTTGATAAATTTCCTTCCGGAAGAGGTTTTACCTTTATAAAGCCCGGCGTTGAAATTTTAGGAAAAACCGTTGAGAAAAACAATTCTGATCAAGCTAATTTTATTAATATTAAATTTGGAAATGGAAATATTTATGTTCATTGCGAACCGCTTTTTATTACCAATTATTATCTTTTAAAACGTGGAAATGTAAAATACGCACAAGATGTTTTTTCATACCTGAAAGACCGGGAAACGATATGGTTTGTAGAAAATGATGCACAAGTTTCGAAGTTTTTTCTAAGGTTTATCCTTTCGCATCCGGCACTGAAGTATGCATGGTGGGTCTTATTGGGCGGTCTTGTTCTTTTTATTTTCTTTAATGCAAAAAGAAAGCAACGCATTGTACCGATTATAGAACCGTTAAAAAATACATCGGTCGATTTTGTGAAAAGTATCGGAAATCTGTATCTGCAGGAAGGCGACTTCCATGATATGATGGCCAAAAAAGCCCAGTATTTTCTGAATAAAGTCAGGATGGATTTTTTGATTGACACCCAGCATCTTGATGAGGAATTTGCGAAAAAGCTTCATCTTAAAACCGGAAAGCCAATGGAAATGATCACTGAAGCCATACATCTGATCAGAAAGGCACAGGATCCGTATGCACAGGTAATGAAAGAAGATCTTGCAAAAATGAATAAATTGCTTGACGAAATAATTTAAAATGTAATAATATAACAATTTAACAATATAAAAATGAGATGCTTCGACAAGCTCAGCATGACAATGGTAATAAATATTGATAAACTGTTACATTGATACATTGTTAAATTAAAAAATTATATGATATGGAAAACTTAGAAAACCTAAATACAGAAGACCAGAACGCTATACAGCTTGATAAAAAAGAAGAGCAGTTCCAGTCGAGAATAGACATGATTGAGCTTCGTGCCAGTCTGGATAAAGTAAAATCCGAAATAGGTAAAGTGATTGTAGGGCAGGAGAGTATGATAGACCATCTTTTAGCGGCACTATTATCAAACGGGCATGTTCTTATTGAGGGCGTTCCGGGAGTGGCAAAGACGATTACTGCAAAATTGCTTTCAAAAACCATTGATGTAGACTTTAGCAGAATTCAGTTTACGCCGGATCTTATGCCTTCCGATATTTTGGGAACTTCTGTTTTTAACGTAAAAAATTCAGAATTTGAGTTTAAAAAGGGTCCTATTTTCTCAAATTTTATTCTGATCGATGAGATCAACAGATCTCCTGCAAAAACACAGGCTGCGTTATTTGAGGTAATGGAGGAAAGACAGATTACCATGGATGGCATCCGTTACACGATGGAAGAGCCTTTCCTGGTCGTTGCAACACAGAATCCTATTGAGCATGAAGGTACATACAGACTTCCTGAAGCTCAGCTGGATCGTTTTCTGTTCAAAATAAATGTTGGCTACCCGGATTTGGCGCAGGAAATTTCAATCATTAAAAATCAGCACGAAAGTAAAAATGAAGATAAGACTGAGGTTGTAAACAGCGTCATTACGGCACAACAGTTAAAAAATTATCAGCAGCTGGTAAAAGAAATCATTGTAGAAGCCCATCTGATGGAATATATTGCCAAGATTATTGTGAATACCAGGGAAAACCAGTTCCTGTATTTGGGAGCTTCTCCCAGAGCGAGTCTGGCACTATTAACCGCTTCTAAAGCTTTTGCTGCACTAAGAGGAAGAGATTTTGTAACTCCCGAAGACATCAAAGAAGCAAGCTATGCTGTTTTAAGACACAGAGTAATCGTATCGCCTGAAAGAGAGATGGAAGGGCTTACCGCCGACGAAATCATCAGGCAAATTTTAGAAGGAATAGAAATTCCGAGATAGATAACCAAATTAACTGCTACCTGAAAACTACCATCCGAAAAAATGAAAAACTTATACATTAATACCCGCTTTTTCTATACGCTCATCATAGTGGGAGTGCTGTATGTCTTTGCATTTTTCTTTCCGTTTATCATATGGGCAGCACATATCGTTTTGCTGTTGTGTTTTTTGGGAGCAATGGTGGATTATCTATTTGTTTTTAACCGAAATAAAGGAATTTCAGCACAGCGAATTTTACCCGAAAAACTATCAAACGGTGATGAAAATCCTGTGAAAATCGATATTAAAAACAATTACGACTTTAAGATTAATGTTAAAGTAATCGATGAAATTCCGTTTCAATTCCAGAAGCGTGATTTCCTGATTGAAAAACAGATCGATCCCGGAAGAAATGTTTTTTTTCAATATATTCTTGAACCGAAAGAACGTGGTGAATACAATTTCGGAAGTCTGAACGTGTATGTTTCTTCGCCTTTTGGTTTTGTTTCGAAAAGATTTAATTTTCAGAAAGATGCTAATTTACCATCTTATCCTTCTTTCATTCACCTGAGAAAATACGAGCTGATGGCTATTCAGAGTGAGTTTTTATTGGGTGGAATTAAGAAAATAAGAAAGCTAGGGCACACCATGGAATTTGAGCAGATCAAAGAATATGTTCCCGGTGATGATATCAGGACCATCAACTGGAAAGCGACTTCCAAAACGAACCGACTGATGGTTAATCAGTTTCAGGATGAAAAATCCCAGCGGATCTTTATGCTGATCGATACCGGAAGGACGATGAAAATGCCTTTTAATGGATTAAGCCTGTTGGATTACTCCATCAATGCAACAATGGCTTTATCTCACATCATTCTGAAGAAAGGCGACCGCGCAGGGATGATGACATTTTCGAAAAAAACGGAAAATAAAATTGCTGCCGAAAATAAATCGGGACAACTGAGGAAAATATCGGAAGCACTTTATAATATCAAAACAGATTTTTTTGAAAGTGATTTTAACAGACTGTACCAGGACGTTAAATATTCATTGAATCAGAGAAGCTTAATTTTGCTGTTTACTAATTTTGAAACGCTTGACGGACTGAACCGGCAGCTGAAATACCTTCGCGGAATTGCCAAAAACCATTTGCTGGTAGTAGTTTTCTTTAAAAATTCAGAGCTTCAGACATTAATTCACAAAAATCCTGAAAGTATGCAGGAAATTTATGATGAAATTATCGCCGAAAAATTTGAGTTTGAAAAAAAACTGATTATTCAGGAGCTCCGAAAATACGGAATCTATACTGTTTATACGTTGCCGGAAAATTTAAATATCGATGTTATCAATAAATATCTGGAGATCAAAGCCAGAGGAATTTTATAATTTTGCAATAAGCAATAAGCAATAAGCAATAAGCAATAAGCAATAAGCAATAAGCAATAAGCAATAAGCAATAAGCAATAAGCAATAAGCAATAAGCAATAAGTAATAAGTAATAAGCAATAATGAAAATAACACTTAACAGAATCAATGATGATTTTTTGTTTGAATGCACCAATTCTCAGGGAAATTCAATTCTTTTAGATAATACAACCCAGCCTGGAGCTAAAGGCGTTTCCCCTATGGAAAGTGTCCTGATGGCAGTTGCCGGCTGTAGCGGAATCGATGTCGTTTCTATTCTGAAAAAACAAAGACAGGAAATTACTGATTTTAAAGCAGAAGTGGAAGGAGAAAGAATCCCGGTGGACGATGCCAAGCCTTTTAAATCAATTAAAGTGAAGTTCCTTCTTGAAGGAAATATGGATCCTAAAAAGGCATTAAAAGCTGCCCAGCTCTCTTTTGAAAAATATTGTTCTGTTTCTAAAACACTGGAACCTAAGGTAGAAATTGGATATGAGGTTTTCGTCAATGGGGAAATTGTTCAGCCTTAATATCAACAGGAATTATAGAAAATAAAACGCGGATAAAAAAGAATTTTTTATCCGCGTTTTTCAGTATGAATGTGTAAAATGTTATTTTTTAATGGTCTTCATGCTTTTTAATGAGCCATCTTTCATCGTTAAAGTTAGAATATACATTCCGGATTTTATTCCTCCTAAAAATACTGATGAAGAAGGATTCTCAATAGTTTTCACCACAACTCCTGAAAGGTCAGTGATTACAGCCTTTTTCACATTTTCTGCCTTCTCAATATATAAAGTATCTGCAAATGGATTCGGATAAGCAATTCTTTCTTTTGCTTTTGCTGTTACCTCGCTTGTTGCCAGAGATAGCGGCTCTAAAGTAACCGTTACGGTAAGCGTATTGTTGTCAACTTTGTTATAATCTGCATTACAGTCTGATCCTCCATAGGTTCTCCATGCTCTAAGCTCAAAGTTTACAGTTCCTGTAAGCTCATTTGCTAAAGTAAGTCCGGTTCTGTTATAAGAATAGGTACCTGTAGATGACCCTGACCCGGATGTCACTGAAGTTTCAGTAGTATTGTTTGTGGTACAAACCAATAGACTTCTTTGCTCACTCATCCATCCGTTGGAAACGGTAGACATCTTGTAAGAAACTGCTGTAGACTTTATTTTAAATCCTGCAGGAACATCGATACTTACACCCCCTGCACAGTTTGTGGTGGATGAAGTCGTAATATCTAAACTGCTGATGTATTGAGTATTGATATCTCCCAATGTATATACTGAGCTTACCTGGCCCGGCGTAAATTCTTTCATTTTCCAGAAGCTTTGAGAAGAACCTCCGCAATTGGATCTTACCCAGAAATAATAGGTCTGCCCTGTAGTAAGCTGATTAAGCGTTACCGAAGTACCGGAAGTCACTTCTCCTGTAGGAGTTGTAGTTGCGGTAGGTGCAGTAGGAGAGGTACTGTAGTAATATTGATATCCTGAAGCCGGAGCACTTGCCGGTGCTGTCCAGCTGATTGTCGCCTCTGTAGGGGTAGTCGTAGAGGTGATATTGATAGGAGTAGCACATGCATTATAAGCATCTGCAGAAAAAGCAAAAATATTAGGAATTCCTCCTGTTCCTACTTTTGTTACCGTTATACTTTGTACGCTCTTTGATTGATTCGCTGTACTTATTGCCAAAGGAATCTGATATAGTCTTGGATTGCTTCCTGAGCCTGATTCAAGATTGTCATTGGAAATATTAATTCTTCCGATCCCCTGGATTGCATAGTTGCTTCCTCCATACCAGTCGGAAATATTAATTCCTGAAAATGTCTCTGAAGTACTATCCGTAAAATTCACATCTACATCTACCGTACAGCTGCCGCTTCCTCCTGTAGCAAGCATATACACCGTAAGAGCCTGCAGGGGATTTGAAAAAACCAGGGTTCCATTTTCTCCGGCAGTTTCCAATCTCAAACTATTATTTGAACTGTAAGGAGCCATCTGATAAGACAGACCAGGCGTTGAAGATACAACAGAATTAATAATACCATTTGTAGGAAGACCATAAGTAAGCGGTGTACTTGCAGCCGTTAATTGAAAATCCTGTGAGATAAAAGCATAGCTCACACCATCAACATCATTATTAGTTGAAGAGGCCGAAGGCCCAACACCGTTGGCAATGACATCAGCATTGAAACCACTTTGAACAGCCATTGGCTGATATTCCTGTGCATAAAGTTGATGAGTGCATACAGCTGATAAAATTACAGCTGCAAGAGGTAGTAATTTTCCTTTCATAAGAAATTGTTATTAAATTTATCATGCTAATATAGATATTATAATGTTAAAAAATTACTTTAAATTAAAAAATATTGAACAATTTGTATGAATTTTTAAGTAATAGTATCTTTATATTAAAAATTAATAGATTTTAACTATATGTATTTATTTGATTTATTGAAGAAATTAATATTGTGTGGTACATAATAAAAAAAAGCCCCATTAAAGAGCTTCATATATTTATGTTAATTTTTAAAATGTCATTCTGGGTTTCATCAGCTTTGCAACTGTGGCAGTCCATCCTGTCTGATGAGATGCTCCGATCCCCCGGCCATTGTCACCATGAAAATACTCAAAGAAGGTGATGTAGTCTTTAAAATTTTCATCATAATTAAATTTCGCATTTCCACCATTAAAAGCCCTTTGCCCAACATCATCTTTAAGGAAAATAGAGCATAATCTGTTACTGATGTTTTGTGCGACCTCATCAAGATTTTTTTTGTCCCCACTTCCGGTCGGAAGCTCAACCTTCAGGCTGTTTCCATAATAAAAATGAAATCTCTGCAGGCTTTCAACAATCAGGAAATTAATCGGGAACCAGATTGGTCCTCTCCAGTTGCTGTTCCCTCCAAACATGCGGCTGTCGCTTTCCCCCGGTGTATAATAAACAACATTTTCTGTCCCGTGAACCGAAAATATAAATGGATTTTCTTCATACACTTTAGACATCGCACGAATTCCATAATCACTCAAAAACTCCTTTTCATCGAGCATACGGCTCAGAACTTTAGTAAGTCTTGTTTTACGCAGAATGCTCATCAGGTGCTTTCTTCCCTGGCCTTCCTCTTCCCAGTGCGAAACCAGTTTGGTGAGCTCAGGTTTATTTTTTAATACCCAGTCCATTCTCTCCACAAAATTCGGCATTTTGTCGAGTAGGTGATGATCTATAATTTCCACGGCAAACATTGGGATAAGCCCAACAATACTTCTGAGTTTTAATGAAACACTATCTCCATTTCCCAGTTGAAGAACATCATAGAAAAAGCCATCTTCTTCATTCCACAGGCCTTTTGTTCCTTCTCCCAGATTCTCCATGGCTTCTGCGATATAAAGATAGTGCTCAAAAAATTTGATCGCCATATCTTCATATACCTGATAATACTGAGCCAGTTCCATCGCAATACGCATCATATTCAATGCATACATTGCCATCCAGCTGGTACCGTCGGCCTGTTCTAAATGCTGTCCGTCCTTCAGAATCATATTGCGATCAAAAGCTCCGATATTATCGAGCCCGAGAAATCCTCCACCGAAAATATTCTTACCGTTTTTATCTTTTCGGTTGACCCACCATGTAAAATTTAAAAGCAGTTTCTGAAAAACTTTTTCTAAAAATAAAAGATCGGGCTTGCCATTCTGCTTCTCATCAATCTTAAAAACCCGGAAGCACGACCACGCATGTACCGGAGGATTTACGTCGCTGAGGTTCCATTCGTAAGCAGGAAGCTGTCCGTTGGGATGCATATACCATTCTTTGGTAAGCAAAAGAAGCTGTCCTTTTGCAAATTCGGCATCAATAATTGCATATGGAACACAATGGAAAGCCAGATCCCAGGTAGCGTACCAGGGATATTCCCATTTATCAGGCATCGAGATAATATCTTTGTTATGAAGATGGTTCCATTCTGTATTCCTTACATAATTGCTAAAATCTCTGGGAGCCTCAAAGTTTGGATCACCTTTGAGCCATTTTCCTACATTATAGTGATAGAATTGCTTATTCCAAAGCAATCCGGCAAACGCCTGCCTTTGCACATTTATTTCATCTTCATTCACTACGTCATTCTGAACCTCTTCATAAAATTCATCGGCTTCTGCGATTCTGGTACTGAAAATTTCATCAAAATTCTCAAACGGTTTGTCCAGATCATCCGGAGAAAGACGGAAATCAAAGGATTTCGATTTTCCCGCTTCGATGATTTCATCTAAAAGAAAAGATGCTTTAGTTCCAATTTTCTCAGGATTTACCGTGTTGCTTCCGTAGATAATATAATCATTGATCCCATCCTTGAAATACGTATTTCCGGGATATGGGGCACCATAAAGTTTTGGAGTATTTGTTTCATTTTCGCAGAAAACACTTTCAGCACGAGTGTTTCGTGAATAAAACTTTTTTATGGAAATACTGTCGTGGTCAATATCGATACAGCCACTTTTTGATGCGCTGGTGTGTCCTTTATAAGCATTATATCCCCATTTCCAATTGTTTCGGAACCAAACGGTAGGGGCTACGACAATTGGTGCGTCGACACTACTTCTGTTAAAAATTGTAACGCGCACTAAAAAGTCGTTATGATCGGCTTTAGCATATTCAATGAAAATATCAAAATATTCATCTTTATCAAAAATCCCGGTATCGAAAATTTCGTATTCACGTTCTTTTTTGCTCCTTCTGGCGTTTTCAGCACGAATATCATCATAAGGAAAAGCATTGATGGGATATTTGTACAGCATTTTCATATAGCTGTGGGTAGGCGTATTGTCAAGATAATAAAAAATTTCCTTGATGTCTTCACCGTGATTTCCCTGCGGATTGCTCAGCCCGAAAAAACGCTCTTTTACCATCTTATCTTTCTTATTCCAGAACGAAAGGGCAAAACAGAAAAGCTGCTTTGCATCAGAGATTCCGGCGATTCCTTCTTCTCCCCAGCGATAGGCATAGCTTTCGGCATTATTATGATTGGCAAAATTCCACGCATCGCCGTTAGGACTGTAGTCTTCCCGTACATTTCCCCACTGCCGGTTACTTACATAAGGTCCCCAGTTTTTCCACTCTGTATCTTGTAATCTTTGTTTTTCAGCAATCATATTTCGTCACTTTTCATTACGAAGTTAGTTTTTTTGGTAAAAAATTCCAACTTCACAAATTTGAATTTAATATATTATTTTCCTGCAAACAGCCTGCCGATGAGGGTTTCTGATATTAAATTAAATTTTTATAAAATTTTAAAAGAAAAGTTTTATCTTTGCACCATTCGTTCATTCAAATATTGAAAATGTTATCAAGAAAGGTTGAGGGATTAGACCCGATGAAACCTTAGCAACCCTTCGCGAAAGCGGAGAAGGTGCTACGTTCTACCAAAATTATTTGGACAGATAACTTACTGAAGTTCTTTCAGCCATTCCTGTGGCATTTTCAATTGTATTAAAGTAATAGAATTGAGAACAGAACTAAAACATATTAATTTTTCGTATCGTACAGATTCCGGCAAGGAATACCATATCCCGTTGAGCTATCAGCTTTTCGGGAAAGAGCTGTTTTCTGCTCCTGTTATTCTTGTAAATCATGCATTAACAGGTAATTCAGATGTTTCGGGAGCAAAAGGATGGTGGAAACAGCTGATTGGTGACAATCAGGTGATTGATGCCAGAAAATACACCATTTTATGTTTCAATATTCCCGGAAACGGTTACGATGATTTTTTTATTGATGAGTATGAAGATTTTACAGTTTCAGACATTGCGAATATATTTCTGCATGGCCTTGAAATTTTAAATATAAAAAAATTACATGCCATTATCGGAGGTTCTTTGGGAGGCGGAATTGGCTGGGAAATGCTGGTTAAAAAGCCGGCGCTTTCCGAAATCTTCATCCCTGTTGTTTGCGATCATAAAACCCATGACTGGCTTCACGCGCAATGTCTGGTGCAGAAATTTTTATTAAGTCAAAATAATCAGCCTCTACAGAAAGCCAGAATCCATGCGATGTTGTGTTATCGGACACCGGAATCGTTAAATAACAGATTTCAGAACAAATACAATCAGGAAAAAAAGAGGCTTGAGTCGGAAGATTGGCTCATTTATCACGGTAAAGCATTAAACGAAAGATTTAGTTTAAAATCGTATCAGCTGATGAACCATTTGCTGATGAACATTAATGTTGATGAAAGTGATTTAGAAAGAATCCAAGCCCGAATGCACATGATCTCCGTTGATACAGATTTGTTTTTTCCGGCTTCCGAAATCAGGAGTTGCTATGAAAAGGTTAAAGAGAAAAAATATAATGTTTTTTATCACGAGATCACCTCAATTCATGGGCATGACGCCTTCTTAATGGAATACGAACAATTAAATACTATCATTAAAAATATTTTGTAGAAGATGAAGAATGTAAACGAAATAAAATTTTTAAAAAACAGATCAATCATCAAATTTGAAGGAGAGGATTTCTTAGGTGAAATCGGGATTGACGGACGCATTTTCAAAGCGCTGACCTTAGCGCGAATCAGTGTTGGGGTAATTTCTCAGCAGGCTATCGAAAACGGAATTTCTATTCTGGTTCAGGAAAGCGATTCTGAAAAAGCGGTGAATTGTCTGATTGACGAATTTGAAGCAGAAAGAAAATCGGGAAAAGTTTCCCAGATTTACAGCATAAATAATGTATCGGTGATAGGCTTTGTGGCAGAAGATTTAAATAAAGTATTGGCCGAGTTGGCAAGAAATAATGTTTTCCCATTACTTTTAAATCAGATTGCAGCCGAAAAAAGAGTAAATATTGTTGTCACTTCTTCTCAGGACGAAAAAGCAAAAAATATCATCGAATCTGAAATTTCTAAAAAGCCAAAAACAGTGCACTTAGCTATTATTGGTCATGGAAATGTTGGAAAGACACTGATTGAGCAGGTCCTGGAATCTTCGGAAGAAATTAAAAGACGGAAAAAAATAGATCTGAAAGTCGTAGCAGTCGCCAACTCAAAGAAAATTGCTTTTAATAAAAAAGGTTTTGACAGCAATTGGAATGATGAAATTGCAACGGCAGAAAACCCTTCAAATGTTGAGGAACTTATTAATTTTTCGAAAAATAATCAATTGGAAAATCTTATTGTGGTAGATAATACAGCCAGTAAGGATTTTGTTAAAAATTATCATGCTTTAGCAGAAAACGGTTTTGATCTGGTTTCTTCCAATAAAATTTTCAACACACTTCCTATCGAAGAATACCGTAAACTAAGATATACGTTGAACAAAAATAACAGACGTTATCTTTATGAAACCAATGTTGGCGCCGGTTTACCATTAATTGATACCATAAAATTACTACATCTTTCAGGGGAAAACATCACAAGAATTAAAGGTGTTTTTTCAGGAACTTTGAGCTATGTTTTCAATAATTTTTCATTGAGAGATGATCATTTTTCAACCATCATCAATGAAGCGTTGGAAAAAGGCTATACCGAACCGGATCCAAGAGAAGATTTATCCGGAAATGATGTGGCAAGAAAGTTATTGATTTTAGCTAGAGAACTGGATTTAATCAATGAATTTGAAGATATCAATATTCAAAATTTAGTTCCTGAAAATTTTCTGTCTGTTTCAAAATCAGAATTCCTTTCAAGACTGGAAGAATTGGACGAAGAATATCAAAAAATAAAAGAAAACCAAGAACCGGGACATGTATTAAGATACGTCGGAGACTTGCATGGAGATCTACAGAAAGATAAAGGTGAATTAGATGTGAATTTAATTTCTGTTCCTGCAAGCTCAGCGTTAGGACAGTTAAAAGGTTCCGATTCGATCTTCGAGATTTATACAGAGAGTTATGGAGAACATCCTATTGTTATTATGGGGGCCGGTGCCGGAGCAAAAGTGACTGCAAGAGGAGTTTTCGGAGATATTTTAAGACTAAGTGAAACAAAGTAATTAATGTAACAATATAACAATATAACAATGTAGCAGTTTACCAATATCTAACCTTTGTCATTCTGAACGAAGTGAAGAATCTCATTGATACACTGCTACATTGGTAAATTAAACAATATGGAAAACGAAAATTTTGAAACCTTTGCCATAAGAACCCAAACAGAAAGAACGCAGTTTGATGAGCACTCAACGCCGCTTTTTCTCACTTCCAGCTTCGTTTTTGAAGATGCGGAAGATATGAGGGCAAGTTTTGCGGAAGAAAAATCAAAAAACTTATACAGCCGATTTTCAAATCCGAATGTAACGGAGTTTACCGATAAAATTGTCAAAATGGAAGGTGCAGAAGCAGGATATGCTTTTGCAACGGGAATGGCGGCTATTTATTCCACTTTTGCCACTTTGCTGAATGCCGGAGATCATATTGTGAGCTGCCAGTCGGTTTTCGGATCGACGCATACCTTATTCACAAAATATTTCCCGAAATGGAATATTGAAACGACCTATTTCAAAGCAGAAGATGCAGAAAACGTAGAAAAATATATTCAGCCGAATACAAAGATTTTATATCTGGAAACACCTACCAATCCTGCCATTGAAGTTTTGGATCTGGAGTTTTTCGGACAGATTGCCAAAAAGCATAATTTAATTTTTATTGTTGATAACTGTTTTGCAACGCCCTATTTACAGCAGCCCATAAAATACGGAGCAGACATCGTGGTACATTCTGCTACAAAACTGATTGATGGCCAGGGCCGCGTTTTAGGAGGAGTGGCTGTCGGCAAAGAAGATTTAATTCGTGAAATTTACCTTTTCGCAAGAAATACAGGTCCCGCTATGTCCCCGTTTAACGCCTGGGTTTTATCGAAAAGCCTGGAAACACTGGCAATCCGAGTTGAAAGACATTGTGAAAATGCATTAAAAGTAGCTGAGTTTTTAGAAAGTCATCCGAATGTGGAATTGGTGAAATATCCTTTTCTGAAATCCCATCCAGGCTATGAAATTGCCAAAAAACAAATGAAATTGGGTGGAAATATCGTCGCATTTGAAATCAAAGGTGGCATTGAGGGTGGCAGAAAATTTTTAAATAAGATTAAAATGTGCTCGCTTTCTGCAAACCTTGGTGATACGAGAACAATTGTTACGCATCCGGCCTCTACAACACATTCTAAATTGACGGATGAAGAAAGAAATGAAGTAGGAATTACAGCAGGCCTTGTTCGCTGCTCGGTTGGTTTGGAACATGTGGAGGATATTATTTCGGATTTGAAACAGGCGTTGGGATAATAACGAACCTGGAGGGTTCAACAATAATAGCCGTAGGTGAAACCTATGGAAAAAAATATAATATGAAAAATTCAGAACAACTATACAAAGCATTATCCGAAAGGATTTTAATTCTTGACGGGGCCATGGGAACAATGCTTCAGCGTTATAAATTTGAAGAAGAAGATTATCGCGGCGAACGTTTTAAAGGTTGGCAGCACCCGGTGAAAGGGAATAATGATCTGCTTTCTCTTACACAGCCACAGGCCATTGAAGAGGTGCACAGAAAATATCTTGAAGCCGGGGCAGATATTATAGAAACAAATACGTTTTCAGGAACAACCATTGCGATGGCTGATTATCACATGGAAGATCTGGTTTATGAATTGAACTATGAATCTGCGAAAATTGCAAGAAAAGTCTGCGACGAATTTACGACCCAAAATCCTGATAAGCCAAGATTTGTTGCAGGATCTGTAGGTCCGACTAACAGAACAGCAAGTTTAAGCCCAGATGTGAATGATCCGGGTTACAGGGCGATCACATTTGAAGAGTTAAGAGTTGCTTATAAACAACAGTGTGAAGCTTTATTAGATGGTGGCTCGGATATTTTACTGGTAGAAACAATCTTCGATACATTAAATGCAAAAGCGGCTTTATTCGCAATTGATGAAATTCAGGATGAAAGAGAAATACAGATTCCTATCATGGTTTCCGGAACGATTACCGATGCTTCAGGAAGAACATTGAGCGGACAAACCGCAGAGGCATTTTTAATTTCCGTTTCACATCTAAATCTGTTGAGTGTCGGTTTTAACTGTGCGCTGGGAGCTAATCAATTAACGCCGTACCTGGAAACATTGGCGCATAATTCAGAGTTTTATGTTTCAGCATATCCCAATGCAGGTTTGCCCAACGCCTTCGGAAAGTATGATGAAACGCCCGAAGATATGGCAGGTCAGATCAGGGAATATGCAGAAAAAGGATTGATCAATATTATCGGAGGCTGTTGCGGAACGACTCCGGAACATATCAAAGCCATTGCAGATTTAGTTTCGAAATATCCTCCAAGAAAATTGAAGGAATTTGTCTGATTTAATAGAATTTTTTAATTGAATCATAAGGAAAGGGAACAGTTTTTAATATTATCTTTAATTATCACACAAAATTAAATATAATGGAAAAACCTATTTACTTAAAAGATTCTGATGATGCAAAACTGTTTAATGAATTAAGAAAGAAAGTGAACCAGCGAGTAGAAGCAATTCCTGAAAACCGGGATGTTTACATTCAGATCAAAGCATTTATATTGCCTTTGCTGTATGTTGGATTATATGTATTTGCATTATTCAATGCGGAAAAGCCTTGGGTATATATCGCAAGCTTTGTTTTGATGGGAATTTCTTTGGTGTTGATTTATTTAAACTTAATTCACGAAGCGGCACATAACAATATTTTTAAAAGCAAAAAAATGAATGGTCTGGTGTTGCAGATCTTTGATTTTGTAGGTGCCAATTCCTATATCTGGAAAAAAAGACATATTGCAAGCCATCATGCCTATCCGAATGTTGACGGTTGGGATACAGATATCGAACAGAGTGGCCTTTTGTTGATTATTCCTTGGATTAAAGCCAAAGGAATTCAAAAATATCAGCATAGGTTTTTCTTTTTGGTGTATCCTTTATATTTATTTAACTGGATGTTTATCCGTGATTTCAGGGATTTTTTTGACAACAATAGGGTCATCCTGAAAACGCAGGGGGCAATACCGATGAGAGAAAAAGTTAAGATGGTTGCGTATAAACTGTTCTATTTTTTCTACCAGATTGCAGTTCCTGTTCTGTTTTTTAACGTTTCTATCGGTCTTGCGTTGGGCGCTTGGTTTTTGCAGGTAATCGCGGCAAGTATTTTTGCACTTTTTGTATTGCTGCCGTTACATCCGCTTCCTGACAATGCTTTTCCAAAATTGGATGAGAAAAACGGACTGCCTTTCAGCTGGCTACACCATCAGTTTGAGGTAACCAATGATTTAAAAGAAAATAACTGGTTTGTACGAAATGTGCTGGGGAATTTCAACTTTCATGTGGCCCATCACCTGTTTCCAAATTATAGTTACGCCTATTATAATGAAATTACAGAGGAAATCGAGCATTTCGCCAAAGAACATGGATTGGCTTATAAACGGTTTCCAATTACGACAGCATTAGGCAAACATGTGGATTTGCTGAAGCAAAATGCGAATAACGCATATTTTATTTTAGAAGAATAAATTGATGAAATATTTAAGATTATCAGGGCTCGAGCCGCTGATTATTACACCGGAAAGCAATTTTATCAACGTTGGGGAAAGAACCAATGTTGCCGGCTCCAAGAAGTTTTTAAGATTAATAAAAGAAGAAAAGTTTGCGGAAGCATTGGATATAGCCCGTCATCAGGTTGAAGGGGGCGCACAGATTCTGGATGTCAATTTCGATGATGGATTGATTGATGGTAAAGCTTCCATGATAAAATTTTTAAATTTAATAGCTTCCGAACCGGATATCGCCAGAATTCCTCTCATGGTCGATTCTTCAAAATGGGAAATTCTGGAAGCGGGACTTCAGGTCGCGCAGGGGAAATGCGTGGTAAATTCAATCAGCCTTAAAGGAGGAGAAGAAGAATTTATCAGGCAGGCCAAAGCCATTAAAAGATATGGAGCTGCCGTCATTGTGATGGCATTTGATGAAGTTGGGCAGGCGGATACGTATGAACGCAGAATTGAAATTTCCAAGCGATCTTACGATATTTTGGTGAATCGTTTAAATTTTCCTGCAGAAGATATTATTTTCGATTTAAATATTTTCCCGGTTGCTACAGGTATGGATGAGCACCGTCGAAATGCAATAGATTTCATCGAGGCAACAAGATGGGTTCGTCAAAATCTTCCATATGCTTCAGTGAGCGGAGGTGTTTCTAATGTTTCTTTCTCGTTTAGGGGGAATGATACCGTGAGGGAAGCGATGCATTCTGTTTTCCTGTATCATGCCATTCAGGCTGGGATGAATATGGGAATCGTAAATCCTGCAATGCTTGAGGTTTATGATGAAATTAATAAAGAGCTTCTTGAGCTTGTAGAAGATGTTATTCTCGATAAAAGAGAAGACGCTACAGAACGACTTTTAGACTATTCCGAAAAACATAAATCGGTTAAAAAAGAAAAAGTTGAGGACTTAGAATGGAGAAATCATCCTTTGCAGGATAGAATTACGCATGCTTTGGTTAAAGGGATCGACCGTTTTATTGAAGAAGATGTTGAGGAAGCAAGGCAACAGGCAGAAAAACCATTACACGTTATTGAAATTAATCTGATGACCGGAATGGGCGTTGTCGGAGATCTGTTCGGAAGCGGAAAAATGTTTCTTCCTCAGGTTGTAAAATCGGCAAGAGTAATGAAAAAAGCTGTGGCGTATTTACAACCATTTATTGAAGACGAAAAAGACGGTTCAAAACCTGCCAACGGTAAAATTCTTATGGCAACCGTAAAAGGTGATGTTCATGACATCGGTAAAAATATTGTAAGTGTAGTGTTAGGCTGTAACAATTATGAAATCGTTGATTTAGGAGTAATGGTTCCTGCCGAAAAAATTATCCAGACGGCCATTGAAGAAAAAGTAGACGTTATCGGGCTGAGCGGACTAATTACGCCAAGTCTGGATGAAATGGTATATATCGCTTCCGAGCTGGAAAGACAGAACCTTGATTTTCCTTTACTGATCGGCGGTGCAACTACTTCAAAAGCACATACCGCTGTTAAAATTGATTTAAAATATAAAAATGCAGTCGTTCATGTAAATGATGCTTCAAGGGCTGTAAATGTAGTAAGCTCATTGTTGGGCGACCGAAATAAGGAATATGTTGCAGATTTAAAAAATGACTATTCTGAATTTCGTGAAAAGTTCCTGAACAGGCAGGTTGACAAAGATTATGTCTCTATTGAAGAAGCGAGAGAGAATAAGTTTAAAATTGACTGGGAAACTGAAGAAATTTTTACCCCAAATCAATTGGGAATTACGGTTGTTGAAAATCAGGATTTAAAAGAATTGTTGCCTTTCATCGACTGGTCACCGTTTTTTAGAAGCTGGGATCTACATGGGAAATATCCGAATATTCTGGAAGATGAGGTTGTCGGTGCTCAAGCGAAGGAGCTCTTCAAAGATGCGCAGGTTATTTTAAAAAGAATTCTGGATGAAAAATTACTGACTGCAAAAGCTATTTTCGGAATTTTTAAAGCCAATTCTAACGAAACCGATGATATTTTAATCTTCGATGAAAATAACGAACAGCAGGTAAAATTCCTGACATTAAGACAGCAGGCTCAACGTTCAAAAGGAAAAGATTATCTCGCGTTAAGTGATTTTATTGCGCCTCAAAGTTCAGGGGAAACTGATTATATGGGAGCTTTCTGTGTAACGACAGGTTTCGGTACAGATGAACTGGCGGCAGAATATGAAAAAGCAAACGATGACTATAATGCCATCATGGTAAAAGCATTGGCAGACCGTTTTGCAGAAGCTTACGCCGAATTTTTACATAAAAAAGTGAGAACCGAATATTGGGGCTATGCCAATCAGGAAAATTTAACCAACGAAGAACTGATTGCTGAAAAATATAAAGGGATTCGTCCGGCTCCGGGATATCCTGCTTGCCCCGACCATCTTGAAAAGCATGCCATTTGGGACTTATTGAAAGTGGAAGAAAACATTGGTGTTTATTTAACAGAAAGTTTAGCCATGTTTCCTACTGCTTCCGTTTCCGGATATTATTTCGGAAGTCCACACGCCAAATATTTCGGCCTTGGGAAAATCGCCGAAGACCAGCTGAAAGATTACTCCGTAAGAAAAGGAATTTCTTTACAGGAGGCGAGAAAATGGCTGTCGCCGAATTTAGCAGATTAAAATCTATTTTTGTAATTAAAATAGCATCATGAAAAATATCAAAATATTAGAAAATTTAGACGAAATACAATTAATTGATGAACAAAAAAAATTAATTGATACTCATCGACCGTTTTCTACAGAACTGGAAAATAAGATCTTTCAGAAATTAAAATTAGACTGGAATTATAATTCTAATGCCATTGAAGGAAATCAATTGAGCTATGGAGAAACTGTTGCTTTTTTAAATTTTGGATTGACGGCAAAAGGAAAACCTTTCAAAGATCATTTAGATATCAAAGGTCATAATGAGGCAATTGGATTTATGTTGCAATTGATTAAAGAGAATCGTCCGCTTTCAGAAAGCGATATCAAAGATCTGCATAAAATAATTTTAATAGAACCATATTTTTCAAAAACTGTTTCACCGCAAGGAATTGAATTTGAAAAAGAAATAAAAATCGGGCAATATAAAACTTCGCCGAATCATGTAAAGACAGTTTCGGGAGATATTCATTATTACACCAATCCGGAAGATGTTGCTTTTGAAATGAATAATCTGCTGGAATGGTATAGAAATGCCGAAGAAGAAAGGCTTCATCCGGTAGTAATGTCTGCAATCTTTCATCACAAGTTTACAGCAATTCATCCGTTTGATGACGGAAACGGAAGGTTAGCAAGAATTTTAAGCAATTTTATTTTATTGAAACATACATATCCGGTAATTGTTATTAAGAACAGAAATAAATTTCAATATTATGCTGCTTTAAATATTGCGGATAATGGGATTTATGAAGATTTGATAAAGTTGTTTGCAGAAAATGTAAGACATAGCTTTGGTATTATCCAGAAAGCCATTAATGGAGAAAATATTAATGAAGCTGATGATTTGGATAAGGAGATTGAGTTGTTTGTTAAAGAATCGCAGATTAATACAGCTCCAATTTTAGATTTTGAGAAAAATAAAAAAGAAATAATTGAATATTATATAGTTAATTATTTCATGTATTTATTACCTAAATTAAACAAAATAGGTGAACTTTTTCAAGGGTCGTATTTAATTTATCCTCCTTCAAAATTTTTATTATCAAATTACGAGTCATTTGTAAAAAGATATAGAAGTGAAAGTATCTTCGTTAACAATACTCTTGAAGTAAAGCTTCCAATAGATTTTATTGATCACATCCAAAAAGAATTTAATTTTAAACTTATTCTTAAAATTATAATTAAGAAAAAAACAATAAAATATATAGCTGAACATCTCAATGGAGTCTTTGATTTTATTGGAAATGAAGAAGTAGATTTAATATTTAATAAGACATATACTTATGATGATAAGCCTGATGTTATTTATAATGAAGTAACAGCAAGTATCATTAATTATACTATAAATTTTATAAAAAGCAAAACGAATCAAGATTAATGAAAATCACCGACCATATAAAAAACGCAAATGGAAAAACCCTGTTCTCCCTTGAAGTGGTTCCGCCCCAAAAAGGAATCGGAATCGAAGATCTCTATAAAAATATTGATCCTTTAATGGAATTTAAACCGCCCTTCATTGACGTTACGACTTCCAGAGAAGAATACATTTATATCGATAAAGGGAACGGTTTGATGGAACGCCGAATCACCAGAATGCGCCCCGGAACTTTGGGAATCTGTGCCGCCATTCAGCATAAATATAATGTTGATACAGTTCCGCATCTGCTTTGTGGAGGATTCACAAAAGAAGAAACAGAATATCTTCTGGTAGACTGTATGTATCTTGGAATTGACAATGTAATGGCGCTTCGTGGCGATGCTATGAAAGGACATCAATATTTTGAACCTACCACCGGAGGACATGCCAGTGCGATGGATTTAGTTCATCAGATCAATAATCTGGGAAGAGGCAAATATCTGCATAATGAGGACCAGGAGTGTGAAGAGCATAACAAATTTTGTGTTGGCGTTGCCGGTTATCCCGAAAAGCATATGGAAGCTCCTTCCATGAATTACGATTTAAAATGGCTGAAGCAAAAAGTAGATGCAGGCGCCGATTATATTGTAACGCAAATGTTTTTCGACAATAAAAAGTTTATCGAATTTGTAAAAAAGGCACGTGAAATGGGAATTACAGTTCCTATTATTCCTGGAATTAAACCTATTGCTACTAAAAAGCATCTTAAAATCCTACCACAGATATTTAAAATTGATCTGCCGGAGGAGCTAATTACTGAAGTTGAAAATGCTAAAAATAACGAAGCCGTAAAACAGATCGGAATTGAATGGGCGATTACCCAATGCAGAGAATTGCTTGATTTCGGAGTGCCGGTACTGCATTTCTATTCGATGGGGAAAAGTGATAATATTAAAAAAGTAGCGGGAGCGCTATTCTAATAGAGTAAAAGTGATCATAAAGAGAGCCTTGTCGGATGATAAGGCTTTCTTATTTTCTAATTTAGGCTTCGGCGGCAAAGCCGCCGAAGCCTAAATTAAATCTCATTCTGATATTGTAATAATCTGTCAAATACACTTTTGGTAGTTGGCTTAGAAGAATCCAGGTTAAAAATAAACATTCCACTTTCGATATTGAAAAAATATTTCTTAGTCTGATCTTCTATGGAAAACCACTTCAGGAGACCGTTGACAATATTGATGTCTTCCCATTTTATACTGCTTTCGTTCATAGGAAAAATGTGAGGATTCTGATGTAAGGTATCTGTAAAATGGATATTTCTACCCTCCACATATAAAATTCCACTACCCTGAAAAGCTTTCAGTTTAAAAAACTCATTTTGGGCATTTCCCATATTATAACGGACAAAAGCATAATACTCAGGTGTGCCGATCTGTGCCAGTAAAGCCTGCTGTTTCTTTTTCCGGCTTTTTGCAGCAATATAAGCAATCAGGAAAATAAGTGCCGGAATTGAAAAAATAATGATTAGAAAGAAAATAATTAAAACAATAACTGAGCTCATAAAATATTATTTTGAAATTATAGTGTCGGATGCCTTTCAAATTCTTTATTCCTGTCAAAAAGATATCGATATGTTGCCAGCTTTCTGGTTACTGTAGTATCAAGATTTTCTGCAATCTTAATCATTTTAGGATTAAAATCTCCGATCCACTGCATCTCAGTTACTTTAAAATCAGTGTGTTTTCTTAAATGCTGTGTGCCTTCCCAGATCATATATCCTTCGATACCCTTTTTTTGCCATTCGGGAATGACTCCAAAAACAAGGCCAACCATTTTTTCATTCTTCTTAAATTTTTTAACCCATAAAAACTTAAGCTTTTCAAAAAGACCGAATTTCCCGTTCAGATATTTAAACCACTGATTAAGATCAGGAAGATTCATCCACATGGCAATCGGCTTTTCTTTTTCGTAGACGAACCAGGAAATGTGATCATTCAGAATCGGTTTCATTTTTTTGAACATTCTCAAAACTTTAGATTCCGTTATATGTTTTCCTTCTCCGTGTGCTGCCCAGGCTTTATTGTAGATTTCGGTAAAATCCTGTGCGAATTTTTTCAGGTTATTTTTTTTCATCGGCTTTGCCGTAAGATCCGGATTTCGACTGTGTTTAGCATGCATAACAGTAAAAACACGGGACACGTCCGCAAAAATCGGTCTCGAAAAACAAAGCTGTTCAAAATAGACTTTGAAGCCATAATTTTCAAAAAGGTCTTTATAGTAGGGAAAATTATAATTCATCCCATATAGAGGCTGTGCAAAACCATCAATCAACACACCCCAGAATTTATCACGTTCTCCAAAGTTGATCGATCCATCCATGGCTTCCATCCCTCTTTCTTGGAGCCATTTTTTACAATAATTGAAAATAAAATCTGCGGTTTGCTGATCGTTTATACAATCGAAAAAACCAATTCCTCCTGTCGGTTGCTGCTGCTTGTAAAGATTGTTGACAAAAACAGCTACCTTTCCTACAGTTTCTTTTTCTTTATTTTTAAATAAAAATCTTGCGCATTCTCCGTTTTTAAAAAACTTATTTTTTTCGGGATTAAAAATTTCCTCAATGTCTTTATCCAAAGGCCTTACATAGTTTGTGTCATGGTGATAAAGTCTCACCGGAAATTCTAAAAATTCCCTTTTTTGGGATTCGTTTTTTACTTCTTCAGCAATAATCATAACGTAAAATGATGGTGGAGATGAAAGATAATGTTTTTCGCCCAAATTAAATATGACGAACAGATTTTATCCGTATTTTTGTGCAAATTAAATAAAAATGGTTGATTTTACTGATAACGACGATGATATTTTCACTGGAAAAGAACATACGCCTATAAGGAAAGATGCTTTTGATAAATCGCCAGAAGAGAAGATAGAAAAAATTACAGAGCTCTTTGGAGAAATCATGGAAACATTAGGATTAGATATGACTGATGATTCATTGAAAGACTCTCCGAGACGGGTTGCCAAGATGTATGTAAATGAAATTTTCGGAGGCCTCCTTCCTGAAAACAAACCGGGAATTTCCACTTTTTCGAATAAATATAAATACCGCCAGATGCTGGTGGAAAAAGATATTACAGTATATTCATTCTGTGAACACCACTTTCTGCCTATTATCGGGAGGGCACACGTTGCTTACATTTCAAATGGAGAAGTGATCGGTCTGTCTAAAATCAACAGAATTGTCGATTATTATGCGAAAAGACCGCAGGTTCAGGAAAGACTTACAATGCAGATTGTGGATGCTTTAAAAGAGGCTTTAGGTACAAAAGATGTTGCCTGTATCATTGACGCAAAGCATCTTTGCGTAAACTGCAGAGGAATAAAAGATACAGCGAGTTCTACCATTACGGCAGAATTGAGCGGTATTTTCAGGACCAATCCGATTACAAGACAGGAATTTCTTCATTATGTGGGAAGCCATGCAAAATTGGATTAAATGAAAAAATGTATTATTTTTAACAATGTTAAATGACATTAAATATGAACTCCAATATATCCTTTCAGGAAAGAGCGAAGTTAAGTATGGAAGTATTATCCAAACAGTCACCGGTTACCTTGGAAGAAGCAAAGAAACAGGCGGGTTGGCTTCAAAAGGAAAGTCTTTCAAAAGTCAAGAAGAAATAAAATTAGTTGATTGGATCAATAGAAATAACTTTTGGTATGATGCAATAGATTTTAGTTTATTTGTGTCTGAAGGTGCTGAACAAAAAGTCTATTTAAAGGATGAAAATTTTGTTTTAAAATTAAATGATTCGATATATTATGAATCATGGCTGGATTACTTTTATAATCTCCTTCTGAATAATTACTTTTTTCCTGATACAGCATATGAATTGATTGGATTTCATATGAATTCAAATATCTTATATGCAGTTGTAAAACAAAGGTTTGTAAAGGTAGATCAGTTAACGGATCTTGCTGAGGTTAAGATTTTCCTAGGTAATAACGGATTTGAAAATACAAGAAATAATGATTATTATAATCCTGATCTGGGAATTATTCTGGAAGATTTACATGACGAAAATGTTCTTACACAAAAGGGAATCTTATATTTCATTGATACTGTCTTTTACTTAAAATCTGATGTATTCTGGAAATAAAATTTAATAATGATAAAATTTAAAAAAATCTCAGATAAAATATTTATCACGACAATTATTTGTTGTGAAAGATTTATCTTGAATTAAATTTTAAAAATCATTTATCAATCATTAATTATCACTTATAAAGAATCATGCAATTAAAAATATACAACTCGCTTACCAGCGAAAAAGAAATATTTAAACCCATTTTAGAAGGAAATGTTGGAATGTATGTTTGCGGACCAACCGTTTACAGCAATGTGCATTTAGGAAATGTCAGAACCTTTCTTTCCTTTGATTTTATTTACAGAAGTTTAATGCATCTTGGCTATAAAGTAAGATATGTAAGAAATATCACCGATGCAGGTCACCTTACTGATGATGGTGATGTAAACAACGACCGTTTTGTAAAACAGACCCGTCTCGAAAAGCTGGAACCCATGGAAATCGTTCAGAAATATACTGTGGATTTTCATAAAGTGCTGGATCTGTTTAATTTGTTGCCTCCAAATATTGAGCCGACTGCAACCGGTCATATTGTAGAGCAGATCGAATTGACCCAAAAGCTAATCGAAAGAGGATTCGCTTACGAAAGCAATGGTTCTGTGTATTTTGATGTGCTGGAATACAACAGAAGAGGTTTAAACTACGGTGAGCTTTCCAAAAGAAATATTGAAGAACTTTTTGCCAATACCCGCGATCTGGACGGACAGGGAGAAAAGAAAAATCCACAGGATTTCGCCCTTTGGAAAAAAGCTTCTCCGGCACATATTATGCGATGGAATTCCCCTTGGGGAGAAGGCTTCCCGGGATGGCACCTGGAGTGTACCGCAATGAGCACGAAATATTTAGGTGAAACTTTCGACATTCATGGCGGAGGAATGGATCTTAAATTTCCACACCACGAATGTGAAATCGCACAGGGAAAAGCCTGCAATGATGCCGCTCCGGTAAATTACTGGATGCATGCGAATATGCTGACGATGAATTCTCAGCGTATGAGTAAGTCTACGGGGAATTATATTTTACCGATGCAGTTAGTTACTGGTGAAAATGATTTCTTTGAAAAGCCTTTCCATCCGTCGATTGTACGTTTTTGCTTCCTGCAGGCTCATTACAGAAGTGTGCTGGATATTTCCAATGATGCGATGCTGGCCAGTGAAAAAGGTTTCATCAGATTAATGGAAGCTATTAAAGTTTTACATAATATTACTCCAAACGACGAAAAAGAATCAGCTTTCAGTCTGGAGGAATGGAAAAATAAAGCATATGATGCTCTAACAGATGATTTTAATTCACCTGTTTTAATTGCGCATTTATTTGAAGCGGTAAAATATATCTTTGCTTTGAATGATAATAAGGAAACGATTTCAACGAAAGACTTAGAGGAATTAAAATCTACATTGAATGCATTTGTTTTCGATGTTTTAGGGCTTCAGAATATTGAAGAAAATAATAATGAAAAACTTGATCAGACATTAAAGGTTTTAATCGAATTAAGAAATCAGGCGAGAAAATCAAAAAATTTCGAACTTTCAGATCAGATTCGTGACAAGCTTCTTGCCGAAGGCATCGAATTGAAAGACGGAAGAGATGGAACTTCTTATGTTTTAAATTAAAATTCTAAAAATATTGGTATACAAACTCTCACAATTTTTGTGGGAGTTTTTTTATGCGCAAATGTCATTCTGAATGAAGCAAAAGCGAAATGAAGAATCTCATATATAATTGCATGAGATTCTTCCTTCGTCAGAATGACAGAGATTCCTTTTCAAAATTTTTTATTAACCTCAAAAATTTTTTAAAATTCAATTCAAAAATTTGTAACTTAGTCATAATAAAATGATTAAAAATTAAATTTATATACTATGAAAAAACATCTATTCCCTTTATTTCTGCTTTTAATCGGTGCCAATGCATCTGCACAACAGGATTTTTTTGCGCTTGTCGGTAAAGACACTCCGAATATTGTGTTTAATGATTTCCGTGCTATTGATTTAGCAAATGGAAATTCCGGGGAGAAGATTTTTACGGCAGATACTTCTGCAAAAGTCTTTTCACAAACAAGAAACGGTTTGGTAACCGAAGATAAGAATGCCTATAACAATGCTCAGGCTATGAATATGGCCACCCTTGCTTATGATGCTTCCAATAACAATCTTGTGTACATACCCATGTTTTCGTCGAATATTTATGTGTTGAACGCAAAATCCAAGGAAATTACTTTGATTGAAAATAATGTAGCCAGAGTGAGTTCCTGTGATATTAATTCTCACTTTACAAGAATGGCAACGGGGTATGATGGGAATATTTATGCAGTCAACAATTCTGGGACGCAATTCCTGAAAATCAGCAGAATAGGAAGTCAATATGTTGTAAGTGATTTGGGAATCATTACTGATGATGCTTCCAACGGCAAAAATTCTTTCACTACGATTGAAACGGGTTTCGGAGGTGATATGATTGCCGATGCAGATAATAATTTCTATATTTTTTCGGCTTCCGGAAATGTATTTAAAGTTTCAACAAAAGACTTAAAAGCAAAGTTTGTAGGTAAAATTTCAGGCATTCCGGATAATTACTCCGTGAATGGATCTGCTGTGAATTCTAACGGAAAAGTGGTGATCGCCAGTGCAAAGGGTGCTGCTTTATATGAAGTCGATCTTAATACTTTGCAGGCAGTACAGCTTCCAGGTCAGGAGAATTTGCATATTTATGATTTAGCCAGTAAATATTTTGCTAATGACAAAGCGGTATTAAACAATGTTTTTGCTAATCTCGATATCTATCCGACAAGAGTAGATGAAAAATTGATCAACATTAATGTCAATGACAAATCGGTAAAAGGAAATATTAAACTCAATATTTTTGACCTGTCAGGAAAAAATGTAATGGATCAGAATTTATCAGTGAAAAATGGCTCTTTAAATCAACAGGTTTATCTGAAGAATCTCGTGAACGGTGCTTATCTGGTTAATATTACCGACGATTCCGGAAAAGTATTGCTTAACAAAAAAATTATTGTAACGAAATAAGCCTTTATTTTTAATAAAATTTAAACCTTTTCAAAATATTTTGAGAAGGTTTTTTAATGAATATTTGATATTCAATAAGTTTTATTTTTCAATATTATGATGTATTTTTATAAAAAAATGTAAATGAAGCTATATTTTAATGTAGGTTACAGTACAAAAGTCGGAGAACGGCTTCAGTTGGTTATTAGCGAAGAAGATGCTGTATCACAGGTTCATCCGATGTTTTATACAGAAAATGGTCTTTGGAAATGTGAAGTTGATTATTTTTCAAAATTTATTTCTTATCAGTATCAGCTTGTAGATGACAGGGGAAATATCCTGCGCGAAGAATTTGTTCCGCATCGTCTGAACTTTCCTCATAATTATAAAGAATTCGTCATTTTTGATCATTGGAACAATAAAAATTTCCCCGAAAATTACCTGAATAACAAAATTCTTTACAATAAACTGAATACATTTAAACCTGAAAAAATATCAGTTTTAAAAAAGCATACTCATTTATTCAGAATTGAGGCGCCAATCTACAATACAAACTGGGCCATTGTGCTATTCGGGAGCACAGCTTCTCTTGGGAACTGGGACTATGAAAAAGCAATTCATTTATCACAAACCGATTTTGGCGTGTGGGAAGCGTCCGTTGAAATTCCTGAAAATGAATTTATTCAGTATAAATATTGTCTCTATGATAAGCAGACCGGAAAGATTGTAGATGTAGAAGCAGGTGAGAACCGCTTTGCGTCACCGAATTCCTCCAGAGATGTTCTGCAGATCGTTTCAGATCATTATTTTAAATTTAAACTGTATCAGATGTATCACGATGCAGGGGTTGCCGTTCCTATTTTTTCCCTCAGGACAGATGACGGCTTCGGTGTCGGAGAGTTTTCTGATCTGAAAAAACTGGCGGACTGGGCAAATGAAACCAATCTTGGAATCATTCAGATTCTACCGATTAATGATACTACTGCAAATTATACATGGACGGATTCTTATCCATACGCAGCGGTTTCTGTTTATGCACTTCACCCGCAGTATATTTCACTTGAAAATCTTGATTTCCCTTTACCTGAAAGTTTTACTGCGGAATATGAAAATGAAAAATCTGAATTAAATTCCCTCGAGCTGATTGATTATGAAAAAATGATCTCCGGTAAATGGAAATACCTGAAAGCGGTTTTTAATGAAGATAAAGATAAAATTTACAAAGACAGGAACTTTAAAAAGTTTATCAAAGACAATGAATCCTGGCTTATTCCTTATTCTGCGTTCTGTGTTTTAAGGGATAAATATAAAACACCTAATTTCAACGAATGGAAAACGCACAAAAAATACATAGCCGGGAAAATTGCACCTTTCTTCAATGCCAAAAGTAAAGATTATGATGCTTCAATGCTTCATGCGTGGGTACAGTATCAGCTTCACAAGCAATTGAAAGAAGCCATTGATTATACTCATCATCTTGGTGTTTCGGTAAAGGGTGACTTGCCAATCGGAATTTACCGATATTCCGTAGAAGCATGGACAGAGCCTGAGTTATTCGGAATGGATTTCCAAGCAGGTGCACCACCGGATCAGTTTACAGAGCTTGGCCAAAACTGGGAATTCCCGACCTACAACTGGGAAGCCATGAAAGCCGATGATTATAAATGGTGGAAAAACAGGTTTAAAGCATTGGAACAGTATTTTGATGCGATGAGAATTGACCATATTTTAGGATTTTTCAGAATCTGGAGAATGCCGATTTCAGCGATACAGGGAATTCTTGGCTATTTTTATCCTGCTGTGCCGGTGACATTGGAAGAATTCGGCGCATGGCATATTCCGTTTAATTTTGACAGATATTGCAAGCCATTTATCAATGATCAGATTTTGTGGAAATATTTCGGAGAAGACAGAGAAAAAGCACTTGAATTTATCAACAACAATCATGACGGAACCTATTCTTTTAAAGAGGAATTCAATACGCAGAGAAAGTTATCTGATTTCTTTAAGAAAAATCCGCGAGGTCCAATAGAAGAACAGTTGATTTCGCTTTGTGCCAATGTTTTATTCTTAATTGAAGAGAGAAACGGGCAGGTTGTTTATCATCCAAGATTCAACGTATATCATACGGATTCTTATCATTATCTTTCGGATTGGGAAAAGAAAGTAATTTATGATCTGTACCACGATTATTTCTTTAAAAGACAGGATCATCTATGGTATGAAAAAGCAATGGAAAAACTTCCTGTAATTCTGAATGCGACCAAAATGCTGATCTGCGGTGAAGATTTGGGACTTGTTCCGGATTGTGTTCCCGCTGTAATGGATGAACTGGCGATCGTCGCTTTGAAAGTTCAGAGAATGCCTTCTGATAATATTCCTTTTTACAATCCTAAAAATGCGGGTTATCTGAACGTAGTAACTGCCTCTTCCCATGACAGCTCCACACTCAGACAATGGTGGAAAGAAAATCCTGAGCTTACCCAGCAGTATTTCAATCTTCAGCTGATTCAGTTTGGGCAGGCGCCTGCAGATCTGGATCCGCATCTTGCCGAAATCATCATGAAGCAGCATTTATACAACGATGCCATGCTGGCTATATTCCCGATACAGGAATTTTTAGCCACTGATAAAGAGCTGGCAAACGCAGAAATGGATAATGAAAGAATCAATAATCCTGCGGTCTTCCCGCATTACTGGAGGTACCGTATGCATCTTAAACTTGAGGACCTTAAAGACAAAGCAGATTTCAATAAAAAGATTTCCGATTGGGTAAAAGAAAGTGGAAGGTTATAAATTTAACATTTGATTTTCAATTATTTAATATAAAATTAAAAGAAGTTTTATCGTAAGATTTAACTTCTTTTTTCGATTTATATCAAAAAGGTAGAATAAGAAATTCGACTATTATTAACCAATTAACGACTATAAAAATGAAAAAAATATTGATCGGTTTTGCTTTGAGCCTCGGAATGTTTTCCTTTGCTCAGCAGTATCCAAACAACGGTTGGGAGGATGACGGATATTATCAGAATGACGGAGGCTATTACAGTGATGAAGATGATCAGAACTATTTCCCGGATGACTATTATTATAATTATCCTCAGGACTATTATCCACAGGATTATTACCAGACTAATTACAACGATTACAGAAACAGTATCGTTAATATCAACTGGAATGTTTTCTTTACTCAAAACAGGCTAAGTCCATGGCAGATTGATCAGATTATAAGATTAAACAATCTCTATGTAAGCTTTTCATCATGGAATAGATTCTACCGATACAATCCGGACAGATGGTACTATGACAGATTCTACGCGTTACAGAGAATTATGGGACCGAGAGTTTTTGTAGTTTTTCAGAATAATTATTACAGAGGATATAGCCCGGTAGTTTATTTCCAGAATTACAGAAGAACGCATTATGCAGCAATCTGCAGACCGATGCCAAGATACAGAAACGTAAACATCAATATCTACAGGGTCGACAGAGCGAAGTTCAGAAGAATGGATAATCCGACTTTCAAAATCGTAAGATCCGACAGACCAAATAATGGTTTCAGAGGTCCTGTAAGAGATGGTAATAATGGAAGCTTCCGTGGCCAGGCAGATAAAAGAAGCAATGACAATTCCGGTTTCAGAAGTGATAATAATGCACCGAGAAATAACGGAGGATTTAGGGGAAATAATAATCCCGAAATCAGAAATAATGGAGGATTCCGTAATGAAAGAGCTGAAAACAATGGAAATCGTGGAGGCGGATTCAGAGGTGGGGAAATGAGAAGAGAAGAGGCCCCGAGAAGAGAAAATAATGGTGGTTTCAGAAATGAAGGAGGTTTTAGAAGAAGTGAAAATTCAGCGCCGAAACAGCAGAATAATGGAGGTGAAAGAAAAGGCAACGGCGGTTTCAGAAACGGATTTGCAAAGAATTAATTTTCATATATTATATTTAAGTGGTGTGAAGGGCAGGTTTTTTTAATCTGCTCTTTTTTTTATAATCATTATTGACAAATTGATATTTAATTTTAACAAAATTTATGAAATTTACATTTTAACTTTTGTTTTAACCAATAATCAAAAAGGTATAAAAGAAATAATTAAAGATTTTAGAATATGAAAAAATTAGTATTAGCAGCAGCATTTGTCGGATTTGGAAGTTTTGCAATAGCACAACAAACCACTACTCCTCAGGACAGACAAGCAAGAAAAGCTGAGATGCAACAGAAGTTTCAGCAAAAGGAACAAGAGCACTTAGCAGAAATGCAGAAAGATTTAAACCTGAACCAAGCTCAGGTCGACAAAATCAAAGCGCTGCAGGATAAAAGAAAAGCAGAAATGAAAGCCGACTTTGAAAAAAATAAGGGCGAAAGACAGGCAAGAATGGAAGAGATGAAAGCTAAAAGAGCACAAATGGATGCCGATATGAAACAGATTCTGACGCCTCAGCAATATGATAAATGGCAGGCTGACAGAAAAGCTAAAATGGAACAAAGAAGAATGGCAATGAAAGAGAGAGGAGCGAAAATGCATAAGCCAATGAATACGGTAGCTCCGGATGCAACGAAGTAGTTTATAATTTTGATTTTTTAATGTGTTAGAGGGTGGAATTTATTCCACCCTTTTTCCATTAATTCTATTAAAACTTTTGATTTCGGGGTTTTATTCCCTAATTTTGACCGTAAATTTATTACTTATGGTTAGCGAGAAAATTGCGAAATTACTTAACGAACAAATAGCTCACGAACAATACGCTGCTCAATATTACCTGTCTATGTCTGCATGGTTTTCAGGAAAAGACCTGGACGGAATTGCCAACTATTTCAGAGTACAGAGCAAAGAGGAATTGATGCACGCCGATAAAATGTTTGATTATCTTAATGACGTAGGAGGGGAAATCATCATTGGTGAAATACCAAAGCCACCTCACGAATTTTTAGGAGCAATCGATATTTTCGAAAGAGCATTGGAGCATGAAAGAAAAGTAACAAAAAGCATTTTCAATATCGTGAAAAATGCCAATGATGAAGGAGATTTTGCAACGACCTCATTCCTACAGTGGTTCATTAATGAGCAGGTAGAGGAGGAAGCAAGCGCTTCTCAGCTGGTGACAAAAATAAAAATGGTAAGTGATAACCCATCTGCATTGTATCTTTTTGACCAGGAACTTGCACAGAGGGTTTTCAATCCAGATACGACAGCTTAATTTTTTCTAGCATAAAACAGTTTCGGCGGCACCAAAGGTGCCGCCGAAACTTTATCTCTTAACCACGGTGAAGTTCTAAAATCTACTTATGGAAATCTATGATTCAGTTAAGAAATTGAGATCCATCTTACAGATAAATAAGTTGTGTGTTCAATACCTTTCTTCCCAGCTTTTCAAGAATATTTTTATAATTTTCGATCTGGCGTTCATTTTTCGCGGATTCTTCCCCTGTCTTAAAATCAACAATAATATAACCTTCGTCGCTCTTTAAAATACGGTCAGGTCTATACACTCTGTTTTCTCCATTTTCCGAAATCATAATATCTTTTTCATTAATCACTTCCCATTTTTCATCGAAAAATTCGCTGTGTGTATCTACGATTTTTTCCAGCTCCTGCTTTATCGTATGGCTTTCCTCAATGGTGATTTGGCCTTCAAGAATGTAGCATTCCAGAACTTTAGGGATGTCTTTTTGGGTATTGATCTGTGATAAAAGCTCGTGCACAAAAAGACCAATCCTCACTTTTTCATTTCTGACCTGATAATTTTTAGATGGCGTTGCAATTTTGATCGAAGTTGTATTCTCGCTGATATTTTTTAGGACATGGATGTCTTTGGTTTTAAAAGAAGTGGTTTTCTCTTTCGAATGTTTTTTCAACTGTTCAGGATTCACTTCATAAAGATCAAACTCATCAAGATTCTCAGTATTTTTCGACTGTAGAAATTCCAGCAATTCCAGATTATTGGAGGTTTTATTAGCTTTTTGAATATAAAAGAACAGCTGTTCTACGGGACGGGTGGTGGCAACATATTGCAGGCAAAGCCGGTCTACAAAATTTTTGTAGGAATTTTGCTTGTTAAATTTCTGAATCTCTTCATCGTAAATTTCCAGATTTTTGTTGAACTGATTAATATTGACCGACTTTAGAGCAGTATCCTGTGAGGTTTCAAACCAGTTGGTAAATTCAGCATCGCGGTTCTTATTCATCATCGGAATAAAAACAATAGGAAATTCAAGACCTTTCGCTTTATGAATCGTCATGATCTGCACCGCATCAATATTCTCGGAAGCCTGAATCGTATATGAAGAAGCTTCTTCATCCCAATATTTCAAAAATTCTTTTGTGCTGGCACCTGCATTTTGGGTAAAGTTAAACAGCATTTCAAGAAAATTCAACAAAAAGTCAGTCTCCTTATTTTCAACAGAAAATTCATTGATATAGTATTCCACAAAATTGTAGAGATTAAATCTTGGAAAATGGTCCTGCTTAAGCTGTAAGGAATATTTATTTTGAATGAATAGTAAAACCTCCTCGTGAGCATTAATATCAAGAATTTCTTTCATCTCCAACGTGAAATCATTCATATGTATTCTTCCCAGCTGATTCAGGTAATACATCATCATGATCAGATTCGGCTTGTTTTTCGGATTGACTTCCCATTTCAGAAATTCAATGACCGCTTTTAATGTGTTTGAAAGTTCCAGGGTAAGTCCTTTATCAGAAATGGTTTTGATATTGGTTTCTTCACCTTTATAAAAAACTTTCAGATTTCCCAGCTTTTGAGAATAGCTGAAAATATCGAAGTTTCCACGGCAGAGAATGGTAATGTCAGAAAATTTAAAGCCGTTATCCAGACTTTCCTGGATATCTTTACGCATTCTTTCCGAAGTGTCATTGTAAAAATCGTCATTGGTGAGATTCTCAATCAGATTAACTTTCACCCGGCCTTCCATTGAAGATTTAGGACTTTGTTCCGCATCTGTTCCGAAAATATTTTTGTGCTCTTCTTCCAGAATTTCAGAATGAAATCGGTACAGATCATTATTGAAACGGACAATATTCTGAGCACTGCGCCAATTGTCTTTTAATACGAGAAGCTCTGCTTCTTTAGGCGAAATTTCTTTTTTGTTAATAATATCAAGCATCAACTTGCTTTCTCCTCCACGGAAACGGTAAATACTCTGTTTTGGATCACCAACCAATGTGAATGAAGTATTTTCCGTCGAAATCGAATGATCTCTCAGCGGAAGAAAATTCTGCCACTGCAGTTCGGAGGTATCCTGAAACTCATCAAAAAAATAATGCTGAAACTGCGAACCTACTTTTTCATAAATAAAAGCAGAAGGCTCGTTTCGGAGATTTTCATTGATCAGGATATTGAATTTACTGAGTAAAACAAGATCATTCTCCTGCTCGATTTTCCTCAATTCATCCTGGATGTCTTTATTTACCTTCAGCGGTAAAAGTGCTGATAAAATTTTCTCCTTCTTCTGTGTTTCAATATAAAGAAGAATCAGCTTCATTCTGTTTTCCAGCAATTCATCCAGGATTTCCAAAATGTCTGTTTCCTTGTGTTTCGATTTTGCAGAAGCTCCTTTACGGTAATTGTTCACCACAGATTCTTCTGCGGTAGTAGGAAAAGGAAAGCCAGGACGTTTTTGCTGGTAAAAGTCTAAAACCTTGGTAAAAAATCCGCCGATTCCGTTTTTTCCCTGTGCAAAATCTTCAACCTCAATATTTCTTGATTGGAATAAGTCAATTGATTTTTCTGCAAGTTCAGTTGCTTGTTTTTTATATAATACAATCTCTTTGCGGAGCGTATTTTTTATATTTTCATAATTCGCGCTGTTGAAATCTTTATTGTTTTTAAGATGTTCGTAGTGAATATCTTTTACAAATTCTTTCGCTGAATCATAAAGACTTTTATTTAAATTGATCCTTTCATTATTCTCCAGGCTGTAATCGACATAATCCATGAAAGACTCGGAGATAACTTCATTTTCCCCAATCTGGTCAAGCATTTTGTCGACAGCTTCTATCAGAAAAGGTTCGGCTTCAATTTCGAGGTTGAAGTTTTTTGCTAATCCTAATTCATAAGAGAAACTTCTCACCAACCGTGAATTGAAACGGTCAATCGTTCCGATATTTAGAGTAGAATAGTTATGAAGAACATAATCCAACAACTTTTTAGCGCGGATATGCAGTTCATCAATCGTAATTTTTAATCCTTCCTGCTCAAATGCTTTCTGAATATTCTTAAGATCTCCATTAGTTGCAAAGTCTTCTGAAGAAAAATTTCCAAGCCACGTAAGAATTCTTTCTTTCATTTCATTGGCTGCCTTGTTGGTGAAAGTCAGCGCAAGAATATTCCTGATCGACTGTTGTTGGTTGGGATAGCGGAGACAGATCATCAAAAGACGCTGCACAAGGGCATATGTTTTCCCTGAGCCTGCTGAAGCGTTGATGACTGTGTAAGAATTTTGCATTTTGAGTAGAATTCAATCTGCAAGTTAATTAATTTTTAAATGAAATTTTAACAATTCTGGTTGGTGATTTAACAGTTTTGGAAAGAAAAATCTAAAAGAAATCCTAAAACGAGTTAAGTGTGGTTAAACTTTACGTAATATTTAAAAATAATTTTAGTTTTGCTCTAACAAAAAACTTTCCGTGAAAATTAAACTATTCTTTATTTTATTAACTGTTTTTTTCATCAATACCAAAGCTCAGGATTACATCTTCGGAAAAGTAATTTCTGAAGATAACGCTGAAATTCCTGGCGTAACGGTCATCAATATCAGAACGGACGAAAGGGTTCCTACCAACCGCGACGGTCATTTTATGATCTCCGGGAGAAGCGGCGATGAACTTCGCTTTGTAAAAAACGGATACGAAAGAGCTAACAGGAAAATTACAAATGACAACATCAGTGCGCCGGTTAACATAACGCTTATAAAAGCTGCAACGTTAATCGCAGAAGTTGAAATAAAAAAAGAGATCACAGGAGATATTAAAATTGATTCCAAAAACCTGAATGCACCGCGGAAAGTACAAAAGCTTAAAAATGATCTTGCTATTTATATGTCCCGTAGATCCGATCCTTCCGTTTTGGCACCAAGACCTGGTGAGTTTGTACAGCCGGTCACCAAAGGGGTATTCTCATTCGGAAAAATTAAAGATAAATGGGATGATGTTGACCTGTTAAATTATCTTCAGAATGCTCTTGGAAATGAATTTTTTGAAGAACTTAAAATTGACAAATCTCAGATACAGCATTTTATTCTTTATATTCTGAGAACGGGCTTCGAAAGAAAAAATATTCTGAAATACGGATATGTAACCGAAGCGGATATGAACAGATTTAAAAATGCGGTGCTGAATAGGATTTCCGCATACAAAACTCCATAAATTTGTAGTACAATTTAAAAAGTGATGAAGATAAAACTTTTACTTTTTCTCTTATTTCCGTTTTTAAATATATTTTCGCAGGAAATTGTAAAAGCTACGATCTCCGATGAAGACGGAGTGGTTCTGCCTGCTGTTACCATTATGAATATATCTTCAGATAAAAAAACGTACACCGCTTCAGATGGAACTTTTTCCATAGAAGCTGCACCGGAAGATGAGATCCGTTTTGTGCGTGCAGGATTTGAAAGATCTTCGATACAAGCTAAATATCTTATCAATAAAAATCTGAATATAAAACTGATACGGGTTGCCCAGCCCATTGAAGAGGTTGAGGTTGCCAAAATCACCGGTGACATTGCAAAAGATTCCCGGGCAGTTGCAAAAATTGATAAAGGAAAAATCGTAGAAGATGCCGTAGGACTTCCCGAGCCGAAAGGAAAAATGAGAGAAGAACCGGCTAATGTGAAGCAGGTTCTGTTTCCGATACTTTTAGGAAATCTGAATATCCAGGGATTATATGATCTTATCAGTGGAGATGCCAGAAGAATGAAACGCCAGTACAGATACGACGATCTTCAGGAAGATATTGCATGGGTCAGGGAAAGGGTAGAGGACGATTATTTTACAAAAGAAGGAATTCCCAGAGAAAGAATTTCAGAATTTATCGAGTTTTCTTTTCTGGATAAGCCTCAGACAAGAACTTTTGTAAGAGCTAAAAATTTGACAGGTACTTTATCAAGAATGGATGAATGCTTTCCTGTTTTCTTAAAAAGATTAAAAGAAAGTAATAAAAAGTAAATTCGATGCTTGATAAGAACTTTTTAATGATAAACGATATCGTAAATCTCGTCTTTGATTTCTTTTAAATTTTCAGGGTTGTAGTTAGAGAGCAGCCATAGATCCAACGGTTTTTTACCTTTTCCATAACTTGGCTGTACGTACATCTCATCGATCAGTCGAAAGCCGTTTCTCTGATAGAATGAGTAGCGTCTCGCTGCGTCTTCACCGGAATGTTCAGGTTCTATTTCAAGGATTATTCTTGGATAATTTTCAAAAAGATATTTGGTAATATGTGATCCCAGTTTTTGGCTCCGGAATTTTTCAAATACTTCAAAATGTTCTACAAATGTATAATTACTGAGTTCCCACAGGATGAGGTATCCGATATTTTCAGACTCATGCAACACCGAAATTATTTTTACCTTCGGATGTGAAAATAACGTGGCAAGTTTATCCCAATCTCTTCTTTCATCTTCAGGAAAAGTGGAGCAGTAAGCATCATAAATCTCCTTTACTCTGTAGTCTTCAGAGGATGTAATCTGTAAAAATTCCATAGTTATAGATCAAAAACATTAGGTCGTCTCGTGATAAAAATATCTTTCACCCAAAGTGTAAAGGCCAATCCGAGATAAATTAAAAAGAAGAAACCAGCCGTAGCGAAAGTAGAATAGATAAAGAAAACCCTGAGCTTGGATACGGGAATACCCAATTTTGCGCCGGTTCTGGTAAGGACACCGAACCATTCTCTTTCCATTTTGTGACGGATGTTGTCTAGCATGTTAAGATTCTTTTAAAAGTTTAAATCCAATACCGCAATTTAAGCAATTTTTCTCAACACAGGAATGATTGAAGTGATAAAGCAAACTCTGGCTTTCCAGTGAAGTCGGGATTTCGATTTTTATTTTCTTCCAGCTGTCGATAATGGAATTCTTTTCTGCAGGAAGGCTTTTATAAAAAACAAGCATCTGATCTGCAATTTCTTCGTTGTGATATTTATGGTACGTATATTTCAGCGGCAACACCGTGTTCAGTATAATCAGCTCAATAAAATCTCTGCTGATGACTTTTGGCTGCTCAACACTGGAAATTTTCCCGAAATTGAAATGGTTGTTCCAGTACTCTGAAGCTTTTATATCTTTAAATAAATCGAATAATTCTTCTGTTGATCTTACATGTATGACCCTGGAAAATAAATTCTGATGTTGATGGTATAAATCAGCAAGCTGCGCCAGGCGAATGGTCGGGAAATTGGGCGGACGAAGCCTTAAAAATTTAGGATGAAATTTCAATTCAGATATGTTGAATTTTGCTTTCAGGAAATCAAACTCCCGCTTCCAGATTTTCATTGATTCATCCTGTGGACTTTCCAGCCATCCGGAAATTCCGAATAATAAAGCTTCCAACTGTGTTTTGTTTTGGCTGATTTTAAGGATAATAGTAAAATCAATACTTTCTGCAAGGTGCCTGAAAATATCGGCATTGACTTTCAATCCAAACGAATAGGCAAGACTATGAAACAATACCGCTTCAAAATTGTTTTTAAACTTGTCAAGACTTTTTTCCAGTTCGGCAGATTTCTCATGGAGTTTCTTAAGAACATTTTCTTCATGAAAATGCATCGGAATTTTATCAGAATTAATAATATTCTCACAAGCGATGAACTGGTTTCCGCTCAACAGTTTTTCGTATTTCCAGAGAATATTCTGATCAATGTAGCTTTTTAACTCAAGAGTCGGGACATTTTTATTCTTTAGTTCTTCGATTTCCATGTCGTTGTGATAAACAACATGCAGAATAATATTTTGATAATTGGGATCGTGAGAATGATTATGAAAAATCCAGTCAGAAGCTTTTACGTGAAGCTCTATATGACCGGCCAAAATGATATTATTGATTTTTATTTTTGCCGTTAGAAAATCCGGACCGGAATTGGTATTCCATTTTCCAAAATCTAAAATTTCAATGGGATTTCCTTCAATGTCTCTGAAGTCAAAATGGGTAAAAACCTTATAGTTCCAAAGGTATTGGAGTAATTTTTCTGTCATGAGTGTTTTTTGTGTTGAGCTAATTTAGGGAATTTGTATGATTGACAATAAAAAAAATCTATCTCAATTTGAACGCAATCTATTCATAATATTTTATTTCTCTTACCCATTTATAAAGATCTTTGCCATCTACGTTTTTGATGATCTGGGTCCAGTTTTTATGCTTGTCGAAGGTATATTTGAAAGTAACTACTGTGGGTTTAATATCTTTATCTTCACGTCCGAATTTATCTAAATAGTAAAGTTTTACTATATAATTACCATTATATTCAAATCTTATATCAGACCAAACGTTGTTTTTATAATACATGGTTTGCCTTTCTAACTTTTGATCTTTTGTATAGTTATAAGTTGTGTAGCTGGTTTGGGCATAATCACCGGTTTTTTCCTCTTCAATTATTTTCCCTTTTCCTGATATTTTATAATAATGATACTTTCCATCTTTAATATCCGTACTTTTTGTTAGGTTCCCAAATTCATCATATTCATATTTAATATGTCCGGATAAAAAGATCTTTTTATTTTCATAATCAAGTTTATAATCAAAGAATTTTGCTTCAATGACTTTATACTCGTTATTGTAAATTTTTACCTGACATAATTTCTTGTGATAAATAGAATCTTTGCTTTCAGTATAAGAACGTTCCCCAACTTTTTTCCAAATATCATTTGTTATAATGAAAATACTGTCGGTTTTGTAATAGTGTCGAATTTTGTTGTTAACATAGGCTGGAAGTTTTCATATTTTCCAACATATTTCTTCATCGGTTCATCCTTCCATTTTGAGTAATATTCCTTAAATGTAACCGTTTTACTGTTCTTTTCATAAAAATAGCGGAAAATATTTTCTGAGTAACTGTTTTTAGATTTTTTGATGATTAATCTGTTTAAATTATCATACGTATAATCATAATCATCTACAATTTCTCCCGATCTATAGTACCATATTTCTTTTGTGATATTGCGGTTTTTGTCATAAGCGGTTTCGTTATTGATATATCGGCAAAAGTTTGTTTCGAACCAAGATCCCGCCATACTTTTTCTTAAATTATCAGGTCTCATAATCATCGCATGACCATATTCATCATCACTCTTCATAAAAGTAGAAGGACCGGAATCATTTAGAAAAACCACATACTCTTTTACAAACTTTGGCTTACCCAAAACCGTATCTTTTATAACTTGAGCGTTACCATAAACAGAGAGGAACAATAAAATAAATACTATTTCTTTCATATTTTGTTATTTTAAAAGCCCCTTCGGGGGCTTTTGTTTATTGTTTCGTAAAAATTAAGCCCGACGTTTCAGGTAAATAAACTGTCTTGTCAGCAGTGGCAGGACAGTCTTCTCGTACAGAAGTGCTGTTGGGATCGTAATCCCATGATATTTGAGTGGAGTTAAGTTTTTTTAAGGTTACTTTGCCCCATCCAACTCCGCAATTAGTTCCATAATAATATAGTATTACAGAATTTTCAGATGGCCTTGTGCCTATACTATATAACTGATTTGTAGAGGTGTTTTGAGTATTCTGCAAAATGGACCCATTGGCATTTTTCACGATATACTTTACTACTAAAGCATCGCGATAAAATTGTTTATTAACTCTTTTCTCTAATTTATTTTCTTCTTTTATTATAAATAATGTAATTTCATCACCTTGGAAATTTGCTTTGTAAGTTCCTATATATGGATCTAATTCATTATTCAAATCTTTGACATGTGCATTACCAGGAATGTTGTCTAAGGCTGTATTCATCGGCAATATTTGTGCCTTACAGGAATTAACTATTGTAATTAAACATACGAATATTATGCTTTTGCAAATCATTTTTTTCATATTCTGAATTTTTCTGAATTAATTTATGGACATGGTATTGGTGTTGTATGAGTACCAGCAGAATTTATAGTAATATTATTAATAGTCCCATCTTCTTCAACACGTTGCAATAGAATTTTATTAGATAAATTCATTGCTTTTAAAGTATCAAAAAATAATTTTTCTAAGCCTTCATCTGTTATTTTTCCTGTACTATCTATATAAGTTGTGCCATAGGCACCTGTTGGATTTGTCATATCAAACTCTCTATTTTGATAATCGATATTAAAATTATCCAAATCTAATTGTGAAAAACTAGTCAAAGCATCACTATATTCTCCATCGAATCTTATGATATAATGATGTATTTTATAACCTGATGGGCAACCTGTGCAAGCCTTTTTTACAATCATACCAAAGTAAGCATTTTTATGTTCCCCGGCAGGCTGAGCTCTTGCAAATGCCAATAAGTTATTATCAATATCTGGTGGTGAATGCATGGATATTCCTGTAGGGGTATGATTATGATAGCCTCCTTGGTATCCGGTTTTTACACCTAAATTTACCTCGTGTTTCCCTCCACTAATATACCCTGTTACTGTTCCATCTTTTTTCGTTTTAAAACCTATTTCTCCTTTACTTAAAGATTTGTTTTTAAGACTGTCTAATTTAGTCTGTACTTCAGGATTATTAAGTAAAGCTTTTGTTTTTTCACAAGGATCATCAAGCTCAATACCCGGATCCACGCCACCACCATTACATCCGGGAGCTAATCTGTAAAATACATCCGTGCTTAAAGTACAAGGATCCTTCGGTGGTGTTCCTGAACCGGGAGTTCCGCCGCCGCCGCCGCCACCTCCGCCGCCGGGTGATCCCGGAGACCCCGGGAAACTTTCGTCCGGGATGTAGACCATAATGGTATTGCAGGACGTTGAATAGCAAGCAGGGCAATGATCGCATTTAGACCAGGTTTCATGATTTTTGCAGGACCAACTGAGACCGCAACTCTCAAAGAACAGAATCTTTGAAGATTCACTATGAACAGGTTTAGGTTCTTCAAAATCTTTTATCAAAATCCTTCCATTCTCCTTATCAAACTTCATTTCATCTAATATTCCTTCGGGGGCATTGGTAAAAAGCTTTGTTCCAAAAGTTTTGTTATCGATATACATAAAGGTAAAAAACATCTTTTCTCGCAATTTGATGTCAATACCTTCATTATAAACGATATCTTTCAGCATTGTATTATCATAATCTTTCACTCCTGTTACCGAGTTTTTGTCATCCAAAGTGGCAAAAAGTACAGAACTCATGGTCTCATTATCATGCGAAAGGGGAATCATGAGTCCTGTTGCTTGTTCCGTATCTACCACCTGCATTTTGTCCCAAATAGGCATTCCTCTTTGATCGGGCATTTTAGATAAAAAATCGGTTTCTCTGTTATAGGCTTCCAGAATAGCCACATAATCTACCCCTGCCTTGGCATTCATTCAAACCGCCTTTTTGAGAATGTTTAAAGAAATTGGCATTGTTTCGTTGGGGATTGTTTTCTCCATTGGTAAAATCTTCATTGTGGCACGACCATAGAATAGTGAGGGAGACTATCAGAAAAGATAGACTGAGAATGATTTTTCTCTTCATAGTTATTTTAGTTTTAAAGGGCTAAATATAATATTTTTTCATCAATCATCATGCGTTAATTCTTATTTTTTGAATCTAAAATGAAATCCTGGAATGTTATATCAGCCTTTTAAAAGAAGAGAACGAAAGGTTGAAAAATGAGAATAAAAAACTTCAGGAAGAAAATAATCTCTTGCGGTCTCAACAGAAAACAGACTCAAACACTCGCCGTTGAGGTAAAAAGACTGGCGGTTGAGTCTTTTTATCTCAAAAACCAGTCTTTTAGAGTGGTTGTCGAGTCTTTTTACCTCGTCGGTGAGTCTTTTTGTGACAACGTTGAGTCTTTTATATTCAAAAACGACTCTTTTATACTCGTCATTGAGTATAAAAGAGTCGTTTTTCAGATAAGAAGTGATCAGTTATTCTTTTTTAGGAACAGCTTTGTTTCCCTTTCTTACAAATCTTTGGCTAAGATCGTCATAAATGGGTTTCGCGGAAGCAATCCCTTTATCGGCAGCTTCTTTGGTCGTTCCGTAATAAAATAAAGCAGAGATTAAAGCTTCACTTCCAGCGATCGTTATGGTGTCGGCTATGTCAGAAGCCAGTTGGTTTGCCAGATTTCCTAATGGGCTAAGACCGGTAACCACGGCTTCATCTTTCAGAAATTCTGTTTTGTCCATATAGGCCGGCGCAAATTCAGGATTGGTTTCGAGATAGTCTTTTACTTTCTGTACGGTAGCAACGGTCTTGTCACCCATTTTAAAAAGTTTTTTTCTCTGTTCTACTGTTAGCCCCTGTAGATAGGGTGCTAATAATGTTTTGCAGTCCTGTAGCTTTTGCGTTACTTCATCAAGTACTGCCTTCGGGATTTCTACACTGATTTGATTGTTTGTACTCATCATTTATAATTTTTTAATTAAGGAAACTAAAATAATAAAAAACTTTGTAGCGTCATTTAAATATTTAAAAATCAGTATAATATGAAATTTATTAATTTAAAATTTTAAATGGATTTATAATTTTAATGAATATTAAGATTTGTGCTTAAAAAAATAAGTCTAATCGGAATAAAGCAATAAAAAAGGCCGCATCATCAAGAAATGCAGCCTGTATTTTACAAGATAAAAAAAGATTATGCTTTCGTCAGCTCACTTTTAAAATTTTCGATGGTCGTTCTGTACATGGCTTCATAAATGGGAAGAATGTTTTTTAAATCGAATTTGATGGCCTGTTCTTTTGCGTTTTTCTTCATTTCGTTTAAAAGTTCTTCATTGCTCAACAGCTTGATCGTATAGTTGCTCATCGCTTCTACATTTCCGATTTCTGCTAAAAATCCGGTTTCTCCCTGGATGTTTACTTCCGGAATTCCTCCTGCATTGGAGCTTATGACTGGTGTATTGGCGGCCATCGCTTCTAATGCAGCCAATCCAAAACTTTCCTGTTCGGAGGGTAATAAAAACACATCGGAAAGCTGAAGAATCCGGTACAGGTCGTTTACTTTTCCGAGCAGACGAATCTTTGAGATCAGATCAGGATTTTCTTCCAGAAACTGGTTGACTTTTTCCATATCCGGGCCTTCGCCAATGATGATTAATTTTGATTTTACCTTTTTCTGTACATTTTTGAAAATCTGCAATACTTCATCCACACGTTTTACCGGTCGTAAGTTAGAGACGTGAATCAGAATTTTTTCATCCGGGTTGGCAAACTGTGTCCGCTGGCATTCATTGCATTCATCAAATTCAGAATTATCAATAAAATTGGTAATGACCTGAATTTCTTTTTTGATCTTAAAGAACTGAAGGGTATCTCTTTTTAAACTCTCGGAAACAGAAGTGATGGCATCGGATTGATTGATCGAAAATTCTACCGCATGCTTATAGCTCGGGTGTTGTCCAACGAGTGTAATATCAGTTCCGTGAAGGGTAGTGACCAATGGGATATCATTATCGTCTTCTTTCAGCATCTGCTTCGCCGTAAAAGCTGCATAAGCGTACGGAATAGCATAATGGGCATGAAGCAAATCCAGTTTATAAAGATTCACCACACGATAGATCATCGAGCTCAACGCAATATCATAAGGCTGATACTGGAAAAGGGGATAGGTCTGAACATTTACCCTGTGAAAAAAAATATTCGGATTGGTAATATCTAATCTCGCCGGCAGCGCATTGCTGATAAAATGAACCTCATAGCCCTTATTGGCAAGGGACATTCCCAGTTCAGTTGCTACGATTCCGCTCCCTCCGTATGTTGGATAGCAAAGTATGCCTATTTTCATTGCTGTATTGTAGTTTGATTTTGTTATGTAAATATTAGATTTACTTTATTTTATTGTGCGGGCTGCAAATTTATTCCCATTCCTGATTTCAGTTCATCATTTACCAAAACAGGAAGCCTGCCCCATATTTTTGTCTGCCCTTTTAAAGCTTTGGCAGTAGCCGTCATAGAATCATCATTATTCTCATAAGCAACCAACACCGTGGAAACTTTTGAAATATCAATATCTTTCAAAGCATAGGCACTTCCGAAAACACTAAGAATTACATTTTGATTTTTAGTAAGTTCAGATAAAATCTTTTTTGACGCGTCAGAAATTTTGTAGGGCTTATACGCTGTTGAATTATCTTTATGAAATCCTACAATCACGGTAGAATTTGCTGGAATTGTGCTGATTTCATTTGCTTTTTTAATGATGATCTCAGAACCCATTTCATTGGTAAATGTATGGTATGGGGCTTCTTCTAAAGGAACATAATAAACCTGTTTGCCTTGTAATGGAAGTAAGTTTTTTTCATCTTTTAATAATGTTAAAGCGTTAGCATATAAATTTTGAACTAATGTTTTATGCGAATCATTATTTAAATCTGAATTGATATTGTCAGGATTTCTTGGACTGTATTTGTCTAATCCTAAAAAATATTTTGTCAGGAGAATCTTCTTCACACTTTCTTCTACCCTTGACTGCGGAATTTCTCCGTTATCGATCGCTTTCTGAATGAGCTTCTTTCCTTCTGCTACACCCTGAGAAAAAAGCATGATGTCATTTCCTGCTTTAAAAGCCATGGCATCCAGTTCGCCCGGTTTGTATTTGTTGGCCACTGCACCCATATTGAGAGCGTCTGTAATGATTAATCCTTTATATCCCAATTGATCTTTCAGCAAACCGGTAATGATATTTTTCGAAACCGAAGCAGGAATTCCTTTTCCGGATTCCAGGCTCGGAACATATAAATGCGCTACCATCACGCCACCAATGCCTTTATTCATTAATGCTTTAAAAGGAGCGAGCTCAACGGCATTCAGCCTTTCCAGATTATGGGAAACAACCGGCAGGTCCAGATGAGAATCCGTGCTTGTATCGCCATGTCCCGGAAAATGTTTGATGGCTGCTAAAATAGTATTGTCCTGAAGCCCGTTCGCATAAGCCAAAGCCGAATTGATCACATTATTAACCTCAGATCCGAAACTTCTGTTTCCGATAATTGGATTATTAGGATTTGTATTTACATCTACAACGGGTGCGAAATCCCAGTTGATGCCCATTCTGTGGCAATCTTCCGCAATTTTTGCAGCCATCTGACGGATCAGGTTCTTATCCTGAATGGCCCCCAATGTCATTGCCCACGGAAATTTGTGTGCGGCAGCAATCCTCTGATATATTCCCCATTCGGCATCCATTCCGATCATCAAAGGAACTTTTGATTTCTGCTGAAATTCGTTAACAAGATTTATTTCTCTTGCTGCATCATCCTGCATCAGGATCAGGCCGCCTATTTTTTCGTTGGTAACAATATTTCTTACATTACTGATTTCATTTTCACCCTTATTGGTGTACAGGGCCACAATAAATAACTGCCCGAGCTTTTCGTCCTGCGAAAGATTTCTATAGGTTTTATCTACCCAGTGGTTTGCTTTCTTAAGATCTTCTTTCGAAAGATTTTGCGGAAGATATTGGGCCGCAATTTTTGAGCTCAATAATAAAAAAACAAAAAACGACGTACGAACCAGTTTCTTCATATTTTTTTGAATAATAACAAAAATACAATTAAAAAAATGAGCAAAACAATGTTTTTGAATTTTTTGGTATATGATTTGAATACGCTTTATAAATAACAAACAATAACTAAACTTTTATAAAATGAAAAAATTTCTTCCAATTTTACTATTAGCCTTCGTAGGTTTATTTATATTCAGTTGTAAGGATGACGATACAGATTATGATACGTATTCACAATCAAAAGATGTTGTAGGATCTTTTACTAGTTCAAATAGTTATGCATTCACACAGGGTATCGCTATACAAGGCACTGATGTTGTGTTGGTATATAGATATTTGGGTGATTCTTGGCAGTTGATTCCAAAAATGATGTATTTACCAGATGCTACAGGAATGCCTACAAACAGAGAATTTCAATATAATTTTGTTTTTGATACGAATAATGTACAGATTAGTATAGATGATCAAAATTTTAATCTCGCTACAGGATTTACTTCAGCTGAAGCAACTCAGTATTTAAATAATCAACGATTCAGAATTGTATTGGTTCCTGCAAGTGCTGGTAAAAATGCAAATGTGAACTATGAGGATTACAACAGCGTAATTAAATACTATAATATTGATGAGTCTAAAATACAGACCATTAAAGTAAATTAAAATATATCTTTTCAGTTTTTTATAATTACAAAAAAGCTCCGGAATTTATTTCGGAGCTTTTGCTTTATTTATCGTTGTCATCAAGAAGATGACCAAAATAGTCTTTTTTTGTCTGCAGATAACCTCTGCTTATTTCGTTGGCCGGAATTTGAAGAGGAATCCTTGAATTAAGATGAATATTGCTTTCTTCTACATATTTTACCTTTTCAGGATTGTTGGTAAGAAGATTAATATCCTTTACGCCCAACAAGTTCAGGATTTCAATGGCAACACCAAAGTTTCTGTCATCTGCGGGAAGTCCAAGCTTTAGATTGGCTTCTACCGTATCAAATCCTTTTTCCTGTAAAGAATATGCTTTTAGTTTATTGATGATTCCGATATTTCTACCTTCCTGTCTCAGGTAGATAATAACTCCTCCATTTTCATGGATATATTTCATGGCAGCGTCGAGTTGCTGCCCACACTCACATTTTTTTGAATGGAAAACTTCTCCGGTGATGCATTCTGAATGGAAACGCACATTTACAGGTTTTGAAAAATCTGTTTTTTCTGCGATGATAGCCATATGAGGCATCCAGTCATTCTCGTTTTCGGATAAAGCTATCATTCGGAAAGTACCATATTCCGTAGGAACATTGGATTCCGCCTGAATTTTAATCATTAATACCCCTTAAATTAGTTTTAATTTCCTTTAATATAGTCTTCGATAGCAGAAACATTGGTTTTTAATCTTACAAGATAGCGGTTGAGAACCTCATTGTCATCTTTGTTAAGATTTACTCTCAGTTTCTGAACTTTTTTATAAGATTTTTCAAAGTCTTTTATAGCTTTGTTTTTCCCATTCAGATTATCAGCGTCTATTGCATAAAGATAATTCTGTAAACTATACTTTAAGGCTGCAATTTCATTGTTTAAAGCTGTATTCTTGAATTGTGGAAAAGTAGCGATTAGATTGGAAATTTCGGAAGCATTTACATTACCTTTTACATTAATATCAATACTGTTTTTCGCTTCTTTATCAGAATCAGATGCTTTTGTTTCGCTATAAAAACTGGTAGACAACGGAGAAAAATTTGGTTTTTCCGTTGCACAAGATGCTATTGTTAATAGTAATACTCCAAAAAAAAGAAATCGTTTCATTTTTGCTGCCCCTTTTGATATAGGACTGGGTTAAGACTTTCATCGTTGTACATTTTCATTTGTTTGTACACTTTCATCTTAACATCACCGTTCTCAATATCAGCAAGCAACTGATTAATAGAAGTTGAAAGATCTTCATGTTGTGCAAGCAATACATCCAATTTAGCCTGACAATTGGCTCTGTGCTCTTGCGATGCAGAATCTCTATTAGCTTCTAACGACATATGATAAACCTTTAGTGCGAGAATTGATAGCCTGTCTACCGCCCATGCGATAGTTTCAGTATTGATTTTTGCGTCAGGTTTAGGAGTTACACTTTCATATTTTTTAAGAAACCAGCTGTCTATAAATTCTACCAGATCAGTTCTTTTCTGGTTAGAAGCATCTATTGCTCTTTTAAGTTGGAGAGCTTCAGCCGGATCAATATTTTCATCTCTAATTATATCTTCCAAATGCCATTGAACGGTATCAATCCAGTTCTTTGCATACAAAATCCGTTCCAAAGTATCTTTTTCGAACGGGTTATTAATTAGAGTGTTAACATCATCAGACACGTGATAATCTTCAATACTTTGATTGAAGACTTTCCATGCGGTCTCTGTAAAATTCATTGAGTTGTAAGAATTTTTAGTTGCTAGAAGAATTATTGTTGGTGGTTTTGTTTTCAGAACCTGGTTTATCCTCTTCCTTTACAGCATCTTTAAATTCTTTGATACCAGAGCCCACTCCTCTCATTAATTCAGGAATTTTCTTACCTCCGAAAAGCAACAGAAGAATGATCGCTACGATCAGGATGTGTTGCCATGATAATGACAATATTGTTAATGTATTCATTGCTAATTTTTTTACAAAGTTAATCTTTTTTTAATAAGAAACCCAACCTAAAGGATCAACTGGTGTACTTCCGTTCCATACCTGAAAATCAAGAGTATAGGTGCCATCAAAATCCTGCCCTATAACACCTACGGGAGTTCCTGCAGAAACCTGTTGTCCTTTTGATACATTCACACTTCCCAAATTGGAATAAATGGTGAAATAATTACCATGTTTAAGAATAACGGTTTTCGTTCCGTCACTATTTGCCAGGACAGATGAAACAGTTCCCGGAAATACTGATCGTGCACGTGTGCCAGATGGTACTGAAATCTTGATGCCGTTGTTCTCCTCATCAATATTTTTAAATACCGGATGAGGGTGTCTTCCAAAACGGTGTGTGATTTGTCCAATTTTATCAGCAGGATAGCCCAGTCTTCCTTTGTTGTCTGCGAAATTACTTCCGGCAACAGTAGTCACGCCGTAATTGGTCATTGCTTTTGTTTCCGCCGCTTTTTTGTCGTCTTCCTTCTTTTTGGCTAATGCTGCTTCTGCTGCTCTTGCTGAGGCGAGTTTTTCAGAGGCTTCTTTTGCTCTTGCTGCCGCTTCATCAGACGCTTTTTTTGCGGCTACTTTTCGGGCTTCATCTCTCGCTGTTGCTTCCGATCTGGCAGCCTCTTCGTTTCGTTTTCTTTCTTCTTCTGCTCTTTTGGCGGCGAGTTCTGATGCCTTTCTTGCCTCATTTTCTGCAGCCAGCCTTTCTTTTTCCAAAGCTTCAGCTCGCGCTTTATTTTCAGCCTCTATTCTGGCTTTTTCTCTTTCTGCTGCTATTTTGGCGAGACGTATTTTTTCAGCTTCTGCTTTTTTTCTGGCTTCTTCTTCTGCTTTGGCTATTCTTATCTCTTCAGCAATAATCGATCTGATCTGCCCTTCCAATGCTTTGGATTGCGATTGTTTTTGTCGGAGTTCAGAGGTAAGCTTTGATTCATTTTTCTTAAATTCTGCTACAAGTTGCTCTTTCTGGGCTCTTTCAGCATTAATCGTTGTTAAATCTTTCTGCTGATTAACAAGAAGATTAGCCTTTTCCTTTACAGAATTCTGTTTCTGTGCAATAGACTGTTTAATTTTAGCTGCAGCAGTTGTGATTTCTGCCGCTTTTTTATCCTGATAATCGGAATATTGTTTTAGATACTGAACCCTTCGTATTGCTTCTCCCAAATTTTTGGCAGAAAGAATAAAAGTTACTTTATTTTGTACCCCTTTATTTTTATATGCATTCACCAGAACTTTCGCATAATTCTCTCTAAGGACTTTCAGTTCTCTGTTCTGACGATTAATTTCCAACTGACGGAGATAAATTTCATCTTCAATAAATCTCTTTTCCTTCTGAGTGTTGTTGTACACTTTTTCTCTCAGTACCAGTTTCTTATTAACATTATCAAGATAGGCGATTGAAAGTTTAGATTCGTTTCTTGTTTTGGCTAAATCTGTATTTATCTGTGCAATTTGTTTTTTAAGTTCAGCATTTTGTTTTTGCAACTGTTCTTTTTTACCGCTTTGTCCATAGTGCAGTCCGAACAATAAAATACCTATTAAAAAGCTAAATTTTTTAATCATTTAATCTCAATTTTCTTATAACTGGATGGTACAGAATAAGGTGTATCCATCCTCGAAAAGTCAAATTTCGTATTTTCCAGTAAAATCTGACTGCTTTTCGAACCTTTTATAATTATTTTAACATTTCTGGGTAAGCGAATTCCGTTGATTTCTTCCCAATTACTGTAGGATACGTCAAGCTCATCAGGAGAAAGAACATCCTTAAGATTTACGTTTAAAAGGTCATAATTTGTATCGTAGTTCAGAACAATTTTGTATTCTCTGGTCTTTTCATCGGTGACAATTTTCTGATTGACATTGGATGCCATCTTAAAGCCTTGTGAATTTTGAGTAAGTGTAAACTGGGAATCATTAACCTTTACAAATGTTCGTCCTATGAGAATTTTCTCCAAAGATTTGTAATCAATGAAATTCACATTCAGAAGATTATTTAAATAATCAAAATCAGAATCGATATAGGTTTTGCTGGTTTTATCCTGGCCTTTGATGCCTTCCGGGGTTGCCATTCCGCGTGCTACAGTGATGATGAATGCCTGAAGATTCATCCAGACTTTTTTATCTTTTTCAATATAAATGGTAGCGTCCAATGTAGGTATAAAGCTTCCTGTTTCCACATTAACTTTGCTATTGATCTTGATCTGCTCAAAATGCGGCATAGGAATCACGTGCTCAAAAAACGGAAGTTTATTTCTTATGGGTTCATTGATATCTTTGGGATTCTGGTCATTTTCCAGAACGAATGTACTATCAACTTTAATGCTATTTTTAGACTTTTTTGCCGCATTTCTCGTTTTACAAGAAGTTACAGCAAAAAGCAATAACAGTACTATGATCCAGTTTTTCATGTATTTACCTTTTCAATTTTAAAAAATTACGGTGCAATATTAACGCCAAACCACACAAAACATTTTGTGTGGTTTGAAGATAGTTATTTACGTTGATATATCTCTATCAAATTATTTCGATAAGAAATCAAGAACTGAATAGTCACCAAGAGAAATTTCCCTCGCTACCCCAAAATACTGCGCCGAATTTCCGATCATGGAATTGGAAAGATTTCCGTGGTTGATTTTTGTATTTTCCTGGATCAGGGAATTTTCAATATTTGAATTAATAACAACGGTATTGTTCCCCAATGAAACTCCAGGTCCTACTTTTGAATTGGATATTTTCACGTTTTCTCCAATAAAGCATGGCGGAATGATCAGTGAGTTTTCAATCTGAGCCGAAGCCGGAAAGTGCGACATCGCTTCCTGCTCATAAGCAAGAATTTTGCTGTTGGTCTCTACGGTCGCATTTTTGTTTCCGCAATCCATCCAGTCGTTGACTTTTCCCAATGTGAATTTTGCACCTTTAGCACGTAGGTTTTCCAAAGCAGATGTAAGCTGATATTCTCCACCATTTTTGATGTCATTATCCATAAGATAATTTATCTCATCCATTAGCTTTTCTGCACTGTTGAAGTAATAGATACCGATAATGGCAAGATCTGAAACAAAAGACTTAGGTTTCTCAACAAAGTCTGTGATGAATCCGTAGTTGTCAAGTTTTACAACACCAAAAGCAGACGGGTCTTCCACACTTTTCACCCAGATCACGCCATCGGAATTTTTATCTAAAACAAAATCTGCACGGAAAAGAGTGTCGGCAAAAGCGATCACAATATTGCCACTCATTGATTGCTCTGCACATTTGATCGCGTGTGCGGTCCCAAGAGGTTCATTCTGATAGTAGATGCTGCCTTTTGCTCCAAGCTTTTCAGCAATCTGAAGCAGTGATTTCTCTATCTCGGGACCAAAATCTCCGATAATGAAAGCTACTTCTTCAATTTCTTCTCCTGCGACCTTGGCAATATCTTCTACCAGTCTCTGTACGATCGGTTTTCCGGCAATAGGAATCAGAGGTTTCGGAACGGTAAGAGTATGTGGTCGTAATCTGGAACCACGTCCAGCCATAGGAACGATAATTTTCATAATTATATATAGTATGTTCGTTTAGTAAGTTATTTTTGTATAAAGATAGTAATAAAACCGTTGCTGAGGTACGATACTTCTTTTAAGTATTGTTTATATTAAATGAAACCCATAGCAACAAATAAAAGACCAAAGTCATTTTTTAATTCTCGACAGCAGCATATTTTTTTCAGAATAGATCAGAATACCCGCGTAAGCCACAAAAAATAGATTTCCGATCCACAGGTTGTAATCAAATAATTCTACAATTATATAACTGAATGCAGCCAGGAGTATCACGAAAAAAGAGATTTTTTTCATTCTGTATGGGATAGGATAATATTTTTGGCCTAAAAAATAAGACAGCACCATCATTGTAAAATAGGCAGCCAGTGTTACCCACGCCGAAACCATAAAACCATATTTTCTGAGAAGAACAAGATTTAAAATAATCGTAATGATGGCGCCAAGCCAGGAAATATATGTTCCTACTCTCGTTCTGTCAGTGACTTTATACCAGGTGGAAAGGTTATAATAAATGCCGAAAAAAAGATTTGCAATAACGATGATGGGAATGATATTGAGTGCGATCCAGTACGAGCTATTGGGTACCAGCAAGAGCTTTAACCAAGACACATTCGCGATAATTCCCAATGCAACCACTGATGCAAAAAACGAGAAATATTCTGTTACTTTGGCATAAGTGTTCTTCGCATTTTCATTATTCATCTGTTTAAAGAAAAACGGCTCTATTCCCATTCGGTATGCCGTAACAAAAAGCGTCATTAAAACAGCCATTTTATAGCATCCTCCGTAAGCTCCGGCATCACCATCATTAATAATGAATTTCTGTATAAATTTATCAAAGTTTTCATTGACCATAAAGGCAAGTCCGGCAATCATAATCGGCCAGGAATATTTGAGCATTTCCAGGAAAAGATCTTTTGAAAACTGCAGTTTTACCTTTAAAATTACAGGTAAGACTAGCAGAACACCTACAAAGCTTGCCGCAAGATTACTGTAAAAAGGATAAGAAACTTTTTCCTTTAAGCCTAACTTTAAACTGAATTCCTGCGGGATATAAAGAAACAAAGCAATGGCAAAAGCACTCTGGAAAACTGCCTGAATGACTCTTACTGCCGTATATTTTATTGGTCTGTTGTGAAATCTGAACCATGCAAGCGGAATAACAAGAATATTATCAAAAAATGCGATCCATGCAAACCATCTGATATATTCAGGAGTGGTCGAATATCCAAAAACATTGGCAATAGGCTGGTTAAAAAATAAAACCAAAATCAGGAAAACTGTTGATAAGCCCGTTAAGAACCAGAAAGAGGTGTTGAAAACTTTTTGTTCATTATTTTTATCTGATGAAAACCTGAAATAGGCCGTTTCAAAACCAAAGGAAAGGACGATATTGACAAATGATATCAGCGCATAGAGATTAGTAAAAATGGCAAATGCACTGTTGTCTATATTTTTAATAAATAGGTAATTCAGCAATACGACAATTATCCTCGGCATGATCGCCCCGATTCCATATATAATTGTTTCGTTAAGAAGCTTCTTCAAAATCTGAAAATTTTATGCAAATGTAAATATTTAGAAATTGATTTATTGTTGGCTGGGTTAAAATTCATTCATAAACCTTAATTTTGAAAAACTTTGTCAAAGTTTCGAACTTTGAGAAAGTTGACAGTCAAATTTTCATCTCTAATTTCAAAAAGTAAATGAAGACCTTAATCAAAAATGTAAAAATCGTCAACGAAGGCAAAATCGTTGAAGGTGATATTTTAATTGAAAACGATTTAATTTCTAAAATAGACTCTCAAATTTCTTACGATGCCGACCAAATTATTGATGGAGCAGGGAAATATCTTCTGCCGGGAGTGATCGACGATCAGGTGCATTTTCGTGAACCGGGACTTACTCATAAAGGAGATATTGAAACCGAATCGAAAGCTGCAATTGCAGGCGGAACCACAAGCTTTATTGATCAGCCCAATACTGTTCCGAATGCTGTGACGCAGGAATTGCTGGCAGACAAATATGAAATAGCTTCCCAAAAAGCGTATGCCAACTATGGCTTTATGATGGGCGGAACCAATGATAATCTTGAAGAAGTATTAAAAACAAATCCGAGAAATGTTCCGGGAATTAAATTGTTTCTGGGCTCTTCCACTGGAAATATGCTGGTTGATAATCCGGAAACCCTGGAAAATATTTTCAGCAATACCAAAATGCTGATTGCGGTGCACTGTGAAGACGAGGCAACCATTAAAGCCAATACCCAAAAGTATATGGATGAATATGGAGAGGATATTCCGGTAAAATTTCATCATCTGATCAGAAGCGAAGAGGCATGTTATAAATCTTCCTCAAAAGCGATCGAGCTTGCGAAAAAAACAGGAGCGAGACTTCATGTTTTCCATTTGTCAACGGCAAAGGAAACGGAACTTTTCAGAAATGATATTCCTTTAAAAGATAAAAAAATAACGGCCGAAGTTTGTGTTCACCACCTTACGTTTACCAATGAAGATTACGAAACCAAAGGCGGATTGATTAAATGGAATCCTGCTGTAAAAACACAAAAAGACAAAGACGGACTTTGGGAAGCGTTGCTGGATGACAGAATCGATGTGATTGCAACCGACCACGCGCCGCACACCTGGGAAGAAAAGCAGAATGTGTATACCAAATGCCCTTCCGGAGCACCGCTGGTACAGCATTCATTGAATGTAATGCTTGAAAACTATAAAAACGGTAAGATTTCTTTAGAGAAAATCGTTGAGAAAATGTCTCATAACCCGGCGATATTGTTCAGAATAGAAAAAAGAGGTTTTGTAAGAGAAGGCTATAAAGCAGACCTGGTGCTGGTTGATCTGAATGAAAACTGGACAGTCGCTAAAGAAAATATCCTTTATAAATGCGGATGGAGTCCGTTGGAAGGCATGAATTTCCATTCTAAAGTGACTCATACTTTTGTCAATGGAAACCTGGTGTACGAAAACGGAAAAATTAATGAACAGAAATTCGGAGAACGTCTGCTTTTTGAAGTTCAGGAATAAAACTTGTTTAAACTAATTTCAGAATTAACCGCAAAAGTTGCAAAAGATAATCACAATGAAATGATTAGTGTATTTAAAGTTTTCAAAAGAATAAAAATCGAAGATTTTTTAAGCTATTGTAACCTTTTTTATTTGTCATTATCAACTTTAAATAAAAGTTGAGCTCGTCTTTTGCAACTTTTGCGGTTATATAAAAGTTTAAACAGGCATACAATAAAAAAATATCGTTATATCAATAGGAACGGGCTAAACTAAAGCCCGCTTTTTATTTGTAATCATCGGTCGGCTTTAGCCAAAACTTATCTTAAAACAAACTGAAGCCTTTTCAATTTAAAAAGGCTTCAGTGTATATGTATAATTAATCTATCGTAATACCTTCAATTGCTTTTTCCAACGAATTTTCCATGATTCCCGGAATTGATAAGCCTTCTGCCCGGAAGACGGTGACGTCTGAAATACCATAAAATCCAAAAACATTTTTAACGTAAGGAACATTCGAATCATAGATCTGATGAGGACCATCCGAATAAATATTTCCGGATGTAAAAGCGATATACAGCTTTTTATTATTCAGTAAACCTTTAGGTCCGTTTTCATCATATTTAAAGGTATATCCTGCTCTGGAAGTAAAGTCAAAATAAGCTCTTAGCCCCACCGGAACCGAGAAGTTATACATCGGAGATTCAACAACGATAATATCGGCTTCCTGCAGCTCTGAAATTAATCCTGTTGAGTATTTATTGATTTCTGCCTGTTCTGAAGAATGGCTTTCTGCCGGCGTGAAAAAAGTATTGATGTGAACCTCATCTAAAATAGGAACAGAATTTTTTGCCAGGTCCCGCTCTTTTACTACAGCATCAGGATATTTCTCTTTTATTTTTTCAACTACAGCTTTTCCCAGTTTTCGGCTTGCGGAAACTTCCATTCTCGGGCTTGAAATAATGTGAAGTATGTTTTTCATTTTTTAAATTTTAAAAATCTCTTTAGCAAAATTATGTACATTTGCTTATCAAAAGTTAGTAGTATACAGAAGGTTAGTAGTAACTTTTAGGTTAGTTGAAATAGGACTTATGAAAAATACTGAAGTTTTAGAAGAGCGTATAACGGCTCAAGGCTGTACCGAGCATCTTTCTGCTGTTGAAGATGCCATCTATGTAATTGGCGGAAAATGGAAGCTTAAAATTATCATTGTTTTACAGGAAAACGGTAATATCAGATTCAATGAGCTGCAAAGGAATATTCCGGGTATTTCGGCAAGGGTGCTCTCCAATGAGCTGAAAGATTTAGAGCTGAACGGATTTGTAAAAAGAGTCGTCCATGCAGAGCAAACGCCTGTGGTCGTAGAATATATTTCAACCGATTATAGCCGAACGTTACAGCCTGTGATCATGGCACTTTCGAATTGGGGCAAGACGCATAAACGAAACATCAGAGAAGATGCTTTTTAAATTTAATTAATCATCAGCATTTGCTTTATGCAAAATATTTCTCCCGCAGATAACATAGATTTTAAACACAATCATCTGTGAAGATCTGAGAAATCTGTGAGAGAAAAAAATATCATTAAGAAAAGCATTAATTGAAAGATTGTCTGAATTCCAAAGGCGACATATTCGTTTTCTTTTTAAAGAGTGTACTGAACGACTGCGAATGCTCAAACCCCAGTTCATAAGCAATCTCGCTTACCGACAATTCTGTCATCGAAAGTTTCTCCTTTGCTTTGCTGATCAGCTTTTCGTGAATATGCTGCTGCGTATTTTGCCCGGTATGCACTCTCAAAAGATCACTTAAGTAATTTGGAGAAAGATTCATCGCTTCTGCAATTTGATGAACGGTTAATAAGCCTTTTTCAGAAGAATGCTTGTTAAAGTAATCATTTAAGAAAGATTCAAATTTTGCTAAAAGCTGGTGACTTCCGCTTTTTCGGGTAATAAACTGCCTTTCGTAGAAGCGTTTGGAATAATTCAACAGCAATTCAATCTGAGACAGGATGATTTCCTGCGTGTGATGGTCGATATGCTGACATTCCTTATCGATTTTATACATGATTTCAAGCAGATCATTCTCTTCATCTTCAGATAAATGTAGGGCTTCATTCACAGCGTATGAGAAAAATCCATAAGAAGAAATGGTTTTTGCCAAAGGATGCTTCAATAGAAAATCTTCATGAAAAACCAGTAAATATCCTGTATTTTCACAATCCATTGTTTTCAGATCCAGATACTGAACTTGATTAGGTGCCGTAAAGCTTAGAACGCCTTTATCATAATCGTAATGCTGCTGACCGTATTTTATTTTTCCTTTCGCATTACGTTTCAGCGCTACACAGTAATGCTTACTCACAAAACCATCCCACACCTTATCTTCAATAAAAATACTTTCATAAAGATTAATGATACTTACCATAGGATGCTTCGGCTCCGGCAGAGAAAGTAATTTATGAAATGCCGAAATAGATTTTATTGTGTTCATAGCTTTTAACCTTTAATGATAATTTGGGCGTCTTTTTCCGTCTGTAATTTATCCTGAGCGAAGTCGAAGGACTCCCGCTTTTTTGTTCCAAAAAGAGCTCCGTTCAAGCCGGGACGCGACATTTCTGCGTTTATAAATTTAGCAGTCTGTCATTATGACGAAGGAAGAATCTCACAAATAAATAAAGGGGAGATTCTTCACTACATTTCTGACCTACGTTCGTAGACTTTCAGTCTATGTTCAGAATGACAAACTGTAGAATAATTTAAATAATTAAAATTACAAATTAATAATCCAAAAGTCCCATTCCAAATTCATCATAGGTAGCTCCCGTATCTGTTCCCAGTGGGACAATGCTTTCCAGTTGCTGAATTTCAGACTCACTTAGTTGAATATTGGCGGCTTCAATATTTTGTTCCAAGTATTTTCTGCGCTTCGTTCCCGGAATAGGAAGAATTCCTTTGCTGATAATCCATGCCAGAGCCAGTTGAGATGAGGTGATATTCTTTTCTTTAGCCAGGCTTTCAATGGCATCTACCAATTCGATGTTTTTATAAAAATGCTGTTCCTGAAAGCGTGGAATTCCTCTTCTGAAATCATTTTCCGGAAGATCATCAATCGTGCGGATTTGTCCGGATAAGAAACCTCTTCCTAAAGGCGAATAGGCCACAAAACCAATCCCCAATTCATTTAATGTTTTGATGACGCCTTTTTCTTCAACGGTTCTTTCAAAAAGAGAATATTCACTCTGCACTGCAGAAATTGGATGAACGGCATGGGCTTTTTTCACCGTTTCAGAAGATACTTCCGACAAACCGATATACCCGATTTTGCCTTCTTTTACCAACTCACTCATTGCTCCGACGGTTTCTTCGACAGGAGTGTTTTTGTCAAGACGGTGCATGTAGTAAAGGTCGATATAATCGGTTTTTAAATTTTTCAGAGAGCGTTCTACTGATTTTTTTACATAGTCTTTAGTTCCGTTGATCTTCCAGGTTACCTGGTCATTATCATCAATTTCCCATCCGAATTTGGTAGCAATGATATACTGATCTCTATTGCTTTCAATCGCTTTGGCAATTAATTGCTCATTTTTGAAAGGGCCATACAGATCGGCCGTGTCAAGGAAATTCCCGCCCAGTTCCAAAGAACGGTGAATCGTTGCGATAGCTTCTTTCTCATCGGTTTTGCCGTACATGTCTGCATCGCCAAAACCTGTCATTCCCATACATCCCAAACCAATATTGGGAACTGTTAATCCCTGACTTCCTAATTTTACCTGTTTCAATTTCATATTGTTGATTTTTATTGATACAAAATTCAGCAGAAATTAAAAGCCACGTGTATGCAAAACCATGGTTGTCGTATGCAAATTACAGAAGTTATAATATAATGTTAACTGATATTTGATTTAACCGCAAAAGTTACAAAAGAAAAATCGGGAAAACATTTAGATTGGCAAAAGTTCAAAAAAGCAGAATGAAAAAATTTTGTAACCTTTTGAATATCTAAACACGCTGAAAATCTTTTGTGGCTTTTGCGGTTAAATAAGAAGTTTAAACATTATAATAATCTGCGTTATCTACAAAATCAGGGGGAGATAAAAATTATAAATGGAGATTCTTCATTCCGTTTTCATTCCATTCAGAATGACAAAATACAACGGAATCATATGTGAAAATCAAGTAAGATTAAAATTCATATTTACCAGATTACTTTCTTGGCTTAGTACCCATATAAAAACTCAGTTTTCCGCCATTCATAATATCAGAATGTTTCAGCGTAAAGTTTTTAATTTCTTTTCCATTCAAAAGAATTTTCTGTACATATACATTCTTCGGACTTTGATTGAAAGTTTCAATTTCAAACGATTTTCCGTTCTCTAAATGTAATACCGCATGCTCCACGGCCGGACTTCCGATCGCATAATCTTCCGATCCCGGTGCAACAGGATAAAAGCCAAGCGAACTCATAATATACCATGCACTCATCTGTCCCGCATCATCATTTCCTCCCAATCCGTCAGGGGTTGCTTTGTATTGCATCTCTAAAATTCTCCTGATCTGCGCCTGGGTTTTCCAGGGCTGTCCTGCCCAGTTGTAAAGATAAGCCACGTGATGTGCCGGCTCGTTTCCGTGAACATAGCCGCCGATAATTCCCTCTCTTGTAATATCTTCCGTATCTGCAAAAAACTCGTCGGGCAAATGCATGGTAAACAATTCATCCAGTTTGGAGGCAAACTTTTTCTTCCCACCCATCATCGTAATAAGTTCATCCGGCTGTTGGGGAACAAAGAAACTGTAGTTCCATGAGTTTCCTTCGATAAAGCCCTGTCCATGAGTGCTTAATGCATTAAAATCTTTCTTAAAACTGCCATCTGCCAAACGTGGGCGCATAAATCCGGTCGATCTGTCGAAGTTGTTTTTCCAGTTTTCAGAACGTTTGATAAACTGATTATAAATTTCCGTTTCCCCAAGGTGCTTTGCCAGTTGAGCAATAGCCCAGTCATCATAAGCGTACTCCAGTGTATTGGAAACTGAAGTTCCGTTTTTTTCTGCAGGAATATAGCCCAGATCAATGTATTGTCCTATTCCTTCGTAATCTCTTTTGTTGGCTGTTTCCACACAAGCCATCAGCGCTTTCCTGGCATCATCGGAGTAATTTCCTTTGATGATCGCATCAGCCACAACACTTACACTGTGATAGCCGCTCATACACCAGTTGTCATTGGCGTAGTGCGACCAGATCGGCAGCATTTTCATCGAAAACTGGTCGTAATGAGCCATCATCGATCTCACCATATCCCCATTTCTTTTAGGTTGGATAATGTTAAAGAAAGGATGAAGCGCCCGGTACGTGTCCCAAAGCGAAAAAGTGGTATAATTCGTGAAATCCTCTGCTTTATGAATATTTTGGTCTAATCCTTTATATTCTCCGTTTATATCCATGTATATGGTAGGATTGATAAATGTGTGATATAAGGCCGTATAAAAATTCGTTTTATCTATGTCGGAGGTTTTAATGACAATTTTGTTCAATTCTTTATTCCAGCTTTCCTGAGTCTGAGCTTTGATCTGGTCAAACGATAAGTTTCCGGCTTCTTTTTCTAAATTTTCCAGGGCGTTGGCTTGACTTACTGGTGAGATAGCCAGCTTCACTTCAATGGCTTCGTTTTCATTTGTATCGAAATCAAAATACATTTTCAGATTTTTTCCAGCGATTTCAGGGAAGTTCTTCGTCTGGTCAAACTTTCTCCAGAATCCGTTGTACACTTGTTTACCATCGTAATTCTTCTGCCCATACGATTTGAAAGGCTTTGAAAATGTCATGGCAAAATAAACCGTTCTCGTTCTCGCCCAGCCGTTGGTCTGCCGGTAGCCTGTTATGGTATTTCCGTTTTCCACGCGTACGTAGGTCCACACGTTTTTACCGTCGTAATTATAAATTCCGGCCATCAGATCAAGAATGATATGTGCCTGATCAGACTTTGGAAATGTATAACGGTGAACACCCACTCTTGTCGTTGCGGTGAGTTCTGCCAAAATATGATGGTCGTCCAGTCTTACTTTATAATATCCGGCTTCTGCCTTTTCGTTTTGATGTGAAAATCGGCTTCTGTAACCACTTTCAGGATTTGATGCTGTTCCCGGATTTAACTGTAATTTTCCCACTGTCGGCGTAACCAGAAAATCTCCAAGATCAGAATGGCCTGTACCACTGAAGTGTGTCGAACTGAAGCCTACAATGGTTTTGTCTTCATAACGGTATCCTGCACAATATTTATACACCTCACCATTGTATTTACCGTTTAGGGCATAAGAGATCGTATCGGTTTCCGGGCTCAGTTGTACGGCTCCGAACGGCGTAGTTGCTCCGGGATAAGTGTGTCCCATTTTTTCGGTTCCTATAAGAGGATTCACATACTGAATCAGTTTTTCGAATTGCTGGGCTTTACCATATACACTGAAAAATAAAATTAATAGAAAAACAGAAGCTTCCGACTTTTTCATGAATACATATTTTTTGTGGAAGCGTAAATTTAGTTAAATTTAAATGTAATGAAACAGGTCTTTATGAAGGATTAGTTTCGGCGGCGGCAAAGCCGCCGCCGAAACTAATAACAACCTCTTATTGCTAGCATATTATTTATAACGTTCCGAATAACTTAAAATATTAAATTTACTGAAACAATAAAATTATGAATCTATATACACAGCCGATGTTAAGGGAAGATGCCCTGAAAGACAAAGTAGCCATTGTTACCGGTGGCGGAAGCGGTCTTGGAAAAGCCATGACCAGATACTTTCTTCAGTTGGGCGCCAAGGTGGTCATCACATCCAGAAATCTTGAGAAATTACAGGGAACAGCCAAAGAACTTGAGGAAGAAACAGGAGGTAAAGTGCTTTGCGTAGCATGCGATGTGCGCAACTGGGATGAGGTGGAAGCCATGAAAGAAGCTACCTTAAAGGCATTTGGGAAAATAGATATTTTATTAAACAATGCGGCCGGGAATTTCATTTCCCCAACGGAAAGATTAACGCATTCCGCATTTGATTCCATTTTGGATATCGTACTGAAGGGAACTAAAAATTGTACCCTTTCCATCGGAAAACACTGGATTGATACTAAAACTCCGGGAACTGTTCTGAATATTGTAACCACCTATTCATGGACGGGCTCTGCCTATGTCGTTCCATCCGCCTGTGCAAAAGCGGGTGTTCTGGCTATGACAAGATCGCTGGCGGTAGAATGGGCGAAATACGGAATCCGCTTCAACGCAATTGCACCGGGACCGTTTCCTACCAAAGGAGCTTGGGACAGGTTGCTTCCGGGAGATCTGCAGGAAAAGTTTGATATGAGAAAAAAAGTTCCGTTGAGAAGAGTAGGAGAACACCAGGAACTTGCGAACCTGGCTGCATACCTCGTTTCCGATTATTCTGCCTATATGAATGGTGAAGTGGTGACCATTGATGGGGGAGAATGGCTGCAGGGTGCCGGAGAATTCAACATGCTGGAAGATATCCCGCAGGAGATGTGGGATGCTTTGGAAGCAATGATTAAAGCAAAGAAATCAAATTAATTTGAGATAAAGACTTTCTCAAGGGTAGCTTCGGATTCCGGGGCTGCCATTTTTTTTCACATTCCCATTCTCAGGAGGGTTGGCGGAAATTCCACCGGAATTTACGACGGGGAGGTTTATTACGCAATCACTGTGCGAGGGCGTACAATTCAATCGCAATTTCCGAAAGGTGACTTTGGTTCCACTCAGCCACCGGCCACTGAAAGCATCAGGTCCCGCAATCTTCCTTAAACCACCCCACCAAAAATTCTTTGAATTTTCGGCACCCCTCCCTGGAGGGGAATTTTTTCGACAGTCTTCTTACGGTGAACTTTGGGTTTACTGTTACGAGTAAAATGGTGGATCGTTTTGAGTGGTGGCTGAGCGGAGTCGAAGCCACCGGCCCTGCCAGGATATGTACCTCTTCATCATCTAAAACCGCTCACTTCACAATTCCCGTCCCATGGAGGGGTGGCGAAAATTCAAAGAATTTTTGGTGGGGTGGTTTATGACGCTGCCATACACAAAGCCACCAGTCCCACAAAAAAACTCCGGCCGGGAAAGAGTTCCCAGACCGGAGTATCACACACTGATGAAAATACCCATTCCCTCATGATGGAATGTTTTTGCGCTTATATATACCTTAACTGTATAATATAATTTCAGGATTGGGATATGTTTGTTAGAACAAGCCGATTGCTTGCTACCAAATAAGCGTCTTGTTAGCCTCGAAGTAAGACCCTTGCTTGCTTCCTAGCAATCACCATGCTTGCACCGATGCAATCCGCTTGTTATTCTACGGCCAATTCTCTGTCAAGGTTGCGACGCGAGGTTCCTTTAGAATAATAATGCCTGCATATTGCGTTACGACCTTTATTTCATAAGTTCCTGCTGCTAATTCAGGAATTACCACCATAACCTCCGAAGGATTATTCGTAACAATATCGGACGCCTCTAATTTTATTCTGGCCTGCATGGCGGCATTGACAAAAAACACGCCCACCGAAGGATCTTCGCCTGTTACTTTCATCGTGCTGCCGGCGATCTCCAGGTTTCTGCCCGAAGTGAGCAGATCATTTACAAAATCGCTTTTGACGTCCGTAACCTGTAAGATCACTGCTGAACATTAAGGCTGCGCTCGCTCGCGGTGCGCGCTGTGAAGTCATTGGGATTTGTCTTTCATTAAAACATTATCGTATAGATATGCTTTGATTCTGCGAAGAATTGTTGCCATATTAATTTGCTTTTAAAATGATTGAAGGTTTAGGGTTGTCAGTTATAGATTGTAAGTAAGATCAGTTGGCTGGCTAAAGCGTTCTGCTTGCGACCAAACCCTGTCTAAGCATTGCTTTAAACCTATAGAACCAGATGCTCGCGCCATCGGAACATATAATGTATTAATATTTAGTTACTGTTAATACATATATTCCATTAGATCCTGAAGATCTAAATCGGGTAGCATAAACTTTGTAAAGATTATTTCTTCCTGGGACTATAACCTCAGAAGTAAACTGAAGTTCTAATGCATTATTAAAGTAATCTCCATTCGTATCCTGTAAAATAGCCCAGGACAAAGAATTAGCTGTTGTTGTACTTATTGAAAATGATCTTATCCTCTGGTTATCATTTGACCACTGCCAAATATCCATGCCTCGTATAGCTGTAGTAAGATTTGGATTAGCTGTAAATCTCATGTAAACAATACCATAAGTACCGGAATCGGGGTTGATCTTAAATTCAAGATCATCCATTTTAACAGTATAGGCCGCATTAGCATTGGCCGAGGTATAGATTATCTTTTTTGTTGTTACATTTGTTCCAACCTCATCACCTACCGATACTGTACAGCCTGTCGCTCCAAATACGGTTGATCCCAGATTGAAGCTGGCTACAATCGGGCTGTTTTGTGAGGGTGTTCCGCTTACTGTATAGCTTAATACTCCTGATCCGCTTTCAAGTTCCCCACTGTTCAGCGTAGCTGTTAAACCAGTATTTACTGTAGAACTGATTCCGGTTCCTCCTGAAAATAACCCTGCATTTCCTCCCGTATATGGAACTTTAAGTACTCCTGTGTAAGCAACTCCTGCTGAAAGTGTATTGGGCTCTAGATAAGCATCTGTACATTTAAGACTTGTAATAGTAGGAGATATTGTGGGATTATTATTCACCGATCTCCATTCTGTACCATTCCAGAATACAAAACCTTTAAAAGCTAAACCGGCTGCCCCGGTATTGTAAGCCATTAATCCGGTAGCAGGAGAAGGGATGGTGGTTTGATCGGTAGAACCTGTCAGGGCTACTCTTGGAATAAGCATTCCTTTGTTAGTTGAAGCCACTTCCAATGCTGCACTGGCATCCGGGCTGCTTGTTCCTATTCCCACTTGTCCATTATCTTTTGCCACAAAGTCTGCTCCTACGGCTCTGACTGTACCATCTGCTTTCGTTCCTAATTTTACCAGACCGTTGGTGGTGTCATTTACCCAGGCATCGTTGGTGGTATCTCCCGCGGCTGCCCCGGTCATTTTCTGCCACACACTACCATCATAAAAGTAATACCCTTCCGTAGTTACATTCACGGTTTTGGTATCGGTGGGACTAGCTGCTGATTTAGCATAGACAATCACTCCTTTTTGAGAAGTTCCGTAAGCTGTGGTTTTGAGCGAATTACCGTCTAATTGTGGAATAAGAAGTCCCTCCGGTTTGCTGCCGTCGATTGTATTAGGACTGATATCAAGGGTTGCTTTCGGAGAAGTATTATTAATCCCTACCTGAGCGAACGCCGTAAGGCTGATGAACAGAACAGCCAGTGTAATAATGTTTTTCATTGTTTATGTATTGTAAGTTGTTAATGTTTTGATGACTTTATTTATTGAACACGAAGTGCACAAAGTTTTTTAATGCCTAATGCTTTTAAATTTCACAAAGCCGCTTCGCTTATAAGAGCTCACGGAGTAAACTATTGAAGATGGACGACCACTCATTGTATCGAACTCCGGAAATTCCCATCCTCCGGAGGGGGTGGCGAAAATTCAATGAATTTTTGACGGGGTGGTTGTGTCTAGTCATCCATAATTTAATTTTATGACTCAGCCCATATGCATTATTTCTATAGAACACGAGTGCGCAAAGTTTTTTTAATGTATAATGCTTTAAGTTTCACAAAGGCGCTTCGCTTATAAGAGCTCGCAGAGATTAAACACGAAGGACATTAATGGTTTACTACGAACTCAACTAATGTTACGTGGTATTCTTTGCTGAGATCCCTACGGAAATCGAAGATTCGACGGAGTCAATGACAAACCGAATGGATAGTATATGGTTGCTTGCTGCGAATGAAAATCAACGATTTTCAAAACTTATGTGCTCTTTTGTTTCACAGTTTTTAATCTTGCCTCTTATGTGACTTATGTGGTAAAAAACTGTGTTATGATTAAGCTGGTGGAGGACGGCTGAAGTAGCTTGTGGTAATTTTTAAAGTAAAAGGTATATTACTGAATAGGACTAAGTACAGTATCCTTAAGCAGAAATGCAGGAACAGAGGTAGATGGAGATGGTTCATCAATTTGTTTTTTTTATCAAGTGTGCAATAAAGTAGTCTTTCCCAGACTATATTTAGGCAGCAAATGTAAATATTTTATGATTATATAAAACAATATTATCTTGTTTTTTTAATATGTTAAATCGCAAATCTCGCTAGAACTCTTCTAAAGCATCCGATTTAAATTGAATTCAGACTTTTAAACGATAAGCTTTACTGGTTATTTACTTTGGCCAGGAAGGGTAAAACCTTTCGCACAGCGATCCCAAACCGGGAATATTATCATGCCTTTTCCTCTTTGTGGGATGTTTATTTTTACTATCTTGTCGTCAAAAAAGAATTATGAAAATGACATTTCGAAATCTTGTTTCTGCATTAGCTGTTGTCGCTTTTTCGCAGTCTTATGCGCAGGAATCACCAAAGTATGATTATGTGGAAGCTTTCAAGCCTTTTTTCTATACACAGACCGGTACCTCAACAAGATCTGCAAGCGGGCAGCCAGGATATGCCTACTGGCAGAATGCAGCGGATTATCACCTCAACGTAAGCCTCAATGAAGTGAATAATGAAATTACCGGAACAGCCGAAATAAAATATACCAACAACAGCCCTGATAAACTTGGTTTTCTGTGGCTTCAGCTTGATCAGAATTTATTTGAAAAAGATTCACGCGGAAATGCGGTGGTGCCTATGTCAGGAAGTCGAAACGGTGCGCATGGTGAAGAATTTCAAGGTGGCTATAAGATAAAATCGGTAAAACTTGAGGGTAAGGAGGTACACTATACCATCACCGATACAAGAATGCAGATCGATCTTCCATCTGAACTAAAAGCCCGCGGCGGTGTTGCTAAGATTACAATTGAATATTCTTTCATCTCCCCGCAATATGGATCCGATCGGATGGGAATACAGGATAGCAAAAACGGGAAGATCTTTACCATGGCCCAGTGGTATCCGAGAATGTGTGTCTATGACGACGTCATGGGATGGAATACCATGCCCTATCTGGGAGCCTCCGAATTTTATCTTGAATATGGAGATATTACAGCTAATATTACAGTACCGGCCAGTCATTACGTCGTGGCATCCGGAGAGCTTCTGAATGCTAAAGAAGTCTACACCAAAGAAGAAAACAGCCGATGGGAGCAGGCAAGGAACAGCGATAAAACCGTTATGATCCGCCCTGAATCAGAGATCGGAAAGGATAAACAGGCCGGAACAAAAACCTGGAAATTTAAAATAAAACAGGCGAGGGATTTTGCCTGGGCATCGTCAGCCGCCTTTGTACTAGATGCTGCCAGGATCAACCTTCCGAGCGGTAAGAAATCATTGGCTATTTCTGCTTATCCTGCGGAGAGTGGGGGCGAAAAAGCATGGGGAAGATCGACGGAATATACCAAGGCGGCTATTGAGCATTATTCTGCAAAATGGTACGAATATACTTACCCTGCGGCCACCAATGTTGCCGGAAATGAAGGCGGGATGGAATATCCGGGAATTGTATTCTGTCATATGACTTCTAAAGGTGCAGGGCTTTGGGGTGTTACTGATCATGAATTCGGACACAACTGGTTCCCGATGATCGTAGGCTCTAATGAAAGACTGTTTGCATGGATGGATGAAGGATTTAATACTTTTATTAACGAACTTTCTACGGAAGCTTTTAATAAAGGCGAATATTATCAGAAGAAAAATGTTGCGCAAATGGGATCTTTCCTGATGAACGACCGTTTTGAGACGATGATGACAGGAGCGGATAATATGAAGGAAAGCAGTATTGGTATTCTGGCTTACTTTAAACCTGGGGTAGGGTTAGGTGTCCTGAGAGAGTCAATTCTGGGACCTGAAAAGTTTGATAAGGCTTTCAGAACCTATATTCAGCGCTGGGCTTTTAAACATCCTACGCCCTGGGACTTTTTTCATACTATGGAAAACGTTTCGGGAGAAGAGCTGAACTGGTTCTGGAGAGGATGGTTTATCAATAAATGGAAAATTGACCAAGCTGTAAAAAGTGTAAAGTATGTGAACGATGACTTTAAAAACGGAGCACTCATCACTGTTGAGAATATCGGCCAGCTGCCTATGCCAACGACTGTTCAGGTGAAATTCAAGGATGGTACGGAGCAGACGGCAAATATTCCGATTGAGGTATGGAAAAGAAATGCCGAGTGGACATTCCGGTTAGATTCAGCAAAAGAAATTATTGAGGTAAAGCTTGACCCTAAATCACAGATCCCGGATGTTAACATGACAAACAACATGTGGACTTCAGCAGATGCAAAACCATAAGGAAATTAAAGCAGGAATTAAATGTCCTGGACCATAATATGCTGCAAACTCCGGAAATCCGGAGTTTTTTATTTTAAATTAAGTTCAAACTGAGTGTTGTCTTCATGATAAGCCTTACTTTTGTCTGAGCTAATTAAAAATATATGATTATGAATTTCAGATTTTCAATCGTAGGTCTTATGATGTTTGCATTAGGTTTTTCGCAGGATCTTAAAGTGATGAGCTTCAACATCCGTCTGAATGTAGATTCTGATAAAGAAAACTCGTGGACAAAGAGAAAACAGGATGTAGCAGATCTGCTGACGTATTATCACCCGGATTATTTCGGCGTTCAGGAAGCCCTGCCAGAGCAGATGAAGGATATTAAAAGCAGATTGAAAAATTACGATTATGTAGGGGTGGGCAGAGACGACGGCAAGGAGAAAGGTGAATTTTCTGCCCTATTTTATGATACCAACAGACTTCAGGTTATAAAATCGGGTACCTTCTGGCTTTCCGAAACTCCTGAAAAGCCTTCTAAAGGCTGGGATGCAGCGTTGAACAGAATTTGTACCTACGCGCTTTTCAAAGATAAAGAATCAAAAAAAGAATTCATGGCCCTGAATCTTCATTTCGATCATATCGGAAACGTGGCAAGGGTAAAATCTTCTGAGCTGATCTTAAAGAAAATTAAAGAGCTTAATACTAGAAATTTACCGGTAACCGTTAGCGGGGATTTTAATTTAACGGAAAATTCGGAACCCATTAAGATTATGTCGCAGAATGTGCAGGACAGCTTCTATCATTCCGAAACAAAACATTACGGACCGAAAGGAACTTTCACGGGTTTTAATGTCAACGAAATTCCAAAAGACAGAATCGACTATATTTTTGTAAAAGGATTTAAAATTAAATCTCACAGACATATCAACGACAGACGCGAAAACCTGCTGTATCCGTCGGATCATTTTCCGGTGCTTACCGATCTGCAGTTTTAAAATATCATTGGAGAGAAATCAGTGAGCTTATCACTGTTTATTATTTCCCAAAAGACCGTACAGAATCTTATCTCTGATCTCATCGGTGATCTCTGATGTAGATTCTGTATTTCTTTTAAACCAGAAATAAGAATTATTCAATGTATGTAGAATGAATCTAGTGGTAAAAGCCGGCGATTTCAGTTCCCAGTTTTCGGCCTGATGAATTTGGGAGATCAGCTCTTCCACTTCCTGCTGATAGCTTTTTCGTAAAGCAATAAACTCGGGAAGACGTTCTTCCAGGTGCTTCCATTCGTTTGAGTAGATATGGGTAACGTCGCGGTTTTTAAGGACAACCGATAAATGTTTATCCAGAAAAAGGTTTAATTTTTCCTTCGGCGGAATATCCGTATTTTTCACCTCCTGCAGTTCATCAAAAAACTCTTGGGCAATCCCAAAACAAATCCATTCTAAAATTTCTTCTTTGGAGCGGATGTGCGCATACAAAGAAGCGGCTTTGATATTAAGTTTCGTGGCTAAATCCCGTACAGAACTGCCCATATAGCCCTTTTCCTTGAAGAGTTCTACGGCTACATCTAATATTTTCTTTTGTTTTTCTTTAAGCTCCATCTGGTAAAAGGCAAAAGTAATTATTTTGATTTTAATATTCTGATTTTCGGATTATGATTTTTGATCCGACAATTGTCATACTGACGAAGGAAGAATCTATAACATTAATAATAAGTGATTCTTCATTTCACTTTGTTCCATTCAGAATGAAAGAGATATTTTTTTATATATGAATAAGTGAAGCCATCTTAAACCCACTTTACTTCTTAATTAAAGTCTTAATGGTTTAAAACACATGCCTTTTATTTAAATTTACCAACTATGACTATTCTTCCGATAATTTTCATTAAATTTAATAAGAATCGGAAAAGTTGTCTTTATAATATCTCTTATCGCTATATATTTCGGAAATTTTGTCTGTATTTTTTGAAAATTCAATAATTGAATACTTTTTGCGATATAGTTTTCGAATTAAATGATTAAATAAAGATGGAGGGCATCAGAAATTAGAAAATCAGATATAAAAATTAACATTTATTACATCTTTATGATCTGAAATCTGATGTCTGAAATCAATAATCGGGAACTTTAAATTACATCAAAAATATATAGAATATGAACTTAAACCAATATACTGTAAAATCGCAGGAAGCCATCCAGGCCGCTCAACAGGTAGCCATGGAGTTTGGTAACCAGAGTATTGAGCCTCAACATCTTCTTGAAGGTATTTTTCAGGTGGATGAAAATATTTCGCCATTCTTATTAAAAAAATCTGAAGCAGACGCTGCTTTGGTAAGAGAGCGAAACCGTGAAAATTTAGAAAAGCTCCCAAAAGTGCAGGGAGGAAATATTTATCTTTCACAATCGGCGAATAAAGTTTTGCTTGATGCACCCAACATCGCTAAGAAAATGGGTGATGAATATGTGACGATCGAGCATTTATGGCTTTCGTTACTGGAAACAAATTCAGAAGTTTCGAAAATGCTGAAAGATATGGGCGTTACGAAAAATCTTCTGGAGGGTGGAATTAAAGAATTAAGAAAAGGAAGCAAGGCCACTTCTGCAAGCTCAGAGGAAACCTATCAGTCCTTAAATAAATATGCAAAAAACTTCAACGAATTAGCCGCAGAAGGGAAATTGGATCCCGTAATCGGCCGTGATGAAGAAATCAGAAGGGTCTTGCAGATTCTTTCGAGAAGGACGAAAAACAATCCGATTCTGATCGGGGAACCGGGTGTTGGTAAAACTGCCATCGCTGAAGGAATTGCCCACAGAATTATCAGTGGTGACGTTCCTGAAAACCTAATGGATAAAACTTTATATTCATTGGATATGGGGGCTTTGATCGCCGGTGCAAAATACAAAGGTGAGTTTGAAGAACGTTTGAAATCCGTTGTAAATGAAGTGATCAAATCAGACGGGCAAATTATTCTTTTCATCGATGAGATTCACACATTAGTGGGAGCTGGAGGTGGTGAAGGTGCAATGGATGCTGCTAATATTCTGAAACCTGCTTTGGCAAGAGGAGAATTAAGAGCAATCGGTGCAACGACTTTAAATGAATATCAAAAATATTTTGAAAAAGATAAAGCGTTGGAAAGACGTTTCCAGAAAGTGATGGTGGAAGAACCTGATACGGAATCCGCAATTTCCATCCTTCGAGGAATTAAAGATAAATATGAAGCGCACCACAAAGTAAGAATCAAAGATGAAGCAATTATTGCGGCGGTGGAAATGTCTCAAAGATACATCTCTGATCGATTTTTACCGGACAAAGCTATTGATTTGATTGATGAAGCTTCAGCGAAACTGAGAATGGAAATCAATTCAAAACCTGAAGAGCTGGATGTCCTGGACAGAAAACTGATGCAGCTGGAGATCGAATTGGCAGCTATTTCAAGAGAAGGAAACCAAACGAAAATTGACCATTTAAAAGAAGATATTGCCAAAATTTCTGAACAGAGAAATGAAATCAACGCAAAATGGTTAAAAGAAAAACAAAAATCTGAAGATTTAACCCAGATTAAAAAAGATATTGAATCTCTGAAATTAGAGGCTGAAAGAGCTTCAAGAGCCGGAGATTATGCAAAAGTAGCGGAAATCCAGTATGGAAAACTTCGTGAAAAAGAAGAAGAGCTTTCCAAGCTTGAAATCGAGATGCAAAATCATCAGAATGAATTGATTAAAGAGGAAGTGACTTCTGAAAATATCTCCGAAGTCATTGCAAAATGGACAGGAATTCCTGTGACGAAACTGCTTCAGTCTGAAAGAGAAAAGTTATTAAATCTTGAAACTGAACTTCATCACAGAGTAGTTGGGCAAGACGAAGCCATCACAGCGGTTGCCGATGCCATCAGAAGAAACAGAGCGGGATTAAGCGATGATAAAAAGCCGATCGGTTCTTTCTTATTTTTAGGAACAACCGGTGTCGGAAAAACCGAGCTGGCAAAAGCCCTGGCTGAATTTTTATTCGATGATGAAAACAATATGACGAGAATTGATATGAGTGAATACCAGGAACGTCATAGCGTTTCGAGATTGGTGGGTGCGCCTCCGGGATATGTAGGGTATGATGAAGGCGGACAACTGACAGAAGCCGTGAGAAGGAGACCTTATTCTGTAGTGCTTTTAGATGAAATTGAGAAAGCGCATCCGGATGTGTTCAACACGTTGCTGCAGGTTTTGGATGATGGACGTTTAACGGATAATAAAGGCCGTGTTGTGAATTTCAAAAACTCGATCATCATTATGACCTCGAATTTAGGTTCGCACTTAATTCAGGAGAATTTTGAAAATATTACCGATGAAAATCAGGATGAAATTGTTGACAAAACAAAAGATGAAGTTTTTGATTTATTGAAGCAGACTTTACGTCCGGAATTCTTAAACAGAATTGATGAGGTGGTATTGTTCCAGCCTTTAAGAAAAAAAGAAATCGGAAAAATCGTTCAGTATCAGCTGAGAGGATTTAATGATATGCTCGCAAAAAGAAATATCATTATGACCGCTACTCAGGATGCGGTAGATTATCTGATGAATAAAGGATATGATCCGGCTTTCGGAGCCAGACCTTTGAAAAGAGTAATCCAACAGGAAGTTTTAAACAGACTATCCAGAGAGATTCTTGCAGGAAAAGTGAATGACGGTGACAGAATCACTTTAGATTATTTCGAGGAAACAGGTTTGGTGTTCAGACCGACAGATCTATAAGTAGTTTTTTTCATATATATATTATTTTTGTAAGTAAGTGCTGCAGGTTTTCTGCAGCACTTATTTTTTTGATTTATGCTAATGGTTTTGTTCAAATTATACAATCCGTAAAAACCCCATAAATAAACAGGAAAAAAACGTATTACTGCAATATGTTTTTTTACGAAATTTGCAGCATCAACTAACATTCTAAAAAAAAACTAGCTTATGAAAACAAAATCTAACCCGGGAGCTGAAACTCCGGACCTTAAGCTGCTACCCAACACAATGACCAACGATCTTATCCGTACGCTGGTAGATAATTACAGGAGTAATCAATTGATGTATGTAAAAGAAAAACTGGGAATCGAAGATGCTCATTCTATCCATTTTGATCTCACGACCCTGAAGAAATTTATTTCCGATATTGAAGCATTATCCATCACAAATAATCCTGATATAAATACAGAAGATCTTGGTATAAGATTCTACTATGCCGCTTATCCTAAAGCAGAAAACTGGGATCTCATGGTTCATACACCTGTACAAAAAGAATACGCTGGAAGGCATACGCTGGTAATGGTTCCTACTATTAAACGGAAAGATGATAACGGAGAAATGGGTGATTACGATTTTAATCCTTTAGTTATGAGCAGAAAAGGAACGATTGCGGGGACTTCTGGAAAGGATTCCGATACAGCTATTGAATTTATTTGTCAGAATCATGGTACATTATCTCCTCCTGCAACAAAAATAACAGAATTGTTTTAGGATAAAAATTTATATTTATACAAACAGGCACAATGAGTGAATTTCAAAGAGTACTACAGGAATCTTTAATCTGGACTGAGGGGCTGGCTGCCATTATTTCTATCATATTTTACAAAAATGCAAAGGATTCTTATTGGAAGTACTTTTCCATTTACTTAATCGTCATGTTTTTAAGTGAAGTGTTTGGAAAATGGGGTGGCAATCTTATAGAATATAGCAAACCGATATTTTTTAATTATTTTGTCATTCCTATTGAATTTTTATTTCTCTATTGGCTATATGCTTCAAAAACATTTAAAAAGCCTAAATTATTTTATATTGTATCACTTCTTTATTTGCTTTCCTTTATTCCCAATGAATATTTCTTCGGGGCAGGGAAAATAATTTTTTCGTTCAATTATACATTTGGCTGCCTTATTCTGATGATTCTTGTAATAATGGAATATTACAGACAGATTAATTCTTCAGAAATTTTACATTTTAATAAGAATAAAATGTTTTACATTAATCTGGGGGTAACTTTATTTTATATCGGAACGTTGCCATTCTGGACATTTTTTAACCTGTTAAGCAAATATCCGGAGCTATGGAATATTTATTTTAATTATTTCCTTATGACAGGAATCATTATGTATATATTATTTTCAATTTCATTCATATGGGGAAAACAGAGCTCCTGATAACAATTATACTATTCAACATGTTTTTTGTGTTGTTTGTAGCCGCCGTGATGGTGTACATCCGGAAATACAGACAGCGCAAAAAAGAATACCTGAATGAGATTGAGGTAAAAAACGAAATTCACAAACGTGAACTTCTGGCTACCCAACTGGAAATCCAGCAGGCGACCATGCAACAGATCGGCCGGGAGCTTCATGATAATATCGGACAAAAGCTTACCCTGGTGAGTCTTTATACCCAACAACTTCTATACGAAAATAAAGCTCCTGAAGTAAGCGAAAGAATTGATCAGGTGTCGCAAATTATCAACCAGTCATTACAGGATCTCAGAAGCTTATCGAAAACCCTGACAGATGATAATATCAACCAAAAGGAAATCGTAACTTTAATCCAGGAAGAAGTGGACAATACCAACGCTTTCAAAAAATGTCATGTCGATTTTAAGCATAATTTTCAACAGCTCGATCTGGGATTTGTTCATAAAAATGTTCTGCTAAGAATTACTCAGGAATTTATTCAGAACAGTATAAAACATGCGCATTGCAAGAATATTTTTATTAGTCTGAATACTTCTGAAGAAGCCCTCTGGGAGCTGAATATTAAAGACGATGGGATCGGTTTTGACCAATCATCCGTCAGGTCAAACGGAATCGGCCTTACCAACATGGAAAACAGAGCACGGATTATCGGCGCTGATTTTAACCTCGAAAGTAAGGAACATTTAGGAACCACACTCAACATTATTTTAAAAAGACAGCCATGAAAAAAACGATAGTGATTGTAGACGATCACATCCTTATTGCAAAAGCATTAGAGGGTATTATTGGGAATTTTAAAGATTTCGAAGTGATTTATGTTGCCGAAAACGGCAGAGATCTTATTCAGAAATTTGAAAATAACAGCAGTATTCCGGATATTATTTTAATGGACATCAGCATGCCGATCATGGATGGATTCGAAACTGTTCTGTGGCTCAAAGAAAATCATCCTGGTATCAAAGTCATGGCATTAAGCATGCAGGGTGACGATAAAAGTGTGATCAAAATGATTAAAAACGGAGCAAAAGGATATTTGCTTAAAAATACCCATCCAAAAGATCTCGAAAACGCCTTAATTAAGCTTAATACTGAGGGTTTTTTCTATCCGGACTGGGCATCAAAAATTATTTTTTCTAATATGAATAATCATGATCCTGCCGGAAATATCAGGATTTCTGAACGCGAAAAAGAATTTCTAAAGTACACCGTTACCGAGCTCAGCTATAAAGAAATTGCCGACAAAATGTGTTGCAGCCCCAGAACTGTGGAAAGCTACAGAGATCAGCTTTGCGAGAAACTGGATCTTAAAACCCGTGTAGGATTGGCTGTATTTGCAATTAAAAATGGTTTTGCGGGCTAAGTTAAGGTTTAACAGAAATTAAATTTAAGTAGTTTTTTATCAATAAAAGCTTATTTGTATTGATATGTTTTGGGATTATGTTTAAAATTGTTATTGATTGAATAATAAAAATATATAACAATTGGGTGAAATACTTGCGTAGTAATTCCGAATTTTATAATTTCATTTTCGTAACAAAATATTCCTTTTATGAAAAAACTACTATTCGGAGTTCTCGTACTGAGCTTCATGTCCGGCTGTAACAGCGACAACATTGCAAACCAAACCGAAGAATCATCAAACAAGCAGGAATCTTTGTCTGGATCAGCCTTAAAAAGAGGCTGTCCTTCTGAGGAAATTAGGAAAATTGCCCTCCAGAACAGCTCAGAGCTCAGACAAAAATATTCTGAACTTGAATCCAAAACTGAAAAATTTCAAAATGACCTTAAGCTTGGAAAAGTACTTTCTGATGGGACGGTTGAAATTCCGGTCGTGGTAAATGTTTTATACCGAACATCATCGGAGAATATTTCCGCTTCCCGTATTGCAGAGCAGATTGCTGTTCTGAATGCAGATTATGGAGGAACAAATACCGATGCTTCGAGTATACCAACTGCCTTTCAGGGAGTAAAAGCCGGGGATGTAAAAGTCAGATTCAGACTGGCAAACACAGTAAGAAAATCAACCACAAAAACCAGCTGGAGTACAAATGATGCCATGAAAAGATCTTCCAGCGGCGGTATTGATGCAACCAGTCCTGCCAATTATCTCAATATATGGGTTGTTGGAAATATGGGCCAGATTCTAGGCTATGCTACTTTCCCTGAATCCTCAGGACTATGGAACGATGGTGTTGTAATAGCTGCTTCCTATTTCGGTAAAACGGGTGCTTCGGCTCCGTTTAACAAAGGAAGAACTGCAACTCATGAAGTGGGACATTATTTAAATTTAAGACATATCTGGGGAGATGCCAATTGCGGAAACGACCTTGTATCCGATACTCCTACACAGACAGGACCAAATTATGGAACGCCAAGTTATCCTTTATATAATACCTGTGGCGGTGTTCAAAGATCTGTTATGTTCATGAATTATATGGATTACGTAGATGATGCGGCTATGTTCATGTTCTCTGCCGGTCAGAAAACAAGAATGCAGTCAGTAGTTGCTTCATCCGGGGCAAGATCAGGTTTAAGACTATATTAAATAACCTTTTCATCAATACGAAAGTCGGGCTGTTTCAGAATGAAACAGCCCGACTTGTTTTATAAAGATTTTTTATTATCCTCCGGCGTATAATCCATAAAGATACCTCCATCAATATTCACCGATTTTACTTTCTTGGTAATGGGGATGGTAAGCATCGTCTGCTTCTGATCTTTTTCCCATACGGACGGTGAAAAATGAAGCTTTTCAACCGTACCGTCATCATATCCGATCTCCGCATCAAATGGAATAGCGAAGCCACCAATGTTATTGATATTCACGGTAAGAAGACCATTTACCTGGATGGCTCCTGTTACTTTAAGATCAATATAATTATTAGTATAAAACCAGTTATTAAAGAACCAGTTAAGGTTTTTTCCTGAACCTGTATTCATTGAATAAAAATAATCCCACGGAATAGGATGTTTCCCATTCCAGTTATCCATATAATGATGAAGCGCTTTTTTAAAAACATCATCGCCAAGATAATCTTTCAGCGCAAGATAAGATAATGATGCTTTCACATAAGAATTGTTGCCATATCCCGCACCGCTTACCTGTGTGCTCATGGTAATGATCGGCTGATCTTGTTCTGCAGAAGGATCATTGATCCATCTTTTTACTCTGAAATTTTTATAAAATTCTTTGGCTTTTGCTTCACCGTTTTCATCGATTCCGATCAGGTATTCCAATGTGGTGGCCCAGCCTTCATCCATAAAAGCATATCTTGTTTCATTAATTCCCATGTAGAATGGGAAATAAGTGTGTGCAATTTCGTGATCCGCGGTTAACCTTGCATCCTGAAAATCATCAGGAATACTGGTGTCATTGATCATCATTGGATATTCCATATCGGCATATCCCTGCACGGCTGTCATGACATTGTAAGGATATTCCACGCCCGGCCAGTTTTTTGAAAACCAATCCAGGTTGTACTGCATCCATTCTACATAATGTTCAAAATCCTTTGCATCGGCTTTGTAAGCGGCCTGTACGCTGGCTCTTTTGGTTTTTAGCTGAACACTGGAAGCATCCCATGTATAATGATTACTCAATGCAAAACAGAAATCGGTGATATGATTGGCTTTAAATTTCCAGACGTTCCATTTGTTCTGCTTCGTGACTTTTTCGGCTTTCATTTCATGCTCAGTAGCAACATGAATGACCTTGTCACTTTTTAAAGAAGATTTAAATCTTTTTAAATATTCTGATTGAAGAACAGCTTCCGGATTGAGAAAATCCCCCGTGGCCCAGACTACATAATTCTTTGGAGCCGTAATGGCGAAACTATAGTCGTTAAAATCATTATAGAACTCCTGTCGGTCGGAGTGAGGAAGCATATCCCATCCATTGTAATCGTCATACACGGATATTCTCGGGAAAGAATAGGCAACATAAAACGTTTCCGGATCAATCTGGCCTTCTCTTCCGCTTTGTACCGATAGAGGATATTCCCATTCAATTTTAATTTCTGCTTTTCCTTTAGACTTTAAAGGAGTGTGGAGTTTGACCTTTTCTACTGTTCCCCAATTTTCACTGTTCACAGTATATTTTTCTCCGTTTACAGAGAATGATTTAATATGCAATCCGGATGTCAGAAAATCTTTAGAAACCATTCCTGATCTTGGAGCTTGGGGCTTATGTAAATTATTTACAAACCGGATAGCCAATTCACTAAGATTATTGGGACTGTTATTACTGTAAACGATCGTCTCTTTCCCTGAAACGATCTTTGTTCCGGCATCTACTTTTACCTCTACGTTATAGATTCCTTTATTCTGCCAGTAATTTTTTCCCGGTGCACCGGACAAGTCGCGGGTTCCGTTTTCGTATGCCTTTTTTATATTTCTTGGCATATACAGCTCCTGAGCGGAAAATTGCCATGAAGCCAAAAGCAATAATCCCCAAACTAATCTTCTCATTAAAGTTTTTTTATAATCAATTAATTTAACATAAAAATAATGAAAAACAGCAATAAAATATTACTTCATCTTATTATTTATCAGCTGTTAACAAGTAAAATTCAAGACAAATTGTATCCAGTTTTGGTTTTTTGCTTTCAGAATATATTGTACAGCTTTAATCGAACGCGCAAAGATACGTCAATTTAGGACGGATGCCATAAAAAGTATATTAAAAAGAAGTCCTATTTACAGCGTATTTAAACGGATTATTTTATAAAGTATTGCATTATTTTAATCAACCATATGACGAAAATCATAAAAATTTGGCAGAAACAAAAAATCTTTTTACATTTACGCCTAACAAGTGTTAGTTAGTTATAGTATGGATTTTTCAGTTGAATATTTAAAGCTTGACCAATTGAGACAGCTTCAATCTGAGCGATTGACTAGATTGGTAGATTATCTTGGAGGAAAGTCGGAATTTTATAAGAGAAAATTTAATGAATTAGGAATATCTCCGCAGGATATCAGGTCGATTGAAGATATTACGAAACTTCCGATTACTTACAAACAGGATTTGAGAGATAATTATCCGTTTGGATTATTTACTGTTCCGAAAAATGAGCTGCAGAGAATTCACTGCTCAAGCGGAACAACGGGAAAACCAACGGTAGTAGGATATACAAAAGAAGATGTTGATTTATTCAGCGAAGTGGTTGCAAGATCATTAAACGCAGCGGGAGCAAAACCGGGAATGCAGTTGCATAATGCCTACGGTTACGGAATTTTTACAGGCGGATTAGGACTTCATTATGGAGCAGAAAAATTAGGAATGAGCGTGTTGCCCATTTCAGGAGGAATGACAACGAGACAGGTAGATTTAATTATAGATTTTAAGCCTGAAGTTCTTTGCTGTTCACCCTCTTACGCTTTAACGCTAGCTGATGAATTTGCCAAAAGAGGAATTTCTGCGGATGAAATCAGTTTGAAATATGCCGTTTTAGGTTCTGAGCCGTGGACAGAAATTATCAGGCATCACATCGAAGAAAGGCTGGGTGTTCACGCGACCAATATTTATGGTTTAAGTGAAATTATCGGTCCAGGAGTTTCAATGGAAGATTTTGAGGAAAAAGGGGGTGCTTATATTTGGGAAGATCACTTTTATCCTGAAATTTTAGATCCGGTTACCAAACAGCCGGTGCCATTCGGGGAAGAAGGAGTTTTGGTAATCACGACTTTAACGAAAAAAGCAATGCCGCTGTTACGTTACTGGACAAATGATATCACAAGTCTCTATTACGACGAAAAAGGTAAAAGAACAATGGTAAAAATGAGACCCATTCTCGGAAGAGCCGATGATATGCTGATCGTAAGGGGAGTAAATGTCTATCCGAGTCAGATCGAGGAAGCATTTTCCCACGTGAAAGGAGTTGTTCCAAATTATTATCTGACACCTGTAGAAAAAGAACAAATGTGTGTCGCGCTGGATGTTGATGTGGAAGTAGATGATGAATTGGTACGGGCGCAAAATTTAAGTTTAAATACCGATGATTATGCTATTTTTGTCGGAAACTTTGGAAAAAGTATAGAAAACGAAATTAAAAAGCGGGTAGGAATCACTACAAAAGTAAAAATTCATGCCCAGGACAGTCTTCCGAAATGCGAAGGTGGAAAAATTAACAGAATACTTAAAAAATAAATGAATTCATTTTATAAACTAAAAACGGTTAAGGTTCAGAAAGATACCAACGATGCAGTAAATGTAGCCGTTGAAATTCCTGAAGAGTTGAAGGATAAATTCAGGTTTAAGCAGGGACAGTATCTTAATTTCAGAATGATGATCGACGGAAACGAAGAGAGACGGTCTTATTCTATCTGCAATGCGCCGAGTGAAAAAAGCAACACGCTGGAAGTATTGGTAAAACTATTGGAAGGTGGAAAGGTTTCCGGATATTTCAACGAGCATCTTCATATGGATGAAGTTCTTGAAGTAATGCCTCCAATGGGCGGCTTCAACACTTCCTATCACCCGACGAACGTTAAAACCTATATTGGTTTAGCGGCAGGAAGCGGAATTTCCCCGGTGTTGTCAAATATCAAAGAAAGTCTTTACCAGGAACCGAATTCAAATGCTTATCTGTTTTACAGCAACAGAAGCATGAATCATGTGATGAAAAAAGCTGAGATCGATAAATTGGTTGAACAATTCAACGGAAGGTTGAAAGTGGTTTATCTAGTAAGTCGTGAACAGCATGAAGACCCGATTTTCGAAGGTAGAATTTCTCCTGAAAAATTGGAACTTTTATTCGAAAGGTATACTGATATCGATGTAAAAGAAGCTACTTACTTCATTTGCGGACCTTCAGAAATGATCAAAGGGATTGCAGATTATTTAAAGAAAGATAAAAAAGTACCGGCAATACAGGTTTTATTTGAATATTTCACCGCTCCGGATGAAGAAAATACAGAAGAAATGAGCGATGAATTCAAAGCCATTGCCAATATCGAAAGTATGGTAACGGTGATCATTGATGATGATGAATATTCATTCCATTTAAATTCAAAAAAAGAAAGTATCTTAGATAAAGCATTGAAAGACAATCTCCCTGTGCCTTTTGCCTGTAAAGGCGGAGTTTGTTGTACGTGTAAAGCCGAAGTTTTAGAAGGTGAAGTTTTCATGGAAAAAAACTACGCGCTTACCGAAGAAGAAGTAGCCAGAGGTTATGTTCTTACCTGTCAGTGTCATCCTACAACGAATGTGGTGATGTTGAATTATGATGTTTAAAATTAATGTAACAATCTAACAATTTACCAGTGTAACAATCACTGTCATGCTGAGCTTGTCGAAGCATCTCTAATTGGTACATTGCTAAACTGATATATTGCTAAATTGAAAGCTATGGATTTAGAAAAATTTGTACAATACGTACATGAAGAAAATAAAGTAGAGCCAAAAGATGTAATGCCTGATGATTACAGGAAATTATTGGTTCGTCAGATTTCACAGCACGCCCATTCCGAAATTGTAGGGATGTTGCCAGAAGCCAACTGGATTTCCAGAGCACCTTCATTGAGAAGAAAAATGGCGCTTTTGGCAAAAGTTCAGGATGAGGCGGGCCATGGTTTATACCTTTATTCTGCAACTGAAACTTTAGGAGACGGAACGGTAAGAGCAGACAGAGATGCTACTTATGACGATATGCTTTCAGGAAAAGCAAAATATTCCAGCATCTTTAATTATCCGACTCTGAGTTGGGCAGATATCGGCGCAATCGGCTGGCTGGTGGACGGAGCTGCGATTATGAATCAGGTAATGTTGATGGGGAATTCTTACGGTCCTTACTCTAGAGCGATGGTGAAAATCTGTAAAGAAGAATCTTTCCATCAAAGACAAGGATACGAGATTTTGATGGCCCTTTGTCGTGGTACAAAACAGCAGAAAGAAATGGCGCAGGCTTCGCTAAACCGATTCTGGTGGCCGGCTTTAATGATGTTCGGTCCGAATGACGACAGTTCGCCAAACTCTAAGATCTCTATGAATTACAGAGTGAAAAGAGAAAGCAACGACAGCCTTCGTCAGAGATTTGTTGACGTTACCGTTGCTCAGGCTGAATTTTTAGGCTTAACCATTCCGGATAAAGATCTGAAATGGAATGAAGAAAGACAGCATTACGATTTCGGAGAGCTTCCTTGGGATGAATTTATGGAAATTTTAAAAGGAAACGGCCCTTGCAACAAAAAGCGTATCGAGACAAAAAGAAAAGCGCAGCGAGAAAACTCTTGGGTAAAAGAGGCCGCAGCGGCTTTTGCAGAGAAACAGGAAAAAATTTCAATATAACAATATACCAATGTAAAAATGTAACAATCCTATTGTCATTCTGTATAAAGCGAAGAATCTCATTATTGTTAAACTGTTACATTGATACATTGTTAAATTAATTTAATTATGGCAAACTTAGATATGTGGGAAGTGTTTATTCAGACTAAACCGGGATTATCCCACAAACATGTTGGAGTGGTACAGGCACCCACAGCAGAAATGGCTTTGCAGAATGCAAGAGACGTTTATACAAGAAGAAAGGAAGGAACTTCGGTTTGGGTGGTTCCAAGTAAATATATCGTAACTTCGGAAGGAGTAGATAAAGAAGCGTTTTTCGATCCGGCAGATGACAAATTATACCGTCACCCGACATTCTACGAGATCCCGAATGATGTAAAAAATATGTAAAACAGCGATTGGCTGTTAGCTGCTGGCAATTTGCCAAAAGCTAGACGCCAAAAGCCAAAAGCTAAAATAATGAACCCATTATACAATTATTTGTTAAGACTGGCAGACGACAGCTTCATCATGGGACAACGCTTGTCCGAGTGGTGTGGTGAGGGCCCTTATCTGGAGGAAGATATCGCGTTAACGAATATCGCATTGGATGAACTTGGGCAAGCCAACAACTTTTACGTCTACGCTTCAAGAGTTATTGATGACGGGAAAAGTGAAGATGATCTTGCCTTTTTAAGATACGAACATGAATATGTAAATGCCCATTGGGTAGAGCTTCCCAACGAAGATTATGCACAGACGATTTTAAAAGTGTATGTATTTGCGGTGTACCAGAAGCTGATGTATGAAGCATTGTCAAACTCTGCGAATGAAGAGCTTTCTGCCATTGCTCAGAAATCTTTGAAAGAAGTTAGATATCATTATACCCATGCCGCTTCCTGGATGAAAATCTTCGCTCAGGGAACGGAAGAAAGTAAAATTCGGCTGGTGAAAGGCATCGAAAATATCTGGGAATATACAAAAGGATTATTTGCGAAAACAGAAGGTGAAGATGATTTAGTTGCCTTAAATATTGCACCTAATACAGATATTCTTTACGAAGAATTCCTTACGATTACGCAAAAAGACTTTGCAGATTTCGGGCTGGAATATCCTGTAAATCCTTTCATGCAGCCAAAATCAAGAACAGGCTATCACACAGAATATTTCGGATATATCCTTTGTGAATTACAATATATGCAGAGAGCATATCCGGGGTGTACGTGGTAAATAAAATGTACCAATATATCAATGTAGCACTCTAGCAATGATTGGTACATTGATATACTGTTAAATTGTTAGATTAAATTGAGAGATCCTTTAGACATATTAGAAATGGTTCCCGATCCGGAAATTCCCGTGATCAATATTGTGGAATTAGGCATTGTAAGAGAAGCTAAAGTTATCGGTGAGAATTCTTGTGAAGTAACGATCACGCCAACTTATTCTGCCTGTCCAGCCATGTTTACCATTGAAGAAGACATTATCAAGATCATGAAACAAAACGGTTGGGAAGCCAAAGTAGTCACCAAAATGTTTCCGATCTGGACGACAGACTGGCTGACGGATGAAGCAAGAGAAAAACTTCGTGTTTACGGAATTACTCCTCCCGAAAAAGGAGCAGATGAACATCATATCGGGAAACCGAAGAAGTGTCCACGCTGTGGTTCCGAGCATACGAAGCAGATCAGCAGATTTGGATCTACATTATGTAAAGCTTCTTATCAATGCTTAGACTGTCTAGAACCTTTTGACTATTTTAAATGTCATTAAATTGATGTCTTGTTACATGATTTAATATTGTTAAATTAGAGCATCGTTAAATCTTTGAATTTTTAAATAAGTTAAACTTAAATTTAAAACCATGTACACACAACTCGATATTGAGACGCACTTTGAAGGAAAACTAAAAATCGCTTATCTCAACCAACCGGAAACCATGAACGCGCTCACAAAGCCTTCATTATCAGATTTAAAAGATTTTTTTAAAGAATGCAGTGAAGATCCAACTGTACGATGTGTCGCGATCTCAGGAAGAGGCAGGGCTTTTTGCTCAGGTCAAAATCTGGACGATGCATTCGTTACCGGCAAAGAGCATCATGATCACGATATCATCAGAAAAATTGTAACGGATTATTACAATCCTTTGGTGATTGAACTTACACGCTGCAAAAAACCTGTGGTAGCATTGGTAAACGGCCCTGCCGTAGGAGCCGGAGCTATGTTGGCGCTGATCAGTGATTTTGTTTTAGCAAGTGATAAAGCCTATTTTGCACAGGCCTTCTCTAATATCGGACTAATTCCTGATACTGGAGGAACATATTTTTTGCCTAGATTGATGGGCCGTCAGCTGGCAAATTATTTAGCTTTTACAGGAAAAAAATTGTCTGCAGAAGAATCAAAATCATACGGTCTGGTTGCTGAAGTATTTCCGGAAGAAGAATTCAATTCAAAATCAATGGAGATTCTTGAAAAAATGGCTAATATGCCGACAGCAGCAATTAAATTAACGAAAAAAGCATTCGCCAACTCTTACAGCAATACGTTAAAAGAACAACTTGAACTGGAAGCCGATCTGCAACAGGAAGCTGCAGGAACTGAAGATTTTATCGAAGGAGTAAATGCCTTTTTACAAAAAAGAAAACCTGATTATAAAGGAAAATAAAATTAATATAACAATGTACCAGTGTAGCAGTTTACCAGTGAGATGCTTCGGCAAGCTCAGCATGACAGTGATTGTTACATTGATACATTGTTACACTGTCACATTATGAAATATGTAGGAATTATCGGTGCCGGGACTATGGGAATTGGCATCGCACAGGTGGCCGCCACCAACGGATGCAAAGTTTTGGTTTACGACGCCAATCCCAAACAAGCGGAAACTGCAACCCTTGGTCTGGAGAAAACACTGATCAAACTGGTAGACAAACAGAAAATTTCAGCAGATAAAATGACTGAAATTTTATCCAATATCTCTATCGCAACAGAACTGAAAGACTTCAAAGAATGTGAGCTCATCATTGAAGCCATCATTGAAAATAAAGAAATTAAGACCAAAGTATTCACTGAATTGGAAAGCCACGTTTCAGAAAGCTGTATCATTGGTTCTAATACATCCTCCATTTCCATCACCTCACTCGGTGCAGAATTAAAGAATCCTGAGCGTTTCATCGGAATTCACTTCTTTAATCCGGCTCCTATCATGCCTTTGGTGGAGGTAATTCCTTCTTTGCTTACTGAAAAATCTTTAGCGGATAAAATTTACCATTTAATGAAAGAATGGGGCAAAACGCCTGTTATTGCCAAAGATATTCCAGGATTCATTGTGAATAGGATTGCACGCCCATATTACGGAGAAGCATTAAGAATTGTTGAGGAAAATATTGCAACTCCCGAACAGGTAGATGATGCCATGAAAACTTATGGGAACTTTAAAATGGGACCATTTGAATTAATGGATCTTATTGGAATTGATGTGAATTTTTCCGTAACTACAACCGTGTATAAAGACTATTTTTACGATCCGAAATATAAACCGTCTTTGTTGCAGCAAAGAATGTCTGAAGCTAAGCTTCACGGCAGAAAAACAGGAAAAGGCTTCTACGATTATTCTGAAGGGGCAGAAAAGCCTGTTCCTCAGAAGGATGAAGTTTTGTATGATGATATTTTTCACAGAATTCTCTCCATGCTTATTAATGAAGCGGTTGAAGCAAAAAGATTGGGAATCGCCAGTGATGAAGATCTTGATTTGGCCATGCAGAAAGGTGTAAATTACCCAAAAGGTCTTTTACAATGGGGGAAAGAAATCGGATATGATCTGGTAACTGAAGTCCTTGAAAATCTTTATGATGAATACCAGGAAGACAGATACAGACAAAGTCCGCTGCTGCGTAGAATGTAACAATATACTAATTGACAACGAATATCATGTTGAGCAAACCTGTCGAACTATATCATTTGAAATTGTTGCTTTATAATTATGATTAAAAAGAAATTGATCTCATCTTTTACGGTAGCCCTTTTCTCAACAATTTTTGTAGGAGGTATATTTCACTTAACTGATACTCGTTTTAGAGCGGCTGACGGTGATAAAATGTTTAGTTGGGGATTTGTAATCATCTATTTTTCAGTGATGTTTATAAGTCGTCTTTTTATGGATAGACTGATGATTTTTTTTAAAAAGACTGGTCGAAAAGATTTGATAAAATAGAACGGTTAATGGATATAAATGCATTCAGGGCAGAATTGGAAACAAGGCTTCTTATTGAAAAAGAATATATTATTCAGGAGCTTGATTCTATTAAAACCTATCAGGAGCGGATTGAATTGCTGCCAAAATTTAATAAGAAATATAAGTTGCTTATCAAAAGGCTTGCGGATGAGGAAGGTTTGGATCTGAATGCTCTCTATCAGAAAAAAAATGATCCTAAGTCGAAAAATCTTTCTAATGGACAGGTCATTCTCGGTGTAACCATGAATATTTATGACCAGATGGCAGACGATTTATATGAAAGAATAGCAGATACAGAGTAAAGTGAATAATCAAAAACTTAAAAAAGCGTTCACGCAGACAGCAATTTCATTTTCGGTTATGGCAATCGCAAATTATCTGACATACTACTTTTCAGATATGAAAATTTTTTCATGGCGTTTCATGATCATACTTTTTGTGATTTATTTTTCAGCCAATTATTTTCTGGCAAATAAAGAGCTAAGCCGGAAAGATATTTTTAAAACAAAAAACAACGGATTAAGTTAATCAATATATGGAAATGACTCCAACACAGGTTGCAGAATATATGTTGAATCAGGATGAGTTCTCTCAATGGATGAATATCAGACTGATTGAAGTAAAAGAAAACTATTGTTTAATCGAAATGCCCATCAAAAAAGAAATGATGAATGGGCTAAAAACCGTTCACGGAGGCGTTACCTTTGCTTTTGCCGATTCTGCGCTGGCATTTTCGTCTAATAATTCAGGAGATGCTGCTGTTGCCTTAAACTGTATCATCAATTTTACCAAAGCCGGGAAAGAAGGTGATATTTTCAGGGCAGAAAGTATTTTAGTGAACGATACCAAAAAAACTGCTGTTTACGACATTAAAATTACCAACCAAAACAACGAGCTGATTGCCAAATTTGTCGGAACGGTGTATAAAATAGGGAAAAAAGTAACCGAGCTTTAAGCTCAATATAACAATGTATCAATATAACAGTTTACCAATCATAAAATAGAATTAATTTTTAACACAAATGATAAATTTTGAAAATAATCCACTCCTTGACAAAACGGTTCAATTTTCTTTAGACATAATTGAATTTTGTGAATTGTTAGATGAAAAAAGAAAGTTTGTTATTGCAAAACAGTTGTTACGCTCCGGAACGAGTATTGGAGCCAATGCATTTGAAGCACAAAACCCTCACAGCAAGAATGATTTTATTAATAAAATTAAAATTGCGGCTAAAGAATTAGAAGAAACAAAATACTGGCTCTATCTCTGTAAAAATTCTAAAACTTATCCTTTCAACGAAAGGTTAGAAAATCAGATTACTGAGATTGGGAAAATTATTTATAAAATATTGAGTACAAGTTTAAAAAATTAACCTGACAATGTAACAGTTTATCGATGTATCAATTGTTACACTGTTACATTACTAGATTGTTACCTTTAAAATATTATGAACAACGTATATATCATAGATTATGTAAGAACACCGATTTCAAAATTATCCGGAGGACTTTCAGAAGTTCGTGCGGATGATTTGGCAGCGGTAGTTATTAAAGAAATCATAGCAAGAAACCCGGAAGTTCCCGTAGAGGAAATTGAAGATGTTATTCTCGGGTGTGCCAACCAGGCCGGTGAGGATAACAGGAACGTGGCGAGAATGGCGCTGCTGCTGGCCGGACTTCCATGTAAAATCGGAGGAGAAACAGTAAACAGGCTTTGCGCTTCAGGAATGTCGGCGGTAGCCAATGCTTTCCGTGCGATTGCTGCAGGAGAAGGTGAAATTTATATTGCGGGCGGCGTAGAGCATATGACACGCTCACCTTATGTAATGTCAAAACCAAGCACGGCTTTCGGAAGAGACAGCCAGATGTTTGACACTACTTTCGGATGGAGGTTTGTCAACCCTAAAATGAAAGAAATGTACGGGGTAGATGGAATGGGAGAGACAGCTGAAAATTTAGCGGATATGCACCAGATCAGTCGTGAAGATCAGGACAAATTTGCCCTTTGGTCACAGCAAAAAGCGAGCAAAGCTCAGGAAAGCGGAAGACTGGCGGAAGAAATCGTGAAAGTTGAAATTCCCCAGAAGAAAGGTGATCCTAAAGTTTTTGATACTGATGAATTCATCAAACCAACTTCCTCAATGGAAGGACTAGGAAAACTTCGTCCTGCTTTCAGAAAAGAAGGAACAGTAACTGCAGGAAATGCTTCAGGAATGAATGATGGTGCTGCTGCATTGATTTTAGCCAGCGAAGAAGCGGTACAGAAATACGGACTCCAGCCGATTGCTAAAATTTTAGGTTCAGCCGTTGCCGGTGTAGAGCCAAGAATTATGGGAATCGGTCCTGTAGAAGCCACTCAGAAAGTACTGAAAAGATTGAATCTCTCGTTGGATGATATGGATATTATTGAACTGAATGAAGCCTTTGCAGCTCAGGCTTTAGCCGTAACAAGAACATTAGGATTACAAGATGATGATTCAAGAGTCAATCCAAATGGAGGAGCAATTGCAATCGGTCACCCGCTTGGAGTTTCCGGCGCGAGAATCGTAGGATCTGCTGCCATGGAATTACAGAAACAGAATAAAAAATATGCCCTGTGTACCCTTTGTATCGGTGTCGGACAAGGTTACGCAATGGTGATTGAAAAAGTATAATTTTTCAATAAATGAAACAATATACCAATTTAACAATGCATCAATGTAACAGTGTAACAATGTAATGTTTATTGAAAATCAGTTACTACTGAATTGTAGAATAATTTCAATTGGTAAATTGGTAAACTGATTCATTGTTATATTAAATTTTTAACAAAAAATTTATGAATATCTACTCATATCACGGTATCAGACCGATCATTAAACCTTCCGCTTACATTCATCCGCAGGCGGTAATTATTGGAAATGTGGAAATCGGTGAAGAAGTGTACGTGGGACCCAATGCGGTAATCCGTGGAGATTGGGGAAGAATCATCGTTAAAGACGGAGCAAATGTCCAGGAAAACTGCACGCTGCATGTTTTTCCAGGGATTGAAACTGTTTTGGAAGAATCTGCGCACATCGGTCATGGTGCAATCATTCATTCCGGGCATATCGGAAAAAATTGCTTAGTTGGAATGAACGCTGTCGTGATGGATAAAGCAATTATTGGTGATGAATGCATCATCGGGGCGTTAGCTTTTGTTCCCGCAAACTTTACATGTGATGCAAGAAAATTAATCGTAGGAAGCCCGGCAAAAATTATCCGTGATGTTTCAGATGAAATGATCAAATGGAAAACCGAAGGAACAAAATTGTATCAGGAATTAGCAAGAGAAGGAAAAGATGCCATTTTACCTTGCGAGCCTTTTACAGAATATGTTCAGCAGATTCCTACTAAAATTATAAATTATAGTATTTGGGATGATATGAAGTAAACCTCATAGGTTTTTAAAACCTATGAGGTTTACAACGTGGTTTTACTCAGTATACCTTGCTTTAAAAACACAAAATGAAGAAAAACTCAAACACAGAAAATTTTGAGAGTGGGTATGTTTATCATATTTACACTCATGCAAATGGAAATGATTTAATTTTTCGGGAAGAAGAAAATTATAGATATTTTTTAAAGAAACTTGAAAAATATATAAATCCAATAACTGAAATGTATGCATATTGTTTAATGCCAAATCATTTTCACCTATTGTTAAGATTTAAAGAATTGAAAGAGATCGAAAATGAGCATTTTTATTTAATGAAACATTTTAGCAATTTACTAAACGGATATGCAAAAGCATATAACAAAAGATATAATAGAAAAGGATCTCTTTTTCTTGACTATATAAGGCGTAAAAGAGTTGATAATAAAAAATATTTACTTAAATTATTACATTATATCCACAATAATCCTGTCAATCACGGATTTATAGAAGATATTAATGATTGGAAATATTCATCCTATCAGTCTTATATTAATTTTTCTAAAGAAAGCAGAATTGAAAGAAAAGAAATGATGCAATATTTTGATACCATAAATGAATTTGTAGAATATCATAAATCAAATGTAGAGTATGATTTTCTAACAATCGAATAAATAGAATTTAATTCAAACCTCATAGGTTTTTAAAACCTATGAAGTTTTGAGAGAACAGCCAACAAAGAAATAAAGTATGTTAAAAAAACTTCTCATTTTCTGTAGTATTTTATTTGTATTTCAAAATGTGATTTTAGCCCAAAACGGGAATGTGAAACCACTGACTATCGGAGAAAACAGAACATTTAAGTCTAAAATTTTAAATGAAGATAGAACGTTAAACATCTATCTTCCGCAAAATTTTGATAAAAGCAAATCTTACCCTGTTATTTACCTTTTGGATGGAAGCATGAATGAAGATTTTATCCACGTTACAGGGCTTGTACAGTTTTTCAATCAAATGTATTCAATGCCGGAAACGATCGTGGTAGGAATTGCGAATGTCGACAGAAAAAGAGATTTCACGTTTCATACCGATTTAAAAGATTTGCAAAAAGATTATCCTACAACAGGACATTCTGATAAGTTCATTAATTTCCTTGAAAATGAATTAAAACCTTATATCGAAAGTCAGTTTAAAACTACCGATACTTATATTTTCGGACAATCCCTTGGCGGACTATTAGCGACAGAGATTTTATTGAAAAAACCTGAAATGTTTAACCACTATTTTATTATCAGCCCGAGCTTGTGGTGGGATGATGAAAGCCTTTTAAAGAAGGCAAACCAGCTATTAACCAAAATTCCTGATACTACGAAATTTATTTACATTTCGGTCGGAAAAGGCGAACATCCTGTGATGGTAAAAGATGCAGAAGATTTATATGATGTTCTTAAAAAATCAAACAAAAAAAACTGGGCAGTAGAATATAAAATGATGGAAACGGACAATCATGCAACGATTTTGCACAGAAGTCTATACGAAGGGTTGGTGAAATTATTTCCCTATCAGGAACAGAAAAAATAAATATAATCCCAATGTAAAAATGTATAATCAATTGGTAAACTGTTACATTGCTACATTGTTAAATTAAATTTTATGCAAAAATTAAAAAACTATATCCACGGCGAATGGATCGAAGGTACCGGAAACGGAATTCCTTTGTACAATGCGGTGACTGGAGAACAGGTGGCTATCTCCGATACAGAAGGGCTTAATTTTGAACAAGCCTTGGATTACGGAAGAACGATTGGGTACAAAAACCTTTCATCCATGACGTTCTATGACCGTGGGGAGATGCTGAAAAAAGTAGCACTTTACCTTTTAGAAAGAAAGAAAAAATATTACGAATTATCTTATAAAACAGGAGCGACTCATGTCGATTCGTGGGTAGATATTGAGGGAGGTTTTGGTACTTTCTTTACATACTCAGGTTTGGCAAAAAGAATGCTTCCGAATACACCTTTTTGGGTAGATGGAGACACACAGAAAATTTCTGCCAACGGAACTCACCTCGGAACCCATATTTTAACGCCAAGTGAAGGGGTTTCCGTCCAGATCAATGCCTACAACTTCCCGGTTTGGGGAATGTTGGAAAAACTTTCGACATCATTATTGGCGGGTGTTCCTTCCATTGTAAAGCCGTCTCCGTTTGGATCTTATTTAACGAATGCCGTTTTTCAGGATATGATTGAAAGCGGAATCCTTCCCGAAGGAGCCGTACAATTAGTTTGCGGAGAGCCCGGAAATATTCTGGATTATGTTCAGGATGGAGATTCTGTGTTATTCACGGGTTCTGCAACAACGGGTAGAAAATTAAAATCTTTACCATCTGTTGCGGGAAATGCTGTTCGTTTTAATATGGAAGCAGATTCTTTGAACTGTTCAATTCTCGGTTTGGAGGCAAAGCCTGGAACTCCTGAATTTGATTTATTTATCAAAGAAGTTCGTAACGAAATGACCACAAAAGCAGGACAGAAATGTACAGCGATCCGAAGAATTATCGTTCCTGAAAACTTAATCGGAGATGTGCAGCATGCTTTATCCAAAGCTTTAGATCAGACCAAAATCGGAAACCCGTTAAGCAGGGAAACGAGAATGGGTTCTCTGGTAGGAAAACAGCAGTATGATGAGGTTTTAAGAAAGATCAATTTGCTGAAAGCTGAAACCGAACTGATTTATGATGGGCAGCATGAACTGGTAGATGCCGATTATGAAAACGGAGCATTTATGAGTCCGAAATTATTCTTAAATGACAAACCTTTTGAAAAAAATATCTCTCACGATGTAGAGGCATTCGGACCTGTTTCTACTTTAATGCCTTATAAAGATGCGGAGGAGGCAGCTGCCTTGGCAAAAAGAGGAAAAGGAAGCCTGGTTGGATCCATCGTTTCTTACGACGATCAGTTTGTGGCAGAAACTTCATGGAAAATGGCGTCCCAGCACGGGAGAATTTTTGTTTTGAACAGAGATAATGCCAAGGAAAGCACCGGTCACGGTTCACCACTTCCGACATTAATGCATGGCGGTCCCGGAAGAGCTGGAGGAGGCGAAGAGATGGGCGGACTGAACGGCCTTCATTTTTTCCTTCAGAAAACAGCGATTCAGGGTTCTCCGGATATATTGACGGCAATTACTAAAGTATATCAGCAGGGTGCTGAAAAGAAATATTCTGATAAGCATCCGTTCCAGAAATATTTTGAAGAAGTAGAAGTTGGCGATTCGCTTGAAACAGCAGGAAGAACAGTGACTGATGCCGATATTGTGAATTTTTCCAATGTTTCATGGGATCATTTTTATGCACACACTGATGCAACAAGCTTATCCGGAACTATTTTCGATAAAACGGTTGCTCATGGGTACTTTATCCTTTCTGCAGCGGCAGGATTGTTTGTATCAGGTAAAAAAGGACCTGTTATTGCCAACTATGGGTTGGAAAACTGTTCATTCTTCAAGCCGGTTTATGCAGGAGATACGATTACCGTTTATTTAACGGCGAAAGAAAAAATCAACCGCGGAGTGAAGGGTAGAAATATTCCTTCTGGAGTGGTAAAATGGTTGGTTGAGGTTGTTAATCAGAGGGAAGAAGTAGTGTGTGTAGCAACAATTTTAACGCTTGTTGCAAAACAGTCACCGTTCATCGATCTTAATGTAAAAAATGTTCAGAAAATTCTCAACGGCCTAACAGAAACCACAACTGCGAAATGGGGGAAAATGTCACCTCAACAAATGATCGAGCATCTGGAACATGGCGTATTGGTAAGCTTAGGAGAACCTGAAGCAGACAAATGCTATACTCCGGAAGAACACCTGGAAAAATGGCAGGATTCACTTTACAATCATAGAAAAATGCCGAAAGATTTCCCTGCTCCGTTCTTAGCGGATGATGAAAAGCTTTTGGAATTAAGACATAAAAACCTGGAAGCAGCCAAACAGGCGTTCCTGGAAAATCTTAAGAGATTCGTAATTTATTATAAAGAAAATCCACAGGCGGAACACATGAATTTCGTATTCGGAAAGTTGAATAAAGAAATGTGGGAGCTGATGCACAGAAAACATTTTACGCATCATTTTGAGCAGTTTGGATTGATTTAATTTAATCATATACAATGTAGCAGTTTAATTGCTACATTTTTTTATATTGTATTGTGGGAAATTTAGCAGACAACATAATTGAATTCAACAAAAATTTAACTTACAATGGAAAGCTTCCGGAAGATTTTCAGGTGTTGAATCCTTATCTCGACAATCCGGAAACGCTGGAAGTCATGCAGCAGTTTTACTGTAAATATTATAATGATTCAAACCGTCGGAAATTTTTAATTGGAATTAATCCCAGCCGTCATGGAGCCGGGGTTACCGGAGTTCCTTTTACCGATACCAAACGCCTGGAAAGTGTTTGCGGAATTCCAATGACCTCAGCACGTACGCATGAAGTTTCATCGGTATTTGTGTATGATATGATTGCAGAATATGGAGGCGCAGAAGAATTCTATAGAGATGTGTATATTAATTCACCTTTTCCGTTGGCAATTGTAAGAAAATCGAAAGGAAGCTGGGTCAATGCTAATTATTATGACGATAAAGCTTTGTTTAATGATGTAAAGGATTTTATGATTGATTCCTTAAAAAAACACATCAGTCTCAATCTGGATACTTCGGAAGTATTTATTATGGGGAAGAAAAATGCAGATTTTATTTCAAAACTTAATCAGGAAGCCGGACTTTTTGATAAAATGACCGTTTTAGAGCATCCTCGATATATTCAGCAATATAAGTCGAAAGAGAAGCAGTTGTTTATCGACAAATATATTTTAGCATTAAAAAAATAAAAATCCCCCGAATTCAATTCAGGGGATTTACATCACACACTTATGCATTAGAACCGTCACGGTATAATTACCTGTATCAAAAAGTTTCGTGGTTATTAGTTAAGTATTTTATTTTTTGATAATTTTATAAACTTCTGAAGAAGATTTTACCAGATAATTACCTTTTGGAAGTTCAGAAATATCTGCTTGATTTACACCTTTTCTTGCTTCAATAGTTTTAACCAACTGCCCAGATTGACTATATACTTCAAATTTAGAATTCTCCGTTGCTTCAATCGTAAGAGGCCCGCTAGTAGGATTCGGATAGACGTTGTTTGCTTTTTTAGAAGCTTTTACATCATTAGCCGCTAGTACAAGATTGCTGTCTTTCACCCAAGTAAAGGCATCCAGCGCCATATAACGGAAATCTCCACCTATCGTAAGGGTAAGCTGGTCGATCACCAGATTGCTATAATTTTGGCCATTTAAATTTGTAAGATCAATAAGCGTATATCCGTTATTGATGTTAATAGAGGTTGTAAAACCGGTGGTTTTTGTCTGAGCGAATTTTGTGACACCAGAAAGTTTTCCTGTGACTGTAATCGTTCCAGGAGCAGAAAGAACATTAAATCTGTCTGCGAGATATACCCAAAATCTATTAACTTTAAACAGGTTCGAAGTCGTTTTTATAGTTAATGATGAATTTGCGAAAGCTGCAGTAGCAGTTCCAGTATTGTCTATAAATCTGTTGTCTGTCGTTATACCATTCCAGCCGCCTCCGTTAAGAGTATATATATCATAGGTTGCCACACCGGATATAATATTAAAAATCACACCATTATCCGTGAAGCTTGTACTTCCAACTGATTCGGTTTCAAATTGCTCTGTACTGGTCTGCGCAGTTGAAAAGGCAGAAATAAGCAGACTGTAGATTAATAAAATGGTAGTTCTTTTCATGATTTAGATATTTATTGTTTATGGTCTTGATGGGAAAATACCTTGAACACAAATGATGTAATTCATTCCTAGATAAGGAGACATTGTATTTATCGGAATATTCTGCCCGATATACACAACAGAGGTTCCATTAATAGCAGTGTCCGGATTGGTATCCGCAAAACTTGGAATAGCATCAAACTGTCTTCCGTTTGGCTGACCCGTTATTGCAATAGATGATACCGCCGAAGGGGTGATGCTCGAAGCATTTGTATTTGCTATTCTTAACTGGCTGTTAAAACTTGGTAGATTTTGTGATAAAAGAGTAGTCTGCGGATTTCCTGCAGCTTCTCCAAGAGCAATGTTCTTCCCTGTATTTGAAGTTCCTGCTCCGAAAGGAGCCCGTCCGTTAAGGTTAGGTAGAGCAAATGTTGTTCTTCCATCTCCTCCGTACGTATTCCCCAATAAAGAAAAAAGGGCTGTATTTTGGCTTATACTTAGTAAAGCTCCATTGCAAAGCATATAACCTTTAGGTGCAAAGTTACCTGCAAACAATTTTATGGTTCCTAATAGTTCTTCGTCCATGATTATTTGTATTTGATAGTTATTAATATTTTAAGGTCTTACTGGATAAATTCCTTCTACACATATGATGTAGTTTATTCCGAGGTAAGGAGACATTGTTGCTACAGGAACATTTTGCCCTATATAACTTACAGACATTGGATTGATAGCCGTATCCGGATTACCATCTACGAAACTAGGAATAGCATCAAACTGTCTTCCATTGGGTTGCCCTGTAATGGCAATAGCAGAAGACGGTCCAGGCGTTATTGATGTCGCATTTGTGTTGGCAATTTTCAGTTGGCTTGTAAAACTTGGTAGATTAAAAGAAAGCAGAGTGGTTTGTGGTGCTCCTCCCATTTCTCCTAAGACATAAGATTCGCCCGTAGTTGATCTTCCTGTACCGATTGGAGTACGTCCGTTAAGATTAGGAAGCGCAAATGTTGTCACACCATCACCTCCGTACGTTGTTCCTAAGATTGAGAATAGTGCTTCGTTTTGTGAAATGCTTAATAAAGCGCCATTACAGAACATGTATCCTCTGGGTGCAAAGTTTCCTGAGAATACTTTGATTACACCCATTAATTCGTCGTCCATGATTAATAATTTTTTCAGTTTTAAATTCCTACTCTTTTATGGCTTTTCGGATACCGCCCTTTTTGGTGTAAATGTCATATTGATTGACAGTTCAAAGTAACGACAATCACAAACGTTGGTATAGAGTAGAAAATACTAAATTCATGATTACGTATTTCTACGTAGTGAGAGTTTAGAAAAAATTTAGTTCATGCGTATTTCTTCTGAAAGCATTGTATTTATTACATTTGTAAAAATCTAATTAAAACTAAAAATGAACGAATTTGTAGTAGCAGAACTTAAAAATAATATCGCCGAAATTACTTTCGGAACACCCAAAAGCAATTCTCTTCCCGGAGCCATCCTGGAAAAATTAGCACAGACTATTCTTGATGAGGGATTAAAAGATGAAGTAAAAGCCATTCTTATAAAAAGCGAAGGCGAAAAAGCTTTCTGTGCCGGAGCAAGCTTTGATGAATTGCTGGAAATTGAAGAGCTTGAAAAATCCACAAAGTTTTTCGGAGGCTTTGCTAAAGTTCTGAATGCCATGAGAAACTGCGGTAAAATTGTCGTAGTAAGAGTTCAGGGAAAAACTACCGGAGGTGGAGTGGGAATTGCCTGTGGGGCAGATTATTGTTTCGCAACAAAAGATGCTGCACTGGCGCTTACGGAAATTAATTTAGGTATCGGCCCTTTCGTGATCGGTCCTTATGTGGAGCGAAAAATCGGGAAATCACAGTTTTCGGCAATGGCTATTGATGCAGATTTCAGGTCGGCAGAATGGGCGGAGCAGCATAATATTTATCATTCCGTTTCTGAAAGTATTGAACAAATGGATGCTAAGCTTGAGAAATTCCTTCAGACACTTGCGTCAAGAAGTAGTGATGCTTTAGCTTTGATTAAAAAGGTTTCCTGGGAAGGCACGGATGATTTCAACGAACTGATGCCTGCAAGAATTCACATGAGTGCGAGCCTGATCCTCGAAGATTCTGCAAAAAAGAATATTGGAGCCATTAAGGAAAGATTAAGGGCGAAATAATATAATTTGCTATAAATAAAAACCACCAGTCTAGACTTTGGTGGTTTTTTTGTTTAATGAAAAGGGTAATCAGTATATCTTTTGAATTCTCCACTTTCTGTGTTAATTGTAACAGTTTCAAAGTGATCTCCATTTTCAGTTTCTTCTTCAAAAATATAATTGCTGCCATTTTTTAGAATTTCTATTCCGCATAAAATTTGTGATTCAAACTTTTTATTTTTTCTGTTTTCTCTGAAAATCTCTTGGGCGGTGTTGAGGTTTATTTTCAATTTTTGATTGAGGTTGTCAAATTCTTTTGTACCGGGATTAACGAATTTCAAGCGCTTATTTTTACTGGAAGGCAATTCTATCAAATATCTTGAGATTTTACCTTTTGTAATAGATTTATTAATGGTATAAGATTCAGATACATAACATTGATGATTAATTACGTTTTCAAATTGTCCATATTCAAGCAATGCTTCATGATGAAATCCGGAGAGTGAAAACTTAAGGTTATTACTTGTTGTTACAATAATTGTGTCGGTTTTGTAAAACCTTTTATAAGGAATTTTTAAGCGGTATAGTCTATCCGGACTATAATTATTCTTTAAAACAGTGTCTTCAATAAGCTTTTTATTTCTGAGTATTTGAAACTTAAGATCCTTATATTCTGAAGGTTTAAAATCCGTGAATAAAAGAAATGGTTGTCCTTCAACGGTCGTAATGGTATCGCAAATATTTGAATATTTATTTTGTTCAGCGGTTAGGTTTTTTGCGACTGGTTCAGTGTTATCAGAATAATCAGATACAAATAAATAAATCATAAATCCTAAACAGGCGAGAAACAAGATGACAAAAACTTTCTTCATAATTATATTATCAGTCATTTTTTTAAATGTAATAATACAAAATCATTATTTGTATACAATATATTTTCAATAACAAATTCACATTGTAATTTTTGATAAAAAATATTTGTTAATTCAAAAAAAATAATAACTTTGTAATTCAAAGTTCTTTTTATGGAATCAAAAAACTATCACGAAGACTTATCACATATTCGTTCCATGATGGAGCGTTCTTCAAGATTTATTTCTTTAAGCGGATTATCAGGAGTTGTAGCAGGTTTGGCTGCTATCATCGGTGCCGTGTATGTTTATTTTGTTTTTAAAAGAGAAGGAATTGACTATTTTGATGGTGACAGAAATATTTTCGGACCTTCTTTGGTAAAAGAACTGATTTTCATTGGAACTGCTATTCTTGTCGTCGCTATTCTGAGCGGATATCTATTTACAGCTCACAAAAGTAAAAAGAACGGACTGAAGATCTGGGATGCAACGACAAAACGTCTGCTCGTCACTTTTGCGGTTCCACTGGTTACCGGTGGAGTATTTTGCCTGGGCCTTCTTTATCATCATCTTTTTGTTTTCGTAGCACCTGCAACTCTTATTTTTTATGGATTAGCTCTGGTAAGTGCAGAAAGATATACCTTAACCGACGTAAAATACCTGGGATATTGTCAGATCATTTTAGGATTAATCTCACTGTTTGTTTTGGGATGGGGATTGCTTTTCTGGACGATCGGGTTCGGAGTATTACATGTTGTTTATGGAATGATCATGCATATTAAGTATAAATAATAATTACTTTTGCAGATCTAATTGATATAATAATGATAAAGATAAATCAACTCAATAAAGAATTCGAAAGCCGGGTACGATTAGGCATTATGTCTGTTCTCATGGTCAACGACTGGGTTGATTTCTCTGAAATGAAAAGTCTGCTTGAGATCACAGACGGCAATTTGGCAAGCCACAGCAACGCATTGGAGAAGGCGGGATATATTGAAGTAAAGAAAGAATTTGTCGGAAAGAAACCTAAAACGTCTTACCGTGTTACACAAAACGGTAGAAAAGCTTTCACTGACCATCTGAATGGATTGGAAAAATTGCTTGGAAAATAAAGGAATTTTTTTTAAATATAAACTTTGAAATACAAAGTACTTTTTAATTTAAAATATTAAATAATGATTACACAAAAACAAAAAACAACAATTATTTTCGCTGTACCTGCTTTATTGCTTGCTGCCGCATTTTTTGCAAACCTTTTGATGAAAGACTGGAATTGGTCCATCTTTGATTTCATTGTCGCCACAGTAATCCTTTTCGGAACTGCTTTTTTCGTAAATCTCGTTGTGCTTTCTAATAAAACTTTTATCACCAAAGTTCTGGTTTCATTTGTCATACTGCTGATCGTTTGTCTGGTTTGGATCGAGTTGGCTGTAGGTATTTTCGGGAGTCCTTTTGCAGGAAACTAAGTGAACCTTTAAAATTTAATTTTTTATGAAAAAAATACGCGTTCAATTTTTGCTTTTCATTTATGATAAAACCCAAAAGCTTTACCGGAAATATTTCAAGAAAAAGGAGAGGCAGTGGCAGTTTACCGAAAAACAGCTGCTGGAATTTCAGGAAGATTCTTTAGGAAGAAAATTAGGTGAATTTTATAAAAAACACGGTTTTAGTATGATTCCGAAAATGGAAAATCATGATGTTCACCATCTGATTACAGGCTGTGGGACTAATTTCGAAGATGAAATTGCCATGCAGTTTCTTTTGCTCGGCAATGGCAAACTGAATGCTCATCTTTTGGCAGCTATCGTTTTAGGAAGTCTGATTTTACCGGAATATTATAAAACCTACATTAAAGCCTACAGAAAGGGACAAAAAATGCGCCCATTTTATGAATGGGATTTTGAGGCCTTACTATGGCAAAATTTTGAGCATCTGAAAGATTTTATTCAACAAAAAAATACGGAGGTTCACTTTTAAAATTAAATAAAAACTATGAAAACACATCACTATATCTTCCTTACAACTGTGTTATTTATCATTCTGTTTTACGACCAGAATATGGGACTCAATCTTGGAATTATAACTGTAATCTATTCCATCCTCACGTTTTTCAGAACGCCTGTGAAAAACAGAACTCCCACTTTCTTTTTCCTTTTTATTACAAGTTTATTTTCGGCAGCAGCATTTGCCTGGTACGGAGATTTCCCTTCATTTCTGGCTATCGTAAGCTCGGTATTACTTTTGGGCTATCGCTCAAAAAACAGAAGAATGAAAATTCTTTTGCTGGTACCCGTTATTGTTACCAATTGCTCAACTTTTTTATGCAGGTTCTTTAGCTTTGACAAATGGCTCCCAAAGAGAAAAATTCCCGGATTCTGGCAGAAAATGTTTGCGTTTATATTAATTCCGTTACTGCTGATTTCTGTATTCTTCGGAGTCTACTCGGCAGGAAGCGATCATTTTGCCAATCTTTTTACAAATATTGAACTAGACATTAATTTCTGGCAGTTGATTGCCATTACTGCTTTGGGACTTTTTGTTGCATTTAATTACTGGAATTATATTGTTGAAAGAATTATTTACAAAACTAACGGGCTCTTGGACAATAACTTTGGAGAAAAGGATAAAGTTCTGAAACCTACCTATTCTTTTTTTGACCTTGATACGGAAAGAATGAGCGGCTTGATTTCCTTACTGGCTCTCAATATTCTGCTGGTATTTTTCATAATTACTTACAACTACGAGCAGTTTTATGAAACAGTAAAAAGTCCGTCCCGGCTTTCCCAGGAAACACATGAGAGAGTGAATGTTGTGATTATTTCCATAGTTATGGCCATTTTTGTGATTATGTTTTATTTTAAATCCAGTTTCAATTTTGATCCTAAAGCAGGCTTAATGAAAATATTAGCAAAAGTTTGGATCTTCCTGAATGCTGTTCTCGTCATTTCAGCATTGGTGAAGAACGCGGAATATATTGAAAATTATGGGTTTACTTATAAAAGATTTGGTGTGTATGCATTTTTAATTCTTTCATTCATAGGATTGGTGATGACGTACATTAAAATACAGCTCAGAAAAAGAAATGTATTTCTTTTCAATGTGATGACGTGGTACATCTATGGAACAATTCTGGCTTGCAGCTACATCAACTGGGGCGGAATCATTACCTCCCAAAATATGAAACGTAAAGATTTTATGATAAATTATTATGAAACAACCATTAATTTCAATGAAAAACAATTACTGGAATATGCAGAAAGAAACCATAACCAGAAGCTTAAGCAGAAAGTATTAAATAAAGTAAAACCACAACAAGAGGAGAAAATGCTTTCAAAGATTCTATATTATCAGACGATAAAATAATGGTGAAAAATCTAAATATGATAAGTCGCAATTGATTTTCTTTAAATCAAATCCTAATATTTTTTTAAGCTAAAAAATAAGCCATTGGAATAATTTTGGCATCTTCATATACTCAAAGTTTGAAATACTGAAAATTATTTTGTTTAAAATTTAAACATAAACAATTAAAGCTTAATACATTAAATTAATACAGCCATTATGAAAAAAATATTTTTTCTCATCCCACTCATCATCATATCATGTAAAAAAGAATCGAAAATACAGGAAACGCAGAATACGGATTCACTGGCGTCGACAACGGAACAAACTGCAAATCCTGAAAAAACAGATTCCTCTGCCGTAAAGATGAAAGATTCCATTATCAATAATGCTCCAAAAACGAAGGATGTTTTACGCACCGGCGTTATGAGAGAAGTTAAGGACGGACAAATCATCAGAACGGTAGACGGTGAGCATCTTCCGATAACATTGGGTGAGGAATTTACTAAAGACAATCAGGAGCTTGTTCTCAAAATTACCGATTACAGTAATCCTGAAATAAAGGCCAGAATTTCGACCAAAGAGAAGGATTTTAACATACGCTTCAATCAGATAAAATTACCAAACGGCGATTACGATGGTCCTTTCGGGAGAGATCTTACCTATGAAATAAAAAATAAAGGCGAGGTGTGGCTGATTATCGGTAAAAGTAATATGGCCTCAGGAAATACCAAAGGAAATTTTACAGTAAGTATAGAATGATGTTTTGGAATTTGGTATAATTTCTGCTTGCAAAACTTTAAAATTTATCAATATGAAAAATATGATTTTGACAGCGGCAGTGGCCTCACTTGCTGTAGTAAGCTGCGGAACAGTGCAGTCGTTGGTTCAGAATACATTTCCTTATACAGCTAATGTTTTGATTTCAACAGGCGTTCCTGCAGATAAAGAAGTTTCATCTACCGCAACAGCATCCAATGTGCAAACTTGGTTTGGGGGAAACAATAATGCAAAAATTAAAGATGTAAGAATTTCCGATGCTAAAGTTTCTGTAGTATCACCTTCGGGAGGAAATTTAAGTGCTTTTAAATCAATTAAAGTTTATATATCATCAAGCGGTACAGGAGAAAGGCTGGTTGCCTCAAGGACGAATATCGCTACCGATGCTTCAAGCCTAACGCTTGATCTTGAAAATTCAGGTTTTCTTGATGAGGTCGTGAAAAGTACAGGGGTTACCGTAAGAACGGTTTACGAACTGAAAAATCAGACAAGTTCAGACATGAATCTCAGAATTGCTCTTAATTTCAGCAGTATTCCTGCGAATTAGTTTTTTTATAAAAGTTTATTGGAAAAAACGTCTTTCAGCAATGAAAGACGTTTTTGTTTTTTGTATGATTAAAATTTATTTGAAATCAACCAGTTCGACATCAAAAATAAGCGTTGATCCTGGAGGAATGATATTCCCGGCACCATTGTCGCCATAAGCAAGGTCGGCAGGCAGATAGAATCTGTATTTTGCCCCTTTACTCATCAGCTGTATACCTTCGGTCCATCCTTTTATTACTCCGGAAAGGCTAAGTTCAGCAGGTTTTCCACCGTTTTTCTCTGTAGAGTCGAATACCGTTCCATCCATCAGTTTTCCGGCATAGATAACAGTTACGGTGCTCGTTGCAGTCGGTTTTGCTTTTCCGTCGCCTTCTTTAAGCACTTCGTACTGAAGGCCACTGGCAGTGGTTTTTATATTTTTATTAAGCTTATTTTTAGCGAGAAAATCATTTCCTTTCTTTTTATTTTCTTCCGCCTTAGCTTTTTCTATAGCCATTCTTTTTTCATTCTGCTTCTGCATAAAGCCCTGCATAAAATTCCCCATTTCTTCTTTTGGAAATAGTTTTGGCTTATCTCCAAACTCATCTTTCATTGCCTGGGCAAGCAAGTCGGGATCTACTGCGAAACCTTGTCTCTTCATATTTTGTGCAATATCAAGACCGATATAATAAGAAGCTTTTTGATCTTCAGTATAGCTTTTTTGAGCATACACAGAGCTTATTCCGCCGAGAATAAGTAAAGTAACGAATGTTTTTTTCATTTTTTGTTAATTAAAAATTAGGTGCAAATTTAAGATTTAATTACAGAATCCATCACAATTGTTACAGGTCCGTCATTAATTGGTGAAACTTTCATGTCGGCTCCGAAAATTCCGCTCTCGGTTTTTAATCCGGATTTTGAAATTTCATCTTTAAAATAATCAAATAGCGGAATGGCTTTATCGGGCTTTGCCGCTTTAATGAATGACGGGCGGTTACCTTTTTTGTAATCCGCAATCAGAGTAAACTGACTGATACACAAGATTTCACCTTTAATGTCCTGTACGGAAAGATTCATTTTGCCTTCATCATCTCCGAAAATTCTTAAGTTTAAAATTTTCTGCACAAGCCAGTCGGCATCTGTCTGAGTATCATTTTCGTCAATTCCTACCAGCAACATCAATCCTTTTCCGATTTCTCCTACAATTTTTCCGTCTACTTTTACACTGGATTCTGAAACTCTTTGTACGACAACTTTCATTTAATAATAAATATTTAAAATTTTCCCCGATGGGTCATAATTGTAAAGATAAGTTTTAGGAGGTACATTGGCCACGGCTGTAGGTTGTCCGGTAAGAAGTATCCACTGTGCATTATCCTTTGGACAAACTACCCTGATGTTTTCCTGAACTTCAAGTGTTGTATTATTATCAGGGCATATATGCGGAGCATTCCGGTCATAGACCTTAAAGGTTGTATCGGAGGCTCTTACCACGATAAGGCCTCTGGTACCGGATTGTTGTTCATTAATATAAACCCATCCTCCAACCTGGTTCAGAACGTAATAGGCAGGAAGATTAAGATTAAGTGTGACATTTATAGGATTACTGGGGAAGCAACTTACGGTATCTTCTCTGCTCCCACAAGATTTTATGGCTAAAATACTGACTATCAATAATGTTATTATAGATAATATTGAGAAAGTTTTTTTCATTTCAATTTAAATTTTTATATATTTGTAAAAATTAAACGATTACAACTCGAAAACATTGTCCGGCAAATGTCGGATTATTTTTTTATACTAAAACTAAATTTTGAAAATTATGGCAAGCTATGTTACAAAGGAGGGATTAGACAAAATGAAAGCTGAGCTGGAACAGTTGGAAACTGTAGAAAGACCAAAGATCACCCAGCAGATTGCAGAAGCAAGAGACAAGGGAGATTTGTCTGAAAATGCAGAGTATGATGCAGCCAAGGAAGCTCAAGGAATGCTTGAAATGAGAATTTCAAAGCTGAAAGATGCTATAGCTACGTCCAAGATCATAGATGAAAGTCAACTTGATACTTCAAAAGTTTCAATTCTTACCACAGTAAGACTGAAAAATAATGCCACAAAACAGGAGCAGGTATTTACGCTGGTTCCTGATAATGAAAGCGATCTTAAAGCTGGAAAAATTTCTGTGAATACTCCGATTGCAAAAGGTCTTTTAGGCAAAGTTGTCGGTGAAACTGCGGATATCACACTTCCTAACGGAAATAAACTTTCTTTTGAAGTATTAGATATTACTTTATAATCAAATCTGACTGCTGAACTCTAAATTTTAGAAAAATGAGCACAATTTTTACGAAGATCATCAATGGCGAAATTCCCTCATACAAAATTGCCGAGAATGATCACTTTATTGCTTTTCTGGATGCAATGCCTTTGGTGAAAGGTCATACGTTGGTAGTTCCCAAAAAGGAAATAGACCTTATTTTTGATCTTGAAAGTGAAGAATATAAAAATCTTTGGGGATTTGCTCAGGAAGTTGCAAAAAAAATTAAAAATGCAATCCCTTGTGTTAGAGTAGGGGTAGCAGTAGTAGGACTAGAGGTACCTCATGCTCATATTCATTTGATTCCTTTAAATAAAATGGAAGATATGAATTTCAGAAATGAAAGACTGAAGCTTACAAATGAAGAGTATACTGAAATTCAGAACTCGATTATTAATTCTTAAAAAACAATAAACTCGTAAATTTTTACGAGTTTATTTAATCTATATTTACCTATATATAAAAATGAATTCAAACCAGTGTTCTTTCTGCGGAAGAAAGAGAAATGAAGTGCAGATGCTGATTTCCGGTCAGAATGGTTTTATTTGTGAAAACTGTATCGAGCAGGCGCATGCCATCGTAAAAGACAGTTCGGCAAAAACAGGATTCTCTCCTGCTGAAAATATGGAAGAGCTGAAAAAGCCAAAAGAAATCAAGGAATTTTTGGATCAATATGTTATCGGGCAGGATCAGGCAAAAAAACAATTGTCAATCGCTGTTTACAATCATTACAAAAGATTACTCCACGCCCAGAACGAAAACCGCGAGGTTGAGCTTGAGAAATCAAATATCATCATGATTGGTGAAACCGGAACAGGAAAAACTTTATTGGCAAAAACCATCGCTAGAGAGCTTAATGTGCCTTTCTGTATTGTTGATGCTACTATTTTAACTGAAGCAGGATATGTAGGAGAAGACGTTGAAAGTATTTTATCCAGACTTCTGATGGTGGCAGATTATGATGTGGAGAAAGCTGAAAGAGGAATTGTTTTCATTGATGAAATTGATAAGATCGCCAGAAAATCAGATAATCCGAGCATTACAAGAGATGTTTCCGGAGAAGGAGTTCAGCAGGGTTTATTAAAGTTGCTTGAAGGAAGTATTGTTAACGTTCCGCCTCAAGGGGGAAGAAAGCACCCGGACCAAAAATATATTCAGGTGAATACTCAGAATATCCTGTTCATTGCCGGTGGTGCATTCGATGGAATCAAGGAAATTATCGAACGAAGAATGAATAAGCAGGCTATCGGTTTCAGTGCTGAGAAAATCAATAAAACTGATGAAGATGAATATGTTTTAACAAATATTAATGCCATTGATCTTCGTTCATTCGGTTTAATTCCTGAGTTGTTGGGACGATTCCCGATCATTACTTATCTTGACAAACTTACCAAAGAAACGATGATCAGGATTATGAAGGAACCTAAGAATTCAATTGTTAACCAATTCATCGAACTTTTCAAAATGGACGGGGCTGATCTTGTTTTCACAGATGGAGCAATTGAGAAAATTGTAGAGGAAACGATTGAAAAAGGATTAGGTGCCAGAGGACTCAGAGGGACAACGGAAAAAGTGCTCGAAGACTATATGTTTTCCATCGGTGAAGAAAAGAAAATTATATTAACTGAGGATAACATTTTTGTTAATAAGTAAAATATTTTTGTTTTTTAATGAAAAAAATATAACTTTGCAATTGAAATATTGTATAACACACAAATAATACATACAATGAGAAAAAATTTATTTGCTATTGGCTTAATAGCGGCTATTTATTCTGTTCAGGCGCAGAATATATTAGTTCACGTAGATGATACTGCGCTTACTTACGTCAGTAAAGGAACTCTGTTTTACTCTGGTGGGGGGTTACAAATGAGAGGTAGTGGAAGTATCGAAAATCATGGTAATTTTATGATTGAAGGAACTTCCAGCGACTATTTTAAAACTATTGATATGTCTGCTCCGGTAGGGATTGATAAAACGGAAGCGAACGGAGGTGGTAATTTTATCAATAAATTGAATGAACCGGATAAGTATGACCAGTATAATGTAAATAGTTCATCTGCTACACCAACTTACACTTATGGCCAACTCTACATCTCAGGGCTAAATCAATTAAACATTATAGGTATCATAGATCAGGAATTTAGAGCCATCAATCATGGTACTTATCAGCAAATAGGATTACCCTTCTATTATAAAAGAGTAGGGAGCTTAAGTACGGAACTAGGTAAAACATTTAACAATGCAAGACGATCTCAAAACGATGTTCTCATGGTTAATAATACCAATGTTGTTCCGATGAGTGTTAGTCCTTCTTCTTATATAGGAAGTCCTGAATATCCTAGTATAGCTTACTATATGTTGGGAGGAAATGGCCTTGATGTAAGCACTGTTACTAGAACAATCAAAGGACGTCCTTTAAGTGAAGGCAGTGTTATTACGCTTCAAGGTGCAGGAGCCACCGTAAATTTTGGAACTAATGGTAATGCAGAAAATCAATATCATGAAAAGTACTATACCTATCTTCAGGATGAGTTTGTGACAACACCCTGGTCCGGAACCTATGGAAGGTACATGTATCACTACGCAAATCCATTCTTAACAAATCTTGATTTATCACAAATCGCTATAGATGATAGTAACGGCGATGGTGTCAACTTAAAAACAATTCAAGGAGTAAGACTGGAAATTTCGGGTGGTGCCGTTCAGAGTACATCAGGAGGAACTTTTGCATTAGGAAGTGGTGCATATAAATATATAACATTTATGTCTGGTGTTCCAACGGGTGATGTAGACTATGTAATGGTAAGACCGCTAGGAACTTTTGTTATTAAACTTACCAGTAATAGTGTGGTTGATCCAAATGATAATAAGATTAATTTTGCTAATCTTAGAAGATTCAATTATTATAGCAGAAGTGCTGGTACAACTTATAATGTTACTGCCAATAAAAATACATTAAATAATACAGTAAAACAATTAGGAGTTATTGGGCTTGATGCTAATGGTAATGAGGTTGCAAGAACTTACTATGTTGTTTATCCTGATGGTACCACAGGACATTCTACTTCCGAAGCCTTAACTCAGGTAAAGGCAAATACTTCTGATATTTTAGGAACATTTGAAGAAGCTCCTACAGGTGGATATGATACCAATTATTCTGGCCAATACTGGTTGTATATTAATGAGGCTAATGAAAATAACTTTACAGGAAAAAATATTAAGATGGTAAATTATGATCTTAATAAAATAAAATCCTACAAATTTGAAATAAGAGAAAATGCCAATTTAGTGAGTAATGGAACCCATGCATTATCTTCAGGAATTGGTTTCTACTATAGACCCCAAAATGGAACTGTTCAGCAGGCTGTTCAGGGAGCGGTAATTCCTGTAAATACTGCAGAATTTGATCTTTATTATGGAGAGCCAAGCAACATTGTACTATCAACAGCCGATACCCAAACGTCTACACCTTCTCGTACTATGGTAGTTTATAATCCTGCAATAACTAATTACATTGTGAGATTTGATCCTAACTGGAAAAAGGCAGATATTGACGTTTATGATATGAGTGGTAAGCTGGTTATCACTAAAAAAGCTGTGGATACTTCAACAGATTTTGTCATTGAACTAGATAATAAAATTAAAAATGCTTATTTAGTAAAAGTTGTTTCCGAAAAGGGAGAAATCGTTACTGCTAAAATCTTAAAATAATAAATATGAAAGCAATAAATAAATTTATTCCTGTTTTTTTTCTACTCGGATTTCAACTGATCATCAATGCCCAGGATAAAGTTCCGCCGCCTAATTCAAGTGCTAAAGGAATTGTAGGACCTGGAGTACAATCTTCACCTATTGATATGTATATATACATTTTAGGTATTGTAGCGATTATGCTAATAATATTCTTCAGTAGAAAGTATACAACCAAGAAAATATAATTTTTATTAAAAAAATATTAAACTCTCTGATTACTCGGAGAGTTTTTTTATTTTTACCCTATGAAAAAGATTTTTACAATACCGGCTTTAATAGCTGCATTTTCATTACAGGCACAGTTTTCCGTTACGATTAAGGCCCCTGCTGATTTCAAAGATCAAGATGCTATTTTATATACTTTGAATGGTTCCAAAGACATTATTTTTTCAAAGGAACAAAGTAAAAATAATACATGGATTTTTAAATATCCTAAGAATTACATGGGAATGATGAAAGTTTATTTCCCAAGCTCAAACAATACATTTAATTTTATTTCTGAAAATAAAAATGTCAATGTAAAACTTGAAACACAGAACAATAAAATTAAGGATATTACTTATATTGATGAAGCCAATGATCTTATGAGTAAATTCCAGGAAGGATCTCAGAAAAAAGAGCTCATACTTCCCGCATTGTCACAGATAAAAGAGTATTATAAAGATGATACAGATTTTGGTAAAGCGCTAAAAGCCGAAATAAACAGACTCAACGGCAGTTCTGAGGGGATAGATCAGGCAAAGCATCCGTTTATTTATTACTATAATACGAATTATAATAAATTCCTTTCTAATGATACCTCGAAAAAAGTAAGTCAGGATGATATAATTAATTTTATTGATAAATCGAATGACATGCTGGAAACATCGTCTTTATTGAGACCTGTGCTTGTGTCATATCTTAATTCCGGAGGCAATACCAATGTCAGCACATCTGTAGATAAACTCCTCGATAGATTAAAAGTGGAAACTCCTAGAGGGCAAACTGTTCTTTCTGAATTAATCGATATTTTCGATGTATACGACATGCAGGATTTTAAAGATAAATACCTTGGTCTGGCTAAAAATCTGAAATGTACAATTACAGACAGATTGGCATCTACTTTAAAATCAAATGCTAATGTTGAAATCGGTGCTGTTTTTCCTAATTATAAATTTCAATCTCCGGTCAATACAAATGCTAAAACCCTTCATGATATAAAGGCTGATCAAAAAGTTGTGATATTTTGGTCGTCTACGTGTTCTCACTGTGAAAGTGAGCTTCCGCAGTTATTGGCAAAATATAATGACCTAAAAGCGAAAAATATTCAGGTTGTTGGTTTGTCGTTGGATGTTGACAAGGATTCTTATACCAAAAAAATCAGTGCATTTCCATGGGTAAATGATACCGAATTAAGAGGATGGAATAGTAGCTACGCCGATACGTATAACGTTCATGCAACACCGACGTATTTTATTTTGGATGCTAACAATAAGATTATCAGTAAACCAGAACATGTAGGTGATGTTTTGGAATATTTTAAGCTAAAATAATTTTGGTTAGTTGTAAATATTTTCTATATTTGCACCACCAAAAAGGCGAGGTAGCTCAGTTGGTTAGAGCGCAGGATTCATAACCCTGAGGTCACGGGTTCAATTCCCGTCTTCGCTACAAAAAAAGTCTGTAAGATACTCTTGCAGACTTTTTACTTTTTAAGATAATTGTATTTTCTACTATAAGATAGTAAAAGCCAAAGAAGACTCTTCGGCTTTAAAATTTGCTAGCTTTGGTATCCCAATAATTTTCTGATTTGATAGAAGAATCTTTCAATTAAGCGTAAATCTTGTGTCACAATTTCGGCGCTACCTTTTAATTCCTTATCGAATGTCAGAGTTTTGTTGTATGAAGTTTTCAATCCTTTTGGAAGAGCAATATCTACATAATAATTTCCGTCTTTATCAGGAGAAAGAGAAATATTCTGCACTTTTCCTTCCACAATCCCATATTCCTGGTAGCGGTAATTATCGAGTTTGATTAATACTTTTTCACCGGCAATGATCTTCCCTGAATTAGCGGCGGGAACAGCCATTCTTCCCACAAGCTTTTCTTTGTTATCGGGTAAAATGGATAAGATGGCATCTCCAGCCTTTACAAATTGATTTTCACCAAAAAACTGCTGAAAGCTGGCCTCACCATCTGTATTGGAAATGATCAGGTAATTCTGTTCCCATTCTTTTAGTGATTTTCTGAGCTGTTCGAAAAGCTGTAAAGTTTGTGACGAATATGTGATTTTATCCTTTTCGGTATTAATTGCTGTTCCGCTTTTTGTTTTGTTGACATTGGAAATTCCCTCTTCGATCTGTGAAAGAGAAATATTGATGTTTTCTAAATTTTGTTGAGCCTGCAGAAATTTTATTTTTTCATTTTCAAGTTCTACGGCCGCAATTACGCCTTGATTAAACAACTCCTGCGAACGCTGATAATTCTTTTTGGTAATTTCATATTTGGCCTGTTCAAGACTTTTCTGCTGTTTTAATGTAGCGATTCTCACACGGTATTCTGAGAGGCTTTGATTGGCGGCAAGATTTTCCGGGGCATAAGGCTGCAGCCTTGTAAATAATGCTTCATCCTGAAATGCCTTTGCAAAATTGTTGTAATCCCCTTGCAGTTCACCAAGTTTAAAGTTTGAGGCTTTGCTTAAAGGAAATGAGGCCAGCTGATCCGGCGTTATAGAATCAACCAGCTTTTTCAGTTCCAGGATATCTTTATAATTCGCTGTCGACTGCATGACCATCAGAACATCATTCTTTTTAACATGCTGATGATCTTTAATAAAAATCTTTTCGATTTTCGAATTGGTACGGGCTTCCAGTTTTTCCGGCGGATTTTGAGAGGTTACCACAATCGGGGCAGGGATAAATTCAGGATACCGGATCATGTAGCTCATGATGAGAATCATCACAAGAATTAAAAATATAATGGTGTTTCCCCATCGGATCATCCAGTGAGGAGGCTGTGTAAGAATATCCTGAACGCTTTCTGAGCGTAATTCAATAGTATCTAAAACGTCTTTTTTCATATAAAAATAAAACTCAATAATCTCCATCATCTTTATGATCTGAAGATTATTGAGTGATTTCTGAATTAATGCTATAATGGCAATGTATAATCACATTTCGGATTATTGCCAGGCTCTACTCCTGGAATATCTCCATCGGGACAGTAACGGTTGCATGCATTCCACTGTTTTATATTGTTGATGTAGCAGAAACAATTGCACGGAAATACAGGAACAGGTCCTGCACCATGAATTTCTCGAAGATTTTTTCTTCCGATTTTCTGTAAATTTTTCATAACTAATAGATTTTTGAATTGGTTGATTAAAATTAACAAAATATATTTAGTCTCTGCTTTAATATGGTTTATTTATTATTAAAATAATTGCCTGTATAAATTTCAAAGAGACTATATTAAACAGCCTCTTTGATTTGATTAGCAAATTGATTGACCTACTTTGTAGCAACAGTCTAGACACATTACGTATCCTGTAACACATGTACCTTTTGGTGAACCACTTCCAGAGTAATTTGGATCACAATACAATTGCCAGTCACCAGGTCCGCTCCCTGCAACGTTTTTTAATTCTTTTCGATTTAGTTTTTTTAAATTTTTCATAATAATTTGTTTTTAATTTGTTCCTACTCTATTAGTTTTTCGGATTCCACTATTTTTAAAGTTTATTTTAAGTATAAATAATTAATTTCCTAATTCCAATTGGTTTTTTACAAGCCTGTAATATTCACCTCTTAAGGCCACCAGTTCAGAATGATTTCCCTCTTCAACGACTTTCCCTTTATCCAAAACAATAATTTTATCGGCGTGCTTTACCGTTGAAAGCCTATGGGCAATAACGATTGCGGTTTTGCCTTTAAAAAACTGCTCAAGATTTTCCATGATGATTTTTTCGTTATTGGCGTCAAGAGCCGAGGTTGCCTCATCAAAGAAAATATAATCCGGAGATTTATATACGGCCCTGGCAATGAAGAGCCTTTGTTTTTGTCCGCCACTTACACCAAGACCTTCGTTTCCGATTTTTGTGTTGTAGCTTAACGGCAATTCTTCAATAAAATCCTTAATGTGGGCAATTTCTACCGCTTTCCTTAATTTTTGTTTGTCAACATAATCTTCACCCACGGCAATATTATGGGCAATCGTGTCATTGAATACATAACCTTCCTGCATCACTACCCCGCAGTGATCTCGCCAGAATCTCGGAGAAATATGTTTAAGCTTCGTATTCCCCAGTCTTATTTCTCCTTCATTGGGCTCATAAAACTTCATGAGAAGCTTTAACAGGGTTGTTTTTCCGCTTCCACTTGCTCCCACGATGGCTGTTGTTTTTTGGTAAGGTATATTTAAATTTAAATTTTCAAAAACATAGGCATCTGAACCTATATAACGGAAAGAAAGATTCTCGATTTCGATATCCTTTTGTGGAAGATCATGGGCATACTGCTCATCTTTATTTTCTTCGTCTTCCTTATCATGGATTTCTCCCAGTCTTTCGAGAGAAATCTTGGCATCCTGGGTTTGTTTGATAAAGTCGATTAATTGGAGTAAAGGACTGTTGAGCTGGCCAATGATATACTGAACAGAAAGCATCATCCCCAACGTAAGGTTTCCTTCTAAGACCAGTTTTGCAGAAAGAAAGCTGACCAGGATATCTTTCATCTGATTGATAAAATTTCCCCCCACAGACTGCCATTGCTCCAGTGAAAGCGATTTTATCCTTATTTTAAATAATTTTACCTGCAAAAATTCCCAATCCCATCTTTTTTGCTTTTCGGCATTATGCATTTTGATTTCCTGCATTCCGTTAATTAGCTCGATCACCTTACTTTGCTCCTCCGAAACTTGTGAAAATCTTTTGTAATCAAGCTCCTTTCTTTTTCCAAGGAAAAAACTGATCCACCCGATATAGGCCGCCGCACCTACAAGATAAACGATAAACAGCCGGTAATCATAGAACAAAAGAACAATACTGAAGATAATGAGATTCACTAGTGAGAATAATGTGTTCAAAGAAGAGCTTGTTAACAGCTGTTCGATCCTGTGATGGTCATTGATCCTCTGCATGATGTCTCCTGTCATTCGAGTATCAAAAAAGCTGATGGGCAATTTCATCAGTTTAATAAAGAAATCAGAGATGATGGAGATGTTGATCCTGGCAGAGAGGTGGAGTAAAATCCAGCTCCGAATTACCTCGATACCCATTCTTCCTATAAAAAGCATGATCTGAGCCAGAAGAACGAGATAAATAAAGTTCAAATCCTGATTCTGAATACCGACATCGACAATACTCTGCGTAAGGAACGGGAAAATCAGCGATAGTAAACTTCCTGCCAGCAGTCCTATTGCCAGCTGGATAACGAGTGATTTGTATTTTAAAAGATATTTTGAAAGAAAAGAAAAACTTGCTTTACTTTCCTTGTCATCAAATTCAGTCTGAAAGAAGGCGGGAGTAGTTTCTAAAATTAATACGATACCTTCCTCGGTTTTCTCATCAGCATTTTCACCGATCCATAGTCGGATAAATTCTTCTTTTGTATAAATGATAAGGCCATAACCAGGATCGGAAACATAGATCTTTTTATTTTTATCGATTTTGTATACGACCACGAAGTGATTTTTGTTCCAGTGCACAATACACGGCAGCGGAACCTCCTCTGCAAGTGTATTGAAGTCGATCTGTACACCCATAGAACGAAAACCCAGATCTTCGGCAGCATCACTCAGCCCCAGAAGGCTGCTTCCCTCGCGGGTAGTTTCCGAAAGGTTACGGATCTGCTGTAAAGAAATGCTTTTTCCGTAATATTTGCTTACGATACGAAGGCAGGTAGGTCCACAGTCTTTAGAGTCTGGCTGGCGATAAAATGGAAATTGCTTATTTTTAAGCATTGGATAATATTTTTATATCTGATTAGCTATTGCTAATATTATTGTTATTTTAACTCAATCATTTTATCCAGTTCTATTAGATTACTGTCATTATTCTTTAAATTAGTTTGGTGCTTTTTCTGTATCATTTTGGGGTTTAATGTAGAGATATTTTCTTTATCATCAACGATTGTATATTTCATCCCACTATTTTTTATTTCATATAGTGGATCATTGTAATAGTTTTGTATCATTCGTTGAAAATCTAGCCAAGTTATTTGTTTCTCTTTTGATTTATGAAAATAGATATTATAATTTTCTGCTTTTTTTAATTGAATGAGATTAAAATCATAATCTAAATTTTGATCTGTTATCTTTATAATTAGCCCTGGTAAGCCATGAAAAATATAAGGACCCTCTTGTAAGTTTACGGTCTCTGAAAACCAGGCAATCCAATGCCTTCCACCATAATCCACTTCTGCTTTTTGGCAATCTAAATTCCCTATTTTCTGTTTCTCATTCTTAATCTCCCATTTTAGTTCATCATCTATTTTTATAAAGTAGCGATTACCTACCAGACCTGAAATTATTAATTTTTGAATTTCATTAGTTTTTAAATCTTTTTTTGAATATAAATCCGTTATAAAAAGAGATTTTCTTCCGTAACCAAAGCCTTTTTTATTAATTAAAGAATCTGATTTTCTTTCTATTTCAGATCTGAAAGTAGATTGAAAGCCATCAATATCTAAATAAAAAATATTTGTTATCAAACTATCTTTATCTGGATTAATTCTGAATTTTAATTCATAGATACCTGTCATCTTTTGGCTGTACAACAAATTAATAAGTAATATAGCAATGATGATCAAGATCTTTTTCATTTGATTATATAGCTTTCAGGTTCCGCTTAATTTGTCCTAATATAAGTGAATATTATAAATCGGAAACTATTTCATTATTAGTTTCTTCATCCTCCATTAACTCTTCAATAAAATAGTAAATATCTTCCCGGTCGTATTTATCTGGGAACTGATATCCATTGATTAGAATGATTGGAGTAAAATTAAGTCCTTCATTTCTGTTTTCTGCTGACATCTCTACCAAAGGAGTTAAATCTTCAATGCCTGAAACGGCTCCGGCTTTCTGTCTGATTTTATTTTCATCCCTGGTTTCAAACCAATAGTCAACAAGTTTTAAAAAATCGTCCGAAGTTTTGTTTTTATATGTGTACATGAAATCGGAAATGAGATTGGTGAATTTTTCATTCTGCTGATCAGGAGAATAATTGAATCTCATCTGTACAGAAATATATTCCGGATATTTTTCAAGTAAATTTTCCATTATTTTATGAGCATCTTTACAAAATCCACAATACGGATTTGAAATAATGGAAAGATGAAGTTTTGCATCTTTATTTCCGATAAAAAATGTTTCGTTATTTGTGAAAGTTACTTTTTCTTTTTCCAGAAGTTCTCTTTTGAAAAGGTCATAATTTCTTTTAAACTTTAAATTTTTAGCATTCGATTTCTGAAGTTTTTCTTTCTCTTCAAGCGTATTATTAAGATATAAGACTGAAGAAAACAAAACAATCCATAAAATAAGGCTTAGTAAGGCAATTCCTGTATCAAAATAAATATTCTCAAACAAAAAAGCACTGATGAAAAGCTGAGCTAAAAGGATAGAAATAATCAAAAGGCAAACTCTGCAGAAAGTCTTTTCCACAAATCCCTGGATGTATAATGAATAGCCGATGGCAATGATTGAAGCAAACGAAAAACCTTTCACCACTAAAGAAGTTGTAGGTAGAAATAATCCTAAAATGGTAATTCCGATAAAATAAATGAGAGAAAAATCAGAAAACTTAAGACCGAGAATACTCGTTTTGTCTTGTGTAATTATTTTGTTACAAGAGTTTACAGATTGATTTCCAGCTGTGTCACCGCAAATGCTCCCGATCACTACGGAAGTATTTCCGAATTTCTGGTTAAAGATTTCAAGCGAAATATAAACTCCGGTGAGAGAAAGGAGATTAAATAAAGCTTCATACCAGGTCTGTGTTAAAACTGAATATAAAAGCGCAATTGCAAAAATGCCATAAACAAATGGCTTATAACTTGTAACAGATTTACTTTCTGCTTTATCTTTTTCAAAAAGCAAGACAAAGTCCGTGGCTTTTTGATGAAGTTCTTCTTTGTTTAAAGTTTTCGCTTTATCAGAATAAATAGAATATTGATTCCCCGATTTTTTTACTATGGAGAAAGAATTATCAACAATGGCAATAAATTCTTCAGGAAGCTCGTCCCAATATTCTTTATCCAACTCATAGGCATCGTTTCTCACGCCCATAAAATTAAGGGTATCACTAAAAGCTAATGCTGATGGGTAATTCGGGTGAGAATTGAACTGAAACAGAAACTCCTGTTTGTCCAGTTTCAGATAATTAATGAGTTTGTCCAATAGCATATTAATTTTTTTGTCTAAAATAGGGAGATGTTTGAAAAAAACAAACTTTTTTTTCAATTTTCTGGGATATATAATTTTTTAGGAATAAGCTCTTCTTTTAAATTTACTTTAATTATAATTTTATTGAAAATTTTATTTCCCTGCAGAATGATAAATATCTCCAAAAAAAAATATTAGATATAATCACCTAATAATGAGTAATGACCGGCATTTTGAAAGAAAAGTAAAGAGTATAAGAAGAATTTATAGCAATTTCAGAAATTTAATTGTCAAAAATTTGTGAAAAAAAACTTGAAAATATTTTTTTATTTCTAAATTATATTGTACTTTTACAACGCCTTGAATGAGGGAACAAGTCAAGGTAATAAATTTTTTTTCATCATTTGTGTTTTTAGAATCGTATCGCCTGATACGATTCTTTTGTTTATACCTTTTCATAATTCAGAAGAAGATCAATGAAATAAGAATAGGTGATCGATCCTTCCTGCTGATTGCTCTTAAGAAAAAGATTATTGGTAAATCCGAAAAAATCATCCAGTAAACCCTGATGTTTCATCATAAAAGCTTTTTCATAAGCCCTGTCTTTTTTCATTTCTTGAGAATAATTTCGAAGTATGTTCTTTACAAAATCAGGATCTTTATCTGCAATATAATTCAGTAAGCTTTTTAAAGTAAAATATTCCGTGCTGTAGCGTAAATCTAAATTTTTAGAATTGATTCCAATGAGATATCCGACAAAATTAGCTTCCTGTTCTCTTGCAAAACCAAGTTGGTGTGAGCTTTCATGAGCAGATGTAAAAGGAATAAATGTATTTGGCAGCTGGGAATTAAATTGAGATTCTGCTGTAAAAGGATTGTAATACCCTAAAATTCCGGTGTAGCTCATAATATTTTTAAAAAGACTAGGTTTAAAAGAATTAATCCCAGGAGCTTTTTTTCCTGAAATGTTTCCAGGAAGTAAGGCTTGCCGGTAAAGAATCTCTTTCTGCACAGCTTTCAAATCGGCAATCACGAAAATACCGTTTTTATCTTCTTTCGTAAGTTTTCTGGTGTCTTTGCATTTTTGCAGATATTTTAATGTTAAAATTTTGGCTTTATCAACTGTCGGTTCTTTTTGAGAAGGAAGTTTTTTTATAATCGGAGTCTGGAAATAAAGCATTCCCCAAAATACCTGATATATAAAGTAAAAGATATTAATAGATACAAGAATTTTGAATAAAGAGTTTTTCCGATTCTTTTTACTGAAGCAGCTTATAACATGATAAAGAAGAAAAATTCCTAATAAAATATAAAGAACATCTCCAAACGAAAAAGGAATCCATGAAAAGATAAGCTGATGAAATTTCTTTTGAATTTCGAAGAAGTTTTCAAAAAAAGAAATCATTACCGAAGATCTGGAGAACGCGAAGAACAAAAGAAATTGGGCAAGTAATAAACCTGCCCAAACTCTTTTCTTATATATTGTTTTTGTTGTATTAGTGACCACTGCCTTTTGTGATTTTGTCAAGATCAATACCCTGGGATTTCAGGATTCCGCTTACTCTTATTGCATAGAAAGCAAGGTACGCAAAACAGATTACTCCCACAATATAACTGAAGTGGATATTAGTAAGGTCTGCTACATATCCTTGGATAAGACTTACAATTCCGCCTCCCATGATCATCATAATTAATAGGCCGGATCCCTCATTGGTGTGCTTGCCAAGACCATTGATTGCCAAAGCAAAAATACAAGGCCATAGAGTAGAACAGAATAAGCCTACACTTGTAAAGGCGTATACCGAAACCATACCGGTGGTGAACATTCCGATTAACAGAGCCGCAATCCCCGCAACTGAGAAAATAAGAAGCATTCTTGCAGGATTACCTTTACTCATAATGTCACAAATGATCATCGCAATGATAATCAATCCATATACATAAAAATGGGAAAGATCATGTTTTGCAATTGCATTCACTAATAAGAAAACTCCAAAAGCAAGATAAGGAGCTAAAAATCTCAATATTTTTTTAATTCCGGCGCTTACGTCAAAAGCTTCTACAGCTCCGGTCCAACGGCCGATCATTAATGAAGCCCAATATAAAGAGATGTAAGGCGCAACATCTTTAGTTTCAAAACCTAAACTTTTTTCCATGTAGGCAGGGAGATTACTGGCTGTAGAAACTTCCACACCCACATACACAAATATCGCAATCATCCCCATAAAAAGCTGCGGGTATTGAAAAGCGGACTTTCTATGTTGTCCAGGAACGACATCATCCGTATTTTCAGTTACGGTTGGCGTAATGGCCGGAAGGGAAGAAAATTTCAACATAATAGCTACCAGAACAAAGGCTACTCCTAATATTAGATAAGGAACCTTTACACTTTCAACACTTACGTCAGTTGTAGCAGCAGCTGCAGAACCGAAAATCGCGAAAGATACAATAAGCGGACCTATCGTTGTGCCCAGGTTATTTATTCCTCCTGCCATGGTAAGCCTTTGAGAACCTGTTTCAGCAGGACCTACCTCAATAGCTAACGGATTTGCTACAATTTGCTGTAATGAAAATCCCAGTCCTACAATAAAAAGACCCGAGATCATCAGAGTAAAAGAATGCAGATTGGCTGCAGGATAAAATAAAAGTGTTCCTGCCGCAGAAATAAGAAGCCCTACAATAAGACCATTTTTATAACCGATTTTATTAACCAAATCCTGTTTTATACCTTTGGAAATAGCCATATAAATCAAAGAACCCACCGTATATGCTACATAGAAGCATATCTGCACCAGCATACTTTCGGTTTGTGATAATTTAAAAGCTTTTTGGAAAACTGGGATCAAAATGTCATTACTTGCCGCCACAAATCCCCAGAAGAAAAACACAGTAACCAATGGGATGAATTGTCCCCAATTAGTTTGTTTAGAATAATTTGACATATTTGTTGAAAATTTCTGAAAACAAATATATATTATTTCTTTTAATTATAGTGTTTTAGCAATGTTTTTTTTATTGTCTCAAAAGAAGACAATTTAAGCTCTTTCGGAGGTGCGGAAGGGTATAAAATTCCGTTAAAATATACTTTTGCTTTACCCGGATAACCTTTTGAATTGTCAAACGGAAAAATTTCCTTTAATCCGATAAAAGTATAGATTACAATTGGCGAATTATGTTTCGAAGAAAGTGTAAAAGCTCCATCTTTAAATTCATCTAAAATTATTGAAGTATCATCCGGGACACCACCTTCAGGAAAGATCACAATGCTGTTACCTTCTTCCATTTTCTCGGCGCATCTGCGGTATACATCTGCACGGCTTCTGGCGCTTCCACGGTCTACCATTACACATATCCTTTTATAGATAGTGCCAAAGATCGGGATTTTTACCAGCTCTTTTTTTCCCACGAAACAGATCGGATGATCAGCGCACAAGATGCACATCAGCATAATGTCCATAATCGAAGTGTGGTTGGAAATAAAAACATATTGCTGATTCTTGTCAAGCGTTTCCCTCGATAATCTGGTTAACTCATACCGAAGTCCCATACCGTAAAATATACAGTAACTCCAATATCTTACGAAACGGTAGGCATATTTATAATGCTTTTTATTAAATGATAAAATATAAACCGGAAGTCCAAAAATTAGGGTAAAGACAAATGCCAGAATCAGAAGCCAGGCTCTCCAGAGATAGTTTAAAACCTTTGCCATTTCTATCCGTTAAAGATTAATTTCTTCTTAATTGAATAGTTCAGGATCGAAACCAGCAGGATTGCTGCAATCTTACTGATAATTTCAGGGCTTAATGCATAAACCACAAGATCAATCGTATCTTTAAAGACATAGCTGTAAAAAATCTGGAAGAAGCCGAGACTCAGTAATGTCGAAATAAATGAAACAAGCATGAAATAGGCAAATTCCTTTCTTTTTGAATGTTTTCCTCTTTCAAAAACAAACCAGATGCTTAGGAAATAATTGGTGATAATTCCGCAGCTTGTTGAGAAAATATTACTTAAAGGATAATGAATTCCGTGGAAATTAATTTCACGAGGAAAGAACTGAGGGATCGTGGTGCTAAATAGTTTAAAGCTTCCGATTTCAACAACAGCGCTCAGCCCTCCTGCTATGATAAAGAATAAAACCTGCTTCTGTCGTAGTAGTAAATCTCTCATCCGATTGATATAATGTGCAAATTTATAACTATATGTTAAACCCTGAAAAAAGTTGTTAAAAATTTTTTTAGATTCAAAATAATTTCTAAATTTAGTTTTCCAATTGAGACAAGCTATACCTGATAATAAATTCATTTTCAACTATTTGTGTTGATGGTTTTTTCTATCTTGTAATATGATTAAAAATCATATGATCCAAATTTTTTTACGCCCAAATTTTAATAATATTTGTATGAAAAGCCAAAACAAATACAGAAAATTTCAGCTTCAGCAGAAAAATATTGAAGCTCTAGAAAGAGAAAATTCACGTTTCAAACGCGTTTATTCAGAGTATGAAAATATGTCAGAGGAACTTTGGAATCTTGAAAATTCAGACAACGAACCCGTTCCCGATGACTTTATCAATGCCATGATCCTTCAGACCTCCTATCTCGAAGATGAGATCGAAGACTGGCTTGTGCAGTTTAACGATAAAAATCCAGAGATAAAACAATGAAAATGCAATTTTTTCCTCCTGCAACAAAGAGCTTACTTATTTGGTTTGCTCTTTTTTATTTTAATGTTCATTTAAATTAACACTACTTTCAGATTTTAGAAACAACACATATGTCATGTCAATTATCCCACATCTTAAAAGATAAATTCATAATTTAGCATCCTTAAACTAAAATGGAAAATATGGTTGCTATTGTTGATAGTGGTTCTACAAAATCAGATTGGGTTATTCTGGACGATTTTAAACAAGTCTTCCTGAAAACAGAAACCATTGGCTTCAACCCCAATTTTATCAGCAAGGAACTCATCGTTCCCGAAATTAAAAAAAATACAAGCCTTACCTCCGTTAAAAATTCTATCAGAAAAATCTATTTTTACGGCTCAGGATGTGGCGTTCAGCAGAATTGCGATACCATTATCGAAGAACTGGGGAAAGTATTTACTGATGCGGAAATCATCGTAAAAGAAGATCTTACCGCAGCAGCCTATGCCGCATACAGAGGAAAGCCGGCCATCGTCTGTATTTTAGGAACTGGATCAAATTCATGCTATTTTGATGGTGTAAACATAAAAATTCAATTACCTTCATTAGGTTTCCTTGTCGGGGACGAGGGCAGCGGAAGTGCCATCGGAAAACAACTGGTACGTAGATTCTTTATGCAGAAACTCCCTGAAGATCTTTCAAACGAATTTGAAAAAACGTATAACCTTACCGTGGATGAGGCATTGAAAAATATGTATCATACCACCCGGCCAAATGCCTATTTAGCAGATTTCAATAAATTTGTTGTAGAAAGAAAAAATCATCCTTATTTACAGCAAATGGTACATGAAGAAATGCTTAACTTCTTCGACTACCAGGTGATTCCTTACAAAGAATCAAAAAATGCAGAGATCAATTTCATCGGGTCGATTGCCTATTACTATGAAGATATTCTGCGTGCAGCAGCGGCAGAACTCAATTTAAATGTGGGGCAGATTGTACAGAAGCCTATCGAAAGCTTAGTCAGCTACCATATTCAATATGTATTATAACTAAATAACAAAATTCAATATATGTCAAGTAAAACCCACCGCGACGAAAAGAACTTTAATCAGGCCGCGTTAGATTATCATAAAGCCGAACCTAAAGGAAAAATCGAAGTGATTCCTTCAAAACCGCACTCTTCGCAGAGAGATCTGTCATTGGCGTACTCGCCGGGAGTTGCAGTGCCTTGTATGGAAATTCACGATAAGCCGGAAACCGTTTACGATTACACCGGAAAAGGAAATCTGGTAGCAGTTATCTCTAATGGTACAGCGGTTCTCGGATTGGGAGATATTGGTGCAGAGGCGTCAAAGCCTGTGATGGAAGGAAAAGGTCTTTTGTTTAAAATTTTCGCAGACATCAATGTATTTGATATCGAGATCAACGAAAAAGATCCGGACAAATTCATTGATATTGTAAAAGGAATTGCGCCTACTTTCGGAGGAATCAACCTTGAAGATATTAAGGCTCCGGAAGCATTTTATATCGAACAGAAATTAAAAGAAGAGCTGGATATTCCTTTGATGCACGATGATCAGCACGGAACAGCAATTATTTCTGCTGCAGCCTTAATAAACTCTTTAAAAATCGCCAATAAGAAAATCGAAGAAGTAAAAATGGTGGTAAACGGAGCCGGAGCCGCTGCGATTGCCTGTACCAACCTTTATATTTCTTTAGGTTTAAAAAGAGAAAACGTACTGATGTGCGACAGTAAGGGAGTAATCAACCAGAGAAGAGAAAATCTGACACCCGAAAAACTGGATTTCATCGCTCAAACCGATATTGATACATTGGAAGATGCCGTAAAAGGTTCTGATGTTTTCGTAGGATTGTCAAAAGGAAATGTAATGACACCCGAAATGCTTTTGAGCATGAATGAAAATCCTATCGTATTCGCATTAGCCAACCCTGATCCGGAAATCGCCTATGATCTTGCCATTGAAACGCGTAAAGACGTGATCATGGCGACAGGAAGAAGTGATTATCCGAACCAGGTAAACAACGTTCTTGGTTTCCCGTATATTTTCCGTGGAGCACTGGATGTACAGGCGAAAACTATTAATGAAGAAATGAAGCTTGCTGCCGTTCATGCTATTGCTGATCTTGCTAAAGAACCTGTGCCTGAAGCAGTGATTTTAGCGTACAACCTTCAGAATCTTCAGTTCGGAAGAGAATATTTTATTCCGAAACCATTTGATAACCGTCTGATTACAAAGGTTTCAAGTGCCGTAGCAAAAGCAGCCGTAGAAAGTGGAGTAGCGAGAAAGACCATCACCGACTTTGAAGAATACGAAAACAGCCTTCTCGACAGAATGGGAAGAGATGAAAAGTTAGTGAGAATGATGCAGAACCGCGCCAAAGCAAATCCTAAGCGAATTACTCTAGGAAATGCTGAAGAATACAACGTGTTGAAAGCTGCGCAGATTCTGTATGAAGAAGGAATTGCCTATCCGAGTCTTTTAGGAAGCAAAAAATACATCAAAGAACAGATGGAGCGTTTCGGAATTACCCTTGATGTTCCGATTATCGATCCTAGTGATGACGATCAGAAAGAAAACAGAAAAAGATACAGAGAAACACTGTGGAAGCTTCGTCAGAGAAAAGGGATGAACGAATATAAAGCCAAAAGATTTGTTCGCCAGAGAGATTACTTCGGGCCTTTGATGCTGAGACATGGTGATACCGATGGATTGATCGTTGGCTTCTCTAAAAACTATGTGTCTACATTAAGACCGGTTTTAGAGGTGATCGAAAAAGATAAAGGCGTTGATAAAGTAGCCGCAATGATGATGATTCTTTCTGAGAAAAAACCGATTTTCTTTGCAGATACTTCCATCAACCAGAATCCTACCGCCGAAGATCTTGTTAATATTGCTAAAATGGCAGAATTAACGGTGAAATCTTTTGCCATCGAGCCGAGAATTGCAATGCTTGGATTTGAAAACTTTGCTGCGATCTCCGAAACATCTAAAAAAGTGGCAAAAGCAGTAAGCATTCTTCACGAAAAATATCCTAAAATGATCGTTGACGGAGAAATACAGCCAGATTTTGCCATGGATTCTGATCACCTGAGTGATTATCCGTTCTCAAAATTAGGAAACACACCGGCCAATACCTTTATCTTTCCGAATCTTGAAAGTGCCAATCTTTCGTACAAGATTCTTCGAGGAATGAAACTGGCACAGGTAATCGGCCCAATTTTAATGGGACTTAAGCAGCCGGTTCACGTATTGCAAATGCGCTCAAGCGTTGATGAAATTGTAAATCTTGCAACCATTGCCGTACTGGATGCTCAGAGAAGAGAGGTTAAAGAGAAAAAATAACCTTCCACAGTATTTAACCTGAGTTTGGGATAAGTTTATATAACGCAAAGCTAAACAAAAGTATAATTACATGGTTTTTAAAAATTAAAGATATACAAAGGCGTGAAACTTATCAAAGTAGTACAAAATTCTTGTATTACTTTGGTAAACGAAGTGGCATTGTTTAACTTAAAAACGTCTCAAAAAATTAAACATTTCTTTGTTTCTCTTTGCGATAAAATAATTTTATTTTGAAAATCAATTATTTAAATATCTCTTATCCGAACTCAGGTTATTTAAGCTAAAAAATATATAAAACAAAGACTTCATTTCCGGAGTCTTTGTTTTTTTATGTATTGTCCGAAAATATTATCCTGATAACTTTTGGAATTTATCCTGGTAATTTCCCGAATTTATCCTGATGATTTTCCTGATTCATAAGGATGAATTTAAAATATATGTCGGATGACTGTTTTTCAAGTCTTTTGTTTTTGTGGCATATCTTTAAAATTCAAATTAAAAATTAAGTTAAAAGTCATTCGTCCATGAAATGAAAACATTAATTAGTTTAATTTGCTATATTTGGGAGTTTTAAAAATTAATAATGATATTTTCACTACAAGGCATTGTTCAGGAACTTACGCCTACTTACGCAGTGATCAACGTCCAGGGAGTTGGTTACTATGTAGGTATTAGCTTAATGACCTCACAAACCCTTACCACCAATCAGGAAACCATTCTTTTTATTCAGCAGATCATCAGGGAAGATGCTCATTTGCTTTTCGGATTTAAAACCAGATCAGAAAAAGAGATGTTCAATCTGTTAATAAGCGTTAACGGAGTAGGGGCAGTGTCTGCTCTTATTTTACTTTCAACATTAGCTCTTGATGAGATTGCTTCGGCCATCCTTTCAAGGAACAGTGCATTGATCCAGAAAGCCAAAGGAATCGGTGCTAAAACAGCCGAAAGAATTATTGTAGACCTTAAAGATAAAGTCCAGAAATTCAGCAATCCGGAAGAAAATATTTCTACACTGGCAAATAATAAAGTGAAGGAAGAATCGTTATCTGCATTAGAAGTTTTGGGTATTCCTAAGAGGATGAGTGAGAAGCTTGCAGACAGAATCATAAAGCAAAATCCGGAGATTTCAATCGAAGAATTGGTAAAACAAATTTTAAAAAACATTTAACATTTGGTGGCAAATATTAAGTATTTCAATATATTCCTGTTCCTGTCGTTCATGTGCATGTCAGTAATGACTTTTGCCCAGCAGAGACCGGCGGTTCAAGACACAGCAATAATAAAAAAAGACTATCAGCTGGCAGATCCTACACAGTACGAAGCCTATTATGATATAAAAACCGGTATGTATTACGTATATCCGAAGATCGGAAATACCATTACCGGCCCTCCTACAGCCATGTCTCCCGAAGACTACAAAGAATTTATGATGGCAGAGCAGACCAGGGCTTATTACAAAGAAAAGTCGGACCGCTACAGCCTGATGTTCAGAAAGGATAAAAGTGATGCGGCCAGAAAAGGGTTAATTCCTTCTCTTACCATTAACAACCGTCTTTTTGAAACAATTTTCGGAAGCAATAAAATTGAAATCATTCCCACAGGATATGTCTCATTTGACTTTGCAGGGCTTTATCAGAAGATTGACAATCCACTGATTTTACCGCAAAACAGAAAAAGTTTTACCTTCGACATAGATCAGAGAATTCAGCTTGGCTTATTAGGAAAAGTAGGAGAGAATCTTCAGTTAAAGGCCAATTATGACACTCAGAGTGGTTTTGCCTTCGAAAATAGGATGAACCTCGTATGGCAGGCCAAAGGAAGCTGGAAAGATCTTCAGCAGAAAGGGCTTCAGGATGTTGATAAACCTAGTGCCGGCGGTGAAGACAAGATCATCAAAAGAGTGGAATTCGGTAACGTAAATATGCCGCTTTCAACCAGTCTGATCCGTGGATCTCAATCTTTATTCGGGGTAAAGACAGAATTCCAGTTAGGGAAAACCTACGGAACTGTTGTGTTATCCCAGCAACAGGGAGAAGCCAGAAATATTACCGTTCAGGGAGGGGGTGTGATGAATACGTTTAAACTGAATGCTATTGATTATGAAGACAATCAGCATTACTTTATCGGGCATTATTTCCTGAACAATTATGATAATGCTTTATTAAATTATCCCCAGATCAATTCGAAGATCAGCATCACTAGAATGGAAGTTTGGGTGCTGGATCAGGGAAACAGCAACTTACAATATCAGAAAAGTATAGTTGGGGTAAGGGACCTTGGAGACGCTCCGGGAGTACTTCCAAATAACGACCAAACCGGATTTAATTTATACTCTGCAGTAAATGCGCTACCTGGATTAAGAGATGCAAGTACAGCTTATGATGCTATAAAAGGAGCTAATCTTCCTGTTGCATCGGGCGGAACACAAACGTATACAGACGGAGAACATTTTATCTTTAACAAAAAAGCAAGAAGATTAAATACCAACGAATATATCCTGCAGCCACAATTAGGATACATTTCATTAAACCAGAAACTGAATGACAACCAGCTTTTGGCGGTGTCATTTTCATATACGGTAAACGGAAGCAATCAGGTGTACAAAGTCGGGGAATTCTCTGAAGAAAGTACGGTTTTGGTAGCAAAACTTTTAAAACCGAATACCACAGTAAAGACTTCCTCTCCAATGTGGGATCTGATGATGAAAAACATCTATTCGCTGGATGCAGGACAGGTTATTCAGGACGGATTTCTACTGAATGTTTTATACAGGGATCCGCAGTCCGGAGGTAAACTAAACTATCTTCCGGTGGCTAATAATCCGCAGGTGAACAATGTTCCTTTAATCAAATTACTGAATTGGGACCGACTCAATGCCAACGGTGACTTACAATCCAATGGAAATACAACTGGTGATGGAATTTTTGACTTTGTCAATGGAATCACCATCAGACCGGAAACAGGGAGGGTGATCTTTACCAAAGCACAGCCATTTGGTAATTATATCCAGTCGGTGATCGGAAGTAATGATCCGCAGTATGTATTCTCGGATCTGTACAGCCAGCAGAAGCAGGTTGCCATATCCAGTAACCTTGCTCAGCGATATACCATCGAAGGCCGTTACAAAGGAACTCAAGGACAAGGAATATCTTTAGGAGCCGTAAATGTTCCGCAGGGTTCTGTAAAAGTTTCTGCAAATGGTGTTCAGCTGACGGAAGGAATCGACTATACTGTGGATTATATGCTCGGTACCGTAACCATTATCAATGAACAGGTGAAACAATCCGGTCAGGCGATTAATATTTCATTAGAAAATCAACTTACATTTAATACCCAGAGAAAACGTTTCTTAGGATTAAATTTAGAAAGAAGATTTAATGAAAACTTTATTTTAGGAGGAACTGTTGTTAATTATTCCGAATCACCGCTTACTCAAAAAGTAAACTATGGACAGGAAGCCGTAAACAATACCATGGCGGGAATCAATTTGATGTACAACAATCAGTTGCCATTCCTGACCCGATTAACCGATAAAATTCCGTTTGTAAATACAGAAGCACCTTCCAATTTAAATTTCAAAATGGAAACTGCTTATTTGCTTCCGGGTTTAAATAAAGGAATTAATGATCAGTCTTATATCGACGATTTTGAGCAGACCACTTCAAAGATTACTCTAAAAGAACCGACCGCATGGAGTCTGGCTTCAAAACCTGAAAAAAACCAATCTAATCCTTTGTTTACAGGAGCCGGTAAGAATAATGATATCACAGAGGGCTATGGAAGAGGGTTATTATCATGGTATAACATAGACCCAAGATTCTGGGGAGTAGGAGGAAGAGCTCCGAACGGGATTACCCCGCAGTCGGTTTCCAACCACGCTTCCAGAAGGGTTCAGTTCTCCGAGATTTTCAATAACAGGGATTTCGTTGCAGGAGAACAGACGTATACCAACACATTTGATATTTCATACTATCCTGCAGAGAAAGGACCTTATAACTCAAACCCTGCCGCTGAAAGTACATCGCAAAGATGGGCTGGTATCATGAGACCAATCTCGGTTTCGAATTTTGTAAGTTCCAATATTGAATATGTGGAATTCTGGATGATGGATCCTTATGCCGATGGAAATTCGTTAGGTGCAAATCCAAAACTTTTATTACAGTTAGGTAACGTATCTGAAGATATCCTTAAAGACGGCCAAATGCAATACGAGAACGGATTGCCTACACCTTCTGCTCCATCGGTTACCACAAACTCGAACTGGGGAGTTCAGCCTAAGCAGCCACCGATTTTATACGCTTTCTCAAGCGAAGGTGCAGACAGAACGGCACAGGATTTAGGGTACGATGGATTAAGTTCAGATCAGGAAGCGGCTTTATTTGGAAATACATTTGTAAACCCGGTTACAAACATATCTGACCCTGCAGTGGATGATTTCGTATTCTACATGTCAGACAGATTTACCGGAAATCAGGCGGCATCTGTAGTACAGCGTTATAAATATTTCAGAGGTCCGGAAGGAAATTCACAGAGTAATTCCCTGGAAGTTTCTACCCAGACTCCGGATTCGGAAGATATTAACAAAGATTATAACCTTGATCAGAGCGAAAGCTATAATGAATATATTGTTAATTTGGATCAGGCAAGTTTAGTAGCAGGAACCGATAATTATATTGTTGATCAGAAAACTGTTAAGGCTACATTTCAAAATGGTCAGACTGATGATGTGAAATGGTATTTATTTAGAATCCCTGTTTCAGATTTTAATAACTCTAATAGACCAAATCTTGGGGGAGAAAAGGACCCTTCAATTTTAAATAATGTAAGATTCGCAAGATTATTATTAACAGGGTTTGATCAGACTTCTACATTAAGATTCGGAACAATGGATCTTGTAAGATCAGACTGGAGAAAATATCCTAAAAATATTGCAATTACAGGAAACTCCGGAGCAACAGATGAAGGTACAGTCGTTGTAAATAATAATGATTTTGAGGTAGGGAGTGTGAATATTGAAGAAAATGCTTTAAACCAACCTCCTTATGTATTACCTCCGGGAATTGACAGACAGATTCTAAGCGGAAACGCCGGAGCGCAAAGACAAAATGAGGCCTCCCTCTATTTGAAAGCTACCTCGCTTGCCTCTTCTGAAGCAAGAGGTGTATTTAAAAACACCACATTGGATATGAGAAGATATAAAAAGCTGAAGCTTTTTGTACATACCCATACTGATCCTAGAAGCAGCGATCCGAATATCGGACAGATTGATGAGAAAACAAAATTCTTTATCCGTTTTGGAAGTGATGCTACCGACAACTATTACGAATATGAATCTTCATTAAAAATAACACCGACCACAGCGACCGCTCCTATGGAAATCTGGCCGATGGAAAATGATGTTGACTTGAATATTCAGGATTTTGTAGATGCTAAAATTAGAAGAGATAAGAATCATCCGACTCAGATTGTGCAGAGATTAAAAGATGAGGTTTTTGATCCCGGAAATACCTTTAAAAGTCTTTACATCAAAGGACGTCCGAGCTTAGGAAATATCACGACCATAATGATTGGTATCCGAAACGGGAATGACAGAGGTACCGGTGGTGCTATCGACAGAATTCTTTGGGTAAATGAAATTCGTCTTTCCGAAATTGAAAATGATGGAGGTTATGCAGGAAATGCAAGTTTAAATTTCAACCTCGGAGACTTTGCTACGGTGAATACCAGTGCATCCTACACATCCGTCGGATTCGGAAATATTGATTCTAAACCGGCAGAAAGAAACCAGTCTACACAGTCTGCTTTCAGCATCAATACGGCAATTAACGTTGATAAATTCTTACCTGAAAAAACAGGAGTGAAAATCCCGTTAAACTATTCATATTCTCAGACTATCGAAGATCCGAAATACAATCCTTTGGATACCGATGTTGAATTTAAAAAAGCCGCTAACAGGGAAGAACTGAAAAAAGTAGCAAGAACCTACACTCAACAGAGAAGCATCGGTGTCGTAAACATGCACAAAGAAAGAATGAATCAGAATAGAAAACCTAAATTCTATGATGTGGAAAATATTTCTGTGACTGCCGTTTACAACGATGATTTTTACAGGGATATTTACACCAAAAGAAATTACAGGCAATATCTGAGAGGGTATATAGATTACAATTATACTTTTAAACCGTGGGTAATCCGTCCGTTCAATAAAATGATCAGCGATACGGCAAAATCTACGAAATACCTGAAATGGGTAAAAGAATTTAATTTCAATCCAATTCCAACAAGATTCTCTTTCAGAACGGAAGTTGACAGAAATTATAACGAACTGGAGTTCCGTAATATTGATGCTATTTTAAATGGAAACTATAATGATGACTTCGGGGCAATCAAAAACAGAAACTTCTATTTCGGATGGCAGTATGGTTTAGGATTTAATTTCACAAAATCTTTAAAACTGGAAATCAACTCAGCTACCAGAACATTGAATGACAATGTGGATGTGAACACCATGGATAATAATTCCATTTTCGGAAATGTGTTCAGAGCCGGAAGACCTGTATTGTATAACCACAGAGTTCAGTTAAATTATAAATTGCCGTTCCAGTATCTTCCGTACTTAGATTTCATCGATGCGGAATTAGGTTACGGATTTACCTATAACTGGAATGCGAGATCCACTGTTCTTTTGGCAGGTCCGGATGGAAGTTTAGGATCGATCGGGCAGAATACCAATGTAATTTTGGCTACCGGTACAGCAGACTTTACGAAGTTCTTCGGTCAGTTTAAATATTTCAAAAATATTTCTGCCAAACTTCAGAAACGTAAGCAGGAAATTGATTCATTAAATAATGCGTACACTCAACAGTGGGAGAAAAACAAATACGCTTATAAAAAATATAAGTTTAAAAACAGACTAACGCCACTTCAGAGTATGGCATATCTGTTGACCTCAATGAAACAATTGGATATCAACTATTCTGAAAATAATGGTACTGTACTTCCGGGATTACTTTCTGCGCCAAACTGGTACGGGTATGGTCAGACATTAGGTGGTCCTACAATCGGATTCCTTTTCGGTTCACAGGCAGATATCAGAAGAACCGTTATGGAGAATGGTTGGGTGAGTGACTCTGAATTTATGACTGATCCTTATGTCCGGATGTCAACAAAAGAGCTTCGTGCAAATCTGCAGATCATGCCGATGAATGATCTCAGAATTGATATCAGTGCGCTGCATAATTATAACAGGAATTTTACCCATACAGGATTTAATTACAGAGATCCAGTTACAGGAATCGCAAATCCTGATTATACATTTGCCAATGATATGGTAACTTATACCAATTCTGTGGTACTCCTTAAAACAGCATTTAAAGATGGTACTGCAATCTATCAGACGATCAGGGAAAACGCAAGGATACTATCTCAGCAGATGCCGGGAGCTTTGGAACCAAATGGATTCAAAGACGGATACGGAATATCAAATGCTTATATTCTTATTCCTGCGTTCAGGGCTGCGGTGGAAGGTAAGACTCCAAAAATGATGGGCAATCCTAAAAAAGCAGGGCTTCCGATCCCGAACTGGAAGATCACCTATTCAGGATTAAGGAATGTTCCGATTATTAATGGACAATTCTCCAAATTCGATATTCTCCATGCTTATCAGGCAACGTACACTGCAACGGGAGTTCAGTCGAGTATAGATTATTTTAATTCACTTAATAATTATAATGCGACACAACGAGATATCAACGATGATTACATCAATCCGTTTACATTTGCTCAGGTGGGTTACGTAGAAAACTTCTCACCACTGATCGGGGTTGACATGACAATGAGAAATAATATGCAGTTCGGAATCCAGTATAATAGATTAAGAACACTATTATTAGGATTAGTCAATCATACGCTCACTGAAGATTCAAACAGTGAATATGTTGTAAGAGTAGGATATATTATCAGAAACTTCAGACTTGGAATGACCAATGTGGGAGGAAGAGGTAAGACTAAAGGAAGCGATCTGAATATCAGAGGAGATTTCTCCTTAAGAGACAGTAGAACCAGCATTACCAACATCCTGCTGGATGACTCACAGGTTACCGGAGGACAAAGGTTGATGAATATTAAAATATCTGCTGACTACAACGTTTCGGAAAATCTGAATCTTAGAGTATTCTACGAACAGATGACCTCAAAATATAAAATCTCAACCGCATTCCCGCTGTCAACGATAAGAGCAGGAATCTCAGCTACGTTTACCTTCGGGGATTCAGGAGGTTTCTAATTAGAACTAAAATAAATTTGAATGTCCTTCAGCTTTTGGAGGACATTTTTTATATCCGATATTTGAAGCTTGTAGAATTTTGAATACATTTGTACAAAATAAAAAATTAAAAATGAACACACCATCAGAATTAAAGTACACTAAAGATCACGAATGGATTAAGATCGAAGGTAACGTGGCTACAATCGGTATTACAGACTTTGCTCAGGGAGAGCTTGGTGATATCGTTTATGTAGATGTAGATACTGTAGATGATGAATTGGAAGGAGGAGCAGTTTTCGGAAGTGTAGAAGCTGTAAAAACAGTTTCAGACTTATTCTTACCAATTTCAGGAAAAGTGATTGAGTTCAATTCAGAACTTGAAGATCAGCCTGAGCTATTGAATTCAGATCCTTATGGAAACGGATGGATCATCAAATTAGAAGTTGCTGAAGGTGCAGATCAGTCAGAATTACTTTCCGCTGAAGAATATCAGGCCATCATTGGATAAAATTTCAAAAATATTTAGTAAGATACTGCCCATTTATTGGGCATTTCTTACTTATATGCTTCTCAAACCCGGAGAAGAGAACCACGAATATTGGTTTATGTTCGACGGGATCGACAAGCTCTTACATCTCAGCATTTTTGCGGCACTTGGCTTCTGTTTCATGGCTGCATTTCCAAAGATCAGATTTTACTACTTCATTCAGATTATCTTGATTTATGCCTTTCTTACAGAGATCCTTCAGGAAGAAATGGGACTCGGAAGATCAATGGAGACTCTGGACGTTGTTGCAGATACCATTGGCTGTCTCATCGGCTACTTTACATATAAGTTTCTTGTCAAAAGGTTTTTCTGATCTTATTCAAAGCATTCACTACCACAGAACTCACATTCTCCAACTCCCAAACTCTCTCTCACCAACCCTTTTCCTCTCATACTCTCCAACTCACCTATTTTTACGGGTAGCTTTTTCCGGCTCTCCGCTCATACTCCTCGCGCCGACCTTTACCGATGTGCTCCAGCACCCACACCCTTTACGCTCCAACGCTCCAGCCCCGCTGTGAGGTAACCGCTTCGATCCGGGCTAGGGTATGGGGCTTTCTTTCAACAGTCACCATTCCAAACCTATGACCAAACTCTCCAACACATTTAATAAAGAGGGCCGCTCAAAATAAAAAGCACCTGAATATTATAAATCCGGAATCTGCGTCATCAGCCAAATCCGCGAGAGATTAAATTAAAAATAAAATGATAAACACGCTCTCCAACCCTTTACGCTCCAACGCTCCAGCCCCGCTGTGGGGTAACCGCTTCGATCCGGGCTAGGGTATGGGGCTTTCTTTCAATAGATACCTAAACATATAATCCAAAACTCCCCAAGTACATCTTTAATAAAAGTAGGATTGCACATATTAAAAGCGCCTGAATATTATAAATTCACCATCTGCATCGTCAGCCAAATCCGCGAGAGATTAAATTAAAACAAAACCCAAACACGCCCTCCAACACAATTTCCACCAACGCTCATCCCCTAAACCCTCAACAACCAAACGTTAGTTTAAAATTATTCTCCCTAGGTTTCAGTGATTTAAGGATTAATATGAACGGATTGTAAACTTTATGCCTGGTTTACTTGTTTTGTACTGGTAATAAGCTCTATCTTTGCCCCACTGAAAACGAGAGATGAGTAAGTAGCGCAGAAGAGCTTTTAGATAAGCGGTAATAAATAAATAAGACTCTAAAAAGGATACAGAAAAAACAGTTTTTGACTTTAAAATTTTTTAAGGAAAAAAGTTGTGGAATTAAAAAAGATTTGTATCTTTGCAGTCCGGTAAAACGGAGCGTAGGAGTAAGGGATTGAAGGTTTAGGAAAGAGTTAAGGTTAAGAAAAAAACTTTAAAAAATCTTTCAAAAACATTTGGTCATTAAGAAATAAGTTATTACTTTTGCACTCGCAAATACGAAGCAACACTGACAGAAAG
>NZ_FOBV01000020.1 GCF_900109935.1 Chryseobacterium taichungense | reverse complement strand
AAAAAAACTTTAAAAATTCTTTTAAAAACATTTGGTCATTAAGAAATAAGTTATTATTTTTGCACTCGCAAATACGAAGCAACACTGACAGAAAGATTGCTTCGTTATAAAGCGGAAGATTTAAGAAGATCATTGACATACAATATAACAACCAAGTAAGGAAAAACTAAAGCGTTAAAAAACTTTGAGTGAGTCAAGACAAACATACAATGGAGAGTTTGATCCTGGCTCAGGATGAACGCTAGCGGGAGGCCTAACACATGCAAGCCGAGCGGTAGAGATCTTTCGGGATCTTGAGAGCGGCGTACGGGTGCGGAACACGTGTGCAACCTGCCTTTATCTGGGGGATAGCCTTTCGAAAGGAAGATTAATACCCCATAATATAATGAATGGCATCATTTATTATTGAAAACTCCGGTGGATAGAGATGGGCACGCGCAAGATTAGATAGTTGGTGAGGTAACGGCTCACCAAGTCGATGATCTTTAGGGGGCCTGAGAGGGTGATCCCCCACACTGGTACTGAGACACGGACCAGACTCCTACGGGAGGCAGCAGTGAGGAATATTGGACAATGGGTTAGCGCCTGATCCAGCCATCCCGCGTGAAGGACGACGGCCCTATGGGTTGTAAACTTCTTTTGTACAGGGATAAACCTATCTACGTGTAGATAGCTGAAGGTACTGTACGAATAAGCACCGGCTAACTCCGTGCCAGCAGCCGCGGTAATACGGAGGGTGCAAGCGTTATCCGGATTTATTGGGTTTAAAGGGTCCGTAGGCGGATCTGTAAGTCAGTGGTGAAATCTCACAGCTTAACTGTGAAACTGCCATTGATACTGCAGGTCTTGAGTGTAGTTGAAGTAGCTGGAATAAGTAGTGTAGCGGTGAAATGCATAGATATTACTTAGAACACCAATTGCGAAGGCAGGTTACTAAGTTACAACTGACGCTGATGGACGAAAGCGTGGGGAGCGAACAGGATTAGATACCCTGGTAGTCCACGCTGTAAACGATGCTTACTCGTTTTTGGGGCTTTGGCTTCAGAGACTAAGCGAAAGTGATAAGTAAGCCACCTGGGGAGTACGAACGCAAGTTTGAAACTCAAAGGAATTGACGGGGGCCCGCACAAGCGGTGGATTATGTGGTTTAATTCGATGATACGCGAGGAACCTTACCAAGGCTTAAATGGGAATTGACAGGCTCAGAAATGGGTTTTTCTTCGGACAATTTTCAAGGTGCTGCATGGTTGTCGTCAGCTCGTGCCGTGAGGTGTTAGGTTAAGTCCTGCAACGAGCGCAACCCCTGTTACTAGTTGCTACCATTAAGTTGAGGACTCTAGTAAGACTGCCTACGCAAGTAGAGAGGAAGGTGGGGATGACGTCAAATCATCACGGCCCTTACGCCTTGGGCCACACACGTAATACAATGGCCGGTACAGAGGGCAGCTACACAGCGATGTGATGCAAATCTCGAAAGCCGGTCTCAGTTCGGATTGGAGTCTGCAACTCGACTCTATGAAGCTGGAATCGCTAGTAATCGCGCATCAGCCATGGCGCGGTGAATACGTTCCCGGGCCTTGTACACACCGCCCGTCAAGCCATGGAAGTCTGGGGTACCTGAAGTCGGTGACCGTAAAAGGAGCTGCCTAGGGTAAAACAGGTAACTAGGGCTAAGTCGTAACAAGGTAGCCGTACCGGAAGGTGCGGCTGGAACATCTCATTTTAGAGCGTCTTTTAGACGATAAACAAAATTAGTGTCGCAAGACACAAGTACTTACTTCAAAGTAAAGCTTTAGTTTTTTTATTGGTTGCTATATATAAATGATAATTGATAAGCGATAAATGATGTAACACATCAAAGATCAACCATTGATTATCAGTTATAAAAAAGATAAAACCCACTAGAAATTAGTAAACGGGAAGAGGAGATTTTAGATTATAAATTATAGATTTTAGATTTGAAAATTAATTTAAAATTCAAAATTTAAAATTTAAAATTAAATGAAGTCTCGTAGCTCAGCTGGTTAGAGCGCTACACTGATAATGTAGAGGTCGGCAGTTCGAGCCTGCCCGAGACTACTAATTGATTCAAGGTTTAAGATTTAAAATTCAAAGTTATAAGATTCAATATTATAATCTTGAATATGGAATTTTAGAATATTGAATACCTAGAGGGGGAATTAGCTCAGCTGGCTAGAGCGCCTGCCTTGCACGCAGGAGGTCAAGGGTTCGACTCCCTTATTCTCCACCATCATAGATGGTTTAATTTTAAAGAAGCAGATAGAGCCAAAAACAATATTTGCGAATTAGACTTGAAGTAGATTTAAGATCATTGACATTAACGGTAAAGACATCACAAAGAGAAAACCGAGCACTTATAAGTGCTTGAGTAACCTAAAAATAGGAAAGAAATCGTTAAGGGCGTATGGCGGATGCCTAGGCTTTCAGAGGCGACGAAGGACGTGGTAAGCTGCGAAAAGCTACGGGGATTGGCACACACGAATTGATCCGTAGATATCCGAATGGGGCAACCCAATACATTGAAGATGTATTACTCTAATTTATTAGAGAGCAAACCCGGAGAACTGAAACATCTAAGTACCCGGAGGAAAAGAAATCGAAGAGATTCCGTAAGTAGTGGCGAGCGAAAGCGGATTAGCCCAAAAGCTTTTATATGTTTAATAGAACGTACTGGAAAGTGCGGCCATAGAGGGTGATAGCCCCGTATATGAAAGGCATATAAGAGTGATAAATGAGTAGGGCGGGACACGTGAAATCCTGTCTGAATATGGGGGGACCATCCTCCAAGGCTAAATACTCCTGAAAGACCGATAGTGAACAAGTACTGTGAAGGAAAGGTGAAAAGCACTTCGAATAGAAGGGTGAAATAGAACCTGAAACCGTACGCCTACAAGCGGTCGGAGCAGATTAATTCTGTGACGGCGTGCCTTTTGCATAATGAGCCTACGAGTTAATTTTACTAGCGAGGTTAAGGACTTCAGGTCCGGAGCCGGAGCGAAAGCGAGTCTGAATAGGGCGTATAGTTAGTAGGATTAGACGCGAAACCTTGTGATCTACCCATGGGCAGGTTGAAGCTTTGGTAACACAAAGTGGAGGACCGAACCGGTTGACGTTGAAAAGTCTTCGGATGACCTGTGGGTAGGGGTGAAAGGCCAATCAAACTGGGAGATAGCTCGTACTCTCCGAAATGCATTTAGGTGCAGCGTCGTATATAAGTTTATTAGAGGTAGAGCTACTGATTGGATGCGGGGGTTTCATCGCCTACCAATTCCTGACAAACTCCGAATGCTAATAAATGTTCTACGGCAGTGAGGGCATGGGTGCTAAGGTCCATGTCCGAGAGGGAAAGAACCCAGACCAACAGCTAAGGTCCCCAAATTTCTGTTAAGTTGAAGCAACGCGGTTGGACTGCATTGACAGCTAGGATGTTGGCTTGGAAGCAGCCATTCATTTAAAGAGTGCGTAACAGCTCACTAGTCGAGCGGTCCGGCATGGATAATAATCGGGCATAAACAGAATACCGAAGCTATGGATTTGTACATTCGTACATCTGGTAGGAGAGCATTCTATCGGCGTTGAAGCAGAGTCGTGAGGCTTTGTGGAGCTTATAGAAAAGAAAATGTAGGCATAAGTAACGATAAAGGGGGCGAGAAACCCCCTCACCGAAAGACTAAGGTTTCCTCAGCCATGCTAATCAGCTGAGGGTTAGTCGGGACCTAACGCGAACCCGAAAGGGGTAGTGGATGGACAATGGGTTAATATTCCCATACTTGCTCACACTAAAAAGGGGACGGTTCGATGTAGCTACTAAAGACGGACGGAAGTGTCAAGGCCTAGCCTTCGGGCGAAGCTGCTGTAGTGTAATCGGATCCAAGAAAAGCCGAAGTGAAGCAACCCGTACCAAAACCGACACAGGTGGTCGAGGAGAGAATCCTAAGGTGCTCGAGTGAGTCGTGGCTAAGGAACTAGGCAAAATAGTCTCGTAACTTCGGAAGAAGAGACGCCAACAGCAATGTTGGCCGCAGTGAAGAGGCCCAGGCGACTGTTTATCAAAAACACAGGACTCTGCTAAATCGAAAGATGCTGTATAGGGTCTGACACCTGCCCGGTGCTGGAAGGTTAAGGAAGGGCGTTAGCGTAAGCGAAGCGTTTGACTGAAGCCCCAGTAAACGGCGGCCGTAACTATAACGGTCCTAAGGTAGCGAAATTCCTTGTCGGGTAAGTTCCGACCTGCACGAATGGTGTAACGATCTGGGCACTGTCTCAGCCACGAGCTCGGTGAAATTGTAGTATCGGTGAAGATGCCGATTACCCGCAATGGGACGAAAAGACCCTGTGAACCTTTACTATAACTTCGTATTGACTTTGAGTAAGTAATGTGTAGGATAGGTGGGAGGCTTTGAAGCAGGCACGCTAGTGTTTGTGGAGCCGACGTTGAAATACCACCCTTTACTTACTTGGAGCCTAACTTCTTTTAGAAGGACATTGCGTGGTGGGTAGTTTGACTGGGGTGGTCGCCTCCAAAAGAGTAACGGAGGCTTTCAAAGGTACCCTCAGCACGCTTGGTAACCGTGCGTAGAGTGTAATGGCATAAGGGTGCTTGACTGTGAGACCTACAAGTCGATCAGGTGCGAAAGCAGGACATAGTGATCCGGTGGTTCCGTATGGAAGGGCCATCGCTCATAGGATAAAAGGTACTCCGGGGATAACAGGCTAGTCTCCCCCAAGAGCTCACATCGACGGGGAGGTTCGGCACCTCGATGTCGGCTCGTCACATCCTGGGGCTGGAGAAGGTCCCAAGGGTTGGGCTGTTCGCCCATTAAAGTGGCACGCGAGCTGGGTTCAGAACGTCGTGAGACAGTTCGGTCTCTATCTATTGCGGGCGTTAGATGTTTGAGAGGGCTTGATTCTAGTACGAGAGGACCGAATTGAACAAACCTCTGGTGTATCAGTTGTACCGCCAGGTGCACCGCTGAGTAGCTATGTTTGGAAGAGATAAACACTGAAAGCATATAAGTGTGAAACTCGCCTCAAGATGAGACATCTTTTAAGGGTCGTGGGAGATGACCACGTTGATAGGCTACAGGTGTAAAGTTGGTAACAGCATAGCCGAGTAGTACTAATTACCCGTAGATTTATAGCCTATAAGTGTTGCTTATGGCAACTGGCCCATAGCTATTAGCTAAAAGCCAGAGGCCAACAACAAGCCTTATAAGTGCGACACTGGTTTTGCCTTTGTGATGAAATTTACCGATA
>NZ_FOBV01000031.1 GCF_900109935.1 Chryseobacterium taichungense | reverse complement strand
TTATTTATGTCAGTTTTTAAAGATCACAGAATTTCACTTAAGCAAGTTTTAGAATTTATTCCCGAAGCACTTTTAAGCCATCTTTCTGCAACCACAAAAGTCGATTATTACAGCAAAGTTCTGCATGGCAAAAAAATGTTTTACCTACTCTTATTTTGTATTTTTGATAATGAAAAATTAAGTCAAAGAACCTTAGAAGACACTTTTAACAGCAGTGGTTTTAAAGCTTTATTCGGTTTGGGTGAAGAGGAAAAAGTGCGAAGAAGTTCAATTTCAGAACGGCTATCCAAAATTGACTCCCATTTTTTTAAAGAAATCTATGAGCAGATGTATGGACAGTTTTCAAGTCTCTATGACAAATCTGAAATAGAAAAATATAATCTGATCAGGGTTGACAGTACTATTGTGGCTGATACTTGCTCAAAACTCAAAGAAGGAATTGATCAAAAAAGTGGGAAAAAATTAGTGAAATTCAGTTTTTCGTTTGATGGAATTTTACCATCAGGTGTAGAGATTTTTACGGGACAAAAATATTCGACAGAAGACAATGCACTTGCTGAGGCGATTCTGAGCCAAGTTAAAAAAGAAGAGCATCACGATAATATATATGTAATAGACAGAGGGATGCAGTCTACAAGAACGATGAGAGATTTTGAACAAAAGTCTGTGAAATTTATTATCCGTTCCAAAGAAGACAGAAAATTTGAAGAGATTGAATCTTTTCTTGAAACAGAAAACGTTCTAAAATGGGATTACTGGGAAGTGATTAAAGACAGCAAAGTGAAACTTTACACCGGAAAACCCATTCTAAATAAACGTGGAAATATCCATCATCGGGAAGAAAAAGTGGAAACGTATTTTCGATTGATGGTCATTAAAAATGAAAAAACAGGTAAAGAATTTTGGTTTATCACCAACGATTTTGAACTCTCTGCCAAGGAAATATCCGATTACTACCGGAAAAGATGGGATATTGAAGTGTTCTTCAGGTTCATGAAACAAGAGTTGAATTTAAGCCATCTTGTTTCACTTAATAAAAACGGGATTGAAGTAATGATCTACATGACCATGATTGCATCAATGTTACTGTTGATCTACAAAAAAGTAAATAATTTGGGATACAAAACCGCAAAAAGGAGAATAGCTATGGAACTTCGAGATATGATTACTGCTATTTTAATCGTATTTGC
>NZ_FOBV01000019.1 GCF_900109935.1 Chryseobacterium taichungense | reverse complement strand
TATAAAAGCTATAAGTTCGGAGAAAAAGAGTTGCAAGAGTTTGGGGCTTATGACTTTGGAGCAAGGATGTATATGCAAGATATCGGAAGATGGTCTGCTACGGATCCAATGGCAGAAGTCAATCCTGGACTTTCAGTATATCGTTATGGGTTTAATAATCCAATTATGTTTACTGATCCGAATGGAATGTTGGAACAAGCACAGATAAATCATATATGGAATAATTCAGGTAATAATGGGATAACAAGTTGGTCATTTAATAAGGATGGCAGTCCTAAAAGAGATTCTTATAATCCTATGGAAGACTCGGAAGTTAATAATTTATTGGCTGCATTTAATAATGTAGCATTAGGTGGAGGCTCTAGTAAAATATCTTTCTTTACAGGAACGGCCACACAAACATCTTATAAAATTGGAAATGACCTATATGGTGTTGGAAATTTGGGAATAGGACATAATGTAACGATTAGAAACGAAACATCCATGGATGCCTATAAAAATTGGGTGGATTATGGGTCTGGAACATTTGAAACTATTTACAAAGCTATTGCTGATCAACGTACCTCACTTTATAATAGAGGGTATTGGATTGATAATTTAGGAAATCAAAGGAGTATTCGATACGCTGGTAGAGCAGCAGACTCACAAATAGGATTGAGAAGTGGCTATCTAAGAACTACTGCAATGTATGGAAAATATGCTGAAAGAGCTGGTTGGGTAGGTTATGCACTTGGTGCTTACGAAGTAGGTGAAGGATTGGCTAGTGACGGTTGGAAGCCTGGTAAAAATACTGTAGTTGCCACAGCAAAAGTGGGTACAGGTATTATTGTTTCAGCTGGAGTTTCAGCTGGAGTTTCAGCTGGGGTAGGTTGGCTTAGTGCAGCCATGGTAGGTGCTGGGGCAGGCTCTATAGCGCCCGGTGTTGGAACAGTTGTAGGGTTTGTCGCAGGAGCTATTGTAGGCTATTTTGCGAGTGAATATGTAGGAGAACAAGTTGAAGGTATTTATAAATAAATTAAAAAATTATGTCAGATATTATTTTTAAAAAAAATAGACCAAAATACTTCTTTTTTATATTAGTATTTTTAATTTTAATAATTTCCCTATCATATTTTGGCATTTTATGGATGCTTAATCCTTCAAAATATGTTTCTGTATTTACACGAAACGAAGTAATCGTATCTTTAGTAGGAATTCTTGCAATTTTAGGAGCATTGCTATTATCACTAATTATAATCAAGAGTATTAGTAATAGAAATTTTTTCATTAGAATTAATGATGAAGGATTATTTTTAGGTATCCTTCAATACACTAATAATTTAATTTATTGGAAAGATATAACCGGAATTGAAATTGTAGAAATAAATAAAATAAAAAATATTCTTGTTTATATTAATAATATTGAGTACTATAAAAACAGAGAAAAAGGACTTGGGAAATTTTTTTTTATATCCAATACTAAAAAATATGGGACACCATATGTAATAAATACCAATGCTTTATCAGCTAAAATTGATGATATTACTGAAGTAATGATCGAAAATTGGGAAAAGTTTAAATGAGATAATGATTAAAAAATACTAAGTTGGGAAATATAAAAAAGGACAATGTGAAACTGTCTATTATTACCCTTATTATGCTTTTAATACTTGCATTTGGAATAATAGCTGTAACAAACCCAAGTAAATATACTAGTTTTATTTACCGTAATGGATTAATCATATTTTTAGTCGGATTAATTAGTATTGTTATTTCAACATTTTTGATTTATTTATTTGGCAGGAAATTATTTGATAAAAATGCCATATTTTCAATAGATAGTATAGGCATTAGTGATAAGGTAAATATATTGGATTATCCTTTTATAAAATGGAAGAATAGAAGAATTTCAAGTAAATAATGTTTCTCATCTCAAAATTTTTATTCATAATCCCAAACAATATATAAATCAAAAAAAAGGTTTTAAAAAGTGGGTATTAAGTTTTAATTATAAACAATATCAAACCCCAATTTTATTAAACTGTACTTATTTGTCCTGTTCGTTTAATATGTTTAAGGAGAATATTTTAGATTTATATGAAGAATATAAGTAAATATTATGATTTTCTGCCTGGTCGTGGAGCATGGATCATGTTCCAAATGTGTTGGTTTTCTTTATTAATCGACATTAATATAGAAAAATTTAAATACAATTAATAAAAAACAGATGGTCTAAATGACCATCTGCTTATTTAAAAGATATTTACCAGTACAAAGATCATTTAGGAAATGTAAGAATAAGAAACAGCGCAGGCGCTCTTGAGATAACGGATTCCAATGATTATTATCCGTTTGGGATGAATCATTTAAAGACCGGGAATACCTATTTGCACAGGGAAGTTATAAAAGCTATAAGTTCGGAGAAAAAGAGTTGCAAGAGTTTGGGGCTTATGATTTTGGAGCGAGAATCTATATGGCAGATATTGCGAGATGGTTTGCTACGGATCCAATGGCAGAAGCCAATCCTGGACTTTCAGTGTATCGCTATGGCTTTAATAATCCTATTATGTTTACTGATCCGAATGGAATGTTGGAACAAGCACAGATAAATCATATATGGAATAATTCAGGTAATAATGGGATAACAAGTTGGTCATTTAATAAGGATGGCAGTCCTAAAAGAGATTCTTATAATCCTATGGAAGACTCGGAAGTTAATAATTTATTGGCTGCATTTAATAATGTAGCATTAGGTGGAGGCTCTAGTAAAATATCTTTCTTTACAGGAACGGCCACGCAAACATCTTATAAAATTGGAAATGACCTATATGGTGTTGGAAATTTGGGGCAAGGACATACCATACTGCTAAAAAATAGCAATGAAAATGAAAAAATAAACTTAGATGGTTATATTAGCATCATAGGAAATTTGAATGATTTTTTTGATAGCTCAGGAAAATCCTTAGCCACTAATTCTGGTATAATAAGACTAGGAACCAATGGAAGGATTTACTTTCCTACAGTAAATGGTCGTGTTTTTTATGGAAATCAATATGTAAGAACAATGTCATTAGCAAGATATGGTACTAGAATTGGGAAGGTTGTTGGTCCATTCGGCAATGTCGTCAATGGCGCAAAAATAATTAATGGTATATATAAAGATGATTGGACTTACGGACATAAGGCTCAAGTTGCCACAGCCGGAGTAGCTGGAAGTATGGCAGGAACTTGGGCAGGTGCAGAATTTGGAAGTTGGGCAGGAGCTAAAATTGGAGCAGGAATCGGAGTTTGGGTTGAAGGATGGGGAGCTGTACCAGGAGCTGCTATTGGAGGAATCGTTGGAGGGCTTGTTGGAGGTTTTTTTGGAGGCATGTATGGAGGAGATTATGCTGAACAACAAGCAGAAAATTGGTTAAAATAAAAATTATGGAAAAAGTTTGGAATAAAGTTTATTATAATATTTATTTATTTGAAGTAAATACTACATATGCTTTTAGAACAATTTTAAATTTTATTTTTAGTCCTATTACTAAAATTAATTTTTTAAAAAAAAGTTTAGAAAAAAAAGGGAGTTCATTCAAGCATATTGATGATATTGCCTTGAAAGTATCAAATAATCGAGAATATGGTAAAAGTATCAATTTTGCTAATATTCAAATCGGAGGTTTATTAGTTATATTAGAATATTGTTTATTTAATTTTTTACAGGCACTCTTGGGAAAGTCTCTAATTCAATATGTATGGGAATACAACAGAATTTATACTTTGTGCTTTATAATAATAATGTTACTAATTCCTTATATTATTAATAATAAGCTTTTATGGGAAAATGATAAATATTTAAAATATTTTGAAGAGTTTGATCAAGATAGTAAACACGTACGATATAAGTGGGCCTGGATCAGTTTGGGAATAATTGCAAGTATAATTTTATTGTTTATACTAAGTCTAATAGTAACGATAAAGGTATTAGGATAATGTTAAGCATTACGTAACAATGATCAGGTCATGTTTCAGATGTTTTGGTTTTGTTTATTGATCGACATTAAAGAAAAAAATTTAAATAAAATGAATAGAAAACAGATGGTCATTTAGATCATCTGTTTATTTAAAAGATATTTACCAGTACAAAGACAATTTAGGAAATGTAAGAATAAGTTTCGCAAGAAACAGCGCAGGCGCTCTTGAAATAACGGATGCCAATGATTATTATCCGTTTGGGATGAATCATTTAAAGACCGGGAATACCTATTTTGCACAGGGAAGTTATAAAAGCTATAAGTTCGGAGAAAAAGAGTTGCAAGAGTTTGGGGCTTATGACTTTGGAGCAAGGATGTATATGGCGGATATTGCGAGATGGTCTGCTACGGATCCCATGGCAGAAGCCAATCCTGGAGTTTCAGTGTATCGCTATGGCTTTAATAATCCTGTTATGTTTACTGATCCAAACGGTATGTTAGAAGATGCAGTCTTAGAAAAGATTTGGAACATAGGAGGCGAATGGAAAAATAACGGTAACGGAGGGTTTGACTATGGAAGGCATACCGTGGATTTTGATGGAAGTTATTCTTTTAATACTGATGACGTTATTGGTGAGAAAAAATTACCCTTATTAGATTTGGGAAGTAGAACAACAAGTTTCTTTTGGGGAAATCTGATACAGATGCATTATAATGCGTTTATACATGGTGGTGGAAGATACATTCTTTCAAATCCTATAGGAACGCAGGTTCTAGAAGCTAAAACATCATTTTTAGGGAGATTACTAGCAACTGCTAATCCACGAGAATGGAGTGATGACTATATGACTTACGTCGTCAATGCTGACGGTAAAATAGCAAGAGTACAACCTATCGGTGGTGCCGGGCCATTAGAATATATTAGTGGGGCTGGTGAATTAAAATATTTGTTAGCTAATAAAACCGCCTTAAAAACATTTAAATCTACAGAAATAGGTGCGCAAGAGATTAAAAAAGTTAAGGAAATGGCAGAATCGATGCGGAATGGTGATATGATGAAAATATATGGGGAAAAAATAGTTATATATTATAAAGATGGAGAAAGGTATATTTTAGATAGTCATCACAGGATACAAGCTGCAATACAAGAAAACAAAACTTTAGAAATAATTGAAGTTTCCGGACAAAAGGCATTGCAAATGTTTGGAGACAAAGTAAAACAAATTAATGCTGGACTTTTTAAATAAATGAATACAAATAAAATATTAATAGAATATATAGATTTCATAAAAGATTTTGAGGATACTATAAAAAGAGAAAAAAATATATCCAATAATGAAAACATCTGGAGCTATATGGTAAGTAATTTAATTGACAAAGAAAATATTAATTCTTACAAATTTATAAGACATGGTTCAGGATTTACTGTTGAAAAAAATGCAGTAGTATGTGAATATGACAAAGCCCCTTTGAATGAATATGATATTAAATTTTCTTTTTGGAAATTTAAAAATTTTATAGAGAGTAGTTATAAAGAAATTGTAGTAGATCAAATTGCATTAAAAAACGATTTATCTCATATGATTGAAAAAGGAATTTTGCACTGGTTAATAATCGATGACATTAATTGGAATATTTATCAAACGAATTTTAGATCATAATGAACCTTGGATATTTACTTACATCCTGAATTCATTATCGGGAATAATTTTAAATAAAATCAATAGAAAACAAATGGTCATTTGGATCATCTGTTTATTTAAAAGATATTTACCAGTACAAAGATCATTTAGGAAATGTAAGGATCAGTTTCGCGAGAAACAGCGCAGGCGCTCTTGAGATAACGGATGCCAATGATTATTATCCGTTTGGGATGAATCATTTAAAGACCGGAAATACCTATTTTGCACAGGGAAGCTACAAAAGCTATAAGTT
>NZ_FOBV01000016.1 GCF_900109935.1 Chryseobacterium taichungense | reverse complement strand
AAGTTACTCTTTTAGTCCTGATAATGTTGATATCAATTTACCTGAGCTTGTTCTCAATGGATATGGAAGTGCAAAATACTGGGGAGGTGCTATAAGTACATACAACATCAACCATGGTATTCTTTACAATGGTATTGATGCAATGCGAGCTGCTTGGAATCAAGCAAATTTGCCTTTCGATCAGATGGCATGGGTGAGAAGTGATGGGCCTATTAAGTATATGGGTAGCCCCGGAGATCCGTTTGCGATTTGGGAAGGTATAGGAATGATGCTCTCATCTTCGGATAACAAAGCAATGAATCTAGCTGCATTACCCTTAATGGTGGTAACTAAAATAGTGATGGTGCTTTAAAAATTTTGGCAGCTGAAAAGGGATTACTAAAGAATACACTACCAGTAAGTACAGAAGGAAAATTATTGGGATCAATAACTAATTAACAAGTAATAATGAATGGCAATACGAAAGCTTCAGAAACGCTTGATTTTGTAATAACTCAAGCAGGAGAAACACTACTAGGCAGAAAACATACTTTTTTGTCAAAAGGAGCCGACGTTTTTGCAGCAGGGGAATTAAAAATGAGAAATGGTAGTATTGTAAGTATTAATAATTTATCTCGTCATTACATTCCTAGCCCCAATGTAGCAAATACATATTTAGATATTTTTAAAGCTATACATATAAATGTTTCCAAGGTTCATTTGAAAGTCTATAACTCTCAAGGACAAATAATTAATCATATATTACCAAAATGAAAAAAATAATTTTAAAAAATAAGAATTCGGAAATAATTGTTGATTCTACCTTTTCGTATTATTTATTTTCACATTTTTTTATGTTTTTTATTAAAGATGAAAATGCATTTGAAAAATATACACTTTCAAAAGATACAATAAAAGATTTACATAATGTTTTAGAGAACTATTTAAATAAAATATTAGAGAAATGGTATAAAGAACCTAGTGATAAAGAACTTCAAAAATATTCGACTCGATATGAAAAAATTAGATTAAATACGAAGTTTATAGAATCAACTATAGAATGTCTGAAATAGGACGACTAGTATTTTTATTAAATGAGCTTTTAAAAATGCTTAACGAATCATATGCTAATAATGAAGAATTAGATATTATAATTAATAATATATAAATCTGGGGTCATGTTGGGTCATGTTTTAGATGTGTTGTCTCTGTTTATTGCTCGACATTAACATAGAGAATTTTAAATAAAATTAATAAAAAACAGATGGTCATTTGAATCAGCTGTTTTTATTTATGTTAATATAAATAATCAATATATTTACACCTATACAGACCATTTGGATAGACGAGTAAAAGAGGAGCTTTTACGAAGGCTACGAACGCAGTTCAGTGCGCCTGAGTTACTTTAAAAACACCAGTGGCAGCGCAGAAGTTCTTGAAGAAAACAATCACTATCCTTTCTAAATTGAAGCACCATGAAATTAAGATACCAAATAACAAATTAAATATAAAGCAGGGTATCTCATGCAAGATGGATGTATAAATCCTTTAGATAAATTACTCAGACATTAGTCAATTAAAAAACATTAAATTATGATGATAACAGAAATAGAACAACAAACAATGGATATGGATTGTTTTTTTACAGATGGTGAATATGTGGGATTCATGGCTTCTGGTGGTGGGAAGTTACCTGATTCAGTAGCGAAATCTGAAGAAAAGCGTCAAATATTAGCACGTTATTTTAGAAGCTTACCTGAAATATCAGAGGTCATAATCAATCCAAAATTAGACAATATATTGATTAAAATATTTGGTTCAGGGGTTAGTAAAAGATATTTGGAAGACTATGAATTTATGACAAAAAAGGGATTATATTCTTTTGATAAAACGTATCCAAATAACTTCTTAGAACCTTTTTATCACTTAGTGACAAGTCCAAAGAATCCATTAAAGTTAAAAGAACTGCCACAGAATATAGTTGATGTACTTGAACAAACTTGCTATAAGAATAACTTGGCAAATGTTGATGAAATAAACATTTCGGAAATCAATTAATCCTTCTGGGTGATAATAAATCCTTAAACACACCTTCAATATCCGGATACGAAAACCCAAAACCATTTTGCATTAACTTTCCAGGATAAACATTTCTGCTTTTTAATAATAATTCGGTTTCGGTTTTCAAAAATAGGGAAGCAAATTCCAGCTGCCAGAAGGGAGCATTTAAGCCAAATGGAATTTTCATTTCATTTCTCAGCTTATCCATGAAAAGCTCATTGGATAAAGGATTCGGAGCGGTTACATTAACGGAACCTGACATAGTTTCACAATAAATAATAAACTCAACAGCCCTGCAGAAATCATGAATATGGATCCAGCTTACCATTTGGTTTCCTCTACCCTGCTTTCCGCCCAGACCTAATCTGGTAATCATTTTAAGTTTTTGAAAGGCACCGCCGTTATTCCCTAGCACGATAGAAGTCCGTAAAGCAACTTTCCTGACATTTTCTGTTTCCTGTTTGAAAAATTCTTTTTCCCAGCTTTTACAGATATTCATCGAAAAATCATCGCCAGTAATTCCATTTTCTTCAGTATTCAGATGCGTTTCCGAGTGGATATAAATTGTTGCTGAACTGGCATTTAGCCAAACTTTCGGTTTATTTACACATTGATCGACAGCCTTTTGAAGAATTTTTGTACTGTTAATTCTTGAATCAAAAATTTCCTTCTTGTTTCTGTCATTATACCGGCAATCGACTGACTTTCCAGCCAGGTTAATTAAAACATCTGTATTCTCAAGAAGATTTTTCCATGCTCCTAAGGTTTCTCCGTCCCAATGATATTCATTTGAGCGTTTTGAACTTCGGGTAAGAATAATAACCTCATGACCCTTATCTGTAAAATATGTTTCAAGGTTCTTGCCGAGAAAACCTGTTCCGGCAGCGATGATTATTTTCATTTTGCTTTAGTTTTATAATTACAGTATTAATTTCTATTATTAACTGTTTGGACGCTCGCTTCGCTCGCGTTATTTTAGGAGTTTTCATTTTTTGTAGTTGTCTTTAAATTCTTGCTTTCCCGATCAGAAAAACTAATACTTAGAGACAGTATAATCAAAACAGGCGACGCAGCGAGCCAGGAAACCGGCATCCACTCAAGGAAATTGTTGAGAACCGTATACTTGAGACTAAGGCACAAAATAAACAGTAAAAAAGTGATTACCACATACGTGGAAACAAAAATATAAATGATTCTGGAATGCGTTCTCGCATAATTTTTATTGCAAAATTTCGCTATGTTTAAGGTATATTGAAGAATCGCCAGAAGAAAAAATTCAATCTGTACTAACGTAGTCAGAGATTCATTTTTCGTTATGGCAAGCATTAATAATGTTATTATAAAAAGAAGAATTATTGTCTGCTGAATGCTTAAATCATATTTCAGTAAAGTTTTCATGGCTATTGATTTTAAAGGTTTAAAAAGTCTCCTCTTGTTCTTTTATTCTGTAGTTTGAATGTAAAATACATCCAGATTTTAAAGATGAATGTTTTCATTTTTATATATTTTTTCTTTATTTAAAATTATAATTACAGCTATGCTATAAACTCAATAATAGAAAAAGCAAAATTGATATAAGTAGATATTCTATTCTTCCACTCTATTTTTCTGTGCCGCTTTAATAAGATAAATACCGTACAGCAGATAGTAAATATTAAAAAGTACACCTCCCACTCCCATAAAATAAAGCACCATGTCTATTCTATTTTCAACCGTTAATATCGATATAAAATATAATAGGAGGAAAAACAAAATAACACCGAAAAAATAGTATTGATTGAATTTGCTTGCGAAAAGAGAAATTCTTAATAAGAATCCCAATAAATTTGAAATACCAACATAAAAAAGCGCGATAAAAAATGCCATCCCGGAGTTTTTTTGAGAATAATCGACAATAACGTATAAAAGGCCTATAAGGCTCACTACTAACTGGAATATTACTTCCGCTTTTAAGAGAGTAAGTTTCATATTATAAAGTTTTTAATATTATTATATTTTCAATAATTTTTGAAACATAAGCTGAAATAAAAAAGATTTTAAAACCCTTTCTATTTTAATAAATTGGTGATCTTGCCCACCAGCCAATGATCATCACTTTTTATGGCAAGATCCATAATATTGTTTATTTTTCCGGTTACTGAACTGAAGTCTTCCATTAATTTGATGAATTCTTTTGCTTCTTCCGAGTCTTTATCTTCAATATTTTTCAGTTCTTCCAAAAAAGAAATTACCGGTTCGATTTCTCTTTTTCTTCTTTCTTTAGTAATCTGCTTAAACAAAAACCAAACGTCTTTTTCAGCAACAAAATATTCTTTACGATCGCCTTTTACAAACTCCTTCCTTACAATCCCCCAGTCCATTAAAGCACGAAGATTCATGTTGGCATTTCCTCTTGATATTTGCAGTCCTTCCATCACCTCATCGGTAGACAGTGGTTTTCCGGTCGCCAAAAGCAACGCATGAACCTGCGCCATTGTCCGGTTGATTCCCCAGTTGGTAGCAAATGTACCCCAGGTCTGAATATATTTTTCTTTTGCTTCTGAAAGTTTCATATCGTTGATTAAATCTTATACAAATATAATTAAATATTTTGAACTTTCAATAATTATTGAAAATAAATTACAAAAAAAACAGACATCCTATTCTGAATGCCTGTTAACAATAATTTAATTTACTATTCTTATTTGAGATTTTTCCCACTAAAATATTACAGTCCTAATACAACTCTGTTTTTCAATGAATTGACTTTAAACGAAAATTCCATTTTTTTGGTTTCGTTGGCATTTAATATGACATCCCACGTCAGTTCTCCTGTTTCCTCATTATAAGTTGCCCCTCCCTTATTTATAAGTGTTATAATGATCTGCTTGTCCTGAGAAACAGGTATTCTGTCTTTAATTCTGAGCTTAATCTTTTCACTTTTGTTGTTACGAATTGTAAACTGATAAGCAAACTGCTGTTCTTTGTTAGATGAAGAGATACTCTTTTCCATCGTTTTGTCTTTAATCATTTCTCTTTTGACGCTTATCCTCTTATCATCGCCAAGTGTAAGCAAAAGTTTATTTTCTGTGTTTTCTGCATTGAGAGTAGTTTTTCCGACATTGGTATTTTCAAAAATAACATTGGCTTCAGCATTAATAAGATTATACTTATCGAGATTATCCAATTCTGCAATCAGGTAAACTGTTCGATCGACTCTCGGAATAGAGTAATAAGTATATGTTGCAGGAATTTCTGTTCGATCCAGATTGATACTGTTATCCTGATTATTAGACAAGATCGTGTAAAAGTCTTTCAGATCATAAGCAACATTCAATTGATTCCTGGAAATACTTGAACCTACAAGGGCAACGTCAGCCACACTTTTTTCCTGCACAGCAGATGCATAATAATTTTCAACCTTATCAGCCTGCATTCCGGGAGTGTGAGTTACTACAGGCTCCTGATAGAATAAACTCCAGGGAGATAATGAAGGAATCTGCTTTCTCACGTTCGGATATCCGGAAACCAAGTGAAGTTCCACATTTTTCCAGTCCAGTCCTGAATTTTGCCTAACCATAGCTTTATAAAGCAATTGTGTTTTAGAATTTATATCCGGAATTACAACGTCATAATAAGGCTTCCATAAAGCTTCGCGAATACTGTATTTGATATCAAGAGTTACCTCTGCCGAATCGTCACTGGAAATCTGCAGAACCAATTTTCCTTTAGGATATTTTTCTAATTCCTGATTATTGAGATCAAACTTAGTACGCAGCTTATCAAGCTTTTCAGATACAACAGAATACGAAGTTTCAGCCTGATCAAGCTCAACACTTAGTTCTGTTCTTTTTTTCTGATAATAATCAATGAGTTTTTCCAATTCTTTTGAATAGGAAGTAGACCCAGAATTAATCGTTTGATTTTTATCCAAAATATTAATGCTGTTGGATAAGGCCGTTTTCCGAAAATCGAGATCCTTTAACTTTTTCTCCATAAGAGAGATGCTGTCTAAAACAATTTTATGTTGAGGATTTTTTTTATCAAGCTCTACTTTATAAAAATTTTCGTCTGTAGTAAAACGATAAGTAAGGATAGAAACCTTTGATTTGGAACCTATTTTTATAGTGCTCTCATCAATATTCTGTGCAATATTGGTGATTACTACCTCAGAACTTCCCTTGGAAACTCTAAATGAAGTATTGCTGTACAGTTCTGCAGACTGCTCGTAAAGAGTGACCGACTTTAAATTCGCCTCTGCAAAGACAGGTTTTTGGCCGAGAATAATAACTGAGAAATTGCATAAAGCAATAATGATGATCTTCTTCATATTTTTACATTTAGCTGTTTTACATAATTACCGGTGAAACGTCTTACATGTTTTTTAATTTAAATCCAATTTCTAATGACTTTATTATAGGATCATTTTTATTAAAAAAGTTGCAGTAAAACTTTATAAAAAAGAAACTTCCGTAGAAATTTCTTATAAGATTTATATTGAATGAGTATTAGTTGTTAAAATTTTTCAGCATTATTCTTTCAGGAGTTTCTCATTAAAGAGCTTTTTAAGCCTTTTCTTTTCTTTTTTTGAAATAGACTTGGTAATAACGACAATCACACCGTTACGCGCTTTTTCTCCTGAAAACAATGGAGCCGCCTGTTCGGCTTTCAGAACCCTTACCGCCTCAATCTTTTTAGAATCTAAATTTCTGAAAGTCTCCATATCAGATACTTTACCGTCAATAACGACCATCAGATTCTGCTGATTCGACTGAACTGTTCCACGGATACTGATCGAATTATTCGATCTTGCCGATAAAGCATTGGTATGTAACCCCGGTGTGAGTTTAAACATACTCGTATCTGCTTTTTCGGCCAAACGGGTTTCTGTAACGGGACTAAATGCTAACGGTTTTTGCGCTTTTGTGTTGACTTTATTATAAGATTTAATTTCCGTTTCTTTTTCCTTAAGATTAAATGCCAGATTTGGATAAGAAGATTCCGCAGTGTCTCCCACCGTATTAAAACTTGAAACTTTCTGGCCTGATGCAAGAGTACCCATCGAAGCCTTTTCTTTCTTTATTCCCATAGCAATGACTTCTTCTATGTTCTGACGTCTTATACTATCCATCGCCATCATCTTCTGTTCAGCGACCTGCGCAGCCTCTTCATGAGATACTGCAGCAGCACTCATTTCAGAAATCGGAGAAGCCGGAAGATCTGTCTTCAATTTTGGAGCTGACTGGTACGCTATTATTTTTTCAGAAGGAACAGGTAAGGCTTTGTTTTGAATATTCATCTTTACCATACTGTCAATCTTCTGCATCGGTGCTAAAGGTTCAGCAGAAACATCCTCCTTACCACTCGTTTGAGTCGCTATTATTTCCTGCTGCATTTGCTTACTTTGTTTTTTGTCCGTGAAGTAAAAAATTCCGGATGCAATCAATAGACTGGCTGCTATCCCATAAGGAATCCAGACCGGAATAATTTTCCGTTTCTTTTCTTCTTTTTTATCTAATCTTTCTTCAACCTTCGCCCAAACTTTGTCAAAACCAGGAAAAGTCGCAGGTTCTTCTAAGTTTTTAGAAGCCTCATTGAAAGCTTTATCGATATCGTGATTATTTTCCATTGTTTTAAGATTTAAATATTTTGGTTGACAAGAAGTTCCTGGAGCTTTTTCCTTGCGAAATTCAGCTGCGATTTCGAGGTTCCTTCACTAATGGAAAGCATGGTGGCAATTTCCTTATGAGGATAACCCTCAATAGCAAACAGATTGAAAATTGCCCGGCAGCCCTCCGGCAAGAAATTCAGGAGGCTGAGGATATCCTTTTCAAAAGAGATGTCTTCTGTGCCCATATCTGAATTGCTTACATGGTTTTCTTCGAACGATATATGCAGATGTTTTGCAGTTCTTAGTTTCTGCAGGCATTCATTTACTGCAATCTTTCTTGCCCATGCTTCAAAAATTTCAGGCTGATGAAGCTGGTCGATTTTAGTGAAAATCTTATAAAAAGTATCCGCCATGGCTTCTTCGATATCTTCATCACGTTTAAGGTATCGTTTGCAGACCGAATATAATTTTCCCGCCATCTGTTCGTAGACTTTCCGCTGCGCATTGCGGTCGTTCCGCTGACATTCCAATAATAGCTCTCGTTCCATAATCAGGCTTTATATCTACATAGATGCAGAAAGTTTTAAAAAGGTTGGAAACATAATAAACTTTTTTTAAAAATAAATGTTTAAACTAAAATTTAAACCATCACTCAGCTTTCTTTTTCTATTTTTTTTAATGCAAAGCTTTCTATTTTTTATACATATTGAGAGCGAGCAAAGAAAGGATCAGTAAACTGAACTGATCAAGCGTACGCAGGATACACACGCTTATCAGCGGCTTTGCCGCCACACTTTGCTTCCTTAAAAAATAAACGAAGTGATAATTAAACTTTGCGTTAATCCCATAATTATTAAATAAGTTTAATTGAAGGTAACAGATTTATTGATGAAATCTCCAAAATATCATTTACATTTTAAAAACAACAATGCTTTGTCTGAAATATTTATGGCTTTGTCTGAAATATATAAAGCACCGGACAGAATATATATGACACAGGACAAAGTGTATAAGCCTTCCGTCGAACTATATAAGGCATCCTCCAAACTATATGAAGCACCGGACAAAATAAATATGACATGTTCCAAAATAGATAAGGCTTTGTCCAAAGTATATGAAGCTTTGTCCGGAATGTATAAGGCACCGGACGAAATAGATGAAGCATTGGCTATGAAATTTTATCAATCTATCTACCTTTTCATAAAAAATCATAAACAGATTTAACCTTTTTGTTTGTAACAAATCTTTACTATACACGACTATTCGTGTAAATAATCTTTTACAGTAATGAAAAATACCAGATTTGTATCATTACTTTTTGTTTTGTCTGCAGGAAGTATGATGTTTGCTCAGGATGACTTAATCAACAAGTTAAAAAACAATCAATCTCAAAATGCTAATTTCCAGTTCACTACACTGAAGGATGTAGGCGTAACATCGGTGAAAAACCAGGGCTCTTCAGGAACATGCTGGAGCTATTCAGGGAATTCATTCCTGGAATCTGAAATGCAGAGAATGGGTAAAAAACCTGTTGATCTTGCAGAGATCTTTACCGCAAGGAATTCTTATCACGACAAAGCAAAATTATATGTTTTAAACAACGGGGCCATCAGCTGGGGCGATGGTGGAGAATTGCACGATGTCATCAATATGTACAAAAAATACGGAGCCGTTCCTCAGGATGTTTACACCGGTTTAAAGCAAGGACAAACCTTGAATAATTTCTCTGAAATGCAGGGCAAACTGAAGCCTGTTTTAGACAGTCTTGTTCAGGCAGGATCTAAAGGAAAACTAACTGATAACTGGATGTCTTCCGTAGATGCTATTCTCGATCAGTATTTAGGAAAAGTTCCTGCTAACTTTACCTATGAAGGAAAATCTTACACTCCTAAAACGTTTGCTAAAGAAGTGGTAGGAATCAATCCCGAAGACTATGTGGAAATTTCTTCTTACAAAGATTATCCATATTACCAGAAGTTCGTAGTGCCGATCCCTGACAACTGGAGTCATGATTCCGACTGGAATGTTCCGATGAAAGATTTAACAGCAATTATCGATAATGCTGTGAATAAAGGATATTCTGTGGGCTGGGCAACTGATGTTTCGGAGCCTTATTTCTCTTACAAAAACGGGGTAGCTTACGTACCTGATATGGATCTCGATCAAATCAACAAAGACAACAAAGCAACACTCTTCACAGAGCCTAAAAAAGATAAAACCATCACTGAAGATATGCGTCAGCAGGCTTTGAATAACCTGTCAACAACCGATGACCACGGAATGCACATCGTAGGACTGGCAAAGGATCAGAGCGGAAAAGAATATTACATGGTGAAAAACTCATGGGGTGTAACGAATGATTTTGAAGGATACATCTACGTGACAAGACCTTACGTAGAATATAAATCTACTGCAATTCTCGTTCACAAAGATGCTCTTCCTAAGAGTATCAAAAAAGAGCTGAAGCCAACAAAAAGTATCGGACTGTAACAATTGATCATTCTTGTCATGCACATGGCAATTTTAGATAATTAAATCTTGTAAAAACCGTTTTCAAAATTTTGAAGACGGTTTTATTTTTAGCTTAAACCGGATAAGTATCAATCTGTCTAAAACAGATAAACCGGCACTAAAATAAGTGACGTACAGTCAACACCCCGTTGACCGCCCGATAAAGAGCATGTTGACCGTAGCATCAACGGTGTATTGACCGCCCGAGTGATGGCGTATTGACAACATATCTTTAATGCTACGTTTTATGATATTACTTGAATAAAAAATTGACCGTAAAAATAACTCCGGCTCAGAACTTTGTTCTGAGCCGGAGCTGTTAAAAAATTTAAATAGGTAATCAAGATATAAGTAAAATAATCAACAGTGACATCTTCTTCGCAGTGAATAGTTGATTGTCAATTCTGGAATAAAATTGACGGCGAAGCAGATTCACACTATCGACCCTTAACTTTAGTATAATACACTCAAGCTTTCTGCTGAAAAGTCGAGAAGTGCTTCGGTATTTTGTTCTTTTATTTTTTTAGCCCATTCAGGATCCTGCAGCAACGCACGACCTACTGCTACCAGGTCAAAATCTCCTCTTTCAAGCCTTTTTGTTAGCTCGTTCAGATCTTCTTTTTCCGTTCCCTGTCCTGAAAAAGTTCCCATTATATCTCCTTTAAGACCGACTGATCCTACCGTAATCGTTGGCTGACCGGTAATTTTCTTTGCCCAGCCTGCGAAGTTCAGATCAGAACCCTCAAATTCCGGCTCCCAGAATCTTCGTTGGGAACAATGGAAAATATCTACTCCCGCTTCTTTTAACGGTAACAGCCATTCTTCCATTTCTTCAGGAGTATTCGCCAATTTTGTTGAATAATCCTGCTGTTTCCATTGGGACAGACGGATGATAATAGTAAAATCTTCCCCCACGGCAGCTCTGATTGCTTTAACAACATCTACAGCAAACCGGCTTCTTTCTTTAATGGTTTTTCCACCGTATTCATCTGTTCTGGTATTGGTCACTTCCCAGAAAAACTGATCAATCAGATATCCATGCGCCCCATGAATTTCAAGCACATCGAAACCAAGATCCTTAGCCGATTTCGCAGAAGCTGCAAACTGGGCGATCGTATCCTGAATATCTTCCAAAGTCATCGTTGAAGCTTTTTCCATATCCTCCAAAGGATAATCCGGCGTGCTTCTCGTATCACCTACATGCCAAATCTGAGGCCCCATTTTTCCTCCATTTTCATGTACGGCGTCAATCACATTTTTCCATCCGTTTAAGGCTTCCGTTCCGTAAAAATCAGGGATGTTCTGCATATTTTTTGAAGCCGGCCTGTTGATCACCGTTCCTTCAGAAATGATTAATCCAACTTCAGCATCTGCTCTTCTCGCATAATAATCTGCAATCTGCTGCGTAGGAACTCCGTTATCTGATTGTGCCCTTGTCATCGGGGCCATTACGATTCTATTTTTTAATGTTAAATTCTTGTATTGAAAAGGTTTAAATAATGATTCTGTGCTCATTTCTTAATTTGCATTTTATAATTGTTACACAAAGTAACTAATAATAGTTCGCATTTGTATCTTTCGAAGAAAAAAAGTGGTAACTTTGCGGTAACTGATGATGGTAACGTGGAGGTAACGGTAATGTTAAGGTTGAGGTTGAGACTAAGGTTAAGAGAATTCAATAGTTTCAGCTTGAATGTTGATAATGGAAATCAAAACTCTGTGCATTCTTATAAGTAGAACGGCTTTGTGAGCCTTAAAAACAGAACATATTTAAAAAATCTTTGTGACCTTTGTGTTCAAAAAAGACCAACAAAATTTAAAATAAACTTTATGAAAAAAAATGAATTAATGCAATACAGCTGTCCGTTAGGTAAAGCAATGTCTGCCCTGGGAAGCAAATGGAAACCGATCATTGTTTTGGTTATTAAAGACCGGAAATTGCGTTTTGGGGAACTTGCGGCGCGTATTAATGTGATTTCCAGAAAAGTTTTAACTGACCAGCTTCGGGAAATGGAAGCCGATGGATTGGTCATTCGTGAAGAGTTTAAAGAAATTCCTCCAAGAGTTGAGTATTCACTCACAGAGAAAGGATTGGCATTGCTCCCGATTTTGTACCAGCTTGAAGAATGGGAAATGAGATATCATGTGTACGATCCGGAAAAAGTTAAGGATTGCAAGACTTTTTTGGAAAATAAGAACAATAAGAAGGTTGCTATCTGATAACAAAAAAACCGCTCTCAAAGAAAGCGGTTTCAAAAATTTATCTAAAAGTTCCGGTTAAAATATCGCAGGATATTTCTGAGGATTTGTTTCATTAAACAGGGCGTATATTTTCTCTACCATATCGTCTGCAGAAGGCTTACTGAAGTAATCTCCATCACTGGCGTACGCCGGTCTGTGATCATTGGCAGAAATTGTCAACGGATCAGAATCTAAGAATCTGAATGCTTTCTGTTTTTCTAAAATCTGCTGTAGAATAAATGCTGAGGTTCCTCCTTCCACATCTTCGTCAATAACCACCAATCGGTTTGTTTTCTTTACAGATTCAGCAATTTCATGGGTTAAATCAAAAGGAATCAATGACTGAACGTCAATTACTTCTGCAGAGATTCCCAGTTTTTCCAGCTCTTCTGCTGCTTCCATGACAATTCTCCAGGTAGAGCCGTAAGTTACCAAAGTAACATCTTTTCCTTCTTTTGTCACCTCTATTTTTCCGACAGGAACCGTGAATTCACCTAAGTTATCCGGTTGTTTTTCTTTTAATCTATAGCCATTCAAACATTCAACGATTACAGCAGGGTCATCACTCTGGAGCATCGTATTGTAGAATCCGGCCGCTTTTGTAAGGTTTCTAGGAACCAATACCAAGATCCCTTTGGAAAGATTAAGAATTCCCGCCATCGGAGAACCGGAATGCCATACGCCTTCCAGTCTGTGACCTCTTGTTCTGATGATTACAGGCGCTTTCTGACCTCCTTTTGTTCTGTATTGAACCGTTGCCAGATCATCGCTCATCCCCTGCAAACAGTATAAAATATAATCTAAATACTGAATTTCAGCGATGGGTCTTAAACCTCTCATCGCCATCCCAATACCTTGTCCTAAAATCGTAGCTTCACGGATCCCGGTATCGGCAACACGAACTTCACCGTATTTTTCCTGCATTCCTTCAAGTCCCTGGTTTACGTCACCGATATTTCCGGCATCTTCACCAAATACTAAGGTTTCGGGATATTTTTCAAAAATCTTATCGAAATTATTTCGTACCACTACCCTTCCGTCAACATCTTCAGAATTTTCAGAATAGATAGGTTTTACTTCTTTTACGTTTTCAGCTTTCCACTGAGATTGGGAATAAAGATGAGAAGAATAATTGTCTTTTTCAACCTCAAAAATCTCATTGTACTTCTGCATCAGCTGGTTTCTTTCTATAGAATTTGTACCTCTTGTTGCCAGTAAAGATCTTCTCACCAAATGGAAAACATCTTTTTTAGCCTTGGAAACCAATTTATTAAACTGGCTGATATATTTTTCAATTTCTGCATTCTGATCTTTAAGGTTTTCAACTAAAGGTAAAACAGCGTGAACTAAATCCGTGATGGTTCTCTGATAATTTTCCCAGGCAGTTTTCTGGCCGGCCTTTACTTTTCTTTTAGCTTCTTCATCTATTGCGTCAAGTTCTTCAGCAGTTGCCAGAACTTCTTCGTTACCGTCAATTTCAATGGAATAATTTAAAATCCATTCTTTAAATTTAACTAAACCGTCGAATTGAGATTCCCAGGCCAGACGATCTTCATTTTTATATCTTTCATGAGATCCAGAAGTCGAATGCCCCTGAGGCTGTGTAACTTCAACGACATGAACTACCACCGGAATGCTTTCTACTCTCGCAAACTGCTCTGCTCTGGCATAAGCATCCAGTAATGAAGGATAATCCCAAGCTTTTACCTGAATAATTTCACATCCCTGGAATTCACCTTCTTTTCTCTGGAATCCGCTCAGCATTTCTGCGATATCGGCTTTAGCTCTTTGCTTCATGGTAGGAACAGAAATTCCATACCCATCATCCCAGATTGAAACGATCATCGGAACCTGAAGCGCACAAGCTGCATTCAACGTTTCCCAGAAGTGACCTTCTGCAGTAGAAGCATCTCCAATCGTCCCGAAAGCGATCTCGTTACCATCTTTTGAGAATTTTTCTGAACCTTCAAATTTTACTGATTTATATATTTTAGAAGCCTGCGCCAATCCTAATAATCTTGGCATTTGTCCGGCTGTCGGGGAAATATCAGAAGAAATATTTTTCTGCGCCGTTAAATCTTTCCAGCTTCCGTCTTCATTTAAACTTCTTGTGGCGAAGTGGCCATTCATCTGTCTTCCCGCAGAAGCAGGCTCTCTTTCAACACTTGTATCCGCATACAGCTGAGCAAAGAAACTTTCAACAGTTAATGCATTGACAGCCATTGCAAAGGTCTGATCCCTGTAATATCCCGAACGGAAGTCTCCATTTTTGAAAACTTTCGCCATTGCAAGCTGAGGAAGTTCCTTACCATCCCCAAAAATACCAAATTTAGCTTTTCCTGTAAGAACTTCTCTTCTGCCTAAATAAGACATTTCACGAGAAATCCTTCCTAACTTATAATCTTCAAGTATCTGATTTTTAAAGTCTTGAAAGGAAATTTGCTGTGTTTCAATATAGGTTGTCTGCATAGCCCGATAAAAAATTTTATAATTCTTGAAGTATTTTGCTAATATACACTTTTTAAATTAATTTTAATTTTTAATAATCTTTTTTAAAAATTTGATAATAAAAAAAATTGTATTTATATTGAAAAAAAATTGTAAAAATGGAAAAGAAGTCCACTCATATTCTGAATGCTTCCAGCAATTTATTAGGGTTTTCACTGATCATTATCACTTCCCTAAAGATCACTAAGATCAGTCACAGCACCCATTTGGACGAATTTGCAGGAGTTGCCTGCCTGTTTTTCGCCTTCAGCTGCTTCTTTTCTTTTCTGGCTATAAGATCCCAACGAGAAAAGCAGGGGTTCCGGTTTGAAACTATTGCGGATTATTTATTTTTAATCGCTTTATTTTGTATAGTTTTAGCTGTAATTATCGTAACGATGGAAATAATTTAATTTAAAATTTTCGCTCAATTACATAATCCAGCATGATATGTAAAGATTTTCTGGCTTCAGAATCAGGAAATTCGTTGAGAATGTCTTTGGCTTTTTGCTGAAAATCTTTCATGACAGAAATAGCATAATCCAACCCTCCGGAACTTTTAACAAAACTGATCAGCTCTTTCACACGTTTCTGATCATTATTGTAACGCTTGATTGTATTGAAGTAATATTTTTTGTTCTTTTCGTCAGCATTTCTCAATGTGAAAATCAGTGGCAGCGTCATTTTCTGTTCTTTGATATCAATTCCTACCGGTTTTCCGATTACATTTGAGGTCAGGTAGTCGAAAAGATCGTCTTTAATCTGAAAAGCCATTCCGGTATAGGTTCCGAAATCCATCATTTTTTTTGCCAGATCTGCATCAGCGTTGTTCGACAATACGCCAATCTCGCAACATGCAGCAATTAAAGTAGCTGTTTTCTGACGAATAATTTCGTAGTATACTTCTTCCGTAATATCCAACTTTCTGGCTTTTTCAAGCTGTAAAAGCTCACCTTCAGACATTTCACGGATCGTTCTGGAAATTACACCCAATAGATCATAGTCTTTGTGGTCTGTTGAAAGTAAAACCGATTTCGACAAAAGATAATCTCCTACCAGAACCGCAATTTTATTTTTCCACAGGGCATTGATTGAAAAAAAGTTGCGTCGTTTAAAGCTTTCATCCACTACATCGTCGTGAACCAGCGTAGCGGTATGGATAAGCTCGATCATGGAAGCACCTCGGTAGGTTTTTTCGTTAACATCTCCTACAAGCTTTGCACAAAGAAAAACGAACATGGGGCGCATCTGTTTCCCTTTTGTAGTAACGATAAAACGCGTGACTTTATCTAATAAAGGTACTTTACTCTGCATGGATTCATAAAACTTCTGCTCGAAAAGTTTCATTTCCTCATTGATCGGTCGCTTGATTTCTTCTACAGTGTTCGCCACAATCTCTGGATGATGGATAAATTATTAATTCCAACAAAGATAATTTTTTTCAGTCAATTTTAAGGTAATTTAATACGAATATCAATTTTTTAGTTTTAATGCAAAGTCACAGAGAATTATATAATTATTTGAATATTTTTACGTCCGCAAAGGCGCTTAGTTCAGCAAATGATACAAATGTTTAAATTATTAATCCTTGAGCTTGTCATTTGGAATAAAATAAAGACTCTGCTTTGATCCGCCTATTGGTGAATGAAACTTCTCACCGGAAATATACATTCCACTATCATCTACAGCAATTCCTTCAATCTGGCCAATGGATAAAGCGCTTCCTAAATAATATCTTTTGGGAGCCTCGTTGAAAAAGACTCCTGGAGCAGTTTCACTAAAGATGTTTAAAAAAACTTCTGTTTTCTTTGTATACCCGATGAGGTAGAGTTTTTTATTGAAATAAGAAGCATCGGTAACCACAAAATTCGTTTTGAAAGATTCTGTTTTCTGGGCTTGCTGCTTATCCGGATGGTTAGGATCAATAATATAATGTGTTGTCGATTTTGAACTCCATTCCTTGGTAAAAAGGTGGATTTTCCCATTCAGATAGATCATCGCTTCGGCATCAAAATCAGTAAAAGTATTCCTGGAAACAAAATCTTTCTGCTCAGGATATTCAAAGGAAATCAAGCTCATTGAAGCATGTTCAGATAAATTATTATTAAAGGGTATTTTATAGATTTCCAGATCTTTTCTTGTTCCGCTGTTATTACCGAAATCGCCAATATAAAAATACTGTCCGTCATTGGTTAAAGCTTCCCAATCTTTATTTTTACCATTGATTTTTATTGTACTTACAATTGCTCCTGTTGTTTTATCCAGTTCAAAAAGTTCGGGTGAATTCCCGCTGTCATTGAATGTGTAAAGTTTTCCGTTCATTAAGCTTAAACCCGAGGTTTCCTTAATTCTTTCGTCCAGATAACTTATTCTGTATTTCCTGATTTTAAAAATAGCGGACTGCTGAGCAGGAGAAGGAGCGGAGATTGTAATAATAAAAGCCAGAAATATTTTTTTCATTTTGTAAAAATATTATAAATGACCTTAATTTTTATGTTAATTCAAGTTTATGTCATAAAGAATCTTTTTTTACGCAACGAGCGCAAAGCTTTATTGTAAATGATTGCGTTTATTTTTCGTTCGCAAAGGCGTTAACACTCAGCAAATGATAGCAAAACCTAATATTGAATTATAATTTGTATTTAATAAGCGACTTTCACTCAATAAAGGTTTGAAGGATTGATATACATAAGCCAATAAAAAGACTGACAAAATCCGACTGAATTGAGTATATAGATTTCATTGAAAATTAATTAATATTATAAAAAATTAGGCCGATTTCTTTTCAATCTGTTCTTTTTTCCTATTTTTCTTCGCCCAATAATCTTTTTGATATTGTCTTACTGTTTTTCCGGTTCCGTCGTGTCGCCATCCGGGAGAATTAAAAATATAATTAATTCTGTCTGAGAATTTTAATCCCGGTTGTTTAATGTCTTTCCAGATCTTTCGCCATTCATATAAAAGAACGGTATCAGGCTTGTTGTCAGGCATTTTAGGGTAAATACCATATTTTACCGGTACATTTGGATCTTCTTTTTCAAAGGTTCCGAACATTTTATCCCAGATAATCAGGCACATTCCCATATTTCTATCCAGATATTTGATATTGCAGGCATGATGAACACGATGATGAGAAGGTGTAACCAGTATATATTCCAAAACACCCATACTTTTCACTGTCTGGGTATGAACCCATGTTCCATAGACCTGTCCGATCGCATAAACAACCATAATATGCCATGGATTAAATCCTAAAAAAGCTAACGGAGAAAAATACAAATATCTGTAAAGAGGTTGCAGAACAGGACTTCTGAAACCTGTTGTCAGGTTGAAATATTCGGAGTTATGATGCGTAATATGAACTGCCCAGAATGCTCTGGAATGATGATCGACGTAGTGAAGAACATAATAAGCAAAATCTGTTACCACAAAACAGATCAGCCAATACCAAACCGTGTAGTCCCATGAGAAAAGCCTGTGATTGAAAAAGAAAAACATGACCCCCATGGCAAAAGCTTTCATTACAACGTCTAACCCGAAGTTGAGCACCGCGAGATAAATACTTGTAGCAACATCTTTACCGTTGTACAGTTTTGCTTCTGCGACATGACTATAGATCATCTCTGCAAGAATAATTGTAGCATGAACCGGAATTGACCAGGCATAAACGTTTTCAAGGCCGTCTTTGCCTACAAAATAATCCATCATTGTTACCTGATTTTGTACAAAGTTAGGATTTTAAGAAAACGTTAAGAATTTTTTTTGATTTTTTTAATGAAATTTTAATCCGCTGTTTTATTGGCAAGTTGGCCGCACGCGGCATCAATGTCTCCCCCACGACTTTTTCTTACGACACAGACAATCCCTGCATTTTCAAGCTGACGAATATAATCTTCTTCTGCCTGTTTGTTGCACTGGTCATATTTGCCGTCACCAATAGGATTGTATTGAATTAAGTTAACTTTAGAAGGAACCTGCTTACAGTATTTGATTAATGCTTTGATATCTTCATCGCCGTCGTTGATTCCTTTCCAGACACAATATTCAAACGTGATCACTGAGCCTGTTTTCTGATACCAATATTGAAGTGCTTCCATAATTTCTGTCAAAGGAAACTTATCTGAGAAAGGCATAATCTCATTGCGTTTTGACTCAATTGCAGAGTGAAGTGACAGAGCAAGTTTTACCCTCAAATCATCATCAGCAAGCATTTTGATCATTTTGGGAATTCCTGATGTAGAAACGGTAATTCTTCTCGGAGACATCCCTAAACCTTCCGGCTGGGTAATTTTCCTGATGGCCTCTACCACGTTTTTGTAGTTCATCATCGGCTCGCCCATTCCCATAAACACAATATTGGAAAGCGGCCTGTTGAAATACATTTTACTCTGGCTGTCGATCAACGCAACCTGATCTACGATTTCGGCAACTTCAAGGTTTCTCATTCTTTTGAGTCTTGCCGTTGCGCAGAATTCACAGTTTAAAGAACATCCAACCTGTGAAGAAACGCAGGCTGTCGTTCTGGTTTCTGTCGGAATTAAAACGGATTCCACGAGCAACCCGTCGTGCAGTTTTACGCCATTTTTAATAGTCCCGTCCGTACTTTTCTGAAGAAGATCGACAGAAACGGGATTGATCGTATATTCCTCGGAAATTCTTTCGCGAAGACTTTTCGAAAGATTTGTCATTTCATCAATCGAATGGAGGTTTTTACTCCACAGCCAATCGTACACCTGTTTCGCACGGAAAGGCTTTTCTCCCAAAGAAACAAAGTAATCTTTGAGCTGGTCGAGTGATAAAGTTCTGATGTCTTTCAAAATATGATTATAGATTTTAAATTATAAATTTTAGATTAAATTCATATACAAAAGTTGAAAATAATCTAAAATTTATAATCTATAATTTAAAATTAATCCAATTACAAAATTAGCATTGCATCCCCGTAAGAGTAGAATTTATACTTCTCTTTTACGGCTTCTTCGTAAGCGTGCATTATAAAATCTCTTCCTGCAAATGCTGCAATCATCATAATTAATGTTGATTTCGGCGTGTGGAAGTTTGTGATCATACAATTCGCAACCCCGAATTCGTGTGGAGGATAAATGAATTTATTTGTCCATCCGTGGAATGCAGAGATTTTCTTGTTTGAAGATACCGAAGTTTCTAATGTTCTCATCGTTGTTGTACCTACAGCACAAACTCTTTTATGAGCATCTACAGCATTGTTGATGATCTGAGCATTTTTTTCATCGATGAAAATCTCTTCAGATTCCATTTTATGCTTGGAAAGATCTTCCACCTCAATCGGGTTGAAAGTACCTAAACCAACGTGAAGCGTCACTTCAGCAAAATCAATTCCTTTGATTTCCAGTCTTTTCATCAAATGTTTTGAAAAGTGAAGACCGGCAGTAGGTGCAGCAACGGCTCCTTCCACTTTCGCATAGATGGTCTGATATCTTTCAGCATCTTCAGGTTCAACATCTCTTTTGATGTATTTCGGAAGCGGAGTTTCTCCCAGTTCCTTCAATTTAGCTCTGAATTCTTCGTACGAACCATCGAATAAGAATCTTAATGTTCTTCCTCTTGATGTCGTGTTATCAATAACTTCGGCAACCAAAGATTCGTCCTCAGTGAAGAATAGTTTATTTCCGATTCTGATTTTTCTCGCAGGATCTACCAAAACGTCCCAAACGCGAGTTTCTTTATCAAGCTCTCTTAATAAGAAAACTTCAATTTTAGCGCCTGTTTTTTCTTTATTTCCATAAAGACGTGCCGGGAAAACCTTGGTATTATTGAAGATAAAAAGATCCCCTTCATCAAAATAATCAACAACATCCTTAAACAGTTTGTGCTCGATGGTTTCAGTTTTTCTGTCTAAAACCATTAGTCTCGCTTCGTCTCTGTGTTCGGATGGATGTTCTGCCAATAATTCTGCAGGAAGATCAAAATTAAAATCTGATGTTTTCATTTTTTAAATTACGGTTTAAAAATTATCAAATTACAAGGTGTAATTTTCGGACTGCAAATATACGACATTAGATACCCCTTTGTCAAGTATTATTTGCAATCAAGCAAAAAACCGTGATTTCAAGGTGAATATTAAACATGAAAATTGTATTTTACGATTAAAATTTTACACCTATGAGCAAATATTCACTAGAATCTTTCGTCAACGAGACAAAAGAAAAACCTGAACAGAGGGATTATTTTGAACTTGAAAAACCAGCACTTTTAGAAATTAATCTTAATAATCAATCCGTATGGACGAAGACAGGAAGTATGGTCGGTTACGTGGGAAATATTAATTTTGAAAGACAGGGAATGCTTTCCGGAGGTTTGGGAAATCTGCTAAAGAAAGCGATCAGCGGTGAAGGAGCAAGGCTTATGAAAGCTGAAGGTACCGGAAAATTATATGTTGCCGACGAAGGTAAAAAAGTGCGTATTCTTTATTTAAACAACGAATCGGTATGTGTAAATGGGAACGATGTATTGGCTCATGAAAAAAGCATAAAAAGTGATATTACGATGTTGAAAAGTATTGCAGGAGTGATGTCTGGTGGACTTTTCCAGGTACGCTTGTCCGGGACAGGACATATCGCAATTACAACGCACGGAGAACCTTTAACTTTAATGGTTACACCCGATGCACCGGTTTTTACAGATCCTAATGCAACCGTAGCCTGGTCGGGAAATTTAACCCCGGATTTAAAAACCAACGTTTCATTTAAAAGTCTTATCGGAAGAGGTAGTGGCGAAGAATTCCAGATGAAGTTTTCAGGAAACGGATGGGTATTGATTCAGCCGTATGAGGAAGTCTACAGGATCGAAAGATAAAGCAATGAAGATTAAATAAATTTTAGCAGAGATACTTTTATTTCTGCTTTTTTTATTTTAGAAATTCCAAAATGCTTTTCCATTCGTCTAACTTTTTTTCAAAGGAAACTGTATGAAGCGGGCTTGTCGAAGGCATCTGATAAATTGGAATTCTGAAATTTTTACCTAAAATTTTCTGTAAATTTTTGAAGGATTTTCCACCATTACAAAAGATCGCCCGGATATTCGGATGATTTTCCAAAAGTTCTTCAATCTGATTGGCTTCTTCATTTTTAATTTCAGAATCTAGACTTCCCTTTCTTTCACAAGAATCAATAACGTCCCAAAGTGCAATATGGTTTCTCTTCAGCAGACCAATTCTTTCCGCATAATCTTCTGTAAATTCTTCGTGAAATAATTCAAATATAATTTTCCAGAATTTGTTTTGAGGATGGGCGTAATATTGTTGTTTTTCTAATGATTTTACGCCGGGGATGGATCCTAAAATTAGAATTTTAGAATTATTATCAATAATCGGAGGGAAAGAAGAAATTCTGTTTTGCATACTCTGAATTTTATAGATTTTGGCTAAAGCCGTTCCTGATTCTGAAAACAAAAAGCGGGCTAAAGCCCGCTCCTATTGATATTTTATAATGTTTCTTTCAGCCAGTCAAAGAATTCTCTCTGCCAAACCAAACCATTTTGTGGATGAAGTACCCAATGGTTTTCGTTCGGGAAATACACCAATTTAGATTTCAGTCCTCTCAGTTTTGCAGCCTGAAATGCTTCTTGCCCCTGCTCGTAGGGAACCCTGTAGTCGATTCCGCCCTGAACGATCATGATCGGTTTATTCCATTTATCAACAAAATTGCTTGGATTAAATTCAGTATAAGCTTTCGGAAGAGGCTTTTCCCAAGGAGAACCTAAATCCCAGTTGGCAAACCATAGCTCTTCTGTCGTCAGGTACCATGATTTCATATCAAAAAGCCCGTCGTGCGCGATAAACGTTTTAAATCGGTTTTCGTGAATTCCAGCAAGCATGAACACGCTGTATCCGCCATAACTTGCGCCGACTGCCGCTACTCTTTCCCCATCAACATAAGGTAATGTTTTCGCATAATCGGTTGCAGCAAGGTAATCCTTTATCGGTTGTCCGCCCCAGTCTCTTGATATTTCTTCATTCCATTTTGTTCCCCAGCCAGGCATTCCTCGTCTGTTTGGTGCGACAACGATGTATCCGTTGGCAGCCATTAAAGCAAAGTTCCATCTTGTGCTGAAGAATTGAGTTAAAGCAGATTGCGGTCCGCCCTGACAATATACCAAAGTCGGATATTTTTTATTCGGATCGAAATTGGGCGGATAATGAAACCAGACCCCCATTTCTTTACCATCGGTGGTCTTCACCATTTTAAGTTCAGATTTTCCCTGAGAAAGACTTGCGTAGGTATCTTTATTAACATCGGTCACCTGCTGCATTTCTCCGTTTTTTACATTGACAGAGAAGAGTTCTGTCGCGTGATTGATGTCTGTTCGTCCGACTAAAAGTGACTTTTTCTGATCAGCAAAAATTTCATTGACATCAAAATCACCTTTTGTGATCTGCTGAACTTTAGCATTTTTCGGATCTAACGAAAACAGCTGTTTGGTTCCTCTGAAAGCTGCCGTAAAATAGATCATTTTTGAATCTGCGCTCCAGAATACATCTCCGGAAACGCTTTCGTCCCAACCTGAAGTAAGATTTGTTGTTTTACCGGTTTTCCAGTCAAGGATTTTCACATCATTTTTATCAGCTTCATAGCCGTCTCTGGCCATACTCTGCCAGATCAGGGATTTCCCGTCCGGGCTGAATTTAGGGTTGACATCATATCCTTTATTAGATTCCGTTAAATTTTTAGTGGTTCCTGTAGCAAGATCATATGCGAAAATATCTGTATTGGTGCTTGTAGAATACTCTTTTCCGCTTTTAGGTTTTGTAACATATAAAAGCTGGGAAGAATCCGGACTCCAGATGAAGTCTTCTGCTCCACCAAAAGGTCGCTGCGGTGAATCCCACATTTTGCCTTCAAGAAGATCTTTTGCAGATTCAGCTTTATCAGAAATGTTTACAACAAAAACATGGTTGTATTTTCCTTCATTAAAATAATCCCAGTGTCTGTGATTCAGGTCTGTATACACCTGTGCGGTAGTTTTTGGGGTATCGGGATATTTATCTTTCCCCATTACTTTTTCCACCAAAACCTGTTTGCTGAAGGCTATTTTTTTACCGTCCGGAGAGATTACGATGTTATCAGCTTCACCAATGGTATAAAATTCAGTCCAGGTTTTTGCATTGTCTTTAGAAAGAAAAATTTTATCTCCTTCCTGGGCATAAATTCCGTTTTTGTCCCACTGGATCAATGCTTTTTTACCTAAGTCGACTTTAGCAGACTGATTATTAATCGTATTCAGAAAATAGTTTTCATTTTTCGTTTTCTCGGTTGTAAGATCTACCTGTCCTACCTTATAAATAAGTGAAGACTGATCGGGTGAAACGGCCTGTACTCCGACTTTTTTTAAAGTCCATAAAATTTCAGGCGTCATTACTTTTTGTGCATTCATTAAGAGCGGAGCTGCCAAAGCCAGCAGACTGTACTTAAATTTCATATTATTGATATCTTTTTTGATTATGAAATATAAAACTTCATAAATTTTGTTTAATTCAAAGGTTTCAAAGGTAAGATTTATTTATCATTTTTAAATAAAAAGAGTGAACCGCAGTCCACTCTTTATCAACCTTTGATATGTATGAGATCTAGTCTCCGTCGGAGAACATAGAATTAGCTAAAGAAGTAATTATAGAAAGAAGAATACTGAAGATCAGTGCCCACCAGAAGCCATCAACCACCATACTGTCGATGAAATAATCTGCAATAAGAATGATAATTGCATTGATCACCAGGGCAAATAATCCCAAAGTAATGATCGTTAAAGGGAGTCCGAAAAGATTAAGAATTGGTTTTACAATCAGGTTTAAAATTCCCAGAACGATAGAAAAAATAATAGCTCCTCCAAATCCTGAGAAATGTACTCCAGGTAAAATCATGGTAAGAAGATAGGCAACAATTGCTGTTATCAGCAGACGAATAATTAAGTTCATAATGTTATTTTTTTAATTCATTGATTTGTTCAAACTTGTTACATTAAATATAACAAATTTCCTGTAAAGTTTACTTTATTTTCATCATCGTTACCAATGAAGTTGCCACGTGACTTTCAGATTCACCGTTTTCTTCTTTGGTATAAATTTCTGTACGGATGACACTTATTTTAGCACCACCTTTTATCACATACGATTTAGATACAAGAGCATCCCCAATCGCAGGCCTTAAATAATTGACTTTCAATTCTACCGTCACAACATAGCAATCTTCTTCATAATGACTTACCGCAGCATATCCGGAAGAAACATCCACAAGGGAAGCAATCATCGCTCCATTGAACATTCCTGCCTTTCTGGTCATAAGGTCCATTTTAGGAATTTTCATGGAAATAAAGTCGGTTTCAACTGCCAAAAGTTCAGCTTTGTAGAATTTTAAAGTTTCCGAGCGGTGAAAACTATCGGTAATGAGTTGTTTTTTTTCAGGGGTCATAAAAATATTTTCGTTATCAATGAATTTCAAAAGTGAAAAGAATATGCCATCATTATTTATTGATGAATTCAATCACGTCTCTGCTGAGTTCCTCGGCTCTTTCAACAGGAACGCCATGGGATGCTCCTTTGTAAATTTTCAGTGTTGATTTTGGGATTTCACTGGCAATATATTCCGTATGAGAACGGAGGATCAGGTCATTTTCACCGGCTACTACCAGCACTTTTGCTTTGATATTGTTAAGCTGTTCTTTTGTAATTTTAGGCTCATCAATCATCAGCTGAATAAGCCTGATTTCACTTTCGGGTTTTTGCTGTGCTCTTTTTTCGGCAACATCATTCTTCATGGCCAGCACTTCATTTTCGCCTACTCCGTCCGGAAAAACATTAGCGCCGCTGGTAATCACTTTCTTTACACGATGAGGATATTTAATGGCAAATTCGATTCCGGTATTACCACCATCGCTCCATCCGAGAATATTTATTTTCTTTAAATTGAGTTCGTCGGCAAGCATTTTTACGTCATCGGCAAACTTTCTGTAGGTCAACGGTTCTTTGGAGGTATCAGTACTTTGACCTTGTCCGCGAGTATCCATGGCGATTACCATAAAATGCTTTGAGAGCTCGGGAATTTCCTTGGAAAATGCATCTATGCTTCCTCCGTTTCCGTGAAGTAAAAACAATGGTTCACCTTTACCGTAAACTTCATAGTAGATATCTGCATCTGCCAGGTGTAGGATGTTTCCTGCTGCTGGATTTTTTCCGAAATTATTGTTTTGTGCAAAGCTGATACTGTAAATAATAAGGGTAATCAGTGAAAGTACTTTTTTCATTTTGCAATATTTTAACTGAGATTAAAGGTAGGAAATTTACCCATATTAAAAGAGACTCTACACTATTGCCTCTCGCTCAGATTATCCTGATTGTGCAGATTCTTTTTGTTTTAAATTTTTAATGATTATAAATGGATCTGAGTAAATTTAAATAAGAACTACCGCAAAATTTTCATCCATAGATAAAACGCCTTCCGTTAAGCTTTCAGGATGCGAACTGAAACCCTTCAGTTTTGAGGTTTTTCCTTTAAGGACAAGATCCATCAACTGTTTATCGGAAAGCTTCTTGCCAAAAATTTCGAATGAAACTTTAAATCCGCAGTTTTTGAAATCTGAACATCCAACAGCTGTTTTTCCTTTCATCAGATGATGTTCTTTGCATTTCGGACACTTTGTATCTTCCCAGGACTGCAGTTCTTTTTTAACTGCGGGCTCCCGTTTTTTCTTTTCCTTAACTATTTTTTCTTCTTCCAGACTGATCACTTTTCCTTTTCCGTAAACTACTTTTTCCGTAAGCTCTGTTACCATCTGGATCAGTTCTTCTTTAAAATGATTGGCTTCATATTCCCCGCTTTCGATCTTGCGAAGTTTGAGTTCCCATTCACCGGTAAGCTCGGGGCTTTTCAGAAGTTCGTCTTCAATGGTGTCGATCAGCTGAATTCCGGTTTGGGTGGCGATGAGGTTTTTCCTTTTCTTTTCGATGTATTTTCTTTTGAAAAGCGTTTCAATGATATTGGCACGAGTAGACGGTCTTCCTATTCCGTTATTCTTAAGTAATTCACGAAGCTCTTCGTCTTCCACCTGTTTGCCTGCGGTTTCCATGGCACGAAGTAGTGTTGCTTCGGTGTAAGGTTTCGGTGGTGAAGTTTTTCCCTGGTGAATCATCGGATCGTGCGGACCGGTTTCTCCTACGGTAAATTCAGGAATAGTCTGTTCTTCCTCTTTATCTTTTTCTTTCTCGGTTTCATCTTTCGGCTCTTTGGCGTAAACAGTTCTCCAGCCAGGCTCAAGAATCTGCTTTCCGCTGGTTTTAAAGGGGATGGTTCCTACTTTGCCTTCAACAAGAGTATTGGAGATTTTACATTCAGGATAAAAAACAGAGATAAACCTTTTAGCAATTAAATCATAGATCAGTTTTTCTTCGCGGCTGAGATTCTGGGAAGGCGGAACTTCCGTAGGAATAATCGCGTGGTGATCCGTAACTTTCGTGTCATCAAAAACCGCTTTCGATTTGGGAATAGGTGCTTCAAGCAAAGGCGCTATCAGCTCCTGATAAAAATACATTTTCCTAAGGATGCCTTCTATTTTCGGATATAAGCTTTCTGATAAATACGTGGTATCGACACGCGGATAAGTGACGTGTTTTTTCTCGTAGAGACTCTGAATATAGTTCAGGGTGCTTTCTGCGGAATAGCCATACTTTCTGTTAGCTTCCACCTGAAGACCGGTAAGATCAAACAGTCTCGGATTTTTTTCTCTTCCTTCTTTAATTTCAAAGGAAACGATCTCAAAAATATTTTCTTTTAAATATTCCAGACCTTTTTCGGCGCGTTCCAGGGTTTTTAAACGATCAATAGCAGCATTGAAGATCACGTCTCTGTATCGGGTTTTGAGTTCCCAGTATTCTTCTACGGTAAAGGCGTCGATCTCTTTCTGACGTTGGACAAGCATGGCCAGTGTTGGGGTCTGCACTCTTCCAATAGAAAGGACGGCTTTATTTCCTCCGAACTTTTTCGTAAAAAGTCTTGTGGCATTGATTCCTAAAAGCCAGTCACCCACGGCTCTGGCATTTCCTGCTAAGTAAAGATTTTTATAGTCTTCGGCTGGTTTTAAGCTTGCAAAACCTTCTTTAATCGCTTCTTCGGTCAGTGATGAAATCCAGAGACGCTGAACAGGTTTATTGCATTTCGCTTTCTGTAATACCCATCGTTGGATCAGTTCTCCTTCCTGGCCGGCATCCCCGCAGTTGATGACCTCATCACATTCGGCGACCAGTCTTTCAATGACCTTAAACTGATTTTCAACACCTTTGTTGGGAATTAATTTAATTCCGAAGTTGTTGGGAATAATGGGCAGCAGAAACAGGTTCCAGGATTTGTACTGCGGACCGTAGTCGTGGGGCTCCTTAAGAGTGCAGAGATGCCCGAAAGTCCATGTCACACAATAGCCGTTTCCTTCCATATACCCCTGTTTGGGAGTGGTGGCACCCAACACTTTGGCGATATCTCTGGCAACACTTGGCTTTTCGGCAATACAAAGTTTCATGAATGTTCGGGGATTTTGAAGAGGGACAAAAATCGGGATTTTTTTTGGATTTTGCTAATTTGTTATCGGCGGATGGTTGATGGTTTTTGGTTGATCGTTGAGGGCGTGAGTTATAGCTTGCAAGCAATATCCTGATTTTACAATGATAGAAATAAAGTTTACATCGTTCCAAATACAAATTACATCACAAGAAAGTTATATGGAGTCGCAAAAATGTAACATGAAGTCGTAAAAATGTAATCCGAAATCGTAAGAATGTAACTTGCGGATGTAAGAATGTAACCCGAAGTCGTAAGAATGTAACCCGAAATCGTAAAAATGTAACTTGCGGATGTAAGAATGTTATCCAAAGTTGCTAAAAATATCGCTGAAGTTGCTAGAAGTATGATCGAAGTTTGGAATTTCATACTCAAAGTTGCTTGTTTCATACTTGAAGTTGAAAGAATCTATTTAAGAGTTGCCCGTTTTATTCCCAGAGTTGCTACAACTATATCCCGAGTTGCTTGCTTTGTGTCTGAAGTTGCCAAAGTTTATTTTTGATGCAATACATTATTTTCTAGAATAATTATAGACACAGGATTTCCTATTTATTTAATAAAATTATACCGTTAATTAATTACATTTATAAAATTAGCATTTCTTATAAATTATAGATTTTATTTAACTAAAAACATACATTAAACTAATTATTAACATAATATAATAATTAAAATTATTCATACTTTGTTGAAAAAAATAATTTTAGATTTGCGTACAGTTGAATGACTATATTCTTATAGGTAAATTCTTATTCTAGATTATTGCGCAATATACATAAGGTAGGAGTTAATCCGAAAACCTGCCTCCAAAAGGAAATTAGAATTTCTTCGTTGAAATATTAATAAAAAAAGTAGGAAAAACATGACAATTATTAAATTATGATGAAAAATTTAATGCTAACAATGGCAATCGTAGTAGCTGGTATGGCAAATGCTAAAATAAACCCAGCAAAAAAAGCAGAAACAACCTCCATTAAAAAGGAACTGAAGGTTTTTAAAAATTCAAAATCTCAAAAGAATTTTAAAGCATCTGTGAAACTTTTAAAGCGACAGGTGTGGATTGCTGAAACTTCTTGCGGTATGATTGCTACAACAACTCAGGACTGGACACCGGCACAAGCAAATGCTTGGCTTGAAGCACTTGAATCTAACTATTGTAAATAAGAAATTGTGCACTTATAATACAATGTTTGCATTATAAGTGCAATTTATTATAAATTATGTATTACTGTAAAAAAACACTTCAGTTATTAGCGTTCTTTTTTAGTATTTTACTTTTTTCTCAATTAAATAAAAAAGATAGTCTGCGTGGAGAGTTTATCTATGTATTAAAAGCTAAATTGAATACATTAACTCCTAATAATAAACACGAAGAATTTTTCTCATTGCAAATAAGTGATAATTATGCTTTTTTTGCGAGTCTTCAATCATTGAAAAGAGATTCTATATTTCAGGCAATTCCAATAAAAACTTTAGAAAACGGTGATCGTCTTTTAAGCTCAAAAGGAGTATCGGCACCGAAAACAAAATTTCCTTATACGATAATACAGTCCGGTGAAAGCTTACAATTTTTCCAAAGGGTTGCACTGTCACTGCTTGCTTATAAAGAGTCTATAATAAAAGATTGGGAACTTATTAATGAAACAAAAATAATTAATACAATTAATTGTAAAAAAGCTAAAGTTACTTACAAAGGAAGGAACTGGATTGCATGGTATTCAACTGAGATTCCATTTCCGTATGGTCCTTATAAATTTAGTGGTTTACCCGGGTTAATTGTAAAAATAACAGAAGATAAAGGGGATTATGATTTTGAACTTGTAAAATCAACACCAAATTCAAAATTAAAAGGAAAACTAGTTAACATATACGAAAACCGCTATACGAATGCAGTTGAAACAACTCAGTCGAAGTTTGAAGAAGCTTTAAAAAATGCAATTTATAATCCGCTCGGTGTACTTGCAAATTCTGACACCAATATCATCCAAGGGCAGGAAATCATAAGGAATAAACAAAAGGAAAGAGAAAAAAATAAGGATGGCGAAAACCCAATAGAATTGGACAATTCACAAAAGCTCCCTTAAAAAAGAGAGCTTACCAACAATAATTATGAAGCTAGTTCATGAATTTTAATTTTATTTACATCGTCATCGGCACATCCATCAAAAGAATTTCTGTATTTTCTGAGGTTGCTTTGATCTGAAGATTTTCAATATTCCAAACGCCGAAGCCGTCTCTTTCTTCTAAAGGCTGTCCTTCGATTTCGGCACTTCCTTTAATGATAAATGCATAAACACCGTTTCCTTTTTTCTTAACCTGATAACTTACTTCTGTATTGTTCTCAAAGTCTCCCAAATGAAACCATGCGTCCTGATGAATCCACACGCCTTCATCATTCGGATTAGGAGAAAGGATCTGCTGAAATTTATTTTTGCTTTTTGTTTTGTCAAGCGTGATCTGATCATATCTCGGTGTCACATTTCTTTTGTTCGGATACACCCAGATTTGAAGGAATTTTACCTGTTGATCATCATTTTTGTTGAACTCACTGTGCATAATCCCGGTTCCGGCGCTCATCACCTGGATATCTCCGCTTCGGATGACTGCGGTATTTCCCATGCTGTCTTTATGTTCGAGGTCACCTTCCAGCGGAATACTGATAATCTCCATATTGTCATGCGGATGGGTTCCGAAGCCTCTGCCCGCCTCTACTTTATCATCATTTAAAACTCTTAATACTCCAAAGTGCATTCTTTCCGGATTGTGATAATTGGCAAAGCTGAACGTATGATTGCTCACCAGCCAGCCATGGTCGGCCTTTCCTCTGGAATCTGCTTTGTGAATAACGGAATTATCTTTGATCTTTGACTCGGGATTAGGAAGATGGTTATATCCGATCGGCTCGAGGGGTTCGATTTCATCGATTTCATTTTTCATGGTATTTCCCAGGGATGCTGATGCCACGAACATTCCTGTTCCCAATAATCCTTTCTTTAAAAAATCTTTTCTGTCCATATCTGGTGTTTGTTTATTTGTTTTGATAAAGCAAATTTAGGATGATTGATGTTGGTGTACATTTAACTAGTTTAATAAATTGATTTTTCTTTTGTCTTGAAACAAAAGAAAGAAAAATTCAAGACTTGGAATCTGAATGCTAAAAATTAAAAATCATTCCTAAAATTCCCAAAACTTGCGCGAATGCACTCTTAGCTTTTCGATTCGTTATTATTCTCGCGCTTCGGACAGTGGGAATTTTTTAACGAAATAATTTTTAATTTTCTTAACGCTTCAGTTTCCTATGTCAGTTTTAGGTATGTTATTTATCTATAGATTATTTGATTGTTGAGCGCTCAGGGTTCAAATTGTTATAAAGATTGTCATTCTGAAGAATCTCAATGTTGTTTCTTAATAATTTTGTTTTGTCTTGAAATCGAAGATTATCTCCTTTTAGTCGATGAATGTTATTTCGACGTAATTAAACAAAAGTTCAAGACTTGGAAACCTGAAGGCTAAAAAATAGTTTTATTCTCTAAAAATCCCAAAACTCGTGCGAATTGGGAATTTGTTCTTCGATTCAATATTTGTATCGCGCTCAAACAGTGGGATTTTCTTAACTAAACGCTTCAGTTTCCTATGTCGGTTTTAGATAACTTATTATTGGTTTCTTCGTTTGATGACTGCTGATAAAGATAGGTCAATCACATGACGTGATTGAATAGTAGAACTTCTCGAACCACCCCGTCAAAAATTCTTCAGAATTTTCGCCACCCCTCCATGGGACTATCGTGTGGACACATCTTTAAAAGTATTGTACGCTTGCATAATATCTTTAAAGCGTTTGAGACCTATCCAGAGTGTAGTAATGCCTGGA
>NZ_FOBV01000013.1 GCF_900109935.1 Chryseobacterium taichungense | reverse complement strand
GCCGTCGGTTGTTTTAGGACTGATATCAAGGGTTGCTTTCGGGGAAGTATTGTTGATCCCCACCTGAGCTTTAATAATGAGGCTGATGAATAGAACAGCCATTGTAAATATATTTTTCATTGTTTGTTGTATTTATGGGTTTGTTTCTTTTGTTTTAAAACACAAATGACGCTAATGGAATGGCACTAATTTCACAAATGTTGTGTGATATTCTTTGTTTAGATCCCTACGGGATGACAAACGGAGTGGGAAGTGTCCTGTTGTATGAGAGCATTTATGCTATTTGTGCTTATTTGTGTTTAATAATTCGTGTCATTTGTGTTTAATATGATTAATGATGATTGATCATTGATAAATGATGTTTATTAATGATCGTAAATATTGGCGGAGGACGGCTGAAATGGTTGGTGATAACTTGTAAGAGGTTGATATGGTTAATAATATTGTATAAAAGTTTCTTTTCAGAGACAATTACTTGTGGCAAAATCCAAAAGGCAGAGCCTGTCATTTTGTGATTTAGCTTTACCGGAGAAGAATTTCCTAAAACGGCTGTTGATAAAGGATTGTTTGAATTTATAAGAAAATATGAACTCTTTGGAATTGTAAAGGAGATTTGGCTTAACGGATTGATTTGATTTTTGCTGATTGATGATAATTTTAGCTTTAAAGAAGCTTTATGTTTAACTACATTGAACTGTTTTAACGATGACTGACTTTTTCCCAATAGAGATATTGCCGCAGAAACGTGAACCGGTGGTTCAACATACAGATTAGAATCTTCAGCAACAAAAATTGTTGAATCGGAATAAGAAAAAGGAGTCTGGGAACTGATGAAAATAGCAATGAAAAATACCTGCAAACAAAGCATCCTTACGCTAAAACGCAGGAAATGAGGAAGCTGGGAAAGGGTCATCATTTGTAGTTTCATTGTGCTTAAAAAAGTAGTCACACTCAGACTACTTTTAAAGCCAATGATTTAAGAATCAATATGCTTCTCTTTTTTAAGGTAAAAATAAGGGCAGTTTCTTTTCCTCTTAAACGCCCGATTTTTAAAGGAATCTACTATTTCAAATTAATTAACATATTAAAAAACAACAGATTATTATTTGGAAGTAATGATAATTTCTTTACATTTGTCACAGAAAAAGTAGTCTGAGTGTGACTACTTTTTTTGATATAATGATATAAGAATTCCTGCCTTGTATAATCAGGCAAAAATTGTCTAACAGGCGAAAAAATAAGTTTAATTATTTAAGGATCTTTGTAATCCAGCTTTGGAGAAAAGTATTTTATATCAGAATATTTAAGCTTGAAGGCTGTACTTTTACGTGAATTGGTGATTTTATTTTGTTGAATTCACCATCGATATGCCAGTTTTTTGTATTCACCTTAAATTCAATTTCAGAAACCGGAAGATAGGTGATGTAGTTATCATCTTTCAGTTTTTTAGTAAACATTCTGAAAGCAAAAAACGGAGAATACGTTATCGGAAACTTTTTCACCAATACCATATCCACGAGCCCATCACTTTTACTTGCATGCGGCGCAATGTAGGCGTTATTCCCGAACTGGCGGGTATTGGCAATATTTACCATTAGATATTTGCCGTTGTACTGCTTGTATTTTTCATCAAAAAACTTAACCTTTTTCGGTTTGTAGCTAAAAAAGGTTTTCAGGGAAACTTTGATATAGTTTTTAAAACCACGGGTAGTCTTTTCAAATTCCTTTACCACTTTCCCATCAAAACCGGTTCCGGAAACGTTGATGGACAGTCTGCCATTGATCGTAAAAGTATCGATCTTCCTGGATTTTCTTGCTTTAAGCTTTTCGAGAAGTTCATCCAGGTTTTTGCTGAAGTTGGTTTCGTTGGAAAAACCATTCCCCGATCCCGCAGGAAATATAGCCAGTACTTTTTCCGTATTGATGAGATTTTTTGCTACAGTGGAAATAGTGCCGTCACCTCCGATAGCGACGAAAACATCCACCTCAGCATCATGTTTCTGAATAAAATCATCTGTTCCCAGAATCGATTCTGAAATATAGTATAAAGGATCTTTAACCTTAGTACTGAGTTCGTTAAGAAACGGCTGATAGTTCTTTTTGGCCGAAAACGGATTGATGATAAAGGCAACTTTTTCCATTGATGCAAAAATAAAAAATGCTTCCAGATTAGAAAGCATTAAATTCAGTTAATTTTCATTCGCCGTGCAAACTCAGGTTTTAGGTAGTCGCTCAGATCATTCCAAGAAACGGTAATAATAAGATCGCCGATGTCATCGTCATGAATAATTTCGTTTGCGTTATAGTGAAAATATAAATTGTAATCGTCAAAATAAAAATTCCGTGTCACCGGAAAAGATGCCGCAGAAATAAGAGCATAGGTTTCGGGATCATATGTTTTGATCTGTTGCATAATAGTCGTCTTTCCGAGATTGAGCTTTAAAATGCCCTTCACCGTTTCTTCAGAAAGGGTAATCATGTCCGATAATTGTAACTTTTTAAGATTCTTAAAATCAAATACTTTTTCCTCATAATAATAGCTGACCTTATCCTGCGCGCCTGACTGGCTTGTATAATACTGAACAGAAACATAATTATTCCTGTTCATACGGACATTCATCAGAGAAATGTACGACCACTGTTGCTGTTGCTTAACTTCCCGAATCCCGGCAGAATTTCTCATCCTGTTATAAATATTTTCCTTTTCCTGTTTCAGGTAGTCCTGAAGTCCGTTTCGGGAAAAGTCGGCAATTTGTTTTCCGGGATAAATTTCTTTCAGAATATTTGTGTCTTTAAGATCAGGAAACCATAAAAGCTTGGAAGAATACCGCAGCAACACAGAATCAGAAATCTTTATCGTATCTTCTTCGATCACAGAATCGATAAAGGTTCTTCCGAAACTTACTTTTTCAGATTTCTTCTTATCATTTCCCAACTCTTTACATGCTACAAAAAGTAAGAGCAAAAGCGTGGTCCATATGAGATAAAATCTTTTCATCATTTGTGCTGGCTATCATTGATTCTTAGTAACTGATGTTCATCCTTTTCTTGAGTTCAGGATTGATGGTTCCTTTTAATTCTTCCCATGAAACCGGAATCGTAATATCTCCTGCTGCAAATGCCGCGATTTCATAAGGACTATAATGGAAATACAGGTTCTTCTCATCAAAATAGAAATTTTCGGTAGCCGGAACGACATCTACCAGAAGCATCTCTGAATTGTTGACCTTCCCGTTGCTGTCCGTTGTTCCGCTGTTGATCTTATTGATATTCTTTAGAAGGATCGCCTCGATCTTCGCTTTAGGCATGGAAGTGATATCTTTCAACTCGAGCTTTTTATTGTTTTTTAAATCAAAAACTCTTTCGGAAAATCCATAATTGTCGTGAGCGCCGCCTTCGTATGAACCCCAGATATATTCAATATGCATATAGTCATTGATTGTTGATTTCAAATTCATTCCCATGTCTGAATACCATTCCTGAGAAAAATTCATATCGGAAATCCAGTCTTTTGAATCTTTTTTAACGTCGTTGAAGTATTTGTTTTTATTTTTTTCAAGTAATGCCTGAAGTCCGTTTTTCGAGAAATCCTGAACATTCTTATCGCCGAAATAAATGCTGTCCAACAATTTCTTGTCTTTAATAGACGGAAACACCAGCATTTTGGAGGAATATTTAACTATTAATGAATCGCTAAGCTTCAAAGAATCATTCACTTTTACCGAATCTACACTGAATGTATTGTTCTGTACAGAATCCGTTTTTACAGTATCGGTAGAATTGTTTTCCGTTTTTTTACAGGCCGATACAACAAAGAGTGTCGAAAGAGCCAGAACGGCAATCGTATTTTTCATAATTCTAATTTTCTACGTACATGCAAAAACCATTCAAAAAATGAATGGTTTTAAACTTATTTCGAAAATTTCTATCTTTTTATTTTTTCACGAGGCTGATTACCTGATTCTCATGCTTGGATGCCACGCCCCAAATCTGCTTAAATGCAGGATAATATTCTTTAGGATAGGTTGGGCTCAACACCTTCGTCGTGGAAACCACTTCTATGGTATTTCCTTTCTGCTCGGCAAAATAGCTGTACTCAATTTCCTTATCTTCAGTGATAATCTTTTTATTCTTGGGCATTTCTTCAATGGAATACCCCTCCGGAATCTCAAGAACGATTTTTTTAACTTTTGTAAACGGCGATGTAAAATCGATCATGTATTTTCTTTCTTCTGTCTGATCAAATTCATTGGAATTTTTATTCAGAAACAACATTGGATTGATGATTATTTTCTTACCGATTTTATCTATCAGATTTTCCGAAGAAAATTTCATAGTGCTTTCAAAATCTCCGTTTTCGGTAACTTTCGAATCAATATCTGTGAAATCGATCGCAAAATTTTCCTTATACTGTTTTTTGTATTTCTCTGCATTATCATCATAGCTTTCTTTAGCAAACATGGCAAAAGTACCTGTGTCCTTGTCAGAATAATTGCCTGAAATACTTCCGTCACTATTGATTTTTGCCGTTGCCGTAAGAGATGTAAAACTCGTTTTCGCATTGGTAAGGGAAAGCTGCTGGACTTTATCTTTAGCGATCAGGATCCCGAACTGGTTCCAGTCTCTCGGCGGAAGCTGATCTATAGAAGATTGCTTCACTGTGGCATCATACAAGTGAAAACCGTCTTTTGTCTGAATCGCCGCAAGTACAAAATTCATGTTGGAAACATTGGGAGACGCAATATTGATAAGGCCATTACTTACCGTTGAAATGGTAAGCGGATCTGCCTTAAGACCTGCCTCACGAAGCATCATTACCAGGAAAAGATTGATCTCGGCAGCATTTCCTGTTTTAGTTTCCAGCATTTTTTTGATTCCGTCTTCTACGTAGATTCCTCTGTCCTTGTTCCAGGTAAATGTATTTTTCACATAATCAAAAACTGCATTTGCTCTATCATTTTCATTTGATATTCCGGAGATATTGGCAGGCATATTTTCTTTCGCCAGTCTGGTTTTCTTCAGCTCTCCCCCAAAATCTTCATCTTCATACAAACGCTCCTTTATCTGCTCCCATGATGAAGAGTAAAGTTTCAGCTCACGGTAGTTGGTAGAATGCAACTCTGCACTTATTTTTGTTCTGTAGTTCCTATCGTTATTAACAAACTTTTCTGTTTTAAATCCTTTAACATTCTCATATCCGAATCTGTACGTTCTGTAGTTTATTCCGTACATCATTCTTTCTTCAATTTCTCTGTATTTAGGGGTTAGAAATCCTGTATAATTGACATTGTAAGAAATATTTCCCGGGCTGTCCAAAACATATTCTGTATACAGCGAAGGAGTATCGGTTTCAATAAGAATCTCCGGTATGATGAAAAGAAACGGTGATGTAACCTCGTACTGATATTCAATGACAGAGCCGTTTTTCACATTTGGGAAAGCAAACTTTGTGATGGACACGTACTTGCTTTCTTTACTTTTATATTTGGAACTTTTATCAACTTTGGTTGCCACTGAAGCTCCGTTTTCAAGATTATAAGTGAAAGCTTTCATTTTGGAGAGCGTTTCCTGACTGCTTCCGTTCTGATAAAGCGGGACTTCCAGGTTCAGCCATTCTTCAGCCTTGTCTTTATCATAAATTTTCACTCTGTAAAATGCTGTTTTGACAAGATTTCCTGTATTATAATCAATACTGAAATGTAAAGATTTATAAAGAATTTCTGCCGGTGCATTCTCATCCAATGCTGATTTTTGTTTTGAAAGGTCGGCATCATTGAATTTTGGAGGATCAAGAAATTTATGCTTCTGAGCTTTCACAAAAAGAAAATGCATTGAGCAAAAAGCGATAAATAATATTTTTTTCATGTGTTAAATCTTAGAGATTAAAATTTTTGAGTTGTCGATGTTAATAGTTTTTTTTCTGAAATTGATATAGTCGTTATATTTCTCTTTCGGGTACAGTCCCTTATTGATTCTCATGGTTCTGCTGACTTTCACTCCTTCCCCACTTTTTACAAAATTTAGTTTATACGTTCCGAATTCAGAATTAAGCAGAACATTTTCAGGAAGTTCATCTACTTTATAATTCTGTGGCAAGGTAAAGTTGATTTCATATTCATCTTCAAAAGACTGTCTCAGCTCAAAAGGCAGTTCCCGGCTGTCCTCTTTTTTATATACATTATCAGAATAAATAGGAACCGCTCTGAAAATCATGCTGCTTCCCGCATTTTTAGAATAATTATTGGCTTTAAAATCAAGATCGTACTTAGCCACTGCATTATCCTTATCATTAAGGAAATTTTTAAGTTCGATCTTTTCAAAATGGAGAACATCCAGCATATTTTTCACGGCTTCCGTTCTTTCTTTCGGAGACAGAGTGGCAAGAATAAGGTTGTTGTCATACTGAAGTCCCGTATAAGAAAAATTACCTTCTCCCAAAATACTGTTATCTTCATTGATTTTTACTGTAAGGATCTGTTTTTCCTTACTCTGCTCGGCAAGATAAGAAGGTGTATCAATCACTTCTATACCATCTTTTTTTACAACAAGGACATTTCTGTCTGTCGTACTGTAGCTTAAATGATTAAAAGCGATTTGCTGGGATGTATTTTCCAGCCAGATATTTCCTTTTTCTGTAGGAATCATGAGTATAATATGGTTACCTCCCATTTTTGGAAAATCTTTATCAAACGAAACAGGAGAAGAACCTGAATTGATTTTACAATAATAAGAAGGAATCCCGGCTTCATCCAATAAGGTTTTCATATAGGTTGACAATCCTTTACAGTCGCCGTATCCTTTCTTCTGAACCTCATCCGGAAGCATTGGCTGCCAACCGCCAATTCCCAGGGCTACGAAAATATATCTTGTTTTGCTCTGCATGTACTGATAGATTTTCTTCACCTTTTCCTCGGTGGTTCCCTGTAAATTTAAGGAGGCAACTTCAGCCTTAATGGCTGGAGTAGATACAAATACCGGTTCAAGGATATTTTTATAATACCAAGTACCGAAATCTTTCCAGTCTTTGAGGGTTCCCTGTTTTCCTTCGAGGTTGAATTTGGTTAAGGAAAAGCTTACTTTCGGTAAAATTTTTACAGGCTGAGGAAGTAAAAAAGCATCGTCTATAGCAGGTACATTTTTATAAGTATATGTTTTTTCACCGGCATTTTCATTTTCAGTAACTGCTGTGTAATTGTATGGTGAAGGGTAAATTTTTGATTTCAGCTCAATTCCTGATTTGTTGATGATCTTCATCTGAGCTTCTTCCAGGGAGACCTTTGTGGTAGCGAAAGGGGTGAAATCCGGTAAAAATACCGTATTCTCATCATCGATCTGATAAGAAAATTCAACTGTGTAGGGATATTGCGTGGGTGTATAAGACAATGCCATTACCCGGTTATCTGAATAAAATGTTCCCTGATTATTGTTGGCAAAGTCACCGAAATCTGACTTGGAATATGATTTTATTTTTTTTCCCGATTCATCGTAAATATTGACTTTCACATCGGAAATACTGTTTCCTTTTTGGTAGGGAATATATACCTGAGCATCTGAATCTCCATCTTTATTGAGAACCGTTTTTACGGTGTAAAGCTGATATTTAATATCATCGATCTTATTAATCCGAATGGTCGTGAGATCTTTTCTGATGACCGCGTCGGCATTTTTCTTAAGGTTTTCGGGAATTGCTGATGCCGGAAAATTCTGTGCACAATAAAATGATGCGACGGAAAGGGCAACGGTACAAAGTATTTTAATCATGGCTATTAAAATTTAGCAAAAATAATAAAATCTCTGCAGGACTTAAAATTAAATTTAATACATCAAATGTGAAAGGAAAAAGACCTCATTTCTGAGGCCTTATATATTAAATTTTTATTAAGCTTATAACTTGATTTTCGCTTTCTGTAATAATTCTCCAAATCTGTTTAAAAAAAGTATAATACTCTTTTGGATAATTTTGACTTGCTACTTCAACTTTAGAAATGACAGACAATTTATTATTTGTGAATTCTACTTTATATAAATAGGTAATTTCTTTATCATCAGTCCGAATTTTTTTAGGTTTTGGAAGGTCTGTAACTTTATAACCTTCAGGAATTTCTATTTCTACTTTTTTTTCTCTTGTGAATGCAGAAATAAAATCGATCTGGTTTTTCCTTTCATCTTTTTGATCAAATACTTCATTTCCGGAATTTAAAAACAGTAAAGGGTTTAGGATAATTTTGTTTCCCACAACATCAATAAAATTACTAGTTGAAAACTTCATTTCAGATTTGAAATTACCATTATCATCCAATCTTGATTGTACTTCTTTCATATTGGTATTAAATTCTGTTTTAAAAGATTGATTATACTTATCATTATTTTCATCAAATTCATCATATGATTCGATAGCGTATAAACCGTTTTCATTTTGTGTGAATGTTCCTATTATCTCAGAATTTTCAATATCTAGATTTGCTTTAATGATTAGATCTTTTTTACTGGTGTTTGTGTTAGAGAAGGATAAATCTATACCTTTAGCGCCTTCAATTAGAATTCCAAAATCATTCCAGTCTCTTCTAGGAAGTATATTTACTTTCGATGCAAAAGAAGTAGCATCATAAAAATAAAATTGATTATTGATTTTAACGGAAGCTAATACCATATTTAAATTTCCTGGATTTGGTGAAAAAATATTTAAAATACCATTATCTACAGTAGAAATCAAAAGTGGATTTGCCTCTAAACCAGCATATCTCAAAAGCATTACCAATAACAGGTTAATATCTGCGGCACTTCCAGATTTTGTCTTAGTAAGTTGTCGTAATTTTTGACTTGTAATAATTCCATCCTTTTTATTCCATTTATAATTGTATTTTACGAAATCAAAAATCTTATTGGCTCTTTCAAGAGGGTCGTAGAAAGTTTTAATATTTTCAGGTAAAATATCTTTCACATTATTCTTTAGAAAAGCACCAAATTCATCGCTATTATTCAACCTATCTGCAACTTTACTCCAACTTTCAGCAGAATCATACGAAAAATATTTAGTTGAATATTTAGTAAGCTCCGGTTTTACACGAGCTCTATACCGTTCGTTATCTTTTACAAATAATTCTTTAGGAATAGAAGCTATATTTTCGTATCCAAATCGAAAGACTTCAAAACCTCCTCCAACATGGTCTTGATTTTTATTGACACTATATTTAGGTTTTAGAATATTGGTTCCTGTATTGTTGAATGCATAACTCATTAAAACAGGATATTCAAAATTATACTCCTCATAAACAACAGGAATATTATACTGTAAATAATAGGTTAAATTAAAAATATTATTATTTTCCAATTTGTAATTATATTCAATTACAGATCCGTCCAGTATATTTGGAATTGCTAATTTATAAATTTTTATTCCTTTTACTAAATTTTCTTTAAGCTGATCTTTTTTATTAATTATCGTTTTTTCTACTTTCCCATTCTGATAATTGTAAAGTGTAAGCTGAAATTCTGCGAGTCTTTCATTGTCACTTATAGGAATTTCAATGTTCAACCACTCTTCAGCATTCTTTTTATCATAAATTTTGATTTTAGAAAAGAATTTTTTGGTTACCATATACCATTCCGAAGGAGCGATATTATAGCTGACACTATTATATAATATCTCCGCAGGCGCGTTTTTTTCAATTAATGAATGTGTTTTCTTCAAATCAGCTTCATCAAACTGTGGATAAGACATGAACTTATGTTCCTGAGAAAAGCATAGATTAGCAAACAGTATAAAAATAAAACTCAATTTATTTATCAGTTTCATAGTTATTTGAAATAATTTTTAAGATTTTTTAGATATTAAAATTTTAGAATTATCTGCATTTATGATTTTTTTTCTAAAACTTACATAGTCATTATATTTTTCCTTAGGATAAAGTCCTTTGTTGATCTGAACATGACGTTTAACGACTAGTTTATTGTTTTGTTTTTCAAAAGATAATTTATATGTTCCAAACTCAGAGGTTATATTGCCACTTTGAGGCATTTCTTCTACAAAATAATCTAATGGTAAATCATATGTAATTTCTGACTCGTCCTGATAAGAAAATTTATTTTCAAATGGTAATTCTCTTGTAGGATCTTCATGATATATTCCATCTTTATAAATAGGTACTGCTCTAAAAATCAAGCTATTTCCTATCAGTTTAGAAAAATTTAAAGCTTTAAAATCTAGATCAAAATTTATTATTGCAAGATCTTTATCATTTTGGAATTCCTTCATCTCTATGTTTTCAAAATCCAATGTAGTATATACTTTTTTCATTACATCCGTTTTTTCTTTTTCAGAAAGCATCAAGTACATGAGATTAAAGTCATATTGCATTCCACTATAAGAAAACTTACCTTTTCCTATTATTGTTTTATCTGGATTTATTTGAATATTCAAAACCTGTTTTTCTTTATTTTCTTCTGCAGAATAACTTGGAGTTTGCAGAATATCAATCCCATCAGGCTTTACAGTAAGTACATTTCTATCTGTAGTACTATAACTTAAATGATTGAAAGCTATCTGTTGTGAAGTATTTTCCAGCCAAATATTCCCTTTTTCAGTAGGAATTGTTAAAATAACATGATTTCCAGCCATTTTCGGAAAATCTTTATCAAAATTGATAGGCGAAGGATTAGAATTAATAATTGAGTAATATGAATCAATTCCCGCTTCACCCAATAAAGTTTTCATATAGTTTGTAAGACCTTTACAATCTCCATATCCTTTTTTCTGAACCTCATCAGGAAGCATTGGTTGCCAACCACCAATACCAAGTGCTACAAAAATATATCTGGTTTTATTTTGCATATGCTGATATATTTTTTTTACCTTTTCTTCGGTTGTTCCCGATAAATTTAAAGATGCTATTTCAGCTTTAATCTGCGGAGTAGAAATAGAAACAGGAGTAAGAAGATTTTGATAGTACCAAATCCCGAAATCTTTCCATGAAGCAATACTTCCCTGTTTTCCTTCAAGATTGAATTTATCTAAAGAAAAACTTACTTTGGGTAAAACTTTTTGCGGCGTTGGAACTAACTGCCCACTATCTATTGCAGGAATATTTTTGTATACATAAGACTTGTTTTCTCCATTTGAAGAAATAATTACTGACGTGTAATTAAAAGGTGATTCATATACTTTCGACCGAAGATTGATTCCTGATTTATTTATTATGCTATAATTACTTTCTTCTAGTGAAACATTATACTCATAAAAAGGGACAAAGTCTGGAATAAAAACAGTATTTTCATCATTTAATTCATAACTGAATTCAACAGTATATGGAAAACTTGATGATGTAAAAGGCAAAATAAGCATTCTGCTGTCAGAATAAAAACTTCCTTGCGGGTTAGCTGCAATGTCCGTAAAATCACTTTTTGAGTAACTTTTAATTTTTGCTCCTTTTTCATCATAAACAACAACTTTTACATTAGATACATTGTCTCCTTTTTCGTATGAAATTTTTGGGATAGAATAAGGAATTGCATCTTTATTAAGAATTGTAACTACAGATGTTTTTTTGTAAACGACATCATCAACTTTATTGATTTCTACTGCTGTATTTTCCTTTCGGATCACAACACTTGCGTTCTTTTTTAAGTTTTCAGGAATGGCAGAGATAGGATAATTCTGCCCATAATATAAAGAAGCTACGGAAAGGGCAACGGTACAAAGTATTTTAATCATGGTTATTAAAATTTAGCAAAAATAATAAAATCTCTGCAAGACTTAAAATTAAATTTAATACATCAAATGTGAAAGGAAAAAGACCTCACTTCTGAGGCCTTATATATTTGGATAATCGCTAATTATGCATCAATTTTTGCATATTTCGCATTTTTCTCGATAAATTCTCTTCTCGGCGGAACCTCATCTCCCATCAGCATAGAGAAAACACTGTCTGCTTCCACAGCGTTATCTATTGTTACCTGCTTAAGGATACGGTGTTCTGGATTAAGTGTTGTTTCCCAAAGCTGTTCAGGATTCATCTCTCCAAGACCCTTATAACGTTGTACTTCTACACCTTTCCCGTCCGGAGACATTTCTAATGTAAATTCTTCACGTTCTTTTTCATTGTAGGCATATACTTTTTTGTTACCTTTTTTCAATAAATACAAAGGTGGCTGAGCGATATAAATATATCCGTTTTCAATCAATTCCTTCATGTATCTGAAGAAGAATGTCAGGATCAGTGTAGAAATGTGGGAACCATCGATATCGGCATCGGTCATGATAACAATTTTATGGTATCTCAACTTCGCCATGTTCAACGCTTTACTGTCTTCTTCTGTTCCTACTGAAACTCCGAGAGCAGTGTAGATATTTTTGATTTCCTCGTTATCATAAACCTTATGAAGCATTGATTTCTCCACGTTCAAAATTTTACCTCTTAGCGGAAGAATTGCCTGGAAAAAACGATCACGTCCCTGTTTTGCCGTACCCCCCGCGGAATCTCCCTCTACAAGGAATATTTCTGATTCTGCAGGATCTTTTGACGAACAGTCGGAAAGCTTACCCGGAAGTCCGGAACCACCCATAGGAGATTTTCTCTGAACCATTTCACGGGCCTTTTTCGCAGCCTGTCTTGCTTTTGCGGCTAGAACAACCTTTTGTACAATCTGTCTGGCTTCAGTAGGATTTTCTTCCAGGAAGTTAGTTAACATTTCACCCACAATCTTATCAACAGCACCTGAAACTTCAGAGTTCCCTAATTTCGTTTTGGTCTGTCCTTCAAACTGAGGTTCCATTACCTTTACAGAAACTACTGCCGTTAATCCTTCACGGAAGTCATCTCCTGTAACCTCTACTTTTTCCTTTTGAGGAATACCCAGATCATCAGCATATTTTTTAAGGGTTCTCGTTAAAGCACGTCTGAAACCTGCCAGGTGAGTCCCTCCTTCATGAGTATTAATATTATTAACGTAAGAGTGAAGATTTTCGGTAAATGATGTATTATAACGCATCGCTACCTCCACCGGAATATCATCTCTTTCACCTTCCATGAAGATTACATTTTCCATAATGGATTCACGGTTTCCGTCGATATATGCAACGAATTCCTTCAACCCGCCTTCGGAATGGAAAATTTCAGATCTGAAAGAACCGTCTTCCAGCTTTTCTCTTTCATCCGTTAATGTAATGGTGATTCCTTTATTAAGATAAGAAAGCTCTCTTAAACGGCTTGCCAACGTATCATAATTGTAAACCAGTTCTGTAAAAATCGTATCGTCCGGCTGGAAAAACTGTTTAGTTCCTCTCTGCTCACTGTGTCCGATTTCTTCAACACCGGTCTGTGCTTTTCCTCTTGAATATATCTGCTGATAAATATTTCCGTCCCTGTAAACGGTGGTTACCATTTCATTGGAAAGTGCATTTACACACGATACCCCAACTCCGTGAAGACCTCCTGAAACCTTGTAAGAATCTTTGTCGAACTTACCTCCGGCTCCGATTTTTGTCATTACAACCTCAAGAGCAGATTTTTGTTCTTTTTCATGGAAGTCTACCGGAATACCTCTACCGTTATCACTTACTTCAATTCCGTTTCCTTCTTTAATGGCAACGAAGATTGTATCGCAGTATCCTGCCAAAGCCTCGTCAATAGAATTATCCACTACTTCATAAACCAAATGATGTAGACCTCTTACTCCTACATCACCAATGTACATTGAAGGACGCATACGAACGTGCTCCATCCCTTCCAATGCCTGAATACTACTAGCTGTATATTGTTTCTGACTCATATAAAATATTAAAAATCCTGCTAAATGCAAAGACCCACAAATATCGTGATTTTTTTCGAGGTATGAAAGTTAAAATATGTCAAAAACAGATCGATTTTTCCACACCAACTGATGCGATTTTAAAGTTAAAAAATACAAAGTTAAAATCTTCAATCTGAATAAGAACTGTTGTAAATCATATTGAGAAATAGCCAATTTATCCTTACATTTATTTACTTAAAAAGTTGATGTTTATGGACGATTTCCTTGCAGCCCGTGCCCAAATGGCAATGTCCCTCGGTTTTCATATTATTTTTTCATGTGTCGGTATGGTGATGCCGTTTCTTATGGCATTTGCCCACTGGAAATATTTGAAAACAAACGATGAAATTTATAAAGGTCTTACCAAAGCATGGAGTAAAGGCGTTGCTATTCTTTTTGCCACCGGAGCCGTTTCCGGGACAATGCTTTCTTTTGAACTTGGATTGCTTTGGCCCCAGTTTATGAAGCATGCCGGCCCTATCTTCGGAATGCCTTTTTCCCTGGAGGGAACTGCCTTTTTTATCGAAGCCATCGCTATCGGTTTTTTCCTCTATGGTTGGGACCGGTTTAATAAATGGTTTCATTGGTTTTGCGGATTTCTCGTTGGTGTAAGTGGTTTGGCTTCAGGAATTTTAGTCGTTGCCGCCAACGCCTGGATGAATTCTCCGGCAGGATTTGATTATATTAACGGACAATATTTAAATATAGACCCTATCAAAGCGATGTTTAACGATGCCTGGTTCCCGCAGGCACTGCATATGACGGTTGCTGCTTTTTGCGCTACAGGATTTGCGGTTGCCGGCGTTCATGCTTATATGATTATGCGGAAAAAGAATATTGAATTTCATACCAAAGCATTTAAAATTGCTGCCGGATTTGCTCTTATCGGAGCTTTTGGAGCACCTTTGAGTGGTGATGTTGCCGCTAAATCAGTAGCAGAACGACAGCCGATAAAATTAGCCGCCATGGAAGCACATTTTAAAACAGAAAAAGGTGCTGCTTTTGTGATTGGAGGTATTCCTGATGAACAGAAAGGAGAGATCAAATATGCCGTAAAAATCCCTAAAGTGTTAAGCTTTTTGGTAAGCAATGATTTTAATGCTGAAGTAAAAGGATTAAATGATTTCCAAAGAGATGAATGGCCTCCGGTAATGGTTGTCCATTTTGCTTTTCAGATCATGATTTTCTTTGGAGTGATCATGATCATTATAGGGATGATTTACCTTTTTGCCGTATTTTTTAAAAAAGAATGGCTGAAAAAAAACTGGCTTCTGAAAACATTTTTAATAGCCACACCCTTCGGATATATTGCCTTGGAAGCAGGATGGACTGTCACAGAAGTGGGCAGGCAACCCTGGATCATCTATGGAATTATGAGAACCGTTGATGCTGTTACTCCAATGCCTGGAATACAGTATTCATTCTATTTCTTTACTGCCGTTTTTGTCTCATTATCTTTTGTTATCATCTTTCTTCTGACAAGACAGATAAAAATGGTTCCGAGACTTTATGACCCTACCGATCCTCAATTTAACGCTAAACAAAAGAAATTATGATATATGTAGTCATAGGCTTTCTCTGGCTGTCGATCTGTCTTTATGTGATTTTAGGCGGAGCAGATTTTGGCGCCGGGATTGTCGAACTTTTTACCAGAAAAAAGAACCGTTCCAAAACGAAAGTTATCATGTACGAATCGATAGCTCCGGTCTGGGAAGCCAACCACATGTGGCTGATTATTGCTATCGTTATTCTTTTTGTAGGCTTTCCTGAAATTTATACCACACTTTCAACGTATCTTCATATTCCTTTGGTTTTAATGCTGATCGGGATTATTGCAAGGGGAACCGCATTCACATTCAGACATTATGACGCCGTAAAGGACGAATGGCAAAAACTGTATACGCAGATCTTTTATTTTTCAAGTCTTCTGACACCGTTTTTTTTAGGATTAATTGCCGCTGCAACGATTTCACATTCTATTAATCCTGATGCTAAGGGATTTTTAGAGCTGTATATTTTCAGCTGGCTCAATTGGTTTGGCGTTGCTGTCGGACTTTTTACCGTTGCGATCTGTGCTTATCTCGCCTCTATTTTTGCCCTCAGAGAAACAGTAGACCGCGTAGAATTAAGTTTAATGATTAAAAAATCAAAGCAAACTATGATCTTTGTTGTGATTACCGGTGCTTTGGTATTTCTGACGGCTTACCTTTCTGATATTCCATTACTTATGTGGGTATTTTCAAAACCTCTGGGAATTATGGCTACTGTTTTTGCAACCATTTGCCTGTTACTAATCCTCAGAGCGATGAACAGAAGAAAGCTTCTTCCGGTAAGGGCTTTGGCAGGCTTTCAGATTATTATGATCTTGGTCGCCGCAACATATCAACATAATCCCAATATCATTCTTTTTGGAAATGGCCAGCACCTTTCATTACTTGAACATGTTGCTGCCCCAAAAACTATTTCTGCCCTCGGTTGGGCCTTAATATTGGGATGTATCTTTATTTTACCATTTTTGTTTTATTTAATGGCATCGTTCAGCAAGCTAAGAAGATAATTTTAAATCATTACCATTATGCCAGCCTACGCAAGCAAAGAAGAACTGACAGATGCTATCAAGAAATCATACGTCTTGTATGATCAGGAATTTGATGCTATCAATGAACCTGAAAAGGATCTTCTGAAAGTGAACATCGACAAAACGCCATCACAAAATCTTTCTTATCAGATCGGATGGACAGGTTTGCTTTTAAGCTGGGAATCAGATGAATTAAAAGGTATTGATGTAAAAACGCCAACACCAGATTACAAATGGAATAATTTAAAAGGTCTTCACGAGTTTTTCTACAGATCTTATGGTTCGTACAGTTTGGAAGAACAACGCGAAATATTATCTAAACAGATAACTGAAATTCTAGCATGGATAGAAAATCTTGATGATGATGTGCTATTCCTTCCGGAAAAAAGGAAATGGGCTACCACAGCAGCAAAATGGCCTATCTCGAAATGGATTCATATTAATACGGTAGCGCCTTTTAACAGCTTCAGAACCCAGATACGGAAATGGAAGAAAGGATAGTACGATTATATCCGGAGTAAAATAAAAAGGTTTCGGCGGAAGCTTCGCTTCCGCCGAAAATCTGTCATTTTTTTAGTAAAACAATTTCAACCCTTCTGTTCTTAACAAAATCTTCTTCTGTTCGCTCCGGATATGCCACCGGATTAAGATGCCCGAGGCCAATTGCTTTTATTCTACCGGAACTTATCCCCCGCTTTTCAAGAAACTCCCTGATGGCATTCGCTCTTGTAAAGGAAAGATTAAATGTTTTCAGATCAAGATCTTCTCCATCAAAATTTTCGTAATCACAGCAAATATGTCCCTGGAGCTCAACCTCCAACGCTGGATTATTTTTCAAAATATCAGCAAGTTTTTCTAAAACTTTATTTCCCTTTGGAAGCCAGATGTGGCGGCCTCCCATAAAATTAACATTTGGCAGAGAAAAAGTATCTTTTACTTTCATTTCAGAAATCTTCCGGCTGAAGAAACTTTCAAAGGTTTTACCGGATCTTATTTCCCCATCTCCCATAATACGATCAATAAAAATGTCTACCCTTCTGTTTTTTCCGCGCAGTTCTTCGGTGCTGTTGTCATTGATCTGCTTTTCTTTTCCCAAGCCAGTTACGCTTTCCAGTTTGATATTATTTTTAATTTTTGACTTTAAATACTTACTCACTGCAGCAGCACGGTTTTCAGAAAGTACTTTATTGTATTCGGAGCTTCCGGAAATATCACAGTTACCAAAAATTTTAAACTTCAGATTGCTTTTTAATTGAGCCAAACTATCTAATTTTCTTTGAGAATTTTTCGTAAGCGTATAGCTGTCATAATCAAAATAGACAGAAGTAAGCATTTGTGATTTAAAACTTATACTACAAAAAAACAGCAATACAAGAATTTTCATTTGATAATTTTTTAGTGAAACGTAAAATCAGTAAAAATAGTTTATTATTTAAAAAAAAGTTCCGGCGGAAGCTTCGCTTCCGCCGGAACTAAATTATCTACATTGAAAAAATCTTAAACCAGTTTCATCAAAAGATTCTCATCAATTTTCTCCACTTTCACTAAATTGTTTTTCGTTAACGTTTTGGAAGCTTTATCCCATTTTTTACCGGACAGCTGGCTTCTTTCTTTCACTTCGGCCAATGAAAACGGCTCTTTCTGGGAATTTAAAATTTCAAGAATAACTTTTTCATCTTCTCCAAGCTCGATCTGTGGAGTCACTTTTTCAGGTTTCATTTGCGGGAAGAACAATACTTCCTGAATCGATGCATTATTCGTTAAGAACATAATCAATCTGTCCATTCCAATTCCTAATCCTGAAGTTGGTGGCATTCCATATTCAAGGGCTCTTAAGAAATCTTCATCGATAAACTGACCTGCTTCATCATCTCCTTTTTCAGACAATTTCAACTGATCTTCAAAACGTTCCCTCTGATCGATCGGATCATTCAGCTCAGAATAAGCATTAGCTATTTCTTTACCACAAACCATTAGCTCGAAACGTTCCGTAAGACCTTCTTTACTTCTGTGTTTTTTGGTTAAAGGCGACATTTCAATAGGATAATCGGTAATGAATGTTGGCTGGATAAAATTACCTTCACATTTTTCACCGAAAATTTCATCGATTAATTTCCCTTTACCCATGGTTTCATTAACCTCAATTCCGATGGATTTTGCAAAATCGAATAATTCCTGTTCTGTTTTTCCTGTAATATCAAAACCTGTAAACTTCAAAATCGCATCTGTCATTGAAATTCTCTGATAAGGCGCTTTGAAATCCACTTCATATTCTCCGAAAGTCGCTTTCGTTGTTCCGTTTACCTGAACCGCACAGAATTCCAATAATTTTTCCGTAAAATCCATCATCCAGTTGTAGTCTTTATAGGCTACATAAATTTCCATGGCTGTGAATTCCGGGTTGTGCGTTCTGTCCATCCCTTCATTTCTGAAGTTTTTTGAGAATTCATAAACTCCGTCAAAACCACCTACGATCAGTCTTTTCAGATATAGCTCGTTTGCAATTCTTAAATATAATGGAATGTCCAGAGCATTATGATGCGTGATAAAAGGTCTTGCAGCCGCTCCTCCCGGAATTGATTGTAAGATCGGAGTCTCCACTTCAAAATATCCAGCATCATTGAAGAATGTTCTCATGGCATTGAACAGTTTCGTTCTTTTCACAAAAACTTCTTTTATCTGAGGATTTACCGTTAAATCTACATAACGCTGTCTGTATCTCAGTTCCGGATCATTGAAAGCATCGTGTACAACTCCATTTTCATCCGTTTTTGCCTGTGGAAGAGGTCTTAAAGATTTCGTTAAAAGCGTAAAGTTTTTTACCAGCACTGTTTTTTCACCAACCTGAGTGGTGAACAGTTCGCCTTCAACACCAATAATATCTCCAATATCTAAAAGGTGCTTGTAAACTTCATTATATAAAGTCTTATCTTCACCTGTACAAATCTCATCCCTGTTGAAATAAACCTGAATTCTACCTGTAGAGTCCTGCAATTCAGCGAAAGAAGCCTTCCCCTGAATTCTTCTTGACATCAGTCTTCCTGCAATCTTAACCTGTTTATTATCAGCGAAATCCTGCTTTATAGATTCTGTAGTATCTGTAATTACATATTCATCTGCAGGGAACGCGTTGATTCCCATTTCAACAAGCTTGTTCAGCTTTTCTCGTCTAATGATTTCTTGTTCTGATAATTGCATTGTATTTATTTAAAATAACGTGCAAAATTAGTGATTTTTGAATTGATGATCAACGACTTTTTCCAGAAATATAATTTATTTCAGTTAAAATTAATTCAGTTTAAAAATTTAAACTAAATTTTATCAGAACCAGTCGTTGCGATTTTGTTGAGGAATGAAAGTCCAGGCCAACATTCTGCTTACTTTTTGCCCCTGAGCCATATCAATTGTTTTGAATTCCAGTGCCTTCACTTTTTTCAGAAGTGTCGTTAACTTATATAAGTTATCTTTTTTTGAAACTAAGCATGTAAACCAAAGAACCTGAGAACGATACAAAAAGCTTTCATGAATCATTCTTGTGATAAAAGCCAATTCGCCACCCTCACACCAAAGTTCAGATTGCTGTCCGCTAAAATTAAGTAAAGGCTTGCTGATTTTTGATTTGTTAAGATTTCGTGTTTTCCTGAGATTTCCTTTTATTGCAGACTCTTCAGAATCGTGAAAAGGCGGATTGCACATCGAAAAAGTGAAGCGATCTTCAGGTTTGATCATATTTTTAAATATAAATTCAGGTTGAAATTGCTGCTTTAAATGAATTTCAGATAACAACTCAGGATTATGATCCAAAATCTGTTGGGCGTTCTTTAAAGAATCTTCATTAATATCCGTTCCCAACATTTGCCAACCATAAGATTGATGCGCTATTAAAGGATATACAAGATTTGCTCCCACACCAATATCCAACCCCCTGATTTTTAAACCTGTCGGAATTTCTCTTTGTTGTTCAGCCAATAAATCGGCGATGTAATGAATATAATCTGCTCTGCCAGGAATGGGAGGACAAAGATTATTCTCCGGAATATCCCAGTTTTTAACATGATAAAAACTTTCTAATAAAGCTTTGTTAAGCAGTTTTACAGCTTTGGGAATGCTGAAGTTTATGGTTACCGTTTGATAAGAATTGATAAACACATATTGTTTCAGTTCTGGCACACAAGAAATAAGCCGATCAAAATCGTAAGGATCGCGGTGCAGATTTCTTGTATGCAGACTGGATTTTTCGGCGGACATTTATTTTTTCTGTCTTAGAATATATTCCACCATTTTTTTAGCTTCATCTTTTGACACCTGAGGATGAGGAGACATGGGAACATTGCCCCAGACTCCGCTTCCGCCTTCTATGATCTTGGAAGCAAGCAATTCAATATCCTTTTCAGAATATTTATCTGCAATTTCCTGATAAGAAGGTCCTATCATTCTTTCATTTACCGCGTGACATCCCGAACAGTCAAGACTTTCGATGATCTGATCTCCGGAGAGATTGGCCTTCGCAGGCTCTGCATCAACTGTTTTTTCTGATGATGTTGTGTCAACCGGTATATTTTCTTTTTTGGAACAGGAAAACATCAGAAACCCGATAGCCCCCGCCAGCAAAAATTTTCTCATTATTTAGTAAGCGTATCTGCTTTTGCATCTTTTGCAGGAACTGATACGGCCGCATTTACATCAGCTTCCGGTGTATCTCTTGTTGTTGCGCTGGAATCCACTACCGTTGGAGCATCCGGTTCAGGCAACATGGTGTTGCTGTCTTGTAAGTCATGATTTGGCTTTTTTGAACAGTTAGCCACTAATAAACCTCCGATAAATGCGATTGCTAATACTTTTTTCATTTTTTCTCTATAAAATTATTAAGCAAAAATATAAAAAATAAAGTTTTAAAATTATGATAAATGTTCATATTAAAGATATTTCCGATAAAAAAGCTATTGCATTAAGTCTTTACGGAATGAATAAAATTTATTAGATCAGTTAAAATAAAATTAATTTCCCTGTTTTCATTTTTTGTATTGAAAAAAATATTTACATTTGTGGCATGTTTAATATCAACAACAATAAAAATTGGTGGTGGCTTTCAAACTCTTCGTCGGGTCTGAAGTTATTGTCGTGTTGGTGATTCTTATACAGCGATTATAATTATAAAATTATATAATAAAGACTTTGACGTATTCCGTTGAAGTCTTTTTTTGTTCCAACCCTATTAAATAAACTGTAATGTTCAGTAAAAAAATAAAAATAAAAACCGTTTCTAAAAAAACGCTCGGGGATCTTCAGACTCCGATGAATATTTATCTGCAGGTACGCGATAAATTCAGGGATACCATTCTGCTGGAAAGTTCAGATTCTAAAAATATTGACAATAATTTTTCTTTTATTGCCATTAATGCCATTGCAGGAATCGAGATTAAAAATTTAAATGAATTTGAAGTAAAAATTCCCGGACAGGAACCTTTTAAACAACCTTTACAGCAAAATATTGAAACCCTTTTCGAGGATTTCTCCGGAATTTTTGAATGCGAAAAGACACAAGATCCGGTTGTTGAGACTGCGCAAAGCCTTTTCGGATATACAAGTTTTGAAGCCGTACAATTCTTTGAAAATCTGATTTTTAAACCTCAAAGTAAAGAAGTTGAAATTCCGCTGCTTCGGTACCGCCTGTATCAATATGTGATTGCCATTAATCATTACAATGATGAAATGCATATCATTGAAAACCAGATTGAAGGTATAAAGTCTGAGATTCAACTGCTGGAAAGTTTTATAAAAAATAAAAATTCGGTGATTTATCCTTTTGAAAAAAACGGAGCAGAAACTTCCAATATTATCGATGAAGAATATATTGATCTTGTAAAAACTGCCCAGAAACACTGCATGCGAGGTGATGTATTTCAATTGGTTTTAAGCAGAAGATTCGAACAGAAATTCAAAGGGGATGAGTTCAACGTTTACCGTGCGCTCCGGAATATTAACCCTTCGCCTTATTTATTTTTCTTTGATTACGGAAATTACAAATTATTTGGCTCCAGTCCTGAAAGTCAACTAATTATTAAAGACAACAAAGCCATTATTCATCCTATTGCAGGAACTTTTAAAAGAACAGGCCACTTTGAAACCGATCTTCAATCCATTGAATCATTAAAAAATGACCCAAAAGAAAATGCGGAGCACACCATGCTTGTCGATCTTGCCAGAAATGACCTCGGAAAAATCGGGAAAAATGTAACAGTAACCAAACTCAAGGAAATACAGCTTTTCTCACATGTTATTCACATGGTAAGTGAAGTTACTGCCGATTTACCTGAAGAAACCAATCCTTTCAAAATGATGGCCGCTACCTTTCCACAAGGAACTTTAAGTGGAGCCCCAAAGCACAAAGCATTACAGCTTATCAACACCTATGAAAAAGATTCGAGAGGATATTATGGTGGATGTATCGGGTTTTTCGGGTTAAACGGGAGCTGCAACCAGGCCATTATGATCCGAACATTCTTAAGCAAAAACAATACGTTGTATTACCAGGCAGGAGCAGGAATCGTAGCAAAATCTGATCCTGAAAGCGAATTGCAGGAAGTAAACAATAAACTTAATGCATTAAAAAAAGCGGTAGAGAAAGCCGAAAAGCTGGTTGATCATTAAATATAAACTTAAAAATCAGAACAAATGAATAACAATATGAACGAAATCAAAGTTCTCGTCTTCGACAATTACGACAGCTTTACCTACAATCTTGTCCAGATTATTGAGAGAATTTTAAATACCAGAGTTGACGTGGTAAAAAATGACCAGATTACTTTGGAGGAAATCGGGAAATACGACAAAATAGTTCTTTCCCCCGGCCCCGGAATTCCCGAAGAAGCAGGAATTTTATTGGAATTAATTAAAGAATATGCTCCTACAAAAAGTATTCTGGGCGTTTGTCTCGGTCAGCAGGCTATTGCTGAAGCATTCGGAGGAAGCCTTATTAATCTGTCAGAAATTTTCCATGGAGTTGCTACTTCTGCAGAGCTGGTAAAACCAGATACAAAAATTTTCAAAGACCTTACCAGCGGACTCGAAGTCGGAAGATACCACAGCTGGGTGGTCAATCGTGAAGATTTTCCGGAAGAGCTTGAAATTACGGCCATTGACAAAGACGGTATGATCATGGCCCTGCAGCACAAAACCTATGACGTTCACGGAGTTCAGTTTCATCCGGAAAGTATTCTAACGCCCGAGGGAGAAGTAATAATCCGGAATTTTCTCCTGAACTAAACATTCATTTTAAAGCTCAATCAATGAAAGAAATCCTCGAATATCTTTTCAACCATCATACATTGTCGAAGTCTCAGGCAAAAGCTATTATGATTGAAATCGCTCAGAATAAATTTAATCCACAGGAAGTTACTGCTTTTATCAGCATTTTTTTGATGCGTAATATTACCCTGCCAGAACTGGAAGGTTTCCGTGAAGCGCTCCTTCAGATGGCCATTCCTGTAGATATTGATGCGAAAGACGCCATTGATATTGTAGGAACCGGTGGTGATGGAAAAAATACGATAAACATCTCAACATTAGCCAGTTTTGTGGTTGCCGGCGCAGGTCAGAAAGTCATAAAACATGGAAATTACGGGGCATCGACTCTTACAGGATCATCTAACGTACTGGAGGAATGTGGATATGAATTCAAAAACAGCTCGGAAAGACTGCAGGAAGATCTTGAAAAAGCCAATATCTGCTTTTTACATGCTCCTTATTTCCACCCAGCTCTGAAATCGGTAGGAACTTTAAGAAAGTCGCTTGGACTAAGAACATTTTTCAATCTGCTTGGTCCGCTGGTTAATCCGGCAAAACCTCAATTTTCCATGATCGGGGTTTACAATCTTGAAATTGCACGAATTTATCAGTATCTGCTGCAAAAAGATGCCCGCGACTTTGTCATCGTTCATGGATTGGATGGGTATGATGAGATCAGTCTCACACATGACACCAAAATTATTACTAAAAATGGTGAAGAAGTGTATTCAGCTAAAGACTTAGGCTTTGAAGCGGTAACTGCTGAAAGCATAAAAGCCGGGACAAGTATTCAGGAAACAGCAGAAATTTTCAGGAATATTCTGAGCGGAAATGGCAGTAATCAGCAGAATTCAGTAGTTCTTGTCAATGCTGCGGTTGCGCTTTTAAATACAAAGAAATTCGGTAATTATAATGAATGTCTTGCATTTGCGCGGGAAAGTCTTTACAGCGGAAAAGCTTTTCAAAGTTTCAATCTGTTAATCAATTAATTACAATATTTATTAATGATATGAACATACTTGATAAAATCATACACAGAAAAAAGAAAGAACTTGAATTTTTAAAAGCAGAAATATCCCTCCAGCAGTTGAAAGATTCCGAATATTTTGGAAGAACCCCATTTTCACTGAAGAAAACTCTTAAAAACAAAAGCGGAATTATTGCGGAATTCAAAAGACAGTCACCCTCCAAAGGTGTAATTAATGATCAGGTGAGTCCGTTGGAGGTAGCTTCAGCTTATGAAAGATCAGGGGCAAGCGGAATTTCCATTTTAACAGATAAGGATTTTTTCGGAGGAAGTTTTAAAGACATTATTCAAATCCGCGATCATATTAATATTCCGATTTTGCGAAAAGATTTTATGATTGATGAATATCAGTTTTACGAAGCGAAAAGCATGGGCGCCGATGTGGTATTGCTTATTGCCGCCTGTCTTTCGGTTTCTCAGGTTAGGGATTTTACAGATCTTGCACATCAGCTGAATCTTGAGGTTTTACTGGAAATTCATTCGGAAAGTGAATTAAAATATTATAACACAAATGTTGATATGGTTGGCATCAACAACCGTAATTTAAAAAACTTTGATGTTAATCTTGATCATTCTGTTCAGCTGAAAAATCAACTTCCGGAAGATGTTCTATCAGTAGCAGAAAGTGGAATTTACAGTGTCGAAGATTTTAAATACCTGAAAGAAAAGGGGTTTGATGGTTTCCTGATGGGAGAATTTTTTATGAAGAATCAAAATCCGGGCAAGAAATTCAGTGAATTTATTTCAAAAGCACAATAATTGTTTAAAATGGTAACAATGATTAAAAGCTTACATGAATTATCTCACAACAGTCAGCTCAAACTCAAGGTTTGTGGTTTAATACAACTGGCACAGATTCAGGAACTGGCTGCTATGAATACAGATTTTCTAGGATTTATCTTTTATGAAAAATCACCCAGATTTATTTTAAATCATATAACCCCGGGACAAATTGCGGACATCAGGCATCAGGGAAAAGTAGGTGTTTTTGTGAATGAAAGTTTAGAGAAAATTGTGAACACTACAGAAAGTGCAAAACTGAATTTTGTCCAGCTCCACGGTGATGAGGATGTAGACTTTATTTCGGAATTAAGAAAAAAATTAAATCCTCAGGTCGAAATTATTAAAGCAATAAGAATTGGAAACCAAGACGTCACTGAATTACAAAAAATCATTCATCAATATCAATTTAACATCAATTATTTCCTTTTCGATACCGATTCAATAGCATTCGGCGGAACCGGAAAAACCTTCGACTGGAATCTTTTAAACCGTATTGAAATTCCTCTTCCCTATTTTCTTAGCGGAGGCATTTCACTAGAAAATATTGAAAAAATAAAGCTGTTAAAGCACAAGCCATTTGCTATAGACGTCAATTCACGATTTGAAATAAAACCCGGAATCAAAGATCTGGAAAAAATTAAAATTTTAAAAAATAACATCAAATAAAAAAGAGTCCTGAAAGGACGACCTACAAAAGAATCGGATGTAAGTCCGATTTAAAATTAAATCAACAATCAATTAAAAACACAAACAGATGTCACAATCATTGGTAAAAAATTATGTACACATTGTTTTCAGCACAAAACACAGAGAAGATTTCATTGACGAAAAAATAGAAAAAGAGCTCTTTCCATATATTGCAGTCGTATGTAAAAATTTAGAAAGTAATGCTTTACAAATTGGAGGAACAGATAACCATATTCATATCCTTTGTTTGCTTTCAAAGAAAATTGCTTTAATGAGATTAGTTCAGGAAATTAAATCGTATTCATCAAAATGGATGAAAACAAAAGGAAAAAAATATGAAAATTTCTTCTGGCAGGATGGCTACGGAGCTTTTTCAGTGACTGAAGAAAATGTAGTGATGATGAAAAATTATATCATGAACCAAAGACAGCATCACCAACAGATCCATTATCAGGATGAATTGATTGGAATTCTCGAAAAACATAGAATGAAATATGATGAAAAATATTTATGGGATTAGTTTGATTGGACTGCATCCAATCCTGACGTAGGCCGTCCCTTCGGGACTTGCCCAATAAAAAAATATAACTTTAAAAGAAAAAAAATGAATTATAAAAATCCCGATCAACACGGATATTACGGTGAATTCGGAGGAGCTTTTATCCCCGAAATGCTCTATCCCAATATAGAAGAATTGCAAAACAATTACCTTGAAATCATTGAATCCGAAAATTTTCAGAAAGAATATCAGGGTTTGTTAAAAAACTATGTAGGCCGGGCAACGCCGCTATATTTTGCTGAAAATTTAAGTGATCAATACCAGACTCAGATTTATTTAAAAAGAGAAGATCTCAATCATACCGGAGCGCACAAGATCAATAATGCCTTAGGACAGGTTTTATTAGCCAGACACCTTGGAAAAAAACGAATTATTGCAGAAACCGGAGCAGGGCAACATGGCGTTGCAACAGCGACTGCCTGTGCTTTATTAGGGTTGGAATGTATTGTTTACATGGGAGAAATCGATATTCAGCGGCAGGCTCCGAATGTAGCGAGAATGAAAATGCTGGGTGCAGAGGTTATTCCTGCAACTTCCGGATCTAAAACCTTGAAAGATGCCGTAAATGAAGCGTTACGGGACTGGATCAACAATGCCTCCACAACGCATTACGTTATTGGAAGTGTTGTAGGTCCTCACCCTTTCCCTGATCTGGTGGCCAGATTCCAAAGTATTATTTCAAAAGAAATTAAAGAACAGCTTTTAGAACAGTCAGGACGCCAAAAACCGGATTATGTCATTGCCTGTGTTGGTGGCGGAAGTAATGCGGCAGGAGCTTTTTATCATTTTGCGGATGATGAAAATGTAAAGCTCATCGCAGCTGAAGCGGGAGGCTTTGGTATAGATTCCGGGAGGTCTGCCGCCACTACTTTTTTGGGAACAAAGGGCATCCTTCACGGCAGCAAAAGCCTGGTAATGCAGACTGACGACGGACAAGTAATTGAACCACACTCCATCTCTGCCGGTCTGGATTATCCAGGAATCGGACCTTTTCACGCGAACTTATTTAAAGAAAAAAGAGCGGAATTTTTCAGCATCAATGATGATGAAGCTCTGCAATCAGCTTTCCGGTTGACCAAGTTTGAAGGAATTATTCCTGCTTTGGAAAGTGCACATGCATTGGCGGTGTTGGATAAAAAGATTTTTGACAAGAATGACATCGTCGTCATTTGCCTGAGTGGCCGCGGAGATAAGGATATGGAGACCTATTTGAAGTATTTAAATAATTAATTTTGCTGAAACTATAAACTATGTTTGGAAAAACTATTAAAACATTTCTTATTGATGGAGAGCCTAATGGAAGACTAACTTGTGAGCTTTCAAATTGGACAGGAAAAGCATTTAAAATCCCTAGAAATAAAATAAAAATCTCGGCTGATAGATCGGAATTGGAGAGCACTGGTATTTATATTTTATTTGGAAAGTCCACAAATAAAGATTTAGCTTACATAGGAGAAGGTGAAGAAATATACAAAAGAATTACGCAGCAGGTTTCGGGTAAAGATTTCTGGAATGAGGTAATAATCTTTATAAGTAAAGACGAAAATCTGAACAAAGCTCATGTAAAATATTTAGAGAATAGACTTTTCGAAATCGCAAAAAAAGTTAATAGATATGACTTAATCAACACTAATATTCCAACAAGATCTAGTATTTCGGAATCAGACCGAGCAGAGATGGAAGAATTTATTGAGAATATAAAGCTGTTAACCAATTCACTAGGCTATAAAATTTTTGAAGAACTTATTCATGAAAACCAGACAGTAGAAGAACAAATAAATAATACATTTTATATAAAAGCTACACGAGGAGCAAATGCTAAGGGCCAGATTACAAATGAAGGCTTTGTAGTTTTAAAAGGATCCGAAATTGCTGATTCAGTTACCAATTCTTTAAATCAATCAGTAGTAAGTTTTAGACAGCGATTGATTGATGAACAAAAAATTGTTGCTATAAATAATAAATTAGTTTTTACAGAAGACTACTTATTTAGTAGTCCCTCTACTGCAGCCGCAATAGTTATGGGTAGGAGTGCAAATGGATTAACAGAGTGGAGATTATCTGACGGTAGAATTTTAAAATCAATAGAAATTTAATGAAAAAACTCAACATATACTTCACAGCGGGAATTCCCCAACTGGAAGACACTGCAGAAATTATACAACTTATCCAGAATGCCGGTGCTGATATGATCGAAATAGGAATGCCTTATTCTGATCCGGTTGCCGACGGGCCTGTAATTCAGAAAGCTCATGAACTTGCCTTAAAAAACGGCATGACCATTCAAAAACTTTTTTCACAGCTGAAATCTATAAAGAATGTTATCAAAATTCCGATTATCCTGATGGGATATATTAATCCTGTTTTAAGTTTTGGATTTGAAAAATTTTGTGCAGAATGTTCGGAGAGTGGCGTTTCAGGATTAATAATTCCTGATCTGCCACCTATTGAATTTGAAAAGAATTATCAGCAGATTATTAATAAATACAATTTAAATTTTACATTCCTGATCACACCGGAAACCTCAGATGAGAGAATTTTATACCTTGATTCTTTAAGTTCGGGCTTTCTGTATGCCGTAAGTTCGTCATCTACTACAGGGAATACAAATGTCAATCTGAAAAATGAAAGCTACTTTTCCAGAATAGCCTCATTACCGTTAAAAAATCAGGTCATGATTGGCTTTGGAATCAAAACAAAAGGAGATTTTGAAAAGGTAAACGAAAAAGCCAGCGGCGGAATCATCGGAACTGCCTTTGTTGATATTTTACTCCATCATAGAGATTGGAAGAACAAGGCTATAGATTTCATCCATTCTGTGAAAGGTTAAAAATCACTAAATTTGTATCATCAAAAATTAAAATGAATACACATCAGAATAAAGTCGTTACATTTGAAGATTTAGGAACCCTGGAATATCAGCCTGCCTGGGATTACCAGGAATCTTTAATGAAAAACATTATAGACCTTAAAATCAAAAACCGCGACTTGCCTTCAGAAGAATATATTACAACACCCAACCACTTTCTTTTAGTGGAACATCCCCACGTTTACACATTGGGGAAAAGCGGACATGAAGAAAATATGCTTGCCGGAATTGATAAATTAAAGGAAATCGATGCCACGTTTGTAAAAGTAAACCGCGGCGGAGATATCACCTATCACGGATACGGACAAATTGTAGGCTACCCCATTCTCGATCTTGAAAATTTCTTCACTGATATTCACAAATACATGCGAAATCTGGAAGAAGTGATCATCAGAACCATTGCTGAATATGGTTTGAAAGGCGAACGATCCCAAGGGGAAACAGGAGTCTGGCTGGATGTAGGGAAGCCTTACGCCAGAAAAATCTGTGCGATGGGTGTAAAAGCGTCCCGGTGGGTGACACTGCATGGTTTTGCTTTAAACGTCAACACCGATATGCGCTATTTTGAATACATCATCCCGTGTGGAATCAAAGACAAACAAGTGACTTCCCTTAAAAGAGAACTTGAAAGAGAACTGACGCCCGATGAAGTGGAAGATATCAAAGCAAAAATCAGAAAGCATTTTGAAGAGGTTTTCAGTGCAGAACTGATAAACAAAAATTAAATATTATTAAGCGATCTGTTTCAAAAAAGAAACAGATTTTTATTTAAAGTAAAAATTAAATTGCACACAATTTAATTTGGCAACATTTTTGCAAAGACTATTCCAAAATAAAATAATTAGCAAAATGTCATTAATAGAAGATTTAAACTGGAGACATGCCGTGAAAGCATATGATCCTGCAAAAAAAATTTCAGAAGAAGATTTAAACAAAATTTTAGAAGCCGCAAGACTTGCTCCTACTTCGTCAGGTCTTCAGCCATTCCGGGTAGTGGTTGTAGAGAGCCAGGAATTAAAAGAAAAAATGGTTAAGGGTGCATTGAATCCCGAAGTCATGAGAGATTCTTCGCATGTTTTGGTTTTCGCAGCGTGGGACAGCTATTCGGATGAGAAAATTGATAAAGTATATGATTATCATACCGATGTCAGAGATTTGCCAAGAGGGCGCTTTTCCAGCTATACGGATAAAATTAAAGAAATATATGGTGCTCAGACTCCTGAACAACATTTTGCTCATACGGCAAGACAGACTTATATTGCTTTAGGACTGGCTATGGCTCAGGCAGCAGAATTAAAAATCGACAGTACGCCTGCGGAAGGATTCAGCAATGAGGTGGTGGATGAAATCCTGGGACTGAGAGCATTGGGACTGAAGAGTGTAAGTCTTTTGTATCTCGGTTACAGAGACGAAAAAAACGACTGGCTTTCCCACATGAAAAAAGTCAGAATTCCTATGGAGGAATTTATCATTAGAAAATAATCAACAATTTAATTTTCAGTATCATGCAACATCAGGAATCTTTAAAACTGCAAAACCAACTCTGCTTTCCACTTTATGTGATTGCAAAAGAGATTACGGGTCTTTACCGTCCGTTTCTTGATGAACTTGATATTACTTATCCTCAATATCTTGTGATGATGGTATTGTGGGAAAACGACGGACTTTCGGTAAATCATATCGGAGAAAAGCTGTATCTGGACAGCGGCACCCTTACGCCACTTCTTAAAAGGCTTGAGAATAAAGGCTTTATCTCAAGAAAAAGAAAAAAAGAAGATGAAAGAGTCGTCGAAGTATTCATTACAGAAGCAGGAAAAGCTTTACAGACAAAAGCCTGCGAAATTCCGGCAAAAATTTATAAAAAAATAGATGCTACTGAAGAAGATTGGCTTGATCTGAAAACAAGCGTTATGAAAATTTTAAACAAAATAGAAAAATAATGAAAACCTTATATACGACAAAAGTAACGGCGACCGGAGGAAGAAACGGTCATGTAAAAAGTGACAATGGAATTCTTGATCTTGATGTAAAAATGCCAAAAGCGCTCGGTGGTGCCAATGACGATTTCGCTAATCCTGAAATGCTTTTTGCAGCCGGATATTCGGCATGTTTTGACAGTGCACTGAACAGAGTAATTTCTTTGTCAAAGATAAAAACAAGTGAAACAACCGTAACCGCAGAAGTAAGTATCGGCCAGATTGACAATGGCGGCTTCGGGCTGGCCGTACAGCTGGATGTAAATATCCCAGGAGTTTCTATCGAAGAAGCTCAGTCTTTAACAGAGAAAGCTCACGAGATCTGTCCTTACTCCAATGCAACCAGAAATAATATTGAGGTCAGACTTTCGGTAACGAACAACTAAGATTATTCTTATGATATTTAAAATCTGTTTCTTCGGAAGCAGATTTTTTTTGTCTCATATCAGCAGATGTTATTGTATCCTACCAAAATCATTTATATGTTTGTGTTTTAAAAGAAAAGATTTGAAAAACATAATAGCCTTAATCATTACCGTCTGCAGCTGGATTAGTGTATATTCTCAACATACGTATGTCTTTTTTGGTTCATTTAACTGGGATAAGAATACTGAAGGAATTTACGTCTATGAATTGGATACCATCAGCGGAAATTTGTCAAAAATAACTTCCCTGAAAGGTATTGTAAATCCTTCTTTTCTTACAATGTCGCCGAATGGAAAATACATTTTTGCCTGCACAGAAAGTAAAACGGAAAATGGAGGAAGTGTAAGCAGCGTTGAATTCAACGTTAAAAAGAAATCATTAACAATCATTAACTCACAAAAAAGCGGTGGTGAAAACCCTGTATATCTTACAGTACATAGAAATGGAAAATGGCTTATCAACGGAAATTATACGGAAGGAAGTGTTTCAGTTTATCCTATTTTAAACGACGGAAAGATTGAACCTTATACTCAAAATTTTCAATTTTCAGAGGGAAGTATAAATCCTGACAGACAAGAACGTGCACACATCCACTCCACTGTTTTTTCTCCGGATTTTAAATACATTTTCATGCCGGATTTAGGCGCTGATAAAATAAGAATTTATCAGTTCCAAGATGGAAAAGAGAAACCGTTACAGAAAACAGAAACTCCTTTTGTACAAACAGTTCCTGGTAGCGGGCCAAGACATTTGACCTTTCATCCGAATGGGAAATTTGCCTATTGTATTGAAGAAATGGGCGGAACCGTAAGTGTATATTTCTATGAAAATGGAAAACTTGAAAATATTCAGCGGATTGCTACTCATTCAGCAAAATATAAAGAATGTTTTGAAGGTTCAGACATTCATATATCCCCGGACGGAAATTTCCTTTACGCTTCCAATCGAGGGCATGAAAACAACATCGCCATATTTTCCATTCAAAACAACGGGATATTGAAAACCATAGGCTATCAATCTGTAAAGGGAAAACATCCTAGAACATTTAATATTGATCCCAGTGGAAAATTTTTGATTACGGCCAATACGGGAACTAATGAAGTAGTCGTTTTTAAAAGAAATCCTGAAACAGGTTTATTGAAAAAAGTAGGCAGAAAGATCAAAATTAAAAATGTGTCTAATGTTCAAATTGGGAAGTATTGATTTTTGAACGCTACCTTGTCACAGAATTACTTTTCTTAAAAGCATCCACTTTCTGATACGAATCGTTTTTCTCTTTCTCTTTTTTATCGGAGATCAAAACACCAAAAAGGTGGTCGATCTCGTGCTGGAAAATGACGGCGGTGAACCCTTCTACCATTTCTGAAAACTTCTGCCCATTTAGATCGACGTATTCCAGCTGAATGACTTTGCTTCTGTAAAACTGATCCCTAAAATCGGGAATCGACAGATCACCTTCCGGACCGAGGTTCTGGAGTTCCGATCTCCAGACAATCACCGGATTAATGAAATATTCTAATGGTTCGCCAGGCTTATCGAAACGCTGAACCCAGATCACTCTTCTGTTGATTCCGACCTGAGGAGCTGCAATTCCTACTCCGCCATCCGTAGACAATAAAGATTCCTTCATTCTTTTAACAAGCGTCGCCGTGTTTTTATCCAACGGATCAATCGCTGTAGAGAGGCTCAGCAATGTTTTGTGCTGATGCTCATCGGTTGTTTGATAAATCGGTAATGCAGTGTTGATGTTGCCTTGATTGATCAGGGAAATCTCTTCAGCAGTAAGTTTCTGCGCCTGCACTAAACCGATAAATAAAATCAGTAGAAAGGAAATCTTTTTCATGTTGACGGAATATTAAACAAATATAAATGATGTTTTTAATTTTTGGTATTATAAACAAACAGATTTTGCAGATTGCACGAATGATTTGGATTAAATTATCCCTTTATAAGTGTAATATTATCGTATCAAAAACAATGTTAATGGAAACTTTCTGTTTTTATTTCAACACAATGAGCGCTAGGTTTTATTTGAAATGATTTCGTATATTTTTCCCGTTCGCAAAGGCGTTAACACTCAGCAAATGATAGCTAAATTTAATTTATAATAAGCATAACTAAAGGTTTAAGAACGAAGTTCAGTTTTCGTTATCTTAAATTAAGAATCTATTTAATAAATACCTTTGTTTACTTTGCGATAAAGAATTAAATAATGATTGATTAATCTCAAACTATTACAGTTATTTTAAGAGATTCTTCACTCCGCTTCGCTTTGTTCAGAATGACAAAATGGTGGGTAATTTATTCGCTTATCAATTTTAACCTTTAACTTTAAACTTGGCTCTTCTAATACGTTTTCGTCATATCTGCAGGAATGATAAGATTAAAATCTGTCGGAATATAATCTTTTTGCGGAACTTTCAATTCGGGATCTTCAGATTCGAAGACCGAAATGACCGCCATTTTCAGGTTAGGATTTTTTTGCCTGATGTACCAGTAAATACCACCGAATTCTTTGCTGTGATAATTTCCATTGTAATGGATAAAAGTTTTTCCAGCCTGTAAATTTTTCAGGATTGATTCTGCCATGGTGGCATCTTTAATAGCCTGCGCTGAAATAAAATTCATCACTTTCATTTCTTCCGCATGATCACCCATCATTTTTTTCATTTCAGGATAGCCTGGGGTGTCAAGTGTCACCTTGATTGGTAATAGAGCGATATATGTTTTGTCTTTAGCCGGTAAATTATTCAACGATTCCAGTCCTTCTTTTGAGGTTTGGGAGGCGTATCTTCTGGGAACATTGGTCGCAATGAACGGCAGTTTTTTAGCTTTAGCAAAATCAACCAATGGTTTATAATCGGTGGAAAAATTATTCCACAGCCTTGCGGAATCTTTTAACGTTTTAGCATCAAATGTTCCATTTAAGTATTTGTTTAATTGTTCCTGATTATCCCTTTCAAACATTTCGGCACCCAGGATAAGCTGCCCACCTTTCTTTTCAAATAAAGCTTCTGTAACTTTTAACTGCAGCCAATGGTTGATGGAACTGTTGTGGTTTTCACCAAAGAAAACGATATCGTAATCTGCGAGTTCTTTCACTAATTTTTCAGTTCCGATTTCCTTTCCTTTTTTGTTGTAGAATTGATAGGCCTTGAAATCCTGCGCATTCAATGAGCAGAAAAGCACAAGTAATAGTATTGAGAAAATATTTTTCATATTTAGTTAATTAGATTATTTAATGTAGTGCAAAGGTCGGAAAGATTATTTTAAATTTACTTACATGGCAAATAACCTTGTAATATCTACTCCGGACGATGTTTTACTTACATCAGACAATGTCTTATATACTCTGGACATTGTCTTATACACTTTGGACAATGCCTCATTTAAATTAGCCAAAGCCTTATTTATTCCGGACAATGTCTTATACACTTTGGACGATGCTTCATTTATTTCAGACTAAGCTTTATTTATTCCGGACATTCCCTTATATACTTCGGACAGTGTTATTCTGTTTTCCTATTAAAAAAGCCGCCCTGCAATATACAAAACGGCCTTAAAAAAATGATCTAACTATTTATTTTTCAAGATCTGCTACAAGATCTTTCCATTCCTGTAATTCAGGGATTCCCGGTTTTCTTTTCCCAAAGAACTGAACGATGAAATCACCATCCTGGTTGAAAACTTCAATGGCAGTCACTTCACCGTCTTCTGTAGGTTTTTTCACGATCCACGCTTCTGCGATTTTTGTGACATCAAGGTGTAAGTTGAAATCCGGATCCATTACGTTGAACCACTGCTGGTGCCATAATGTTTTCTTTACATTTCCGGTGTGAATCTGAATAATACCCCTGTTGCCTACGAAAATCATTATCGGAAGCTGTTTTTCAGAAGCATCTTCAAGTACATTCACCACTTTTGAGCTATCAATTTTTTTGGTAAAACCTTCCGGAGCCAGCCTTAATGCCTGCGTTCTGCTTACGCCAAACTTTCTGGTCATCATAAAGAAATCGTGGGTATCTTTCAGTGATCTCCATGCATTTTGGAAACCTTCTATGTCGATTTCAGCATCCGGTTTATCTTCCGTTTTTGGAGCTACCGTTTCAAATTCGAATGATGATTGCTGCTCATTAGCCTTAAATTGATCAACTATTGCGTCAAAAGCAGCTTCATTGCTGTCTTTAGTTAAGTAAATTTTATGCAAAGCCAATCCGTCTTTTCCGAAAAACTGTAAACTTTTTTTATCGCCCTCCACCACAGCAAAAGCGAATTTCCAGTGGTTAAGGAAAATTCTGAGATCAATATCCTCTCCTACGAAAAGCTGTGCGTGAGGACTGCTGAAATCACCATTCTGGTAAGTTCCTTTTCTTTCGTGAACGCACTCGTCGTTACGGGTAAGAGCCATTACTTTTCCTAACTTTTCTGTTTCCGTTAAAATATCTTTAAATTCCAGCTTTAAAACCGTTACGCCTTCGCCTACATTTGTTGCCAATAATTCTGCTTCACTAACACCAAGTTCTGCAGCTGCGTTTCTGATTCTCAAATGTGGATTTTCAGCTTTAAGAGCTTCCCATTTTTCTTTAAGATCGTTAACTAATGTGCTCATTTTTTTTATTTTTTAATGGTTAAAATCGTATAATTTCTTGTTATTGTTTCGTCTCCTGTTTTGCTTTTCACCTGTTCTTCCCTCTCGGAAATTTTCATTCTTTTAAAATGGCTTCGTGAGACGGTCTCTTCCATTTCATCGGTATTGTATAAAGTGAAATCAAATTGTGTAAATGGCAGTTTTTCCATAAAATCCCTTTGTCCGAAAGTCAGGACAAAAATTCCTGTCTTTTTTAGAACCCTATAAATTTCATTCAAATATTCCACCGGCTGCTGCCAGAAATAAACCGTGTTTACGGTAAATATCTTGTCAAACGTTTGATCTCCGAAAGGAAGCTTTTCACCTTCATACAAAACAAAATCGACCTGATCTTTAAAAGGTTCATTTAATCGTTTTGCCTCATTATGCATCGTTTCGGAAATATCAATTCCTGTATACTTTACATTTTGAGCCCTGTTTACAATACTTTTAACATGCGCAGCGTTTCCGTGTCCGATTTCCAGGATGTGCTCGTTATCTTCTATTAAAAGTGTTTTAATGCTTTCCAACGTCATTCCGATATTGGTGGCATTCATCATCTCACCGATTTCAATGCCTTTTTCACCTTGAGGATTGGCAAGATGCTGTGCTAATATTTTTAAATTTTCTTTATCCATTTATCCGAAAATAATCATGGGGTTACTGGTAATCGGATGTTCGCAGATCGTACATGGAAAATTGTATGCATTACTGATGTTTTCCGTAGTAAATACCTCTTCCGGTGTTCCGTATGCGGCTACCCTCCCTGATTTCATTAGCAATATTTTATCGGCATATTGTGCCGCAAGATTCAGGTCGTGGAGAACTACTACGGCAGAATTTGCCCTTTTTGTAAAATTTTTAATGATTCCCAATGCTTTATACTGATGCTTTACATCAAGATTGTTCAAAGGCTCATCCAGGAAAAGGAGTTTATGGGCGATCTCATTCTGTAGCTGCGCCATCACTCTTGAGAGGTGTACGCGTTGTTTTTCTCCTCCTGATAAAGTATTATACTCTCTGTCTTTCAAATGATAAACATCTGTTTCGTACATCATGCTGTTCATCGCTTCGAAGTCCTCCTTTCTGGGTTGGGCATCAAAATACGGATACCGTCCCATCATCACGACATCTTTCACGTCAAGCGGAATATCGTTGCTGTTGTGCTGGGAAAATTTGGCTTTATGTTTTGAAAGCTCCGTGACTTTCCAATCGCTGATGTTTTTATCTTTAAATAAAATCTGCTGTTTCGATTTTACTTCATTCGCCAAAACACTCAGGAGACTAGACTTTCCGGCTCCGTTCGGGCCGACAATCGCCAGAAATTCTCCGTATTGCAGGTGAACATCCACCGCATCCAGGATATGGAATTCTTTATGTTTATAACTGATCTGATGTGCCGTAATCATGACAGTGACTTTTTAAATTTAACTAAAATCGCGATGAAGATCGGACCTCCCATGAGGGCTGTCAGAATTCCGATCGGCAGTTCTGAAGGCGCTGCGATACTTCTGCTGAAAGTGTCTGCCGTCAGTAACAAAATGCTCCCGCAAACCGCTGATAACGGTAAAATGAAAGCATAATTGGATTTAAATAACAGCCTTAAAATGTAGGGTACAATAAGACCTACAAAACCAATGGTTCCTGAAAACGCCACGCAACTTCCGATCATCAGTGCTGCAATGATGATGATCTGCTTTTTTAATCTTTCTACATTAATTCCTAAATGCTGGGCATCTTTTTCACCTAACATCATCGCATTTAATGCTTTTCCTTTTGGTAATAAGATGATGTAAGAAATAATTAAAACGATTACTAAAATGATATTCTTGGTCCATGTGGCGGCGGCTAAGCTTCCTAAATTCCAAAACGTCAGATCTCTCAGCTGATCATCTTTTGAGATATAAATCAAAAATCCGGTGATAGAGAATCCGATGGCAGTAATGGCAACACCACTTAGCAGCATCATGACGACATTTGTTTTTCCTCCGCTTGTCGAAATCCTGTAGACCAGCAACATGGATAATAAAGAACCGATGAAAGCAGAAATACCGACCAGTGAAAACTGTACTGCTTCAGGAAGATACTGCTTGAAATGCCCTCCTAAAACAATCGTAATGGCAGCGAGTAAAGTTGCTCCCGATGTAAGTCCTATTAAATCTCCTGTTGCTAAAGGATTTTTAAATAATCCCTGCAGGCTTGTTCCTGAAACGGCAAGCATGCTCCCGATCAGAATAGCCATAATAATTCTGGCTGCCCGCACATCCCAGACCACATATTTATCGCTCATTGATAACGTCGAATTCCCGTTAAGCATTTTCCCTAAAACTTCAAACGCAGACTGCCCGCCGAAATCATAAACTCCGGTATTAAGAGACCATACTGCTATAATTACTAGCAGTATGGTACTTATTGTTACATAAGCGTATAATTTACTTTGTGCTTTCAACTAAAAGTTTGTTTAATCCTACAGCAGCTTCTCCCAATCGTGGTCCGAATCCTGAAACAAGGCCTCCATCCATCGCAATAATTTTTTTGTTTTTACCGGCGTTGGTCTGAGATACGCCAGGCATTTTCAGTGCGCCTTCATTTCCTCCTGCTCCCTGTAATCCGCTTGTGAAGAAAAATAAAACGTCAGGATTTGCTTTTACTACCGCTTCGGGGGTTAAAGGTTTAAAATCTTCAAAATCATTGACTGCATTTTCACCGCCTGCCAATTCTATTAAAGAAGCCATTGGGGTATTTTTACCTGAAACCATTAGCATATTTCCTCTTGCGTAGATGAACAGGACTTTAGGTTTTTTGGCAATAGGCTGGATCTGCTTTAAATCAGCATCTATTTTATCATTCAGTTTCTGATAATCTGTACTTCCGATTGCTTTTGCTACGTCGGCGATTAATTTTTTGGTTCCGTCTACGGTAAACTCTTGTTTGAAAATTTCAGTTTTGATTCCGGAAGACTTTATTTTTCCCATTAATTCAGGGTTAATGTCTTTATCAGAAGCTAAAATCAACGTCGGAGAAACCGCCATGATCGGCTCAATGGTCATTGATCGTACGTGTCCTAAATCTTTCGCGGTAGCTTTCAAAGACTCGGGATACGTACTGGTAACATCGGTTCCTACGATTTCTTTTTCGTGACCTAACGCAGCAACAATTTCTGTTATTCCACCGTTAAGCGTTACAATTTTATTGTTAGATTTTGGTGTTTCAGCGTTTATTTCTGTTTTATTTTCTGTTTTTGAACCATCTTCTTTTTTACAAGAATACACGGCTACCAGCACAGAAGCGGCAAGAATGAATTTTTTCATGATATACTACTCTTATTATTTGATTTATTTTTTAAAGTGGTTTGTATTTAAACATTGCATGTCCTCTTTCTCCGGCGTTATCTGTAAGCGATGAAAATCTTAATTTAAAATAAGTTCCTTCCGAATCTTTAATAATGTAGAAAACATCACCTTTTACCTGATAGCCGGATGGTCCTACTTCTCTCCAGTTGGCACCAATCACTCTTTGATCTTTATAGATAAGCTTGGAATCATCAACATCAGATTTTTTGAAATTATTGAATGTTTCAATCATCGACCCTGCAGATGCTACTTTTACTTCATAAGCTCCTACATTTCCGATATTATTTGTTGTTACAAAATCTGCATAAATATAACTTCCCGCACCTTCAATAATATTGGTAAATACCGTGAAACAGATATCCCATTTATTTTTTTCAGGCTGAATTGTAACTTGCTTGTTGTTTTTTAAGCTAAAGAAAGTATAGTTGTATGCCGTATTTTTGTCGATCAAAACATTTTTAATCTGATCACCAGTTGCATTCAGACTTCCATATTTTACTCTATATCCGCTTCCTTCTTTCGTTACCTGAAGCTTCATCCATCCTCTGCTGTTTCCTCCGGTAGCCACTGAACCAATTGCCACACTACCCGAATAAAGCTCTTTTCCCATATTGATAAGATAAACCCCACTTTCTGAAGCATCTGCTTTTACTTCACTAATCGCAGTATATCCTGTAGGGAAATTTCCGTTAACATCATCAATATAAACCGTATTGGAAGGATTAAAATTCGCCACCTGAACCTGCGTCGTTAATGTTGCAACATCAGATTCCTTCACGGCAGAGATATCTGAGGCATTGGGAATTTTCGCTGCTCCCATCATAATTGATGAATTAAGCATTACTTTGAACTCGTTTCCCGAATAAAAAGCAAGATCCCAGTCTGTTCTTACATTCGTATATTTTCTTGGATTCCCATCCTGATCTACATCGCTCAAATCCACCCAAACCTGATTAGGTTGTGTAGGACCGCCAACTGTTGCATCTACCAATTTTCCCTCCGAAGGAATTACCGCTACAGGATCTTCATTATCATTGATACATGACTGAGAAATGAATGATACTCCTAATAAAAGATAAAATAGTATTTTTTTCATTTTTAGAATTTTAAAAATTATAGCTTAATCTGGCAAAATAGCTTCTGCCATAGAAAAGATTAGACACAGAGGTTGATGCTTCATGTGCATTTCCTGCAATGGTAGTATCTCTCACAGATGATACATCAAAAATATTCTTAACACCGGCACTAACTTCAAAATGATTTTTAAAGAATGGCTGAGTAACAATAAAATTCATCATACTGAAGTCTTTTCTCTCACCTATATCATAAAAAGAAGTGGCAACATCAGGAGAAACTAAAACAAACATCTGCGTTTTACCGGTATATTTGTAGTAAAGTGAAAGTGTGGTATTGATCTTCGGAATGGTATAGTTTGCAGACAAATTTGCTTCAAAAGTATTGAAGAAATCATCAGGAGAAACAAATCCCCCTTCATTCAGTTCTTTGGAAATTCCGTAATAAGTAGCGTTTGCGGCTAAAGCAAGCGGCCCTTTCTGAGCTTTAAAATTTGCTTCAAAAATATACGAGCGGAAACTATCTATGTTAATATATTTATATTGCAACGGTTGTCTGTTCACCATTGCCAGCTCGATTCTGTCTTTTACTTTAAGGTATGTTGCACTGGCACCGATCCTAAAATCCCAACCTGAATTTAAAATGATTTTCTTTTCGGCATTTAAAGAAGCGGTCATCCCTTCTTCCGGTTTCAAATCAGCATTCCCACGAATATCATGATTACTGTCTACCATATAGGTGTACAATTCATCAAAATTCGGGAATCTGTTTGCACTTCCGATTACGAGTCTTACATTGTCATTTTCTGTAATTTTAGCCCTTGCCGTTAATGAATAATTATGCTGTGTATCAAACTTATCACTTAAAGTTAAACGATATCCCGGGCGTATGGACAACCAATCTGTGGCATTCCATTCAATGGACATAAAATTGGCATAATTGAAAATTTTTCTCTTTACATTATCTGTGCCTTCAAAATCACCGGCAATATTCCCAGCAAATCCTGAAGTATGGTCCAATTCATATCCTATCTGGAAATCTATTGTCTTACTGTCTAAAAAGTTACTAAAAACACCTCTTGAATAAAAAACATCTGATTTATTATAAGATTGATATTCATCTTTTCCATCAACTAGCTTTCTATTTGGTATATCATATTTAAAATCTCTGTATTTTCTATCCTGAGTCTGATAAGAAAAATCGCCTGTATAATTGATGGCTCCTAGTTTTGTCTGAATATTAAGCTGGTTCAGATATCTTGTGGTAAGATAGTCTCTATCTGTTGCAGCATATGTTCTGTCATCAACATCATAAAAATATTCATTTACAATTGGATTGTAATAATTCAGTTTTTCATTTAGAAATCCGAATTTGTAGAAAACAGATGTTTTATTTTTGTTATAACGTATAATCCCATCAACGTTTAGAACATCTTTAGGCTGCCAGAGATATCCTCTTTTTTCGTCCTGCTCGAAGTATTTATAACCTTCCTGAGTTCCTTTAAATCCTTGGAAATCGTTACGATTAAAGTTAGCTCCTACATACCAGTTTTCATTAATGTTGTATCCTACATTCAGCGTTTGAATATGCCTTCCCTCTCCTTTCTTATACCAATCGTATTCTTTGCCGACTGTTTCTTCCTGCACAGAAGCATTCAATGTAAGTTTTTTCTGAGTATTTTTTTTAGTGATAATATTAATTACTCCCGCCACCGCATTGCTTCCATAATCTACGCCCATTGAACCTCTTACTACTTCGATACGCTCTACATTGTTGATATTTAATTTAGTCAGATCGATATTATTCCCTAAACCAATATCTCCTACTATCGGAATATTATCTACTAAAATTTTCGTGTATTCGCCTCCAAGTCCCAAAAGACTTGCTGTAGAGTTTCCGGAATTACGATCAGAAGTAATAAGAATATTTAAACTTTGATTCAAAACATCAGCCACATTGGTAGCTGCCATATTTTTAATCTGCTGTGCATCAATTACCTCTACTTTATAGATGGATTTATTAATGGATTGCTGAGTATATTGTCCTGTGATGACAACCTCATCGATGGCTTTCTGCTTTAAAGAATCTTTTTCCTGTGCATTCACCCATAAAATAGTGGATAATGATAGAATGGAAAGCACTTTCTTCTTCATAGGTGGAAAATTTTCGACAAATATATAACTTTATTTAGAACAGTTAAAAATAAATTATTAATTTTGTGGAATAATTCTAAATAAAAATAACATTATGAAATTAAAACTACTTTTAGGAACTTTGATGTTTGCAGCGATTACAGCCCATGCACAAGTAGCGACAATTAATGAGAATTTCAACAGCTTTACTCCAGGTCAGGGACAAACTGTTTTTCCACAGAATCAATGGACGGCTATTTATCCGGACGCTGTTGGTAATCCCGCTCCAATGATGAATATTGTAGTCAACAATGCTACTGATAATTTTGTGCAGGCTTATTCAGGAGCGAACCAAAATAGTCCGGAATATTTGATTTCACCACAAATTGTAGCTCCCGCGGGAGACAAAACATTAACGTTTAAAGCAAGGAGAAATACAGGTTCTGCGCCAGGATCTATACAGGTAGGACTGGCTTCAAACCCTACCGATATGAGTACATTTGTAGCTCTTGCAAATGCAACGATTTTAACAAGTGATACCTTCCAGACCATTAGCATACCTGTAACGGCTTCAACTTCACAATATATCGTGTTTAAATTTGTAGGGGCACTTGCTCCACACACGGTACTTGAAATTGACGATGTTGTTTACAATCAGGCTTCAAGTCTTGCAGTTTCCGATCAGATAAAATCCAAAGAAGAAATTCGATTTGCTGTGAATGCTGATCATACGGCTTTAGAATTTATTGCTAAAAAAGACCCGAAAAACATTCATGTATATTCTGCAGCAGGACAAAAAGTTGCGGAGGGTAAATTGTCAGGAAGATCTTTTGATATCAGCAGACTTCAGACTGGCGTTTATTATATCCTTATTGAAACAGCAGAAGGTTCTGTAATAAAATCAAAGTTTATTAAGAAGTAAGATTTATTAAACCTCATAGTTATTAAGACTGATTTATGATTTCATAAATCGGTCTTTTTTATATCAGTATCATCTAAACAAGCTTTTTACTAGCTTTAAAAATTCATAATACGAACAAAATTTAATATAAAAACACGACAAAAATCATGTTTTATTTAGAACAATTAAAAATAATTTATATAGTTTTGTAGAATAATTCTAAATAATAAATAACGTCAGATATTATGAAAACAAAATTACTTTTTGCGGCAATGATTTCTTTAGGGATACAGCAAACTGTTCTTTCACAAGTTGATACAAATGGATATACAACGGTTAATATGTCCATGGGGGCAAGTTACCAGAACCGTGTATTTTTTGATCTGAGTGCCAACAATATGGTTTCTCAACCGGCCAATACCTGGGATATTGCTTTCTACAGGAATTCAAGTATGAATTTCGGAACGAGAATTAATGATGCACAAAACATCGAAGTATATCAGGCCTCTAATAATCCTAATGACTGGAATACCATCACCACAAACAGTGTGAGTACTTACGGATCTCCTTTATACAATCTTGACAATACTACTGCTATACAGGAGGGCGCTTTCGAACAAGGTACCGCGACTTATGGCTGGGGAGAATATAATCCCGGAAATCACCACATCGAAGGAAAAGTGATTTTCATCCTGAAATATCTTTCTACAAACACTTATTACAAATTTATGATCGACGATTATTTCGGCGGTTATACTTTCAAATATGCTAAGTGGAATTCAGCAAATTCATCATGGGATGCTACCGTTTCCAAAACAATTGCGAACGGTACCGATGATGCTTATTTCAACTATTTTTCATTCGCAACCGGTGATAAAGTAGCCAATCTTGAGCCTTCAAAAACCAATTGGGACTTTATGTTCACCAGATACTGGACAGATTATCCATATGTTGATCCCAATACAGGACAACCGGCTACCATGAAGTACAGAATGTCGGGTGTGATTCAGAATACGAACATCACCGTGGCAAAAGTTCAGCCCGAAACACAGGCTACCTCTAATGCCACTATTCCTGCTTCAAATTCTTTTTCAAGCAATATTACAGCGATCGGACACAGCTGGAAACCAACGACAGGCATATACAGCGATGCGGTGTATTACATCAAACAGGGATCTGAATATTACAGAATGTATTTTATTTCCAATGAGGGATCTCAGACAGGAAACATGTATTTTAAATATAAAAATATCACGTCAACGTTGGGAACTGTGGAAACTGCCGGTAAAAAAGCGTCTTTCGGAATTTATCCGAATCCGACTACCGCAGACAGACAGGTAACGGTTTTATTTGATGTTAAAGAAAAGCTCAGCAGTAAAGGAAATGTAGAAGTTTATGATCTGTCAGGCAAAAAAGTATATTCTGCTGAACTGACCAATCAGGCAGGTTTCTATAAACAGGATCTGAATCTTTCTCATCTTTCATCAGGGAATTATCTGGTAAAAATTACTTTCGGAGGAAGTACAGAAACGAAAAAGTTAATTGTGAAATAAGACAAGTCAATAGTGAATGGTTAATTCTGAATTCTGAACAGTGAATTTAAAAATTAACTATTGACTATTCACAATTCACTTTCAAAATAATACTTTCTATTTTTTCTAAAGAAAGGCTGCTCACATTGGTGAACAGCCTTTTGTATTTAATTGAATGATAAATTTTATAATGTTTTATAACCTTTGTAAACTTCTGTTGAGCTTTCCAGCATTTTAGCAACATCTTTTCTAAAATTCAGCAAATGATCCTGTCCGCTGTGACGGTTCAGATGTTCTTCAGTTTCCCAAAGTTCGATCATAAAAAATGTTCCTTTATTATTTTTATCCTCGATGAGGTCATACTTCAGGCAGCCTTCCTCTTTTCGGGTTTCTTTTACCAATGCCTGAAAAAGTTCAACGGCTTCCATCAGGTAGTTTTCATTAAACTTAAATACGGCAACAACGTGTATATTCATAATATTTTTTTAATGATGTAAAAGTAAAATATTTTCAAAACGGAAGATATTTTTAACCCTTTTATTTTTCCACACTAAGTAAATCTTCACTAAAAAACAGATTTATAGATCGTTATAGAACTCATTATGATAACTAAAAGTCCGATTACTACAAACATACTTTTTACAGGCAACTTTGCCGTTAGCATGGCAGAAATAGGTGCGGTAAAAATCCCGCCGATCAGAAGACCAAGAATAATGTTCCAATGTTGAATTCCTAACGTGAAAATAAAAGTAATTGCTGCTGTAAGGGTTAAAATAAACTTAGCTACCGTTGAGCTTCCGACAGCAAATCTGGGTGTAAAAGAATTTTTAATCAATGTCCCCGTTACCAGCGGCCCCCATCCCCCGCCGGCAAAAGAATCAATAAAACCTCCTACAAGTCCCAGCCTTGTAAGATTTGTTCTGCGTTTTAATTTTTTATCCTGTTTTTTCTTAAATGCATTAGATAAAATCTGAATTCCTAAGTACAACGTATAAAATGAGATGATGGTTTTGGTAATTTCAGAATAATATTCTCCGAGATACGTCAATGAAACGGCTCCAATAATAGCTCCGATAACCGCAGGAACAGCCAGTTTCTTCACCAAACTTTTACTAACATTCTTGAGCCTGATATGACTAATGCTTCCTGCCGCCGTCGTAAAACTTTCCGCCGAATGAATACTGGCACTCACCGCATGAGGGGGAATTCCCAGAAACAACAACGTTGTTGTGCAGATCACGCCATACCCCATTCCCATGGAACCTGCCACGATCTCCGCTAAAATCCCGACGAGCATCATCCAGTAAAAAATGTAATTGTCTTTGGCTAAGATTGTAAAAAGCTCATCAAGATAGCCCAGTTCATACATTGAGAAAACAATAACAGATAATATTGCCAGCGTTATAAAAAAAATATTGAGTCTGAACTGAACTTTCCTTGAAATGATCATGGCTGCTTTTTTTAATTCTAAATTATAAATGTTTACAGGATCATGACAGCTCCCACCGTTGAATTGCTTGTTTCATCAACCAAGATTGCATTACCCGTAGCTTTACTCTCTTCAAAACTGTCAAATACAAGTGGAGAAGCGGTTTTAAGACGTACTTTTACCACCTCATTAAGTCTGATGCTTTCCGTCACAGGAATTTTTTCTAAGGTGTTGACATCAATTTTATATTCAATTTCCTTCACAAGCGCTTTCAGTAACTTGCTTTTATGCTGAATAAAATATTTATTTCCCTCATTCAGTTCCTTTTTGTCCAGCCAGCATACAACTGCTTCTATTTCATTCTCAATTTTCGGAAGATCTTCAGATTTTACCAGAAAATCGCCGCGGCTAATATCAATATCGTCTTCAACATGAATAACAGCTGGCTGATTGGCAAAAACAACATTCACTTCCTTACCGCCGGTTTCCAATTTGGAGATCCGTGTCTGAATATTTTGAGGCATAACAGTAATTTCATCTCCTTTCTTATACGCTCCAGAAATTACTTCGCCAGCATATCCTCTGTAATCGTGCAGCTCATCGGTCTGAGGGCGAATCACATACTGCACCTGAAATCTCGGACTTTCAAAATCTTTTTTATGATCAACTTCTACATTCTCCAGAAAATCCAGTAACGTTGGCCCCTGATACCAGACCATATTTTCAGATTCGGAAACAATATTATCCCCGTGGAATGCCGAAATGGGAAAATAATTTACATTATCCAAACCTAGTTTATTTGCGACCAGTTCATACTGCGCTTTGATATCATTAAAAACCTCTTGAGAATATTCTACAAGATCCATTTTATTAATGGCGACCACTACATTTCTCATCTTCAGCAAGGAAGCAATAATTGAATGTCTTCTGGTCTGCTCGATCACGCCTTGCCTTGCATCAATCAGAATAATAATCAGCTGGGAATTAGACGCTCCCGTAATCATATTTCTAGTGTACTGAATATGTCCCGGCGCATCGGCAATAATGAACTTTCTTTTCGGCGTTGAAAAATACCGGTAAGCAACGTCAATGGTAATTCCCTGCTCTCTCTCGGCTCTTAAACCGTCTGTTAGAATAGCAAGGTCTATTCCGTTTTCGTTTTTGTTCTTCGACTGTTTTTCCAGCGCTTCGAGCTGATCGATCAATATATTTTTACTGTCATAAAGAAGTCTTCCGATGAGGGTACTTTTTCCGTCATCTACGCTTCCGGCAGTGATAAATCTTAGTATGTCCATGTTTTTCTTAATTATGAGTAATAAGTAATGTGCAATGAGTAATCTTTGAATTCAATAAATTGTATTACTTATTATTCATGTTAAAAATTTTTATTCAATTTTAAAAATAAATTTTACGTACGATTGGCATTACTTATTACCAATTGCTCATTACACATTAAAAATATCCTCCTTTTTTCCGGTCTTCCATAGCGGCTTCCGTTACTTTGTCATCGATACGGGTTTCACCACGTTCGGAGATTCTTGAAGCGGTAATTTCGTTTACGACCTCATCAAGCGTTTCGGCAGTGCTTTCTACCGCAGCAGTACATGTCATATCACCTACCGTTCTATATCTTACCTGTTTATTAACAATGGTATCATTTTCATCAATCTGAATAAAATCTGAAACTGCAATCAATTGTCCGTCATACTCGATCACATCACGGTTATGGGCAAAATAAATAGAAGGAAGCTGGATATTTTCTTTTTTAATATAATTCCACACATCCAGTTCGGTCCAGTTGGAAATTGGAAATACTCTTACGTTTTCACCTTTGTTGATTCTTCCATTGTAAATATTCCACAGTTCAGGACGCTGCAGCTTTGGATCCCATTGCCCAAATTCGTCACGAACAGAGAAAAAGCGTTCTTTTGCTCTTGCTTTTTCCTCATCTCTTCTCGCACCGCCAATGCATGCATCAAAACCAAATTCTTCAATGGTATCGAGTAAAGTATGTGTCTGAAGCCAGTTTCTGGAGGCAAATTTCCCTTTGGGTTCAGTTAAATTTTTAGCTTTAATGGTATCTTCCACTTTTCTTACGATCAGCTCGGCTCCGATATTTCTTGCCAGATAATCCCTGAACTGAAGCGCTTCCGGAAAATTATGCCCGGTATCAATATGCACCAAAGGAAAAGGAATATTCATGGGTGCAAAAGCCTTTATAGCAAGATGAACCAATGTAATGGAATCTTTCCCACCGCTGAAAAGCAGGGCCGGTTTTTCAAACTGAGCCGCAATTTCGCGCATGATATAAATACTTTCAGCTTCCAGCTGTTCCAGATAGTCTAGTTTATGTGTAATCATTTTGAATGTAAAGAGATTTGAATTAATGCGTATGGAGACCGCATTCTTTTTGTGAATTTTCCCACCACCAACGTCCTGCACGTGGGTTTTCCCCTTCAACAATGGGTCGGGTACAAGGTTGGCAGCCCACACTGATATATCCTTTCTTGTGTAATGGCAATTCCTGGACATTATTTTGCTGAAGGTATACCAAAACCTGCTGATAATTCCAGTTGATGAGCGGATTATATTTATAGAGTTTTCGTCCTTCATCCCACTCTATAACCGGCATATTCTCACGGTTTTCCGATTGTTCTGCCCGTAAGCCGGTTATCCATATTCCTGCATTTTCGAGTGCACGGTTTAAAGGTTTAACCTTCCTGATAAAACAACACTCTTTTCTATTTTCTACGGAATGATAAAAGGCGTTGATTCCTTTTTCATTAACAAACTTTTCTACATCTGAAGGATCCGGGAAATATTCTTCGGTTTTCGTTTTATATCTTGAATTATTTTGTGAAAGCAATTCATAATGTTCGTAAAACAGCCTGCCCGTATCCAGCGTAAAAACCTTGATCGGTAGCTTGTTTTTAAAAATGATATCGGTGATAACCTGATCTTCCTGACCAAGTGATGTTGAAAAAACGGCGGCATTCGGAAATTTTGATGAAATAAATTTCAATCCCTCCTCTGCTGAAAGCTGTTTCAGGGTTTCTGCATCTTCTTTTGAAATCATAAATTATCCATTTGAAGTAATGCAAATATCTAATAAAATTATTATCCCACCAAAAAAGTAGACTAATAATTCAAAAAAATGGATCCGATCAATCGATCAGATCCATTAATGTTTTTCTTTCCAGAATATTGAGCGAAGCATCCCGAACTTCGATCAGTACGTCGTGAAGGCTACAGTGATCTTCATTGCAATCTTCACACTTCTCGTAAAAATTCAGGCTCACGCATGGAAGCAGAGCAATCGGCCCGTTTACCAGGCGGATAATTTTTGCCAGCTTTACGTTTTCAGGATTTTCTTTAAAGAAATATCCTCCTCCTTTTCCTTTTTTGCTATCGAGAATATCCGCTTTTTTCAGTTCGAGAAGGATGTTTTCCAGAAACTTCAAAGGAATATTCTTATGTGCCGCAATTTCGGAAATAAGAATAGGGCCATCATTCCTCTTTTCTACCAGGTACGACAGCGCTTTAAAAGCATATTGAGATTTTTTAGACAGCATTACAACAAAAATAGGAAAAATTCTGAAATAACAGAAAGAATGGAAAGAGCCAGGTAAAAAGTAAAAAGGCAAAAGTTTTTTAATGAAGGAATCACATAGGCTTTTTACTTTTATTTTACTTACATATCTCCCTTAGTTTTCTTCACTTTTACCTTGGCTCCTTTTACTTGGCTCTTCATCGCTTTTAACTGGATTCTAATTTTTGTCTACCTTTGTATCTATGTTCAGCAAGCAGGAAGCACAACAGTTAAAGAAAGAATTCTGGACGGCTTTTGGAAAGTCCTTCCCCAGAAAATGGATTTTGTATGATACCAAGATCAAAGACATGTCGTTTAAGTTTTATGCAGATAATAAAAAGGCTGAAGTCTCTCTGGATATTGAAATGAAAGATGAGATTTTCAGGAATGCTTATTATGAAAAAATCTGGTCTTTGGAAGATATATTAAAAGAGTTCATTGGCGATTTTCAAAAAGATGAGTATTACACGCTGGAAAACGGAAAAGTAATGGCCAGAATCTGGGTAGAAAAGCATGGCGTTTCGATTTTCAATAAAAATACCTGGCAGGAAACGTTTCAGTTTTTTGTCGATAAGATGGATGGATTTGAAAGATTTTATTATGAATATGAAGATTTTATAAAAGATGTTTAAATGGTAAAGAAATAAATCCGTTTTCTTTTTGCCAAATGACAAATTTCAGCCAGATTCATTTTCCTAACTTGCATTCATGAAAGAATTATTTGATTTTATCCTGAGATTCGGAAATCTCAATCAGCAACAGATGGATTTTATTGCGGAAAAAGCGACAGAGATCAGCCTTTCCAAAGAAGAATACTTTTCGGAAGCCGGAAAGATTGCCAAACAAGTTGGCTTTGTGGAGGACGGAATCCTTCGTGTGTGCTATTACAATAATAAAAGTGAGGAGATCACCAAATATTTCATAGAAGAGAATAATCTGGTCGTAGATCTTGAAAGCTTTGACAATCAAATCAGTTCAAGCGCTTATGTTCAGGCGGTGACTAACTGCAAACTTATTGTTTTTCAAAGAAAAGACTGGCTGGAACTCCTGCAGACCATTGTAGGTTTTGATGCTATCGTTCATAAAATCATTTCAAGGGCGCTGATGCAAAAAGTGGAAAGAAGAAGTCCGCTTGTTTCCGAAGATGCCACTACCCGATACCTGAAATTTATGGAGATCTATCCTACAGCGGTCAATAGAATTCCCCTGTCATACGTTGCTTCTTATCTGGGCGTTACCCAATCTTCTCTGAGTAGAATCAGGAAGAATATTAGGTAATATTTGATGGAAGATGGAGGCTGGAAGTTTATTACTGAATAAAATATACATTTCATTACTCCACCATTTAAGCATCCAATCAAAAAATTTCTTTTTTTGTCAAATGGCAAATGTTATACTCTTTAATTACTGCAATTTTACACCATCAATTTAAATATAAAAAATGAAAACAGTATTAATTACAGGTGCCAACAGAAGCATCGGTCTTGAAACCGCAAAACAACTTTCAGAAAAAGGATTATTTGTTTACCTTGGAAGCAGAAACCTTCAAAAAGGAGAAGAAACCGTAAAACAATTAACGGAAAATGGATATCAGAATATCAAAGCGGTTGAAATTGACGTTACCAATTCTGAATCGATAAAAAATGCAAAAGACAGCATTGAAGCAGAGCAGGGAAAACTGGATATCCTGATTAATAATGCCGGGATTCTTGGAGTAAATCCTCAGACGGCAGCAGAAACATCAGTAAACGATATCCGCGAAGTGTTTGATACCAATTTCTTTGGAGTGATTAATGTTACACAGACTTTTTTAGATCTGCTTAAAAAGTCGGACAGTCCTCGCATCAGCAACATTACTTCGGGGCTAGGTTCACTCACCTTACACAGCGATCCGGAATGGAAGTATTATCATGTGAAAAGTGCTGCTTATGGTCCTTCAAAATCTGCGTTGAATGCTTACACCATTACGCTGGCATATGAACTAAAAGACCAGCTGTTCAAAGTAAATGTGATTGATCCGGGTTATACCGCAACAGATTTTAATGCCCATAGTGGTCCGGGTTCTGTTGAAAGTGCGGCATCATTTATTGTTAAACATACACTGACAGATGAAAACGGACCGACCGGACAATATTTCAGCAATGATATTGAGGATGAAACCGGCATCAGTCCGTGGTAATTTTAATAACAACATTTAAAAGAGAGAATTAAATTTTACCTTATATTATGGATGGAGCTGGAAGAATGAGGCTAAGGTTAAGGCTGAGGCGGGATAAAATAGTATTTAACTAAACACTCGGTCTTTAAGTTTCAAGCTTCCAACTTCCAACCTATTAATTTATAATAATGCGAATTATTCACGATTTGGATACATCATTCGTGGATCAGACTACTTTTAAAAACCATCTTCTTTCCATCTTTGTACCATCATTTAAAACAAAAAAAATATTAAAGAATGGAAACAAAAAAAGTATGGTTCGTAACAGGTGCTTCAAAAGGTCTTGGCTTCGAACTGGTAAAAAAATTGTTGGCTGAAGGATATCAGGTAGCCGCAACAAGCCGCACGGTGGAAGCTTTAACATCAGCATTCGGAGCGTCTTCGGAAAATTTCCTGCCATTGAGCATGAATATTACTGACAATAATGATGTAAAATCTGTCATAGCCAGAACGGTTGAACATTTTGGAAAAATAGATGTAATCGTCAACAATGCCGGATATGGACAGTTGGGTACGCTGGAAGAACTGAGCGATGAAGAAACGAGAGCTAATTTTGAGGTAAATGTTTTCGGAACTTTAAATGTGATCCGAAATGCCATGCCTTACCTGCGCGATCAGAAATCAGGGAATATTTTTAACATTTCATCGATCGGGGGCTATTATGGAGGCTTTCCGGGCTGGGGTGTTTACTGTTCCACAAAATTTGCAGTGGCCGGTTTTACTGAAGCGCTGGCCGAAGAGGCAAAAGATTTCGGTGTTTATGCCACGGTTGTTTATCCCGGCTACTTCCGCACAGAATTCCTTACGAAGGATTCTTTAAGAACGCCTGCCAATTCTATCGAAGCTTATGAGGCCGCCAGAAATTCTGAGAAAACCCATCTTGATGAGATCAACGGGAATCAGCCGAATGATCCCGTAAAGGCAGCTGATGTTTTGATACAAATCAGTAAAGAAGCGCATCCGCCGGTACACCTGTTGTTGGGTGTAGGCACTCCGGAGTTTTTAGATAATAAGATCACGGCTATTACGAAAGATGCAAAAGATTGGGAAGCTCTGACGTTGTCAACAGCCATTTAACGAATCAGGAATTCAGTTAAAGAATTTTAATCTCAGGCTTTATACTTTTTAAATCAGCTAAAAGTATAAAGCCTTTTTATTGTATATCAGAACAGAGAAAGCTGGATTGGCTTTGGAGACGAAGGTTTCTGTGCATCCCCAAAAACAGTTTTTCCGCCAAACCTCCATGAATTCCGGCGTTCTTCTTCAATGACTTGCTGAATATCAAAATCCGGGGTAAAGTCCTTTTCGGTTTTTACAACAATATCATGAAGCTTGTTGATGGTCCTTAATTTATCGGAATTTCCAAGCCTGGATTTTTCAATTCCTTTTCTGATAAGGCTGATGCTTTCATCATAAACTTTCGTAGGTACGGGAAACGGATGACCGTCTTTTCCGCCATGAGCAAAAGAAAATCTTGCAGGATCCGTAAATCTTGATGGCGCCCCATGAATCACCTCACTTACCAGCGCAAGCGACTGCATCGTCCTAGGCCCAACGCCTTCCAGCATCAGCAAATCTTCAAAATTCTGAGGCTGCTGTTCACGGGTGACATATAGAAGTGCACCCAAACGTTTCAGGTCTACATCAGAAGCCTGCACATCATGATGTGCAGGAAGAATCAGCCTGGCAAAATCGCTCATGATTTCTGCAGAATCCGTGTGGGAAATTTCAAGAATTCCTTTTCTGTTACCGGAGGCTTCAGCATCAGTAAGATTTAAAATTTTACCTCTTGATATGCCATTGATTCCTGTATGAGGTTCTTCCACAAACGATTTAATATTTTCAGAATGCCAGTGGTAGCGTCTTGCCGTACTGTCGGATTCATGCATCCCCTGTTGAACGATGCTCCAGTTCCCGTTATCAGCCAGGATAAAATTATGAAGATACAACTGATATCCATCCTGAATAGCCGTATTATCAACTTTTGCTGAAAGTTTGCTGGCTCTTACCAGTTCATTTCCGTTCAGTCCTGTTTTATCTGCGATTTGAATTAACTCAGAAGGGGTATCTCTTGAAAATTTTCCTTTTCCTCCGCAAATATAGAGTCCCAGTGCCTGGGAATTTGGATTGATCGAACGCTTTAAAGCACCCATAACCGAAGTAGTAATCCCCGAAGAATGCCAGTCCATCCCCATAACCGCGCCAAAACTCTGGAACCAGAAAGGATCTGCCAGTCTTCTCAACACCTCATCTTTTCCGTAATCGGTGAGGATAACTTCGATGATTGAAAGTCCGAGCAATGACATACGCTCATACAGCCACGGCGGTACTTTGCCATAGTGAAGGGGAAGATCTGCTGTTCCGGAACGTTTCATTTTCTAAAGGTACGATTTTATAGTGTAAGGTTCAAATGGTAAAAGGTAAGGTTGAGGTTGAGGCTGAGATTGAGATTGAGATTCGGAGTAGAACAAAATAAAACCCTGCAGGAAAACCTACAGGGATTTATTTAGTAAGTGTTTATTTTTCTATTTATTTAAAGCGGCTAATGCTGCTTCATAATTAGGCTCATCTGCAATTTCTCCAACCTGTTCCGTGTATACTACTTTATTGTTTTCATCGGTGACAATTACGGCACGACTCAGAAGTCCTTTCATAGGAGAATCGGTTATGGTCACTTCGTAATCATCACCAAAGCTACTTCTGAAATCCGAAAGGGTTTCCACATTATCAAGACCTTCGGCAGCACAAAATCTTCCAAGGGCAAACGGCAAATCTTTAGAAACATTAATAACCACGGTATTTTCCAGCGCAGAAGCCTGCTCATTGAATTTTCTTGCTGAAGATGCACAAGTCGGTGTATCAATACTTGGGAAAATATTGAATACTTTTTTCTTGCCTTCAAAATTTTCCAGTGTTTTTACATGTAATCCTGAATCTACCAGTGCAAAGTCTCTGATCGTCGTTCCCACCTCAGGAAGTGTTCCTATAGTGTGAACTTCATTTCCTTTTAAAGTAATTGTTGTTGACATATTCTTTTTTTAGTTTTTCAAATTTAATTAAAATAAGAAGCGATTCATTCATATGAAGGTTAAATTAATCTTAAAGTGGAAAATCTTACCGGCTATTTATCTAAAAAGATTAATTTTTAACTAAATTTGTGAGTCTTAAAAATCAAATAATAAATAACAGTATAATGTCAGACAAATCAAAAATCTATTACACATTAACGGATGAGGCTCCAATGTTGGCAACACACTCGTTTTTACCGATTGTAAAAGCTTTTACAAAATCAGCAAACATTGAGATCGCCGTTCCGGATATTTCTTTGGCAGGAAGGATTTTAGCAAACTTCCCGGAATTTTTGAAAGATGATCAGAAAATCGGTGATGCTTTAGCTGAATTGGGCCAATTGGCTACACAACCTGACGCTAATATTATCAAGTTGCCTAATATATCTGCATCAGTACCTCAGCTTGACGCTGCCATCGCTGAATTGCAGGCTAAAGGTTTTGCGGTTCCGAACTATCCTGCAGAACCGAAGAATGATGAAGAAAAAGCCATTAAAGCTAAATATGCCAAGGTTCTCGGAAGTGCTGTAAACCCTGTGCTAAGAGAAGGAAATTCTGACAGACGTGCTCCTAAAGCTGTTAAAAACTATGCAAAAGCAAACCCTCACAGAATGGGTGATTGGGCTTCTGACAGCAAAACAGATGTTGCCCACATGGAAAGCGGAGATTTTTACGGAACAGAAACTTCAACAACGTTAGAAAATGCAACAAAATACAGAATCGTATTTAAAGGAAATGACGGTTCTGAAACTCAATTAAAAGATTTTGCCAATCTTCAGGCGGGAGAGGTTATTGATTCTTCTGTAATGAATTTAAATGCATTGAAAGCTTTTGTTCAGCAGGCTATCGATGAGGCAAAAAACAGAAATGTTCTTCTTTCTGCCCACTTAAAGGCGACGATGATGAAAATCTCCGATCCTATTATTTTCGGGGCTATCGTAGAAACTTTCTTTAAAGAGGTTTTTACTAAATATGCTGAAACGTTCAAGTCTTTAGATATCAACCCAAATAACGGTCTTGCTGATCTTTTTGATAAAATCAAAGGAAATGCTCAGGAAGCCGAAATTAAAGCGGACATCGAAGCTGCTTTGGCCAACGGACCGAGAGTAGCAATGGTAAATTCTGACAAAGGAATTACCAATTTCCACGTTCCTTCAGACATTATTGTAGATGCATCTATGGCTGCTTTGGTAAGAGGCGGAGGCAAAATGTGGAATAAAGAAGGAAAAGAAGAAGACACCGTTTGTATTATTCCAGACCGTTCTTATGCAGGTTTTTATCAATCTGTAATTGATGATATGAAAGCACACGGAAAGTTGGATCCTACAACGATGGGTTCAGTTCCGAACGTTGGTTTGATGGCTCAGAAAGCTGAAGAATATGGTTCTCACGATAAAACTTTCCAGGCTGCAGCAGACGGAACCATCGAAGTTCAGGACGAAAACGGAAATGTTCTTCTTTCTCAAAAAGTAGAAAAAGGTGACATTTTCAGAATGTGTCAGACAAAAGATGCTCCGATTCAGGATTGGGTAAAACTGGCCGTAAACAGAGCCAGATTATCAGATACTCCTGCTATTTTCTGGCTGGATAAAGGAAGAGCACACGACAGAGAAATCATCAAAAAAGTTGAAAAATATCTTAAAGATCACGATACCAATGGTCTTTACATCAGAATTATGGATGTAAAAGATGCCATGACTGAAACTTTAAAAAGAGCAAGAGAAGGAAAAGATACGATTTCTGTATCAGGAAATGTATTAAGAGATTATTTAACTGACCTTTTCCCTATTCTTGAGCTTGGAACTTCTGCAAAAATGCTTTCTATCGTTCCGTTAATGAATGGTGGTGGTTTATTTGAAACAGGTGCCGGAGGTTCTGCTCCGAAACACGTGGAACAGTTTGTAGAAGAAGGCTATTTAAGATGGGATTCTTTAGGTGAATTCCTTGCATTACAGGCTTCTTTAGAGCATTTAGCACAGACTCAGGGGAACACAAAATCTCAGGTATTGGCCGATGCATTGGATGAGGCAAATGCTAAATTCTTAGCGACTGATAAATCTCCTGCAAGAAAAGTAGGACAGATCGACAACAGAGGTTCTCATTTCTATCTTGCCATGTATTGGGCTGAAGCATTAGCGAACCAGACTGCCGATGCAGAAATGGCTGCTGAATTTGCTCCGATTGCACAGGCAATGAAAGAGAACGAAGAAGTTATCAACGCTGAATTAATTGGTGCTCAGGGTAAACCTCAGGATATCGGAGGATACTATAAAACAGATACGTATAAAACATATGCTTCCATGCGACCAAGCACGGTTTTAAATGAAATTATTGACGGAATTTAAGAATATGCAAAAAATACTAATAATCGCTCTTGCTTTTCTATCAATATATTCCTGCAGTAGTTCAGATGATGATATTACAGATGTTGTAATAATGCAGCCGATAATTGAAAACAAGATTAATTTGACAGCAAATTATAATTCATCCGCAGAAATGGTCAGCTTAAGCTGGACTCTTACCGGGGATATGAATTATACTTATTATAAAATTGTGAGAAGTGATTCTCCGAATGGTCAGCAAACTGAGCTTGGGACTTATAATCCCACTCAGTTTTCTGCAATGTCAAATGTACCTTTCAGTCCTTATCTTGAGTATCAGATTATTGGTTTTAAAGCTAATGGTGAACAGGTAAAAAGTAATGTTGTAAAAATAGAAAGGCCGGAAATTAAACTTCTGAACCTTAAAGTATTCGATGCGCAGTTTGACAAAAACGCAGGCAGATTATATCTTTTGGATACAGATGGAAAGATTGCCATTTATGATGTCAATTCAGGAGTCGTTACTCACCAGATCAATACAAATGCTGTCTTAGGATATTCTGATCTTGGTACTTATAATGGTAGCACTGAATTATATGTTGCAAGAAAAGATGGATGGGTTGATATTTATGACAGCAATAATCTGACTTTGAAGGATCAGGTAAATTTCGGAATGCCGTTGGTAAGTACTGTCTATTATAATGATAAGCTTTATGGTTCTGTTGCGGACTATGATAAAGTGAAATGTATAGACAGAGGTACTAAAACTTTGGTGTCTCAGTCATATTCAGAATATACCGGCAGAATGAGAAAATCTGTAGGCACTTCTGTAAAATTATATACAATTACGCAGAACATGACGCCAATTGATATGGATTTATATACATTTGATCTTAACGGAAATTATGTAAGCCATCAGGATGATACCTATCATGGGGACCACCCTCTTAATTACAGAATTTTTGAAACTTTTCCTGATGGAAGGGTGATCACGTCGAGTACTGGTTCAGTATATAATTCCCAAATGGTTTATCAGAATGATCTTCCGTCGGGAAATGCAAAACTTACGAGCTTTGATTTTGACAACAACAGTATTATTGCAGGTAATATGGCTAAAACTATTGATTTTTACAATATCAATACTTATACTAAAACACAGACTATAAATACAAAAAGATTTCCTTATAAAGTATTTAACTACAACAATAAGGTTATCTGTATCAGTTCAGTGAATCAACTAAATGTTCAGGATTATGATTATTCAAATGTCATTCCCGAAAATGTAATGATCGAAATATTTGATAAATAATAAAAACCGTCCTATTCAGTAGGCCGGTTTTTTAGTCTTTATATTAAGTATCCGAAATATTATTTTAAATATGTGCCTTTCTCATTTTAATCATAATTAAAACAAATAATCCTAAAACGCCCAGCACAAAGTATCCTTCTGCAACTTCCAGCTGTATCTGAGGCCTGATTACAGCTACAATTCCATAACTGATGGCAGATGTAATGATAAATGCCACTCCACCGGTTAAGCCCCCTGCAATTCCGGCCGAATTCGGGAATCTTCCGATACAGTAAGAGAAGTAATTGTTAAAGATAAATCCTGCAGTCACATGTATCAAAAATGCAAAAGCCACCAGACTGTAAATATTATTGGAGAAATAGGAAGCAGCAAACATTAAAATAATTAAAAGTAACTGGATAAAGTTGGCGTAACGTATTTTTGGCAGAAATGCTTTATTGATCAAAGCCTTACCTAAAAATCCACCAGCCATCCAGGCAAATCCTAAAATCAGGGAAACGTAGCCTGCGACCACTTCAGAATATCCCATTTTATGTTCAATGATAAATGATCCGCAGAGATTAAAAAACATAATCATCGAATAGCTCAGTCCACACATGACCATTCCGTAAAAGAAATCTTTAGCTTTAAACATCGCACTATATTCTTTAATGAGAAACTCAATGTGGAAAGGATTTCTTTTTTTCAGTGTCTCCCCGGAAAATATAAATTCTAAGAGTAAAAGCAGTAAACTATACCCTGCCAGCACATAAAAATTTGACTGCCACCCGAAGTTTTTCTGCAAATACCCTCCAATAAACGGCGCAATAATAGGACCTACCGACCAGACGATCGTCATAATACTGAGATAATGCTTCCGCTCCTCACCTTCATAAACATCCACAAAAAATGCCCTCTTCGCCACTACGGCAAATCCTGAAAGCATACCCTGCAAAACACGCATGGCATAGATGACAAAGATATTTTGGGTAGTCGCAGTAATTAAAAAAGATGCCACAAACAGCCCAAGAGACAGCATTGAAATCTTATATCTCCCGAAAGAATCTACAATACTTCCGGCAAAGAACTGGGTCAGACCGTAACTGATGAGAAATATCGATAATGTAAGCTGAATATTGCTTTCCGGCTGATGAAGTTCTGTAGCCATACTTGGCATTGAAGGCAGGTAGATGTCCGTTGCCAGACCCGACATAGGAATGACGGCAAATGCCAGAACCGTAGCAATAAATTTATTTTTTTCTTTAAGTGTAACCATGCTGTTATAAAACGTTAAAAAACAGATCCTGCTGACACAACAGGGATCTGATTAGAATAATTTCTTTAGTTGTTAACTAATTTCATAGCGCCCTCACTGTATCTTTCTCCGACATTCGGATATTTTTTAAGAATGGAATCTATTGTTTCAAGGTCTTCCTGAGAAAGTTCGAGATTGGTAGCAGCAATGTTTTCTTCTAAGTATTGAATACGCTTGGTTCCCGGAATCGGAATAATATCTTCTCCCTGATTCAAAACCCAGGCTAGTGCCAGCTGTGTACCTTTAACTCCTTTAGATTGAGCAAAATCATTAATCTCTTTTGCCAGGTTTTTGTTATTTTCGAGAAATTCGTTTTGATATCGTGGCAAAGATTTCCTGAAATCATCATTCCCGAAATTTACTGCATCATTAATATTAGAGAAAAGACCTCTGGCCAGCGGAGAATATGGAACTAAAGTGATTCCCAACTCTCTGATGGTTGGCAAAATTTCTTTCTCAACGTCTTTCGTAAGCAGAGAATATTCCGACTGTAAAGCAGTAATCGGATGAATTTGATGAGCTTTCCTGATGGATTCAGCAGATGCCTCCGACAAACCCAAATATTTTACTTTTCCAGCTTTTACCAGCTCAGCCATTGCGCCTACTGTTTCTTCAACCGGAATATTCGGGTCAACTCTGTGAGCATAATACAGATCGATCTCATCAATTTTCAGCCGTTGAAGACTCAGATCAACCGCTTTTCTGATCCATTCCGGAGAACCGTCGAAATAAGTTCCGGGCGTACCGCTGTGGCCAGTCTGTCCATCTTTAAAACGAAATCCGAATTTAGTAGCGATAAAAATCTTATTGCGGTTCGGAACCAAAACTTTTGAAATCAGTTTTTCATTATCACCATTGGCATACATATCTGCGGTATCCCAGAAATTTACTCCCAGATCCAAAGCCTTATGCAATGTATTAATGCTTTCCTGCTCATCGGTAGGGCCATATGCAAAGCTCATTCCCATACATCCCAAACCAATTGCAGACAGTTGCTCTCCTGTGTTTCCTAATTTTCTAAATTTCATGATAATTGTGATTTAAATTAACAAGACAAAATTATAACAGCCATTCATTGATTTCAATATAGAATTCAAACGAAGAATTATAAAATTCAAACAACAGCAATTCTTACTGCATTGGGTGACATTCCTGTCTGCTTTTTAAAATAGTTGGTAAAATAAGCCGGTTCTTCGAAGCCCAGACCGTAAGCAATCTCAGAGATATTCCAGTCGGTGTGCTTTAATAAAGCATTTGCTTCCTGGATAATTCTTGCGGCAATTTGCTGGCTGGTGGTTTTTCCGGTGATCTCTTTTACAGAACGGTTGAGAGAATTTACATGAATGGATAAATTTTCAGCATAATCTATCGGGCTTTTCAGCCGTAAAGATCTTTCAGGGCTGTCAATAGGAAACTGTCTTTCCAGCAATTCCATAAAAAGAGATGCCACTCTCTGCGAAGCATTCTGATAAGGTTCAAAGTTTTCCGCCGGGTGCATTTTCATTGTTTCATGAATCAGAAGATGAAGGTAAGCCCGCAGCATATCATATTTGTGCAGATAATCCGACTGAATCTCATTCATCATTTTAATGAAAATATCCGCAACTGTTTTCTGCTGTTCTTCATCAATAAAAAATACCGGAGTTCCTCCGATCCTGAACAGCGGCGAATCCTGTAAATTTCCCAGGCGGTTTCCGTCGTGAAGGAACTGGTCGGTAAAGAGACAGAAAAATCCCTTCTGGTCTTTATTTTCAGCTTCCCATGAATAAGGAATAAGCGGATTTGAAAACAACAACGCCGGCTTGTCGACAGCGATCCATTTATCGGCATAATGTAATTTTCCTTTTCCGATGATCAGAGAAATTTTGTAATAATCTCTTCTGCTGTAAGGCGTGATAAGAGAGCAATTTTCCCTTGAAAAGACATTAAAATGCCCTACTCCGGGTGTTTTTACACACTCGAGGCCGACGCGTCGGTAAAAACCTTTTATTGTTTCATTCGATTCCATGGATCAAAATTATAAAATTCAAACAAAACAAACGTCAAGAAATAATTTTGATAGATAAAATTAAATGACTGATTTTTTGGTCAGTCACTTAAAAATGATATACCGGTGCTTAATGAATAATGTATTTCGTTACGAATCTTGTAAAAACCTTCGGAAACACATTCATATCGATTTTAATTTGTAATTTTAAAAGAGGAAAACTCTCAAAATCATTTTGTAACACCTAAAATCTCAGTATTATGGAAACTGTAAAATTTGAAATCAGTCCGTATCAGGATGAGTTGCAGATATTAATAGACGGACACAAAGCCGGCTATATGTCTATCGAGGTAGATGGTAGACAGCTTATTGTTTATTACACTAAACTTGATGAAGAGCATGAAGGCCACGGCTATGCTAAAATGTTATTGGATGAGCTTGTACGCTACGCCGAAGAAAAAGATCTTTTGGTGGATCCTGAGTGCAGCTTTGTAAGACAGCAGTTTGAAAGTCACCCTACTCGCTACAGAAATATTTGGCATTCTTAATCATTCGATATCCCACCATTTGCTAAAATGATTGTCGTGCGCATTTAAGTCTACAGGTTCACCGATCATCGGGGTTAAAACTGATAAATTTTTGCTTCCGGCAAGGCTCGTTACTTTTCGTAAAGGTTCATTCCACGGATGGAGTGCAAGAGCAAACTTCGAAGAATGGACAGGAATGATATTTTTGGCTCTCACATCAATACTCGCCTGAATAACATCTTCCGGTAAGGCATGAATATACTTCCAGGCCTCATTATACTGCCCGTTTTCTATGATGGCAAAATCGAAAGGTCCGTATTGCTCACCAATCATTTTAAAGTGTGTATCTTAACCACTGTCACCACCCAGAAATAATTTTTTGGTAGGTGTCAATAAAACATAAGACGTCCACAATGTAACATTTCTTTTCATCTTCCGTCCGGAAAAATGCCTTGCAGGAGTAAATATAATTTTGATATCATTACGTAAATCAACCTCAGTTCCCCACTCTTCTTCGATCAGCTGATTCGTATCGTAGCCCCATCTTTCAAGATGCGCACCAACTCCCAAAGGCAAAATAACTTTGCCAACCCTAGTTTTAATAGCCTTTATGGTCGGATAATCCAAATGATCATAATGATCATGCGTAATCACCAGATAATCAACTGCTGGTATGTCTTCCGGTCTAAAAATATCGGCTCCGGCAAAAGCTTTATTAAAAAACCTGAAAGGCGAACCGTACGAACTGAGAACAGGATCAATCAAAAAGGAAACACCGTCGGTCTGAATATAATACGACGAATGCCCCAGCCATATAAAAACATCCTGATCTCTAGGAAGATTCTTCAAATCTGTATGCACTGACGGGATATTACGTAAAGGCTTAAGATGAGGATCCTTTTTATCAAACAGAAAATTAAACATCACTTTCGGCATCGAATATCCTTCTGCCAATGCAGGCGTATACGTAAGATTCTGAAATTGCTTGTTTTTATAATGTTTGGAACGCTGCATTCTCTGAAGCCGCTCTCCTTTTGCTTCCGATCCGAAAACTTCCTGACCGGTAATGACAAAATATAGTAAAATTATGATGACAGCTAAAATAATAAGTCCGTAAATCATTTTTATTTATAGGTTAATGAGTGAGATTATAGGTATGACAATTGATCGAGATAAAAACCTTTATATTAACATGAAAATATTACGCCTTTTTTCAAAACGTATTCTCTAAAGCTTTATTTTTGAAATAAAAAAACAAAAAGTGCAGAAAAATTATTTCTTCCTGCTCATCCTCCTGCTGATAACCGCCTGCGGATCTGTACGTAAATATAACGAACGGCAAAACATCTGTATTCCGCCCGAAAAGTTGAAAGAAGATGTGGATTTCGCATATGCTAAAATTAAGGAAATGCATCCCGGTCTTTACATGTACATCTCAAAAGATGAACTAGACAGGAAATTCGACAGTGTGAAAAATACCATCAACACCCCTCTTACCCCGCTTCAGTTTTATTTTAAGCTGCAGCCGGTGATTTCCGACATCCGTGAAGGCCATCTCTCGCTACGGATTCCTTCTAAAAGAATCACCAAAAGAGAAATCAAAGATCTTGAGAATAAAAAAGGAATGTTCAGCCGTTTTGAATATTATATCAAAGATGACAGGCTTTTTATCATCGGAAATAAAGATTCTATTGAAAAAATAAAGCCCGGAACTGAGATTCTTACCATCGATAAAACCCCGGTTTCCCATTACATAAAAAAGTACAGAAGACTTATCAGTACCGACGGATTCAACACGACTTTCAAACCGTACTTCCTGAAAGACCTGTTCTTCAACTATTACGTAGCTGAAAAAGGATATGAAAATCATGCGACGATAGAGACAGTATTCAACGGAGAGAAAAAAACTTACCGGCTGACAAGAGAATCAAAATCTGAGGATGACCTCAAAAAAGAAAAAGAAAATAAAAAAAGAACCGAGGACAAAAAAATCAATGATTACGTAGCTTTCAGTGATTCTTACAACAGGAATTTTAAATTTCTTGATCAGGACAGCACTATAGCCTATATTAAAGTGAAAAGCTTTTCGGGAGATTATTCCGCTAAATTTTACAAAAATACTTTTGAACAGATTAAAAAAGCCGGGGCATCATATCTTATTCTTGATGTAAGAAACAACTACGGAGGTTCATTGGAAGAGATTCATAAGTTGTACTCTTATCTTTCTCCGGAGCCATATGTTTTGATCAAACCTTCTCAAGTAAATTCTGCCACGACGCCTTTAAAAACCAACTATTTCCGGAAGAGCAATGCGTTGCAGTATACTTTTAAGACACTTACTTATCCTGCCTTTTTCTTCGCTCAAACCTTCAGCACCTATAAAAAAGACGGAAAGTTTTATTACAAAATAAAAGCTGACAAACCATCAAAACCGGATAAGAATGCGTTCAACGGAAGGATTTTCGTACTGATCAACGGATCAAGCTTTTCGGCATCTTCCATTCTCACTGCCAAGCTTAAAAATGACAAGAGGGCTGTTCTCGTTGGAGAAGAAACAGGTGGGGCTAACGATGGCACTGTTGCTGGATTTTATTCTTACCAAGTGCTGCCCAATTCCAAGATAGATCTTCCGATCGGACTTGTCCTTGTACAGCCGGATATCAGCTTTACACAAACCCAAAAGGGAGTTGTACCTGATATTCCCATAAAAGAAACGATGGATGACATCATTCACAACAGATATCCTCAATTGGAATGGATTATGAGCGATATTAAAAACGAAAAGGCAAAAGCTGAAAAATACCTGATGAAATAAGAATGAAAATATTTTTAAATTCATTAAAATCATTGTCTGTATATTTATTCTATGGTTTGCCGTACATTCAGCGTATATCATCATTGACGGGCTATCAGACCGTGGAAAGAATGCTGATATTGCCGTTATTCTGGGAAGTAAAGTTAATGAAGACGGAACATTATCAGAAAGGCTTGAAAAGCGGCTTCAGACCGGCGAAGAACTTATCAGAAAAAACCGTGTAAAAAAGATCCTCGTAAGCGGTGGGCTTGGAAAAGAAGGATTTTACGAAGGTGATAAAATGAAACAATACCTTGTTGCCAAAGGAATTCCCGATTCACTTATTGTTGTTGATAATCTTGGAAATACCACAAGAGCTACTGTCGATAATACTTTAGCCTTAAGAAAACATATGTCATTCAACAGCATTATCGTGGTTTCCCAATATTTTCATGTGACCCGAACCAAAAAGCTTTTTGAGGATAAGGGTTTTAAAAATGTAAGCAGTGTAAGTCCACATTATTTTGAATGGAGGGATTTTTATTCTGTTTTTCGAGAATTTCCGGCATATTACACACAGTAGTTTCGGCGGCTTTCAGCCGCCGAAACTACTTCCTAAATCAATCAGATGCTATTTCTTCAGTTCATTTACCAAATTTTCAACCTGGAGAATATACTTTCCGTAGAACTTATTAAACCACCATTTTCCTATAATGAATAGCAGGGGCATCGTAATAACCATAGTGCCGATAAGAGTGGTGGCGACCTGAAGATTCGATAAAGGAACCGAACGTGGGATAAATTCAAGGACAATAATAATTTCACAAACCAAAAAAGGTACAAAAGAAAGGTAGAAAGAAAGATAATACTGCTTATTGAGCTGAAACTGATACAGCAGATCTTTCAGACTATCATATGTTTTCATCAATGGGTTACTCATATTATTGTACAGCTTAAAAAACTGACTGTAAAAAAAGAACGTTACAAAAACCATCGAGGCAATGAGAATGCTGATGTAAAATTTAAATTTAAAAAGTCCGGGTGACAAGGCGATCACAGCAAAGGCAAAAACAAACATTGCTATTGTAGACCAGAATTCCATGCGCATATTCTTGCGGATTTTTTCGAGCGGGAGATTAATCCTATGCTTCTGCTCCATGCTTATTTCCGGTGTTTCATCAAAGGAATCATCCTGATTCCATGTATTTTTCAGTTCATCTATATTCATGACAATTGATTTAAAAGTTAAGATTTATTTGAGCTTAAGATATCTTTAAGTTTATTTTTGGCGCGGTTCATTTTCACCCTTACATTTCCTTCGGAAATTCCCATCTGTTCGGCAATCTCTTTTCCTGAAAAATCTTCGAGGTAATAGAAGATAAAAGCTTTGTCGATCGGGTTCAGTTGATGAATGGCTTTATACATCGCATTCAGTTTATCTTCTTTTTCATGATCAAATTCTTCGTGAGCGATCTTATATTCTTCATATGCTCCACCGGTAATGAAGCTTCTTTTTTTCTCGTTTTTGAGGAAAATGATTGCTGTATTCAGGGCGATTCGGTAGAGCCAGGTAGAGAATTCACTTTGTCCTTTGAAACTAGGATACGCTTTCCAGACCTGATAGGTGATTTCCTGAAAAAGATCATCACGGTCGTCTTTATCATCCATATACATTTTAGAAATCTTGAAAATGATTCCTTTATGCTTTTCAATTTTATCTAAAAATTCCTGTTCTGTTGAGGCCATAATTTCTTACTCTCTATGAGGTTAGTAATCTTCTTACAAAAATGTTACAGCGGATGATAAAAATATTTTATAGGAATTGAATGTAAGAATAATATCAATAAGAATAGGATTTATAATAACCTTGCTTTGCTTTAATGAATAAAGCTGTTTAAGTTTTTAAATGATCTTCCACAAAAGTTATAATCAATAATACCCTTTCACATTTGTAAAAAGTCTTTATGAAGATTGCTATGGTATTTGTGGCTTAATATTTGTGATCCAAAGACTAACACCAAATAAATATCAATATGCCTTTTATTACAAAACAGGACAATGAAAATGTCCAGCTTTATTATGAAGATTTCGGATCAGGTCAGCCAATTATTTTAATTCACGGATGGCCACTTAGCGGCAAATCATGGGAAATGCAGATTCCCGTACTTCTGAATCTCGGATACCGTGTTATCACTTATGACCGCAAAGGTTTCGGAAAATCATCTCCTTCAGCAGATGGATACGATTATGACGGGCTTGCCAAAGACCTTCACGAAATCATTACTCAACTCGACCTTCAAAAAGTTATCCTTTTCGGATTTTCAATGGGTGGCGGTGAAGTAGTACGCTATCTTACCAATTACGGAACCCAGAATGTGGATAAGATTGCCTTAATTTCATCCATCATTCCTTTAGTGAAGCAGAAAGACGATAATCCGGATGGCGTTCCTCAGGAAAAGCTCGATGAGATCATGCAGGCTTTGAAAACAGACAGAATTACTTTTCTTGAATCTTTCCACAAAGACTTTTATAATGTAGGGCTTCTTTCAAAAACAGTGAGCCAGAAACAACTCGATTACGACTGGGCCATTGCTTCATTTGCCAATCCTATCGCAACGATAAAATGTGCAGAAAGCTGGGCCAATACCGATTTTCGTCCGGAATTAAAGAATGTAACAGTGAAAACACTAATCGTACACGGAGACTCCGATAATATTGTACCGATTGATACAGCCGGAAAGCAGGCAGCGCAGGGAATCTTAAACAATGATTTTATGATTATCGAAGGAGCACCCCACGGGCTGAATGTGACCCATGCTGAGGAACTGAACGGTATCATCAGCAGGTTCCTTACATCGCAATAACTTTCTTCAATATATACGTTTTGATTTCATCAATGAAAATCCGCAATACAACTTTGTACTGCGGATTTATTTTTTTTTAAAGCACAAAAGACTCAAGATTATAAATCACTATCATTTGCTGAGTATAAACTGAAGGTTTACGAACGAAGTTCAGCCTTAGCGACCGGAAAATATTCAATACCTTAAAATTCTTGCGGTCCTAGCGTTAAAAAACAACATTACCTTTATTTTTAGCAAAGTGGCAGAAGTCATTTATAAGTATCTATTCGAAACAAACTATTAAAAAATATAATCCGTGCTCAGGAAATTAGAATCATGATCCCTTACGATCGTGTTCAGAAGATCCTTATTGGATTCCGTTACTTTCGCAGCCACAAGCGAGCGGATCGAGAACGAACGAAGCGCATCAAAAACCGATAACGTACCTTCCGCACTGTCTTTTCTTCCGGTGAATGGAAATACATCCGGACCTCTCTGTGCCTGGCAGTTGATGTTCACACGGCTCACAAGATTCACAAACGGATCAATCAGTTTTGAAACTTCCAGCGGATCTTCACTGAAAATACTCACCTGCATCCCATGATCAGCATTCACCTGGTATTCGATCGGTTCCTCAATATCTTCAAACGGAACTACTGGAATCACTGGCCCAAACTGCTCTTCATGATACAGCTTCATATCGCTATTCACCGGATATACAACGGCCGGGAAGAAGAAAGATTCTTCGGTAAATCCTCCGTTTTCGTTCAGCACTGTTGCGCCTTTTGCTTTAGCATCTTCTAAACATTCCTTTAAATAAGGAGGTTTGTTGACTTCCGGAAGCGGCGTGATCTTCACATCTTTTTCCCACGGAAGTCCGGGTTTCATAGCAGAAACGGCAGCCGTCAGCTTTTGGGTAAATTCCTCGGCCACTTCTTTCTGAACGAAGATCAGCTTCAGTGCCGTACAACGCTGACCGTTGAATGACAGGGATCCTAAAATACATTCGCTCACCGCCACATCGAGATTAGCATTTTTGGTAACAATCGCTGCATTTTTAGCATCAAGGCTTAAAATCGCACGTAAACGATTAACCTTCGGATGAAGCTTTTTCAAACCGTTGGCCACTTTACTGGAACCGATAAATGCCAGCACATTCACCTTTCCGCTTTCCATTATCGGGGTGATAATCTCGGAACCTTTGCCGTATAAGGTATTCACTGTTCCTTTTGGGAAGGCTTCTTTAAATGCTTTTAACAATGGGTAATGAGCCAGAACACCATGTTTGGGAAGTTTAAAAAGAATGGTATTTCCCATAATGAGCGCCGGAATAAGCGTGGTAAATATTTCATTTAAAGGATAATTAAATGGGCCCATACTGAGAACGACTCCCAGCGGTGCTCTTCTGATCTGTGCAATGGTACCTTCCGCCTGCTGGAAACGGGATGACTCACGGTCGAGGTCTTTCAATGCATCAATCGTCTGGTTGATATAGTCTACGGTTCTGTCAAATTCTTTGGTAGAATCAGCGAGTGTTTTTCCGATCTCCCACATCAGCAATCTGATAATCACATCGCGCTCCTTAATCATCAGGTAGACAAATTTCTGCATACATTTGATTCTTCCTTCCACAGACATGGTAGGCCACTCCCCCAGCCCGTTGTCATACGCTTTTACACAGGCATCGAGAACTTCCATAGCTTCTTTTGGGCCGATATTCGGGACGCTGCCCAGCAGTTTACGTTGCAGTCCGTTTTCTGTCGGAATGCATACGGGTGAGTAAATCTCCTGAACCTCACCGCTCCACACGACCAGTTCGCCGTTGAGAAGGTATTCGCGCTGATGGATTTCGGGAACTTTATATTCCTGGGGAATTTCATTTTCTGGTTTGAAGATTTCGTGAAATGATGGGTTGTTTACTGATTCCATAGATCTTTTTATTGTATTAATATTCTAGCGTTATTATTTGAATAGAATAAAGGTAGACCTAAAATTTGATTTTAAAAAGAGTGGACTAATAGATTTGATCTATTTGGAATAAAAATTAATATCCCATTTTGTTTTTAACGCAAAGTTCGCAAAGACTTCTTAAATGATGACGTATATTTTTGGTCGCAAAGGTACTTCGGCAGGCTCAGCATGAGCTATCACTCAGTAACAGTATTATGTTATGTATTTGCCCAATCCTATATTACATTAAACCTGTCATTCTGACGAAGGAAGAATCTCAAATATCTTTCATATCATTTTCATGATCATGTCATAAGGACAAGATAACATAAAGATTAAAGCCGAGAACCGGCAAAAGTTTTCATCGGTAACAGATTATTTTTAAAGATATAAGGATGAATAAACTGGAAATCCGGCAAAACCGCAAAAGAGAAAAATATTACCTATTGAATTAAAAAAGTAGTCCCACTTAGACTACTTTTTCTGTGACAAATGTAAACAAATTATCCTTACTTCCAAATAATAATCCTTTGTTTTTTAATAGGTTAATTAATTTAAAATAGTAGATTCCTTTAAAATTCGGGCGTTTAAGGTGAAAAGAAACTGCCTTCGTTTTTACCCTAAAAAAAGAGAACAATATTGATTCTTAGATCATTTGGTGCTAAACGTAGTCTAAGTGGGACTACTTTTTTACACAAAATGAAACTACAAATGATGACCCTTTCCCAGCTCCCTCATTTCCTGCGTTTTAGCGTAAGGATGCTGTTTTTGCAGGTATTTGTCATTGTTGTTTTCATCAGCTCTCAGACTCCTTTTTCCTACTCGGACTCAACACTTTTTATATCTGAAGATTCTTATCTGTATATTGAATCACCGATTGAGATTTCCACTGTTACATCTTTATCAGGAAAAAATCAGACATCATCAAAACAGTTTAACGCAACCAAGCGTAAAGTTCTCTTCAAGCTGAAATCGATGTCCATTAGCAAAAATGATATTAACCAAATAAATCAAGCATGCTTTACAATCCCAAAGAGTTCTCATTATATTGGAAACGCAAGTAACCCTCTATCAATAGCTATTCTAGGAAATTCCTCTCCTGTAAAACAACAGCAGAAAATGATGGATTCCGTTCTGAGAGTTTTCCTGGTCGTAAATCATGCTAAAAAGAAGCTTTTATATCCTCTTATTAACTATTTCAATATTTTAAAAATTATAACCAATCACTTCAGCCGTCCTCCGCCCATGTTTGCGATATTTTATCAAATACAAATAGCACGAATTAGTAAACACAAATAAGCGCAAATAGCTATGCACAAATAACACAAATGCTTTAATGCAACACGACACTTCTCACTCCGTTTGTCATCCCGTAGGGATCTTAGCAAACATTTTCACACAACAATTGTGAAATTAGTGAAATTCCATTAGCGCCATTCATGTTAAAAACCAGCTATCTAACGTAACTAAATAAACACAAATGAGCACAAATAGCTATGCACAAATAACACAAATGCTTAATGCAAAACGACACTTCCCACTTCATTTGTCATCCCGTAGGGGATCTAAGCAAAGAATATCAAACAACATTTGTGAAATTAGTGCCATTCCATTAGTGCCATTTGTGTTTAATAACAATCAGCTTAGTGAGCTCTTCTAAGTAGAACGCCTTTGTGAAACTTAAAGCATATCATAAATAAAAAAACTTAGTGCACTTTGTGTTCACAATGTCAGGCTGAGCCTGTCGAAGCCCAGCTCATTCATATTAAAGAAGAATAGCTTAGTGAGCTCTTTTAAGTGGAATGGCTTCGTGAAACTCAATAAGCATATCATATTAAAGAAATCTTTGTGTGCTTTGTGTTACCATAAGCTTACATTATAAACAACAAACAAACCCAAAAATACAACAAACAATGAAAAATATAATTACACTGGCTGTTTTATTCATCAGCCTGATTATTAAAGCTCAAGTGGGGATTAACAACACTTCTCCAAAAGCAACACTCGACATTACTCCCAAAACAACTGATGGG
>NZ_FOBV01000012.1 GCF_900109935.1 Chryseobacterium taichungense | reverse complement strand
TTCCCTGAAATTTCTTGTACTCATCTAAAAACTAATAAAGTATAAAAGTAGGAATAATTGTGTCCAAACGATAGTCCATGGGAGGGGAATTTTTGGGTATTGTCTAATGATAACAATAAGTATAGAATATGATTATTTTTCTTTGGTAGCAAGACGTTTTCTGATGGTGCTTACAAATTCTTTGGAGACACCGAGATAAGATGCAATATAGTATTGTGCAACTCTCTGCGGGATGGACGGATATACTTTAATGAAATCTAAATAGCGGTCTGAGGCACTTTTTGAAATGGTATTTACGAGCCGGTGCTGGAGTGTGGAAAGGTTTCGCTGAACAAGCATTCTGAAAACTCTTTCAAATTTGGGAATTTCGGTTAATAATTTTTCTTTGGTTGCCGGATTCAGCATATAGATCTCAGAATCTTCCAGTGTTTCAATATATAGATTGGAGGGTTTCTGATCCTGAAAAGACGCAATATCACTAATCCACCAGTCTTCAATAGCAAACAAGATGGTGACTTCAAAACCGTTATCATCAAGATAGTAGACTCTTACACAACCTTTCTGGATATATCCTTCAAACTGGCATATCTCTCCTTCACGCAACAGAACTGTTTTTTTGGGAAATGTCTGAAGGGTAAGCAGATCAGTGAAAAATTGTTCTTCTTTGGAGTTGAGATTGATAAATCGTGTTACGTTTCCGATGATGTTTTCAGACATAGTTTGCAGTTTAAGGCTGCAAATTAGGAAAAAGTGAGTAAACTTCATTCTTTAATAATCCACTTCCTCCGCCATAGTGATCAATAACTTTAACTTCTTTATCCAGGTTTTCACAAAATTCTTTGATTTCTTTTTCGAATTTTTCTTCCAGACCTGAGCTTAAAAGCACAATATCTACGGATTTGCTGCGGATGTACTCATGGCAGGCGTCTTCATCGGTGATAATTTCGGCCGTCCAGCCTTCATTGTTTTCAATGACTCTTTTCAGGGTATCGAGGATCTCCTGATTTTTACCGATGATTAAAAATTGTAGGGTGTTCATTTTATTTGGGTTTTATTTTATGTTGTTTGAACGCTAAGGGCACGAAGTTTTTTTTAATTATGCCCTGCATATTTTTAAGTTCACTAAGGTGTTTCACTTAAAAGAGACCACGAAGGTTTTATTTTATGGCTTGCCTGCAATCTTATCTTTTTTCTTAAACTCCTTAATTGGCCTTAATGGTTTGCTTTGAGTACGAAGTTCACTAAGATTTTTTTACTGCTTTTTGTTTTTAAAGTTCTCTAAGGCGTTTCACTTAAAAGAGCTGGAAGAGATTTTTGAATTAATTTTTTCGAATCCTTTCAACCTCAACCTTAGCCTTAAACTTGGATTCACTTTACAAATGCTTACTCCCCGTGATCTTTAATTCATTCAAATCCAATTGTGATTCTGCTTTTCGGATTTCATCATCACTGAATTGTTTTTCTCTTTTCATTTTAAACAGTTCTTTCCGCTGCAAGGCGAAAATATCCAGCATGATCTGGTGGTATTCGTTGAGGTCATTGCGCCGGTTGGTACACATCTCAATCGAGCTCAAATGATTTTTGTGAAGCTTGATATCGTTTTCAATGGTATTTTTAAAATTTTCTACAAGGCTGTTGGTATTTATATTTGACTGGTATTTTTCGTGGAGTCTGCCTAGTGCAAGATTATCGAGCCTGATCTGTATTCCCGCCTGCTGTTCATGCGAGGGCTGAATAGGGTCGATCTCTCCGATTTTAATAAGCTTAATAATTAAAGGAAGGGTAAGTCCCTGAAAGACGAGCGTTACAAAGATCACGACAAAGGTTATGAAGATGATGAGGTTTCGCATCGGAAATTCTGACTGTTCATTCATCATGACGGGAATAGAGAGTGCCGTTGCCAGGGAAACGACTCCTCTCATCCCGGCCCAGCCTATGATTAGGGGATTTTTCCAGCCCGGAGTGGGATCTTTACGGATATTTTTGCTGAGCCATCTCGGAATATGAGCTACAGGATAAATCCAGAGCATTCTTACAACGATGACAATCGCGCTGATGATAAGTCCGTATTTTATTCCTTCCATTAAAGAAGTTTCTCCCAGTCCACCAATAATATCGGGAAGTTCGAGGCCAATGAGTACAAATACCAATGCATTCATCACAAAAATAAGGGTGTTCCATACGCCGAGCATATTGACTCTTGTGGTTCCTGTTTTAAATATTTCATGTGAACGGAATGACATAAATAGACCACCACTCACGACAGCCATTACTCCGGAATAATGAAAATGTTCTGCAGACAGGAATAAAATATAAGGCGTAATCACGGTAAGCGCCGCATCGATCGCCGGCGTTGTCGGCAGAAACCGGTGGATGGCATAAAAAACATGAGCTCCGGCAATTCCAACGACGACACCCATTCCAGCTACGAGAAAGAACTGTCCGGTCGCCTCCTGCATAGAAAATACACCGGTCATGACCGCCGCCAGAGCAAACCTGAAAACAATAAGTGATGACGCGTCGTTGATCAGACTCTCCCCTTCCAGTATGGCAACCGTACGTTTGGGAACTTTCAATCCTTTTAAAACAGTAGTGGCAGCGACAGCATCTGGTGGTGAAACGATGCCACCCAATAAAAAGCCCATAGCCAGTGTAAAGCCCGGAATTAAAGCCTGTGAAGCAAATGCTACGACGAGTGATGTCAGGAAAACCAGCCCGAACGCTAATAGTCCGATGGTTCTTTTCCATTTCCAGAAGTCATTCCATGAGGTGTACCAGGCAGCTTCGTATAAAAGTGGCGGGAGAAAAATCAGGAATATAATATCCGGATCTAATTTTAAGACAGGAACTCCTGGAATAAGACTGATTCCCAATCCGGCCAACACCAGAAATATGGGATAGGCAATTTTGATGCGCTGTGCCAGCATGACGAGCATCATGACGATGAGGAGGAGGCCTAGTATAAGAAGTAGTTGTTCGTGCATGGTTTTTATTTTATATTTTTTCTTTTGTTTTGAAACAAAAGAAACAAAAATTCAAGACTTGGAAACTAAAGGCTAAAAATTAATAATACTCTCTAAAAATTCTAAAACTCGCGCGGATTTACTGGTAATTCTTCAGTTCAAAATCTGACCGCGCTCAAACAGTAGAATTTTCTTAACGTTCGTATTACTAATTTTCTTAACGCTTCAGTTTCATATGTCGGTTTTAAAGTGTGTTATCGTTGCAATCCTTCGACTGCCTCGCGCTCAGGATGACCGTACCTCATTTAAAGCTGTCATTATCAAGAATCTCAATATATATTCCAATATTTTTCTTTTGTCTTGAAACAAAAGAAACAAAAGTTCAAGACTTGGAAACTGAAGGCTAAAAATTAATAATACTCTCTAAAAATTCTAGAACTCGCACGGATTTACTGGTAATTCTTCGGTTCAGATCTGACCGCGCTCAAACAGTAGAATTTTCTTAACGTTCATATTACTAATTTTCTTAACGCTTCAGTTTCCTATGTCGAATAGGATCGTACTATTATTTACATTTATCATTTATGATCTATTTTCTATTCGTCTATTATCTTATTGTCTTTTTCTTACAAATGTATGAATAATGAGGTTCTTTCTCTCTTTTCCAGGTTTTTGGTTTTATGCCCTTTTCCTGTTGTATCTTCTACCAGAAGAATTTCACCGGTCTGGAACTGACGGATTTCACCCAGGGATGTTTCTATTTCCACACCTCCATCCAAAAGTATAATGTACTGTTTTTGTGGAGCATGATGAAAATCGTAATCGTAATCTGCGGAAACTTTCCTGAACTGTAACTTTTTAACTTCTACATCTTCGGATAAAAATCCTATTTCTCCCTGATCTATTAAAGCAATTTCAATATCTTCAAAATGAGATTCTCCTTTTTCATCGCTAAATATTTTTGTGATTTTCATGATTTTTAAGTTTAAATTAAGAGCATTATAATAATTCTCATTAAACTATTATCTGTTCATCCATTATCTTTTTGCCTATACAAAAATTAATGAATTTGCCAGTTCAATTTCTTCCTGATTGATAGAATGTCCGAAATTTTGGTATACTTTTTCGGTCACATTGGCATTCATTTCCCTGAAAATATTTGCCGTGGCATACACTCTTTCTACCGGAACATGAAAATCGGGATTGCTGGTTCCCAGGAAAACAGGAGTTTGTGCAAAATCTCCATGATAATTTTCACGGTTAATCTTTTCACCTATTACGCCACCGATAATGGCTGCAGCACCCCCGAATCTCTGTGCATTTCTTGCTAGGAACTCAAGCGTAAGACAGGCACCCTGTGAGAATCCGAAGAAGTAAATATTTTCAGGTTTAATTCCTTCAGCTAAAGCTTTTTCCACGGTTTTACCAATGGTTTCCACTGCTGAAGAAAGCCAGGGTTCGTTTTGTTCAACCGGAGCGATAAAGGAAAAAGGATACCAGCTCCCTTTGGTTGCCTGAGGCGCAAGCAATGCGTAGTCTTTTACATTTAAATATTGTGATAAACTCAGAATATCCTGCGCGCTTCCACCTCTTCCGTGAATCATGATTAAAGCTTTTTCTGCTTCATTCAATGGTTTTCCTGCTGTTTTTATATCTAAAATATGGGCCATGATTTATCTGTATTTTTCTGTTGGATAATTAAATTTCGGGAGAACTTCCAACAAATGTTCTCTTTTCTCTTCAAACTGTTGAGGAAGATTTAAATGTTCACCTAAAGATGCCAATTCCTCATCAACATCAAACCCAGGTCCTGAAGTGGCAATTTCAAATAAAACACCTCCAGGCTCTTTAAAATATACGGATGTGAAATACTTCCGGTCTTTTACTTCGGTATGCTCCAGCCCGAATTTATTCAGTTTTTCGATCATTTCAAGTTGGGTTTGCGCATCAGGAGTTGCAAAGGCAACATGATGTACGGTACCTCTTCCGGCAAGACCTTTCAGGGCATTCGGAGTGCAGACAAGATCTACATATTTTCCGGGTGCATCCTCTGCCGCATATCTGAAACGGTCTGAACTTTCAGCGATAAGCTGATGATCCATCTGAGTCGTAAGAAGGGCGGCCGTTCTTTCGTAAGCATTTAACCAGATTTCCACATGATGAATTCCTTTAATGGCAAAATCTTTCGGGATAAAATGGTTGTCGTATCCTTTCCGTTCATCTTTATTATTAAAAACAAGCTCCAAACCAAGTCCATCAAAATCTTCGAGGTAAATAAAAACTTCATCTGAGAATCTTTGCTGAGGCTGTTTAAAAGGAATGTTAAACTGATTCAGGCGGTTCATCCAATAATCCAGCGCATCCATTGAAACGGAAAACGCCGTTGTATTGAGCATTCCTTTACCGTGCCTTCCGTTGACCAATCCTTTTCCGTACGGAAAAGTCGTCATAATGGTTCCGGGAGTTCCGAATTCGTCTCCAAAATAAAAATGATAGACATCGGAATAATCAAAATTTACGGTTCTTTTTACCAGCCGAAGTCCTAATACTCCGGTATAAAAGTCTATATTTTCCTGTGCGTCGCCGGTAATGGCTGTAACGTGGTGAAGTCCTGTGATGAGTGCCATGGGGTTAAGATTAAGGTTGAGGTTGAGGCTAATTAAAATTTTTAGTTTTCTTCTTTAAACCAGACATCATTGTACAATTCCGGGTTTCTTTTGAACTGGGCATGAACATATGGACACAACGGAACAATTTTAAGATCATTCTCTCTGGCGTAAGAAACCAGCTTATCCAATAATATTTTGGCAAAGCCTTTTCCTGCGTATTCTTCGCTAACTTCAGTGTGATAAACGGTTAGTTTGTTTCCCATTACCGATATATCCATTTTTCCTGCTTTGTTGTCGTCTGAAAAAAGTTGTATTTCTCCTCGTACGTTTCCTAAAATTACTTTCGTTGTTTCCATAATTTTTTATTGTTGTTGGTTGATAGTTTATAGTTAATAGCTTATTGCTTATTGCTTATTACTTATTACTTATTACTTATTACTTATTACTTATTACTTATTACTAAGATACTTGGTTTGGCAAAGATCGGTCATGATCTATGATAACTTCGGCAACACTTCTTCTATTTTTTCGCGTAATCCTTCGTGCTGTTTTGGAAGCTTTAGGCTTGTTCCCAATTCATTTAACGGTTCATCTACTGTGAATCCCGGATTGTCTGTTGCAATTTCGAACAAAACTCCGCCCGGTTCACGGAAATAAAGTGAATAGAAGTAATCCCTGTCAATTTTAGGCGTAATATTGAGGCCTGCAGAAAGAACTTTTTCACGGAATTCCATTAAAATATTATCATCCTTTACTCTGAAAGCGACGTGGTGGTTGGTTCCTGCAGCGTTTCTTCCTGCTAATAATTTATCATTCTCGATAATGTCAACGATATTTGCTGTTTCTATCGCATCCGTTGCAAAACGATATCTTTCACCTTCCTGTTTATTTAATTCATAACCGAAAATATCCGTTAAAACTTTAATCGTAGGTTCTGCCTTTTTCAATGTAAGTGTTACATTATGAAAACCTTTCAATGCATTTTCTTCTTTAATGTCATCTGTTGTCCATACTTTTCTGTCGTCTGTTGAAGATTCGATAAACTGAAGCTGAAGACCGTCCGGATCTTTAAATGAAATCAGCTTTTCACCGAATATTTCACTTTCTTTCACATTAACATTAAATTGTTGAAGTCTGCTTTTCCAGAAATCAAGGCTTCCTTTTGGAACTGAGTAACCGATATGTGTTGCCAGTCCTGTCCCGTTGGTTCCCTTTCCTATTCCTTCCCACGGAAAGAATGTCAGAATAGTACCCGGTGTCCCTTCTTCGTTTCCGAAATAAAAGTGGTATGTTCCGGGATCATCAAAGTTTACGGTTTTCTTTACCAGTCTTACTCCTAAAACACGGGTATAAAAATCTAAGTTTCTTTTTGCGTTGTCTGCAATCGCTGTGATATGGTGCAGACCTAAAATTCTATTATTCATGTTGTTTAATTTTATATGACAAATGTAGCCTGTTATAAAATCCTGCACATTTAACTAGTTTAATAAATGATGTTTCTGAAAGTAAATTTTCAAATTTCATAATTAGGTTACGAAAACGTTTCATTTAGTAAAAAAAATAAAAATCTAAAAATCAACCTATTAAAAACAAATTTAAAACTATTTCTTAAAAAGTCTACTTTTTTAGTGGACTAATGAAGATTAATATATTATATTTGCAACCGTAAGCAGAATATAAAAAACAATGAATACAGGTTTGAAAAATATTTTCATCAGTCAGCATACCATCAATCATATGATGATGTATTGCTGTATGCCTGAAATAGAGCATTGTGGTGACTGACCTTACTTTTATATGACATATTTTAAAGGCTTTACCACGTTGTAAAGCCTTTTTTTATTTAATGAAGAATCTTAAAAATGATAGAGATCAAAAATATTTCAAAAACCTTTCATCAGAAAAAACAGTCCTTTAAAGCATTGGATAAGATCAGTCTGAGCATCGAAAAAGGTGATATCGTAGGAATCATAGGTTTTTCCGGAGCAGGAAAAAGTACATTGATCCGAACGGTAAATCTGCTTGAAAGACCTGATGAGGGAGAAATAATAATTAACGGAAAAGATTTTACCCAACTAAAATCCAGGGAATTGGCTAAAGAACGGAAAAAAATAGGCATGATCTTTCAGCATTTTAACCTTCTTTCCTCAAGAACGGTTTCTGAAAACGTTGCTCTTCCCCTGGAACTGGATGGTGTGAATAAAACAGCAATTCAAAAAAAAGTCAGCGAGCTTCTCAAAATTGTAGGTTTGGAAGATAAAGCCGGCGATTATCCGAAAAGTCTTTCAGGAGGCCAGAAACAAAGAGTTGCCATCGCAAGGGCACTTGCCAATGATCCTTATCTTCTCCTTTGTGATGAGGCAACAAGTGCACTGGATCCGGCTACGACACTGTCGATTTTGCAGCTGTTGAGAGATATCAACCAGAGGCTCGGCATTACGATACTGCTGATAACGCATGAGATGGAAGTGATCCGCACAGTATGCAACCATGTTGCTGTTATCGATAACGGCAAACTCATTACAAAAGGAACTTTAAATGAAATTATCTCACAAAAAGATCACCCGATCATTAAACAATTTTTAAACTCAGGAGCTATGAATATGCCGCAAGAACTGAACAAAAAACTACAGAAAGAACCACAGGACGGATTATTCCCTCTTGTAGAAGTGGAAGTAAATGAAGAGATCTCTGTTGAACAGCTGCTATCCATTGTATATGATAAATATAAAATTCCTTACAAGCTGTTGAAAGCAGATGTAGAGTATCTGGGAGAAGCCAACTTTGGCAAACTTCTTTTGCAGCTTCAGGGCGAACAGGAGGAAAATCAGCAGGCCATTTATTATTTCAACCAGAATAAAATTCAAAACAGAGTAAGAGGTTATGCTTAGTAATACAGTAATTTCTCTTTTATCAAAAGGAGTCTGGGAAACGGTTTTTATGACATTTGCATCCGGTTTTTTCGGATTTGTTTTAGGTCTTCCGGTCGGGATTCTTTTGTTTTTGACAAGAAAAGGACAACTACTGGAAAATGTGATCTATCATAGAATTTTATCTGTATTGGTCAATATCTTCCGTTCTATTCCTTTTATTATTCTGATTGTCTGGATGATTCCTTTTACGAGAAGTCTGGTGGGAACATCTATCGGTGTAAATGCAGCTTTGGTTCCGCTCAGTATTGGGGCTGCACCTTTTATTGCGAGACTTGTTGAGAACAGTCTGCTTGAAGTTCCTCAAGGGCTCATAGAAACAGCCAGGGCATTAGGAGCAAATCCGATGCAGATCATTCGGAAAATTTTGCTTCCCGAAGCACTTCCCTCTTTGATAAATAATACAACGATCACCTTGATCACATTGGTGGGCTATTCAGCCATGGGAGGCGCTGTGGGAGCAGGCGGACTGGGCCAGATCGGTTATCAATACGGTTATATCGGTTATGATGCGGTCATTATGAATCTCGTTCTGGCTTTACTTGTGGGAATTGTGTTTATTATTCAGTTTTCTGGTGACCGGCTGGCTAAAAGGTTTGATCATCGTTGAATCTACAAATGAAATAACAAGAGTAAATTATTCTTAAAAATATAATGTGAATGTGAAATAGTGTGGTGGCTTTGTTATTCTTTGTCACCCTATGGTAAAGGGCGAATTTCCGGAATACCCTGAGATTAAAACGTTCCGTGATTTTCGCTTTTTTACCATTAAATTTGAAAATTAACAATGAAAAAATTAAAGATTTTTGGTTTACTGACCATAGGAATAATATTATCATCCTGCAATTTCGGAAAAAAAGAGGATCCGAATTACATTAAGGTGGGTATCACTTCAGGACCAGAACAGGAAATTGCAGAAACTGCGAAAAAAGTAGCAAAAGAAAAATACAACCTTGAGGTGGAACTTGTTGCCTTTAATGATTATGTCGTTCCCAATGAAGCGTTACACAACGGAGATATTGATGTCAATGCGTTTCAGCATGTTCCTTATCTTAGTGAACAGTCAAAACAGCGGGGATACAAACTGGCAGTTGTAGGAAACACTTTCGTCTATCCTATTGTGGCTTATTCCAAAAAAATAAAAGATATCAGTAAGCTGCAGAACGGCAGCACCATCGTAATTCCTAATGATCCGACGAACGGTGGCCGCTCATTATTGCTGCTGCAGAAAAACGGTTTGCTTAAACTAAAAGACGGTATAGGCTTATTACCCAAAGTTACTGACATCATCGACAATCCGAAACAGTTGAAGATTCTTGAAATCGAGGCTCCGCAACTGCCCAGAGTACTCGATGACAAAGAAGTCGTACTGGCGATCATTAATAACAATTTTGCTGCACAAGCCGGACTTGATACCGAAAAGCAGGGAATTTTAAAAGAAGATAAAAATTCTCCGTATGTAAATGTCATTGTTTCAAGAGAGGATAATAAAAATTCTGAAAAGGTGAAAAAATTTGTCAAAGCGTATGAGTCTGATGAGGTGGCGAAAAAAGCTGAAGAAATATTTAAAGGTGGCGCTATCAAAGGATGGAACTGAAAATATAATATGATATTGATTTAAAATTCTGTCATTTACTTTTATTTATATGTATGTTTTGGGCATCATTTCAATATTGAAATGGTGTCTTTTTTTTAGATAAATAGTCAGAAATAACCATTTTCTTAAAATTGTATTTTCTCAATTTGAGATAATAAAATAATTTCCTATTTTTGTTTTCAATCAAAAAAAGGCTTCTTATGTTAAAGAAAACCGCCATTGTAAGTTTATTTACTATAATTTCTGCTTCGTATATGGCTCAAAATACCAAAGCAATTCCCGTTTATTTAGACGAATCAAAACCTGTTGAACAGCGTATTCAGGATGCTCTTTCCAAAATGACACTTGAGGAAAAAATTGCGATGCTTCATGCACAGTCGAAATTCAGTTCTCCTGGTGTACCAAGATTGGGAATTCCGGAATTCTGGACGACCGACGGTCCTCATGGTGTTCGTTCTGAAGTAAAATGGGACGAATGGGACCAGGCAGGCTGGACCAATGACTCTATCATCGCCTACCCTGCGCTTACGGCACTTTCCGCAACATGGAACAAAAATATGTCATGGAATTACGGTAAAGCGCTTGGTGAGGAAGCCCGTTACAGAAAAAAAGATATTCTTCTGGGACCTGGAGTTAATATTTACAGAACTCCTCTAAATGGAAGAAACTTTGAATATATGGGGGAAGATCCTTTTTTAACATCAAAGATGGTAGTTCCATATATTAAAGGTGTCCAGTCAAATGGCGTGGCGACTTCCGTAAAACATTACGCTTTAAATAATCAGGAAATGTTCCGCCATACGAGTAATGTGATCATTGACGACAGGACATTATACGAAATCTATCTTCCGCCATTCAAAGCAGCTGTGACAGAGGGAGATTCATGGACAATTATGGGCGCATACGATATGTATAAAGGACAATATGCCAGCCAAAACCAATATCTCCTTAATGATATTCTTAAAAAAGAATGGAACTATAAAGGTGTTGTATTGTCAGACTGGGGCGCTGTCAATAATACAGAACAAGCGATCCACAATGGTCTTGACCTCGAGTTCGGGAGCTGGACAAACGGCTTATCAGAAGGACATTCCAATGCCTATGACAGTTATTATCTGGCACAGCCTTATTTAAAATTGATTAAAGAAGGAAAAGTTGGAACTAAGGAACTTGATGATAAAGTTACACGACTTCTGCGTCTCGCTTACAAGACGACAATGAACAGAAATAAACCTTTTGGAAACATTGCTTCTGAAGAACATAAAGCAGTCGCTAAAGAAATTGGTGAAGAAGGCATTGTCCTGCTAAAAAATCAGGGAAATGTACTTCCGATTGATATTAATAAAGCTAAAAAAATTGCTGTTATCGGTGAAAATGCCATCAAAATCATGACTGTAGGCGGAGGCTCCTCTTCTTTAAAAGTTAAATATGAAACCCTTCCTCTAGACGGGATCAAAGCAAGATTTGGAAAACAAGCTGATGTACAGTATGCAAGAGGCTACGTAGGAGATATCGGCGGCGAGTACAACGGCGTGAAATCAGGACAGAACCTGAAGGAAGATCGTTCTCCTGAAGCTCTTTTGAATGAAGCTGTAGCCTTGGCGAAGTCTTCAGATTATGTAATATTCGTAGGCGGACTAAATAAAGCTGATTTTCAGGACAGTGAAGGCAATGACAGAAAAAGCTACGGGCTACCATATAACCAAGATAATGTAATCTCAGCGTTGGCTAAAGCCAATAAAAATCTGGCAGTGGTACTCGTTTCAGGAAACGCTGTTGCGATGCCTTGGGTAAATGAAGTTCCTACCATTGTTCAGGCCTGGTATCTAGGATCAGAAGCCGGAAATTCCCTGGCCGCAGTGTTAGCTGGTGATGTCAACCCTTCCGGTAAATTACCTTTTACTTTCCCAGTAAAACTTGAAGACAACGCCGCTCATCAACTGGGTGAATATCCGGGTAATAAAGAAGAACTGGCAGCTGGGAAAGGAAAAGATCAGAAAAATCCTATCAATATCAAGTATAACGAAGGTATTTTGGTGGGTTACAGATGGCACGACACTAAAAAGATCAAGCCTTTATTCAGCTTCGGACATGGTTTGAGCTATACTACTTTTGAATTCGGAAAAGCAAAAGCGGATAAAAAAGAGATGTCTCAGGACGACAAAATCACTTTTACGGTTACTGTTAAAAATACAGGAAAAAGAGCGGGAGCCGAAGTAGCACAATTGTATATCAGCGATCTGAAATCCTCTGTTCAGCGACCTACAAAAGAGTTGAAAGGTTTTGAAAAAGTATTTCTGAATCCTGGAGAAGAAAAAGAAGTGACTTTTACGATTGATAAAACTGCCTTAAGTTTCTTCGATGCCGGTAAACACGACTGGGTAGCAGAACCCGGAGATTTTGAAGCACTCATTGGAAATTCTTCTGATGCTATCAAAACCAAGGTGAGATTTACACTCAAGTAGTTTTTTACTTATTTATATTTCTAAAACGTGAATGCCCGGATTTTATCCGGGTATTTTTATTACAATTAATTAACACTAAGCTTATTATTTTTCGCTTAAAAAAGATTTAAACTGATATTCTGTCTTTCTTTGTTCACCGGATTTCATCAAAATTTCCTGATTAACCGCCCATTTAAGATCCCGGCTTGCGGTAGGTGCCGAAATATTTTTAAAATTCTGTAAATAATCTTTCCCGCTGAACTTTTTATCTCTAATTTTCTCTTTGAATAAAAATATTCTGTCTTTTGTACTTAAGTTGATATTTTGAGATTGTAAAACCTGTTCTAAGGATTGTAAAATAATAGACAGCATAAACTCAATGAAATGGGTAGACTGGCCGGCCTTATCAGATTCCGAGAGTTTATTATAATATTCCTGCTGGTTTTCTTTGATTAAACTTTCAATCGGCAAGTACTCGAAAACAGGATATTGCTGCATTAAAATTAATGTCTGCCAAAGTCTTCCTATCCTTCCGTTTCCGTCGGTAAAAGGATGTATAAATTCAAACTCATAATGAAAGACACAACTTTTAATTAATACTAAATCTTTATCATTCTTTAGATATTTAAAAAGATCATTCATTAATCCTTTTACCATACCTCCACCAGGGGCAAGATGTTCCACTTTTTGAGCCTTTTACTATTCCAACGTTAGTCGTTCTAAACTTTCCCGGATTTTTTACCAGGTTTTTCATTAATATTGAATGTGCTAATTCTAAATCTTTAATATTATTTGGATTGAAAATTTTCAGATCCTTATATACTTCAATCGCATTCTGAACTTCAAGAATGTCTTTTGCAGGAGCAATAATTCGTTTATTATCTAACAGAGCGGTTATTTGCTCTTCCGTAACGGTATTTCCTTCAATTTCAAGCGAAGACTGAATGGTTTTAATCCTGTTCTTTTTTCTGAGTTCAGTATTGGGTTTATAAAGATGATTCTCATTAATTTCTCCTATTTTCTCGGAAATAGAAGCAATAAACTTTAATATCTTTTCTGTTACAATATAAGGCGATCTCAAAATGTTATAGTATCAAATGATAGTATCAAATATAGTATTTTTAATTGATTTCAATAATTAATTCCTTCTCATATCCGTTGTACTTCTCGCTAATATATCCATGTGGATTACAGATAATTTCCGTTTCTCCAATTTTATACCTGGAAGGAGTATGTATATGTCCATGAATCCAGCATAAAGGCTGATATTGGCTAATAAGATCTTCCAGATCTGAAGCATATGCCGATGTCAGCGGATCTTTTTTGAAATGCTCCGGTACAGATTTAATACTGGGAGCATGATGTGTAACAACAATATTTTTAAAATTTTTAGAACATTCCAAGCTGTCCTCAAGCCATACTCTGGAAATCTGATGGATTTTAAAGATGTCGATCGATCGCATTTTTGAATATGAAGGATCACGCCTGATCTGCTTATAATCATTCATTCCATTCTGACACAGAAATCCATAATATCGAGGATCTCCAAATAGCGAGAAATCAGTCCACAATGTACTTCCATGGAATCTTATACCATCCATATCTACGCTGGAATCTTCCAGTACAAATACATTAGAATTTTTAGCCGCTTCTTTAATTTTATTTAATGTTTTAGGATATGAACCTTTATAATATTCATGATTTCCCAAAACATAAATCACAGGTTTATTTTGAATTTTAGTTTTAATCCATTCAATCCCTTTAGTTCCAAGATTTACATCACCCGCCAACACAACAACATCAGCCTTGTCAAAAGACAAGTCTGTCATTCCAAACTCCTGGTGTAGATCACTAATAATCTGCAATTTCATATGGCTAAAATAAAAAAAGAACCGATACTTTCAGATTAACTCCATTAATTTTTTTTTAAACTAATATCTTTTTTAGTATGATTCAGCAGTCATTTTAGCTTTATTCACCTTTACATTTTTAATAATAAAATAAAACAATGTGCTCAATGCAAACAATGAATATCCCAACAAAATAATCAGACTTAAGTTTCCAACTGCCCATTCTGAAGGAAAAAACTGACTCATCAATGTCATAAAAGATAATCCAATACCGGCTCCCAAAAAGTAGCTTGTAGAGCCCACGCTGGCTGCAACTCCATAATCCGAAGGGTTTATCTCCTCAATTCCAAGCACCGAGAGTGCCGTAAAACAAAATGTCATTCCTATTCCTGAAATACAGGCAGCCGCCATTAAAACAAGCATTAAAGGATGATCGATATATATAGCAATCAACAGCAACAGAGATCCACTGAACATAAAAAGCCATCCAAAAACTGCCATCTGAGCAGAATTCAATCTCTTTGAAATATGAGGCAGAATAAATTTTGCGACTAATGCCGACATTATGCTAAAGGGTACCAATAGTAATCCTGCTTCTGCCGCGCTATAATTCATATCTTTCTGCAGCATCAGCGATATAAGAAATAAAAAACCGATAAAAAATGCTCCTAATGCTAAAAAACTCAAACTGGAAACTTTTAATGACCTGTATTTCATTAATGATAAATTGATCAAAGGCTGAGAAACCGTTTTTAAGCGATAAAACAGAATCATTAACAATAAAATAGCAATGAACAGTGAAGATATGATCATTAATGGATTTTCCTTAATGTGAATTAATTCATGCGTTCCGTAAGTAAGGCTCAGCAATCCCAATACCAGTAAAATACCTGATAAAAAGTCTGTTTTGTATGATTTTTCTGATACCTCATCTTTAGGCAGATAATAATAAGCGAAGATCAATGCCACTGCAAGAACAGGAACATTAATGAGGAAAACCCAGTGCCAGCTCAAATAAGTACTGATAATTCCTCCCAACGACAGACCGCTCCCGGAACCGATGGCTGCAAATGAACTGAAAATCCCGACAGCTCGGTTTCTTTCCTGATCTCCTGTAAAAGTATTGGTAACAATCGACATTGCAGAAGGCATGATGAAAGCTGCGCCCAACCCTTGTAGTGCCCGGAATACCGCAAGCGATTCAAAGCTGGAGGACAATCCTGCTCCTAAGGAAGTCAGCATAAAAATAAATGAACCTAAAAGAAAAATTTTCCTGCGCCCAATCTGATCAGAAAGCTTTCCGCCGATGATCAAAAATCCTCCAAAGAAGAGCACGTATAGCGTCTGAAGCCATTGTACAGTTTCGGCACCGATACCAAATTGCCCCTGAATGGATGGAATGGTAAGATTTACAATGGCAATATCCAAAGCTTCTACAAAAGTTCCAACGGACGCAAGGATCAATATCATATTTTTTCTATCCATATAGGTTATTTATTCTACAAAATTAAAATAGTAGAACGTATATAAAAATTATATATTAATTTTGGAACATTATTAATAATTTAATCTCAAAATAAGAACAAATATTCTTTTGTTAAATTTAAAACCAAATTAAACAGAACATATGACTACCGAAAATTATATTCCGGATGAAAAAGACCTTGCCATCCTGAGAATTTTACAAAAAGATTCAAAATTGAGTGTTCGTGATATTGCAAACAGAATCAATCTGAGCCCCACTCCTACTCATGAACGTATAAAAAGAATGGAAAGACAGGGAATTATTAAAGAGTATACAACCGTTGTGGATCGTAAAAAGGTGAATAAAGGAATGATGGTAATTTGTATGATTGCATTAAATGTGCATAATAAAAAAACAGCCGGAAAATTTATCGAAGAAGTCACAAAACTCAAAGAAGTGACTGAATTTTATAATATCAGTGGTGATTTTGATTTTATGCTTAAAATTCTTGCTCCGAATATGGACGAATTTCACGAATTTTTTGTTAATAAATTATCTGAAATCGAAGGAATCGGGCAGACGAAAAGTATTTTTGTGATGAACAGCATTAAGGAAAGTGCTCAGATTCTGTAAATTGGAAATATTCACATTGGTTTTAATAATTCACCCGTTTGTAAAAACACATCTATTTAAGGTAAATACAAAAAATTTCACAATTTTGTTTTAAAAAAAATATTAATATATTTGAATTATATAAAACATGATGAAAACTATATAAATGGAAACCAATAATAAAAACGTATTAGTAATAGATGATCACAGTATTGTAAGACAGGGTATTTTTCTTCTTGTGAAAAAACATTTTTTAAATGTAACTATCTTTGAAGCATCAACACTGAATGAAGGAAGATCGATTATAAAAAACGGAAATATAGATTTTATTATCCTGGATATTAATTTTCTTGAAGGAAACAGCTTAAGTTTTGTTGAGAACCTGTCTATAGAGTACGGCGACAGTATAAAAACACTGATATTCTCGGCTCTTGAAGAGAGCATCTACGCTTTTAAATTTATTAAGGCCGGGGCCAACGGCTTCCTCAGTAAACTTTGCGAACAGGAAGAGATAATCCATGCCTTCAGCAAGTTTTTTGAGTCCGGGAAGTATATGAGTGATGATCTTAAAGAAAGACTTCTCGAAAATATGATCCGGAAAAGCGGTGCCACTCCGATTGAATTGCTGTCCTTACGGGAGCTGGAAATCGCTCGGCTTTTGGTATCAGGTCTTTCAAACAACGAGATCGCATCCAAGCTTTATATTCATAAATCTACGGTAAGCACCTATAAAAACAGAATTTTTGAGAAACTGGGAATTACTAATATTCCGGCACTTCTGAATTTTTTAAATGTCAACTAAATGGTAAAGCTAAGGGTAATTTTCGTCCCCTGCTCTTTTTTACTTTCAATATTAAATGTCACATCGATAAGAGGTAATAATTCTCTAATAATTTTCATTCCCAATTGTTGACTGTTAAAGCTTTCAGTATCGTTAATTTTACAAAGTTCTTGTTCAGACATTCCTATGCCGGTATCCTCGATGACAAGATGAAACCGGCATTCATCTTTGATGCTATAAATGTAAATGAATCCATTATTAGTGTACTTCACGGCATTATCCAGAATATTGTGGATCACAATGCTCAGCACATCAGGATTGCTCACCACCGTATCCTCGGCATTAATATTATTCTGTATCTGGATAAATTTAAACTCTGCCGCATTTAAAAACAGGCCAGTTCTCTGTGTCATAAAGTCTCTCAGTACAATATTTTCCCTGGATTTATAATTATCATAAACGAAAATCTTATTGTATCTGATGGTAGAATCAATAAAATCAAGAATCTGTGCTGAAGACTCTTTAATTGAACTTATGACTCTTTTTTCATACACCGAGTCGTCTAAGCTGTCCAATAAAATTCCCGTACTGATATTAATGAAATTCATCGGGCTTCTGATATCGTGGCTGATGGCAGCCACAAGCTTTTTCTTGCGTGAAAGCTGCGCATAAAGTTCTTCCCTTGTTTTTGAAAGAGAGTCTATGGTTTCGTTCAGCTCTGCGGTACGTTCATCAATTTTTTCGTTGAGGATAATGGCTTCTCTTTCCGCCTGTTTCAATCTTAAAGTGTAGATGAGATAAAATGTGAGAAGTACGAGGATGGCCATTGAAATTTTAAAAGCGTCCGTTTCCCAGAAAGCCGGCCGCACATAGATATTCAGTGTTTTGTAGTTGTATCGCGATGAGAAGTTTTTTAGTTTTCTGACCTGAATATCGTGTTTCCCTTTCGTCAATGCGTTAATGTTGATAATCCTGTTGTCGGGAAGCGGCTGCCAGCCATGATCGTCTATCTTATAATCAATATAATTATTGCGTTGATTTCCAAAGTTTACAAAATCCACAAAAATCTTTAAGTAACCAAAATTTCTTTCAAGATTTAAAATTCCGGAAACCGTTTTCTCTTTTTCATTGATCGCAATCCGGTCGATAAAGAAATCCTCAGCAGGAAGCAGCGGAAATGCCTTTTTTGTATCGATATATACCATGCCGTTCATGGAAGGAAATATGACATATCCATTATTGAACACTCCGTTATTGTTTGCCCCACCATTAAACTCCGAGGTCAGCAGGCCATCTCTCCGGGTATACTTATGAATATAAAAGTTATGATTCCCGTTTAAATAACTGTTGATTAAATCCTGCTTTCTAACCTGAAAAAGGCCGTGATTCGATGACAGCCAATAAAAACCCCTTTTGTCATCGATTACACTATGAACCGAAGATAAAATTTTCTTTTGATGCCGAGGTTTATAGACTTTTCCTTCCTTGTAAAGGTAAAGCCCTTTTCCATAACTTTGTACCCAGAAAAATTCATCTCCATTATTATTGATGCTTCTGAAACTGGTGCCGGATATAAGGGTATTAAATTTTCTTTTCTTTTCGTTAAAAATAAAAAGCCCCTCGTTTGCCGCCAGAAGAACTTCCTCGTCATTGATCTTTGCAATTCCTTTGATGCCAATTTTCGTATTAAAAAACACCTCCTTGGCAACTTTACGGTCTTTTATCAGAACGTAACCCAATAGATTCCGGTCTTTGTAGAGCAAAGATAACCACACCTTACTTCCAAACGTGTTACTGATACAGTATATCGAGGAATTATTGGTAAAGTCCCTTATCATTTTTGTTTTGGGGCCAAACCGTAAAAATAGAGCGTGCTCGCCTTTCAAGAGAAACTCTCCAGGGTTGTCCAATGGGACAATTCCATACTTATCAGTACCTGGACTTGAAACCGTTTTGATATAACCGTTAATATCAAACATATCTCCTTCACTCGTTAAAACTCTTCCCAAACCATTATTCGTAAGCGAATGAAAAATACTTTTATCAGGGGTAATATGTGGATAAATAAACTTTTTTCTGATCACTAACAGGCCCTTTGAAAAAGTACCTACACAGAGTGTCTTTGTAGATTCATCATAATACATCTTGAAAATATCGAGATTCCGAATCGTTTTACCGTTATAGATCAGATCAGTAGTAATCTGATTATTATAATAACCTATAAGGTAAATCTTATCATCATTCCTCAGCAACAGCTGTTTGTTAGGTATATTGATAAAATAATCAAAGTTCTTCGCCACCTTTAGTCCCGTTTTATACTGCTTTACCTGCCCATTTTGATCTATTTTTTCTACAGACGAGCCATCTTTCAAATAAAACAGCTGGTCTCCCAGTAAAAAATAACGGTAGAAAAGCCGGTCATCAAATGTACCAACATATCGTCTTTTTTCATGATCCTGATAAAAAAGCTTATTGTAATCCAAATAGTAAGATTTGTTTTTCGAGATAAAATAAAAAAGTTTTATTCCCGCTGAATCTCTTGGAACCCACCTGTTTAGCTTCCAGAGATTTCCATTGCCACGCAGCATCAGATCTTTAAAAACAGGAGACTTCGGATCTGTGATGACGGAATAGCCTCTATTTGTAATCAGGGAAGGGATTCCCCCACTATTATAAAAGGTAAACAGCCAATCATCCTCTGCACATCCGTCAATCATCAGTGTTCGGTTCTCTACCGACGGAATACCGATGTCATGTACCAGAAAATTGTTGCCATCAAACCTCACAATACCATCTTGGGTGGAAAGCCACAAAAAACCATACTTATCTTTAACAATTGACATGATGGAATTCTGGGGAAGTTTACTATTGTCGGCATCATACCACTTTTCATAGTACTCATCCGGCTGCGCATACAACGGACTGAAGAAAACAAAGCAAAGCAATACCCAAAAATAATTCATACCAAAAAAAAATAAAATAAGATAATGATATACTAGTTAATACCAAATTAATTAAACAACTTATATAATTAAAATAGCACCCAAACTTGGTGCTATTTTAATTTAGATAATGCTGTACCAGATTTAAATTTAAGAGCTCTAATTAGAGCTTTTAAATTTAGTCGGAATATTTCATTTCACCAACTTTAATAAATTCAATATTTACTTTCTAGAGTGAAAATTATTTTCAATGAAATTAGCCAATATTAATCTTTGGATTTATTTTGTTTTCTTAAATAATCAATGCATTGTTTTTCATAAAGCGTAAAATAACTATCAAATAGGTTCACAAAATCAAAATCTTTATATTGATCTTTAATCTCTTGTGGTTGTGTAATAGAATGGATTGGATAAAATACTTTTTTAAGATTGTCATAGAGAGAATATTTTTCTACTTCAATCATTTTATATAACTTCTCTATATCACTACTATTATCTGTAAAAGTCTTAATTACTAAAAAGCTTTCATTTACAACTTCTAAAGCCTCTTTACTAAAAATATCAAAGTTGCTTGGGTATGAGTTTTCCATTTATTTAATTTTTACTAAAATACAATTTTGTCATATGAATTAAACAAAGTTCTTAAATTTAATATCGTCATTTAATTTAGTTGAAATAATTTCTAAATTTATATGCAACTATTTCAAATGGAAAAAGAAACTCATATATACCAACACTATATTCCTGAATGTTATCTAAAAAATTTCACTTTAGATGATAAAGGTCTTCTTGTTTACAGAAAAGGTAATAATGGTAAAGTTTTTCCACAGTCAATATCTAATGTTGCAGGCATTAAACGATTATATGATGTAGATGATAAATTTTTACAAGAAGAATTTAAAGGTCAAAATAAATTTATAGAAACAGAAGTTTTTGCAAGTACTTTCGAACCTATTTTAAATGATTTGCTTCATAAAATAAGTGAATTATGTGAAAATTGGGATAAAAAAAATATCTACAATAATGTTTTGAATGAAGTTGAAAAAGATTATTTTGCAGAATTGATTGCGGTACAATACATAAGACATCCAAATTTTATTTATAAATTTTGGAATCTTCATAAAGATACTTATACTAAAAGATATGATATAATTACATCTTTTTTGAGAATAATTAATCCTAATCTCAAAAAGGCAACAAATGAAAAATTAGAATTTGACGAGAAAGCATCTTCAGCATTACATTCAAATTTTATTTTAGATAATGAATGGAGATATATTATTCAAGGACAATTATCAAGTAAAATATGGATTTTCTATTATACTAAAGATAATGTATTGTCATCTGATAACCCAATCTTATTAAAACCTCATATTAAAGTCGAAACCTCTTTCATCGAAGGTTTTGGTAAAAAGGGTGTCGAAATAATATTTCCTATAAGTAAAAATCTAATTTTAACTATTTGGGACGATGAATATTTTTCTAATAAAAAAGATTTACATAATAGTATTCAATTTTTAAATTCTAAACAATTAAGAGAATATAATCTATATCAATATTGCTTTTCAAATTATGAAGTTTATTCAGCTATAAACGATTTTGATATTATTAATAAATTTGTAGAATTAAATAATGGTGTAGATTACTTCTCTTCAAAACCAAAAATCAATGTTCATTAATTTAGATGTCTATATAAACGTTAAGCTTTTAAAAGTTAGCTATTAACAACTGTTTATATATATTCTAAATTCAATTATTATGAAATCATTAAAAGAATTCATCGCAGAAAATTTAGAAAATATTACTGTTCCCACTGTTCAAGAAAATACCGAAAAAAAGGTTGACGAAAATTCGTCTGAAAAAACTGTTACAGAAAATGCAGAGGTTGAAAAAACTGAAAAAGATGAGTAATGGAAAAAATACATACTTATCATTTGGAAAAACATAAAGTAGATATTGACATTATTGAATTTGAGCATCAACATTTTTATCTAAAAGTTTCTCAATTAGAAAGTATATTAAATGTTACTTTTGATAATTGGTTAGAAACTAAAGAATCGTTAAAGCATTCTAAAGCAGAATTGTATTATGATCAATATGGTTATCAATCAGCAAATCAATATATAAAAGATATTGTTAAAAATTATTTTGATGGTGAAATAATTTGTTCTGATGTACTAATATTTATTTACATAAATAATTTCGATTCAGAGCTTTATAGTGAAATTTGGAAAATTATCGATTTTCTAAGGAATCAATATAATTAATAATTCTTAGAAATTCTTCATCATTAATTTTGTATACAACTTTTTCATATGATGTTTGATTTTCAGAATAAACTAAAACATCAAAATCCTCATTTGTTGGATCAATCTTTAGTTGTTGTTCAGAACGAATGGAGAAAATTACAGAAGGGTGGATATTTACAAAATCATCATTGCCTTTTGACCAGTAAGCGAAATCATTTATTTTATGACGAAAATCAAATATATCAAAGGCATTAGTATTTCTTACCAGATTTCTTAGTTTTAATAATAATGCATATTTATTATGAATCATGATTACTTCGTCTTATTTTTCGCAAAAGTACAATTATAAAAGTCATTAAACAATCCGTATTTTTACGGAAATAGATATTGAAGTTCGATTTTAGTTTATAATAAACCCTCTAAAATAGAGGGTTTTGCGTTTTTCAGCCTTAAATCTTTTTTATATATTTGCATAAATATCCTTTATAAGGTATTTGTATTATTAAAAATAAAATCATTCTGTAAGGAATGTAAAATAAATCGTGCTAATTGCATTATTGCTAACCTAAACTACCACAACGAAGTTTTCGAACTTCATCTTTAAAAGCAAATAATGTATATAAGGTACGCCATTTTGGCGTGGCTTGTATCATTGCTTTTAAGGGTGTGGTAGCCCTTGGTTAACGTGGTACAATGCCCACGCTTTATTTTTAAGCATTTATTAACCAAAACTACCACACAATGAAATTTGAATTCTCTACATTCAAAACAGTAGCATCATGTTCTATTTTGATGCTAACAAATCTCTCTTTATCAGGACAAGAAAAACTTATAATCGATGATGAAGTCGTCAGCAAAGTAAAAATTAATAATAATGAGGTTAGCGTCATAATCATGAAGGAAATTGATGATTATAATCTAGTTAAAGGCAAAGTAATGACTCATCGATATTCTATGTTTTTGAACTCAAAAAATGATTATAAAGAATTTTATGATGAATATATCAATAGTAAAAAATCTCACAATATAAAATACGACAAAAGAATTGAAATTATTAATTTACTAAATACTTATCTAAATGAAAAAGATGATCGATTACTTGATAAGGCTGCTAAATTAGCAAATGAATTAAATTTAAAGTTTGAAATTGATGACAAATCATCGACCTACGCTGGTTGGGGTGTTAAACCTAAAAAGATTCTATATATTAAAAAAGAAAATAAATATGCATCTAAATCCATGTTAAAAGAATACATGGATATTTTATCATTACAAACTGTTAAGAATGAGGATGGACAAATGCCTGATTCAGCACAAAGATATTTACGCATGGTGGAAGAAGAAAAATCATTAACAGAAGAATATAAATATGAAGACGCATTTGTAAAATCAACAGACAAATTAAAAAGAACAGCTTATTTTCAAGATTCTGAAAAAACAATTTCAAATTTTTCAACAATAAAAGGTACTTATGATGTAATTTCAAAATACATGACAATAGCAAGGGAAACCATTGAGGGTAAGTTTTTAGAGAATGAAGTTTCTGATAAAATTTTTGAAGAATATGGTCAAGATGGAGAAGGCTCGATTTTAATTAAGAATTCTGAAAATAATTCTTACTATTTACTTTCTCATGAAATATATGACAGGATACGAACAAGCAATTTTGCGAATGAAGGAATAGCAATTGCTAAAAAATTTGGATATACAATATATGATGATAAAGGTTATAAATACATTAAAACCAAATATTACGACATCTCTTGTAATGGATCATTAAGTAAGATTTTGCAAAAAGACCAAGATTATCTTAAAAAACTTGATATTTGGTTTGAACAAAGAGAAGCTATTAGAAAGCAAACCATACTTATGATTCCTAAATTAGATCATTATGTAAGATTATATAGAATGCAAAGAAATAGAATGTCTAAAGCTGATATTTCAGCATGGACAACCCTAACAAAATCAGCTAATCTTTTGAATAAAAAACAAGTTGATTTAAATGATAAATTATTTGGTTGGACTGATCGTAATGATTCGGATAAAAATTACTATAAATATTCAGATGATTTTATAAACTATTTAAGTGCTTCTAAAGGAGTTTTAGGAATATAATTGAAATCCGGCAATGCCGGATTTTTTATTTAATATGTTTAACAAATTCGATTAATGTTTGTCTTTTTTCTAATTCTTTAAATGAATCTATAAATTCAAAGATTCGTTTCCTATCTTCATCAATAATAGCATTACTATTAATACCATTATAATTCAATGGTGAATAACGTATAAAATATTTGTTTTTTCGTATTATTAACGTCACTTCAAAACTTACTAATTTTCTATAATATATATTGTATGAAATTTCACATGTTTTATTTATATAATCAAATACGTCAGGTAAACCCTCTAATGTGCTTGAAAAATATTCATCATTATTATAATCCCTAAAATGTTCTTTTATAGCAGTATTAAATTTTTCTAAAATACGATTTTCTGTAAATTCTGACATTCGTTTAAAATATGGTATAAATTTACCCAAAAATTTAAAAAAATTAAGTTTAAATACAAGAAATTTATAGTCTACAAATACTTTTGCTTTTCTATAGAACAAATTTAATTTAGACATATATTAAGTTTAATTAATTAAACTCAAACAAGTATAAGTTAAACGTGTAAATCAACAGTTAAACAACTACGTTAAGCTATTAGATTCTCATAAGTAATTCGTTCCTCAAATGCACAATATAAAGCAAAGTTAAATCTATTGCCTTCATCAAAATCCTTAGTATTATATCTAAAGGAAAATTCATCACAGTAAAGTTGTAAATGTTTTGGACTGACTGAATGATAAATACCAAGAATTCCACGTTTTAATAAACTCCAAAATCCTTCAATACTGTTAGTATGATAGTTATCTTTGACGTACTGACCTCTAGTATGAGGTATACTTTTATGTTCGTAATGTTTGTGTACTTGTGAATAACCTCGCCAACCATCACTAACCACAATAGAACCTCTTTTGACCATGTTTTTAATAATCGTTGTGAGAGTTTTCCCTTTTGTATTAGGAACAATTTCTGTGGATACTTTTCCATTGCTTAAAAGACCAAATACAACAGCTTTTGTTTTAGTACTTCGACCCTGAGTATTTTCTACTCTTTTTTGCCATGATTTTTTATGATTTTTACCACCTATATAAGTCTCATCCACTTGAGTGTCACCATCAAAACTTTTAACTTTTTCCGAACGTAATGAATGTCTGATTCTTGAAAGCATGAACCATGCAGTTTTCTGCGTTACACCAATATCTCTTGCAAGTTGATGGCTACTAATACCTTTTTTGTGGGAAGTGAAAATATAGATTGCATAGAACCATTTCCTAAGCGGAATTGCTGAATTTTCGAACATCGTTCCAATTTTCACATTAAAATTTATTCTACAATCTTTGCATTTATAAATACCATTGAATTCACCATTCTTTTTTAATTTGTAATGATCAGGTCGTTCACTTAAACAATTAGTACATATTGGGTCTTTGTACCAAAGTAAGTCTTCAAGATATTCTCTACATTTCTGTTCTGTATTAAATGATTCCATCATATTCATTATAGAATCTGTAGGGTCAGTAAATCCAAGGTTGAAAAGCTTTGTTACTCTGTGAATTATCATATTTTATTAGTATATATAAATTTAATAAAAAAGATCGAGGCTGAACAATGCTGAGGAAAAAATTTTTATGATTTTTATCTTGTTTTTAGTTTGATTTTCAGTTGGTTGTAGCTTATTATTTGACGGTTTCAGGAATAAAAAACAGCATCAAAGATTGATGCTGTTTAATTTTTGAAATATTGTTTAATTATTTGGTATTAACTAGTATATTATTATCTAAAATAATATAGCAATTAGCTGTAATACTAGTACTACACGGAGTAGTATAAATACTTATCAAATATTGAAAAAGTATTACACATTTTATCTTTTCATAGAAATAACTTTGTGCATGTAGATATTACAGCTAAACAAACAGAATAATTACTGTAAACTCTATATCAAAAATACATTTTTTATGACATTATATAAATAATAAAAACAGTAAAAATTATAATGCTCCATGAAAAATAAATTAAAATTGAAAGATGACCTAAAAAAACAGATGATAAGAGAAAATTAAACTTCGTAATCCGAGTCTTCGATGACCTGTTAAGAAGTCGGTCACTTAAAGGTCATCTTTGATACGGATAAAAAATTGATAGAAATTAATGGATAAGAAATAGTTAACTACAATATGATAAGGTTTTATGAAAATATTATATAATCTAAGAAAAAACATTATGATTTTCACAGCCTCCTTATCGCAAGTTTCTAAAAAACCGCATCAAAGGTATACGAAGCCTGGAAAAACCAAATATATAGGCAAAAGATCTGAAAATGATCAAAACTCAAATATAAATGAAGAAGATGTAAAGTTGCAAGATTCTAAAAACACATAATGATTATTAAGGTTCAGAGTTTGCAGAGAATCATCTCTGCAATTCTGAAACCAAAAAAGCAAACACAAACTCATCATACAACAGCACATTGATGAAAAAAAATAGCTTAAAGATAACCCATATAAAGTGAAGAATGTTTCTTTAAGAAAGTTTTGAGGTGCACTTCCAAACGGTTTTATAAGTTTTAGCATATAAGGAATGCATTTATGCGGAACGGTGGAGATTAATTAGAAAAACTTCGTTCCGCAACTCAAAACCAGATTTTTTCAAAAATAGATAACACAAAAAATAAGGATTGTAAATTATAGAATACAAATAGAGGCAGGGGCAACAAAAAAAGATCAGCCATCGTGACAATTAAAAAATTAAAACTTCAATATCAATTTCTTTTTGGCAAAACCAAAAAGGAAGTTTCCTTAGAACTTGGTCTTGAATACAATTATTATCCGTCTGATGTCTGGTTTTATGAGCTAGCCATAACATTTTATTTTAGAAAGACAACTCTGGTCATTTTTTTTAAAGAAGGTGTTGTTACAGATATCAGTATAAAAAAACATTATGGAAAGATCATTACCTAATTACAAAAAAATCTACGAGGACATCATCAGCAAAAAATGTCCGGAAAAATATGAGCAATGCGCATCGTTATTGAATAAGAGTGAAATTTCAACAATGGATGTCTTATATCTGAATGAAGTCGTTTTTGGTAAGACAAAAGAATCAGAAATCATCAACCGAAAACACAAAAGTTATGATCATGAATCTATTATTAAGATCCTTGATTATCAAAGGAAGAATAAACTTACTAATATTCAGGTATCCAAGCAATTTAACTTATCCAGAAACACAGTAAGTAAATGGAAAAAGGAATTTTCTTATTGAAAAATAATTTACATATTATAATAATTTTTTTACTGAAATAATAATAGATTTGATATAGCCTTACAGAACAGATTCTTTACTTTCAAATAGTTTATCAGTACAATCAGAGTTTCAGCGATGTACACAAATAGTTTAGAATGTAAAATATCCATTCACTTTATATTTATATTTTACCGGGAATAATTTTGGTTGATAGTTAATGTACCCGCTGTTCTAAAAGGCTTACTAGAACACTATTCCATCAGGAAGTAAGAAGAATGATCTAAAAAATACATGAATTTTATAAATAATTGTAAGATCAAACCGTGGTTTTATATCTAAATTTTAAATAAAAATTCTTTTACTAAGATCGTTAAATTCAATCTCAAAAAATTTGAAATTCGATAAGCAAAGTTAATAAAGATTAAAAATAATTTTTGGGCTCTTCTTTGTCAAATTTTCATGTCGTAAATGGATTCTTTAATTCAAAATTGATTCTGCACAAGGTTTCTATATAGTTTAATATACATCGTCTGGATTAAGGACAAAGTTCTATTAAAAAAAAGATCCAGCTCAAAATATCACTGTAATCACCACTGTTTTCTTCTGGCATAAATAAAGGTACATATCACAACCACAGCCATCAATCCGAGCGTGAAGAAATATCCGTTTCTGTGATGCAGCTCGGGCATATTGTCGAAATTCATTCCGTAAACGCCGGCAATAAAAGTGATCGGTAAAAAATAAACAGAATAGATGGCAAGCACTTTCATGACCTGATTGGCCTTCTGATCCGATAACGCCAGAAACATGGAGATAAGGTTGGTGATTTGGATGTTCAGATGTTCAAAATCTGCCACTACATCTTTATGCTTGTCTTTTAAATCAAAAGTCTCCGAGTCCTGTAAATCTAAGAGCTTAAACTTTTCGATGGCATCAGTAGAAATGGTAAGCACTCTTGAGTTCAATCCTGATTTCCTTTTGAGCTTATACAATCTTTTGATCTGGTTGGTATGATTGGTATTTTTAAGGAAGATTTCGTTTTCAATATTATCCATTGTTTCAAACAGACTTATGGATTCATCATCAAAGCTTTTCATGATCAGCAGCGCGATTCTCAGTGCGATATGATCGGCTGTCGTTTCGGTGGTAAGCAGAGAAAGCTGTTTTCTTGTTTCAGAAAGGCTTTTTGTTTTCATGCGGTGAACGGTAATAATCGTTCTGTCCAACAGGAAAATACCGATTTTGGTACTAATGTCACTGATCGTATTGAGGTTTTTACGTTCCAGTTCCGTGCTTTCACGCAATAAAAAGAACTTTACATCGCCGTCCTGTTCGTACTTGGGAAGATGGTTCGGATCCAGGGTGTCTTCGAGAAGAAGGTTATTGATTTCATATCTTTCATGTAAGAATTTAAGGTCTTCCGCGGACGGAGCTTCCACATCTACCCATTCGCACTGGGAGTCTCTGTAAATTGTCTCAATTGGCATATAGTAAAAATAGTAATAATTTGAAAAACTATGTATTAAATAAGTTCTATCTTTGTCAAAATTAAAAAACTATATGATTAAAAGTACAATAAAAGGCATTGGATTCCATGTTCCGGATAACATTGTTACGAATGATGATTTAGCAAAATTAATGACTACCAATGACGAATGGATTACAGAAAGAACGGGGATAAAAGAAAGAAGACACAGAAAAAACAGGAATGACTCTCAGGAAACCACTGCTTATCTTGGTTTCAAGGCCTCGGAAAAGGCCATTGCCAATGCGGGGCTTACTTCAAAAGATATCGATTATATAATTTTTGCAACGCTTTCTCCGGATTATTATTTTCCGGGATGTGGAGTGCTGTTGCAGGAAATGCTGGGATGTGATACCATCGGTGCTTTGGATGTGAGAAACCAATGTTCAGGATTTGTATATGCGATGAGTGTTGCCAATGCTTTCATCAAGGCAGGAAACTACAAAAATATCCTGGTTGTCGGTGCTGAAATTCACTCTTTCGGTCTTGATTTTTCTGATGAAGGAAGGGGGGTGTCTGTGATTTTCGGTGATGGTGCCGGGGCGATCGTTCTTTCAGCAACTGAAGATGAAAATGCTGGAGATATCCTGGCCGTAAACATGCATTCTGAAGGGAAATTTGCGGATGAATTGTGCACGCAGTTTCCGGGCTCTAAATTCGGATGGAGCGACAGGATGAGAAAAGAGCCTGAGCATGTGACCAACAAAGAAGTATATCCGATTATGAACGGAAATTTCGTTTTCAAACATGCGGTAACAAGATTTCCGGAGACTATGCAGGAGGCTTTAGATAAAGCAGGAAAGACTATTGATGATCTGGATATGTTCATTCCACACCAGGCGAATCTGAGAATTGCCCAGTTTGTTCAGCAAAAATTCGGACTTCCGGATGAGAAGATTCATAATAATATTCAGAAATACGGAAATACTACGGCTGCATCTATTCCTATCGCTTTAAGTGAAGCAATTGAAGAAGGAAAAATCAAAAGAGGTGATTTGGTTCTGCTTTCTGCGTTCGGAAGTGGTTTTACGTGGGGAAGTGTGTTGTTTGAATATTAATGATATTAAATAAATAACATACATAAAAAATCCGCATACTTTGATTAGTTGCGGATTTCCTTCTTATTTCAGTTTTATTATAAACTCTTCAGTAATTTTTCAGTATCAGCGTAATCTTCGCCAGTTTTTTTAGCAAGCTCGATTGACTTTTCAGCCCAGAGTTTTGCGTTTTTCTTATCGCCGATTTTATTGTAAAGATTAGCCAGCGTATCCGTATTGGCATAATTTTCATCTTTCTTTACCGATTCCTGTGCCCAGCTTACGGCTTTTTCCAATGCAGGTTTATTGGTTACATTTTCAAAGAAATTCCATGCAATAGAATTGAGTTCTTCTGAACTTAAAGCTGAGGAATCTTTATAAAGCTCCATTGTCAGCTTTTCGTAAGTTGCGATATCTTTATCTTTTAAAGCTCTGTTTGCTTTAGCTCTTGTTAAGATTTTTTCTGCTTCATCTTTTGCTAAAAACTTCTGCGCTTCGGTCATGAAATAGCTGTCATTCCATTTTTTTGTATCGGCGTTGTAAGATTTTTTAACGATTGTATTAAGCTTAATGTTTTTGTCAAAAGCATCATATCTTTCGGCAGGAAGAACCTTAGTAATTTCGGCTTTTTTAGCTAGGAAAGTTTTATACAGTGGACTGTCTGTACTTTGTGTCGCAGAAAGAAGCATCTGAATGTCTTCTCTGTCAAGTTCTGTTTTTCCGTTGAAATAACGTTCCATCACTTTTACAGCAAAGTCTGAGTCGCTGTACATCGTAAGACTTGCAAGGTTTTTCAGGAATGCTGGATCTTTTTCTCCGTCTTCAAATTTTTTCTTTAAAGCGCCCAATCTTTTGCTTGGATCTCCGGCATCTTTGGCAAACTGGATAAAATCTTTTTCTTCAACATATCCCAATGTTCTGTGTACCAGCTCACCGTTTCCGTCGACAAAAAGATAAGTAGGGAAAGCTTTTACATTATATTTTTTTGCGATATCAATACCTTCTCCTTTTTCCATGTCGATTTTAGCATTGATGAAATTGGCATTGTAGTAATCTCCTACAGCTTTTTGTGGAAATACATTTTTTGACATCAGTTTACAAGGCCCGCACCATGTAGTATACGCGTCAATGAATACAAGTTTATTTTCTTTTTTTGCTTTTGCAAGAATAGTATTGAAGTTGGTTTCTTCAAATTTGATTCCCTGGGCCAATGCGAAGGCTCCGATAAAAAGAGCAGAGAATATTGATAATTTTTTCATGATATTTATTATTGATTGCAAATGTAATAATTATGTTAACAAATCAGTCTTTATGAGGCAAAAATTGTTACAGCATTGTTTGGATTAATTTTTTGTTTTCAGGTTAAAGTTTTAATAACTAATATTTTAATAATTTTCAATGATTATTCATATAAAAAACCGCAGAAAGTTCTGCGGTCTATATTTATTTTGTCGTTGCTGAATCTGATTTCATTTTTAAGCTGTCTGCGGTAGCAGATTCAGAGTGAGAGGCAGCTGTATCGCCCATACTGTTTCTCATATACTCTTTGTTTCTTTCGTCTTTGAATTCTTCCCTGTCTTCTTTTTTCTGTGCGCAGCTTCCTAAAAATACTAAGGCTAATACTGCTCCTGTGAATAATTTTGTCATAGAAATATTTTTTAATGTTTAGTATATTCAAATATAATTGTTAAAAGACAATCGGATCATTGTCGGAGATTTGTCTTCTACAAAAAATCCTCAGAAGTTAATCTGAGGAAAATTTCATGTAAGTTAAACTATTATTATTTAACAGTAGTCGCTGAATCAGCACTGATTTTAATACTGTCAGGAGTAGTTGTCGTTGTCGTCATTGTATCAGTAGTAGCAGGCGCTGCATTTGTTGATGAATTGTCTACTGCTGTTGAATCTGTACTGCTGTTTGACATTGATGATTCCTTCGTTCCGCAACTTACTGCTATGATTCCTAGTGCTGCGATTAACATTAATTTTTTCATAATACTTTGTTTAGTGTGAATAAAGCATTAAACAATAATTATTCCGAACTTTATTAATGATTATTAAATGTTTAATAAATAATTAAAATTATTGTTAATGATCAATAAAAAAGCTCCGGAATTAATCCGAAGCTGTATATGTGATAAATAATAAGATTATTCAAAACTATTGCTATTACTCATTAAATTATCCTAAATATGGATATTTGTAGTCTTTAGGTGACACAAAAGTTTCTTTAATTGATCTTACTGAGGTCCATCGTAATAAGTTCATTTTTGACCCTGCTTTATCATTTGTTCCGGAAGCTCTACCCCCTCCAAAAGGTTGCTGCCCAACAACTGCACCTGTAGGTTTGTCATTGATATAAAAGTTTCCTGAAGCATTTTCCAATGCCTTGAAAGCCTCATTGATTGCATAGCGGTCCTGTGCAAAAACTGAACCTGTCAGTGAATAAGGAGAAGATGAATCTACCAGCTCCAATGTTTCAGCCCATTTTGCATCTTCATACACAAATACTGATAAGATTGGTCCGAAGATTTCCTCAACCATACTTTCGTACTGAGGATTTGTCGTTTCAATAACTGTAGGATGTACAAACCATCCTTTAGAATCATCAGTTTTTCCTCCGATTACTACGTTTGCTTCGTTTGAAGAATTGGCTCTGTCGATGTAGCCTTTACATTTTTCAAATGAATTTTTATCAATTACTGCATTTATAAAGTTGGAAGGATCTTCTGGAGAACCGATTTTGATTGAATTGATCTGGTTTTCCATTACTTTTTTTACGTCAGCCCAAAGAGACTGAGGAATATAAGCTCTAGATGCCGCCGAACATTTCTGTCCCTGATATTCGAAAGCTCCTCTTACCAAAGCAGTTGCCACAGCTTCTACATTGGCTGAAGGATGGGCGATCACGAAGTCTTTTCCTCCCGTTTCACCAACAATTCTTGGGTACGTTCTATAGTTATGGATATTGTCACCAATCATTTTCCACATTCCCTGGAAAACTTTAGTGGAACCTGTAAAGTGAAGTCCGGCAAAATCTCTGTGTGCCAATACTTTTTCAGCAGTTTCTTTTCCATCTGTGAAAATCATGTTGATTACTCCTGCAGGAAGTCCAGCTTCTATTAAAACATCCATGATAACTTTTGCAGAATAGATTTGCTTGTCAGATGGTTTCCAAACGACTACATTTCCAAGCATGGCCATACAAGTTGGCAAATTTCCTGAAATAGCTGTAAAGTTGAATGGCGTCACGGCAAAACAAAATCCTTCCAACGGTCTGTATTCTACACGGTTCCAGATACCAGAATCGGAAACTGGCTGCTCAGAATACATTTCTGTCATAAATTCTACATTGAATCTTAAGAAATCAATAAATTCACAGGCGGAATCAATTTCAGCCTGGTGAACATTCTTAGATTGTCCGATCATCGTTGCGGCGTTGATTACATCCCTGTAAGGCCCCGCTAAAAGATCAGCAGCTTTTAAGAAAATTGCTGCACGTTGTTCCCAGCCAAGTTCATTCCATTGTTTTTTTGCGGCTAATGCAGCGTTGATTGCGTCATCAACGTGTTGCATGGTTCCTCTGTGATAAAATCCGAAATCATGCGCATGATCCTGAGGTGACTGAAGCTGAACTTTGTTGTCAGTTTTTACTTCTTTACCATTGATAATCATTGGGATTTCTATCTTTTCAGCCCACATTTTTTTATATTGAGCGATAAGGCTTTTTACTTCCGGAGTTCCCGGCGCATAAGAATTTACCGGTTCATTTACCGCAAATGGTACTTGCGAAATTGCTTTAGACATATTAGTTGTATATTTTTTATTTGCTAATGATACAAATTTACAACAATTATTTGGGTCGATTATAATATGTGAATGGTCAATTTTGCTTTGCAAGTTAGCGGTCAATTTTTTAAAAAAGATTATTAAAATTGACAAGCATAGCGGATTGACAATTCAACATTGGTTATTCTGTTAATGGTCAATTTGGCTTTGCCTGTGAATAGTTAATTTTACGAGAATAGTAAATTGACAAGCGGCGACGTATTGACAATTTACCATTGATTATTCTGTTATGGTCAATTTGCTTTGCAAGTGAATAATGAATTTTTAGACATTTTTAAATTGACCAGTGCAGCAGATTGACAGTTCACTATTCACTACTAACCAATCACATCTTTTCGGTTTCCAGTATTTTCAAAACTAATTTTTCTTCGTGGGTAAGCCCGGCTTTACCATCATTTTCTTCTATTTTTTCAAGTTCATCAAGATATTTTTTGATAGTATTGTTTTCATAAAGATTAATAACTAAAGGATGAACATAATATTTCCGGCAAACGGTACTTGTATTCCCGAGGTGTGAAGCGACTATTTCCAGCGCTTCTTTTACCTTTTTCTTATATTCCGTATGGGTTTCTGCATACCCGATTTCCTTAAAGGCAATCAAAGCACTCACTGTTCCCGACCATGTCCTGAAATCTTTTGCCGTAAAATCTTCACCACTGATCTCTTTTATATAATCATTCACCATTCCTGAATCTATGGTATGGCGGTTTCCTTCATCGTCAATGTACTGGAAAAGTTCTTTGCCAGGAATATCTTTACATTTCTGTATCAGTTTTGACAGCCGTTTACTTTTCAGGTCGATATCATGCATAACCCCCTTTTTACCTTTAAAATGAAAGGAAATTTTCTGTCCCTGAACTTTTACGTGTTTATCTTTTAAAGTGGTTAAGCCAAAAGAGCCGTATAATTTTTCGTAAGCATTATTTCCGATCCTGATGTTGGTGCGCTGCATAAGACTTACGATTAAGGCCAGAATTTTTCGTTTGTCGAAATTTCTTAATGCTAAATCTTTTTCAACCTGTAGTCGTATGTCCGGTAAGGCATATCCGAACTGCAGCATTCTGTAAAACTTTGTATGATTGCGCAATGCACTCCAGAGCGGATGATAGCGATATTGTTTTCTCTTTTTTATATCAAAACCGGTTGCCTGAAGATGTCCGTTATCAAGCGCACAGATCCATACGTTTTCCCAAGCAGGTGGTATTACGAGCTTGTTGATTCTGGTGATTTCCTCTTTATCTCTGATTTTTTCGCCGTCTTTGTAATAAGAAAATTTTTTTCCGGTCTTCTTGCGTGTGATACCGGCTGTCTCTGCATCGGAGGTATAAATGAGATGTACCGCCTTTGCAGATGCCACCGGATCTTTCATAATTTTGACAATCTTTGAAGGCTTCAGATGGGAAATGATTTCTAAGTCTGAATTTTCCATAAGATTTGGTTAAGAGTTCCTACCCCTTGAAAATAGCCATAAGATAATGGCTATTACGCCAACTACTAATATGATTCCCCACCACATTCCTGCCTTGAAGATCGTTTCTACTGCTTCGCAGCTTGTAAGTGTCAGTAATGTTAATATTGCAATACTGTAAAAGCTCCATTTTTTCATGATAATATTATTTTAGTGTTTATTATTTTCAAACTCTGTGATGGTCTGCTCTCCATTTTGTAATGGATCTTTTGATCTGGTCTCCCGTCATCTTTTCTTTCAGTGCTTTTTCGAGAAAGACTTTGAATTCATCATCGTAAGCAAATCTTAACGCAGCAATCTGACTGAATGCAAGCTTTTCTTCAACACCATCAGACCTCAACCCGAAGATCTCAAAATACCGCTGGCGAAACTCAAGTCGTACGATACGATTCTGAAGACCAAGCGCGTAATGTTGGCGGACCATAATCGCCAGATAAAAAATCAGAAAGATAATTACCGAAAACAAAATCCAGGAAAGTTGGTTTTGTTCATCCTTAAAAACCTTATAAATTCCGATCCCTTCTAAAATGATTAGTAATGGAAGAAAAACGAAATGATGAGGAGCGTAAAACTTCCTGTGGTTTTTATAATTCTGACTTTCCATTTCTCGTATATTGCAATTATCTTTCCAAAATTCTTTAATTTCTGATCTAAACTTAATTTTGGCTGAAGAAATACCGAATTGGAGGTTTAAATATGATATATGTTATATTCACTACTTTGATTTCACTGTTGAATTTGAAAACTTAAGCGAAGATATAGGATAACCGACCTTACGTCAACTTTGCCTGATGGAAGCTCATATTCAGAGGCTGAATATGAAAAATGAGAATTAGAATTATGTCAGGATCTGATTAATTACGGTTTATTTTAAAAAAAACCTTACTTTAAAGAATATATTATTGCAATTATGGACAAACAATTAAAAAAATTTCTAATCAAATCTGTTATTGTTTTAAGCGTAATACATTTGGGCTATTTTATCTATGGCTATTTCAAGTTTGAAGGTATCCGTAAAATCGATATTTATACGGAGTTTTACAGATTCAAATTTTATGATGACGTTTCTATTTCCCACTTTTTTATTACCGGTCTGTTTCTGTTTTGCTTTCTTGTTTTGTTATTGAGAAATCATTCCAAAAAGAAATATAGTGTCATTAATACTGTAAAAATTGGTGCTTCTTTATTACTGATTTCCTTTCTCTCGCTGACTTTTTTCATAAGCTACAGTTTTGGGTTGAATGCCAAAATGAGACAGGAGCTTCCTGAAAAGGATTTTAATAAAGACAAAACTTTTCTGAATGTATTATACCCGTTTTTGTACAATTATACTTCCTATAGTTCTGATAAATTATTTAATCCGGAAAATATTTTATATCCTAAACCTTATCCGGTGATTGCGGAAACTGACACCACTTATTACAATCCTAATGATACGGAATATTATTCCGTTGAAACAAACTATTATAGTATAGATACGTTGAAAATACTAAGTTCTGATTATAAAAACATCAGTTCTAAAATACTATCAGGAATGGATTATTTAGGACTTGAACCTAAAGACTTTACCAAAAGAATTATTTCCAAAAAAGTGATCGGAGACAGTACGGAAATTGTATTTAAAGGTAGTGAGGTAGATCCGGAATATGATGAAGATATCTGTATCTTTTTGGAAAATAAGATTTTATATAGTCCTGTCCGTAACGTTTCTGAAGCTACACAACAATATCAAAATGCCGTAGCGAGATATAAATTACTTTATAAATATGATCAGGATTCACTGCTTCATTCGTTTCAGCGTCTGGACACTTTGTTTAAGAAATATAACATAGAATCACAAATAGTTCCCAAGGATCTGAAGCATGATGTCTTTTATTTCCGTGATCACAATAGGGAGCCTCTCAATGAGATTCGGAATACTTTTGACAGAGCTAAGTTGAAGGATAAATTTAATACACTCGAACGCCTGTTTTATAAACCCAATTATCTGCATCTGTCAATACAGATTATTTTCATGATCGTCGTCCTAAGTGTTTGGATCAGTCTATTTCTGCTGTATCTGATCTGGAATTATATTAAAACAAGAAATCATCGATTATCTACAGAAAATAAATAAAGCAAACAACAATCTGAAAAATCATTCATCGCAATAAACTGTTGTGAATTAAAATTTATTGAAAAAGCGTTGTTAAGATTCATTCAATAACCTTGACAACGCTTTGACGCAAAAGCGAAAATGAGTTTTAAATATTATCTGCGAATAGTCACACCGCCATCAACTGACAGGTATGAACCTGAAATATAAGAAGCTTCGCTTGAAGCCAGGAAAACAATGGCATTTGCTATTTCTTCCGCTTCTCCAATTCGTTTCAAAGGTACTGCTGCGGCAATAGCATTTTTAATATCTTCCGGTGTTTGTCGATTCATTGGTGTATCGGTTAGTCCGGGAGCTACAGTATTTACCCGAATTTTTCTGTCTGCCAATTCTATGGCTGCAGTACGTGCAATTGCATCAACTGCACTTTTTGTTGCGGCGTAAGCTCCCATTTGTGCATATCCGCTCACTGAAACTCCTGACGAAATAAGAATAACAGAGGCGCCTTCTGCTAAATGTGGAATTAGGTTTTGTAATGTAAAGAACAATCCTTTCACGTTGATATTGAACAAATCATCAAACACTTCTTCTGTTGTTTCTTCTATTGAAAATTGTTTTGCAATTCCTGCGTTCAGAACCAGCACATCAACTTTGTTTCCGCTTTCTGCAATTTCTTTTTCCAATGTTGCAATGTCTGCCAGTTTAGAAATATCAGAAGCTAAAGTTTTCAAATTTGGGCTATTAATTTCCACTGAAGCTGTATGCAGACTATCCGCATTTCGTCCTGTTATTAAAACATTTGCTCCTTTTTCAATAAACGTTTTTGCGGTTGCTAGTCCAATTCCCGCACTTCCGCCTGTAATCACTACATTTTTATTTGTGAAATTCATTTTTTAAATTTTTAATGATTGAAAATTAATTTTTGTCTAAGACTTGAATTTATTTTGTTTTTGAAATCGATTTCTTTAACGATGCAAATTTAAAATGAATAAATTTATTTTAGTAACTTTGTAACTAAAAGTAACAGTAACTTTTGAGTAACAAGGTAACTTATGGAGGAAATAAAATGCTCGGATAACGACACAAACAGAAAACAAATTATGGCTGTTCATGATGCAATGGACATATTGAATGGCAAATGGAAGATCTCAATAATTTCTTCGGTTTGCTATTATAACAAAAGACGTTTTTCTGATATCCTGAATGATGTGAAAGGCATTTCCAATAAAATGCTCAGTAAAGAACTGAAGGATCTGGAAATGAATAAACTTATAAAACGAACGGTTATTGACACGCAACCCGTAACGGTACAGTATCAACTGACAGAATACGGTTTGACTTTAAAAAAGATCATCGATACTCTGGCTGATTGGGGAACCGAACATCGAAAAGTAATCGTTGGGAAGTGAAAAAAGCTTTGGTATACTAAACATTCCAGCTAATTATAAAGGAAATATTATTTGAAAGTGTAATATTATATAATGTGCTATGATAAATTGCTAAAATATAATTAAACCCTGTCTCATAACCTTTAAATTCGTAACTTCACATCTTTAAAAATTATTCAAAAAATGACTTCAAAGGAAAAAATAGCTGCACTTCGCGAAGAAATGCAGAACAATAATGTTGATGCATTTATCGTATATTCGGCCGATCCGCACATGAGTGAGTATTTACCTGAAGAATGGCAGGAAAGAGCCTGGCTTTCGGGATTTTTAGGTTCCGCAGGTTTTGTTGTGGTTACTAAGGATAAAGCAGGACTTTGGACAGACGGAAGGTATTTTACACAAGCTGCGATTGAATTGGAAGGATCGGGAATTGATCTCTTCAAAGAGGGAATGGAAGGAACACCCAATTATATCGACTGGATTATCTCTGAAATTCCGGTAGAAGGAAGAGTGGCTGTAAATGCTTTGGCAACTTCTCACGCAAACTGGGAGCTTCTGACAGAAAGATTAAATGCTAAAAATATATCGTTAATAGATTTTCCACTTTTGGATAATGTATGGAAAGACAGGGGAACGCCTTCTAAAAATCCGATCTTCGTTCATCCAATAGAGAGAGCGGGTAAATCTGTTGCAGAAAAAATCGCAGCTATCCGCCAGAAAATGGAATCTATGGAAGCGACGGTTCATGTTATTTCAAGTCTCGACGATGTTGCCTGGACGCTCAACCTCAGGGGAAGTGATGTGCAGAGTAATCCTGTGTTTTTAGGATATATCGTGATTACGAAAAATGATGCAAAGCTTTTTACAGATCTTGAAAAACTTGAAGTAGAAGCCAGAAAACAATTGGATGAAGCTTGGGTAAAAATGATGCCTTACGAAGAATTCTACAATTGCATTAAGGAATTTAAAAATGAAAAAGTTTTGGTTTCCCCAAACAGCAATCAGTCTATTTTTGAAGCTTTGAAATCTGAAAACCATATGATTAAGGCTCCGGTTCCTGGTAATTTAATGAAAGCCCAGAAAAATGAGACAGAACTGGAAGGTTTCAGAAAAGTAATGGTGACAGATGGTGTGGCTATGGTGAAATTCCTGTATTGGCTGACTCACAACGCCGGAAAGGAGCCTATGACCGAATATTCTATTGGGGAAAAGCTCAGAGGTTTCCGTGCTGAAGGAGAAAATTTTGTAGGAGAAAGCTTTGGAAGTATTGTCGGATATAAAGATAATGGAGCCATCATGCACTATTCAGCAAAAAGCGAAGGCAGTAAGGAGGTAACTAATGATGCTAGTATTCTGGTGGATTCGGGAGGTCAGTATCTTGAAGGAACTACCGATATAACAAGAACTTTTGCGTTAGGAACTGTTTCTGATGAGTTTAAAAGAAACTCTACGTTGGTTTTGCAGGGAATGATCCGACTTTCTATGGTGAAATTTCCAAAGGGAACAAGAGGCGTGCAGCTGGATGCGATTGCCAGACTTCCGCTATGGATGGAAGGCAAAGATTTTAACCACGGAACCGGTCATGGAGTTGGTAGTTTTATGAATGTCCACGAAGGTCCTCAAAATATCAGAAAGGATATGAATCCTCAGGAACTTCTACCGGGCATGGTATGCTCCAACGAACCAGGATATTATGTTGAAGGACAGTACGGAATCCGTCATGAAAATCTGATCGCAGTACGGGAGTCGGAAACAACTGATTCCGGAACATTTTATGAGTTTGAAACATTGACGTTCTGTCCGTTCTTTAAGGATACGATTGTTAAAGATATTCTTTCCGGAGAAGAGATCGCATGGCTGAATAATTATCACAAAACCTGCGAAGAAAAAATAGGACCTTATCTGGAAGGTGACGTAAAAGAATGGTTTACCCAGTTGGTAAGCCCGCTTTAATCTTATTTGAAATTTTATCATTTAGTTGAAAAATTCATCTTTAATGGTGATCATATAACTCGGCCCGGCAGTTCCTGCCGGGCCGAGTTATTTCTTGTGCAACCGTAATTTTACGGTAATTATTTTAGGGATTATCCTGAAGAGACACCGAATTAATGATTTTATCTTTGTCACAACAAAACATCATTTCATATCTTCATATAACTAGTAAATTCAAAGCGTTTAATCACTTCAGTTTCTGAAGTGATTTTTTTGTGATCATCATTTAAAGGGTGGCTCGTTAAATTTTGTGCTGATTTAAATAACACTGTTCCGTCATAGCCCGGATTGCAGCAATTGTCTGAGCTCATTTCTTTACTCAGTCGCGGCGGCGAAGCCGCCGCGACTGAGTAAAGAAATAGCGAGTGCGGAAAGCCGGAAAAAGCTCCTGAAAAAATTTCATGTAATGAGTGTTTAGTTTTATGATTTTAGGGTTTGAGAATTTTAGAGTTGATGGGTTTGGGTTGTGGTTTATTTGAGTTTTGCTAATGACTGCAATAGATAAAGGGTATTTTTGTTTGTGGTGAAAAAACGTAAATTTGCAGTATGAATAATGATACCATTTGTGCGCTGGCTACGGCCAATGGAGTGGGAGCTTTGGGGATCATCCGAGTTTCCGGAAATAATGCTTTACCTGTTGTTCAGATAAGTTTTCCCGGCAAGAACCTTACAAAACAGAAGTCTCATACAATCCATTATGGGTATTTTATGGATGGAGAAGAGTCGATTGATGAGGTAATGTTATCTATTTTTCTGGCTCCCAAAAGTTTTACAACTGAAAATTCGGTGGAAATTGCTTTTCACGGATCTCCGCACATTGGAAAACGTATTCTTGAAACACTGATCAAAAACGGGGCGAGAATGGCAAAAGCGGGTGAATTTACCCTTCGTGCTTTCATCAATGGAAGAATTGATCTCTCCCAGGCTGAAGCGATTGCTGATGTAATTGCTTCTGAAAATGAGGCGTCCCGAAAAGTTGCAATTAGTCAGCTGAAAGGTGGAATCACTAATGAAATTTCCTTATTGCGAACTGATCTTCTAAACTTTGTCTCCTTGATAGAGCTGGAACTGGATTTTGCAGAAGAAGATGTAGAATTTGCCGATCGGAGTGCGCTTACCCAATTACTCAATAAAATCGAGATAAAACTAAATTCACTCATCGAAAGCTTTCAGTACGGAAATGCTATTAAAAACGGAACCGCTGTGGCAATTATCGGAAAACCTAATGCGGGAAAATCAACGTTATTAAATGCTTTGTTAAAGGAGGAAAGAGCAATTGTAAGCAATATTGCAGGAACAACGAGAGATACCATAGAGGAAGTTTTGCATATTAAAGGGCACGCTTTCCGGTTGATTGATACGGCGGGACTACGGGAAACTGTTGACGAAATTGAGGCCATTGGTGTTAAAAAAGCCAAAGAAAAAGTGGAAAATGCCAATATTCTTGTGTATTTGGCGGATGCCGGAACTGAGGATTTTTCCGAGGATATTGAAATGATCAAGTCTTTGTTAAGAGACGACCTGAAGCTGATCATCTGCGCTACAAAAATCGATGAAGTCATTCCAACTCAATATGAAAAAGTGGAAGATATTTTCAGAAGCGAGATTTTGCATGAGTTTGATTTTATAAAAATTTCAGCGGTTGAAAACCAGAATATCCAGGATTTAAAGAATGAATTGTCTTCTTATGTTGAGCAACTGAAAGCTTCAGAAAACAATGTGGTTATTACCAATCAGCGCCATTTTGAAGCGTTACAAAAATCCCTGAATGCTGTTCATAAAGTAAATGAAGCGATATCATCCCAGATTTCTACCGAATTGCTGGCTTATGAATTGAGAAATGCCTTGGACCATCTTGGAGAAATATCCGGCGAGGTGACAAATGATGAGGTATTGGGTAATATATTTTCGAAGTTTTGTATCGGAAAATAAGCTCACTTTTATCTATTTTTTATTTACTAATTTATATTTAAAAACTTTAACTCACCAACCACTCACAAACACCATGAAACCGCAAACTCTCAAGAAAATTCTGGAAGAAGATACCCTTTCCAGAGAATCCAAAGAAAAGCTGGCTGCCTTGCACGACCGCATTTCAGCAAAAGAATTTTCTGATCTTCTGGATGCCGGAGGAAATCAATATGTCGAGTTTGTACAGGAAGGTGGTGGTGTCTGGGGAAGTGCGCTGGTAGGTTACCTGTACGGACTGGAAATCTTTGGGATCCGTTTTCTGAAAGTAGCAGGAACCAGTGCCGGTGCCATCAATACCATGCTGATAGCCGCCTGCAAAACCAAAGAGGAACCCAAAAGTGAAATCATCAAAGAAATACTTTTCAACTGGAATTTCGCCGATTTTATGGATGGAAAACCTTATGTAAGAACGACCATCCATGCGATGCTGAACAATAAGAATTTTCTTAAGATCAATTCATATATTGCGATCGGCATTCTCGTATTTTTTGGAATCTTAGCATTTGTATATCCTACGGAAAAAATATGGCAGACGAAGATTCTTTTTTCAATCCCTTTATTGTTGGTGATCATTGGGGTTTTATGCCTGGCAAAAATTTACACAGACCTTAAAAAGAGAAATTCAGGATTAAACCCTGGAAATACTTTTTCAGCAGCCATGAAAAATGCCCTGGACAGCTTCGGGATAAATACTGTAGCCCATCTCAATGAAAAGTTTGTGAAAACCGGTAAAGATCTCAACCTCAATTATCGCTATGGGAATGAAATGCAGTATTATCAGATGGCGTTGCAGAGCATCGAGGAAATAAAAGCCAATCATAGTGAACATATTGATGAGATCCGGTATAAAATCTTTTACGACAGCACCGTCAATAACGAGTATTACAAGAAAGATCCGTTCTACCTCCTGAAATCAGAATACATTGTAGTGACCACAGATATCAATGCTAAAATAAAGGTCGAACTGCCTACGATGGCCAATCTTTACTGGTCAGAAGAAGAATTGAAACACGCCAGTCCTGCAGAATTTGTGCGTGCCTCCATGTCGGTTCCGTTCTTTTTTGAGCCTATGCAAAAGGTCATTAACAAAAATGATGATTCCGTAAAATATGCCTGGAAATTCTGGATGAATACCTTGCCGGAAGACATCTATCCTGCCGGAGTTTTCATCGATGGTGGAAGTATTTCAAACTTCCCTATTGATCTTTTCCATGCCACTGATATCTTCTATCCGAGGATGCCTTTGTTCGGGGTACAGCTCACCAATGATTCTGACCTGCTTGCCGGTAAAGGGAAAACGAGTGAAGAGATCCTTGCCTCTCCCCTCACCTACGCCGGAAATATCATCAATACTTTAAAAGGATTCAACGATAAAACATTCCTCACCAAGCATACGTTCTATCATCTTTTCAGCATACAAATTGTGAATTGTGGAAGCAGCAGCTGGCTGAATTTTTTCATGAAAAGAGAAGAAAAAGAAGAACTCTTCAACCGCGGATTTCAGGCTGCCCTCGATTTCCTCAATAATTTCGACTGGGAAAAGTACAAATACGAACGGATGATGCTTTCCATGAAGGAGAAAAAGATTTTAAAGGAAGAGGATACAAAGACGGTGGGGTAACTTAAGACAATAAATCATGCCAGACAAAAAGGACCTTCGGGAGAGACTCTCCCTTCCAGTATACGATAACAGCAGTGATGTCGAAATTTTTCAAAATCAGGTTCTTCGCCCAATTTTAAAACTACAGAACGAGATCTATCTAATACTGTTCAGGGATTATGCATTACGCAAAATTTCAGATTTTAATGCTTTACAAACAGAAAAGAAACTAATTTTTATTGATCAAAGCCTGCAAAAAGACAATGCATTAAGAAATACATTCATAGGAATGACCGTCGGAATGCTGACTTCCGATGAAATGGTTATATATCTTTCCGACACGAAAGCTTATAACAAAAGAATTATTGCTATGCTTTCAGAAAGATTGAAAAGCCAGGTAGAATTAACATAACGTCAGCTCGAGTGTTTGTCGAAGCGAAGCGGAGAAAAATGTATCTAGAGCCCGTGAGTACTGAGATTCATAAATTTCTCGATATGCTTTTCAAAAAAGCTACCCGAAATGACGTTAATGTAAATATTTAACCATTAAGATTTTGTGAAGGAGTTAAGTTTGATGAAGATGACTAAAGATATTTTAAAGCATACTTATTTATAGGCATACTTATTACTTAACTCAGCTTAACTTCTTAAATCAAGCTTAATGGTTCAATTTTAATGGTTAAGATTCCAGCCACTTTGGGTTTTGCTGGATCACTTTTTCGTAAATCGGACAGTTTTCAGAATGAGATCCTTTGAGGTAGCCGATGCTCATCAGGAATTCGTTGACGATTTCTCCGCCAGTAAATTTGAAGGTTTTCTTGAACAGCTTCATCCATTCCGGTAATGTTTTAGGATGATGATGCTCCAGCCATTTTTCGAATGAGCCGAATTCTTCCTGAAGCGAAATGATGGTTTTTGCATTTTCTATGGCTGCATTTACCTTCAGCTTATTTCTGATAATTCCGGGATCATTCAAAAGTCTTTCACGGTCGGCTTCGGAGTAGGCAGCTACCTTTTTGATATTAAAATTATCGTATGCTTTTCGGAAACCTTCTTCTTTTTTCAGGATCGTTTCCCAGCTCAGTCCGGCCTGATTGATCTCCATGATCAGCCTTCCGAACAGTTCATTATCATCATGAATCGGAAATCCGTAATGATGATCGTGGTATTTTTGATGAAGTGCCTTGCGGTCTTCGGGGGTCATTCTCTCTATTGCTAAACAGTAACTCATTTATAAAATATTTTCGGTTTTGGTTAAAAATTTTTCCAGGGCCTGCATAATATCAACTCCGGTGCGGTCTGCTAAGATAATCAACCACCACATATTTTCCCCTAATTTATGTTCCAATTCTTCGGCGGAATTTATCTTCGGCCAGCTTTCCTGATGCGACATGACATTTCTCCCGACAATTGCTGCATCGGTAAGATAGGCAAGAGCATCCTGTTCGGGAGTCCATTCTTTACCATTTTGTCTGATTTCCAGGGTATGGTATCTTTTTCTGATTTTGAGAGCTCGTTTTATCATTTCCCCGATATGGTATTCATCCATTGTTTAAATTTTATTTTGTAAAAATACGGTCTGTCTGTGACAAATGTATGTCAGGAGGCGTTATTCAATTGTCCAGACAGGTGAATCAATGGTCATTATACGTTTAAGATATATCGCTATACGTCTTAGACATATCGCTATACGTTTTAGAAATGTTTTTATATGTTTTAAATACATATATATACGTTTAATATAAATACAAATATATGTTGTATATATTGTTTTACGTTTAAGACGTATAGAGATATATCTAAGACGTATAAATACCTATCCGCCAGACCGCCGGACTAGTAATGTACCGCTCCATGTAGGTAAATTATAGGTAGGGATGCTTTAAAAACCTAGTTGTATGTTTATCGTATCAGAATTTCCAGGATCGATAGGAAGACAGATAAAAAAACCTCCGCAAAACGGAGGTTATTCTATTAGTGCATGGCTTCACTCAAATCTATCTTTTCTTTACTTTTCCGCTCTTTAACAAAAAGAATGAACGGAATACAGATTAGGAATATGACTCCCAGATAGAGGAACACATCCATATAAGAAAGTACGGTAGCCTGTTTGGTTACGGAGAGATCAAGCATTTTATAGGCGGCGTTCATGGCGGCATCGGGGGTCATTCCTTTAGCCATAAAGCTTCCTTTCAATGCCTGCAGTCTCTGCTGTACGGCGAAGTCGGTCTCATCAAGATGCGAAATCAAATTCAGCCTGTATTTCTGTCCAGCATTAGCAATGAATGTGGTGATGGCAGCAATCCCGAAAGAACCTCCCAGCTGTCTCATCATCCCGGTAAAGGCTGCACCCTGACCGATCTCCTGCCCTTTCAACGTACTTAAGGATAATGAGGTAATTGGGATGAATAAAAGTCCGAGCCCTGCCCCTCTTACGATCAGCATCCAGAAAAAGGCATCTTTGCTGGTATCCGGTGTAAGGATTTTATATCCCCAGAAACTATAGATGAAGAAGATGAATAATCCCAGGGAGACGAGAATTTGCTGCTTGGCACCGGCTGATAATAAGCGACCGATAATCGGCATCATGAATGCTGTGGTAAGTGCCGCAGGAATCATCAATGCCCCCGATTGCAAAGCCGTCCATCCCAGAATACTTTGGGTATACAGCGGAACGATGAATGTAGAACCATATAAACCGAATCCCAATACAAAGGACATGACGGTACCGATCCTCAGATTGCTGTTTTTCAAAACCCTTAATTCCACAATAGGATATTTGAAGGTGAGTTCCCGCCAAAGGAAAAGTATAAACCCTAAAATTGCCGATACGGTAAAGAGTACAATCCATCCGCTTGCAAACCAGTCTTCTTCGTGACCTCTTTCCAAAATATACTGTAACGACCCAACGGTAACAGCCAATAGAGCGATCCCGACCCAGTCGACATCCGATGCTTTACGTTTTTCTGCATATTTCGGACTTTTCACGAACTGGAGCGTCATTAAAGTTGCCGCAATTCCGATCGGGATATTGATATAGAAAATATACGGCCAGCTGAAATTATCAACGATATATCCTCCGAGCGGCGGACCTAATGTAGGCCCGATAATCACTCCAAGTCCGTAGATGGCCTGCGCCATACTTCTTTTTTCAAGAGGATAAGATTCGGTAATAATGGTCTGAGAAGTTACCAGCAAGGCCCCTCCGCCGATTCCCTGCATCAGCCTGAAAAATACCAGCTCCCAGATATTGGTGGCATTTCCACAGAGAAATGAGAATACGGTGAATATAATGATGGATGCTGCAAAGTAATTTCTACGTCCAAACTGTTGAGACAGCCAGCTCGTCATGGGTACAATGATCACATTCCCGATCGCATAGGCGGTAATGACCCAGCCGACTTCTGAAAGTGTGGCTCCAAGGTTCCCCTTCATTTCATTGAGGGCAACATTTACAATCGTGGAATCCACAATTTCAAGCAAAGCACAAAGAATTGCTGTAATCGTGATGATTACTCTCCGCGCTCCATATTCTACTAATGAATCTTGCATGTTTGTTTATAGGTATTAAAAAATTAAGAGATTAGGAGATTCAGAATATGAAGGTGAACAAGCATTTTTACGAACTAACTTTATTCCTAATCATTTTTTCTATATTCATAAAGGTTTTAAATATAAAAACAATTTGAATATTGCTTTAAACTTTATGGTACAGTAATTTCTGAATCTCTAAAAATCTTAATTTAAAAAAGTGAATTGTCAATGGTCAATCTTCATTGTCGTCAGTTTTACTACTTCATTTCCGACATCCTGGTATTGATCTTCCTCTGCATAATGGCTCTTCTTCATATGATCCGGCTTCTCTTCATTTCCACATTGCACCGGCTTTATTCTGCCTCCTTTCATCTTCATGCTCAACAGCCTCTGCATTTTTCTGCTGCATGGCTGGCGGCCTCTGCATCATTGACAATTCTCTTATATTATTTTTTGAAAAGTGAATCGTCAGTCTTCAATCTTCATCGTCATTTTTACTTTCATCTTCGCCTGCATCTTTGATCTCATCTTCAACATTCCATCATGTGATCAAGGCTTCTGCATTTTCTTCTTCATTAATGACTGCCTCTGCGCAACTGACCATTCACTTTATAATTTATTTCAATGAAACTTCCGCTTTCACGTTCATTCCTGTTCTTAATCTTTTAGCAATATCTTTATCAAGATTTACAAAATCAATCTTTACAGGAAGTCTCTGCACTACTTTCACGAAGTTACCGCTGGCGTTATCCGGAGGAAGGATAGAGAAGGTAGCACCGGTAGCGGGTGAGAAAGAGCTTACAACACCATCAAACTCTCTGTCCGGGAAGGCATCAATTTCAATTTTCACCTTTTGTCCTTCTACCATTTTATCAACCTGTGTTTCTTTGAAGTTGGCCACTACCCATTTCTGGTCATTCTTCACCAACGCAAATAACTGTGATCCTGCCTGCAGATATTGTCCTGCCTGAATCGGAACTTTTCCTACATATCCGTCTTCAGGAGCGACAATTACAGTATAAGAAAGGTTAAGTTTTGCATTTTCCACATCTACTTCTCTCTGCTTGGCAACAGAACCTGCCACGCTGATTTGCTGAGAGCTTGCTTCTGTCTGAGAGGATGCAATATTGGTTTGCTGAGCGATCTGATTTCTTTGGTCAATTAAAACCTGAAGCTGCTTATCAGCTGTTTGTTTTGCAGCCAAAGCCTGTTCATATTGCTGTTCTGTAATGGAATGGTCTTTTACCAGATTGGCATATCTTTTCAGATCCTGAGTGGTTTTCCACACATTTACTTTTGCGGCTTCGATCTGTGCGTTGGCTGTTGTCACCGCTGCCTGTGATGAACCGATATTTTTGGAAGTAGCCGTTGTGCTTGCCTGCGCATTGGAGATGTTGCTTTTTGCGGTTGCTAAAGCTGCTTCTGCCTGCTCAAGAGCCATTTTCTGGTCTTTACTGTCAAGAATTACTAAGGTATCTCCTTTTTTTACGAACTGGTTATCTTTTACTTTTACTTCAGTTACATATCCTGAAATTTTCGAAATTACGGGAGCCATATTGGAAGTGATCTGTGCATCATCTGTTTCTTCATGTGACTGCCCATACGTGTAAGCATTGTATCCGTAGATTCCTCCACCGATAACAACAACCGCTAAAATGATAGGGAAAACTAAGCTTCTTTTCTTTTTAGGCTGAGTTTCTTTTGTAGTATTATTTTCCATTGTGGGTATCGTTCTTAATTTATTTTGTTGTTAAAGTTCCTGTAGTTTGTAATAGTTTTCTGTAGGCAAGTGCGGCATCTGCTTTTGCATTGATCACGCCTACGTTGGCTGCGATCTGTGCTGCATCTGCATCCAGAAGTTCTGTCATTGTGGCCAGACCGTTATCATATTTGTTTTTTGTAATTCTGTAGTTTTCATTAGCCTGTTCTGCAGATTTTTCGAAAACCGCAATTCTCTTTTTAGAGTAATCGGTGTTCTGATATTCTCTGTTGACGTCTAATTTGATATTGTCATTCAACAATTCATTGGTAGCAGACAGCTGCATTTCTCTTGCTTTTGACTGTTTCAACGAAGAATTTTCTTTCCAGATGTTGGATAAATTATAGGAAATTCCCACTCCAACATTTACCGCATTATAAATCGTAAGGAATTTAGGAATATCTGCTGCAACATATCCACCGGTAAATGCTATAGAGGGAAGATTTTCAGCTTTCGCTGCTTTTGTTCCTAACGCTGCAGCCTGTCTCTGCATACTTAAAGCCTGAAGGTCTTTACGGTTTTCTCTTGCGGTATTAATGTAATAGTCTACGGTTTTTACATCATTTCCTTCGTCGATATAATTCTGATCTACATCGATTTCAGTGGTTTCGGGTAATCCCAGCAACAGATCCATATTGATATTGGCAATATTATAGTTGTTTTTGGCTTCCAATAATTGCAATTCGATATTTGATGTCTGAAGGTTTGCTTTTAACCTGTCGTTTCTTGCAATGAGACCATTATTTTCCATTTTAAGGAAAGTTTCGTCCCTTTGTTGGGAAGCACTGAGGTTTTCCTCTAATACTTTGATCGACTGATTGGCTTTAAACAAATTGTTATAAGCCTGTGCAACGTTGTAAGCGATGGCTACTTTATCGTTTTCAGTGCTTAATTTTGATGCTTCCACAAGATATTTTGCAGATTCGATTCCGTATTTTATTCTTCCTCCGCTGTAGATGGGAACACTTAGGTTTGCAGATCCGTAAGCAACCTGATGAACTACAGGACCACTGTCTCCTGAAACTCCGGGAAGCTTGATGTTGATATTCGGTTTTATAGGAAGATACATATAACTTCCTGAAACTTTCAATTCGGGCAGTTGTCTGTTTTTAGCTTCAAGAAGATCGGCCGTAGCTTCTTCGATTTTTGCGGCATCAATCTTGAGATTTTTGCTGTTCTGGATGCCCAGCTGCACAGCTTCATCAAGAGTAAGTGTTTTTTTCTCCTGAGCATTTGCATTTGCAATTCCTACAAATAGTGCCAGTGCAAGGACTGAGTTATTTATTTTCTTCATAACCTAGAAGGTCTTTTAATAAGTATTTTATATGTGTATTAAGCTCTGTGTAATAGGTTTCATCGAAAATTTCTTCATCATCCGTATTGTTGAGGAATTCTTTGTACATCTCTTTGGCGTTGGATGCGTAAAATAAAGTTCCGCTCACCGTGGAATGCAGAAGATAAATGGGCGGATTTTTGGTAAAAATTCCTTTCTTCAAACCGCTTTCCAATATTTTTGAATACATGGAAATGAAGCCCATTTTTGTCTGCTTCAGAAAATCAACAATATGAGGATTCAGCGTATAAAGCTGCTCTCGCTGCATGATTCTGTAAAAACATTTGTGATGTCTTACTCTTCCTGCAAACTGATCTACAATCTTTTCTATTTTTTCCCAATCATTAATATCTGTCCTTTCCAGAATGTCTTTCGAGAAAAACTGTCCTTCTTCCATTCTGTATTCTACCAGCTTTTCGTATAATTTTTCTTTCGAACCGAAATAGTAAGAGATCATAGAAATATTCACGTTGGCTGCTTTGGCAATTTCCCGGGTGGAAGTTCCTTCAAAACCTTTTTCAGCAAAAAGCTTTTCAGCAGCAAACAGTATATTTTCTTCTTTTGAAATCATTTCTTATTCTCATTTTTTGAGCATGCAAATTTACATCCAATTTTGAATAAATCAAACGATTGATTGATTTTTATTTAAAATTTAATTTATTTTTAATATTCGTTAAGCTTAATCCTCTGAAATTGTTATATTTGAAACTTTAAAAAAATAAGATTCAAATGAAAAAATTTATTTCAATTTTAGCTTTATTAAGTGTGTTTACCTTAAATTTTGCTCAGGAAAAAGAAGGATGCTGTGCCGGAAAAGACAAAAAAAGCTGTTCTGCAACTGAAAAAAAAGCTTGTGCCGATAAAAACCACAAAGAATGTGAAAAGAAACATTCTACTGCACAGAACATGGTAAAAACAAAAGACTCTAAAGCTAAAAAAGCAAAGAAGACGGCTTAATAAAATGCTTTTATAAGCTCTGTAGCGAAATGCAACAACTTAAGCATAGATTTGATTAAGTATCACAATAAAACTCCGACATTAGCCGGAGTTTTTTATGTATTTTTATGAATATATCTTGATAATTTTATTCCCAGATCAGTCCATACGATTTTTGGATTTCCATTTCGGGTCAAATGGAGATCGGCCGTGCTGATTTCTTCAAGAATACTTTCTATATTGGCACCACTAATGAATTTTGAAAACCCAAGCCAGTTGAATCCATTTGCATCAATTTTCTTATAAACAAGATTTTCCGACTGATAGTTCTGCAGAAGCGCCAGCCTGAAAATTTCTGAACAGTAATTGAGAAAGTTTTTCTGCTTTTCACGATTCCATCCTGCAATTTCGCGAGCCCAGAAAATAATGCTTTTGAGAAATTCAGGTTTTTTCTTTACCATGAATGCATCACGAACCCATTGAATAAAAAGCTTTTCAAATTCGTCATGTTTGTTTCCGGACTGCATCAGCTTTATGGCATCATTCAGATCTCCCTGTGCCTGGTGAATGATCTCTCCTATTTTATCATCCAAAATGGTAAAGTTAGTTTTCAGATACTGTTCCAGATCTCCATCGGTGATTCTCGGAACTTCTACAATCTGGGTTCTCGAAAGAATGGTCGGCAAAATGTCATTTGTTGTTTCTGCTGTGAGGATAATGATCGTCTTGGCTGGTGGTTCTTCAAGAAATTTCAGGAACTTGTTGGCTGCAGCCACATTCATTTTATCAGCACGCCATACAATCAGAATTTTGGTTCCTCCTTCGAAGCTTTTTAATGAAAATTTCTGATTCTGGTCATCAATCTCATCTGCTGAAATAAACAGCTGTTTATTTTCCGATTCCAGAAAAGCCGTCCAGTCATCGTAGCTGGCGTAGGGAGAATTGAGAATCATTTCCCTGAATTCTTCAAATTTATTTTTACTTAAAGAATTTCTGTTGTCCGTAAAAACCGGAAAGCTGAAATGTAGGTCAAGATGGTTAAGATGCTCTACTTTTGAGGCCGCATGTTCATTTTCACCACTTAAGATTTCTTTTGCATATGCCAAAGCCATCGGTAATGTTCCATATCCTTCTTTTCCTACGAAAAGCTGGGCGTGGCTCACTCTGTTTTCGGCAATACTTTCTTTCAGAAGTTTTTTCAGGTTTTCCTGTCCGGCAATGTTCTCCCAATTCATGGTTCAAAGATATGAAAATTGTAAATTGATAGAATGTGAATTTTACTTTGTATTCGAATTTTGCTTTGCAATCGAATGGTAAATTTTAACAAGAAAAATATAAATACTCCATAAAAAATTCACAATCAAAGCACATTCACAATTGACAATTCATCATAATTATCTCTATTCATCCCCCTTAACAAACTTTAACCTCATATAATTTTTACAATTCATTAATATTTAAGATATTTGCGCATTGTTTTAAAAATAAAGAATGAAAAAAATCTTTGTACTATCATTCATATCAGTTGGATATTTCCTTAACGCGCAGAATCTGAGTAATTCACCTTATGCGACGTACGGAATCGGGGATGTAAAATATGATAATACGATCGAAACTTCCTCAATGGGAGGTATATCAACAGCTTTCATAAGCGATTTTACGAGTAATTTCAATTTTGCAAACCCTGCAAACAATACTAATTTCGAGCTAACAAGTATCAAGCTGGAAGCGACCAACGAAAACAATTACTTTAAAACAGATTACAACAATACGAAGTCTACCAAACATTCTACGTATTTATCTAATATTTCACTTGCTTTTCCTTTATCTCCAAGATTGAAAATGGGACTTTCTTATCAGCCTTACAGTTCTAAAAGTTATGAAATTCTTCATACCGAAACGAATGAAAACACTGGAGTAATCACAGGAAACAGATTTAAAGGAAGCGGAACTTTAAATACCGCACAGATTGCATTGGGATATAAAATCAATGAACAATTTGCTGTAGGGGCGAGAGCCAACTATTATTTTGGAAACTTATATGACCTAAACGAACTTGCTGTTTCTAATGCTGAACTCATCAATGGTTATGAAACAAAAAACAGCATCCGAAATTTCAACTTTACTTTAGGCGCGAATTATCAGAATCTAAATACAAGTACTGACAAAAAGCTGACGATTGGTGCGACTGCTACTTTCGGTAACACAAGTAATATGACTACCGATTACAGAAATAGTACCTATTATTATTCTGACGCTGCAAGAACCGAAAAGGCCAATGAAACAGTCATTGAAGAAAAAACAACAAACTCGAAAAATCTTCTACCACTACAGGCATCAGTCGGTGTAGGTTATGGTGAGGAGAATAAATGGTTTTTATCTGTTCAGGGAGATTATAAAAAGGGAGAAAGTATCGCCTATTTTGGGCAGTCTCTGGATCTCCAGGACTCTTACAGAATCTCTGCCGGAGGTTGGTATTTGCCGAATTATAATAACTTCAGAAGCTATTTTTCAAGAATTGTATACCGCTACGGAGCTTTTTATGAGAAAGGAAGCTTACAGATCGCGGGACAGAACATCAATAAATTCGGGGTTTCTGCGGGAGTACTTCTTCCATTCAAAAACAGCAGTATAACGAGAATGAGTGGTCTTGAGCTTGGTCTTGAAGTCGGAAAACGAGGAACACTTAAGAATAATCTCATCAACCAGAATTTTATCAATCTGAAGGTTGGTTTCAATTTTGCAGATAAATGGTTCAGAAAAGCTCTGTACAACTAAAAATGAAGTTCTTCAGAAACATATCATATAAAAAAAATATAGCATACCTTTTTAGTTGTGCTATATTTTTTATCATAACATCCTGTGAAGAAGATCTTACAAAAAACACAGGCAAGAATAATAAAAATTTTGCTTCACAGATCATCAACAATGCCAATATCATCCAGAGGGATTCAGGATTTGTAACGATGCGAGCCAAAGCTCCGATTATTGAAAAATATGAACTTATCGACAGCCCCTACACTGTTGCAAGAAAAGGAATCAATATTTTGTTTTTTGATAAAAAGAAACCGAAAGTTCCGGGAACGATCAAAGCAAAGTATGCTAAATTCTATGATTATAAGCAATTCTATGAAGCCCGAGGTGATGTAAGAATTACCACCAATGAGAATGAGAGATTTGCGATGCAGTCTGTATTCTGGGACCAGAGGAAAAAGAGGATTTACACCCGTGATACAGTTTATGTGACGATGAAAGACGGCTCTACCCTTATCGGAACCCACGGAATGACCGCTAAAGATGATTTTTCCGAATATGTATTTTATCAGAACTCCGGAGACTTCACTACCGACAAACTATCTGAAAACAAGAAATAATATTATGATATTCCACGCTATAGGATTGATGTCCGGAACCAGTCTGGATGGTCTGGATATCTGTTTTGCAAGATTCCAGAAAGAAGATTCCTGGAGCTTTGAAATCTTAAACGCAGAAACTGTTTCTTACGATAAAGCACTGAAAAATCAACTAAAAAATGCAATTCATCTTTCTGCGGAAGAACTTCTCGAGCTGAATTCATCATATGGCTTTTATCTGGGAAAATCGGTTAAAAGTTTTATTGAAAATCATCAGCTTACTCATATTGATCTTATCGCATCTCACGGACACACAATTTTTCATCAGCCTGAAAAGAAATTTACACTACAAATCGGAGATGGAAGAGCTATAAAACTGGAAGCTAATCTGCCTGTCGTTTATGATTTCAGAAGCCAGGATGTACTGATGGGTGGTAATGGTGCTCCACTCGTACCTATTGGTGACGAATTGCTTTTTCCACAGTATGATGCCTGTCTTAATCTGGGCGGATTTTCCAACATTTCATTAAAAATCAACAATCAAAGGATCGCCTTTGACATTGCTCCGGTAAATATTGTTCTTAATCAGCTTGCCAAGAACTTTGGCGTTGATTTTGATGAAAATGGTAACCTTGCAAAAAGAGGAACAATTAATGAAGATGTTCTGTTACAGCTTAATTCACTAAATTTCTATCAACAATCACATCCAAAATCGTTAGGCGTTGAATGGTGCAACGAAAACATTTTCCCATTATTTCAAGATATTGAAAAACTTGATGCCTTATCAACTTTTACTGAACATGCTGCTGTACAGATTTCAAAAGTTTTAGAAGAAAAACGTTTAAAGAATGTTCTTGTTACGGGCGGAGGAGCTTATAATCAATATTTAATTGAAATAATCCGTGGCAAGACAATGACTGATATTATCATTCCCGAAAAGGAAATCATAGAATATAAAGAAGCTTTGATTTTTGCGTTGATGGGAATCCTCCGTATAAATAATGAGATCAACGTTTTGTCTTCAGCTACCGGCAGTTCCTATAATCACAGTTCTGGAATTATCGCATAAAAAAACCTCCCAAGTGGAAGGTTTAGTTTATTTGTAAGCTTCAATTTTATCAGTCAGCGTATTGATAAAGTTCTGAAGCGGTTTTTCAACCATCATTTTGATGAACGGATTGAATTTTCCCTCAAAAAGCATCTGTACTTCTGTTTGATTTTCATTAAGAGGTTGTAATGCAGCAGTCAATGAAAAGTCAAGGCTAGAACTTGCAGATTTCAAAACCGCTTTCTGATCATTCACTTCATCAATTTTCAAAGCAATTTCCGGCATTCCCTGCAACCCGAATTTAAATCCGTCTTCTCTCGTTTCAAATTTCTGAAGACCGTCCGGCATAAAATCTTTGTAATTTTCCGGTGATTTCAGTATTTCTACCAGGTCTTTAGATGATTTATTGACAATAATCTTTCGTCCTTCTAAATTCATTTTTTATTTTTGTATTAAATTCTTAATTCTTACAAATATATGTATAAAGTTTTTGTGAACGAAAAAAAATTATTGTTGTCTAAGCAATCTGAAAACTTAGAAAAAACGCTTGGATACGAAAACGTCACAAGCCTGGAGATCGCTCTTGATCTTCTTGAAAATACATCAGTAAAGGAATTAAATGTTTTCGGTGAAAATATTGATGAAATCTGGTCACAGTTTCAAAGCCTTTTCAGAATCATTGAGGCTGCCGGCGGTATTGTGAATAATCCTGAAGGAGACATTCTATTCATCAAAAGACTTGGAAAATGGGATCTTCCGAAAGGGAAAATGGAAAAAGGGGAATCCCGTGAAGAGTCCGCAGTACGGGAAATTGAAGAGGAAACAGGATTGCGGGACGTAGAATTAGTCAGATTCATCAACACGACATATCACATTTATGTAGAGAGGAATGGTGACAAAATATTAAAATGTACCCATTGGTTTGAGATGAATTTTAAGGGTGAAGACACATCAAAGCCTCAAATTGAAGAAGGAATCACTGAAGTTGCCTGGAAAAATACCGCTCAAATAGAAGAGGAAGTTTTTCCAAGCACATTTAAAAATATCAAACTGATCATCAAAGAATTCTGGAATACAAAGCTTAAATAAAATCTATCGCTTTTTCCAAGGCAATACCTCTCGATCCTTTTAAAAGTATATTTTTTGAGGTAATTTTATTTTGTTTTAAATATTCTGCAAGCTCTTGGGTGTTTTCAAAACTTAACGTTGTATCATTTACGGCTTTAAAATTTTTACCTACGGTGATAATATGATCAAAACCTAAGCTTAAAGCTAAGTTTAAAATACCACTGTGCTCATTTTCACTCTCGTCACCAAGCTCAAGCATATCACCAATGATGATTGTTTTTGAGCCTTCAAAAGTAATAAAGTTTTGTAAAGAAGCACTCATTGAGCTGGGGTTTGCATTATATGTATCTAATACCAATGTTTTTTCTCCTTTCGCGGCGATTTGGGAACGCATATTTGTTGGAATATAGTTCTCGATAGCATGAATGATTTTATCAAAATCGACATCAAAATAAAGTCCTAAACTTACGGCAGCACAAAGATTGGTAAAGTTGTAGTTTCCGGTAAGTTTTGAAATTACTTTTTCATTTTTGTATACTAAGCCCACAAAATGCTCTTCAGAAAACAATTCAAACTGATAATCTGATGCTGGCTTACCAAAAGTAATTTTATGTGAATAATCTGCCGTTTTCTCAACCTGAACAGGATCATTTTCGTTGACAAGAATTGTTTTACCATTATTCTTCAGGTAATCATATAATTCTGATTTTCCTTTTATCACTCCCTCATAACCTCCGAATCCTTCTAAATGTGCCTTTCCAAAATTGGTAATATAGCCAAAATCAGGCTTTGAAATCGAGCAGAGAAGTTCTATTTCTTTTTGATGATTGGCTCCCATTTCGATGACAGCCATTTCATGTTCCGGTCTTATGGAGAGTATCGTTAGAGGAACACCAATGTGGTTATTTAAATTACCTTTTGTATACTGGACATTAAATTTCTCTGAAAGCACGGCATGAATAATCTCTTTAGTAGTCGTTTTTCCGTTGCTGCCTGTGAGACCGATAACAGGAATTTGAAGATTATTTCTGTGATATACAGCAAGCTCTTGTAAAAAGTCTAAAGTTGAAGGAACATAAAATATATTTTTCTCTTTATTTTCGTAATTCTGCTGTTCTACGATCACAGCCAGAGTTCCCTTCAGAATTGCTTCTTCCGCCAAAGTAGCGGCATTAAAACTGTCTCCCGAAAAAGCAAAGAAAATATCATTCTCCTCAATTTTTCTGCTGTCGATCACAACATTCCGGGATTGTAAAAACAAGGGATAAAATTGTTCTGCATTCATGGTTCAAAAATAAAAAAACCTTCCAGAATTCCGGAAGGTTTTTTGAAAATTATTTTGATAAATATTATCTTCTTGTTCTACTCTTGTCGCTTGCTCTTGCATCCTGAGCCACACGGAATCCAATCCATCCGTAAGCTTTATTTTGATTTTTATATCTTCTTTGTCCCGGATCCAACCAATAAGCTGTATCTTGCCAAGAACCACCTTTTACAACTCTGATGTCGTTAGAAATTTCAGAAGTTCTTTCTTTTCTGTCTTTCTGCATCACTACTCTACCATTGGCATCTACAATAAATCTTGATTTAGGAGAATTGTACATATCATAAGTAGCAGCCGAATCTGAAGCATTTCTATAATCTAAAGAAGACATTCTGTCACCATCTCTATAGTTTCTGTAATCAGCAATGGTTTCTCTTTCAAACTGTCCTGGTAAGTTTTTGTAAACTAATCTTCCGTCTGCTAAAGTATCATATTTAATGCTGTTTTCATCTACCATTTTATAAGTTCCGTCTCCGTTTCTTACGATAGCCTGAGGCATATTTCCTCTGTAGTAGTTGAAATCGCTGAAATCTTCATCAATGATTGGTCTATATACGTCTGCAGTCCATTCTGATACGTTTCCGTACATTCCATAGATACCTAGATCATTTGAAGGGAATTGTCTTACATCAGAAGTTTGTGCTGATCCATCGTTTTTCCAACCTGCGATACCAGAATAATCACCGGCACCCATTTTGAAGTTTTCAAGGAACATTCCTCTTTCTCTTCCTTTGGTACCTCTTAATTTTTCAATTTGAGGTTTTTTACCCATATATTGGTTGTACTCTCTGTTCTTAGCCAATCCTAGAGCTGCGTATTCCCATTCAACTTCAGTAGGAAGTCTGAACTTGGTAACCATTGCAGCGTTTGGAGCTCTGTTAGCAGCCAATAATCTTTGGTTTGTTGTTTTCAAACCTGTTTTTTGCTGCATTCTTTTTTCGTTGATGTACCCTTGCATTTCAGGATCATTCGATTTGAATTTATCCATATTGAAAGCAGTTCCACCTTGATTGTTAGACTCGTTGATATACAAATCTTTAGCAATAATACCAGCCTGCATTAGGGCTTTTTCGTTTGCTCTGTCTGACAACCATTCGCAATATCTGTTTGCCTGAGTCCAAGATACCCCTACTACAGGATAGTAATCGAATTCAGGAGAACGGAAATACGTCTCGTTGTAATCATTTCTAGATAATTTGTTGTCCCACAATAAGGTATCCGGCAAAGCACCGTTGTAGATTTCCTTAAAGCTAGGATCACTTGGAGGGAATACATACTTCAACCATGTCAGGTATTCGCGGTATTCGTAGTTAGTAATTTCAGTTTCCCCGATAAAGAATGAACTTACCTGCATTCTGCGTGGTGAGTTATTCCAGTCGTGCATAACATCATCTTTCACTAATCCCATTGTAAAAGTTCCACCTTCTACATATACCATTCCCGGCCAACCCTTCTGCTTTTGTTGCTTTCCTGCAAAAAACCAACCTTGTTTTTCGTTTGGTTTCCAACCTGTTTTGCTGACAAACTTTTTAGTACCGCCGCCATTATTAGATCCTCCGCAACTGGTTAATGCAAGTGTAGAACTTAATGCTATTAATGAAAACAACTTTAGTTTTTTCATAGTCGATATAAATATTTTCAAAGTACAAAGAAAAAATAAATTATTCAATAAATCAAGTAAAGAGTTGATTTTTTTGAAAAACGTTAACAAATTAATTTTATTGTATCACAATTTAATTATAAAATTTTCATTTATTTTGTAATTCAGAAATTTCAAAAATAAACATGAAACAAAAAATCTCGCTTTTATTTTTATTAAGCTTTGTATCAACCCTCTGGGCTCAGAGAATCACCATTGAATGGGATGGCTCTAAAATCCGGGATTATGGTGATACCAAACTTAATCTCCCCAATTTTAAAAATCAAGGATTTTCATTCAGCCAAAATAACATTTTTATAACAACCAAACAACAGGTTGGCGAAAAGCAGGTAAAAGTTTCTAATCCGGTATGGGAAAATGTTTCCGGAAAGGATCTGTTTGAAATAAGCAAAGATCTTCTTCCTGATTATGAGATTAAGGATGTTACTTATTATAACCTGGAAGATGGACGTTATGTGAACATCAATGTTGCGTTATTTAAAAGGGTGAAAGGACAGGTTCAGAGATTGTCATCATTCGAAATTTCAGAAACAAATGCATCAAACAGTTTAGGAAACACACTAAAGGTAGGAACAACGGTCAATCCTTTATCCACCGGGAATTTTTATAAAATCAAGGTTGATAAGTCAGGGATTTTCAAAATAACAAAACAGTTTTTACAGGATAATGGTATTAATCCTTCGTCTGTAAATCCAAAAAACTTCAGAATCTACGGAAACGGAGGAATTATGCTTCCTGAAAACAACCAGGATGCGAGATATAGCGCGCTTCAGGAAAATGCTATTCAGGTTGTAGGGGAAGATGACGGCGTATGGAATGACAGCGACTATGCTTTGTTTTATGCCCAAGGACCAAACGGATATAATCTTTACAATACTTCAAACGGAAACGGCTTTAAAAGAATTGATACAAGAAATGACAGAAGCGAGAACCTGAAGAACATTTATGAAGATTATTCTTATTATTATATAAATTTTGACAAAGGCCCGGGAAAAAGAGTTCAGGCTGTAGACGTCAATCTGCCTTCAACTCCTCTTATCACAAGATTTGATAACTATCAGGTAATAAATAATGATCAGAAAAACCTGATGAAAGTCGGAAGAATCTGGGTTGAAGAAACTCCCTTTACAACTGACAGAGCGGTAAGTTTTACCACGGCATCACCCATTCAGGCTGGCGACGAAATAAGATTCAGAGCGCAGGTTGTCGGGTATAAATCTCAGCAAAACAGCATTTCATTTGACATTAATACCTTAAATCCCGTAACCGCAGTTATCCCTGCCATAAGCTTAGGGGCAACGAATGAATTTTATCCGATACGATACACCGGCGCAACAACAGGGCTAAGCGGGAATCAGATTACATTTAATTTAAAACCCAACATAACGATTAATCCTAATGGAAACTTCTATCTGGATTATATTGAAGTGCAATATAAAGATAATCTGAATTTCAACGGGACACAGATGAATTTCAGAGATTTTTCATTAGAAAGCGGAACAAACACGACTTATGGATTCAGCTTAACCAATGCTGCTTCAGCTGAACAGATATGGGATGTTACAGATATTACCAATGCAAACAGAAGGGTGAATAAAGCTGCAGGAAACACAACATTTAATTTTGCATATACTGCGGCAGATCAGAATTTCAATAATGAATTTGTAGCTTTCAGAGCTGATGCTGCTTATTCTCCACAATTTGTAGGGCATATCAACAATCAAAATCTTTCTGCGCTTCAAAACGTAGATTATCTGATTATTACAGTTCCGGAAATGATGGGACAGGCTCAGAGACTGGCCAATTATCATCAGACAAAAAACAATTATAACGTACAGATTGTAGATACCGATAAAATATTCAATGAATTCGGAAGCGGAAGCAGAGACCTTACAGCAATCCGGGATTTTGTCACTAAACTCAACACTCCTGCGGGAACATTAAAATATGTATTCATTTTAGGAGATACTTCTTATGATTTTAAAAACAGAATTTCGAATAATTCCAATGTGGTGACGAGCTATCAGAGTGAAGAGTCTTCTGACGTTGTAAAATCTTTCGTTACAGACGATTATATTGTAATGACAAAGCCACAGACCACAGAATTCATTACAAACAATTTACCTGATCTCCCGGTAGGAAGACTTCCTGCGGCAAATGTGACGGAAGCAGCAAATATGATTGACAAGACACTGGCTTATTATAATAGCTTGTCCGGACAATCAACACCTTTTGGAGAATGGAAAATGAAGCTTGACTTTGTGGTGGATGATGACAACGACGGAGGAACGCCTTTCCACACAGTTATGAATAATTCACTGGTGACTGTTTTTGAACAGCCTACTACAGATCTTAAAGAGTATAATGTAAGAAAACTATATCTGGATGCCTTCCAGGCGCAAAGTACTGCCGGAGGACAGAGATATCCTCAGGTAAACCAGGCAATTTCAAATGATATCGGAAACAGTTTGTACATTTTTTATTTCGGACACGGAGGGATAAACGGATGGGCTCAGGAAAGAGTATTAACATTATCTGAAATCCAGAATGCGAATAATTTCTCAAATGTATACAGCAGATTTCCTTTTGTATCAACAATAACCTGTGAATTTACTCTTTGGGATGAGCCGGAAACCTCTTCAGCAGGAGAGCAGTTCATTAAACTGAAACAAGGTGGTCCTGCAACCATGATCACTTCAAGCCGCGCTATCGATGTTGGATACGGAGTAGATTTTACGAATCTGTTTACCCAGAATATATTTAAGCTTACCAGCGATGATTTTGATACATTGGGCTATGCACATTTAAATGCTAAAAAACAGAAAGGTTCGGCTACAGATCATTTAAAGGTTAATTTCCTTGGAGATCCGGCCATGAAGCTGAGCAGACCAAAACGATTACTCGTTATTGACGATATAGAAACTCCTGTTCCCGGACTTATCAGAGGATTGGATTTTGTAAAAGTAAAGGGACACATCAATAATCCTAACGGAACAGTTAACACCACTTTTAACGGACGCGTGGTAATTAATATTTTTGATAAAAGATTAAATAAAACAACTTTAAATAATGACGGCGGCTTAACACCTGTCCTTAATTATACTGAAGAAGGAAGTGCTATAGTAAAAGCTTCAGGAACTGCCGTAAACGGTGTATTTACAGTAGAATTCTATGTACCGAAAGATATTAATTATGCAATCGGACAGGGAAGAATTTTGGGATACGCTGACAATAAGGCAAGTGATGTATTCAATAATCAGGCAGTACAGGTAGGTGATATTAATCCTAACGGAATCAATGACAATGAGCCTCCTAAAGTAAAGCTTTATATGAATAACACCAACTTTGCCGAAGGCGGTATTACAGATCAGAATCCGATGTTGCTGGCATGTATTACAGATGATACAGGAATTAATTCAACAGGATCTGGTATTGGTCACGATATTACTGTATATTTGGACGGCCAAATTATCAATACGATTGTGCTGAATGATTTTTATGCTTCAGGAGAAGGAAACGGATGTTTAAGTCCAAGTCTTGCAGACTATCAGAAAGGGAATGTAACATATCCTTTCAGGAACCTTGCTGTGGGACAACATCAGTTAACATTTAAAGTTTGGGATATAAACAATAATTCGACAACTGCAACGTTAAATTTTGAAGTTAAGGATGAAGCAGATCAGCATTTAGTAATCAACAGACCATTGAACTGGCCAAATCCGTTTACCAATAAGACGTATATACAGTTTGAACATAATTGTGATGACATTCTTGATGTGAATGTTCAGATTTTTACGATTACTGGGAAATTGGTAAAAACTTTATCTCAACCTGTTGTTGCAGAACCGTTCCTGCAGGGCTTTAGAACGCCACGTCAGGCAATTGAATGGGATGGAAGAGATGATTTTGGTGCAACAGTAGCAAAAGGTACGTATATTTTTAAGATATTTGCAAAAAGTCAAAATCAAGAAAAATGCAAAGGAAGTGCTACAGCTGTAGAAAAAATGGTACTTTTGAAATAATTTTAAAAACAATAACATAATAATATCAACAAAAAACTGATAATATATAAAAGACAACATATGAATTTAACTACTAAACTGCTTTTAGGAATTGGGTTAAGTGCTGGCTTTTTAGGCTATTCTCAAGATTTAAGTCTAGTAAGACCTGTATTAACCGGAGCTCCTTTCTTAAGAATCGCGCCAGATGCAAGAGCTGGAGGTATGGGGGATCAGGGTGTCGTGACCTCTCCGGATGCTTTTTCTCAATTCTGGAATGCGGCAAAATATCCTTTCAGCAGAACAAGTTCTTCTGTAGGATTAAACTACACTCCGTACATGGGAAAACTCACCAATGATGTATTTTTATTATATGGAGCGTTCCATAAATTTTTAGGGCAGGAAGAGAGATCTACCATCTCAGCGAGTATTTATTACTTCAATATGGGTGAGGTAGATTTAACTCAGTTAGTAGGAAACGAAGTAACTTCGATGGGTACTTCCAAGCCAAACGAATTCTCTATTGACGTTGCTTATGGTCTTAAACTTTCGGATTCGTATTCCATGGCGGTTACCGGTAGATATATCCGTTCAGACTTAGCCGGAGGATTCAACACCGATACGACCTTAAAACCTGCAAACAGCTTTGCAGTAGACGTTTCCGGGTACTATACTTCTCCAAGATTCTCAAGTTTTGGGAATATGGACGGAAAAGTCAACGCCGGTTTCGCAGTACAGAACCTTGGTCCGAAATTAGACTACACAGGAAACGAAGAATCAAGATCTTATCTTCCTACCATGGCGAGATTAGGGGTTGGTTATGACATGTATCTCGATGATATGAACAGAGTCGGCATCAGCTTTGAAGGTTCAAAAATCTTAGTTCCTGGTTCAGAATACGTTGGAACAGATCCAAATACCAGACAGCCTATTTATGAAGTTCCAAACGTAGGCGTAATGGCCGGTATTGGAAAATCCTTTAAAAACCCGAACTCGATCATGATGAGTGGAGCTCTGGAATATTCTTATGACAATGCGTTCTCTGTAAGAACAGGTTATTTCCATGAAAGTGAAGAGCAGGGAGCAAGACAGTTTGCTACTGCAGGTATCGGATTAAAGTACCGTTCTTTCGGTCTTGACATCTCTTATCTGATCAATATGTCTAAAATCAATACAGCATTGGACAACACCCTTCGTTTTGGTCTTACCTGGCACATTGGTGAAGAAACATCTAATGTAGATTATTAAGAAATATTACATACAACTGAAAAAGTCTCATATTTTTATATGGGACTTTCTTTTTCACAAACCTTTTGAATTTTGTTGAATGTATTTTTGGGAGCTATTTCCCGCTCTCCGCACTCGCTATTTTATTGATTTTGGCTGCGGCGGCTTTGCCGCCGCAGCCAAAATCAATAAAATGAGCTCAGACAAATGCTGCGATCGGGGCTAAACTGCAGAATTTGTAACTTATGAACTTCAGCAACCATTAGAAAGTTGATATTTCTTATATACTCATAAAATTGAAATTTATTTTCTTTAAAAATAAACATTAAGTAAATCAAGATTATTTTTTGAAAAAATTAACCATTCACTAACAAAGTAAAATTGACAATTCATATTTTACCCTTATTTTTGTAGTATGAACTATTCTGCGGAACTTAAAAAATTCGTTACCAGTCAATATGTATATTCTGCGATCAGAATTACACTGGCGACTGTTCTTCCGTGTCTCGTTCTCGCTCATTTCGACATGCTGATAGATTACTTTCTTTTTCCGTTAGGAACGAGTTTCGTAGCGCTTACAGATCAGCCGGGACCTTTTATACGCCGGAGAAATGCTTTGACTTTCGCCATTATCTGCTTTGTATTTGTTGCTCTGATAGCCAGCCTGGTCATGAATATTAAAATTCTTGTCTTTGCTGAAATTATTGTTTTCGGAATGTTCTTTTCATTAATCGGTGTATATGGACAGAGACTTGCTGCAGTAGGTTCATTATCACTGGTTGTTCTTGCCATCTTTATCGACGGACACTTAACCGGTGCCAATATTCTTAAAAGTCTGCTGATTTTCGCATCAGGGTGTACCTGGTTTCTACTTATATTTTTAATCGTAACAACCATTCAGCCGTATAAGCTGGCGAGTCAGATGATTGGTGAAAATTATCTGCAGTTGGCAGAATTTTTGAAAATTAAAGCGAATTATTATCAGAAAAATCCTGATTTTGATAAGCTTACAACACAAGTGATTGCCAAACAGATCGAGATAAAAAATCTGCAGGAAGAAACCCGTGAAACTGTTTTCAAAACCAGAACCATTGTAAATGAGTCGACGACCACCAGCCGTCTTTTAATGCTGATGTTCCTGAATTCCATGGATCTTCATGAAAAACTGATGACCTCAGAAAGTGATTATCAGAAACTGCAGCAAAGTTTTGACAATACAACCATTCTCGTTAAAATTCATGATTACCTTAATCTTCTCTCTGAAGAAATCACGAATATCGGAATATCACTTCAGATCGGAACAAGAGCAAGACCAATTACTAATCTTGAAGACGAGCTGAAACATCTCAATCATGATTATTTTGAGCTGAGAAATAAACGTATTTCACCTGAAAACTTCGAAAATTTTATGGTGCTCAGGCAGATATTAATGCGTATCAATGAGATCACCAAAGAAATCAACGAGATTTATAAAGTTTTTTCACAGAACGTCAAACTGGCCAAAAGTCTTTCCACCGGATTAGACCTGAAAAAATTTATGCCGAATGAAGAGAAACTTAATATTAAAGTATTAAGAAACAACATTTCCTTTTCATCCTCTCATTTCAGGCATGCGTTGAGAATTACCATTGCTCTCCTGGTCGGATATCTTTTTTCCCTGTTCCAGTTTTTGGGAATCGGGCATACGTATTGGATTCTTATCACCATTGTGGCAATCCTGAAACCAGCCTACTCCATCACCAAAAAAAGAAATTTACTGAGATTGTACGGAACAATTGCGGGTGCTGTCATTGCTTATATCATTCTGCATTATATCCACATTAATGAAATTCTTTTCACCATACTTCTGTTAAGTATGATCATGTGCTTCAGTTTTCTGAAGGGGAAATATTTCTGGGCCGTTTTATTCATGACAATTTATGTTTTTTTAAGCTTTAATTTTTTAAGTCCCGGCCATGTAAATATTATTTTCAGGGACAGAATTGTTGATACGATGATAGCTGCAGTCATCACGTCACTCGTAGCCTACGTTGTACTACCGGTTTGGGAACATACACAGAATCTGGATTTAATGAAAAAATCTGCAGAATGCAATCTCATTTATTTTCAGAGTGTGATTTCTAAATTTCTTGAAGATCATTTTGATATTGAAGATTATAAAGTTAAGCGTAAAAATGCCATTATTTCATTGGCCAACCTATCCGATAATTTTCAGAGAATGATTTCGGAGCCCAAGAATCAGCAGAAAAAACTGGAGGTTGTGCATCAGTTTGTTGCTACATCGCACTTAATTACGGCGTACACTGCTTCCCTATCACAATATGTAAAGGATAATGAGAAATATCCTGAAATAGACGCAGAAGGCTGGAGCCGCAAAATAGAAGCAGAAATGCAGAAAGTATGCAATCTCCTGAATGGTGATACAATAACCGAAACCCTTAATATGGAAAGCCGTATCGAACCGGAAGATTCTTCTCTGGATGATCTTATTCTAAAAAGAAAAACTGAATTGACAGAAAATGAAACCTATGATCTTAGGGATCCTAATAAAATTTCTCATCTTACAGAGCTTAAAAACATTCACGATATTCTGGAGCTGATCTACGACGTGGCCAAAGAACAGAGAAAAGTAATCGAAAAATATCAGAGTGAAACTGAAGAAAAAGAAACTTTAAAAACTATTCCTCAACAATCGTAAAGCAGTATTCATCGAAGAACTCTACCCTCGCTTTAAATTCATCAGACATCGTATCGTCATGCACTCGGCATTTAATATTGTGGAGATGTTTCAGCTCAAACGGTCTTACTTCATAATGTTTTTTCAGTGACCAGTGTTTTGAATGGTGAATTTTATACATGCTTTCCTTTACACTCCAGATAATGGTATAGAAAGTAACTTCGTTATCGAAAGGAATAAACCCTCTTTCATTTTCGTAGGTGAACTTATCAATTAATCTTAAAATTTTAGGATTAAATTTTTCAATATCAATCCCTATTTTATTTTTAGAAATAGCAATCGCGGCAAAAGGAAAGGAATGCGTAATTGAAATTTCTGCATCTTTGGGCGATAAAAATGGTTCTCTTTCTTTATATAATATCTTTGAATGAGGTTTTAAACCTTTAAGAAGCTTACGGACCATTAGCACTTCCAATAGCTTTTTAGGATGATAATCTTTCACTTTTTCTGCATTCTCAGGTTCCAGAAGCTTATGAATATCAAGATCTTCAGTCTCATCGTATTTCCATACAAGAATCGTGGCGTTGTCATCAGAAAAATCTCTGTAAAGTGGCATCGGTATATTTTATATGATGGTAAAATTAGTGAAATTTTTTGGCTGTAAACCGGAAGTACGATAAGAGAAGTTTAACATTGGTTTCTTTCATAAAAAAAATTCACTTAAAATCTAAGTGAATTTTCTTTTAAATTTAAAATATATTAAAATTTATGATTATCCTTCTGGGCTGAAAAAATTATTTCGACTGATGATTCTGATCATTTCTGTGTTCAAGAATTTCCAGATTTTCATTGACAAAATAAGCACTTCCGAAGCCATTTACATAAGATCCTTTTACGGGATGAAGTCCAATCAGGATGAAGTCTTTCATATCAGCAATGACATCAACAACTTTACCGTGGGCTTCTCTGAGTTTTCCGACAACAGCATTCCAGGTTTCAGAATCTCTTTCTACGTTAGTTGTAGTAGCTTCAAACGTTAATCTTTCACGTGCATAAATTTGTTTTGTGGCAGATTCATCCTCAATAATCATTACGGACGTTTTTCTTCCATCTGCAAGATTCTGGGTATGCTTTGCCATGAACGATACCAAGATGTAAAATGCTTTATCAATATGCACAAAAGGGGCATAGCTTGAGTTTGGTGTACCTTCTGCATTTACGGTTGCAAGTAGTACACTTTTGCTTCTTTCAATTAATTCATTAATTTTTGGTGTTAATGGTTTTGCAGCTTTTTTAGCTTCTTCAGTAGTTGTATGATTCATAGCTGATTTATTTTATACAAAAATAATCTATTTAGAATAAATAAAAATAATTTTCTAACCTGTATAATTTCATATAACAGTTCTCAAGCTTCAGTTTTTATATCTTAATTATTAGTTGTAATTTTGCAATCTTATTATCGTTGAATTTAAACTTATTCATTTACATATGAGTACTACAACACAATACATTCCTTACAAAGTGAAGGATATCTCCCTTGCAGAATGGGGACGAAAAGAAATTACTCTTGCAGAAGCAGAAATGCCTGGTTTGATGTCAATCCGTGAAGAATACGGGCCATCCCAGCCATTAAAAGGAGCAAGAATCGCAGGATGTCTTCACATGACAATCCAAACAGCTGTGCTTATCGAGACGCTGGTAGCTTTAGGTGCTGAAGTTACCTGGTCTTCTTGTAATATTTTCTCTACTCAGGATCATGCTGCAGCTGCCATTGCTGCTGCCGGAATTCCTGTTTACGCATGGAAAGGACTTAATGAAGAAGAATTTGACTGGTGTATCGAGCAGACTTTATTCTTCGGAGAAGACAGAAAACCGTTGAACATGATTCTTGATGACGGAGGTGACCTTACCAACATGGTTTTCGATAAATATCCTGAATTGACAAAAGACATCAAAGGACTTTCTGAAGAAACAACAACCGGTGTTCACAGATTGTACGAAAGAATTAAAAACGGAACTTTGGTAATGCCTGCCATCAACGTTAATGATTCGGTAACTAAATCCAAATTCGACAACAAATATGGCTGTAAAGAATCTGCTGTTGATGCGGTAAGAAGAGCTACTGATGTAATGCTTGCCGGAAAAAGAGTGGTTGTTTGCGGATACGGAGACGTTGGTAAAGGTACAGCTGCATCCTTCAGAGGAGCCGGCTCTATCGTTACAGTAACGGAAATTGACCCGATCTGTGCACTTCAGGCTGCCATGGACGGATACGAAGTAAAAAGATTGGATACAGTAGTTGATAACGCAGATATCATTATCACAACAACCGGTAACTTCAACATCGTAAGAGGTGAGCATTTCCTGAAAATGAAAGATAAAGCAATCGTTTGTAATATCGGTCACTTCGATAACGAGATTGATATGGCTTGGCTAAACAAAAACTACGGTCATACAAAATCTGAAGTAAAACCTCAGGTGGACATCTACACTATTGAGGGTAAAGAAGTTATCATTCTTGCTGAAGGTAGATTGGTAAACTTAGGCTGTGCAACAGGGCATCCAAGTTTTGTAATGTCAAACTCTTTCTCTAACCAGACTTTGGCTCAGATCGAACTTTGGAACAATTCCGCAGCGTACAAAAACGAAGTATATACATTGCCTAAGCATCTTGATGAAAAAGTAGCAGCCCTTCACCTTAAGAAATTAAGCGTTGAATTGGAAACTCTTTCTCAGGAACAGGCCGATTATATCGGAGTAAATGTTGAAGGACCTTTCAAACCGGAATATTACAGATACTAATTCAATTCTGATATTATTATAAAAAATCCTGCTATTCGTAGCGGGATTTTTCGTGTTTATAAGATTCATCTTTATTAAATAATTTTTTCTAAAATCATCTTTTTTATATAAAAAATTCAGTTTTATATTAATCAATGATAGTAATTTTTAATATTTTATTATTTTTGTTAATTCACAAATTATTGATTTGTATGTTTTCAAATTAAATTTAAAACAAACCCCACAAAATAAAAGCATGCTAAAAAAACTACCACTGATCATCTTTCTGATTTTAATGAGCCAGATTTTAAAAGCACAAAATGAATTTATCACGGTCTGGAAACCAAGTACACCCCATACTATTGCTTACACAGGAATAACGGTTAATTCCACCAACAACCAAATCTGGTTTCCGGGAAGAGGAACTAATTATAAAATATATTGGGAAGAAATAGGATATCCGTCCCATAATGGTACACTTACCGATGTGAGTTCAAATTATCAGATCCTGATCGATTTTGGCTCCCCATTAAACCCCAACCCTTCACAGGCGACATATCGAATAAAAGTAAGCAACGGGAATGGCAGTTTTCACCAGATACGATTTTCGGATTGGGATATGCTTAATTTTGATGGAATTGTAGGAGACGTTCACAAAATAATAAAGGTTGAACAATGGGGAAATATCAACTGGTCATCTATGGAACAGGCATTTCATATGTGTAAATTTTTAGACGTCACCGCAACCGATACTCCTGATCTTTCGGACGTGACAGATATGTCATTTATGTTCGCCGGATGCAATGCTTTTGTGGGAAATCCAACTATTGATGCATGGGATATTTCGAGCGTTATTACTCTATTGGACACATTTTCAGGATGCTACCTCTTCAATCAGCCGGTAGGAAGCTGGAATACTTCAAATGTAATCGTTATGGCAACCACTTTCTTATCAGCTTTAATTTTTAACCAACCGCTGGCCAATTGGAATACCTCCAAAGTAGAAAGCATGACGGCCATGTTCAATAATGCCCGGGAATTTAACCAGCCCATCGGAAACTGGGATACCTCCAAAAACCTTGATTTTGAATTTATGTTTTCAAACGCTCACAAATTTAATCAGCCAATTGGGAATTGGGATACTTCAAAGGGAATTGAAATGGACAGGATGTTCAGCAATGCTAAAGTTTTCAACCAGGATATCAGCAACTGGAATACGGGAAGCGCAACGATTATGGAAGGAATGTTTGCCAATGCTCTGGCTTTTAATCAGGATATAGGAAATTGGGACGTCAGTAAGGTTGAATGGATGAGTGATATGTTCAATGGTGCATCAAACTTTAATCAGGATATTAGTGGCTGGAATGTAAAAAAGGTTGAATATATGCAAAACATGTTTAAAAATGCTCCAATTTTTAATCAGAATATAGGAAGCTGGAATGTCAGCAAAGTAAAAAACATGAGCAATATGTTTTCAGGTGCCACTGCATTTAACCAGGATCTTGGCCAATGGCAGTTAAACGCATTGGTTTCTGCTAATGGAATGCTTGCAAATTCAGGATTAAATTGCCAGAATTACGATAGCACACTTTTTGGATGGAGCACAAATCTTTCTACCCCTAATAACATTTATCTTGCACCCGTATCATCACTCATCTACTCTAATCCGGCAGCTGTAGCTGCTAGAAATCAATTGATATCAGTAAAAAACTGGAATATTTCGGGAGATATTTACAATGGTGAATGTCATTCTGTACTGGGAACATCTGATCCGGTGGTAAAAAATGAAATTTATATTTACCCAAATCCAGCTTCTGATTTTATTCATGTTAAGAATTCCGATGCGGAAGATTTCATCATTTATGATGCCGTAGGAAGAGTTATTTTAAAAGGAAAATTAAGCCATGAAAAGATCAATATTCATACTTTACTTTCAGGAAATTATATTTTGCAATTGATTTCAAAAAGGGAAAGTAAAAATTTCAAGTTCATAAAACAATAAAACATCCGCGGCTCACAAAAATCGTGAGCCGCATTTATATTATCATTAATAAATAAAAGTTTTGATTACCTTTGTTAATTCACAAAATATTGATTTGTATAATTTATAATCAACTTTAAACAAACTCACAAAATAAAAGCATGCTAAAAAAACTACCACTGATCATCTTTCTGATTTCTCTGAGTCAGATCTTTAAAGCACAAAATGAATTTATCACTATTTGGCAACCAGGTCTTGCTTCAAGTCCCAGTGTAACTGTAGACGCTCCCTTTCAGGCAAATTCAAATCAAATCTGGTTTCCCGGTAATGGAGAAAATTATACAATCGAGTGGGAAGAAATTGGTTATCCACTTCATAACGGAATTATGACAAATGTAACCTCTACTAATCAGGTTTTAATTGATTTCGGAACATCAAGCGAAGATTCTTCTAGTTCAACTTACAGAGTAAAAGTCTCCAACGGAAACGGTGTTTTCAGACAAATAAAATTTGGAACAGCACAATTACTTCCTGCTGCAGAAATGATTATTCCAATCTGGCAAATGTTTGGTAGCGCTGATAAAATAATAGAAATAGAGCAATGGGGAGACATCTCATGGATCTCTATGAATTCTGCTTTTACCAATTGCCTATCCCTGCAACTTACCGCAACAGACAGCCCAAACCTTAAGTCTGTTACAGATGTATCTTTTATGTTTTTTGGAACTCCGCAATTTACAGGAGCTCCTTCTATGCAAAACTGGAATACTTCTAAAGTTACGAACTTCAGCTTTATGTTCTCTTGCCTTACAAGCACCTCTACTATTCCTCACCAGTTCAATTCACCCTTTATAGGAAGCTGGAATACTTCTTCAGCTACAGATATGAGCTATATGCTGGCCGGAAGAGCAGTATTCAATCAAAGTGTAAACAATTGGGACGTTTCAAAAGTTACCAATATGGCCTGGATGTTTGGTCAATGTCTGAGCTTTAATCAGCGATTAGATAATTGGAATACATCAAGTCTTCAGGATATGCATTTTATGTTTCATATGATTCCTGTATTTAATCAAAATTTAAATATGTGGAATACAGCAAATGTTACAGATATGGCGCACGTATTTCATGGCTGTACCTCATTTAATCAAAATTTAAATTCCTGGAATGTAAGTAACGTTACAAGAATAAATACTTTTTTAACGGATGCATCAAGCTATAATCAATCATTTGAAAACTGGAATTTAGCATCACTTAGCGATGCTTCAAGTATGATTGTAAATACTGCTATTGACTGCAACAATTACAGTAAAACACTTGTCGGTTGGGCAAACAATCCCAATACGGCAAACAATGTGAACCTAGGGTCTACAACGCCAGCAAAATACGCCTCAAATATTGCCAACCAAAGAGACTTTCTCATTAATAACAAAAACTGGATTATTACAGGGGACTCAGTTGGAAGTTGTTTTCTTGCAACTTCTGAAATTAAAACCACAAAAGAAGCTTCAATTTATCCTAATCCCGCGAAAGATAACATCCATACAGAACACTTAGATTACGCTGAAAAATTCAGAATCGTTGATGCATCTGGAAGGTTACTCAAGGAAGGAAAGATAGAAAATGAAATTATCAACGTCAGCACTTTATCAAAAGGAAATTACATTTTACAGATCGTAACAAAAGATAAAATTCAAAATTATAAATTCATTAAAGAATAAAAAATACACTTAAATGGTAGTATTTCACTAACTGTGTAAGTTAAAAGTTATTCTGAAAAATTTTTGAGCCCTCTAAAGCTCAAAAATAATTTTCGGAAATAACTTTTTATTATTTTTAACCTATATAGTTATGATTGACAAAGAAGAATTATTAAATAACAAGGATTTCTACAAGTCCTTTAAAAATGGAGAAGATTTAACCACTTTCTTCAAACAGATGCACAAACGTGCCGTTGAACATATGCTGGAGGCAGAACTTGATGCTCATCTGGACAATGAAAAACATGAAAAAACCAAGGAAGGGAACTATCGCAACGGTCATGGCACCAAAAAGATAAAATCCTCTTTTGGAGAGAGTGAAATCAAAGTTCCCAGAGACAGGGCAAGCAGTTTTGAACCTGTACTGGTACCCAAAAGGCATAACATCATCGAAGGTTTGGAGAATATTATTATCTCCTTCTACGCCAAAGGGATGAGTGTGAGCGATATAGAAGAGCAGGTCAAAGAGCTGTACGATTTTGAAATATCAGCTTCCGCCATTTCCAGGATTACCAATGCCGTTGCCACCGAAGTGGTGAGCTGGCAAAACCGACCCTTAGAAGATTTGTATTTAATTGTCTGGATGGACGGAATCGTATTAAAGGTTCGTGAAAACTCCAAGGTCATTAACAAAACCATCTATTTGGCAGTAGGATTAAATCGTGAAGGAAAAAAAGAAGTGCTGGGAATGTGGCTCGGTAAAAATGAAAGTTCGAGCTTTTGGATGGGGGTTTTAACGGATCTAAAAGCCCGTGGCGTAGAAGATATTCTCATCACCGCTACCGATAACTTAAATGGATTTACTGGGACCATCCGTTCCGTATTTCCTGAATCTCAAACCCAAATCTGTGTTGTTCATCAGATCAGAAACGCCTGCAAATATGTGGTTTGGAAAGACAGAAAAGAGTTCTCTGCTGATATGAAGCATATTTACACTGCACCAACAAAACAAGCGGCAGAAGCTGCTCTCACTGATTTTGCAGAAAAATGGGAATCCAAATATTCCTACGCCATCAAATCCTGGAGGGATAATTGGGATGAATTAACCGTATTTTTGAGTTTCCTTTAGAAATCCGTAAAATCATTTACACCACCAATTTAATCGAGAATCTCAACGGCAAAATCCGAAAATACACCAAAAACAAAATGTCTTTTCCTACCGATGATGCTGTGCTGAAATCTGTTTACCTTGCTTTAAAAGAAGCCACCAAAAAATGGTCGATGCCCATTCAGAATTGGGGTATTGTTCTTAACCAATTTATGCTTATTTTTGAAGAAAGGCTCAGATTATAAAATCCAAGCCTAACTTTTTAACTTACACACTTTATGGGATAGTGTCACTTAAATATTACTCATGATAAGATATGTCGTTACCTTCTTATGTCTAATTTTTGTCAAACATTGAATCTCAAATTTATCAAGCAGTAATAAAACATACGCGGCTCACGAAAATCGTGAGCCGCGGCTTTATAAATTAATTGAGATTACTGATCAAAATGATTAGGATGCTGAGCTTTAATGTCATCTACTGTTCCCAATACCTTATCTTTCAGAGAATCCTGATATTTCTGAAGATTTTCCGCTACCAATTCATCTGAACTGCCAATAATCTTTGCTGCTAAAATTCCAGCGTTCAAGGCACCATTTAAAGCAACTGTAGCGACAGGAATTCCTCCCGGCATCTGAAGAATAGATAAAACAGAATCCCACCCGTCGATAGAATTGCTTGACAAAATAGGAACCCCTATTACTGGAAGTGTTGTACAGCTTGCCACCATTCCCGGAAGATGAGCCGCTCCACCCGCTCCGGCAACTATGACTTTCAAACCTCTCTCCTTAGCCGTTTTTGCATAGTCAAACATCCGTTCCGGCGTTCTGTGAGCAGAAACCACCGTAAGTTCGTACGGAATATCCAAAGATTTTAAAAAGTTTGCCGCCAGTTCCATAATCGGCAAGTCACTCTGACTTCCCATAATAATTCCTACCATTCTTCTGTATTATTAGATGCTCAAAGATAAAAAATTAATCATCTTCATGCAAAAAGGCGTAAAAGTTGTTCTCACCAATATCAAATCAACTGATCTCCAAGATCAGCTGGTAATATATATTTTGTATAAATAAACCACCATTTTGAAAGATTATAAATTAACGCTTGCCGTCCTGACCGTTGCGATTGTCTGGGGAACTACATTTTTATCCATACGTATTGCGGTAGAAACTATTCCTGCATGGTTTGTAGCAGGGATCCGTCAGTTTCTGGCTTCTGTCATTATGCTTATGATTCTTTTATACAGACGTCAGTTTTATTGGATCGGCTGGAAAAACCTCGGCTATCAGCTTGTTTTTTCATCCTTAATGCTGATTATTGCCAACGGATTAACCACAGTAGCGGAAGAAACACTCACCAGCAGCCTCACATCTTTGATTAGTGCCACCTCACCCATTATTGTCTTCCTGGGGAGTGTTGCATTGGGTTTACAGAAATTTACCTTAAAAGCGCTCATCGGTGTGTTGATGTGCTTCGGAGGCATAACTTTTATTTTTTGGGATGGTATACACGATTTGGCTAATCCACAATACAGATTTGGAATTTTCCTTTTATTCTGTGGAATTTTAGGATGGGCTTCCGGTACGATTTTCACTAAAAAAATGAACATCCAAAGCCGGAATATTTCCCTTAATCTTTTTTATCAGTTTGCCTTTGCAGGGATTATCCAGATCATCTTTGCTTTTCTGTTTACTGACGACTATAATTTTGGAAACTGGTCGCTAAAAAGCGTTTCAGCCATGTTGTATTTATCATTGTTCGGTTCTGTTGCTGCATTTTTTGCTTATCATTATGCTTTAACAAAGGTTTCGCCGGTACAGGTCTCCATTCTGGCTTACGTAAATACGATCATTTCCATATTTTTAAGCTGGCTGATTCTTGATGAGAAGATTTCAGCAAAATTTATTATCGCCGCTCTTCTCATTATTCTCGGCGTTTTTGTAATCAACTATAACCGTGAAATGTTCAAGAAACAGAGAATTGAATAACCTTATTTTTTATAACAATCTCAAACACAAATGTACTTAACTCAAAAACCGGTAAAGGTGTACATTAGATCATTCAGGGAGTTTGAAGATTGCTTCAACCGTTTAGAAACGATATTCAAGCATTCAGTAGAGATCATCAACCGCTTTGTAAGTGCATTCAAGTGTTTTGTAAGGGCAATCAACCCTTCCGTAGAGCCAGTCAAGCACTCCGAAGAGAGAATCAACCACTCCGAAGTGCCGATCAAGTACAATTTGTTATTTTACAACACTTTACAGCCTTTTTTAAGGAAACGAATTTATTTAATAATCCATATACATTAGATTTAATTATATTTTTAAACAAAAAAATAGTACTCTTATGAAAGAAGATCAAATAATACGTGACTTTCATCTGGCAGATTCTGTACTGAAACAAAAAGCAGAAGATTGATCGCTTTAACCGACAGAGACATCGACTATTTGGGAGGTTTAAATTTCATAATTTATTTATTTTTCATTATATTGTTTAATCCAAAATTACAATATGCTTAAAAATTCACTATTTATTCTCATCTGTATTTCATTTTTTTTCGTTGCCTGCGATGACAACAAAAAGGAGAAAGATCTTATGATAAGAGAGAAACAATTGCTTGAAAAGGAAAAATTATTTGCCCAAAAGGAATCTGAATACCAGGCTCTTCTCAAAATGAGAGACAGTATTTTTTCACAAAAAAAGGATTCTGTAAAAATTGTAGTTTGGCCCGCAGAAGTCGCGGGTGCATGGACGGGCAAAGTGATCTGCACCGAGTCTAACTGTAGTGATTATGTCGTGGGCGACCAGCGTACTGACACTTGGGAATTCGATAGTGATTCTACACAGCTTGTCACAAAAATTATCAATAACAATAATCTCGTAAGGGTCTATTCCGGGAAATTTGAAAATAATGAAGTAAAACTGAACTATAAAACCGATTCTACCTCAAAAAAACAGGTAGAAATGAATGTTTTGCTGAATGAGATTTCTCCCAATAAAATCAGGGGAACAAGGACCATTGCTGTAGATCAATGTCTCGCAAAATTCTCTGTAGAACTTGTACGTTCAACCAAATAAAACACTTATGAACTTATTGAGTATACACAACCTGAGCTTTCCCATCGAAGATCCGGTACTGAAGTTTCTGCTGGTGTTGATTATTATTCTTGCAGCGCCTCTTTTATTAAACAAAATTAAAGTCCCGCATTTATTAGGACTTATTATTGCCGGAGCCGTAATCGGTCCGAATGGATTTAACGTACTTGCCAGAGACAGCAGCATTGTTGTTACAGGAACTACCGGACTTCTTTATATTATGTTTCTTGCCGGACTGGAAATCGATATGGGAGATTTTAAAAAGAACAAATGGAAAAGTCTCACTTTTGGTATTTATACCTTTACGGTTCCCTTTGTTTTAGGTTATTTGGGAGCTTTTTATATTCTGGGATTTTCAATACTTACTTCCATACTTTTCGCGAGTTTATTCTCGTCACATACGCTCATTGCCTATCCATTGGTAAGCAAACTGGGAATCGCAAAAAATCCTGCAGTAAATATTACGGTTGGCGGCACCATGATCACGGATATTTTAGCACTTTTGGTCCTTGCTGTCATTGTTGGAATGTCACAGGGAGATGTTGGAACTGAATTTTGGGTAAAACTTTCAGTTTCTTTTATCGTTTTCGGATTGATTGTCCTATTGGTTTTTCCAATGATCGGACGCTGGTTTTTCAAAAAGGTAGATGATAAAATTTCACAGTATATTTTTGTCCTGGTCATGATTTATCTGGCTGCTTTACTGGCTGAATTGGCGGGAGTTGAAGCCATTATCGGCGCATTCTTTGCAGGATTGGCTTTAAACAGACTGATTCCGCACACTTCTTCTTTAATGAATCGTGTCGAGTTTGTCGGAAATGCTATTTTCATTCCTTTCTTTCTGATCAGTGTAGGAATGCTGATTGACTTTAAAGTATTTTTTAAAAGTTGGGAAACCCTGGAAGTCGCAGGAATAATGCTCGTCGCTTCCATCGGCGGAAAATATCTTTCAGCTGTTGCAACACAAAAAACTTTCAGATTATCCAAAGAAGAAGGGAAACTGATTTTCGGATTGAGTTCAGCTTCGGCAGCCGCCACACTGGCATCTGTAATGGTGGGATACAACATCATTCTTTCCGAAACTGAAACAGGAGAACCTATCCGTTTATTAAATGAACATGTTCTTAACGGAAGTATATTACTAATCCTTATTTCCTGTACGATTTCATCTTTTATCTCTATGTCCAGCGCCCAGAATATTGCCGAACAGGATAACGAAGATACCGTTTCCGGGAACAGTCATGAAGAGGAAAATATTCTTTTAGCTTTAAATTATGAAGCAACCGTTGAAAGAATGGTGAATCTTGGAATTTTAATTAAAGCACACTCCAATACAGAAGATTTGTTTGCCTTAAATGTCATTAACGAAGATAAAAATGAGTCTTCTGTAAAAAATGCTGAGAAACTTCTCCATCTGGCCACGGATACTGCCGCCGCCGCAGACGTGAAAATGCAGTCATTAAAAAGATATGATAATGATGTGGTTAACGGAATTAATAACGTAATTAAAGAACAGAATATCACCGACCTCATCATAGGATTAGAAGATGATAAAGGTTTTTCGCCTGCTTTTGTGTATAATCTTTACAATGGCTACCTTCAGAATGACGATGTCAATGTATTAGTGTATCATGCTGCGCAACCGTTATCCACGATAAAAAAATATGCGGTAATGATTCCGGAAAATGCACATAAAGAAGCCGGATTCTTCCACGCCCTCCTGAGGGTATGGAATATCGCAAGAAATTCAGGGGCAACTATGGTTTTTTATGCGGCTGAAAATATTCTGGATATTCTTCAGAGAATTATTAAAAAAGCGAATATTGAAGCAGAATTTATCATCATGAAAACCTGGAAAGATGGTGAAGAAACGGCTTCCCAATTAAAGGATGATGAAGCACTCATCCTCTTCATGGCAAAACGTGGTATGCACTCTTATATTCCAAGAATGAGATTGATCCCTGAATTGCTCAACAGAAGCCTGGCTGATAAAAATTACCTCCTGATTTTTCCATATTCAGAATATGATGAAAACAGTTCTGAAAAAAGGTCTGTCGGAAATCACGATGATTTTATGGAAATTGGAAATATAATTAAGCGGATATTTAAGTAGATGCCGGGCATCCCTAATAGAATTTGAAACTCTGTTAGGGATGATTATTCCGCGATCACCCTTACCATTCCTTTCACCATGACCAGCTTTTCCATCAGCTCTTCTCTGGATTCTGCCAGCACATTAATATGTCCCATTTTTCTTCCGGGTTTGGTTTCAGTTTTTCCGTATAAGTGAACATATGTTTCAGGTAATTTTAAAACCTCTTCCATCCCTTCATACACCACTTTTCCAGAGTAGCCTTCTGCACCCACGAGATTCAGCATTCCGCTGTAAATAATAGCATCCGTATCGGCTAAAGGTAAATTTTTAACCACACGATACATTTGCTCAAACTGCGAATTGGCATTCCCTTCCTGGCTCTGGTGTCCTGAATTGTGAAGTCTCGGTGCTGTTTCATTAACCCAGACCTTTCCTTCTTTATCTAAAAATAATTCAATAGCAAAAAGTCCCGGCGACTGGATCGCGCTTAAGAACTTTTCTGTGATGGAATTAATCTGTTCTTCGATATCTTCAGACAATAAAACCGGACAGATATTAAAATCCAGCAGGTTCAGTTTTGGATCTGCTACCATTTCCGTTACAGGGAAAGTTTGGGTTTCACCACTTTCGTTTCTTGCAACAATAACAGAAAGTTCTTTGTCGATATCCACAAGTTTTTCGATTACAGAATCTGCAATCCAGAGACTTTTTAGGTCTTCCGATGTACGGATGACCTGAACTCCTTTTCCGTCATATCCTCCCGTATTCATTTTTTGCACAAAAGGTAACGGCATTTTGATTTCATCAGAACTTCCATCCATTATTTCAAATTCAGGACTTGGAATGTCGTGAGCTTTATAAAATTGCTTCTGAAGAATTTTCTGTTGAATGGTTTTAATAATGTTGGAATTAGGAACCACTTTTACTCCCTGCTTTTCCAGCTCAGCCAATGCATCGGCGTTTACATGCTCAATCTCAATGGTTACGACATCTTTATCTTTACCAAAATTCAGAACGGTCTCATAATCATTGAAACTGCCTTGTGTAAAATATGAAATATTGTGACATGGTGCATCAGAAGCCGGATCCAGCGTATAAAATTCATCGTCGTACTTCAACGCCTCCTGAATCAGCATTCTTCCTAACTGTCCGCCTCCTAAAATTCCTATTTTCATTTACTTTTATTTTCTATTTAGATTTAATTTAACTTAAACGGATTATTTTTTTAAATGCAAAATCAATCATATTTTTTAATATATAAACGCTCTACATTAATCAACAAAACTTTTAATACTTATTGAATTTTGTCAATTTTCAAATAACCAAGACTTACAAAATTTTCCTGATTTTCTGCTTCTGATTTCACAAGTGATATGGCATATCTTTTTTTCATGTCTGAAGGCAAGATTTCTTTTACCGGAAAAATATCATCAATATCAACGCCTAATTTTTCATCAATATGGCTGGTAGCACCTTTAAAGCCCATTGTTTTATAAAATTCCGTAGCCTTTGCTTTTTTACAGCATCTCCCATAGAATTAGCAACTACCAGATGCTGTTCATGAAACTCTTCAAAAAAACCTCTTTTATAACCTCCGAGATTAAGGAAATAGAGCTGTTCTTCAGAAGTTTCGCTACCTCTTTCGACGATTTTCACTTCATAGCCGTCCACAAATTTCACTTCCTGATAACAGTCGATATGAATTTTTCCTTTTGCCTCCTTCCAAAAGTCTTTCATATCTTCCACAAGGTCTTTCAGGTTTTCTGCAATCCCAAAGAATACGTCGTGTTGCTCAATATTTCTGCCGGGCGGTGTGGCTCCCAGAATGATATAAAATAATTTCATTAAAATTTTGTTTATGCAAAAATACGTCAAATTTATCTTTTTTAAACGCTTGGCAGACTAACGCAATAGTTTTATATTTGTAGCATGTCAGAAATCATTATTCTCTTCCTTGGAGCAATTTCGGCAGGTCTTCTGGGTTCACTGACCGGATTGGGAGGGGGAGTTATCATTATTCCTTTATTAACGCTGGGTTTCGGCGTTCCCATGCATTACGCCATTGGCGCTTCTCTTATTTCTGTGATCGGAACCTCTTCCGGCGCGGCAGTTGCTTTTGTAAAAGAAGGATTCACCAATATGAGAATCGGAATGTTTCTGGAGATCGCTACGACAGCAGGAGCAATCGTCGGTGCTTTGGTTTCCGGAATGCTGAATCCGAATACAATCGGAATTATTTTCGCAAGTATTCTTCTTTTAACGGTTATTTTAAATTTAAAAGGGAAGCCTGATCATCAGGAACCTGTGATTAAAGGAAGTCTGGAGGAAAAATTAAAACTTTACGGAACCTTTCCTGATAAAGGCGTTTTGAAAAACTATTCCGCAAGGAATACCGTTCCCGGATTTCTGATGATGATGTTTGCTGGTGCCATGTCTGGACTGTTGGGAATCGGATCCGGAGCATTGAAAGTTTTGGCAATGGATAATATGATGAAACTACCTTTTAAAGTTTCAACCACCACCAGTAATTTTATGATTGGTGTAACTGCTGTTGCAAGTGCGCTCATTTATTTCCAGAGAGGTGAAATCGTTCCGGTAATCGTAGCTCCTGTACTGATCGGCGTTGTAGTAGGCAGCTTCATCGGATCAAAAACACTCATGGTTTCAAAGACAAAAAAACTGAAAGTATTTTTTGCGATAGTCATCACGATTCTTTCGGTGTACATGATGTATAACGGTATCAATAAAAGCTTCAGATAATGAAAAAGAATTTTACGGATGTAGACCTGAACCGTTCTGTGGGGAATTTATTGAGACTGGGCGTTATCCTTTCCGTGATTACTTCACTGATAGGTTTTGTAAAGCTTTTCACGGAAGGCTTTAAAATGCCTAAAAAGTATACAGCGTTGGATATGGGAAGTTCTTCAGAAAAAGTCTGGGGCCTTTTCTGGAATTCACTGTGCAAAGGTGAAGGAATGGCAATTATCCAACTTGGAATTCTACTTTTGATCTTTACGCCGCTAATGAGAATTATTTTTGCGCTGATAGGATATTTAAAAGAAAAAGACTACGTATATGTAGTCATTTCTTCTATTGTATTAGCCATTATGGCGATAAGCTTTTTTACAGGGTACGCTCATTAATATTCACTCGTCAGATTTTTTCTCTAGATAATCTTTTTCAAGGGAATCCAACTCATCCAGATATTCTTTTTTGTTCATAAAAGCGTTTGGATTGTACGGATCATTTGGCTTATGCTTTTCGTGAAGGCCAAACTGACTGGCGTGTGAAGCTACCCAGATGTCAAAATCAAGTTTTTTCATTGCATTTAAAGTATATTCATAATCCTTTGCAATCGTCGGATACGTTGTGACTTCAGAAAATTTCTTATCAACAATAATTGTCGGCATATTGGCTATTAAAACCTTATAATTTCTCTTATCATCTTTTGTTTCAAATATATAGCTGCATGATCCTTTTGTATGCCCAGGATGATGAAGCATCATCAGCTTTGTAGTCCCAAGTGTTACTAAACCTTTATCTTTTAAAATAAAATCAGGATTTACAGGCTTAAAGGTAACGCCATACTTCCCCATCTCATAATCTGATTTTCCTCCGCTCTTTAAAACATCAGCATCTCCCTGATCGACATAGAGTTTAGCACCGGTTTCTTTTTTAAGTTCAGCCATAGCACCTAAATGATCATAATGCGCTTGTGTAAGCAACAATATTTTAATATCCTGATATTTAAATCCAAGCTTTTTGATATTATTTTTAATAATTGGTAACGAGTCGGCAAGCCCTGTATTGATGAGAATATTTCCTTTATTGGTCACAATGAGATACGAAGCGAGATCATAAGTCCCTACATAGTACAGGTTCCCGGCAATTCTGAAAGGCTCATAAGCCTGCGACCACTCTTTTGGATGATTTTTTGGTTCATTAACCGTCTGCGCATTCATTTGGCTTGTCAGTGCCAATGCAAACAGGATAATCAATTTTTTCATTATTAAATTAATCTTATTTGTAATTATTTATATTTCATAAAATTCCAGTGGCAATTGATCAGGATCCTGGGTAAAGAAAAACTCTTTGCCGGTAAATTCATCTATTCTGATCTCTTCACAATTTAATCCTTTGTGGATTAATTCTTCCCGCTTTTCATTAACATTTTCAACAGCAAAAGCCAGATGTCTTAAACCACAAGCTTCTGGTCTTGAAGGTCTTTCCGGAGGATCAGGAAACGAAAATAATTCGATAACATAGTGATCTCCGATAGCAAGATCCAGTTTGAAAGACTGTCTTTCTTCCCGATATACTTTGCGGATGATTTTTAAACCTAAAACTTCAGTATAGAAATTCTTTGAAACTTCATAATCTGAACAAATGATGGCAATGTGATGGATTTTCATTTTAAAAATTTTTAAACCTGCTCATTATGACACTTTGATAAATTTCCCTAAGCCTGGCCGCAACTTTATCGTCATCCAAGCGTTTGTCAATTTCTAATTCATGAAGTTTAATGGCAACAAACTTTTTAGCATTAATTTTATTATAAGCTGGCCCTATTGAAAATCTTATATTTTTAACGGTTCGCTCTCCTATTTTAAGTTCCTTAATTTTATAATCTGAACTATAACTAAATTCTTTCCTCAATACGTTTTCTTAATACTGCATTATCTACTTTAAAAATATCACCTCCTTTTGTAATAGCATCCTGATCAAATTTACCCATAGCTGAAATCTCATATCGTAAAGATTGCAGAATCTGAACGGTATCTTTTACTACTTTAATATGTTGCTCATCAAGCTTCTTCAACAGATCACTTTCTGTCTTTTTCATTTCAAAATTAAAATCTCGAAAAGCCAGTTTACCGGTTTCAGGAGAATAGGTATAACCATTAGATTGTGAAGTTGACATCAGAACAAAAACGGTAGGAAATAAAACGACAGCAGCATGGATTTTCCTTATAACGAAATTTTCAAAAATATGATCGTTTTTAATCAAAAAATAAGGAATCGGTAACAGCAATAAGACCATTAAATCCGAGTAGTCAATCACCCGATGAATGTCAATCGGCGAAATTGCATTGTACATTTTGATAAAATTTTCTGAAAAAGGAGATTTCCAGAAAACAAAAAATAGTCCGGAAGCAAAAACAGAATTTTCTTTCAGTTTCGGAAATGCAAATGTCATGAGCATTGGCAAAAGTATAATCCCTACAGCATCAGACAATTTCCCTGTAAACCAGCTGGTATATTGAAATTTAAAAAAATGATCATTTACAAACAAAACAATCACACAGCTTAAAAAGACATAGTTCAGTATCAGATTTTTATTTCTCATTATTTTATTTCTTTGCAGTTATCTTTTCTTCTGGTGTCAATTACATATTGAATTTTCCATTCTCCGCTCTGTTTTACCAACTGAAAGCTATTTGCTCCGCAATGTGAGAATTCCCTTTGTAATAGAATGAATAAGGAGTAAAAACGCTTGCCAGATTTCCATCGATATGAACAGCTTCAATGGTGATTCTTTCATCCAGATCATTCTTAGAAGCCTTTGAAACTGAATCCAGAAAGCCTTTGAGCTCTTCATTTTTAACACCATCTTTCGTGATGGTCTGCAGAATGGCAGATTCAGAAAAAACCGATCTCAAAAGTACGGGATCAGCATTTTTCATAGCGGCAAATAAATTCCTCAAAGGAAGTTCAATTTCCTCCTGACTCTGCCCGAAGCAAAAACTGCCAAAAAGAAAAACGAACGGAAAAAATTTATTCATAATAAACAGCTTTATTTGGGACGGTTTTAATTGTTATTAATAATAAGCTTTAAAGATAATTTGATTTGAGCAATAATAAAAAATAATTTAAATTTATAGAATTATTTTAACATATGTGGACAGCCTATCTGATTCTGACTGTATTGTTGTTGATTCTAACCATACTGCCAAAAATTCAACATTCTCACTGGATATTCCGTGTTCCGGAATTCGGTAAAATACAGATCACTGTTTTCATACTTTTAACCTTACTTCTTGGTTTTATTACTCCGGATAAGTCACCATATTTCTGGTACTTTCAGGCGTTGTTGTTTGTTATGCTCATTCATCACAGCGTAATTCTGGTAAAATATACTCCACTGTATCCTGTTAAAAAATATACTCAAAAGTATCAGTCTTCAGAAAAACTGCATTTTATTTCAGCCAATGTTTATCAATTCAATACAGAATATGACCGTTTTATAAAGTTGGTAGAAAAGCACCGTCCAGAAATGTTTCTTACCATGGAAAGCAACGGAGATTGGGAAAAAGCATTGCGGCCACTGGAAAAAGACTATCCTTATCAGCATAAAGTCACCCTGGAAAATACTTACGGAATGCATTTCTATTCAAAAATTGAAATTGAAGATTCCCGAACCCACTATTTTGTGGCAGATGATATTCCGAGTATTGAAGCCCATTTGAAAACAAAAGACGGATTTTCGTTTGTCTTTTTTGGAGTTCATCCTCCGCCACCAAGTCCAACCGAAGAGGAAACTTCAAAGGAAAGGGACGGCGATCTGCTGAGCACGGCAAAAAGAGTAAGAGAAATAAAAAAACCGGTTATTGTTGTTGGAGATTTTAATAATGTTGCATGGTCGAAGTCTTCCATCCTGTTCAGAAAAACCAGTCATCTTATCGATCCGAGAATTGGGCGTTCTTTTGTGTCTACCTTTCATGCCAAGTACCGTTTGCTCAGATTTCCAATTGATCTGATGTTTCACAGCGAAGAAATTTTTATTGAGAATCTGAAAACCCTTGAAAATTTTGGTTCAGACCACCTCCCGGTGTATTGCGAATTTTTTATTGACCATGAGCAGGATGAAAAGCAAGCAGAACGCATCGATCATGCCACAAAAGATGAAAAAGCTGAAGCTGAAGAAATGATCGAAGAAGGTAAGAGAGAAAACGGAGAGCGGGATGCAGTGGTTACGGAAGGATGAAGGTTTTCTGTATATTTTTATCTGTTCTTTGCCCTTATTACATATCAATTAGCCTGACTTTGGAAAAGTTATAGCTGGATTCTGCTAAATTGATTGTTAATAGCAGGTTATTGCATATTTTCTATGCATTGAGTTTGTCATTCCGCAGGAATCTCAATATAGTATTAGGGATCTTATCAAAAAGACAAACATTAGATTTGAAACAATGCATTTTTTTTAATTTCATTGTTGATTTCTGAATTATATTTAAATTTAAAAGAAAAAGCAAATGATCGAATTTAAAGACGGAATTTATACTTTCTACGTATATATTCTTACCAATAAAAGCAGAACTGTCTTTTATACAGGAGTTACAAAAAATCTTCATCAGCGACTGTATCAACATAAGATAAAATCAAATAGTAATAGCTTCACCGCAAAATACAATGTAGAATTCTTAGTTTACTACGAAAAGTTTGGGTGGATTCAACAAGCTATTGAAAGGGAAAAGGAAATAAAAAACTATACCAGAAGTAAAAAATTAGAATTAATCCGGTCTGTAAATCCGAATCTGGATTCGTGGAATGATTTGTTTCAGCAACTCTGAACGAATGATACAGAGAGTTCTACTGAATGAAATTGATTGTAGATTTTATACACATTTTTGTCATCTAATGGGAATCTTGACATAGTAACAGAGAACTTATGGAAAGATTCGCGCCAGGATTCCTACGGAATGACAAACTCAGCGCATAAATGAAATATGCATCAATACTTCATTGACTACATCAAATATTCAATTTCTGACCTTCATGCACCAGTAAAAAGTTAAACCCAGTCATTAAAATCTATAAACCTGCGCAGGTTTTACCTTAAACCTAAGCAGGAGTTACTCCAAACCTGCGCACCTTTCACCTGAAAGCTGCGCAGGTTTTTTATGAAACATCGTTAGGTATTTTTAAATACATCAATTAAAATGGCATCAGAACTTCATCACATCCTTTACAACACCATTGTTCTGCGTGTGCTGCAATAATTCGGCTTCAATAAAAGACTTGATTTTTTCTTCTGATCCGTCATTTGGAAACAAAACGTGAACATTAGCACCGGCATCGAGCGTAAAGAATAAAGGTAAGCCCGTTTCCCTCCTGAAATCCCAGATTTTATTGATCACTTCCATTGTTCCTGTTTTCATTAAGATAAAAGCAGGATCACTCATCATCATCATCGCATGAAGAGTCAATGCTTCATGTTCAACCAATTTGATGAAGCGTTGCATATCACCCGTAGCTAAAATGTCTTTCATCGGGCCGAAATTTTCTCTTGCCTCCTGAAATCTGCGGTCTGCATAAGGATTGGTATTCATAAGACCATGCCCCACCGTAGAAGAAACAGATTTCTGACCTTCATGAATCAGTAAAACCCAGTCATTGAAGTTTTTAAAAACATTGTGAATTTCATCATTCGGATACTGAACCGCAAAAAGATCGGAACTCCCTCTTACCTGTGACTCGCCCCAAACGACCAAACCGTTGTATAAACTTCTGCAGGCACTCCCGCTACCCAATCTTGCCAAAAAAGAAGCTTTTCTCAATGATTCCTCCTCCGAAGTTTTTCCGGAAAAAGTTTCATCAAGCTTCATCAGACATTTGGCAATCGCGCCAAAACCCGAGGCTGAACTTGCAATTCCTGAACTGTGTGGAAATGTATTTTCTGTTTTGATCACATATTTCCCTTTTAAAATCCAGGGAAGATACTGTTCGATATTTCTGAAATATTTTTCAATTTTTTCAGCGAATTTTACTTCTTCCTTTCCCGCTAAAAAAGTCTGAACGGAAAATACTTCATCCGCAAAAAACTCCACAGTCGTATTGGTTTTACAATGATTTAATGTAAAACTAATACTCGGATTTGCCGGGATCTGATTCTCATATTTCCCCCAATATTTGATCAGGGCAATATTCGACGGGCAGCTTTCCGAAACGGTCTGATTCTGTATTGTAAATTCTTCTTTTCCTAAAAATTCCTGTGCTGTCATACTATTTAATATCTATTACCTCAACCAAATTATTTCAAAACTTCAACCTCAACTCAACCTCAACCTTAACCTTAACCTTAATTAATACATTGCATCAATAAGATCAGCATACTTTTTAAGAACCACATTCCTTTTCACTTTGAGGGTAGGTGTAATTTCTCCTGTGTTTATTTCAAATTCGGCAGGCATTAAGGTAAATTTCTTTATTTTTTCAAATTCAGACAAATGCTCCTGCAGTTCTTTAATCTTTTGCTTATAAAAATCATTTACCTTTTCGTTTTTTACAATTTCTTCCCAATTGGTAAACGGAATATTGTTCTTTTTAAGAAAATCATGCAAAAACTCAAAATTCGGAACGATAAGCGCCGAAGCGAATTGCCTTCCTTCTGCAATCAAAACAATCTGCTGGATAAAATTATTGTTGGTCAGAAGATTTTCGATCTGTTGTGGCGCGATATATTTTCCGTTTGATGTTTTCATGAGATCTTTCAAACGATCCGTAATGGTAAGATTTCCGTTTTCGTCGATCTTCCCGGCATCACCGGTCTTAAACCAGCCATCTTCCGTAAAGACTTTCTGAGTTTCCTCAGGATTATTGTAATAGCCTTTCATAATTCCGTTTCCTCTGGCCTGAATTTCATTGTCAGCACCAATACGGATTTCTACTCCCGGAAGAGCTTTTCCGCTTGTACCATGTTCAAAATGAGTGAACGGAAAAAGAGTAAGCGTTGCCGTAGTTTCCGTTAATCCGTATCCAACGGTAACATGAATTCCCACCGATTCAAAAAACCGGGTGACTTCCGGGGACAAAGAAGCTCCGCCACAAGGCAAAAACCACAGTCGGCCTCCCATTCTCTCTTTAATTTTACTGAAAACAAGGGCTTCAGCAATTTTTTCTTTTATTTTTAAACCGAAAGGTACCGGCTTTTCATTCCGTCTTAATTCTGCTGTTTCCCAACCTGTTTCTAATGCCCAGTCGAAGATTTTTTTCTTTAAAGATGAACCTTCTTCCGCTTTCTCCAGGACTCCCGCATAGATCTTCTGAAAAAATCTTGGAACGGCACACATCATGGTTGGCTTTACCTCTTCAAGTGCTTTGGCAATATTTTTAGGATCTTCAAGAAAATAGACTCTCGCACCGCCATAGAGACAAAGCAGACTCCAACTTCGCTCAAAAACATGGCTCAAAGGCAAAAATGCCAGAGAAAGTTCTTCTTCAAAATTTTTAAACTTAAAAAATTCAAAATGAGCATCGAAAGCTTTGATGAAGTTTCCGTGAGTAAGCATTACACCTTTTGGAGTTCCTGTAGTTCCTGAAGTGTAAATAAGCGTAGCCACATCATCCAATTCTTTCTTATATATTTCTGCTTCAGGAGAAACTTTTGCGATAAAATCTTCAAGATAAAAGCTGTTGAATTCTTTTTTGATCCAGACGGCTTTCTTAGAAACGATAATTGTTTCCAGGTTGTTGTCATTTTTTTGTAAAATTTCAACGCTGGCATCATATTGCGCCTGATCTCCGACAAGAATTATTTTTGCTTCTGAATCACAAATGATATATTCAGCCTGTTCTGCATTATTGGTTGAATAAATAGGAACGGTAACCGCTCCCAGCGACATCGCCGCGAGATCAAAGATCATCCACTCTGAAGAGTTGTCGGAATAGATGGCCACTTTATCATCTTCCTTTATCCCCGCTTCCTTTAAGGCATTTGCTGTTTTAAAAACGATCTCTCCGAATTTTTTCCAGCTCAGCTCTTTCCATCCTTCATTTTTCTTTTTAAATCCAATTGCAGATTTTAAGGGATGTTTTTCTATATTTTTTTGAATAATTGCCTCCGCAAGATTCATTTTTTCATCTTTTTATCGTTAATATAATTCTTAAGATGGAAGTCTATCGTTTCTTCCAATGGGATAAATGTATACTGAAGTCTTTCCTTTATTTTTTTATTGGATACGATTTGCATGTTGGAAATGGCTTCGACATTTGCTCTGGTTACCATTTTCAGCGGAGAAATAAGCCATCCCAAAAGCATATTGGCCAAGACTCCCATATTCAGCTGGAATTTTGAAAGTATTTTAGCTTCTTTTAATCCTAATTCTTTTCTTACCTGGCCAGCCAATTCGGCATATCTTTTATTTTCAGAAATAATGATAAAACGTTCTCCGAAAATATTTTTATCCATTAATTCTACGGATATTTTAGCAACATCTCTTACATCGGCATAGCTGGTTCCTCCTGAAAAAGTAAAGCTGTTCTTTTCCATGGTCGGAAATATGTCGCCGCTGCTGTTTCCCCAGTTTCCGCTTCCGATGATCATTCCCGGATTAACGATAACTACATTCATACCTTCTGCAGAAGCTCTCCAGACTTCCATTTCGGCAAGATGCTTGGAAATGGCGTAGGCAGAATGTTCTTCTTTAGGGTTAAATTCGGAACTTTCATCAAGCTCTCCGTTTTCATTATGAATATCAAGAACCGCAATAGAGCTTACATGTAGAAACTTTGTAACTTCGGAGCCTTCACACGCATATAAAAGATTTTGGGTACCTTTTACATTGGTGTGATACATTTCCTTATCATCCTTGGGATTAAAACCCACTTTTGCTGCACAGTGATAGACCTCATCAACACCAGCCAGCGCTTCCTGAATCGAATGTATATCATCAAAATCAACATCTACCCAATCGATTTTATTAAAAAAACCGTCAGGATTTTCCGTATAAAATGTATAGGAATGTTTTACGTCGTCTAAATTACTTGCCGGTCTCTTTGCGGCACGAACGTTTTTTCCTTTTTTAAGGAGTTCCAAAACAATTACCCGGCCAAGAATTCCGGTAGCACCTGTTACAAAAACCATCAGTTATTTTTACTTGTTTGACTCATTTATGCTGATATTATCCGTATCTGCAAATTTGCAATTTTTAAAGGAGAATTCAGTTTTAATTCATGATAAATTATGAAAGTGTTCAGATTTTTTCTTAGACATTATAAAATCTTCTGACCATCGTATATTTTATTTGACGCAATGGCGCAAGGAATTTTTAATGATAGCTTTTATCCCGGACGCAAAGGCATTTCATTCAGCAAATGATAGATACAATAATGTTGGTTTCGCAGAGTAGTTTATTTCAAACATTCTTCACCAGACCATTGTAATAAAAAAAAACGGGACAAAGCCTAGTCATGGTCGGAAGATTTTTTTCTTCCGATTTTTTGTTTCTCATGCGTTGAAAAGTAGATATAAGTGATTGATTTTTAATTATTTATATTG
>NZ_FOBV01000001.1 GCF_900109935.1 Chryseobacterium taichungense | reverse complement strand
TTTAGGGTGGTTTTAGCGGTGGGGCTCACCTGTTCCCATTCCGAACACAGAAGTTAAGCCCACCAGCGCCGATGGTACTGCGAATAGCGGGAGAGTAGGTCGCCGCCAGTTTTTTTATTAAAAGTCTCATACAGCAATGTGTGAGACTTTTTTCGTTTTTATACCATTCAAGATTCAATATTCAAGATTCAAAGTTTAAGGTAAACAGCATACCCCAATAACAAAGAACCAGGGAAAAAGTAAAAAGAACCAACGAGAAAAGACCATGAGATTGAAGATTTAACGTTTAAAAATTTAACATTTAACATTAAATCACTTATTACCTATTATTTATTACCTGTCATTCATTACTCATAATTACGCCTCATTAGGGTTCGATGGAATTTGGGATTAACATTCCACCGGGTTGTACCCGGTGCTATAGGATGGCGCCCCTTCAGGGCTTGCTTTAAAATATTATTCATATCTTATTCTAAAGGGATATAGGCATCGCATCAGGGATTTTATATACATCAGGGAAAATTAGAAGTTTATAGAATTAGAGTCGGGATAAATAACATCTTAAAAGACTGTAATTTTATTGCTTATTACTCATAGTTTATTTTAATTCCGACTTCCGGCCGAAGAGTTATTTGTAACAGGCCAGTGCTAGAATACCGACAAACACCTAGCCTCGATAGGAGCGGTTACCCCACAGCAGGGAATGGCATATTAGGCCTTAGACGGGACAAGCAACGGCGCGAGGAGTAAGAGCGGATAGCGAGAGTAAGCTCCTGAAAAATGGATTTATTTTATAAAGCGCTTATAGTAAAAACAATTCTGCTGCTGTAGCTTGCTGCTGGAATCGTTACCGAAATACCGCTCAGCTGTAATTGTACAGGTATATTTGAATAGGACGCAAGAGATGCGACTGCCTGAATCTGAAATAATTCAACGTCGGTAGAAGGTATAGTTGTATAGGATGTGCCACCGGATATTGAGCATAGCACACAAGTTGTTGTACCGGTTCCTGTACGTCTTGCCTGAAGAATAAGATTAGTGTTCCATGTAGAATTGGGTTCGTAGTGCATCGTTATTTTTCCACTTGCTAATAACAGAGGGACAGTTGCATTCAATAAAATCTGATTTGATTGACTCTCATAAGTCCCTGGATAATTGCTTCCTGCTTCAGTAATTGGAAGTATGCTTGGTGACCAATTTGTTCCGCCTACGGTAAGTGTTCTTTGAGACTTTAATTGAAGACTTAAAAATAAAATAAAAAATAATGTATTCTTCATAAAGTTATCGGTAATAAATTTGTTTTCAATTGTTATATATCATTCTGTTATCGTATATGTAATAACAACAGGTGTATTTGAACCGGCAAACAGATTAGCATATGTATTTGTTGAAAGTGTAATGCTTAATCTATGACCGCTATTTGTACCGTTTCCCGTAAAAGCTCCTCCAATACCGCTGATTAATGTTTGTGCAGTGGTAGATAATGTGATTTGTCCTGAAGGTGCTCCTAAAGTGCCTCCGCCGGTTCCGGAAGCTGCTGCCTGAATTTTTATATCAACGCCGGGCAAGCTTTGGTTAATAGCTACTGTTATTCTTTTTGAGATTCCTCCGGGAGCAATTGCGGAAGTATAGTTGATCCATTTGGTTGTATTAACTGCAGGTGCTGATATTTGTCTTCCAGCTTCACTAGGTGCGGTGTAGTTTAATGCAATAGTACCGGAAGGCTCTACATCCATTAAGGTTACCACAGGTAGTGTAAAGTCAACAGTTTTATTTCCTGTAGTCTGCGAAAAAGTTTTACAACATAGTATTAGTAAAATAGGCATTAGATAATTCATTTCTTTTTTTTCATTTCATTATAACTAACTTTAATGGTTTCCTGCTGATATTTTACTTCTGCCTGTTGCTTTATAATATCAATATTCAAGATTTTATTTTCTGAAGGATGAAGTATAAACTTATATTGGTCTATGGGGATTTTATATCTTTTGTCAAGGCCATTTCTGAATATCTTCAATTGCCATTCTCCCGGACGCAGGTATGTGAAATCAAAACTCTCTCCGATTAAGGCTATTTTCCGGTACGTCTGATCACCATTTGATACTTCAATGATTATATTTTCTTTTTTCTTTTTTTCAGTTTTAACAGGAAGATGTGCAAAGCTTTTTTGTTCTCCCATATGGGTCAAGTGAATATTTCCTTCAATACGGGCGGCACTGGTAAGGGCAAAATTGAAAATATTTTCTTTATTAATGAGATTTAGCGATACAGGAATATTGGTAGCCGGAATATCGTTAATCCCAGTTGTCGACCGGTCGATTTCCAGCATATACTCTCCGGGAATAATATTTTTAAATAAAAAATTTCCCTGTTTATCTGTAACAGACAGATGGTTTCCCAGCATCAGCCGAATGCCTTCTATTCTTTTTACTCCGAGATTATCAATATTTCCGGAGAGGCTTATATATTCTGCTGTTTTCTGTACTGGAATATTCATATGAAGTGTATAGCGAAGTGAAAAAACAAAGTCTTTATTTCCCAGTTCGCCACGTTGCAGTGTATATCTTCCGGAGACATCAAGGTCATGCCCTGGTAAAATTTGTTGGTGATACAAAAGCTCGAAAAGATTTCGGTCTGCATAATAATCTTCCGGCATATAATTGTTCTGATAAAATATACTGAAACTTGTACGGTCCGAAATTCTGCTTAAAATTCTTGCGCCATAATAAAATTGTTTTTGATTCTGCAATTCGTAGCGTGCCGTTTCAGCATAACTTCCGTATATATTGAATGACGTTTTATATTTTTCAAAGCCAATATTGGCCGTATAAAAACTTGAACTTCCGGAATAACCTGTAAGATAATTATCTGTTTGTCCAAACTGTCCTTCGATATTAAATTGAAGAATACCAATCTGCTGATCCAGGCTGATTCTCAAAAATCGCTCTTTGTAATCAAATTCTCTGGGCATAAGCCTGTCCTGGTACCTTTGGAACCCATGTGAAAGCAGTAAGGATCCGCTCTTAAGATATTTATACTGAATTCCATATTGTAAAAATCTACGGTAAGGGGCAGCCAGGAAAAGTGTATCACGCTGGAATTTCTTTGCATCCTGAATGAAACTGGCAGTTAAATTTACTTTTCTCAGAAGTTTATAATGAATATTTCCATTAAGAGTACTTGTATTATTGAAATAGCCGGCGAATTCTGGCCCTGTTTTCATATACGTAATATTTCCGCTAAATTTTTCAAAACGGGCAACCGTCTGTATCATAAGTCCTGCATCCTCGCTTTCATCGGTTTTACTATAAGAGGCTTCTCCTAAAACTTCAAGATTTTTATTCAGTTTAAATTTTCCCGTAAGATATGGCAAATGGGCATTAAAGACTAATTTATAATTTGAGAATCTCCAACCTATATTTTCTGTTCTTGGGATTTTATGTAAATAACCGACATTTATTTCTGATTCTTTAGAAATTTTAAATTTCGAATATACATTATACTCATCTCTAATATCCCGGAAAAATCGTGGATGATTATAAAAACCACCAATGCTTATATTCTTAAAATCAATCTGAATTTCCACACCACGACCGTATCGTGCATATTCAGTAAGAAAAGAAGACGAATAATTCTTGTCTCCCAAATGAATCGAGATATTGTTACGCTTATAATTCAAAAAATACTCTTCATATTGTGTGAATGAATTAAATTCTACCGGATTTTTAGTCAGTGCTCTAAATTCAATGAGATTTTTATTGTCTTTGTCTAAACTTCCTTTTCCATATATTTCACCTTGAAAACCATCATTGTACTCACCACGATTTCTCATTCCGACCCACGAGATTGAAGCGGCTGCCGGAAGTCTGTGAAAAATATTGTCTTCCGCAGGTTTTATTGAAATAACTTTCACACTTGCATAAGCGGTTTGTTTTTCATTCGGATGTTCGGCAAAATATACAGAAAGACTTATATTCTGATATTCATTGGTGACTAATTGAGAATTGGTAGCTTTTGAAATTGTTATTGTTTTATTTTCACCGGGTAATAATTGTAAAAATGTACTTTCTTTTATTACCGCATTTTTACTTTCCAGAATTAAATTTTCTGTACTGTTTCCATTATTCTTCAAAAGGAAATTAGCTTTAATTTTTTCTCCGGCTCTTACAAATTCGGGAAAATTTAACGTTGATAATTCTAATTTTCTATTAGGTAAAATAAAGAACTGGAATTTTTCAATCAGTTTTTCCTGAGTATTTCTCTCTGTTCCGTTTAATGTTATAAAATATTTTCCCTGTGCTGCTTCTGCAGCTATTTTCAAAGGTATGATATATACATTTTTTTCATTTGAGGGTAGTTTCAATTCACCATTTTTTAATATCGGTATGATAAAAGAACTGGAAGTTTCAAGACTGATATCATACATTTTATCTTCGGAAGTATTGTTTTCCAAAACCAACGAAACAGAAGTTGATGTCCCCGGTTGCAGGCTATCTTGACTCACAAAGTGGTTTTTTTGAGCAAAAATTAGCATTGGGAATAGCAGGATAATATATTTAAGACTATTCCTAATCATCCTTTACTTCCAATTCAAGGTTGAGCGCAAAAGCATTTTCATTCTCATCTGTAGCAATTAATACTGCATTATATTTTGCGGCAGGTATTTTACTGAGATCAATATGAAATGATTTTGAGGTTTGTGGCAGCAGCCCCATAGCCTGACTGGAAAAAGCTCCCATTTTCTGTCCGCTTTTTTTATCATAGATGTCGATGCTTGTCACAGGCTTGCAATAAAGATTTCCAATATTGGCGATGGCAACTTTTAAGATTCGTTTGCCTTCATCCTTATCAATCTTTACTCCTTCAAATTTCAGATCAGGCTTTGCATCTTCAGAACGCAGGTCGGTGATCACCTGAATTGCATATCGTACAACGGACGTAATATTGACACCCATTTTATCATTAGTAGGTTTAATTTCTTCCACGGGCTCTGCTATGATAACACTCCAATAGCTTCCGGGATCTGGCGCATTGGTGGGAACCGTTATTTCATAAAATATTTCAGCTTTTTCTTTGGCTTTCAGACTAATAAGATTGGTGTTTAGTTTTATCCAGTTAGTATTCGTTTTTTCATTCGTATTTGGACTGGAATAAACGCTTGACCCATCTGCGCTGTAAGTAAAATCCTGCAAGAAAAATTTCACATTTTGTGTGCGATTGCCTGCGTTTTCCACGGAAATTTTCCCTTTATAAACTTTTCCAGCTTCTATATTGTAGTTATGGGTAAGACCATTAAGTATAATGATGTTAGCCTTTATACTGCTAAACGAGACTATTAATAAAATAATTTGAAAACAAATATTCTTTATCATTTGTAATATTTATAGTTGAAAAAATGCAATATTGTACAGGGAGAAATTATAATACAATTTCTCCTGATAAGAAAATCTGAATGGTTTAAAGGTTAATTGTCAGAAATAGTGTATGTTACTGTAGCTATAGCAGTGGTTGTGGCTTCAAGATCTCCATATGCTGCGACGGTACCTGATCCGCTTCCGGGAGCGAGTGCATACGTAAGATTATGGCCATTATTGGCACCATCACCGGTATAAGCACTGCCGATCCCCGAAATAAGGGTTTGATCTGCAGCACTCAAAGTTAATTGCGCAGATGGAGTTCCTAAAGTTCCTGATCCTGATCCTGTGGCCGCTGCTGCTGTAACTCTGATATCAATTCCGGGAACAAGGGCATCCAGCCTTACCGAAACATTTCGTGTAGCATCTGTAGCCGATTTGATAGAAGAATAATTAAGCCAGAGTGTATTATTTGTCCCATTTGCAACAATAGGAAGGCCAGCTTCTGTCGGAGCGGTAAAACCGAGTGTAATATTTTTGTTGGCGGCTGGTTCGATGTCTGCCAATGCTACTTCCGGAATTGTGATGGCAATGGTATGACTGTCAGTGTTTGAATCCTGTGCTTTCACTTGTACTGAAGCAAAAGCAATAGCTGATACAGCTAAAGTAAATTTAATTCTTTTCATGGTTGAATAATTTGGTAAATGTGAAATTAATAAAATTCAATATATTATGAAATATTTTAACACAAAATTTGAATTTTATTTGTTAATTATCAATGTTTTATATTTAATGCGTATTATTTTTCACATAGTTATGAAAAAAAATAATTATGATTTATGATTGTAGTCAATAAATCAAAAAAGCCCCATAATTTAGATATGAGGCTTTAAAATACAGTATTCACATTATCTATTTCAGCTCCAGTGCGGATCAGAAATTGATGATTTACCATTCTCAAGGCGGCCGGCAAAATGCCATATATTATTATCAGATTCTATTTTCAAATCATACCAGCCTTTTGTTTTATTTAAATCAACAATGATTTTTTCTTGTATTGGTGTTAATGAAATTTCTGTTTTTTTCTTTTCATAAAGATTTTCAAGCGTTATCTTCCCGGTAATGCTTTTTTTATCCTTTTTAACAATTATTTCAACTTTATTTTTTGCTGGAATATTATTCAACGAAATTTCTAGTTCAGGAGTATTGCTGCCTTTAAAGTGTCTGTAAAAACCATTCGGGCCAAAAACTTCATAATCATAGATTTCCGAATTGATAGGATGTGATAATTCCTGTTCTGAATATAAAGCATAGGAAAAATAAAAATCATCCGTCTCAAACTTTGTTCTGTCATAAATAATAAGCGGAACTGCCCGTTCTTTTAAATTAAGCATTTTAATTTTCTCATCTTCAAAATTTACGTGAAAATTATAGGGTAGTGCATGAGAAGGCTTTATGCCCGGCTCCTGAATTTCAAGAAGTTGGTTATTTAGCTCATTTTCTTCATACCATTTCAGATCAGGAATAGGCTTATTTTTCGCTGAATTGATTGTTTTCGCATATTCTTTCTGATCCAGAAAATCCATTTTCGGAATTTTTATTTGGGGTGAATTAAAAGCTGATGTCAGATCCCCACATATTGCCCGTCTCCAATCGCTAATATTGTCTATAGTAACATCTTTATTAAATTTTTTCTGAATAAATTTTTCCAGGAACATCAGCACGGAAGTATGATCCGAAACCTCAGAATTTACAAATCCTCCTTTAGTCCATGGTGATGCGATGATCATTGGAACCCGGTATCCCAACCCAACTGTACCTTCTACTTTTTCGTGGTCCTTTAATGTTGATGACAATATATACTCCTGTGTTCTATTAACGTATTCCACACCCTCTGGTCCATTCATATCTACTGGTTGACTTGGATTTAAAGGTGGAGCAAAAGGCAAAACGTGATCAAAATAACCGTCATTTTCATCATAATTAATAATGAAAATCGTTTTCTTCCAGATTTCGGGATCCTGTGTGAGGATATTCAGCACCTCGGAAATATACCATGCCCCATACCATGGAGATCCGGGATGATCTGAAAAATGCTCAGGAGCAATAAGCCATGAAACTAATGGAAGTTGTTTATTTTCAACATCTTTTCTGAACTGATGCAAAACGTCACCTTTAGGGACCACCAGCCTTTCACCGTTTTCATCCTGTCCGATTTCAAGATTCCAATAATCAGGATCATTAATATTAGTGGTGAATGCCTTCTCGTGAAGATTTTTTTCTTCCTGCGAAAGTTTTTCGAACTGATCAGGATGATATTTTATCTTATCCTCTTTCAGCTCAGCGATCATTTTTTCAAGTTTCTCTTTCTGATTTGGATATTTTTTAATTTCATTTTGCAGATGAGTAATGACGTTCGGAATATACTGATGATACCCTTTTGAAAATTTTACATTAAACTTTGAAAACCATTCAATCGGGTTGTCAGTAAAATTGCTCAGCCAGGCTTCCTGCTCACCCGACATTCCTTTCGGAAGGCTGATCTCATTCTGATATATTTTCCAGGAAATATTCTGTTCTTCCAAAATTTCAGGAAAACTTTTCCATCTTGCCTGATGGTCTTTATCATAATCAATATTTTCATTGTAAACATTAGGCTTTACTCTCCCGTTTTTCTCTTCCCGTAAAGTTCCGGACCAGTGGAAAAGCCTGTTGGGTGTAGTTCCTGTTAATGAAGAAGAAAAATACTGGTCAAAGATCGTAAAGGCATCTGCCAGCTGGTAATAAAAAGGAAGATCTTCACGGTTATAATATCCCAGAGTTAAAGGAATATTTTTATAATCTTCATTTCCTGAAGCCTTCGCCTGAAGCCATTGATCGTATTTTCCTTTATTCAAAGCTTGTTGCTGGTTGTTCCAGGAGTGTGGAAGCGAGCTCATCCATGTCGACTTTGTATTTCTTAAATCAAGACGGGCAGGAGCGGCATATTTCCCGTCATTATTTTTCTGGAAAAACACAGAATGTCCATCCTGTTTGATAAAAGCTCTGCGATCGGAGAATCCCCTTACACCTTTTAATGCCCCGAATGCATGATCGAAAGAACGGTTTTCCTGCATAAGAATTACTACATGTTCTGCATCATAAAAAGTAGATAAAGCGGCGGGCTCAATCTCTAAAGCCTTCAGAATAGCAGGATGTAAAACACTTGAAGTTCCTAAACCGGCCAGCAAAAGACCTGATTTTTCCAAAAATTCTCTTCTGTTCATAGGGTATATAATAGAAAGAAACCGCAAGTTAATAGGTTTTCCTGCGATTTCTTTTGTTTTAATGTTAAAAATTATTGACAGATCTTTAAATTAGTATTGCACTTAATTTTAAACTAAAATCTACTCAGAATTCCCCAATGGATTTTAATATCATTAAATTTAAAGGGATTTCCAAACTCATTACCATTAGAAAGCTGGAAACTCATGAGCCCGATCGGGATAAAAAAATTGAATCCAAGCCCGACACTGTAGAGTTTGGGCTTTACGTTGAGAGACTTATTGTTGAGCTGTCCATACTGTCCGAAGACATCAAAAAAGGCTTGGCTCCCGATGAGATACCGGTATTCTAAACCTCCGTAATAGTAGAAATCTGCTGCCAGGGAATTTTCATTGAAGCCGCGCATCGAGTTCCAGCCTCCGAAGCGGTATAATTCATTAGCAGAGAAATCAATCTTTGAATCCATCATCGCCCCTTCTGCCTTGAGATTAAGGAAATGGTTTCCGTTGATATGGTAATTGTGTTCCCCGAAAAAGTAAAACTGATTTTGCGGAGAGTTGATATTATCTTTGGTATATCTTGTAGCAAGATAATCGTATCCGGCGTTAATTCTGGTTTTGTAAAGGAAAAGGTCAATGTCGGTAGGTTCTACCATTTCAAACCAGATCCCGATCCCTTTTTTGTTGTAATCTTTCCCCTGCACATATAAAGTGTCTATAATGCTGGAGCTTTCAAAAGTTCCCCTGAGGCCGATTTTATTCCTTGAATTAAGGTGATAATAAAAAGCAGGAAGCGCCTTAACATTGGCAAACGTAGAATCCTGACGAAAGATATTTACCTTCATATTCAATCCGACATTCGATTTGAAGAGATAAGGAACGTCGGTCTGCAGGTCAAATGTCTGTCCTTTATCCGGATTTCGCTGCCAGTAAAGATTTATCGTTTCAAAGCTGTTGAATATATTCCTGAAATTAACATTCAGGGTTCCGTTCAATGTGAATTTATCTGTTTTATCATTTCCGAACCCGATTACCCCATCAAAGCTGTTGGTTTTTTTCTTTTCCATGAAAAGATAAATACTGGTTGAGTCTTTTGTAAACATCGTCTGCGGAGGCCGTTCGAGAGAAATAAACTGATGGCTTTGAAAAGATTTGTTGATCGCAAGAAGGTTTTTGTCATCGTAGGTTTTACCTTTAAACTCCTTTTCAAGATTTTTCATAAACCTTTTCGGAACACTGGTATAGCCCTTCACCACGAATCCGTCAATGGTTCTTTTGTCGTTCTTATTAATATCGAGCTCTACCAAAGGATAGCCGTTTTTCTGTCCTTTGTATTTAGATTTTATTCTGCTGAATGCAAAACCATCATCAATATACCTTTTATTAATATTCTTCTTAGTTGAATCTAAGTTTTTGGTAAAAAACTCTTTGTCACCTTTTATTTTACCTGAAATAGAATCTGAAAGTCTGACGTACGTCTCATTAAAGTTTTTACCTTTATGAAAAACAATTTCCGTCGTGTCACCTTTTTTTCTAACCTCTTTCAGCTGGGTGAAAAAATAATTGTTTTGAGCAAGAGAATCGAGAAATTTCACCGCCGAAGCAGAATCTTTCACCTTTTTTTTCACGTTAGTTTCTGAATCAATAAGGAAATACGGTTTTTTCTGCGCCTGAATACAAACGCAACAGAGGATAAAGAATATTTTTAGAATTAATTTCAATTTGTCATTCTGAATGTAGTGGAACGAATGAAGAATCTCAATAAAAATACAAAAAGATTCTTCACTGCATTTCATTCCGTTCAGAATGACAATGCACCATTCAATTAACAGTTTTTAAGCCAGTTTATTGTATTTTTTCATTAAATTTTCATAAGTTCCCTGTGGAAGAATCCATTTCAAAGGAACCCCGATTTTCTGCCCGAATTTGCCAAAATAATAATGAGCCTTCCATTTATTTTTAAGCAAAAGCTGATCGATATATTCTGCAACTTCCAAAGGTTCGGTTCCGTCACCAACGTGGCTATTCATTAAAGCATACACTTTATCGAAAACATTCTTGTACGGTTCTGAAACTTTTGTTCTCACCCGGTTTTCCGCAATATTGGTTTTTATATCTCCCAAATGAAGTGAGCAAACATGAATATTCCAAGGGTAAACTTCATATCTCATAGCTTCCGTCACCTTATCCAAAGCCGATTTTGAAGCCGAATAAAATCCTCGGAAAGGCAGTCCCATCTCACTTCCGATGCTGGAAACATTGATGATCTGTCCGAATTTATTCTCGCGCATTTTCGGCATTACTGCACTCATCATTTGTACGGCTCCAACTAAATTCAGTTTGAATAATTTCAAAATATCCTCTTTTGAGGAATCTTCCACAGCACCGACCATTCCCATTCCTGCGTTGTTGATCAGAACATCGATTCTGGTTTCTGTTTTCAGTACTTCTGCGATGGCATTTTGTACGGCATCGTTATCCGTTACATCAGTAGGGATGGAGGTAAAATAGGCACTTTCGGTATGTTTTCTGCTCAGACCGTAGACTTTATGACCTTTTTTGCCAAAATATTCAGCCAGTACGAAACCGATTCCTGATGAGGTTCCGGTGATGATTATCGTTTTTGTATTCATGAATTTTCAGTTAAAATAATTTTTAAATCTTCCCAAAACATCGGATAGGATTTTTCAACAACATCTTCATCTTCAATATGTAATTCTTTAATAAGGCAGAACGGCGCAAATGCCATTGCCATCCGGTGATCCTGATAAGTCTTAATGGAAATATTATCTTCAGGCTTACTAAAGCTGATTGATTTAATGGTAAGATCAGTAAACTCTGTTTCTGCTCCCAGCTTTTTTAATTCTTGATGTAAGGCTAAAAGTCTGTCGGTTTCTTTTACTCTTAATGTTCCCAGGCCGGAAATTTCAAAAGGAATTTTCAAGGCTGCAGCTGTTACACAAAGCGTTTGAGCGATGTCGGGACAGTTATTCATATCCAAAAAAATCTTTTCAGGAAATACAAAATCAGGGTCAGGCTGTAAGGTGATTTTATGCTCATCTTCAGTAAAAATTGTTTTAATTCCGAAAAAATCTTCATAAATTTTTGCAATGGCAGAATCTCCCTGAGTAGATTTTTTATAAAAACTTTTCAGATGAATGGTCTTTCTTCCCAAAGCGGCAAAAGAGTAGAAGTAGGAAGCAGAACTCCAGTCACTTTCTACTTCGTAATTGATGATGGATGACTGATGATTTATAAATGGTTCTACTTTGATCGTATTTCCGGCAAAATTGTTTCTAATTCCGAATTTCGTTAAAATGTTCAGTGTCATTTCAATATATGATCTTGAAGTAACTTCGCCAACCAAGTTTATTTCCAGTCCGTTTTCCAGTTTTCCTGCGATTAATAGGAGGGAAGTGATAAACTGGCTTGATATATTTGCTGGCACATCTACTTTTTCCTGAATGATTTTTCTGCCTTTTATTTTCAGTGGAGGAAAGCCTTCATTTTCCAGATATTCAATTTCTACACCGAGATTCTGTAAAGCAGTAACAAGATTTTTAATGGGTCTTTCTTTCATTCTTTTTGAACCGGTAAGAATCGTTGTTTTACCTTCCTGAATTGAATAGTAGGAAGTAAGAAAACGCATCGCGGTTCCGGCATGGTGAATATCCACGACCTCTGTATTTTCTGATAAAGCTTTTTTCAAAAGACTGGTGTCCTGGGAATTCGAGAGGTTTCCAATTTGTATATTGCTGAACAGACTTTCTAAAATCAACAAACGATTCGAAATACTTTTCGAACCGCTGATCTGTATGGTCTGGTTTTCTTTTAATTGTGATTTTTCTAGCTTCATTATTTTCAAGTAAGGAAGTTGGAGGCCGGAAGCGGGGAGTTCACTAGCGGTATTAAAACTTCCATCATCCATCTTCCTGAATTATTTTAATTTCTCATTATTCTGATGGCGTTCTTTATCGCGATCCGTCTTTATTTTCATTTTTTTATCAAAAGCTTCCTGCAGATTGACTCCGGTCTGATTGGCTAAGCATAAAGTGACAAATAATACATCCGCAAGCTCTTCGCCGAGATCTTTGCTTTTATCACTTTCCTTTTCGCTTTGCTCTCCATACTTTCTTGCAATAATTCGCGCCACTTCACCAACTTCCTCGGTCAGCATGGCCATATTGGTGAGTTCATTGAAATAACGGACGCCGATGGTTTTTATCCATTCATCAACTTGCTGCTGCAGATTTATGATTTCCATTATTTTTTATTGTTGATCTGTATTTCAAGATTGTTGATCTTTTCTTTCAGGTGGCTGATTTCTTCTGCCTCCTCGATAGATTGCCCTATTTTTTCAGTAAAGTTTGCAAATTTACTGAAGAGTTTTCTTATCATAATGTATAATAAGAATAACACAATAAATCCTCCTATTTTTACAATATTAAAATCCATTTGCATATAATTTTATTGATACTGATACGCACCCAAAGTAGGATTTGAGGTCCTTGAATTACCTGCAATATCTGTAGGAACCGTTGCAGCAACAGCTGTACTTCCTTTTCCGATAGCGGGAGAGTTTTGTTTTACTCTTAAATTCATTTGTGCTGCAAAATAATTTACAAACAGCGGATCTTGGTTTTTAACCAACTGTATCACACTCGGAGCTGTATCAAGGAAACCTGCCTCTGATTGGGTGGAGTATTTTAATAGGCAGTTCTCGAATACAAAATTAAATAGCTGCCCCGGAGTTTGTTCAAAAAATACTGAATTATCGCGGTCTGAATAGACGATGCTATTTCTCACATTTAAGATCAGAGCGCCTTGTTCTGTTTGGTTTGATTCGTTTTTCCATTCGTTTGTCGCAAAAATTCCGTTTCTGTTGTAAGATTGCAGAAGATCAGAATAATTGGCAATGGTAGAATGCACATAATTGTGAGTACCACCTTTAAAGATTCCAATCGCCGATTCTCCACAGTTATTCATTACAAGGTTTTTTGCATTCACTGTAGAAGCGACTGCATAAATACCATATTCCTGAAAAGTATGAATAAATGAATTGTTGATGGTTGCATTGGTTTGCTTCATTTCAAGCCCTCTTGTTCCACCGAAAAGTCTTGCATAATTCATATTTAAATTAGATCCGGGTTCCATTTTAACAGAATTCCAGTTTTTAGGAATGGTATCGTAGGCAGGATCATTTCTGTCTCCGCGAAGGGTAACGTTGTTGGCCAAAGTTCCGTTAATATTTAAAGTCGCTCCGGATAACACTTTCATTCCACTGTTTTTATGAAAATATACTTTGGTTCCGGCTTGTACATTCAGGATTACATTTTCATCAATTGTTAAGTCACCATAAATGATTTTAGCCTTATCATTATTCCAGGTTGCATCTGAAGTGATGATATTAGGATTGGATGAACTTTTAATAAAAAATTCCGCATCCTGTACAACGGAGAATAAGACTACATTTTGCTGCCCCGCAGGGCTGTCGAAAAGGATTTTATCTTCAGCGATAGCTTCAGGGCCGGTAGCTTCAGGAGCAATTTCCACGAAAATATAAAGACTGTCTTTCTTTCTCAGAGGCACATCTTTAAAATCATATCCGGGCTTTCCGTCTACATTGATCTTATATAATGATGAAGATCCTTTTTCAAGATGAATTCTCGGGATCAGGATGTCTTTATCTTCATTGTTATAAACTTTCACCGCATACGTTTCAGAACGAACCTGATGATAAACCGTGTCACAAAAAACCGTGTCTTTGGAAAAACTTAGTTTTTGCGAAGGTGTATCAAAACTGATATCATCCTTATTACAAGATACAGCCATAACAAGCATCCAGAAAGAAAAAGCCAGTAATAATTTGAATTTCATCGAAATTAAAGTTTAATAAATTTCAAATGTAACGAAAATACTTCGAATTTCTTATGAAGAAAAAAATATTGACAGCATATTTGCAAATTCAAAAAAATATTGTACTTTTGCAACCTAAAATTAGCAGAGAAATATCCATTACTATTTCGAAAGCAAACTTTAATTTTTAACATTGTATTATGAAACCGCAAGGTTACATGTGACATTAACAAAAAAAGAAATTTACACATGAAAAACGGAATCCACCCAGAAAATTATAGACTTGTTGTTTTCAAAGATATGAGTAACGACGAAGTATTTCTTTGCAAGTCTACAGCAGAAACAAAAGACACTATCGAGTACGAAGGACAAGAGTATCCTTTGATCAAAATGGAAATCTCTTCAACTTCTCACCCTTTCTACACTGGTAAAGTGAAATTGGTTGACACTGCAGGTAGAGTTGATAAGTTCATGAACAAATACAAAAAATTCGCTAAGTAATTTTTTGACATTAAAATATTTAAAAGTCTTTCGGTTTTCGGAAGACTTTTTTTATTGTATTTTTGTTACACGTTGAATTTTTAACATTAAACTTAAACTGAACGATGCAACTAGTATTTTCAGATGCACAATATTGGGAAGATTTTCTTCCGCTAACTTTTACACGGCCTGTTGCAGAAATGCGATGCGGAATTCTTACCTTCTCACAGAGATGGCAGAAAATTTTAGAAAACACCGAAATTTCTTTTTTCACCGAAGCTTATCTGCAGAAAAAATTTCCCGAGCCTGAAAGAAAAGAAAGTCTTTTTCTGGTAACAAATTTTTTACCCACGGAAAATGTCATTCAGCAAATAAAAGAACTGAAACAGGGAGAAGCGTTGGTTTATGAAGATGAATTGATTGCTGCAAAAATCAATATGGATGGTTTTTCTCTTCATCAGATTGAAAAGATGACCGATATTAAAGAAGAACTTGTATTCTTTAAAAAGCCAGCGGATCTTTTTACCTATAACCATAAAGCAATTGATTTTGACTTTGATTTGCTTACAAAAGGAAGAGCTTCCCGGGAACTTTCTTCTACTAACGGATTTTTAGGAGATAAGAAAGATTTGTTTATTGAGGAAGGGGCTCAGATTGAATTTTCAACACTCAATACGAAAACAGGGAAAATTTATATCGGTAAAAATGCTGAGGTTATGGAAGGCTGCCATTTGCGTGGTCCGATCGCACTTTGTGAAGAATCTAAATTTAACCTGGGAGCAAAAATTTACGGAGCAACCACTATTGGTCCTCATTCAAAAGTTGGAGGAGAAGTGAGCAATATTATTATTTTCGGGTATTCCAATAAAGGGCATGATGGTTTTATCGGAAACTCGGTCATTGGTGAATGGTGTAATTTCGGAGCGGATTCCAATTCTTCCAACATGAAGAATAATTATGGAAATGTAAGATTATGGAATTACAGAAGAAAAGCTTTTGAAGATACGGGATTGCAGTTTGCAGGACTCATCATGGGTGATCATTCTAAAACTGCGATTAATACCCAACTCAATACAGGAACGGTAATAGGTGTGGCTTCCAATATTTTTAAAGAAGGTTTTCCTCCGAATTTAGTTGAAAATTTTTCGTGGGGTGGTTTTAAAGACGACGAAAAATTCAAATTAGATAAAGCCTATGAAGTCGCAGAACGAGCCATGGCAAGAAGAAAAGTGACTTTGAGAGATGAAGATAAAGCGATTTTAAAACATATTTTTGATACGTATTAAACCGATCAATAAAGGAAACTTCAAATTTTTTTGAAGTTTTTTTACTTTTAATGTAATATTATGTAAAATCTGATTGTCTTACTTATAGAAACAAAACTTATGACCCAAGAAGCTTTTAAAAGTACGGTATTCATTCTCAAAAATGAGATGTATCGCTTTGCGAAAAGGTTCGTCATGAGTAGTGATGAGGCAGAGGACGTGGTGCAGGATCTGATGATCAAATTCTGGCAGAAAAAAGATGAACTGGAGCAGTTCGGAAATTTGAAATCTTATGCATTGAAAGCAGTCCGGAACGAATGTCTGAACAGGCTGAAGCATCACGATGTAAAGATGGGATTTGCTGATATGCAGCTTCACAGGTCAGAGCTTTACAGTATGGAAGTGAATAATCTGAAGGAACAAATCATTGGTTTCATCAATCAGCTTCCGGAAAAACAAAAGATGGTTATCCATTTGAAAGATGTAGAAGAATATGAAGTTTCAGAAATAGCAGAAATGCTGGAAATGGAAGAAAACGCAGTAAGAGTAAATCTGATGCGGGCAAGACAAAAAGTAAAAGAACAAATCTCACAAATGATGAGCTATGAGCAAAGACAAATTTCAAGATAAATATAACGAGATCTTCCAACATTTAAAGGAAGAAAAGATGGACTGGGATTTCGAAGATTTTCTGAAAAAAGCGGAAGATAAAGATGAGGTACAAGACAATAATGAAACTCCTATTATTCCGATTGACGGCAAAAACAGGCCTTCGATTCCAAAGTGGTTCTGGATGGCGGCAAGTGTAGTGGTGCTGTTAAGCATTGGATTTATATTTAATTATAATAACAGCAATGTTGAAGATCAGGCTCAACTGGTGGAAAATCAGATTAAACTACAGAAGAATGATTTTATTGAAGAGAACAGCGAGCATCAGGCTCAGGTTGCTGTAAACCAAGTGTCGGATTCTGTTTCCGGAGCTAAAAAAGATTCTCTGTTTCAGGAAAACACAATGGCTGAAAAAGATTATTTAGATGAAATTTTACCGAAAAGGGGAAGGCTTAAAAAAGAAAGAAAACCAAGATTTGTTTATAATTCCTCTTATCAGAAAGCTTCAAAAGATTCCACAGGATACAAAGATTCTTACGTTATTGTGAACGGAAAAAGAATTGAAAATGTGGAAGAAGCCATTAATGTGACTAAGTATTCATTCCAAATATTTGCAAATAACGTCAGTGAAAAATTAGTACAACCAAAAGTCGTTGACGACGATTATTAATTAACCTTTAAAAAAAGATTATGCACCTGATCAGGCACTAATAATCAAAAAATAAAATTGACTCATGAAAAAAATATTCATCATATTCGCATTGGCCTTTTCACATTTTTTTAATATGTATGGCCAGCAGGATAAATTAGACCAGCTTTTTGATAAGTATCAGGAAGTAGAAGGGGTAACTTCGATCAAAATTGCAAAGCCCATGTTCGGTATGCTGAGCAATCTGAATCTTGGAGATGCAGAACTTGATCAGATAAAACCTTTATTGTCAAAAATAAAAGGATTAAAGGTGTTCATCGCAGAAAAGCCTGAGGATGAAAGCTCTATGAAGGGGCAAAAGCTTTCGCAGATCAACAGGGATATAAGATCTTATTTAAGTAATCTCAATTACAGTGAGATCATGACCATGAACAGCAATGGCGCGAAAATAAAATTTCTTTCAGCGGAAGAAAAAGATGGAATTCTGGATGATCTCTTATTAAGCATTGACAGTGGTGGTGAAGAAAGTATTTTGATAAAACTTGACGGCAGACTTTCGATGGATGACATTAATAAGCTCATTAATTCGACAGAAACCAAAACAAATTCTTCAACCAATACCAGAAGCAGCTTTGCTTCCCAGAATACTTCTTCTTATCTTAATGGTGAATTAAGGAGTGTAGGAGAATTCTCAGGACTTCAGGTAAGTACCGGGGTTGTTGTCAACTTTAAGCAGGAAAACCCAACTTCGGTAAAGGTAATTGCAGATGCTGATAAGCTTCAGTATATCATCACAAAAGTTGATAACGGAGTTTTGAAAGTATATATTGACAATAAAGGGCAGCGAAACTTAAAGTTTAAAAATATTAGCGTAAATGTATCTGCGCCAAGAATTGATAATATTAAGACTTCTTCGGGGGCTGTTTTCAATGCAATCAATAATATAAATGAAAATGCCGTTTCAGTTGATCTTTCATCAGGATCTGTAATCAACGGGAATTTCAATATCTCGAATAATGCAAAAGTGGAAGTAAGCTCGGGAGCCGTAATAAATTCTACCATTAATTCTAAACTGATTAATATCAAGGCGTCAAGCGGCGCGGTAGCGAATCTCAACGGAAGAGTTGAAGTTGGTGCGATAGATGTAAGCAGCGGTGCGGTTTGTAATGCAGAAAAATTTCAGTTCAATGAATTGGAGGCTGAAGCAACATCAGGAGCGGTTGTATCAGGCCATGCGGTAGAGAGGCTAAAAGCAACTGCTTCTTCAGGAGGAACCATAAAATATAAAGGGAATCCTGTTATAAACTCTAATATCAGTAAAACATCAGGTGGAAGCTTGAAACAAATCAACTAAAAAAATCAATGCCATGAAAATAGTAAAAAATCTTTTCTTGTTTCTTTCTGTAATGTTTGTCATACAGTCCTGCATTGTTTCCGAAAAACCAAATATGGCTTACTTTTCGGAATCGGGACACGATTTTAAAGGAGCTAAATTCGTAAGTATAAATGTTCCGTTATTCCTGGCGAAGCCTTATATTAAAAAAGCTTTAAGAGAAGATGGCGAAGATGAAGAGATCATCAGGATGATACGAAAAGTTTCCAAGATAAAAGTAATGACTGTGGAAAACGGAGACCGTAATATGCTGAAAGATTTTGCCAGCTATCTGAATAACAATAATTATGAAGAATGGGCAACTATAAAGCACGATGGTGATAATGTCAACATTCGGGTAAAGCAGAAAGGCGATGCTATTAAAAATATGCTGATTACGGTAAACTCAGATAAAGAACTTGTTTTTGTAGATATCCGGGGAAGTTTTACGGCAGATGATATCTCAAAAATGATTGCTTCTGCACAGGATAAGTAGACATTTCATATTCAATCATATTCTAAATTTTATTTTGTACCAAAAACCATTTCTTAAAACGAGATGGTTTTTTAATTTAAGTTATTGATTATTAAGTTTTATTTAAACTATTAAAATCGATTTTCGTATTTCATCAAAAAATCTTAATTTTGCAAGAAAGTAAAGATGTCTATTCATAACAAAATTGTAGAGACAGCCATCACTTTCGATGACGTGCTTCTAGTCCCTTCTTATTCAGAAGTTTTACCTAATCAGGTTTCATTAAAATCAAGACTTACCGACAAAATTACGCTGAATGTTCCTATAGTTTCTGCTGCAATGGATACAGTAACCGAAGCTGAATTGGCAATTGCACTGGCAAGAGTGGGAGGTTTGGGTTTCATTCATAAAAATATGACCATTGCAGAGCAGGCTGCACAAGTAAACAGAGTAAAACGTTCTGAAAACGGAATGATCTCTGATCCTGTTACTCTTTCAAAAGACCATACGCTGGCTCAGGCAAAAGATACAATGGCGAAATATAAAATTTCTGGGCTGCCGGTTGTTGATGCTGAAAATACCTTAATAGGAATCATCACCAACAGGGATGTAAAATATCAGGAAAACCTTGATATGAAGGTGGAGGAGATCATGACAAAAGATAATCTCATCACTTCAGATAAAAATACCAACCTGGAAAAAGCGAAAGAAATTCTACTGAAAAACAGGGTGGAAAAACTTCCGATCGTTGATGCTGAAAATAAACTGGTAGGATTAATCACAATTAAAGATATTGATAACCAGCTGGAATATCCAAATGCCAACAAAGATCAAAACGGTAGGTTAATCGTTGGAGCAGGCGTTGGAGTAGGAGAAGATACTCTTGATAGAATTGAAGCATTGGTAAAAGCAGGCGTTGATATTATCGGTATCGATTCTGCACACGGACATTCTAAAGGTGTTTTGGATAAAATCTCAGAAATCAGAAAAGCATACCCTGATCTTGATATCGTGGGTGGAAATATCGTGACGGCAGAAGCTGCAGAAGATTTGATTAAAGCAGGAGCGAATGTTCTTAAAGTAGGTGTCGGTCCTGGTTCTATCTGTACAACAAGAGTCGTTGCCGGAGTTGGAGTTCCTCAGTTATCTGCTATTTATAATGTTTATGAATATGCCAAAACCAAAAATGTTGCAGTTATTGCAGATGGAGGTATCAAGCTTTCAGGAGATATTGTAAAAGCTATTGCAAGCGGAGCGGGAGCTGTAATGCTGGGATCACTGTTAGCCGGAACAGATGAGGCACCGGGTGAAGAAATTATTTTCCAGGGTAGAAAATTTAAAACTTATCAGGGAATGGGAAGCCTTTCTGCAATGAAGAGAGGTGGAAAAGAAAGATATTTCCAGAGTGAAGCTAAAAAATTCGTTCCGGAAGGAATTGAAGGAAGAGTACCGAGTAAAGGTAAATTGGAAGATGTTATTTTCCAGTTAACAGGCGGTCTAAGAGCTGGAATGGGATATTGTGGAGCTAAAGATGTTGAAGCTTTACAGACAGAAACCAAAATGGTAATGATCACAGGAAGCGGATTGAAAGAATCTCACCCTCATGATGTAATCATCACACAGGAAGCTCCGAATTATTCTTTATAGAAATATTTTCAACATAAATAAAAAACTGTTCAATGAATAATTGAGCAGTTTTTTATTTTGGATGTAGTGGTAATACATATTTTTTGATTAAGGTTTCAAATAACTAATAAACTATATTGGTTATAAAATTTTAAAAAATCATGCGAATTCTCTTTCAAAGCTGATAATAATTAAGGAATAAAAATAAGATATATAATTAATTTGTAAATTTGGAAACTTTAAAATTAATTTATAATAAATGAAGAGAATATTATTTTATGGCTTTATGTTGCTTTCATTGTCACTAACGGCTCAACAGCAGCATAGAATCTGTGGTTTTGATGAAGAATTAGCACTGCAGGATAGGCAAAATCCTGGGATGAGAGAAGCATTTGAAAAAATTATTAAAAAAATTAAGGAAGAGAAGAAAAATAATCCTTCAGCAGTAACAGCGAAACTCGTTAATGGTGTTTATGAAATTCCTGTAGTAGTACATGTTATCTATCCTAACGGTGCTGCAATTGGAACAACATATAATAAGTCTGATGCACAAATTCAGAACTGGATCGAGAACGCAAATAAAATGTATGCGGGAACTTATCCATGGCCTGCTAGTGGAGTAGCATCTGACTTTGGACAATCTGCTGTTTTTCCAATTAAACTTGTTTTAGCTAAAAGAACACCAAATTGCGAAGCTACGACAGGAATTGTAAGATATAATGGCAATTTACTGGCTGGTTACAATACGTATGGTATGGCATATAGCACAAGTAATGGAGCAAGCAGAACAGCAATTAAGAATCTGGCTCCGCACTGGCCTGAATCGGCATATTTCAATATTTATGTAATCAGTAAATTTGATGGCGACAGTTCACCCAATTCTGGTTTAATGGGATTTGCATCTTTTCCTAATAACGCGGATTCAAACTATGAGTCTTTTATGAAATCTGGGGTTGTAACAAATCTTCACGATACTACATTTGCTCACGAATTTGGGCATGCTATGGGATTATTTCACACGTTCAAAAATGGTACTTATGATGCTGTTCCTGGTGATGCTGACTATTGTCCAACAACAACAGGGGTATGCGAAAATGATGATGATCGTGTCTGCGATACAGAAAGAGCGGGTAGTGGATATGCGCTTTGGCCTGTGCCGAGCAATTCAGAAATTAATCCTTGTACCGGTGTTAATTATCAGGGAGTACAATATAACATGATGAATTATTCCAATTCTGTAGCTCAAAAATTTACTGCAGGACAGGGTGAGAGAATTGATGACTATTTCATGCTAATCAGAGGTAGCCTTACAACGTCCAAAGGAGCTACTGCATTACCTCCGGCACCTGCCCCATCTATGGTGCCAGTTGCAGCAACGTGTAATCCTACAGGGGTAGTAAATCCTGCATCAAATGGTTTTTTAACAGGACCTGTTGCTGTTAGATTAGGACAAATCAATAATCAATCTGCCGGAATGTGGGGCGGTGCGCCTTCGTTTTATGTAGATTATACATCTCAATCTTGTTTGACGAACTCATCTACTGATTTAGTGGTAGGGCAACCTCAAAACGTACAAGTTGATATTATGTTAAATTCTCAGTCTGCAAGAGTATGGATTGATTACAATAATAATGGGACATTTGAATCTTCTGAATTAGTAGGAAGTGCAAACGATATTCCTTTAAATGCAAACTCAATCGGAACATTAAATGCAACCTTTACTCCACCTGCTACCGCGGTATTGAACACTCCGCTTAGAATGAGAGTATTGGTCGATGCTGAATCTCAAAATAATTACGCCCCATGTGGACAACTGCAGTACGGACAAGTTGAAGACTATTCTGTAAGGTTGGTAACTACTTTAGCTACAAGCGAAACGAAAGCAGATAATGATGACCTTGTTGTTTATCCGAATCCTGTAGCGAGTGGAGATCATGTATTTATTAAAGCTAAAAACGGTAAAGATCTGAAAGTGTCTATTTCTGATATGTCTGGTCGATTAATTGCAAATCCGACTGTAACAGCAGAAAGTAAAGACATTTATAAAATCGATCAACAACTTGAAAAAGGTGTTTATATGATTCAGATTTCAAACGGTAAAAACAATAAAGCATCCAAGATGATTATTAAATAATCTGTTGTCTGCTATAAAAAATGTCTCCAATTTATGATTGGGGACATTTTTATTTTAAGACTGATCATAATTATTCAACCTTCCTGTATTTAAATTTCGGCTTTATAACATAGTTTAAAAACCGCCCTTTCGATTGTACAGTTTTAAATCTTTCAACAACTTCTAAGGGCACTTTTAAATAGTCATATACTGCGCCCGACTGATAAATTATTCTTAAAATTTCAGTCTCAGGAAAATACAGATATTTATTGACTACTGATGACGGCATACAATATTTAGAACAAAAAATATTCCTTTAGATATTGTTTATTCATAAAAAAAACCTTCCGGAGAATTCCGAAAGGCTGATGGTGAGATATTTTAAATGAATTATTTACCTAATTTATCCTTAAAATCATCGATTCTGAAATCTGTCAAAGCATTTCCTTTTTCTACCTTTTCCTTAGAATAGAGTCGGAAATCATTTTCTGTTTTTTCAAGAAGATAATCGTAAGGTCCGACATGAGAGATCAATTTAACCAAAACAGGAGAGATTTCAAGACAAATGAAAAGCCCCATTATGAATGTGGCGGCCAGACCAATAATAGCTGAATTTTTCCCTAGTTCGTCCAGAGCTTGAAGTCTTGCAGCGAAACCATTGAACTTATCTTCAAAAGTTTCGGTAGATTTTCTTTCAGTTTCTAAATTAGTATACACTTTTGAAATTTCTTTGTCTAAATATTCCAAGCGAGGAGCAACCTGTTTCTGATAATTTTCAAGATCCTGCCGTCTTTGTTCCTTTAATTCCTGTTTACGTTTTGCATTAGGTCCGAAACCTTCTTTGCCACTCGTTAATCCGGATTGTTTTCCCAGAATTTCTTTTTCGAGTTCTACTGATGCAGAATCATAAGATTTCTGATAATTGGCAATTTTTTCTGAGATCTGTTTCTTTTCAGTTTCAAAAGGTCCGCTTTGTTGTAGAATTCTACCGTTCATTTCGCCCTGAAGCTGCTTCTTATTTCTCTGGATAATGGTATTCAGCTGTTTGTTAACTTCTTTTTCAAAAATTTTAAGTTCTAAAGGCTTAGAAATAATAATTCCTAAAAAAGTGGCTAAAATCAGTCTGGGAATAGCCATTAAAATCTGATTCCACCAAGTTCCTGTTTTTCTTATGGAAGAAACGATATAGCGATCCAGATTAAAGATCATTAATCCCCATAGAACCCCAAAGCCAATTGCTGACCAAATATTATCAAATACAGTATACATCGCATATCCTGCAGATAATGTTGCGAAAACAGCCGTAAATAAAACGATTCCGCCGATTCCGGCAAATTTATTCCATTCGCTGGGCGTTTTTCGTAAAATATGAATATTTCCTCCGGAGCAGACCATCAGAAATTTCTGGAACCAATTTATGTTTTGATTCACTTGATTTATAGTTTGTTGGTTGTTTTTCATGACAGAAAATTTATACAAATGTACTATTAAAAATTATACCAATGTAAAAGATAGTATTATGTTTTACCAAGTATAATTAAATATTAGTTTATTTTGCTGTTAATCAATAAATTAAATTTAATTAAGAAAATATTCTTATCTTTAAGTAGCAATCACTAAAATTTTAAATATGAAAAATGTAATGAGCCTTTCGGTACTGTGTCTTACACTTACTTTATCTTCCTGTAACAAAGAGAAAACAATTGATGATGATCTTAAGGAAGTTGCTGCAAATATCAACAAAACCACGCCACAGAATCTTGCTGATGGAGTTCGTCTCGACAGCGTATCTGCCCAACCCGGAAAAATTTTCAGATACAATTACACATTAACTGATGATGAAAAAGAAAGCGTAAGCCCTGAACAGATTGAGGCTTTTAAAAACACCGCAAAAGAAGGAGCGCTGAAAGTGATCAAAACTTCTCCCGATATTAAAGAATTCCGTGATAACGATGTGACGATGGTGTATACCTACTATGATAAGAATGGAAAGCCGACCACGGATTTTAAGATTACACCTCAGGAATACAAATCAAAATAATTTTAATTTAATGATTCCCACAGATTATTTCCGTATATATTTGTGGGGATTATTTTAAACGATCAGGATTTTGCTTTAGAAAGCTTTCCCAGCCGGTATACGATTTCGTATCGGCAATGGTTCCGGAATTAAAATGGTGACATACGGCTACAGCCAGACCATCTGATGCGTCGAGATATTTCGTAGGAAATTCTTTTAAATTCAGTAAACTTTGCAGCATTCCGGCAACCTGTTCCTTACTGGCGTTTCCGTTTCCTGTGATCGCCATTTTTATTTTTTTCGGGGAATATTCTGTAATCGGAATGTTTCTGTGCAGGCTCGCTGCCATCGCAACGCCCTGCGCTCTTCCCAATTTCAGCATACTTTGTACGTTTTTCCCGTAGAAAGGTGCTTCCAGAGCAACCTCATCAGGATGAAACTCGTCAATCAATGCTAAAGTTTTATCAAAAATATATTTCAGCTTGGTCTCGTGATTAGGATATTTTTTTAGCAATAATTCATGAATGGATATCATTTCCATGTTACCTTTCTTGACGGAAATAATACCAAACCCCATGACCGTTGTTCCCGGGTCAATTCCTAAAATTACTTTCTCTGCAATCATCAAAGCAAAGATATAACTTTCTAAAATGATATTTCGGAAAATGAATATTTGTAATAATTACTAGAAATATAATTTGTATTTGTCATGCCTGAATTTCTTATTTAAATTCCAAAATAAAATTAATTTGCATGCATAAGAAAATTATGTATAAATTTGCTAGGTATAAAAGATCGGACATTGAAAAAGAACAGCCTTTATAAGGGAACGCTGCAAAACATTATTCTTAAGCTGCTTGCGAAAGAAGTCAAAATGTATGGTTACCAGATTACCCAACGCGCAAAAGAGCTTACCAAAGGCGAGCTTGAAATGACAGAAGGAGCACTTTATCCGCTTTTACATAAACTGGAGGGGGAAGGGGTGATTACTTCTGAAGTGCAAAAGATCAACGGAAGAGACCGCAAATACTACCTTTTAACAGATAAAGGAAAAAAACAGCAAGCCGAACAGGAAGCGGAAATGAAAAATTATTTGTTTAACCTAAATACGATTTTTAATATATGATAACTTTTTTTCAGGAGCGAGAAATTGGAAAATATTTACTGTCCAAAAAAATCTCAGGAAAACTATTAACCGAGATAAAAGATCATATGATTTCTCAGATTTCAGAAATTCAAAAAAATAAAAATTTGGATTTCGAAAATGCTTTTGAAAAAGTAAAAATATATTGGAGTGCAGATCTTAGTATGGTTAAGAAAAATCCTTTTTCAAAACAAAAAATTACAAGGATAGCTTATGAAATTGATAAGATGAATAATAAAAGTATATTACTAAAATCAATTTCAATTGCATTTTTATTTATTTGCATAGAAATCATTTTAGCCTTTGCTTTAAATAAGGAATGGTATTTAAATATTAATAAAATCATTAAAATTGTGGTTTTCTGTTTACTTCTTGAGATAATCGTGATGTTTATTCGCCAGAAAAGTATGGAAAATAAGAATTACGGAAGAAATATGGTTTTAAATAATTTCATTCATCCGATGTTAATTTTTATCATTACGATTGTTGTAGATAATTTAATTGATCTTCCAAAGAATTCATATGTGTTAATTTATGATTATATAAATTTTGGTTCCCAGGAAAAGATAACAACGTTGATTTTTGCTGAAAGTATTCTTGCAGGTATTGTTTTTTTGACGTTATATCTATTCTCTTATTTCTCTTTAAAAGAAAATATTAGAAAACTTGAAACGGTAAAAAATTATTTCTCATGATAACATTAGATCAACAGAACACTATCGGATTATACTTAGACTCGAAAAAATTGTCTTCAAAGTTGCATTCCGAAATAAAAGATCATTTTATCCTGCAGATTTCCAATTTGATGGAAGACAAAGGGTATAGTTTTCAGGAGGCATTTCTGGCTACAAAGGTCAGCTGGAAAAATGAATTGGAAATGGTAAAAGCTGATTTCTTTTCATTTAAAAGAATAGCGAGAATCGAAAGAGAGATCCTGCATCAAAGATTCCGCAAAATGACACTGATTTCATTTGTATTTGCCGGAGCATCTTTTGTATTGTATCATATAAATCCTGACTTTTTCATTACCTTGCAAATATTGCTGACAGGAATCTGGTTTTTACTTCTGCTTTATAATTTTATCAGGAGAAGCCTGAAATTTTCCAGTTATATTTCAATGAGCTTTCATCCATTATTAGTCAGAAATATGTTTTTGGGACTGGCGATGTTTTCTTTCGGGTACTATTTTACAAGAGATTATTGGGAAACAATTGATCTTCAGGTTACAAAATTCTTTTTTATGTATTCTTTAGTTATTCAGTTTCAACTTTTATATTTTAATTCGAGGAGAGTTAATGTTTTATTATAAAATTTTAATGTTAAAATAAGATGTCATTTAAAGAACAGGAGCAACAGGTAACCGATTATCTCATTCTTCACAGGCTGCCCTTAGATATTTTACTGGAAGTGAAAGATCATATGATCTCACAGATTTCAGACATTCAGGCTAATGAGAATGTAAGTTTTGAAGAAGCTTTTCATAAAACGCAGAAGATCTGGGAAGACGAATTTAAAACAACGACATATTCTGTCTTTTACAGCGGAGGAATTCCGGTGATTTTAAAAAGAATTGTTAAGGAAAAGTATAATAATATTATCAGAAAATCCTTACTTCTAGGATTCATTGCTTTTTTAGTGAATGCCGGTCTGGTTTTTATATCGGCAGATCAGGAGGTTTACAATAGTCTTTTAAAATTATACCATTCATTATTTATACTGGTTCCATTTTTATGTTGGGTTTTCAGCAAAGATATGCGGAAGTATGTCAGGAAAGATTTTAAATACCAGAAAAAGCTTTTCTATACAGTATATCAGCAAAATCTTGGCATCTTTGCACTATGTATCAATTTACTATTTCAGCTCACTCTAAGAGATGACAGGCATATCTTTAAATTTTTCAAAACAGATGATCCCGTTTCAGTTTTCTCATTGTCCATCGCATTGGTTTTTCCATATTTGCTTTATGTAATGACTATTTTTCTCATGATTAACTTTTTGAAACACAGGGAGAGCTTAAATAAAATGAGAAATTTCTTGGATCTTTCGGTAAATTAATGAATGCTCTTTCATTCTAAAACCAGATCACAAAACCAGAAAACATATTCACCATCATCGTTTTCAGTGTCTGATTTTGGCTTGGGATAGGTCTTTTTCACAATTTCCCCAATTTCAAAATCAATAGGTTTCTTAAAAATCGGTCCATCAAAAGTGAACGTGTGAAATTCACCATTTTCTCCGCAGGGATCTACATTTTCAGGTAAATCTTTAATGAAATTTTCATCAATTATTCTTCCGGCAAAGCTTTTGTCAAGATATATTTCATTCACACAAGTCACGATTGTTTTAAAACCTAAATCCAGAAAATCATGAATCAAATCAGTGGTATTGATTTTCCATAGGGGAAAAATCCCCTTAATTCCTACAGACTCTAATTGATCTTCTCGATATTTTCTTAAATCTTCCAGGAAAATGTCTCCAAAAACAGAATGCGTAATGCCTTGAGATTTAGTTTCATTCATAGTTTTACTCATCATATCCTGGTATTCTTCCATGGTCGGTTCTTGCGGAAGTTCCATTTTAATTAATGGAAACCCTAAACTTTCAGCCTGTTTTTCCAACAATGAAATGTGAACGCCGTGCATGGATATTCTTTGGAATTCCTTATTAATACTTGTGAGCAAAGAAGTGATCTCAAATTGGTCTTCTTTTACGATTTTATATAGGGCAAACGCAGAATCTTTTCCGCTGCTCCAGTTGAAGATGGCTTTGGGTTTCATGCAGTAAAAATGACCTTAAAAATTACATAGTTGAATCTTGTATAATTCTTACATTAAACTTTATCTAAATATACCTGATTCATACAGGTTATAATAATTTTAGTTTTTTAAATTGTATAGTAAATTTTAATTCCATGTAGTTAACAGGGAAAATTACAAAAGATGCATTGAATTTACTTTAGAATATATTGAATAAAATGATTTCAAATAGTCTATTTTATTTTAATATTTCCATAAGTTTATTCACATATTGTAAATTTTCAACAGGATTTCCTTTCATTGCCTGTTGCAGCATTTTTGAATATATACTTCTTTTACTAGGAAAAAGAATAATCATCTGCAAAATGGTCGATGAAAAGAAAATGAGAATTAAAATAATTGAAGCAAACCACCAATTTTTAGTTTGCCACAATAAAAATCCAATTCCAAATAATAATATTACATTGATTATAACCATAATACCAACATAAGTTGGAGTTACTTTTTGCTGAATATCTGGATCTATATGCCCTCCTGAAAAAAGTTTAGAAAAATTTCTGGTTTCATATTGGAACCGTTGAACATAATTTGAAGAAATTTATATATAAACAGATTAAAATAATTATAAAAATTTGTGTTTCCATAAAATGATTTTAGTTTGTATAAAGTTATTAAAATTCAATTGTAAAATAGAAAAATCTCCGAATTTCCCCGGAGATTTATTTATAATATTAATTTTTAAACTTCTAATTGAAAAGTTAATTACATGTTTCTTCTATACTTGCCACCTACTTCAAACAAAGCATTGGTAATCTGTCCTAATGAACAGTATTTCACGGCATCCATCATCACTTCAAATAAGTTTTGCTGATTGATAGCGGCGTGTTGTAATTGTTTTAATGCTTCATTGGACTTATTTTCATTCGCTTTCTGGAAGTTGTGTAAGGTCTCAATCTGAGCCTGTTTTTCTTCCTCCGTCGAACGGATTACTTCTCCAGGAAGTACTGTTGGCGAACCGTCTTTTCCTAGGAACGTATTTACACCAATGATCGGATATTCTCCCGTGTGTTTCAGCCACTCATAATGCATCGATTCTTCCTGGATTTTTGAACGCTGATACATGGTTTCCATAGCACCTAAAACACCGCCTCTTTCCGTGATTCTGTCGAATTCTGCATAAACAGCTTCTTCCACCAGATCCGTTAATTCTTCAATAATAAATGAACCTTGCAGTGGATTTTCATTTTTAGCCAATCCAAGTTCTTTATTGATAATCAGCTGAATCGCCATCGCTCTTCGTACAGACTGTTCAGTTGGAGTCGTAATCGCTTCGTCGTAAGCATTTGTGTGCAGTGAATTGCAGTTGTCGTAAATCGCATATAACGCCTGTAAAGTCGTTCTGATATCATTAAAATCAATTTCCTGGGCGTGAAGCGAACGTCCGGAAGTCTGGATGTGATATTTCAGCATCTGGCTTCTTTCATCGGCTCCGTATTTTAATTTCATGGCTTTGGCCCAGATTCTTCTTGCTACACGTCCGATTACAGAGTATTCAGGGTCGATACCGTTGGAGAAGAAGAAGGATAAATTTGGTGCAAAATCATTAATATCCATTCCTCTTGACAGATAATATTCAACATACGTGAAACCATTTGCTAACGTAAATGCCAGCTGAGAAACCGGATTGGCTCCCGCTTCCGCAATGTGATAACCAGAGATCGAAACAGAGTAGAAGTTTCTTACTTTTTCTTTGATAAAATATTCCTGAACGTCACCCATTAATCTCAAGGCAAATTCAGTTGAGAAAATACAGGTGTTCTGAGCCTGGTCTTCTTTTAAAATGTCTGCCTGAACAGTTCCGCGAACGGTTGCGATGGTTTTGGCTTTAATTTCAGCGTAAACATCGGCAGGAATAATTTCGTCTCCGGTGATTCCCAATAACTTTAATCCTAAACCATTATTTGAAGGTGGCAATTCACCATTATATTTTGGTCTTGCCAACCCTTTATCGTCAAACTTTTCCTTAAGCTTAGCCTCAACCTTAGCCTCCAAATTATTTTCTGCAATATATTTTTCAACATTCTGGTCGATAGCAGCATTCATAAAGAAAGCCAACAACATCGGAGCAGGTCCGTTGATCGTCATTGAAACAGATGTCAATGCATTTACCAAGTCAAATCCTGAATATAATTTTTTAGCATCATCCAACGTTGCGATTGAAACGCCCGCATTTCCGATTTTACCATAAATATCTGGTGGTAAAGCTGGGTCTTGTCCGTACAATGTTACCGAGTCAAACGCTGTAGACAAACGTTTTGCCGGCATTTCCGCAGAAACGTAATGGAATCTTCTGTTGGTTCTTTCAGGACCTCCTTCTCCGGCAAACATTCTTGTCGGGTCTTCTCCGGTTCTTTTGAAAGGGTAAATTCCTGCTGTATAAGGAAAGCTTCCCGGAAGGTTTTCTTGGCCTTTCCATTTGATTAAATCGCCCCAGTCGTTGTATTTTGGTAAAGCAATTTTTGGAATTCTTAAGTGGGATAAAGATTCTGTTGAGGTTTCAACTTTGATTTCTTTTCCTCTCACGAAGTATGAATAAAACTCCGCTTTGAAAGCTTCTTTTGTGCTATCCCAATTTTGCAGAAAGTCGATGTTTTCCTGCTGTAATTCTTTTTCAGCCTTCTGGTATTCAGTATCTAAAGTTTCGTTGGAAATAATTTTTTTAACACCTTCAATATGGTACATTGTTCTCGCCAGTTCAGCCTGCTTTTCAACGGTAGCATCATATTGTCTGTTATTTTCAACAATTTCAGAAAGGTAACGAACCCTTTTCGGTGGAATAATCGTTACTTCGTCTGTAACTTCTTGTTCAATAAAGCTTTTTAAGTTTAAATCAGCGAATTTATCATTGACTTTAGAAACCAATCTGTTGTACAATTCAGTCGTTCCATGATCATTGAACTGAGATGCTTTTGTCGCATAGACCGGCATTTCGTCCAATCGCTGTTCCCACAGCAAATGATTTCTCTGGAACTGTTTTCTGACCGCCTGAAGCGCATCAAGGGCACCTCTTTTGTCCGATTTATTTAAAGCAACCAAATCAGCATAATCCAACATGTCGATTTTTTCCAGCTGTGTAGAAGCTCCATATTCGGGAGTCATCACATACATGCAAACATCGGCGAAATCTGAAACTTCCGAACCGGATTGTCCAATTCCTGAAGTTTCTAGAATGATAACATCGGGATGGGCTAATTTCAACACATTCAATGCGGAATGAATGAACGGAGAAACCGAAACGTTGTTTTCTCTTGTCGCCATTGAGCGCATATAAACTCTCGGGTCATTGATCGCGTTCATACGGATTCTATCTCCCAAAAGTGCACCTCCTGTTTTTTTCTTTGAAGGGTCAATGGAGATAATCGCAATCTTTTTATCGGTATTGGAACGAAGAAAACGTCTTACCAGCTCGTCAGTTAAAGAAGACTTTCCGGCTCCACCAGTACCGGTGATCCCGATGATTGGAATATGTAGATCTTTTGAATTTTCGTCGATGGCTTTTATTAATTCAGGTTTTTCATCGGAAAAGTTTTCCACAGCTGAAATGATTTTAGCAATACTAGTAGGGTTTTCGAAATTAATTGAATCCAAATCTGTAGCTGTCACATCTTTTCCTGTTGCGAAATCTGATCTCTGCACTAAATCGTCAATCATTCCCTGTAATCCAAGCTCACGACCGTCATCCGGGGAATAAATTCTGTCGATTCCGTAAGACATTAAATCTTTGATTTCTTCAGGCAGAATAACACCGCCGCCGCCGCCAAAAATTTTGATTTGCGGAGAATTTTTCTCTCTTAAAAGGTCATAAATGTATTTAAAATATTCATTGTGACCGCCTTGATAAGAAGTTAAGGCAATCGCGTTGGCATCTTCCTGAATCGCTGTATTGACAACTTCTTCAGCAGATTTGTCATGCCCAAGGTGAATGACTTCGCATCCTGTTCCCTGGATCACACGACGCATAATATTAATCGCAGCATCATGTCCGTCGAATAACGACGCAGCTGTTACGATTCTTACTTTGTTTTTAGGAGTATATTTTTGGGTTTCCATAAAAAATCTAGAAAATTTCTGAATTCCAAATATAACAATAAAATAACAACCTTAGATTTGTTGCTAATATTTTGATTTTTAATTATTTATATGGAATTTATCTTTTGCGCATTTTCCGATGGAACAAACATTCGTTTAAGATGAGGTTGAGATTAACTGTACGGTTGAAAAATATAGAAATTGGAAAGTTAATTTCATGATGAGCTCCTTTTAGATTCTCAAATTAATTTCTCTACTTTTGCATCATATTTAAAGTATATGAAAAAGGCATTGCTCTATTTTTTATTGGGAACGGTTTTAAGTTTTTTAATTAATTATTTCTTTTACAGTTCAGAGAATATAGGACTTGATATTTATTATGCTATCGCATTTGGTTTTGCCTGGGGAATTGCCTATTATCTGGATACACCCAATTTTACATTGCCACAAAAGCTAGGTTTGTCTTTTTTGGCAATGGCAGTTTTAGTAGCGGTTGGTGCTTTATTATTCAATCTCGAATTGGCAATACCCTCTGTCCTGAAATTTTCTACGGTTTTTGTTGCTTATTATCTTATTGCAAGCTTCAGAGCAAGTAAAACACTTCGTAATTAATGCATCATCATAAAGCTTATATACATTAGTAAAAGCAACATACACATAATTCCTATAAAATTTATGATGAGCAGTAAAAAACCTTTTAACAGACTGATGCCTCTTGAACTTTCATAAACCCGGTGGTGTGCTATAAAAAAGTAGATAAATATATAGATAACACCGCCCATATAAGCTAATATCTGTAAGACACTAACGAAAATATTGTCCGGAATCATATCGAGAAACCTGTTGAAGAATATCAGGATAAGGATCCCTAATAACAGGAAAGAGAAATAATGGAGCGTAAATATGCCATGGTCAAAATACCACCATTTCTTTTTGTTATGGAAAATCCATAGGAAAAAAGCAAAAATAGGAAGATATACAAAAAGAGCCTTTGGAAGTGTATGGATAAAAGTTTCGGAGAATCTGTTGAGAATTTCCTCCTTTCCCAGACCTTGATCCTGCAGATGAAATACTTTTGATGCAAAAGGCCTCAGGAAATCAAAGACACGACGATCGCTGACTTTTTTTGCATAGAGAGAATCAAACTGCTTCATATTGGTAGCCCCGAGAACACTCATTTTTCCATCATTGGTTTCTGATAGGGCGTCAGTTTCTATATCATTGCCGTTGACCTCCGTAATTTTGGCATCTTTATAGGTTTCTGGTTTCTGATTTTTAATATTCTTACTCTTTAGCTGCAGTGCAAGACTGTCTGTAAATTTGGTAATTTTCTCTTCCGTTTGCTTTTCCTTCAATTCTTTAGCCGTAATCTCTTTCTTATTTTGCTTGTCATCATACTCTTCAGAGCCGGAAAATAAAGAGGGAAGAAGAAAGGTTATGAAACTTATAAAAATATAAAGCTTTACCGGTGCGACATACGTCTGTCTTTTTCCTGTAAGATATTCTTTGGTAAGCCTTCCTGGATTGAGCAAAAGATATCTGATTGTTTTCCAGAACTGACCGTCATAATGCGTAAAATCTTCAATAAAATGCGTAAAAAGATAATGAAAAGGCTGTTTTGTTTCGGTATTTTCCTGTCCGCAGTGCGGGCAGAATCTTTCTTCAACAAGATGACCGCAATTAAGACAGGTTTTATCTGCTCTGATTTTTCCGTGGCTCATAGTTTATATAAGGTTTAGAACAAATATACATATTTGCTTTAAATTATGATGGTATCTTCAATTTTTGTAATTAATTTTTAAATTAAATTTAATTAATTCCATGATAAAAAGTTAATTATTTAATTTTGATTAAGCGGTATTTCTTATTCATATTGCACTTACAATTTTTGCCATAAGCAACTATTTAAGAATCAATTAAACGAATATATAAGGAGAAGTATATCAATATATAAGTCAAATATATTTTGCATTCCGAAAATAATTTGTACCTTTGCACACCCTTTTAGGGGAAAATTATGTTTAATCTTTAACTAAAACGTGTGAATACATTAAGTTACAAAACTGTTTCAGCGAACAAAGCTACTGCTAATAAAGAATGGGTTGTGGTAGACGCTGAAGGACAGCCGTTAGGTAGATTAGCTTCTACGGTTGCAAAGATTTTGAGAGGTAAGCACAAGACGAACTACACACCTCACGTAGATTGTGGTGATAACGTAATCGTTTTGAATGCTGGGAAAGTAACTCTTTCCGGAAACAAGTGGAACGACAAGACTTATATCTGGCATACAGGATATCCTGGAGGTCAAAAGTCTATGACTGCGGCTGAACTTCAAAAGAAAGATTCTTTAAAAGTATTGGAAAAATCAGTAAAAGGAATGTTACCAAAAAACAGACTTGGAGCTGCTATCCTTAAGAATCTTTATTTATATGAAGGAACTGAGCACAAACATGAAGCTCAACAGCCTAAAACAATTAATGTTAACGAATTTAAATAATTAATATGTCTACAGTTCACAAAATCGGAAGAAGAAAAACTTCTGTAGCAAGAGTTTACGTAAAGCCAGGTACTGGTAATATTACGGTAAACGGTAAAGATGCTAAAGAATACTTCTCTACAGATGTAATGGTTTACAAATTAAACCAACCATTTATCCTTTCTGAAACTGTTGGTCAGTACGACGTTACCGTAAACGTTTTCGGTGGTGGAAATACAGGTCAGGCAGAAGCTATCAGATTAGGTATTTCAAGAGCTTTGTGCGAAATCAACGCTGAGTTCAGATTAGCATTGAAACCAGCTGGTTTACTTACAAGAGACGCAAGAATGGTGGAAAGAAAGAAGCCAGGTCAGAAAAAAGCAAGAAAGAGATTCCAATTCTCAAAACGTTAAGATTTGCTGTCGGCGAATGGCTATTAGCTATTGGCTACAGAAATGTATTAAATTTTATTTAAACTTAATCTCGGCGCAAGCCCATTGCCAAAAGCAAAAAAGCAAACCGCCAATTGCCCGTTACGTTTAGCATCCAAACGCTTCTCCCATCTAAAGAAGTTGTTGATTGTTTAAAAGACGGAAAGTAAACTAACAAAAACAAAAAACATGGCAAAAGCAAATGTAAAAGACCTTCTAGAGGCTGGCGTACACTTCGGTCACATGACTAGAAAGTGGAACCCAAATATGGCTCCATACATTTTTATGGAGAAAAATGGTATTCACATTGTAGACTTACATAAAACAGCTGTTAAATTGGATGAAGCTTGTAGCGCTTTAGAAAAATTAACTTCTGCAGGTAAAAAAGTTCTTTTCGTAGCTACTAAAAAGCAAGCGAAAGAGGTGGTTGCAAAACACGCTTCTGAACTTAATATGCCTTATATTACAGAAAGATGGCCTGGTGGTATGTTAACGAATTTCGTTACTATCAGAAAGGCTGTTAAAAAAATGAACTCCATCGACAAAATGAAAAAAGATGGTACGTTCGAAACTTTATCTAAAAAAGAAAGATTACAGGTAGACAGACAAAGAGCTAACCTTGAGAAGAACTTAGGTTCTATCGCTGACATGGTGAGACTTCCGTCTGCTGTATTTGTAGTTGATATCTTGAGAGAACACATCGCTGTAACTGAAGCTAAAAAATTAGGTATTCCAGTTTTCGGTATAGTTGATACCAACTCTGATCCTAGAAAAGTAGACTTCGTAATCCCAGGAAACGATGATGCTTCTAAATCTATCGACATGATCCTTAGCGTAGTTTCTGAAGCTATCAAAGAAGGTCAGTCTCAGAGAAAAGCTGATAAAGAAAAATCTAAAGAAGAAGGAGAAGTAGTATCTGCTGATAAAGATGCTGACTTCGATGCAGAATAATTAAGATTTTCTTACCATACAAAACCGCTGAATTCTTTGAATTCAGCGGTTTTTTGTTTTCGTTCAAAGGTTTTAATCAATTCGAAAGTTTTACCTCATAAGAACTTGAAACAAATTTTGTATTGTGGTAAACAGCATTACATATCATCCCTGAGAGATTGTAATTTTGATTCTTAGGCACCATTACGGCTCCTATCTTATTGGCTCCAATAGGTACTTTTTTAAAATAGTTGGTGCCACTAATGGTAAGAACCATATTGCAGCGGGACTTGTTTTCCACGGTGATTGACGTCTTGGGATCATTGGATGAATCATTCAATAAATACGTTAAAACCTCAGCTGTTTCAGATTTATATGTTTTCATTAATGCCTGATATTCTCTTTCGACCTGCGCCGCGGAAGTGGTACTGCTTCCGGTATTTGTGGAAACAGGATTAGGTTTGCGGACAGGATAATTTGTTTTAGAAACTTTATTGCCACAACTGTTCAGGAACAGAATTAGCACAACTGAAAACGAAATATATTTCTTCATATCAATACATTTATAGATACAAAGATAATCTTTAGTGTTCAGATAATGATGGATAAAGATTTTAGCGGGACATAGCAAAACGTCGAAACCTTTCGTCCGAAACGTCGAGACGTTTTATCTAAAACCACGGGACCTTTTTACCAAAACGTCGAAACCTTTTATCTAAAGCGTCGAAACGTTTTTCCAGGATAAAATGCACAGGCAAGAATCGACCTTTTTACCAGCTGAATTTTGACGCACGGGTTTGATTTAATTTGCAAAGTGCCATTTTACTTTTTCCCTGTAGTTTTTGCTGTTGCTGGTTTAGGATTGCTTATTGTCAGAAAAAGACTCTTGCTAAGATCTTTTTTGGAAGAATAAACCACGTCACAAACATTTCCTGTCAAGGTATAAGTCCCTTTTTTTATGACAATAAAATTTTCGCCTTTTGCGGGTACAGCCATGTTGTAAAAGTCTTTTCCCTGAATCTTCAGCACCAGATTGCAATCGGATTGATTTTTAAATAAAAGAATAATTTCTTTGCTGTTAATATCTTCATCAAACATGGCGTTGAGAAGCTTTACGGTTTTGTCTTTGTGCTCTTGAGAAGTCGAGGCAATGAGCCGTTTAAATTCTTCAGCCTCTTCGGAATTCGGCTTTTTTATAGCGCCACTTGGAATTTCTGATATGATAGGTCTGGCTTCCATTGGTTTTGCATCCTTTTTACCTTTGGTCCATTCAGCGTTTTTCAATGCAATGAGCTTGGGTTTCAGGACGCTTCTTTTAGGATCGTCCGGGTGAGTGGTAGCGAGATAATTTTCAATTTCCTTAATGTCGGTACTTTCTAAAATGTCATGGGAACGGTTTTCAATACCAGAACTTTTACACGCCATAAGGGTGCATAATAAAATAATAAAGATGTTTTTTTTCATAGCTGATGTTAATGTGTTTTATATAAATAGAAATAAGAGGATATAAAATTTATATCCTTTGGAGCAACTACAATGATTGCCTAAAATATCATAAACTGGAATGGGAATGTGGGGAATTGTGCTTTTTCATCATTTTTTGTTTTTAATTAATTCTAAACTTGATATACGTAATTGTTTTTCCTTTAGCCGAAAACAATTCTTCATAATAGGTTTTGATATCCCTTAAATGCGGCGTATTCGGATCATATTCAGGAGCTCCGTAAATATCATGATGCGCCGAGATAATTTCATAGCCGGCTCCCTGTAGAAAGCCAAGGGTGTAGCCATGTAGAAATTCTGAATCTGTCTTTAAATGAACAATTCCGCCGGGCTTCAGGAATTTTTTGTACCTGTCTAAAAAGTCAGGATGTGTAAGTCGGTGCTTGGTACGTTTGTACTTGATCTGAGGATCCGGGAATGTGATCCATATTTCATCGACTTCATTTTCTCCGAAAAAGTAGTCTACCAGCTCGATCTGGGTTCGTAGAAACGCTACATTGTGCATATTGCTCTCATGAGCTTCTTTGGCACCAAACCAAAATCTTGCCCCTTTAATATCAATTCCGATAAAGTTCTTTTCAGGGAAAGTTTTTGCAAGTCCTACAGTATATTCTCCTTTACCACAACCTAATTCCAGAACGATTGGATGATCATTCTTAAAAAATTCCGTTCTCCATTTTCCTTTAAGATTGAAGCCGTTCAGGGCTTCTTCTCTTGTAGGCTGAACAACGTTTGGTAATATTTTATTTTCTGCGAATCTTGCTATTTTATTTTTACCCATGAAACATTTCTAAAATCTTGCAAAAATAACAAAATTTTAGATGCTTTCTTTACATGATAAAATTAAATTGAGAAATTATTTCCTGGCTGAACTTCCGAGAGCTACCATTAAAGGTTTCTGTATAGTTTTCTGTGAGGCATACTGCGCTCCACACACGATGCTGGTAAAAAGGTAATCGCCTTTCTGCACGACGATAGAATTGTCTCCATGCGCAGGAACAGGAAGCCTGTATTTTGTGATGCCTATGCCTTCTATTCTGACAATGATATTGCAGTCGGATTTATTTTCAATCATGACAATACATTCTTTAGCATTAGGATCGTTGTCAAAAAGTGAATTTAATATTTTTACGGTTTTATTTTTGTGTTCTACGGGATTTTCTGCCATTAACATATTGAATTCTGAAGCTTCTGTGTCGGGTATGGCGGCAGTTGTAACAGTTGGTGTAGCGGTAGGCGCTATATAAACATTCTGTGGATTACTCGGTGTGTAAACGACTGCAGATTGACCAACCTGTAATTCTTTCTGATATTTTGCGATTTGTTTTTTTCGGATGTTGGCATTGAATTCCTCAAACGATATTTTTGTGGAAGGACGTCTTTTCAGCATAGCGAGCCAGTCCTGCATCTGTCTTACTTTGGTATCGCCAGGCTTTGCATTTTTGATATATTCCTTCATCATTTCCATGACACGGGGTTTCAGTACGGATCTTCTGGGATCATCGGGGTGAGCATCTCTCAGAAATGCATTGATTTCGTATATATTTTTGCTTTTTAAAATATCACTGTAGTCTTTGCCCTGTTTCTGAGCCGAAATATTAACGAAAACAATAGTGCTAAAAATCAAAAGTATATTTTTCATTCACAGATATTAAAGATTGTTATAAAATTAAAAGTCTCTGGAGATATAACGGAATTATAGTATTTTTTGTATACTGCACTTAATTGTGATAAAATTTAAACCTTAAAAAAAATGTATACCGCAGTATTATTGGTATACATTTTAATTATAAGTATTCGTTTATTTTATGACTTCCTGAAGATGCGAGTTTCTCAATCGTCGCTGATAGATCGGCAGATATTTTTCGATAGGAATTTTAATGGCTTCAAAATTACCAGCCATAATATACGGCTCAATATTTTCTGAAGTATATACAAACTGAAGGAAATTATCAATCAGATTTTCAGGTATTTTAAATCTTGTAAAATAGTCTTTTCCTAAATAATTCTTAATCTGTGTAACGGAATTATTCATTCTCTCATACGCCATGTAGCGTTGTTTTTTCTTCCGCTCTCCGGAAAGAATATCATAAATACTCTCAAGGCTGAAGGTAAGTCCGCCATCCCTCAACCCTGCAACCGGAAGCTGAGGAGGAGTACCATCCCCTTTAGGTTCAGGCAATCCTATTACTTTTTTAATAGCCAGTCCTTTGTCTTCTTTTCTTAAAGCATTTACATCATATCTCAAATTTCCTGTAGGCTTGAATCTGTTGATCACGACTTCCTGAATATCATGATAAGCAATTTTTAACTCAATTAGATTTCTCTGGCCCATCATTTCGGGAGTCAGTTTGATATCTTTCCTTTCTGTAACGATAGACGTAAAACGTATAATATCACCTGGATTGGCAGAAATATTGAAATCACCATTATAATCACTGAGAACGGTCTTCTGAGTAGTAATGTTGGTAACATACACCTGATTAAGATATAGAACAGAGTTGTCTCTTAAAAAAACTTCCCCGGAATATGACTGAGCGTTAATTTTTATCAGAAAAACCAACAGCAATAGGATAAATAGTTTCTTCATATAATTAAGGCAAAATTAAGCAGAAATGCATCAATTTATACCTATTTTAGTAGTGAAAACAGGTTAAAGTTATATTAAACTTTACTCAAAAATTGTTAATGAATGTTATAATCGAAGTAATGATTTGACGTTAAATTTAATCAATAATTTTTCACCAATAGCCAGCTTGTATATTTTACGGTTGTAGTTCCTCCGAATTCTGTCCAACTAATAAAATACCAATAGGTAGCTGTGTTGACTGGTCTTCCGGTAATTCTTCCATCCCAGATGAATCTGTTTTCTTTATTCCCCCGGAAACTTTCAGCTCCATAACGATCGAATATTCTGAAGACAATATTTTCATTATCCATTAAAGAAGAATAATCAATCGTGTCATTATAACCATCAAGATTTGGCGTTATAGTGTTGATGAGGTTAATGATTACAAAAGGTCTTGTCACTTCATCACATCGGTTGGAGTCACGAACATGAGCGGTATGATTACCCCTCGGAACATTTATAAAAACATTAGAGCTCTGCCAGTTATTGCCATCAAGAGAATATTCATAAAGAGGTGTTCCGCCGCTTACTCCTATGGTTACGGTACTGCCATTTATTTCTATACTGGTAATTGCAGGTAGCACAGATTCTGTCACGGTCACATTCTGTCTGTATGTACAGCCGTCAAATGTGAGATCGACCCAATAACTTCCGGGACCTACATTGCTGATAGAAGGGGTTGTAGCGCCTGTACTCCATGAATAGCTGTCAAATCCGGGACCGGCATCCAATATGGTTTTAGTTTTAGGACATATGACTTTATTCACCAAAAGAACAGAATGCTTAGGTGTTTTTACATTAACAATGATAGAGGCAATATTAGGACAGGAGCCAGGCTTTTCAAAACGTATGTAAATTGTCTGTACTCCTGTAATCGTAATAGGATTTGTAAGCACTGCAGTATTATTCTGAGCATCCAACAGTGTCGGATGAAATGTAGCCGTCACTGCGGGCTCTGCCGTAAATTGGTTGATATATGATGAAAAATCAATACTTTTTGTGCCGTCAAGATCATTATCGCATACCGTAACAGAATGGGTCGTTTTAATAAGAGGGAGTTTACTACCGATCGTAAACACAAGTGGTTTGATTACCGGAGAACAACCATTTGGAGAATCGACTCTGATGTATATGGTTGTGGTGGCCGTGTAAGACCAGTTGTCAGGAAGCGTATTGTTGTTGCCTGAATTTGCATCATCTATGTTCCCATAATATCTTACTCCTGTAAAATAAGTCGGGTTATTCAATACAATAGGAGTTATATTTGATAAAACAACATTTACTATACCATCCAGATTATCATCACAAAATGATCCCGTATAATTATTGACTACCACTGCATAAGGATACAGATTTAGGGTAATCTGCGCAATACTTTTACAACCAAGACTGTTTTTCACTACAGCGTAAACGATAGTTCCATTGGCTGCAGAATAAGAAGTAGGGTTTGATATGTTGGTTCCGGGAGTTTCATTTTGAGCGGTAAGCAAAGATGGATAATAAGTAATGGTTACCGGCGAATTATTTGTAACAACGGCGGTCGTTAAATTAAATATACCTTGTCCGGATCCGTTATCGCAGGCATTGAGCGTTGCATTATTAACCGTTAAGGCTTGGATATTAATAGTGACAGTAACAGTTTCACAATCCGGGAAATCCGGATCATTTCCGCAGAAAGTGTAGGTGAAAGTATCGGTTCCTGTTGTTCCGGGATTGGTTACCGTGTAAGTGATAATTCCGGTTGCAGCATTTACCGTGGCTGTTCCTAAAGTTGGCGCTGTAACAACAGAAACAGTTGAAGGAGCAGGAGTCTGTGTCGACGTTGTAAATGTCGGGGTAATGGTTTTTGTATTACAGACATCATAACTTATCGATGAAAATTTGGTACAGTTGAGCACTTTATACTGTTCGGTCACTAATGGAGCACAGCTTCCCATTGTTACAGAACATGTATAATATCCGGATCCCGTAGGTGTTATCGATGGGCTGGTTGCTCCAGGAATGATATTGCCGTTATTGTACCATTGATATGTATCGTAAATGATAGGATCTACTGTTAATACAATTCCAGGAACACAATCTCCTCCGGATTTTAAGATCACTGGCTGGGTAGGAAAACCGGCAAAAAAACCTCCATATCCCACAGCGTCACTTCCTGCATTGATTCCGGCCATGATCGCTTTAGACGAAACGACAGTAATCGTACCAGTAGTATTTGGGATACCGTATGTCACCCAGTTATTGGTTCCGGTCATATTAAAAGGACCTGTAGAAGCAGGAGGTACCACTCCGTTTACCGTTACAACGGCACCACGTTCTGTAATAAGATTTAATTTTGTAGGAATGTTTAAAATTCCTGTAGGATTTCCGTTTGAATAAACAAAATTTTCATCAATAAGTCCAAGCTCATTAATTTGTTTAGGAAGATAGCAGTTGAGTGCCGGAATAAAGTTGAAGCCACCGGTGGCCACTTCGTTCCCTGATGTGCTTGCTCCTGCAAGAACCTGATATACATAGGCATTTTTAGAAGTTTTTATATACAAATTGTAATGGCCACTTCCCTGAAGCTGATATTTGGAGTCAGGAATCATAAAATATTGCCCGATATTTAAAGTGGCAATAGGCAGTAATTCGTTGTTAACCCGAATTTCTGTGTTATTTTCAGTGGCAACAATAAGTGCGCCTTCCATATTGGAACCGATGGTTCCGTTCCCTTTTACAAGCGCAAATTCGTTACCAAGTCTTTCTACAGGAACAGCCTGATCCATAAGTATATCAGAGCTGGAGTCAAAATTTCCGGCATATTGTCCGTTAAAGTTACCGTTTGTAACATTTACGGGCTTGTTGGATACAATTTTAGCACCAATGAAACCATCAGAATTTCCATTTCCGGGAACATTTGCTATTCCATCGATAATGTATGATTGGCCTTTGTTTAAAGTAAAAGTAATTGTAGGATTGGTAATGCCGGTAGTTACATTAGAAAACTGTACACCGGGCTTATATCCTGATACGGTAACCGTTGTATTATCTTCTGTTGCAAGAATACTCGCCATGAAATTCAGGATGTTGTTACTTACCGTAATGGGTGCGGTGGCGGCATAAAAAAGTTTTCCGGTGGAAGGTATGCCTTTAGAAGTAATGATTTCAGCGTGGTTAAACACCGAAAATCTTAAGTTGGCATAAAATGGAAATTCAGCCTTTACATAAAGCCCCTTTGTTGTCGGGGTAAATAGATCGGTTTGTTGTGTTGTAATAATATATTCCCTAGGGATATCAATCTTCTGAGGATTATTTTTACTGATATTTACAGTTGCAATTAAAACATTATTATTATAGATGCTTACCGGAAATGGGGTAATACGGTTTGTAGAAAGATAAAGCTTCTGATAAGGGTTGGGGTTTCCTGTTCTGTCAACCATCGGGGCAAACCAATGCTCCCTGTCCAATTGCGAAAAAGCAGAGGTGAAAAAATAAAATAAAAATAAAAGAGATAGAAGTTTCTTCATTCAGTTATTACTTTTATCACAAATTTAATAATAATATACATTGTTTTATTGAAAATATTAAAAAACCGTTAAACCATCATTATCATTAGACAAAATCTATGTAAAATCATGTTATTAGACCACAATTTATTATAAATATTATCAAAATGGCTGCCTTTAAAGACAGCCATGTAGTATTTTATTGTAGTGATTTAATCAATATTTTTGACTAATATCCAGCCTGTATATTTGATCGGGGTTTTTTCTTTATTAGGTTCATTCCAGTTGATATGAAACCAGTAAGTCCCTGTGATCAGCTTTTTGTCGTAATGTTTCCCGTCCCATTTGTAATTATTGAATTTATCTCCGGTGAAAATTTTATTTCCATATCTGTCGTAAACTACAAAGGAAAGATTCTCTTTGTAAGCAAGCTCACTATAATCAATAAAGTCATTTTTATTGTCACCGTTCGGAGTGATCGCATTGATGAGGTTCGGTACAGTGATCTCAACAGAGATTGGTGCACAGTTATAAAAATCTTTAACATAGAAAACGTGCTGACCTCTTGAAAGTCCCGTAAATACATTGGAATCCTGCCAGTTAGTAGGTGAATCAACGGCATACTGGTATGGTCCTGATCCGCCAGTCACATGAACGGTGGCGGTATTATTTGAGATTTCAATTTCTGTAATTACCGGAGCATCAGCTTTCTTCACATGCACAAACTGCTTTACAAAGCATCCGCTGTCTTCCAGAATCACCCAGTATTCACCTACAGTAGCACCTTCCAGTACCTGAGTAGTTGCTCCCGTATTCCATTCATAAGAAGCATATCCTGGTCCTGCATCCAGGTTTGTTCTTCCATCGATACAGATGATCTTGTCAGTAAGTAGAGCAGATCTTTTAGGAGGAATTACTTTTAGATTTATCTTGGCGATAGTATAACACTGATTACTGTTGTATACTCTGACATAAACGGCTCCGTCTCCGGAAATATAGGCGTCCGCATTCTGTATTTCATTCGTTCCGTTGCTAGCATCGACAAAAGTCGGGTAGTAATTTTTCGTGACCGGGTTTTCATTCGTTACACTGGCAATGGTAAGATCGAATTTTGCCTTAGTTTCCTGATTTTCCAGGAAGCATTCACTGAGTGTAGCTTCATTTACTACCGGTGAAGGGAAGAATTGCAATGTTATTTTAGCGCTTCCTACACATCCTTCGTTGGTTGTAACTTTTACATATACAAATCCTTCTGCTGAAAGATAGTTTTCAGGGTTTGTAATCTCATTGGTCCCTGCATTAAGATGCTCCATGGTAGGATAGAACTTCTTCGTTACAGGATTATATAAGGTTACATTGGCGGTAGTAAGGTTGAAGAATCCTTTACCATTATACTGGCATGCTTTAATGGTTCTATCCGTTAAAATGAAAGGAACAACATTTAAATTTAACGTTACATGTTCGCAGTCAATAAACTCTGCTGCATTACCACAGAATTGATAAACAATAGTGTCCGGACCTAGATATCCTGCATTCGGAATATAGGTAATCTGTCCGTTTGAAGGATTTAGTGTTGCTGTTCCGTGTGTCGGATAGGTAAGTATGGTTACAGTACTTGCAACAGGGGTTTGCGATGTATTGAACGAAAACGCCGGCGTGATCACTTTAGTGGCACAGGCACTGAGATTAGCCGTTGTATTTGTAACACAGGAAAATACTTTGTAGACAGGAGTTGTTACCGGTGGGCATGTTCCCATCGTTACTTTTACAGTGTAGTTTCCTGCTTGCGTAGGAGTATGAACGTGTTGTGTAGCACCCGGGATGGCAACATCATTCAGATACCACTGATACGTTTCGAAGCTGTCGTCAACTTCAAGAACAATTCCCGGAACACAATCTCCCGATTGTTTTGCAATTACCGGAATGGATGAAAACCCTGCGAAATATCCTCCGTAACCTACCGCTCCGCTTCCTCCTGCAATACCTGCCGTAACAGCTTTCGTTGAATAAACGGTAACATTTCCAGATAATGCCGGGATCGAGTAGGTTTGCCAGTCTGAAGTGCCCTGTACAGGGTAAGGCCCTTGCACTGTAGTTGGGGTGATAGGCGCGCCACCATTAACACTATAAGTAACAGTAGCTCCTGCTTCCGTAATAATGTTTAGCTTAATATCATTCGTACTGCCGTTAAGATTATTAATGTAGGCAATTTCATCAATTTTTCTTGGCAGAAAACAGTTCAAAGGTGGAATATAATTGTATCCCAAGGTTGCGATACTCGTTGCCAAACCGGCAAGAAGCTGATAAACATATACATTTTTAGAGGTTTTAATATGCATATTATAATGCCCGTTACCCTGATCTATGTAATTAACATTATTCGCCGGAACTCCCGGATTCGGGCCATTTACTCTGTAATATTGTCCTTCGTTCAATGTTGCAATCACAGGGCCGCCATTGATTCGTACTTCTGTATTGTTTTCAGTAGCAATGATCAGGGCGTCCTCCATTAAGGCAGATACGTTACCGTTCCCTTTTACTACAATAAATTCATTTCCTAATCTTTCTACAGGTACAGACTGGTCCATGATGATGTCGGAGCTTAAACCTACAGGTCCCCAGGAGAATTGCCCATTGAAGTTACCATTGGTTACTGATATAGGTTTGTCGGCTTCAATTTTAGCACCGATAAAACCTGTTGCGTTTCCGGATAGGTTGCCTACTCCTTCGATGATGTAGGACTGTCCTTTATTTAGAGTAAAAGACATGGATGGAGTATTGGCTCCTGTAGTACCGTTAGAAAATGTCACACTGGACGCATATCCTGAAACAGTCACAACAGTATTATTTTCTGTAGCAAGAATTCCCGTCATGAAATTATAGATGTCACCCCCTCCAATGTCTGTAATAGGTGCTGCAGCTGCATAAAACTTTTTACCGATCCCGGCTTTCCCTTTAGAGGTAAGAATTTCTCCATGGCTGGGAATTGAAAATCTGAGATTGGCATAATAAGGCTTGGGACCTTTTGTATAAAGACCTTTTGTGATAGTAGTGAAAACATCGGATTGTAATGGTGTGATGATATCTGAATTTCCGTTTACTATAGGGATATTGTAGATAACTGGATTTCCTTTAGAGACAGTCACCGTTTCGATTACCTGATTATTATTATAAATATCAACATCGAAAGGTTCAACAGAGTCGGTAGAGAAATAAATCGACTGGCTGTTTTCGCCGCCAATCAGGTTTGTATTGTTCTTCATCGGCGCAAACCAATGTTCTGTATCTCTTTGTGCAAAAACCGTATTAACGGCAAAAAGCATTACTATAAAAGATAGTAGAAATCTTCTCATGTGATATGGATTATGATTTCTACAAAAATAAACTTTTATTCAATATATTGTTAATAAAACATTAAGAAAGTTAATTTTATTCGCGATTTTTAATTAATATCCATCCTGAATATGAAACTGGTAATTTAGTGTCAGGTTCCATCCACTTTAATACATACCAATAAGTACCGGTAGACAGAGGTCTTCCATTTACTTTTCCATCCCAGATATAATTTTTATCTGTGGATCTGTAAACAGGGGCTCCATAGCGGTCTACGACCTCAATAGAAACATTTTGTTTGATTTTTAGGTCCGAATAATCAAGCAGATCATTAAGCCCATCTCCATTTGGTGTGATTGCGTTTATAAGGTTTAACACTAAAAATTCTTTAATAACCGGGAAACAACGGTCTGCTCCCAGAACATATACAGTGTGTACCCCTCTGGATAATCCTGTAAATACATTAGAAGTCTGATAATCAATTCCATTTAAAGAATATTGGTATGGAGGAGTTCCGCCCGAAACAGCCACCGTTGCATTGTAGCCGGATACTTCAATTTTAGTAATCGTAGGAGATGCGGAGGTGGTGACATTTACCTCCTGATGATAAATACATCCGTTGAATCCGAGATCTACATAATAACTTCCTGCCCCTGCTGATATCGTCTGAGTGGTCGCTCCGGTACTCCATAAGTATGAGGTGAATCCGGGGCCGGCATCTAAAATAACTTTTTGATCATTACAAACAATCTGATCTTTCAGAACATCCGATTTTTTCGGTGCTTTTAAACGGATGGTCAAAGTACCTGTGTTTGGACATTCTGCTGTGCTCGTAAATCGTATATAAAATGTGGTATTAGATGCAGTTATCATCTGAGTTGATGATATAGCATTCGTTCCTGTCTGCGCATTCGCTAAAGTAGTATAGAAAGTCAAAGTAACTCCTGGATTTGTGGTAAACAAATTTTTATAATCATCTAAATTTATACTTTCGGAGCCGTTGATATCATTGTCACAGATATCAGTATTTGCGCCTGTAGTAAGTAATGTAATTCTGTTACCAATCTTAAAATTAATCTGTCCAAAGGCAGGTGGGCAATTACCGGTAAGTGCATCTACACGTACATATACTGTTGTGTTGGTAGTATAATTCCAACTGATCGGTAAATTATTGGCATTACCTGCATTGGCGTCTGCCTGGAGCAAATAGTATCTTACATTAACAGCAGCAGGATTCGTCACAATAGCAGACGTAACTGTTGAAAAATTGACATTCACAATCCCATCAAAATTATCATCACATAACGTAGCATTAAAGTTTGTTGTATTGACAGCCGGAGACGGAATGGTCGTTAAGGTGATCTGCGCTACTTTCGTGCAGCCATACTGAGAGGTAACATTGGCATAAACAGTTCCTGCCGGACCGGTATAATCACCAGTGTTGCTAATCGGAGTTCCTGTTAATGCAGCATTGGTGAAATATTGAACCGTCGTTCCTGAGTCAGGTGTAATATTTACTGATGTCAGATCAAATGTTCCGTTTCCGTTTGAATTTGTACAAGATGTCAATGAGCCATTTGTTATTTGTAAAACATCAATGTTAATAATTACTTTAAAATATTCAAAATCAGCAGGATTTCCATTTCCTTCGGCATAATAAATAAATGTGTCTGTAGCATCAGCTGTGAGGCCGGCATTCGGTGTGTAAGTGATTTCCCCTGTTATCGGGTTTACGGTTGCTGTTCCTGAAGTTGGTGCTGAAATAATACTGGTATTGGATGGAACAATTGTTTGAGCAGATGTGGTGAAAGCAGGATGTATCACTTTAGTATTACACGAACCTATATTGTACGTTGTCGTCGTAATGGGAGGGCACAGAGTGTAATTGTAACCGGTAGTTAATTTAGATTCGCAATTGTTTTTCGTTACCAAACAGGTATAAGTTCCTGCTCCATATAATTCCGGATTGATAGAATATGAAGTTGCGCCGGGTATAATATTTCCGTCCAGGTACCATTGATATCCGTCGTAAGTGTTATCCACCTGCAACAGAATTCCCAGATAGCAGTCTCCTGTTTTAGAAATGACAGGTACTGATGAAAACCCAGCAAAATAACCGCCATATCCTACAGCGCCACTTCCTGCTGCAATTCCTGCAGTCACTGGTTTGGTAGAATTTACCGTAATTGTTCCCGAAACGCTTGGGATAGAATATGTTACCCAGTTTGGGTTTCCGTTTACCGGAGCCGGTCCGTTGCTTGCAGCAATCGGGTTTCCATTCAATGTAACTGAAGCCCCGGTTTGGGTAATGATATTGAGTCTCGTGTTAAAAGTTTGGGTTCCTATTTTATTAATAAAACCGATTTCGTCAATTTTATTAGGAAGGAAACAGCTCAATGGGGGGATAAAATTCATACCACCTGTAGGATATTCATTTCCGGTGGAAACACCTGCCAGAAACTGATACACATACACACTTTTATTGGTGGAAATCCCCATGTTGTAATTTCCATTTCCCTGATTAATATAATTGAGACTGGGAATCATATAGTGCTGCCCCTCATTCAACACAATTCCGGAATTTACGCCATTAACAGTAAGTTGTGTATTGTTTTCAGTAGCTACCACTAACGCCGATTCCATTTGTGATGCTACGGTACCATTGCCCTTTACCACCACAAAGTCTTTTCCCAGCCTGTCTACTGGAACAGCCTGATCCATGAGAATGTCGTTGTTGCTAAGACCATTTGCGGGATAGTGCATTCCGTTAAAATTTCCATTAGTTACGGAAATAGGTTTTGTAGCAACAATTTTAGCTCCGATCAGTCCTTCCAGATTTTCAGGACTGTCGGTAGCCATAACATCTAAAATATACGATTGTCCTCTGTTAAGAATAAAGCTTTTTGTAGGTGAAGATGAACCGTCAGAGAAAATAACATTAGGATTGTATCCGGAGATAACGACTGCTGTATTATCTTCAGTAGCTGTAACTCCGATAGTTGAATTTATTATGGGAATACTTACATATGGAGAATTGCTGTTATTGGGAGCCATTACTGCGTAAAAAGTAGTACCAAGTCCTGCTAAGCCTTTAGATGTGATAATTTCCGCATGGTTTTGAAGGGAAAATCTATAATTGGCGAAAAATTTCTTTGTTCCTTTTACATACATCCCCATCGAATTTGGAGTGAAAAGATCTTGTTGATTTGTCGTGATCAGAAAATCGTTCGGAATCGGGACTTCTGAAGGATTGCCTTTACTCACCTGTACTGTAGTATATAGTGTGTTATTATTGTAAATCTGAACACTAAAAGGAGTTATTTCGTTCGTTGAAAGATATAAAAATCCTTGCAATCCTGCATCACCGACTTTTGAGGCCATGGGAGCAAACCAATGATCCGTATCCAGCTGAGCATTAAGTAATAAACAAAAAAAAGTACAGACAGTGAGTAAAAATTTTTTCATAATTTCAATAAGGGATGCAAATGTAATTATTAAAAATCAATTATTTATATAAATTTAATAAGTTTGATGAGTAATTGAGTAAATTATTGAATATTTAATATATTTTTAATGCGTTATGGTGTCATATATTATTAAATACAAAAAAAATCCCGATGAGGATCATCGGGATGCATATTTTAAATCTGAAAAAGGATTATAAGCTTACTCTTACAAATCCAGTTACTTTAAGGTCTGAGTTTACAGACTTTACGTAGTCAGCAACTGTGATGCTACCGTCTTTGATGAAAGACTGATGTACCAAAGTGTTGTCTTTGTAGAATCTCTGCATTTTACCTTTAAGGATATTTTCAATAATATTTTCAGGCTTACCTTCTTTTGTAAGAAGTTCTCTTTCGATTTCTAGTTCTTTATCGATAGTTGCTTGAGAAACAGCAGTTTCGTCAAGAGCGATCGGGTTCATAGCAGCTACCTGCATAGAAACAGCCTTAGCAGCTTCAGAAGCTCCTTCTACGTTAGCAGAAAGTGCAGTGATAGCAGCGATTTTGTTTCCTGCGTGGATGTAAGCTCCCAAGAAAGGTCCTTCGATTCTTTCGAATGCTCCGATCTCGATTTTTTCACCGATTACACCTGTCTGCTCAACTAATTTTTCAGCAACAGTGATTCCGTGGAAATCTGTAGCCAAAAGTTCTTCTTTTGTAGCAGCAAAGATCGCCATTTCAGCTAGTTCATAAGCCAATTCAATAAAAGCTTCATTTTTAGCAACGAAGTCAGTTTCACAGTTTAACGAAATTACAGCACCTAATGTGTTGTCTTCGTTTACTCTTGCGATTACTGCACCTTCAGTAGATTCTCTGTCTGCTCTGTTTGCAGCTACTTTCTGTCCTTTTTTTCTAAGGATATCTACCGCTTTTTCGAAATCTCCTTCAGCTTCTACTAAAGCTTTTTTGCAGTCCATCATACCTGCACCCGTTTGGTTTCTCAATTTTGCTACGTCAGCAGCTACTGGTGTATAAGACATAATATCTATTATTTTTTTTATTTAAGATTAGTATTAATTTTTAGCTTAATTTTAAAGCGATGCAAAGATAATGATTTTAATGATAAACTAAAAAATGACTTTTTGCGTTATTTGTATATTTAATAAATTTTTAAATGTTTACTTAATGAAGAAAATATTTCTCCTTATATTTTTATGCATATTTACCCTTGGTTTTTCGCAAAAAAAGAAAAAAGCTAAAACAAAAGCTATTGTAGAGAAGGAAACCGTGATTATCTACACGGAAAGTGATGCTGAGGCAACCGCAGAAGCCAGAGTTGTCGCAGGATTTCTAAAGCAAAATCCCGGTCATGCCAAAACAGATTATTTTAAGAGAAAGCTGATGCAGATCGTGATGGCCAATAATTCTCCTGAAGCTAAACCGACAATTAAAACAATAAGTGAAGATAAAATCAAGCAGATGGTTCTTGATGAGAACAGCCTGAATAAATCTAAAGTTTTAACAGCAAATGCCAGTTCTGCTACGCCTGAACGAACAGTGAATTATGCCAGCGTTACAGGGGCTGCAAGTAAAAAATCCGGGACAAGTGAACAGCATAATAAAACAGCAGCCATGCTTACACATTTGTTTAATAACGATCCTATGGATAAGGAAGCGTATATCAATATCAAAAACAGATCGAAGTGCAATCTTATCGTAAAAATCAACGGGAAAAAATATTATAATCTTGATGTTCCGGCTAACGGGCAAAACTTTCTTTTGGTAGAAAAAGGGGAATATATCCTGACAACAATGGTTTGTGATGCTAAATATTCATCATTAAAGAAAATCAACAAGGATATTGAGATTGAACTAAATCTGAGAGAATAACAAAATTGAGAACTAAAAATAAAATCGGCTAAGAATTATTCTTAGCCGATTTTATTTTATCCTTTAAATTGCCCCATCGCAATAAATTTGTCTTGTCTTTGAGTTTCAAGCTCCTGACCGGTAAATTTTGAGAACGCTTTGATATTCTGCAAAATAGAAGTCTTCAGATGCTGAAATGCAGTTGCCGGATCATAATGTGCTCCACCAAGTGGTTCTTCGATGATACCATCGATGAATTTTTCTCTTAAGGCATCTTTAGGAGTAAGATTAAGTGCATTGGCTGCATCTTCCTTATGATCCCAGTTTCTCCAAAGAATCGATGAGCAGCTTTCCGGTGCGATTACGGTATACCATGTATTTTCCAACATATATACCTTGTTTCCTACACCGATTCCTAATGCGCCTCCACTGGCTCCTTCACCAATGATATAAGTAAAGATCGGAGTTTTAAGCTGTACCATTTCAAAGATATTTCTCGCAATGGCTTCACCTTGTCCTCTTTCTTCAGCTTCAAGACCTGGGTATGCTCCCGGTGTATCTACCAACGTTACTACAGGAATCTGAAATTTTTCAGCAAGCTTCATCAATCTTAATGCTTTTCTGTATCCTTCAGGATTCGGCATTCCGAATCTTCTGTGTTGTCTTTCTTTGGTTGTTCTTCCTTTTTGAGTCCCGATTACCATTACTTTCTGGCCATCCAGGGTTAGTAATCCTCCTACCATAGCCGGGTCATCAGCGAAGTTTCTGTCTCCGTGAAGTTCCAGGAAGCTGCCTTTATCTGCCATACCATTGATATAATCCAATGCATAGGGACGATCCGGATGACGGGACAGTTGTACTCTTTGCCAAGGGGTAAGATTACTGTAGATTTCTTTTTTCTTTTCCAAAATCTTATCCTCGATTTGGCTACATGCTAATTTTACATCAACACCACTTTCTTCTCCTACTAAAGAACAAGTCTGAAGTTGATCCACGAGTTCTTTGATAGGAAGTTCGAAACTTAAATATTCCATTTCTTGAAGTAAATTAAATCTTTCAAATTTATGAAAAATTATATGAATCTATTTAAAATTATTGATTGCATTGTTTATTCGGGAGATAGTTTCCTCTTTTCCAAGAAGTTCCATGATGTCCGGTACATCCGGTCCTTTTAATTCTCCTACCAAAGCCAAACGTAGGGGCATCATGACTTTACCCATTCCCAAACCCTTATTTTCTGCGAAATCATGGACTGTACTTTTTATATTTTCAGCTGTAAAATCTATTCCTTCTAAATTTGAAGCAAGCTCCCCTAAAACAGTAGATGTTTCATCATTCCACGCTTTTTTTGAAGCTTTTTCATCGTAAGAAACCGGCGCTTCAAAGAAAAATTTACCGTTTTCGTAAATGTCTTTTGGGAAAGTGGCTCTTTCTTTCATCAGATGAATAATTTTCAATAATTTTTCATCCGAAAGGGTTAAATTTAAATCTGAGCTTTTTAAAATTTGAAGCAATTCTTCATCAGATTTTTGCTGAATATATTGATGGTTGAACCATTCTGCTTTTTCTTTGCTGAATCTGGCTCCGGCTTTATGGACTTTATTTAAATCAAATTCTTTTGCCATTTCATCCAGAGACAGGATTTCTTTATCATCTGCAGGAGACCAGCCTAAAAGAGCAACCATATTAATGAATGCTTCGGGAAGATATCCGCTTTCTCTGTATCCTTTAGAAATATTTCCTGTTGCCGGATCGGTAAAATTCAACGGAAATACCGGGAATCCAAATTTATCACCGTCTCTTTTGCTAAGTTTTCCTTTCCCTTCCGGCTTTAAAATTAATGAAAGATGGGCAAATTGCGGTGCTTCCCAACCCATTGCTTCATACATTAAAGTATGCAGACCTAAAGAAGGCAGCCATTCTTCACCACGGATTACGTGGGAAATTTCCATTTCGTGGTCATCAATGATGTTGGCAAAATGATAAGTCGGCATCCCATCATTTTTTACCAGAACTTTATCATCCAGAGTATTGGTATTGACAGAGAATTTTCCACGGATGATGTCTTCAAGGTTGAGTGTTCTGTCGACCGGCATCTTGAATCTTACCACATATGGAGTCTTTTCATCCAATAATTTCTGAACTTCCTCTTCAGAAAGGGCAAGACTATTTCTTAAACGGTTTCTCGTTTTGTTATCATACGAGAAAACATCGCCTCTGGCCTCATACTCGGCTCGGATTGCATCAAGTTCTTCCGCTGTATCAAACGCGATATAGGCATAATCCGTTTTCAGGATCTGTTCTGTATATCTGTCGTAAATATCTCTTCTTTCGGATTGTCTATATGGAGCAAATTTTCCACCTTTTTTAGGGCTTTCATCTGCAATGATTCCGCACCATTCCAAGGCTTCTTCAATATATTCTTCTGCACCTTCCACGTATCGAGCGGTATCTGTGTCTTCAATTCTTAATACAAATTCACCACCTTGGTTTTTAGCAAAAAGATAATCATATAATGCAGTTCTTACGCCTCCCAAATGCAATGGCCCGGTAGGACTTGGAGCAAAACGTACTCTTACTTTCTCCATTTTCAATTTAAATTTTGTGCAAATTTACTTAAAATTAAATGTTTTTAAGAATGTTTAATGGTTCGGTTGCTTGGTTTTTTAATCCTTATATTTACTTTTGTATAATAAAAAAAGACGTAAATTATGTTAGAAATAGGGGAAAGACCGTGGGGGAAATATTTTGTATTGGCAGATGAGCCCAATTATAAACTAAAAAGAATTGAAGTAAATCCAGGTCAAAAGCTTTCTTACCAATATCATCACAAAAGACAGGAACAATGGACAATCATTGAAGGCGATGCGACTGTTGTACTTGATGATAAAGAAATCAGCCTGAAGTATGGTGAGAGCATTTTTATTCCTCTTGGTGCAAAACATAGAATGATGAATCTTTCCGATAAGCCTGTCGTGTTTATTGAGGTGCAGACCGGAACTTATTTTGGGGAAGATGATATCGTAAGGATCGAGGATGAGTATGATAGAGATTAATTAGTTATAAATAAAGGGCATGCTTATCTGCAAGCCCTTTTTAAAATAGGCTTCTCAGCCATAACTTGATTTTTCTTGTGCTTGAAAGATTAAGTTTAAGCTCGGGCTGAGGAAACTTCTTCTTAAAAGCTGAAATAAATTCTTCAATATTTTTTGCAGGGAAAAAGGAAAGTTTGTGCCAGTCTGAAGCTGTCAATGGATGAAAGTCAATAAAGTCGGTATAATTTTCTGAGTTTATACTTTTCCAGAATTCGAAAAATTTCATGGTATCAAAGTCATTTTTATGTCCCCAGTTCGTTATTTTTTCAAGGATTTCATTTTCATTTCTTGCCCATGATTGATGAATAAGAAGATAGGGTAGGGGTAATGTACGTCCGGTATTTACCCTTCTGGCATATTTGTATTTTGGATAATTAGTTATAAAAAGACATTTTTCTTCAAACGGTTCAATAATATAAAAACCATTTTCATCATTCCTGAATAATGTCACCAAATCTACCTGAAAATTGATAGGATTTTTTTCCGGATCCTTCAAAAGGTATTTGTTTTTTCTTAGAAAATGTGAGAGTTTTTCAAAATCGTAAGCATATTCATCACCATCGATTTGTATGTGCCATCCTCCAAGACCCATTTTTTCGGCCATCATATTTCTCTGCCTTGTTTCGAGATCCATAGGAGCGCTCCCCGGAATATAGAATTTATCTTTATAAAAAGTAATTTTGTTATGCGTGTCAAGACTTTTTATTTCTGAAAAAAAACTTTCAGGAATCAATACATCATTACCTACCCAAGTTTTATTATTTTCATCATAACTTATAACAATATGGTCCACATAATCATAAATTTGTTTTACGGAAGTGAAAATATAAGAATAGTCATAGGATAGTAAATATCCTGCTTTGATAATGTTCTTTTTGTCTCTCATAATTTGTAATAAATTCTTAATTTCGTTACCTGGAAAAGGCAGGACAAAATAATAAATTAAAAATGGGAATTAAAAGATTTTTTAAAAATAAAATCAAGGATCGTAATTTTATTAGAAATAAGAGAAAACTTAAGATTAATCATTATGATTTAGATTTTTTTAAAAATTATACTTTTGATTTCATTGCATGCAAAAATCCTGAAGTTTCCATTATTATCCCTGTTTACAACCAAATAAGGTACACGCTAAATTGCCTCTATACATTAGATCAATATGACCGGGACATTCAAAAAGAAATTATCATCATCAATGATAAAAGTACGGATGATACTTTAGATTATCTAAAGAAAATTAAAGGAATAACAGTCATTGATAATCCGGAAAACCTGGGATTTCTTAAAAACGTTAATAAGGGTATTGAAGAAGCAAAAGGAAAATATGTATATCTGCTAAACAACGATGTTGAAGTTCAGGAAAATTATTTGTCAAGCCTTCTGAATGTTTTCAGCAGTAAAGATAAAGTGGGTGCGGTAGGCTCCAAAATGATCTTTGCGGATAACACCCTGCAGGAAGCTGGTTGCCTTATTTTTGAAAACACTGAAATTGTAAATTTGGGAAGGGGTGAAGCTATTGATACTCCAAAGTATAATTTCTTAAGAAAGGTAGATTATTGCTCCGGATGCAGTTTGCTGTTTCATAAATTAGATGTACAAGGAAACGTTAATCTCCTGGATGAAGCCTTTCTTCCTGCTTACTATGAAGAAACAGATCTTTGTCAGCGTTTGAAATATGAGCAAGGTCTGGATATTTATTATCAGCCGTCTTCAGAAATTATACATTTTGAAAATATTTCTTATACGGGAAAAGATAATAGCAAAGAACTTCTGCTTCAGAGAAACAGGGAAACCTTTATGAGTAGATGGAATAAATATTTTACCAACAAAAGGTATCTTGATAAAGAAAATACGAATAATTTAAACGCTTTTTATAAAAAGCCAAACATTTTAATTCTTGAAGAGTTTATACCGAAGCCTGATAAAGATTCGGGATCTAGGAGATTTCTGGAAATTATTAAAATTCTTCAGAAAAATCATCACAGGATAATTTTAGCGGTTAAACAGCTTAATGAAGATGACGATATATATGTGCATTTTTTCAGAAGTATTGGCGTTGAAGTGTGTAAAGATTTTGTCAATACACAGGATAAAATAGTTAAGATTAGTGATCAGGTACACGAAGCTCTCCATTTTGTGGATATTGTCTGGATTTTTAGACCTACGGGTTTTGATTTTTGGTATAAAAAAATTAAAGATAAACTTTCCGGGCAGAAAATTATATATGACATGGTAGATCTTCATTATTTGAGAATGGAGAGAGAAAACGAATATATCCCCATTACAAAAAACCGTAAAAAAGAAATGGAATTCTTTCGTGAAACAGAATATACTGCGATGCAAAAGGCAGACGTCGTTGTCTCCATCAGTGATGAGGAAAAGAAAATTGTTTCACAGAAAGGTATTAAAAATGGAAAAATATTTACAGTTAGTAATATTCATGAGCCTGTTAAAACCCAAGAATTAAAATATTCAGAAAGAGAAAATCTTTTATTTATCGGTGGTTTTTATCATATGCCTAATATGGATGCCGTGAAATTCCTGTATGAAAGCATTATGCCTTTGGTTTGGGCTAAAGACAGTACTATTAAAATTAATATACTGGGGCCGGATTTTCCTGAAGAAATAAAAGAAAAATACAATTCAGACCACTTTCGTATATTAGGATATCAGAAAAGTGTTGATTACTGGTTTGAAAATTCAAGAATTTTTGTAGCACCTTTACGATATGGAGCAGGAGTGAAAGGTAAAATAGGGCAGGCTCTGGAATTTGCCTTGCCGGTGATAACAACTTTTATTGGTGCAGAAGGAATGGGGCTTGTAGATCGGGAAACAGCATTGGTATCGGAGAATAATGCCCAAGTTTTTGCTGATAAAATCCTTGAACTTTACCATAATGAAGGGCTCTGGAATACCCTTCATCAAAATAGTCCTAAGCCACTCGCAAAATTTTCTGTAGATCAGCAGGAAAAAAATATCAAAAAGATGTTTGAATATTTAGGATTTGAAAATAATTAGAGCTTCTGAATATTTCTTATTGTATAATCTCCCTGATCCAATTACTAAAACCGTATTTTTTAACAATATCTTCAGGCAGATCATGATATGGCTTTTTTAAGAACTTTTCAATGTTTTGATAATTTTTATTTTCAACAACAAAGATATTGTCCGGATGGTAAAAGTCATAATTTTTTACCATTATGTTGTCGCTAATCACCTTTTTCTTATAATATAATGCTTCGAAAAATCTTATGGAAAGACCATTGTGTAAAGGATCTACAAAGTCGAGAAGGATGTCAGAATTTTTAACGAATTCCAGATTGTCTTCAAATGTGATCCTGTTTTTAATATAAGTGATTTTGGTATTTTTCTTCTCCGGTTCTTGGAAATACTGAATGAATATTGAAAGGTCAACATTCAGTCCGGACACCTTATCAATGAATGTGTCGATTTTTGTTTCCCTGCTTTTCCAGTATAATCCTACAAAATAAAGCCTCGGACTTTCTGTATTGTATTTTTTATAGAAAGAAGGAAGATGATCAAAATAAAAATTGGTAATAGGTTTAATATTGGCCTGATTTTCTACCTTTTCAAAACAGAAAAAAGTATCAAACAGAGCGAAATACTTTTTAATTTCCGGGAATTTTTCGATACCATCCCATTGGTAAGCAATTAATTTTGAAGTTTTTGTTTTCAGTTTTTTGATAAATGAAACCGGAAAGTTATCGGGGCGTATGACCAGAATATAATCGAGCTTACCTTCTATGGATGAAAAGTTACGTTCAAGCTCTTCAAGTAAATGACGTTTGATGAGGCTTTGTTTGTATTCTTTATTTCTGAACATGTTTTTAATAAAGAAATTCTTGATACTTTCCAGGCCTTTATATTTAAATTTTGAAACCTTATCGGTAATGAGAAAAGGCTCAAAGCCGATACTTTTCAGGTTGTCTAAAAAAAGTTGTGGAAAATCCGAATAATCAGGCATCACCAGAAGAAATTTTTCTTTATTCATCATTTATTTAGGAATTAAAAAGGCGGAACATTATGATCTTAAAATGCTTTCTCAGACTGTTGACAGGACGGTTAAAATATTCTTTTTTGATAGCATCACTGCTTTTCAGGCTGATGCTATTAAGGTATTTAAAGTAAGCCTTATCAATATTTTTCAAATTAATATGGTCACTAAATGCAGGATTTACTTCTTCGAAAGTTTTCTCCATTTCCAGCACAGCTTCCTCAGAATAATTAGAATCGTATTTAAAGTTTCCGATGATAATTTTCTTAAGATAGGCAATATAATATGCATTAATATTCCTGTCGGGATATTTCAGATAATAATTATGATAAATGGTTTTAATCACGCTCAGATATCCTAAAAGATTTTTATCGCTTTTCTTTTTGGTGATCGATTGCGCATTATCTACGGTGTAGAGATAAGTGATTTCCGGAATGAAAACTACATTTTGAGCTCTGAACATCGTTTCGAAGAACCACAGTTCATCTTCATGATAAATTCCGCTTAGAAATTTCAGGTTGTTTTCTGTTATAAATGATCTTTTATAAAGTTTATTCTGAGCAATCGGGCTTAAGCCTTCGTTAATATTTTTTAAAAGAACTTCAGAATTGTTGTTGGAAATGATTTGTTGTTTGCCGGGATGTGGCAAAAATGAAATATTTTCTTTCTTATTCCATGCATAAGTTGCTGTTTTACCGATAATAATATCTTCTTTGCCGGTGTAAGCAGAAATGAGCGTTTCAATTGCTTTTGGAGGAAGAAGATCGTCGCTGTCACAGAAAAAAATGAAGTCACCTTTAGCTTTTTCTATCCCGAAATTCCTCGTGTCTGATAGTCCTTTATTTTCCTGATTATACATTTCGAACCTTTCATCCGAAAAGCTTTTGATAATTTCCCACGTATTATCTGTGCTTCCATCATTAATTAAAATACACTGAATGTTTTTATAAGTCTGATTCTGAATGCTCATAAGAACATCTGCAATGTAATGCGAAGCGTTATAACATGGTACAATAATGCTTACCGAAAGACTCATCTTAATTAATTTTTTTCAGGGTTTCACTCACTGCTGCAATTGAAAACGGTTTCAGACTGTCAACGGAATGTTCTCGAAGCATATTCCATAGCTTTTCATTTTTATTCAGGCGGATAATCGCTTCTGCAAAGGATTTCTCTTCATTGGCAATCAATACATTTTTATCGTTTTCCAGCTGCATTCCTTCTGCCCCGATGTCTGTAGTGACGACCGGCAGGAAATACTCGAATGCCTGTCCGATCTTGCCCTTTACTCCGGCACCAAATCGCAATGGCGCTACCATGAGCCTGGAGCTCATAAAATGATCTTCAATACTTTCCACAAAACCTAAAAATTTGAATTTAGGATATTGTTTAATATCAAGCTTTTCGGCTACATTCCCGATGACACTCACTTCAAGTTCAGGATTTTCCTTCCAGACCAATGGCATTATTTTATCGTAAAGAAATTTTACAGCATCAATATTGGGTTCGTGAATGGATCCTATGAAAATAATTCCCTCGCTCTTTGCAAAATCCTTTCTTTCAGAAATATCAATTTTAGGATAATGGATGTTAGAGATAGTGATGATCTTATTTTTATCCGCATATTGGCTCATGATCTCCTTTTCCTTATCAGAAATGGCAATGATATAGTCAAGCTGAGGTGCAACAACTGTTTCCAGGTGGAAGAAGTGCTTATATTTTTTCTTTAATGAAATCCGGTTTGGTTCTATTTCGATAGCCCTTTTATAACGTAAAAAATGAATGTCTACCATATCATACATGAATTTTGCATGTGGCAAGATCGCTTTCATCTTTTTGTAAAATAAATTTAATGCGAGTGGACCATTAAACCAAACGAAGTCTATTTTTCTGAAAACAGTAATAAAATCATAAATAGTGTTGAACTTATTATTTTCTACAAATACAATAATATCTTTTTGTTCATAGAATTTTACATAAGTATCATCTTCAAACATATTAGGCGCAAATAAAATGCAGTTATAGCCTAAATCTTTGTAGATTAAAATAATTTCTTTGAGTCTGTTAGACCCTGAATCTTTATCATGAGTAGGGAAGTCTCTGGATACAAACAGGATGGTTTTTCTGGATGGGTCAAAAGATGTTATGTTGATGATCTCCTGTGTACCAAGAGCTTTAAGTTTTTCTTTTCTTCTGAAGTGTTTTTTTATTTTCTTTATAATTCCCATTCTTAAGTTTTTTTATTGAGCCCGAACACTTTATCTGTCCAATGATCCAACGTGTATTTATGATAAATCTCCTCAGGAATTTTCTCATAGGGTGTCTCAAAGAAGGATTTTTCAAGATTACTGCAGGTTTCATTTAAAACCAAAATATTCTGCGGATTGTAAAAGTCATAATCTCTAATCCATTCATTATCAGTAATAATCTTCTTTTCTAAAGCCATTGCTTCAAAAACCCTGAAACTCAGTCCATATTGGTTTTCACGGGTAAGATCAAGCAAAGCTCGCGAATTTTTGTAATATTCAGGAAGCTTTTTATGACTTATTTTTTTTATGCTGAAAATAATGTGCAGATTTTCCGGAATTTTAAAGAATGCATTTTTCAACTGATGTTTCCAGCCTTTTTTCCCAATAACAATAATCTGAAATTTCAGTTTCAATTCCAGCAATTTTTTAGTTAAAAGCTTAATAAATTCCACTCTTTTATTGTCATAAGAAGTGATGTAAAACAAGTCCATCTCAGGTCTTTGTTTCTCACATCGGGTGAGCGGCATATAAATGTAATTTGTCAATTTTTCGAAACCGTAATTCTCCACATCGGCAATATCAAATGAGAAAATTTTGTCGAAAAGTTCAAGCTTTTTTTCATCAACCGGAACCCTGTCAAGGCTGTCATAAAGATAAGTAATAAGACGCCCGGTATATTTTCTGATTTCCTGAAGAGTAGAAAGATCAAAAGTATCAGGATTCATGACTAGAATCTGATCCTGATATCCCAGTTGCTCAAGGGAATCAATGACAAATCTTTGTCTTTTTTCTGTCTTCAGGTTTTTATTAAGGAAAATTTTGCTTACGGCATTGGTTGCCCTTTCACTAAAATTAGAATGCGTTACGTCGCTTATTTTAATGTGTCGGGCATCTATATTTTTAGAACGCAGCGTGTCAACAATATAGTAATCATATCCCCAAAAATCGAAACTAATTACACAAATTTTCATTCACTTAGTTTTGTTCCTTTTTTAATGATTCATAAGTTTCAAAAACACTTAAGGATTGCAGATAAGAAAGCTGGTAGCCTTCTTTTCCGTCAAGAATACCTAAACGCAAAATGTATGCCTTAAAAAATTTAAAAGCTGTTTTGGAATATTGAGTGATACGATTATACTTTTTTCCTCTTGCTGCCAATTCCTGGCCTTTTAAAACTCCGTAATGGATCATTTTTGTTTTATAAGATTCATAATCATTAACGGAAAAGTGCAGGAGCTTATTTTTCATTTCGCTGGTAGTTCCGTTAACGTGCAATGTTTCATGAACCTTTTTTCCAGTGATATATCGCGCTTTAGATTTTCTGAAAAGCCTGAAATTCTTGTCTGTCTGTGTCCCTGAGTAATGAATGGGTTTTTCAGCAAAGTAAAATTTCCGGTAAAAATAATAAGCGTCTTTTGGAACAGGTTTTTTGAGCTCTTCTATAATTTCTTTTTTTAATGGAGCAGTGATTCTTTCATCCCCATCAAGAAATAATACCCAATCGTTTTTTGCGGCGTCTAATGCAATATTTCTCTGCTTTGTAAAATCTTCAAATCGATTTTGAATGACCCTTACTTTAGGAAATTTTTGTGCAATCTCTACAGTTTTGTCTGTACTGAATGAATCTACCACGATTATTTCGTCACAGAAATCAAAGCATTCCAGTACTTCCTGAATGTTTTTTTCTTCGTTATAGGTTATGATTAAGCCGCTTACATTCATCACACCATGTTCTGTCATTACCAATTAATTTATCTTTTCCTAAAACATTTTTAATCTACCAAAGATAAGTTTTAATTTGAAATGTATCAGCGTGTCTTTTCCTTTTATATCTATTCTGCACAATTCGTAAGGATTTTGTGAAGGAAAATAGTTGATTTTATTCCCGATTCTTAGGGCATAAAGAATACCTAATTGTTTTAAAACTGAAAAAACAGCAGCTTTTTCCGGATTTTTTTTAGGATATTTCCCATAAGGATAGGCTATGACTTTTGAATATTGTATATTTTCATTATCGAGAATCTGCATATTTTTTTGAAGATCATTTTCTATAAAGTCAGCAGAAACATTTCTGAAGTTTTGATGAGAATGGCTGTGAAGGGCAATTTCAAAATAATCCCTGTCGAGATTTCTGATGTCTTCAAAAGTCATCATTTCATTATCTTTATATCCTTTCTGAATAAATTCTGTGGGGATGAATATGGTTGCTTTCAGTTTATATTTTTCCAATAAAGCAGGAAGGTAGACCTCATTATTTTTATACCCGTCATCAAATGTGATAATGATACTTCTTTTGGACGGAGTATGTAACTCGTTAAAGAACTTAGGATTATATTTTTTTTTGCTTATATATTTAAATTGTTCCTCAAGATTTTTTACACTTACTGTAAGATCTTCAGTGCTCCTTTCTGCAATCTGATGATACATTAAAATAACCAGCCGGTTTTTGGGGAATAAATAAAGATAAAGCCGGAAATAAACGACCACAAAAAGCAATACAGCAACAGTGAAATACAAAATCATCATAAGTCACCACATTTTTTTCTGAATTCGCGGATTCTTATTTTTTCACGCAATTTTATGTACTTTAAAAAAGTATAATAGGACATCGTTTTAGCTACATAAAAACCGGCAAAGCCATCTAAAAATCCTAGTTTAAATATAAATACTTTAATAAATTCAAAAGCAGGACTTACAATGATTTTGAAATTCTGATATCTTTTACCACGCTCAAACATTTTTTCTGCCATCATATCAGAATATTTATTAATTTTAGAAATATGATGATGAATGCTTTTGTATGTGTAATGATCTATCTTTCCATCTAAAAGACCTGCTTTTTCATTCGTGATTAGAAATTCATGAACTTTATCGTCAGAATATCTAGCAGAGTCCTTTCTGAAGAGTCTTTCCCTGCATATATTTCCCCAACCTCCAAATTTAATCAGATGAATACCAAGGTGATTATTATATTTTGCCTTGTATACAGAGAATTTTGGATTTTGTTCTGAAGTAATTCTTTGTATTTCCTTTTTTAGATCTTCATCAGGCACTTCATCGGCATCCAGAAAAAGAATCCATTCTCCGGAGCAAAGTTCCATAGCATAATTTTTCTGTTCACCATACCCATTAAATTTCTTTTCAAAAAATTTTACTTTAGCATATTTTTCCGTGCATATTTCTTTCGTTTTGTCTGTCGAAAGGCTGTCTACAATGATAATTTCATCAACAATCTCGGAGATCGAATCTAAAAGTCTTACAATATTATCTTCTTCATTGTAAGTAATGACTGCGAGGGAAAGTGCCATTTATGTTAAAAAGAGAGGATGGTTTTTTCAATAATTTGCACACAATCAAGAAGCTGCTCTTCCGTAATAACCAACGGTGGAGCCAGTCTTATGATATTTCCGTGGGTTGGCTTCGCTAAAAGTCCGTTTTCTTTTAACTTTAAACAAATATTCCAGGCCGTTGAACTTTCCGGAGTATCGTTGATCAGAATAGCATTCAATAAGCCTTTTCCTCTTACTTTTGTAATCAGTGTGGTTTTTTCCATCACCTTTTCAATTTCAGCTCTGAATAATTTGCCAAGTTCTTCGGCTCTTTCAGATAAATTCTCATCCTGTACAACATCGAGAGCCGCTACGGCTACGGCACAGGCAATAGGATTTCCTCCGAACGTTGAGCCGTGCTGCCCAGGTTTAATGACATTCATAATCTCATTATTGGCCAAAACTGCAGAAACCGGATACATTCCTCCTGAAAGTGCTTTTCCTAAAATCAGAATGTCAGGCTGTACATCTTCATGATGACAGGCAATCAGTTTTCCTGTTCTTGCAATTCCTGTCTGAACTTCATCTGCGATGAAAAGAACATTATGCTTTTTACACAATTCAGAAGCATTTTTAAGAAAACCATCATTAGGAACATAAACTCCTGCTTCCCCTTGGATCGGCTCAACTAAAAAGGCAGCAATATTTTCTGCTTCCCGGCTAAGAACTTCTTCCAGCGCAGCAATGTCATTATAAGGAATTTTAATAAACCCCGGTGTAAAAGGGCCATAATTCTGGTTGGCATCAGGATCATTAGAAAAGGAAACGATCGTAGTCGTTCTTCCGTGGAAATTATTTTCACAAACAACAATCTTAGCCGAGTTTTCAGAGATTCCTTTTACTTCATAGCTCCATTTTCTGGCCAATTTTACGGCTGTTTCCACCGCCTCTGCTCCGGAATTCATGGGTAAAACTTTATCAAAACCGAAAAGCGTCGTGATTTTTTGTTCGTATTCTCCCAGCTTAGAATTGTAGAAAGCTCTTGATGTCAAAGCTAATTTTTTAGCTTGCTCCACCAAAGCATTTACAATTTTTGGGTGCGAATGTCCTTGATTCACAGCAGAATAAGCTGAAAGAAAATCATAATATTTCTTGCCTTCCACATCCCAGACGAAAACACCTTCTCCTTTATCTAAAACTACGGGAAGAGGGTGGTAATTGTGTGCGCCGTACTTGTCTTCAAGGTCGATAAAATATTGTGAATCTTTAACTGTTTCTACTGTTGACATATTATGTTGGTTTTGCGCAAATGTAAACATTATAAACGAGATGGGTAAACAGAAGCATGATGCTGAAAAAGGAAGGATTTTAAGAACTTTTAAGTCTGTTGGAAAAGTGAATCAGAGAATATTTCTCACGTAGATAATCTGTTATAGTTATTATATCTTTAAAAAAATGAATTTTAACATTTATTAATTTAGCGGCTGGTCAACCTAGGCAAAGTTATGAACTCTGGCAAATTTTTATAAAAAAAACCGCTCTTAAAAAGAACGGTTTACAAATTATATACAATTAATCTTAATGATTATCATATTTTCTGTCCATTACAAAATCCTCCATGAATTTTGTTGTATAATTTCCTGAAAGATAATCTTCATTATCCATCAACTGTCTGTGAAAAGGAATGGTCGTTTTTACTCCTTCAATATAAAATTCTTCCAACGCTCTTCTCATTTTAGCAATAGCTTCTTCACGGGTTTGAGCCGTAGTGATCAACTTTGCAATCATTGAGTCGTAATTAGAAGGAATTGTATATCCTGAATAAACGTGTGTATCAACTCTTACACCGTGTCCGCCAGGAATATTCAAGCCAGTAATTTTTCCGGGAGACGGTCTGAAATCAGCATAAGGATCCTCCGCATTAATTCTACATTCGATGGAATGCAATTTAGGGTAATAATTAATTCCTGAAATTGGAGTTCCTGCAGCCAAAAGAATCTGTTCTCTGATCAGATCATAATCAATTACTTGTTCAGTGATCGGGTGCTCTACCTGGATTCTTGTATTCATTTCCATGAAGTAGAAATTTCTGTGCTTATCTACAAGGAATTCAATAGTTCCCACTCCTTCGTATCCGATAAATTCAGCAGCTTTTACAGCAGCTTCACCCATTTTCTCACGAAGTTCATCTGTCATGAAAGGAGAAGGAGTTTCTTCCGTCAGTTTCTGATTTCTTCTCTGAACCGAACAGTCTCTTTCAGAAAGGTGACATGCTTTACCGTATTGGTCACCCGCAACTTGTATTTCAATATGTCTAGGTTCTTCAATCAGTTTTTCCATGTACATCCCTCCATTTCCGAATGCAGCTACAGCTTCCTGAATTGCAGATTCCCAGTGATCTTTAAGGTCTTCAGCTTTCCATACGGCTCTCATTCCTTTTCCACCGCCACCTGCTGTTGCCTTAATCATAACCGGATATCCGATTTCTTCAGCAGTTGTAGCGGCAATTTCATAAGATTCGATCAAGCCGTCAGAACCAGGTACACAAGGTACGCCAGCCGCTTTCATAGTGGCTTTAGCGTTGGCTTTATCTCCCATTTTTTCGATTTGCTCTGGACTAGCACCAATAAATTTAATGCCGTTCTTCTGACAAATTCTTGAAAAGTTCGCGTTCTCGGATAAGAATCCGTATCCTGGGTGGATAGCGTCTGCATTGGTAATTTCAGCAGCTGCAATAATATTAGGGATTTTCAGATATGAGTCTTTACTCATTGCAGGACCGATACAAACCGCTTCGTCTGCAAATCTTACATGAAGACTGTCTATATCTGCAGTTGAATAAACCGCAACGGTCTTGATCCCCATTTCTTTACAAGTACGTAAAATACGCATTGCAATTTCGCCACGATTGGCTATTAATATTTTTTTGAACATCTTCGAAATTTTAAATTATAAATTTTGAATTTTAAATTATTTTAAATGAAGAAGTTTCATCTAAAATTTATAATCTGTAATCTAAAATTCCTTAAGATGGATCTACTAAGAATAAAGGTTGGTCATATTCTACCGGTGTAGCATCATCAACTAAAATCTTAACGATTTTTCCGCTTACTTCAGATTCAATCTGGTTGAATAATTTCATCGCTTCAATAACGCAAACTACTTTTCCGTTAGAAACTTCGTCACCAACATTTACGAACACGTCTTTATCCGGAGATGGTTTTCTGTAGAAAGTACCGATCATAGGAGACTTGATGGTTACATATTTACTATCATCAGATGCAGCTTCAGTGGTTTGTGCCGGAGCAGGAGTTGCAGCAGGTGCCGGAGCAGCAGCTACCTGTTGAGGAGCAGTGTGGTAAACTGCAGGCTGAGCATAAGCCACTTCGCTTCCAGCTAATGGAGTTTTAATAGTGATTTCGAAATCTTTAGTTTTGTATTTTACTTCAGAAACTTCTGCTTTAGACACAAACTTAATAAGATTTTGGATGTCTTTAATGTCCATAAAATTGATATTTGATTTTGGGTCAAAGATACCAAAAAATCGTAAAAAACAACAAAAAACCGCCGAATTTTATAAAAATCGGGCGGTTTTTGTATAAAAACGAGTGTTTTTCAGTGAAAAGCGACTCTTAGTTTTCTTCAGTAGTTGCTACTTCTTTTTCCAATACTACTTTACCTCTGTAGTAAAGTTTTCCTTCATGCCAGTGAGCTCTGTGATATAGGTGAAGCTCTCCTGTTGTTGCATCTTTAGCTAATTGAGGAACTACAGCTTTGTAGTGAGTTCTTCTCTTATCTCTTCTTGTAGACGACTGTCTTCTCTTTGGATGTGCCATTTTCTAATAACTTTTTTAATTGATGAGCGATGAGATTCATCATCTCATCATTAAACTATTTAATTTTTATTCTTTAAATTTTTTAATGCGTCCCATCTTGGGTCGCTTTCATGTTCTTCCTCTTCGTGAGTTTCTTTTGGACTGAACTTCTCAAGGATGGCAAGATCTTCATCACTTACATTCGGTGATATCTTTTTCATCGGAATAGAAAGTGCAACATTTTCGTAGATCAGCTGTGCTATGTTGAATGCATGATCACTTGAAGGAATTGTAATTACATCTTCCTCGCTGTCGTCATATTCTTCTCCGAATTTCACCAGAACCTTGATTTCATTTTCGATGGGGTGGTCGAAATTTTCGTTTGTGATGTCACAAACAAGTTCTACCGTACCATGTACTTTAATTTCAAATTCCAGAAAAGTAGAATGCTTATCTAATAAAACATTTACTGAAATTCTTGGATTTGTAAATTCCTGTTCAGTATCAAATAATTGAAAGAACTCCTTATCTATCTCAAACCTGAACTCGTGCTTGCCGGTTTTTAATCCGGAAAAGCTTACGTCATAGTTTCTTAACTTGTCCATAAAATGAGTGTGCAAAAATATGCAATTTTTTTATAATAACAAATAAATTCTAAAACAAATTAATTTAAAATCTGTATTAAAGATTTAGCCTTCAGATTCGTCCGGCAAATCTTCATCTATCCCGTTGTCTACAGCCATTTTTCTTGGCTGCAGTCGGTTGTTCATCAAATCGTTGTATTCACTTCTGTTTTTGAAAATTTTAATGGCCGTGAAGATCGCCTCCGTAAAGCTTTGTTCATCAGCTATATTTTTACCTGCAATATCGTAGGCTGTTCCGTGATCGGGTGATGTTCTGATGAAAGGAAGTCCCGCAGTATAATTCACGCCTTCTTCATAAGCTAACGTCTTGAAGGGAGCTAAGCCCTGGTCATGATACATTGCTAAAACCGCATCAAAACTTTTATATTTTCCCGGCTGGAAAAAGCTGTCGGCAGGGAAGGGGCCAAACGCCAGGATTCCGTTATCTGAAAGTTCTTTTATGGCCGGAGCAATAATTTCAATTTCTTCTTTTCCGATCACGCCGCCATCACCTGCATGTGGATTTAATCCTAAAACAGCAATCTTTGGCTTTGAAATATTAAAATCCTCAATTAAAGTCTGATTTAAAACCCTGATCTGCTTTTTAATTTTTTCCTTGGAAATATTTTCAGCAACCTGTGCAATCGGGATATGATGTGTCAATACAGCCACTTTCAGATCTTCTGTGACAAGGAACATCAATCCCTTTTTATTAAATTTCTCTTCAAAATATCCGGTGTGTCCGGCATGTTTAAAGCCCATTTTCACCATTTCATCCTTGTTGATCGGTGCAGTTACCAGAACATCAATTTCTCCTTTCAGTAAAGCTTCTGTAGCTGCTTCAAGAGAATCAATCGCCATTTTGGTAGATTCTTCCGTTGGTGTACCGAGCTCTACCATAGAATTTTCTTTTACAAGATTTACCATATTCAGCTTTCCGACCTGTACCTGGGATGCTTCATTGATATAGTTGAAATTCAGATTCAACTTAAAAATGTTTTTCTGAAAAGTAAATAATTTTCCCGAACCAAAAATTACGGGGGTGAAAAAATCCGTAATGGTTTTGTCTGCCAGGGATTTCATGATGATTTCTGGACCGATGCCGTTGAAATCTCCTATTGAAATTCCTACTCGTACTTTATGGTTTTTTGGGCTCATTTTGATTATCTTTGAAGATTAATAAACTACAAATTTAGCAAAAAATAATATGTTCACAGGAATAATTGAAGCAGTTGGGGTAATTGAGAAGATTGAAGAAAAGGGAAGCAATATTGATTTTACGTTAACCTGTCCTTTTACACATGAATTGAAAATTGATCAGAGTTTAGCCCATAATGGGTGTTGTCTTACGGTAGTAAAGATCGACGGAAACCAATACGTTGTAACAGCAATCAACGAAACATTAGAAAAAACAAACCTTGGAAAATGGGAGTTGGGAACTGTGGTAAATCTTGAACGATGCATGAAAATGGATGGAAGACTGGATGGTCATATCGTACAGGGACATGTTGATAAAACGGGTGAAGTTGTGAGCATTGAAAATAAAGACGGAAGTTATTTCATTACCATGTCATACGAAAGTGACGGAAGTTTTGTAACAGTTCCTCAGGGATCTATTACTGTAAATGGAATAAGTCTTACAGTGGCAAAGAGTGAGGATAGTCAATTTTCTGTGGCAATTATCCCTTATACTTGGGAATTCACCAACATGAAAAATTTAAAAAAAGGTGATAAAGTTAATTTAGAATTTGACATAATTGGTAAGTATATTGCTAGGTTAATTAAAAAACAGAATGTCAATTAGTATGTATAAAGGATATAGCTTAAGAAACCGTGTCTTTTTCGGATTCTTGTTGGTATGTCTTTTAAGTGTAGTGGCTTCTTCGCTGGTTCCGTATTTTGTTCTCAGGGAAAATTCTGTGCAGAAAAGCAGGATTGATATGCAGGAAAAAACCGGTGCCGTGATTCGGTATCTGGATTATGCAGTAAGCATGAAACACACCGAAACCAAAGATCTTCCTAGTCTTCTTGACAACAAGATTTTTGAAATTGCAGACATTAACCAGCATGACATTATTTTATACGACTTAAAAGGAAATTATTTACTTTCAAACAAAGAAGAAAGCCTGGTAGAACAGAAAAAGATACCGATTAATATCGTTAACAGGATTCTGTCGACCAAAGCAAGGGTTGATATCAAAGGCTATGATGCATCACGGGATGCCGTACTTACTTCTTCCTATCTGTTGCTGAAAAACAATGATCTTGAGCCAATTGCGATCGTATATATTCCTTTATACCATAATGAATCTGCCTATTTTGATGTTCTTAATACGTATGTGAAATATATTATTCTTGTTGATATCATTCTCATTTTATTCAGCGTTTGGTTTAGTTGGGTAATGTCGAATAATCTTGCTAAAAATATCACTAAGTTTTCTGATATGATCACGCGTATTACATTGTTTGAAAATGAAATGCGGCCGATTCGATATTATAAAAATGATGAATTAAATGCTTTGGCAAGAGCCTATAACAGGATGATTCTTCAAATTCAGGACCAAAAGGAGAGATTGCGTTTTAAAGCGTCTGAAGAAGCCTGGAGGGAAATGGCCAAACAGGTGGCTCATGAAGTGAAAAATCCACTCACTCCGATGAAGCTCACGATTCAGAATTTTGAAAGAAAATTTAATCCTGAAGACCCTAATATAAAAGAAAAAGTAAAACAAATGAGCAAAACAATGGTTGATCAGATTGATCTTATCGCCACTGTCGCTTCCGCTTTTTCCGAATTTGCCAAACTTCCTGAGAAGAATAATGAAATCATTAATCTTAATAATGAAATCGAAGATATCCTGCGCGTTTTCAATGACGACAGTATTTTTATGCATTCAAATAAGAGTAATATTATGATTAATATGGACAAGATTTATCTGTCCAGAATTATCACCAATCTTGTTACCAACGCAAGGCAGGCAGAAAGCGATGATAGAAAATTAATCATCAATGTTGACGTAGAACAACATCAGCGTCGGGTAATGATCTCTGTTCAGGATAATGGAATCGGAATTCCTGAAAATATTTATGAAAGAATTTTTGAACCCAATTTTACCTCTAAAAATAGCGGAATGGGCTTAGGTTTGTCAATGGTCAGAAAAATGGTGGAAGATTATAAAGGAGAAATCACCGTAAAGTCTGAAGTCGGAAAAGGTTCTACATTCACCATTACTTTGCCTACGAATTTATAGTGAAATCATTTACTTTTAAGCAATTTGTTATTCAACAGTCGAAAGAGGTCTTCCGGGTAGGAACAGACGGTGTTTTGCTTGGTGCTTTATCGGGTGTGGGGCAAGCTCTCAATGTTCTCGAAATTGGGACCGGAACGGGTTTGATCACTTTAATGCTCGCCCAGAGGAATCCTGGAGCCAATTTTTTTGGAATTGATATTAATAAAGAGGCGGCGGATCTTACTAAAATTAATTTTGAAAACTCACCATTTTCGGCAAGATTAAGAAATGCACATCAGGATTTCAAAGAATTTGAAACGCTTGAAAGATTTGATTTAATTGTTTCTAATCCGCCTTATTTTGAAGCATCAGATTCTGAAAAAGATAAAATTGCAAGACAGACTATAGAGCTGAATTTTCGTCAGTTAATTTCGAAATCTTCGGAACTTCTTTCAAAAAAAGGTTTTTTTTCAGTTATAATCCCTGCTGAAGCAGGAAATGTTTTTGTGGAAATTGCTAAAGAAAATCAACTATTTTTAATTCGGAAAATTAACATTTTTGGAATTAAAAATTCAAATGTTAAGAGACTCATTCTCGAATTTTCTCTAACGGAAAAACCATTGGAAGAATCAGAGTTGATTATAGAAAAAAGTCCGAGACAATACTCGGGCCAATATCTTGAACTCACCAAAGAGTTTCATGTTTTTAAAAAGAATTAGAAGATTTTATTCAAATAATTCCGCAGTATCCAGCACAGAAACTTTTCCGTCTTCACATCTGATGGCTTCTCCCGGGAAATTCTGAATCATATGATAATCATGGGTGGCCATTACTACAGCGGCTCCGTTCTCCAGAGCAACCTGCTTTAGTAAGGTCATGATTTCATTGGATGTTTCAGGATCGAGATTTCCTGTAGGTTCATCAGCTAAAATTAAGTCCGGATGGTTAAGCAAAGCTCTTGCAATAGCCACACGCTGCTGTTCTCCACCGGAAAGCTCATGAGGCATTTTGTGCTTTTTACTTTTCATATTTACGCTTCCTAAAACCTCATTGATGCGGTCTTCCATTTTTACTTTGTCACTCCATCCGGTTGCTTCCAGTACAAATTTCAGATTTTTTTCAACTGTTCTGTCAGAAAGAAGTTGGAAATCCTGGAAAACAATTCCTAGCTTTCTTCTCAGATTCGGAACGTCGGAAGCTCTCAGCTTGGCAAGATCAAAGCCAACAACGGCTCCATGTCCTGAGGCGAGAGGAATATGCCCGTACAATGTCTTCAGCAATGAACTTTTTCCAGAGCCCGTTTTTCCGATAAGATAGCAGAATCTTCCTTTCTTGATATTCAGATTCACATCGGAAAGCACCGTAAAGTTTTTCTGTGCAATCTTGGCGTGCTGCAGGCTGATAATGTTGTCTCCGGCAATATGTGTATGTGGCATAATTCAGTTTTAAAGTACTTTCTAAAAAAAAATATTTTCAGATTTTAAAAATAGGAAAAAGAAGAATAAAGAACCTAAATTTTAGGAAATTTTAACAACAAAAAATGCCTGAAAAACTTCTTTTCAAGCATGATTTGTATATGATAATAAAAAGATTATCTCTTAGCGCGTGATGCACTTACAGTTAAACTCTTTCTGCCTTTAGCTCTTCTCGCAGCCAAAACTCTTCTTCCATTTGGCGTAGACATTCTTTCTCTGAAACCGTGTTTGTTTCTTCTTTTTCTTTCTGATGGCTGGAATGTTCTTTTACTCATTACTATATGTTTAAATCGTAATTATCTATTAATTTTCAGGTTGCAAAGATATGCAATTTTTTAAAAGTTACAAACTTTACTAATATTTTTTTGAAATTTTTGATAACATTTTAGCTGCAGCCCAACTGTTGGATTTTTACTACATGCAAAAATAATACTTTATGATTTATTTAAAAGCTCTATCTTTGGAAACTTAATTTTAAAGAAAAGAGACATCCCATGTTTACACCCGCGGAACTTTTAGAAATCAATACATTACTGACTCCGGAAAACAAAATCGTAATTCTTACCCATTACAATCCTGATGGTGATGCTATCGGTTCCAGCTTAGGTTTAAAGCATTATCTTAAAGCAAAAGGAATTTTCGCAGAAGTAATTGTTCCTAATGATTTTCCCAAGTTTCTGAAATGGATGCCGGATGCAAAAAAGGTTTTGATTGGCGAGTATAAAAGGAAAGTTGCCTCTGATCTTATCAATGAAGCGGATGTTATTTTTTGTCTGGATTTCAATGCGCATTCAAGAATCGGTTTGTTGGGAGACTGGCTAGCTAATGCAAAAGCAAAAAAAATTCTCATCGATCATCATCAACAGCCTGAGCAGTTTGATTTCGTATATTCAAACACGATTATTCCTGCAACGTGCCAGATGGTGTATCATTTTATTGAAGCGTTAGGGGATGAAAAATTTGTTGACAAAGATATCGCTGAATGTCTTTATACAGGAATCATGACAGATACAGGAGGCTTCCGCTTCCGTTCTACCAGCGCGACTACGCATAGAATTATTGCTAATCTTATCGAGCACGGAGCGGATCCGGCAATGATTACTTCGAATACGTGGGATACGAATACCGTTTCACGTCTTCATTTGCTGGCTTTGATTTTAGGCAGAATAGAAGTGGTAAAAGAAGGTAAAGTGGCAATTCTCTATCTCACAAGGGAAGAACTGAAAGAGTATGGTTTCCAGAAAGGTGATACAGAGGGCTTTGTTAATTATGGATTAAGTATTATGGGAGTGAAAATGGCAGCTTTCTTTATGGAAGATCTTTATGAAAATTTCATTAAAATTTCTTTCCGTAGTAAAGATGATATGGATGTCAATCAGTTTTCGAGAAAATATTTCAACGGAGGAGGACACATCAATGCAGCCGGAGGAAAATCATACGAATCTCTTCAGGGTACGATTGAAACATTTAAATTGAAAATAGAAGGAGAAGAAAGTTTGTAATTGAGATTTAGGTTAAGTTTAGATATGGAGAAAATGACGCCCCTTTTAGCTCTAAGGCTCTAAAAGCACTAAAACTCAATTCGTAATTCGCGAATGTCCTTTTTTCTCAAGTTCTTTACAGGTGTATTCATAAACTTCCTCGAACATGATGTCAAGAAATTTTTTATTGAATAAACTGAACTTTGTCATTTTGGGCGGATCCAGGAAGATATCACAGGATTTTGCTTTCGAATAAACTGATTTTGCGATGGCAAGGTGAAGGATTCTGTCGAATTCTTTCATCAGGCTCATTTTCTCAAGGCTGTCATAGCTGATGGAATTGACGTGTGAGGCAATCAGAAAATCACATTTATCGATAATAGGCTCAATGGGAAGATTGTCTAAAACGCCGCCGTCTACATAAATTTTCTCACCGATTTTCACCGGAGGCAAAATAAAAGGTACACTTGATGAAGCGAGCAGTGGCCCGAAAAGTTCTCCTTCTGAAAAGAAATCCACGATTCCATGAGTCATTTCGGTTGCAGCAACATAGACCGGAATTTTTAAAACGTTGAAGTCATCCTCTGGGAAATGATCCATTAACAGTTTTAAAATAAATTTTGAACTGAAAATTCCGTTCTTCGAAAGTTTTAAATAAGATCTTGAGAAAAAAGTAGTCTGCTTCACGATCTCCATCATTTCGTCCGGTGTCTTTCCTAGAGAATAAAAGGCTCCGACAATGGATCCGGCGCTGGTTCCTGAAATGATGTCCGGCTTCAGATTGTATTCTTCCAGAGCTTTCAGAACTGCTATGTGTGCAATTCCACGCATGCCTCCGCCTGAAAGTGTCAGTCCGATGACCGGCTTCTTTTTTTTGAAAGAGAATAGACCCATTGAGAATTTTAATCCTTACTAAGATACAGAATTATAAATCAATTTTAAGGTTCATCACACTCAGAATCGATTTTTGTGAAAAGAGAATTAAATTTTTTATACATTTTTTCATCATACTCCACTCTTTTTATATGGTCATTAGCACAGTTTCCCCAGCCAAAAGTTATTAAGTCAATTGTTGCAAAATCATTCTTTTCGGTTGAGTTTAAACGTTCTTCAAATTCATCCATTATTCTTTGTGGATTACTGTTTCTTTTGCTCATTTCTTCACGCAGCTTTTTCCATTCTTCAACCATTTGAGCATCATTTGAATTCAAAGCTTTTGCAAAATTTTCGCATTCTTTAGAGATTTTATAATTCATAAGAACCGACGGATTTGAAAAGGCCTTGATTTCAGTTTTTTTAAACTCGTATTCGTAAATGAGTTCTTGTAATTTTTGGACTCTTACATTTTCCCAAAAAGAATCATTTACTGGTTTTAAATTTTCAAGTATCTTTTTCTGGTTAAAAAAATCTCGATCAAGCTGAGCCAAAATTGCATCTTTTTCTACTCGCACTTTCTGTAAGTTGTTAAGATTGAATACTGAGGGTGTGCTTAATAAGCTGCCACCCATCTTGAACCAAAGTATATAAGTGTCTTCAAGCTGTTCTTTCGAATATTTGTTGGAGTCAAAATAGCCTTTATTATCACATAATTCAGTCTGGAAATTAAACACTCTTTCTTTGACTTTTTGTGGAATCTGCGACTGATCTTTACTGTTTTCAGAGATCGTTTTCTTAAAATTATTTTGATTACCGTTTGAAACAATATTTTCTTTTTTACAGCTTAAAAATGCGAGCAATAAAATTGATAAGAATCCTGTTTTCATAAAAACTAAAAAACTAAATGTTTCGGTAAATTATGAAGAAGTTCCGTATTGATGATTTCTGCACAGATGGTGGGTTTTTCCCAATGTCCGTTGTGTCCGCAGTCTAGAACGTACGATTTAATATTGGTTCTGTCCGGAAGATTTTTAATCATGGTTTCCGTTTTTACGGCGTTATCATGCTTGCCTGCGAGAACTAAAATTTTTGCATCAAGACTTTCAAGGACGTGTTTTTTATCCGTTCTTTCTACCATGCCCTTTACCGACGCAAGGGCGCCCATATTGTTGGTCGATAATGCTACTTCAAGGGCGGTTTCTATTTTACCCTCAAGAACATCTCTTTCGTTGGGGTTAAAAAGATTGGGAACTCCGGCTCGTGCGTAATGGGCAAAAGCGTCTTCAATGATCCGGTAACTTTTGATGCGCTGCTGTTTTTTCTCTGCATCATCGGGTAAATAGGTAGAGAAAAATAATGTTAAACTTTTTAAGTATTCAGGATATTTCTCAGCGAATCCCAACGAAATATATCCGCCCATCGAATGTCCCAGCAGATGAACCTTTTGCAGATTCTGATCGTTCAGTACTTTTTTTACCTCTTCCGCCATGAGTTCCATGGTCTGAACTTCAGCAATGATATCTGATTGTCCGTGTCCCGGAAGATCGATTTTTAATAATGAAAAATTTTCAGAAAGATGTGGTTCCATATCGCTCCAGATGGAAAGATTTTCCATAAAACCGTGGAGTAGTACCAATATTTCTTTTCCGTTTCCTTTTCTTTCAAAGTTCAGCATAATTCAATAATTAAAAATGGATATCAATATAATCAACAAATCCCGAACCATTTACCATATCCTGAAGTCGGTATGTTTTTCCGCCGTCTTTGGACATGAACGTTTTTGGTTTGTTCCGTACATAAGGTTTTCCGTTGTCGTACTCAGAAATACTTTGTGTTAATGTTCCTGAAAAATTGACGTGTTTATCCGAAACAGCGTTTGCAGTGCCGTCAATCGTAACGTAATCTTTTCCGGATCTTATTTCTCCCGAGACTTTATAACGGTCTCTTTCTCCTTCAACTTTTGTGAAATTTACAGATCCTTTTTTGTTAATTAAATTATGGGTAAATGTATGTTTTCCGCTAAAATCTCTGAACCGGTTTTTAGATTTTATGCTGTCATTAATCTTGGTTCTCGCTGCATTGATCGAGTCAATGATTTTTGTGCTGTCTGCCTGATTTGAATTGGAGGAAGCGGCTTCTTTTTTAGAACATGAAATAAATAATGCTGTAATAGCTATTGCGGTTAAAAAGTTTTTCATTGAATAAAATTATACCCAAAAATAAATAAAAAAGAGTATTCTGAAAATGCCCTTAATCTTTATTTGGTTAATTCTTCATAAACTTTCTTTTCCCACGGCTTGATATCGGTAACTCCGTAGCGTTCTTTCTTGGAAATCGCGATATTGTCTAAAATATCCACAAAATTCTTATAGTTGGCATCATCTGTAGGTTCAATAATGATGGTGAAATTTTCTTTTTTGGGAGCTTTATTATAAGCTTCGGAAATGATTTTGGTAATATTAATTCCACTGAAATCAGTTTTTTTTAAATTACTTTTATTTAAATCTTCTTTAGTTTTCTGATGATAAAATACCCGATTGTCTTTACCTAAAATAAATGTTATCTGATTATTTACATCAATTGGAGGTGTTGGTTTTGGAATAGGATTCGGATCTTTCGCCGGCAATCCCAGATCCATCACATTAGGTTTTGTGAAATTTGTAGTAAACATAAAGAAAGTGATCAATAGAAATCCTAAGTCTACCATTGGAGTCATGTCAACTCTGATCATTTTTTTTCTTTGTTTGCTTCCTCCTTGCTTCTCTTGTGCAATTACTTCAGCCATGATTAATAGTTTTTAAATGTTGAACAATTTTAAAATAAGGGTATCAATTATATACTTATTGTTCAAAATTTATACAAATTTTGTACCTGAATATTAAAATAGTATTAAATTAATATTTAATTGTTGTGTTTTTTATTTAAATATTTTAAAATCAATCTATTAAAAAAGCCTTACCAGGAAACTGATAAGGCTTTGTATATTTTAAAGTGAAAAAACTATTTATTCTTTTTATAATAATTCACTCCACATTCAAGGAATTTTTTGAAATCTTCCTTAGGCATATATCCTGATACAGGCGTGTTGATCACTTTTCCGTCCGGAGTTACCAGAACATAATGCGGTTGAGAATTATTATTGAAATTCACCTGCTGGAACAGGCTCCATCTGTCACCAATTGTTTTCACTTTCTTCACCTGTCCGTCGCCAAGGTCTATCTTTGTTTTCTGATCTTCAGGTAATTCTTCCTTATCGTCGACATAAAGAGAGGCCAACACAACATCATTCTGAAGAATCGGTAAAATATCACTCTCGCTCCATACGAATTCTTCCATTTTTCGACAGTTTTCGCAACCGTAACCTGTAAAGTCAATTAAGATTGGTTTGTCTTCCTTTTTAGCAAGTTCCACTGCTTTAAAGAAGTCATGTTCAGGATGCATTCCTAGAATTCCGTCTTTTTCGTCGTGGAAATAACTTACATTTAAAGGAGGTAAAATTCCGCTTAATAACTGAAGTTTAGGACGATCAGAAGGGATCAAACCCTGAACAAGATAAATGACAAATCCTAATCCCAAAACACCGAGAATTTTTCGGGTAACAGAAATTTTTGGCTTTTTATCATCATGCGGAAATTTGATAATTCCGAATAAATATAATGCTAACCCTAAAGCCACAAGGATCCAGATAACAATAAACAATTCTCTTTTTAATAAGAATGTTTTGGAAACCAGGTCTGCTTTAGATAAGAATTTCAATGCTAAAGCCAGTTCCACAAAACCTAATACAACTTTTACCGTATTCATCCAGCCTCCTGATTTAGGAAGACTTTGCAATGCCTGCGGGAATAAAGCCAACAATCCGAAAATGATCGCCCAGGCCAAACCGAAACCTGCCAAAGCGAAGGTCAGCAGCATAGGAACGTTTGCAGAGCCTGTCACGGCACTTCCTAATAAACTACCTAAAATAGGACCTGTACAAGAGAACGAAACAATTACCAATGTCAGAGCCATGAAGAAAATTCCGATAATTCCGCCTGCCTCTTCTGCTTTTGATGATTTGTTTGCAATGGAGCTTGGCAAAGTAATATCATAGTATCCGAAGAAACTTCCCGCAAAGAAAATGAATATGATGAAGAATGCAATATTCAGCCATACGCTCGTCGATATTTCGTTGAAAATATTTCCTGCAATCCCGTCAATGATGTGAAAAGGAACACTTAGGAGAACAAAGATCAGGAGAATAAAAAATCCATAAATAAAGGCATCTCTTTTTCCTTTTGCCTTATTCATGCTGCCTTTCGTAAAGAATGAAACTGTTAAAGGAATCATCGGGAAAACACAAGGCGTAAGCAAAGCGATAAGTCCTCCGATAAAGCCCAGAAATAAATACGTCCAGTAATTTTCATCTACTTTTGCAGCAGCAGTTCCGCAGTCTGTGAGTGGTTTTTGAAAATCAATAGATTCTATTTTTAATTGTTTAGGATCCAGTTTTGATGTTTCTGTAACCGTTACCGTAGCTTTTGCCGGATTTTCTACTACCGTTTCCACTTTTGCAGAATCTTTTGCCGGTACAGTAGTTTCAGTTGTTGCTTCTTCAGGAGCACCTTTTGGCGTTACCTGTTTGTTGAATTCCAACGTATTTGGTGCAAGACAAACTCTGTCGTCGCAAGTCTGATAAGTAATTTCAGCAACGACATCTCCCGGTTTTGTAGCATCTTTTAATTTGAACTTTTGCTTAAATCCTGCAGAATTAGAATAAAAAATAATTGTTCCACCAAAGGCTTCAGAAAATTCTTCATGCTTTTTACCTACTTCCGTGAATTTGCCGATCAGTTCAATATTCTTCCCCGAAACTTTATATTCTGTAGGAATTCCCGTGTCTTCCGGAATATCTTTTGAATAAATATGCCAACCGCTTTCCATAGTTGCGTTCAGCACGGCTTCATATTGATTGTCTCCTAATTCGTTGATTGTAAATTTAAATTTTACAGGATTTTTGATTTGTGCATTAATTGCTGTTGCCAAAAACATCAGCATTAATAAAAACCAGTTTCTAAGTTTCATTTTTACTTCTTATTAAAAATTTTGAGAATATATCTGGAGTTCTCATCTCCTGCATTTCTCCTGTCCTGCCTGTATGGGATCACGCCGAGTACGGAATTTTCACTGTCGGCCAGGAGCCATATTTTTTGCCTTGCTAAAATAGATATTTTTTCGTCCCTAAAAAACTTAGAAACTTTCTTTTTCCCCGAAAATCCCGAAGGATAAAATTCATCGCTGTCCTTTTGTCTTCTCAGTCGTAATGGGAAGCGGATTTTTTCAGCATCAAAATCCCACTCAAAGCTTTTATTGATTGATTCAATCTCTATTATATTTTCGAGATGAATGGTCATTTGGTTTTCAGAAAAATCAAATTTTTCAATTAAAAGAATCTCTTCAGGATTATTTTTCTTCCATTTTTCATCTTCCACCTTTCTTTCCATTAAAACCAATTCGTCATAATTTACAAGTAAATGATAATCTTTAGAAAAAAAAGAACTGCCGTTTTCAGCCTTAAAAATTTTCGGAATTTCTTCTTCCTGATTAAAGCCGTATTTTTTCAATATCTCAAATTTCACGAAATCACTTTCCCGATCAAGCTGCTCTTTTGATAAAATTTTGTGGTAGGAGTTAAATATGGTAACACGGTTTTCAATTTCCTGAATCTGTTTTTTTACAAACTCTTTTGTCTGGTTTAAATACACCAAACTTTTTTTGAAGTTTTCAAGAAAATGATCATTTGTCTCTAATAATTTTGGAACGATCTCATGGCGTATTTTATTTCTTAAATAATCGTTTTTTTGATTGGAAAGATCTTCGCGGTATTCAATCTCATTTTTTTTGGTGAATGCATAAATCTCTTCTTTGCTAAAAGATAAAAGCGGGCGTAGAATATTGTTGTCATTGGCGGGAATTCCGCTTAAACCATTAATTCCGGATGCTTTTGAAAGATTGATGATGAATGTTTCCAGCTGATCATTCAGATGATGAGCGGTGACTAGAAATTTCAGGTTTTCCTTTTCCCGGACCCGGTTGAAAAATTTGTACCTCAGTTCTCGTGCCCAAAGCTGAATCGAATGGTCAGGTTTTTTATCCTCGTCAGAAACCTCATGTAAATGAAATTTAATATTATTTTTATTACAAAAGTCCTGTACTGCTTTTTGATCCAGATCAGAATCTTTGCCACGGAGCTTATAATTAATGTGGGCAACCTGAAACTGTAATCCCAAATCGTTAAAACAATGCGCTAAAACCATAGAATCTGCACCGCCGCTTACTGCCAGAAGATAGGTTTCCGTGGCGGAAGACGGCACAAGGTTTTGTAATTGATTTTTAAAGCCTGACGTTTCCAACATATATGCTGAGAATTTCTTTGTGCAAAGATAATCGATATAATTAAAATGAATTTTGCTACCTTTGGTCGTCTAAAAATGATTATTTATGAAAATTTTTAAAATCTTAGCAGTATCTGCAATGGTGTTGGGAATGACATCTTGTATCAGCAAAAAACAGTATGATGCATTGAGCTCAAATTACAAGCAATGTATTGAAAACGTGGGTGAAAGACAGAGAGAAATTCAGGATCTAAAATCTCAGAACTCTGCTTTGACGAGCGAAAATAACTTACTGAAAAGTCAGCATGATGCTTTAAAATCGTCATTGGATGCATGTCTTTCCAATACTGGTAAAAGCTCTGCTAATATTGATAAGCTGGTAGGCGAGATCAATGCTTCAAACTCATACATCAAGCAGTTGATTTCCAGCAATGCTAAAAACGACAGCTTAAACCTTGCTTTATCAAACAAACTTAAAAGATCTTTGGATAACGTAGCGGACGATGATGTTCAGGTGAAAGTTCTTAAAGGTGTGGTAATGATCTCACTTTCAGATAAAATGTTATACAGAACAGGAGATTACAATGTATTGCCTGCAGCACAGGAAGTGCTAGGAAAAGTAGCTAAAGTAATCAATGATTATGACAAATATTCTGTATTAATCGAAGGTAACACTGATAATGCTCCTTTGAACTCTCCAAACTTACCTAGAGACAACTGGGATCTTTCTGCTCTTAGAGGTACGGCGGTTGCTAAAGTTTTACAGACTCAATTCGGAGTTGATCCTGCGAGAATTACTGCCGGAGGACGATCTGAATACAATCCTAAAGCAACAAACATGAGCGTTTCCGGAAGAGCTGAAAACAGAAGAACGGAAATCATCATCATGCCTAAACTTGATGAATTCATGAAATTGATGGACATAGCGCCGAAAAAATAATAAGAACAACATTCAATCAATACAATAAATCCCGAAGCAATTCGGGATTTATTTTTTAATCAAATTATTTCTTCTTTTTTCAATAACGAAATAATTCGCTGCAAAAATGAATTGGATGTTTCCGGCTTAGTTTTCTTAAGAGCATGTGCTTTATCGTTGGATAATGCATTTCTCTTTTTCTCATGATTAATTTGTTTTTCTCCTGCATCCATTTTTATTAGTGTTTTTACCCTGATCCAAATGTATAGCTATTTCGTAGAACAGAACATCCGTATTTTCACGGTAATTTTTATGTGGATTTTCACAGGGCCAGAATCTTTAGGATTCTTTATGCTTTTTGTTTATATTTAAGTAAATTTGAATCAACAAAATTTGTAGAATGAGCTTTTTTGAAGAAAAGAATCCGGAGATGGACAGATATCTGGAAACACATGCTTCCCGGGAGCCGGAAATTCTGAAAAAGTTAAGAAGAGAAACTTACCAGAAAACCACTCAGCCACACATGATTTCCGGTTATCAGCAAGGAAGATTATTAACGATCGTTTCCAGCATGATAAAACCTGAAAATATCCTTGAAATAGGAACATTTACAGGATATGCGACACTTTGCCTTGCAACCGGACTTTCTGAAAACGGTAAAATTACCACTCTCGATGTTAATGAAGATCTGGCTTACCTTCCTAAGAAATATTTTGCGGAAAGCGGATATTCTTCTCAAATCGATTTTAAGCTTCAGGATGCTAAAGAATTTTTAAAAGAAACAGACGAATTCTTTGACCTTGTTTTTATTGATGCCGACAAAGAGAATTATGCAGAATATTTCAGGCTCATTAAACCACATACAAAATCCGGGTCTGTTGTTATGTTCGACAATGTGCTCTGGTATGGTAAAGTACTGGAGGAAAACCCGAAGCAAAAATCTACACAGGCTATTAAGGAGCTCAACGATTTAATTGCTGCGGATGATGATTTTGAAAATCTTATTTTACCTTTACGCGACGGCGTAAATTTTTTACGCAGAAAATAGAATATTGCTGAGTATAAGGATGATTAATCAAGAATTTTTAAACCTTATCCTCAATCTAAACCTTTAAGATAAATTAATGAATAAAGGAATTTGTATTGTTACGGTAGCACCTGTACGTGCAGAAAATTCTGACAAGGCAGAAATTGTCACGGAAATACTATTTGGCGAAAGTGCAGATATTCTTGAAGTAAATAAAAACTGGACCAGAATAAAGATGCACTACGACGGCTACGAAGGATGGATGGATACCAAGCAGCTGAAACCCGTAAGTGATGAAGAGCTTTCAAGTCGTAAGGTTACTGTTGTTACTGAAGACTTTGCTTCTGTGTTGATGAATGACGGGAAGACCTTGCTTTCTATGGGATCAGAAGTTGAATTTCCTGTAGTCGCATCAAGAAGAAGCCATGACGTGCGTGAAAGCATCGCTTTAACGGCAAAAGAATTTCTGAATGTTCCGTATTTGTGGGGAGGCAAAAGCTTTTTTGCGGTAGACTGTTCGGGGTTTACCCAGTTGGTGTACAAAATCCATAATATAAAATTGCCTCGTGACACCTCGCAGCAGGTTGAGGTCGGTGAATCATTAACGTTTGTCGAAGAAAGCCGGCCGGGTGATCTCGCTTTTTTTGAAAATCCTGAAGGAAAAATAGTTCATGTCGGGATTATGCTGGATAATCAGAAAATCATTCATGCTTCCGGAAAAGTACGCATTGATACGCTGGATTCTACCGGAATCTTTAACAAAGAAATGAACAAGCATACTCATAAACTGAGAGTTATAAAAAGTATAGTTAATTAAATACTGATCGGAAATGGAAAATGTCTTTCTGCTGATATTTGATGTTTTTAATTTTGGATTGCTGGCTTTTTTATGGTGGTTTACTGTAAAGCATTACCGGAATTTACCGGAGACGATTCCCGTTCATTTTAATTTTGAGGGAAAGGCTGACCGTTTCGGAAAAAAAAAGTTTTTTTATCTTATGCCGGCTATATTAACGGTTTTATATTTTTTATTTGCATTTATTGTCAGAATTCCGGAATCAGCCAATTATCCCGTGCCAATCACCAAGGAAAACGAAGATGCTCAGTTTCTGATCATGGAGACTTTCATTCGATGGCTTTTTCTTTTGGTCATCTTGATTTTTCTTAACATCCAAGATTATATGTTCCGGTACTCATTCAATGATATGGCAAAACCGAGAGTGCCTTTTTCAGCCATGCTGTTTTCAATCATCGGAAGTTTGATTGTTTTATTCATTTTTGTGGGTATTTTTAAATGATATAATTAATTTTACATATTCAGTTAAATGGCTTTTTTCTACAATATATTTATAAATCTGCTGATCTTCGGGATGAAGGTTTTTTCTTTATTTAATGATAAGGCAAAAAAAGGAATTCAGGGAAGAAAGGAATCTTTACAAAAAATAAAATCTGCATTTCCCAAATCTGATAAAATAATCTGGATGCACGCTGCAAGCCTTGGAGAATATGAGCAGGGTCTTCCCGTACTGGAAAAGTTGAAAGAAAAATTATCTGATCATAAAATTCTCATCACGTTTTTTTCACCTTCCGGATATGAAAATGTTGTAAAGCGGAAAACCATTGCAGATGTTATCTGTTATCTTCCTTTTGATAAAAAATCTTATGTTAAGGAATTTGTATCTGAGATGAATGTTGATATTTTCTATACGGTAAAATATGATTACTGGTACAATCTCCTGGAAGAGCTAAAACAAAATGGTGCGAAAACATACGTTATTTCAGCACTTTTCTATGACCGACAGTCATTCTTTACCTCGTACGGTAAATGGTTTGTCAAACAGTTGCAAAAAAATATCGACTGGTTTTTCCACCAGACAGATATGTCTTATGCGCTGGCTAAAAATGCAGGTCTTACAAGATCTTCCGTAACGGGTGATACAAGGTTTGACAGAGTAAAACAATTGCAGACACAGGATAATCACGTAGAATTTATCAAAGATTTTATTGGAAGGGATAAAGCTGTTGTCTTCGGGAGTTCATGGCAGGCGGAAGAGAAGATCGCGGAGGAAGTTCTTCAGGGAAGCCCTTATGCAAAGCTGATTCTGGCTCCGCATGACCTTAAAAGGGTTCAGAATTTAAAACAGATTTTTCCTAATGCGATTTTATATAGTGAGATCAAAGAAAAAGTTGAGAATTTTCAGTCAAGAGTTTTGATCATAGACAGTATAGGTCTGCTCTCAAGATTATATTCTTATGCCGATATTGCTGTTGTTGGCGGAGGTTTTCACGATGCCGGACTACACAATATTTTAGAGGCGGCGACTTTTGGTGTTCCTGTGGTTTTTGGAAATCATTACCGCAAAAATCCGGAAGCTGATGAGCTGATCTCTGCGGATGGAGGAAAATCTTTTGAAACAACCGGCCTTGCTGCAGATTTTGTGATGTTTCTCATCAATAATGAGGAAACTCTTACCGTAATGTCAGCGAATGCCCGTAAATTTGTCAATGAAAAACCTGATTCTACAAATCTGATTATCAGTAAAATATTATCTTAGGAATCCCTGGTTTTTTATTTCTTTAATGATAAGATCAAAGTTTTCGGGAATTTTATCACTCGTAAGCCAGTTAAAATCGATCCCGTTATTGATAAAAAGCTTTGACAGATAATTATTCTCAAGAATTTTTCCTTTCAGCTCGTCGAGATGTTCATCTATTTCCATCCAGTAATCTGCGTCCAGTTTTTTAGTCAGAAGCAGCGCTTTCACTGTTTTATTGATGATATAAATATAGAGCTTGTATACATTATCAAACCGATGGCGGCTCAAATCTTCATTGTAATCCAGGATTCTATTGATCAATAGAAGATTAAGCGAAACTTCTCCGAATTTATCCGTTGTGATTTTCACATGTTCTGTGATTTCTGCGCTGATCTTCCTGATAATGCTCAGGAAATATTTTTGATTGCTGATGTATTTTGAAGCCATTACCACTCTTTCTGCAACAATTTCTTCCATCGCATCCCTTTTGTTATCAGTAGTCTCAGGATCAATTAGTTCAAAGTATAATTTTTCAGATAAAAGACGGTCTTTCTTTAGTAGTCTGAAAATCAGCCGGTCTTTCTCTATGGATGAAAAATTACTGATAGCTGCCTTAAATTCTTTTGAATATTCCATTTTTTAAAATTAATTAAAAAATTTCGAATATTTTAAAAATCCGTTTAAAGCCCAGTTTGCGGTATAATACAAAGATTTAACCGTAGAAAATCCCATAAAATCTTTATACACCAGATACTGATCTTTGATAATATTCTTTTTCTTTCGTGAAACACTGTTTTCGCGCATTCTGTATTTGGCCAGTGTTTGCTTTAAAGGGTGACCCTCTGGAATTTCCCTGAGCAGATTCAGCCACATAACATGATCTTCACGCTTGCTTTTTACCGGAAAAAAAAACTTACCTACTCTTTTGGTATCATACATTGTCGAAACCGGGGCCAGCCTGCACGTCTTAAGCAAATTGGAGAACGTAACGATTGTATCTGCTTCAAAATCTTTCAGGATGGGCAGCATGGTATGTTCATCACATCGCGAATAATTGCAGTATACCAATTCCGCATTTTTTTCTTTCATATAATCAATCATCATTTCAAGATATTCAGGATACCACAAATCATCGGAATCGAGAAAGGCAATATATCTGCCTTGTGCTCTTTCAAGGCTTTTATTCCGTGCATTTCCGGCGCCACCATTTTTTTCAAGAACCTGAAGTTTTATTCTCGGATCTTTATAATTATTCAGAATTTCAACGGTTTTATCCTGGGAAAGATCATCAGTAATCAGCCATTCCCAGTTTTTGTACGTCTGGTCAAGTACGCATTGTATTGTGTCTTCAATAAATTCCGCAGAATTGAAAGAAGGGGTGATAATGGAAACAAGATCTGTCATTTGTGTTGATTTTATAAAAATTTTTTCTCGTAAAAATGCCATGAACAAATCCCTACTGCAACGACAACGAACATGCAAATTACAGCCATGATGTAAGGATTGTAATCCTGGAAAAGCCCCAGGGTTGTAAAAACACGGATAATCGGAAAATGAAAGATGTAGATTCCATAAGTGAAATCTCCATATTTTCCGAAATTATTTAAGAATTTAAAAGAGTAAGCAATATACAAAACAATAATGCCTATCATTACAGGGGATAACAGTACGAGATTAAAGATCAAATCAATCCATACTGTCACAAGGGCGATGATAAAAAGTATATTTTTATTCTTAATGAAAAAATCAAAATTAAAATAGATCAGCATACCCGGAATAAAATAAGAAAGTGACCCCGGTAGCTGTTTTGCGGTTGAGATTTTATGTATTGATTCAAAATAATTAAGATAAACCAGTGACAGAAAATAAATGATCATCAGACTTATATTTCTGTATTTATTATTTTTTCCGAATAATAGAAAGAGCAATGGAACACAGAAGTAATAACACATTTCTATTTTTAATGTCCAGAGTGCCCCGTTGACGGCCTGATTTCCAAAAACGCCCGGTAGCCAGGGTGCTTTAAAGTTCAGAAAAAGAGAATTCCAGAAAAGATATTTATAAACTTGGGGATCACTGAAATATTCAGTAAAAGAATAAGTGCTTACCAAACTTAGCAAAGTTGCAGAAAGAAATATCACCAACAGGTAAGCAGGAAGAATTCTTCTTATTCTTTTTTTTAGATAACTTTTTAAACCTGAAGATCTTTCATAGCTCCTTGCAATAAGAAAACCGCTTACTACAAAAAAGCCAAAAACGGCTATTTCTATAGGACTGTATTGTAGGAATGCCAGTTTCTCAGAAGCGCTTAATGTTCCCAGATGACCGAGGAAAACAATAAAAGCGAGCAGAACACGAATAAAATCAAAATTATTTTTCGTAATGGTTACCATTTGTGTTGTTTTTGCAAAAATAGTTTTTTATCAAATACAGAATGTGATATACTTTAAATATTTTATTGAAACCGCTATAATACGGTATAATCATCCTTATTTTTTTGAAAATATGCAACTTTATAATAATTTCTTGCAAAAAATTATTAATTAAATCAAAAAAATTATAATTTTAGCGCTTGAAAAATTTGATACATGAAGAAATTAGCATTACTTTTTGCAGGTCTATCATTATTCGCAGCGACTGGATGTAATAACGACGACGATAATACTATTGAATATCCGATTGTAGGAACGTGGCAGCCTATGAAAGTGGTTGTTACCAGTGTCCCTATAGGAGATGATCCTGTTTCAGATGCCATTACTTTTGATACCGATTGTCAGAAAACATCAAGATGGGTTTTTGCAGCTGCAGGCTCAGGGAAAAGAACGGATATCGGCGAAGGATCGACACCGGGAACATGTCATCCTACTTTCGACAGAACATTCAGTTATAGCTATGACAAAGACAGTAAGGCTATTCAGTTAAAATATCAGGGAATCGTTGAGGCAGATAAAGGAAGTGTGATCACCCTTAATGACACAACACTGAACATTAAATTTGAAGATACTTCAGATCCTACTGAATATCAGTCTATGACTTATACCTTAAAGAGAATTCCTCAATAATAAAAGAGCTTTTACTCATTAAAACTTAAGATCTCATCTCCGGATGAGATTTTTGTTTTCTTATATTTAATTCAAAATTAAATTCTATTTCTACTAAAATCATTATTTTTGTGAATCTTGATTTTTGGAGTTAAAAGAAATTTAATCTAATATATCAAATCTAACATCTAATATCTAATTATAAAGTGTTTTACGATCATCAGCAGATAGAAAAAAAGTGGCAGAAATACTGGGAAGAAAATCAAACGTATAAAACTTCCGACAGCACAGACAAACCTAAATTTTATGTTCTCGATATGTTTCCGTATCCATCAGGCGCAGGGCTCCATGTGGGGCATCCGCTGGGATATATTGCGTCAGATATTTACGCAAGATATAAGAGACATCAGGGATTCAATGTGCTGCATCCGGTAGGCTATGACAGCTTCGGGCTCCCTGCTGAGCAGTATGCGATCCAGACCGGTCAGCATCCTGCCGTTACCACAGAACAGAATATTACAAGATATGAAGAGCAGCTTAGAAAAATAGGCTTCTCTTTTGACTGGAGCCGTGAAGTAAGAACTTCCGATCCTTCTTATTATAAATGGACACAATGGATTTTTATTGAGTTGTTTCACTCGTGGTATAATAAAGATACCGACAAGGCAGAATCAATTTCTACGTTGATTAAGCATTTTGAGACGAAAGGCACTGAAGGTGTAAATGCCAATCAAAATGAAGAATTACATTTCACCGCAGAAGAATGGAAAGAAGCTTCTGAAATTGATAAAGAAGATATCCTTTTAAATTACCGTTTGGCTTACAGAGCGGAAACAACGGTAAACTGGTGTCCTGCATTAGGAACCGTACTGGCAAACGATGAGGTGAAAGATGGAAAATCCGAAAGAGGAGGTTTTCCTGTTTTCCAGAAGAAAATGATGCAGTGGAGTATGAGAATTTCTGCCTATTCTGAAAGATTGCTTCAGGGCTTAAAAACTCTTGACTGGCCTCAACCATTAAAAGACTCCCAGGAATACTGGATCGGAAAATCACAGGGTGCCCAGGTGAAATTTAATGTGGATGGTCATGAAGAAATTATTGAGGTTTTCACCACAAGACCCGATACGATTTTCGGAGCAACATTTATGGTTTTGGCACCGGAGAATCCTTTAGTAGAAACGATCACAACACCTGAACAGAAAGCTGAAGTAGACAGCTATATTGAAGAAACTTCCAAAAAAACGGAAAGAGACCGTATGGCTGATGTTAAAAATGTTTCGGGAGCTTTCACAGGAAGTTATGCGATCAATCCGTTCAGTAACGAAAAAATGCCGGTCTATATTTCAGATTATGTATTGATGGGCTACGGGACAGGCGCTGTAATGGCGGTTCCGGCTCATGATGAGCGTGATCACAGATTTGCAAAGAAATTTAATTTAGAAATTAAAAAGGTTGTAGAAACCGATGAAGACGTTCAGGAGAAATCTTTTGATTCTAAAGATTCCATATGTGTGAACTCGGATTTTTTAAATGGCTTAAAATATGACGAAGCAAAAGCGCTGATTATTTCCGCGATCGAAAAAAAAGGAATCGGCCACGGAACAACCAACTACAGACAGCGTGATGCGATTTTTTCCAGACAAAGATATTGGGGCGAACCGGTTCCTATATATTATAAGGATGGAATGCCTTACACATTGCCGGTTTCTGCATTGCCGCTGGAACTTCCTGAAGTTGAAAAATATTTACCGACAGAAGATGGAGATCCACCATTAGGAAATGCTAAAACTTTCGCTTGGGATGAAGTAAACCAAAAAGTGGTTGATACCAATCTTATTGATGAAAAAACAATTTTTCCTTTAGAACTGTCTACGATGCCGGGTTGGGCGGGAAGTTCATGGTATTTCCTACGATACATGGATCCGCATGACGAAAATGTTTTCGTTAAAAAAGACCTTGCCGATTATTGGGGACAGGTAGATCTTTATATCGGCGGAAGTGAGCATGCTACTGGTCACTTGTTATATTCACGTTTCTGGAATATGTTCTTAAAAGATAGGGGATATATTAGCCATAACGAGCCTTTTCAGAAACTGATTAATCAGGGGATGATTTTGGGAATGAGTGCTTTTCTACAACGAATTAATTTAGTATTTATTTGTGAAGACGATAATGACATTTATAAAGATAAAACTTTAGCAGAAAACTTTACAAGAGAAGAGAGACTTTTACTACAAAATAAGTCAATATTTTTTTCATATCAATACTTAGAAAAAAGTTCACCTAAGGTTATTGCGGAAACATTGTTGACTTTGAATTATGTTCTTGATTTACGACAAAAATGGATAGATTTATTTAAAAAATATTTTAATAAAGTTCCAAATAATGTTGGAATTAAGATTAATAAAAGTTATACAACTCTTTATTTACCAATAGAATATTTAAAAGATAATTCTTTTGATAAAGTAGATTTAGCAAGATTAAGGAATTACCATAGTGAGTTTAAAGATGGAATATTCATTGATGATGAAGGAAAAATTGCAGAAGACGATACAGAATTTTTTACTACTAAAAGAGAAGTTGAAAAAATGTCCAAATCAAAATACAATGTCGTAAACCCTGATGACATCTGTGAAGAATACGGAGCAGATGGATTGAGATTGTATGAAATGTTCTTAGGGCCACTGGAGCAATCAAAGCCTTGGAACACCCAAGGACTGAGCGGAGTTTATGGTTTCCTTAAAAAATTCTGGAATTTATATTTTAATGGCGAAGTTTTTGAAGTGTCAGATGAAGAGCCAACAAAAGCAGAATATAAAGTTTTACATACTTTAATAAAGAAGGTCATTTATGATATTGAAAATTTCTCTTTCAATACTTCTGTATCTTCATTTATGATCGCTGTAAACGAACTGCAAAAAATAAAATGTAACAAACGCAATATTTTGGAACCTTTGGCCGTTATCATTTCTCCTTATGCGCCACACATCTGTGAAGAGCTTTGGAGTTTGCTTGGTCATACGACTTCTATTGAATTTGAAAAATTCCCGGTTCTGAACGAGGATTATCTGGTAGAAGATGAGATTGAATATCCGATCAGTATTAATGGAAAAACGAAACATAAGTTACCATTATCTGCGCAGCTTTCTGCGAAAGAAGTAGAAGATATAGTACTTCAGGATGGAAAAGTACAACAGTTTTTGGAGGGTAAAACCCCGAAAAAAATCATTGTGGTACCGGGCAGAATAGTGAACATAGTAATTTAAATAAAAATTAACATTGGCAAATTAAAAAAAATGAAGGCTTATATTTTTTAAATTTTTAACGTAAATGTTAAATTTAGGAATTATTGCCAAAAAAAGAGAAAATAATTATAATATCGAAATCGTATTAAAATTTTATTGTCAAAAAAAACAGAAATGTTTATTTGAGACTATTGCATTTTAATTAATTTTGCCTTTAATTTACACCCTGTAAAATTTTAAAACAATATAATTTAGTTAAATATGGAAATGAATGTTTCAAAAAATGATGAGCAAGTAGTTGCTAGAAAAGCGGGAGGTTTAAACCCAGCTGTTATTATTCCTATTATCTTAGCTATAGGAATTTGTATTTATTTATTCGTTTTGGGTAGCCCTGGAAATTTTAAAGATGCTGACAAATTAGGTGCAGGATCTGTAGCGTTTTCAGATGTTGAAGGAAAAGACATTCACCCAGATTCTTTCTTAGGAATTATCTACAAAGGAGGGGTAATTGTACCAATCTTGATTACTTTCATGTTAACCGTAATCGTGTTCTCAATTGAAAGAGCAATGGTGTTGGGTAGAGCTGCAGGAAAAGGAAACTTGGATAACTTCGTAATTCAGGTGAGAAGTTTACTAAACCAAAACAAAATTGATGAAGCTTTAGAAGAGTGCGACAGACAGCAAGGTTCTGTTGGTAACGTAGTAAAAGAAGGTCTTACGACTTACAAAGCTTTATCTCATGATACTACATTAAACAAAGAGCAGAAAATGGTAGCGCTTAACAAAGCTATTGAAGAAGCTACAACTCTTGAAATGCCAATGCTTGAGAAAAATATGATGATCCTTTCTACTTTAGGTACTGTTGCAACGTTAGTAGCACTTCTAGGTACGGTAATCGGGATGATCAAGGCGTTCTTCGCATTAGGTTCAGGAGGTGGTACTCCAGATGCTGCTGCACTTTCTACAGGTATCTCTGAAGCCTTGATTAATACAGCTTTAGGTATCGGTACTTCAGCAATCGCTATCATCCTTTATAACTTCTTTACTTCTAAAATCGACGGATTAACTTACAAGATCGACGAGATCGCAATGAGTATCCAACAGTCTTTCGCTGAATTCAACTAAGAAAATTTTTAGCAAAGAATTTGCATTAAGTAAAAAGAAGTCTAATTAAAAATCATTAATAATAATGGCGAGAGTCAAACCAAAAAGACATGGAGTAGTGACGGATATGACGGCAATGTGTGACGTCGCGTTCCTACTACTTACATTCTTTATCTTGACCACTCAGTTTAAAAAACCTGACGTGGAGCAGATCAAACCGCCATCTTCAATATCAGAGAAGTTACTTCCTGATGCAAGTTTGATGACTATCAACGCTACTCCGGACGGAAAATTTTATTTCCAACCTGTAGAAAACGCATCAGAAAGACTACAGCTTTTGGACAATATGGGCAAAAAGTACGGTGTTACTTTTGACAATAAAGAAAAAGCTGCATTCCAGAAAGTACAGGCTATCGGCGTTCCTATGAACCAGCTGAAAAGCTATCTCGATTTGCCAGATGACGAGCAAAAGAATTTCAAGAGTCCTACAGGGATTCCTATGGATAGTACAAATAAGCAATTGGTAGACTGGGTAAAAGAAAGTTTAGCAGTGAATCCTGATTACAAACTAGCAATCAAAGGAGACGTTACAACAGAATATCCAAAAGTAAAAAGCTTATTTGAAGGTTTAAGAGATATCGATTTTCTTAAATTTTGGTTGATTACATCACAAGAAGGTAAACCTAACGAATAATATCGATTAGAAATGGCAGAAGTACAAGTACAGGAAAAGGGCGCCAAAGGCGGCAAGGTACGTTCCAAGAAACAGAGTACCAGAGTCGATATGACTCCGATGGTGGACTTGGGTTTTCTATTGATTACCTTCTTTATGTTCACAACCACATTCTCTAAACCGAATGTAATGGATTTGGGTCTTCCGGCAAAACCGAAAGATGAAACAAAAAAACCACCTCCAACAGAAATTAAACTTTCGAACTCTATTTCTTTGTTATTAGGAAAAGACAATAAGATTTTCTGGCACCAGCAGGATAACACATCCTTAACGGATCAGAATCTTAATGAAACAACTTACGACAGAGAAGGAATCAGAAAAGTAATTGAGCAGGCAAAAGCAAACGCGGCAGATAAATCTAAATTTACTGTGATTATCAAACCGACTGACGATGCTGTATATAAAAACTTTGTAGATATTCTTGATGAAATGGCTATTACCAAAAGCGAACAGTACGGGGTTACCGACCTGAAGCCTTGGGAGAAAGCTATTTACGATAAAAAGGTTGGGAATTCCGGAACTGCTGCGGCAACACCGGCTACTAAGTAATTTAAACCATAAAATTGTAAATCTATGGCAAATGAAAATGTATACGATCCGAATCTTACTTTAGATGAAATCGTATTTGAAAATAGAAACAAAGAATATGGTGCATACGATTTAAGACATCAGTATCCTAGGCTATTGACAAAATCTTTTATCGTTGGAACAGCTGTATTCCTTGTTGCGGCATTGTCTCCTTTTATTTATCTTACTATTAAAAGATTAACTGAACCTCCTAAGCAAGAAGTAAAGGCAGATTTAGTGGAAATTCTTCAGGAAGATAAAATTATTGAGCAGCCGAAAGAAGAAGAACCACCTCCACCACCTCCACCAAAAGAGGAAGAGAAAATTGAAATTATTCAAAACGTGGTTCCTGAGCCTGTAAAAGCTCCGAAAATTGAAACTCCTCCGCCACCAATTTCTAAACAATTAGAAACTACAACGGGTCTGGTAAATCAGGAAGGTGTAAAAGCTCCGGCATATACACCACCTCCACCGCCGCCATCAACTGGTACAAGAACTTCTACAGCTGAAGTTAAACCTCAGGTTAATGAAAACCAGGTTTATACAGAAGTTGAGCAGACTGCAGAATTCCCTGGAGGGATTAATGCCTTTAGAAATAAAGTAGCAAGTAACTTTGACGGTTCTGCGATGAATGGAGATGAAGGTACTGTGAAGGCTGAAGTAACCTTCGTTGTTGAAAGAGATGGAAGTATCACAGATGTTAAGGCGAGTGGATCAAATTCAGATTTTAACTCTGAAGCGATCAGAACGATCAAGTCTATTAAAAATAAATGGACTCCTGCTAAAATTAACGGACAATCTGTACGTTATAGATTCAGATTACCTCTGACTATGAATTTTGAAGGATAATTTATCTTTAAATAATAATTAAAAAAGAGAAGCACATGCTTCTCTTTTTATTTTTTTTGGTATTTTTGTTATATGATGTTCAATTGGTTATCCCTTATTACGGGATTATTCTATATCGTTTTGGGAATTGTTGTAATTCTTTACAAATTCTTTTTTACCATTCTGGAACCCGGGGTTGCTTATGCACTAGGTGCATTGCTTATCCTGTACGGTGTTTTTAGAATTTACAGGGCGATTTCAAAAATTAAAAATTCAGGTGATGAAAAATAGTATTAAAATTGTAATGCTATTTTTGATTAGTATTATAGTAGTTTCTTGTAAAAAAGAAGAAAAGTCTCCTTCCTATCATAAGGGAGAAATGACCATTCTTACAGATGAATCATTTAAAAGTGTTACTGAAGCATTGGCAGAGGGATACATGATTAATTATCCTGAGACTAAAATCAAAGTTGTTACTAAAAAAGAGGATCTAGGTTTCCTGGATCTGCTGAATGATAAAGCCAGAATTGTGGTGATGTCTCGCGATCTGTCTCCTGAAGAAATCAAGACTTACGAAGAACAGGTTGATCTAAAGTTTTTACCTGCAAGATTTGCTGCGGATGCTGTCGTTTTTGTTGTTCCAAAGGATTCTCCGAAGGAAAGTATTTCAATGAAAGAAATAGAGCAGGGAATGCAGTCTGATAAAAAAGAATTCATTTTTGACGGTGTCAACTCGAGCAATCTGAATTTTGTTGCTCAAAAACTTAAAAAACAACCCAAAGATTTAAAATTCTCCATTATTTCCGGTAATAAAAATATTATTGAGGAATTAAATAAATATCCTGACAAAATTGGCGTTATTGGCCTTAATACATTTAGCCGACCTTACGATAAAGAATCTGAAGAATTAAGAAATATGGTTAAAATTCTTCCTGTGGAAAGTAATGGAAGATTATATACAACTGATTTTGAAAATCTTCGAAAAATGAATTATCCATTTACCAGAATTTTGTATTTTTTAACAAATGAGGGTAATTTTAATATTGCTAATGGCTTTATAAGATACTCCTGCACACAGCTGGGACAAATGATTGTTCAGAAAGAAGGTTTGCAGCCGTACAATCTCTATAGAAGGGAAGTACAGATGCGTTAAAATATATTAAATTAACATGTTAACCCAAAATAAATTATTATTTTGGTCTGAAAATTGTGTACAATATAAATCGAAATTTAGATTAGAAAATATAAAATGAGAGATATAATGAATTTGAATGTAAAGAAGATTGCTTTTGGAGCAGCGGTGGTATTTTTTACCAATTTTGCGTTTGCGCAAACTGTACAGGATGGTATTAACAGCATGGACAGTGATAAGTTTGCTCAGGCAAAAACTAATTTTACAAATATGATTGCTTCAGCTCCGACAGCTGAAAATTATTTCTATTTAGGAAATACATATTTAAAACAAGGGGAACCTGATTATGCAGCAGCTACAGATAACTTTAATAAAGGTCTTGCTGCGGATAAGAAAAGTTATTTAAACAGAATCGGGCTGGCTACTGTTAAGCTTGGTAAAGGTGATAAAAATGCTGTTGCAGAAATTCAAAGCATTGTATCTGATTCAAGAGAGAAAGATGCAGAAGTTTTATTTAGAGCGGCAGAAGCTTTAACTTTATTTGAAAAGAATAACTCTCCGGATTTAGCAATTCAATATCTAAATAAGGCTATTGAAAGAGCATCTAAAAAAGAAGTTCCGGCACATTACTACTATACGTTAGGAGATGCATACCGATTAAAAAGAATGCCGGGAGACGCGATGTCTGCTTATGATAAGGCTCTTCCTTTAGCTAAAAATAAAGCATCAGTTTATACAAGAATCGGAACATTATGGATGGCAGCACAACAATGGCAGCAAGCTAAAACCAGCATTGATAAAGCTATTGCTACCGATCCTACCTATGCTCCTGCTTATAAAGCTTTGGCTGCTTATGATATTCGTTATCAGCAAAATGCTAAAGCAACTCAAGATCTTATTAATTACACGAAGTATGCAGATGAAGATCCATATACGCAGCTGGAAATTGCTAAACTTTATTTTACCAATGAAGATTATGCTAACTCTAAGCAAGTGTTAGATAAGATTTTTGATAAAATTAATGATCCGATCAAATTTAAGCTAAGAGCATATCAATTATATGCTGACGGTAAGTATGCTGAAGCTAAGCAAAATATGGATAATTTTGTTTCGCAGGCGGATAAATCAAGAGTGCAACCTGCCGATCAGGGTTTACAAGGGCTTATTGCTGCAGGCTTAGCTAAAACAGAAACTGATGCTGCTAAGAAAACTGCATTAACCACTGAAGCACAGCAAAAGATTGCGATTGCTAAAGCGGCTAAAGATGAAACTTTGAAATGGGATATGGAGCTAGCAAAAATTTCAGGTGGAGGAGCTGCTTCTCAGGCCGATGTAGATGCTGGTCCTACCAATCCTGTAATTGAAGGTTTAAAGCAAAAAGTAGCGGCTAATGCTCAGGACACTGATTCTTTATTTAAGCTGGCAACTGCTTATCAAGAAGCAAAGAACTGGAATGGTGCCATTCAGACATGGCAAAAAATGAATGCGCTGCTTCCTGATTGGGCACCTGGTTTCTATAGCTTAGGATACTCTTATCAGCAGGCAGGTAATAATGATGCGGCGAAAATTGCTTACGAAAAGTTCATCAGTACAGTGAAACCGGCCGATCAGGAGGCTAATAAACAAACTCTTGCTTACGCATATTTTGCGGTGGCTTATATGAGTAAAGATACTGATCTTGCAAAAGCAAAAGATTATGTTGCAAAATCTGTTCAGCTTGATCCTACTTATCAGGATGCTGTTAAGTTAAATGCAGAGATTAATAAATAATTACAATTAAATAATCAGATATAACTTCCCATTCTTTATGTTTGGGAAGTTTTTCTTTTAAGTCTTATCTTTGTTGATATGAAAACAGATATATTAGCTTTTGGCGCACATCCTGATGATGTAGAGCTCGGCTGCAGCGGGACAATAGCAAAAATGGTTTCGGGAGGTAAAATTTGTGCTATAGTTGACCTTACAAGAGGAGAGCTAGGTACAAGAGGAACTGAAGAAACACGAAAAGCCGAAGCTGCAGATTCAGCCAAAATTCTTGGCGTTGTTGCAAGGGAAAATCTTGGAATGAAAGATGGTTTTCTGGAAAATTCTGAAGAATATCAGCTTCGAATAGTAAAAATGATTCGCAAATACCGACCGGAAATCGTCTTAGCCAATGCAATTGATGATAGACATCCGGATCATGCAAAAGGAGCCAAATTAGTATCGGATGCGTGTTTTTTAGCAGGATTAAGGAAAATTGAGACTGTTCTTGAAGGTGAAAATCAGGAAGCCTGGAGACCAAAACATGTTTTCCATTATATACAGTGGAAAAATATTGAACCGGAATTTGTTATTGACATAAGTGAACATCTTGATAAAAAGATTGAAGCATGCATGGCTTTTAAAACTCAGTTTTATGATCCGGATTCAAAGGAACCGGAAACACCAATTACCTCAAAAGACTTTTTCGAAAGCCTGACTTATCGCGCGCAGGATTTAGGCCGATTATCCGGAGTGACTTATGCTGAGGGATTTACGTCTGAGAAGTTAATTGCGCTGAAAAATTTTGATGGAATTGTTTGGTAGTTAAAAAATCTTTCCTATATTTGCACTCACAAAACGGTGATTGTAGCTCAGTTGGTTAGAGCGTCGGATTGTGGTTCCGAAGGTCGTGGGTTCGAGACCCATCATTCACCCTGGTTATCCTGCTTTTTTAAGCAGGATTTTTTATTTTATATCTTTATTGAGAAATTCTTTATCACTTTATCAGTTTGCTTATTAAATCATCATGTAAAATATTGTTTGTGTTGCTTGATATTGTATAAAAAATTAATCTAAAACAATTAAAATGCGAAAAATATAATTTAATTGCTTATTTTTCATGAATTAAATAAAATTATTAGTATTATTAATAATATATTTAATTATTCCGTATTTTTGTGAACTTAATTTAAGGATTAACCAACTTATATTTTGCAATACTTCAGATGAAAAAAAGATTATCAACACTTATAATTTTTTGTGTTTTAAATTTATTTAAAGCACAGGTAGGGATTAATACAACTTCGCCAACGGCTACGCTTGATATTGTTGGTAAAAATCAAGGAGGTGTAGCAGATGCCAAGGATGGTATCGTCATACCTCGGGTCAGCAAAATTACTAACGTTTCTGGAAATGCTAAAGGTCAAATGGTATATCTTACAGCCAATGATGTAAGTTTGGTTCCCGGATATGTATTTTGGGATGGTACAAATTGGAAGCAATTAGGAGGAGCTTCTCTGACATTGTCAAATTTCTCTGCTTCATCACCATTAATTTACAATAGTACGACAGGTAGTTTTTCTATTAATCAGTCAAATAGTTCCTCTAACGGATATTTGTCTTCTGCTGATTGGAATATTTTAATGGTAAGCAAAATGCTTTAAGTTTTTCTACGGGGATCACTCTTGCTTCCAATACAGTCTCTTTAAACCCTGCAACAGCAACATCTCTTGGTGGAGTGAAAGCGGGAAGTGGTATTAATGTGGGGAGTGACGGAACAATAAGTATCTCACCAAATGTTAGCAGTTTTAGTGGCGGAACAACAGGATTTACTCCTTCAACATCAACCACTGGAGCTGTAACTTTAGCAGGAACTTTAAATCCATCCAACGGAGGAACAGGTAATTCCTCTATACCTTCTTTAGGTACGATATTGCAAGGCGATGGAAGTAAGTATCAAATTTTATCACCAGGAACTTCAGGACAGGTCTTAATGTCAAACGGATCAGGAAATGCAATAAGCTGGAAAACACCCTTTACTTCGAGTGTAGCGGAAATTTATGATACGGCTGGTACACAATCGTTTTCGACTGCCACAGGATTTACAACAATGTTGATTAATACTGCAGGAATTGTAGATACTGGGTACACAGCTGGTAGCGGAACCATCACAGTTGCTAATGCAGGAAAATATAAAATCACATATCGGATTTCTGCTGCTGTTACTACAAATTCTCATGCAACCGGTGAATATAAATTACAGGTGAACGGAAATGATATTGCGGGAACAACAGGCTTTACATACCATAGAAATAACGCTGATTCAAGGGGAACAGTGACGGTGACAAAAATATTAAACTTAAATGCCAATGATGTCATAAGAGTTCAGGGAAAAGTAGTTAATTCAAGCAACAGAACATTACAATTGATGGCTAATGGATCATCATTAATAATAGAAAAATTATAGTTTTTAAAAATGAAAATTCTAATTACTCCAAAAATAATATTTCTTATAGCTGTTTTAACAACAATTAAGCTATTTTCACAGGAAACGATAAATACAGCAACAGGATATTCTGCCGCTGCGGAAGGTAATTTATATAAAGCAACCGACAACGGACAATTGTATATAGGGTTGCGTGATGGTTCTTTGCAATTGATAGGTGCAAATATTGTTACAGATAATGTTTCTTTAACAGGAAACGGAACTACAGCAAATCCTTTAAAAATAGCACAAAATAACGCGAGTGATCAACAAGTGCTTACGTGGGATTCAGCAAGCAATATGTGGAAACCAAAAACTCCTGCTGCTGCTGCTAACTGGCTGGTTACCGGAAATGCCAACACTGATAATACCAATTTTCTGGGAACGATTAATGATAGGAAGCTTCAGTTGGTGTCAAATAATACACCTATGCTAGAAGTAGGAAAAAGACAGACATTGGGGCTGTATGACTCCACCACTACAGGTCTATATCCTTATAATCAGCCTGATGCGTCAGTAATGTATATTCGTGGTACAAACGGAAATTCTGCTTTGGAATTTGAAGCCGATGGCGCAAGTTTTTACAAACCTGTGTTTTTCACGGACGCAAATGGAAATTTCGGATTAAGAGGTTCTTGTGCCGGTACTGATTTTTTTGAAATGGGAAGTAGTGGAACATCTAACAATGGGAGATTCGATTTTGTGATAGGAGATGATGGGGATGAACCTTTTGTGTTCAGTAAATACAATCGTGATACATCTAGTAAGGTAGAACTCATGCGTTTATCCGGTACAGGATTAGATAACAATGTAAGAGTGGGTATAAATACAGGAGCTCTTGCTAACTCTACATTACAGAATAATGGATCATTGGCTACATCTACTTTTAAAACGACTGGCGCTTTAACTCTTAATGAGACCCATTTTACCATAATACTTGGTGGGAATCATTCAATTACTCTTCCCGATACAAGTAATTGTAATTGTACTGGAAGAATCTATGTCATTAAAAATCCTACAAATAATACCCCTTCGATTTCTTCATATAAAAATCTGTCGGGGAGTTCTGTCAATATAATTTCAGCAAATTCAATCTTATGGTTACAGAATGATGGAAGTAATTGGCAACGAATAAATTAAATGCAATGAAAAGAATTTATTCTATTTTTATTCTTGTTGTTATGAATTTTTTTGCTTTCGGACAGGAAACGATTACTTCTGCAACAGCTATGACTTCTGCGGCAGAAGGTAATTTATATAAAGCTACCGACGACGGACAAATCTATTTCGGATTAAGAAATGGTTTGCTTTGCCAAATAAATCCTTTTTTTTCTGCGAGTATATTTTCTGGAAGCGGAACGTTGGCTGATCCCTACCGTTTGGCACAAATGGGCGCCACCAACGGCAAAGTATTATCTTGGAATAATACGACAAATATATGGTCGCCCTCTACAGATGCGGCTACAAGCAATTGGTTTTTGGCAGGAAATACGCTTGATTCTAATGCAAACAGTTTCTTAGGAACTAAAAATAATATCCGATTGCAGTTGCGTTCTAACAATACACCTATGCTGGAAGTGGGTACAAGACAAACATTAGGATTGTATAATTCCTCCAATACGGCATTATATCCCTACAACCAGAGTGAAGCATCCTTAATGTATATTCGCGGCACAAACGGAAATTCGGCTTTACAATTTGAAGCAAATGGAGCAAGCTATTACAAGCCGGTGTTTTATACTGATGGTAATGGAAATTTCATCATGAGAGGCTCTGCGGCATCTAGTGATTTCTTTGAATTGGGAAGTGGTGGTTCATTGAATAATGGAAGTTTTAATTTTTTGGTTGGTGATGATGGAAATGAGCCTTTTGTTTTTTCTAAATTTAATTATACTTCATTGTCTTATGTAGAAATGATGAGAGTACAGGGTACAGGGCTAAATAATAGTGTTAGGATTGGAATTAATATGAACGGGACTGTTCCTAATTCTACATTACAGGTTTCAGGGTCGATTTCCCTCCCGATTGTGATCACTTCTTCAGCATTTGTATTGACTGAAAAAGACTTTACTGTGATTTTAGGAGGTAATCACAACATTACTTTACCTAATGCGAGTGAATGTACAGGAAGAATGTATATTATCAAAAATCCTACATCAAGTACTCCCTCAATATCAAACTATAAAGATATTATGGGAGCAGATATTAATAAAATTGCGGCTAATTCAGTCATATGGATTAAAAGTATAAACAACGTCTGGGAACAAATAAAATAATCAGCTGTTTGGTATTTTCAAATGTTTAAATAAATTTATTGCCAGTCTCAAAATGGAGAAACCGGCAATAAATTTTATTTTAAAATAAGCAATTAGTCTGTTCTGAAATTTATTTTTTTAACAATATCTTTAGTGTATGATTTCTTTATTTTGGTAGTTTCAAATGACTTTATAAGGCCATTTCCGCAAGCATCGGAAACATATTTATTGAAAATTAACGAATATTTATTCTCAGTCCATGGTTTATCGGGAACAAAATACCATTCCGTGTCTTCTGATCCGGGTAAAAGTTTTCCTTCAACAATTATATCGGTCTTGTATATGTTTATAGAAATTCCACCAAGGATGGAATAAAGGTCCATAGGTTTATCAAAAACAATTTTTAGTTTTTCCCGGGTATTTTTCTTGGGTGGATTAATACTATCTCGCAGAATTTCTGGACAGCTCGCTGTCGGCTCAATAATTTCAAATTCTTTTGTAAAAGGTTTTACTTTCGAGTTTATATATAATGTTTTTACTTTGTCAGTCACCTCCAAATAATATTTTTTTCCTACGTAGAAAACGTCGCCTAAATTATCATAATACGAAATCCCGCTTTTTACTCTTCCGGGGTGAATCATCAACATTAAAATCTTATCATTGATCCATCTGCCTTTATTAAGCCAGACGTGAGGTATCATTTGTTTATTTTCGTCATATAAATTCACATACCTGAAAGCAGATTCATCTTCCATCATTGGATCAGAAAACTCGATGTAAAAAGTCAGTATATTTTTGGGAATTTTATTACTTCTTGGAAAAGCTTCTTTTATTGAGATCTCGTTGCTGATGTTAAAATTAACAGGTGGAGTTTTATATAAACTTTTTACAGTATCATTTTTATAATAAAAGTGAGCATTAAATGAAAGTCCATCTCCCAATTCAAATTGAGGCCCAAAAAATAGGGTGTCTTGTACTTTGTAATGAGTTCCCAGAAGTGGCGTTTGAGATTCTTTTCCCTCTTGAATCATAAAAACTTTTAATAAGTCTGAGGACTGTTTGTCATTTTCATGAACAGGAAAAGCTTTAAACAAAGGCTTATTCGGCTTTTTTGTATCAATGTAGATTTGTTGTGAACAACTTAAATTATACAAAAAGATGAAAAAAAGTATAAACAAATGCTTTAGATTACCTATTGTTATTTCTTTCATAGACTAAAAGTTAATATTAAAAGAATCATGTGCGAACTTTTGATCCGCACATAAATTCAGATTTATTTATTAAATTACTTTTTAATGAAAGATTTAGAATCCAGATCTATCCCTTTATTACTGATCTTTAGCAAATAATTTCCTGCCTGTAGATCTGAAATTGAGATTTTCTTATTGTTTGAATCAATTGAGTGTTTTTTGATTAACTTTCCATCATAGCTGAAAACTGTAGCTTCTATATTTTTATAAACCTTATCATTGTAGGAAATATTTAAAACATCGGATGCTGGATTTGGGGAAATCTCAAATTTGCTATTTTTATTATTTTGTTCATCAACATTTAAAGCTGCTGTACAAACACTAAGTTTTGCTAATGTTTGAAAATCTGCAGTTAAAGTGAGGAGTTCACAAGGCGAGTAGTAAGCCATCGAAGAGAAATTACCTGGGAAACTCGTCATTTCTTCTGTAGTCAGGCTGGGGTTGATAGTCCCCCAAAAATCTCTCAGTTCAACAGCGTTACTGTTATAAGTATTATTGGTAAATGGGGTTCCGTCAAGAAATTTCTTTCCGATTCTATAGATTGTGTTATTAGACCCGTTATTGTGCAGATCTAATAGATATGCATCGGTTCCATTGTTGATGGCGATTGTTTTTACCGAGTAATCAGAGACAACATTAAATGATTCTCGTACTGTAAACAGACCTGAATTGTTTGTTAATGAAGACACCGTTTCAGAAAAACCAGGTGCACAGGTTGTTGTACCGCATAAATATTCAATATTATTAATTTTTATATAATTAAGTGTCTCTAGCGGAGCATTGGTGATATATGTATTTCCCCAATTGGATTTAAATATTGTGGTTGACCTTTTCGTAATCGTGGCATTATGGGTAAAAGGCGCTGATATATAACCTAATTCGCCATTTAAAGTATTATGATTACTTGATACAAAAAGTTTATTACCACCCCAGGTTATATCCTGGAAAGCACAATTTGCACTGGTGAAGTTTAAGGTACAATAAGGCATTGTATTAAAATTCAGTGCGGTAATTGTATTTCCTGCATTGGTAAGCTTCACAAAATAGGGTGTCGTACTTACCATAGCCATTACATAGACGGCATTGGTAATCGGGTTTACCTCAACATTTTTTATTGAAGTAATGGTCTGTCCAATTGCAGCTCCGATTCTTGTTTTTACATTGGTAGACGTAGTTAAAATAGTATTTGCCGCTTTATCCGCTGGATTACTGTCATTTATATCAACAATAAATACCTTACCGCTGGCATTATTTGTTGCAACTAACGCAACACTGCTTCCGTCACTAATAAGTTTAAAATTTGTAATTGTTCCGGAAGTAATCATGGTTCCTGTCTGAGGAGATACCATTAAAGAGTTTTGGGCAAAGCAGAACGCAGATGCCAGAAGAAGAACGAGTAGATTTTTTTTCATGCTTGTATTATTTAAAGAGTTAATATTATTTCATAAAAAATCTTTTTTGGTTTATTGTGTTATTTATATTTGACAGATTAATTAATATATTGCTAAGAAAAGTTTGTTTTGTTGTAAAATATTTAATTAATTATTATTTAATTTAAATTTTAAGTAACGATTATAGTAAATATTTTAAATTAATCTAAATGAAATGCTGTGAAATTATATGCGTAGCATTGCATTTGTGTATCTAAATTTTTCTAAGAAGTAAGATAATAAGTTACAAGAAACAAAAAAGCATCTTTTTCCAGATGCTTGTGTTTTTTAATATTGTTAAAATATTTTAAACTTCGTCGTCAGAATCGATTGTGAAAGATCTGCTTTTGAAGTCTTTGTCGTGCTTTTCTGATATTACATCTTCGCCTTTTTCGTTAATGATGAAATCTGTGGATTCATTAAACATCTCCTGAAAACTTTTAAAATCTTCTTTGTAAAGATAGATTTTGTGCTTCTCGAATGTAGCTTCTCCATTCTCCCCGAAGTTCTTTTTACTTTCGGTAATCGTAAGATAATAATCTCCTGCTTTCGTCTCGCGCACATCAAAGAAATAAGTTCTTCTCCCTGCTTTTAACACCTTAGTGAAAATTTCATTTTCATGGCGTTCCTTGTATTCACTCATTGTTAGATATTTTTTAATCTTGTTAGGAACAAATATAAAAGTTTTCTTTTAATCACAAAATTTTTTTTATGATTTATTTAACATTTGTGAATGAATGAGCTATGCAGTTACGGAATTGCTAATTTCTGTGAGGTTGAGAATCTTATCTGCTCTTTGAGCGCTAGACTCTCTGTGTGTGATGATTATAGATGTGGCATTATGAATTTTTCTATCTATATTTTCCAGTATATTCTGTTCGGTTTCTGTGTCTAATGCAGAAAGTGAATCATCAAAAATGATAATATTCGGATCTTTAATCAATGCCCTTGCGATACAGATTCTTTGCTTCTGGCCTCCCGAAAGCATTACACCACGTTCGCCTACCATCGTTTTGTACTGATCTTTAAATTCCACGATATTCTTATCTACATCAGCAATTTTTGCATATTCAACAACTTTTTGGTGTGTAGGATGATCAATGGCAAAGCCAATATTATTTTCAATAGAATCGGAGAAAAGATAACTTTCCTGAGGAATATATCCTATATAGTTTCTGTAATTGTCTAAATTATGTTCCTTTAAATTTTTTCCGTCAACTAAAATTTCTCCTTCTGTGGGATCAATAAGTCTGCAAAGCAATAATGCAATCGTTGATTTACCACTTCCTGTTTTACCCATGATCGCAAGAGATTCTCCGGCTTTTACTGTAAAACTGAGATTTTCCAGCGCTTTAATTCCCGTATTTGGATAAACGTAAGATACATTTCTAAATTCAATATTTCCTTTAATAGGATAATTTTCGAAATTTTTGTTAATGATTTCAGATTTCTTATCCATAAATTCATTGATCCTTTGCATGGAGGCTTCTGCACGCTGATTCACTGAAGTTACCCATCCTACCATTGAGAAAGGAAATATCAGCGTATTGATGTACAAAAAAAAATCTGCAATTTTCCCGATGCTTAGCTCCCCTGCAATATACTTTTGACCGCCAATCCAGATGATGGCTACATTAAGAAGTCCGATGACAAAAAGGATGATGGTGAAAAAATAAGCTTCCGTTTTGGCAAGATCAAGCGCTTTATCCTGATAATCGGTAACTTTTACACCGTAATTTTTTTCAATATATTTTTCGCGGGCAAAGAATTTTACCACCCGGATTCCCGAAAAACTGTCCTGTACAAAAGTGGAAATTGCAGATTGGCTTTTCTGCATGATTTTCGACTTTTTGTTAATAATAGAACTTACCTTATAAATAGCATACGACAAAATAGGAAGAGGAAGTAATGTCCATAAAGTCATCGAAACATCCGTTTTGAGCATGTAAATGGCTGTGATAACAACAAGAACCAACAAATTGGCCACATACATCACCCCCGGACCCAGATACATTCTCACCGCAACAACATCTTCGCTTAACCTGTTCATGAGATCACCGATCGTTGTTTGTTTGTAATCTGTTAAGGATAAATCCTGGTAATGTCTGTAGATTTTGTTTTTCAGCTCATATTCAATTCTTCTTGAAGCAACAATAATGGTCTGCCGCATCATGAACGTGAAAAATCCGGTGAGTAGTGAGCATCCTACAATAATTGCAACATAAACTAAAACCTGTTTGTTAAAGCCGAGGTTCCCGTTTCTTGTAAGCTCATCCACTGATTTTCCTACAAACTGTACTTTATATATATTAAAGAAATTACTGGCAATGATAAATAATACCCCCCAAAATAATAATATCTTGTGCTTCCAGAAATAAGGGTTTAGAGTTTTTAGCGCTTTCATAAACTTTTACAAATTTACAAAAATGTCATCACACTGCGAATTTCATAAAGTTTAAATTTTGTATCTTTGCACCCATAAAAAGCTCTTTGAATGTTAGGAAGACGACAAATCCGTGAAAAAGTAGTACAGACTGTGTATTCATATTACCAGAATCCTGTAAAGTTTGATGTGTTAGAGAAAAATATGTTTGCCGGAATAGAGAAAATCTATTATCTCTATATTTATGAGTTAAACTTTCTGGTTGCTCTTAAAGAACTGGCAGAACATCAGATAGAAATCGGTAAGAATAAATATATTAAGACCGATGCTAATACTAATCCTAACCAAAAATTCATCAACAATCAGGTTCTTATAAAACTGGAAGAAAATCCTGAAAGGCTTTTCTTCACCGGTCAGCATAAACAATTAAAATGGGATATGCATGACGATCTTCTGGTAAAAACTTTTCAAAGAATGACGGCGGGAAAACGTTATCAGGATTTTATGAAAGAAGAAGGATATTCTTTCGAGGCAGATCAGAAATTTATCGGGAAACTTTTCTTACGATACATTGCTGAAAATGATGATTTTCATGATTATCTTGAAGACAAAGAACTTTCATGGTATGATGATATTCACATTGCTAACTCAATGGTACAGAAAACGATCGGATTTCTGAAAGAAGATGAAGAAAGCAGAACTTTAATTAAAATGATTAAAGATGATGAAGATAAAACTTTTGCCATTAAGCTTTTAAGAAATACATTAGACAGTTGGGAAAACAATGAAAAGAAACTTGGAGAAAGACTTGAAAACTGGGATCTGGAAAGAGTTTCATTAATGGATAAAGTGATCTTATCAACTGCTATTGCGGAGCTTGATAATTTTCCTTTTACGCCTTCCAGAGTGATCATCAATGAATACATCGAGATCGCAAAAGTATTCGCTACAGACCGTTCCAATATTTTCATCAACGGGATCTTAGATAAATACTGCAAAGATTTAAATAGAATATAAATATTTCAATATGAAAAAGACGTTATCAATTATCGCTTTATCAGTAATAGGCTTTGGCTTGGTTTCTTGTAAAAAAGAAAACAAAGAAACAGCAAATACAGAAACTGCTGTAAGTTCAGATTCTGCTTCAACTGGAACTGTAACTCCTGCAGCGGGAGACTCTGCTGTCGCTCCAGTATCATCCGAAGCTGCTGCACCGGCATCCAACCAGCCAATGACTACCGTTGCTCTTTCGGAAAGCAACTTTGACTTCGGAAAAATCAAAAAAGGAGATAAAGTAGAGCACGTATACGAAATTACAAACACAGGAAGCAATCCTTTAGTAATTTCAGAAGTAAAACCGGGTTGTGGATGTACAGCTCCTGACTTTACAAAAGAACCGATTATGCCGGGTAAAAAAGGAAAAATCACTCTACATTTCGACTCTACAAATTTTGACGGAAACGTAAATAAATATGCAGATGTTTTTGCGAATGTGGAAAAAGCGCCTATCAAATTAACATTCACTGCGAATATTCAACCATAACATCATGAATTTATTATCAATTTTTTTACAGGCACCCGCTCAGGGAGGAAACTCTTCCATGATGCTGATCATGATGGGAGCGATGTTTGTAGGGTTTTATTTTTTAATGATAAGACCACAAATGAAAAAGCAGAAGCAGGAGAAAAACTTTCAGGAAACCCTTAAAGTGGGAACAAGAGTAGTGCTTACTTCAGGTCTTCATGGAAGAATTGCACAGGTTCAGGATGATGGTTTCATCATCGAAACTTTATCAGGAAAACTGAAATTTGAAAAAGCAGCTGTTTCAAGAGAATTTACAGAAGCTCGTTTCGGCGAAAAAGCGAAAGCTGCAGAAAAAACAGCTGAGAAAAAAGAAATCGAAACTGAGAAAAAATAATTTTCAGATTTATAATATTCCGTTTCGGCGGGGTGAGCAAAGCTCACCCCGCCGAAACTTTTTATAAGATAGATATATACAAAGATTTCATCTCCTATAATAACCAAGTTGTGCTTATTTGTGTGAAAGATTCGCGAAATTAGTGTTTAAACAAATATCTTTGCCACATGAATAAAAACACAAGTAAGACCGTTCTCATTCTCGGTGCCAATTCAGACGTTGCCAAACAATGTATGCTGCAATATGTTCAGAAAGATTTCTCTGTTATTGCAGCTTCCAGGAATACGCTTTCCTTAGAAAATTTCGTTCAGGAAAATAACCTGTATTCAAAAGTTTCAGTATTGCATTTTGATGCTGTAGATTTTAATTCACATCAGAAATTCTATGACGAACTTCCCGTAAAACCTCATATTGTTGTGTATGCCGCAGGATTTTTAGTTGAAAATAAAAAAGCATTAACAGATTTCAAAGGAGTGCAACAGATGATAATGGTCAATTATATGGGAGCTGTTTCTATTCTCAATATTATTGCAACAGATGAAACCAATAAGAATTTAGAAAGAATCATCGGATTATCATCACTTTCAGGCGTTCGCGGAAGGAAAAGTAATTTTGTATATGGAAGCACAAAGGCCGCTTTTACCACCTATTTAGCGGGTTTAAGACAAGAACTGGCTCCGAGAAATATTAAAGTTAATGCTTTAGTAATCGGTTATATAAGAACAAAAATTAATGAAGGTTTACAGTTAAACGAATCTTTAATGATGGAACCGGATTACGTCGCAAAATTCATTGTCAACGCAGGGAATTCCTTTACCATTGTTCCGAACTTTAAATGGAAAATGATTTATTGGATTTTAAAAGTACTGCCGGAAAGTCTGGTGGCAAAGTTGCCTTAATTATTCACTTTTAACAATGACACTTGGAAAGCCTAATTTATTCATTAAATCATTATAGTTTTCCATCAGAATGCTACTGCTACCGTAATGAGAAATTTTTAATTGATTTTCACTGTCTTCAACAGAAAAAGAATTTCCGCTATTACCAAATTCATTTTCCATGAATTTGTACTGCATCACATTATTAATGTAATCCATCAAGCCAGCTTTTTAAGAAGTTGATAAAACAATATTTTTTTTTGCCTCTTCATTTTGTACAATTGATCCTGTACTATCTCTAACTCCACAATCGACTCTGTATCTGGTGTAAACCAATTTAGTTTGTTCTTTTTCAGAATAAACTTTAATTATTTCATTATGACCTCCCCATTCTCCACAATCAGCAAATCTGGATTTTATAAATATAGTGTCCTTATAACTTAAAATATTATCAAAAGAGTAATTTATATTTGAGCTTTTAGAACAACTTATGAGAAGAATTAGTAATAAAATAGCAAAGCCGTTTTTCATAGTAAAAGTTTATTTAAAAATAACCAATTACTCCAAGCCCTGCAACCTCTCCAGCGCCTTCATCATATCAATTCCTTTACCCAGAACAGGTTTAAACAAATCACCTTTATCTTTTATCCTGTCCAAAGCATTATGAATATTAAAATCAGTAGGTTTAAGACCCTTTTTCAATTCATTCCACTCTAAAGGCATAGAAACGGAAGCGCCTTGTTTTGGGCGTAAGCTGTAAGCACTCGCCAATGTCTGTCCCGTTCTGTTCTGAAGGTAATCAAGGTAAATTTTATTGTTATCTCTTTTCTGTAGACTTCTTTCCAGCGTGGTAATTTCCGGAAGTTTATCGTGAACCTGCTTCATCAGGATGTGTGCAAAATCTTTTACCTGGTCAAAATCATACTTGCCACCCATAGGAATATAAATGTGAATTCCCGTACTTCCGGAAGTTTTACAATACCCTTCTACTTTAATAGATTCTAAAACTTCATGAACCTGAAGAGCGGTTTCGATCACGTCATCAAAAGTATTTTTTTTGGATGGATCCAGGTCCAGCACCAGAAAATCAGGGTGATCGAGATCGGGTAGGGAAGAATTCCAGGGATTCATGTCGATGCAGCCTAAATTATTAAGATAAGCAAGCGTGGCTTTGTCATTACAATAAATATAATCAATGTATTTATCGTTCGATTCCGAATATACCTGTGTTGTCTTTATCCAATCTGGAATATTATCACTGGCATCTTTCTGATAAAAGTTCTGTTCTTCAATACCATTCGGAAAACGGTTTAATGAGAGCGGACGATTTTTTAAATGTGGCAGAATATAGTCAGCCACCGACTGATAATAGTCAATCACATCACCTTTCGTAACATCATCCTGGGGAAAATACACTTTATCCTGATTGGTCAGTTTCACCTTGTGCCTGTTCAATGTTACTTCTTTGTCATTTTCAGAAAGTTTTGCTTTTTTAGGAGTTGTGGATGCTTTCATATCTTTTGTATTTTCTTTTACTTCATGTATTTCACCTTCAGAATTCTTTACTTCTTCCGGCTCTTTGTCTTCACGGATGGCTACAAAAACCGGATGCCTGAAGATACCATCCTTTGTGATTTCAGAATATTTTATTTCGCATACCAGTTCAGGTTTTGTCCATGTTACCGGCATATTGGTTTTAGGCTTGGTCTCAAAAGGAGAACTCTTTACAATTATTTTCTTTAATCTTTCATGAAGTTCTTTAATAGATTCACGGTTAAACCCCGTTCCCGTATGTCCGGAATAGGTAAGTTTTCCGTCAATATATTTCCCCAGAATCAATGCGCCGAAACCTTCTCTTGATCCGCGGGGCTCCGTAAATCCGCAGATGATTGCTTCTTCTGTATTCGTGAACTTTATTTTAAGCCAGTCGGAAGTTCTGTGATTTTCGGTGTACTGACTGTCCGCTTTTTTAGTGATCATACCTTCCAGTTTCATCTTTTTCATTTGCTTAAAAAAGTCAATACCTTTCTCCTGAATATGATCACAATATTTAATAACGTCCGTTTCAATTAAAGCTTCCTTCAAAAGTTCCTTACGTTGAATCAGTGGTAGTTCTTCTGTAGAATGCCCGTTCAGCCAAAGGATATCAAAGACCTGATAGACAAGAGCAAGATCCGGATTATCACCGATCTGTTGAAGCAACTGAAAATTGGGTCTGCCGTTTTCGTCATACGCTACGATTTCGCCATCGAGAATCATTTTGTGTTTCTGACGGCTAAAATCTTTCGCCACTTTTTTAAACTTGGAAAGAAATGATATCCCATTGCGGGAATAAAACAAAGCTTCTTCTCTGAGATCGGCCACAGCACGATAGCCATCCCATTTTATTTCAAAAATCCAGTCTTCATCATCAAATGCTTCAGCATGGGGTTTTGCCAGCATAGGTTTGATGAAATGTTCTAATTTTTTTTCATCAACCAGATCATTAAAACGCTGAAAACGCGGTTTTGTGTCTTCAGTGGCTACTTTTTTGCGCTGGCTTTTGGGCTTTTTTTTTCCTCTAAAAATTTCGTTACCAAAGAATTCTTTGCCGTATTTTCTTCTGCATCATAATCGCTCTCTGCAAAATCATCTTTATGTTTGATCAAAAGCCATGAATTCTCTTCTGTGTTTTTCATTTTCACCAAAGCAAATTCACCCTTTAATTTTTTTCCGTGAAGAATAAATTTCAACGAGCCTGCATGAAGTTCTTTCAGCAGTTCTTTCTCATCAGAAAGTTTTGAATTCTGATCTAAAGGTTCATACGTTCCGCTGTCCCAGATTTCTACTTGTCCGGCGCCGTAATTACCTTCAGGAATATTCCCTTCAAAATCTTTATAATCATAAGGATGATCTTCCACCATCATGGCGAGACGTTTATCTTTCGGATCCAGTGACGGACCTTTCGGAACGGCCCAGCTCTTCAGCACCCCATCCATCTCAAGCCTGAAATCATAATGCAGCCTTGAAGCAGCATGCCGCTGAATTACAAAAATCAGCTTGTCTTTGCTCTTTTTGGTTTTCCCTTTGGGCTCGGTAGTTTCGTTGAACTTTCTCTTTTCGTTGTAATCTTTTAAAGCCATTATGATGCGTTTTTAGATTTTGGACTTTGTAAGCTGGCCTTTAGCTGTGCCATAAGGTCGATTACTTTACCTTCCTTAGCCGGTTCAGCTTTTTTAGCCTTAATATTTTTTCCTTTAGCTTTCTGTTTAATGATTTTCATTAAAGATTCAGAATAGGTGTCTTTATACATTTCAGGATCAAATTCCTGGGAAAGCTGTTCAATTAGGCTGATGGCCATTTTAAGCTCGGCAGGCTTGGGTGGTTTTTTAGCAGGAATCTTCAGGTCGCTATAATCTCTTATTTCCTGGGCAAATCTCAGTCGGTTCAGCACAAGAACATCATCATTATAAGGTCGGATCATTCCGATTGCCTCGCTTTCACGAAGGACAAATGTACCTACACCTACCATTTCTGTTTTTGCTAAAGCTTTCAGGAGAAGTCTATAAGCATTCTCGCCATTTTTTTGAGGTTCCAGGTAATAAGGATTTTCAAAGTAAACGGAATCTACTTCAGATTCCTTTACAAACTGGTCAATAGAAAGTATTTTAGATTTTTCCGGGCTTGCTGCCTCGTAATCTTCTTCATCAAGAATGATGTACTTATCGTCCATGAGATAACCCTTCACAATATTCTCCCATTTCACTTCTTTCCCGGTGTTTTCATTTACCCTTTTAAAGCGGATATTCGAAAAATCAGATTTATCAAGCATATCCAGATCCAGTTTGGTGGTTTCTGTTGCCGAATAAATCTTTACAGGAATATTTACTAAGCCAAAGCCAATGGCGCCGTTCCAGATTGCTTTCATTGTAATTTGATTTAGCTAAAATCTACAATGATTGTGCCGAGCGGGGAATGACTGTTTATATATGGTATTTATTATTAAAATTTTGGTATTTAAATAATTGGATTGATATAAGAACTAACTTAATTATTTGTATTTTGGTCTGAAAATAAAATATATCATGAAGACAGTTTTTACATTTTTATTTATTCTGGGACTTAATATTTTATTATCTGCTCAAAAGGTGGATTATAAAAATAATATCATCGCAGTAGATGGCAACAAAATAGGTAAGGTTGAGGTACAGAAACAAAATTTTGGCTTAACGAAAAATTTTAATCTTTATTCGATGAATGGAGAAAAATTAGTCATTGCTGTTCTGAGTACGGAATTCGAAGGCGATAAAAATGATAACACGAGTATGTATTATCGTTTTACCTTTTTGCCGACCAATCAGGTGGGAATTTTCAAATTATCCACATTAGGAATGGAAAAAGGGTTTGTGAACTTAATTGGTAAAGGTGGAATTGTGGATGGAAACGGCCTTAATGAAGGTAAAGTGACGGAACTGATCGCTTCAAAAGGTGTTTCACCAAGAACGGCTGTAAATTATACGTTGGTGTCCCGCAACAAAAGCTGGCCAATAGAATTGAAGCAGGATAAATCTATTGAACAAGGCGTAGAAAAAATAGGTTTCTTTACTTCTACAGGAAATGTTGGCGGACAAGATTCTTATGAATTTTTTATTCCAAGTGGAGTGTTGGTCGCTAAAGTAAGTTTTGCAGGAGGAAATAATGCTCAGAATTTTGAGTTTTTTTCGGCAAAAGATAACGTTCGAAGGGTGGTTGCGATTCCGCAAAAAGATAATGTAAAATTTTCGTCCTCTGTTGTAGATCCGAACTCACTTACGTTGAAAAGAATCACGGCTTGGTTGGTGCAGAATGGATATTTGTAAATTAGTTTAATATTGAAATTTATATAAAGCGAAGAATTTTCTTCGCTTTTTCTGTTTAGTAAATAAAAAAGCGGAGAAATTCCCCGCTTCTAATTTATGCTTTTAAATTCAATTTAAGTTCAAGCTCATCCAGCTGTTCATCTGCAATGGCAGCCGGTGCATCAATCATTACATCACGTCCGGAGTTGTTTTTCGGGAAGGCAATATAATCCCTGATCACTTCGTTTCCGTCAAGGATTGCCACAAGACGGTCAAATCCGAATGCTAAACCTCCGTGTGGCGGAGCACCATATTTAAAGGCATTCATTAAGAAACCAAATTGTGCCTCAGCTTCTTCTTTGGTGAAGCCTAACAGGTCAAACATTTTAGACTGAAGGTCTTTATCAAAAATTCTGATGGAACCTCCACCGATTTCGTTTCCGTTCAGTACCATATCGTAGGCATTGGCTCTTGCTTTCCCCGGATCTGTTTCCAGCAAATGAATATCTTCAGGTTTAGGAGACGTGAAAGGGTGGTGCATCGCGTGGTAACGTCCGCTTTCTTCATCAAATTCCAATAGTGGAAAATCTACCACCCAAAGTGGAGCGAATTCGTTTCCTTTTCTTAATCCCAAACGGTTTCCAAGCTCCATTCTCAACGCGGAAAGCTGAGTTCTTACTTTATTTTCACCTCCGGAAAGAATCAACATTAAGTCTCCTTCTTTAGCACCGAATTTTTCGATGATTTTAGATAAATCTTCCTCGTTATAAAATTTATTAACCGAAGAAGTCTTCACTCCATCATTCTGGAATTTCACCCACACCATTCCTGAAGCACCAATCTGAGGTCTTTTTACCCAGTCTACAAGCTCGTCAATCTGTTTTCTAGTGTAATCTGCACATCCTTCCACATTGATTCCGACAACCAATTCTGCTTCGTCAAATATTTTGAAATCTTTTCCTTTTACCAAATCGTTCAGTTCCGCGAATTCCATTCCGAAACGGATATCCGGTTTGTCGTTTCCGTATTTCTGCATGGCATCAGCAAACGTCATTCTAGGAAAATCTCCGAATTCCTGACCAGTGATGTCTTTCAGCAAAGTTTTGGTCATTCCTTCAAAAACATTCATTACATCTTCCTGCTCTACGAACGCCATTTCACAATCGATCTGTGTGAATTCCGGCTGTCTGTCGGCTCTTAAATCTTCATCACGGAAACATTTTACGATCTGGAAATATTTATCCATTCCACCCACCATCAATAGCTGTTTGAAAGTCTGAGGCGATTGTGGCAATGCGTAAAACTGTCCCGGGTTCATTCTGCTCGGCACTACGAAATCCCTTGCGCCTTCCGGAGTAGATTTAATTAAAACCGGAGTTTCAACTTCGATAAATCCATTGTCTGAAAGGTAATTTCTAACCTTTTGCGCCATTTTGTGACGGAAGATCAATTTATCTTTTACAGGATTTCTTCTGATATCAAGATAACGGTATTTCATTCTCAACTCTTCACCACCGTCTGTTTCGTCTTCAATGGTAAATGGAGGAAGCTGGGATTCATTAAGAACCGTCAGTTTTTCAACAAGAATTTCAATTTCACCAGTTGGAATATTAGGATTTTTGCTTACTCTTTCAATCACTTTTCCGGTCACCTGAATTACAAATTCACGGCCCAGTTTTTTTGCATTTTCCATCAGTTCTGCGGTAGAACGCTCCTGATCGAAAACCAATTGTGTAATTCCGTAACGATCCCGAAGATCTATCCAAATCATAAATCCTTTATCACGGATGGTTTGTACCCATCCTGAAAGTGTAACTTCTTCATTAAGATGTTGAAGAGATAATTCTCCATTGGTGTGCGATCGAAACATAAATTATTTGTTTAAAGTTCTAAAATTTAAAGTTCAAAGTTCTGAGTTTAAGGTTTTGAATATCAAATCTAAAACATGAAATGCAGAACACTGAATTTTCCGTGTGCAAAGATATGATTTTTGAAGGTTTTTAAAACAAAAAAACTCCCTTTCGGAAGTTTTTGATCTGAGCTTTGATGGTATTGGTTTGTTTTTATGTTGAATTTAAAAAAAACAATTCATGATTTGTTATTGGGAAAGGCTTTGAATGTTAGCTTTCAATCCACTCCAGCGCTTTTTCGAGAACTTCATCTTTGTTTTTTTTAATACCTTCCATAGTAGGCTTTAGTTCAACATCAGGAATGATTCCTATTCTCTGGGTTTCTGATCCTTCCGGGGTATATATGCCGATGCCTGTTATTTGTGTAGAAACTTTTCCCGGCAGTGTAAAATAAGAAACGTCACCATCTGCACCTGCGGTCTGGGATCCGAAAACTTTTGCATTGGGTGATTTTCTGAAGGCCATGGTGTGATATTCCGCACTGCTCTGTGTCATTTCGTTGATGAGGATAGCAATTTTTCCTTTGTAAAAATCTTTATTGTCGGTCCCTACCGTAATGGCTTCCTGCATAGTGAAATCTCCTGGCTGCATTATTGACGGTACTGTGAATCTTGCAAATTTTTCAGGATGGGGCATCAGGTATTTTCCAAGCTTGAAAATATAAAACTCGGCCGGGTATGCTCTCATGTCGATGATCAGGCCTTTTGTATTTTTTATCTTTTCAAAAATGTCCTGAAAATCTTTTGATTTTACGGTTCCTAAATTAATATAAGCGGTTTGTGCATCAATCATTTTAAAAGGTATTGCAGGCTTTTGCCTATAATTTATTCTGTTGGGAAGATAGGTTTGGAGGGTTGTTGTTTTTTCTGCTCCGTCACTGAGATATTTCAGATCAATGGACATATCATTAGAATTCAAAAGCTGATAAGACAAATTCCTCAATTTGGTCGGATTATTAGATGCCGGAAGATATCTGGAATAGTCTGCAATGATCTTTTCGATAGTTTTGCCATTAATTTCCAGAATAATATCTCCGATTTTTAATCCGGTTTCTTTTCCAAGGTTTTCATCATAATAGTTTTTTACAACGGCTTCATTTTCAGCAAAAACGATTTCTAAAAGAACGATTCTTTCTCCGAAAAAGTGATAGGTTACCGCATTGTGAATGCCTGCATGAGAGTCGTTAATTCGTTCTGTAAGTTCAAGACAGGCAAGATTGTAATCCGTACCATCTGTAGCGGATAAAAATTTTGGAATAAATTCTCCTAAAATCTCTTTCCAGTCTTGCCCTATTGCGTATCTGTAAGGAAAATAATACTGAATGATGTTCCAATAGCGATACAGGCTCAACAGCCGATATCCTGCATCCGGGGAAATCATTGTGGAGTATGGATTTTCGTTTGCAAACGCAGGATTGCCATCTTCTAATAATGAGACGTAATGATTTTTATCTTTTCTTTCAGCGTTCTTAACTTTCAATAAGATATCCGTAAGTTCTTTTGAAAATCCGGAAGACATGATCCAGTCAAGATCAGCTTTCATTTTAAGATTTTCAGGGGTGGTATAATTTTGAGTCTTAAAGTATCCGAGACTTTTAATCCAGTTCGTTATTAATTTGTCATGTTGTACTGCAGAAGTATTGGATAATTCAGGAATTATTTTGAAAAGTTCATCATCCCAGTTATATTTCCCCGCAGCAACAGTAGGGTGATAGTATTTCAGGAATCCCCAGATCATTCCGAGTTGCTGAAGTTTTTTATTACCGATTTTATTTAATAATTCAACTGAAATTTTAGAACCATTATCAAATTCTGTTTTAGATGTTGTCTGGGCGAAAGAGAGTATCTTGCAAAAAATTAAGAAAATAATGATGTATTTTTTCATGGTATTGATTAGTTTTTTACATATTCAAGAATGTCTCCGGGTTGGCAGTCCAGTGCTTTGCAGATGGCCTCCAGTGTAGAAAGTTTTACTGCTTTTGCTTTTCCTGTCTTTAAAATAGAAAGATTGGCCTGGGTAATCCCAATTTTCTCTGCGAGTTCCTGCGACTGCATCTTGCGTTTGGCAAGCATTACATCTACGTTGATTACTATTGGCATAATTAAATTGTAAAGTCTGCTTGATGTTGAAGATCCATTCCTTTTTTGAAAAATTCTACGATGAAATAGACCATGATTCCAAGCAAAAAATGTATAAATATGATGAGCAAAATATCTAAATTGAAATGAGATTTGAAATTATACAGCCAGTTCAACACAGAAAGTGGAACAAAAATAATATTTAGCAAAGAGAATCTTTTCAACCACTGGATCACATTCTGGTTAAAGAGTATTTCCTGACTCATTCCGTTAAAAATTTTAAAGGCTGAAAAGAAAAATAAAGTGTAAAAAGAGAATTGCAATAATTGATTTAAAAACATTTCCAATGAAAAAACTCCTGTTACCATCTGCTGATCCGAAAACGGATATTTAAATCTGAAATAAGTGTTCCCGGTGGCAGTGGTATTCCCCCAATCTATGGTATTCCCAACATAAAATGTGTTATAAAGAATTTTGTTGCCTGTTTTTAAATTATAATAAGAAATTCCGTAGCCGAACATTTCGTATATAACATGAAATGCAAAAAATACAAAGAGAAAAAACAGAATCCAGCTTATTGCTGTTGAAATTGAATTGTTACCTAATAATTTCATAGATTTAATTTTATTTATTGCAAATGTATAATAATTTATTGTTTTACGATAATAATTTATTAAAAACTTAATTTTTATTTTTTTAAAAAACTTTGCATAGGAAAAGTGACAATCATTTTTGAATTGATATTTTTGCTGCAGATAAAGAACAAATCATGTCACGATATATTAATTTTCTGAAGAAAGCGTTGAGCGGCGAGGAGATCGACTACACTACAATTACGATAAGAAGTGCAGTTCTGCTGCTGGCTATTCCGATGATGCTGGAAATGGCCATGGAGTCTGTCTTTGCGCTGGTTGATCTTTATTTTGTAGGGCATCTTAAGGAGAGCGGCTATGCAATACAAACTGTTGGCCTTACTGAATCAGTCCTTTCTGTAATGTATTCAATTGCCATAGGAATGAGCATGGCGGCAACGGCGATGGTTGCGCGGAGAGTAGGAGAGAAGAATCCTGAACAGGCTTCCAGGAGTGCAGCCCAGGTTTTGCTGGTTTCTTTCATTGTAACGTTTATATTGAGCTTATTAGGGGTAATCTATGCGAAAGAAATTTTACTGTTGATGGGTTCCAGACCCGAAGCTGCTGAGTACGGGGAAGAGTTCACCAGGATTATGATGGGAAGCAGTGTGATTATTATGCTTTTATTTTTAATCAATGGAATTTTCAGAGGTGCAGGGAATGCGGCTATTGCAATGAAGTCACTTTGGATTGCCAATATTGCCAATATTATTTTGTGCCCTGTACTAATCAAAGGTATTGGGCCGGTTCCGGCGATGGGACTTACAGGAGCCGCTTTGGCGACAACTATCGGAAGAAGCATTGGGGTTATTTATCAATTGTATCATTTATTGATTGCAGACACACAGATCAGGATCAGGCTGAATTATTTTAAACCAAAACTTGATCTGATCAAAACAATTATTAAGATCGCAACTCCCGGAATTTTTCAGTTTGTTATTGCATCATGCAGCTGGATTTTCCTGGCACAATTGGTAGCAACTACGGGTGGCGAAAATGCTTCGGCGGGTTATCAGACTGCCTTGCGGTTAATGATGTTCTTTATGCTTCCGGCATGGGGATTAAGTAATGCGGCATCCACTTTGGTCGGGCAGAATATGGGAGCTGGTGAAATAATGAGAGCGGAGCAGTCTGTTATGAAAACGGTAAAATACAATGTCATTTTCATGATCACGGTAAGCCTGATATTTGTTTTGATGGGAGATTTTCTGGTGGGATTTTTTACTCAGGAAAAAGAGATTAAGGATTTTGCAACAAATGCCTTACACATCATGAGCATCGGTTTTATTTTTTATGGAATCGGAATGGTTATGATCAATGCATTTAACGGAGCCGGAGATACCTGGACGCCGACATGGGTAAATCTTTGCGGCTTCTGGCTGTTTCAGATTCCTCTCGCATATGTACTTTCAAAGTATTTCGAAATGGGTCCGAAAGGCGTATTTATCTCAATTCCCGTAGCGGAAGCTTTAATCACAATCGTAGCTTTTATTTTGTTTAAAAGGGGACAATGGAAAAAGGTAAAGATTTAAAGATTATAAAAATTTTAACAGCTGAACTTTTGATTTTAGAAGTGTATTCTTTAATTTCGTACAACAACTAAATTATATTACTATGGGAAAAGGAGACAAAAAATCTAAAAGAGGAAAGATTAACAATGGAAGCTATGGTAAAAGAAGACCCAGAAAATCTTCAAAAACAGTTGCCGCTTCAGAAGAGAAATCTAAAGGCTAAAATAAAAGACCGGAACAAATTTCCGGTCTTTTATTTTTATAACAAGATTAAATTTATTTTCCTCCAAAAATGTTTCCCAATAAGCCTCCAAGGCCATCGTTATCTTTTTTCTTGGGATCATTATTTCCTAAAACATTCCCTAAAATATCACTCAGTGGATTGGATGAAGTTCCGGTATTTCCGCTACCTAAGACGTTTCCGATGATATCATTCAATGGATTGGACTGTTGGTTCTGCGCCTGGCTTGATGCGTTGCCTAAAATCCCGTCCAACAAACTCCCTAAACCTCCTGCACCAACGTTATTCTGTTGCTTTTCTCTACCAATATATCCCATAATTACAGGCGCCAGCATGGATAAAACAGGACCTATCTTATCAATAGAAATCCCGGTTTTCTGAGATAACTGATTTTCTACATTGCCCTTTTCTCCGCCAAATATGTGAGTAAGAATAGAATTTCCTTCGGATTGTCTTGCTTCAGCCTGGCTGACATCGTTAAGAATACTTCCGTCATGATCTTTATCCAATGCTGCATTGAGTGACTCCGCTTCATGGGTGTCCTGTGATTTTTTTCTGAGGTAAGAAATGATCAGCGGAGCAGCTACGGCTAATAATGCGATGATCTGATTTCTGCCAATTCCGAATTTATTTTCGGCTCTTTCTGCGACCTGGTTACCGGTATTTCCTGTTAGTAAATCAATTAAACTCATAGCTTGTGTTCATTTATTATTAAAGTAAACGAAAATCAGCAAAAAGGGTACCGTAAAAATTAATGTAGACTATGATTAATTTATTAAAACTTACGTATTTCTTCTTCCGTGTAGCCTTTTTCCTTGAGTTTTTTAATGTAGATATTAGCGCTATAAGTCATCCAGTTGATAGGTTCAGGAGCCGTTTTTTTGTCAATTACAAATTCCAGGATTCCTTTATTATTACACATCCACGGTAGCATGTAATAACTTAAACCTCCTTTATAACTTTTAAAATTATCAAAAGCTTTTCCCTGAGGTGTATACAATGCAATACTAAAAAACAGATAATAGAAAGCAGGAATAAAAAGACAGATCCAGGAAAGTTTTTTAAAGAACAAATATTTACCTGAAGTAAGCCCATAGCCGATTGCCAAAGCAAAAATGATGTTAAAAGGTAAGAAGAAAATATAATTATCTGTTACCGCGTAAAATGTAGCAAAACCATAGATTAAAACAGAAGCAAGCAAAAAGACATTAAACATCTTTCTGTTGTCTTTGTACAACATTATTATTCCTATAATCCCAACAATTACAAAAACTGTAAAATTATACAACAGGTATACAACCGATTTTACAATATCCATTAAATATTGTGAAAATGTCTTTTTGAAAGACTCCTCAACCCAATGCCCTTGATTGCTGCTAAAAGGAGACGATAAGGGATACCCCTGCGAATAATTAACAATAAATAAAAGTGAAAAAATAACTGAGAAAGCAATAAATGAATATATAATACCTGCTTTTTCAGCCCTGAAATAAAATAGTAATAAAAGGTAAGCCGGTATAAGCAGGAAATTCTGAATATGCAGCCAAATGCTTATTCCCAGAAAAATTCCCGCTAGAATAATATAAGCTTTCTTTTTTTCAAGGACAAAACTGTTGATGACGCATAAATAAAATAGTGTTAGCCAGAACGCATTATAAGTGTAAACTTCAATGATCTCAGCATTTTTCCAGAAAGTAAAGCTAAATCCAAAAACAATGGCTGCTACAATAGCGGCCCAGTTTATTTTTGTTAAATTTCTTACGGTCATATATACGAATGCCACTGCAAAAGCTGCTGAAAATATCACCAGACACCTGTTAGATTCAATAGATCCTAATCCTGCCAGTTTGTTAATCAGAATAGCGGTGTTGCTATACAGAATATGTGATGTAGAACTCGCTACTGTTTCAAAAGTATCCAGTTCGGTCGTTAAGGCAAACCCAACACAATCTGCGAAGGGAATTTTAGAAAAGCTCCCGGCATAATAAATCAATAAGAAGGCAATAAACAGTAAACCGGCGGTCAAAAATTTATTCATTGCTTAATTCTTCAGAATAGGGACATTTGAACATGCTTCGCCAAACATTAATGATTTTACTATAGGTTTTAATTGTTCAACCAACTCTATATAAGCATTTTCGGGGATTTCTTTATCGGAGCAGCCTTTTACCAGGACTCTTTTGCCGCGCATATCCTCGAAATCATAATTTTTAACTGCATTATGCATAAGGATTACTTCAAGATCCTCAAGATTGCCGAAAACTATTTTTTTAGTAACGTCGGTTAGTTTTGCTGTAATAAGAAAATATGCCCAAAGAGGAACAATTGCATCTGCGGAATTGTAGATGTAAACGTAAGCATCGCGATATTCTTCAACATCAATAGCTGCCACTTTTTCACGGAAATCTTTCTCCTTCAGGATCATTTCCATAAAAAGAAAATCTTTCAGGTCGATTCCTTTTCTCATTCCTTTTGGAACAAGATCTGTTAGGTCAAAATTGATAAGTCCGCTTTCCGCAACTTTATTCCGGATTTCAAATTCTTCTGACATTTTTTATCATTATATTTGAACAAATTTACAAATTAAGATTTTATAAATTCTTATTTGTTCTCTATTCCTGTCATAGAAACCTCCCATAACTTCAGTTGTCAATAAAGATAAATTTGAAAAGAGGTTGCTTGTGACAATTAAAAAATAAAAGATTTCAGCAGAAATGAAATATTATATTATTGCCGGAGAAGCTTCCGGAGACTTACACGGAAGCAATTTAATGAAAGCCTTAAGGAAAAAAGATCCAAATACTGATTTTAGATTTTGGGGAGGTGATCTTATGGCAAAACAAGGCGGTGTACTTGTAAAGCATTATCGCGATCTTGCATTTATGGGTTTTCTGGAAGTAGCAATGAATCTACGCACGATTCTCAATAATATTAAATTTTGTAAAGAAGATATTAAAAATAACAGACCGGATGTTCTTATTCTGGTCGATTATCCCGGATTCAATTTAAGGATTGCAAAATTTGCGAAAGAGCTGGGCATTAAAGTCGTGTATTATATTTCTCCTCAGCTTTGGGCCTGGAAAGAAGGACGAGTGGAGATCATTAAAAAATATGTGGATGAAATGATGGTGATTCTTCCGTTTGAAAAAGATTTTTATAAAAAGCGCGGAGTAAATTCTCATTTTGTGGGGCACCCTCTGCTGGATGCTATTTCAACACTGGAAAACATTAATATTGAGAAATTTAAGGCAGAAAACGGATTAAACGAAAAGGAAATTATTGCACTGTTGCCTGGATCAAGAAAACAGGAAGTGGAAAAAATGCTTGAAATGATGCTTTCCGTAAGACCTTATTTTGAAGATTATCAGTTCGTTATTGCTGGTGCGCCGAGTCTTCCTAAAGAATTTTATGAGACTTATGTGGACGATAATGTACATTTTGTGTCCAATAAAACCTACGACTTGTTGAGGTGTTCAAAAGCCGCATTGGTGACTTCAGGAACGGCAACTTTAGAAACCGCTTTATTGAATGTGCCTGAAGTTGTTTGCTATCGTGGAAGTAAAATTTCTTATGCCATTGCAAAACGACTCGTTAAAAACATCAAATACATTTCCCTGGTGAATCTTATCATGGATCGGGAGGTTGTAAAAGAACTGATTCAGAATGATTTAAATACAAATAATCTGGTAGAAGAACTGAAAAAAATATTGCAAACAGAAAAAAGGTTTAAAGTTTTCAGAGATTATGAGCTTCTGCGGGAAAAACTTGGGGGAAAAGGAGCAAGTGAAAATGCGGCTGAGATTATCGTAAAGCTTTAAAATTTAAAATGAAATATAACAATCGTAGAAAATTTTTCTGCGATTTTTCTTTTAAATAATGAATAACCAGTGCAGGTTTAAATTTTCCAAAATTTATGAGGAATTTTCCTTTCAAATAAATATTTTTGGGAAAACACAATTGTTGAGCCGGCAACCTATTCTCATACTCGTCATCTATTTTATCCTCGGAATTTTCTTCCAGGATAAGTTTTCTTTCGATGTGACTTATATTCGTACACTAACGGGTATCTGTTTGATTATTTTGATTTTAACTTTTTTTAAAAACTATTTTTTCCATAAAGCAAAACCTTATCTTTTATGTGTTATGTTTTTTGGAATTGGCATGGCTCTGCATTTTTATAACTCATTCAATGAACAAATTTCTGCTTCCGGAAATAATACTATTGTTTTTAAAATTTCAAAAAAGCTGAATTCTAATGAAAAGAACAGGAAGTATGAAGCTGTAGTGCAGATAGAAAAAGAGAATTTCAATGCGCTTTTGTATATTCCTAAAAGCGAAAAAGAACTGGATTTTAATCACTACTATAAAACTCAGGCTTATATCTCTAAGCCGAAAGTTCCGCAATATGATTTTCAGTTTGATTATTCCAAATATCTTAAGCGAAAAAATATTGAATACCAATGCTATACTAATGGTGGGATTTTCTCTGCAGAAAGAAATGATTTAAGTCTTACCGAAAAATTTTCCCAGAAAAGGCTTGAAGTTCTCCAAAATATTGACGGAACAAAAATGTACTCAAAATCAAAAGAATTTCTGAAGGGAATTATCCTCGCAGATCGCACCGAGATTGATGCGCAGACCGTTCAGGATTTCAACAAGTCGGGGCTGGTACACTTTCTGGCGATTTCGGGAACGCACATCGTTGTGATTTTCGGGATTTTTTATTTTCTGCTGATAAAAATTTTACCATTGAAATGCAGAAAATATGCGATCATTACAAGTTTGGTTTTAATCTGGCTCTTCACTATTTTTATTGATTTTGGAAGTTCAGTCGTCCGTTCCAGCCTCATGCTGAGCATTTACTTTATATATATTTTGCTGCAACGAAAACCGGATCTTTTGCATGCTTTGGCTTTATCTGCTTTTATGATCTTAATTTCTGACACACAACAGCTTTTTGATATCGGATTTCAGTTGAGCTTTCTTGCTGTTCTTGGTATATTCTGGTTAAATCAGCCGATTCTGAATCTTCTTCCCAAACAGGATAATTGGTTAAAGAAAATTATTTTCAATACCGTTTCAATTTCCATTTCTGCACAGGTTGCAACACTTCCTCTTGTTTTGTATTATTTTCATCAGTTTTCATTTATTTCCATTTTGGCCAACTTTTTCATTGTTCCGTTTTCAGAAATTATTATTGTGTTTTCATTCTTAATGACAGCTCTTATAGCTTTCAATCTCGATTTTGAATTCATGAATTTGATTTACGGTTATACCATTGATGTTTTGCTTAAAATAATACATTGGTTTGCTGATTTTAAAACACTGTTCTTTGAAAATATCCCTATGGATTTGTCAGAGGTTTTTTCTCTTTTTGTTATTATTTTTGTATTGAGATTTGTTATTTTGCAGTGTAATCTTAAAAATTTAACCCGATTTATGATGGTGTTGTCTGTATTTTTCATTCTGAGATTGGGTTTAGATTTTTATGAAAATCAGAAAGACGAAGTTCTTATTCACGACTTTTCAAAGAATAAAGTATTATCAATAAAGAAAAATGAATCTGTCTGTTTTTGGATTAATGAAAATTCTGACAAATCCAAGCTTAACGATTTTATTATCAAACCATACTGTGCATCACGACGGATAAAGAATATTAAAGTAAAAAGCTTTCCATCTTCAGTACAAAAAGTTGTTTACAAAGACAAAATTTATGAGATAAAGTGATTCTGCTGTTTTTGTTGTTTTTCCTTTATTTATAATGTTTTAAGCGCTTATTTAGAAACGTTACAAACTGGCTATATGTGAGATTTCTCACTTTTTGATCTAGTTAACATTTCTTAATTTTGTGGAAAATCAAATTTAAACTTATATGGCAGGTTTAACGAGTTCTACGATAGGTAGAAAATATGCTATGGCATTGTCGGCTATCTTTTTGCTGATATTTCTGGTGATGCACCTTACTGTAAATCTTTTATCGGTTTTTGGTGAGGATGCGTACAACAATGCTTCGCAGTTTATGGGGTATAATCCTCTTATTCAATTTGTAATGCAGCCGGTTCTGATATTCGCTGTGGTTTTCCATTTTGTAATGGGATTTGTTTTGGAAATTAAAAACCAAAAAGCACGTCCTGTTAAATACGAGTCAAATAATCCTTCTCACAATTCTACCTGGATGTCTAGAAATATGATTATTTCGGGTGCTGTGGTTTTGGCTTTTATTTTTCTTCACATGTATGATTTCTGGTTTCATGAAATGAATTACAAGTATGTAGATGGGTTGCCGATCGAAGAATCACGTTTCTGGGGAGATCTTCATGCTAAATTTGCAGATGCCTGGAGAGTAATCATATACATCATTTCTTTTATCTTGCTGGGATTGCATTTGGGACACGGTTTTCAGTCTTCATTCCAGTCAATAGGTGCAAGACATCCTAAATATACTCCTGTAATTATGGCATTGGGAAAATGGTATTCCATCCTGATTCCTGCAGGTTTTATTTTTATCGCAATTTATCACTTTGTAACTCAATAATATCAATATACTAATATGAGTAAATTAGATTCAAAAATTCCGGCGGGTCCTTTAAAGGATAAGTGGAAAAATCATAAAGACCATATGAACCTTGTTGCACCAAACAACAGAGACAAGATTGATATTATTGTTGTTGGAACAGGTTTGGCAGGTGGTTCTGCTGCGGCTACTTTAGCAGAGCAGGGATATAATGTAAAAGCATTCTGCTACCAGGATTCTCCGAGAAGAGCGCACTCTATTGCTGCTCAGGGAGGTATCAATGCTGCCAAAAATTACCAGGGAGACGGTGACTCTACCTACAGATTGTTCTATGATACCATCAAAGGTGGTGACTATAGAGCAAGGGAAGCAAACGTTTACAGATTAGCTGAAGTTTCCGCAAATATTATCGACCAGTGTGTTGCTCAGGGTGTTCCTTTCGGACGTGAGTACGGAGGTCAGTTAGATAACCGTTCATTTGGTGGGGTTCAGGTAAAAAGAACATTCTATGCAAAAGGGCAAACAGGTCAGCAGTTATTATTAGGTGCATATTCTGCAATGAGCCGTCAGATCGGTAAAGGAAGAATCAAAATGTACAACCGTCACGAAATGATGGATCTTGTAATCGTTGACGGAAAAGCAAGAGGGATTATCGCAAGAAACCTTGTAACAGGTGAGATCGAAAGACATTCTGCTCACGCCGTTGTTATTGCATCGGGAGGTTACGGAAACGTATATTTCCTTTCTACGAATGCAATGGGTTCAAACGTTTCTGCAGCCTGGAAAATTCATAAAAAAGGAGCCTATTTCGCAAATCCTTGTTATGTGCAGATTCACCCGACATGTATTCCGGTTCACGGAACACAGCAGTCTAAACTGACGTTGATGTCCGAATCCTTAAGAAACTCAGGAAGAATCTGGGTTCCTAAAAAGAAAGAAGATGCAGAAGCCATCAGAGCAGGAAAACTCAGACCTGAAAATATTAAAGAAGAAGACAGAGATTATTATCTTGAAAGAAGATATCCTGCATTCGGTAACCTCGTACCTAGAGACGTTGCTTCAAGAGCTGCTAAAGAAAGATGCGACGCCGGATACGGAATCGAAAATAACGATACTCAGGAAGGTGTTTACCTTGATTTCTCTACAGAGATCATGAAAAAAGGTAGAGAAGCTGCTATTGAGAAACATATTCATAATCCGACTGATCAGCAGATCTATGATCTTGGTAAAAATTGGGTTGAAGAGAAATACGGTAACTTATTCGTAATGTACGAAAAAATTACTGCTGATGATCCTTACAAGACACCAATGAAAATTTATCCGGCCGTTCACTACACTATGGGTGGTGTTTGGGTTGACTACAATCTTCAGTCTACTATTCCTGGATGTTTCGTCATCGGTGAAGCCAATTTCTCTGATCACGGTGCTAACAGATTAGGAGCCTCTGCGTTAATGCAGGGACTTGCTGACGGTTATTTTGTACTTCCTTATACCATTGCAGATTATTTATCTGCAGATATCAGAACAGGAGCTATTCCTACTAACTCTTCATCATTTGACGAAGCTGAAAAAGGAATTAAAGAAAAAATAGATTTCTTCCTTAATAATAATGGAACTCATTCTGTTGACTATTTCCACAAAAGATTAGGAAATATCATGTGGAATAAAGTAGGGATGGGAAGAACGCCTGAAGGATTAAGAGAAGCGATAAAAGAAATCGAAGAAGTAAGAAATGACTTCTGGAAAAATGTAAAAGTTCCTGGAGATAACGACGGTATGAATACCGAGCTTGAAAAAGCATTCAGAGTAGCTGACTTCTTAGAACTTGGGCAATTAATGGCGATCGACGCATTACATAGAAACGAATCTTGTGGAGGACATTTCCGTGAAGACCACGCAACGAAAGACGGAGAGGCGGAAAGAGATGACATTAATTACAAATATGTTGGAGCTTGGGAATATCAGGGAGGCGATATCAATGCAGAAGTGTTGCATAAAGAAGAGCTGATCTATGATAATATTGAAGTGAAAACAAGAAGTTACAAATAATCTCCAATCTTTAAATACAAAATTATGAGTGCAAAAAAAGGCTTACATCTTACGCTGAAAATTTGGAGACAAAAAAATAATAAATCTAAAGGTCAGTTTGAGACTTATAAAATATCGGATGTTTCTACAGATTCTTCATTCCTTGAAATGTTGGACATCCTTAATGAAAATCTAATTAACGAAGGTAAAGAACCAATCGCTTTCGACCACGACTGTCGTGAAGGAATCTGCGGAATGTGTTCTCTATATATCAATGGTAGAGCTCACGGTCCTGATACCGGGATTACAACGTGTCAGCTTCACATGAGAATGTTCAAGGACGGAGAGACGATCGTTATTGAGCCATGGAGAAGCGCTGCTTTCCCGGTTATTAAAGACTTAATGGTAGACAGAAGCGCGTTCGACAGAGTAATGGCTGCAGGTGGTTTCATTTCGGTGAATACTTCAGGAAACACGTTGGATGCAAATGCTATCCCGGTTCCTAAAGAAGATGCAGACAAAGCGATGGATGCAGCTGCATGTATCGGTTGTGGAGCTTGTGTAGCTACTTGTAAAAACGGATCCGCGATGCTTTTCGTTGGAGCAAAGGTTTCTCAATATGCACTATTACCACAAGGTAGAATAGAGGCGAAGAGAAGAGTTCTGAATATGGTGAAAGCTATGGATGAAGAAGGATTCGGAAACTGTTCAAATACCGGTGCTTGTGAAGTGGAATGTCCTAAAGGAATTTCTCTTGAGAACATCGCCAGAATGAACAGAGAGTACATGTCGGCATTCGTTGACAGAGGATAAAAATTACTTATCACATCATAAAAAATCGTCTCCTTTAAGGATGGCGATTTTTTTAGTTAAATCTTTCATAAAAGTAGCATTTGCTTGCTTTTAATTTATCGAAAAACCTATTTTTGCGTAATTATAAAATTTAAAATGAGAAAATATCTTTTATTGTTTATCATCGCTGTTTTTGCGATGTCCTGCTCTAAAAAAGTAGAAGTAAAAGGAAAAATTAGCGGCGGTTCTCCATTAGAAAGAATCGAATTCATTGAAGCATCAGGAGTTGCTACTTTACCATTGATTAATATTGGTATTAATAAGGACGGAACGTTTGCAGGAAGCTTTGAAGCTCCAAAAAGCGGAATGTATGTAATGTCGTATGGTGGAAAACAAAATCTGATCTATCTGAAAGGAGGACAGAAACTTGAAATCGCAGGTAACGGAATGACATTCCCGTCAGAGTACACGATTACAGGTGATGCCAAAAACAATAATGATTTCTTTACAGCCACACAAAAATATCTTTCAACCTATGCTCAGAAGGTTAATATGAATGAGCTTATGGCAAAAGATGAGAAAACTTTCTTAAAGGGAATTGAAAAGGTTCAGGCTGATATTAATAAAAATATCGAAGAGAACGTTCAGAAATTCAATCCGGATAATGAAATTGTACAGTGGAAAAAGAACGATTTATCAAGTACTTTGCTTACCATTCTTAATCAATATGAAATGAGTCACAAGCAAATGGGAAATCCATCTTTCAAAGTGACAAAAGCTTTTACGGATTTTGAAAATAAGCTTCAGGAAAATAAAGAGGTAATGGTAAAAGAAAACCCTTACTACAGACAATATCTTTTAGGTAAGATGAGTCCTGATTTCCAGAAGTATGCTCAGGCCAACAGTGCCGGAAAAACAGATATTACCACTTCAGAATTATTTACTGAATATTTAAAGAAAAATCAGAAAGATCTTTCACAAACGACTAAAGATTATTTATTGGCTTTTGTAATGGCTCAATCTGATATCCATCCGGGATCACCTGAAAAAACGATCGAAAAAATTAAAAAAATTATCGATACGGATATAAAAGATGCTACCATTAAAGAAGATTTAAAGAAAATCCAGTTTGCAATTAATGGTTTCAAAATCGGCGAGCAGGCTCCGGATGCGTCTTTAATCAAAGCTGATGGAAAATCGTACAGTCTTTCTTCAAACAAAGGGAAACCGTACATGATGATGTTTTACGCATCATGGAATCCTTATATCGGTGAAGCATCAATTCCTGTTTTAAAAGAAGTTATAAACTTTTACAAGTCAAAAATGAATTTTGTTTTTATAAATGTTGATGATACAAAAGATCAGTTTGTGAAAACGAGCAATTCGCTGATGAAAGGAATTACAGGAACCAACGTTTATGGTGAAGGAGGATTAAATTCTGATATTGCTAAGAAATACGGCGTATACGGTTTTAAATTACCTTGCTTTATTGTCGTTGATAAAGACGGGAAAATTGCCAGCAAGCCATTCTTCAATCTTGGTGATCCTGAATTGGTAACTGTTTTGGATAAACAAACAGGACTTTCAGCTCCGAAAGTAAATCCTAATGTTCAATTACAGCCGGGATCAGGTATGGATCCTGCAGCGGCGGGTCAACAGGCTCCTCAGCAACAGGCAAATCCTCAGCCGTCTCAGACAAAATAATTTAAATTGAATATAGATAAAAACCTTGTCTTCGGATAAGGTTTTTTTTATTGTATTTTTGCAAACTGGAAACCTCTGTGTTTCTGGTTACACTTTGTCAAAGTTTAAATCTTTGACAAAGTTTTAAAAGTTAAAACAGAAAAAATTCTTAATGAAAAAGAGAAATAAGAAAAATATTATTCTTGAAAATATTAAACTCTTAAATGCGGGTGCTAAAGGTGTTGCCATAGGTAGAACAGAAGAAGGAAAAACAGTAATGGTGACCGGGGCAATTCCCGGCGATGTTGTGAATGTAAAAGTTAAAAAGGCGAAATCCAAATATTATGAAGGCGAAGCTGTAGATCTGCTTGAAAAGTCACCTTACAGAGTAGATCCGAAATGTATTCATTTTGGGGTTTGCGGTGGTTGCAAATGGCAGAATATGAGTTATGAGAAGCAGTTGGACTTTAAGCAGGAAGAAGTTTATAATAATATTAAAAGAATCGGGGGGATTGAGAATTTCGAGACCATGCCGATTTTGGGCTCAGAAGAACAGTATTTTTACAGAAATAAAATGGAGTTTTCTTTCTCCAATGCTCGTTGGCTGACTCAATACGAAATAAGTTCGGAAGAAAATTTTGGAAACAGAGATGCGTTAGGATTTCACATTCCGGGAATGTGGAGCAAGATTCTTGATCTTAAAGAGTGTTTTCTTCAGGAAGAACCTTCAAATACCATAAGGCTTGCCGTAAAAGAATATGCTGTAAAAAACGGACTGGATTTTTTTGATGTTAAAAGCCACGAAGGATTTTTAAGGACATTAATGATGAGACAGAACTCAGCGGGCGAATGGATGGTCCTTTTCCAGCTTTTCAGAGAAGAAAAAGAAAACAGAGAAAGGCTTTTTCAATTCTTACTCGAAACTTTTCCGCAGATTAAAACATTGGTTTACGCAATCAATCCAAAACCGAATGATTCAATCTATGATCTGGACATCAATGTATATTCCGGAGAAGGATTTTTAATGGAAGAAATGGATGGTCTGAAATTTAAGATTGGTCCAAAATCATTCTTTCAAACCAACTATAAGCAGGCTCTTGAATTGTATAGAAAAACACTTGAATTTGCAGATTTAAAAGGTGATGAAGTGGTCTATGATCTTTATACCGGAACAGGTACAATTGCTCAGTACGTAGCACGAAAGGCTAAGCAGGTGATCGGTATAGAATCTGTACAGGAGGCTATCGACGCGGCTATAGAACACGCAGAATTGAATGGGCTTACCAATACAACGTTTTATTGTGGTGATATGAAGGATATTTTTAACGACGAATTCCTTGCTAATCATCCGAAAGCCGATGTTTTAATCACTGACCCTCCAAGAGATGGAATGCATCAGAAGGTGGTAGAGCAGATATTAAAGCTATCACCTGAAAAAGTAGTTTATGTAAGCTGTAATTCCGCAACTCAGGCTCGAGATCTTGCATTGATGAAAGAACATTATGATGTGGTGAAAATTTTACCGGTAGATATGTTTCCGCAAACTCATCACGTCGAAAATATAGCATTGCTGATTAAGAAATAATTTATTTAAATTTGAAAACGATCAAATATTAGTATGAAATATTTTAAATTCCTGTTACCTTTATGTTTTATCGGTTTGCTGCTTTCCTGCGGATCTGATGATGACATCTGTGAAAGTGGCGAAGGAACTCCCCGAATGAAAGTTTCATTCCTCACCTTCGATGATAAGAAAGTAAAAACGGTGGACTCACTTTATATTGCGGTAGATTATGGCTCAGGGAAAGTACAATTGGGAGGGCAGGCAAAAATTACTTCGACAATAATTCCTTTGAGAGTAGATGATTCTCCCTACACCGATATTTATTTCAGAACCGAAAAGGCAGGCGCCGAATCTAAAGTAAGGGTGAATTATTCCACAAAATCAGTTTACGTTTCGCCAGGATGCGGAATTAAAAAGACATACGAGAATTTAAATCCGGTATTAACTCCATCACCAACAGCAGCCATAAAAGGCATTGAGGCGGGGCAAAATTTTATAGAGAATGAAGACAAGACTAATCTTTACCTTCTTTTTTAGTATAATTGGCGTTCTGAATTACGCTCAGGAAACCAAGCAAACAGAAAAGGAAAAATGGAAATATAAACCTAACTTTATGGTTGGTGTAGATGTTCTTAATACAGGAGTTTCTTTTTTTTCTGACAGAAAGCTGTATCAAGGTTTTATTTCTTCAAAAATAAAAGATAACATTCATGGTATTATTGAAGCTGGTTTTGAATCTAATATTTATCAAAAAAATAATTATGATGTAAAAGCCAACGGACCTTTCCTGAAGCTGGGAGTTTTTTACATGCTGGCAAAAGATCCTGAAAATGAATTTAATGGCTTTTATGCAGGAGGAAAAGCGGCAGGTTCATTCTACACCCAAGAGTATATGGCAGTTCCGGTAAGAGGTTATGGAGGAAGCAGTTCATCTGTAAGTTTTCCATCATCTACACAATCTTCTTACTGGCTGGAAGGAACTATCGGTGGTCGGGTACAACTCTTTGAATCAAATTTTTTTATTGATGTAAATCTGCAGCCCAGATATCTTCTTTTCACAACCAAACAAGATGATATACAGCCTATGATCGTTCCCGGATTTGGAAAAAGCTCTTCAAAATTCAATATGGGTTTTGCCTGGAATCTGGCGTATAAGTTTTGATAATACAGGCTTAGGTTTAATAACCACTTATTTGCAGAGCTGGTTTTTCAGAGGAAAACTATTTACAATATATAGATGATTTTTAAGCTTATATATAAATTATATCCAATTTTTCAATGTGAATAATTTATAATTTATCATATTTTGGTGAGTGATTATTTGTTAAAAATTCAAATTACTTCAATAATATAATTGAAAAACGTTAAAAAATTATATATTTGTAAATGTTAATTTTTAAAGATGAAAAACTCAATTATTTCTAAAACTTTTTTGTTGCTTCCATTGCTATTGGCAGGAATTTATAATGCACAGACTATTAATGTAAAGTCAAAAGGCGACTTTTCTGTAAAATCTGCTGATGTTCTTGCTGTGTATAATGGTTATGACAGATGCGGAACAACTGAATATGAGGAATTTTTAAGAAAAAATTTCCCAGGAAGAATGACTACCGATCAATTCGAAGCATGGATAAAACCTTTTATTGAAAAAGCTAAAACTGAAAAATCTATGAATGGTAACATTGTAACAATTCCTGTGGTTGTACATGTTATTCATGGCGGTCAGGCTTATGGTTCTGCACCTAATATTGTTGATGAACAGGTTATTTCTCAGATTACCGTAATGAATCAGGATTATCGTAAACTAACAGGAACACCAGGGTTTAACTCTAGCGCGGTGGGTGCTGATGTAGAGATTGAGTTTGCGTTGGCAAAAGTAGATCCACAGGGAAATCCTACCAATGGAATCGACAGGGTGAAAATGTGCCAATCTACATTTAAAAGAGACGCTATTGAAGCTTTTGTAAAACCTGAAACTATATGGGATCCTACCCAATATATGAATATGTGGAGTGTTGCATTTGCATCACCTAATACAAATCTTTTAGGATATGCCCAATTTCCGGACGGATCCAATCTTCAAGGTTTGAACCCTGTCGGAGGTATTGCTTCTACTGATGGGGTAGTCGCTAATTTTGCTACCTTTGGAAGCAGTGATTTTGATACAAATGGCACATTTATTATGGGTGCACCTTATGATAAAGGACGAACAATGACCCATGAGGTAGGGCACTTTTTAGGGTTAAGGCACATTTGGGGAGATACTACCTGTGGTACAGACTACTGTTCAGATACTCCTGTACATCAAACCTCAAATGGAGGATGTCCTACGCATCCGAAATCAAATACTTGTGGTACGACAGATGAAATGTTTGAAAATTATATGGATTATACCAATGACAGCTGTATGAATATCTTTACCAATGATCAAAAGGCGAGAATTACGGCTGTAATGAACAATTCTCCAAGAAGAGCTTCTTTAAAAACATCTATAAAAAATCTGCCTATTCCATTATTCGCTAACGACGCTGAAGTGAAATTGGAACGAGCTTGCGGAACTCCAAGTTGTAGTACGCCTCAGGCTTTACAGATTTCTGTTATTAATAGAGGAACGAATCCGTTAACATCTGCTACCATCAATTATACGATCAATGGTAATTCTCAAACATATAATTGGACAGGAAATTTGGCACAGGATAAGTATCAGATTGTGAATCTTCCAGTTGCGGCTAATACCAATGCTGGACCTGTAACGGTTAGTATAATTACTGCAAATGGAGTGACAGACCAAAGGTCATCAAATGATACAGTTACCGGAAGTTATGTAGGAGCACCTACTCCCGTTGATATAAATGTGGTGTTTAATCTTCAGCTGGATTATTTCGGTTCTGAAATATCATGGACTTTGAAAAACAGTGCAGGAGCCGCCGTATATAGCAGCCCGGCAGGTGGGTATACAGATGCTAATCCGAATATGCCGGCTTTAATTACCCAAAACTGGACTCTAAACCCCAATGAGTGTTATACATTTAACATAACAGATTCTTATGGAGACGGTTTTTACTCATATGGCGGATATTATAATATCACGACAACATCCGGAACAACGCTGGTTTCAGGTTCGAATTTCCCTTCAACTCAGAGCAGGCTTATTAAAGCACAGGTTTTGGCTGCAAATGAAGTTCCTAAAAAAGATGTATTTGGGATTTATCCAAATCCTGTTCACGATATATTGAACATCAAAAGCGTGTCTGATAAAGCAACTTTTGAAATTCATAATGCTGTAGGACAGTTAGTAAGAAAAGGAACAATTATTAATAGCCAAGTAAACGTCTCAGATTTTGTAAAAGGTAATTATATTATCACAATTAAAGACCATAATATTTCAGAAAGTATTAAGTTTATCAAAAAATAATTTAAAGAATTTAAACATTAGAAACCTCAGGTCAGCCTGAGGTTTTTCTTTTTATTTTATTCTATAATTAATTGACATATTTTGTTTTTTATGTTAAAATTAATATGCATATAGCAGTATATAATCAATTATGGTTATATTTGGCGATAAATTTAATGAAAAAGCTATGAAGAAATTTTTTACTTCTTTCTTTTCTCTTTTTATGATAGGTGCGGCAACTGCACAATGGTCACCCACCACATTTAAAGGAGATAAGCTAAGAAAAGAGGCTGATATAAAAGCCTATTATTCATTAGACATTTCAGTTTTAAGATCACAACTTGCAAATGCTCAGGAAGCAGGAAGAGGTGCTAAAGCTGTTGAAATCTCTTTGCCGACGATGAGTGGTAAAATAGAGAAGTTTGCAGTGTACAGTTTTCCTGTATTTGCAAAGGATCTTGCTGACCAGTATCAATTGGGGTCATATGTAGGGGTAGGAGTGGATGATCCTTCCAAATATGTTAGATTTTCTCTTGCTCCTAATGATTTTCAATCTATGATCTTCTCAAACGGAGGTTATGAATTTGTAGAGCCTGCGAATTCTGCTAAAACGGTTTATGGAGTACATCCGAAAACTCAGGGAAGCAAACATGGATTCGAATGTTCTACTGAAGAAACTCCCGCTGCTTTAAAGCAAATTGAATTGTTGGCCAAAAAAGGTAAGTCTTTTACAAATCAGACTACAGATTTCTCTAAAAGTTATGATAAGAAGTACAGGACTATGAGATTGGCTATATCTGCCACAAGTTCATACGTAACTTTTACAGGAGGAACTTTAGCAACTGCTTTGGCTCAGATTAATGCAACCATGACGAGAGTAAATGGTGTTTTTGAAAAAGATTTTGCATTACACCTAAATATTGCAAGTTATCCAGGAATTATCTATACGACCTCTGCTTCTGACCCGTATATTGGGACAAATAACCTAAATTTAAAATTGCAGCAGATTCTTACTGCAAATGTTGGTAATGCAAATTATGATATCGGTCACGTATTCAATGCTGCAGGAAATAATGGAAATGCAGGCTGTATAGGATGTGTATGTATTGCTCCAGCAAATAATAACTCGTTAGGAAAAGGATCTGGTTTTACCCAAAGCACTTCTCCTTCAGGTGATGCTTTTGATATTGATTTTGTTGCCCACGAAATGGGACATCAACTAGGTGCTAACCATACATTCGCCCACGCTTTAGAAGGATCTGGAACCAATATGGAGCCCGGCTCTGGGACTACGATTATGGGATATGCAGGTATTACAGGGGCTGATACAGATGTTCAGCCGCACTCTGATGCATACTTTCATGTAATAAGCTTGGAGCAGGTAAACAGTAACCTTATCGCTAAGACATGTGATGTAGAAACTTCTATATCCAATAATCCTCCAATAATACCTGATTTGCCTGATTATACTATTCCTAAAGGAACTGCTTTCGTATTAACAGCTAATAATGTTACTGATCCTGAAAATGATCCTATGACTTTTACATGGGAACAAGTAGATAATGCCGATGAAGTTATTGATAAATATAATATTGGAACCACTGAGACTGGGGCATCATTCAGATCTGTTTCACCAAGTGCAAGTCCTACAAGATATTTTCCTAAACTGGAGTCAGTTTTGAATGGATATTTGGATAATAGTAATAATACATGGGAGTCTGTTCCTATGGTTGCTAGAGAGATGAATTTCGCTGTTACAGCAAGAGATAATAATGCCAATGCTTCTCAGCAACAGGCTGATTATAATGTGCAGACAATCACGGTTGGAAATGACGGACCATTTAAAGTAAGTACTTTATATGCTAACGTAAATAATCCTACGCCAATCAATTGGGATGTTGTAAATACTACGGCGGCACCTTATAATGTTGCTAACGTTAAGATCGATTATACAACAAACAACGGAACAAGCTGGACTACTTTGGCGGCTTCCACTCCAAATGATGGAACTGAAAGCTTTACTTTTCCTTCATCAATGAATGGACAAATCATTAAACTAAGAGTGTCGGCTATTAATAATGTATTCTATGCTGTCGGAAGAATTACTTTAGCAGCTTATGCTCCTTGTAATGGATCTGCTGTGACAGGTGTGGCAACAAGCAACATTACATTTAATGGCGCTACTGTAAACTGGACTCCTGTTTTAAATGCAACTTATATTATCAGATATAGAATAGTTGGCTCAACTACATGGCAGCAGACAACATCTACTGAACCAACTGTTAATATTACGGGACTTTCAGATGCTTCAGCATATGAAGTACAGGTAGCTGCTGTTTGTTCAGGAACTCCAGGTGCTTATTCTGCATCAGTTAATTTCTCTACTGCGCCAGTAGTTTATTGTACTTCTGCTAGTAGTAGCGGACAGTTTAACTATATTTCAAACGTTACACTGGGCACAGTAAATAATACCACAACAGGTTCGACATATTCAAACTTTACTGCTAATACATCATTGCAGCCAAATTTATTGCCGAATAGCACAAACTCAATAAGTGTTTCTCTTACAACAACTGTTGTAGGTGCATCATATAACGGAATGGCGGCATGGATTGATTTCAACAAGAATGGGACTTTTGAAGCTAATGAAAGAGTTTTAAATATGCCGGTAACTGGCTTGGCAATAGGAGCTACACCTGTATCAGGATCATTTACGGTTCCTTCAACGGCATTAACAAATACCCCATTGAGAATGAGAGTTGTTACTGTTTTGATTAACCCACAATACGTGGGTGCGACCATTCCTGAAGATTTTGCATGTGGTGGATTCCCTAATGGAGAAGTTGAGGACTATGCCGTTATTATAAATGCTCCACTTGCAACTAATGAGGTAACTGGCCCTAAAAATGACATCCAACTATATCCAAACCCGGTATCAGATATTTTAAACATAACTAAAGTTTCCGATAAGGCATCTTATAAGATTTATAGTGCTGCCGGACAATTGGTAAGACAAGGAAATATCAATAACGGTCAGATCAATGTTTCTGAATTGATTAAAGGAGGCTATGTAATTACTATTGAAGAAAAAGGAAAAGATTTATTCACATCCAAATTCATCAAGAAATAATAGAAAATAACTTTGAATAATTATAAATCCTCGGGGAAACCTGAGGATTTTTTGTGTTATAAATGTGCAAAATAATTTAACCTAAACTATAATATTGGCAAAAAATTAAAAACAAATTTAAATTATGCAGTATATAATTGCTTATGTTCGTCTTTTTTTAAAAGGTTTGATTAATTTGTTGTGATATTTGTATGAAATAATTATTTATATCTTTAAATTAATAATAAAAAATGTTTAGATTTGTATAATTAATATAATATTGAGAAAGTTATGAAGAAAAATTTTACTTCTTTCTTTTTCCTCTTTTTGTTTGCGATCACCAGTGCACAATGGAGTCCCACAACATTCAGAGGAGAAAAAACAAGAGCAGGCTCGGATATTAAGAGCTATTACACTCTGGACATTTCTTTACTAAAGTCTCAATTGGCGAAAGCTCAGGAAACGGGGAAAAATGCAAAACCCGTTACAATTTCTTTGCCAACTTTAGAGGGGAAAATTGAAAAATTTGCCGTTTACAGCTTCCCAGTGGTTGTAAAAGAATTGGCAGATCAATACCAGCTGGGATCATATGTAGGTGTCGGGATTGATGATCCTAGCAAGTATCTTAGATTTAGCTTGGCTCCGGATGATTTTCAGTCAATGATTATCAAAAACGGAGTATCTGAATTTATAGAGCCCGCCGATAAAGGCAAAACAGTTTACGGTGTGCACCCAAAAACTGATAAAAGTAACGAAGGTTTCCTTTGCTCGATGAACGAAGACCTGTTGACAAAACAGGAAATCGATAAGCTTTACAAAGCTGGAAAATCTTTCAACAATCAAACAACCGATTTTGCGAAGTCTTCTGATAAAAAATACAGAACGATGAGATTGGCAATGTCGGTAACAGGTGAATATACTCAATACTTTGGAGGTACTGTAGCTAATGCATTAACGGCTATCAACGCTACTTTAACCAGGGTAAACGGAGTATTTGAAAAAGACTTTGCATTGCATCTGAATTTACAGAATTTTCCGGGGGTGATATATACTGATCCAGCATCAGATCCTTATTCTCCGGCTGCACAGATGAACAACTGGAATCTTCAGTTGCAACAAACGCTTACAGCCAATGTAGGAAGTGCCAACTATGACATCGGACATTTATTCGGTGCTTCAGGAGGTGGAGGAAATGCAGGATGTATAGGTTGTGTATGCGTTGATCCGGCTAATAATAATGCAACTCAGAAAGGTTCAGGATATACTTCTCCTGCTGATGGTATTCCACAGGGAGACAATTTTGATATAGATTATGTAGCCCACGAAATGGGGCATCAGCTTGGTGCAAATCATACATTCTCACATGGTCTGGAAACTGCAGGCGTAAATGTAGAACCTGGTTCAGGGTCTACTATTATGGGATATGCTGGTATCACTGGAGCAAATACTGATGTTCAAGCTCACTCTGATCCTTACTTCCATGCGGTAAGTATTACACAGGTTCAGAATAACCTTACCAATAAGACATGTGATGTTGAAACAGCTGTTACGAATAACCCACCAGTAATTAGTCCATTAACTACTTATAATATCCCTAAAGGTACAGCGTTTGTTTTAACAGCTTCTGCAACAGATGCTGAGAATGACCCGATGACCTATTGCTGGGAAGAAGTAGATAATGCCAACGTTACCATCAATAAAAATAACCTGGGAACAACTGCTAGTGGTGCTACGTTCAGATCATTCAATCCGACAACGAGCCCTACAAGATATTTTCCTAAACTATCTTCAGTTTTAGCGGGTGTTTTAAATAATTCCAATAATGGATGGGAGTCTGTTTCTACTGTTGCCAGAACTACCAATTTCAGAGTAACAGTTAGAGATAATAATCCTGTTCCTACACAGCAGCAGTCCCAGTATGCGAACCAGCAGATTGTTGTAGGAAATGACGGACCTTTTAAAGTAACCACAACGACTGCGTATAATAACGGTCCAACTTCCGTTACATGGGATGTTGTTAATACAACTGCAGCTCCATATAATGTAGCGAATGTAAAAATTGATTATACAACCGATAACGGAGTAACATGGACGGTAGCATCCGCTTCTACTGCAAATGACGGGAATGAATCTTTAACTCTTAATGGTCTTACCTTAGGGGGTAACGTTAAAATAAGAGTAAGCTCAATCGGCAATGTCTTTTATGCAATAGGAAGTGCTACAGTAGCCAATTTAATGAGTTGTACAGGAGCTGCTCCAACGGGTATCACAGTATCTGCAATTACACAAACGACAGCTACAGTTGCATGGACAGCTACAGCGAATTCAACATATGTAGTTCAATATCGTCCGTTAGGAAGTACAACATGGATCACAGTTCCAACTACGGCAAACTCTGTAAATCTTACAGGTTTAAGTGACGGTATTCAATATGAAGTACAGGTATCTACAGTTTGTAACGGGGTTCAGGGACCTTTCTCTGCTTCTACCACCTTTACAACATTAGGCCTTAACTATTGTAACATGACGTCAAGTAACTTCGGCGATGAATATATTTCTAATGTTACGGTAACGCCAAATGGTGCAGCAGTAATGAGTAATAACTCAACCGGATCTACTTATACAGATTATACAACTACACCAAGTGCATTAGTGAATCTTGTTATCGGATCTGCATCGAATACATTATCTGTAACAAAATTCTGGACCGGAAGTACCTTCAGTGAAGCAGTAGGTGTTTGGATTGACTTCAACAGAAACGGCACTTTTGAAGCTTCAGAACAGGTAATGAACTCTCCTGCTAATACGACATCTCCTGTTACTGCCACATTCACTGTTCCTGCGGGGGCTTACAATGGTCCGGCTACAACAAGAATGAGAGTAGTAATGCAGTATAATACTTCTCCTACAATGTGTACAAGTTTTACCTATGGAGAGGTTGAAGATTATGCGGTAAAATTAATTCAGCCAATACCTTGTACAAGTAATGCTCCGTTGAACCTTACAGTGACCAACCTTACAGCAACATCTGCTTATGTAATGTGGGATCCTGCTGTAGGAGCTACATATGTATTACAATACAGACCTTTAGGTTCTACAACATGGACAACTGTTCCGTTGACATCAAATTCTTATACGATTAATGGATTGTCAGAACTAAGTTCTTATGAAGTTCAGGTAGCTTATGTGTGTTCAGGAACAACAGGAACATTTACGGCTCCTTATCAATTCACAACACCGGAAGTTACGTATTGTACGATTACTTCAAATAATAATACCAACGGTTATATCTCTAATGTAACAGTTACTCCTACCAGTTCATATGTTATGAGTAATAATTCAGGAGCGAATACATATACAAACTATTCTTCAGATCCTGCTAAACTAATTACATTAGTTCGTAACACAACCAACAACACTATTTCTGTATCTAAATCATGGCTTTCATTCAGCTCATCATTAGCAGTAGGTGCATGGATTGACTTTAATAGAAACGGTATTTTTGAAACAAACGAAAGAGTAATAAGCTCGGGAACCAGTACGACTACACCTATCAGTGCTACTTTCACGGTTCCTTCGATATCTTATAATGGCCCGCTTACAATGAGAATGAGAGTGATCTTCTCTACAAGCACCGTTACGAACCCTTGTGCAACAATTTCAAACGGAGAAATTGAAGATTATGCGGTGAAGATCATTGATCTCGCACCTTGTACAACTGCGCCGCCTTCTCCTATTTTCGTTACAAATGTTACAGCTTCTTCAGCATTAGTTTCCTGGATAGGTGCTACTGGAGCTACTTATACATTAAGATATAGAACAGGTACAGGTGCCTGGACAACTATTGCAGCTGCAACAAGCCCATATCCGATCACAAACCTTAATGGAGGTACAACGTATGAAGTACAGATAGCAACAATTTGTAGTGGTACTACAGGAGCGTGGTCAAGTTCAGTGAACTTTACAACTCCGGCAATATCTTATTGTAATTCGGGTACGGCTACTGTTAGTGATGGTTACATCAATAATGTTAAAGTGACAGGTACGGCTACGCCGATGATGTCTAATAACTCAGGTCCTAGTACGTATACTGATTATTCAAACGATGCTACTAAAATTATCACATTAGCCCGAAACTCAACCAATAACGTACTTTCTGTAGGAAGAACAATATTGTCAAGTACTTATTCTACTAATGCATGGATCGATTTTAACGGAGATGGAGTATTTAACAATACCCCGTCAACGACTCCGGGAGGTGAGAGAATCATGAATCTTGGTTACTCATCAACAACGCCGGTTACAGCGACATTCTCAGTTCCGGCTGGAGCATATGCTGGAGCAAATAAAGTGAAAATGCGTGTTATTGTGTACTATCTTACACCTGACGATGCGTGTTCACCACTTACAAGTAACGGAGAAGTTGAGGATTATCAGGTGAAATTCATAGATATCCAGCCATGTACTACAGCAGCTCCTACCGGTATTACCATAACAAATATTGCAGCGACTACGGCTACAGTATCATGGATATCTTCTACAGGGGCTACTTACCTCGTAAGATGGAGAACAACCAACCCTGTAGGAGCATGGAATGTATCTCCTGCACCAATTACAGGAAATACGTATAATATTGCGGGTCTTACAGAACAAACAGCCTATGAAGTACAGGTAGCAACAATCTGTGGCGGAACTCAGGGGCCTTGGTCTTCGTCTGTACCGTTTACGACGACACCGATTACCTACTGTAATATGACGGGTACGGGAACAACCGATTTCATTTCTAATGTTACCGTAACTTCAGTAAACCCGGGTATTCCTCCGATGAGTAATACATCTCTTCAGACGAATTATATAAGTTACACAACACCGGCTACACTAATTAATCTGGAAATAGGATCTGTTGGAAATAAGATCTCAGTAGCAAAAGGGGCAACTCAAAATGATGCTGTATCTGCTTGGATCGATTTCAACAGAAACGGAGTTTTCGAAACATCAGAACAGATTATGGCTTCTGCAGCAAGCACAACCAGCCCTGTAACAGCCTTGTTCGATGTGCCTTCAACTGCATATAGTGGAGCTTTAACAACAACCATGAGAGTGGTACTGAAGCGTTCTAGTGCTCCGGTAATGTGTCAGAATGCAGTAAACGGAGAGGTTGAAGATTATGCGGTGAAATTAAGACCATGTTCGACTAATACACCAACAAATTTAGCATTCAATACAATTACTCATACGTCTGCTAATATCACATGGACTGTACCTACAGGAAGTCTTACTTTTATTGTGAGATACAGAGTGGCAGGTACCAGTACCTGGACAGAAGTTGTAGCTTCAACACTAACAGGAAATCCACCGTTGGCATTAACCGGTTTAACGCCTGCGACAACCTATGAAGTACAGATTGCTTCAAGCTGTGGAACTACACCTGGAACATTCACACCGGTTCAGACATTTACGACAAGATGTGATCCTACACCTCCGAATGTAACGATCGGTACTGTAACCACAAACTCTGCAGTCGTAACCTGGGCTCCGGTAGTACCTAGTGCTACGTATGTAGTAAGATACAGAGTCGTGGGAAGTACAACGTGGACAACTGTAAATATTACAACACCTCCATTGAATACATATACGATTCAGGGATTAAGTCCATATACAACATATGAAGTACAGGTAGCCAATATCTGTAATGGTGAAACAACAGTTAATGCATGGTCTAATCCTAAAGTATTTACAACTGAAAGAACGTGTGAATTACCTCCTCCAGGATTAACGATCACTAACCTTACACCTACGACAGCTGTTGTGGTTTGGGATGCATTCCCTGGAGCAACATATATCCTAAGATATAGAAAAGTTGGTATTCCGAGCTGGACAACAGTTACTTCAAATACGAACACCCTTACGCTGACAGGATTATTGGAGTTGACACAATACGAATTACAGGTTGCCAATGTATGTAGCGGTACACCGGGTACTTATACCCTTCCGTACTTCTTCACAACGCCTACTGTAATCTATTGTCAGATGTCGTCTGCATCATCAGCTTCTGCATATATTTCAAAAGTTACGGTGAAGCCGACTGATAAGCCTGTTATGGAAAATACATCCGCAGCATCCAACTACACAGATTATACAGGTAATCAGTTGAAGTTTATAGAATTGATCCAAGGTTCTTCAAACAACCAGATCATTATTGACAAAAAGCTTTCTGGTAATACAGAGGCTGGGGTAGCTGTCTGGATCGACTTCAACAGAAACGGTTATTTCGATATCAACGAAAGAATCATGGCGGTTGCTCCAAATGCAGATGATACTGCAAGCGGAACGTTTACCGTGCCGGCGGATGCTTTCATCAGCTTGACAGATTACAAATATGTAGTCATGAGAGTTGCATTGGCGAAAGATGCAATCCCGGTAAACTGTAACAACTTCCCTGCTGGTGAGGTAGAAGACTATACCGTGAGAATATCTAAACCGATTGTTCCTAACCCTGTCAACCAGACGGATATTTTAATCTATCCTAACCCGGTAAGCACAGTATTGTACGTGAAAAATATAAGCAAAAAAGCGAATTATAAGATCTACAATGCAGCAGGACAGTTAGTATCAAACGGAATTATCCTGAACAATAAGATTGATGTTCATACACTGATAAATGGTGTTTACATCATCGATATTCAGGATGGAAATGATATCTCCGTTCAAAAGAAATTTATTAAAGAATAAATCATTTAACTATTAATCATCTTACAGGCTCTCAGTTTTGAGAGCCTGTTTTGTTTTACACCAGTTCTTAGCTAAGGCAATATCGAACATCAGTAAGATAATACCATAGGTTAGTAGAACGTTACTCAAGGGAAGTAGACTGTTACCATAGTGAAGTAGAGCGTTACCGTAGTGAAGTAGAGTGTTACCAAAGGTAAGTAGAGCGTTACCATAGTGAAGTAGACTGTTACCATAGTGAAGTAGACTGTTACCGTAGGGAAGTAGAGCGTTACCAAAGAGAAGTAGAGTGTTACCAAAGGTAAGTAGAGCATTACCATAGTGAAGTAGACTGTTACCGTAGTGAAGTAGAGTGTCACCAAAGAGAAGTAGACTGTTACCCAAAGATAAGTAGAGTAATACCCGGATTTTAATAAACCAACATATAATATCAATAGAAATGGGCTTTAGCCCATTCACATAAGGATAAGAAGCTTGGCTTTAGCCAAAACCTATTATAATTTGTTCTAAAGCACATATGTTCTCATTTGAAACAATCAGCCTAATTAGATTTCAATAGTTTAAAAACTTAATGCTTATTATTACTCAGAGGAAGTAAAAAAAATTCCAACATTCTCAGAAATAAAAAACTCGCTGAAACGTCAGCGAGTTTAATTTATTCGATATCAAAGACGACCTTTTCGGTATGCTCTTTCAGATCTTCAAGATTTGTATTATTATAGATAATGCAGTCTGCAAGTTTTATCTTATCCTTCTCGGGCATTTGTTTTTCCATAATGGACTGTACTTCCCGGTACGTTTTGCTATCTCTGTCCATGACCCTTTTAATTCTGATGTTATCCTCAGCAGTTACCAAGATAGATTTATAACATTCTTTATTTAGTTTAAGCTCAAACAGTAATGCGGTCTCTTTAAAGATCAGATATTTCGTCTGTTTTTTTACCCAGTCTTCAAAATCATTGCGTACAGCAGGATGAATAATCAGGTTCAATTGCTCAAGAAGGTCTTTGTTATTAAAAACTTTATCCGCGACAAATTTTCTGTCATACAACCCATTTTCATCGTATGCTTCTTCGCCTAGAAGTTGTTTGATCTTTGCCTTCAGATCTTCGTTGTCATTAACGATCTCCTTAGCTCTTTCATCAGAATAATAAACAGGAAATCCAAATTCCTCGATAAATTTTGCAACGGTTGTTTTCCCGGAGCCTATTCCGCCTGTAAGACCGATAATTTTTGGTGATGATAATGGTTCTGGCTCAGCTGGTTGCTGAGATTCTGAATGTAATTCTTCCATAATAGTTCAAATCAATATCCGAAAACATCATTAAAACTAAATGTCTCATCAAGTCTTACTCCTTTTTCTGTCATTTTAAGACTCGCCAGTTCATGATGAGCATCATGTTCAAAGAACAGCAGGTATTCATTGTCTACACATTGCTTTAAGAATTTTCCTTTTTCTTCTAGCGTAAGCAGCGGTCTGGTATCGTATCCCATGACATACACCTGATTAATGTGCCCTGCGGTAGGAATAAGATCTGCTGCAAAAACAACTGTTTTTTCCTGATATTGAATGACAGGGAGCATCTGTTTTTCTGTATGCCCGTCGACAAAGATGACATCCATTTTAAGATCCGGAGCAAAACCGTAATTTCCTGTAGTAGGAAGAGGTAGGAAGTTGAGCTGACCACTTTCCTGGATCGGGATGATGTTTTCTTTTAAAAAGCTAGCTTTTTCCCGGGCGTTGGGTTCTGTTGCCCATTGCCAGTGATTTTCATTAGTCCAGAACTGTGCGTTCTTAAAAGCCGGGCGGTAACCGGTACGCTCATCATTCCATTCAATGGCTCCTCCGCAATGGTCAAAGTGAAGATGTGTAAGGAAAACATCAGTGATGTCTTCTTTCACAAAACCGTATTTTTTTAAATTTTTATCTAAAGTATCATCTCCCCAAAGCGAATAGTGGCTGAAGAACTTTTCGTCCTGCTTATCTCCCAGTCCGCAATCGATCAGAATGAGCTTTTTTCCATCTTCTACAAGCAGGGATCTCGTTCCCAGCTCAATCAGGTTTCTTTCGTCTGCAGGATTGGTCTTTTCCCACAGACTCTTCGGGACGACTCCAAACATGGCGCCGCCATCCAGTTTAAATTTTCCGCACTGTATTGGATATAATTTCATATAATATTAAGATTTATAATGTTGTTTATTTTTCAATAGTTTTTATCATTGATCTCAGAATAGTTCTCCCGGATTTTTCGGTCTTGAAATATTTAAATGCTTATACGCTTTGTCTGTCACTTCACGTCCTCTCGGCGTTCTTATAATAAATCCTTCCTGAATTAAAAAAGGCTCATAAACCTCTTCCAGTGTTTCCGGATTTTCCCCGATAGATGTGGCCAGTGCCGAAATTCCAACGGGTTTACCTTTGAAATTTTCAATCATTACACGCATGATCTTGTTGTCCATCTCATCCAGTCCGAATTCATCCACATTTAAAGAATCAAGCGCATATTTGGTAATGTTAATTTCAATTTCACCGTTTCCTTTTATTTCAGCAAAATCACGAACCCTTCTGAGCAAAGCGTTCGCAATTCTTGGGGTTCCCCGACTTCTGCGGGCAATTTCAATCGCTGCATCTTCATAAATCCTTACCCCCAGAACTCTTGAGCTTCTTTGAATGATCATTGATAAAAGTTCAATCGTATAATATTCCAGTCTGCTTTGGATCCCGAATCGCGCCAGCATTGGCTTGGTAAGCATTCCGCTGCGGGTGGTTGCCCCTACAAGAGTAAAAGGATTTAAACCGATCTGCACACTCCTAGCATTAGGACCTGTTTCGAGCATAATGTCAATCTTGTAATCTTCCATCGCGGAATACAGATACTCCTCCACAACGGGAGACAGGCGGTGAATTTCATCAATAAACAGTACGTCGTTTTCCTCAAGGTTCGTGAGCAATCCGGCAAGGCTTCCGGGTTTGTCCAGCACCGGACCAGACGTAATTTTGCAGTTTACGCCAAGTTCATTGGCAATGATATTAGCCAGGGTCGTTTTACCAAGTCCTGGCGGACCATGCAGTAAAACATGATCAAGTGCACCGCCACGCTTTTTGGCAGCCGTTACGAAGACCTCAAGATTTTCAAGCGTCTTTCTCTGTCCTGCGAAATCCCTGAAGCTCTGGGGACGGATCTGTTCTTCCTGTGCTAGCTCTTCACGGGAATAATTATCTTTATCTGGATGTAAAAAGTCTGGCATTAATTCAATTTCATTTACCGTAAAGATAAGGAAATTGAAGTTACGATTAAAGAGTGATGTTGAGATTTAAGGTTAAGGTTAAGGTTAAGGTTGAGGTTGAGGTTGAGGTTGAGGGAATTTGTGGGCGGGAAAGGTTATGATTTATAAGATTGATTTATTTTAGTATTTTTGGAAGAGAAATTTTAATAAGAACAAATGATAAAAGATTTTACCGAAATGCCCGTTTGGCAAAAAGCAATGGATATTGCTGAAAAGTGTTTCAAAATATCTGAAAGTTTACCCAAAAAAGAAGATTATGCACTCGCTTCACAATTAAGAAGAGCCGCAGAGAGTATTTCGGCTAATATTGCTGAAGGTTTTGGGAGGCGAACATCAAAAGATAAAAGCAGATTCTATGATATTTCGAGAGGGTCGGCATTTGAAACGAAAAGCCATTTAATTTATGGGTACAGAGTAAAATATTTTTCAGAAAATGAGAGTTTGGAAATACAAAATTTGATTAGTGAGGTTATATACGATTTAAATAAAATCACAAGCAGACTAAATAATAGCCACTTTTAATCTTAGCCTCAACCTCAACCTTAACCTTAATACATGAAACTAATAGGTCCTTTCAGGCAAATTGTAACCCTTGCCAACCTTCCTTTAAGAGGAAAAATATCTGATGAGCAGCTCGAAGTCATTACTGATGGCGGAATCTTAGTAAATAATGGAAAAATACAGCAGGTCGGAAATTTTGAAACCTTAAAATCTGACCATCAAAATATAGAAATCGAAGAAATTGAAGGCGTACAAATTGTGCTTCCGGCTTTTACAGATTCACATACCCATATCTGTTTCGGCGGTAACCGGGCGAATGATTTTGCCATGCGTAATGCCGGAAAGACCTATCTCGAAATTGCTGAAAGCGGTGGCGGAATATGGAGCTCTGTGCAGCATACAAGAAATGCGTCTGAAGAAGATTTATTAAAAACATTATTAGAAAGAATCGGTTTTTTAACATCTCTCGGAATTACAACCATAGAAGTAAAAAGCGGCTATGGGCTTGATGTTGAAAATGAACTAAAGATGTTGCGGACGATTCAAAAGGCACAGCAGCAGACTGCTGCGACGTTGGTTCCTACCTGTCTTTCTGCACATCTGAAACCAAGGGATTTTGAAGGAAGCAATGAAGAATATTTACAATATATTTTAAATGAGATCTTACCAAAAGTAAAAGAAGAAAACCTGGCGAAGAGAGTTGATATTTTCATTGAAAAATCAGCATTTCAGCCTGAAGAAAGTAAAGCTTTTCTGCTTGAAACTAAAAAACTAGGTTTTGATATAACGGTACATGCGGACCAGTTCACTCCGGGAAGTTCCAGGATTGCGGTAGAAGTTGGGGCAAAATCTGCAGATCATTTAGAAGCTACTGTTGATGAAGATATTGAATTTATCGCGCAATCTGAAACGGTTGCTACAGCATTACCCGGAGCGAGTTTAGGATTAGGTGAGAAGTATAGTCCGGCAAGGAAATTATTGGACGCAGGAGCCATCCTGGCAATTGCGAGTGACTGGAATCCTGGTTCGGCACCGATGGGTAACCTAGTTACACAAGCTTCGATTTTGGCAACCTTTGAAAAACTGACAACCGCAGAAGTTTTGGCAGGAATTACTTTCCGCTCTGCATTTGCACTTGGACTGGAAGATAGAGGAAAACTGGAAGCAGGTTTGAAAGCTGATTTCGTAACATTCAAAACTGATAATTTCCAGAATGTGCTTTATCATCAGGGAAGTTTGAAAGCGGAAAATGTTTATATTGAAGGAATGAGAATTAATTAATAAACTATACATGAAAAACTTTAATAGCATCAAAGAGAAATATATATCATTACAAATTCCTGAAAAACATATTGATTATGCTTTCAACGCAGTAAAATCAGGAAGTAAAAGAGAAATTATTATTAAAAATTTAACATCAGATGTTAGAAAAGTAAATTACGAATCAGCCAATAATATGCTTGATGAAATGTTTTCAGCTAATGGGGGAGAATTCAAATATGAAAACAGAGGAGGTTATTTATACTCCATATTCTATTTGATTGTCATAATTACTTTACTACTCATTATTACATTTTCTAATGACACCAGTTTGGTTATCAAGCTTAGTTTTGCTGCTGTAGCTTTTTTGGTCCTGTTTTTGAGAACATTTATACCAACACTAAAAGGAAAATTCAGAGAATAATCTGTAAATAATACAACAATGATTTGGCAGGGAAGATTAGACGGAGAAGAGCTGCTTTTCCACAGGATATTTCAGAGAGTAAAAGAAGAAAACAACTATGATCTTATTTCAACTAAGGATTTCGTTTTACATGGATTTGCCGTAGATGAAGGGGTTAAAAGGAATAAAGGCAGGGAAGGTGCAAAGGATGCTCCTGATGTGATCAGAAAAAATATGTCCAACTTTCCGGTGATCCGCCCCGATTTTACACTGCTCGATTTTGGAAACATTACCTGTGAAGATGGTAACCTGGAAGAAGCACAGAATAATCTGGCTAAAAATGTATCGAAGGTATTGCTCAAAAATGGGAGATCTGTTGTTTTTGGGGGAGGGCATGAAGTTACTTATGCACATTATCTTGGTCTGAAAACTGCTTTTCCTGAACAAAAAATCGGGATTATCAATATTGACGCTCATTTCGATAACAGGCAACCCGAAATTGGAGTAGGACCCAGTTCAGGAACTGGTTTCTGGCAAATCGCTCAGGATGGACCGATCAATTCTCTTCATATTGGTATTCAGAGAAATTCAAATACCTTGAAATTATTTGACACTGCCCACCAATACGGAATGAAGTATATATTGGCAGATGAAATCTTCTTTGAAAATCTCCCATCGATTTACAAGAGAATTAATAATTTAGCTGAAACTGTAGATTACCTTTATCTTACGATATGCATGGATGTTTTTAACGCCTCTATTGCGCCTGGAGTTTCCGCTTCTGCGTACAATGGTATTTTTGCCGATGTACCATTTATGCATTTTTACAGACATATTTTAAAGAATGAAAAGCTTTTGGCACTTGATGTAGCAGAAGTCAACCCTTCCTATGATATTCAGGACAGAACGGCAAGGCTTGCTGCGACACTGGTTAACGAATGGTTTATGATTTAGCATCAATTTGATAGAGAAAATCATTATTTTATATAATCCTAAGGAACACATTTTGTTCCTTTCATGATACTTTTTAAGCAATAATTAAATTCAGTTTTGAATTTAAAACAGAGACTATATTATGGAACAATCAATTGAAAATAAACTTATCAGTGCAGATAAGGCATTTTCAGAATGGAAGAAAATACCATTCGAACACAGGCAAAAACTCATTGCCAAAGCAGCTGAAATTTTAAAGACACGTTCTGAAGAGTTTGGAGCAATCATTACTTCAGAAATGCATAAGCCGATTTCGCAAGCCATTGCTGAGGTGGAAAAATGTGCCTTAATGATGAACTATTATGCTGATGCGGAAAATATTCTGCAGCCCGAAAAAATTGAATCCGAATATTCTTATTCCGAAATACATTATGTTCCAAAGGGTGTTATCTTAGGAGTTATGCCCTGGAATTTCCCTTTCTGGCAGGTTTTGAGATTTGCTGTTCCTGCTATTTTGGCGGGAAATACGGTTGTACTTAAACATGCTTCTATCTGCTTCGGCAGCGGAAATGCAATTGAAAAAATATTTCTTGAAGCTGGCTTTCCTGAAGGTGTTTTTCAGAATCTGGAAATCGGACACCAAGATGTGAAGGAAGTTCTTGAGCATAAAGCAATTTCAGGAGTGAGCCTTACAGGAAGCGAAAAAGCAGGTGCAGAAGTTGCTTCCATTGCCGGTCAAAATATCAAGAAGTCTTTATTGGAACTCGGCGGAAGTGATGCATTCATTGTATTGGATGATGCAGATCTGGATGAAGCAGCTAAAGTGGGTGCATTAGCAAGACTTCAGAATTGCGGACAGACTTGTGTAGCGGCAAAAAGATTTATCATTGATGAAAAAATAGAAGATACTTTTCTTCCGAAATTTATTGAAGAATATAAAAAGTTTGTCCCGGCGGATCCTATGGACAGGGAAACAAAAATCGCCGGAATGGCAAGACCGGATCTTGCAGATGATCTGGAAAAACAGTTTCAGAAAGCATTGGAAAATGGCGCTGAAATTATTCTTCCTTTGGAAAGAATTTCTGATAATGAATTCAATCCTGGCCTGATTCGTGTAGAAGAAGGAAATCCGATTTTGCAAGAGGAGCTTTTCGGGCCTTTAGGGATGGTCATGATTGCTAAGAATGATAAAGAAGCATTACAGCTGGCCAATGATATTCCTTTTGGTCTTTCAAATTCTGTTTGGACACAAGATAAGGACCGTCAGCTATTTTTCATTGAAAATTTAGAATCCGGAACTGTTAATATCAACAGAATGACGAGTTCTGACCCTCGTTTTCCTTTCGGAGGCACAAAGACCTCAGGATACGGAACAGAACTTTCATTGCTGGCTTTAAGAGAGTTTGTAACCGCAAAGACTGTTGTTGGAAATTAATAAACCGTAATTAATTAGTTTAAAAATAAAAACTCCCGATGATCCGGGAGTTTTTGCTTTATAATAACAGCTTAGTTTAAATTAAACTGTAGTTAATCGTAATGTATTTGTTTTACCGCCTTCGTATGATGGAGTTGCATTGATGTTAATTACAAAATCTCCTGCCTCGATGTATCCATAGTTGTGGGTAAGCATATTTACCTGGATAATCGTTTCATCAGTAGACTTCTTCATGTCGTAATAATAAGCGTGAACTCCCCAAAGAAGATTGAGCATGGTGATTACTCTTCTATTACCACTATATACGATAATATGGGAATTTGGTCTGTGCGCAGAAAGTTGGAACGCCGTATATCCTGAACTTGTTAATGTTACGATCGCAGACACATTAGTCGTTTTTGCAATTCTTACGGCTGCAAGACATACTCTGTTCGTAATGAATCTTTCATCGATACAGTTGAAATCCTTTTCTATCGGTTCATTTTTATGTTGGTAGAAATGAGTCGTTTCAATATTCTTTACGATTTTTGCCATATTTTCAACTACCTGCACCGGATATCTACCTACTGAAGTTTCTCCGGAAAGCATTACGGCATCAGCACCATCCAATACAGAGTTGGCTACGTCATTTACTTCAGCTCTTGTTGGCGTTAGGCTGTTGATCATCGTTTCCATCATCTGCGTTGCAATGATCACCGGCTTGGAATAAAATCTTGCTTTTTCTACCAATGTTTTCTGGATAGCAGGAACTTCTTCCATAGGAACTTCCACCCCTAAATCTCCTCTGGCAACCATTACTCCATCGCATTCCAATAAAATTTCGTCGATGTTTTTTACGCCTTCCGGCTTTTCAATTTTTGCGATGATTGGCGTTTTGAATTTCCCGTTCGGATGCTTAGAGATCAATTCTTTCAAATCAATAATATCCTGTGCATGACGAACGAAAGAAAGCGCAATCCAGTCTACTTCCTGATCAAGCATAAAGTTGGCATCCTGAATATCTTTTTCCGTTAAAGCGGGAAGAGAAACATTCGTGTTCGGAAGATTTACCCCTTTTTTAGAACTTAAAGGTCCCCCCTGAATTGTTTTTGCCTTTACAGTATCAATAAGATTGGTTTCTGTAACTTCTAAAACCAACTTACCATCATCAATAAGGATTCTTTCACCAACTTTTACATCCTGAGGAAATTGTTGGTAAGTCATATATACTTTTGTAGAATCCCCTTCAATTTTTTCATTGGTGAAGGTAAGGATATCACCTGGATTAAGGTAAGAACCTTCTTTTACAACACCAACTCTTAACTTAGGTCCCTGTAAATCCCCTAAAATTCCAACAGAGAAACCGTGCTCTTTATTGAGCTCTCTGATGATTTCAATATTTGAACGAACTAAGTCGTAATCTGCGTGTGAGAAATTTATTCTAAAAACATCAACACCTGCTCTCATTAACCCTAACATTACTTCCTTCGACGATGACGCCGGCCCAAGTGTTGCGATAATTTTTGTCTTCTTTAAATACTTATTCATAATACTGGATAATTTGATAAAGTTCCTCTTCAGAACCTAATATATAATCTTGAATCGGAAATACAAGATTTTCAGGGAGCAAAATTACGGAAAAATCAGGAAACTGTTCCGAACTATGCAAAATATATTGTACTTCTACCTGATTATTTAATAAAAATTTAATGTTTTCTTCTCCTGAGAAAAGCTCAGTTTGTATTTTTTTTTGTTTACTTTCCGAAGATCGGTTTGAAATAAACGTAAAACATGTCCTTGTAAACTTGTGATAGGCCTCAAACCGAGGAAAAAAGTAATCATAATATGACCCGTGATAGATGAGATCATCAATCCTTTTAAAATTAAGATCGTTTCTTTGATTTACATGATAGAAAAACTCATGATCGGGTACATTTTTGGCCAATCTTACCAATCCTATGGTAACATCTTCAAATTCTATATCATCAAGATCATAAAGCTTTTGAATTTCCAAGTATGTTTTCTTTTTTATTTAAAATATAAAATGCTCTCTGTGCTGCTTTTTCTTCCGCCTTTTTCTTTGAGGTTTCCGTGGCGTTGGCGATTTTTTCATCTCCGAGCCAGACATGACATCGAAAGACAATCGACCGGTTCACCTGTATTTCTTCACAGGTTTCGTACTTTATATTTAATTTTTTCTTTTGGCTCCATTCGAGCAGAAGACCTTTGTAGCTTACGATTTTATTTTCAAGCTTATTCATTTCACTTGGCGTGAGCAGCCTGTCTAAAATAATCTTTCTGCAGATTTCATACTGAAAATCCAGATAAACAGCGCCGATTAAGGCTTCAAATAAATTTCCGGAGATATTTTCACCTAATGCCACAGAAGTCTGTTTTTGCAAAAGGTCGGTCAATTTAAGATCTTCTCCTAGTTTATTAAGATTTTTCCTATTTACAATCTTGGATTTCATTTGTGTCAGATATCCTTCATTCGCTTGAGGATAAGTTTGAAACAAGTGACATGAAATGATTGTACCCAAAACAGAATCTCCTAAAAACTCAAGCCTTTCGTAATTGCTGTCTTTATTTTTAGAAGAATTTTTCAGAGAAAAAGCTTCACGGTAAAGAGCAACATTTTGTACCTCAGTACCGAGAATTTTATTAAGTTCAGTACTGAGAAAGTAATCTCTCTCCGTTAATTTTCTTTTTCTTTTTTTGAGAAGGAATTTAGAAAAGTATTTCTGTAACTCCATTCAGTAAGTTTAGATTTTCTTAAATAGAACGCAAGCGTTGTGCCCACCAAACCCAAAAGTATTACTCATGGCTACTTTTACATCTTTTTTCGCAGCTTCGTTGAATGTAAAATTCAGTCTGCTGTCGATATTTTCATCATCAGTAAAATGGTTAATGGTTGGAGGAACAATACCATGAATAATCGTTCCCAATGCAGCAATAGCCTCAATAACACCCGCAGCACCCAAAAGATGGCCTGTCATTGATTTTGTAGAATTAATCTGAATGTCGAACGCATGCTCTCCCAATAATTTTGAAATGGCATTGGATTCTGCAATATCTCCTAATGGAGTAGATGTACCATGCATATTGATATGATCTACTTCATCAGCAGTGAGTCCTGCATCTTCCAGGCAGTTCTTCATTACCAGGTAAGCTCCTAAGCCTTCAGGATGCGGTGCGGTCATATGATGTGCATCTGCACTCAGACCTCCGCCTTTTAATTCTGCATAAATTGTTGCTCCACGCTTTACGGCATGCTCATATTCTTCAAGAATGATACATCCTGCGCCTTCACCCAATACAAACCCATCTCTGTCTTTGTCAAAAGGTCTTGAAGCGGTTTTAGGATCGTCGTTTCTTGTAGAAAGAGCCATCATTGCATTGAATCCACCGACACCACTTGCTGTAACGGCCGCTTCAGAGCCACCGCAAACAATTACATCTGCTTTTCCAAGCTGGATCAGCATTTTGGAATCAATTATAGCATTTGCTGAAGATGCACACGCTGAGACGGTTGTGTAGTTTGGTCCATGAAAACCATATTCAATAGAAATGTGTCCCGGTGTGATATCAGCGATCATTTTAGGAATAAAGAAAGGGTTGAATCTCGGGATGTCCGTATTGGCCCAACCTAAAACTTCAGTTTCAAAAGTTTCCAGACCTCCGATTCCGGATCCCCAGATTACTCCGACTCTGTTTTTATCTACGCTGTCTTCAATGATTCTTGAGTGTTCTACTGCTTCTCTTGCAGCGACCAGCCCAAGCTGAGTATTTCTATCCATCTTTTTTGCTTCTTTCTTGTCGAAATACTGCAGCGGATCGAAATTTTTTACTTCACAAGCAAACCTTGTTTTGAAATTTGTGGCATCAAAAAGAGTAATCGGAGCGGCACCGCTCTCACCTTTCACAAGATTTTCCCAGTATTCTTTTGCATTATTTCCAATCGGTGTTATTGCTCCAAAACCGGTTACAACTACTCTTTTTAATTCCATAAACTTTGTTTAATTTCTTTTTTGTTGAAGAATATTATTTATTTACTACTTCTTCGATATAAGCGATAGCGTGTCCTACAGTAGTAATTTTTTCAGCCTGATCATCAGGGATTTGAATGTTGAATTCTTTTTCAAACTCCATGATAAGTTCAACTGTATCCAAAGAATCTGCTCCTAAATCGTTAGTGAAGCTAGCTTCCGGAGTTACTTCTGTTTCTTCAACGTCAAGCTTATCAGCGATGATAGCTTTTACTCTTGATGCAATGTCTGACATAGTAAATTTTTTTTTAATTGTTAGATGGTGCAAATATATAAAATTCTTTACGATAAAACATTTTTTTAATGTTTTTTGTGGCTCATGGGTATGTATTTTGTCGTGTTGCTGTTTAGTATTTTAGTTTTCAGAGGTTTATATTTTATTGATTTTTCAGGTTCAAACTTATTCGTTTTTTTCGAAGTTTATAAGCCTTTCCAGAGTGACTGTTAATAATTTATATATTTATTTAAAAAAGGAAATATTGAGATTGATACGTCAATATTTAAAATTTGATTTAACCTATATTAGTTCAGAAATTTACAAGATCCTCTTATCTATATTTGCTAATTCAAATAGCATGATGATTATTTTTGTTCAGAATTTAATACACCATAATTATTATAATTTAATGAAAAAGATTATTTGCGGCATACTCCTTTCGGTTTCTATGACCCTGTTATCACAAATCAGAGGAAAAGTTATTAAAATAAAGGATGGTGATACAATTGTTGTTTTACTAGCAGACAAAACCCAACAAACCTTGAGGCTTGCAGAAGTAGATTGTCCTGAAAACGGTCAGGCCTTCGGAAATAATGCTAAACAATTTACCTCCAATCAGGTTTTTGGTAAGATGGTTATTATTTATAAAGTAGGGAAGGACAGGTACGGAAGAAATATTGCCGGAGTCTTCTATGATGGCGATAAATACCTGTCACGGGAGATTGTAAAAGCGGGATTTGGTTGGTGGTATTTTAAAGCTTCAAAGAATACTGAGCTTCAGAAGCTTCAGGATAAGGCTAAAGAAAAGAAACTGGGTTTATGGAGTGATAAAAAAGCCATTTCACCGTGGGAATTTAGAAAGAATAAAAAGGCTAGGGTAGAATGAGACACACTCCAAAGTCTATGACTTTGGAGTGTGTCAAGTAATACGAAAATAAATAATCTCGCATATTTCATAACTATTCCGACGTATTATATGATATTATTACTTGGAAATAGATATGTTAGTTGTGGGGGACTTATGATCTGCAGAATGCGTCCCATGTTGTCCAGAAATGAGCATTGATTGCTCCAAGAGCCGGACTTGTGCTGTCTGCAACAATTCCCACCATAGGTGCACAATTGGAATTGCATCCGATTTGGTTTCTGCTTCCTTCCTGAGGTGGAATTTCGTGCCATGTTCCTGTAGAGCCATTTAAAGCTTCTAATTAAATGTCAAAAATTCCTGAAAGACCAGGTGTCTCAAATTGTTTAGTAAGGTTTTCGCTTGAAATTGTGTCTTGCCGGTTTCCTTGAGAAAAAGTTGCTCTCTACTTAGTAATCATCTTAACCGTATCGTTTTGAGGCGAGATATACACCCAGAACTGTGCGCCGCCTCATAATTTTAATTCCCCTGTAGAGTTTACGTTGTAGCTTGTGTTTGCTTCCGTGATATTGGTTTTTATAGGTTGTTTTGTATGTAAAGTAATGCAAAAAAACAATCGGGATAGCGTGGAAATTACCAATTGTAAGATTGCGTATTTGTACGGTAATACATCCGATTGATAAGTTGATCGAAGTCTATGAAGAAAATAAGAAGCTGTATGAGCGGTTGCTGGAAATGTAGAAGAGTAGGGTGACTGAGGAGCTGGTGGGAATTTATTAAAGATTAAAATTGAATTTTTATAATTGATGACTGTCTTTTGAGCCAGCTTTTATTTTGATTAAAGGATATTTAGTTGATAACCCAATTAATTTAATGTTTCCAAATAATCAATTAGTTCTGGATAAAAATCTGATATACTTTTGTATTTGCTCTTATGCTGACTATAATTATTGAAAAACAAATTTAATTCTTTAAAGTATTTGAAATGTTTTGACTGATTTTCAACTTCCTTTAATTCGGTAGCTGGACCGTATTTTTCACCCATTATTTTGGATACACAGACCCTGACGATTAATTCATCGAGCTCATTTTCCCATTCTTTTTCTTTAAGCTGTTCACCTTTTGCCGTAACTAGAAAAATGTTCTTTTTCTTACTCAATCTTTCTCTATACAATGGAATAAAATCACGGAGATATAAATGGGATACTTCGTGAATGACTACATTTGATAATGGTATGAACGTCACTTTCGAGTCATTAGTCTGGACAATATTTTTATCTTTCAGGTATGCCAGCTTAAATATTTTTTTTCTTTTGAATATTTTGTCATCGATTGAAATTGCATTACTGCCCAGGTTATTTAAAATATCTATAAAAATGATTATTTCTCCTTGGGTGGGTTTGTTATAATATTTCTCAGCATCATTTAATAGGTTGCTTGCAACAATTTTATTTCTAGTAAATTCTACAATTTCGGCGTAATCTGTCTTGTGGGCTTTCAAGAAAGCATCTACTTTACAATCTTTATAAAAAGCATTAAATTTTTCTAAAAAAACATTAATCTCCGAGCTGCGCAATTGATTATCTGAATATGGGATTTTTAATTTGAACGGATATTTGTCAGATAAATACAAACCTATGCTCGAAAGATCATAGCCGTCCCATACTTTAAGATTTCTATACCAATCCAGTGATTTATGATTTTTACAATCTGTAAAATACTGATTAAACTGTTTGTAATAAATTGATGGAGTAGGTTTGGTATCTAACGTATCCATTGTTGCCAAAGTGTAGAAAATACTGACTGCTTCAATTCGATGATCAATTTTTACAATAATATTTTTTTGACCAAACGAATATATATGGATCATTAAAAAGAGGATTAAGATTTTTTTCATTGCTATTTCCTATTAGGTTATACTTTTAGTTTATTTCATTCTATGTTTTTTTAATCATAAAATTTATAAGTAACTCCTATTAAAAGACATTTTCGGCAACACTTTTATTACATAGGATAAATTTACTTCAGTTTTACAATATTCATTGTATATATCATAATCTCAAAAAAAGGTTATTAGGATTACTTTCAAAAAGATACAATTACCTTTTGCTATGATGGTAGTATTTTAAATTTTTTGGGTGCAACTGTAGGAGCAGTAGGAGCTTCTGTAAGCGCTACGATTGGCCCTTGTTCTACTCACATTATAATTAAGAATTAAATGTAGACTCGTAGGTTTTATAAAACGCAACCACCTTTATGGTGGTTATTTTTTTATAGATTTTTCGGGCTTTTCTGAAAGTAAACTTTTCATCTTTTAACTATTGTGGCTCGGGTTAAAGTAAGAATTTTTATTATTCTCAAATAACAATATAATGATAAGCCGAAATAGAGAATAAAATGTTTTAGCAAGATATACCCTTACTGGCGCAAGCATCCCATTTATGCTCGTCAAGACAAATAAAAAGAAACTAATAAAGCAAGCGTGTCTTAATCGGTTACAAGCAGAATGCCCGTGCCTATAAATAAGCTGAATATAGCAGATAAAAGCATTCCAGAAACCAAGAAAGAGAAACGCAACGTTTTCTCTTTTTGATATCAGTGGAGTTGGAGGATATGGAACTCCTTTCTATCCATCAGTGTTTTGATAAGTCTCTATTAGTTGCTACCACTCTTGCTACCACATTATGCTTAAAGCAACTTTAATATAAATGCATACTTAGTTTTCACATACCGGTCTAAAGAGATATATTGTTGTATGAAATTCCTTATAACTTCTTCAATATTTTCTTGATCTATTTTTTTATCAAAAAAGGCAGAAGTGTTATCTTGGAGATTGATATAATTTGAATTTTTGAATTCTTCAGCATCAAATAAAAAATAATCCTGTCTTAGATTGAAATCGTCATCTATTCCAATTGCTAAGACATTTTTAAATCGCCTATGTTTCTCCTTAATTAGGAAGCATAAATTACCATAATCATTTGTATTATTTTTAACACCATAAATTATAGGTAATTCATTAAAAATTTTATTACAAAGTATTTCGTCTAACCCTTTGTTCAACAACCAATTTGTTATATCATTTTTTGTGATATTTTTTATCTTTCTAATACTATTGATTCCCTTTCGCCAATTACGCGAAATGTTCCAATATAATCGCTCTTGTGCAGCTTCAAAGTCTTTACTATTTATAATAAAATCAAAAGCGTTTGGTTTTATAACCCACAATGATTTTGGATTTCTATAAGATTTTTGTTTCAGTCTTCCCCAAGTTTTATTATAAATTCTTGTTCCCGCATATACCTCGTTTCTTAGTATTTTGATAACTTTTGAACGGCTCCATTTTTCCCCATTAGCTATACAAAAATCAGTGCGGTTAATTCTTTCAACTATTTGTACAATTGATCTTTTTTCATGAACATATAATTGAAATATTATTTTAACAGTATCTGTTGAACTATCATTCAACGGGGTGAAAATAACTCTTTCATTTGCAATTTGTTTGTATTCACCTTTTTTTAGGATTCTAACCGGATTTTTATTTACATCTAACAATTGTCTTGTCATTCCGTAAGGAGCGCTACCCCCGGAGGAAAATCCTTGTTGTGAAATTTTGACACAACCATGGAATACTTTTTCACTCAATTGTCTACTGTACTCTGCAGCCATATAACGTTGAATAGATGTTTCTAAACTTGAAATGAGCTGATTAGTTGGTTCAGTAAAACCTCGAGATACATAGATTACTTCTTTTCCATGTTTTGTGCATAAGTATTCGTAATATCCGGATTGATCTGGATTTTGGAACCGTCCCCACCTTGACACATCATAAACCAAAATATAATTGAAATACGGAGCTGTTGGATTTTCAATCCAATCCTTGAACATTCTTTCAAAACCAGGTCGTTTCGCTAGTAATCCACTTTTACCTTCGTCTAGTTCTTGGTGTATTATCTCAATTTTATGTTTATAAGCAAAATCTTCTATATGACCTTGCTGAATTTTTATAGAATTTTCTTGTTTGTCCTCAGCAGAGTGTCTGTAATATGCAATTGCAGTCTTTTTTTTCTGAAAAGATTCTTCGAATATCATACATGTGTTTCCATTAGTTTATATAGATCTTCGAAAAGACATTTCTCTTTCTCTGTTAAGTTTATATTTAAATTCTTTTTTATACTCAACTCCTTAATTAGATTTTTAATCTGTACTGAGATTCCGGAAAGTTGCGTTCTTTCAACTAATTCTTCAACAGAAATATTTGCATCTTCAAGGAATAAAAGTAATTCTTCTTCATGTAGTGATGCTGTCGAAAATATTTTAGCCAATGATATAAAATCTGTTCTTCGATAAATTAGTCCATCACTTACTTTTTTAAAAATGATTTTAACGATATCATCAATTTCAAAATTTCTTATCTTTCTGAGTTTTGGAAGTAGTTGCATAAACACCACCATTTGATATTCTTTCATATCGTGCGCAGCCATCAGCTCAAGATATTCCATTCTCATATCTCGTAATTCAGTGTAGTGAAATAAATTTTTCTGTGTTATTCCAATTAGTGTGGCAATCTCCTTCTTACTTATATTTTTATATTCTTGATTAATTTTGTGGATAGCATTTGCTTTCTCAATTGGTCTCCAATTCCGTCTATTATTTTGCATTTCGTATCTTCTTGCTTCCAATTCACCTGGTGTCATTTTAGGATAAATTCGGCACGGAACCATTTCAAGTTTAAGTTCCTTAGCACATGAAAAACGTCTGTGCCCATCAATTATAAGATACCTATTTGTTTCAATCTCACAAACTTTAAGTGGATCTTCAATTCCATATGTAGAAATCGATTTTAGTAGTCTACTATGATCGGCAGATGTTATACCGAAATTCTTTCTGGGTTGAGTGTGGTCGGCTTGAACATATTCAAGAGGGAGATTTGCGTATTTACTTGGATACGGCTGGAAGGAATCCAGAAGACTCTTTTCGTTCATATATATGAATTTGATTAAAGAAAAGTACAATATAAATGATGGATGTAATCAGCGTTTAATTGTAACTAATTCATATCGTGAATTTAAAATTTATTTATTTTTTATTATAAAAATTGAAATTAAGTTTTATTAACATTTATGTTTTTGGTTTATTAATAAACTTCCAGATTAGTTGAAATACGGATATAGAAATTATTGTAGATTAACATAAATTTGTAATTTGATCTATGAAACTGTCTCAAACTGAAGCCAAATTATATTACTCAGATAATTATTTGAAATTAATTGTTATGAATACTAAGCTTTGTAAACAAACTCTTAAATGTTTAGAGAATTTCTAAAAATCGCAAGTAGGATAGTTTCTATGAAGAAAATACCCCAAAATATAAAAATGGATAGTTGTTTCTACTAATTGTGCTAATAATTGCTTTGTCTTATAAAAGAATGTTAATCCTGCTTTGGTTTATAAGTCCAATATCTGTTTACAGCCTTATCTCTAAGTAATGCAGCTCTTTTTGAAATCTGGTTTTTACTTGTAACTTCCTTAAAATTTATATGCGAATGACCTTCGAATGGAATATTATCATCTACTGAAAATAATGGAGGAATAGAATCAATTTCATCTCTTGTAAGGGATAAGACACCTGCAGAATTCAGTGTTTTTGTATAGTGATTATATGATTCCTCAGCAGTGAAAATTTTACCGTTATACATAGACAATTGTCCATCATCAGCTGACGATGGTGCGAAAGATGGTGATCCAACTCGTAACTCGAATGCTTGTATCGACACTATATCTTTTACCACTTGTGAAGGGTGGATTTGTCTATGTAATAAGTTTTCTTCTTCCATTATAAATAATTAATGATAAACAGATTAACAAATGACCAGTCTTCTCTTTGCGATAGATCGAAGTTATCTTCTTTTTCTTCATCAGAATCGGAATCAAAATAGAAAAAATTAGCATGTAGAGTTTCCATATTAACAGTAGCAATTAAATTCCTTGTATTATTTTTCCACTCTAGCTGAATATTTCCTTCTACAGTAGGAAATATTGCAGGCAAAGGAAGTTTACTACCATAAAATGAATTAAAATGATTTGCAAAAACATCTAATGTTTCTTTGTTTAGTTCGGTCCCTAAACCATTATACCAACCGTTCTTTAATTGTTGTAATTGATGTATTCTGAATGAAACATCTAAAGGATCTAATATATCGAAAGAAGTTATTTCCTGTATTTTAATTAATCTGTCAGATGAATTAAATAGAGCGTTGCCTTGAATTGAAACATACGATTTATTGTTATATTCCTGTACAGCAGTTAAGACTTTATCTGTAATATTTTCTGTTAATTGACATTCTTTTTTACCATATTCCGTTTCAATAGAAAAAGTTTTTTTATCTAAATCAATTGCTGGAACTAATGCGAATAATCTAAATTCTGCAGAATATTCTCTTTGTTGACTGGATAATATTATTCTTTTTCTGGTTTTTTTATTGAGAATCGCAGAAGAACTTTCTGATTTTTCGAAATTATATCCAAAATCTATGGATTCATCATCTAATAAATTTCTACCTATTTTATTAAAATAGGAGATATATTTATGATTGTCATGTGAAATCTCACTATCAGAATTAGCATTGGCTATTATCTGTATAACCTTATCTTTAGCTCTGTGAAAATAACTGAAATTAACCTCCTCAAAAGGCAATCCGGATGAAAAAGACATCATGGTTGACAAAGCAAACATTGGAATAGAGGATCCGTCTTCAATACTTACAAGTTTTAAATAAACTCCGTCAGAAAAACCTTTTGGCACTCTTTGTCTGATAGTATTTTCTTCCAAATATAAGCCCTTGGCTATTTCAATAATTAATTCCTCAAGCGCACGAAAATCATCAAGGATGTCCACCGGCAATGAACTGTCCTCAAATCTTTTTCCGGTTAAACGTGGAGCTATGAAAATATTTTCAGACATTTTCCAATATTTTATCGCAATATACTAAATTTTATAACATCAAGAAACTTTAGAATTATATAAGATTTGCTTACAGGATATTAAGAGTCAGTTATTTGACAATAAACTGAATCCAACTATTATAAGGTTAATATGATATTATTTTTCATCACCTTTTCATTTTTACTCATAATTTTCTTGAAAGTAGTAAAATTATCAACGTTTTGTGGAATTCCTAAACCAACCTTTTTTATGAGCCCATTGGTGTCTTTAATCTTATTAATTTTAATAAAAGAGGTGTCTCGGTGAGGAAATATTAAAACTCCACACTCAGAACTAAAACTGTACATATAGGATATCCAAATCATAATCGAATCCGTATGAATAGAATTGATATATAGCCCCTGATTTTCCTCGTAAATCGGAACCAAAAGGTAATTTTGCTGAAAATGAGTTTATCGTCATAATTATTAATTTAGTTCTAATATACAAATAATTAATCCTAATTTAAATATTTGATGGATCAGTGTGACCTTGAATGATTAGTATCAATACTTATTTTTTATTGATATTATTGTAATCATTTGTCTTTTTATTTAGGAATGTATAAGGGATCGTAATTAAAACAATTACCCTTTTGGGTAATTGTTTTAATCTTTATAAAATAAGAAATTTACACTCATAAAGCTATTACTTAAAATCATTTATTAATAAAAAAATAAGCCATGAAAATTTTAATAACCCTTTTATGTACAGCCCTAGCTGTGGCGAATTTCTATTGCCAAAATAATGAAGTTTTGATCTTATCAGGTAAGATTAAATTTGGTGACATACCTTCAAAAATTACTAATGCTGTAATTTTAAGTACACAAGATGACTTAATTCAAAGATTAAATCAAAGTGGAACTCTGATTCTTAGGAATGTAGAACTAAATCTAGGCAATATTTCACAAAATGATTCATTATTTGTATTGGCAATTGATAAATTAAAATTGGAAAATTCTAAAATAATTACTAATGGAAATTCACTCGAAGTGTACGCAAATAAAATTGAATTTGATGATAGGTCAAGTATCCAATCATTCGATCAATATTTTGCAAAAAACGGTTTGAATGGAAATGAACAAAATATAAATGGTACAAATGGAGATAATGGAGATAATGGTAGTTTAGTGAAATTCTTTATACTGGACAAAATTGAAAGTTTAATTACAATTAATTTAAATGCTCAGAATGGAGGAAATGCAGGAAATGGTATGCCTGGTAAAAATGGCGTTAAAGGTAGCAATGGAAGAAATGCAAGGAATGGTGATTTTGGTTCTTGTAGAAGGGGGCCGGGAAGAGGTAGTGATGGAACTAACGGAACTTCTGGAGGAAATGCCGGTAATAGTGGAAATGGAGGAAATGGAGGATTGTTTTTTGTAAATTATATTAATAAAAGCCCTTCGACTGAAAATCTTTTTAACCTAACTTCTGAAAAAGGCTTAGCAGGTGAATCAGGTGTTATTGGTATTGGGGGAAGAGGTGGTGATGGTGGGGAAAGTGGTTCAAATGCTGGAAATTGTACACATTTAAGTGCGGAAAGAGGACGAGGACGAAAAGGAGCTGATGGGACTGATGGTTTAAAAGGGATTGACGGGAAACCTGGCGAATCGGGTAGACTGATTGTTCAAAAATATACTTTATAGTCTATCTATCTGCTAAATATAAATAAGTAAAGGTTTCACAAAGGGGAACCTTTTTTTGTGTGGAAATAAATTAACATTCTTGTGTCTTGAGAAATGATATACCTGAAAAAGATTAAAATAAAGTTACATGAAGTGTATAAAAACTTTTTTAAAAGAGTTAGATAAATTGCCTCTTTTTATATGACCTAGTATGAATCTTTTAAATAAACAGAAATGTACACTCAAAAAAATGCATATTTCTTCAAATGGTTAAGTGTCAATTTCTATTCTTAGATGTTTTAGCAATCCGAACCACCATTTTAATATGGAGTCATTATTTACTATTCTATGAATATTTGTCTCATCATTTTGCCAATTACCATTCATTGCAAAATGTATCTGTTTAACATCAAAAACTTTACTCTTTTCTTCCTCTAAAAGGTCAATGAAATCTTTTTTTTCAAAATCACTGGCGTAGGATGTGAAAGTTTTTTCTAATGCTTGACTAGAGGTTATATGCCAATGAGGCTGGGAGTGATTTTGGTAATCGGTATCGTAGTCATCCCATTCCGCTCGAAATAATTGATATTTATCCTCATCTAAGATATCACCTTGAAATACACAAATTGATAAGTTTAAGTGGAAATTAGTTGTATTGGGTGCAATTATTTTTTTTATCTCAAAAAACATCCAGTAATCATTAAACCACCTGAAAACCTTAACCTTTTCCAACGGAATTTCAAATCGATTGATAGCATACGATGTACCGTCAGCGCGAAATACCGAAAGTCTCGGAGTCCGTGATATTTCTCGGATGTTAAAATGATCTTCGAAGAATAAACTGCTTTTTCTATTTAAATCTTCAATTAATAAATCAATATCAACCATATTAAATTTCTGGATAAAAGAAAGACAATGAGTTTTTAGATAGGTGTCTTACAGAACTGTTCCCAGATGATAACTCTTTACCAATATTAACTAACCTTTGATATGGAGATGAATTACGAATTATATCATTATGAACATTAGGTAATGGTATGTTTTTAATAAAATTATTACCTAAGTCATACCATTTTCCTCCAGCAAGTTCTTTGGAAAAGATGGATAATAATAAATCGAAATAGTCACTTGAAAAAATTGCAAGATAAAAATATAAATCGTCATCTGACATTCCTTTTTTTGGAACAAAGGCGTTACCTTCTACAACTACACCGTTACCTTTAGGATAGAAACCAAAAGATGATGAATTTCCAAATCTTGAAGAGTAAAGTTTTATATCACTTTCAAATTGCCAATTACGAGGTCTTGTTAATGCCCACCATTTATCTTTTAATCCAGACCTATTTTGTAATTTATTCTTGTGAGGAACCAAAGATTCTTGCGCAAAAGCATAGTGATGAAGATCCTCTTCGTTTTCAATCATTAATCCAGTTTTATTGTAAGGATACCAAACAAATTTTTTCTCGGAAAAATGCCCATTATTTACCGTTGAATTATCTATAAGAGGCCTGAAAATTTTTTGATCCTGTTCAACGAGTGCATGATATTGTTCATCTGAAATTTCAAAAATATTTTTAACTCCAAGTAATGCACCTTGGTTAACTTTAAATAGATCTTGTAGTTTTATTAATTTTCTTGCTCGAAGGTATAAATCTAATTCTGATATAAATTTATTTTCCTTTAATGAAATTATTCTCCAACTTTGATCTAAGATTGGAAAATGGGCAGGTTTATAAATACTATATAAGATCGATGATTTTGCAACCTCATTATTTTTCTGCAATTTTCTAAGTTCTCTTAGAGCTTCTTGCGCAACACCTTTTTCATTCTTTGTCCATATTAAAGTTGGATTAATAGTCGTTTCTTTTTTTATTCCGGTAAAAATACTAACATCAGTAAGTGCATCATCAAAAACAAAGTTACCCATTTTCCCAACCAACTTTAAATCTATCTCAGATGTAATGTACTGTCTTAATTTAACGTAGATATCTAATGTATAAATAGAACTTGGTAAGACGCAACCAATTACACCGTTTTGATTTAATGAATTTACTGATTTGAGAAAAAATGCACTTGCTTGATTAGGTTTTCCTTTTGGTATAAATTCTTGCAAAGTTTCTCTAACAACATTTTTTACTTCTTTATCTTTAATTAATTCAAAAGATGTAAACGGAGGATTCATTAAAACAATGTCATTAATACCCCAATCCTGTGTTAAAGAGTCTTCTACAACTCTTAAATTGATATTAATTCTATTATCCCACTGAGTTCGGTTTTCATAATGCAGTAAAAATTTTGATGTTTCAATTGCATTTATTGATGAGTCAAAACCTTTTATGTTAATTATACCAGTAAAGTTTTTATTTTTTAGTTGCTTTAGTATTTCTATTAAAAATTCAGAAGATCCGCATGATGGATCTAAAATTGTTAATTCAGTAAAATCATTCAACTGTATATTATTTATACAGTTCTCAACAATCGTTCTTGCAAGATATTGTGGTGTATAATGAATACTTGTGTAAGCAATAGATTGAGTTACCAAAGTGCTTGATGCACCTCCAAACAAATCTCTTTGTGGATTGAAAAATAAAACGTTTCTATTCGCCTCCTGAAAAATTTTCCCAGAAGAATGTCGTAAAATTATATCTAAATTCGGTTTTGCATTCCTTACACCATTACGCAACACTTCAACAAAGTAATCAAAAGAGTCTGGTAAATTAACGTCTTCAATGTACCATTTTTGAGCATCAATATTATTATAGTCCTCATCAATAGATATCAGTAATTTAAATAAAATATTTAATGCCTCAACCGGTTCAGACCTCTCTAGTGTAATATTTCTTAGTTGTCGAAATATATCAATAATAAAGGGAGCAAGGTCATTTTCTGTTTTATATGATTTAGAAAATATATAATTGTAGAATTGATTGAAATTCGAAACAATATTATCTTTTTTAATTTCTTCAGATTTATTCTCGTACCAATTCCTAATCAAAATTTTATCATCAAAAATTTTGATGAAATTTTTTGTACTGGAAGACCATGCAATTTCATCTAATTTTGCATCTTCATCATCGAATGTCTGCATACAGAAGTCAGAATAACCTCCATTTAACATAAGATAACGATTTTCTCCTTCTTGAGGGTTAATCTTGATAGGTAAAACTCCTAATTCTTTTTCCCAAATACTTTTATCTTTTAAATCCACAGTAAAGTAAATTATTTGCTACAAAATTAAATAATTCCTAAGCAATATTATATAAATTGTTTAATCACTTTGTCAACATAAGATACTTAAAAAAAAATTATTGATTTTTGAACAGATAATAATTCAGTTAAGGTATTTATGATGATATGTTAGATATTTTACTACCAAATTTTATTGGAAAGATTATACTTTAGTCTTCGATATCAATAATAAAATCATCAATTTCACTTTTTGTTATTCCAACCTTAAAAGGATCTTCAACAAGAATTTCATTATAAACTCTTTTAATATCTGGAATTACAGTTATTTTTAATTCTCCATTTTGTTTAAAAGATTTCGAAATAAGTTTCCAATTAACAACTATGACATTTTCTTCTTTTAATGGTTTGATAAAGATTTCATCTGATATATATATGTCATCACCAACTAAAATATTCTTTTTAGGAATGATGCTAATCAATTGTATCTCTTTATCTATATAAATGTCTGGAGTGATAGTATTATACTCTATTAAACTATACTTAGGTATGATCTTATTTGTTTTATCGAGATCATCTATATCACCATTAATTTCAAGAATAATTTTAAACTCTTCGATAGGTGCATTTCCGGTATTCTGTATTTTAATATTGAACTTTGCAAAGCTTTGATTGATTTTAATTTTGTAATTATGAAAGGTTGTTATTGGAGCAAAAATTTTTTGTTGATTCGCAAACATACCAAAAAATGCTGTTGTAGTCATTTCGTTTATGGGAACAATTTTGGGTTTATAGATAATAACCGATTCTCTAAATTTGGGATTGATCTCTAATTCGGATTTTCCATTTTCAAATGTGACTTTTACCGAATTGTTAGATTTAAAATTTATACTGTTAACATAGAAATTATAAGTGTCCGGATTTTCATTTATAAGATCTACAATGTCTTCCCAACAATATAAATGCACCTCAAATATTTTTTTTTCTATATGTTCTATATTTTTGATCCTTATATATTCTTCTATATTTGCATCTTTATTTGCAGTTGTGGCGAAGTAAAACTTTTTTAGTTTAGGTTTAAATTTTAAAGCATAGTTGATTTCTTTATCTATTTCATTTTTAGTTAATGCTTTGTTAGTATATAAATCCTTTCCTTTACATTGAATTCCATAATATTCAGATTCATATTTTGGAATCCCATAAATATCTACTCCATTTTGAGATTGTCCTTGACGACCGTTTTTTTTGATTTCAGGACATTTCCAAATCTCACCCCACAATTTTTTACATAGGTTTTCAAAATCTTGCCAGTTTTCAGGATTTCTTAATTGTTGTGATGCTTTCATATTATAATTGTAAGATAATGGATAAGATATAATTTTCTTTTTTTAATTCCAAATATATCGTTGATTATGAATTGGTTTAAATTTAAACTATTTTATAGTCACTTTCTTTTAATCTTAGTCAAGATTAAAATGACGATTTAATTTTTTAATATCTCCGTTACTATTCATAAAATGGCAAAGATGCCGGTGATCCCCGATCCCCGGTATTCTTATGATAAAGTAAGACAATATGATATTCACCGTCAAATTAAAGAGGATGTTAGTTGAAATTGGACTGCCAAGACATAAACTTTAATGATAAAATATCAATCTTTCCATTCTCTATAATCCGTTAAAATTAACAGTGAATTATTCACAGCTGTAAAAAAAGACAGCATGGTCCTACCTTAAATAGTAACTGAGATTTTTTACTTTTTTCTGTAACCTTCAACATATATTTTCTTTATGTAAGGGTAAAAACTTCCGTAAACCGTAATACCTTGATAAAAGTTACCTATCTTGTCAAATTTCATGTTAACGCTAAAAGTTTGTGAAGTATTTGGTAACATAACACTATCGTACTTTGAGACCTCATTACATGAACATGGTGGTTTAATTGTAAGTGAAGTTAAATTTCGGTTGCCTTTATTTCTTATTGTAATATTAACAGTTTTATTGTCTCCATTTATAGTATCTAAATCGATAAACTCTGGAATTTCTATTTTTGTTAATTGATTGTCCGGTATTTTTGATATTTTTTTATAAATTTCATCACTGTTTTTTAGATTAAATCTGCTTTTATTAGTGATTTTTTCTTCCTTACAAGATAGCAGGCATAGAAAAAATATACAGATGTATGTTTTCATATTATAAGTTTCATAGTTATAGTTTATTATTGCAATATTTTCAATTTATATAAGTAACCGTTAAAGGTTGCCATTTTCCATTCTTTGGACTGAGGATAATAAAAATATGAATAGGTATCCTTGTTAAGTTTTAAAATGGCTGTTCTTCTTTTATCAACAGATTTATAAAAAAAGGTTACAAAAAAACCGTTTTCCGGATATTTAATAATCTTAGGTAAAACGATATCCCATTTCTTCTGCACAGTTTCAGAAATATCTTTTTGAAATGACAAGATAGGATTATCATTATCAGGAAAACCATTTACATTGGGTAATATCTGAATTTCAATACTGCCATTTATATCATTAGGAAATGACGCAGGCTCTGGAAAAAAAGTAATTGATTTAACAAAAGTCTTCTTTTTTACATCTACTTGAATAAACGTTGCAACTAAATTGTTCGGAAATATTGCTGCTGAATAACGTTTTAATTCATTACCATTTATTGTTTTTTCTTTTTTATTATTCAAGTTATCACCTGAAATATGAACTTCTTCAATTTCTTTTACTTTATCAAAAAAGTATAGTGTGTCATGACTTATTGAGAAATCCAATAATTTTCCATTATAAACTATTTTATCTTTAGTATCAAATGGAAAGTTTTTAAAATTAGATTTATCAATCTCAACGCTTTTTTGTTCGTGTAAAACGGTGATATTTTCGAAAATCTTTTCATCCGAATTCCTAATAAAAGTCTGACTTTTAAAAAGCAAAGAGAAGAATAAAAAGGAAAAGAGCGTAGCTCTTTTCCCTTGTTTTTTACTATGTTCGTTTACTAACATGAAGTGTACATTGTTTCTGTATGTGTGCTTACACCAACCCAAAATACATGATATGTTACTTGGACTTCACATCCACATACCGGCGTACCATCTGCCTGTATTTCTCCGGTTGGCGAGCATGGGCCATATCCTGTTATTTCACTTCCCCAAAATTTACGGGATGTCGATTCGTCTGATTGAGTATCATCAAATGAACTTAGTGCAAATATGGATGCTAAGCCTAACATACCCACTAAAAATTTCTTTTTCATAGTTATTGAATTTAATATTTTCATGTCCCTACTTATTTTGTCAAATTTCAACAGAGAAATTCAAACTTTCCTTTCGGCGGTAGGTTTTCGGGCTACTTCCTACCTTTCTGTTGCGCAACATATTCTTCAAGGAGTTTTTATTAAAAAACTTCCATAAATTGACTAATTTGGAATAACTTTTTGAAATCTAAGAATAGCAATTTTGCTGATGGATAGAGGTTCAAAATTATTAGTTTTTTTCATTTAACGATGAGATATTGAAAATTATTGTTTCAATCAAAAATATTTTTTTTAAATACCGGTTCAATTTAAATGGTCAAGAAATCTATTTATATAATTATCAACAATCCCGAAGCACGTAATATATCCAAAACATTAATTAATACCAATATAAGTCGTATTAATATTACTTAATAGTAGTAAATTCGAATTAATGGCAAATCATTGAAATAATTTTCTAATCTTTCGAGCGGTAAACTTTTACACATATGAAAAGTTGATATGCAAAGAGAAACATTAAGAAAAAACAAATATTTGTTCCATTGTCTAAAATAGATGCAGTTTTATATATTCTCATTTTCGGTGTATCAATTTCAAAATCTTCATACGATATTCCTAATGCGTAATGTAATGCATTGTAAAAATTTGTATGATTGTCAATTACAGCAAATGAAAGAATGATTCCTAAAATACTGATCAAAATTCCAATTAAAGATAATTTCTTCATTGATTTAGTATTAATTATTATAAGTTTTAATGGACTGAAGTTCAAAATTTAGTAACCTCTATCGTTTTTAAATTCCTTCTCGCATTTTAAAGAACAAAATTCCTTCTTATCAGTTACACATTGAACTTTTATACCTTTTTCATAGTCTTTTACGTACTTATATATATTTGGAGAGTTCCAACCATCCCCAGTAAACATAAATCTAATACCAATTTCATCAGCAACCGCTTGATATGAGGGTTTCAAATATTTGTTTTGAACAAAAGAATTTCCGCACCACTTGCAATTGCCTTCTTCACTACCGCAAATCTGTGATGGAATTTCTTCCAAATTTTTAGGATTTTTTGCCTCCGAACATAATTGTTTAAATATTGAAAGGTAATGTTGATCTTTTTCTAAACTTAAAAGTTCATTTTCAGAAGGAATATATTGATATTCTTCACCCTCTTCTATGTTGTCTGACATTACAATATCGTTCCGTGAAAATGTTGATGAATTTTTATTATCACCATTGATTTCTTCCAATGTTTCATTATTTCCACTGTTATCAGTTACAGAAGATTTCCGGTTCTGATTATCAGTCACTATTGTATGGGTAAACCGGAAATCCAACTTTTCTTTCCTGTCGAAATAATCATATATAATCAACATTGAGAATGAAAATATGAAATAGGCAAGCCAAATAGAAAATACCGTAACTCTAGGAATTTCTTTTTCATCATGTTCCGCTACAAATGAATAAAGTATTACAGATAGTATTTTGATTATTATAATAATAGCAAAAAACGGTAACAAAAAGGTTGTAGAAATGAGTGACTCAAAGTCAAAATTCTCAAGATAATCAGTTAACTTCATGATATGTTTTCTATTTTTTATAATAGTCTAACTTTTTATCTTTTGTTCCGTCACCATTTTGGTCATAATAGTCATAATCTTGAAGAATGAGTTCATTTGAGTCGCTATGCTTTATATAATATTTCTCACCATCAATATTTAAGATGTTAGTTGAAGAACTGTAAGAATATGGGTATGTTTCAACACCTCCAATTTGCTGACATTGGTTAGTCGAATAATTTAAAACATAGTTCGTCAACAGATATTTACTATTGGAGGTTAACTCATGTATAGCCTCTATCTCACATTTTGCGTGATTATAAGAATTTAAAGGTACATCAGTCTTTCCATTTAGAATAATAGTTTTATATCGGTGCCATTTGCCGATGAATTGCTGTGATTGATTTTTGTTTTCTTCTGTTGTTTCAGAATCACCATTTGAACATGATGTTAGTAATAGGATAGTTAAGATTGATAGACAAACTTTTTTCATTGTTAAAAGTTTTTATTTCTTCAGTCCCAAAAAGAATTGTTATTAATAAAGAAAGCATGAGGACTACTAACAAATTCTATCAAGAAGGTTCTGGTAAACCGTTGGAGTCGAAAATGTAGCATCCCCATGCCATATAGATATGACATGGAAGTTGCTAACATAATCCCTCCAAATAAAATTTACCAGATTTTCTTGAGGACGTCGTTAGACAAGCATTCTATGTGTTCGAAATGTCTTTAAAATTGGATTTTTATAATCCTAATTACAGCAAATATAGTCAGTCTTTTTATAAATTGAAAATTTATTAATTCTTATACAGTCTTTTCTGATATATAAAAACTTTAAAAATGCTTTAAAACTATGTTCTTTTTTACATAATTATTATGATTTTACGGTACTTTTAATGTGTATTTATAGTATTTTTTGTCGTAAGTATTTGCAGGCTTAACTTTAAATTGAAAAATAATTTAATTCACTGTTAAATACTATGACCATTAAGTTTGTTCTAATTTTCACCATTCAAAAATGAAATTATTTTGCACAAAAAATACCGTCATCTAATTGAAATTAACGTTAATTTTTTTAATATATAAAAGTAATTTGTTATAAATGAAACAATTCTTATCAAATCATTTCAAGTTTCGTAGCAACATTTTTTACTTTTTGTACTGTTTTGGTTGACATTTCAAGGAGTTTTCCAATCTCTCTCAAAGTTCTTCCTTTTTTCAGATATTCCAACGCCTTCTTATTTTTTGGTTTATTGATAAAGATTGCATCACTTTCATTGGATCCGATGGGTCTTCCGAAGGTTACCAGTCCGCGTTGTTTCGAGATTATTCTACCGGCAGAAATCCTTTCCCTAAGATTTGATAACTCTTGTTCATATAATGAAGACATAATTGTGGAGATTATTTTCCATACAGGATTTTTCTTTCCATGTGGTAAGGATTGAAGACCCATATTTCTTACCACCACATTAATCTCTTTTTCATCGAGCCACTCAAGAGTTCTAATAACATCACCGGTATTTCTTCCAAGCCGGGACAGTTCTTCTACAACAATTTCTCTCACCTTACCTTCTTCAACTAGTTGAATTAACTCTTTGGATTTCGGACGATCTTTAAAACTTACTGCTCCCGAAATTTTGTCTAGTAGTACTAAGTCGTATTTATCCTTATCCACTTCAAATCTGTTTCCGGTTTGAAGCATGGTTGAAACTCTATTGTATTTCACTCTCATATTGATGTAATTTAAATTTCAAATTAAATTTACAGCTAAAGTGCTGTTCTGCCTACGCATTTAGCATTATTTAGCGTTTCAAATAGCTTTACTTTTTATATTAATTTATTCGACCGCAGGATAGGTGCAAAACAAAACAGTATATCAATTACTAATAAAAAAGAAAGGTGCTTACTAGCACCTTTCAATATTTATCATCTAATTATTATACCCCCGCCCCCTTACCTTAAATCCTCCCTCCGTCCCGCCTCCCTTTAACTTCATTAAAATATAGGGGATGATATCGTGAAAAAATATTTTTGCCAATTTTTTCTCCCGAGTTTGGAACTTTCCTATATTTAATCAAAAAAAACTTTGATATAAACACAGACCCCAAAATAAAAATAAAAATTTTTCCATTTTTTTGTCTGGAAATTGGACTTTTGATAATTACGCAGATTTCTTTTTGATGATAAATTCGTCAGCTATTGATAATGGAAGACCGGAATAAACTTCTGCTATACATTCATTTCTTAAAGTTCTGGCTCTTCCAACTGCCTGTATCAAGTCTGATTCTATTAATGGTAGTTGAATTTTCCTGAGATCTTCATTATCAAAAGTATTGAACATAAACTTAAAACCATTATATTCAATTTTTTGGTACCGGAACGGCGAGTTAAAATAATCGAATTTTACTCCCATTAATTTAGCAAGAAGGAAATATTCAATATTGTTTCGGTGTGGTGTTCCAACAACGGTCAGGTCTTTACCACTCAAATAATCGTATCCGGAACAGTTCCCAAAATGGATATCTTGTGTTGGATTTTTAAATAACCCTTTAAGTTTTTGGAAGGTAATGACTGTTTGATCCCCAACTTCCACACTAACACTGTGACCATATCTTTCCAGACCACTTCTTGAGCATGAACGCCTGGTATACTGGATGACCTTTCCAACCTGTTCCACATTTCTTATGTCAATGGATTCAAATTCAATATTTGGATACAATTTCTTATAAAAATCAATTGGAATGGTCGCTGAAAGGATAATATTTTTTGTATTTTTCGGTAGTTCCTTTTTCATAATATAATGAATAAAATCTTCATGTTTGATAAAGAATTTACTGTTGAGGAAATCAAACACGTTGGTTTCCAAAATTCTTTTATCATCAATAAATTTAAATAAATCATCCTCATCTATATCAAATAATGGGGTTTCATAAATTCCCTCTTTAAGACCTAAAAGGTAGTCTGTTACCGATTTTAAAGGTTTATAGAGATACTGCACTCCAACTATATCTTTGACTGAAGTTGTTTTTATTTCAATTAATGTATTAAGAGGATCTTCATCAAAAATTACGGTTTTGTGCAAAAGAGAATCAGAATTAATTATTCTTTTATGTGTTGATAAAACGGTTATTTCTGGATTATCACACAGGTCGAGTTGATGACAGTAATCTATTGCCAACTGTACATCTTCCTTGTTGGATGGATCTTTTCCTTCCGCAACATTCCGTATGGTTTTCATGGATTTTTTCGGTAATCCGATCTGATAAAAATATTCTATTTTTTTGTTGAGAAATGGATCTTTAAACTGAATCATATCTGGTGAATAACTATACGCAACATTCATTCTTTCTTTTATTTCATTCTTCAGATGATTGGTGGGTAAGGCAATAATACACTTTTCCAAATTTTCAAGCAACCGAGTTTTACCAATGGCGGTTGGCAGTGAGAAAATATAGGTCTTACCGGTTTCTTCATTTGAAATAACCTCAGTGAATTTTGAAATCATTTTATCTTCCGCCTCTTTGAGACTTATATTCTTAACCGGTTTTAAGATCTCAATATGTCCACGAATATTTAGAACTTCTGTTATAATGTCATGAATCTCCTGATCTTCCTGATAGGATGAAAACCTATGGACTGGAATCGGATTATATCCTTTATATTTAACATAAGGTAAAATGGCAAAGTTATTTTTGGAATAATCCGTTTCACCAGATTTGTTAAATTTATTCATGATTGATTTCATCTTCTTTAATCCGCCTCTCACATACATGAGATTGGTTGCCAATCCTAATAATTCCTGATGATATAGCCATTTTCCACTATTGAAATCATTTAGTATTTTTATTTTTTCGCACGCCTGATCCCAATTGATTACTTTTTCCCCTGCTATAGAAGTACAATTTAATTTATTATGTGATGCTAAAAAATGTACATTCTTATCATTAGAATATAAGGGTTTACAGAAATTAGCATCAATTGAAGTAATATCAATAATACTTCTTGTAAGATTATTATCTCTGGCAATTGTATTTATATCAATGAATTGAATAAAATATTCGAGAGAAAGGGGATTTTCATTGGTTACATTGATGTTTGTTCCACCATAGAAAATTCTGGAAGGATTTTTACAGTTGGGATCCGTGGAGAATAACTTTTCCAAAGTTCTCATTATTTTCGTGTACATCTTTATACATGTAATTGGGCTATCGAAAAATAGAACAACTCTGAATTTATGTAGTTGTTCGGAACTACTGAAAGTATCATAATGCAGATTTGGAATAATATCAAATTCTTTGAATTTAGAATAAACCTCTTCTAATGTTATTTCTCCTTTATCGAAGTCCATCCCAATTATCGAAGATTCTATCCAGTTGTCATCTTTTATCAATCCCGAAAATACACCACCACACCAACTGTGTGCATTTGGTTTTAAGATTAATCTTGAGAAATCATTTATGTTTGTTTCTGTTGGGGCCATTGAATTATATACATTTTTAAACAAACCATCTCCCAACTTTTCGTTGAAAATTCTGTTAGTTACAGAATATTTAAATTTTTTTTCTTCCATTATTTTTTATTGTTTAAGGAAGTTTATGATTTCGGGTAACCGTCCTCAATAAAAATATAACCGCAACAAATGGAAAAACCAAAACTGTGTGTAAAATTTAGCATTATTTAGCACTTAATTGTACTTGCATAAGTTTAATATTCTAGCTATTTTTCACAAAAAAAGTAAATGACAATTTATCTGTTTACATTAGACGATCATCTTACAGAAGATATTTCCGTAATTGTTGATATGCTAAATAAAAGTAAAGGTTCATTAAAATTCAAAATTTTACCTTACCGGTCATCAACCGGTTATTATAAATTATATTATCAGAGCAAATCCCTAACTCTTGAATCTATCTCAGAAATTTGTAATGAGTTAAAAGGTGAAAATAATGTTTTTGAAAATTATGGTATTTTAATAACGTCTAAAAAAATTGAAAAACCTAAAGCTATTACATTAGACGGTAAGGAGTCATGGTATAGTGCATTTGTATTCAAAAATATTGCTATCAACTCTAATGACTGGGAAGAGATTACAGAGGATCGATCCTACCTTGCCATTGCTCACCAAATTATTGAAAACATATTCCAATCTTTGTCACAAATAAATTTAGGATCAACTGAATTAATGCAAGAAATACATCTGAATTCAAAAGGATGTATAAACGATTATGGTAGAAATAGAGTAGAAATTTACGCTAAAATAATGTCCGGTTACATCTGTAAAAATTGTCAGGAAAAATTTATTGATAGAGGAAATGACGAACCAACTCTTAATCAAATCAAAAGTACTTTAACAATAATTAGAAATCGAATCACAGATAATTACGATTTAAATTTAAATGTGAATGAAACCATTTCGGTTGATAAATATGGTCAAATTAGCGTAGGAAGACACAAGATTAATTTTGGTAATGCTAAAACATTGGCTCACATCTACTTGTTTTATCTAATTAATCACAATTTAAAGATCGGGCATAATGATTTTTTGGAAAAAAAAGAGATTCAAGATAAATTCACTTCACTTCATAAAGTTACCGGAGAGTATAAAAATAAATTTCACATGATAGGCTATGTGGATAGTATGAGTACATATCATACTAGAATTAAAAAGTATATTCAGAATTCATTAACAATCGAAAGTTTGTACAAAAAATTTCATTACAAAAGTAAAAAAAGTAAGGAGTATGGTCACCATTATTGGCTGGAGTTCGAATCTTCACAAGTTGAACTCGATCCGTCACTACAACAATATAGAGTAAAAGTGTAGCGCGACACTTTTTCAAAAAAAATTCGGATAGTTGGATCTTTGAAGTATTAAAAATTAACAAATAAATTAATACTTATGAATAAGAATGTTTTAAAATCCGGAGTTATTTTACCACTATTAAAAGTTGTAACAAGACTAAAGCTATCTCAACTAGAAGTATCTAAGGAGTGGGATGAACTTTTTGAAAGAAAAGAGAAAAAACAGTTTATTAAAAATTTAGCAAAAAAAATTAAAAAAACCCGTTACTGCTCTCCAATTGTTGTTGTAAAATCTGATGACAAATATATCATAGTAGACGGTGTTTTAAGATTTTTAGCACTTAAAGATTTAAATTTAAACGAGGTCGATTGCATTATTCTAGAAAAATCCCCGGACTCTTCTGATATTTTTAAGGATTGGATTATAGAGTTTAATATCAATTCGGTACCCACCATTGAAGAAAGGAAGAGACTTCTATCACATTATTTTAGAATTATAGCTACTGAGTCAGAGTTAGATGAGAGTACCTATAATGAAAAATACAAGTTTATTTCAGAACAATATGGCAGAGGTTGGGGACGTAATAATGTCATCACATTTAAAAAGGCTTTAATTTTTGAAAAAGAAAATCCAAACAATACACTCGATCTTTCAACAAAACTTTTAAACAATGAAGTATCTTTTGAAAAAGTAAATCAGGTTTTGAAGATATTTTCAAATCCCAAATATAATTATGATCTTGGAAAAGAGAGTGAAGCGAAAATTCTTGATGGTCTTTTGCAAAATAAATATGACCTCAGAAAGGCTGAGTCTTTAATCCGTCAATATAATAATAAAAAAGAAATCGGCGTTACTGAAATCAGACCAATTATAAATACTTCTGACGAAAGATTTATGATCTTGCCAGGTAACTCCTTGGACACAAAATTCCCACAAGGAACTGTTATTAACGGAATTTTAACATCAATACCTTACTTTAACCAGATTGAATATTCAGATAAAAACTCAAAAAATACTGAGTTTGAAATTGGAAGGGAGAAGAAACCTGAATCCTTCGTGCGCAATATAGTTGCGATTATGAAAATTGGTTCTGACAATATGACTAATGATGGTGCTATAATTATTAATTTGCACGACTCATATCAAGATGGGATTTGCGTTGGAGTTGTCGCACTTTTGATTATTGAAATGCAAAAGGCAGGTTTCCTTTTTATTGATCAAGTTATATGGCAAAAATCCAATAATAAACCACAAGGAAATAAGACTAAAAGATTTGTGAATGGATACGAGTCTATTCTAATTTTTTCTAAATCAAAGGATTATTATTATGACCAATTAAAAATCTATGATCCTACAAGATCAGCTACCGTAAAAAAAGGTTGTTCGGAACAGGGAAACAAAGGTGCCAATCTTAAACACTCTTATCATATTTCAAATCAATACCGTACCATTAGAAATTTTCTATGTGATAATGATATTGAACAAATTTTGAAGTTAAATATTTCGAGAGAAAGATCTCAACAGGACGGTTTACAAAATGGTTTTTTTGGATCTTTTCCAACACTTCTTCCAATTCCATTTATTTTATCTTTCTTTCCTGAGAATGGTACTGTTTGGGATCCGTTTGGTGGTACCGGAACGACAGGAAGAGCAGCATTAATGCTAAACCGTAAAGTAATCATCAGTGAACTTTACGATAAAAATATTCCTAAAATTTCAGAAGTCCTTGAAAGAGGTATTTCTGAATATAATGAAAATGAATATCTTACTTTAAAAAATGATTTTTTGTCCAACGAACATGATCTTCAAAATGTTGCATAGATTAATCATTCTTTTAGAATAAATTTTAATTAGCGATCCGGTAATATAACTTCAAAAAGATTATTGTCCTACAACAAATATTTGTCAAAATATAACCAACAGGATTTCCTATGGAAAAATTTATTGGATCGCAAAAAACAATTATTAATATGATAAGGTTGCTTAACCCTCCTTATAATACCTTTCAAAATCATTTAGACTGTGAATCAATAAAGAAAATTTAAAATTATGAACCAAATATATTTACAGAATTTTACCAAAGAAGAACTAATTGAAGATATGAAAAATGTGATTTTATCTGAGATTAAAAATATGATGGGAAATACCTCAAACAGACCGGATGACACATTATTAACACGAAAAGAAGTCTCAGAATATCTTAGAATTCATATATCAAGTGTTGGGAGATGGGTCAAATTAGATATTTTAAAACCTCATTATATTGGTAATAGAGTTTATTTTAAAAAATCTGAATTACCAACAAATAAAAAGAACCTCATTTGAGGTTCTTTTTTTAGATATAAATTAGCTCTAGATTTTCAGACATTTTTGATCTGATTTTTTTCGCTTTTTCCAACATAGTATTTTGGTCATAATGTTCTACCATGGAAGTTGTTTTATGACCGGTATTTACCATAATACCTTCGTCTCCTAGCACTGATCTAAAATTGGTAATATAAGACCTTCTACAAATATGAGAAATTATTAGTTCCCACTTTTCGTAATGGTCAAATATTTTTCTTTTATTAAATCATTTTTCCACCAAAAATTAAATCTTTAATTCCTGCTAATTGACAGACAAGTTTTATGTATTCATTAAATCTTTGATCAGATATCTGTCTAGGGAACTCACCGCATCTTTTGTCTAAAATCGTTTTTACCGGATCTAAAAGTATTGCAGTAACAGGATCATTTGTCTTCTTTTGTACCAAGGTGATATAATGATGATCAATTATATCAGTTTTTTTCAATCTTAGTAAATCTGAAACCCTCAATCCCATATAACAACCTATAACCAACCAGTCTCTAGCATTATCAAGGTAATCTAATTCCAAATCAAGAACTTTGATTTTATGAATTTCCTCTAAACTTAATATAGGATCTTTATAATTTTTGGGTTCTATATAGAATGTCCAATTGGGAACTTCATCACTTGTTTTATGTTTTTTCGATTTAGCAAACTTGATAAACGTTTTAATGATCTTCAGTTCTTTTACTATCGTCATCGGTGCATACCGGTTCTTTGTACACCAGTCTGTAAAAGTATTTCTAAAATTATCATCAATATCTGAAACTGTAAGTTTTGAGTTAATCTTAAATAATTTATTCTTGATTACTCTGAATTTTTTAATGGAAGCAGATGTTAACTCTTTGTGTTTTCCTAAAGCGAAAACACTTTTTTCTTTGATGTAATCTTCTATCAATTGAGATATAAAAACTGATTGACTCACCGCTTTTTTCTCAGATTTCTTTTTATTTTTGCCATATTTCAAATCTAAAAAACTCTTAATCTGTGATTTTGTGACATTGTAATTGTTCATCAGAAGAAAACTGTTCAGATTATTTTTTAACTCATTCAGTTTAATATTAAACTCGTCAATATTTTTATTCAATATTTTTTGGGATTCATCTTTAGGACTTTTCTTTTTGAACGATAGTTTATACATTCCACTTTTGGCGTCCCAACTTTCTGCGTCGATTGAAAAAGGACTTGCCCAAAAGAAATCAAACTCTCTACTTGGTTTATATCTTAAATAGATTGTTGCCTGTCCAACCGTCTTTCTTAATAATAATGTTATACTCATAATATGCTGATTTAGGCTAAGATACAGCGGAAAATCTACATTGCCTAGCAAGCTGGATTTAAAAGTGGAGTTTTTTAAAAAAAAACAATTACAAAATAATAACTGTTCGTATATTTGAAATTATGTCCTGTACTAATGATAAATTCAACATTTTTAGAATTAGAAAATAGGTTTAAACTTTAAAACTGTAATCAGACGTGATCAATAACCAAGATATACTATTCTACAACGAATTAATTCAAATTATTAAACCTAATTCTACTGTCAAAATTTGTGTAAACAATTTTAGTTTTAACGCAATTTTCGATTTATTAGAACCTTTCCAAAACTGTAAGTCTATTGAACTACTCATTCAGAAAACAGATTTTGATCTCCAAAAAGCATCCTTTGTTAAAGATTTATCTGAAAATGAAACCAATGCAAAACTTCAAACTTACTACCGCCTTCGTCAAGTTTTAGATTTTATCGAAAAGTCTGTTTCTGTTAAAAAGGGGATTACCGGAGGTAACAGTTTTATGACTGTTGATGATAGATCATTCCAATTTGCACCAAATAATTTCAACGAAACTACACTTGGGCTCATTAAAGATGGGAAACCTTATATGATTTTCGGTCTTGACGATTCTTCAAATTCTTTCGGTAAAGCATTTGAAAATTTATGGAATGGCGGTACAGATTGTAAAAAAGAACTGATTAACTTATATCAACAAGCGGATGTCTTGAAATCTGCGGAAGTAAATTATAAATATTCCATTTCAAAAATCTTTGCAGGAAAAACTACGGAAGATATTAATGAGGAACGATTGATGAAAACCGGATTTAAAAATTCTGTTGTTTGGAATAAACTTTTTAATTTTCAAAAAGATGCAGTCTTAGGTGCGATAGATAAAATTGAAAAATTTAACGGTTGTATTATTGCTGATTCTGTTGGCTTAGGTAAAACCTTTGAAGCTTTAGCAATCATTAAGTATTATGAACTTAGAAACGATCGAGTTCTTGTTCTTGCACCCAAAAAATTGAGAGATAATTGGGTTACTTACCGCCTTAATGACCGAAGAAATATTTTAGTACAAGACCGACTCAACTTTGATGTCCTCAACCACACCGATTTAAGTCGTGAAAAGGGAATGTCCGGAGATGTAAATCTTGAAACGGTTCATTGGGAAAATTACGATCTTATTGTGATCGATGAGTCACATAACTTTAGAAATAATAATCCATCAAAAGGAACAGTCTCTCGTTACGAAAAATTGATGAGAGATGTAATAAAATCCGGTGTTAGAACCAAGGTGCTTTTACTATCTGCAACGCCGGTTAATACAAAATTAAACGACTTGAGAAACCAACTAGCTTTCATCACGGAGACGAATGATCAAGCATTAATAAATGAAGGAATTTCAAGTATTGATCTTACTTTGACACAAGCACAAAGAAAATTTAATACTTGGATGAAACAATCTAATCCCACAAGAGAAGATCTTATCAACAGATTGGATGGTGACTATTTCAAACTTTTAGATATTTTCACCATATCAAGATCAAGAAAACATATTGAGAAATATTATGATGTTGCGGATATTGGTAAGTTTCCAACAAGACTAAAACCGATTTCTCAATTCAGCGACTTCGATACAGATAACAAAGAGTTTTCTATAACAGATATTAATGATTATCTACAATCATTAAATTTAAAGTTTTACTCACCGATGTATTTCGTTTTTGAACATTTGCAAGAGGCTTATGCCGAAAAATATGATACAAAAACCAAGACAGGTGCTGTTTTCAGCCAATTAGACCGAGAAGAAAGTATTATTACATTAATGAGGGTTAATCTTTTAAAAAGATTGGAATCTTCGATATATTCTTTTTGCTTGACTGTGGAAAAACTTTTGAAACATATTGAAATTCTTCTTGACAAGATAGCAAATCACAGAGAATTTGTTGAGGAAATGGACGTGCGGGATTTCGATTTTGATGATGAACAACTCAATGATCTTTTTATCGGTGGTAAAGTAAAAGTTCTGTTACAGGATATGGATTTGGTAAAGTTCAGAGAGTTTCTTGAATCGGACTTTGAAATATTACAAGACCTGTACTTCAAGTGTAGAGTTATAACAGTAAGAAGAGATCAAAAACTTAGAGATCTAAAAGATATCATTTCTCAGAAAATCCAAAACCCAATCAATCCCAACAATAAGAAGGTAATAATCTTTTCTGCATTTGCCGACACGGTGAAGTATCTATATGAAAACTGTGCTGAAGAATTTGAGACTGAATATGGATTAAAATCAGCGTTGGTTTCCGGTAGTGATGCCAACAAAACTAATTTAGAAGGGTGCAAAACAAATCTACAGAACATCCTGATCAACTTCTCACCAGTTTCCAAAACTCGTGATAGTATTTTTCCCGATCAGAAAGGTGAAATTGATTTGTTATTTTGCACCGATTGTATTTCAGAAGGACAAAACTTACAGGATTGTGATTACCTGATCAATTACGATATTCATTGGAATCCGGTACGTATTATTCAGAGATTTGGTCGTATTGACAGGATTGGTTCTAAAAACGATCAAATACAGTTAGTCAATTTTTATCCCGACATTGAATTAGATCAATACATAGATTTGATTCAACGTGTAAAAGGTCGAATGCAGATTCTCGACATTTCAGCTACCGGAGATGATAATGTGATAGATGACCGTGACGGGCAAAATAAAGAATTGGAGTACCGAAGAAAACAGTTAGAAAAAATGAAAGATTCGGTGGTTGATTTGGAAGACCTTGAAGGTGGAATCTCCATTTCCGATCTTACTTTTAATGACTTTAAAATAGATGCTGACCGTATAAAAGAAGAGGAATTAAAACAGTACGAATTATTTGCCAGTGGGATTTTCTCTTTGGTGGAAAATAATCTGGTTGATCATCCTGCCGGAGTTTTATTTTGTCTTAAAGATTTAGATGAAAATAATTTTGAGGATAAACTAAAATCTAATTTATTACATCCGTATTCGTTGGTCTACATTACTTATGACGGTGAAGTTAAAGTACCGATGAGAATGGGAAAACGAGCCTTAGATATATTTAAAAAACTATCATTTGGAAAATTATCTGTAAAAGAAGAATTGTTGAAGCAGCTTAATATTAAATCAAAATCAGGTAAACACATGAACCAATACGTGGAACTTTTAGACATTGTAAAAAATCATTTATCTGGGGAAGAAAAAACAATGGAACTTAACTCAATCTTCAATCCAAACGGTTCGTTAATCGGAAAATCAGGCAAAAAATCAGAATACGAAGTCATAAGTTATCTTATTGTAAACTAAATAAAAAATTAATAACACATATCACATTAATGAATTGGAAAGAAATTTTTAAGTTACCCGACAATTGTACCCTCAATATTCCCATTACAAAAGTTTCCCTAAAAGAACAGGATGGAATAACCATCAGTGAAGCAAAACTTTTGGATGGATCAGACGTTCAAAGTATCCGGATTTTTGGAATTGTGAGTAAAGGGAACGCCAATATTCCTGAGTCTTTTGATGACTCTCAATCTTTCGTTGAAGTCTATTTTATTGTTGTCAGTTTACGAACTGATGTTTACGGAAAAAATTATAAACCGGTTGCTCGATTGATCCATAAACTTATTCCTCATCATTGTCTTGTAATTTTACAATCTGAAGATGAATTACTTTCTCACATCAGTTTATCTACCAAAACCATAAACAAAAATGACCAAAGATTAAGGGTAATTTCAGATGAACTGTTTTCCGTTTTGATTAAAGAAACACAAACAGATTTTCTTGAAGCCTTATCTTTCGCAAATGCCAATACCATCAATCTTAAATCATTTTACGAATACTATCTACACGTCATCAAAAGTTACAACCTTATTGATTTGACTAAGGAGTTCAAAATAAGAACGTATGAAATGACAGAAGAATTACTAATCATCAATGAATCTGTTGAAAACTATCAATCGGAAATTAACCTCCAACAAAAACAACTAAAATCGGTCACTCAAATGAGTGAAAAAGTCAGGATAAATTCCGAAATTCACGACCTCAAACAAAAAATAAACGAACTACAAGCTCAGATAAAACATGGAAAAGATTAATGAATTGACCTCAGAAAATATTGTTCAGCAGAATATTGAAAGATTAAAAGAAATCTTTCCTACAGCTTTTAGTGAAGGAAAATTGGTGATTGAAGAATTACAGGCATTGGTTGGAGAATACGTCCAAAAAGATAAAGAGTTTTACCAAATGACATGGGCAGGTAAGACCGAAGCCCAAAAAGAAGCCAATAAAGTCTCTACCGGAACATTGAGACCCTGTAAAGAAGAAAGTAAAGATTGGGACTCTACCGAAAATATTTTTATTGAGGGTGATAACTTGGAAGTTCTGAAATTGTTACAGAAATCATACAGCAACAAAATCAAGATGATCTATATTGATCCTCCATATAATACAGGGAAGGATTTCGTTTATAAAGACAATTATAAAGATAATTTAAATAATTATCTTGAATTAACAGGACAAAAAGATGAAGAAGGCAAAAAACTAAGCACCAATACAGAGAGTGATGGTCGTTATCACAGTAATTGGTTAAACATGATGTATCCTAGATTAAAGTTAGCAAGAAATTTATTGAAGGATGATGGTGTGATTTTAATTAATATGGATGAGAATGAATCAGTCAATTTATCAAAATTACTTGAAGAGATATACGGTTCTGAAAATAATTTAGGAACTATCATTTGGGATAAACGTAACCCAAAGGGTGATTCAAGAGGAATTGCTTATCAACATGAAGAAATTATGTGTTATGCTAAAAATAAAGAAGAATATTTATCAAAGAATGAATTAGTAAGACCAAAAAAAAATGCAGGAATAATATTATCGAAGGCTAAAGAATATCACAGTAAAATTACAAGTGATTATTCTTTAGAAGAAATCAATAGGGATTTCTCAAAGTGGATTAATTCTCAGAATGATTTTAGTGGAGGCGAAAAGGCATATAGGAAAATTGACGAGAATGGAGATGTATATAGAGGTGTTTCTATGGCTTGGCCAAATAAAAAGAAAGCTCCTGATGACTACTTTTTGCCTTTAATTCATCCAATAACAAAAAAAGCATGTCCTGTTCCTGATAGAGGTTGGAGATATCCAAGTGTTACCATGCAGATTCTTTTAAAAGATAATTTAATACTTTTTGGAGAGAATGAAAATAAACAACCTGAGCGAAAGTATTTGTTAAAAGATAATTTATATGAAAATTTATCTTCAATATTGTATTATGGAGGTAGTGATACTGAACTTTTGCAAAAATTACAAATCCCATTTGATACACCCAAAGTTATAAATGTTATAAAAGAGCATATTCAGGCTTTTACTAAGACTGAAGATTACATCCTAGATTTTTTTGCAGGTTCTGGAACAACAGCTCATTCTGTTTTAGCTTTAAATGCAGAAGAGAATAGCAGTAGAAAATATATTTCTGTACAATTGCCCGAACCAACTGATGAGAAGTCAGAAGCCTATAAAGAAGGATATAAAACTATCGCAGAAATAACTAAGGAACGTATTCGCAGAGCAGGTGAATTAGTGAAACAGGAAAATAAAAATAATGACGGAATTGAAAATTTAGATACAGGTTTCCGTGTGTTTAAATTAGATTCTTCTAATATTCTGGCTTGGGATACATCGGTTGATGAATTTGAAGGGCAATTAGATATGTTCGCAGAAAATAATGGAGACCATATTAAATCCAATAGAACAGAAGAAGATGTGTTGTTTGAGATTCTTTTAAAATACGGTTTAGAGCTAACATTACCAATCGAAGGAAAAGTGGTTGGAGACTGTAAAATCTACAATATCGGTTTTGGATCAATGTACATTTGTTTAAGTGATCAGATCAAAACAGATGTTGCTAAAGCCATTGGTGAATGGCACAAAGAATCTTCGGATACCAATCCATCTGTTATCTTTAAAGATTCCGGTTTTGCCAATGATGCCGATAAAACCAATACGGTGCAAACTTTGAGACAGGTGGGTATTGAAAATGTGAAATCTATTTAGAATGGAAAGTTTAAAAGAATTAATCTCTCAACTCAACTCTACCGACGAATGTACTAATATTGAAGCTAAAAGAGCCTCAGATATCGGTAAATCTATCATGGAAACTGTTTGTTCTTTTAGTAATGAACCTAGTTTAGGAGGTGGATATATTTTATTGGGTGTAGAAAAAGAAGATAATCAAAAAAGTCTATTTCCTGAATACGTAGTTACCGGAATTCCTTTCGACAAATTAGATGAGATTCAAACCAATCTTGCTTCACAATGTTCTGATTTTTTTAATAAACCCATTCGCCCAACTATTAAAGTTGAACAGGTAGACGGTAAGAACGTTGTGATTGTTTTTGTAGAAGAATTGTCCCCAGAAAGTAAGCCCCTCTACATAAAAAGCAAAGGGTTGCCCCAAGGTGCATACAGAAGAGTAGGCTCTGCTGATGTAAAAGGTACGGAAGATGATATGGGTATTTATTTTAGTACTACAGAATCATTCGACAGTACAGTTGTAAAAGATGCTGAATTAGATGATATTTTGGAAGATAGTATTCTACTTTACCGGAAATTCAGATCAGAAGTTAACTCTAGTGCAGAAGAATTACAATATGATGATATAGAATTGCTACGATCAATACATGCCATTAAAAAGAAAGGTAAAGACTTTTTTATTACTTACACTGGATTATTGACTTTTGGTAGCCGTCCTGCATTAAGAAGGCTTTTACCAATGGTAAGAGTTGATTATATAAGAGTTTCAACTAACGAATGGGTTGAAGATGCCAATAATAGGTTTACTTCTACTTTGGATATGCGAGGTTCATTATTAGAATTGGTTCAAAGAATTATCCATACCATTGGTGATGATTTACCAAAAGGTTTTGAATTGACGGATGAAAATATTCAAGCCAAAAATATAGGACTCCCGTTAAGAGTTTTACGTGAAGCAGTTGTTAATGCCTTGATTCATAGATCTTACAAGGAAAATAGTCCTATTCAAATTATTCGTTATCCCAACAGAATTGAAATTATCAATCCGGGATTTTCATTAAAAACTGAAGAACAATTGGGTGAACCGGGTTCTGTAAACAGAAATCCTTATATCTCAGCTATTTTTCATGAGACCAACTTGGCTGAGACCAAAGGTTCGGGAATAAGAACGATGAGACGTTTGATGGAAGGTGTCTCCATGATGCCCCCAACTTTTGAAAGTGATCGCGAAAATAATAGATTTACAGTAAGGTTATTATTACATCATTTGTTGAATGAAAAAGATTTAGAATGGTTAAAGAATTTTGATTCTTATAATTTGACAGACAATCAGAAACGGATATTAATTTTTATAAGAGAATTAGGTGCTGTTGATAACTCTTCTGCAAGACAAATCAATGGTTCCGACTCTAAGACTACTAACAGTGATCTTCGAAAGCTTAGAGAACTAGATTTATTGGATACAAAAGGTAGAAATAGATATACTTATTATATTCCAACTTCTGTTCTTAAATCTACTTATTCAGATATTAATGTTGATCAGGCTATTACACCAGTTGAAGGTCTTAGTGCACCAGCTAAAGATCTTAGTGCACTACCTAGTAATCTTAGTGCACTAGCTATTAATCTTAGTACACTAGCTAAAGATGATATAGATAAACTATCTCTAATTAAGAATAAAATAGATACTCTTCCTGCTAGAATAAATGATAAAGCGGTAATTAAGAATATCATTTTAGAACTATGTTCAATAAAAGAATTCAAAATGCATGAATTAACGGTTCTTCTTAACAAAAGTGAAAAATACATATTTCGGGATTTTGTAAAACCACTACTTGAACAAAAAGAACTTGGCTATAAATTTCCGGATATGATCACACATCCTGATCAAGCATATTTAACTTTAAATAAATAATATTCAACAACAAAATGAAAATACAATTTGAAGGTAACCTTAGTTATCAGCAAGATGCCATAGAAGCTGTTGTTGATGTATTTAAAGGTCAAGAGAAATTACAATCTAATTTTACTGTTTTAGCTCCAAAAGATCAAACCATTGATTACGAAGCCGATTTGGGTTACGCTAATAAGATAAATCTTTTACCAAAACAAATCGTTGAAAACGTTCAAGCCATCCAAATGAAAAATGGTTTGCGAATTTCTGATCCCAATAAAATTGACAGAAATGATCTTCAGTTCTCCATTGAGATGGAAACCGGTACAGGAAAAACCTACGTTTTTACTCGTTCAATAATGGAAATGAACCGTAAATACGGTTTTAAGAAGTTCATTATTGTCGTACCATCAGTTTCTATTCGTGAGGGGATTAATAAATCATTGGAATTGACAGATGATCATTTTAAGAAAGTATTTGAAAATACACCGTATAAATATTTTATTTATGACAGTTCCAATCTAAGTCAAGTAAGAGACTTCGCAACATCAGACCAGATCAGAATAATGGTGATCAACGTTCAGGCGTTTTCTCAAGATGTAGATACCGCAAAAGGTTCTAAACGTATTATGTTGGAATATAATGACAAGTTAGGAGCAAAACCAATCAGTCTACTTCAAGATACCAATCCAATAGTTATTGTAGATGAACCTCAAAGCACGATGAGTTCAAAGTTACAGATTCAATCTATTAAGAATCTGAATCCAATAGCTATTTACAGATTTTCAGCTACTCATAAAGACAAAGTAAATCTCCTCTATAAATTTGATGCTATTGATGCTTATAATGATGGAAAAGTCAAAAAAATCGAAGTAGCATCAGTTACTACAAAAGATGAAGTGAGCGACGGGGCTTTCATACAGGTCTTAAGCATATCCAATAAAAATGGGTTTAAAGTTAAACTGAATCTTGATATCAAAGGAAAAAACGGAAAAGTAACAAGATCACCTAAAGAAGTGAAGTTAGGTGATGACTTGTATCAAATTACCAAGTTAGATCAATATTACGGATTTAATGTGAGTGAAATCAGTACAGATCCTGAGTTTATTGAATTTTCTAATGGACAGTTTTTACAATCCGGTCAAACATTAGGTGGTGTAAATGATACTGATATCAAGAGAAAGTTGATTGCTAAAACTATACAGGAACATCTCGACAAAGAAGTAAAACTTAATCCGAAAGGAATAAAAGTTCTGAGTTTATTTTTCATTGATAAGGTCGCAAGATACAGAGGATATGATGAAGAGGGTAATATCTTAAATGGGGAATATGCTCAAATTTTTGAAGAAGAGTATAATAGAATCATTCAGTCACCTAAGTATAAATTGTCTCTTTTTAAAGAAGTACAAGATTTAGAAGTCAATGTTTCTGATGTCCACAAAGGCTATTTCTCTACCGATAAGAGATCAAAAAAATCTAACTCAAAAGATAAATTTGAGGCCTTTAAAGATACTTCCGGTTCTGTAAAAGCAGATGAAGACACTTATCATTTGATTATGACAGAAAAAGAAAAACTACTCAGTTTTGACTCACCTGTACGTTTTATTTTCTCACACACTGCATTACGAGAAGGTTGGGATAATCCAAACGTTTTTCAGATTTGTTTATTAAAAGAAATGGGTGCCTCAGAAATCAAAAGAAGGCAGGAAATAGGTCGTGGACTGAGAATTTCTGTTGACCAAACCGGAAATCGTGTTTACGATGAAAATGTTAACATCTTAACAACGGTGGTAAACGAAAGTTTTAAAGATTTTGTGGAAGGATATCAAAAAGAACTAACTGAAGATACGGGAATAACATTTGGTCATCTTGCTATAGAATCATTTAATACAGTAGTGGCTTCCGTTGATGAGAATGATGAACTAGTTTATTTGGGACAGGAAGCATCTTCTCAAATTTATCAAACATTTATTGAATTAGGGTATATTGACAAAAAAGGTAAGATTCAGGACTCCCTAAAAATCCACTTAAAAGAGGGAACCATTGACTTGGGTCAGGAATTTAGCGAAACCGTCTCAAAACAAATTTATAACATCTTAAAACAGGTTGCAGGCTCTCTAGAAATAAAAGATAATAACAATAAAAGAGAAATTAAAATAAACAAAGAAGTTTTTTTATCGGAAGACTTCAAAAAACTTTGGGATACGATTAAGTACAAAACAGTTTATCAGGTGGAATTTGATTCTGAAAAGTTAATTGAGAACTGTATTAAGACGATAAATAACAACGTTTTAAACCAGCAGGCAAAAATAGAGTTTGTAAAAGGTAGACTTGCTGTTGGAAAAGGTGGAATTGAGACGGATGGTGAATTGAAAACTTATGTTGAAAATTTGGAGGTTAAAGTAAGAAATTTACCGGACATTATAACTTATCTTCAAAATGAAACTGATCTTACAAGAAAAACAATTGTGCTTATCTTAAAAGGATTGGAAGCAAGGGTTTTAAAGTATTTTAAGACCAATCCACAAGCTTTTATCGAAAAGTGTATCGATGTTATTAATATTCAAAAAAGATTATTTATTGTTGACGGTATTAAATACCAAAAAATTGGTGATCACGATTATTACGAGCAAAAAGAATTAGAAGAAACCGATGCAATTGGTTATTTGAGTAAATATATGGTTGAAGCCTCTAAATCAGTATTTGATTATACTTTATGCGACTCCGATGTTGAATTAAATCTCGCTAGAGAATTTGAAGGTAGCGAAAATGTAAGTTTATACACCAAGTTACCGGGTTGGTTCAAGATTGCGACACCATTAGGCAATTACAATCCCGATTGGGCAATTTTATACAACAATGGCGATGGAGAGAAACTGTATTTTGTAACAGAATCTAAAGGGACAATTTTTGACCAAGGATTAAAGCCAATCGAGAACGGAAAAATTAAATGCGGTAAGGAACATTTTAAGGCAATTGGTAGCAGGATGATTGTTGCACATACGATGGATGATGTTTATAATCAAGTATAATAAAGCAGTTAATTGATATGAATTTAAATTTAGAATTCTCAATAAATGAATTTATAGATTATCTCAAAAATTTGGATCATAATAAACAAAAGAGAATGTTATTTATGATTGAAGCAGAACTTACAATTTTTGATGATTTCGATTATAATACAAACTTTGGGGTATATCCTAACTATCAACATATGCATTTGAAAAAGTTATACGTACTTCATATTACAAAAATTATAATTTACTGTATGCTTATCTCGCTGATGGAAATCTTTTAAGTGTTCCAGATGATAGTATGAGAGAAAAATGGAATGTTTTAAAGGATCAATTTTTAACGGAATTAAATCTTGATCAGTCAATGTTTGATCATGAATATGAAACTTTCAAATTTGGTTTAAAATTAAAACAATTAAGACAGAAGAAAAATATTTCAAAATCAGAATTTTCTAAAATATCCGGTCTAAATAAACAGAAAATCACCCAAGTTGAAGATTTTGGATTTTTATCGAAAATCTCGGAAGTGAATCAATATATAGGTAAGGGATTAAAAATGAGTTTAAATTTAAATATAAAATAATACCATGGAAGCAGGAAAACGCTCAGTACGTGAGATTTTTAATAGAGGTCGTAATTTGGAAATACCTTTCTTCCAACGATCGTATGTTTGGCAAGAACAACAATGGAAACGGTTTTTAGAAGATATGGTGATGGTCTCCGAAACAAAGAAAATTTATTTCTTAGGTTCCGTAATTTTAAAACAGCAAGAAACTACATCAGACCGAGATTCCAGATTGACAGTAATTGATGGACAGCAAAGACTTACAACACTTAACATTTTCATGAAAGTTCTGTGCTTGCTAACAGACTCTGATAGTGATTTTACGGAAACCTTTAAAAAACAAAGAGACAAGCAAATAATATTACTTCACAATCATAATGATGTCAGTTCTTTTAACTCAGTTGTTGATTTAAAAGAATTAAAGGAATTTACAGGTGTTTCCGATAATGATCAGATCTTAAAAGCGTATAAATATTTTGTGGAAAATATTCAAACGGATAATGTTTTGGAAAAACTAAATTTCTTTGACATTATTGATAATATATTATTTGTTGGGATTGACCTTAATCTCGGTGAAGATGAACAGCAAATATTTGATACAATAAACTCTTTAGGAGTAAAGCTAACTACTGCTGAATTACTTAAAAATTACTTTTTTGATCGTACTGAAATTGATAAATACAATCTATTTTGGAGAGATGTGTTCGAACAAGATGATGATACCTACACTTATTGGGATAGAGAAATAACAGCTGGTAGGATTAGAAGAACAGTAATTGATTTATTTTTTTACTCTTTTCTACAAATTAAGATTCAAGAAAAAAAATACAAAGTTAATACTCACGATAAAATAGAGTTTTCAAAGGTTGAAAATTTATTTGAATCCTATAAAAGATTTATAAAAGAATACCATCTAAACAAAGATGAAGTTGTTAAAGAGATTAAAGAATATGCTTTAATTTTTAAGGATAATTTTGAACCGGAAATCATAAATTCAGAGTTGTCCGATACGTATGGTATTGAAAGAATCAATGCTATTATATTTGGGCTAGAACAGTCAACACTTATTCCTTATGTTCTCTATGTTCTTAAGAATGTAGATAACGAAATTCAAAAAAATGAATTATTTCAGTTTTTGGAAAGTTATATTATGAGAAGAATGATTGTCAAGGCTACCACAAAAAATTACAATCAATTGTTTACAGATCGATTGATAAATAATGAAATATTAAGCAAGGATAACTTAAAGAGTATACTTAGTGAAAACGACAATAAGATTAATTATATTCCATCTGATGAAGATTTGTCCAAAGGTTTTAATGAATCGATTTTAATAAATTATCAGGCTGCCGGTATTATCTACATGATTGAATCTAAAATTAGGAATAAATCTAAACATTCAACAAAGTTATTAGGAATGAATAAATATAGTTTAGAGCATTTAATGCCAAAAAAATGGGATAATAAATGGGATAAATTAAAAAATAAGGATGATCGTGATTTCAGAAATTTTAAACTTAAAACAATTGGAAATTTAGCAATCATCACTCAGAGTTTAAATGCTTCTATTCGCGAAGCCCAATGGTCTGTTAAGAGGAAAGGAAATTCAAAAAATAAAGGATTATTACATTATTCGGGTGGTATCGAAACCTTAGCACCATATTTAGAATATGATGTGTGGAATGAAGAACGAATTCAAGAAAGATGTGATGATCTGTTTGAACATGGTAAGAAAATATGGTTTCTACAATAAAAAAGATTTGTTACCACCATTGTTACCACCAAACTGATATTTGAAGAGATCTAATAAAACAAAATATATCAATAATAAACCCTCTATATCTTTGATATAAAGGGTTTTTAGTAGTCAAAAGGTTTCATAACCTTTCATTCCAGTGGAGTTGGAGGGATTCGAACCCTCGTCCAAACAAGCAATACATAAGCTTTCTACATGCTTATTCTGCTATTGATTTTCGACTGAACGCAGAGAGCAGACACCCAACATTCAGCTTATCTTCTAAAATTTTCGAGCTTTAGCCGAAGCGTCTAAAGCCTTATTTCTGCATTCCTATATCCAAGGATCAAACGCCGCAGAACAGAGCATTTGTGGAATATCTTGCTTCCCTACTAACATCTTCGGGAAAACGCTTGATCTACTATACTTCGATATTAAGCTGCAAGAGCGAACTCTTCGTTGCCAGTTAAAATTCTGTAGCAAGGGATTATAGAGATCGCGCTACGGTTCTCTGCATGCTTACTTACCCATTGATCTTGCTGTCGAAACCAGTCAACCCCATGAATGTAGTATGCAAAGATAACACTTTTATTTTTATTAGAAGCTTTATCCCGCTTGGAATTTATGCTGAGCCTGCCGAAGTACTGTATCTTTTGGGTTACAGGCTCCGCTTCGCTTCGCCCGCAACCCAAAAGGATGTCGTTTCAATCAGGGCTAGGGTGGTAATCATTAATTTAGATGTTAGATTAATAATTAGAATTTTTAACTATTTTATCATGATTATTTTGCAGGTAAATAAAAAAATCATACTTTTGCAATCCAAAATGAGATGTAAAATATGTTAATAATTCCAGTTAAAGATGGTGAATCCATCGACAGAGCATTAAAAAAATATAAAAGAAAATTTGATAAAACAGGAACAGTTCGTCAATTAAGAGCTAGACAACAGTTTATCAAGCCTTCTGTAACGTTAAGACAAGCTAGATTGAAAGCTGCTCACAAACAAAGAGCACTTAGCAAAGAAGAGCAGGCTTAAGAATTTTCTTAACTCGCATACGAATTCACTCTTTAAATAGTTATATTTGAAGAGTGAATTTTTGTTTTTATACTTTTAATGATGTTGGATAAATTCTTAGAATATTTAGAACTCGAAAAGAGGTATTCGCCTCATACAATCACAAGCTACAAGAAAGACCTTGAAGATTTCCGCCTTTTTTATCTTAAGACAGAATCTTCTGAAGATCTTACCAAAGCCGACAAGAAGATCATCCGGAATTTCATTGTTGAACTGAGTGAAAATAATATTTCTAAGAGAAGTATTAACCGGAAACTTTCGTCATTGCGTAGCTTTTACCTCTTTCTTTTAAAAATTGGCGAAATTGAAGTCTCTCCCGCCGAAAATATTTCTTCATTAAAATTCTACGCTGAAAAACAGATTCCAATGTCCGAACAGGAAATGCAAAACCTCAATGATCAGGTGTTTACCAAAGTCCATGATATTCTTGAAAAATGCATTCTGGAAGTTCTTTATCAAACGGGAATACGTAAAGCCGAGCTTTGTGGTATGACTTTTGAAAATGTAAACCTTACCGGACAGGAAATAAAAATAACCGGAAAAGGAAATAAAGAAAGAATGATTCCTATATCCGAAGATTTGTCTGCGCTGTTAAGAAGTTACGTAAAAATACGGACTCCACAAACAGAATATAAATCATACTTCTTTGTCAATAAGAAAGGTAAAAAACTCACCGAAAAATTTGTTTATGTGGTGGTTAATAAGTACCTTAGTCTTATAACAACAAAGGAAAAAAGAAGTCCTCACATCCTTCGTCACAGCTTTGCAACACACGTTTTGGATAATGGGGCAGAGATATCTAAAGTAAAAAAAATATTGGGACATTCCAGCCTTGCAAGTACTCAGGTCTACACGAATGCCAATATCGAACAATTGAAAAAAGTTTTTAATCAGGCTCACCCAAGAGCTTCAAAAAATGACGAATTATGAAGATCACAGTACAATCAATTGGTTTAACTCCACACGAACCACTAGAATCACACATCGAGAAAAAAGTAAGCAAACTGGATACTTTTTATGATAAAATCCAGGACTGTAAAGTATTTTTAAAAGTGGAAAATAACTCGGACAAGGCAAACAAAACGGCCGAGATTATTTTAGCGGTTCCAGGAGACGATATCGTGGTAAAAAAGACAACTACAACTTTTGAAGAAAGCTTAGACTTATGCGTTGATACGGCTAAAAAGCTACTAATCAAGAAAAAAGAATTGGCATAATAAAAAAAGTTAAAAAAAGATATTAAAAAATTTGAGAATTCAAAAAATCCGTTCTATATTTGCACTCGCAAAAAGGAACAGTGATCTTTTGAATTCTTTTTTATTAATGCCTCCATAGCTCAGTTGGCCAGAGCACGTGATTTGTAATCTCGGGGTCGTGGGTTCGAATCCCTCTGGAGGCTCCATTAATATAAAATATCTGGGGAGATTCCAGAGTGGCTAAATGGGACTGACTGTAACTCAGTTGCTTCGGCTTCGTAGGTTCGAATCCTGCTCTCCCCACATTTTATATTAGAAAAAAAAGTTGCATGAATAAAGGAATTTCCTTAAGTTTGCACAGCGTTACCAATAGTTTTGGAAACAAAATTGCGGAAGTAGCTCAGTTGGTAGAGCGTCAGCCTTCCAAGCTGAATGTCGCGGGTTCGACCCCCGTCTTCCGCTCAGAAATATCACACTTATCGTAGGGTGATTTTTTTTTAACTACTGAAATGATGTAGAGTAGAGTTTCTCACAGCCTTCAGTCCATTTGTTAAAATGCCTCCATAGCTCAGTTGGCCAGAGCACGTGATTTGTAATCTCGGGGTCGTGGGTTCGAATCCCTCTGGAGGCTCCATTAATATAAAATATCTGGGGAGATTCCAGAGTGGCTAAATGGGACTGACTGTAACTCAGTTGCTTCGGCTTCGTAGGTTCGAATCCTGCTCTCCCCACATTTTATATTAGAAAAAAAAGTTGCATGAATAAAGGAATTTCCTTAAGTTTGCACAGCGTTACCAATAGTTTTGGAAACAAAATTGCGGAAGTAGCTCAGTTGGTAGAGCGTCAGCCTTCCAAGCTGAATGTCGCGGGTTCGACCCCCGTCTTCCGCTCAAAAAAATCACGCTTTTAGTGTGATTTTTTGGTTTAGGCCGACTTAGCTCAGCGGTAGAGTGCTTCCTTGGTAAGGAAGAGGTCACGGGTTCAAGTCCCGTAGTTGGCTCAGATTCTAATCCCGATTCTTTCGGGATTTTTTTATTTCCAGCGTTTATTGTTTTGGGAAAATTCGGATCAATCCAAAACCTGGGGCAATTAAAACTCCAATCAATCCGTACAGAAAAATCTTCTTTAACGCTACCGGCGCAAAGGCAATTTTATTTAGGATACCGCATATTTTCCGGGCGCAAAGGCGTTTCACTCAGCAAATGATAGCTGTGGATATTTGAATGGTTACAATTTAATTTTAAATCAGTCAATGATCTTTAAATAGTATCGATCCTTGAGCTAAATTATTTGTAAGAGAAGGTTGTTTCGTTGTTGGGAAGAATTCTTTTTTAATGCTATCGACGCAAAGGTAAGTTTATTTGGAGGACAGTATAGTTTCCGAGCGCAGGAACTGAACAATATTCGTAAACTTTCAATTTATGTTCAGCAAATGACAGCAGTGAATATTTTAGGTTTTAAATTTAAGTTTTACTGATAAAATTGATGATTCTTTGAGATTGAATAAAATGTTGATCTGAACTTGTCAATGATTGCTGTACTGTTGGCAAAAACTTCCAGCCTCCCGCTTCCTTTTTCCAGCCTATAATCTTGATTCATGCTCATATAATAATGCTGTAATTTGCTGAGTGAAACGCCTTTGCGAACGAAAAATAAGCAGTATGATTACCCAGAACTTAGCGATCATAGCGTTAATCAAAATATCGTTTGTAATTTTTATTCTTAAAATTAAATTAAAACTTGGATCCCGATCTGATCCCGCTTTATCATCCTGAAAATTTTCGTTACATTCGTATAAAATAATTTTCGATGAATATCCTTTTATTGGAAGACGATCTCATTCTTTCGGCAGAGCTTTGTAAGTTCCTAGAATCAAACAACTTTACCTGTGATAAAATCTATGACGGTGAAACCTTTCTACGCCAGATAAAAAACAGTTCGTACGATTTATATCTTCTTGATATCAATGTTCCGAAGATCAACGGTCTTGATGTCTGCCAGACCATCCGTTCTTTCGATAAAAATACTCCGATCATGATCATTTCAGCATATGGAGACCTGTCTGATAAAAAAGATGCTTTTACAAGGCTTGCTGATGATTATCTGGTAAAACCTTTTCAGTTTGAAGAATTGCTGTTGAGAATGAACTCTCTTTTGAGAAGAAAGTCTCCTTCCGAAAACAGTGATCAGGATATTATCAGGATCGATGATCTTATTATCAATAAAAGTGAACAAAAAGTTTTTCGCGCGGGAAATGAAATAGCTCTTACTTTAAAGGAATTTCAGCTGTTGGTTTATCTGGCAGAAGCACAGGGAAGAACGGTTTCCAAGCAACAGATCACCGAACACGTCTGGGAGCATAATTTTAATACCAATACCAATACGGTGGAAGTTTATATCAACTTTTTAAGAAAGAAAATAGATAAGGATTTTAAAGTTAAACTTATTCATACCCGCTCCGGTTTCGGATATTACTTAAGCCCGCTGTAATATGTCTTTAAAGAGAAAAATTGCCCTCAATCTCAGTATTGCTTTTTCATTGCTTTTTGGTATTGTGATGGCGGTGATTTACATGTCCTTTAATGATTTCAGAAAAGATGAATTTAAAGAAAGATTCCGTCAACGCTTGGAATTTACCTCACATTTTATTGCTAAATCAAAAGATTTTGAAGAAGAGGCGCCGGTATTTTTTAATGAGAATTCCGATAATATTCTATTAAATGAGACGATTCTAATTTTCAATGCCAATAAAGAATTAATTTACAGCACGATCAAGGACAGAAATGTCACCTGGGATAATGCATTACTGAAGGAACTGGACGAAAAGAAAGTGATTTATTCTGAGAAAACGGTTCCCGAAATCTATGCAGCCCTTAAAAAGATTAATGGTGAAAACTACTATATTCTTACCAGCGCTTACGATACCAATGGAAATTCGAAACTGGCTTATCTGAAATATCTTTTGATTACAGCGTATGTGATGAGTACCTTGCTGATCGGCTTTTTCAGCTACTATTTTATGGGGCAGTTCTTGAAGCCGCTGGAAGATCTTAATCAGGAAATCTCGGAAGTTACAGCCCATAAGCTTACGACGGAAGTGCCGGTAGGGCAATCCAACGATGAAATCAGTGTTCTGGCGAGATCCTTCAATACCATGATCAAGCGACTGGATGATGTATTTCAGTCACAAAAAGATTTTACGGCGAGTGCTTCCCACGAAATACGTACCCCGATTACCAGAATGGCATTTCAGCTCGAAAACCTGATCAAGCTCGGGCAACATTCTCCCGAAACCTTAATCTCTTTACAACAAATCCAGAGAGATGTATATCAGCTATCGGATCTTACCAATTCCCTTTTACTTTTAACCAAATTCGATAAAGAAAATATTCAGAGCATCTACGAGGAAGTGCGAATCGATGAGGTTATTTTTGAATCTTTTGAAGCTGTGGAAAAAAGCTATCCTAAGCTTAAAATGGATTTCCTGATTTCTGAGAAAACTTCAGAAAATGCTCTGCTGACTATCAACGGCGTACAGTCTTTACTCGATATTGTTTTTATTAATCTGTTTAAAAATGCCGCCGTTTACTCCGATGATACAGAAGTTGATGTCCTGATTACAGAGACGGAAAACGAACTTATTGTCGATGTCATCTCTCACGGAAATACAATTCCAAAGGAAGAGCAGCCGAAACTATTTGAAGCTTTTATGCGGGGCAATAATTCCCAGAATACTTCGGGCTCCGGACTTGGACTTCGCATTGTGAAAAGAATCTTGGAATATCACGGTGCAGATATTACGTACACTTCCCCGGGTGATTTATTGAATAAATTCAGTGTGATTTTTAATAAATGACAGATTCTGGGTAAAGCAGAAGTTTTTCAGATTGAGATGTAATCAATCACTTTGTGTTTGAACTTTCTCAGATTAAGACGAACAAAACCCATTTAAGATGATACTTTCTCATAACGAGACAACAAGAGCCCATACTTCAAGAGAAATTTCTTGAATTCAATATCTAAATTTTTCATTTCGTGATTATATGTAGACGACCAATAATCAAATTTAATTTTTTTTTAAGTATTCTTTAAGACCATTTTAATAGCAGAATGACAATTTTGTAACATAAATATTAATTATGAACAAAATCGCAGGACTGCTGATTGTCGTTTCCTCAATGATGGCGGCGCAACAACAAATGTCGCTTTCGGACTGCGAAGAGGCTTTCCAGAAGAACAATTTACAACTGCTCGCCGAACAGTATAATATCAATATGGCTGATGCCGATATTTTACAGGCGAAAATCTGGGAGCTGCCCCAGCTTAGCGGACAAATCAATGCCTATAATCCCGAAGACCATAAAATTTTCGATGCAGGTCATGCAAAAGGTGCACAGGTTACCCAGCTTATCTATATGGGTGGGAAAAAGAAAAATGAAATTGCCTTCGCAAAGTCCAATAAAGAACTTGCCCAGCTTCAGTTCTCTCAGTTACTCGTAGATCTTCGTGCCCAGCTTCGTACAACCTATTACAATCTTTATTACGAACAGCTCAAGCTTGAAAATACCAACAGACAGTTAGGATATATGAGTGATCTTCTGGCGGCTTATAAGGTGCAGTCTGCCAAAGGAAATGTATCCCTGAAAGATGAGGTAAGGCTTCAGAGTGTTGTTATCCAGCTAAATAATGATAAAATAGGAATCAATAAAAATATCCTTGAATTTGAACAGAATCTTAAGGTTTTAACAGGAGTTACTGAAGATATTGAACCTAAGCTTTCGGACTCGGAGGCGAAAAGTATACTGGCAGCCCAACCTTTCGGGGATGAAACAGAGCTGCAGAAAAAGGCTCTCGAAAACAATGCCGATTATCAGTACAATCTGAAATTAATTGATAATAGTAAGCTCTATGCACAGTGGCAAAAATCTTTAAATGTTCCCGATCTTAATCTTGGTGCCGGATGGGACCAGAATGGAGGAACTTTTAAAAATGAAGTTAACTTAATGGTTGGAATTCCGCTACCGCTATGGAAGTCAAATAAAGGAAATGTTGAAAAAGCAAATTTTGCCATTCAGCAAAATCAGAAAAATGCAGATTTCCAGAAGCTCAATCTTGAAACTAAAGTGCAGTCGGCATACAAAACATGGAAAACTCAATATGATCAGCTTTCCCAAATTAAATCCGACGATCTCAATAATATGGATCTGGTATATAATGGGATGCTGAGCAATTTCAGAAAAGGAAATGTGAGTCTTATTGAATTCGTAGATTTCATGGACAGCTACAGAGAAACAGCGCTTCAGATCTATGATATGAAAAATGGGATCATACAATCTGCAGAACAATTAAATCAACTCGTACAAACAAAAATCTTCTATTAAACATGAAAACATATATTATTCCCATAGTCATTGCATTGTCGGTTCTGTCTTGCTCAAAGAAGCAAGAGGCAGAGCAGCCACAGGCAAAAAAAGGTTTTGAGCTGAGTAATACCATGCTGCATTCCATCTCTCTTGCAAAGGTTGAAAAAAAGTATATAGAAGATGATTATAATTTTTACGGAAAGATTTCTGCAGACAAAAACAGTTATATCGATGTATATCCGCTGGTAGGAGGAAATGTTTTAAGTGTAAATGTTGAATTGGGAGATTACGTAAGAAAAGGGCAGGTACTGGCGACAATCAGAAGTACAGAGCTGGCAGAAGTACAGAAAGATGTGAGCGATGCCAAAACAGATCTGGTCGTGGCACAAAATAATCTTCGTGTAGCAAAAGAAATGTATGAAGGAAAACTGAATACCGAAAGAGATGTGCTGGAAGCAAAAAGCGAGCTGCAGAAAGCCCAGGACCAGATGCAGAGGGCGAATGCGGTAAGCACAGTTTATAGTGTGAAGAAAGGAAATATCTACAGTGTTGTAGCGCCGATCAGCGGATACATTGTTCAGAAAAATATCAATAAAGATATGCAGCTGAGAAGCGATAGAAGCGATAATATTTTTGATGTAGCCAATACGACTAACGTCTGGGCAATTATGAATGTCAATGAATCTGATATCGATAAAATCAGTCTCGGAATGAAAGCCCAGGTTTCTACCTTATCTTATCCTGATAAAGTTTTTGATGGAAAAATTGATAAAATCTTCAAGATCATCGATCCCGAAACCAATGCTATGCAGGCCAGGGTAGTACTCGACAATCAAAGCGGATTATTGATTCCTGAAAGTAAAGCAACGATCAAAGTTACCAGCTCAGAAAATACCACAGCTCTTACGGTGCCATCCAAAGGTGTGATTTTTGATGACAACAGAAGTTTTGTGATTGTTTATAAATCGAGAACAGATGTAAAGATTCGTGAAATAAAAGTACTGAAACAGGTTGGCGATATTACCTATATTTCCGAAGGTCTGTCAGAAGGAGAGCAGGTGGTTACCAATAATCAGTTGCTGATTTATCGCTCCCTGAACAATTGATTTTTTTGAACCATTGAGGATTATAAAATCGTAGAGTTAAGAAGTTGAGGTTAATTAAGAATAGCATCTAAGATCTTGTTTAAGAGTTACTTCTTAATAAATTACTTGATAATTCTTAACAGCTTATATTTCTTAATGATTAAAATAATTTTAAGTGCCTTTACTGAGTGAAATCGAAGACTCGACGAAGTCAAACGCCTTTGCGAAAGAAAATATGCCGAAGATAGTCATGAAAATCTTTGCGGCTTGCGTTAAAAACAAATTCAACGACTTTTTTTAGGTCAAAAAAAATCCATCATGAATAAATTCATTAAAAATATAATTGCTTTTTCATTAAAAAATAAAGCATTTACTTTTATCTGGGTTGCCGTACTGGCAGTTGCGGGGTTCATCAGTTTCAAGAATATGCCGATTGAAGCTTTTCCGGATGTTACCAATACCCAGATTGTCATCATTACCCAATGGAATGGGCGGAGTGCAGAAGAGGTTGAACGTTTTGTAACTACACCTATTGAATTGGCAATGAGCCCGGTGCAAAAGAAAACCAGCGTAAGAAGTACTACCATGTTCGGACTTTCTATTGTTAAAATTCTTTTTGATGATGGGGTAGACGATACTTTCGCCAGAAATCAAGTGAATAACCAATTAAGAACCGTAAGCCTTCCCGATGAAGTGGATCCCGAGGTGCAGCCACCTTACGGTCCGACCGGAGAGATTTTCAGATATACTTTACAGAGTAAAACAAAAGATTCCCGTGAATTATTGACATTACAAAATTGGGTGATTGACCGTGCTTTGCGAGGCGTTCCGGGAGTTGCTGATATCAATGTATTCGGAGGTCAGGATAAAGTGTTTGAATTAAGCATTGATCCGAGAGCTTTGGATAAATATAATTTAACACCGCTGCAGGTCTATGATGCCGTTACCAAAAGCAATCTGAATGTCGGTGGAGACGTTATCGAAAAGAATGGTCAGGCGTATGTTGTCCGTGGAATTGGTTTGGTAAAATCAGTTGCCGACATCGGAAATATCACAATACAGAATGACAGTGGAAATCCGGTTTTGGTTAAAAATGTAGCAGATGTTCATGAAAGCTCAATGCCAAGGGTGGGGCAGGCCGGACTGAATAACCAGGAAGATACCGTAGAGGGAATTGTTGTCATGAGAAAGGGCGAAAATCTCCGTGAAGTTTTAGTCGGTGTAAAAGCTAAAATTAAAGAGCTTAACGAAAAAATCTTACCGAAAGATGTTAAGATGGTGACGTTCTACGACCGTGACAACTTAATGGACTTCACCACACACACCGTAATGCATAACCTTATCGAAGGAATTGTTCTCGTAACGGTAATCGTTTTGATATTTATGGCCGACTGGCGTACGACTTTAATTGTCTCAATCATCATTCCATTATCTTTATTATTTGCGTTCTTATGTCTGAAGATGGCAGGAATGAGTGCCAATTTATTATCACTGGGAGCGGTAGATTTCGGGATTATCATCGACGGAGCAGTCGTCATGGTGGAAGGACTCTTTGTGATGCTCGATCATAAAGCCCATAAATACGGAGATGAAAAATTCAATAAAATGGCCAAAGCCGGCTGGATCAAACAAACCGGAACAGGTCTCGGAAAAGCAATTTTCTTTTCAAAATTAATTATCATCACTTCTTTAATTCCAATTTTCTCATTCCAGAAAGTAGAAGGAAAAATGTTTTCACCGCTGGCATTTACATTGGGTTTTGCCCTAACGGGAGCTTTGATCTTTACTTTGACTCTGGTACCGGTACTTTCGCATATTTTGCTAAACAAAAATGTAAAAGAAAAGAATAATCCGTTTGTCAATTTCTGGGACAGAACCGTATTGAAGGGTTTTAATTATACTTTTAAACATAAAAAAATGAGTTTAATTGTAGCGATTTCCTTTTTGGCGGTAACCCTCTTCTCAGGAAAATTCTTAGGAACGGAATTTTTACCTCAGTTAAATGAAGGCTCATTATGGATCACAGCAGAAATGCCGATGAGTTCATCATTGAAAGAATCTTTAAAAACAGCAGATCTTCTTAAAAAAGATATCATGAGTTTTCCCGAAGTGACGGATGTTTTGGCTCAGACGGGAAGAAGTAACGACGGAACCGACCCGAACGGCTTTGGATTTGTGCAGTTTGCCGTCAATCTGAAGCCCAAGGAAGATTGGAAACGCAAAATTACCTACGAAGAACTCATTGAAGAAATTGATAAAAAACTGAGAAATTATCAGGGAATTACATTTAATTATTCCCAACCGATATCTGATAACGTAGCTGAAGCAGTAGCGGGTTTCAAGGCAGAAAATGGGATAAAAATTTATGGAGATAATCTTCAGACCCTGGATAATCTGGCAGAAAAAGTGCTAAAGCAAATTAAAGATATTAAAGGCGTTAAAGATGCCGGAATCATAAAAAATATCGGACAGCCAGAAGTAAGCGTGGTACTCGACAGGGATAAAATGGCGGCCTACGGTGTAATGCCCGATGATGCGCAGTCTGTTCTTGAAATGGCTTTCGGGGGTAAAACCGCTTCGGAGATGTTTGACGGGGAAAGAAAATTCCCGATCCGTCTCCGCTATTCACAGGAGTACAGAAAAGATGAAAATGATATTGCTGCATTGATGGTTCCTACTCAGGATGGTACAAAGATTCCTTTAAAAGAGATCAGTACGATTGAAAAAGATAACGGGGCGGCATTTATTTACAGAGATGATATTAAAAGGTATATTGGTATAAAATTCTCCATTCGTGACCGTGATTTGGGAAGTACGATTGCCGATGCTCAAAAAGCGGTTTCTAAAATAGAACTTCCGGATGGCTATACAGTAGGGTGGACCGGGCAGTTTGAAAATCAACAACGGGCTTCCAAAAGGCTGACACAGGTAGTGCCAATCAGTATTCTGGGAATATTCTTCCTTTTATTTGTTCTTTTCGGAAATATGAAAGATTCTCTGTTAGTACTGGCGAATGTGCCTTTCGCATTGATCGGTGGGATCATTGCGCTCCATGTAACAGGAATTAATTTTGGAATATCTGCCGGAGTAGGAATGATTGCCCTTTTGGGAATCTGTATTCAGAACGGTGTGATCCTGATTACGGAATTTCATCAGAATGTCAGGAATGGACTAAGCCTGGATAATGCGATATTGAATGGTGTGAAATCAAGAACACGGCCTGTAATTATGACGGCACTAATGGCTTCCATTGGATTAATGCCGGCTGCTTTATCTACAGGAATCGGCTCGGAATCACAAAAACCACTGGCAATTGTAATTATCGGCGGATTAATTACCGCCACGATCCTGACATTATTAATATTTCCGATCATTTTCTGGATATTCAACAGAACGAAAAAATCTCAGCAGATATAAAATATTTTTTCATTCATATAACAGTTCAGCGCGGAAAACTCTGTTTTCCGCGCTGAACTGTTTATTAGGTATTCTATCATCGCTTTAAAGCTTGTTTTAAATAATTTATTAAACTTGCTCTTATTTACATTTTGCTGTATATTATTCAGGATTAAAGAGATAGTTTATAATTTGATGAAAAGCTTAAGAAGGATTTTTTTCAATTCAGAAATTTATGTAAATTTGCAATCTCAATACATTGAAATATAAGGTTTGTACTTCATTGGATTTGAATATTAAAACTTTTTTCAAGAAAAAGGTTTTGGTATTTAAAAATTCATTATATTTGCACACCGAAAATTTGAAAAACAATAAATAAATAATTTTAAATCATGGCAAAGGAAACGTTTAATCGTAACAAACCACACTTGAACATTGGTACTATTGGTCACGTTGACCATGGTAAAACTACTCTTACTGCTGCAATCAGTAGTGTATTGGCAAACAAAGGTCTTGCTGAGAAAAAAGACTTCTCTGCTATTGACTCTGCTCCAGAAGAAAAAGAAAGAGGTATCACTATTAATACTGCTCACATCGAATACGAAACTGAAAACAGACACTATGCTCACGTTGACTGTCCTGGTCACGCTGACTATGTAAAAAACATGGTTACTGGTGCTGCTCAGATGGATGGAGCGATCTTAGTATGTGCTGCAACTGATGGACCAATGCCTCAAACTAGAGAGCACATCCTACTTTGCCGTCAGGTAAACGTACCAAGAATCGTTGTTTTCATGAACAAAGTGGATATGGTGGATGATGCTGAGCTTTTAGAGCTTGTTGAATTAGAACTTAGAGATTTATTATCTACTTACGAATATGACGGAGATAACTCTCCAGTAATCCAGGGATCTGCTCTTGGTGCTCTTAACGGAGATGAGAAGTGGGTTAAGACTGTAGAAGAATTAATGGATGCAGTTGATACTTGGATCGAGCAACCAGTAAGAGATCAGGATAAGCCATTCTTGATGCCAATCGAAGACGTATTCTCTATTACAGGTAGAGGTACTGTAGCAACTGGTAGAATCGAGTCTGGTGTTATCAACACTGGTGATCCAGTTGATATCGTTGGTATGGGTGATGAAAAATTAACTTCTACAATTACAGGGGTTGAGATGTTCAGAAAAATCCTAGACAGAGGTGAAGCTGGTGATAACGTAGGTCTATTGTTGAGAGGTATTGAAAAAACTGACATCAAGAGAGGTATGGTAATAGCTAAGAAAGATTCTGTTAAACCACACAAAAAATTCAAAGCTGAGGTTTATATCCTTTCTAAAGAAGAAGGTGGACGTCACACTCCATTCCACAACAAATACCGTCCTCAGTTCTATGTAAGAACTACTGACGTTACAGGTGAGATCTTCTTACCAGAAGGTGTAGAAATGGTAATGCCTGGTGATAACTTAACAATCACTGTAGAATTGTTACAACCAATCGCTCTTAACGACGGTCTTAGATTCGCGATCAGAGAAGGTGGTAGAACAGTAGGTGCTGGTCAGGTTACTGAAATCTTAGATTAATCATCTTAAAATATAAAAGCTTCCGTAAGGAACTTCTTTACGGAGCTTTTTTTAACTACGGGCATCGTCCAATGGTAGGATACCGGTCTCCAAAACCGTTGATCAGGGTTCGAATCCTTGTGCCCGTGCAAATAACAATTATGAGTTCATTTATCGATTTTTTAAAAGGTTCTTATAACGAATTCAGACATAAAGTTGAATGGCCAAAATGGTCTGACCTGCAATCTTCTACAATTGTAGTGACGATTGCTACAGTGATCTTGGCATTATTTACTTTTGGAGTTGATGAATTGTTTTCTAAAGCAATCAGCAACATCATTGGAATGCTTATCAACTTGTTCAATTAATAATAAAAGTATTTTCCCAAAATGAGCGAATTGAAATGGTATGTGCTGAAAGCAATCAGCGGTCAGGAAAATAAAGTGAAAAACTACATTGAGACGGAAATCAAACGCTTAGGATTTGAACAGTACGTTACTCAAGTAGTTATTCCTATGGAAAAGGTTATTCAGATTAGAAACGGAAAAAAAGTTCCTAAAGAAAGACCTTACTATCCTGGATACCTGATGATCGAAGCCGATTTGATGGGAGAGATTCCTCACGTTATTAAGAACATTCCCGGAGTTATTTCTTTCTTAAGTTTAACAAAAGGAGGTGATCCTGTTCCAATGAGAAAATCTGAGGTTAACAGAATGCTTGGAAGAATGGATGAGTTATCAGAATTTGCAAGCGATGTTGAAATCCCTTATGTAGTGGGTGAAAACGTTAAAGTAATTGACGGACCATTCAACGGATTCAACGGTACAGTAGAAAAAATTCTTGAAGATAAAAAGAAAATTGAAGTATCTGTTTTGATCTTCGGTAGAAAAACTCCAATGGAATTGAGCTACATGCAGGTAGAAAAAGTATAAAAATTTTATTCTAAATAGATAAAGGTTGCTTGAAAAAGTGACCTTTTTTCATTTAAAGTAAGGAAATGTGATATTGTCTGCGAAAAAAAATAATAGCTTTTTATTGTACTGCTTTTTTTTAGTGGTACTCTTCATATACGTCATTGTAAAATTATATGGAAAAGCAACACTACCTGTTCATGAATGGACGATGTCTGATTGGTTAGTGAATTACGAAGATGGTGGCTTTAAAAGAAGGGGAATCACTGGAACTGTATTTTTTGTGGTGCAGGATCTCTTTGGTATATCATTACCAATTCAAGTTTTTATTGTTCAGGTTATTTTCTATGCGCTTGTTTTCTATCTTTATTGCAAGCTACTGCTAGCAAAGAAAATAGATTGGAATATTTTGGTATTGTTATGTTCTCCATTATGCTTTATGTATTTTCCAATCAATTTATCTTATTCAGGGAAAAGGGAAATTATTCTTTTCACGCTCGCAGCCTATTTTTCATTAGGTAAAATGACTGTTCTAAAGGAAAAGATTTTTTTAGTTTTATTTTGTGCAGGATTACTAATCCATGAAATGTTTTATTTCTTTCTGCCATTTTTTATTGCCATACATACTCTTAAAACAGGAGAGAAAAAGTATTCTTTCTGGATGTTGTTTTTTGCTTTGTCAAGTGTAATAATGATGATTTTATTTTTCTTCGGAAAGGATGTTAACTGTGGTAAAAGTTTAGAATTTATTAAGGAGAGAGGTGTGATTTTTGGAAGAAACAATATTTTCCAGTTTAAATTTTCAGAGGGCATAGAGCTGATAAAGAAAGAATTAATTTCTTACTCTCTATTCATTTTAGAGCTGCTTGCCGGTATTTTGATGTCTTTATATTATGTCTATTTATTTTACAGGAGCAAATTCTTCGACTTGCTAAAGTTTGTTATTGTAAGTTTTATTTGGGTAACACCATTGTATGTTTTAGGAATAGACTGGTATCGTTGGGATCATATATACAGTATGCTTTTATTTATTATTGTAGTAATGCTATTACCGGACAATGACAATAATGAGCGAGTTACATTTAATCAAAATCCTTCAATTAAGAATCTTTTTGTTTTTAATATTATATTTTTTATCTTCTTTTTTATTCATATACAGTATGATGCGAGAGGGCTTTCCCTACAGAAAGTACAGGATTATTATTTGTCCAAATTTTTTAATCACCTTCAATAACGATTCTCTTGTGTAAGCTATTAATCATTAGTATTAAATTGTCTTAATCTGTTTAAAAATCAAATAATTAATTTGCTATTTCAAAAATATTTTATAATTTTGCAGTCCGAAAAGTAGGCTTATCTAATGTGAGAATGGATAACCTGCTGAATAATAATGCTTCCAAACTCATTAATTATTCAAATTTAAAAAACAAACAATGGCTAAAAAAGTCTTTAAAATGGTAAAGCTTCAGGTGAAAGGTGGCGCAGCTAACCCTTCTCCACCAGTAGGTCCAGCTTTGGGTTCTGCAGGTGTGAACATCATGGAGTTTTGTAAGCAATTTAACGGAAGAACTCAAGATAAGCCGGGACAAGTTTTACCTGTAGTAATTACAGTATACGAAGACAAATCTTTTGAATTCGTAATTAAAACTCCTCCTGCAGCAATCCAGTTAATGGATGCGGCTAAAATCAAAGGTGGTTCCGGAGAACCAAACAGAAACAAAGTAGGTTCTGTATCTTGGGATCAGGTTAAGAAAATCGCTGAAGATAAAATGGGTGACCTTAACTGCTTTACAATGGAATCAGCTGTTTCTATGGTTGCAGGTACTGCAAGATCTATGGGATTAAGAGTAACAGGAACTAAACCAACTTTTAACGCTTAAAACTTAAAGAAATGGCAAAATTAACAAAAAAGCAAAAGGAAGCTTTAAGCAAAGTAGAAAAAGGAAGAATCTATAACCTTGAAGAAGGTGCAGCTCTTGTAAAAGAAGTAAATACTGCAAAGTTTGATGCTTCTGTAGATATCGCTGTAAGATTAGGAGTAGATCCGAGAAAAGCAAACCAAATGGTAAGAGGTGTTGTGTCTCTTCCTCACGGTACTGGTAAAGATGTTAAAGTGTTAGCTTTAGTAACTCCAGATAAAGAAGCAGAAGCTAAAGAAGCTGGTGCTGACTATGTAGGTCTTGATGAATATTTACAAAAAATCAAAGAAGGTTGGACAGACGTTGACGTAATCGTTACGATGCCGGCTGTAATGGGTAAATTAGGACCATTAGGTAGAGTATTAGGACCAAGAGGTCTAATGCCAAACCCTAAATCAGGTACTGTAACCATGGAAATTGGTAAAGCAGTAACTGAAGTAAAAGCTGGTAAAATTGACTTTAAAGTAGATAAATACGGTATTATCCACGCGGGTATTGGTAAAGTGTCTTTCGATGCTGCTAAAATCAAGGAAAATGCTCAGGAATTGATCTCTACTTTGATCAAAATGAAGCCAACTGCTGCTAAAGGAACTTATGTGAAGTCTATTTATTTGTCTTCTACAATGAGTCCTGGTATTGCAATCGATACTAAATCTGTTAACTAATTTTAATCCTTAAGACAATGACAAAAGACCAAAAAGTTGTAGCAATACAAGAGATCAAAGATTTGCTTCAGGATGCAAAAGTAGTTTATGTAGCAGATCTGGAAGGTTTGAACGCTGCTAAATCTTCTGACTTCAGAAGACAGGCTTTCAAGCAAAATATTAAAGTGAAAGTGGTAAAAAATACACTTTTACAAAAAGCAATGGAACAAATGGAAGGAGTAGATTACTCTGAAATGTTCCCTACTTTCAAAGGAAACTCAGCAATATTAATCGCTGAAACAGCAAACGCTCCTGCGAAATTAATCCAAGGATTCAGAAAGAAAGAAGAGAAGCCGGCATTAAAGTCTGCTTATCTTCAGGAAACTTTCTATGTTGGTGACAACAACCTAGACACGTTGGCTAACATCAAGTCTAGAGAAGAAATGATCGGTGAAATCATCGGATTACTTCAGTCTCCAATCCAGAGAGTTGTTTCTGCTCTTCAAAACAAGCCTGAGACAGTAGAGGCTAAAGCTGAAGAAGCTGCACCTGCAGTAGAAGAAGCTCCAGCTACTGAAACTCCGGAAACTCCAGCTGCAGAAGGAGAAGCTCCAGCTGCTGAATAATTACACTCAAAAAATTAAATAAATAATCAACAAAAACATTACAACAATGTCAGATTTAAAAAATTTAGCTGAAACGCTAGTAAACTTAACAGTAAAAGACGTAAACGAATTAGCTGCTATCCTTAAGGATGAGTACGGAATTGAGCCAGCTGCTGCTGCTGTAGTAGTTGCAGGTGGAGGTGCTGCTGAAGCTGCTGAAGAAAAAACTGAATTCGACGTAATTCTTAAGTCTGCAGGTGCTTCTAAATTAGCTATCGTTAAATTAGTAAAAGATTTAACTGGTGCTGGTCTTAAAGAAGCTAAAGATATCGTAGATGGTGCTCCTGCTCCAATCAAAACTGGTATCTCTAAAGACGAAGCTGAAGCTCTTAAGAAGCAATTAGAAGAAGCTGGTGCTGAAGTAGAATTGAAATAATTTCAATTATCTATAAATATAAAGCCTGGACATTTGTCCGGGCTTTTTTATTTCAGTAAACGAAGTTTTAGGAGCTTAATCCCGCTATCCGCACTCGCTATTTTTATTATTTTCGGAGCGGCGGCGGAGCCGCCGCTCCGGAAAATAATAAAATGAGCTCAAACAAATGCTTCTATCGGGGCTATGACTGCAGGCTGTTGTCTTCAATAATTATGACAGTACAAAAATAATTTCATTGATTATCTCTTGGTCAGAATTCTTTTTCTAAAAGGGTATAAATTTAAAGAGTTTATGGGATAGGCTATATCAGTGATTTACCTTTTAACAAAAATATTTACTGAAAATTGTAAATGTGGATAAGTTTTTGTAAATTTGCATTCTCTTTTGGCGCGAAAAATTGTTTGTAAATCTATAAAATACTATAAATCAACTCTTTCATCAAAATGAAAGGGCTTTGTTGTATATGGATAATACGGCTATTCTGCCTCAAAAGTAATAAAAATATTTTGCATTACGCTGTGAAAAGATATACCAGTGTTGCAGTTAGAAGGAGCCAAGTGCAAAGTTAAAAGAATCAAGGTCTTTCGTGAGCGCCAAAAACACTTTTATCTTTTCCTTTTATCTTGTTTCTTGTCCTTTCTGATATTTTTTAATGAATCAAAATATTTTTTAACCCTTTCTTAAAAGTTTTATGAGTAAAACAACAGCAACAACTAAGGGAACACCGAGAATTAATTTCTCATCAGCGAAAGGAAAAATTATCACTCCTGACTTCCTGGATATCCAGATCGAGTCTTTTAAAGAGTTTTTCCAGCTTGATACGCTTCCTGAAGACAGAACGAATGAAGGTCTTTACAAGACTTTTCAGGAAAATTTCCCGATTACGGATTCAAGAAACCAATTTGTATTGGAATTCCTTGATTATCTGGTAGATTCTCCGCGTTATTCAATCGATGAGTGTGTGGAAAGAGGATTGACCTATTCAGTTCCTCTTAAAGCAAGGCTTAAATTGTATTGTACAGACCCTGAGCACGAAGATTTCCAAACCGTTGTTCAGGATGTATACTTAGGTCCGGTTCCTTACATGACTCCTAGTGGATCTTTCATCATCAATGGTGCTGAGAGAGTTATTGTTACGCAGTTGCACCGTTCACCTGGTGTATTCTTCGGACAGACGTACCACGCAAACGGAACCAAATTATATTATTCAAGAATTATCCCTTTCAAAGGATCTTGGATGGAATTTACAACCGATATCAACAGCGTAATGTACGCGTATATCGACCGTAAGAAAAAATTACCATTAACCACTTTATTAAGAGCGATCGGTTACGAGTCTGATAAGGATATCCTTCAGATCTTTGACCTTGCTGAGGAAGTGAAGGTTTCTAAAGCTGCCCTTAAAAAAGTAGAAGGAAGAACATTAGCTGCGAGAGTTTTGAACACTTGGTTCGAAGATTTCGTAGATGAAGATACAGGTGAAGTAGTTTCTATCGAAAGAAATGAGATCATCTTAGACAGAGAAACGATTCTTGAAAAAGAACATTTAGATCTTATTCTTGATGCTGGTGTGAAATCAATCCTGATTCACAAAGAAAACAGCAATGAATTCTCTATCATCCAGAATACATTACAGAAAGACCCTACCAACTCTGAAAAAGAAGCGGTAGAATATATTTACCGTCAGTTAAGAAATGCAGATCCGCCAGATGAGGAAACAGCAAGAGGAATCATTGAAAAATTATTCTTCTCTGAGCAAAGATATTCATTAGGTGAAGTTGGACGTTACAGACTAAACAAAAAGTTAGGTCTTAACATTCCTACTACAACTGAAGTTCTTACCAAAGAAGATATCATTGCGATCGTAAGACACTTGATCGAATTGGTAAACTCTAAAGCTGAAGTTGATGATATTGACCACTTATCAAACAGAAGAATTAAAACTGTAGGTGAGCAATTGGCAGGACAGTTCGGTGTAGGTCTTTCAAGAATTGCAAGAACAATCAAGGAAAGAATGAACGTTAGAGATAACGAAATCTTTACTCCGCTTGATCTTGTTAATGCAAAAACGTTAACATCTGTAATCAACTCGTTCTTTGGTACCAACCAGCTTTCTCAGTTTATGGACCAAACCAACCCACTTTCAGAAATTACGCACAAGCGTAGACTTTCTGCACTAGGGCCTGGAGGTTTATCGAGAGAAAGAGCCGGTTTCGAGGTTCGAGACGTTCACCATACACACTACGGAAGAATTTGTCCGATTGAAACTCCGGAAGGACCAAACATCGGTTTGATTTCATCTTTAGGGATTTATGCAAAAATCAACAGATTAGGTTTCATTGAAACTCCATATAGAAAAGTAGCTGACAGCAAGATTGATCTTAATGCTGATCCTATCTACTTAAATGCAGAAGACGAAGAATCTAAAGTAATTGCTCAGGCAAACGTTGAATTGAGTGACAATGGTGAATTCGAAACAGACAGAATTATTGCAAGATTGGATGGTGACTACCCGGTAGTTGAGCCGTCTCAGGTTGACCTTATCGACGTTGCACCAAACCAGATCTCTGGTATTTCAGCTTCATTAATTCCATTCCTGGAGCATGATGATGCGAACCGTGCGTTGATGGGATCCAACATGATGCGTCAGGCCGTTCCATTATTGAAGCCACAGGCTCCAATCGTTGGTACAGGGCTTGAGCAGCAGGTTGCAAGAGATTCAAGAATTTTGATCAATGCCGAAGGTACAGGAACTGTAGAATATGTTGATGCTGACAAAATTGTTATCAAATACGAAAGAAGTGAAGACGAAGATTTAGTACAATTCGAGTCTGCTACGAAAACATATAACCTTACTAAGTTTAGAAAAACCAACCAAAGTACCACCATTACCCTAAGACCAAACGTAAGAGTAGGTGATGTAGTGGAAAAAGGACAGGTACTTTGCGATGGTTACGCTACTGAAAAAGGAGAATTGGCTCTTGGTAGAAACTTAGTGGTTGCGTTCATGCCTTGGAAAGGATACAACTTCGAGGATGCGATCGTAATCAACGAAAAAGTGGTTCGTGAAGACTGGTTTACTTCAATTCACGTAGATGAATATTCTCTTGAAGTTCGTGATACCAAATTAGGTATGGAAGAGCTTACAGCAGATATTCCGAACGTTTCTGAAGAAGCTACTAAAGATCTTGACGAAAATGGTATGATCAGAATCGGTGCTGAAGTGAAGCCTGGAGATATCATGATTGGTAAAATTACTCCAAAAGGTGAATCTGATCCGACTCCGGAAGAAAAACTTTTGAGAGCGATCTTCGGTGACAAAGCTGGTGATGTGAAAGATGCTTCATTGAAAGCAGATTCTTCATTAAGAGGTGTTGTTATCGATAAGAAATTGTTCTCAAGAAACATTAAAGATAAAAAGAAAAGAACTGAAGAAAAACTTAAGCTTGAAGAAATTGAAAACACTTACAAGGCTAAGTTTGATGATTTGAGAAACACGTTAATTGAAAAATTAAATACTCTTGTAAGCGGTAAAACTTCTCAGGGTGTGAAAAATGACCTTGATGAAGAAATCATCGGTAAAGGAGTTAAGTTCACTCACAAATTATTGACTTCAGTTGAGGATTATGTAAACGTTAGCGGTTCAGACTGGACTGTTGATAACGATAAAAATGAATTGATCAAACAATTAATTCACAACTACAAAATCAAATACAACGATATCCAAGGGGTTAAAAACCGTGAGAAATTCGCAATTTCAATTGGGGATGAATTACCGGCAGGTATCATGAAGTTGGCTAAAGTTTACATCGCTAAAAAACGTAAACTGAACGTAGGGGATAAAATGGCGGGTCGTCACGGTAACAAAGGTATCGTTTCGAGAATCGTTCGTGAAGAAGATATGCCGTTCCTTGAAGACGGAACACCGGTAGATATCGTATTGAATCCACTTGGGGTACCTTCACGTATGAACATCGGTCAGATCTATGAAACTGTTCTTGGATGGGCTGGTCAGAAATTAGGATTGAAGTTCGCAACACCGATCTTCGACGGAGCAAGCCTTGATCAGATCACTGAATACACTGAGAAAGCAGGTCTTCCTAAATTTGGTCACACGTATCTTTATGATGGTGGTACCGGAGAAAGATTTACTCAGGCAGCGACAGTGGGTGTGATCTACATGTTGAAATTAGGACACATGGTTGATGATAAGATGCACGCACGTTCTATCGGTCCATACTCATTGATTACTCAGCAGCCGTTAGGAGGTAAGGCTCAGTTCGGAGGTCAGAGATTCGGGGAGATGGAGGTTTGGGCTCTTGAAGCATTTGGAGCATCCAATATCCTGAGAGAGATCCTTACCGTGAAGTCGGATGACGTAATTGGTAGAGCGAAAACTTATGAAGCGATTGCAAAAGGCGAATCGATGCCTGAACCAGGTATTCCGGAATCATTCAATGTATTACTTCACGAGCTACAAGGTCTTGGATTAGACGTAAGACTTGAGGAATAAGTTCCATTTGAAATTAATTTATTTGAAATTTGAAATGCTGTATGCAGGTTTCAAACAAAAATTAAAATAAAATTTTTAGGGATTTATAATCTCAAATTTCAAATGTCAAATCTCAAATTTAAAAAAAATGTCAAATAAAAATAAATCAAGTAGATTTAATAAAATAACCATCGGTTTAGCTTCACCGGAATCGATTCTTCAGGAATCGAGAGGGGAGGTTCTTAAACCGGAAACCATTAACTACAGAACGCATAAGCCTGAAAGAGACGGTTTGTTCTGTGAAAAAATCTTCGGTCCTGTAAAGGATTACGAATGTGCTTGTGGTAAATACAAGAGAATTCGTTACAAAGGGATCGTTTGTGACCGTTGTGGAGTAGAAGTTACGGAGAAAAAAGTACGTAGAGAGAGAATCGGGCATATCAATCTGGTAGTTCCAATCGCTCACATCTGGTATTTCCGTTCTTTACCGAACAAAATCGGTTACCTTTTAGGAATTCCTTCCAAGAAATTGGATATGATCATCTACTACGAAAGATATGTAGTGATCCAACAAGGTATTGCTAAAAAATTAGACGGTTCTGATTTCGAAAATATGGAGTTCTTGACAGAAGAAGAGTACCTTGATATCATGGAAACACTTCCTATCGAGAACCAGTATCTTGATGATTCTGATCCAAACAAATTCATCGCCAAAATGGGTGCTGAAGCGGTTGAGGAATTATTAAAAAGAATCGATCTTGATGCATTGTCTTTCGATTTAAGACATAAAGCTCACAATGAAGGTTCAAAACAAAGAAGAACTGAGGCTTTAAAAAGATTGAACGTAGTAGAAGCATTAAGAGGTGCCAATACAAGAATGATCAACAAGCCTGAGTGGATGATCATGCGTGTGCTTCCAGTTATCCCGCCGGAATTAAGACCATTGGTTCCGTTGGATGGTGGACGTTTCGCAACTTCTGACTTAAATGACCTTTACAGAAGGGTGATCATCAGAAACAACCGTCTGAAAAGACTATTGGAGATCAAAGCTCCGGAAGTAATCTTGAGAAACGAGAAGCGTATGCTTCAGGAATCTGTAGATTCATTATTCGATAACACAAGAAAATCTTCTGCTGTAAAATCTGAATCAAACAGACCATTGAAATCACTTTCAGATTCATTGAAAGGTAAGCAGGGTCGTTTCCGTCAGAACTTATTAGGAAAAAGGGTAGATTACTCTGCACGTTCGGTAATTGTTGTAGGTCCAAACTTACAGCTTCACGAATGCGGTATTCCTAAAGATATGGCTGCAGAACTTTACAAACCATTTATCATTAGAAAACTAATTGAAAGAGGAATTGTAAAAACCGTAAAGTCAGCAAAAAGAATCATCGACAGGAAAGAACCTGTAGTATATGATATCCTTGAAAACGTGATGAAAGGCCACCCGGTTCTTCTGAACAGGGCACCTACGCTTCACAGACTGGGGATCCAGGCATTCCAGCCTAAAATGATTGAAGGTAAAGCGATTCAGCTTCACCCGTTGGTAACAACAGCATTCAACGCCGATTTCGACGGTGACCAGATGGCGGTACACTTACCGCTAGGTCCTGAAGCGATCCTTGAAGCTCAGTTATTGATGCTAGGTTCTCAAAATATCCTGAACCCTGCAAACGGTTCTCCAATCACGGTACCTTCTCAGGACATGGTTCTTGGTCTTTATTTCATGACTAAAGAATTGAGCTCTACAGAAGATATGAAAGTAAAAGGTGAAGGTCTTGCCTTCTATTCTCCTGAAGAAGCGGAAATCGCTTATGCGGAAGGAAGAGTATCTTTAAATGCTAAAGTAAGATGTAGATTACCGATCAAAGAAAACGGAGAGATCGTAACAAGACTGATCGAAACTTCTGTGGGAAGAATCTTATTCAACCAGATTGTACCTAAACAGGTAGGATATATTAATGAACTTTTAACGAAGAAATCATTGAGAAACGTTATCGGTAAGATCCTTGCAGATACGGATTTCCCTACAACCGTGAAGTTCCTGGATGCCATGAAAGACTTAGGGTATTCAAACGCATTCAAAGGAGGTCTTTCTTTCTCATTGGGAGACATCGTGGTACCTGTTGAGAAAAAACAAATGATTGCACAATCAATTGAAGCTGTTGATGAAATTAGAGCCAACTATAACATGGGTCTAATTACCGATACGGAACGTTATAACCAGGTAATCGACGTTTGGACAAATACCAACGCTGGATTAACGGAGATGATCATGAGCAGAATGAAAACTGACCAAGGTGGTTTCAACTCTGTATACATGATGCTTGACTCTGGAGCGAGGGGTTCTAAAGAACAGATCCGTCAGTTATCAGGGATGAGAGGTTTGATGGCAAAACCGCAGAAAGCCGGTTCTACCGGAGCGGAGATCATCGAAAACCCGATCCTTGCAAACTTTAAGGAAGGTCTTTCCATCTTGGAATACTTTATCTCTACCCACGGTGCCCGTAAAGGTCTTGCGGATACCGCTCTTAAGACTGCCGATGCCGGTTACTTAACGAGAAGATTGGTAGACGTTGCACAGGACGTTATCGTTACAGAAGAAGACTGTGGAACTTTAAGAGGTACAGAAGTTACCGCACTTAAGAAAAATGATGAGATCGTTGAAAGAATCTCAGAAAGAATTTTAGGTAGAGTATCTTTACATAATATTTACGATCCTGAATCAGACGAATTGATCGCTGAGGCAGACCAGGTAATCTCTGAAGCATTAGCTAAGAGAATCGAGGAAGCCGGATTAGAAGCTGTTGAGGTTCGTTCACCATTAACTTGTGAAGCTAAGAAAGGTATCTGTGCGAAATGTTACGGTAGAAACTTGGCAACAGGTAAAATGATTCACATGGGTGAAGCGGTAGGTGTAATTGCAGCACAATCCATCGGGGAACCGGGAACTCAGCTTACGTTGAGAACCTTCCACCAAGGGGGTACTGCAGGAAACGTTTCCGAAAACCCATCAATCGTTGCAAGAAGAGACGGTATCGTTGAAATGGATGAGGTAAGAACCATTACTTCTGAAGATGAAAACGGTAATACAGCTGAGGTTGTGGTTTCCCGTTCAACAGAATTCAGATTGGTTGCTGATAATGAATCAAGAACGCCATTAATGGTAGCCAACGTACCTTACGGTTCCATATTATCTGTAAAACCAGGTGATAAAGTGAAAAAAGGAGATATTATCTGTAGATGGGATCCATACAACGCAGTTATCATTGCAGAAACTGCTGGTAAGGTAGAATATGAAGATATCATCCAGGGGGTTTCATTCCAATTGGAAATTGACGAACAGACAGGATTCGAAGAGAAAGTAATCTCTGAATCAAGAAATAAGAAAGCCGTACCTACTTTGAAGGTGGTAGATTCTAAAGGAGTTGAGCAAAAAGCATACAACTTACCGGTAGGAGCCCACTTGATGGTAAATGATGGTGAAAAGATCAAGGCTGGTAAAGTCTTAATCAAAATCCCAAGAAAATCTGCAAAAGCAGGGGATATCACCGGAGGTCTTCCGAGAGTTACCGAATTATTTGAAGCAAGAAACCCTTCAAACCCTGCAGTGGTTACAGAAATCGATGGGGTAGTTTCTTATGGAAAAATCAAAAGAGGTAACCGTGAACTAATTGTTGAGGCTAAAACTGGAGAGAGAAAAATTTATTTAGTTAAATTATCCAACCAGATTTTGGTACAGGAGAATGACTTCGTAAGAGCTGGTTCGCCACTTTCTGACGGGTCTATCACTCCGGACGATATCTTAAGAATCAAAGGTCCAACAGCTGTTCAGGAATACTTAGTAAACGAAATTCAGGAAGTTTACCGTTTACAAGGGGTAAAAATCGACGACAAGCACTTCGAAATCATCGTAAGACAGATGATGACAAAAGTATCTATCGTTGACGGAGGTGATACTCAGTTCCTTGAAGGTGCTCTTGAACACAAGTATGACTTCTTAGAAGAAAACAACAGAGTATTCGGTCTTAAGGTTGTAGTTGAGGCAGGAGATTCTAAAGTATTCAAACCAGGTCAGATGATTACTGCAAGAGAATTAAGAGACGAAAACTCTAAATTGAAGCGTGAAGATCAGGCTTTAGTGGAAGTAAGAGAAGCTTTACCTGCTACAGCAACACCAGTGTTGCAGGGTATTACAAGAGCGGCTCTTCAGACGAAGTCATTCATGTCTGCAGCATCGTTCCAGGAAACAACAAAAGTTCTTAACGAAGCTGCGGTTGCAGGTAAGATTGATGATCTGAACGGTCTTAAAGAAAATGTAATTGTAGGGCACAGAATCCCTGCAGGTACAGGTCTTAAAGAATACCAGAATGTAATTGTTGGTTCTAAGAAAGAATTCGAAGATCTTAACTAAAATATGTAATTTGAAATTTGAGGTTTGAAATTATTTTTATACTTTCACAATCTCAAATTTCGAATTTTTTAAAATATAATTTATAACAAATGGACAACAATCAAAATCCACAAGACGGAAACATCAACATCGAATTAAACGAAATGGTAGCGGCTGGTATCTATGCTAATTTAGCTCTGGTAAACCACTCTCCATCTGAGTTTGTAGTAGATTTCATCCAGTTAATGCCGGGTGTACAGCAAGCAAAAGTAAGATCAAGAGTGATCCTTGCTCCTCTTCACGCTAAAAGAGTACTTTCTGCTCTTCAACAAAACATTGCTAACTATGAGCAGCAATTCGGAGAAATCAAAGAAGTTGAGCCTTTCGTATTAGGAGGTAACAACGTAAACGCTTAAGATTCTCAACCATATAAAAAATCAAAGTCCCATTATTGGGGCTTTTTTTATTTAACATAATAATAATTTTTTACTATTTTAAATCGTATTAATTTACTATTTTAAAATGTTTTGTAATTTATTATTAAATTTTGAGGCTATTTGGTATATTTGTGAGAAAATAAGCAAATGAAAAAATATATTCTTCTTGCCACTGTATTATGCATGACTATCAGTGTTTATGGGCAAGAGAAAAACAGTAAAGCAAATCAAAGGCATCTTAAAAAATTATATTCTAAATATGATAAAAATTTAAAGAAGCAACATAAACTTTTGAGATCTGCCGGAGTTCCACCAAATCCTTATAATGAAGAAGATTACAAAAGAACAATGGATCCCGTTACAGGTGGAAACAATTTTGATAAACTTGCCAAACTGAATGAGGAAATTAATCAAGGAAAATATGCTCCCACAAGAACAATGTCCCTGATCAGCGGACAAGAATCTTCTACACAAAAAATAGTAAATGAACCGTGGATAGAAAGAGGTCCTTATAATGTAGGAGGTAGAACGAGAGCTATAATGTACGATCCTAATGATCCTCTGGGTAAACGGGTTTTTGCCGGAGGTGTTTCAGGAGGACTTTGGGTAAATCAGGACCCCACAATAAGCACAAATGAATGGACCCCATTAAGTACATTTTGGGCAAATACTTCTATTTCGTGTATTGCCTATGATCCGAACAATACACAAATTTTATACGTCGGAACAGGAGAGTCTTCTACATCTGATGCTATAGGTTCAGGAATCTGGAGATCTATAAACGGAGGAAGCACATGGACCCAAATTTTTACTATTTCGCCCGTTTATTCGGGTACTATAAGAAGCGGTAACTTTTATATTAATGATATCAAAGTCAGAAACAATGCAGGCGTTTCAGAAGTCTATGCAGGAGTGAGTGGTAATTATAATGATGGAGCCTGGCAGGGCCTAAACCAGGCAGGATTATATAAATCTACGGATCAGGGAGCTACATTTATAAAAAATACCAGCTTATTGGCTCTCAATACAACTACAAATGTAACAAGTTCTACAGGATATTCTATCCAACAGATAGAAATCGGGGCAGATAATTCTGTTTGGGTTTCTACCCGTTCTTCGAGATATTCTAATATAGATTCGGGAGGTAGAATCTTAAAATCTGCAGACGGTGATACTTTCAGCGAGGTTTATAATGTTGGAAATTCCGGATCAAGAGTTAATTTCTCTCTTTCCAGAACGAATGCTAATAAAGTTTATGCATTTATGCAGGGTGAAGATAATAGTTCGGAGCCTATTCGTATTGCCAAATCTACGGATGGAGGTTTAACGTGGGCGTCAACTAATGATATGTTATCAAATATCACTCTTCCTACTGCTGCAGATACAAGTATTCCTGCAAATGACTTTACCAGAGGACAATCTTTTTATGATCTCGTGATTGCTACAGATCCTTTGGATGATGAAACGGTTTATATCGGAGGTATTGATCTCTATAAATCTTCAGACGGTGGAGCAAGCTGGACACAGATTTCAAAATGGTCGAATAATAATAATATGGCAAATCTGCAGGTTTCTCAGGTACATGCGGACCAACACGAAATTGTTTTTAATCCTTTTAATAACTATTCTACTAACCAAATGATGTTTGGTAATGATGGAGGAATTTATTTTGTACCTAATAAAAATACAATTGCAACGGTGGGAGGTTTTGCTGTAAGAAACACCAGGTACAATGTGACACAATTTTACACTGCAATGCTGAATCCCACTAAAACTCCTGCCGATGAAGAACTGTTGGCAGGTGCACAGGATAATGGCTCTTGGTGGCTGTATGGAGTGCCACAGGCAAATAATTTTTTAACGAGCCAGGCAGCAACTTCCGGAGATGGAATGTATACAGAATATGATGATTTGGATAATTATGAAATCGCAAGTTATGTATATAATAATCATTATCTATTGACAAACAACATATATTATCTTATTTCAAGTGCAAATAGAAATGCTTATGGACACTTTGTAAATGAAATTGCTTTAGACAGGGTAAATAATGTATTTTACTCTTATCGTTCCGGATTAACACTCTTCAGAACAAGCGGATTATCTGCTACTGCTACTACATTTACAAACAATACAGTAAGTGCCGGGACGGCGCAAACGAATGAGCAGATTTCTTGGATGAAGGTTTCACCGTATACAACAGCTTCTACTACATTATTTGTAGGAACAAACCTGGGAAGAATCTTTAAAATCACAAATGCCAACAGTACCTCTTATACTTCCACAGCAATAACATCGCCCGCTACAGGAACAATTTCAGATATAGAATTTGGCGCTAATGAAAATGAAATCATCGTAACATTATCAAACTACAATGTTGTAAGTGTCTTTTACTCTACAGATGGAGGAACTTCATGGCAAAATAAAGAAGGCAACCTCCCAGATATGCCGGTAAGAACAGTTTTAAGAAATCCTGATGATGCGAATGAGGTAATTCTCGGAACAGAGATGGGGGTTTGGGGAACAACAAATTTCCTTTCTTCATCACCTACCTGGGCCTCAATTACCGGAAATATCGGAAATATAAGAATTACCAATTTGGATTACAGACCTTCAACCAAAACGGTTTTGGTTTCTACGTACGGACGAGGAGCATGGACAACACAAAACACCATACTCCCATTAGCTACAGATGAGATAAAATCTAAAAAAGACAAGGTGAGAATATATCCGAATCCTTCAAAAGGAATTGCGCATTTGAGATTTGATTCGGCAAAATATGACACTGTTGATATCAGTATTTTTGATGCATCGGGAAGATTGATCTACAGCAAGAAAAATGTAAAATCCGACGAGGAATTTGGACAGAGATTGACACCGGGAAATTATGTACTGAAGGCTGAGTCTAAAGGAGAAATTGTTTATAGTGGCAACTATCTCGTTCTAGGTAAAGTAAGTGAAAATGGGGATGATGATTAAAAATGAATAATTACTTGTCTATAGTCATATTTTGGGTTCTGGCGCTTTCATGTAATGCGCCGGTTCCTTCATTACATAAAGATAAAGTTTTGCTAATATCAGCAGAAAAAACAGTTTGGTTCGGGGGAAGACCCGGAGTGAGAGGAATAGTTTATACGATTGTACTACAGGCAATAAATACAAAAGATAATATAAAAATTACCTCTTTGAAAGCTGAAGGAAATATCATCACATTTACTCAAACCAATTCTGCAAATCTCATTATTATTAAAGGTAATTTGCAAATGACAGATCCGGTGGATAATTTTGAAAATGCACCTTCCGGATTGCATTGTGAAAATTCTGCTGAAGATCTTATTCCTAATAAGCAGGATAATTGGATAGAATATAAGACACGAAATTCTGAAAAATCATATAAAGTACACATTCCGGAATTTGTTTCGGCAGAACCGGAAGGACAATTAATTCCCCAAAGACAATAAATTATATTGCGCAAAAAGCTATTCTTTATATTTCTATTTATTCCTTTACTCATCATGTTTTTTAATGTGATTCATCCTACTATGTCCTATATTAAAAGTGAAGTATATAAAAAAACACGCAACCATATTCTAAATCATATACTGGATCAGTCACAAACAACTTATTTTTCAGAGAAAGATCTTTTAAAAGCTGATTGGAAAGAAGATAGAGAATTTGTGTTAAATGGTTTTTCTTATGATGTTGTCAGTATAAATTTTATAAATGGGGATAAGTATTATCGGTGTTACATTGATAAAAAAGATATTATTATTAATTCCATATTGAAAGTTTCAGGTTTTTTTGTAATCAGAAAAACGTTTGCGTGGAGGCATTTCGATTTGCCTTTACAGAGTAAAAAAAATATAAAAATAGCTGACTTTTTTACTTTCCTTGGCTTCTGGCAGCTGTATTTTTCTAATTTTTATTCTAAACTGAAAACAGACTATATAAAACCATTTGAAAATACATATTATTTGTCAGTTATATTTCCGCCTCCGGAAAGATGCTTAATACTTTCATAAACCTTTAACGACAAATAATTAATTTTTAAATCGATGAAAAAATATATATGCATTGCAGCTTTATTGAGTTGTACAATTATAAATGCCCAACAATCAACAGAAATAGAGGAAGTAGCTATCCAGGGAAGAAAAAAAATAAAACAGGAACGTGCAGAATTTAAAAGACATGCTCAATCTGTAGAAACACTTTCGGAAGAAGAATTAAACAGAAATAATCCTGCAGCAATTGATCAGACTTTATCCACAATGTCGGGAATTCAGGTTGATAAGCGAACCAATTTTGGAGGGCAGAGATTGGTAGTCCGCGGATACGGAAATGACCAGAAATTTAATAACTGGGGAATAAAAGCATATTGGAATAATATACCCCTAACCAATGCAGAAGGAATTACCATTCTGGATGATGTAGATTTTGCCTATGTAAATAATGTTGAGGTAATCAAAGGTCCTGCTGCAACCATGTATGGAGGAGGAACTGGCGGAGCGGTTCGTTTTTATACACGTCCTGATTTTACAAAAGGAATCACAGTTTCCGAAAACGCCTTAATAGGCTCTTTTAAAACATTTCAGTCTCGAACCCAATTGAATGTTGCTGATGAAAATTACTCTGTAAATGCTACTTACGGACATCTTGAAACCGATGGCTACAGGCCTAACGGAAGTGGACTAAAAAACTTTTTTAACATAAACGGAACGGTAAAGCTTGGAAAAAATGACCAGTTAAGTTTTTTAGGAAGTCAGGCTTATTCTTATGAGCATACATCAGGACAGATTTCTTATGATGATTATTACGCAGGAATCGATAATGGAAATCCCGCCTATATCCGTAAAAATTCAGGCACAAAAATAAAGTCAACGAGAGTAGGATTGAGCAATGCTGTAAACATTCTTCCAAACCTTAGAAATTACACGACTTTATTTTATTATAACGCAAATACAGAAAGTGTTTCAGCAGGAGCATTCGGAATAACAAGCTCTCCAAATGTAGGCTTGCGCTCAACATTTACTTTAAAAAATGAAAGTAAGAATTTCGAAAACAGATTCGATTTCGGTACTGAGATTCAGAATTCAATGTCTACTACGTCAAGTTATCGCTTTACAGGATCTGTTACAAATCCTTTAGAAACTACCGGAATTTCCGGAGCGACTTATTTTAAATACAACAATAATCAGGCGACTTATTTTGCAATAGAATATTTAACGTATAAACCCTGGGGATTAACTTTTCTTGCGGGAATAAGTGCAAACAAAACCAATTATAACAGAAAGGATTTATTTGCAGTTCCTGGATTAATTGCAGGGAAAAAAGATCAGTCATTTGATAAACAGTATGAAACTGCGTTTACCCCTCATTTTGCGTTACAGAAAGAATGGAAGCATCAGATTTTTAATGTAAGCTATAGCGAAGGGTACAATGCTCCAACGGCAAGTTCGTCCTTTATTAATTACACCAATACTCCTAATAATGATCTGCGGCCGGAACGTGCCAAAATGGTAGATTTCAGTGTACATGGATTGTTGCTGGATACCAAGCTGGATTATCAGATTTCTTTATTCAGGATAGATTATTCTGATAAATTAACACAGCTTACAATTCCAAACTCAAATAACCAGACGTATTGGGCAAATACGGGAAGTCAAAAGAACAGCGGATTAGAATTAAGCATTGGATATCAGTACAAAAACGACAACTCCTTTCTTAACAGAATTGTTCCTTTTGCAAATCTATCCTATTACGATGCAAAGTACAAAGATTTTAAGACCAGGCTGTTAGGAGCAGATCAAATTTATGATCATATGACGGTGGTGGGTGTTCCAAGAAACAAATATGCACTTGGATTGGATATATACACAAAGCCGGGCTTATATTTAGTGAATACTTATAATTATTTGGGCAATGTATATTCAGATTTTGCAAATACCAATCTCGTGAAAGGTTTTGGATTGTTAAACTCCAAATTGGGTTATAAGAGATCTTTTGGCAGATTCGATCTTGATGCTTACATCATGGGAAATAACTTAACCAACCATGTTAATTATACTTTTCTGTTCCTGGGAAATAATATCAACGATTCGGATGCAGGAAATGGTTATCCGAAAGGAGTTGCAACAGATCTCAATCCCGGCCCGGGCAAAGCTTATTTCTTTTATGGTTTGAATATTAAGTACAAGTTATAAATAGTGAAAAATTGCAAATTAAAATTGTGATTATAAATCTATAAGCTCCTTGTTATGAAACTGCTTCACGAAAACGAAGCAGTTTTTTCATTAATTATCATTATTGAATAAATCTCTTCATTCTTATAATGATATTTTCTACCTTTGCTTTTAGATAGGATTAAGGATATGGTAAATAATCAGTTTATTATTAACAAATTTGGCTTTTTAGGCGATGTTTTTTTAAAGGAACTCAATAAACATGCTATAATAACTGAAATTAAAGCTAAAACTGAAATAGTAAGAGAAGGACAAAAAAATAAGTTTGTCCCCTTTTTGATTAAGGGGTCAATCCGGGTTTTTACGTTAAATGACGGAAGAGAACTTATTTATTACTACATCAGGGCAAACGATAGTTGTCTCATGACCTTTTCATCTATCTTTACTGACTATGTGAGCCGTGTATATGCAATTGCGGAAGAAGATTCAGAGGTGATGCTGATACCCGTTTCCGTGGTTCACGAATGGCTTATCGCGTTTCCTGAAATCAACAGGGTTTTTTATCACGAATACGACAAAAGATTCTCCGATGTGATGAGTATGGTAAATGATGCTGTTTTTCACAGGCTCGACAAAAGGGTTTTGAACTATATCAGACAGCAAATCTCACTTACCGGGAATAATCCTATTAAACTTACCCACCGCGAAATTGCAAGCAATCTGGGTACTTCAAGAGAGGTTATCAGCAGAGTTTTGAAAAAAGTGGAAAACGAAGGAGAAATTACGCAAACCAAAGAAGGAATAAAAATGCCTGTAAATGAAAATGTTACACAGGGCTAACAATTTGTATTTAATTAATTTAATAATCTCATTGATAAAAACAATCCGGAAGGTGACTTTTATCACACGATTTTGATGCGATAAGTCTATAAGTTTGTCATACTAATTTTTAATAATAAAGTGTATGACAAAAACTGTACTATTTTTGTTGGTATTGATCTCAGGATTTACCTTTGCACAGGAAGACCTGCTGAAAGATATTGACACCGTTCAAACAAAAAACACAGATACTTCACAACCGGCCTTTAAAGCGCTACAGATCGTCACCGGACAATCTACAAAACTTGCTGCAAAAAACGAGTGGTATATTGTTGTTGCCCACCGTTTCGGAGATGTAAGTAAAGGATTCAAAGATTTTTTTGGGCTGGACGATGCCTCTACCAAATTAGGAGCTATTTATGGCGCTACAGACTGGCTCTCATTCAATTTATCCAGGGAAACCAACCAGAAAACTTTTGAAGGAGGTGCAAAATACAGATTGGTAAAGCAAAACGAAAACTTCCCGGTAGATATCGTAGGATATAACGTGATGGCAGTAAATACTGATTTAAGCACAGACAATTATCCCCACCTGAAGTTTGGAGACAGGCTCGCTTATCTCACTCAGGCGTTGATTTCAAGAAGATTCAACGATGATTTTTCCTTGCAGCTTACACCATCGTATGTTCATAAAAACCTGTATGAGCCTACCATAGAAGATAAAGATCAGTTTCTTGCAGGTATCGGGGGAAGATATAAAATTTCAAAAAGAATATCCATCAATGCAGAATATTTCGTGAATTTTGACAATCACAGTTTCTATAAAAATCCTTTATCATTAGGCATGGACATAGAAACCGGGGGACACGTTTTCCAGCTTTTATTTACCAATTCCCAGATCAATTCAGATATCGGATATCTTACCAATGCGACTGGAAGATGGGGAAAAGGACAGATTTTCTTTGGGTTTAATCTTTATAGAGTTTTTTAATATGAAAAAGTTTATCTACATCATTTCATCAGCAGTTGTACTCATTGCCTGTGATAGCAGAACCTATGAAGAGATTTCCGACAATACACCTATTGCAGAAAAAGTAACCTATAATAAGGATGTTAAAGCCATTATCGAGGCTAATTGTGTAAGCTGCCATTCACCCGGAGCACAGGCGCTGACCAATTATAATCAGGTGAAAAACAACATCGACAATATCATAGACCGAATCAGCAGACCTACCGGAGATCCGCTGAAAATGCCGCAGGGAGGAAGCTTATCGCCGGCACAAATCAATATAATCACCAAATGGAAAGCCGACGGGCTTACCGAAAACTAATTAGTATTTATATGAAAAAACTTCTTGTATTAATTGTTTTAATGATTTCCGGCAATTTTATTTTTGCCCAGAAATACATGTCGAAGACAGGAAAAGTTACCTTTGAGGCTTCAGTGCCGCTTTTCGAGGATGTCTTTGCGCAGGATGACAACAACGTTGCGATTCTGAACGCAGACACAGGTGATATTGCCTCTGTTTCAGTCGTTAAAAACTTTCATTTTAAAACCAAACTGATGGAAGAGCATTTTAATGAAAGCTATGCAGAAACTGCCAAATATCCGAAGACTACCTTTACCGGTAAGATCGTAAATTTTGATAAGTCAAAGCTCACATCATCACCACAGAAATATACTGTTCAGGGAACCTTGAATTTTCATGGGGTGGCAAAAGCATATACATCTGCTGCGACAATCTATGCTAAAGACGGGAAAATATACATGACCGGAGGATTTGCAGTAAAGGCTGCAGACCATAAGGTGACCATCCCTAAAATGGTGATGAAAAAAGTTGCCGAAACAGTGAATGTTGAATATAATTATGTGCTGGTAAAACAATGAGAAAATTAATCGTAATACTAAGTGTGTTTCTTGGGTTCACCCTTACACTGGCTCAGGAGCAGGCAAAATCGATTTTTGATATTGCCCGTACAGGAACGGTGGCGGAAGTAAAAGACCTGATGAAGAAAGATCCCAACATCATCAACCAAACCAATGAAAGCGGCTTCTCTCCTCTGATTCTCGCTTGCTACAGAGGAAACGTGGAAGTAGCCAAGTTTTTGGCAGACAATGTAAAAGACATCAACTACAAAAGTAAAGAAGGAACCGCATTGTCCGGACTTGCCTTCAGATACAATAAAGAGCTTGTAGAGTATCTCCTGAAGAAAAATGCAAATCCTAATATTGCAGATGCCAACGGAACAACCCCTCTATTCTGGGCTGTAAAGTCAGGAAATAAAGAACTGGTGGAATTATTACTCAAATATAAAGCCGACAAAACCATAAAAGATTCACAGGGAATGACTCCTTTTGAGTACGCCCTGCAAACCAATAATAAAGAAATAATTAATCTCTTAAAAAATTAACGTATGAAAAAAGTTTTACTTACTTTATCAATGGCCCTGGCAACAGCTGCACAAGCTCAGTTCTCTTCGGGAATCGTAAGCCTTGGGTCAACAGGAATGACTGTAAAGTTGGCGACGTCACCAACTCAGGTTACCATTACATTAACGGGACCAGACACTAAGTATCTTGGAATAGGATTCGGAAATGTAGGAATGGCGGCCGGTGCAGACGGATTTGTGTATAATTCAACTTCCACCACCAATACTGGTTTAGATTACACTTTTGGAGGAATTGGAAATATTTCAGCAGATACTGCTCAAAACTGGACCATGACTTCTAACACGACGACGGGAGGAATCAGAACCGTAGTGGCTACCAGAACATTAAGCGGCGGTACGGGCGATTTTGCCATTGCCAATGCTTCAGGGAATATAAATATATTTTATGCCCTGGGCCCGGACCTGACTCTTCAGCATCATCAGTCGAGAGGATACGCGACATTAACAATGGGAGCAGTACTTGCTACGGGGGAAGTCGCAGCCGAAAGCAAAAAGGTTATTTTATATCCTAATCCTGCAAAAGAAACCGTAAGCTTCAAGAATGCCGACAAAATTAAATCGGTAGACATCTTTGAACCGACAGGAAGAAAAATCAAAACGGTAAAAATGGATGGCAAGGAAATTAATGTTTCCGATCTGAAGTCCGGAAATTATTACTTGGAAATTAGTCTGAAAGACGGATCAACCGCTTTTGAACAATTAATTAAAGAATAACGAAAGGCCACTGAAAAGTGGCTTTTTTTTATGCCATATACTGTTGCTTTAATGTTTTTTTAACCTGCCAGATTTTTTTAGCATTATCCCATAAGTTACCTTTGCATAAATTTTTAAACACATGAAGAAAGGATTACAAATCGTAGTGTTGATGTTTTCAATGATGCTTTTCAGTCAGAAGGGAAGTACAGATACTGCACAGGTGGTTATTCCAAACAGGTACAACAGTGTCGAAGCCCAGACAAAGCCTTACGTAATCATGATTTCGGCAGACGGTTTCCGGTATGATTACGCGAAGAAATACAACGCTGAAAATCTGCTCAGGTATTCTGCAGAGGGTGTTCAGGCAAAAGCCATGATCCCAAGCTATCCCAGCATTACTTTTCCCAATCACTGGACGTTAATGACCGGGCTTTACCCATCCCATCATGGTCTTATTGATAATTATTTCTATGATTACAAAAGAAAAGAACCCTACGCCAAAAGCAATAGACAAAATGCAGAGGACGGCACCTGGTATGGAGGTCTTCCCTTATGGGGACTGGCGGAAAAACAGGGAATGCTTTCCGCTTCTGTGATGTGGGTAGGATCAGCAAGTGACGCAGGAGCGGTAAGACCTACGTATTATTACCATTATCAAGAGAAATTTACACCTGAAGAGAAAGTTGATAAAGTTATTAGTTTGCTTAAACTGCCGATGAACAGAAGGCCTCACTTTATTTCAATGTACTTACCGGAAGTCGATGCAAGTGGGCATACCTACGGACCCGATGCCGAGGAAACCATAGAAGCCGTTCAAAAGGTTGATCTCGCAATAGGTAAACTGGTGCAGAGAGTAAACAGTCTTGGGTTAAAAAATGTAAGCTTTGTTTTCGTTTCAGACCACGGAATGATAAAGGTTGACAGCGGAACTCCCATTGAAATACCTACAATGCTTATGAATAAAGATAAATTTGATTATTATAATTCTGAGACTTTATTAAGGGTTTATGTTAAAAATCCTGCTGAGGTCAAGGCTGCCTATAAAGAATTGAAAGCCGGGAAAACCGATGACTATGAAGTATATCTTGATAAAAAATTACCCAGATACCTTCACTTCGCAACAAGGGACGACCGGTACGGCAGGATAGGTCAGATTCTTCTCATTCCCAATGCACCCAAAATATTTCTTGAAAAAGGAAAGACAACATCAGTTGGAAAGCATGGGTATAATCCCGCAACAGTCCCGGAAATGAAATCAACATTCTTCGCGTGGGGCCCTGCCTTTAAGAGTAATATGACTATTAATGAATTTGAAAATGTAAATGTATATCCATTGGTAGCTCATATCCTGGGTTTAAAGATAGATCAGCCCATTGACGGAAAATTAAAAGTATTAAAAGGAACATTAAAATAGAACCCCCAAGAGTCCCGAAGGGACGACCTAAATCAGGACAGGATAAAATCCTGTCAACAAAAATAATAACAACAATAATTTGAATAGTTTCGGCGAGCCTTTGGCTCGCCGAAACTATTCCCTTTAAACCTTCAGTACGCCCCACTCTCAAACCCTCCTACTCAAAGTTGGCTGAGCGGAGCCGAAGCCACCAATCCCGGAATCTATTTTAAACCACCCCGTCAAAAATTCCTTGAATTTTCGCCACCCCTCCGGAGGAGTGGAATTTTTCCTACTGTTTTCTAACGCTGAACTTTGTAGTTACCATGACGATGGAAATGATGACATCCGTTCAATGGCGGCTGAGGTGGTTCTCGAAGCCACCAGTCCTTCGAGTGTAACGCGGGCCTTCGACTCCGCTCAGGCGCCGCCAGTCGACAACTTTTATGTCGTTCCGTAGAATTCCATGTACCCTAACCGAAGGGAACGCTCATACTCTAAAACTCTCCAACCCTCACACACTACCACACACTTTTGTCATTGACTACGTCGAATCTGTGATTTCCGTAGGAATCTCGGCATTGTTGGTAATATTGTATGGAAAGATTCATCCTTAGATCCTTTCAGGATGACAAAGCGAACGTGGTGACATCTGTTCAATGGTGGCAGAGGTTCTCGAAGCCACCAGTCCTTCAATTCAAACCTCCAACCCAACGGTGGCTGAGCGGAGCCGAAGCCAAAACTCCGGCCGGGAAAGATTTCCCAACCGGAGTAACACACTGATGAAAATACCCATCTTTATGATGGAATGATGGTTTGTTCTTGCGTTGAGGTAAGCCGTTTACAGTACAATATTACTTACGTACTGAGGACACACCATCCCTCCAGCGAGGGAAACACGGTCCTCCGAGTGAAGGAAACACCTTCCTTCGGACGAGGGACAAGGTAGCGTACGGGCGACACCATTGATTTCCTATTCAACGGTTAATAATTTATCTAAAAGAGCGACTCTTGGTTCCTTTAGAAAAGCACTGTTCTTAGAAAACTGCGTTACCACTTCCAGGTTATAAGTACCTGCTGCTAGTGCAGGAATTACTACCATAAGTTCCGAAGGATTGTTGGTCACGATATCACTTGGCTCTACTTTGGTTCTTTCCTGTGTAGCAACGTCTACAAAATAGATCCCTACCGAAGAATTTTCGCCTGCGACTTTGATCTTGCTGCCCACAATCTTCAGGTTTCTTCCCGGTGTAAGCAGATCATTCACCGAACCACTCTTCACGTCCGTTACCTGCAAGATGACTGCAGAAGACTCCGCTACACCTAAAATATTGACCTCAATATTCGGAATCTCAGCCCGTAGTTTTTCTCCCTGGTTGAACTGGAAGATAATGCTGTGTTTATCTTTGTTAAAAGTCTCCGACGGGCTGTCGAACACCCCGCGGATGGTGGTGCTTGCGGTGAAGTAACCGGTGTTTACGGAAAAGCCGTCACAAAGCTGGTAGGCCATTTCCTTAAGGAATAGCTCAGTCGCATGTTCCATTGCCGACGCGGAAACATCTGCTCCACCACGGCTGGCGGCAGCTTCACAGATCTGTTTTACAGAAAGGGAACGCTCGCTTGCCGTACGGGCAATGAAGTCATTGGGGTTGTCTTTGGTTAAGGTATTATCGTAGAGATACGCTTTGATTTTGTGTAAGATTGACATTATAATTTTATTTTAACTATATATTACTATTGCTGAAATTCTACTATAAAACCTCCCGTAAGTCCTATACCAACAAGATTTGCAGTTACATCATGCCAGGGATGAGTAGAAGTGTACCCATTGTACACTTTAGTGTTTCCTGCATTTTTATTTACAAAAGTTACAAATCCTTCCGATCCACCATCTGGCTGATTAGTAGCAAACCACCCCGCTTTTCTTATAGAATTATTCCCTCCTGCCGAATAATCATGATTAGGCTGTTCTCCGGTAATCCATTTCATTTCAGGATCGGGAACAAGACCCGCGCCGGCAAACCATGAAAATCGTGCCATTCCTATATAACCTCCATTTGTATTAAATGCACTATAGGCTGTTAATAAATTGGTTTCTACATACTGCCATTCCGCATCAGAAGTGAAAACGGCCAGATAACCTCCCATATTTTTTGCCGCATTATAAGCCTGATACCAGGTTATAGATGCACTGGTAGAATAAGAAGCGTACGTATGCCCGCCAAAACTTCCTGTTCCTTGCCGGGTGGCAGTAGCAGAGCCTATCGTTAAAGTCGCCGGAGCATCGACTGATGCTGTTGCCGTGGTGCTGGGTACATAGCCTAAGATGTTGGGATCTGCAGTCGTTGTATAGCTTATGGTACTTCCTGAGCTGTTAATCTTTTTCCATTTGGTCCCATTAAAATAATAGAATCCGGGTTCAGTAATTTCAACGGTAAAGGTATTGGGAGCGGAGGCTGCTGCCAGAGCATATATAAGTGTTCCGATTTGGTTTGAGCCGTATGTTCCTAATTGAATTTGATCGGCAGTCAATCTGGGAACAATGATCCCTTCCGGTTTGCTGCCATCTGTGGTTTTGGCTTTGATTTCGAGTGTGGCTTTTGGTGTAGTGGTATTGATCCCTACTTGTGCTAATGCAGTCATGCTGAATAGTATTGCTGCGGTTATAAATAAATGTTTCATTGTTTTGTATTTATATTGTTGTTATATTTTTAATTGTGAACACGAAGCCCACAAAGATTTTTTATTGTGATACGTTTTTAAGTTTCACAAAGGCGTTGCACTTATAAGAGAGCACAAAGCCAGCTATTGTAAAGACTCACTATAAATTTTTAAAACCCCACCTTACCACTCCGATTGTCATCCCGTAGGGATCAGCCCGAATCTTTCCATGCTACTATTACCAGCTATGCCGAGATTCCTGGGGAAATCACATATTCGACGTAGTCAATGACAAAGAGTTGTAAATGCCGGTGACTGAGTCTCGAAGTCACATTCTCTGCACTTATAAGAGCTTGTGGAGTTTATCGTCACTTCGAGTAGATTTTGAAAAAATCATATCGAGAAGTTTGTGAGTTTGAGGATGAATTTCATTCTCGATACATTTTTTCTTCACCTTGTTACGAAAAAACACTCGAATTGACGAAACACGAATGGTACTGATTGTTGAACACTAATCTCACTAATGTTGTGTGATTTTTTTTGCTGAGATCCCTACGGGATGACAAACGGAGCGGATAATGAATGAAAATCTTTGATTTTCAAAACTTCCGTGTTCTTTTGTTTTCAAAGTTTTAACCTTATGTGACTTTTGTGTTAAAAATTTATACTTCTAATTGAATTCCAGGTGGAGGACGGCCGAAATGATTGATGGTAATATGTTTTAGCTGAAAAGGATAGAAAGTAATATAAATATGTTTTTCTTTATCTCTTCTTACGCTTAATAGAATAAAAGAAAATAGTATTGCTTTCTGCTGAAGCTTCACTGGAGAAGAAGTCCCGATAACCGCCATTGAAGAAGAATTGAAAAGGAACCCAACACTATGTTTGCTTGTCGGACTACTTTTATAGCAAGTATTCTCTGCTGGACTACTTATTGACTTTGGAGTGGAACTTCTTGAAGCAGATATCTTAAGAACAGTTTTGGACCACTCCTTAAAAGAGTCTTTTTTTAAGGTTTGACTGGAACTATATATTGGAGATTCTGAATACAAAAATGAGTCTTCGGATATGAAGATAACAGAATCCGATGGAGAAAAAGGAGTATGTGAACTGAGGGAACTAAAGATGAGAAATACCTGACAACAGAGCATCCTTACGCTATAACGCAGGAAGATAGGGAACTGAGGAAAGGGCATCATTTGTTTTTTCATTGTGTTTAAAAAAGTAGTCTCACCTGGACTACTATTAAAGGCAATGATTTAAGAATCAATATAAACTGCTTTTTTTAGGCTAAAAACAGGTGCGGTTTCTTTCCCCCTGAAATGCCCAGTTTTTAAGGGGATTTTAGGGTTTAAAATTAATTAACAGATTAAAAAACAACAGATTATTATTTGGAAGTAATGATAATTTGTTTACATTTGTCACAGAAAAAGTAGTCCAGGTGAGACTACTTTTTTCATGACCTGATTTAAATAAAAAGCTCTCCGAAGAGAGCTTAATTAATAATAATATATCTGGCAGTTTACAAAGACTGCATATCGATTACAAAACGGTATTTCACATCACTTTTCAGCATTCTTTCATACGCTTCATTGATCTCGCTCATTTTGATGAGTTCAATGTCGGAAACAATATTGTGTTCACCACAGAAGTCCAGCAGTTCCTGAGTTTCTGCAATTCCTCCGATCAATGATCCCGCAACAGAACGACGCTGGAAGATCAGCGGTCTTGTGCTTGGTTCCTCTTCCTGGAATTCTCCTACAAAACCTACCAGAACCAGGGTCCCGTTCAGTGCTACAGTCTGCATATAAGGATTAATATCATGCTCATACGGAACCGTATCGATAATGACGTCGAACTTACCTCTTACAGCATCCATCTGATCCTGTTCGGTTGAAATTACGACATGATCAGCGCCCAGCTTTTTAGCATCTTCTGTTTTACCGGGAGTTCTTGAAAATAAAGTAACTTCGGCTCCCAGGCCTTTTGCCAGTTTGATCGCCATATGTCCCAAACCGCCAAGTCCTACCACGGCAACTTTAGAGTTTGGGCCAACATTCCAGTGTCTCAAAGGTGACCAGGTCGTTATACCTGCGCACAAAAGAGGGGCTACTGCAGCAAGATCAAGGTTCTCAGGAACACTGAGAACGAAATGCTCATCGACCACCACTTTTTGGGAATATCCTCCAAATGTATGGCCTCCCAGATGTTTATCTTTCCCATTGTAGGTTCCCGTAAATCCGCTTTGGCAGTATTGCTCAAGATCTTGTTTACAGCTCTCACAGTGTCCGCATGAATCGACCATACACCCAACAGCCGCCAGATCTCCCACTTTGAACTTAGAAACTTCACTGCCGACATTGGTGATCCTCCCTACGATCTCATGGCCGGGAACTACCGGATACATCGAGCCTCCCCAGTCGTTTCTTGCCGTATGAAGATCAGAATGACACACGCCACAGTAGAGGATTTCGATCTCGACATCTTTTGGGGTTACTTCTCTTCTTTCGATATTCATCTCGGCTAAATCTGCAGTCTTGGATTCTGCACCGAAAGCTTTTACAGTAAATGTACTCATGATATATGTAAGTTTAATTAATTGATATTTATGCAAAAATCGCTGCTTTTTGTGTAATCATACTTATATAGATTACAGAATGATATACCAATTTTACCTTGATCGTAAAATATGCGTTTTAAATGTGGTAATTTTGATCTGCGTAAGAATTCAATTATGAAAAACCAGGCAGACTTTATCAGCAGCATCTCCGAGTACAATAAAATGACAAATCATGAAACCCTGCATCCGTTGGTGAGTGTGATTGATTTTTCTAAATCCGATCCCATCTGTCAGTTCAGAAGAATATTCGGATTTTATACCGTATTTCTGAAAGATGTTGTTTGTGGTGATATGTATTACGGCAAACACAGCTATGACTACCAGGAAGGAACACTGGTGTTTATCGCACCGGGGCAGGAATACGGAATTAATAATGACGGCAAATACATACAGCCGGCAGGATTTGCGCTGATGTTTCATCCTGATCTGATCAAGGGTACGAATCTGGGAAAGAATATAGGGGATTATAATTTCTTTTCTTACGATGTGCATGAGGCATTACATCTTTCGGAAAAGGAAAGAGAGATCATCCTGGACTGCTTCAAGAATATCAGGTTTGAGCTGGAGCATTCCATCGACAAGCACAGCAGATCTCTGATTGTTAATAATATCGAACTCTTTTTAAATTACTGCATGCGTTTTTACGACCGGCAGTTTATCACCAGAGATTATATCAATCAGGGGGTTATAGGTAAATTTGAAAATTTATTGGATGAATATCTGGCATCCGAGAGACCTAAAACGATTGGTTTTCCGATGGTCAATTATTTTGCTGAGCAGCTGAATCTTTCGGCAAATTATTTTGGTGATTTAATGAAAAAGGAGCTTGGGATTTCTGCCCAGGAATTTATTCACAACAAGCTGATTGAAGCAGCAAAGAAGCAGATTTCCGACCCGGCAAAATCCATCAGTGAAATTTCGTATGATCTGGGTTTTAAGTATCCTCAGCATTTTACGAGATTGTTTAAAACCAAAACAGGAGTATCCCCGTCTGTATATAAAGCGTTGAATTAGCCGGCATATTGTTTTAAAAAAGATAAATCATTACTTTTAAGGTGAAATATAATCTGTTCCTGAATGACAACAATGCAAGAGAAAGGAATTCACACCTTTTATACTTCTTTCGGAAAAATTTCAGCATTAAAGGAAAATGGTGTTATCAGAGCCAAAAGCATTCGGTATGCCCATTCCGAACGATTTAAAAAACCAGAACCAATAGATTATATTGAGTCACACGAAATCCCGGATAAGACTCCGGTATGTCCGCAGAATGTAAGTCCGTTGCTTGACAGGCTGATTCAGAAGACTGATGTTGAAGCATTTCAGCCTGAAGAATCAATACAGTTTCTTACAATTACACGCCCTGAACATTTTAATGATGATGAAAAGCTCCCGGTAATTGTCTGGATTCACGGAGGCTCATATGAGATCGGATGTGGTGATCTGCCTACTTCAGATCCTTCCGTCTGGGTAAAAGAACAGAATATTATTGTTGTTTCCGTATCTTACCGATTGGGACTTTTCGGATTTCTGGGTGGTGACGAGGAAAGACCTGCCAACCTGGGATTGTATGATATCATGGCCGCTCTGCAATGGATTAAGAAATATATACGTGATTTTGGAGGGGATCCTAAAAATATTACCCTTTTCGGACAGTCATCCGGTGGCGATGCGATTGCTCATCTTATGATCTCGGAAGGAATAGAAGGCTTGTTTCGAAGAGCAATTATTCACAGTGCACCATTAGGTTTCCGGCTCAGAAGACAGAATATGTCCCTTGAGTTTTTCAGGAAGACCGGTATTTTAAAAGATGAATCCGATCCTTTGAAGATGGTCGAAGGCTATGTTAAATTTCTACCTTCTTTCAGAAAATACGGACTGAAAACTTCAATGCCTTTTTGTACACAATATGGTTATCCGCCTTTATGCAGAGAAGAAGAAAGCCTTGAAAAGTGGAAAGGCAATGCACAACAATATGATGTTTTGATCGGCTCTAATCAGGATGAAACGGCTTTCTATGTCAAAACAGCACAGGAGGGAATCTACACGTATCTGCCTCATAAAATTCTTAATACCATCGTAAGAAAAACCACCGAATCGATTTATGAAAAACCGGCTAAGATCTTTGCGGAGAATTATGCAGCTGGCGGTGGAAATATTTATCAGTTCAGTATTCAGTCAACGTTAAAGAACAATTATATTGGAGCTTCGCATTGTGTCGATCTTCCCCTTATCTTTGAAAATAAAGAAGCCTGGAAATCGGCAGAATTACTAAAAGATGTTCCATGGGAATACATTCAGGAAAACGGAAGAAAGCTTCGCGCGCTTTGGGCAGAATTTGCCAGGACCGGAGTCATCTCTGAAAACTCTGAAAGACCGGAAGTCCTTAAGCTGCGAAAGGTTTAGAGCCTGTTTAGATTTTTACTTAATATTTTAGATTTTTACTTAATGTTAAGCTCTTTAATTTAAACACAAATGACACTGCTACCTAAATCAATGTCATTTGTATTTAATAATATTATTCTTCAATCCAGACACTCACATTTCCAGCCGGCACAGGAAAATTTCCCCATCCGTTTTCATCAATCGTTACTTTATCTTCAAATCTTCCGAGGGCATCATAAAAAGTTTTTCCGATATAGCGTTCGCCCATTTCCATAGGCTTTTCATAAGCGTCCTTATTGCTCAGAACGACTGCACATCCGGAATGTTCGTCATCTCCTTCCCGAACCCATCCCAGGCAATTGGCATCTTCGAAATAATCCCGCTGTTCGCCATATGCATGCTCTTTTCTTGCTTTAATCAGTTCTTCGATACCACTTACCTTATCCAGAAATATTTCCTGGTCATTGCCTTCTTTGTCTTTATCTACATAATGAGCACCATATAAATCAGGATAAAACACACAAGGATATCCGTCTTTCCGGAGCAGGATCAATGCATAGGCAATAGGCTTAAACCAGTTTTCTACCGGCGCTTCCAGATCCTGTAGAGGCTGTGTATCATGATTGTCAACCAAACTTACCGAATGAAGAGGATCAGCCTGTGTAAGGGTTTCATCAAAAATTCTGCGTAAATCATACGAACCGCCTTCATTCGAGGCATTATGAAAATTATTTTGTAATGAGCTGTCAAAAAGACTCATGCATCCTTCCGTAACATCAATATATTTTTGAAGTAGATTAAGATATCCCGGAGCCCAGTATTCACCAACTGCAAAAATATTCTTGCCGGAATTGGAACGAAGTAAAGTGAGCCATTCTTTATAAAAATCAAATGAAATATGTTTCAAGGCATCCAGCCTTACACCATCGAAGTCCGTTTCATCAAAATACCATTTTGCCCAATTGTTCAGTTCCTCTCTTACGAAGGGATTTCGATGTTCCACATCATTATACATCAGATAATCGTAGTTTCCTTTTTCATCATCGATCATTTCTTCCCAGTCGGTTCCGTATTCATTTTTAATTTTAAAGATATGGGAATCCATGCCTTCAGCGTAATCTACACCACTGAAACAGGTGTAGTTCCATATAAAATCCGAATATTTTTTTCCTCTGCCCGGAAAAGTAAACTTGGTGTAAGATTGTATTTCTATCTCATCGGAAATAATTTTGTCTCTGTTTTCTTCATCGACTTTCAGAGCTTTGAACGTTTCAAGCTCGTCTCCGCCTCCTTTGTGGCCAAGAACAATATCTACAATTACCTTGATATTAAGTTCTTTTAAAGCTTTGATGGCTTTTACATAATCTTCTTTTGTTCCGTATTTTGTAGGAATGGTTCCTTTCTGGTCAAATTCTCCAAGATCATAAAGATCATAGGCGTCGTAACCGATAGAGTGGCCGCCGGTAGCACCCTTATAAGCGGGAGGGAACCATACTGATGTAATTCCCAGGTCGGCCAGATATTTTGCGTTTTTTTCTGCTTCTTTCCATAGTTTTCCTTCTCCTTCAGAATACCAGTGGAAAAATTGAATCATCGTTTCATTCATAAAATTGTACAATTTGGTTACTACAATTTAATGAAAATTTTCGAGATTATTGATCATCAAATTCTTTGAACGGAATTTTTAGTTGAACGGATACCAGTTTTTTCTCCTCTGTATTGAGCTGCGACAGTGATAATCCCAACAAGCGTACAGGTTTGTCATACGGCCGGAGCTCCCATAGCTGCTTTCCTGTTGTGAAATACTGTTCAGCTGATGAGAAGTATTCTTCGCGTGTAATGCTGCGTGTAAAAAGGGAAAAATCTTTATATTTAATTTTAAGGGTGAGCATTCTGCCGAGAATATTATTTTTCTGAAGACGGTTCTGCAGCTCTTCACTGAGGCTTAGTAGTTTTTCATTGACCTGCTGATCATCGAAAAGATCCTCAAAGAAGGTTCTTTCTACGGCAACACTTTTCTGGATACGGTGAGGTTTTACTTCTGAATGATGAATTCCCCGGACAACATTATAATAATACGCGCCGGATTTTCCGAACAGCCGGGTAAGATCTTCAATCGATCTTTTCTTTAAATCTTTACCTTTATAAATCCCTAAACTAAACATTTTGTTAGCCGTAACTTTCCCTACTCCGTAAAATTTTTCTACCGGTAAATCTTCCAGAAAGCTTTCGACTTTATCGGGATGAATGGTCTTCTGTCCGTTCGGCTTATTGATATCTGATGCTACTTTAGCTAAAAACTTATTGATGGATATCCCTGCAGAGGCCGTTAACCCAGTTTGTTCAAAGATCTTCTGACGGATTTCCTTGGCGATTTGATTGGCAGATTCTATATCTTTTTTATTTTCAGTGACGTCAAGGTAGGCTTCATCAAGAGACAACGGTTCTACCAGGTCAGTGTATTCGTAAAAGATTTCCCGTATTTTTCTTGAAATTTCTTTATACCGCTGAAACCTTGGCGATACAAAGATAAGGTGAGGACATTTTTCTTTTGCCGTTTTACTGGGCATGGCAGAGCGTACTCCAAATTTTCGGGCTTCGTAGCTTGCCGCTGCAACGACGCCACGATGTTCTCCTCCGACCGCAATCGCTTTACCTTTCAGCGCGGGGTTATCATGCTGCTCTACAGAAGCATAGAATGCATCCATATCGACATGAATAATTTTGCGAAGGGGAAAAGAAGAATCCATACCGCAAAGATATGGATTCCTGTTATAGTGTACATTGAGAATTAAAGGTTGAGACTAAGGTTGAGATGATGATTAAAAACCTCAACCTCAATCTCAACCTCATTTTAAAAGCTTATCAATGGTTGCCTGGATATCGGGATCTTCCGGAGAGATAGCGTAATATTTGGCAATAGCAGACTTCTGATCAATGACCATATATCTCGGGATCCAGTTGAGGTCGATGTAATTATTGAAATCATTTTTCCAGCCGGAAGCAAACCAGTAATTTTCTTTGTCCTTCATCTCAAATCTTTCCAGGCTTTTGTCGAAACCTTCTTTAGAACGGTCTAATGAAAGGAAAACAAAATCAATATTTTTATTGTTATCTTCCAATTCTTTGGCTTTCGGAAGTGCTTTTAAACAATCTCTGCACCAGCCGGCCCAGAAATCAAGCACCAAAACTTTGCCTTTATGCTGATCCAGGATTTGTTGTATAGTGACGGTTTTACCTTCTTCGTCTTCTACTTTCTGAAGGAGTGCTTCTTTAGAAAAATTGGTTTTGAGAACCTTGGGAGTCTGCTGTGAGCAGCTTAACCCGAAAATTCCGATCATGAATAATAACAAAAGCTTCTTCATTTTAAAATCATTTCTGCAAATCTAAACAATGAAAAGCAATTAGAAAGTTATCGATGGAAATTTGTACTATTGAAAAATTCTATAATGACTGAGGATATTTTCTGACCAAACCTTTTACAACGGTTATCACGTTCGGCATTGCTTTATTGGCTGCATTCAGAACTTCTTCATGCGAAACGGAAAAAGCGATATCCGGACCGCCGAGATCTGTAATCACGGAGATTCCGAAAACATCCATTCCCATATGCCGGGCGACAATCACTTCAGGAACGGTACTCATTCCCACCATATCACCTCCAATAGCTTTGATCATTCCATACTCAGCGGGAGTTTCGAAAGTTGGCCCCTGTAGGGCTACATATATTCCCTGGTGAATGTTGATGTCGTTTTCAGAAGCAACCTTTTCAGCCACCGAAATCATCTTTTTGCTGTAGGCTTCGCTCATGTCAACAAATCGTGGTCCGAAAGAATCGATATTTCTTCCTCGAAGCGGATGTTCAGGCATCATGTTGATATGATCTTTAATGATGGCAATATCTGCAATTTTATATTCAGAATTCACTCCGCCAGAGGCATTGGAAAGAATAAGATGTTGTATTCCCAACATATGAAAAACCCTGATGGGAAAAACTATATTTTCAATAGAATGCCCTTCATAATAATGAAAACGGCCGCTCATCATCAGAACTTTTTTTCCTTCCAGTATTCCATAGATCAATTTCCCGGTATGGCCGGCTACCGTTGTCTGTGGGAAATCAGGAATTTCAGCATATTTCAGGATATGGATCGCTTCTACCTCATCCTGTAATTTCCCTAATCCTGAGCCTAAAACAATCGCAAAGTCGGGAGTTTCTTTGATGATACTCTGTATGAAATCTGCAGTTTTCTTAATTTTTTCCAACATAATCCAGAATGATTTGGTTAAATTCTTCCTTCCTGTCAATAATCACATTAATCGGCCAGTAATAGACGATATCTCTAAGATAATCGAAAGTCTTGAGACGTACATAATCCTTTTCGGTTGTTAAGATCAGCTTGTACTCGCCCAGTTTTTTATATTCGGCGACAATATTTTTAATGTCTGCTTCCGTAAAATTATGATGATCACGGAATTTCAGATGCTTTACCCTTTGGGAAAACTTGGCAAGATGATTCAACAATGGCTTCGGATTGGCAATTCCGGTGATGAGAAGAATATCATAATAATTCAGGTTGTTATCAGGAAGCATTTTTTCCTTACCATAAACATTTTCATCATAACCTATGGACGAAAAGAATACTTTTTGCCGTCCCGAAGGTCGTATCCGTGAGATATAATATTGTTTGGTTTCCTCTGTAAGTTCATCCGGGCATTTGCTTACCATGATGATATCTGCTCTTCCGGATCCCGATCTTGATTCCCTCAGATCCCCTGCAGGAAGCAAATAATCTTTAAAATACGGATCGTTGAAATCAGTCATCATGATGGTAAATCCTGGCTTAATCGCTCTGTGCTGCATCGCATCATCCAACACAAGAACATCAAGATCCATATCGGAGATAACTTTTTTAGCCCCGGGCACCCTTTCTTCCGAAACTGCAATCACAAAACGGTTTTTGAAGCGTTCAAACAGCTGCATGGCTTCATCACCCACCATTTTGTAGTTGCTCTCATAATTCGTAACAGCATAGCCTTTCGTAAGCCTTCCATAGCCCCTGGAAAGTACGCCGGTTCTGTAATGCTTAGATAAAAACTGAGCAAGATACATCACCATAGGCGATTTTCCGCTTCCGCCTACAGAAAGGTTACCGACACATATAATCGGTGTTCTGAATTTTGTCGACTTAAGAATTCCCAGATCATACATTGTGTTTCGGATACCCGTTACCATGCGATAACCTAGGGAAAAGGGATAAAGGTACCATCTTTTCATACCTTGCAAAAATAGGGAATTTCACATGGATTTAGCTTACTATGGTAGCTACTTTTAGAGATTTATTTTAAAAAATGTGTTAAAGATTATCATTTAATTAAAGTAATTTTGCAACGTTATTTTATTACAGTGAGGTATTTTATTGAATTTTCATATAACGGGAGAAATTATTTTGGCTATCAGATTCAGCCGAATGCGGTTTCCGTACAGGAAGAAATGGAAAAAGCACTTTCCACGATTTTAAGGGAGGAAATAAAAACCACCGGTGCAGGAAGAACGGATACCGGCGTGCATGCTAAGAAAATTTTCGCTCATTTTGATACGGAAAAGTTGCTAGATCAGGATCTTCCCAGAAGATTAAACAGCTTTTTACCTCCCGATATTTCTGTTAAAAGAATATTTCAGGTAAAAGATGATTTTCATGCCCGTTTCGATGCCACTTACAGAACGTATGAATATTATATTTCCCTGGAAAAAAATCCTTTCACGGAAGATTCTGCCTGGCAGCACTGGAGAAGGCCTCTTGATATCAATCCAATGAATGAAGCCTGCAAGATTCTTTTTGAATATGAAGACTTTACCAGCTTTGCCAAACTTCATACCGACAATAAAACCAATCTCTGCAAAATTTATAAAGCAGAGTGGGAGCAGGGGGGAAGTGAATTGAAATTTACCGTTTCGGCCAACCGTTTTCTGAGAAACATGGTGCGTGCTATCGTCGGAACCATGGTGGAAATAGGTGCCGGAAAATTAAAACCCGAAGATCTCCGAACCGTTATTGAGAATAAAAATAGAAATTCTGCCGGAACGTCTGCCCCTGCTCATGGACTCTATCTTGTGGATGTTGGGTATGATTTTGATTTGAATTTTAAAGATTCTGGTTTTTAATGCAAAGGCATTTTTGATTGTTGAGGATTTGAACACGAAGTTCGCGAAGATTTTTTAACTACTAACTGCTTTTAAGTTTCACAAAGCCGTTTCACTTGAATAAGCTCACGAAGTTTTATGTTAGTGCCAAGATCTTTTGGGATCGCGAGGTCATTTAGTCCTTAAGAGACCTTGTTTAATGATCCGTCTGCGTATTTTACTATTCTTTTGAGGCTTTTTAATTCGTGAGTGCGGTTATTCAGATCTTGTGTGGGGTTCTTTACGCCTTCCCGGAAGTAATTCTATCATCCGTAGGTGTTGTTTACTCATCCTGCAAGTTTTGTGACCTATCTGGATAGGTTGCGTGATGCTTCGGTCGGGTTAGAGATCCCTCGGCATAGGTGATGAACGTCTCGGGAGCCGTAGATAACGTCTCCATACCCGTATAAGACGTATAAATATAATTATAAAACTAGTCTTTATATATGTAAGACGAATATTTATTTATCTTATACATCTACTGATATATGTAATACGTCAGTTGATCTAAGTAAGACGTATATCAATATATATAAGACGTATACGTATAGGTCTAAGACGTATAATTTGGGAAGCCGATCTCAAATTATTATAGATGATATACCACCCACTATACATTTTGACTCTTGTATTTCGAAAATAAGTGATACACCTTTGTTTATCTTATTTTCAAATGGTTACATTAATTTTGTATGTCTTTGTGTTTAATTATCGCCAGATCAGATAATGCTTTCTTTATCTAATAAAAATAAATTCAGGCATTTCATTTAAAAAGTAAAACAAAACTATATAATAAACTTGTTCAAACTATTTTCAGAATTAACCGCAAAAGTTGCAAAGATAATCACAATGAAATGATTGTATATTTAAAGTTTTCAAAAGGATAAAAATCGAAGATTTTTTTAAGCTATTGTAATCTTTTTCATTTGTAATTATCAACTTTAAATAAAAATTGAGCTCGTCTTTTGCAACTTTTGCGGTTATATAAAAGTTTAAACAGCAATAATAAATAAACCATCTATATCATAAATAAGAGCCATCTGAATTTTTCATGAGTATTTAATAAACTTATAAAGATTGTCAAATTTTAAAGTCTTATTTTTGCATAGAATTTTAATATCATTCTTTCTTCAATTCGTACAATGAAAAAACAAGATACCTGGGGGATCATCAAGAGACTGTTCTTTATCGGAATGAAGTTCCGTTCATGGTTCATCCTTACGCTGATCATCTCTATCATACTGGCAATAGTTTCTACTTACAGGCCTTATCTTACCATGGAAGTGGTGGATAATGACATCACCAAACTGCAGGATAAAGCTTTAATGATGAAGCATATCTACATATTGGTAGGGCTGGTATTTGCCGAAACCGTATTAAATTTCTTCCTGGTCTATTTTTCCAATTATATTTCACAAAATGTAATCAGAGATATCAGGCAGAGACTTTATCATAAACTTATTTATTTTAAAACATCATTTTTCGATAAAACGCCAATCGGACAGCTGGTAACCAGAGCTGTTGGAGACGTGGAAACAATAGCCACCGTATATACAGATGGTTTCCTGATGGTTTTCGGGGATGTTCTGAGAATTGTTTTTGTATTGGTCATGATGTTCAGCACCAATGTACATCTGAGTTACATTACCCTTGCGATTCTTCCTTTAATGGTGGTTATTACCAGGTTTTTCCAGAAAAGACTTAAAAAAGCATTTGGAGATGAAAGAAACTGGACTTCCAACCAAAACTCTTTTGTTCAGGAAAGACTGGCCGGGATGCCCATCATCCAGGTATTCAACAGACAGGAATCAGAATTCAAAAAGTTTGATCAAATTAACATCACACTGAAAGAAGCATTGCTGAGAACAGTCTTCATTTTCTCCTTATTCTTTCCCGTGGTTGAACTGATCTCTTCACTTTTCATCGGATTTATCCTTTTCTATGGTGGATATATTACGATCAGTGCAGGTGTTGTAATTGCATTTATTCAGTATATTTCCATGCTGATCCGCCCTTTGAGACAGATCGCGGATAGATTTAATAATATTCAGAGAGGTATTGTAGGTGCCGAAAGAGTGTTGGGATTGATGGATGAAGAAAACTCAATGCCAAATACCGGAACTGTTCAAAAAGATCATTTTGACGGAAAGATTGAATTCAGAAATGTACATTTTGCTTACGACGAAAAGCAGGAAGTATTAAAAGGAATCGATTTTAAAGTGAATCCTGGGGAAACTGTCGCCATTGTAGGAGCTACCGGTGCTGGGAAATCAACCATTATCAGTCTCATCACTAGATTATATGATATTAATTCCGGGAATATTCTCATTGACGATGTTGACCTGAAAGATTATGAGCTGTATTGCCTGAGAAGTCATATTGGGGTAGTATTGCAGGATGTATTCCTGTTTCATGGAAGTATTTTTGAAAACCTTTCATTTGGTGACGATACCATTACTCTTGAACAGATCAAAGCCGGTGCGAAGGAAATTGAAGTGGATGAGTTCATCGAAAGTCTTCCGGGAGGATACGATTATGTGGTGAGTGAAAGAGGATCTTCCATTTCTCTCGGCCAGAGACAGCTCTTGTCATTCCTAAGAGCTTATCTTTCCGATCCTAAAATTTTGATTCTGGATGAAGCGACCTCGTCGATAGATCATGAAAGTGAAAAACTCATCCAAAGAGCTACAGAAAAGATTACAAAGAACCGAACTTCGATTATTATTGCCCACAGGCTTTCTACGATTGAAAAAGCAGATAAGATCATCGTCATGGAACATGGTAAAATTGTAGAAGAAGGTAAACACCTTGAGCTGCTGGACAAAAACGGATATTATGCTACTTTATACAAAGCCCAGCTGAGACATGAGGTAGAACTGGAGGAAGAGGAAAGTAAAAAGTAATTTAAATAAGACAAAACAAGAGGTTAAAATCAATTGATTTTAACCTCTTGTTTTTATTTGATATCATATTGCTTCTGCAAAATCTTTAAAAACTCCTGCCTGGAAATTCCTTTTTCTGATTTGAAGCTGATGTTGATCAAGCCTTCATCTGTACTCAACTTGTCTTTACCGTAAATATAATCAAGCAAATCCTGAAAGTGGTATTGTTTTGCTTCAATCCGGTAAATTTTCTTATCGGTTATCTGTGTGTCAAATTAAATTGGTTGGCTGCGGCTAATAAAGACTTGATGTTCAATCTTCAGATGGTAATTTGAAGTGTTATTTATAAAAGTAGGCGTAAATAAAAGAAAAACTGAAGGAACAATGATAGCGAATAATAAGTTCCAGGTGGCATGGTAGAGCATGCTGCAGAAAATATTTAACCTTACTCTGATATAGCTTAAGATAAGACCGCCGGATAATTGCGAAATGATAATTAATGGAGATAAAGCATAAAATTTCCACGAATCATTCACATAATTTTCCAGATGTACAAATCCAAACAGGAGTGAGGAAATATAAACAAGAAAAGGAAAGACTCTCTGCCATTTTTCTCTGGTGATCGCTTTTGAAAATAGTTTTCTGTATCGCAGGAAATAACGGAAAATAAATTCTTCAATCAAAGGCGCGAGCAGAACCGTTAAGAACAGAGCGTCAAATAATGTAAGATATTTAAATGTCTCTGTTTCTTTTACAGTGATGAATTTTTCAGCAATATAATTAGCCGGAAATACAAAGATCAACAAAAAGATAATTTCAAAAAGGAGCAAATTAAAAAGCAGAAAAAACTTTTGAAGGGATGTGCGTTTTATCTGAACATCATCTGGTTTTTTTATAAATTCTAAAAGATCTACAGCATCGCTTTTGAGCTTGACAAAATAATTCACGGAAATTTTTATTAATAAGTTTTATAAAAAGACGTATTGTTACAGGGTGTTTGTAAGATAACCGGAAAAATATTGTTTAATTTTTAGGGTGGATCTGAAAATTATTTAATTGGTATAAATTTTGTTAAAATGATTTTTATATGAATGAAGTATTGAGAAAATGTTAAGTAAATATGATATTTGTATCGAAAAATTCATTATCTTTATGCTGAATTTAAGATAGACCCCCGGATTTTGGTAGGGTGTTTGATATAAAAATGTAATTTTAATTAAAATCCAAAAATATAGATGAAAAATATCCAAGACGAATTTCAGGTTTTTAAAGATGAATTGAGAAAGTTGAATATCGAAGTTCAGAAAGTGGTGAAAGTGGGGAACGGCAGTATGGATTTCCACGAGGTATTTTACAAATCACCGAGATACGAAGATGTAAAGAGCGTATATGTCCAGCGACATAATCTGGATAATATTCTCCAGAAATTTAAGCAAGCCTATCATTAATACAGCCGCGGCTCAGAGAATCTGAGCCGCGGAATTTTTTATATTTTAATCCTGATCAAGGGAAGAGGTCTTCTTCGTGTCTTTCATACGCGAATAAACAACAAACGAAAAGAAGATGCAGGCAGTAATGTACCAGTAAAAGTAATGTTCCACATTTTGCTGCTTACACCACAATGCGATATATTCTGCAGTTCCTCCGAAGATGGCCACTGTTAAAGCATAGGGAAGGCCGACTCCCAAAGCTCTTACTTCCGAAGGGAAAAGCTCGGCTTTTACCACAGCATTTATTGAGGTGTAGCCACTTACAATAATCAGTGCCGACATGATCAGGAAAAAAGCACCCCACATGGAAGTGGTTGTACTTAATGCATTCAGCAGGGGATATGTAAATATGGTTCCCAGAATTCTGAAGCTTAATAATAAAGGTCTCCTTCCGATACGGTCTGACAAAGCACCGAAAACAGGCTGAAGGCAGGCAAAGATAAATAATGAAATAAAAGAGATTAATGTAGATTCTTCTTTCGTAAGATGAACGGTATTAACCAAAAACTTCTGCATATAAGTAGTATACGTATAAAATGCCAGTGTTCCGCCCAAGGTGAGTCCTACAACGGTAAGCAAGGCTTTAGGATGCTTTAATAATTCTTTAATGGTACCTTTTTTATTTTCACTGACGCTTTTTTTATTTTCGAAAGCTTCAGTCTCATGAAGGTTTGATCTTAAATACAATGCAATTACGGAAAGTATGGCACCGATCACGAAAGGAATTCTCCAACCCCAGTTTTCCAGCTGACTTTCTGTGAGTAAAAGTTTCTGTAAAATCAGCTGAATGCCTAGGGCGATCAGTTGTCCTCCGATCAGCGTCACATATTGAAAGCTGGAATAAAATCCCCGTCGGTCGGAGGTCGCCATCTCGCTGAGGTATGTTGCTGAAACACCGTATTCTCCGCCAACGCTTAGTCCCTGGAGCAATCGGGCAATCAATAACAACAGAGGTGCGAGAACACCTATTGTATTATATGTTGGAGTAAGTGCAATCAGTAATGATCCGAAAGACATTAATAAAACCGAAAGTGTCATCGCCTTTTTTCTTCCGATCCGGTCTGCAAGGCTTCCGAAGAGCCATCCTCCGACGGGGCGCATAAGAAATCCTACCGCAAAAATTCCGGCCGTGTTGAGAAGCTGTGCCGTCATATCAGAATTTGGAAAGAAGGAGTTTGAAAAATAAATGGCAAACGCTGCGTAAGCATACCAGTCGTACCATTCTACAAGATTTCCTATCGAGCCGCCCACAATTGCTTTGATTCGCTGGGCTGTGGTGATTTGAGACGTTTTCATCCCGGAAAGATATTTCTTTTTAAATAAATACAAAACATGCTTTATCAAACTTTAAGATATAAAAAGCCGTCGCAGGGACGGTTTTTCTATTATATGCTTATATTTTTAAAATCTGTATCCCAGTGACAGCCCGGTTCTGAAACCGATCCACGGACCATCGATAATGACTCTTGCGCCGTTGGTGTTGGTTTCTACCGTATAATTGACGAATGGAACATCCAGATCTTCAATTTCTTTTTTCAGCTGAGCCTGCATTTCAGGAGTAAGCGGAATATCGCTTGTCATGGTAAAGTCTCCTTTTCCTGCCCCATAATGAGCTCCGGCAATCCAAAAGTCGAGCACGAGATTACGGCTATTGGTGAGGAAGAACTGTGCACCTACCATTACACCTCCACTATTTCCGTTAGCATTTCCAAAGCCTTTCAAAGGGATTTGATACGTTGTTCCACTATATGTAAAGTCGTAATAAAAATCGAAAGTATTGGTCGTAATTTTTGAATAGCGGTAATAAGGTGCTAAATAGAATCCTTTTCCATAGCCTGCTCCGAGATAAAAGCGGGGCTCTATGGTGAAGTTGAAAGATTTTGCTTCCAGATTCTGAAATCTTCTTTCGTCATTGTCACTTAAGAAAGAATTGATAAAAGGGATTTTTCCTTCAGGCATGGCTCCAAAGCCCATATTTACGGACAGCCAGCGGTTAATGGCTCTTTCATAAGTAAGGTTAATATTTCTGAATGCGTAAGCCGTAACGTTTGTTTTTATAATATTCATTTTTTCCGAAGGCGGAACCGAAAGGGGAGCTTCCTGTGCTTTGCATACCGAGAGTGCAAAGCAAGATGCGAGGAGTAGGATTTTTTTCATGATTTTACTATTTTGTGATTTGGTAATTTGGTGAAAGCAAAAAACGGGCAAAAAGAATGTTTATGACAATTTGATAATGATAATTGTACCGGTTGATTTATGAATAATAATTAAAAAAACACTCGTTTTATTGAGTGGTTGCTCTATATATGTTAATCCTTTTATGAATTACCGGATTGATGTTTTTCATTACAAATATGTAATACCGAATGTTTTTTCACGCAAAGATTTAATTGTAATGCTTCTGTTTTAAGTGGGCTAAGAATAATAAGCAAGCTATTCGGTGAGCTTTGTGCAGATTTTATTTGTCTTTGCTCTTCCTGAAGGTACATATTACTTAAATAAAACTTTGCGTTTGAATCATTTAAAACTACTCAAATAATTTAAGATGGATAGCTGGCTGATTTGAAAGCTTGTCTTAAAATATTGATAAATTATACCGAATGTTTTTTTCACGCAAAGATTTAATGGTAATGCTTCTGTTTTAAGTGGGCTAAGAATAATCAGCAAGCTGATTGATGAAGCTATTGGGTGAGCTTTGTGCAGATTTTATCTGTCTTTGCTCTTCTTGAAATAAATATTAATTTAAAGCTTGTTTAAAACTAATTGCAGAATTAACCGCAAACCAAAGGTTCGACGTAGTCAAAAGTCACAAAAGATAATCTTAACGCAATGATTAGAACAATCAAAGCTCTCAAAAGAATAAAAATCGAAGATTTTTTAAGGCTATTGTGCCCTTTTTTCATTTATCGTCATCAACTTTAGATAAAATTGAGCTCATCTTTTGTGACTTTTGTGGTTATATAAAAAGTTTAAATAGCTTTTTAAATAAAATCTTTGCGTTAAAGAATAAATTACATTTTCTTTTTTACTAAAGGCAACTGCATAACATCGATTTTTCCTTTTTTATTGGGATAGTATAGTGATTTTCCATCAAGAATAAAGAAATCGTCCCTGATGATGTCTTCGTCTTTTGCAATATCCTCGATTTCAAATTCAAATACATTGGAATCTTTGTCGGCCTTATTGAAAATAATATAATCCTTGAGGTTGTAGGTCATAAAGCCGATTTGTGAAAAGTCTTTTTTAGGAACGGTTACCGAATTTTCATTATCAAGAATATGTTGTCTTCTCACACGCGGAGCCCAGCCGCAGTTTCTTACGTAAGGTGATTTAAGGATGTTGATATAATTTCCCTTTTTATCAAAATAAACGGTTGCCATGATGAAGCCATTTCCTCTTAACTTGCCGGAATCATCCCTTTTGGGAATATGATTGATTTTAATGGTGACAGAATCAGAATCATTTTTAGATTCTTTCATCTTTACTGTAGCAAACTCTTTTTTGATGTCAGGATTTAATAAAATTTTATTTTCAGAAAGTTTCCAGTTGCCCTCGTATTTTTTGCCATACAGATTGTAGATGAAGGTGGAGTCGGGTTTCAATTCAATATAATTCGTTCCAGGGTTGAATTTACCAATTAGTCCCATAGCATAAATTCCGGTAACATCTTTACCTTGAGAGAAAAGAATAGAAGCGGTTGAAACTAAAATAACTGAAAGAATTTTTTTCATTGTTTTTGCTTAATGATTGGTGTCTTAAAAATAAGTAAAATATCAACTGGTTTATATTTGGAAAAATTCTAAATCACCTTTTATATTTAAATTAAAGGTTGCCCATCCAGATCGGTAGTGAGCACTTCGCTCATATAATCAAAGAAAGGACGCATGGCTAATAAGGCAAGCACTGCTTCTTTATGAAAATCATCGGATAAAACTTCCTTGTCAGTAAATGGTCTCATGACGACATACTGCTTTTTTCTGATGAGGTCGATGGCGGGATGATTCTTATCAAAACCTCTTGGCGCTGTTTTCACGGCATCGCCTTTTATTTCCTTGAAATAGTTTACGAATGTCTTATCCGAAGTGACCTTTTCAATTTCTGCGGTGCTGATTTCAAATTCTTTACGGATACGGAGCAGGTCTTTGGCATCCGGACCCCAGAATCCGCCACCTACGAAACTGTTGCCGGGTTCAAGATGAATATAATGCCCTCCTCTCAACATGGGTTTTAAGCGGGAATAACCGACTCCGAAATTGGTTTTGTATGGTGTCTGGTCTTTTGAAAACCGGACATCCCGGTAAATCCTGAAAATATGCATGGCGTTCACACGGTCATATTTCTGGAGTTCAGCGTAGATCTGAGTGAAAAGCTCCTTATTTTCTTTTACAGCCGAGTCGTATTCTTCTTTATGTGCGGCAAACCATTCACGGGTATTGTTTTTTTTCAGCTGTTTAAGGAATTGAAAGGCTTTTTTCATGCTGATGATTTTAGCAAAATTATGATATTTTATTCGGTATATGATATTCTTCAATATTTAAAGCAAAAACTTTTCATAGTCTTTTTTATTAAGACTTTTTTCAGGTTTTAATCATCATTTTATACCATAGTGCTTGGAGTCATCATTTTAATGTGCTCCAGAGGAGCAATATCTGTGTAGCAGAAAAAACAATAGAATATGTAAGCACGCCGTAGGTGTGCTATGATGAGATAGAACTCCTCCGGAGTTCTCGTATGACAAGATGCTGATGTAGGTCTACGCAGATATTGCTCCAAAAATAATCTGTTGATTTTTGTTGACGAAAAAGAGGCTGCCCAAACTTTTAGGACAGCCTCTCTGCTTTTTCAAATGGTTTTAACTTTTGCTAAATGGATTTATACTATTTTCAATGACTGAATTAATCCGTCTTCAAATTCAAAATAATATATCATTACAATCGGACTTCCGGGAAATGTCCCTGAAACTTCTGCTTTCAAGGTATGTTCGGCTTCTGAATATTCTAACGGTTTCATTACCGCATGATATTCTTGATTGGCTTTATCGATCCAATTTTTTATTTCGGTTCTTCCGTTGTGTGTTTTTCCTTCGTCAAATACTATAGCTGTTTCGGTAAAACAATTGGCGTATGCTGTGCTGTCGAAATTGTTTTGTGTTTTTATTAATTCGGTTACTACGTTTGGTAAATTCATTGTATTTAATTTTAAGATGATTAAATGGTTGGCACGGTTCCGCCGTCGATTACAAAATTTGTTCCTGTTAAATAATTGGCTCTCGACGAAACAAGAAATCCGACGAATTCCGCTACTTCTTCCGGTTCGGCGGGTCTGCCGTAAGGAATTCCGCCCAATGCATCCATGACACTCTGCTGAGCTTCTTCTACAGTACTGTTTGCATTTCTTGCGATTTCGCCCAACCAGGCTACGGATGCTGTTGTATTGATCCATCCTGGTGAAACGGTTAGCACACGAACACCTTTTGGCGTCACTTCATTAGATAAACTTTTACTGTAATTGATTAATCCTGCTTTGGCAGCGGCATAAGGAAGGGTAGAATCATAGAGCGGAAGTTTGCCCTGGATAGAAGCGATATGAATAATAACACCGCTTTTCTGCTCGATCATTTGGGGTAAAAACCCTCTGTCCAGGCGAACGGGAGCAAGCAGATTGGCTTGAAGTGTCGATTCCCAGTTTTCATCCGTTAATGCCGCAAAACCTCCTGCAGGTGTTTCTGAAGATCCGAGATTGTTGACAAGGATGTCCAGTCTTCCATAGGTCGACAGCACTTCACGGATTACTTTTTGTGCACCTTCTGCTTTACTTAAATCCGCAGCAATAAAACGCAGGCTGCTATTTTCTTTTTCCGGTGTGTTTCTTGCGGTAATGATGACCGTTGCGCCCGCTTGCAAAAGCCTTTCTGCAATTGCTTTTCCAGCTCCCTTTGTTCCTCCTGTTACCAAGGCGATTTTGCCTGATAGTTCATTGTTGAAATTAAATTGTTGTTCCATTGTATGTACATTGTTTAAGGCAAAGTTGAGACTTATGTACGCCCCTCACAAGTACGGAGTTACGATTCGGATAGGGAACAATTTTTCCCCTATTGCACAATTTGGAACATAGGTTTACATTTGCTTTATGTATGAAAGGAAAATTTTACCCAACCTGAACTGCGGTTTGGATCTGATTGGCGAAGTGCTATACGGCAAATGGAAAATCCGTTTGCTGTGGTTTATTCATCAGGGACATCAACGGCCCAGCGAATTGCAGCGAAAAATCCCGGATGCCACGAGACGGGTACTGAATATTCAGCTGAAGGAACTGGAAGATCATGAGCTGATTACCAAAAAAATCTATCCCGTAGTCCCACCGAAAGTAGAGTACAGCTTAACTGATTTCGGAAAGACGTTGGTTCCCGTCATTGCGATGTTGGGAAATTGGGGTGATACCCATGAAGAACATTTGCGATCGGTTATTTTGAAACGCCTGAATGTTGAAAATTAATTAGTCTGATGTGGTAGCCGTTAAGTAGGCATTTTTATTTGTTGATACCAGTGAGAGGTTCACGCCTGAGGAGACGGTAAATCTTCACGGTATTTTCAAAAGGGCTGTAAAGAGCTGTTATATAACAAATTGTACTTGATTGCCTCTTCTGGGTGGTTGATCGGCTCTTCTAAGCGGTTGATTGGCTCTTCGGACTGGTTGATCGGCTCTTCGGAGGAGTTGATTGGCTCTTCGGAATGGTTGATTGCTTTAACGGAACTCTTGATCGTCCTGAAGCAGTGGTTGTTTGCCTCAACTGAATATCTGGATGCCGGTTCTGAGCGGTTGAAGAAATCATCAGACTGATTGTGCCGACTAACGTAATGGTTTTTAAAAATCACGGATTACAAATCTGCAATATTGGATCGTCTTACGCAATTTGCGGGAAACCAAACACTGTTTTATGGTTATGCTATTTTGCGACAGTAATCGTTAGCTTGTTTTTCTTTTGTTGGATGTGTACGGTTTTTCCTTTTCCGAAACCCAGCGCATCAAGCCATTTTCCTTGAAGCCGGATTTCCGGGACGGTGATCATCCGGTGATTGCTTTTCTGGTATCTGGTGTGGATTTTAATTTTTCTTGCGTTCATCATGGTTATTTTTTTTTAGTTTTTGTCGGCTGTAGAGGAGGAAGTCCTGATAACACCTGAACTTCCTGCCTGTACAAACCAAGGTAATATGATAGATTGTGTTTTTCTTTGATAAGTAATTTATTGCAAATATAAAATAATTTTTTCGATTTGTGGGTTAATTAACCTACAAACTTTTATTATAAACTTTCCAAATTGCTGCTACAACGATCATTACAATGGATAAAATTGAATTTCGAATAGCTTTTGGAAAAAAAGTTGAAGAATGTAGAAAGAAATTGGGATTGAGCTATCGGCAGTTAGCTCAAAAATGTGATGTCGACCATAGTAATATCAGTAAAATTGAAAAGGGTGAAGTTGATGTAAGAATTTCTACCATACAGGAATTGGCAAAAGGTTTAGAAGTTCATCCGCAAGAATTGTTTGATTTTGAAATGGATCAGAAATCAGAATGATAGTTAGCATATATCCTCTTGACTTATTAAAAATAGTAAAACGACTCCACTATATAGAATTAGTGGTTTATTTTTATTAATTTAAATAATGATCTATTATGTTTTATTTTTGTAGAAAGTTGACCGTATTGTAAATCAATATAAAGTTAATTAAGATGCTTATTTATATAGTTAAATTGTTTTTTCTAATAAATTCAATACCTATTTTATCCTTCAGTATTTTTTTTTGTACCATTTCACTACTAGCAACGCCAACATGTAATGTGTTCGCTAAAATAGGTTTCTCAATTTGAGATATTAAATGTGGATGATGTTCCTTAAAGCTTAATATTGTTTCTTCAAATTTTTCTCTTGCATCCTTAATCCATTCACGCGCATTTTTTGGACGTTTTTTTATTTCGATAAAAATTATTTTAGAGTCAAATTGAAGAAAACCTTCACATCTTTTTATTAATTCAGTGCCAATATTATTTGATGAAAATTGAGTTGAAGTTCTTGATTCATCATTCAAATTATATGTTCCAGTCCTATAAATTGGAACACACCAATCTATTGCTTTAAATTTTACATCAGTACCTGAATTATTTGTAACTGTCAAATCCCAAATTGTTGGAGCGGTAGTATCAATCTTGGCTGGTGTACTATTGCCACCATCTTCATCCGTAATACCAAACGATGTTTGAGGAATATTTTCTAAGCAATGATGTGGATATGCTGTGCAATTACAAACCGGATTTGTACAAGGAGTAATAAAAAAATCTACTGGCATAAGTCTTCAATATCTAATAGTTTCGAAAATTCATCATTTGATTCAGCTAAACCAATATTTAAATAATTTTCATCTGATGGAAGACCCTTATAAGATTTAAGTTTCATGATCTTTCCTTCCTTTTCATCTAATTGATAAACAACCAGATCGTCTCCATTTAAAGTTGAATCTAAAGGGACAATTTTGTTTAATTCCGATCTTAATTCTTTATCATTAACTCGGAGTTTTAATTTATCTGCTTCCACAGCCAATGTCAAGTAATTTATTAGATAAGGACTATGGGTTGTCATTATTAGCATATTGCCTACATTTATAGAATTAAACTTTAACAAACTATTTAATATACTTCTTTGTGAAGATGGGAAAAGATTTTGTTCGGGTTCTTCTACGACATTAATAAAGCAATCATTTTTTGTAACTGATGATAATACTTCGATTGCTTGATTTCTAAGCTCTTCTGTTAGTTTTTCATTTCGAAGTAAAGAAAGAAGTCGTGTTCTTAAAGTTTGCATTTCTTCCAAACTAACTTTACTTATCGAATTATCACTTATTCTATCAATTCCCTCAGCTAGGTTTTTAGATACTAGAAAAAGTGGAATTGAAGATTGAAGCCCACTAGAAGCTTCATAAAGAGGTAAGTCATATCCTTCACCAATAATTTTAGAAACCCTTTTTTTGCTGTCATATGAAAAACTTAAATTATTTATTGGTAAGTGTAAAGAATCAACTAGTTCATTTTTTGAACGTTCAAATTCTTCTAGAAATGTATAGAGTGTTTTAGGTAAATATTTTAATTTTTCAGGTTGTGAAACTGCACTTACAAAATTTCTTTCAGCAGGAACATACATAATTTTAGGAACTAAGTATTTAAGTCCCTTAACTTCATCAATATTTAGCCTGCCATTTTTATAATGAAATTTGTACGCTTTACCTTCGAATTCTATTTCAGTATTATGGTTAAAGTAATTTTTTAGATTTTGATATTCACAGTAATAATTTTCAAACTTTGATTTTCGTGTAACTTCACCTTTATTTACAAGCTGTTTATATAAAGCTTTCTCGATCCATGTGAAAGTTGAAATTAACTTCGCTACAGTACTTTTACCCGAACCTTGATTTCCTATAAATACTGTAACTTTTTTTATATCAAACCAACCATTGTTTTCTTGATAACCATCTTTAATTGGTCCAAAATTTTTTATTTTTATTTTACTCATCAATTACTCATTTATTAGTCAAATTTACAATTAATATTTATGCAGTCAAGATTATTAGTGATAAGTTAGAAACAGCTTTGTAAATTATTTTGTAATTATTTAAGTAATATCTAAATTATTCTAGCTTTGCAATCCTTCACTGTAATTACTAATAAATTACAGTTTATTACAAAATATTCTAAAATGAAATGTAAGTTTTGAAACTTAAGATATAAAAAGATTTAATTGATTTGCTTTCATTGTTTTAGTTTTTCTCAAATATAATTAAAAAAATAATACAAAATAAAAACCGCTCTGAAAATCAGAACGGTTTGTAAATCCGCGAGATGAGATTATGTATATATTATTTTTTCAAATCGTTTAATAAATTTTCAATGTCTCTTAAAATGTCGGTTTGTGATACGTTATTTCTATTTCCCAATGAATAAACATTATCACAAATTTTAACAAGTCTGTCGAGCAGAGAATTGTCGTCCGGTGACCAAGTCTCACCGATTTTTATTTGTCCATTTTTGTCAGTCGTTGCAAAATAATAAGTCACTCCGTCAAATCCCGTTATATTTTTTTCTGGTTTCTTTGTCTGTTCTTCTAAAAGTTTAAATAAGTCAACTATTTTGAGGTATAAGTCATTAGTCAGTTCTGTTTTGCTTGTAATTACTTTGACTTTCTTTCGTTTTTTTGCATACCAAAAATTTTCAGACATTCTGTTGCTAACAACGAAGTTTTTGCCTTCTATTTTCTCTATGGAAAATGAATATTCGTTAGAAAAGGAAGGCATTGAAGTGTACCGGGCAATTGGTTTATCAGAATAATCTTTATACAGCAATGGAAATACATTGTCATAATACTCTTTCAGATCTCCCTCATACTGTTTAAAGTCTTTAGCTGGTTCTAGATGTTGAGTTTGTCCGAAACTCATAAAACTTGTCAGTATAAAAGTTAATATTAAAAGTGTTTGTCTCATTTATCGATTGGTATTTTGAATAAAGATTGTCGCTTATAAGCAGTGATATATTATGTAAAGATACTATTTCCTTATGTAAAGCAATAATACAAAATAAAAAACCGCTCTGAAAATCAGAACGGTTATTATATAAATTGCCTCGGTTGCTGACCGCATTACATCATTCCTGGCATTCCTCCGCCCATTGGCATTGCCGGTTCGTCTTTTTTCACTTCAGTGATGACACATTCAGTGGTTAATAACATTCCGGATACGGAAGCTGCGTTTTCAAGGGCAACTCTTGTTACTTTTGTAGGGTCGATGATTCCTGCTTCAGGCATATTTACATACTCGTCAGTTTTTACGTTGTACCCGAAGTCATCTAATAACGTATAGTTTAGCATCTCTATCGAGTGCGATAATTTTTATTAAAAAAATTAATCTCGTTCCATTATACGGTACCAATTTTTTTCTAATTTCCAATTATATTCAGGTTTTACTTTTATTAGTTCTTCGTATTGCTTTTGTGTCTCATTATCATTTGTGAATATAAAATAAGTTTGTGGAGATTCGAAAAAGCCACGAGAAATCCAAAATTTGATAGTTTTTGTGCCTTCTGTTTTATTTTGATAAATCCAAATATCATTTCCGCCATTTGAAGTAATGGGGAAGTCAAATGAAAGTTTACAAATACTATTATTCATTTTTGTATTTGGTTTCAATTTTTCTGTTAAAACATCTTTTACTATTTGATTGCGCTTATTGTAAGAAATACTCCAGTCAATTTTTTCAATAATTGAGTTTGGGATTTTGTTGAAATTGTAAAATGTTAGAACAAATAAACTCAATGTTACTGAAAGATTTATTATTCTGTTTGTCTTTATGTTTTTCTTTTCTTTGATTAATTTTATGACCTGTCTTACTGTTAAAATTAGCAAAATTATACACACTAAAAGCCAAGAAAATGGTTGAACAAAATAGGGGAGATAAAAGTAGTCAGCAAAAGCAAAAACGAACCAGGTTATTATCAAAACTGCTATTTTTTTTGTCATTCAATTCTTTATTAAATTTTGTATATCATTAGTTCATCGGATTGCAGATAATATTCAAATTTACGTATTGCGCTCATATATAATGTGTACAATTACAGATAAAATTTCAAGTAGAAAGTTCATTGGTTTTTCTATATAAAAAAACCGCCTATAAAGATAGAGCGGTTAGTATATTAAATTGTCTCAGCGACACGCTGCTACACAATGTTAGTGGTTGTTTTTTTTTGAATCATTTCTTTTTTTCCTGAATACTCAAAGTACTTTTTCAATTTAAGGAAATTGGATTCATACAGATGATAACTCAAAGCGGCTAATATATAAGTTAACGCAAATCCAATTATCATATTTAGGATCCAGTTTTCTGTATACATAAATCTCTTTGAGAGCATATATGCAAAAGGATGATACACATATAATCCATAGCTAATTTTTCCTGTATAAGCGAAAAACTTAGACTCTAAAATTGTATTAACAAAGTTTCCTGCATTAATTGAAAGAACGTATCCAATCAAAGCAAAATATGTAAATGACAGCAATACATATTTAATAGCCTGAATTATATTGTTTGCTTCACCCGTTACAAATGTCCACAACACAAGTGTAGGTGCTAAAATTCCTACAGTAAGTAACAAGAATTTGTTTGCATTTCTCTTATTAAAAATCTGACGAATTTCTAATAATGACAATAAAGCGCCTATGGCAAGAGAGTCAAATCGAGTAAATGTAAAATAAAATACTTCATAATTGTGCATTAACATTATTATTCTCAAGATAAAGGAACCTGCAATAATTCCTACAATAATTCTATACAGATTCTTGTTACTAAAGAGATAAACAACTAATGGCCAAAACAAATAAAACTGTTCTTCAACAGCTAAAGACCAAAAATGTCCTGGACCATCAGTAGCCCAATTAAAAGTAATGGCAAAGTTCTGAAGATATGTATAGTAAAAGATTTGTTGTCCTATTGGAATAAATTCAGATTTAAAAATAAAGGGATAAGCATAATAGAAAATTAGCAGAAACAAGTAATACAATGGGAATATTCTCAGAGTTCTTCTCAAATAGAAGTTCTTAAAGTAGTCTGTATTGCTTTTCGTGAAAATCAAAATTCTGGTTATAAGAAAACCTGATAAAACAAAAAAAAGTGTAACTCCTGTCTGTCCAAATATAGATATTTTTGATAATCGTGATAAAGTGGGGGTATTAATCTCAATACTTTGAAAGAAATGAAATACCATAACCATCAATGCGGCAATTGCTCTAACCCCATCTAAGTTCTTGTAATAAGTTAATTTCATGTGTTAAATATATAGTTTTTCTTGATTTTAAAATATCTGCTAACATACAGGGGATTGCCGAAGGCGGGGATTTTTAGCGCCGAACTTCATATAAATACCAGGGCCCAAATATAGTAAAAAAGTTTAATAGAATTCCTTCAACACTGCTTTGGCAATACCCTGTTATCGGTTCGGTGTTTCTCATTTGTTAAAGATAATTTTATGATTCTTTCTGCAGGTTTTGTTGTCGCTGTGTCATAATCCAAATATCTTTGAGTATGCTGTCAATAAAACACTTTATTGAGTGATCTTGTCAATTTTCTCTACCATATGATTATTAGTTTTGTCTCAAATATAATTAAAAATACAAAACAAAAACCGCTCTGAAAATCAGAACGGTTTTTATATATATTTGCCTCGGTCGCTGACCGTTACATCATTCCTGGCATTCCTCCGCCCATTGGCATAGCCGGTTCGTCTTTTTTCACTTCAGTGATCACACATTCTGTGGTTAATAACATTCCGGATACGGAAGCTGCGTTTTCAAGGGCAACTCTTGTTACTTTCGTAGGGTCGATGATCCCTGCTTCAAGCATGTTTACATACTCGTCAGTTTTTGCGTTGTACCCGAAGTCACCTTGTCCTTCTGCTACTTTCGCAACGATTACAGAACCTTCACCGCCTGCGTTGGCAACGATTTGTCTCAATGGTTCTTCGATCGCTCTTTTTACGATTTTGATCCCGGTGCTTTCGTCAGAATTGATCCCTGTAAGGTTTTCTAAAGCAGTAATCGCTCTTACCAAAGCAACACCACCACCAGCTACGATACCTTCTTCAACAGCAGCTCTTGTCGCGTGAAGGGCATCATCTACTCTGTCTTTTTTCTCTTTCATTTCCACTTCAGAAGCAGCACCTACGTAAAGAACGGCAACACCACCTGCTAACTTAGCTAATCTTTCCTGAAGTTTTTCTCTGTCGTAATCAGAAGTTGTGGTTTCCATCTGCGCTTTGATCTGGTTTACTCTACCTTTGATCTTGCTGTCTTCACCACCACCGTTTACGATGGTTGTGTTGTCCTTATCGATAGAAACTTTTTCAGCAGTTCCCAACATATCCAAAGAGATGTTTTCCATGGTGAAACCTTGCTCTTCAGAAATTACCTGACCACCTGTAAGGATTGCGATATCTTCCAACATTGCTTTTCTTCTGTCTCCGAATCCAGGCGCTTTAACGGCAGCAATTTTAAGAGAACCTCTTAATTTGTTTACTACCAAAGTAGCTAAAGCTTCACCTTCTACTTCTTCAGAGATGATTAATAGAGATTTACCTCCCTGAGCAATCGGCTCAAGAACAGGAAGCAATTCTTTCATTGAAGAGATTTTTTTCTCAACTAAAAGGATGTATGGATTCTCCAATTCAGCAAGCATTTTCTCAGGATTTGTCACGAAATACGGTGACTGGTAACCTCTGTCAAACTGCATCCCTTCAACAACGTCTACGGTTGTATCAATACCTTTCGCTTCTTCTACCGTGATTACTCCTTCTTTACCTACTTTTCCGAAAGCTTCAGCGATCAAAGCACCGATCGTTTCGTCGTTGTTAGCAGATACGGAAGCAACCTGCTTCACCATTTCTGTAGAATCACCTACTGTTTTAGACTGAGATTTTAAGTTTTCAACAACAGCTGTTACCGCTTTGTCGATCCCTCTTTTAAGATCCATCGGGTTAGCTCCGGCAGCTACGTTTTTAAGACCTTCTCTTACGATAGCCTGTGCCAAAACGGTAGCGGTAGTTGTACCGTCACCTGCGATGTCATTGGTTTTGGAAGCTACTTCCTTCACCATCTGAGCACCCATGTTTTCTACTTTATCTTCAAGTTCGATTTCTTTTGCTACAGAAACTCCGTCCTTCGTTACGTGAGGTGCACCGAAAGATTTTTCGATTACCACGTTTCTTCCTTTTGGACCTAAAGTTACTTTTACTGCATTAGCCAATGCATCAACACCTCTTTTTAAAGCGTCTCTTGATTCAATATCGAATTTTATTTCTTTTGCCATATTTTTTTGCTTTTGGCGAATAGCTTTTTGCTTTTGGCTTTAGCAATTCGCGGGTTTAATTTTATAACTTGATTTTTAATTTCCGTTTAGCCTGTTCCAAAGGGTTACAAGCTTCTTTTTTAAGGTTATTAATTCGGATAAAAGATTTTGATAATCATTTTCCTCAATGTAATCCAAATCTTTAGCAAGAATTAATTGGTTTTCGGCTTCGTTGGACGATCCTAATGCAATATTGATGAAATTAGCAAATTCTTTATCAGAATTTCTTCCGCTTCCTTCCGAAATGTTATATCCGATGGAAGCAAATGATCTTCTGATCTGAGAGGTCAATCCAAAAATTTCTTCTTTAGGAAAGTTTTTGGTTGAAGTATAAATTTTTAAAGTTAATTGATGGCTTAATTGCCAAACTTCAAACCTTTTAAAATCTCTCATATACTATTTTCAATGCTGGAAAGCCATTAGCCAAAAGCTATCAGCTATTAGCCTATAATTCCTAAAAGATCTCCTTCTTTTACAATTAAATAATCTTTTCCTTCCAATTTCAATTCAGAACCTGAATATTTTCCGTAAAGAACTTTGTCACCTACCTGAACAGTTGTAGGCTCATCTTTTTTACCTGGACCAACTGCCACTACAGTACCTTCCTGCGGCTTTTCTTTAGCGGTGTCCGGAATAATAATACCTGAAGCTGTTTTAGTTTCTGCAGCGATCGGTTCGATCAAAACTCTGTCTGCTAATGGTTTAAAGTTTACTGACATAATATATTTAATTTTTTAATTATTTCTGTCTTCTAATTCTCTAATTGTATGCCAACGAAGGCAAAAGAAAATTTTGGCAGACTTATTTTTAGGGAGCGGAAAATTTGGCAGAAAAAAAGTCACCCCGTTTTTGAGGTGACTTGTGTGCGCTGATTACTTGCATGATTCTTTGTAATCGTCGATCAGTTTTTTATAGATATTCGTGAATAGTTCTGTTCGGTATTTCATATTGATTCTTGATGCTTCGGCTCCTTTTTTTCCTTTCAATAAAGCTTTTCGTTCGGCATCTGTTGCTTTTTTATTTTCCCTGAACGTTTTATTGGAAAAGTAATCATTCTGCCTGGCTTCATCTACTTTTTTCAGAAATTCGGGACAATCTGCGCCTACAATTTCATAGGCTTTGTAAAACTTTTTATAAAGCGTTTTCATGTTAAGTAATGCCAGCGGGCTTAATGAGCTGTAATCTACCGGTGCCACGGCATACGTTTCATCAGGTTTGCTGAGGTAAATCATAACATAGGTAAGTTGGCAGTTGTCTTCACCACCATTAGATCCCACAGCGAAATTATCACCAAAGTCTGCCTTACACATCATACTTCTGTAGCCATACAGGTTAATGGGGCCTTTTTCCATTAAGGGAAGCATTAAAACTTTTCCTTCTGATTCCATTTCCAGATCGTTGTTGATGTCTTTTACCAGACGTTTATCGAGCTGAAAATGCTCCTGGGTTTCTTCGTTGGTATAAATAAGGCTTTTGATATCAGAAACGGGAATCGATTGTATTTCGGTATCACTTTTCAAGGTTTTGAATTTTACATCTTTTCTATCAAGGTTGGCATATTTCGGACCTTTTCCCATAATGCTGAAAGTGGCAACATCGGGAAGCATAAAATCCTGCGCAAATCCTTTTTTGGTGCTGCCGTCTTCCATTAAAATTTCAATAGGTATAAAATCTCTTTTCCCTGTATAAAATTGTAAAGACTGCGCAATCATATTTTGCATTGTAAATATGAACACTAAAAATGTAATGAGTTTTTTCATGGATTTTGAAAGTTTTTAATCTGCGGCAAATCTAAAAAAAAAGTATCCAGAAACTGAATACTTTTTAAGAATATATTGTTTTATTTTACGGATTCTATAACCATTTTTCTTCCGCCTGCATCAATTTCCTGTTTTAAAACTTCTCTGGTTGACTTATCAATAAAATAAGTGATGACTGTTTTTCTGTCCTGAATGTCATCCGTTGTTTTTACGATCCAGACTTGTTTGTCATTAAACTCGCCGCTATTTACCTCTTCAATATAAGCTTTTATGACTCCTTTTTTTGCTGAGGGATTATAATCGAAGATCGGGATTTCGATAGAGTAGTGCTCTTTTAAAGGTAAGAACCTTATTAATCCGGGATACGAATTGCTGTCGAAATATTCAGTGGAAATTTTTTCATCAATCTGATCTTTCTTCTGAGACTTTTTATCAAGATAATAGCCGGTGGCTTTATTTTTTTCAAAATTTAACACCATATCTCTCATCAAATTATAAGAGGAATGATAGATAGGCTGGAAGTCCGAAACCCTGACTAATGTGGAATCTACCCAAGGTTTCCCCGGCGCCTGATTCATTTCTACCGTTGTTTTAATCAGAAGTTTTGCTTTGTCTATCTTTTTTATTTCGGTGGTGACTTTCCCGATTTCTATTTTTTGATCTCCTTTCTCGGCGTACCATACCGCATTGGAAGTTTCATCTTTTATGAATTTGGATTCAAGCTTTACGTTTCCTGGATTTAGTGTTTTTTGAGCAAAAAAATTGGCACTGCTCATTATTAAAAGGATCAGATATATTCTCATGATTTTTTTAATAATAAGTAGTGCCTTTTATCTTAAAGTTACATTACTTTTCTGTTACTTTTTTCCGGCAGCCTGCATTGGGTTTACCTTTCCGTTGGAAGCTCCTCTTGTGTTTGTACCTTCTTTCTGTTTGAATAATTCAAATTTTGATACCTGGGAAGTTCCGCCATCGTTGCTCCAGAAATTGTTTGAAGTGTCGATATCTGCCGTTTCTCTCATCGGATCCAGCTGGATTGACTTAAGCTTCTTGTCAAAATAATAGGTTTTGGAAGCCTTCTGCTCGTTCATTCTCCAGATCTGTGCGGAAGACTTGTCTGTCAGTTTTGTGCCGTCCTCAAAAGTGAATTCAAGAATAATCGGCATCACTAGGCCACCTTTATTCACGAAATCAATCTGATATGCCGTAAGATTTTTAAATTTATCTTTTTCTTTTTGCGTTAAAGGCTCAGTTCCTTCAAATTTAGAAGTGTACTCTTTATTATTGTCAACTTTCTCCTGTCCTCTGTCGTATCTGTAGTAAAAATCCTGGGCTTCTTTATCCTTATCTACGTAGAACGTGATATTTTTATCTTCTCTGTTTCTGATTTTTGAAATGTCTTCAAATTCATTTACAGCTGGTTTGTCAACTTTATATTTGATTTCTTTTGCTTCTCTTGGTGGCGTGTTGAGATCAGGCGTTGCGATCGTTACTTTATCGATGGCGATATCGACAGGATCTGTTCCGTAAAACCATCCTCTCCAGAACCAGTCAAGATCTTCACCGCTCGCATCTTCCATTGTTCTGAAGAAGTCTGCAGGTTCAGGATGTTTGAAAGCCCATCTTTTAGCATATGTTTTAAAAGCTTTATCGAAAAGTTCTCTTCCCATGATGGTTTCACGAAGAATATTCAAGCCTGTTGCCGGTTTTGAATAGGCATTCGGGCCAAACTGAACGATATTTTCAGAGTTGGTCATGATCGGTTCCAGCTGATCTTTCGGAAGTTTCATGTAATCAACGATTGTCCATGCCGGACCTCTTTTTGACGGGAATTTATTGTCCCATCTTTCTTCTGTAAGGTATTCCACAAAAGTGTTTAGACCTTCATCCATCCATGTCCATTGTCTTTCATCGGAGTTGATGATCATCGGGAAAAAGTTGTGTCCTACTTCATGGATCACTACGCCCAGCATTCCGTTTTTAATACCTTCTGAATAGGTTCCGTCTTTTTCAGTTCTTCCGTAGTTGAAGCAGATCATCGGATATTCCATTCCGTTGGCCGCCTCTACAGACTGTGCCACTGGATAAGGATAAGGAATCGTAAATTCTGAATACGTTTTTATCGTATGTGCAACAGCTTTAGTCGAATATTTTCGGTATAAACCATAAGCTTCTTTTGGATAATAGCTCATCGCCATTACTTTATTGTTATTTTCAGGAATAAGAACGCCCATTCCGTCCCAAACGAATTTTCTGGAAGATGTCCATGCAAAATCCCTTACATCATTTGCTTCAAAATTCCAGGTCTTTCTTTGTTTAGAGTGGTTCTTTTCCGCTTTTTTCGCTTCATCCAATGTAACAATTTCTACAGGTTCTGTTGCTGTTTTGGATTTGTTATATCTTGCTAATTGTTCAGATGTTAAAACCTGATCGTAGTTTTTACATTCTCCCGTTCCTCCTACAATATGATCTGCAGGAACATTCATTGAAACTTTAAAATTTCCGAAAACCAGTGCAAATTCTCCTCTTCCGGTAAACTGATGGTTCTGCCATCCGTGGAAATCACTGTATACACACATTCTCGGATACCATTGGGTCATGGTGTAAAGATCGTTTCCGTCTTCTGCAAAATTTTCGTAACCTCCGCGGCCGCCCATTTTTATTCTGTTAGGAATGTTATAATTCCAGTCTACTTTAAAAACAAGCTTTTCGCCTTTCTTTAAAATTTTGGGTAAATCAATACGCATCATCGTTTTGTTTACCGTGTATTTTAAAGGATTTCCGGAAGCGTCCGTTACTTTTTCAAGATTTACGCCATATCCGTTATCAGTTGCTGGCAAATCAGTAGGACGCAGCTGCTGATCATTTGAAGCCTTCGGAAGGGTAGAAGAATAAGGGAAGTCTGCTTTTTTTACGTTTGACTGTTGATTTTCATCTAATTGCAGCCATATGTAATCAAGATCATCCGGAGAATTGTTGTAGTAGGTTATGGTTTCAGAACCTTTCAGGTTTCTTTTATCTTCATCAAGATATGCGGTGATATCATAATCGGCTCTGTTTTGCCAATAGCCATGGCCAGGAGCTCCTGAAGCTGTTCTGTAAATATTGAGTGTGGGAAGAATAGTTCCCAGCTGTTCGAATTTATTTCCGTGGTTGCTTCCGGGATTATTCTGAATATTTTGTGCGGTGAAACCTGCATATGTAAATACAGAAAGGGAAAGTATGGCAACTTTTAGCTTCATAACCGAAATTTGTTTAAGAATTTTCAAATATAATAATAAGTAGTTGAAAATTTAGAAATGTTCATCCCTAAAATGGAATTCTTTCTAAAGTCATTTTTAATGATAAGGCAAAAACTCCTGAAGAGACAAAAAGTACCCAGTCTTTCTGATTCACCTTAAAAATTTTAAGTAAAATAAACAGAATGATTAAAATTCCGAAAACAATGGCAATTTGTCCCAGTTCCAATCCGATATTAAAGCCTAAAAGAGGTAGGGCAATGTTCTGGCTTTTGGCAATCATTACTCTTGCGGTATTGGCAAAACCCATTCCGTGGATAAGTCCGAAAATGAGAGCTAAATAATAATTGGCTTTCATCAGCGTCTGCTTTTTATTCTTCATGAGAATGTTATCCAATGAAGTCAGAACAATCGTCAGAGGAATGAGAAACTCTACCCAGGCAGAATTAATTCTAACGATATCAAAAGTGCTTAACGCCAGCGTAATTGAATGCCCAATGGTAAAAGCGGTGACAAGAATTAAGATTTTCTTCAAATCATTAAACGAGTAAACGGCAATCAGGGCCAACACGAAAAGCTGATGATCCAGTGCATCTAATGAAATAATATGTTCCCAGCCGAGCTTGAGGTAGAATAAAAAATCCTGCATTTTCTAAAATATTATTGGAATGCGATGATACAAAATTTATTTTAACTTTGTGTAAAATTAAATGTTATGATTGTCAATATAGAACTGGATAATACGGCAGATTTTGCATTTATAAAAAAACTTTTAGAAAATATAAAAGGAATTAAATCTGTTTCTGTAGAAGATAATGAAGAGTTTTATGAAGATGGAACTCCCAAATGGTTTATTGATAGGCTTGCAGATTATGCAGATCGTCTGGAAGCGAAAGACATGATTTCTGAAGAAGAGTTTTTTAAATATGTTGATGAAGAAATATGCAGGTTGAATTCTCAGAAATAGCAAAACAAACGCTTCGGGACCAAATCATATTTCTTGAAAACATATGGAGTAATCGAGAGATTGTATTGTTTCTTGGGGATATCAGGAAAGTGTCGGATAATTTGAAAAAAGGGAACTTTAATCTTTACCAGAGATATTCTCATAATGTCCATTCTGCTTTGATCGGTAAAAAACATGTGCGGATGTTTTTCAGAAAAGAAAATGACCATCTGATAAAAATCCTTCTTTTCTTTGATATGCGCCAGGATCCGCAAAAAATACTCGACTTATTGAAATGAAAAAACTGTTTTTCTTTTTTTCTGTTTTACTTGTTGTTTTATCTTTTACCAAGACGAAACATCCTTATCATGTTGGTTCTGTAGAAATTAATTATAATCAGAAATCAAAGACTTTTGAAATTACAGGTCGCTTTTTTTTGGATGATCTTGAAAACGGATTAAATGCCAAATACGGAAAATCGCTGCATTTCAATGATGCTAAATTTAAAAGCCATCTTAATGAATCACTTAAAAATTATTCCGCAGAATATTTTAAACTTAAAACAAACAACAAATTCTTAAACGTAAATTTCGTTGGCTACGAAGAAGATCACGAGTCGGTAAATATTTATCTCGAGTCTGAAAAAATCGACAATCCTAAAAAAGTGGAGGCCGCGGTAAGCTTTCTTTACAACTTATTTGATGACCAGCTGAATATCGTTCATATCATCGTAAACGGAGAAAGGAAGAGTGAGAAACTGACTTATCCCAATCGTTATTTGTTTCAGCAGTTTTAATTGCTTCTATCTAATTAATAAATTTATTGTGATTTAACATAATATAGTGCAAATTAGGTAACTTTGCTGCTTATTTTTATAATGAAGATGAGAAAAGCAATTACTATTTTTAGTATATTATTGTTTGTAGTGATAAATGGACAGGAAGGAAATGTTACTATTTCTGATACTGTCGCAACTCAGAAGGATTCACTATTGTCTTATTCTAATGAGTCCGCTGAATATTCTTTCACGAAAAATCAGGATAGGAAAAATGATATCTGGGGACATTTGAAGTATGATGTTGTGACGATGGCTGGTGGCTTCGGAAATGCTTTTACGCGTCCTTTGTCCTGGGAGAAAAAAGATTATGTGAGATTGGGGGCTACGGTTGCTACAGTAGGAGCTATTTATCTTGCAGATGAGGACATAAGCCGTACTTTTATACGAAACAGAGAGCATGTTCCTAATGTTTTCAGAAAATTTGGATGGTATTTTGGCAGCCCTCAGATTAATTATGGAATTACCGGTGCCATTTATGCGACAGGACTTTTAATTAATAATGAAAAACTTCGCAGGACAGGTGTTTTAATGATTACCGCTGCAAGTGCCACGGGAGTTATTCAGCAGGTTTCAAAAACAGTTACTGGAAGAGCCCGACCGGGAGCGGGATTGGGAAAGCATTTTTTTAAACCCTTCGGCCAGGATGCCAATTTCAGGAGTTTCCCTTCTGGACATACTGTTCTTTCAGTCACCACGAGCTATGCATTGTCTAAACAGTTTAAAAATCCATGGGTAAAAGGAGGTATTCTGGCGGTAGGATCCATTGTCCCTATCTCAAGGGTGCTTGATGGTGCCCATTGGTTTTCTGATGTAACATTAAGTGCAATTATGAGTATTGCCATTGTAGAAGGAATCGATAAGTTTATGAAAAAGAACGGGAAATATGAAGAGGATAAAAAATATATTATGGAACAGCGTGCTGTTGGTAAAATTGCCTGGAATATTAATGCCGGACCTTTAGGCCTGGGAGTTGTCGGACGTTTTTAGTTTTCCAATTGCAGAAGGGCATTGATTCCTTTTGCATGTTCCAATACATCAGGAAAGAATTCATCATAGCATTGCTGAAGAAAGTCTTTATTTTTTAAAAAAGCGTCGTGAACGGGAATATCCGGATGTAAATATTTTGCTTTATTGAGAACATTTCTCATGCTGTAACCAATGTTCTCTTCATGACGGTAATTATAAAGCCAATCTCCTTCTTCCATTTTTACAAGCATTCTTCTGAAATTCTCAGGAAGAAATTCATAATTCTGATTCAGGACACGATAGACTTTTGAAGAATGGTCTTTCCATCCCTGCTTTGAATGTAAACTCATATCATTAGCCACGAAATAATCCATCGCTACATCAACAAAAGCTCCGGCATACAGTCTTACCAATGGTGCAAACACTTTTTTCGCTTCATGAATGGCAGGATGAGAATCTGTAAAAGTATCGATGGCTCGGTGTAAGGTAATCCCATCCTGAATGTCTTTCGGAAAAGAAAACCGATCTCTGTTCCGGATAAAGTCTTCCAGAAACTGGCCAACGATCTGCCCGTCGGTGAAGGTAAGGAAAGAATGCGCAAGGTAATTCATAAAGTGAAGATAAGAAATTTCTGGCTAGCGAAGCGTTGCTAGAGCTCTAAGCTCTAACAACGCTTCGCTACCAACCTAACAGTTTTCTAATAGCTTCAACCGGTAGCAGTGAGTCATCAATTCCATTTTTAATTTTACACAGCGAAGAATGTCGATAATTTTCAGCATTCAAAATAATTCTATGCTTCACGGGATTATTATGAATATAATGAATGGTGTTGATTAATTGCGTATGGGAGCTTATAAACTTTCTTCTGAAAGGCAATTCAAAAAGTTTTCCTGTTCTTCCGTAATGTTTGTTAATGGCTTGGGTATAGCTGTTAAACATATTGGAAAATTGCTGACTTATGATTTTAGAAATTTCAGTTTTATCTTTTTCCGGAAAGAATTTTCTTATTTCCATTTCCGATTTTGTGCGGACGAGAATATGAAAATGATTTTGCATAAGGCAGTACGCATAAACAGTAACAACGGAAGATATTTTAGACTCCATTAGGTTAAGAAAATAATGATAATTCTTATCATTAAAAAACAGCTTTTGACTATTAATTCCTCTATTGTAAATGTGATAGAAGCATCCTGCCTCTAAGGGGTAAATATTTTTTTTCATAGTTGTGTTGTTAAAGTTGTTAGAGCTCTAAGCTCTAACTGCCTTTAGAATAATCTTTCGTGGAAATCTTCAATTTTACTTACTTCTTCGATCTTGATCCCAAATTTTTTCTTTGGTAGTTTATTTAAATTAGAGATAAAAATCTTCTCATAACCAAGTTTCTCTGCTTCCGTAATACGTTGTTCTGCCTGGGCAATTGGTCGTATTTCTCCGCTTAATCCGATTTCTCCGGCGAAACAATAATGTTCGGAAATGGCAATATCTTCGTTGGAAGAAAGAATGGATGCTACAACGGCTAAATCAAGGGCCGGATCGTCGGTTTTAATTCCTCCTGTAATATTTAGAAAAACGTCTTTTGCACCAAGCTGAAATCCTGCCCTTTTTTCAAGGACGGCGAGAAGCATGTTTAATCTTTTGGCATCAAAACCGGTGGAGCTTCTTTGTGGTGTTCCGTAAACTGCGGTACTTACTAATGCCTGAATTTCCAGCAACATCGGGCGGTTTCCTTCCAGCGTTACGGCTACTGAATTTCCGGATAGTTCTTCAAATTTTTTAGTAATTAAAATTTCGGAAGGATTTTTAATTTCTTTCAAACCTTGTGAAACCATTTCATAAATTCCAATCTCAGAGGTTGATCCGAAACGGTTTTTATTTGCTCTTAACAGTCGGAACAGATGATTTCTGTCACCATCAAAATTTAAAACGACATCAACCATGTGCTCCAGTACTTTTGGGCCTGCAATTTGTCCGTCTTTAGTAATATGGCCAACTAAGAAAACAGGAACATTATTTTCTTTAGCGTATTTAATAATCTCGTTTGAACATTCTCTGATCTGGGAAACCGTTCCGGGTGAACTTTCAATTAACTGAGATTGCAGTGTCTGGATGGAATCGATAATGACAAAATCAGGATCCAGTTTGTTGGCTTCATGAAGAATTTTCTCCAGATTGGTTTCTGTGAAAAGAAAACAGTTCGGATTCTGGACCTCGGTAAGACGGTCGGCCCTCATTTTAATCTGCGAGGCACTTTCCTCACCTGAAACGTAGAAGATCTTTTTTTTCATCTTTAAAGCTAACTGAAGCAGTAAAGTAGATTTTCCGATTCCTGGTTCGCCACCGATCAAAGTTACAGATCCTAAGACAATTCCGCCACCCAGAACTCGATTGAGCTCTTCGGAAGGTGTTTTTATTCTAGGTTCTTCATTAGCTTCTACTTCTACAATATTGATGACATGCTGTTTCGATTTTGAGAACGGAGGTGTTTTATGAGATGAGGTTTTTTCTACGATTTCTTCTACCAAAGTATTCCATTGTCCGCAGTTTTTGCATTGTCCCATCCATTGGGAATACTGTGCGCCACAGTTTTGACAGAAATATGCTGTTTTTAGTTTTGCCATACTGCGAAGTTCAAAATTTTTTTTGAATTTTTCTTTCGATTTTTAGTTAATTTTCGAGCATGAAAAATATTTTTTTGAGTTTGATGATTTTTGTGGTAATGTCACTTTTACATATGCAGTTGACGGACTGGGCTGTGAAATATCTACGTCTTCCAGGAGGAGATTATGGCATGTACTCAATATTTATTCTTATTTTCTGTTCAGTTATTACAACGATCGGTTTAGTAACAGTTATTATTTTTAGAAAACATTATTATTCAATTCTGCGGATTGCAATCTTGTTTGAAATTATTTATTTGTTGTTTTTACTAATTTCAGGAAATAACCCTTTTGTTTATTTTTCAGACTCTAATAATGAAAATCTCCTGAAAATTTTCATGTATGTAATTTCATTTGTCGTTTTACTTATTATGTATTTGATTCAATTAATTTATTCCAAAATAATTTTATCCAAATCAAAAAACTAACATAGATCAACGTCGGTTTATCAGAACAGGCTTACTTTTGTATCAGAATTTAATTTAAAAAATATATACAATGAAAAAGGTATTTTTAACTTTTGTATTTGCACTTTTAAGTGTTGTAAGTTTTGCACAGACTGCTTGGCAGGTAGATCCGATGCATTCTTCCGTTAATTTCAATATCAAGCACATGGGGATTAGCTTTGTGCAGGGAAGATTTGATAAGTTTGACGGTAAGGCTGTTACTAAAGGCAATACTCTTGATAATGCAGAACTTAGCTTTAATGTAAATGTAGCTTCCATCAATACCGGTGTAGAGATGAGAGATAATCACCTGAAAAGTGCAGATTTCTTTGATGCTGAAAAATTTCCTGCCATGACTTTTGTAACAAGTTCGGTTGTTAAAGAAAAGAACAATTCTTATGTGGTTAAAGGTAAACTGACAATAAAAGATGTTACTAAAGAAATCAGCGTTCCTGTGACTTTCGGAGGGGTTACCAAAAACCAGCAGGGAAAAGAAGTAATGGGCTTCCAGGCTGCATTTAAAGTAAACCGTTTGGATTACAATATCAAATATGATCCTACAGGAGCGGGTGTAGCGAAAGACGTTGATGTGAATCTATACTTTGAAATGGTTAAGCAATAATTTTCATATATAAATTTGGTTTAAAAAAGGTTTTCAGTTTTCTGGGAACCTTTTTGCTTATTTTCCTGCAAGCAAATCAAGATAGGTTTTTTCTAAACTGGTGTATTCGTTTTTCCAGTCCTGAGCGGTTTTCTCTATTTTCTCAAACTTAAAATTAAAAACTTCAATTTCTTCAAGATTGTCTACCGTATTTCTATCTTCAATATGGTCGAAATATTTGGCATACCAAACATTTAATAAATGATTTGAAATTTCGATATATAATTGTTCGCCAATAAGACTTTTAAATATCATATGGTAGTTTAGAATATTCTTTTTAAAGTAAATAAAAATACATTCGTAATAATCATGATGACGATCTGTAAAATAAATATTAAACTGATTACTTCTCCAGATTGGTAAATTGTCGAATTTTAGTAATAAACCGTTTTCAGATAATAGTTCTACATTTTTCAAATAAACTAGTTTATTGAGAATTTTCATTGTTAAAATTTTATCTTTCCTAAAATACACAATCAAATTTTAATACAAAATTGCTTTGTATTTCTTTTTCCCATAACTTTGCACAAACCTAATCTAATGAGTAAAAAGAATACAAAGTACATCTTTGTGACAGGAGGTGTAACTTCATCTTTGGGAAAGGGAATCGTTTCTGCTTCTCTGGGCCTTCTTCTAAAATCACGCGGCTTCAACGTAACCATTCAAAAGCTTGATCCTTATATCAACATCGACCCGGGAACGCTGAATCCTTATGAACATGGAGAATGCTATGTAACCGAAGATGGTGCGGAAACGGATCTGGATTTAGGTCACTACGAGCGTTATCTTGATGCTCCTACTTCCCAAAACAACAACGTTACAACCGGGAAAATCTACCAGACGGTCATCGAAAAAGAAAGAAAAGGAGATTTCCTTGGAAAAACAGTTCAGGTAATTCCTCATATTACGAACGAAATCAAAAGAAGAATCAAAATTTTATCAAAACAGAACTACGATATCATTATTACTGAGATTGGTGGAACTGTGGGTGATATTGAATCTCTGCCTTACATCGAAACTGTTCGTCAGTTGAAATGGGAATTAGGTGAGAAAAATTCAATGGTCATTCATTTGACCTTATTGCCATATCTGGCTTCTAGTGGAGAATTAAAAACAAAACCTTCTCAGCATTCCGTTCGTCAGCTGATGGAAAGCGGAATAATGGCGGATGTTTTGGTTTGCCGTACAGAACATAAAATCCCTAAAGATCAGCGTGCAAAATTGGCTCAGTTCTGCAACGTTCCTTTAGACAACGTTATTGAATGTAAGGATCTTGATACGATCTATGAAGTTCCTATGTATCTTCAAAAACAAAATTTTGATGATGTGGTTCTTAAGGAATTAGATCTTAAAAGTGATAAAGATGCAGATCTTAAAGAGTGGAAATCTTTCTTAAAGAAATTTCAGAATCCTAAAAAATCGGTGGAAATTGCATTGGTTGGAAAATATGTTTCTCTTCAGGATTCATATATTTCTATTGCTGAAGCCTTCAAACATGCGGGTGCAGATCTTGAAACAGAAGTGAAAATAAGATGGGTATACAGCGGTGATATTACCGAAGAGAATATTCAAGATACGTTAAAAGGAGTAGACGGAATTCTTGTGGCGCCAGGTTTTGGTGACAGAGGGATAGAAGGAAAAGTGCTTACCGCTCAGTATGCAAGAGAAAATAAAGTTCCTATGCTGGGAATTTGTCTTGGAATGCAGATCATGACGGTTGAGTTTGCCAGAAATGTTTTAGGATACACGAAAGCCAACTCAATGGAGTTCGATACTTCTACAGCACATCCCGTAATTTCAATAATGGAAGAGCAGAAAAATATTGTTGATAAAGGAGGAACAATGCGTCTCGGAGCTTGGAAATGCACCTTGAAAAACGGTTCTAAATTAAATGATATTTACGGAAATAAAAATATCACGGAAAGACACCGCCACAGATACGAATTCAACAGTGATTATCTTGGTGAATTTGAGAAAAACGGTTTCCTGGCAACAGGTACAAATCCTGAAACAGGTCTTGTTGAGGCACTTGAGATGCCGGATCATCCTTTCTATGTAGGGGTACAGTATCATCCGGAATACAAAAGTACGGTAGCGACACCACATCCTTTATTCAGAGCTTTCATTAAAGCTTGTGGCAAAGAAGTAAAGTAATTCATCGTTTACGATCGTTATATATAATAAACTCAGACTGATTATTCTCAGCCTGAGTTTATTATATAGTAATGTATTATAGTATAGAGTTTTGATAAAAAAACAGTATTTTTGTCGACTCAAAATATATTACAGACATAATATATTTAAATAGGTAAAAATTTTAATAAAAATAAAATGCAACAGAACAACGGACTCGATAAAAGTCAGATTATTAGTTTTGCGGTTTTATGTTTGGTACTTTTCGGATTTATGTTTTATTTCCAGAACAAACAATCCAAAGAAGAACAGGTAAAAGCTGAGCAACAGAAAACCGAGCAGGTAAAAAATGCCGTAAAACCATCTCAGGCAAATAATATCAATCCTAATGTAACTCCCAATGCTATTCAGACTGCGAATCTTTCCAACAAAGAGCTGAAAGTTGAATTTAATAGTCTTGGAGGACAAGTCTCAAAAGTAGAGCTTGCGGAGTACAAAGCATACGATCATAAAACGGATAAGGCAGATCTTCCGCTTTACCTGATCACTAAAAATAATTCCAATTACGGTTTTCAGTTTAAAGATAAAACAGGAAAAGTTATTAATACAAAGGATCTTGTATTTTCTCCTACAGTTAACGGAAATGCGGTAACGATGACGGCTAATTATAATGGTGCTGTCATTCAGTTTATTTATACTTTGCTTCCGAAATATACCCTTGATTTTAAAGTAAGAACGCAGGGGCTTGCTAAAATTACTTCAGATAACAAAGCTGATTTTATCTGGGATTATAATGTAAGAAATCTTGAAAAAGGTAGAGCTCAGGAGCAATCTCACTCGGAATTCTCTTATGCTTTCAATAATTATAAAGATTATGATTATGACGGAAGAACTACCATGGAAGAAGAAAAGGAAACGCTTAACTGGATTGGTGTAAAACAGCAGTTCTTTGCTTCCGTGATTGAATCTAAAACAGGATTTACACAAAGTAAAGGAAATCAGGAAACCGTTGAAGAAGGTGAATATCTTAAAAAACTGAATTATGAAGGTTTTGTTCAAATGACCGGAAGCGAGCTTAATCAGGATTTTACATGGTATTTTATGCCATTGGATTTACCTTTATTAAAATCTTATGATAAAAACTTTGATGAGATTCTCCCATTAGGCTGGTCTTTTATAGGTTGGATGAACAGAGGTTTCTTTATTCCGATGTACAATATTATTGCCGATTGGGGGCTTACAGCAGGTTGGGTGATTTTCCTGATGACCATTATTGTTAAATTGATCTTATCACCGATCATGTACAAACAGCATAAACTGAGTGCCATGATGAGGGTAATCCGTCCTGAAATTGATGAGGTGAATGCCAAGCTTAAAGATGCAGATCCGATGAAGAAGCAGCAGGCAACGATGGAAGTTTATCGGAAAGCTGGTGTAAATCAGATGGCAGGATGTCTGCCGGCCTTGGTTCAGATTCCTATATTTTATGCATTATTCCGTTTCTTCCCGAATTTTATTGATTTGAGAGGTAAAGGTTTCTGGTTTGCAAAAGATTTAACGGCTTATGATGATTTGATTAAATTACCATTTAAAGTTCCGTTCTTAGGAGATCATTTAAGTATTTTCGCTTTGGCTTGTACGATCGTGATTTTAATTTATACCATAATGACTTCAGGAAACATGCAACAGCCACAGCAGGAAGGAATGCCAAATATGAAAGTGTTAATGTACATTTTCCCTGTTACATTCTTATTCTTCCTTAATACGTCTGCGTCTGGTTTATCATGGTATTATTTTGTATCGAATGCGATCAATATCTTGATTATTCTTGTTATTAAATATGTAATTCTTGACGAGAAGAAAATTCATGCACAGATTCAGGCGAATAAAGAAAAGCCTAAAACGGAAGGGAAATTCCAGAAACGGATGAGGGAAATGATGGAGAAAGCTCAGGAACAACAGAAATATCAGGAGCAACAAAGAAAAAAGAAATAAAATAAAAAAAGAGAAGCAATTTGCTTCTCTTTTTTTGTATTAAGATAAGTTAATTAGCATTCATCTTCCATGCTGTAATCTAAGCGAAATGATCTCCTGTGATATTTTGTTGGGCCAAATTCAATTAAAGCCTGTTGATGTTTTTTGGTTGCATAGCCAAAATTAGTATTCCAACCATATTCAGGATGTTCATCATGGAGTTCAATCATTAATTTATCCCTGTAATTTTTTGCTAAAATAGATGCTGCGGCAATAGAAAGCACTTTAGAATCTCCTTTGATAATGCATTCATGAGGAATATAATTATAAGGATGAAATCTGTTTCCGTCAACTAAAATGAGTTCAGGGCGAATTGTAAGTTTATCCAAAGCCAAGTGCATGGCATGAATACTTGCGTTAAGGATATTATGCTCATCGATAAATCCGGCAGGAAGTTCGGCAATGGCATAATCTTTTACGTTATCTTTTATATACTGATCAAGATCCATTCTTGTTTTAAAATTTAGTTTTTTGGAATCATTAACTAAACTCTGGTTGAAATTACGATCCAAAATGACTGCTGCTGCCACCACAGGACCACATAAGCACCCTCTGCCAACTTCGTCGCATCCTGCTTCAATATAAAAGACCGATCCCTTTCTTAATAAATCCATATTGTATGATGAGATATAAAAACATGTAAAATTAAGTATTTTGTGAGATAATTTTGTATTGAAATTGCACAGTTCAATTAATACAATAATTGAAAAGTTCTATAAGGACATTCTATATTGATAAACTAATCAAATCTATTCTTGTTTTAAGATTCAAATTTTAAAAATCATTAACTAAATTTTGGTTAAATTATTAGAGATGTATATTCCTTTTAGCGTATCATTCTTCATATCCATCCTTTATTTATCTCTTAAACTTTTTCAACTCAAAAAAAAATGAGTTTTTTTTTAACATATTCATAATTATGTTATTTATTATACCATGTAAACATAGAAAATTAAATATTTTTAACAAAAATATTTGTTTACGTTAAGAAAGTTTTACATATTTGCAGAAATAAAAATAATCAATTTAAATATGAAGAAATTAACAGCAAGTGTTCTACTGGTAGTTTTGTCTTCTTCTTTTGCAATGGTGAATGCACAGAAGAAAAGAAATGATTCCATCAGAGAAGGTAACATAGGCGAAGTAGTTATTACTGGAGCATTAGGTATTCAAAAAAAGGCTGATGCTCAGACTGCTGCTGTGCAAGTAGTTAATAGCGATCAGATTACTGCAGCTTCAAACCCAAGTGCAATCTTTTCACTACAGGGTAAAGTTTCCGGTGTTAGTATTACAAATACAAACAGTAGTGTAACAGGTACTCCTAAAATTCAAATCAGGGGTATGCGATCTCTTACTGGTAACAATAATGCTTTAGTTGTTATTGATAATGTGATTTCGTCAGCGTCAGCATTGCAACAATTGGCTCCTGAATTAATTGAGTCAATGAATATCCTTAAAGGGTCTCAAGCTGCAGCGCTTTATGGTTCTGATGGTGTGAATGGCGTTGTTTTGGTAACCACTAAAAAGGGCGCTAAAGGAAGAATGAGAGTTACTTATAATGGATCTATTGACTTTGAATCTGTTTTAAATACTCCTGAGAGACAAAGGAATTATGGACAAGGATGGTATGGAGGAAAAATTAATGTTGAAAATGGTTCTTGGGGTGCTTCATTCAATGGACCGCTAGGCGGTCAGGTTGTGCCTTATGGTATCCCATTATATGATGTTAATGGAGATGGGCATATATCAGTAAATCAAGATGATAATACTCCTGGACCGGATGATGCATCTTCGATTATGTCTACATATGCTCCTTATGGTAAAAATAATGTTAAAGATTTTTTCAAAACAGGAACTGTTTACCAAAATGGTATAACTGCAAATATTGGAGATGAAAATAGTTATTTATTATTATCATTAGACCACCTTCAAAGAGAATTTGTTGTTCCTGATGACAAGTTAAAAAGAATGTCAGCTTTCTTAAAAGCTGGAACAAAATTTGGTAAATGGAACTTTGATGCTATTGTAAATTATACCCGTCAAACAACAAATACCACAGATTCAAATTTGTATGAAGATTTGATGATGTCATCTACAGATATTCCTATTACAAGATGGAAAGATTATCCTGATAATGGATATGCTTGGAATATTTTTTATCAAAACCCATATTGGAGTATCAAACATGTAAGATTCAACAACACAACCGACCGATTAAACCTAATAGGTACAGTAGGATATAAAATTAATAAGAACATTGATGTTTTATACAGGTCAAATCTTCAATACTTAGGTAGTTCTAGTAATCAATGGAATGATGGATGGAGTAGTACCCTTGTTACTGATGCAACCGCAATTACATCTTCATATGCGCAGTCAAATGCTAGTCAGACGAAGTATTACGGTGATTTATTAGTAAACTTCAACTATGATCTTACGGATGATTTGAATATGAAGCTTAATGTAGGGCATAACTTTCAAAACTTTAGTTATAATACAACAAGTGCTGGAGGATCAGGTTTAATTATTCCTGGACTATATCAAATATGGAACTTAGCCAATCCTACTAATCCTTATAATTTAGATAATACAAGAGGGTCTTATAACTCGCAAGCTGTATTTGCTAACTTGGATTTAGGATATAAGGATTATTTATTCTTAACTGCTACGGCAAGAAATGAGTGGAATTCAGTACTTCCTGAAGGTGAAAGAAGTTATTTCTTTCCATCAGTTGGTGTAAGTTTTATTCCAACAAAGCTTACTGATTTTGGAGGTAATGTTTTGAATTATTTAAAAGTATATGGTAATATTAGTGGTACTGCTAATGCTTCTTCAGTAGGTGCTTATAGCATACGAAACTATTTTGGTCTTGGGGCTGGTTTTCCATTTACACCAACAGGTGGGTTAAGTTTCCTTTCTCCGACTTCTCAAACGGATAAAAACATCAAACCTGAAAAAGTATCTAAAAAAGAAGTAGGTTTATCATTAGGATTCTTTAATAATAGAATTTTACTTAATGGATCTGTTTACCAAGATGATACAACAGATATGATTACAAACAGAACTACTTCTGTAGCATCGGGTATCGCTAGCTTATTAACAAATGTTGGTAAATTAAGAAACAGAGGTATTGATGCCGATATTAACGTTACAGCTTTGAAGAGCCAAGATTTCAGATGGGAGATTGGTGCAAACTTTACAACATACGAGACAGAAGTATTAGAGGTAGCTCCTGATACGGATAGAGTAGCAATCGGAGGAACAACGTTAGTAGGTATCTATGCGATAAAAGGTATGAAAGGGCTTCAATTAATGGGTACTGATTTTGTGAGAGATGATCAGGGGAGAGTAATTGTAGATGCAACTACTGGTAGACCGTCTGTAACTTCTACACTACAGAATTTAGGCTCTGTTAATCCTAAATATCTTTGGGGTTTCAATACGAGCGTAAATTACAAAGGATTCAAGCTTACTGCTACAGCGGATTGGAGAATTGGTGGAAAGATTACAACGGAACTTCTACAAAATATGGCGTTTAGTGGTAGTTTACCTGAAAGTGGTAACTTCGATAGAGAAGCTGGTTTTATTATGCCAAATTCTTCTTACTTATCTAATGGGCAGTATGTGGCTAATAATGATGTTTATTATCAATATGCGAGTGGAGGTACAGGAAATCCTTTATATGATGGCGTAGAATACTATTATCAGAACCAGTTTGGAACGGTAGGTGCTAATCAGGTTGTTTCGGCTTCTTATTTTAAACTTAGAGAAGTTGCACTTTCTTATACTTTCTCATCAGATATGCTAAAAAATAGTGGATTAACAGGTCTTACAATTGGTGTTCATGCAAGAAATCCTTTTGTAAAATATTCTGATAACAATAGGAATTTTGTTGATCCGGAATCTGCTTACACTACAGGAAATGCGCAAGGATATGCAACAGTAGGACAATATCCATCGATAAAATCTTATGGTTTTAGTGTAAATGTTAATTTTTAATTAAGTAAAAAATGAAAAAAATATTCTTATATTCATCGATTGCTCTCATGGCTTTCGTATCGTCTTGTAGAGAGATGGATGATAACATTTCTCCAAATAATGTTGACCCGTCACTTATATCACCTAGACAAACATTAGCAGCTTCTGAAAACTTAGTTTTTTCAACTCAAGCGGGTACAATGAATTCACTGTCTAATGTATGGACTAATACTTGGGCAGGTAATAATTTTTATTTTGGTAATCCTTTAACAAGAGAATATTCTCTCGATATTTCAAATACTTTTAGCACAGGAATTTGGTCGAGTAGCTATGTTGCAGCTAACAACTTACAAGGAATAATTAACAATGGGGCATCTCTTCCATTGCACTCTGCAATTGCAAGAATTTTGAAAGCTTATACTATGCAATATATTGTTGATTTCTATGGTGATGCACCATATTCTGAGGCTTTTAAAGGACAGCAGAATCTTGCTCCAAAGTATGATGATGATGCAAGTATCTACAGAGAATTGGTTTTAGAAATCAATAAGGCTATAGCTGATATAGATGCGACAGTAGTTACAGGGGATAATAATGTAGGGCAGGCCGAAGATGTTATATTTCAGGGAGACATGGATAAGTGGAAATTATTTGCCAATAATATTAAACTTAAAATTCTTCTAAGACAATCTAAAGTTACTGATGCTACTGTGAGATCATTTGTTGACGCACAACTTCAAAGCTTAGCTAGCGCAGATACTTCGAAATTTTATATTGGCGATGTAGCTATTAATCCTGGTTACAGTAATTTAAATTCATCAACTCCAAACCCATGGTTTAGTAATTATGGTATGGTCAATTATCAAGGAAGTTCTTTGAATACTAATGGTTGGAGATTGTATAAAGCAGCTCAATATTATGCAAACTCAGTAAACGGAACCCTTTATGGTACATCTGCAAGAGATTATCGTGGTAGTCAGATGTTTAGAAGACTTTCAACAAGTCCGGCGCAACAGAATCCGACTAGTGTGGTTGGCCTTAAACAGGGAGCTCCAAAACTTAGTGGCAGTGAATGGCAGGTTTCATTTATTGGCTGGAAATTTATTGGTGAACAAAATTTTGACGGTACAGTTATTCCTCAAAGCAATAATCCAGATGATAGTAATCTATTAGTATACGGAATGTTAAGCGGTGATACTTCTGCAGGAGCTGAGATTGCTACAAGAGGTTCTGCCATGGATGGTTATTTAGCTTTAGGATCTGAAAATAAACTTCTTCTTGCTGAAGCTGCAGTATTATATCCAACAATATTTACTTTTAGCGCTCAGGCTCAATATGAAGCAGCGGTTCAAGACTCGTTTGCTTTCTATGAGATTCCTGAAAGAGCTGGTGCTTATCTTTCTGCCTTAAATACCACTGCTGTTGGTTGGACGGGAGCTCCAAACAAAATTGCAGCAATTCAATACCAAAGATTTGCTTCTCTTGCAAATTTAAGACAAGTTGAAACTTACATCAACTTCCTTAAGACGGGCTATCCAAATATTCCTGTAGCAGATAACGCAATCTATCCGAACAAACCTTATAGGTTAATTTATCCTTCTTCAGAATATACTGGAAACTCTAGTAATGTTCCAAATGTAAGTCAGGCTCAAGTGTTTACTAAAAACCAATACACTCCTTTCTGGAATCAAAACTAATACTAAAAATTAGTAATAAATATAAACCGTCATTTTTATGGCGGTTTTTTTTATTTTAAATGTTAAAATTTGGAATATCCAAAAAATAACATATATGCAATGCATCATAATTTTCATCTTCAATAAACTCTTCTGATATTCTAAGACGTTGTTTATCACCACATATAGACATTTTTTTCATGCAGCAAAAATATAGATAATAACAATCGAAAAAAATTGCTTTTAATGTAATTTTATTTCTTTTGTAATAATTCATTTTTGTTAAAAATATATTTATTAACAATTTATTTTAAATAATTAATTAAAATAATTGAATAGAAATGAATATTTGTTAATTTTTGCCAATTTTATTTTGCTGTTTTAAGAAAGTTTTTAAACTTTGTCTAGCAAAATTTAATTAATATGAAGAAAATAACAATGGGTGTACTGGCTTCAGTACTGTCATCCTCTTTGGCGATCGCACAAGCGCAACAACAAAAGAGTGATACAGTAAGAACGCAAGACATCGAAGGTGTGGTGGTAACTGCACTGGGAATTAAAAGAGAGAAAAAATCCTTGGGGTATGCTTCAGAAGAAGTGAAAGCGGAAGCTTTAACAGGAGGTACAACTAACACGGGAAACGTAGCTTCTTTGCTATCGGGAAAAGTTTCCGGATTACAAGTTAATACAAATAACAATTTCGGCGGTTCTGCCAACTTACTTATCAGAGGTTACAAATCTTTATCTGGGGGAAGCCCGCTCATCGTTATAGATGGATCTCCTGTCAATAATGGAACTGTAGGCGGAGCTATTTTCGATTACGGCAATTTCTTGTCCGATATCAATCAGGATGACATCGAAAGTATAAACGTTCTCAAAGGAGCAGCAGCATCGGCACTGTATGGAGAGCGAGGTAGTGATGGTGTAATTTTAATTGTTACTAAAAATGGAAGAGGGAAGCAGGACGGAAGTTGGGGAGTAACACTAAATTCAGGTATTACAGCCGGATTTATTGATAAATCTACCTTTCCGAAATATCAGACAAGATATGGTGCAGGATATGGTAGGGTTTATGGAAATGATACAAATGGAGATGGTAATCCGGATGAATACTTTAATTATGATCCTGATACACAGCAATTACAGGTACCATTTACAGAAGATGCATCATACGGAGCTGAATTTAATCCCAACTTAATGGTGAGACAGTGGGATTCATATAATCCTGACTCCCCAAACTACGGAAAAGCAACACCTTGGGTGGCCGCTAAAAACGGACCTATTAAATTTTTTGAGACACCTGTGACGTACGTCAACACAATTTCATTAGAAAAAGGAAATAAGTCGTCCAATGTTTCTCTGTCCTATACTAATATGCTTTCCAACGGTTTGTTGCCAAACTCAGATTTAAGAAAGAATAGTCTATCAGCCAAATTCAATTATGATTTTACGGATAAGCTTCATGCCAGTGTATTTTCAACATTAACAATTCAGGATACTAAAGGGAGAAATGAAACAGGATATTCTGATAACATTGTAACCGGTTTTAGACAATGGTGGCAAACCAATGTTGATGTTTATGAATTGAGAGACGCATACGAAAGAAGTAACTCAAACCTAACCTGGAACAGAAGTTCTGGTTCGGATGGAACTCCGGCCTACTGGAATAATCCTTATTTTCAAAGATATCAAAATTATCAGTCAGATACCAGAACAAGAAGCTTTAGCTATGCTCAAGTAAAATATGATATTTCTAAAAATTTTGGTCTTACAGGAAAGCTTTCTTATGATCAGATGCAAATGCTGATTGAAGAAAGACTGATGAACGGCTCTCTACCACAGGCTTTCGGAGCATCAGGAAATAATGTTACCTCAGGATATTCGCGTCAGGATGTTCGTACTACTGAAACAAACTTCGACTTATTCTTAAATTATAAATTCGATATCACTCCCGATTTAAATGTAAGTGGGATTGTTGGAGGAAATGTCAGAAGAAATTTGATTGATAATGTTTATGCAAGTACTGAAGGTGGTTTGGCCACTCCGGGATTATTTGCCATTTCAAACTCTGCCAGCCCAATTATTTCACCAGATGAAAATTATGAAAAATGGTTAACTTCAGGTGCTTATGCAACAGCATCATTCGGATATAAAAATTTGTTATACGTAGACGGAACTTTTAGAATCGATCAAAGTTCTAATCTTCCTAAAGCAGATAATTCTTACTTCTATCCATCAGTTACAGGATCTTTAATACTTTCTGAACTTTGGAAGCCTTCATGGATGAGCTTCTGGAAAATTAGAGGTAATTATGCTGAAGTAGGGTCTTCAACAAAAAATTATCAATTACAAAATACATACAGAGTAAGAGGTGGTTTTGGGAATGTAGGACTTGTTGATCAATCTTATTTTCTTGCAAATCCAAATCTGAAACCTCAAAGATCAAAAGAAGTTGAATTTGGTATGGAAGGGCAGTTCTTTAAAAATAGATTAGGATTTGACGTAGCATTATATAAAACACGTACTTTCGATCAAATTATTAATCTTCCGGTGTCATCTGCAACAGGATATAGAACCTTCCTTGTAAATGCAGGACAAATTAATAATAAGGGTATCGAAGTACAATTAAATGGAACGCCTGTAAAGAACGATAATTTCAAATGGGATATTGATATAAACTGGTCTAAAAATGAAAACGAAGTCGTTTCACTATATGGAGATTCTCAAAACTATTTATTAGCTTCTTATCAAGGAGGGGTTTCACTTAATGCAAGAGTAGGTGAAGCTTTCGGAGCCCTTGTAGGATCTGATTATGTATATTTAAACGGAGAAAAAGTTATTAATCCGGCGAATGGTAGATACTTAACAAACCCGAATCAGGTAATTGGAAATATTACGCCAGACTGGATAGGAGGTGTAAGAAACAGTTTCAATTACAAAGGTTTGTCGGTAAGTTTCCTTATCGACGTAAAACATGGAGGAGACGTTTTTTCAACAGATATGTACTATGGTCTGGCTACTGGACTTTATGAGGAAACGGCAATTGGAGATTATAGAACAGCTGGGGTAGTCAATCCGGGTGTGAATCCAAACGGACAGGTAAATACAACGCCTACTTCAGCACCGGATACATTTGGAAATGTTGACGGATACAGAAGAATGCCAAATTCGCGATTTGTTTATGATGCGTCATATGTTAAATTAAGAGAAGCAAGCATCGGCTATAGTCTTCCTAAATCTGTATTAGCTAATACTTCATTCCAGGAAGTTAAAATTTCTTTAGTAGGAAGAAACTTATGGATCATTCATAAAAATTTACCTTATGCAGATCCCGAGGCAGGAACAGGAAATGGTCTTTCTTCAAAAGGAAATTCAATCGGAGTGCTCCCTACTACACGTGATTTAGGTATTAACGTAACTTTAAAATTCTAGAAAATGAAAAAAATACTTTTTATACTCAGCATACTTTCTTTAACAGTGGTCACAAATTCTTGTGAAAGTGATATTACCTCACTGAATGAAGACCCGAAACACCCTACCGTAGTTCCATCAGGACTATTGGTCGCAAGTGCTCAGCAGGAATTGATTTCGCAATTACTTACGCCCAATGTAAATAACAATATAGCAAGATTTTTTACGCAACAATGGGCTCAGACAACCTATATTGATGAATCCAACTATGATATGGTAACAAGACCTATTCCTAGAAATCATTATAATAGGATGATGGCATCAAGTTCCGCAATTGTTCATTCGCCAGGAGTATTATCTGCGCTGAGAGATGCAAAACAGTCTTTAGAGAATGAAGGATTGGATGCCACAAAGAAAAATAACAATATGGCCATTATAGAATTGATAAATGTTTATGCGTGGGCAAATCTTGTTGATACTTACGGCGATATTCCATACTTCGGAGCCTTGCAAGCTGTACCTGGAAATCCAGGAGTGTCTGAGATCCCTTATGATGATGCCAAGACTATTTATCTGGATTTGCTGAAAAGAATTGATGCGGCGAGTGCTATGATTAATATTAATCAGGCGGGTTATACGGAAGATCTTTTTTACAATGGTAATATGGCGAAGTGGAAAAAAATGGCCAATTCTCTGAAATTCAGATTAGCAGTTACCTTGTCAGATGTAGAACCGGCTATCGCAAAGACCAATGCAGAAGCTGCCTATAATGCCGGACTTTTCGATAGCAAAGAAGACAGTTGGGGATTATCCGCATTTCCTTCAGGGTTATTTGCTAATCCGGTATATCAGGAAGCGATACAGTCAGGGAGAAACGACTTTATTCCTTCAGACGTAATTGTAGACTATATGAATTCTACTGCAGATCCGAGAAGAGATCGCTGGTTTACAAAAATAGAAGGTGTATATAAAGGAGGAATTTATGGTAGCAATAACTCATTTTTAGGTTATTCGCACATGACGTCGCCAAAAGTTACAAATGGAAATCCGGACGTAGGAGAAGATGGGGGATATATGCTAATTACGGAAAATGCTCAGGGCTATTTATTAGATTATACTGAAATCATGTTTTTAAGAGCAGAGGCAGCAGCCAGGGGCTATAGTGTAGGAGGATCAGCTTCGGCTTTATATGCTCAGGCAATAACAGCTTCAATGACAGAATATGGAATCGCAAGTACAAATGCAACGGCTTTTATTGCGGCCAATCCATTCAATGCATCAAACTGGAAGCAATCTATTGGCTTTCAGGCATGGGTAGCCATGTTTAATAAAGGATTCCAGGCGTGGAATTTTGCAAGAAGACTTGATTATCCTGTATTTGTGAATCCCGATGACTCTACAGTAGATGGAGTTCCGGTAAGAATGAAATATTCTGATCAGGAATATTTGTTAAATAAAAATAACGTCACGGCCGCAGCACAAAAAATTGGTGGGGATCAGGTAACAACAAAAGTTTTCTGGGATGTATATTGATAATATAAAATTATTACTGTATCATTATAGGAATATTATAAACAATAAAATATGAAATTACTTTCTAAAATAATTATAATCATGGTGGTTGCTATATCGTGTTCAGGTAATGATGCTGTAGAAGACACAATTATCGAAAAGCCCAACCTGACCGGAACTTGGAAACCTCAGAGATATGAGTATAAAGGTAAAACATACCCTTTAACAGAATGTGAAAGAAAGGGCCAGATCGTCGTCAATGCTAGTCTTTCAGGAATTTACGAAAGATACGGAGTGTCTGCTTCCACCGGAAACTGCAATCTGGATGATTCCTTTGCCGGAAAGTGGGTATATGATGAAGTTACAAAAGATTTAACGCTTACCTATAATGAGAACGGAACAGCCCAGACATTAAAAAAAGAGATACTTGACTTTTCAGATAACGAACTAAAGATTCTTGACGCTTCAAAAGATTTGGATAATGTGCCTGGAAATGATGAAGCGAGTCTCGTTTTCGTGAAACAATAAATAAATTTAATTTTAACCTTCATATTGATCCGCCTTCGGGCGGTTTTTTTTTGCGTAAGTGTTAAAATTTTATTTTAATAAAAATGAAGTACTATGCAAGGCATTTCATTATGACATGCTAAAATAATGCTTGATAATCTGGATCAAGAGGTAATAAACTGGTTATCAGTATATAATTTCCTTCTTGTAGAGTAATATTTAAATGAATTACATACTTTTAAAATATTATTTTTAATGTAATCATAATAAATTATTAAAATGATATATTGTGTCATAATTATATATGATCTTTGTTTTTTAATTTTTATATAATTTTTATTTATTTTTATTGAATATATTGTAATTTTTTCATGTTTTTCTTTGAATTTTTGATAAACTTTTTAAACTTTGTTTTGCAAAAATTAGATGTATATGAAGAAATTATCAATCAGTGTACTTTCATTGGTTCTGTCCTCTTCTGTGGCCCTAGCCCAGGCACAGCAAAAAAAGAGTGATACGCTGAGAACAGGTGAAATTGAAGGCGTAGTCGTTACTGCGCTAGGCATTAAAAGAGAGAAAAAAGCAATCGGCTATTCCGTCTCACAGGTAGCAGGAGGAGACCTGCAAAAGTCTGGTGAATCAAACGTTATCCAGGGATTGGCCGGGAAAGTAGCCGGTGTACAGGTTACCGGAGCCTCCGGAACACCCGGGGCATCAAGTAGAATTGTGATCAGGGGACAAAAATCAATCGAGCTTACCAGTCAGCCTTTAATTGTATTGGATGGTCAGATCATCGACAACTCCTACAACAACAATGCGGGATCAGGAACAAATATCGGTGGAGTAGATGATTCAAACAGGGCTGTGGATATCAACCCGGATGATATAGAAAGTGTTTCTGTCTTAAAAGGTGGGGCAGCCGCCGCACTTTATGGTGAAGGAGCCAGGAACGGTGTAATTATCTATGTTTCTAAAAAGGGCAGAAAAAGAAAAGGTATAGGTATCGATTTCTCAACCTCTGTAGGTTTTGATCAGCTTAGCAATATGATAAATCTACAGAAAAGTTATGCTGCAGGTACCAATGGAACCACTTATATTCAGCCTGCCCAATATAGCTCAGACGGATTTGCCGTTACCTCCGGAACCAATCAAAGCTGGGGCCCGCTGATTTCTAGTGTTGAAGGATTGAAAGCGTATGATAATGTTAAAAATTTCTATCAGACAGGAGTTACCAATAATTATAATTTAGCATTATCTGGGGGTGGAGACAATGGCAATTTCAGAGCGTCCTTCGGACATATAGATCAAACAGGTATCGTTCCGAATACAAGCCTGAAAAAAACATCATTCAATTTCAATAGTGAATACAGGCTCACCGATAAAGTGAAAGTTGGTGCAGATGTTCTATATACCAATACGTTGGGAGTCAGAGCACAAAAGGGAAGTAATACTGCGGGAATCATGTTGTCCCTATTGCGTATGCCTTCTTCTTATGATGTGAGAGACTATCAAACGGATCAGGGATACAATAAAAATTATTTCGCGGCCTATGATAATCCTCTTTATACAGTGTATAACAACCCTTATAAGGATGAAACGAATCGTGTGATCTTTAATGGACATATTAATTACAACTACAGCAAATGGTTGAATGTATTGGTAAGAGCCGGAGTAGATACTTACACGACCCATGCACAGCAGAATTATTCTTTTACGAGTAACGGAAACTCTACTGCAGACGGATCCGGACAGGTCATTGTCGACAGCTTTACTAAAAGCCTGTATAACTTAGATTTGATATTCAACGGAATCGTAAATTTTACGGATAATATTAATCTTAATTACAATATCGGAGGCCAGATAAACTCGATATTTTCAAATGATCAGTACAGTGTCGGTTCATCTATGCTTGAACCCAATCAATTTAATTTAAGTAATTTTTCTACCCTTAAAGCGCAGAATGGGGACAGCAAATATTTGAAAAGAGGGGTCTTTGCTTCTTTAGAATTTGCGTTTTATGATCAGTTTTATTTAACAGTTACCGGCAGGAACGATTGGAGTTCTTCTCTCCCAAAACAAAACAGATCTTATTTTTATCCCTCCTTATCTGCTTCCTGGATTTTCAATAAAACACTGGGAATGCCGGATTGGGTAAATCTTGGAAAATTAAGAGCTGCTTATTCTAGTACATATGCATCTCCCGGCCCATATAGTATTATAACCCCTTATGTAACCCCTACTTTTTACGATTCTTTCGGCCCGCAATTATCTTCCCCTTATAACGGCACAGGAGCCTATGGAATTTCAACAACTTTATATAACAATAATTTGAAGCCGGAGCACAACAAAGAGTTCGAACTAGGGTTGGAATTAGAAATGTTTAAAAGATTACATTTTAACGCCAGTGCTTACAAATCAACCAATTATGATCTCCTGATCAGACGTCCTGTTGCCGCATCTAACGGCTATCAGATTTATTATACGAATGGTCCTACTGTAGAAAATAAAGGTTTGGAAGTTAGTCTAGGTTATGATATTCTTAAAAATGAAAACTTTGACTGGAATTTTACAGCTAACTGGACGCTCAACAGAAATAAAGTTACCGACTTAAATGGTGTTGACGATAATGCGCCGCAAGGAAGTGATTATTTTAGTGGAAATTTAACGCCTACTATTACCCTCGGTCAGCCGTTAGGTGTATTTTATGGAACAGCTTATCAAAGAGATAATGCCGGTAATTTAATTATAGGATCAAACGGTCTCCCAATATTGGCGGAAGGAGCACAGTTGATTGGAAATCCAAATCCTGATTGGACTGGTGGCTTCAGGAATAATTTCAGATATAAAAATATATCTCTGAGTTTCTTGCTAGATGTAAGAAAAGGAGGAGATATCTGGAATGGTACTTTAGCCAGGTTGAACAGGTTGGGAATGACCCAGGCATCGGCAGATAACCGACAAGGTACATATATCATTCCTGGAGTATTGGAAAATGGACAGCCCAACAATATTGCCATTTCAAATAAAGCATACTATGTAAGCTATCTCGGAGACGGATCGTTCAGCGCAAATGAAACCGCTATCGAAAAAGATATTAACTGGGTAAGATTAAGAGATGTAAGCCTTAGTTACAATATAGGTAAAGTTCTTTCCCAATCGGCAGGCTTAACATTTATCAGAAGTGCAGAAGTGACCTTCAGTGCCAGAAATTTATTCCTAATAACCAATTATAAAGGGATTGATCCCGAAAATTCATTCGCCGGATCAGCATCCAACACGTTAGGGTTTGATTATTTTAATAATCCTAATACACGAAGCTATTTTTTAACATTCAAATTCGGATTTTAATTATGAAAAAATTTATCTATACAGCAGGGGCATCACTGATGATCATATCTTGCCTGCTCTCCTGCGAGCATGAACTGGATACTTTTAATGATAACCCCAACAGCCCTACACAATTATCAAGCCCGAAAACTTTACTTACCGGAGCAGAAATTGGTACGATCAGCAATTCAACAGGCAATCTGCCCAGAACATTAAGTCTTTTTACACAGCATACGAATGGGAATCAGCTACAGTCCTTAGATTATACCAATTATTTCCTTACCGAAACCGATGTTGAAACCGACTGGGCGAATATCTATCAGGCTGGTGTGAATCTTAACCAGATCATCAATCAGTTTGGTGCAGAAAATCCATATTACGACGGCATTGCAAGAGTGTTGATATCCATGAATATAGGATATGCCACAGATGCCTGGGGAGATGTCCCTTTCTCTCAGGCTTTTCAGGGAACTGTCAATCTAAGTCCAAAGTATGATACGCAACAACAGGTGATCACACAGATTCAATCTTACCTGGATAAAGCCATTGCCGATTTTGAAAAACCTCAAAATGCCAATAAAAGTTTACCGAAGACTGACGATTTATTTTATGGAGGTGATGTATTACAGTGGAAAAAACTGGCATATGCTTTAAAAGCAAGATATGCCCTCAGATTATCAAAAAAAGACAATACAGCCGCACAGAAAGCCTTAGATTATTCACAGCTTTCACTGGCTTCAGACAGTGATAACCTGGTAGCAACATTTGATGGGGGAAACAACCAGAATCTCTGGTATGGATTTAACAATGCAAGGTCTGGATATATGTCTATGGGGAAATATTTTGTTGACCTTCTGAAAAATAATGCTGATCCCAGACTTCCTTTTTTTGTGTCTCCGGATAGCCATAACCCACAAGGGTATTCAGGATCTGCGCCTGAAGATGCAGATTCGGATGCTTCACCTTTCGGAAGTTATTTTGCTGGTTCACCCTCAACCCCAAATATTATTTTTGGGTATAGCGAAATCAAATTTATCCAGGCTGAAGCCTACTTCAGATTGGGAAATCTTGCTTCAGCCCAGGCTGCGTTGAAAGATGCCGTCGCTTCTTCCATCAAGGAGGTTACAGGAACGGCAAATGACACGTATGCCACATCGGTGTCATCCACAGTTACTCTGGAGAATATTATGAATCAAAAGTATATTGCTTTATTTACGACGATGGAGCCATACAACGACTGGAGACGAACAGGATTCCCAACTTTAACTCCCAACCAAAACAGCCAGACGAAAAAGATTCCATTGAGATTAATGACTCCAAAGTCAGAAAGGATATTGAATCAAAACGCCACTGTAGTGTCATCCATGTACACCCCGGTGTGGTGGGCCAATTAATCTTCTAGTTTTAATATTCATATCGATCCGCCTTCGGGCGGTTTTTTTATTTCCGTATATTTGCGGTTCAGAATATGGCCGGTCGGCTATTGTAAAATAACAGATAATGAATATTAAAAATATCATAGAAGAAAAACTTTTGGAAGTGATCCTTAATGTCTATCAGCTGAAAGGCATTGCTTTGGAAGTTCAGGAAAATAAAACGGAGTTTGAAGGAGATTTTACCATCGTAACTTTTCCTTTGGTGAAACAGCTGAAAAAAAATCCCGAAGCCATCGGGGTTGAACTGGGAGATGCTTTAACTCAGCAGACGGAACTTGTCGAAAGTTTTAATGTCGTGAAAGGCTTTCTTAATATTAAAGTTAAAAATCAATTCTTTATCGATAACTTTAAAGGATTGGCAGAAAACTTTGATGCCGTGGAAAAGAAAAATTCAACAGTAATGGTGGAGTATTCTTCACCGAATACCAACAAACCCCTTCACCTTGGACATATCAGAAATAATTTATTAGGCTTTTCTGTTGCACAAATTCTTGAAGAAGCCGGATATAACGTGATCAAAACACAGATTATCAACGACAGAGGGATCCACATTTGCAAATCAATGTTGGCTTGGGAAAAGTTCGGGAATGGAGAGACTCCTGAGACCACTGGTATTAAAGGTGATAAATTTGTCGGAAACTACTATGTAAAGTTCGACCAAGAATATAAAAAGGAAATTGCTGAACTTGTCGCACAAGGTATCACAGAAGAACAGGCGAAAAAGGAGGCGCCTCTCATGAAGGAAGCGCAACAAATGCTTCTCGATTGGGAAAAAGGAGACGAAAAAGTACGCACCCTATGGAATGAAATGAACTCATGGGTCTACAAAGGCTTTGATGAAACATATAAAAGACTGGGAGTAGATTTCGATCAGGTTCAGTACGAAAGCAATACCTATATTTTAGGGAAAGACCTTATTCAGGAAGGTTTGGATAAAGGAGTGCTGTATCAGAAAGAAGACGGTTCGGTATGGTGCGATCTTACGGATGAAGGCCTGGATCAGAAATTACTATTGCGTTCTGACGGAACTTCAGTATATATGACCCAGGACCTGGGTACGGCTGTTGAGCGTTTTAAACAAAACGATATTCAAAAGCTGATCTATACGGTAGGAAACGAACAGGATTACCATTTCCAGGTTTTATTTAAAATATTAGGGAAACTTGGTTATTCATGGGCAGATCAATTGTATCACCTGTCTTACGGAATGGTTGAGCTTCCGAACGGTAAGATGAAATCCCGTGAAGGAACGGTAGTTGATGCAGACGACCTGATGCAGGAGATGCACAACATCGCAAAGTCAGCAGCAGAAGAACTTGGAAAGCTGGAGAATTTAACGGAGGAAGAAAAAGCCCAAAACTACGAAAGTGTAGGAATGGGAGCGCTGAAATATTTTATGCTGAAAGTGGATCCGAAGAAAAAAATGCTCTTCAATCCTGAAGAGAGTATTGATTTCAACGGAAATACGGGGCCGTTCATTCAGTATACTTATGCGCGTATTCAGTCTTTATTGGCTAAGGCTGATTTTGAATATAAAGCAGTGGATAGCGTTGTCTTAAATGAATATGAGAAGGCATTGGTGATGCAGCTGGCCAATTATAAAGTTGTTGTTCAGAAAGCAGCAGAAGTATTAAGTCCGGCTCTGGTGGCCAATTATGTATATGATCTGGTGAAAACGTACAACTCGTTCTATCAGAGCAATCCGATCATGAATCATGAGGATGAAAATGTAAAGCAGAGCAGATTAAATCTTTCAGATCTTACAGCCAAAACCATAAAGAAATCGCTGAATCTTCTCGGGATCACAACGGTAAACAGAATGTAAGGATTCTCAGAATTAGTATATGATATTTAATCATGTATTCTGAATATAAAAAAAAGATGCGCAGGTTTCGCCCGAAACCTGCGCATCTTTCATTCAACTCCTGCGCAGGAGTTGGACAACTCTACAGCAGAAGTTGAGCAACTCTACAGCAAGAGTTGAGTAACTCTTCAGCATCTATTTTTGTAACGCTTGTGAATTTCTTTTAATAAGAACCCAAAATATTCGCTATTTACAGTAGAAAAAGATACGTGCATATAGCTTTATTTAGCTTTCAGACGGGTCTTTCATTCTCTGGCTGTCTTCATACAATTTGGCATCACTCCATTTCGCATGTTTGGAAGGGACGATTTTAAAGCCTCTTTTGTTAGCGTATATTTTGGTAAATTCTGCTCCGAAGAAAATGAGCATGCACGAATAATTAATCCACATCATAATCAGGATAACAGTTCCCGCTGCCCCAAACGCTGAAGTAGGTTTGGCTGTTCCGAAATAAAGACTTAAAAGGAATTTTCCCAAGGTAAATAAGATCGTCGTAAGAAAGGAACCTCTCCATACGGGCCTCCAGCTGATCTCAACATCCGGTAATACTTTAAACATTAAAGCGAATAAAAGCATAGTCACAGTAAACCCGATGAGGTAATTCACAAGCTCTACCACCATATAGGTCTCCAGTCCGAAATAATTCGTGATCCAGTTATTAAGTAAGCTGATTAAAGACGAAAGCACCATGGTAATCATGAGTAAAAAGCCGATGATCAGGATCATTCCTAAGGAGTTGGCTCTGTCGAGGAGAAATTTAACAAAAGCTTTTTTTGGTGCAGGCTGTACGTCCCATAAGCTGTTCAGGGAACGCTGAAGCTGAAAGAATAATGTTGTCGAACCAAAAACAAGAGAACCTACACCAATTGCTTTCATGAATATATTTTCCTTATCAATCAAAGCTCCTGCAATCATATCCTGCACGCTTTTGGCTGCATCCTGTCCCATAAGACCGCTGATCTGGCTGGTGATCTGTCCCCGAATCGCTTCCTCACCGAAGAAATATCCGGCAATCCATATGATAATAATCAGCAAACCAGGAATTGAGAAAATAGCATAATATGCCAGACTCGCAGAATCATTGGAAGCGGTCGAATCGTTCCATTTTGTATAAGTTTCTTTTAAAGCTTCCCAGAAGAATTTTATTCTTTTTATCATGTATAAAAATTTAGAAAGGATATCCGATCGCAATATTCAGGATAAGATTATCTCTTCTCCAGCTCGAATCTCCGAAATTAATTTTGTCGAAAGTCCATCGGTCGCCTCTTTCATAGTAAGGTACTCTCAGTGGCATGGCGAGGTCAAGTCTCAGAATTAAAATAGAGAAATCAAGTCTCAGACCAACTCCGGCTCCTACGGCAATTTCGCTTAAAAATTCTTTCGAAAATTTTGCGCCGGGTCTGTCGGGATCTTCATTTACCAGCCACACGTTTCCTGCATCGGCAAAGACGGCGACGTTTAAAAATTTATATAAATTGGCTCTGTATTCGGCATTCAGCTCAAGCTTTATGTCTCCCGACTGATCAAAATAATATCCGGATTCTATCGTTCTCGGATCAAAGCTTCCCGGACCTAAAGTTCTTGCCCTGAATGCTCTTACACTGTTACTACCTCCCGAAAAAAACTGTCTTGAAAAAGGAATGTGATCAGAGTTTCCGTAAGGATAGGCGAGTCCGGCAATTGCTCGTGTGGCCAATGATGTTTTCTCGTTGAATTTATGATAAAAACGGAAATCGTTTTCAATTTTTGCATACTGACTAAATGGTACCCCGAAGATCGTTTTTTCCTTGTCTTTTTTTACATTCGCTCCCGTAAGCAGTCCGGTAATATTTCCCGCAAGATCCAGGGTTCCTTTATAATAGATGGTGCTGGGTTTAGACAGCATCGTGTTGGTGTACGTATAAGAATAAGTCGGTCCAAAGATCAGCTGGCGCTCTACCACTCTTCTCATCGCATCACTTTTTCGCGAAATGGAATCATATAAAGGGGTAATGTTGGCTGGTGAAACATAAGTGACGTCAAGGATTTTCAAGTCGTGCTCCTTTCTTGCATTTTCTTTCCAGACATAGCCGAATGATCCGCTGAACGTGTTTAAAGTATAATATTCCGTACGGTTCTGGAATTCATAGCCTAAGGTGATATTCGTTCTCGGAACAAAAGCACTGGATGAGTTAAACCTGAATGGCGCCACAATCCTCGGAATGGAAAGCTGTACATTGGTTCCGGCCCTGAATATGTTTTTAGCATTTTCCGGTCCTCCGATCTGTACATCAAAAGCTCCGTACACCGATGCTTTGAATTGTTCTGCACCTCTGAAAAAGTTTCTGTGCGTCCAGTTGAGGTTGAGCTCGCTTCCTGCATAGTTGGCAGAATTCGTTCTTCCCAATGCTTCCAGGCGTAGCGACTGAAGTTCTCTTGGTGTTAATAAATAATAAGCGTCAAATTTATGCTGTAACGAATCTGAAACAATGAATTCATTCTTTACAAATTTGAAAACACCAAGACTGATAAGCCTGTTTAAGGTAAGGTTATGATTGGTTCTGTTATAAAGGTCTCCTTTTTTGAAGTACAGCGCCCTGTCAAAAATTCTGGGTTTGAATTTATGCTGAGGATCGATGACGTAAATGTCATTATAGGCATATTTACCGAGAGAATCAGTATCCATCGGAACGCTGTATTTCCCGTTTTTCACATCCTGAATATTGTAATTCGGGAAGACAATCACCTTATCGATGCTGAACTGCTGGGTAGAAAGTTCCGGTGTATTGTCCTTCAGCTTTACATTCATCTCAACTTTATGGTTCTTGCTTACCGTACTGTCTGCCTGAACGATGATGTTGTCGGGATGGAAATAATAAAAGCCTCTTTCCTTTAATCCGTTATCAATACGCTCTCTCTCAGATTTTATCACATCAAGATCAAAAGGCTGTCCTTTTTTCAGAAAGGTTTTGTCAGTAAGATTTTGGATTTCCCGGTTAACCAAAGTAGAATCCTGTTGGAATTTTACATCGCTGATGAGGTATCTTGCTCCGGGCCTTACAGTGTAGATCACCTTCGCCTTCTTGTTTTTGGCAACCGTGTCGTATGTTGCCCGCGCATTAAAATAACCTTTGTTCTCAGAATAATTTTCAATAATATCTTTGTTGAATTCACGATCTACATCGCCGAGAAGCACAGGCTTTTCACCCAATTTGTATTTCAGCCAGTAATTGAATCCCTTTTCTTTTTTAGGCTCTTTGGCAATATTATAGAAAAAAAGTTTCGGCCTTAAACCAAGAAAGCTTGAATTGGGTTTCGGAGTAAGATTCGCTTCCAGCCCGGCCTTTAAGTCTTTCTTTTCTCCTTTGGAAATCGTATCATTTTCGATATTGATTTCTGCACCGGTGTACAGCATCTGACCTTCTTTCAGGTATCGTGTGTTGCACGAGACCACAGCAGAGGCAATCCCGAAGGTAAGCGCATATTTGAAGTATATGTGATAATTTCTTTTCATTATTTAAATTCTACGGCTTGGTTCTGTTTGTTTTTTCTTTCTTCTCTTTGTTTTTTATTTCTTGATCTCTGGAAGATATCACGGAACTTATCATAGTCCAGCGTAATGATAAATCCTAGTCCCGTTTCAACGATCTGTCCCTGAAGTGCTACCTGATACTCGTTCTTACGGTAAGCACGAAGCATGTATCGGCCATCTTTGGACAGGCTGTAATCTACCGTTACGTCTCCCGCAATGTTGGTCATGTTTTCATTCTGACGTGCTTCACCTTCCAGTCCGAAATTGCTGCCCACAGAAACTTTCAGACGATCGTTCAAGAGTTTTTTACTGATATCTACATTCAGGTCGGTTCTTGTATTTTTGGCACCGGAAGAATAATCTTCGGAAGATTCAAGATCGAAATTCAGATCAACCCCTTTAATAAGATCAGAGGCAAGATTATTTAATTGCTGTGAAAGAATTTTACTCACACTCTGTCTCGCCATCATTTCTCCTGAAAGCCCGGCTCCGGATTCGAAAGGATTTTCACCGATGAATCTGTTGAGCAATAATAAAGCAAAAACCTGTTTGTTCATTTCTGATTCCTGCGTTCTCAGTTGTGATAGCTTCTGGTCTACAATATCGGTAACATTAGAAGAAACAGCATTGTTTTTCTCGTCCGTGGTAATATCAAAAGTGATCACAGGTTTTAGCAGTTCGCCTTTCATTTTTAATAAGGTGTTGAAAGGAATTCTCTGCTTAAACTGGTTGAGCGTTGCGGCGCTTTCTCCACTGATCTGCTGTTCTACGAGATCGATCGGTGCGGCTTCGGTTTTGTAGACAGCCGTAATATCGAGTGTAGCAGTCGTAGGCTCGCCGGTCCAGGTGATGGTGCTTCCTTTCTGGATATCAAACTTTCTTTTCAGTACACTTACCGACATTTCATAGCTTCCGGATTCTACTTCATAAACTCCGACAAGCGTGGTTTTTCCTGAAGGATCAATTCCGCCGGTAAGCTCGGCCTCACCCTGAAGTTTTACAAAATCTCCGTTGGCTTTATCAATTAATAAAGATAATTTGGCTTCTTTGCTCAACTCAATATTTACATTGACATCCATTCCTTTAATCCTGGTTTGAGAATTTAAAGAGTCTGCCTTAATGGTTTTATTTAAAGCTACCTGATCCTGATCAATGAATTCTACGATACCTTCTCTTTCCTGTAACGTAGGAGAGGACTGAGGAAGAACAAATGTGAAATCGGTATCATCGGCAACAGAAAGACGGCCATCGACTTTCGGCAGATCCAGGTTCCCTTTGATATGTAATGCGGCATCAATAGAAAGAATTCCGTACATGATCGCATCATTGGACTTTTCGGAATTAACGACTTTAAAGTCTTTGGCATTCAGATCGAGATTAAAGGCGAAATCCCTGTACGTCTGCGTAAGAACCTGCCCGTCAATATTTAAAGAATTACCATCTTTATCGTTGATCTTAAAGTTATTAAATTCAATTCCGCGGCTGGTAAAATCAATTTCGTCATTAAGTTTTCGGAAGTCACTTCCTGTTTTGGCAATTTCCAGTCCGACATTATTGAATTTTATCTTACCTAAAATATTCGGTTGCGAAGTTGTTCCGGTGATCTTTAAATTCCCGGAAAGATAGCCTTCGGTATTTGTTACAGCATTCATCGAAAAACCTTGTACAGATTTCATTTGCAGCTGATTGATCGCCATGTTCAGATCAAATGTGCTTGATGAAGTATTGTAGTCTCCCAAAATTTTTACATCATTGTTATTTCCGGAAAGGGCAATATCAGCATTTAAAATCTTCGGTGAAGTATTATTCACTTTTACAGCAAGATTACCGATAGGATTTTCATAAACGATCAGATTGGTGATATTTAAATCTGATGTGAAGGTCATATTTTTGGTCAGATCACGTAACTGAGCCGTTCCATTGATGGTTCCTCTTGCCAGCAAGGTGTCTTTTTTAATGAGCTCGGTAATGGTTTCGATTTTAAAATCTTTCAAAGAAACGTTCAACGGAGCATTGGGCGACTGGGTTTCCGATTGTAAAAGGATTTCACTTCCTGAATTGGACAATCTGAAATTGTCTGCCACAATACCTTTGCTGCTGATCTGTATTTTGTTGCCTTCTGCAACGGTCCAGTTGGTGTAATTCAGTTTTAAACCATCCGGATTCAACGAAATTTCAGTAATGTCATTCAGTGATTTTGCATTTCCGGCGATCAGGAATTGGGTTTCATCTTTCGCATCTTTTGTCGTGATGTTGTAATTGATAATGTTGTTGGCAACGTCTCCCCCGATATTCACTTTATTCAAAGCAAAACTTGAACTCTTCAATGCAGCAACGTTCAGGTTATACTGTAACGCCTGATTTTCATTGGTGACTTTTAAGGTTGCGTTTTCGATAGAATTCTCTCCATACAGCAGTTGCGGGATTTGTCCATCGATTTCTATTTTCTGGGAATCAGCATTATAATTTCCAGTCAGATTAATGGTTTCAAAACTCTTCAAATCCGGAACAAATTTCCTGATCAGATCATCATTTTTAATTTTTGCATTAAAAGTAAAAAACTGTCCTGCCTCGATTTTTTCATTTTTCGCCGGCTTCTGGAACTGGTAATATTGATTGATCGTCTGGCTCAACGCTCCGAATATTTGGGTAAGCCTGTATTTTCCTTTTAATTCCACATCAGCGATTTGCGAATTGAAAATGATATTCGTGGAATCAGCGGTTGATGAGGCTTTTAAATTAATTTCCTGAATAGGATAAATTTCTTTTGTATCCGAGAAGGCAAAATCTTTTAAATTTAAATATCCATTCAGATGATCGGGATCCAGATTGGTAAAGTCGCCGTCAATTTTTCCTGCGAGGATCATCTGATCTTTATAGAATCCAAGTTTATTAAGATCAAGCTTCAGGATGTTTCCGTTAACCTTTACTGTAGGATTTTTTTCGTTGTAAACTCCTGATGCGGTCAGTTGCATATTGGCATTAGGATCTTTGGAATTCAATATAATGTTATATGCTCCACGTCTTATTTTTCCCGTAAGGTTCATATTCTGGTAACGATAGCCTTTGTAAACGGCAGAAGCAACGTGTCCTCTGAGATCTGCATTGGCATTTTTGAAGTCAAAGCTTTCTCCTTTAGCATAAATTTGAGCCGAAATAGGCCCGATGTCTTTATTTTTAATGATTCTGCCGATCTGTAATCCCTGCAGATTGGCTTTTACATCATAGAGTTCACGGTTTTTTCTGCGCATGTCGACCTTCGCCACCACAGCCGCATTTCCGGAAGTAGAGTAGAGGTTGAGGTTGGCATCTACAACTTTGGTTGTTCCTTTCGCCGTTCCTTTAATACTCATGTTTGAGGGAAGGGAAATGTTATTTGGAATGGTGTTTTTCGGGACCAGATTATAAATTGTTCTGGCTGAAGACGACAATTCCGCAATTTTCAGGTCATAGTACAGATTGTTGGGATTGGTTGCATTTTTTACTCTTCCCGATGCTGCCACTCTCAGCTGATCAAGACCTGATACTTTAAGATTGTTGATCAAGAGATCATTCACATTGCCTTTTACATTAGCATTAACATTTAGAATAGCATTCGGATATTTGTTGAATGGTGCGGTATTACGAAGATCCGGAGCAAGATTTAAAATGTCTGCGAAACCTACTTTTGAATCTTTAATGTTTGCAGAAATCTTTACGGCTCCTAAATTTGAACTTAGCTGTTCGATAGAATTATAATTTAACACCACTTCATCACGAAGAACCGTTCTCGATGTTTCCAGGTAGAGATCTTTGAGATAAGCTTCTTTTTCATTGTACACAAAATCGGTATTGAATTCACGGATATCAAGGCCTCTGGCTTCCTGTATTTCTGCAGAATTCACAGACCCTGCAAACGTATTGTTCTGCATTTTAAAATCCTTCACCTCGACATTCAGTTTTGAAAAGTTAAGGTGATTGAAATCCATTCCCTGTCTTGTAGGAGCGATAGCGGTATTGTTGTAAGCGACTTTTACATCATTAAGAACCAGCTTCCCGAGTAAAAGGCTTAAAGCTTTCTCTTGATCAGTGGTTTTAGAATCTTCATTGTTATGATCTGCTTTAGGATCAGCATTTTTTGTTGGGAGGTAAAGATTAGCATTGATGTTGGCTCCTGAAAGGAAAACATTGTCAACGTTGTAAGCGTTATTTTCCAGATCGAGTTTGTTGACCTTTGTGCTAAGTTCTTTAAACAGCACTTTTGCAAAAGTCTTTGTATTATCATCGTCATAATCAATATCGAAATTGGTCAGCTTTATCCCACGAAGCCCGATTTGCATCGGCTTTTTATTGTTGAGAGAATCAACTTTCTTTTCAACTTTTTTGGAAACTTCCTCCACAAGATCCTGTTTCAGTTTAAGCTTCAAGCCGTCAAGGTTAATGTCATTGACGGCGTACTTATTATTTTGCAGGTCAAAAGTTTTCACCCTCGTATCGAAGGATTTAAAGTAAAGTTTAATATCATTTCTGGACTGTTGGTCATTAAAGGTTACACCAATATCTTTCAGATTTATTTTATCTAATGAGATAATGAATGGTTTTGAAGGGCTTTCTTCTTTGTCGGTTGTGGCAAAAGCATCAATAATATAATCGAAGTTGAAAGTGCCGTCAGGTTTTCTTACCACATTGGCGCGTGCACCTTCCAGATCCACGGATGTGATGTCTGCTGTAGAATTGATAAGTTTAAGCATATTTAAACCTACATCAAGCTTTTTTACGGCGAGAAGGGTATCAATATTCTGACCTTTTAAATAAAGATTTTCCATAACAAGACTGTTAGGGAAACCTATGTAAACCCTTTCCAGGCTTACTTTTGTTTTAATTTTCTTTTCGAGATAAACAACCAGCTTGTCTTTAACAAAGTTCTGAACTGCCGGAAGTCTTAAGCTAAGAATAAGTAGCGTAATAAATACCAAAATGGATATAATGGTAATTATAAAACGCCGTAAGAGTTTTCTTTTGTTGATTTTCAGTTTCAAGAGTGATTGGGTTTAAAACAAATATAGCAATACTAATTGTACTGCTTATTTGTTGTGGTACGCTTTGCGTATGCAAAAATCCTGCCTTGACTGCCAATCTAATGGAATTTAGTTTAGTTGAGTGTCAAGTGAATAGTTGATGCTGACAGTCAAAGCCTGGATTTTATGTTGTAAAAAGCCCCCTTTTTTCATTTTCTTTTAATTGAAAAGGTTTTAGCAAAAATGAATTTATAAATGTTAGTTTAGTTATTCAAAAGGGGGCTTGGCATGGTTTAAAGACTATATTTTTAATATTATAAGTTTAGTTATTTCCGTTTTCCCAATGTACTTCTTCTCCCTGCGGAGCTGCCCCTCCCTGAGCCGGTGTGATAGGAGCTGTTTCTTGGTTGATATGATAAATATAGGCCGCGATTTTTTCGGCATCTCTTCCGGTAATGGTTCCTTCTTTAATCAGAGGGCGCATTGTTGGGTTATTTGGAGATCCGTTTTCAAGCATCCAGATTACATTTTTAAAGAGGCTTTTCTGTTTTACATTGATCCAGTGGCTATCGGTGAGGTTGGGCCCGATTCCTCCTTTTCCTCCTTCTCCGTGGCAGGTTGCGCAATTGGTTTTAAAGAGTTCCTGACCTTCTGCAATATTGTCGGCGCTGTATTTTGCTGTTTCAAGATTCACCTGAGGCGCAGTCTTTTCATATTCTGCAATTGAAGCGAGCATTGTTTTTGTTTCGTGCGCCAATTCTGCGTCAGGATGTGCATAATCGGTGAAAGAAAATGCGGTAAGATACACGGCACAGAAAATACATCCGAACCAGAAAAGACCGATCCACCATTTTGGCAGTGAGTTGTCGAGCTCTGTGATCCCGTCGAATCCATGATCAATAAGAATGTCTTTTTCCTCTGTTGCAGACTGTTTTTTAAATGCTGAATTCCAAAGCTTCTGAAAATAAGGGGTGCTTTTTTCTTTTAGGTATAAAGCTTTCTCTTCATCTGACAGGTTGGTGAAATTCTGGTTTTCGATCAGGTCTCCGATAGAATTCATGATCAAAAGAAGAATAACTGCGATCAGCATGAGTCCCCAGAAAAAAGGAGAAGAAAAGTATCCTGAATCGTGCGCGAACATTTCGAACGCCATGATCGTCAAACCTATTGTGACAATGATGTATATTGAAATTGGGGTTCTTGTTTTCATTGCTAATTAATTTAAATTATTCTACACTTGCAGTTTGGATCTGAGTCGTTTTAATATCTGTCCCGAGTCTCTGCAGATAAGCAATCATTGCTACGATTTCTCTATTCTCAAGCGGAACGAAAGAAGATCCTTTTGCTATTCTGTCTTTTTCTATCTGTTGCTTTACGTCTGCTGCTTCAGAATAAATTCTTTTAACAATACCTTTCGCTTGATTATCAGCCCACTGATTGGCTGAATCGATTTCAGCTTTTGTGTAAGGAACATCGAAATAGTTTTTCATCAGTTTCATTTTGTCTGCCATCTGACCTTTATCCAGTTTATTGGTAATCAGCCATGGGAAACGAGGCATGATAGAACCCGCTGAAGTAATTCTTGGATTATACATATGTTTAAAGTGCCATGAATCGGGGTTTCTTCCGCCTTCTCTGTGAAGATCTGGTCCGGTTCTTTTTGATCCCCAAAGGAATGGTCTGTCGTATACGAATTCTCCTGCTTTTGAATATTGTCCGTTTTTACCTTCAAATCTTACGATTTCGTCACGGAAAGGTCTGATCATCTGAGAGTGACAGGCATTACATCCTTCTCTTATATATAAGTCTCTTCCTTCCAGTTCCAGCGGAGAATATGGTTTTACAGCTGTAATGGTTGGTACACTTTGTTTTAATGTTAATGTAGGAATGATTTCTACCAAACCACCGATTGCAACGGTAATGAACGCAAGGATTGCCATTACTCTCGGGGTTCTTTCGATCCAGAGGTGTAATCCTTCTCCTTCTTTTCTTGCGCTTCCGATGTTTGCCAAAGCCGGAGCTTCTGCAGGAACATTTTTCTGGAACGAGCCGGCTTTAATGGTTTTTATCACATTTACCACCATTAATACTGCACCTGAAATATAGAACAGACCGCCTAAAAATCTCATTTTGTAGTATGGGATAATTGCTGTTACGGTATCCAGCCAGTTTTTCCAAACTAACGTTCCGTCCGGGTTGAACTGTTTCCACATTAATCCTTGCGTGAAACCTGAAATATACATTGGAACTGCATAGAAAATAATTCCTAATGTTCCCAACCAGAAATGCCAGTTGGCGAGTTTTTTGGACCAAAGAGAGGTTCTCCACATTACAGGAATCAGATAATATACGATACCGAATGCCATGAAACCGTTCCAGCCCAATGCTCCGATGTGTACGTGACCGATTACCCAGTCGGTGTAGTGGCCTATTTTATTTAAAGATTTTGTAGCCAATAATGGTCCCTCGAAAGTTGCCATACCGTAACAGGTAACTGCCACAACAAAGAATTTTAATATCGGATTTTCTCTTACCTTATCCCAGGCTCCTCTTAATGTCAGAAGTCCGTTAAGCATTCCTCCCCAGGATGGGGCAATAAGCATAATTGAGAATCCTGTTCCCACTGCCTGCGCCCATGCTGGTAACGCGGTGTACTGAAGGTGGTGAGGACCTGCCCAAAGATAAACGAAGATCAATGACCAGAAGTGAATAATTGATAATTTATAAGAGAATACGGGTCTGTCCGCAGCTTTTGGTAAGAAATAATACATCAAACCTAAGACCGGAGTAGTCAGTACAAATGCAACCGCATTGTGGCCATACCACCATTGTACCAAAGCGTCTTTAGCTCCTGCGTAGATGGAATATGATTTCCATGTTGTAAATGATAAAGGCACTTCAAGGTTGTTGAAAATATGAAGCATTGCCACTGCAAGCCAGGTTCCGATGTAGAACCAGATGGCTACGTATAAATGTCTCACTCTTCGTTTAGCAATAGTTCCAAACATATTGATCCCAAAAATTACCCAAGAAATAGTAATCAAAATATCGATCGGCCATTCGTGTTCGGCATATTCTTTAGAAGTATTAATTCCCATAAGGAAGGTAATAACTACAGAGACAATCATGATTTGCCATGTCCAGAAATGCATCCACGATAAGGTATCGCTGTACATTCTCGTTTTAAGTAGCCTCTGCATACTATAGTAAGCACCACAGAAAAAGGAATTACATACAAAGGCAAAAATCACGGCACTTGTATGCAACATTCTGATTCTTCCGAAGCCTAAAGCTCCTTGCGTGTTAATTAATCCCTGGATATTTCCTGAAGCCAGACTTTTGATGGTGGTATCATCCGTTCCGAATAAAAATTCGGGAAGTTCGGGATAAAAAAGCATCAGTGCAGCGGTAAGACCGAGTAAAAAACCAACCAGACCGAATGCAATTGTAGCATAGAGAAATGCTCTGACAATATTATTGTCATAATTAAATTTTTGCGTCTCCATAATTCCTAAAGTGTTGTCCTGAAGTGATATCTCTTATTTTAAAAACTGAAGTTTTTAATGTAAATTTTTAACTTAAGTCTCAATAAATAAAAATATCATGTAGCGTAATAATGTTTTGCCAAAGGTATTCACTAACTTTGTGTAAGTCTAATAGATATACTTCTAAAATATACCGAAAACTACTAAAACGGCATGGTATGAAAATATGTGGTCAAAACATAAGGAAAATCCGAAGGAGCAAGGATTTTACGCAGGAATATATGGCTTTTGAAATGGGAATATCACAAAAAGCGTATTCAGACATTGAAAATTCTAAAGTGAAAATCAATCTGGAAATTCTCACTAAAATTTCTGATATTTTAGAGATAAAGCCTTCTGAGATCTGCAGTATTTCTGATAAATGCGGAACTAATGATTATGAAGAGAAATATAATGGACTGCTGGAATATATGAAGAAAAAAGGAATATCTCTCCCGGATGATTTTCAGTAAATAATTATAATTAAACTAATTTCAAAATGAAGTTAAAAAGATCAGGAGTTTTTTTGTTGGGAGCTTTGGCAATGACGATTGTTTTATTTTACATTGATATTAATTTTTACAATGATTCTGATTTTACCAAAGACAATGTCAATGAAATCTTGTTTTGGTCATTTGTAAGAGGGTTGATGATTTCTATGGCTGTTAGTATTGGTAATCATTATCGGTTGATTCAGAAGAAATAATACTAATTTTGTTACAGGGTTTAAATTAAAATTATCTGTTGAACTCTCATAAAAAATAAAACAAAACAGGAAAATGAGAAACAATATTTATACTTTGTTGTTATTACTTTTATTCACAAGCGCTTATGCTCAGGAATATTCAAAATTAATAAGTGAAGCAGATCAGTTATATAGGACAAAAGATTATAAAATGTCTACGGACTTATATAATAAAGCATTTAAAATCGAAAGTAAAAATCCAAATCACTTGTATAATGGCGCATGCGCATCTTCTTTGGCAGGAAATACAAAAAAAGCATTTAAATGGTTGAATTTATCAATAGAAAATGGCTGGACAAATTTAAAGCACTTAAATTCTGATATTGATTTAGAAAATTTACATTCAAAAAAAGAGTGGGGAAAAACAATTGAAAAATTAAAAAGAAAAATAGAGTTAACAGAAGCGAATTATGACAAACCCTTGCAGGCTGAATTATTAACAATTCTTGATGAAGACCAAAAATATAGAATGCAAATCAATGAAACTCAGAAAAAATTCGCTCAAGATTCTAAAGAAATGCAAGACCTTTGGAAAATAATAATTCAGAAAGATTCTATTAACTTATTAAAAGTAAAAAAAATATTGGATGAAAAAGGTTGGGTAGGCAAAGACAAAGTAGGTGCACAAGCCAATAGCGCATTATTTCTTGTTATTCAGCATTCAGATTTGGAAACACAAAAAAAATACTTACCAATGATGAAAGAAGCTGTAACAAAAGGAAATGCCAATCCGGGTTCTTTAGCTTTGTTAATTGACAGGATAGAAATTCGAGAAGGCAGAAAACAAATATATGGAAGTCAAATAGGAACATATCCAGATACTAATATTCAATATGTTTTACCTTTAATTGATCCGGACAATGTAGATAAAAGAAGACAAGAAGTGGGCTTAGGTTTAATGTCTGATTATGTTAAAAATTGGAATTTGATCTGGGATGTTGAAAAATATAAGAATGAGCTACCAGAATTAGAAAAGTTAAATAAATAAACAAAAACGGGAAAAATGATATCATTTTTCCCGTTTTGTAGACTCACAGGGATTCGAACCCCAGATGACTGAACCAAAATCAGTAGTGTTACCGCTACACCATGAGTCTTTCTCTGTTTGAGTGGTGCAAATTTACAGCTTTTTTCATTATTTGCAAGAACTTTTTGAAGTTTTTTTTAAATTTACTGAGTCTTTATTTACGATCATTATGCTGATAGACTTCAAAAATCTCAATGTTAATCAATTACCTTCTGAAACGGAGTTTGAAAATAAAATCAAAGGTTTTCTAAAAGAATGGTTTTCTGAAATAGAAACAGTACAAGTGCAGACTTCCGGCTCTACAGGTGCTCCAAAGGTTTTTGATATTGAGAAAAAGAAAATGATCGCTTCAGCAGAAATGACCTGTAATTTCTTAGATTTAGTTGAAGGCAATACGGCTTTGATATGTCTTCCCATTGAATACATTTCAGGAAAAATGATGGTCGTACGGTCCATTGTTAGAACACTAAAATTAATAATTACCGAACCCAATATAAATCCTTTACGTGATATTGATTGTAAGGTTGATTTTTGTGCGATGACTCCACTTCAGGTGGAAAATTCTTTAGATAAGCTGCACCTTGTGAATAACCTGATCATCGGAGGAGCGGCCGTTTCGGAAAGTTTAAAGAAGAAAATTTTTCAAATATCGGATGAATTAACAGATTCCCAACGTATTTTTGAGACGTACGGAATGTCTGAAACATTATCTCATATTGCTTTAAAACAAATCTTTCCTGATCCAGAGGACTTTTTTACGACGTTTGAAAATGTAGAAATTTCGACGGATGAACGAGGATGCCTAAAAATTTTTGCCCCGCATCTGAATACCGAAGTTTTGCAAACGAATGATTTAGTTGAAATTAAAAAAAATAATCAGTTTAGATTCTTAGGAAGAATTGACAATGTGATCAATTCCGGAGGGGCAAAGATCTTTCCCGAACAGTTGGAAGCGCTGGTAAAGAAGGAAATTCCACGAGAGGTGGTGTTTTTGGGATTAGAAGATGAAACGTTGGGCCAGAAATTGATATTGGTTATTGAAGGAGAGAAATCTCAGGAAATCCTCGATAAAATTGCAGAAATTCCTTTTGAGAAAAATTTCCATAAACCAAAAGAGATTGCTTTCATTGGAAAAATTCCGCGAACTCCAAATGGAAAAGTCAACAGAATCGAGCTGAAAAATATATTGCAGAACAATATTAACAATTAAATAAATGAAAGATTTTTCTAAAGAACTTACTTTTAAAACTTCCCGCAGCAGCGGAGCAGGAGGACAGAATGTAAATAAAGTTGAAACTTCTGTAACGGTTCTCTGGAAAGTCGATGAGTCTGAATTTTTTAATGATGACCAGAAAAATTTAATTCACACTAAATTAAAAAACAGAATTAATGCAGAAGGCTTTTTATTCCTGACAGTTTCCGAAAGCAGGACGCAGCTGATGAATAAAACAAAAGCCATCGAAAAAATTCTCGAAATTGTTGATAAAGCTTTAGTTATTCCTAAAAAACGTCTGGCAACAAAACCTTCCAAATCGCAGAAGCAGAAAAGACTGGATACCAAAAAGAAATTATCGGAGAAAAAAGAGAACCGGAAATTTAAATTTTAAAAATAATTTTTAGTTAAACCCTCAAGGAATAATTGTTAAATTTTAATTGTTTTACTCAGCGTTTCGCAGATTCGTGTTATTTTTGCGGAAATTTTAAACTAATGATTAAAAAACTAATAACACTGGGATTGTTTTCAATCGCTTCAATATCTTTCGCACAGCAGAAATTTTCAATTATTCCATCCGTAGGATATGCGTGGAGAACAGCCAAAACGGTTTCTGGGCTTTCCAGAGAGGAGGAAGACTATGTAAAAGGATTGAAAAGCGGGATGAATTTCGATATTTCTGCATACTATCAGGTAAATAATATTTTATCAGTCGGATTAAAATATTCCAATTACAGTGCATCCAGCGATGGATATATTCTGGGGTATGTAAATAATATGCCTGTCTCAGTTCCGGTAACAACCAAAGATCAGATCAATTTTTACGGACCTGCCGTGATGATTTCCAACTTTAATGAAGAAACCAGACATAAAATGTTCATTGACATGGGATTAGGAGTTATTTCCTATGCTACTAAAACAGCAGATGTAAAGGGAACGGGATCAAATCTTGGTGCCGAGCTTAATTTTGCTTATCAATATCAAATCACGGAAAATATTTTAATCGGTCCGAAACTCGGACTTACTGCGGGGACGCTCAACAAAATGAAAATTAACGGAGTTACCTATGATTTTGATGATGATCAAAAGGAAGGTTTACACAGAGTTTCTTTAAGTGCAGCGGCTACATTCCGTTTTTAAGTTTTATCTTTGCAAAAAATAATTAAATGAGCAAACCGATTACTGAATTCATAGAAAAGTATTATCTGCACTTTAATGCAGCGGCATTGGTAGACGCTTCAAAAGGATATGTTGCGCATCTTAAGGATGGTGGAAAAATGATGATCACTTTGGCTGGAGCGATGTCTACGGCAGAGTTAGGAAAAATTCTTGCTGAAATGATCCGTCAGGATAAAGTAGATTTTATCTCTTGTACGGGAGCCAATCTTGAAGAAGACCTGATGAACCTTGTAGCACATTCTCACTATGAAAGGGTGCCTCACTACAGAGATCTTACGCCACAGGAAGAATGGGATCTGCTGGAAAGAGGACTTAACAGGGTAACAGATACATGCATTCCTGAAGAAGAAGCCTTCAGAAGACTGCAGAAACACATCTATGAAATCTGGAAAGATGCAGATAACAAAGGAGAAAGATATTTCCCTCATGAATACATGTACAAAATGATCCTTTCAGGAGTTCTTGAGCAGTATTACGAAATTCCAAGAGAAAATTCATGGATGATTGCTGCTGCTGAGAAAAACCTACCGATCGTTGTTCCGGGATGGGAAGATTCTACGATGGGAAATATTTTTGCATCGTACTGTATAAAAGGAGATCTTAAATTCTCTACAATGAAATCAGGAATAGAATACATGGCCTATCTTGCCAATTGGTACACTAAAAACTCATCAGGAAAAGGAGTAGGCTTCTTCCAGATTGGTGGAGGGATTGCCGGTGATTTCCCGATCTGTGTAGTACCAATGTTGTATCAGGATATGGAAATGCATGACATTCCGTTTTGGTCGTATTTCTGCCAGATTTCAGATTCTACAACATCATATGGTTCTTATTCGGGAGCGGTGCCAAACGAGAAAATTACATGGGGTAAACTGGATATTACGACACCGAAATTTATCGTTGAAAGTGATGCAACCATCTGTGCACCATTGATGTTCTCATATATTTTAGAAAATTCTTAATGCCGGAAGACGAAAGTCAGAAGCTTAAAATATAGAACGTTCCAATTTTTGGGACGTTTTTTTATTGCCTTTCAAAGATCTGTGTAATCTGCAAATCCACAAGCTTAAGATAATGGCGTGCCCCTCGTCCAAAGCTTGGCAACCACTCGGGTCGGGCTTCTCCGGGCTCCACTTCGTTCCGGTCTCAAGAGACTGTTCGCTGCGCTCGCGCCCTTCATATCCCTCACGCATTTCAGTCCAGAGAATTGATCAGCACGAAATACCGATATGCCAGAATTCGTTTTTGAAGCTTTGTCAGCTTATTGGGATCTTTATCACTCAATTTGGGAAGAACAGTTTTATTCACTTTGTTCAGCCAACGGAAAAATGATTTTTTCATAACGTAGATTTTGATAGTAACATTCAAAAATTATGCAACGATAAATTGTCAGCAGAACATGCAGTAGATAAAAATTGCCCGCATTTCTGCAGGCAACATTACACTTCATCACACTATTTACGAATTCCGTATGTATTTGGATTCTCTATTGATGGATTAAAGTTATATAATAAAAATAGGCTGTATCTTGATCTATGATAAGTAAATCGTAATAATTTAATTTCATAAATTTGGTTTTCAACAATTCATAACATGAATGAAATTTTTAAACAGCAAGTCTGGGAAATTACGAAATTAGTTCCCAAAGGAAGAGTGACAAGTTATGGAGCAATTGCTAAAGCAGTGGGTTTTCCTAACCATTCCCGGCATGTCGGTAAAGCTATGGGGGGCTGTCCTCCGGATGTTCCCGCCCATCGTGTTATTTCAAGTTCCGGAACTTTGTCGGTTCCCGAATTTCAGAAAAAGCTGGAAGCAGAAGGAATTGTTGTTGAGAATTTTAGAATTAAAGATTTTAAAAAATTGTTTTGGGATCCGTTAAATGAGTTATAATATTAATGATAAATATAGAGACTTAAGCTCTATTAAATGATATAATTCAATCACTTTTTACGAAATGTATTAATTATTTTCTTATTTCTTCTATTATTTTCCATAACATCTTGTCTGCCTAATCAACAGAGCAATATAATCCTGAAGATTTCTATAATTGAACTTGCAATATTATAATTACAAAACCATCTCTTGTGGGATTATTTTCATTATTTAGAGTGACTATAGCCTTACATTTTGTTTTATTCCTGTTGTAATTGAATAAATCTGTGGTCAAATATTTGCAATTTTGAGTTTATTCTTTTTCTCTTTTTGACATCATTATTTGTAAAAATAAATATGTGAAAAAGTGTATAGGATTACATATAATGATACAATGAAATTTTATTTTTATAAAAGTTTTTTATATTTGCGAATAAATATTTAAACGTAAACTAATAAATGAAAACAAAATTATCAATAGCAGGGATATTATTCTTGCTTGTATTTCAATCATGTGATAATAGAGCTAGTGAAGAATTATCCTCTCAGAATGAAACTGTTAAAGTTTCAAGCTCAAAAGGAAATAATTTAGCTAAGTTATCTTTTGATTCAAAGTCTTTATCAGGATATATTTCTAATCAGCTTGCCTTACAGTTGGAAGTTAGAAATCTTTTAGATAATGAAAAAAATGTTGATTATTCTTTAATTCAGTCTGAATTGCAGAATGTTGAAACTATTGAACAATTAGAATTACTTTATAGAAATGCAAATATTTTGCATGGAGAAGAACTTATTTCTTTGTACAATGAGATGAATTCGAATTCTGAGATCTTTATTAATAATAATAAAGATTTTTATACTAAATATACTCAAGATCAGAGATCTACACTTATAATCGAAGAAATTGACAGACAACTTGGCTATGATGACAATTTAGCGGCAAGAGTAAATTGTCATGCTAATTTTGTTAAAGCCTCAAATAGATGTATGAGAAATTATGCAATTTCGATGACAGGTGTTGCTGTTAGTGGTTTCTTTTCATTTGGAGTAAGTACAGTAGTAGGTGGTGCCGTGGCTACTACTATGATGGTTATGTGTAATTCTGACGCGGATGAAGATTATCATGACTGTGTTAAAGGAGGTGGCCAACCATAATTAACATCTTATGAGATATGATTTTATAGCTTATATTTTCCTAATAATTATATTTGCAATTCAAATATTTGATAAAAATGATGACTATTTTTATATACAGATAGTTTGTTTAATATTATTATGTATTTTCTCAATATTTGAGTGGAAAAGAAGAAAAAAGAAAAACGGCTTAGATAACTAAGCCGTTTTATTATTTTTCCAACTGCTTATAACTTTTCTGGATAAAATCCGTCAGTTCTTTTCCTTTCAGTAAATTCTGAGAAAGTTTGGCCAGATCAAGAGCATATTGAATTAATCCTGCCTTTTCTTCCTCATTTTCCGTCTTAAGAATCTGGCCTGCAAATTCGCTGTTGGAATTTACCACCAGGTTATACATTTCCGGGAAGCCTCCCATGCCGAACATTCCGCCTCCGCCGGTTGCCTGCATGTCTTTCATCCTTCTCATAAATTCCGGTTGTGTAATTGTGAATGGCGCATCCGTACTGTCAAGATCTTCGAGCTGAACAGTGAATTTTTTATCATTGATCGATTCTTCAACATATTTCTTTAATGATTCTTTTTCAGTTTCATTTAATTTAGAAATAACAGGCTCATCTTTTTTAATTAAATTATTGATATGATCAGCGTCAACTCTCGCGAATGAAATCTTATCTTTTGAAGTTTCAAGTTTCTGGATCACATGAGGAATAATCGGTGAATCTAAAAGGAGAACATCATATCCCTTATCCTTTGCTGCCTGAATATAGCTGTGCTGTTCATCTGCATTGGAAGCGTAAAGAATGATAAGATTACCGTCTTTATCGGTTTGATTAGGCTTTATTTTCTCCTCCAGTTCACTCCAAAGGAAATATTTTTCGTCAGTTGTAGGGTAAAGGGTAAATTTATCAGACTTTTCAGCAAACTTTTCTTCGGTAACGATTCCGTATTCAATCACCACTTTGATATCGTTCCATTTTTTCTCATAATCTTCACGGTTTTCATTGATAAGTGAAGCCATCTTGTCAGCTACCTTTTTTGTAATATATGAAGAGATTTTCTTCACGGCACCGTCAGCCTGCAGATAAGAACGCGAAACATTCAACGGAATATCCGGAGAATCGATAACTCCACGAAGCAGCATTAAGAAATCCGGAACAATACCTTTTACTTCATCGGTCACGAAAACCTGATTCTGGTAAAGCTGGATTTTATCTTTTTCAATGTTTAAATTGTTACTTAGCTTCGGGAAAAATAAAATTCCCGTCAGGTTGAAAGGGTAGTCTACATTCAGATGAATATTAAACAAAGGTTCTTCAAATTGCATAGGATACAATTCATGGTAAAACTTCATGTAATCTTCATTCGTCAGTTCACTTGGAGCGATTGTCCAGGCCGGAGTAGGATTGTTGACGATGTTGTCAACCTCTTCCGTTTCTGCAACGGCGTCTTCCGGAGCGTCTTCCGGTAAAGGCAGCGTATGGGTTTTTGTTCCGAATTTAATAGGAACAGGCATGAATTTATTATATTTCAACAACAATTCACGGATTTTACCTTCTTCCAGAAACTCAGTAGAATCTTCGGCAATATGAAGAATAATTTCTGTACCTCTCTCGGTTTTGTCAGCTGTCTCTTCTAAAGTAAATTCCGGGCTGCCATCACAAATCCATCGTACTGCTGGTTCATCTTTGTAGGATTTGGTAATAATTTCAACTTTCTCCGCAACCATGAACGCTGAATAAAATCCAAGTCCGAAATGTCCGATGATTCCTGAATCTTTTGCCGTATCCTTGTATTTTTCCAAAAATTCCTCAGCTCCTGAAAAAGCAACCTGATTGATGTATTTCTCAACCTCTTCACCCGTCATCCCGATTCCCTGATCGATAATATGAAGTATTTTATTTTCTTTATCAACCTTAACCTCAATTTTTGGGTTTCCGTATTCAACTTTTGCTTCACCGATACTAGTCAGGTGCTTAAGTTTTAAAGTGGCATCCGTTGCGTTGGAAATTAATTCTCTTAAGAATATTTCGTGGTCACTGTAAAGAAATTTTTTAATAAGCGGGAAAATATTTTCCACTGATACATTAATATTTCCTTTAGTCATAATATTTAGTTTTGATTTTTCTATTCTTTCTCAAAAAAAATACCGTTTGACAGATAGTGACATTTTGGCATTTTTTTTTATTAGAAATTAGTTTATTGATAAAAAACAATCTGCTTGATCTGTAAAATCATCGAGAGAAATGGACTGTTGTAAGTTATATTCAATGACAATAAAAAAGACAGCCTTTTCAGACTGCCTTCGATATTTTAAAACTAAAAAACTTATTTGTTTTTCAGTTCTTCTTTGATTTTATTTTCAAGTTCTTCCGCAAGTTCAGGATTGTCTTTCAATACATCTTTTACAGCATCACGGCCTTGTCCAAGCTTTGTCTCTTCATAGCTGAACCATGATCCGCTTTTCTTAACAATTCCCTGTTCTACAGCCTGATCAAGAATTTCTCCCGTTTTGGAAACACCTTCACCATACATAATATCAAATTCTGCCTGTTTGAAAGGAGGTGCTACTTTATTCTTAACAATCTTCACTTTCACACGGCTTCCGATCGCTTCATCGCCTTGTTTGATCGGTGCGCTAGCTTTTCTGATATCTACTCTTACAGAAGCGTAGAATTTCAGGGCATTACCACCGGTTGTTGTTTCCGGATTTCCGAACATTACCCCGATTTTTTCTCTCAACTGGTTGATGAAAATTACCGTACATTTTGTTCTTGAGATCGTAGCTGTTAATTTTCTCAACGCCTGAGACATTAATCTTGCATGAAGACCCATTTTAGAATCTCCCATCTCTCCTTCAATTTCAGCTTTTGGCGTAAGAGCGGCTACGGAGTCAATAACTACAATGTCAATTGCTCCCGAACGGATCAGATTATCAGCAATTTCCAAAGCCTGTTCTCCGTTGTCCGGTTGCGAAATGATTAGGTTTTCCAGATCAATTCCAAGCTTTGCGGCATAGGTTCTGTCGAAGGCGTGCTCTGCGTCAATAAATGCAGCAATTCCACCTGCTTTCTGAGCTTCTGCAATGGCATGAAGGGTTAATGTTGTTTTACCGGAGGATTCAGGACCATAGATTTCAATGATTCTTCCTCTCGGATAGCCACCCACTCCTAGAGCGATGTCTAATCCTAATGAACCGGAAGGAATTACTTCAATCGTATTATCCACAGAACTGTCGCCCAATGTCATCACTGTTCCTTTTCCGTATGTTTTATCTAGTTTGTCAAGCACCAACGCGAGCGCTTTTTTCTTGTCTTCTATATTACTCATCTGTTGTTTAAATAATTTATCAAAAATACAAAAAATTACAGTGAAAAACTAATATTGTCTACCATTAAAAACTGTTTTTATAGTTAAAAAATTATAAAATTTTAATAATGATATTTTGCCGTTTAAAAGGTATATTAATCATTGTTCTGGTTATCTTTTAAAAATTGAATTGTAAAGATTGTCAGATGTTTATCTAATGAAAATTTGAGTTTTTAGTGATGCTTAAATAGTCTGTAAGCACTTTCATCTGGTCTTTGTTTCCTTTCCTTATTCTTTGATTGCGGCTCACCATTTTATCATAGATTTTATTGATAATTCTTTTGGAGACAGGAAATACTTTTTTATTGCTGACCTCAGGAATCTGGAGTCTTTTACAAACATCTTCATCCAGTAAAAACCATGTACAGCAGATGTGTAAATAGCGGAGGTTTCTTCTTTGAAATTTATATTTTAAAATAGGATTCTCAAGTGATTCGTTCAGTAAAGAATGAGCTAAAAGTACAGAATCTTTATCCGCTGGTGGTTGAACGGAAGTCCAAAGGTAGAAAAATTCAGTAGCCTGTTTTTTGTTTTCAGGTAAAAGGTTTTCCGGAATGCCCAAAAGATATCCTATATACTTCCAAAGATGAAAAAGGCCTTGCTCTTCTTGTACAGAAAAAGTATTACCCAGCTTATGAAGGCTATGCAGAAAAACCAAGCTGAATCCTATATACGTTGCCATCATGTCCCATGAATTGATAGGTTCGCCCCAATTCTCCGTATCCCAGTCTTTATAATGTTTTCTTATCGAAAGTCTTGCATAAGAATGGATTATCCTTGTTTTAATTGCAAACTCATAGCCTTTATGATGAATTTCTAATGCATTATACCTTGTTACATTGACCCAAAAGTCAAGTGTTTCCGAAAGTCTCTTTACAGCGCCTTTTTTTAAGGCTTCAGTTACAATAAGAGGCTTGTTGAGGTAAGCAAAATCATAGCCTCCGATCAGGCAATAGTCCCGGAGTGAAATCAAGGAATCCAGATTGGCTCTCATACAGAGTTCGGCACCACTTTTTAGCAGATCATTATTGAGCCACTCGGGTATGGTTTCTGTCTGGGAAAACATTTGTTTGATGCTTTCAGGATTTTTTTCATTGTCCGGAATGCCATTTCGAATATATTCCTCAATCTCTCTGGATGCTTCCCGAAAGTTTTTAGTAAGATAAATATCTTTTACCACCATATCTCCAAGCTCATCGACATGATAAAAATAGGGAGAGAATTTATCGAAATTTTTAAAACTTACTTCTGCCCCGGAAAATTCAATCAGTTTCTTACCGTTTCCTTTTGTCCAGAAGTCTTTGAAATGCGGAGCGTCTTTAAAGCGCGGCTGTACAATTGTCCTTTCCATTAAAATAAATTTACAATTTTTGAGCCGAAGAAAGAGAATGAGATTTGTCATTTATCAGGCTGAAAAATACTACAAACGGGTAATTTTCTTGTGTTTATAGATTTTGAAAATTTGTAATAAAAATTAGTTATTATGAAAATAAATTTATTATTGCTATTTCTGCTCGGGTCTGTGGGAATGGTCTGTGGACAAGTAAAGTTACTGTCTGAATGTACTTCAAAAGAGTTTTTATATTTGGGGAAATCCGGAACTAGTGATAATTTTTTTCGAAAATTAAAAGAGAATGATGATAAAAAAGAATTAGAAGATTTAATCAAAAAAAATACAGGATTGAATTTATTAGAAATAAATGAAAATATCATTTCTCCAGAGAAGGAAGAATTGAAAAGTGAAAATATTTATAAAATATGTGGGAAAGAATCAGACTCTGTATTTGTAAATTTAAAAGAAACAAAGGTATTTGTTATAAATGGAAAAGATAATAGAAAATTATTTTTTTATATTGAAAATGGACTTTTTTTAGTAGATACAAATAAAAAAGTATCAAAAAGTCTTATTAAAGATAGGTTAAATAAAGCTTATGAAAATATAGGTTATAATTGCGACGGTAAAAATATCAAAGCTATGCATACATCAGCATTTGATGAAAAGTTTAATATAATAAAAAAGGCGATTATTTTAAGTTCTTCAGATAATGTAACTAATAATAATGCGATTGCTTTTACCAATGGCTCAAATGATACTAAAATTAGTATAGGAGCTAATTTTAACTATAGACAAGATTGGTTTTTTAACCTTGGAATTTATACGGAAAATATAAAAACAGGTTTTCTTTATTCAAATAAATCATGGAAAGATAATATAGGAGCTCTACTTACTTTCAATAAAGTATTCCCTGGTGTTCAATACCCTAAATCACATACAGCCTGTGATGAATTAGAACGTAAAAGAATTAGGTATAAAAATTCCATTATCGAAGAAGGCTCTTATAGTTTTGAAACTTTAAGAAGAAGTAAGAAAGCTTATGATGAAATGTTAGACTCTCTTAAAATATTACAAGAAAATATACAAAAGGGGAGTGGTGATTTTACGGCTGCTAATGTTAAACGACTTGAGGAGTATGAGATAGAAGTTTCGAAGTTAAAAGAAAAAATAACTCTTTATGAAAAAATAGTATCAAATCCAGATGGGTACATAGATAGTCTTATGATTTCATTTGATAAAAAAAATGATATTCTTGAGGGAAATAAATTACATTGGCTTAAGACTACTGTGGATATTTCTAACCAGAATGTAGAATTAGATACTGTAAGTGTTGCTAAGTTTATACTAAAAGATGGAGAAGTTAAAAATTTTCCCAAACTTTCGGTTGAATTGTCATATAACTTTAATAGACATAAAAAAACATTATTAAATGTTCAAGGCTTTTTTAAAGTTACTATGGGTAGCTTATTAGAAGCAAATATAGGAAGTGAAAGACCCGTTTTACAACAAAAAGATGATGATGTTTTTATATTTGATTCTATGGGAAGGCAATTAGGCAAGTATTCATATTTGAAACGAGCTTTTTGGACGCTGCAATCGGGAACTCAAGGTTCTTTTTTTATTACGGATAGTTTTGGTTTTACTGGATATGCCTCACATACATTTGCATTGCAAAATATGGAATATACTGATTATAGAAATCGATATTCATTGATGGCAGGGCTTGTTTTTAAAATTAATAATACGGAAGATATTAATAAAGCTACATTCAGAATTTTAGGAGGCGTTGAAAATGAACCATATAAAACCAAGGTTTTGGATAATTTCATGGTTAAAATTAGCTTGGGTATTCCATTTGGAATATTTACTAAAAAATAAGATTAATAGAAACAAAAAAACAACCTTCTCATCTGAAGGTTGTTTTATATTTAAATTAAAAACTATATTAGTTAGACAAAGAAGCAGCATGGATCAACATATCTACCAATTTGTTAGAATAACCCATTTCATTGTCATACCAAGAAACAAGTTTTACAAAGTTTGGAGAAAGCATAATACCTGCATCTTTATCGAAGATTGAAGTTCTCTTATCTCCTACGAAATCCTGAGAAACAACAGCATCTTCAGTGTATCCTAAAATACCTTTCAATTCACCTTCAGAAGCAGCTTTGATCGCAGCACAGATTTCATCGTAAGAAGTCGCTTTTTCTAATCTTACCGTTAAATCTACTACAGAAACATCAACAGTAGGTACTCTGAAAGACATTCCTGTTAATTTTCCGTTTAATGAAGGAATTACTTTTCCCACCGCTTTTGCAGCACCTGTAGAAGAAGGGATGATGTTGTTCAAAGCAGCTCTACCACCTCTCCAGTCTTTCATTGAAGGACCGTCAACTGTTTTTTGAGTTGCCGTTGTAGCGTGTACAGTAGTCATCAAACCTTCTACGATTCCAAAGTTATCGTGAATTACTTTAGCCAAAGGAGCTAAACAGTTTGTTGTACAAGAAGCGTTTGATAAAATTTTGATATCGTCAGTAAGTTCAGTGTGGTTTACACCCATTACGAACATTGGCGTATCATCTTTAGAAGGAGCAGAAAGGATTACCTTTTTAGCCCCTGCATTGATGTGCTTTGCAGCATTTTCTTTATCTAAGAATAAACCTGTAGATTCAACGATGTAATCAGCACCGATTTCATTCCACTTCAAGTTGTTCGGGTCTCTCTCTGCAGTTACTCTGATTCTTTTTCCGTTTACCACAAGGTCATTTCCTTCTACAGAAACTTCACCCGGGAAAATACCATGTACAGAATCGTATTTTAACATGTAAGCCATGTATTCTGCGTTGATCAGGTCATTGATTCCTACTACTTCGATGTTATCTCTTTCAGTCATTGCTCTGAAAACAAGACGTCCAATTCTACCAAACCCGTTGATACCTACTTTAATTGTTGACATAATAGTTTGTTTTAAATTATATTAAAAATATTAGATTGCTAAAATTTCTGAAATCAGCAAAAGATCTTTATTGATTTCATTATGTTTTTTAATGGCTTCTTCGATCGGTGTATACACCAGATCATTAGAACGCATTCCGGCCATTACATTGTTTTGTCCTTCCATCAGTCCGGTTACAGCTCCATAACCCAGTCTGCTGGCCAATACTCTGTCTGCACAGCTTGGTGAGCCTCCCCTCTGCATGTGTCCTAGAATTGCAACACGAATGTCATAATCCGGAAATTCCTGCTTGGTTTTTTCAGCTAATTCATAAACGTTGGCTAATTTTTCACCTTCTGCTACCACCACAATGCTTGAAGCTTTTCCTGTCTGCTCAGCATTTCTGAAATTATTGAAAAGCTCATCAATACTGTCTTTTCTTTCAGGGATTAAAATATCCAAGGCGCCAGTCGCCAGTCCACTGTTTAAAGCGATAAAACCTGCATCACGACCCATTACTTCCACAAAGAAAACTCTATTGTGGGAAGTAGCTGTATCACGGATTTTATCAATAGCTTCCATAGCAGTGTTCAATGCAGTATCATAGCCGATCGTATTATCAGTTCCGAAAATATCATTATCGATAGTTCCCGGTATTCCGATAACTCTGATTCCGAATTCTTCATTAAAGATCTTGGCACCTGTAAAAGTTCCGTCTCCGCCGATACAAACCAAACCGTCAATACCAAGCCTTACACAATTGTCATACGCTTTCTGACGTCCTTCTTTGGTTCTGAATTCCATGGATCTGGCAGATTTAAGAATAGTTCCGCCCTGGTTGATTATATTTTTTACGGAACGGGGACCCATTTTAAGAAAATCTCCGTTTATAAGGCCGTTGTAGCCTTCTCTTACTCCGTAGCATTCGATATTATAATAATTTGCGGTTCTTACCACCGCCCTTAATGCTGCATTCATACCCGGAGAATCTCCTCCTGAAGTAAGAACTGCAATTTTTTTTACAGCACTCTCTTTCATCTAGTAAAAAATTTCGAACACAAATTTACAAAAACAAGTTCAGATAATAACAGTAACTTAATAAGAGTTTGAATATAAATGATTAAAAATGTCTAAAATTTATAAGGTTGAAAAATTAATCTGCTCCTCACATGTTAAAAATGTCAATACGTAAATTTGTTTATTAAGCTGTTGAAAATTTAAACTAACAATTTAATCTCTCAATTGGCGGATTACCACTTTTCCGTCAAATACTTCCAGTATCTTTTCGGGACATGCTGAATGTGCAGTTTTAAATTTTTTCTTTCAACAATATTGGTTTTGGTAAAATACCGCTGCCAGAGGGTCTGGTAATTTTTTTCCTGATCATGGAATTTCTCCTCATATTTTTTCAGATCAATTTTTTCGTCAGGATAAAAGAAATCACAGCTTTCCAGGTCATATAGCAGCCCATAATTTCTTCGTAAGTCGTAGATCATCCATTTCTGATCTTGGTATCGGTCTTTAAAATGTTTCCTGATCAGTGGAAGGACATTGAAGTCAGGATCAATTTTAGCAAAGAAAACATCATCCTGCATTTTTTCAAAACGCACAAAAGCGGTCATTCTGTGTCTTTCACGGCTGACGGATTTATTGATTTTTGAAATTTTTAAAATATCCGGATCGGCATAATTCTGAAGAATATTTTCATCACCATATTTTACGGATTGCTTTACCGCAGACAAAATAAGTTGTTCTGCTTCCGGATCTTCGGATAAATATACTTTCAGCAGTTCGTGAATTCCCGGTTTTCCTATATTTTTTTCGAGTTTATTTAAAACCCTTTCTGCTTTATCATTCTGCGTGATAACTTCATGAATATCAGCGAAAATATTTTCCTGATGAAATTTTTCCCTGCTCACAATCTCCACATCTTTATAACGATATTCAAAAACCTCGAATATTGTTGTTAAAAGTCCGTCGAAACTGCCGTCGTAGAGTAGGGTTGTCATTTTTAATGTAACAATCTAATAATTTAACAATGTAACAATTTGAAAATGTATATATGTAAACTGAAAACAAGGTTTAAAAATAATTCGGGAGATCTCTGCTTCCATGCAGTACTCTTACAATACGAATATATTTATCTAAAATTCTGTAGAAAATAATATGATTATCCTTCGGGAAACTATATAAACCTTCTTTTATTTCATTTCGTGTTTTGCCTGATTCTGGATGTACAACTAAAATTTGAAAAACTTCTTCGATCTCCAAAAGATATTTCTCAGCCTGATCAAAACCAAAATGATCTAATGTATAATCAAAAATATCTTCCAAATCTGTCCACTGCCTCGGATAAGATGTAATTTTCAGGCATTATTTTTTCTTAGATTCAATAATATCCTTTACAGATCGAGAACTGTTGTTATTCCAGCCTTTTTCAATTTCAGCTTTCAACTCTTCAATGATTCGATGACGATAGACCTCATGGAGCCTTAATGCATCCCGCACGACTTCACTTGCATTTTGGAAATCTCCTGATTTTATCTGCTCTGCAATATAGTCTTCCTGTTTTTTTGTAAAACTGACATTCATTATTATTTCTTTTCACTAAAATTACAAATTATATCTATATTTAGCAAATATGGACTATACTGAGGTTTAATTCTAATAAATTGAGAATTCAATCGAAGCCTTAAAACAAAGTCAACTGCTGCGAAAACTGATTGTGAAACTTAGAAGAACTTCCACCGATCAGCAATCTCCTGAAATTTTTGTCTGTTAAATATTTCAGATAAGCATTTCCTGCATTAAAATCTATAAAATAACGCGCACGGTTAACAGCTGCTCCCAGTTTGCTGAGATGATCCATCGTCAAAACCTGGAAACGTCTGGCGCTGACAATTTTTTTTGCGGTTTTCACCCCGATTCCGGGAATTCTTAAAATCATTTGATAATCCGCAGTCTGCAGATTTACCGGAAACTGATCAAGGTGTCTCAAGGCCCAGCTCATTTTTGGATCAACTTCAAGATCTAGGAATGGCATATTCGGATCAAGGATTTCTTCTGCTTTAAAACCATAAAATCTCATGAGCCAATCCGATTGGTAAAGGCGATTTTCCCTTAGCATCGGTACTTCCGTTGTTAAAGAAGGCAAGCGTTTGTCTTCCAGTACCGGAACATATCCTGAATAATATACTCTTTTAAGATTGAAATTTTTATAGAAATGATCGGCTACTTTAATAATCTGAAGGTCATTCTCATTGGTCGCTCCTACAATCATCTGAGTCGATTGACCCGCAGGAGCAAATTTCGGAACTTTTCTGAAAATTTTCTTTTCATCTTTATACTGAGCAATTCCGTTTTGAATATATTTCATCGGATTCAGCATATCCTGACGGTTTTTTTCGGGGGCCAGAAGTTTTAATCCGCTTTCTGTAGGGATTTCAAGATTTATGGATAATCGGTCTGCGTACAATGCGGCTTCCTGCATCAGCTCATCACTGGCACCAGGAATCGATTTTAAATGAATATAACCGTTAAAATTTTCCTCAAGTCGAAGTTTTTTCGCCACACGAACCAATCGTTCCATGGTCGTATCCGCATTTTTGAAAATTCCGGAGCTTAAAAACAATCCTTCAATATAATTTCTGCGATAAAAATTGATCGTTAAATCGACCACTTCCTCCACCGTGAAAGCAGCTCTTTTGATATCATTCGAACTTCGGGAAACGCAGTAAGCGCAGTCGTAAATACAATGGTTGGTTAAAAGAATTTTGAGAAGCGAAACGCATCGTCCGTCTTCTGTATAAGTATGGCAGATTCCGCTTGCAGAGCTGTCTCCCAAAGCACCTTTCTTATTTTTTCTTGTGCCCCCGCTTGATGAGCAGGAAACATCGTATTTGGCTGCATCCGCAAGGATTTCAAGCTTTTCTTTCAGACGGTCAAAATTCATTCTTTTAATTTGATAATCTTAAGGTTAGATAAGATTAATGCTTCAAAGTTAGCTCCAAAATTGATAAATGTCAATCTTTTTTGATCGAAGTTATCAACAACAGAAAGTTACAAAATCACTATATTTACGCTTCATTAAAGTTATACTATGAATCATCAACCGGTTGAAGGTTTTTCTAAACTTTCAAAGCAGCGAAAAATCGATTGGCTAATCTCAGAATACCTTAGTAACGACCGCAGTTACGAACAGATTTTACAACAATACTGGAATAATAGTGCCGAACTGCAGAAGCTCCACGAAGAATTTTCTGAAAATACCATTTCCAACTTTTACATGCCTTACGGAATTGCTCCCAACTTCCTGATCGATGGAAAATTATTGGCTTTACCGATGGCTGTTGAAGAAAGCTCCGTGGTTGCAGCAGCTTCTAAGGCTGCTAAATTCTGGATCGATAAAGGAGGTTTTAAAACCACGATCATCAATACCGAAAAACTGGGGCACACCCACTTTATATTTAACGTTGAATCCCATAAATTATTGCATTTTTTTAACTTCAGCCTTAAGAAAAAGCTTCTTGAAGCGACGGAGGATATCACCTCTAATATGAGAAAAAGAGGCGGAGGAATTTTAGATATTAAATTAATTGATAAAACCTCCGAAATGCCGAATTACTACCAACTGAAGGCCAGCTTTGATACGGTAGATTCTATGGGAGCGAATTTTATTAATTCATGTCTGGAACAGTTCGGCAAAACATTAAGACAGGAAGTCGCTGAAAGTACTGACTTTACACAGGAAGAAAAGGATTCTCTGCAGATCGTTATGAACATCCTTTCCAATTTTACACCCGATTGTATCGTGAGAGCTGAGGTTTCGTGTAAAATTGAAGAACTCAATGATGACAGCGGAATTTCCAACGAAGAATTTGCCAGGAAATTCAAGCAGGCTGTAACGATTGCCGAAATTGAACCGTTCCGGGCCACTACCCATAATAAAGGAATTATGAATGGAGTAGATGCTGTAGTCATTGCTACCGGAAACGATTTCAGAGCAACTGAAGCCTGTGCTCATGCGTATGCCGCAAGAAACGGGAAGTATTCTTCTCTTACTCATTGTACGACAGATAACGGAATTTTCAGATTCTGGATCGATCTTCCGATTTCTGTAGGGGTTGTGGGCGGTCTTACCAATCTGCATCCTTTGGTTAAATTTTCTCTTGCTTTATTGGGAAAACCTTCTGCTCAGGAATTAATGAGTATTTTAGCTGTTTCCGGATTGGCTCAGAATTTCGGAGCGCTGCGTTCTTTAATAACCACCGGAATTCAGAAAGGACACATGAAAATGCATTTGCTGAATATTTTAAATCAAATGGGTGCGACGGAAGAAGAGAAGCAATATTTCGTGACGTACTTTAAAGATAAGACGGTGAGCCATCACGAGGTGATCAGTGAGTTTAACAGGCTAAGAGCACAATAATGTTTGGAATTATTGTATCTGCATTTATGCTGGCTTTCGGAATTTTTCTGAAACTGACAAAAAATCCAGGTTTTGTCCGGAATAAAAAGTTTGCATGGATTTTTATAGGAATAGGACTGGTATCATTAATATTCAAGATTTTAAATTATAAATGAAAACAATTACTTTAGTCTTTGGTGCCGTTTACGGAATGTTATCCGTGATTCTGGGTGCATTCGGCGCGCACGCCTTAAAGAAAATTTTGTCTGTGGAAAGACTGGAAAGTTTTGAAACAGGAGTACGATATCAGATGTATGCCGCATTTTTTTTATTAATTGTAGGATACATGCTAAAGTTTGACACTTCTTCTCAGAAATGGATTTCTATTCTGATGATTGCAGGAACGATGCTTTTTTCTTTCAGTATTTATGGTTTGAGCATGCAGGATTATTTCGGGATAAATCTGAAGTTTCTCGGGCCAATCACTCCGCTGGGAGGTTTACTGATGATCGTAAGCTGGGCATTGCTGATTTTTTATGTTGCTAAAAATAGGATTTAAATAAAATAGAGCGCGAGCGAAGCGAGCGGCAAAGCTGTTAGTATTAGCGTTATTATATTTACAAAGCATCTTTATATGTAACAGAAGTTTCATACAGTGAAATTGAAATATACTGTTCTGTGATAGCTTAGGCATTTTTTGTAATTCTTTTTAATAGTTTAAATAAAGTCAAAAAAGCTGTTTTTCTTTAAACTGACAGATTAGACAAAAACGGTAAGCTGATTTAATTTAAACTGGTAGATTAGACAAAAATGGAAAGCTATTTTTCTTTAAACTGACAGATTAGACAAAAACGGTAAGCTGATTTAATTTAAACTGGTAGATTAGACAAAAATGGAAAGCTATTTTTCTTTAAACCGACAGATTAGACAAAAACGGAAAACTGATTTACTTTAAACCGGTGGATTAGACAAAAATGGAAAACTTATTTAGTTTAAACCGACAGATTAGACAAAAACGGAAAGTTGTTTTTCTTTAATCCAACAGATTAGGCAAAAACAGAAAACTGTTTTAATTTAAACTGGTATTTTAAACCAAAACAGATTTACAGCAACCCCTAAAATCATATGGTTCAGAAAAAATACAGGAAGAATGAATTTTTAAGCCAATAAACTTGAACTTCCATGTCTTTTTATTAAATTTGTCAACCTTTAAATTTTAAAATAAAATAATAAAAATAATATGAATCTTCACGAGTATCAATCAAAAGAGATTTTATCAAAGTATGGAGTAGCTATCCAACGTGGTTTCGTTGCAAACAACGTAGATGAAGCTGTAGCTGCTGCTGAAAAGCTGACTGCTGAAACCGGAGCTCAGGGATGGGTGGTAAAAGCACAGATCCACGCAGGAGGTCGTGGTAAAGGTGGTGGTGTAAAGTTCTCTCCAAACATGGATAAGCTTAAAGAAAACGCTCAGAATATCATCGGAATGCAGTTGGTAACACCACAAACTTCTGCTGAAGGTAAAAAAGTAAATTCTGTTTTGGTTGCAGAAGATGTATATTATCCGGGAGAATCTGAAACTAAGGAATTTTACGTTTCTATTCTTTTAGACAGAGCTGAAGGTAAAAATACAGTGGTTTATTCTACTGAAGGAGGAATGGATATTGAGCACGTTGCTGAAGTAACTCCTCATTTGATCCATAAAGAAATCATTGATCCTGCTTTAGGTCTTCAGGGATTTCAGGCGAGAAAAATTGCTTTCAATCTTGGTCTTGAAGGAAATGCATTCAAAGAATTTGTAAAATTCATCACCGCTTTATATAATGCTTATACAGGAATCGATGCTTCTCTTTTTGAGATCAACCCTGTATTAAAAACTTCTGATAATAAAATTATCGCAGTAGATGCTAAAGTGACTTTGGATGACAACTCATTGTTCCGTCACAAAGATTTAGCGGAATTAAGAGATACGAGAGAAGAGGATCCAATGGATGTTGAAGCTGGTGAAGCTGGTCTTAACTTCGTGAAACTTGACGGTAACGTTGCTTGTATGGTAAACGGAGCTGGTCTTGCTATGGCAACGATGGATATCATCAAATTATCAGGTGGTAACCCTGCTAACTTCCTTGACGTGGGTGGAACTGCCGATGCTCAGAGAGTACAGACTGCTTTCGGAATTATCTTAAGAGACCCGAACGTAAAAGCAATCTTGATCAATATCTTCGGAGGTATCGTAAGATGTGACAGAGTTGCTCAGGGGGTTGTAGATGCTTACAAAGCGATGGGAAGCCTTCCTGTTCCTTTGATCGTAAGACTACAAGGTACAAATGCTGTTGAAGCTAAGCAGTTAATTGATGATTCAGGTCTGCCTGTACATTCTGCAATTACTCTTGAAGAGGCTGCAAACAAAGTAAAAGAAGTTTTAGCTTAATACTTCAATTAAAATAAATAAAAACCGTTGTCTGAATTTTCAAAGGCAACGGTTTTTTATGCTTATATTTTTTTATCGGTATTGAGATTTTCACCTCCTGTAATACTGATGCTTGTTGGAGTTACAAGCTGTATACCCTCTGAATCCAGACGTTTCTTGATTTCAAAATAGGCAATGCTTTTTAGCAGCATCATATCTGCACCTACCACCATAGGAAATTTTACCTGGAGATTGAAAACACCTTGCTTAAGATCCGTAAGCATGGCTGTTGCAGTTTCCGGACGATCAATATTATCCAGTTTTTGCACAACTTCGAGAACAGCCTGTTGTGCCTTTGCTACATCCTGGTCTGCAGGAATTTCAAAATTTAAATATATTTTTCTCTGTGGAGAGGCCGTAAAATTATAAAAGGGCGAATTGAAAATCACCTGGTTAGGAATATATACCTTTTTTCCGTCGTCGCCAATTACTTTTGTGGTTAAAAAACCAATCTCGGACACCGTTCCCGAATTATTACCGATCGTAACATAATCTCCCACTTTAAAAGCTTTATCGATGCCGATCAGTAATCCGGAAAAAATACTGGATACAAGATCTTTTAAGGCAACTCCGGCAATGACCCCGGCAACCCCTAAACTTCCTATAAATTTCCATAAGAAGCCACTGAATCCCATGATTTCAAGGGCAATAAAAGTTCCCATCAGCATGATCAGGAATCTGAAAACACCTATAAGCGTTACCAGAGAACTTTCTTTTTTACTTTTTGGAAAAAATTTATGAAATATTTTAACAGAAAACTGACTTAAATATTTACTGGTGAGAAGAAAGAAAGAAAATACAATGATCCCGACAATAAGTTTAGGGGTAATTTCAGCAAATTTCACATACCAGTTTTCAAGAACATTATAAACAACATCAACATAGCTTAAACCATTTTTCAGCATAATAAATTTTTAAATAATTATACATTTTTTCAACAAAAATTTTGCCAGTTTCAAAAACTCTACTAAATTTGTAGACTAATAAGAACGAAATATTATGTCAATTAAACTAGGAGATACAGCACCAGACTTTCAGGCGGAAACGTCTTTGGGAGATATTAACTTTTACGAATTTCTAGGAGATTCCTGGGGAATACTTTTTTCTCATCCGGCAGATTATACACCAGTTTGTACAACCGAATTGGGATTTACTTCAAAACTGAAATCTGAATTTGATAAAAGAGGGACCAAGGTAATTGCCTTAAGTGTAGACGGAGTGGAAGATCATCAAAACTGGATTAAAGATATTAACGAAACCCAGCATACAGATGTACAGTTTCCGATCATTGCAGATAAAGACCGTAAAATTTCTGAATTGTACGATTTTATACACCCGAATGCCTCAGCAACGGCTACGGTACGTTCTTTATTGATCATTGATCCGCAGAAGAAAGTTAGATTAATTATTACTTACCCCGCTTCAACAGGAAGAAACTTTAATGAAATTCTGAGAGTGCTTGATTCTCTTCAGTTAGTTGACAATTATAAAATAGCAACTCCGGTGAACTGGCAGGATGGTGATGATGTTATCGTTCCTCCAACGGTTTCTACAGAAGAAGCCAGAAAGATTTTCCCGAAAGGCGTAACAGAAATAAAACCATATCTGAGATATACGCCACAACCTAATACATGATTTATTTGATTTTTTATAGTTTAGTTTTAATTTGTAAGAAAATCGCCTCGGAAAAGTTTCCGAGGCGATTTCGATTTTTACGTGTATATAATGTGTGTGAAATGATTTCTTATTGTCTAACATCATTAGCCACCTGTCTGGCTTTTGAAGTTGGAATATAGATACTGAAACCTACGTTGAATGTGATGTTTGAGTTAAGTCCTTCGCTACCGAAACCGGCTCTTCCTCTGTATTTTACCAAACCTTCAATACCGATGTTCGGTGTAATAAAATAAGAATATCCTGGACCTGCACCGAAGTCTAAACCTGTCGTAGAATCTGCATTTTCAACAGATCTTCCGCCAATTCCTACATTTCCTTCAAGGAACCAACGTCCATGATTTAATAAATTATCAACACCTTTTTCTCCTGGTGAGAGATAATAACGTCCTAATGCACCAACTCCATAAGTAAATTCTGTCGGGCTACCATTGGTTACTTTATTAAATCCTAAATCTACATAACCTCCCAATGCAACATTATCTTCAATAAAATATGCTCCTTTAGGCTGAATAGCAATATTGTAACCTCCACCAGTATTTAAACCGAAGTTACTGGATATTAAACTACTACCTACCAGCCAGTTTCCTTTTTGGATTTGAGCATTCATGGTTGTAGCTAAACCTGCCACTGCTAGTATTCCTGATAAAATTAGCTTTTTCATAATTTATTATTTTAATATTTGATGTTTATCATTTGTGCTATCTCAAAAAACAATAAATGTGCCATACTAATCAATGTTTAGTGAATTTACCTGCAAATAACTGCATTTATCAAAGTTTTAAAGTAAAGATTTCAGTATTTAATGAAAATGATATTTTTATCAAATCAGCAATAATAATATCGATATGATAAGTCCGGCTGCAGTAAATGCCATTCCCCGCTTGAAAGCTTTTGTTTTAGGGTTAAACATCCAAAAACTCGAGATAACAAAAAAGAACAATGAAATACCGAAAAAAGTATTTAAAGGAGATAACGTATCTTTTGATTGTGCTTTGTGAAGTTTTGTCATTTTATCTAAAACAAAAGGAAGTTCTTTCTTTGTGTATTTAGCCTCACCAGTAGCAGAATTATAAGTCCCCTGCTTAAATTTCAAGATATTGCCTTCAGTTTCCTTAACTTCAAAGTTTTTTATTTTTAATTCTTTACCTAATGCTTTTTCGTCAAGATTTTTGTCTATGATTTTGTCATATTTCATCTCTTTCTTCAAAAAATCGGTATCTCTATATACCAGCAAAACGCCGCTTATTGCATAAATCGCCATGATTCCCGCCAGAAAATATCCAAGGTAGCGGTGCGTGATTCTCATAAAACTTCTTGTGTCCTTAATTTTATCCATATTTTAGTATTGTTTTTAAAGTTCAAAAGTGGAAACTGCAAAAATGCAATTCCCACTTTATATAAAGAAATTATTGTTAAACTTTTTACAGTTTATAAGTTAGTGTGAAATAATAGTTTCTAGGCGTAATCGGATTCACGGAATAATTCTCATGAACATTGTAGTTCACTACATCAAACAAATTTCCTACTTTTCCTTGGATCATGAATTTTTTCCATTCGTAGCCTACAGATAATGAAACTGTTGTGTAATCCTTTAGATCAAACATTCTGGTCACATTGCCTCTGCTTGTATTGGTAGATTTTGTATCATTCCAACCTGCAATTCTGTCACCAATGTAGTAAACGCCCGCTCCAACTTTCAGCCCTTTCAAATAATCTGTGAATTTGTAGAAAATAGAAGCATTTGCAGTAGTTGCAGGAGTTCTTACCAATCTTTGTTTTTCAATATATCCCTTTTCAGGAGTATTTACATAAACAGAGTTATTGTAAGAGAAACCTCCTATTATTGATATATTGTCTGTCGGATTTCCTGTAATGTCCAATTCAACCCCACGGCTTCTCATATCTCCTGCAAATTCTTTAAGATTGGTGTCTGTTGAATTTACTGGTGCTGCATTCGGTGTTGATGTAGGAATAAACCAATACGTTTGATAATAATTATTATACATGATCTGGTAAGCTGTTAAATTAACCGCTAAAGCATTATTCCAGAAATTCTTTTTAATACCAATTTCGTACTGATCAACTGTTGATGGTTTTATACTTTGTCTTGATAAAGTTGCCAGCTGATTTTGAATTTGTGTAGCAGATTGATTTGTATTTACGGTACCAAATTGATCTGAAGTATAACCTGCATTTGAAGCAAATGAATTAGTATAGGTTGCAAACACAGAAAGGTTTTCATTTGGTGCATAAACCAAACCTACTTTTGGAGAAAAAGCATTGTCTGAAGTTGAAGAATTTGCGACTTCAAATTTTTCATTTGATGCAAAGCGGGTGGTTAATGTCGGCATATTTTCTATATATGACCATCTTACTCCTGCAATTACTTTTATTTGTTTTGTTAAACTGATAAAATCCTGTGCATATACTCCAATTCTTCTTGTATTGATTCTATTTCTTGTAGTAAGAGTTGAATTTGGCATATCAATGCTTTCCCAGGTTGAGGGGTCATCTAAAAATAAAGTGTTAGACGTAGTAGCCAAAGTGTATGCATAAGAATCTGCCTGGTTATAATCTGCGTCAGAGCCAATCAAAACTTTATGATTGATTTTTCCTGTATTGAATTCACCGTTTAAGTTTACCTGTGCAGAAGTATAATTTTGTTCATTATATGTCTTACCAAAAGGTCTGTTCCATGAAAGTCGGTTAGGATTAGCTCCGCTATAAGTCCATTGAACCCTTTCTGAAGAAAAATAATCTTTAGTATAATTCTGATACGACGCAGTGGCATTTAATGACCATCTTTCATTGAACTGATGATTGAAAGTAACATTGGTGGAAGCCTGCTGTACATTCTGATATTGCCAGTCTGTTCCGAAGAAAACATTTCTGGAAACAGCATCGTTTAATCTATAGCTTTGATCTTTTTCAGTAATAGATCCGATCCCGAAGTCGGGGGTGAAATCATTTTTAAGATAATCAGCCTCTACAATTAATTGAGATTTATCACTTAAATTAAATAAAAATGAAGGATTAAAATAATATTTTTCTGATTGTACAACATCTCTGAAACTTTCGGCATGTTCGTAAGTTCCGTTTACCCGAAATGCGATATTTTTTGATAGCGGACCATAAATATCAACCATTGGTTTGTAAGAGTTCCAGCTTCCGGCATTCATTCCTACACTTCCTCCAAAGTTGAATTTTGGCTTTTTCGTAATCATATTAATGACACCTCCTGCAGCAGTATTTCCATAAAGCATGGCATTGGCACCTTTTAAAACTTCAACTCTTTCCAAACCACTTACTTCAGGAAAAACGCCACTGTTAATTCTCGACCCGTTCTTGAAAATATTATCATTTCCTAAAATAAAACCACGTCCACCAAAACTATCTTGGGAATTTCCTCTTGATGAAGTCAGATAAATCCCATTAACATTCTGTAGAACATCGCTCAACTGTTTTGCCTGCTGCTGCTCAATAATTTCATGAGTGACAATGGCAATCGGCTGTGGGGTTTCCATCATCGTAAGATTTGACTTGGTCGATAATGGTCTTGCCTTGTTGGGATTTCCCGTTTTATGAAGATTAACGTCTTCGATCGTCTGGATCTTGACGGTATCAGCTTCTGTATTTTTCATTTGTGCACCTAAGGATATGGCTGTGAATAATAATCCTAAGGTAACTAGCTGTTTTTTCATGATAGTTTATTTTATTTAGAGTGGTTTTAAATAAGTGCAAAAGTATATTATTATTTAGAATTAATAAAAATTAAAATGTGATATTTATCATCTTTAAATTTTAAAAGTTCATATTGATTTGGTTTTTGATGAAAATATTGCAGGTTTATAGATAAATTTGTTAAAAATTAAGATTATGCAATTGGTAAAAACAGGACTTTGTGCATTCGGGATGAGCGGAAAAATATTTCATGCACCATTTTTAAAAGAACATCCGGGATTTTTTTTGTCTGCAGTTGTTGAAAGAAGTAAGGAAGACTCTAAAGAAAAATACCCCGATGCAACCATCTATCGTTCAGTAGAAGAAATGCTGAATCATGCAGATATTGAATTGGTTGTTGTAAATACTCCTGTTCAGACTCATTTTGAATACACTAAAATGGCTCTTGAGGCAGGAAAAAATGTGATCGTAGAAAAGCCTTTTACAGTAAATGTTTCCGAAGCGGAAGAACTGGTGCAACTGGCGGAAGAGAAAGGTTTGTTTTTAAGTGTTTATCAGAACAGAAGATTCGACCGGGATTACCTTCAGGTTCAGAAGATCATTAACGAAGGCAAATTGGGAAATATCAAAGAGGTTGAAATCCGTTTTGACAGATTCAGGACAGAACCTAGCGGAAAAGCTCATAAAGAAAATCCTGATGCTACAGGCTCCGGATCATTGCATGATTTAGGATCTCATCTGATCGATCAGGCAACACAATATTTTGGTTTGCCGGAGAAATTGTTTGCAGATGTTTTTTCAATGAAAGGAAAAGAATTCTCCAATGATTATTTTGAACTCATTTTATTTTATCAAAATGATTTAAGAGTGAGATTGAAATCTTCTGTATTTACAAAAGAAGCGCATTATGCGTACACTGTTCATGGGGAAAAGGGAAGTTTTTTACAGGAAAGAACAGATAATCAGGAAAATGAATTGGCAGCAGGGGCAATTCCTGAATATGGCAAGGATTGGACACAACCACTAAAAGAAACCGACGGTATTCTGAATTATTTAAATGAAAATAAGGAAACCGAAAGAATCCTTACTTCCAGTGAGCCCGGAAATTACATGAATTATTATCAGCAAATTTATGAATTCATCGTTTTCGGATATGCGTTACCTTCGCCAGCCGGAGAAATTATAAGGAATATGAAAATTATCGATGCCGCTGTGGAAAGTTCCAACGAGGGAAGAGTGGTGTATTTGTAAGAGAGTTTTAGTGTATTAGGGTGTGAGGGTTTTAGCGTAAAGGGTTACGCCATCAAACTCTAAGACTCTCAAACCCTACACCTCAATCAGCCTTCGCCTAAAATCTCCTGTAGTTCAAGCCATCTCATTTCTTGGATTTCCAATTTTTCTGAGATATTTTCCAGATCTGCAGATAGCTTTGAGATTTTTTCATAATCACTTTCGTTATTCAGTTGATCAAGAATTTTTGCCCGCTGCTCTTCCAGTTCGGGCATTTCTTTTTCAATGGTTTCAAGCTCTCTTTGTTCCTTGAAGGAAAGTCTTTTCTTTTTTGTCGGGATTTGTGTGTTTACAGATGGTGTAATATCTTCTTTCGGATTCTCAGTTTTTACTGAAACTGATTTTCCCAAAGCATCTTCTTTACTTTTTGCTTCACGATATTCGGAGAAATTGCCGACAAAATCCCTGATCTTTCCATCACCTTCAAAAGCGAGTGTGTGATCAATAATTCTGTCCATAAAATATCGGTCGTGCGAAACAATAATAAGAGAGCCCTGAAATTGTTGCAAAAAGTTTTCAAGAACCGTAAGAGTTGGGAGATCCAGATCATTGGTAGGCTCATCAAAAATCAGAAAATTCGGATTTTGATATAAGATATACATGAGGTGTAATCTTCTTTTTTCACCACCCGAAAGTTTTGAAATAGGAGAGTACTGGGTCTGGTCATCAAATAAAAATAATCTTAAAAACTGTGATGCAGAAAGACTTTTCCCATTTGCTAACGGATAATATTCTGCAACTTCTTTAATGAAATCAATAACTCTTTCATCTTCTTTGTAAGTAAGACCTTTTTGTGAAAAATATCCGAAATGAATGGTTTCTCCGGTTTCAATTTCTCCTTTATCCGCTTTTTCAAATCCCTGAATAATGTTCAGTAAAGTAGATTTTCCGGCTCCGTTTTTTCCTACGATTCCTACTTTTTCACCACGTTGGAATTGATAGCTGAAATCTTTCAGCAAAACTTTATTTCCGAAACTTTTATCGATGTGTTTAAGTTCAAGAATTTTATTTCCAAGCCTTTTCATTTCAAAATCAAGTTCAAGACCTTGTTTTCGGGTGTCAGTTTTAGCAACTTTCTCTGTATCGTAAAAGGCGTCAATTCTAGATTTTGATTTGGTCGTTCTGGCTTTTGGCTGGCGGCGCATCCATTCGAGCTCCTTTCGGTAAAGGTTGTTTGCTTTGTCTATTGTGGCGTTTAAATTATCTTCGCGGATCATTTTATTTTCGAGATAAGTCGCGTAAGAACCATTGTGAACATACAGATTTTTATCTTCCATTTCCCAGATGATATCGCAGACACTGTCTAGGAAATATCGGTCGTGGGTTACCAGCAGAAGTGTAATTTTTGCTTTGTTTAAATAATTCTCAAGCCATTCCACCATTTCTACATCAAGGTGATTGGTGGGCTCATCCATGATCAATAAAGTGTGGCGGTGTTCAGCTCTGGTTTCCGTTAAAAGTTTGGCCAAAGCAACACGTTTAATCTGTCCTCCGGAAAGCGTTCCCATTTTAGCATCAAGATCAGTGATTTTAAGCTGAGACAGAATCTGCTTCATTTCATTTTCCAGATCCCATGCTTTATGAGCTTCCATTCCGGCTAAAGCTTTTTCGATAAAATCATTATCAGTAGAATGCAGTGATTTATGGTAATCCTTTAAAGCTTTAATGGGTGCAGAATCCAGGGTCATCATAAATTCGTCTATGCTGAGATTGGGATCGAAATCAATCTCCTGATCAAATAAAACAACCTGAATATCTTTATTAATGATCACGGTTCCGCTGTCTGCAATTTCTTTCCCCATTAAAATTTTGAGCAGAGTAGACTTTCCGCTTCCGTTTTTGGCAACAATGGCAATTTTATCACCTTCGTTTACATGAAAAGAAATGTTTTCAAATAAAACTTTTATGCCGTAGGATTTTGTAAGATTTTCTGCAGAAACGTAATTCATGATGATTTATACTTAGATTGAAACTTATCAGGCCGCAAAAGTACGAAATTGTAATAATAAATTTTCTTGGTTAACAAATAACATATTCGCTGAAATATGTATTTAATTTTTATAAATAAAACATTATAGTTTTTAAATTATTAATCATTTAGTAGTGTAATATTTAATATAATGTAAATTATTTTAGATTTTTTTTGTGATTAATGCATTTGTTTTGGATTTTTTATTAATTTCACTTTCTTAATCTAAAAATTTATAACTATGATGCAAATTAACTTTTGGGCTATTTTATTAGCAGCCCTTGTACCACTCATAACAGGATTTATATGGTATAATCCCCGGCTTTTCGGGAAAATATGGATGCAGGAATCAGGTTTGTCTGAAGATAAAATGAAAGGACAGATGGTAGGCGTTTTTGTATTTTCTGTTATTTTATCTTTGTTGATGGCGTTCTTTCTTCAATTTGTTTCCATACATCAGTTTGGTGCGCTGGGAATGATTGGAGGTGATGAAATGAATGCCAATCAGTCTTATTATGATTTTATGAAAGATTATGGCAAGGCTTACCGGTCATTTGGGCATGGAGCATTACATTCTTTCATGACAGGATTTTTGTTTGTTTTTCCTATTGTTGCTATTAATGCTATGTTTGAAAGAAAGTCATGGAAGTACACAATGATCACTGCAGGATACTGGACGGTCACTATTACCATAATGGGTGGAATCATCTGTGGATGGTACGCGGCTGATGGTTTTCATTGGGTAACTCCAAAATAAATTGTAAGGAATTAAAAGATAAGGCTACTTTTGTAGCCTTTTATATGTCATATTATTTAAAAATATACGGATCAGCTTCTGATTTACCGGAAAGTTGGACATCGATAGTAGGGGAACATAATATTTTGCTTTCCGTAGAATATTTTCGTGCTCTTCAGAAGTCCTTACCTTCAAATATGGAGTGTTTTATGGTTGGTTTTTTTAATGAAGACGGGCTGATTGGCGGTGCAGTTTTTCAATATCTTGATTTTATAAGTTATCAGAGAGCTGAGGAAAATAAAATTACATTATTTATCAAAAATTTGTTTGCAAGAATCTTTTTAAAAGATACGATGATTCTTGGTAACAATATGCTTACCGGACAAAACGGATTCTATTTTGACCTTTCGAAAATCTCTTCAGACCATATTACTATGCTTTTGGACAAAGCGGTTCAAAAAATGCAGAATGAGATCAGAAAAACATCTTTAGTGGTTTGTAAAGATTATCAGCAGGGATTTGCAGATCATTTCGAAAAAAATCTATGTGGAAAATATTTCCGGTTTTCTGTTCAGCCTGATATGAAATTAGAAATAAAGGAACACTGGAAAACATTTGATGATTATGTAAATGACTTTTCTAAAAAATACAGGGCGCGCGTTAGAACCGCAAAAAAGAAGCTTAACGATATTGAAAAGGTTGAATTGAGCTTGGATTTAATAAAGAAATACCAGCAGGAAATGAATGCTCTTTATCAGTATGTTGTAGAAAATGCAACTTTCAACACTTTTTTTCTTGCTGAAAATCATTTTGAAAAAATGAAGGAAAATTTAGCAGAGAAATTTAAAGTTTTCGGATATTTTTCTGAGATGAGGCTTGTCGGATTTTATACTTTAATTTTAAATAATAATGATGCTAATACCTATTTTTTAGGATATGATAAAAACTGTCAGAAAGAAAAACAAGTTTACCTAAACATGCTGCTGGATATGGTGAAATTTGGGATTAATCATCGGTTTAAAACAATTATTTTCGGGAGAACAGCTTTAGAAATAAAATCTACAATCGGAGCAGAACCTACAGAAATTTATGTTTTAATGAAACACCGGAATGGAATACTAAATAAATATATAGGTAAAATTTTCACTTCATTTGCCCCAAAAACAGAGTGGATTCAGAGAAAACCGTTCAAATGATCTAAATAACTCTGGGTAAGTTTCTTGAAATCTGCTGAAAAACTAAATCAATCCAAAGTAAGTCTCTTCAGTGACCAGGAACTTCCGTTATAGATATCCAAATCAACTTTTGTATTAATTCCGTGAACGATTCCGTTTTCAGTAAACTGCCAGAAATTCCAGTCACTATCAGGCGACGGAGTAGGAACATCATTGTAATTGGCCAGCCATAGCGGATAATCATCAAATTCTCCTTTCAGAAAATCTTTATAATAATGATAATAGGTGTAAATGATAGGCTTTTCACCATAAGTTTCTTCTACAATCCTACACCAGACTTTAAGGTCTTCAATCAATTTTTTATTGGTTTTACGTCTGGGAATTTTTTCGATATCAAGAATTGGTGGAAGGTCGCCGCTTTCAAGCTTTACATTTTCAAGAAAATTATTGGCTTGCATCACGGGGTCTTCGTCTGCTCTGTAAAAATGATAAGCACCCCGGATCAGATTCTGCTTTTTGGCAATCTCCCAGAAATCATCAAAATGTTTATCTGCGTGGCGGTTTCCCATTGTTGCACGCATGACAACAAATTCTAAAGGAATGGTCTTATTGCCGATGCTTAAGCTGTCCCAATTGATATCTTCTTTATTCTGATAATGAGAGATGTCAAAGCCATACGTTTTATCCAAATTGTCAGAAATGATCTTCTGGATTCTTTGCGTTTCTGTTTCTGTATTATGTAGTTTTTTGTGTACGAATTTATTAAAATACAGCGCATAATAATAGCTTACTGTTTGTTTCAGATAAAAACCTGTTCCTATAAGGGCAATGATTAAAATTGCCAATACCACTTTGCGCCGGAAAAAATAATTCTTCCGTCGGTTGTGATGAATCTTTTTGGCGGTTTTTTTGCTGTACTTTTTGGGTGGCATAAAGTTTTGCAAAACTAACTTTTTTCGCTGCCAAATGCTAAAATAAAATCAGTAAATTTGTGTACTATGGAAACACGCGAAAAGATCATCATCATAGGAGGAGGTTTTGCGGGGCTGCAACTTGCGAAAACATTGAATAACAAAAACAAAAAAGTAATTGTTTTAGACAGAGTAAACCATCATATGTTTCAGCCTCTTTTCTATCAGGTAGCGTGTGGGAGGATTGAGCCTTCCAATATTTCTTTTCCGTTCAGAAAAATCTTTCAGCGTTCCAGAAATACACAGTTCAGGCTTACGGAAGTTAAAGAAATTGATACGGTCAATAATAAGGTAATCACAGACGAAGCGGAATTCAGTTATGATAAGCTCGTTATCGCTACCGGCTGCAAAACCAATTTTTTCGGAAATAAAGATCTCGAAGGCAGAGCTTTCGGAATGAAAAATACACAGGAAGCGATCGGAATTAGAAATCATGTGCTGATGACCTTCGAAAAGCTGATTCTTGAAAAAAGCAGAAGTGACGACGGAAATTGGAATATCGTGATTGTAGGAAGTGGCCCGACAGGGGTTGAACTCGCCGGCGCTTTCGCGGAAATGAAAAAAGAAATTCTTCCGAGAGATTATCCTTACATGAACTTCAATCATCTTCAGATCATCCTGGTGAGCTCTACAGAAAAGCCACTTGCCGTGATGAGCACCGAAGCGCAGAATAAATCCGAAGAATATCTTAAAGATCTTGGAGTTACTTTTCTGAGCCAGGAATATGTCACCGATTATGATGGTGATAAAGTGTATATGAAAAGCGGAAAAACAATCCCTTCCAACAACGTGATCTGGGCGGCGGGTGTAACAGGAAATGTTGTAGACGGTTTTCCTCAGGAAATATTGGTAAAAAACAGATATACAACCGACCGATATAATAAAATAAAAGGCTACGAAAACATTTTTGCGATTGGCGATATTGCCTATATGGAAACTCCGAAATATCCGCATGGCCATCCGCAGGTAGCAAACGTAGCGATTAATCAGGCGAAAAATTTAGGTAAAAATCTTTTAAAGAAAAATAGAGCCGACTGGGAAGAATTTGAATATATTGATAAAGGTTCTCTGGCAACTATCGGAAAACACAGAGCGGTTGTCGATTTACCTTTCATTAAATTTCAGGGATTTCTGGCTTGGTATTTCTGGATGTTTTTACATTTAATGTTAATTTTGAGCGTCAGAAACAAACTTGCCGTATTCTTCAACTGGATGTGGAGCTATTTCAACAAAGACTCTTCCTTACGATTAATAATTTCGCCAAATAAGAAAAACGAAACTTTACAATGAGAATTGATATCATAAGCGTGCTTCCGGAACTCATGGAAAGCCCCTTTAAAACTTCTATTTTAAAAAGAGCAATGGATAAAGGGCTTGCAGAAGTACATTTCCATCATCTGAGAGACTGGGCAATTAATAAGCACAGACAAATCGACGATGAACCCTATGGCGGTGGTGCAGGTATGGTGATGATGGTGGAACCCCTGGATAAATGCATTTCTGAGTTAAAATCACAGAGAACGTATGATGAAATTATTTATCTTACTCCCGACGGCATTACTTTGAATCAGAAAATTGCCAATACACTTTCTATTAAACAGAATCTTATTTTCTTATGTGGTCATTACAAAGGAATTGACCAGCGTGTGAGAGATCTTCACATCACAAAGGAAATATCGATCGGGGATTATGTACTTACGGGTGGCGAGCTCGCGGCCTGTGTTCTTGCGGATTCTGTAATCCGTCTGCTTCCCGGTGTTTTAAATGATGAACAGAGTGCTCTTACTGATAGTTTTCAGGATGATCTTCTGTCTCCTCCCATTTACACAAGGCCCGAAGTTTATAAAGGACTTGAAGTACCGAAAGTTCTTCTCAGTGGAAATTTTGCAAAAATAGAGGAATGGCGTCACGATGAAGCAGTAAGGATAACAAAAGAAAAGCGGCCGGATTTACTTTAAAAGTACTTATTTGATTAAAATATTACCGTTTATAAATTTTATGTTTAATTAAATGATTTAAATCGGAATAATATTTGCTTTTGAGTGTTTTATAGTTTAAAATATTAATCTTTTTGAATTTTTAATAGTATTTTATTCTATAAAATGTTAAATTTACGTACTTGATTGTTTTGTTTTTTTAGAATGAAAGTTTTTAAAAGTTTAAATATTTAATGCTTTATGTGCTTTATAATTTAAATTTTTCATCTAAATGTGTTTATTTAAATCTAAAATTAATGCGAAAATTTTACGAAATAATTAATGATTTATTAAATAAAATAATAAATTTACATCCTGAAAATTAAAATGAAAGTTTTAATAATTAGAAAAGCGTGTTGATGGAACTGTTTAGTTTTTATAATGTTGAAAATTTATTCTTACCTGATCCTAAACCTAAGCACAAACTGGATCCTACCAATTCAGGATTGAGGAACTGGGATGAGAGAAAATATAAAAACAAACTTTTTAAAATCGCACATGTTTTTCAGATGATAAAGGAACAGAGTGCCGTTCTCCCCTTTATTATCGGTCTTTCAGAGGTTTCCGGAAGGAAGGTTCTGGAGGAGCTTATACAGCTGGAGCCTTTCAATTCACAATATGGCATTGTGCATTACAATTCCAGGGACGAAAGAAAAGTTGATGTAGCCCTGCTGTATGATAAAAACAAAGTGGAGGTGATAAGCTCGGAAGCTATTACTTTCTTCTTTGAAATAGAAAATAAAAACACAGAAAATTACGATACGACAAGGGATGTGCTTTATTCAAAACTAAAGTATAAAGAAGAGGTTATCCATGTCTTTGTAGTGCATCTTCCCTCCAAGCGCGAAAAAGATATCAATAAACCTAAAAGACTTTTTATACTCAATGAGATCCGTAAAAGGATTTTGGATATTGCGAATGATAATGGGAATGTGATCCTGTGTGGTGATTTTAACGAAAACCCAGATGATGAAAATTTAGCAAAAATTCTCTATGGCAATGCGCAAGAAAAGATATTAGAAAATCCTTTTCAGCAATTGTTTTCTACAGGAAATTATTCTACTTTTCATTACAAATCAGGATTGCTGTTTGATCAGATCATATTATCTGAATCTTTTTTTACGGAAGATCATACGCTTTTTTTTCAAAGCGCTGAAATATTTAAATCTGCAAAAATCAGCAGCCGTGACAAAAGATTTGAGGGCAGGCCGTTCCGTACCTATTCCGGAACACGGTATTTGGGTGGTTACAGCGACCATTTTCCGGTTTTTGTGACACTCGGTAAAGAAAAAACAAATGTGAAAATATAAATTAAGTAGAGAATGAAAAATTCAGACAACACTAGCTATCAGTTAGATTCGATCGACAAAGAAATTATTTATATGTTGATGGATAATTCCAAAACATCTTTATCACATATTTCTAAAGGCGTAGGCATTTCAACAACTGCAGTGCATCAAAGAATAAAAAAACTTGAGCAGGCGGGCGTGATTGAAAATTCTATTTCGTTTCTTAATCCTAAAAAGATCGGCTATAAAGTTATTTCGTATATCGGCGTATTTCTCGATAAACCAAGTCATTATCCTGATATGGTAAAAGCATTAAAGGAAATTAATGAGGTTGTTGAAGCTCATTATACCACCGGAAATTATACCATTTTCCTGAAAGTGCTCTGTAAGGATAATGATCACCTGATGCAGATCCTCAGCAAACTTCAGAAGCTGAAAGGCGTAACAAGAACAGAAACTTTCATATCTTTGGAACAAGGTATTTACAGACAACTGAAAGTATAAATTATGATGAACATTGCTCAATATTTGGATTCAACCTATCTGAAAACTCCGGAACAATCAGGACTTTCAGCTGAAGAAACTTTACAGAAAGATAAAGATCTTGCACAGGAAGCGATCGACAATAAAATTTTCGCCGTCATGATCCGTCCGGATTATGTATCTGAAATCAAAAAGTATATTCAGGAAAGGCATTCAAATGTTGTAGTAGGGACGGTAATCGGTTTCCATGAAGGAACATATTCCATAAACGAAAAAATTGCGGAAGCTGAAAAGGCGATTGCCGACGGAGCTGATGAATTGGACTTTGTGATTAATTATAATGCCTATCTGAAAGGAGAATTGAATCTAGTAAAAGAGGAATTTATAAAGTGTACACAATTGTGCATGCAGCATCATAAAATTGCAAAATGGATTATAGAAATTGCAGCATTGCATGATGATCAGATTGCGGATCTCACTAAAAATATTTCAAACTGGGCGAAAGAAAATTTTTCCGAAAATGAATGGCCTAAAATATTTGTAAAATCTTCTACGGGATTCTTCGAAACAGAAAACGGCAAACCAAACGGTGCTACATTTGAAGGTGTAAAAATTATGCTTGACAATGCCGGGGAACTTCCCGTAAAGGCAGCAGGCGGGGTAAGAACGCCTGAAGATGCCGAAAAAATGATCAGCATGGGCGTTAAAAGAATAGGAACTTCCTCGGCGTTAGCGCTAATAAAAAATAAATCCTCGGAAGAAGGATATTAAAATAAAAAGCCATCAGAAATATACTGATGGTTTTGTTTTTTATGCTTGTTGTGAGGCTAAATATTCTGAGTAAAATTCTTTTGTCTCATGAATTAATGCATCCATTTCTTCCAAAGTAAATACTTCCAAAAACTTCTTTCTGAAATCTTTAAAATGAGGAACTCCACGGAAATAGTTGCTGTAGTGTTGCCTCATTTCAATTAATCCTAATCTTTCCCCTTTCCATTCCGCACTCCACTCTGCATGTTGGCGAACCGCTAATAATCGGTCATCGATGGTTGGCGCTGGTAAATGTTCACCTGTTTTAAAGAAATGCTTGATTTCATTAAATACCCAAGGATATCCGATAGCTGCACGGCCAATCATGATGCCGTCGCAGGCATATTTTTGTTTATATTCTAAAGCTTTTTCAGGAGAATCAATATCACCATTTCCAAAGATCGGAATCTCAATATTAGGATTTTGTTTAATTCGTGAAATATGTTCCCAGTCTGCCTCACCTTTATACATCTGCGCACGGGTTCTGGCATGAATCGTCAAAGCTTTAATACCGGTTTCCTGAAGACGTTCAGCAACCTCATCGATATTAATGGAGGTGCTGTCCCAGCCCAGACGGGTTTTAACGGTTACAGGCAAGCTGGTTGAGCTAACAACAGCTTTTGTAAGGCGAACCATTAAATCAATATCTTTTAAAACTCCGGCTCCGGCACCTTTGCAAACTACTTTTTTTACAGGACATCCGAAATTGATATCTACCAGATCAGGATTTACGGTCTCGACAATTCTCGCTGACATGGCCATTGCTTCCTCGTCTCCGCCAAAGATCTGAATTCCGACAGGTCTTTCGTAATCAAAAATATCCAGTTTTTTTCTGCTCTTGATGGCATCACGAATTAACCCTTCTGAAGAGATAAATTCAGAATACATCAAATCTGCACCATGCATTTTGCATAACCTCCTGAAAGGTGGATCGCTTACGTCCTCCATTGGTGCCAGTAAAAGCGGAAATTCCGGCAGTTCTATGTTGCCAATTTTTATCATGGTACAAATTTACAAAATTCCAGCCACTTGAAAATATGATAATATCTATGAGCGTAAATGATGATAAAGCCATAAGTAAAATATCCACGATCAAATTCTCAAACCCTGATACTCTCAAACTTAAAAGCTCGCTTTCACCTGCATGCTTCCTATGTGAATGGTTCGATCTCCGGAATTTCTGCCTTCATAGTTCAAGTTTAATTGAAGAAAAGAATTGATCGCCTGCTGGATAAATACACTCCAAACCTGGTTTTTTCCGGGTTTAAGTCCGTCCAGCATCTGGTTTCCTACGATACTGAAATTGTTTCCCGTAAAATTGTTATTGATAAATGAAAAGTTTCCCCGGATAGAAGTTTTCCGGCGTTCCCACTGGATGGTTCCGGTAATATCGAAAGCCTTGAGAAGTTCTTCCCCGTCAATTCTGTCTTTTTGCCGGAAAGCAGAAGAAAGCTCGGCCTGTATTGCATCAGTGAATTTATAGGTGGCTTTAGGCTTGGTTTCAAAATTATTCAGACGGTAATCTCTCGTTGCAAATAATTGCGAAGAGTTTCTGATGTCATGTACGGAATTTTCCCAGTCGATCCTGAATTCTTTATTAAACCAATATCCAATATTTAAAAAGTGTGAAATCTGTTCCCGCTCTTCATTACTGAAATTGGCATTGATGAGGTTGTCATTGGATATAAACCTGTAGTTTCCGTTCCAACCGGATTTTTCCGTCGGACTGAATTGTGCGGATGCCAGAATATTCTGATTCTTCAGAATCTGATCATCATTCTTTTCGAAAGGATTTAGCACCAGAACTTTATCCTTTTTGTAAAATGAGTTTTGTGAATTGAGTGAAATATTAAAATTCCAGCGCTTTAAAAATTTATTTTCCGAATTAAAAACAATCGAAGGATTGACAAATAAAGCCAGCTGAATTTTATTTTTATTGGAAGGAATATACCGGACAGAATTGGTGTAAATCCTGATATATTGTGCCAGATCCGAATATTCCGCGATTTCAAACTCGTCAAGCTGCTGAATTCCATCGCCATTATAATCGGTCCATTTATAAATACCCTGACCATCGGTTACTTTTATATATTGAAATTCACGCTGGGCTTCCTGACCATTTCCTAGTTCATAGAAAGCCTGAAGCCGCATTCCGTTTCTGAAAAGCTGCTGATTGTAAAGGATGTTTCCTACCACAAAGTCATTATTTTTAGAAGCATCAATATCCTGATTCTGATAAAAGAACTTACGGTAGTGAAGGAGTGCGTTCAGCGTTGTTTTTTCAGTTTTAATGATCTGGCTTTCTGCCATAAAACCTAAAATATTATTCATACTCTGAAGCCTGTTGTCGCGTACAGAGTCATTGTCCCGCATATATACTTTGGTCAGTAATTTTGTTCTGGCGCTGTCTCCAATTTTTTTCTGAACGAAAATTTCTCTCCAACTAAAGCTCGTTACATCCATCAGTTGGGTATCATTATATTTTTTCTCGTTGTGCTCCATACTTCCGCCGACGGCCCAGCTGCCTTTTTTTCCTGTAAATTCTGTTGAAACTCCTCCTCTGATGAATTTTGTATCCTGAAGAATGGCAGTTGTATTCAGATAAGACAGGTTTCCTTTTGTAAAGAACTTTCCACTGATCCAGCCGAAATCGAGATCGTTTTTGATCCCTTTATAAGAATCCTGTTCGTCAAGGTAATTTATCCTGTAATTTAAGGTCGATTTATTATTCCATTTATTTAAAAAACTGAAAATAAATCTGTTTTGTGTTCTTCCGCTGAATTCCTGTGCAAGGTTAAAATCTCTGGAGAATTCTACATCATTGATCCTGTCTAAAATATGGAACTGCCTGTCGATATATTGATATTCAAAGTTCGGGGTACCTTTCCAGTTGTTTTTGGTAAAAGTTTTATTTCCGAAAATCCGCCATGCATATCCAATATTCTGATCGGAATCTTTAGAAGAAAAAAGATTGACGTCATAGTTGCTTAATGAGATGTCTGCTCCGATTTTTCCATCCTTTAATGCATATTCGGAATTGAAAGAAAAGACTTGTGATTTTTCCGGGGAAGGAAGTTTTCTTACCGCCCGGTAATCTCCCATATTTGGTCCTACATATTCAAAAACACGACCATTATTAGTGGTTTGTGTAATTTTATAATCTCCCAGATTTGCTCCAAAATAGGTAAAGGAAACCGTGTATAATGTCTGGGATGCATCTGTAGAGAACTGATAGTAGTTTCCACCAGAATTCTGAACCAATCGATAAAGAATTTTATTCACATCATATTCAGTTACGACGCCGGAAGGCGCATACATCAGGTTAGGATCGTTTCCTGCATCTGCCAGAATCTGCTGATCTTCCGGCGAAAGGTTTAAAGCAAGCGGAGCATTTTTATTATCATTCTCCATAAACCAGTTGAGTCCGAGCTTTAATTTTTCTCTTTTATGCTCAACTTTTCCGGTGAATAGATATCTTGAATAATTCCTGTTGGTGTAATTGTAGGAAATGGTAATGAAATTCTGCTGGAAAATAGGGCGGAAACTGGTAAAAGTAACTTCACCTGTATTGTAATTGATGATGTAATCCTGGTTTTCACCACGTTTCATTAAAATCCCATCAATGAAAACCTGCTCAGATCCGGAAATCAGCGTGATGAACTGTTCCCCGTTTTTACCGGTCAGACGGTAAGGTCCCTGGTTTCCTTCAACACCCTGAAAACGAATTCGGTGAAATTCACTCCGTGCAACACCCATCGATACATCGACAAATGTTTTATTGTCTTTCCCGAATTCTGTCTGGAACTCAAGTCCCATACTCCGTCTCTGGTATTTTGCGAAATAATTCTTGGCTTCAACAAGGTCCAGATGTCCTGCTCTTAATATAGATTTATCCTTAATATTAAGCTGCATGTAAATTTTATCAAATTCCTCGAGGGTCTGTGTATATCCATCTGCCTGAATCGGCAGGTTATGATCCGAAATACTGGCAAGAATGGTTACGTCTTTGGAAAGCCTTCCGGAAATCTGGAGATCCATAGAGCTTTGTACCGACTGTCCCTGGTTATTACCAAACGTAATTCCGCGGATGATGGAACCTTTGGAGTTTAATTCTCCTAAAAATCTTTTTTTATCATTTCTGGCGAGAACAGCTTCGTCAACAATAATTCTGTTGCTGGTTTTTACAAAATCCATCGTGTCTTTTGCAAAAATATCCTGTTCAAATTTAGCGGCAAGTATACTGTCCTGTCTGATGTTGTCTTGTTTCAGACTGTCTTGGGGAAGGTTGGGATTTTTCCACGTGAATATCTGAGCATTTCCGGAGAATATACCCATAAAAAATAACACGAATATCAGAATGTAATTCCGCAAGCCTTTAGAAATAATCGGTAAAAATACTTAAAAATTGCTTATGTAATTGGTTTTAATGCTATTAACAAAAAATTAATGAATTTATTGTATAATATTGAAAAATTGATGTATTTTCGCGCCGAAAATTAATAATAATTAAATTTTAACACATGAAAAAAAGTTATTCTCTAATTGCCGTTATTGCATTTACGGCTTTTCTATCTGCACAAGGTTCCGAATCATTTACTAATTTATCAGCTACTTCTTCCTCATACACCAGTGGCAGCTACACAGGAGATAATGGGGTAACCTGGGCTTTTTCTGGCGCTAGAAAAGTAACAAGTACTGATAATGTTACTGCAACATCAATCGGATTCAGTGATAGCGGGACAAGAACATTAAGTGCAAATTCCGGAGCTAATGGAGTAGGTACCCTGACATATACCGTCCGGTCATATTTTACATCAGGTACTGCTTCTAACAGAACTATAGGGGTTTATGTAAATGGAATTAATGTCGATACTTATACGCTGGCACTAATGAATACAAACTACACCAGAACGGTAAATGTAAATGTTTCCGGTGATGTTCTTATTGAGTTCAGGTCAACTGGATCAAAACAAATTGTTCTGGACGATGTTTTATGGACGCAGTATTCCGGAAGTCTGGCAGTTAATAATCTGACAAAGACAAAAGGCTCTGTCTTGAAAAATACTTTCGTGAATAATGAAGAAATAACTTTTGGAGCTCAGGCTAACGATGTGAAAATATTCAACATGTACGGACAGGTCGTAAAAACAGCTTCGGCAAAAGAAAATGAGTCACTAAATATTGCTGAATTACAAAAAGGAAATTACATCGTAACAGCAACTGTAAACAATAAGCCGGTTTCTCAAAAAATACTGAAAGATTAATCTTTAAACTTAAAAAAATACCTCAGACAATTTAATCTGAGGTGTTTTTGTTCTTTTAGTACCAGCCTCTTCTGGCGGCATTGATAATAGAATTTAAATTAAGTACTAATGTATATCTAATGCGTCTTGCATAATCTTTAAAACCAGGCTCAAATCCTAACGAAGATTGGACGGGAAAATAGATTTCAAGGAAATCAGGAATGACACGTACTTTTATACCACTGTCCCATATAAATTTGGTTGACTGATTTTTATTGTCATACACTCCGGCGTCTGCATAAACGTGAAAAATTTTCCATACGCTGGTATCTACATTCACTGAAGTGATCCATTTATTGACACTTCCCGGAATAAAAGATTTAAAGCCACCGTCAGCCAGAATAAACTGTTGTGAAAGAATTCCGCCAGTTGCACTTTGTCCCAGGAGATTATAGGAAAAAGAATAATCTGAAACCCTGGAAATTCCGTAGTTAAAGGTATTATTTCTTGTATTATTCTTCACAAAATATCCGGCAAACAATCTTACACTAAGCTTTTGTCTGGGAGCAAACTCCCAACGGTAAAAACCTTCTGCAGTTACTTTTTGAAAATCTTCCATCCACTGTGTACTTACACCGAGGCTTTTCTCATGAATACTCTGGCTGTCGTTGTATCCATATCCCACACTCCAGAGGCTGTACTTATCATAGTCATTATTGGCGACCATAAGCGGACTCAGATCTCTCTCAAAATAATTGTAAGATATTCCGATGCTTCTGCCCACAGTACTTCTCGGATTTTTTCTGAAATTTAAATTTGAATATACTGAACCTTTACGGTAAGCCAGGTCATAATCATAGTGGAAATACGATCCTGAAACTCCGAAGGTCAGACTTCTGAAAATACTTTCTGCAGGAAGAAAAGAGTAGGCGACAGCCCCCGAACCGGTAAGCTGTCCTGTTCCCGTACTGTATGTTGGTGTAAAAGAATATAAAAACTTCTGATCAAAAAAAGACTGATTTTTAAAGTTGAATCCAATTAAAAATTTATCATACGTGTTATTGAAACGAACTCTCGGGCTGATGTATATTTCATTAAATTCAGGATTCGGAATGTCTTTGATCAGCTTAAGCTTAATTTTTCTCATGTTGGAAAAAAAACCTTTTGCATACAGGAAATTATCCCTGTAATTCGCTTCCGGGAAAATATACTCGTTGTTAAGTGTGATTTTATGCGTATTGAAATCAGGAATTGATATTGTTGTATTTTTTTTATTTTCCTCAGTTTCTACCCAATATTCGTTTTTATTTCCTTCTTCCGACTCGGTTTCAAGCTTTACAGGAATATTGGAAAGTGTATTTTTCTGAATTCTTACCGTGAGAGAATCTCCTTCCTTTTTAAACCTTTTAAGCTTAAAATTTACCCTGTTCTTATGTTGTAAAAACTCTGATAAGTAAGCTGTTCTTTTATCTTTTTCAGCCAGTTCTTTTATAAAATCATTCGGATTGACTTCTTTATCTGTGTTTTTTGCAATGAAATTCTGAACCAAAGCATCAAAATTTTCATAGCCCATTTTGTCGGCAGAATAATTAAATAATGTTCCGGTTTCAAAACTGCTGATGGCCATGTCATTAAAATTGCTCAGAACTGCGTATTTCTCAGCAATCTTCTGATCAAGGTTTTGGGACATTATATATTGGTACGTAAGTCCGTAACGCTCGATCAGCTTTACATCCGAGGCGTGAAATAATTTCAGAGGTTTTACTCCGAAAATTTTTGTTTCCGGCAATGTGCCTAATAATTTGGTCTCTGGGTAGAATTTCTTTAAATACTGAATTTCAAGGTAAGATTTTAAACCATTTTTAAACCAGTGATAATTCTGCTTGTCTGTAATAATGCTTTCATCCAAAACCTTTTTGGCGACAATTCCAAAATAATCCAGATCTGTTTTCTGCTCATCAGTAAAGAGCTGGAACCTGAATTTCCAGAATGTAATATCGTTATTACCGAAAAAATCTTCTTTTGCCCGGAATTTATCTGAAATAAAAATTCTTTCAGGAATACTGCCTATCCTGTCTTTGATGAATTTTAAATGTAAAGGAAGGTAAAATTCCAGATTTTGTTTCTCTTCAGGTTTTAAATTGTATCCGAATTTTATTTCCGTCCTGATATCTTCTGTGTTGATATTGATCGAAGGATATTCGTTTTGTGAAATAAGGAATTCAGGATCAGAATCAAGATATCCTTTAAAAGAATTCATCTGAAACTGCTGAAGATTACTTTCAATAAATGAATTGACCGGAAGATCAAAATTTACGGTCCAGTACGTATTAAAACTTACCGATTCTTCGATATCGTGATAATCCCTTTTGGAAATATTGTCCGGATCAAAGTGATCCGGAACAATAAAGAAATATTTTAGGGCTACATTGGTATTAGAAGTTCCATATCCTGTAAATTTTTTATCAGGAAGCTGAATTTCATACTGCAGCTTTAGTTTTACCTTTTCTCCCGGCTTTAAAATTTCTTTTAATGGCAGGAAAAAATTTTCATCTGAAATATTGTTTACAGGAATTTCCTGATCAGCGTTTTTAATATTTAAGTTCAGTAATTTTCCCAGTTCGCTTTTTTCTGCAAAATGGAGATCTGTATTTCGGTCTTCAAGTTTTCGGTAAACCAGTGAAGTTCCTCTTTTATTATAGGCAGAAACCCAGTTGAGAAGCTTTACCGTATTAAGGTCATGCTTCGAGTTATTATAATACACCATCTCCTGATTGATGCTGAGCCGCTTTTTGTCAGGAGAAAGTCTGGCTTCAATATAAATGCTGTCTTTCTGTGCAGAAATCTCTGCAACACCCAAAAACAAAGCAAGACCAATACAAATATTTCTCAATTAACTGTGATATGGTTTCAAATATAACGTATTTTGCAGAAAGTCTGTTGAATTTAAATTAACTCTCAGTTAGTTTTTTTTCAAAGAATTCAAATAAGCATTCCAGCCTTCGTTTTTGTAAGTAACTGCGGCTTCGGCAGGATTTTCAGATTTGTAGATTCCTCTTCCTACAATAATAAAGTCTGTATGAAGTGTTTTGAATACATGCTCAGGCGTATTGTACTGTTGGCCTTTTCCGTCACCTGAATCTGCAAGATTAACACCCGGGGTAAACAACAGCATTTCTTCAGGAAGCGGGTTTTGAGAAACACCTCCAATTACGTTGGGGTGAGATGCCGCTACTTTCAGGGCTTCTTCTCTGTAAGCACTTGTCGTTAAGGCTCCTTTCGAAGACATTCCGATGATAGCCACAACACCTACATTTCTAAAGCAATCCAAAGATTCAAACCCTCCGATAACCTGGGATGTTACAAAATCTGCCCAGTCTGTAATTTTGAAAACTCCACTTGTAAACTGAAGTTCCTGCGTATTACCAATGTCTGCAAATTTTCGGTCTTCCATAAGCAGGAAATTGTGCTTTGCAGCCAAAGCTTTTAATGGAGTAATTGTTTTTTCGTATTCGAAATCGGAAATAATATCAATATGAGTTTTTAAAGCAATTACATGAGGCCCAACCTTTTCAGCTAAATCCAGTAATTCCTGCGTTGTTGTGACATCGGCAGAAGCAATTAGATTAGATTGCTTTGACAATGCTGTTTCCAGTAGTTTTTTAGATACGGAATGCTGTGCCGTATTGAGTTTCTGTTCGTAAGATGCTCTTGTAACCTCTTCAAACTGAATGTGATTTCCCTGTAAAAAATCCTGTATTCTTTTTACTTCATCGTCAGATAATTCTCCGTTTTCCTGAAGAATCGAGCACACTTCCGAAATGTTGAAAAGGGTATGAACTCTGTATCCTTTGCTTTCCAGAAGTTCTTTTCCGCCTTGTTCCCTGTCAAGAACGACAACGATATCCGCAACTTTTAGATCTTCCTGCTCAACTTCTGCGATTGTTTCAATTAAAGATTTTCCTGAAGTGATAACATCTTCCACCAAAAGGCAGTTTTGTCCTTTCTGGTAAATTCCTTCAATCAGTTTCTTGGTGCCGTAATTTTTGGCTTCTTTTCTTTTTATAATTAATGGAATATAGCTTTCAAGAGACATTGCTGTAGCCATTGGAAGAGCAGCGTAAGGAACCCCACAAATCAGATCAAAATTATCTAAAGGAAGCATTTCCAGTAAATAATTGGCTAAGTTTTTTAAAATTTTCGGATCTGAAGCCAAAGGTCTTAAGTCTACATAAAAAGGACTTTCGATGCCGCTTTTTAATGTAAATCTTCCAAATTTGATGATGCCCAGTTTATAGCACTCTAAAAAGAATTCTTTTTTACTTTCCATTATTTTTTATTAGATGTTGCAAATTTAAGGAAATGAACTTGAAAGTCAATTGTGAATTTTACTTCGTAAGTGAATTGTAAATTTTAAAATAATAAATTTATTCATTAGTCACAAAAAAACATCCCAAAGGATGTTTTGATTATTTTACGATTTCGGCGTCGATTACTTTCGTATTGCCGCCGTTGAATTTTTGTTCGGCCTCCCAAAGCAGAAATTTATCCACTTCTTTGATAAGTTTTGGAATCGTAATTGACAATACTGCCAGATCGTCCAAAACTCCGATTACAGGGACTGCTACTTCAGGAAGAAGATCAATCGGTGAGATAATATATAAAACTCCCAAAAGAGGCAGGATAATATCAATGGATCTCATTGGGTATTCTCCTTTTCTCCACATTCTTACCATTCTGAAAATGTCAGGAATTTTTCTTACAAAACCTTTATGATTAATGGCTTCTTTCGCCAGGCTTAATTTTGAATATTTCATTTTGTGCTTAATTTAATAATTCTGCAATGGTACAGATTTCACAAAATTTATACCAAGTAACTCTTATTAAAAGTTAAATTATTTTATGATATTATCGATAAACTGATGTACAGATTCTGTATTCCAGTCTCTGGATGCATCTTCTTTGATGATGATTCTTCCGTCCTTATCAAGTAGGTAAGTGGTTGGGAACGCTTTCGGAAGGATCTTCTCTGAAATCGGACTTTGTGCAATATAAACAGGAACATTGTAATTATTTTCCTTTAAAAATTTTCTTACGGCGTCTTCCTGATCATTCATGGCAATCAGAACAAAATCTACATGATCTTTTCGGGTGTCATACAGTTTCTGTATCGAAGGCCATTCTTTTCTGCATGGTGGGCACCAGGTCCCCCAGAAGTTCAGGAATACAGCCTTATCTTTAAATGCCTTAAGATTTGTACTCGGCACATTGATTCCCTGAAGGTCGATGTCATAATCTTCATCACTGACATGAACGGCATTTTCAATCGTGGCAATAGGGAAGAAGGTATCCTGAATTTTTTCTTTAACTCCCGGAACAAAAGCGATCACTGCAATAATGACGATTAATATGAGATAAATGAGATTTTTTTTCATTTTAAATGATTTAAACTATAGCAATTCCAAAATTTCCTGCACGGCATCTTTCCCTCTGTTTTTAGCATAATAGATCTGAAGATCATTATAAAAAAGATCTTTCGGATAGGCTACAGGATCAGCTTTATATTTCATCAACAAATCATGACCGAATTTAGGACGCGGACCCCATGAATTTTTAACATTAAAATCATTGTCAAGAATAATCACTTTCGGAATCGATTCTGTTCCGTTGGTCAGGAATTGATTAATTAAACTTTTATCACGGTCTCTGAGGAAAATTCTAACTTCGTTTCTTCCTTCGAAAAATTTCACCAAAGCCGGAACGGTCGCACTCGCATCACCACACCAAACTTCAGAGATAATGAGAATTTTTCCGTCAAAGTTTTTTGCGTCCAGTTCTTTCAGCTGGTCTTCGTCCGGAATATATTTCTTTAATGTGCGGTCGATTCTCTGCAACCCCAGTTCGTAATATTTTTTATATTCTACATCCTGCTGATTGGCAGGATTTTCTAATCTTTGCTTTCCGATCTTTATGTACTCCTCAAAAGAAATACTTTGGTCCCAGTAATTTTTCATTACTATTTATATGTTAAAAATGATTGATATTTCTTGTTTTGTTGATCAGAAACAGATCCGCCAGTACAAAGGCTGCCAGGCTTTCCACCACAGGAACTGCTCGTGGAAGTACACAAGGATCATGGCGCCCTTTTCCCTCAACAATGACAGGATTTCCGTCTTTGTCTACGCTTTCCTGAGGTCTTAAAATTGTGGCAACAGGTTTGAAGGCTATCCGGAAATAAATATCCATTCCGTTTGAAATTCCACCCTGGATTCCTCCTGAAAGATTGGATTTTGTGGTAAAATCTTCATTAAAAAGATCATTGTGCTCTTTTCCTGTCATTTTAGCGCCGCAGAATCCGCTTCCGTATTCAAAACCTTTTGCGGCATTGATATTCAGCATTGCTTTGGCTAGTTCTGCCTGAAGCTTTGAAAATACAGGTTCCCCGATTCCCACCGGAACATTTTTGATAACACAGGTAATCGTTCCACCGATGGTATTTCCTTCTTTTTTGATTTCTTTGATTCTTTCGATCATTTTCTCCGCAGTTTCTGCATCCGGACATCTCACTTCATTGCTTTCCGTTTTCGAAAAATCAAGAGCCTGATAAGGTTTTTCACAGAAAATTTCGCCTACGGAAGAAACGTAAGCATTAATTTCAATTCCTGCTAAAAGTTGTTTTGCTAATGCTCCGGCAACAACCCAATTCATCGTTTCACGTGCCGATGATTTTCCGCCGCCGCGATAATCTCTCAATCCGTACTTTTGGTCATAGGTGAAATCTGCATGGCTCGGGCGATATGAGTTGGCAATATGATCATAATCCTTTGATTTCTGATTTTCATTTTCAATAATAAAACCAATAGGAGTTCCAGTTGTTTTTCCATCAAAAATACCTGAAAGAAATTGTACGGTGTCACTTTCTTTTCTTTGCGTGACGATGGCTGATTGTCCCGGTTTTCTACGGTCAAGCTCATATTGTACTTTGTCAAGATCAACAGCTAAACCTGCCGGAAAATTATTGATGATACCCCCATAAGCCGGGCCATGACTTTCTCCAAATGTTGTAAGGCTGAGAAGATTACCTAAAGTATTTAACATGATACAAATTTACAGCTTTTTCTTTAGAAATAGAATGAAGGCTATTTGTTCTGTTGATAGGTATTTTTTATAGAATTAATTACTTTTTCGGCTTGTGCTCTTTCCTTTGCGTCTAGTGTTTTCCAGGTAAAACCTTTTCTTATGTTTTTTTTATCTGCCAGCTGTGGGAAAATACCGGCCTTTATATCATCAAAAATATAACTTTCGGAAATAGCGGGTAATTTAGTATCAAAATTATATGGATATCTTTTAGAAACGTGAAATGAAAGATTTCCTACTTTATAATTATTGAATTCCTGATTTGAATATTGTGAAGGAACGTAAATCTGTTCTTTTTTCATCCTCCCCATAAAATTTCCAAGCCTGAAGCTGGGAATATATGTCTGAAGAATAGAGGGCACAGTAAGAAATCCGATGATTATTATACTGAATATCGAGAAGACTATAATTGATCTTTTTTTATTAAAGAAATTGAAAAAGAACAGAAGGAAAATGACAAAAAATACATCAATAAAAAATCGGTATTGAGCTGAGAATAAAATAACCAAAATACTTTTAATGATTATAGAAAAACAAATCAGGCTAATGATCTTATTCTTTTTAATAAAGCTAAAAATGATAAGTGCAATAATACTTATTATAAAAGAAATATTAATTACGGATTTTATCCCATCTAAAAAAAGCCAGTTTTTAATATAGTCTGCAAAAGTAAACCGGGAAATTTCCTGATAAGAGTACTGCATATCATACGTTTTCTGAATGGCAAACTGGGAGGAAATCCGTAAAACTTCTTTATTGGGTTTCCAGCTTACACAAACATCGCCTATAGAAATTGGAAAAATAGGATAGCCGAATGTCCAGATATTTTTAACGAAAAACAATATAAGGATCAAAAAGCCGGGTATCAATATCTTTAATGATGATTTTATAATGAATAAAGAATACAGGAAGCTTACTATCGGCAGCCATATCATTGTTGGTTTGATGGCAAATACAAAGACAGAAAATGCAAACAATGAAGCCGTTGATTGGTTTCCTTTTAAAATTTCCATTAAAATAATAAGTGAAAACACAATGACTGGTAGATCAGGACTTGGAGACTGGCAAAATAACAGCAAAACAGGCAGGAAGCATAACTGAATCCAGCTTTTTTCTTTAATAATATACAAAGCATAGATGATGAGTAATATTGAATTCATCCTCAGAAAAGGATCTGAAATATTTGAAAATCCAGCCTGAAATATATGCCAGACAGATATTTGTCCTAAAGTAAGGTCAAGGTTTGAAATTCCTCTTACTATTCCAAATTCAGTCAGCCATTTTATGGTTGGAACGTAATATCCGAAATGATCTAAAATGAAGGGATAAAAAGATCCGCAAAATAAAATGATCACTGAAATGACTATTGTTAAAATATAATCTTTTTTAGAAAAAATATTAAATTCTTTGTAAGTTATTCCTTTAAAGAAAAAGAATAAACCTATCAACATTGTGCTAATCTCTACAGGTGAATTTAAAGGAGTAAAAAATGCCAGAATAGTCCAGATAATGCAAATGCCAAAAATTCCGTGTAAAGCTTTAGCATAAACCCCATCGAAAGGATTGGGTAAAACACAATCAAATACTTTTCCGCAACCTATCAGAACCGGAATCAGAAAAATACTGGAAAGGAGAATTAAAAACATAAAAAAAGATTGCTTAAAATTAAGCAATCTTTCTAAATTATTGTGAAAAATAATTAATTACGTGGCTGTACTCTTCCGCTTTTTCTATCCTGTGCTCTACCAAGTGTGTACCCAGTTGCACCACCAATTACACCACCGATTGCGGCACCCGCACCCGGACTTTTCTTATTAACAATTGCTCCCAGCGCAGCTCCACCTACGGCACCGATAATAGTACCTTTAGCAGCTTCACTCATCCCTTTCTTCTGGGTAGTACCCTGAGAGGCACTGCTTCCATTGTTTGCATAAGTTCCGTTACTTGAACTTGAGCTCGGTCTGTCTCTGTACACTGTATGTGTTTCTCTGATTACCTGAGGTTTTGAATTGGCTGCAGCAGTTTTAGCCTGTTGAACTTCAGCGATGCTGTCTGCCTTTTTCTGCGCTTCATAAGCCATTTTTTCTTTTTCAATAGCTAATTTCTGCTTTTCAATTTCAAGTTGTCTCATCTGGAATTCCATTTTCTGTTGTTCCAATGATTTTTCGGCGATCTGATCATCTTTTTTACAGGCTGTCAGTAAAAAAACTGATAATAAACCTGTCAACACTATACTTTTCATAATTCAAATTTTAATAGGGTCCAAAAGACTTAACTTTTGTAATATGGTATTTTCAATTATGAAGCCAAAATTCAGTTAAGTAATGTTAAAATTTTAAAAATAATCATAATAATATGCGTTTATCATTGTAGACATCCTATGAATAAAGGGTTAAGAATATTATCTATTAAAAAGAATACGATCATTTTAATAGAATTGCAAAGATTTCATCATATTATGATCTTACTCATATAATTATCATTTAATAGTGTCTAATTTTGAAAAATATATCACACATCAAAAATTATTATATGAAAAAAGTAATGCTATTAATGCTGGGAGCAAGTCTATTTGCAGTAAGTTGCAAAAAGCAGGAAACACAGAATGAAAACTCAATGAGTGATTCTGCAACTACAGGAACAATTTCTCCTGATAATACAAGTACCGGAACATCAATGGATACAACAGCCAGCGTACGAGACAGTGCGATGAATCAGGGATCCGGAAATGGCAGTCAGGCTACAACACCGACAAGCGGATCTAACCGTAATGCACAAGGTTCGGGCAGCAGCACTGATTCCGCAAGATAAGATACTTTTTTAGACCCCATATACCCTTTTAAACTCCTCACAACCCTTGAGGAGTTTATTTTTTGTCATCTAGTAAAGTTATTCTATATATTATAATATATTGTGATTCGGGTCATAAAATTCAATTAAAATTCATAATTAATTTTGCTTCAGAATTAATTAATTGATTCTATAAAAATTTTTTTTCATCATTTGTGTTTTTTTAGGGTCTCCATTTTTGGAGACCTTATTTTATTTGTAATTATTGGCCATTATATAATAAAAGTATAAAATAAACCGTTCGTTTTAAGATAAGATTTTATTCTTTTTTATAAATTCCTGATAATTTTTAACAGTATATATATAAAAAAACATCATCTTATATGCTATTTATTAGCAAAAAACAAATAGATTTGCAATGATTAATATTAAATGATAACTTATGAAGAAAATTTCTACTTTTTTAGTACTTCTTCTGTGTTTGTTAAATCTCGGCGCCATACCAGATGCCTACGGACAAACACCTGCGCCATTACCGTATTCACAAAACTTTAATACCTCAAATGATTTCACATTCGTAAACGGGTCTGTAACCAATAAGTGGTTTTATGGTTCTGCTACGGGGAATACGGGAAGTTCTATTTACATCTCCAATAACAATGGAACTGGTAATGCTTACTCTACCGGATCATCGAGTATAGTACATGCCTACAGAGATTTTACAATACCTGCAGGATCTTCGATTGCTAACTTTTCATTTGACTGGAAAGGTGAAGGAGAAGGTGGCTGGGATTACCTGAGGGTATGGTTAGTTCCAGCTACATATACACCTACTGTAGGTAATCAAATTACTACGGGAACAGGAAGGTTTCAGGTAGGTGAGTTTGGTGAGCAGTCTGCATGGCAAACTTATAGTACTTCCAGTTTGAATATAAATTCATATGCAGGAGTAACGATGAGACTGGTATTTGAATGGACTAATGATACTTCATTCGGAACTCAGCCTCCAATTGCAATAGATAATATTAATATAAGTATTCCTACATGTATAATGCCTTCAGGTATGACCGTGTCTGCAGTAGCACCAAATACAGCCACTTTAAACTGGACGGCTCCTACGCCTGCTCCGGGAGTAGGATATGAGTATTACCTTAGTACGACAAATACACCACCAACTTCTTCAACTTCAGGAACAGCTGTTGCAGGAACAACAGCAAGTCCAGGTGGTTTGGCAACTGCCACTACGTATTTCTGGTGGGTGCGATCTGTATGTAGTGGGACCGACAATAGTGTTTGGGTAGCAGGACCTAGCTTTTCTACAACTCAGATACCTGCGACGATACCTTATACTCAGAATTTTTCGACAGGAAATGACCTTCAGCTTTCTAACGGAACGCAGACCAATAAATGGTTCTATGGTTCTGCAACAGGGAATCCTGCCAATTCATTATATATTTCCAACACAAACGGTACAAGCAATGCTTATAGCACAAGTTCTTCTAGTGTGGTTCATGCATTTAGGGATATAATTGTACCTGCAGGAACTACCGATGCAACATTAATGTTTGACTGGAAAGGAGACGGAGAAAATAACTGGGACTATTTAAGAGTATGGATGGTACCTGTAAATTATATGCCGACTGTTGGAGCTCAGATTACTACCGGAGGGGGAAGAATCCAGATCGGAGGTAACTTTGGACAACAGACTACATGGCAAAATTATTTCAATCCAGGGCTTAACCTAAGCTCTTTTGCAGGAGGTGTAATGCGTCTTGTTTTTGAATGGAGAAATGATGGATTTGGTGGTACGCAGCCTCCTGTTGCTATTGATAATATTAATTTAAGTATTCCTACGTGTAAGGTTCCTCAAAATATTCAGGTTACAAGTGTAGGATCAAATACAGCATCAGTAAGTTGGACGGCACCTTCACCGGCACCAGCTGGAGGATATCAGATCTACCTGACAACGACTAACGTTCCTCCAACGTCTTCAAGTATACCAACTTCAAGTGCTACCGGTACTTCTACAACATTATCTCCTCTGACACCAAACACAACTTATTACTTCTGGGTACGTTCAGTTTGTGCAGGATCAGACAGAAGCTTCTGGGTTGCTGGGCCTAGCTTTACAACCACTCAGATTCCTGCTACACTCCCTTATGTACAGCAATTTACTACAGGAAGCGACCTAGGATATACCAACGGTACACAGGTAAATAAATGGACTTACGGAAGTGCAACAGGAAATCCTGCCAATTCACTTTATATTTCCAATACCAACGGTACAACGAACGCATATAATACGAGCTCAACAAGTGTAGTGCATGCATACAGGGATATTGCTATTCCCGCAGCAACAACTACAGCAACCTTCTCTTTCGACTGGAAATCAGCTGGTGAAAATAACTGGGATTATTTAAGAGTTTGGTTGGTACCTGCTACGTTTATGCCTACTTCGGGAGTACAAATTACTGCCGGAACAGGAAGAATTCAGATTGGAGGTAATTATCAACAGCAGACGACATGGCAAAACGTCCTTAATCCAACATTGGATGTCTCAAGTTTTGCAGGTAGCACAATGCGTCTTGTTTTCGAATGGAGAAATGACGGCGGTGGCGGTACACAACCACCTGCGGCAATTGACAATATTAATTTACGTGTGTGTAGCAAAGCTACTCCTGTTGTAACAGTGGGTACCCCAACGCATAACTCGGTAGTATTGACTTGGAATCAGGATAGTGGTGGGGCAAGTTATATCGTTAGCTACAGACCACAGGGATCCGGTGCAGCATGGCAAACAGTAAGTGTTGCTGCAGCTCCTTACCCTCAGCCTACAAATACAACTACATTAAACAATCTTTTATCTGCAACATTATATGAAGTACAGATAGTTGCAGTTTGTAATGGCAGTCAGGGAGTACCTTCCAATAATACATTCACTACGAGATGTGATCCTACGCCGCCAAATGTAATGATCAGTAATATCACTACGAACTCTGCTTTAATTACCTGGTCTCCATTAGCAGCGAGTTCGCATTATTTCATGAGATATAGAATCGTAGGAAGTGGTGCCGGAGGATGGAGCCCTAATATTCCTCTACCTGCAGCGCCTGCCAATACATATCCTCTTGGATCATTGGATGTATATACTACTTATGAAGTGCAGATTGCCAATATGTGTGATAACGAGAGTACATTAAATCCTTGGTCTAACCCTAAAGTATTTACAACTCTTAGGACCTGTAATATTGCTCCTCCGGGATTGACTATTACTAATCTTACAACGACAACTGCTGAGGTAACATGGGATCCTTTCCCAGGTGCTACTTATGTACTTAGATATAGAAAAGTAGGTATTCCTAGCTGGACAACCATTACTTCTAATACCAATACAGTAACTTTGTCAGGCTTATTAGAATTAACACAGTATGAAATGCAGGTTGCGAATGTTTGTAGCGGTACAACAGGTACGTATACATTGCCATACTTATTTACGACACCAACAGTTGTATATTGCCAGATGGCCTCCACAGGTTCTACTTCTGAATATATTTCAAAAGTAACTGTAACGCCAAATGGGAAACCTGAAAAGATCAACGCATCTCTAGCTTCAAATTATACGGATTATACCGGAATTTCAGATAAGTTTATAGAAATGATTCAAGGGTCTTCTGATAACAAAATTACTATTGAAAAGAAAATATCGGGTAATACAAATGCAGGAGTAGCTGTTTGGATTGATTTCAACCGAAACGGATATTTTGATATCAATGAAAGAGTTTTTGTTTCGGGACCAAATAACGAACAGACTGTAAGCGGAACTTTCTCTGTACCTGCTGATGCATTTGTCAGTCTGACAGACTTCAAATATGTAGTGATGAGAGTGGCTATGCAAAAGGATGGAATTCCTGTGAACTGTACAAATTTCCCTGATGGTGAAGTTGAAGATTATACAGTAAGAATTTCTAAACCTATAGTTCCGAATCCGGTTAATCAGACTGATATTCTTATTTATCCAAATCCAGTAAGAACTGTACTGAACGTGAAAAACATCAGTAAAAAGGCGAATTATAAAATTTATAATACTGCCGGACAGATGGTATCTTCAGGAATTATACTAAACAACAAAATTGATGTGCATAATCTTATCAACGGGGTATACGTAATTGATATCGACGATAATCAGGTAACTGCACAAAAGAAATTTATTAAAGAATAGCATCTTATTATTCAACTTATAAATTTACAATAGCTCTCAAAATGAGAGCTATTTTTATGGATAAATTTTAACATATATTAAATGCTTGTTTAATTTTATTAGATGAATTAAACAATGGATTATCTGGTGGAATCCCTTTTACACAGGTCGATTCATGCTTAAATGTAATTTAAAGCCATTCTTAATTATTAATAAAATTTGTTAAATCAAAAAAATATATAATGATAAAGACTTTTTATAACCTGAACATTTATTAAATTTGCAGTCACTCATGTTTAATTTGAGTTTTCATGGTTATTAGTTTTTAGTCCTCATAGAAATATGAGGACTTTTTTTAATGAAAATAATTTTTAAAGTTCCTATACCATCCTGTGCATTATGATGCATTGTTTTGATTTTTACAGTATAGATATAATTTAAATCTGGAATCACTGCTGTAGTCTTTACAGCTTTCGTCAACAAATGAAGATGGACATTTTCTAAAATCATCAAGATACTTTTTTCCCTCTTCTTCAATAGAAGGAATGATGATAAAATCATAAAGGGTTTTGGTAAAATTACTCGAGTTTTTAACATCGTTTTCTTGTGTTTTAAGGCTTTGCTGAATGTCATGTTATCAGTTTTTTTACAAATGTAATTAAAACCATATAAATCCTATGAAAAAAAGAGAAAAAAAATATAGATTATAATCATCAATTTTAAAGAAAATTATATTTACATTTGCACTGATTCTCATGTTTAATTGAGTTTTCATGGTTATTAGTTTTTAGCCCCTGTTACTCAGGGGCTTTTTTATTGATATAACAATTACTATCCTTCATCTATATCGTATAATTATAATCAACAATTAATTATAATCAACAATATCAAAGATTATAATATCATGGCATAAAACTTGAATATCTAAAAACAACTATTAAAAAATCCTTAAAGGAACTTAAACTTATAATATTCTCAGAGAAATCTGAGAATATTTTAAAGAAAAACACCATCACTTAAATATTAATTTTTTCATTTAATCCTCTGCCGTGGCTGGGGATTTTTTTTGATAATCTTGAAATATCTATCTTTACATAAAAATTACTGAGTGTCTTATATCACAAAAACAACATCAGAAGGGTTAATATATATAAAGGCTTCTAACATCATCAATGTAAAAAAGCCGAACTCTATTGAAGGTGCAAAAGTATTAGGTAAACCATTAGTTATTAATGTAAATCATATTGGTTTCCTTAGTTTTAATATTGATGGTAATGTGACTTTTTTTATGGCAAGCGGCTTTGAAATTTCCGTAAATATACTTTATGAAGAAGCAGAAGAAGCATTCAATGCTGCTAAAGCCGGTATAGAAAAGATCATACGTTAATAAATATTTAAAAAAATAGTTTTCTTGAACGGCAGCTATTTTTTTAAATATTTTATATTTTATTGAAATGTAGAATTCTATTTTTTAGTTTTTTTTCGAAAGGTTGTATTTTACTATTAGTCCCATAACAGCACCAATAATTATGCTTCCTAAAATGGTATAAATATTAATTTCGTACATGGTTATATTTTATTCTTATTCTTAAAATTCTGAATTTCCTTTGCTGTTATCTTTTCTTTCCGTGCCTCGCTTCGAATTCCCGCCTCAATAACTTCAACCTGGTTGTGATTTCTTTTTTCACACAATATTTCCAAAAGCATTCTGACCTCATCGGTCATTCTAACGGATGTTTGCTTTTTTGCCATTTCTTAGTTTTACGTAAAGATAGATAAAAAACAGGTACCACAATTGTGTTTTTAATAAAAAAAAGTTTGGATTGTATACCAATGTCGTATACATTTGTAAGATAACTCAAATTATTAATCATGAAACTAATGCCTCTTTCAGATTTCGTTCTGGAACAAGCAGACGACCTTCTAAAAGTTTGCGACAATTGCAACCAATCAGATGAATTGGATCTTGCGCGGCGTGAATTCATCGTTAGAGTAACAAATTATACAAAGCTTTTAAAACAACCCCTAAAGCAGGAAATGTTTGTGCCATGTCTTGAAGATGGAAATATTATAGAGCCGGAACCTCTTGAATTCGACGGAACTAATCAATTACATTTTTACAAATATGATGAAGCGGAAAAGAAAGTTTTGTTTCATGGATTCCATTTAAGTGCTGCAAATGAAGTTAAGAATAATTCACTAAAACTCACCCTATTTCTGTCTATGTATCAATTTGTGCAAGTTCGGCAAAACTGTTTAGGGGGTGGAGATTTGTTTGGAGAAACAACTGAAGCCTTGGCTTATGCAGATTTGGGCATTGAGCTTACTCCTTCAGCATTACAGCAAATAGGCATTAATAACAGAGTATAACAGAAATTCAAAAGAACTGAGTTAAAAATTAAAACCGTTTTCATCGATTTGTCGTATATAAAACCAAAGGCAATATCTTTAGCCTTTAAAAGGCTGATAAATTAGGTTTAAATTATTAAAATTACAGCTCAATTTTGAGTTTTTCATGGTTATAAGTTTTTAATCCCCGGAGTAGTTCGGGGATTTTTTATACAAACTTTTAGGCTGATAAGATCTGTTTCAGGATATAGAAAAGTAAAAACGGATTTGTTCTTTACGAATATCACTACGGGAAGCCGTAATTTTTTTATAAGATGATAGAATATTTTTGTATCATTAAATAATTTATCATGAAAAAAATAATTTTACTTAGTGCAATTTTTTTAATTGCAATATCATGTAGTGATGGTTCAGGAGGATGTTCTTATAAAGGACACACATTATATGTCGGAGAAAAAGGAGGCTGCTATTATGTTAATTCTTCAGGCAATAAAGAATATGTAGATAAAAAAAACTGTAGCAGTTGCTATTAAATTAAATTCCCCATTTTATTAGGTGGGGATATTTTCAATCTGCATCGAAATAAAAATTGTTTTCCGAGTCGAGATCAATCTTTTTAAGAATGTCTTGAAAGTGAATTGGTTATATCTTAAGTAGATCATGCTAGTATAATTTTTTATTATGTATTTTGTACTGGCTTATAGAAGATTTTTTACAATTATAATGCGCAAATAGCTTCAGAAAACCTTTCAAAACCTAACATCAGGGCTACAATTCAGAACACCAAACTGCAACGAATACAATGGGCTAAAAAGAATATTAGATATAAATAGAGTATAACTAAGGGTTTGATTCGCCGTAGAAAAACAGAAGCAGATTTATTCTTTGCAAAATAAAAAAGGCTGGCTCAAAAGTAAGCCAGCCTTTTTTACTATTATTCTTTGTCAAAAATAACCACAACATAGCCGTTGAATGGACGATTAACCTCTAATCTAATAATATTTTCAACTATGATTGTCGGGACTGTCATATGTCTAAAAGTATTCCCATCTGTTTGATAGGTTTGAATAATCGGTTTTTTGTCATGTTCTTGCATTTCAACTTCAAACTTAAACCCGTCAGATACCTGTATCCAATCTTTTTCTTCAAAATGTTTTGTCATAGCTATTTATTTTTGTAGTTAGGAGCTAATATACAAAAAATCTAAATCCATTGACGCAATTGTAATTTATATACTTCTAGTTAGATATATCTTATTTGTCTAGCATTTGCAAAGCAAAAGAAGTTAAGTTAATTTCATCAAATTAGTCGTCCCACTTTCATAGGTTTCCAGTTAAAAATGATCAAATATTGAAAAGCGGCAATTAATGGATGTTTTAGTCGGTCTAAAATTAAAGTTGAAGCTGTTGAAGTTATCTTTGATAGAATCAGTTATGTTCTTATTCCATTTTTAATGACTTCCATAGTTGTTAGTTTTAAATGTTAGTAAATATTAATTTCTGAGTTTTTGACACAGAAATAGACACAAAACAAAAAAGCTTCTCTATAATCACTGATCATCAGTTTATATAGAGAAGCGAAGAGGTACCTAGCGGATTCGAACCGCTGTAGATGGTGTTGCAGACCACTGCCTAGCCGCTCGGCCAAAGTACCCTGTCTTTACCATTTTTAGGTGTGCAAATATAACAAAATATATGATTTAACAAAAATTTTTCAGGCAATTTCTTTTGTGCCTATGCTTTCAATCTCGCTTTTGATCTGGGTTTCAGCTTTATAATTTTTAATATTAATTACCCGTGTATCACTCCAGCTGTCATGCCATCCGTTTCCTCCTCCTAAAAATGAAAGTGCATCAAAAGGTACAAGACGGGAAATATTACGGATAAAATAGTCCATAAAAGTTGGTTCTGTACCATCTGTTGAAATAGCTCTGGTACCTGTAATAAACTTTCCGACTGTTCTTCCTTTGGTAAAATATTCCATCAGTAAAGCATATAAAAAATACACAGTTGAGGTAATGACTATATCCATAAATTTATTTACCGCTCCTAAAGCTGTAGCCAGGTTAATAAAGTATTCGATTCCGAAAATTTCATAACTTAAAGAAGCAAAAAATCCGAACATCATAAAAAGGATAAGAACAACAATCCTGTCAATGATAAGATTACCAAAACGAAGCCACGAGCCTGCTCTGTTGTTTTCAACAACTCTTAATATTTTTTTCATGGTTAAATATATTAGTTTTTACATTCCGTTTAACATTAGTTTCAAAGAGGCATTGGTATCAATAACAGCGGTGATTCCTGAAGGATTCATCAGGATATTTCCCGGCTTTAAATTAAAAACCTGTCCGCTCATTTTTAATCCTTTATAATATTCTTTGTTGAATGCCTCTTCAATACTTTTCTTAGAATTATTCTCAAGATCCTGAGTAGGGATTCCGTATTCTTCTTCGATCATTTTTATAATCTTTCCACGGAAAAGCAGAGTGGCAGTCTTTTGTAGAATATTTGAAGTTTTCAGTTTAAATTTGGTATCGGATAATACTATTTTCTTTTTGAGATCGCTATAAACAGGGATTCCTGAAATGAACACGGTACCGTTAACATAGCCTTCTGTTTGTGCTTCAATCATAATACGATCATCAACACCGTAAACTTTGATGTCAGTGATTTTAACAGATGAGCCTCTCACATCATATTCTTTATTTAAAAACATAGTACGGGCTATAGAAGTCGCTTCTGTGAACGGAACATTAGCTGTTGTCTGAAGCAAAAACTGATTTGCAAGCGAAGAAACAAAACCAAAATCAGAAGCAGATTTTACAAGTTGTGAAGATTCCGGTTTGCTTCCTGTAAATGTTTCAGAGAAAATATCAATTCCTAAGCTGGTATTGATCTGATTGCCATAAAATTTCAATGGTGTAATATGAACGTTGATCGGTGTGATTTTAAGCCATGTATTAAATTCTTCCGAAATATGAAAAGGGCTGGAAAAAGCATTCCATGCTGCTACTGCGTAATTCTGAAAATTGAGCTGACCGGCCATTTGCTGATCGATGGTTCTACAGAATTTCTCCTGCTGTTCCTTCAGGCTTTTTTCAACCAAAGAGGTGATCGGGATTTTTATTCTTCCAAAATCCAAAACGGGTTGAGTTACCCATCTGAAACCATTGGTTTGGGTTTGGGTTTGGATTGTCCAGTTATTTTTTAAATTTATCGAAGTATTGAAAGACATGACGGTTTCAAAAGTCGTACTCTGGTAGGTATAGAGTCCCAGTGTTCCGATTCCTTTCTCTGCCCATATTTTTAGAGGAACTTCAATCAGGATATTTTGATTGGTGCCGCCTACAAGCCTTATCGGTCGGGTTTTCCAGACTTTTACTTTGAATTGATCATTGTTATTGTCGGTGTAAGAATCATCCTGATAAATGAGATCTTTTACTGAAGCATTCACCATATTGCTGATCTCCGAAAGAGGAATAGTCACCGGCATGGTTATGCTGGATCTTATCTTCGGAAAATTATAGGAAGCAACCTGATTTTCTGTCTGTCCGAAAATATTGACAAAAGCTAAAAGAAATAATATGCTAATGAATTTCAATTCTATAAGATATTTAAACGAAAATAGTAATATTTTTTAATTATTCGGCTTAAAACTTTTTTCCAGCTCAATACTGGCGCCTTTCATTTCGCCCTTCATTGGCGGAGCTGTTTTGGTTATTTTTAATTTAATATAATCAATCTGTGAAAAATTTTCATGAATATTGGCAATGATTCTCCCGGCAACGTGCTCCAGCAATTTAGATTTAATTTTCATCTCATTATGGATGATTTCATTAATATCCGCATAACTTATCGTATCATTCAAGTCATCAGATTCCGCGGCTTTCCAAAGATCTGTATGAATTTCCAGATTTAAAATGTAGTACGTACCGATTATATTTTCTTCAGGTAAAACACCGTGATAGGCGTATATTTTTACGTCTTCGAGAAATATTTTACTCATATTTTGTTAATTTTTATACAGCAAAAATCGTTTTAATTCTGCAAAATCCGCTTGTTTTTCGGTACTTTTTTTCTCCTTTTTCATTAAATTTTCTAAAGATTCCGGAAAGTCGATCGTTATGTGTATTGCCTTTTCCACTGCATCAGGAAATTTTACGGGATGTGCGGTTCCCAAAATAATACCTTTTTTACCCGGATTTTCACTCAAATACTGTTGCAGCGCGTTGTAGGCAACTGCGCTGTGAGGCTCAAGCAGATAATTATATTTTTCGTAAACTTCTTTAATGGTCTGTATCGTTTTCTCATCATTGATAGAATAGCCTGAAATTTTACTTTTTAAATCTTCAAATTGATTTTTAAAGAGTTCTAAAATTCTCACAAAATTGCTCGGATTTCCTACATCCATCGCATTAGAAAGAGTAGCAACCGTTTCTTTCGATTCTAATTTTTGTGTTTTTAAATATTGCGGAACAACATCATTTTTATTGCAGGCAGCAATAAAATGTTCAGCAGGAAGTCTTCTGAAATGGGCCAGAATTCCGGCACAAATATTTCCGAAATTCCCACTGGGAACACAAATTACAGGATTTTCTTTTTCTAATTTCTTCCATTGTTTTAAAGCTAATAAATAATAAATCTGCTGAGGAAGCCATCTCGCTACATTTATAGAGTTAGCTGAAGTTAAAAACAGTTTTGAGTTTATTTCTTCATCCGAGAAGGCCTGTTTTACCAAACGCTGACAATCATCAAAACTGCCGTCGACTTCCAGTGCGGAAATATTTTCGCTAAGAGCTGTCAATTGCTTTTCCTGAACTTCACTCACCCGGTTTTTAGGATAAAGAATGACCACATTAATATTTTCAGTTTTGTAAAATCCATTGGCAACCGCACCTCCTGTATCTCCTGAAGTTGCAACCAAAACCGTTACCTTTTTGTCCTCATCTTTCAGAAAATAGGAAAGGCAGCGACTCATAAACCTTGCGCCGACATCTTTAAAAGCTAACGTCGGCCCGTGAAAAAGTTCTAAGGAATAGATCTTTTCATGAATTTTTTTCAAAGGAATTTCAAAATTGATGGTTTCTGAAACGATCTGCTTTAAAATATCAGACGGAATTTCATCTTCAACAAAATCTTTCATGCATTGAAAAGCAATTTCCTCGTCGGGATATTGATGTAAATTTTCAATAAAATCCTCATCAAATTGCGGAATGAATTCAGGAAAAAATAAACCTTTCTCTTTTCCCTGTCCTTTTATGGTAGCTGTTTTAAAATCAACAACTTCTGTTTTATCTTTTAAATTGTAATACTTCATGGGTTAAATTTAATTTTCAATGATTTTAATTCCTGACGGATTTATTTTTGAAACATATACGAAGCTTTCAATATCGATTTCATCATAAACAGATTTCATCATTTCTGCTATTTTCTGTGAAGTTTCTTGTTTTTCAGAAAGCATAAAAATCGATGGTCCCGAACCTGAAATTCCCCCACCCAAAGCTCCTAATTGCAAACTTTTTTCTTTGATTTCATTAAATTTCGGTATCAGAATACTTCTAATTGGTTCTACAATCACGTCATTTAAACTTCTGCCAATTAACGCAATATCATTTTTTTGAATTCCGGCAACCAATCCGGCGATATTTCCCCATTGCTCTATGGCATCTTTCAGAAGAATATTTTTCTTCAAAATCTGCCTTGCATCGGAAGTTTTTACCTCAACCTGCGGATGAACTGCCGTCACGAATAAATCAGGAGCATTCAACGGAATAATATCAACAGGCTTTGAAGATTTAACTAAAGTTATCCCACCAAAAATGCAAGGTGCAATATTATCCGCATGTTTCACGCCGGAAGCCAGTTCTTCACCAAACATGGCAAAGTAAACCAGTTCTTCTTCGGTAAAAATTTTTCCCAGTAATGCATTGGCTCCGATAGCTGCTCCAGCCGCACTTGCCGCACTTGATCCCAGTCCGCTTCCAGGTTTTATCTTTTTATTGATGATGACTTCAAAGCCATTTTTCAGATTTAAATACTCTTGAATTTTTAATAAAACAACGCCGGCAACATTCTTTGAAGGATCTTCAGGTAATCCAAAATTGTCAAGGTGTTTGATAATAATTTCAGGAGTTTCCAATAATTTGATTTCCATTTCATCATACGGCTCATGAATGGCCATTCCCAAAATATCGAATCCGCATACCAAATTAGCAACCGTTGCGGGAACTTGTAATTTCACTTTTTTCATAATTAAATTTTTAAACAGAACGAACAATATCGGCAAAAACTCCACTTGCCGTAACCTCGGCTCCTGCGCCGGCACCTTTTACCACCAAAGGCTGTTCAGAATATCTCAATGTTTTAAAAATCACAATATTATCTTTTCCGTACAGATGAAAAAGATCACTTTCAGGCGCGATGTGCTGTAATCCGACTTTCGCTTTTCCATCTTTAAATTCGGCGACATATTTTAAAATCTTTCCATCATTTTTAGCTTTTTCAAGCAAATTTTTAAAATGATTTTCATATTTAAAAAGGGAATTGTAAAAATCTTCAACGCTACCTTTCATGCATTCTTCCGGAAGAAAACTTTCATTTTCAATTTCATTAAATTCCAAAGGATAACCAGCTTCTCTCGCCAGAATTAAAATTTTCCGGGCAACATCAGTTCCTGCCAAATCCAGTCTTGGATCGGGTTCTGTATAACCTTCTTTTTGAGCCTGTGCAACAATTTCAGAAAAAGACTTTTCACCATCATAATTGTTAAAAACAAAATTTAAAGTCCCACTCAAAACCGCTTGAATAGAGGTAATTTTATCACCGCTTCTTATCAGATCATTAATCGTCCCGATGATGGGAAGTCCGGCTCCGACATTGGTTTCAAAGTAAAATTTGCAGCTGTGATTTCTGGCAATATTTTTTAAATTTTTATAATTTTCGAAATCTGATGAGGCTGCAATTTTATTACAAGCCACAATATTTACACTCTTTTTCAACAATTTTTCATAAATGTCAGGAACTACCGGACTAGCTGTAACATCTACAAAAACAGAATTCCTTAAATTTCTTGAAATAATTTCCTTAGCAAATTTTTCTGCAGAAGCATCTTCACCATTTTGGCTAAAATATTTACATTCATTTTCTGAAATTCCTTTGTCAGAGAAAATCATTTTACGGCTGTTGGAAAGTCCTGAAATTCTTAAATTAACGGAAAGATTTTCTTTAAGATATTCGTTCTGATTATAGATTTGCTGAATTAATTTCTTTCCGACATTTCCCGTTCCGCAGATGTAAAGATGAACCTGTTTGATTTCCGATTCGAAAAATTCTTCATGCAAAACATTCACGGCTTTTCTAATATCTTTTTCTGAAATGACTATGCTGATGTTTTTCTCCGACGAACCTTGTGCAATCGCACGGATATTGATGCCATTATTTCCTAAGCATCCAAACATTTTTGCGCTTACTCCGCTTCTGCTTTTCATGTTTTCACCGACCAAGGCAATAATCGAAAGATGGGTTTCGATTTTTACAGGTTCAACTTTTTTGAGTTTTAAATCATCTTCAAAAGCGTAATTAATTGCATTTTTTGCATTAATAATATCTTTTTCGTGAATGGCTACGGTTATAGAATGCTCAGATGAACTTTGCGTAATGAGAATAACATTCACTTTTTCACTGCTTAAACATTGAAATAATTTTGCGGAAAATCCCGGAATTCCAATCATTCCGCTTCCTTCTAAAGTCAATAAGGCAATGTTGCTCATATTTGAAATTCCGACTGCAATCTGCTGATTTTCAAAGTCGCTCTTTTGTAATTGATGGGAAATTAATGTTCCGAATGCATCTGGTTCAAAAGTATTTTTAATTCTTACATCAATATTTTTTACCATGACTGGCTGAAGGGTAGGAGGGTACAGAACTTTTGCTCCAAAATGAGAAAGTTCCATTGCTTCTGCATACGAAATTTCAGGAATCGGTTTTGCGTTGGAAACTAGTCGCGGATCGGAAGTCATCATCCCACTTACATCTGTCCAGATCTGAAGGTCATCAGCATTGATGATTGAAGCAATGATTGAGGCAGTGTAATCTGAGCCACCACGTCCCAATGTTGTGGAATTACCTTTTCCATCTTTAGCAATAAATCCGGGAGCAATGATAATCTGATTTTTGTTTTCATGTATAAAGTGTATCAAATTCTTTTCTGTGGCTTCAAAATTTACTTTTGCGTTAGTGTAATTGCTGTCCGTTACAATGTTTTCAGCAGAATTCATCCACGCTACATCAAGGCCTTTTAATTGTAATCTTGCTGCAATAATATTTGATGAAAGAAATTCGCCGTAGGAAGTGATTTTGTCTTTGATCCTATCGGTAAACTCTCCCAATACGAAAATTCCGTTGCAGATATCTTCGATGTCGTTAAAATGTTTTTTAACAAAACTCAGCCACGAGCTTTGATCCAGAATAGGAATTAATTCTTTGACTAAATTCAAATGCTTTTCCTCAAGATTTTTAATAATCTGAAGATAATTTTCATCATTTTGAGAAGCTGATTCTGCTGCTTTTATCAATTGGTCGGTTACGCCATGAAGCGCTGAAACTACAACAACAATTCTATTTTTGAGAGATTCTTTTTTTATAATATCTTCGACCAGTAATATATTTTGGGCATTGGCAACAGAAGTTCCGCCAAATTTTAAAACTTTCATTATGTTTTATTTTAAGTTAAGAAAAATGAAACTTTACTCTTCAGAAAAAGAGTAGATGCCGTGGTTGATATGTGAAAATTTACCCCGTTATGGGGTAGTTGTAGTTGTTGTAGTAATAATGGAAACAGAAGATACTTCCGAAATAGAGAAATTCGGAGCAGAAATATCAGATATGTTTCTTAAAAAATTCATTGTTACTTGAACAAATGTACAAATTATTTTGAAATATAAAATAATTTATAATTCAATTATTATTGTCATCATGTTCTGATTTATCAAAATAATATTAAATTTATAAAAGAAACCAAATCAGTTTATTATGAAAAATTTTAAAAAATTAAACAGAAGAAATTTAGAGCAAATTAATGGAGGTGCAGGCCCTAAGAGCTGTAATGAATGCCCTACGGGTTCTAATTTTACTTGTGAAGAATACTGGGCACTTTCGGAGTTTTGCAGAAACTGTGTTCTTATTAACTCGGAATGTTATGTTCCTGTTCCGAATGATCTTTAAATATGAAATTCGATGAAAATAAAAATCCCCAATAAGTAGTCTTGACTTGTTGGGGCTTTTAGTTTTATTTTATACTTTTCGAAAGTTCAAGCATTGCTTCAATAGGTTTTAATGCTTTTAATCTTAATTCTTCATCAAGAATAATTTCCGGAAGCTCATATTTCATACACAAATACAGCTTTTCCATCGTATTGCGTTTCATGTAGAAACATTCTGAACAGTTGCAGGTTTCATCAAAAACCAATGCCGGAATCAATTCTTTGTGAGGTGCACGTTTTTTCATTTCGTGCAAAATTCCTTCTTCCGTAGCAATGATAAATTTCTGGCAATCATCTTTTTCAACATAATTCAGAAGTGCAGAAGTAGAGCCGATAAAATGGGCCAATTTTAATACAGCCTCTTCACTTTCCGGATGAGCAATAAGTTTAGCATCCGGGTTGTCTGCCAATTGTTTTGCGATTCTCTCCATTGAAAAAGCCTCGTGGACAATACAGCTTCCGGCCCATAGGATCATATCTCGACCGGTTTTCTGAGATAAATATCTTCCCAGATTCTTATCTGGTGCAAAAATAATTGGTCTATCTTTCGGAAGTGCTTCAATCACAGTTTCAGCATTTGAACTTGTTACAATGATATCGCTTTCTGCTTTTGTTTCAGCGTTACAGTTGATATATGTTGCTACTAAAGCATTTGGGTGCTGTTCACGCATTTTTCTCAATCCTTCTCCGGAGCAGCCGTCTGCCAAAGAACATCCTGCCATGGTATCCGGAAGAACTACTTTTTTGGTAGGGTTCAGGATTTTTGCCGCTTCAGCCATAAAATGCACCCCACAAAATACGATCATATCTGCATCCGTATCTTTTGCCTGTCTTGCTAATTGCAGGGAATCTCCAAGAAAATCAGCGATATCCTGTATCTCTCCGGGTTGGTAATAATGCGCCAGAATCACAGCATTTTTTTCTTCTTTCAACTGAAGAATGGCCTTCACCAGCTCTTCGCCTTGAGGAATCACCAGATCTTTTATATCTAAAAATCCCTTTACCGGAATTGTAGATTTAGCTTTTTCTAATGTTTCGGTACTCATATTTACCTCAATGTTTTAGATGGAAATTAAATCGAAATGTGGAAATTGGAACTTCATATCTTTAAACTTCATGCTTCCAGCTTCCATCATCAAATTTCTCTAACTTCCAATAAAATTTTTTATTAAACTTTCTATTTCTTTTTTTGCAATATCTAAATCGGAATTGATCACGATTTTATCGAATTCTTTCGCGTAAGACATTTCTTCTTCTGCCTTTGCTACACGTGTTCTGATGGTTTCAGCATCATCCGTATTCCTTGAGATCAATCTTCGTTCCAGTTCTTCAATAGATGGTGGTTCGATGAAAATAGATAAAGCCTGTTCACCAAAATATTTTTTAAGCGAAATCCCGCCTTTCACATCAACATCGAAAATCACTACTTTTCCCTGGCTCCAGATTTTTTCAACTTCTGACTTCAGGGTTCCGTAATATTTATCGGTATAAACTTCTTCATATTCCACAAAAGCATTTTCTGCAATTTTCTGCCTGAATTCATCAGGACTTAAAAAATGATAATCCACCGCATGCATTTCACTGCCTCTCGGTTGTCTTGTAGTGCAGGAAATTGAAAACTGCAATTCATTAAATACTTCCAGAGAATGTTTTACCAATGTCGTTTTTCCACTTCCCGACGGCGCTGAAAATATAATAACTTTATTCATGAATGATAAGCGATAAATGATGATTGATTTACTAAATATTTCACTTTTTACCTGATTCTTTTTACCTGGTTCTATAAAACATTAAGTGTTTGTTCCTTAATTTTTTCCAAATCATCCTTCATCATCACCACCAGTTTCTGGATCTGTGCATGATTAGCCTTTGATCCCAACGTATTGATTTCACGGCCGATTTCCTGAGAGATAAAGCCCAGTTTCTTCCCGTTGAAATCTTCGTTATCCATTACCTCTTTATAATATTTCAGGTGTTGGGCAAGTCTTACCTTCTCTTCAGAAATATCAAGCTTTTCTGTGAAATAAGCCATTTCCTGGTAGAATCTGGTTTCATCTACATTTTCAAATTCCTTTAATGACTTTTGGTAGCGCTCTCTCACCGCATTGATTCTTTCTTCTTCAAAAGGAATAACTTCAGAAAGATTTTTATCAATATTCTGTAAATTTCTTTCCAGTTCTTCGTGAAGAATTTTTCCCTCTGTTCTTCTGAATTCCTCAAAACGGTCAAGTGATGCATTTACAATTTTTGCCAATGCTTCCCATTCTCCTTCTGACAGCTCATCCGGTCTTGAAGTAATCGCGTCCGGAAGCCTGATTGCCATTTTAAGATATTCGAAATCCGGTCCGTCTGCAGCAATATGGCGAAGTTCGCTGATGTAAGAATCAATTAAATTTTTATTAATTTTTACATCGGTAGACTCTTCAAGGTTCTCAAGATTAATGTAGCAGTCTACTTTTCCACGAATGATCCTGTCGTTAAGAATTTTTCTGATCTCGAATTCTTTCTCTTTATAACGCAAAGGAATTTTAATATTCAAATCAAAGCTTTTGCTATTCAGTGATTTAATATCTATGGTAATTTTTTTTCCTTCAAAAACACCTTCGGCTCTACCGAAGCCGGTCATTGATAAAATCATAGTTTTTTATTGTTGTACAAAGATAAACATTTAAGTGTATAGTTTAGCTAAAGTAATAAGGCTGGAAGTTGGATGCAGGAAGCGGGAAGATCGTTTTGGATATAAATGGCCTCCAATTTTAACTTCCATCTTCAGGCCTCCATCTTCCAGCCAATTAAGTAAACTCATTTTTGTAAATTAGCCCCGTGAAAAAGAAAAATTTAATTTCTGTTGTAGGACCCACCGGAATTGGTAAAACGAGACTCGCAATTAATCTGGCTAAACATTTCAACACAGAAATTATTTCCTGTGATTCGAGGCAGTTTTTTAAAGAAATGAAGATCGGAACCGCTTCACCTTCAGAGGAAGAACTGGCGGAAGCACCTCATCATTTTATCGGAAATCTCTCGGTTGAAGACTATTATTCAATCGGGCAATATGAAGAAGATGCTTTAAAAAAACTCCATAAACTTTTTGAAAATCATGATACGGTCATTTTGGTTGGTGGAAGCATGATGTATGAAAAAGCTGTGATTGAGGGCTTAAATGATTTGCCGGAAGCTGACGAAGAAAATCAGAAAAAATTAAATGAAATTTTTGAAAATCAAGGAATCGATAAACTTCAGGAAATTTTAAAGGAACTCGACCCTGAATACTTTTCAGTTGTTGACATTCATAATCACAGAAGGCTTTTGCGTGCAATCGATGTGATCTGGCAAACCAATAAAAAATATTCTGAATTAATTGCTGTTTCGCAAGATTCAAGAGATTTTAAAACCATCCGAATCGGAATTGAAGCACCAAGGGAAGAATTGTATGACCGAATCAACAGAAGAGTGGATATGATGATGGAAAAAGGTTTGTTGGATGAAGCAAAAAGCTTAGAAAAATTTAAACACCTAACTGCTCTGAATACGGTTGGTTATGCTGAATTATTCAAATATTTTGATGGCGAATGGGATCTGGATTTTGCGGTTTCTGAAATTAAGAAAAACAGTAGAAGATATGCAAAACGTCAATTGACCTGGTACCGGAAAGCGGATGATATTCATTATTTGCCGTTGGGATATTCGCAGGAGGATTTTAACGGGTTGATTGGGTATATTAATGAACAGTTCCAAAAATAAATGTAACACACACTTTGTCATTCCGTAGGAATCTCGACAAGAATTTTAAAATTTTATAAATATTGCTTAGATTCCACGCTACACTGCGTTTCGCTCTGAATGACAAACTTTGTGGATAATTTTTTGTAGCATTTTTTGTCATTCTGACGAAGGAAGAATCTTTGTTAATACTTATAGATTCTTCACTGCACGTTGTTCCGTTCAGAATGACAGAACGGAAAAGCATTCGTTTAAAGATTTAATTCAAAAACAAAAAAATGCAGCCCCGAAAGACTGCATTCCATTAACAATATAATTAAATTTACTACTTCCAACCGCCTCCTAACGCCCGGTACAAGTCTACAATACTGCTTAATCTCTGTCTTTTTACGGATGCGAGATTCAGTTCTGCTTGCAAAGAATTTCCCTGAGCTGTTATTACTTCTAAATAATTTGCCATTCCGCCTTTGTAAAGCATTTCTGCACTTTTAATTCCGTCTTTTAAGGTTGCAACCTGCTCAGTTGCTTTTTGCTCCTGAACTTTTAAGCTTTCGTTTGAAACCAAAGCGTCAGAAACTTCACCCACTGCATTCAAAACAGACTGACGGAATGCCAATACATTTTTCTCTCTTTGGATTTTAGCAACATTCAAATCTGTTTTCAATTGTCTTTTCTGAAAAATAGGTTGTGTCAAACCTCCCAAAACAGACCCGAACAATGAAGCCGGAATCTGGAACCAGTTATCAACTTTAAATGAGTTTACGCCTCCGTTGGCTGTTATTTTCAATGACGGATACATATTGGCCTGGGCAATTCCCACTACTGAATTTGATTCCAATAAAACCAATTCCTGCTGACGGACATCCGGACGACGGCTTACCATTGCAGCCGGAAGCCCTGCGGAAATATCCTGTGGTAAAGAGGTTTCAGACATTTCAATCGTTCTGCTGATTTTCCCCGGATTTTCTCCCACCAGAATACTCAATGCATTTTCCTGTATGGCAATATTTTGTTCCAATTGGGTGATCAACAATTCGGTAGACTGCTTCTGAGCAGTGGCCTGCTGAACTCCCAGAGAACTTGTATCACCACTCTGCCACAATTTTTCTGTAAGGGCAAGGGTATTTTTACTTAATTCTAAATTTGAATTTGCAATCTGCAATTGTTTGTCAAGCATTAATAAATTGTAATATCCCTGAGCAATTGCTGCAACAACCTGTGTCTGAATGGCTTTTGTCGCTTCATACGTTTGCAGGTACTGCATTCTTGAGACTTCCTGCTGGTTTTTTATTTTACCCCAAATATCAGCTTCCCAGGATAAATTGAACGCTGCATTATAATCTTCAACATAGCTTTTTCCTAAAAATAAATTTAAGCTTTGCCCGTTCATGCTGTTTTTCGAAGGCTTTGAGATCTGTGCAGAAACGCCGAAACCAACATCAGGATACTGAAGATATTTTGCCTGTTTGAGTTTTTCCTGTGACGAAGCAACCTGCTTTAAAGCAATTTGTAAATCGTAGTTGTTTTTAATTCCTTTTTCAATCAATGACTGTAACATTGGATCGTTGAAAAATTGTCTCCATTCCAGGTTTGCAACACTTGCCGTATCGGCTGTTACTGTATATTTGAACGTTTCGGGCAGCTCGAGCTCAGGCTCCTTGTATGCCAGTTTGGACACACAGGAGACCGAAGCTAAAGCCAGTCCAAAAGTGATGATGATATTTTTTACTTTTTTCATAAGTTAATTTTTAATTGAATACAAAACTTTGAGAGTTATTGTTGCAAAGTGTCTTTAGTAGGATAATGCCTTGCTTTATGATATAGTTTGCTTCTCTATTTTTGGTTTTTAACAGAATAATATTTTTATTTTCTAACATTAAGAAGTTTAGAATCTTTTCCTTTAAAAGGAGAATTAAGAAATTGACAAGTCAAATAATAAGCGTTATGCTTTATAAATATCTTTGATATTTCTTTAACTAATCTTAATCCTTTAATTTTCTTAATGTTTAAATAGCTTTACGTTAAAATTGAATCAAATCTCTCAAAGTTTTGTCATTCATTTTTTATTAATGAGTTGTAGCTAAAAGTTCGGCTTCCAATTTTTGTCTTTGAAGTCTTTTCTTTTTTCTGCTCGGCATTTTTTCATGTAGATACTGGAAAATCACAAACATCACCGGAATAATGAAGATTCCAAATACAACGCCCGTCAACATCCCGCCAACCGTACTGAATCCGATGGAATGATTTCCTTTGGCAGAAGCTCCCTGTGTGAAGACAAGCGGCAACATTCCGACAATGAAGGCAAATGATGTCATTAAGATCGGTCTCAAACGTAGTCTTGAAGCCTGAAGTGCAGATTCTAATAATGATCTTCCTGCGTTTCTTCTTTGAACCGCAAATTCTACAATTAGGATCGCATTTTTCGCTAATAATCCGACGAGCATGATCAAACCAACCTGAACGTAAATATTATTATCAATTCCAGCTAAACCTGTGAATGCAAACACCCCAAAAATACCTGTCGGAATCGTTAAAATAACTGCGAACGGAAGAATATAACTTTCATATTGAGCCGCTAATAAGAAGTACACAAACAAGATACTTAACATAAAGATGAATGCTGTCTGTCCGCTGGTCTTAATTTCCTCACGGGTAATTCCTGTCCATTCGTATCCAAAACCTCTTGGTAGTGATTTTTCCGCAACTTCTTCTACTGCTTTAATCGCATCTCCGGTACTGTAACCAGGTTTTGGTGTTCCGTTGATCGTCACTGCGTTGAACAGGTTATTTCTGGTCACTGTTTCAGGTCCAAAAGCTCTTTTCAAAGTCACCAATGTTTTTACAGGAACCATTTCGCCAGATTTATTTTTAACATAAATTCCTTCCAGAGAATTCGCGTCTGTTCTGTAAGGAATATCCGCCTGAGCCATTACTCTGTAGTATTTTCCGAATCTGTTGAAATCCGAAACGAAGCTACTTCCGTAATAAATCTGCATCGTCTGCATCAATTCTGTAATGGAAACTCCAAGCTGATTGGCTTTATCACTATCAACCTCGATCGTGAATTGTGGATTTCCGGCTGCATAGGTTGTGAAAGCAAATGCAATCTCCGGACGTTTCATCAATTCTCCGATGAATGCTTGTGTTGTTGTTCCTAAATTTTCCAGAGAACCGTTCGTTTTGTCCTGAAGCATAAATTCGAAACCGGAAACGTTACCAAATCCCTGAACCGTAGGGAAGTTGAAGAAGAATGCACTGGCATCTTTTACCTGGGAGACTTTTCCTGTCAATCCTGCTGCAATCTGATCCGGATCGGTAATTTCACCACGTTGGTCATGATCTTTTAATTTAATAAAACCTGCAGAATAGGGTGATGCATTGGCATTACTGATAAAATTCAGACCATCTGCCACCCAAAGGTGATTTTTAGCCTTTTCACCGTTGATGATTTTATCAATTTGCTCAGTCGCTCTGTGCGTTCTGTCCAATGAACTTCCCGGAGGCGTGTTCACCGCATATAAAATGAATCCCTGGTCTTCTGTAGGAATAAATCCTGATGGTGCTTTTTTAATTAAGAAAATACTTGCAGCAGTAATCAATACTAATCCTCCTACGGCAACCCATTTATTTTTAATTAAAAACTTAAGACTGTAAATGTATTTTTTAGTTAAATTATTAAAGCTTACATTAAATGCATTGAAGAACCTTGCTCCGAAGCCTGTTTTTTTACCGTGTTCTCCGTGTTCACCCTGAGGATCATTCAAGAACATGGCACATAAAGCCGGACTTAATGTTAAGGCATTAATCGCAGAAATCATGATCGCAATAGCCAATGTAAAGGCAAACTGTCTGTAGAAAACTCCCGCAGGACCCTGCATGAAACCAACCGGAATAAATACGGCACACATCACCAAGGTAATGGAAATAATAGCCCCGGAAATTTCATTCATTGAACTCATTGTGGCATGTTCTACAGGCATTCCCGTATGTTCCATTTTGGAGTGAACGGCTTCTACCACAACAATTGCGTCATCCACCACAATACCGATGGCGAGTACCAAAGCAAATAAGGTCAACATGTTGATACTGAATCCAAATAGCTGAAGGAAAAAGAAGGTACCGATAATAGCTACCGGAACGGCAATCGCAGGAATTAAAGTAGATCTGAAATCCTGAAGGAAAATATATACTACGATAAATACCAGGATAAATGCAATGACCAATGTCTCAACAACCTGATGGATTGAAGCATCCAAAAAGTCTTTGGAGTTGTACATGATGATCGGCTCAACACCTTTTGGAAGGGTGGTTTTAAATTGATCAACCTGCTTTTCAATTTCAGTTAAGATTTCATTGGCATTAGATCCTGCCGTCTGCATTATTGCAAAACCTGAAACCGGTTTGCCATCAACTCTGTTGGCTGCGGTATACGTATACGAACCGAATTCTACCCTTGCCACATCTTTCAGTCTCAGGAAAGAACCGTCGCTGTTGGCTTTAATGGCAATATTTTCGTAGTCTTCGTTTTTGTTTAATTTACCTTTATACTTTAAAATATATTCGTAAGTTTCCTTACTTCCCTGTCCCAGACGTCCCGGAGCAGCCTCCAAGTTGTGATCTTTTACAGCATTTAAAACTTCCTGAGGCGAAAGTCCGTTAGCTGCTAATCTGTCCGGTTTCAGCCAAAGTCTCATGGAATAATCTCTCGTTCCGAAAACCTGTGCCTGTGCAACCCCGGGAATACGTTGGATTTGCGGAATGATATTGATTTTCAAATAGTTTTGTAAGAAAAGCTCGTCGTATTGTTTAGGATCATTACTGGTTAATCCCATAAACATGATCATACTGTTCTGAACTTTCTGTGTTGAAATTCCCGCTTGCACAACTTCCTGTGGAAGCTGGCTCATGGCTTTCGATACACGGTTTTGAACGTTTACTGCCGCATTATCAGGATCAGATCCCTGTTTGAAAAATACGCTCAGCGTCATGGTACCGTCGTTACTGGAGTTGGAAGTCATGTAGGTCATGTTTTCCACTCCGTTTACGGCCTCTTCAATCGGGGTTGCTACCGAACGGGCTACCACTTCCGCATTCGCACCGGGATAGAAGGCCGTCACCTGAACGCTTGGCGGCGCAATATCCGGAAAGAGGGCGATCGGTAAATTAAAGAGTGACAAGGCACCCAATAATAAGAGTATGATGGAAATGACCGTTGAAAGTACCGGTCTTTCTATAAATTGTTTTAACATAAGAAGTTTATTTTTTAATGTTGCTTAAACTTTTTTATTTAAACACAAAAAGCTTTTGTGACTTTTGTGTTTAAAAAAAAGAAAGGTTTAAACAGTTCTTATAAATAGTCCTGGAAGGAGTTTACAAAGGTCTTGCTTTAAGCAAACTATCAGAAGAGATAACTTTTGGCTGAATGGCAACTCCGTCTTTCAATACGCCGATTCCTGTGAATACGATTTTATCGCCTGCAGAAAGTCCTTCAGAAATGAAATAGTAGTTATCCGTTTTCCCTGAAATTGTTACAGGTTTTCCGGTTACCTTTTTATCTTTTCCAACTACATAAACGTACGTTTTATCCTGAATCTCATAAGTAGATTCCTGCGGAATAACCAGTGTTTTGTCAAATAACTGAGGCATACGAACTCTACCCGTATTTCCGGTTCTCAATACGCCGTTGGCATTCGGGAATACGGCACGGACACTGATGGCTCCGGTCGTTTTGTCGAATTGTCCGTCAACGATGCTCATTCTTCCTTTTTCGGGATACGTGCTGTTGTCTGCAATAACCAAATCTACCATCGGCATATTTTTCAGTTTTTCGTTTAATGTTGCTCCCGGATATTTATTCTGGAAAGCAATGAAATCCAGTTCGCTTAAAGAAAAGTACGCATAAATCTCGCTGATATCAGATAATAGAGTCAATGGATTAGGATCTGTTCTTGAAATCAAACTTCCTTTTTTGTACGGGATTCTTCCGATATAACCACTTACCGGTGCTGTAATGGTTGTAAATCCTACATTGATTTTAGCGCTTCCAACGGATGCTCTTGCCTGTGAGGCGGCTGCCACTGCGGCTGCGTAATTTGCTTTTGCCGTTCTCAATTGTACATCTGAAACTACTTTTGCAGCAACAAGAGGTTCTAATCTGTCTACCTCAACTTTTGCTCTCTGAATATTCGCATTAGCAACTTGTAAGTTAGCACTTGCCATATTCATCTGCTCGCCATAACTTCTTGAATCTATTTTAAATAAAGGTTGTCCCGCTCTTACATAAGCGCCTTCTTCTACATAAATTCTATCTAAATATCCGTCAACCTGAGATCTGATCTCAACATTGTTTTTTCCTTCTAAAGCTGTTGGGAATTCCTGGTAAACAGTAGCAGGAGAGGTGATAACAGTATAAACCGGTAACTCTGGAGCCGGCGGAGCAGCATTTGATCCTTCGGCCGCTTTCGTGCAATTTTGTAAAAGGATAATACTTGCCATAAGTACAATGATCCTCGTTTTTCCAAATATTTTCATTTTGAGTTTAAATTTTTAATGAAGTGTTAAATTAAATAATGTTGTTTTTAATTCGAATTCCGTTATATTTTCTAACAGTGTTAATGATTGATTCAAAAAAAAATTCAGAATTCTTAATACTCGATTTAGATCGTTGTTTTCATAATTGAGGTTGCTTTTAATGTTGGTTTAAGTATATTAGATGAGGTGTAAGGCGTGTTATTTTTACTAACGGTGTTAATTGCTATGGTAAAAAAAATTTTAATTTTCTAATCTTACATAAAGTAGTTTAATTTAAATTTAATTAAAATGAATAACTTACATTAATTCAGTGTTAATAATCCTAACGGTGTTAATTTTAATTGTAAAAAAATTTATAAAGACTTAATGAAAGCAGAAACCGTTTCATCCAAAGTAGTCTTGTTCATTGTAGAAGGAATATCATCATTACGCATCATCATAATTGAGATCAATCCATGTACGGCAGAAAATAAAGCATGCGACATATGACAGGCATTGTCAGGATTTGATCCGTTTTTCTTAATGATTTTATACGTGCAATCGTAAAGCATATCCTGAAACGACGAAAATTCTTCTTTCATCATTCCCTTTCCGCTGCATTGCATTCCCAATCCAAACATCAGCTGATAATATTCTTTATTTTTGAATGCAAACTTCCAATAAGCATCCACAATAGCTTTCAGCTGGTCTTCCGGATTGTCGTGTCCTCTCTGAGCTTTCAACAATTCGATGTGTAAACAATGAAAACCATTCAACGAAATTTCGTATAAAATAGCTTCTTTATTTTCAAAGTGATCGTAAACTACCGGTGCACTATATTCAATAGCATCAGCAATTTTTCTCATGGAAAGTGAAGCCCAACCTTCGGTTTTAGCCAAAGAAAAAGCCGCATCCAGAATACTGGTACGTATATTTTCTTTTTCTCTTTGACGACGTTCATGTAACCCCATGATTTTTATTTACTAACAGTGTTAGCAAAACTACAAACTTTTTAACATAACTTCCAAACAAATTTTAGAGTTTAACTTTTAAGGGAGAGCTTTGATAAATTTTTCATTTTAGCTGAAAGCCGGACGAATGGGGGCTTGCTGGTATGTTTGTTATTATTTTTAAAATTATTGTAAAAATTAATGAGGTTTATAGGCTAGCTCAATTAATAACTTTCAACTTCCCGCATCCATCTTCCATATCCAAATAATCAAGAAAATCTTTATCTTTGTGATCAAATAAAAAAGTTATGAATACTCCCTCAAATATGATTGATTTGGGTACAAAAGCACCTTTTTTTGAGCTGCCGAACCCGTCAAAAAGTAATGAAATTCAGTCATTGGATGACCTTAAAGGAGAGAAGGGCACACTGGTGATCTTCATGTGCAACCATTGTCCGTTCGTTCTTCATGTCATTGATAAATTAAATGAGCTATACGAAGACTATAATGAAAGAGGGATCGAATTTATTGCTATAAATTCTAACGATGTAGAAAAATATCCTGCAGATTCACCGGAAAAAATGATCGAGTTTCAGATTGAAAGAAAATTTGATTTTCCATATTTATATGATGAGAGCCAGGCTATTGCGAAGGCTTATGATGCTGCCTGTACCCCTGATTTTTTCTTCTTTGATGAAAAATTGGATTTGATCTACAGAGGGCAAATGGATGATTCAAGACCGGGAAATCATAAGGATGTGACTGGTGAAGATTTAATTATTGCTTTTGAGAATCTTCTGGCAGGAGAACCACAGGAAGAAATTCAAAGACCGAGCATGGGCTGTAATATTAAATGGAAGTGATTTTAGTTGATGATTGCAAGCTGTTGATTGATGGTTTTTTGCAACTTAACTATATAATATATAAAGCTGTTTTTGGACAGCTTTTTTGGTTGATGAGATCCTTCGACTGCTTTGCGCTCAGGATGACAACGCTACATATTAATTGCTAATAAAAACACTTAGTATTAGAGCTGTCATGCTGAGCTTGTCGAAGCATCTCAATATCTTAAAAACCAGCCTTAATTTTCACCTCATTCTCCACTTTCAAATCAACATTCACCTTAGGTGCAAAATTCTTCATAAACTCCGAAGGCGTTTTCTCTGTATATTTTTTGAACATTCTGTTGAAGTACGTTACATTATTAAAACCACAGCTATAACTGCATTCTGAAATACTTTTATCCTGAGCCATCAGCAGACAGGCCTTATTGATTCGGTATCGGTTTACAAATTCCGTAAACGTAATCTGTGTCGCTTTTTTAAAGAAATTGCAGAAAGCAGGCAGCGTTAGGTTGGCTAATTTTGCAACCTCTTCGATATTGATTTCCTTATCATAATTATGCTCAACAAAAGTAAAAATGTTTTCCAGTCGGGTTTTATTTTTAGAAATAATCGTGTAGGGCATAATTTCCTTATTTAAAAGCTCATAATCTGTACATTTAGAAAGCTCAAAAAGAATCTCCAGCAACAATAAATATCTTTTGTAACCTTCCGATTCAAGCATTAATTTAAGTCTCGGCAGCATGGCCTTTTTGATTTTATGATGAAAATGAATCCCATATTTTGATAATTCCAGGAGGTTTTTGATGGATCTTGCTTCCACTTCCTGCTGGGGAAACTGCAAAATTTCTTCTTTAAACTGAAGTACAATTTCTTCATGCGGATCAATAGAATTCAGACCAAATCCGGAGTGCGGAATATTCGAGCCGATGAGCACCAGATCTCCGTTGGTATAATTGCTTTTATGGTATCCCACGTGGCGGGTTCCGCTCCCGGAAATTACACACACAAGCTCGATTTCCGGATGATAATGATATTCCCATTTGAATTCTGAAATAGGCGAGTTGTTATGAATCGTGCGGAATGAGCTCTTTTCATCGGGGATCACTCTCTCAAAAGTAACTTTCATTGAATTAATGTAAATATATTCCCCTAAAATAATAATTATATTAATATAGTTCAAATATTCATTTACCATGTTAAATTAACGTTAAGTCAAATGCCTTTATCTTAGCCCACAAGAAAATAACTGAATGAAAAATTTAAACATAAAAGCGGTATTGTTTTTAAACTATTTCGTTTTTGCTATTCTGCTGAATTCCGTGGGAACAGTGATCCTGCAGGTGCAGCAAAATTTCGGAATATCAAAATCCGGGGCAAGCGTTCTTGAAGGATTTAAAGATCTGCCGATTGCAATTTGCTCTTTCATTCTGGCATCTTTTTTACCCAAAATAGGAATCAAAAATTCTATGCTTACCGCTTTATTTCTCGTGAGCTGTATGTGTTTTGTAATGCCTTTTGCCAACGATTTCTGGTTTTTCAAATTATTATTTACCATTGTCGGAGTTTCTTTTGCGTTAATTAAAATATCAGTCTTCACCTCCATCGGATTGGTGACGAATACCGATAAAGAACATTCAAGTTTTATGGGTTATCTGGAAGGGTTTTTCATGATCGGCGTATTAATGGGAAATGTTTTATTCAGCTTATTCATCGATGACCATAATCCAAGATCAACCCATTGGCTGAATGTGTATTGGGTGTTAGGAGGAATCTCCGCATTTTCCTTCCTGTTTTTATTCTTTACAAAATTAGACGAACACGAAGCAAAAAGTGAAAAAACAGATCTGCTTGGCGATCTGAAGAACAGTGCAAGTCTGTTTAGTTATAAAAAAGTATTGTTCTTTTTATTATGCGCCTTCCTTTTTGTTTTGGTAGAACAGAGCTTTCAGACGTGGACACCGACTTTCTATAAGGAAATTCTAAAAGTTCCAACTTCGATGAGTGTTCAGGCGGGTGCCGTTTTAGCGGGTGCCTTTGCGCTGGGAAGATTTCTGTCAGGCTTTTTCTCGAAAAAATTCAGCTGGATTTATATGGTTTCTTTCTGTGCGGTTGGTTTCGCCGTGAGTATTGTATTGGTATTGCCTTTAACGCATAATATTCATATTGACATCAATACCACGTGGTTGAATGCTCCGCTTGTCGTGTATCTGTTTCCGTTGATGGGTGGTTTATTAGCTCCCATTTATCCAAGCATCAATTCAGTCATTTTAGCATCAATTCCCAAATATTTACATAGTGCAATGTCGGGACTGATCGTGGTTTTCTCTGCCATCGGCGGAACGATAGGATCCATTATTACTGGCTTTGTGTTTCAGGAGTTCAGCGGTCAGCAGGCATTTTACCTTTCGTTAATTCCACTTTCATTACTGATAATTTCGGCAATGTTCATGAATAAATTAAAAATAAATCCTAAACAATAATGAATAAGCAATTATACATAAAAGATATTCAGTCACTTTTTGACGATGTTCAGCGATCGGAAATTTTTGAAGATCAGAAGATGATGACCGACGCGGTTCCGTTATTTCCAATCGAAGAAATCAATGCAAAATATGAAGATGAAAAACAGGTAAACGGATTTAACCTGAAAGCATTCGTATTATCGAATTTCGACTTTTTAGGGGCGAAAATTTCTATACAAAGAGAAGATCATTTGCCAATAGAAGAGCATATCGAAAAACTTTGGGATGAACTGACCAGAACGGCTTACGAGGAAAAAGGTACATTACTAAAACTACCTAAACCTTATGTTGTTCCGGGGGGACGCTTTAATGAATTCTTCTATTGGGACAGCTATTTTATCATGCTGGGACTTCAGGTTTCAGGAAGAATGGAGATGATGGAAAATATTATTGAGAACTGTTCTTATCTGATTCAGACGGTCGGGTTTGTACCGAATGCCAGCCGTACTCATTTTTTAAGCCGCTCCCAGCCACCCTACTTTTCATTGATGTTGGATCTGCTTTTTGAAACGACAAAGGACAAAAATATTTATCTCAAATATTATGACACGTTGGAAAAAGAATATGCTTTCTGGATGAGTGGGATAGGGCATCTTGAAAATGGTTCAGGTATAAAAAGAGTGGTGAAAACAATTAACGGTGACATTCTGAACAGGTATTATGATGCTGAAAACGAACCACGCCCAGAGAGTTATTTGATTGATATTGAAGATAGTGAAAATGCAGGGAAAGAATTCTACAGAAACATCAGGAGCGCCTGTGAATCAGGATGGGATTTTTCAAGCAGATGGTTTGCAGACGGTGAACATATACAGACCATTGAAACATTGAATCTGGCTGAGGTCGATCTGAACTGCCTGTTATGGCATCTGGAAAATACACTGGCAAAATCTTCAAAACTTCAGAACTTGGCTGAAAAGGAAGATTATTATTCTGGAAGAGCAGCAAACCGAAGACAATTGATAACTAAGTATTTCTGGGACGAAAATTCCGGGATATATAAAGATTATCATACGAAAAAAAACACAACAACCTCGTCTGAACATATTGCTGCTCTTTATCCTCTATTTCTTGGTTTAGCGACACCGGAGCAGGCAAAATCTGTCGCAGACCATATCGAGCAGAAGTTTCTTTTTCCAGGAGGATTGGTGACGACTACTAAGAAAACCGGACAACAGTGGGATCTTCCGAATGCATGGGCGCCGTATCAGTGGATGGGCTTTAAAGCAATGAAAAACTATGGCTTTGATGATTTAGCGGTAAAAATTAAAAATAATTGGTGTGCGAATGTAGAAAGAGTCTATCAAAACACCGGAAAATTAATGGAAAAATACAATGCCCTGGATATAGAAACGGTTGCGGGAGGTGGAGAATATCCTAATCAGGATGGCTTTGGCTGGACGAATGGCGTTTATCTTAAATTGAAAAATAACTAAACTTAAAACTAACAATAAAATCATATGGCTATGAAAAAAAAATCGATTTTCTTACTTGCCGGGATTGCAACGCTGTATTTCAATAATGCGTATGCTCAGGAAACTCCACAGGATTCCACAAGATCGGCATCTATCGAGCAGGTCGTTATTACCGGGAACTCGAATCCGAAGAAAAAGATAGAATCGAGTACGGCGATTTCTACTTTTACCGCAAAAGAAATTCAAAAGCAAAACCCGATCAGTGCTGCTGCATTGCTGCAGAGAGTGCCTGGTTTTGCGGTAGAAACTTCAGGAGGCGAAGTGGGGAATAACCTTTTTGCAAGAGGGATTCCTTCCGCAGGGGCTTATGAATTTGTACAGGTGCAGGAAGACGGCCTTCCTGTGTTTGAAGACGGCGCTTTACAGTTTGCCAACGCAGATAATTTCTTCCGTGTCGATAATTCGGTAAGCAGGCTGGAAGCTTTAAGAGGAGGTTCAGGTTCTATTTTTGCGAACAATTCACCGGGAGGTTTAATTAACTTTATTACCAAAGAAGGAGGGAATGAGTTCAGGGGAACAGCAAAACTCGAAACCAGTACATACGGGCTGATGCGTACGGATGTAAACCTTGGCGGAGCTTTGGTGGAGGATAAATTATTTTTCAACGTCGGAGGTTTTTACCGAACAGATGACGGAATCAGGAAAACAGGATTTAAAGCCAATCAGGGCGGACAAATCAGAATGAATCTGAAATATGTTTTCGATAAAGGATATGCTAAAGTTTATTATAAAAAGCTGGACGACAGAAATACATTCTTCCTTCCGATTCCTTTGGTACGGGACGGAAATGATGTGAAAGAGTTTTCCGGTTTTGATGCCAATTACGGAACGTACAGCTACAGAAATATCAGTCAGCTCAATATACCGCAGGCCGGTGGAGGATTCTTCAGCAGAAATCTTGAAGACGGAATTCATCCGAAAGTGGATGTCGTAGGAGCGGAATTCAAATATGATCTTGGAAATAATTTCTCTGTTTTAAACAAGACAAGATATACCAATATCAATATGAATTATACCGGAATTTTCCCGGCAGGCGGGCCTAAAACGGCAGCAGCATTTGCTAACAGCAATGGGATTGCAGGAAATACTTTCCAGTATTCGTTAGTGAGTTCCGGAGCGGTAGTCAACCCGGCTTACGTTCAGGAACTAGGATTCTGGGCTATTGATAAGCAAATGAATAATTTTGTGAATGATTTGCAATTCAGCTATAAATTTGATAAAGGAAATGTAACGGCTGGCTTCTATAAATCTAACTGGAAATCCCATCAATACTGGAACTGGAGTAATATTTTAACCACGGCAACCGACAGACCGGAACTGCTTAACCTTGTGGATACTTCACTTACGCCGACCAGTGTGGGATATTCCAAAACATATAATGGAGTTACTGATATGACATTCCTGCAAAGAGATACGCAAACACAGGGAAGCCTCAATGATCTCTATGCAAACCTTGATTATAATGTAACGGATAATTTAAGCTTAAATGCAGGAATCCGTTACAGCCATGATTATTATAAAGGAAATTTTGTCAATACCACAACTTCCAATCTCAACAATTCAGGGCTGACAACGGATGGAACTCACGGATTTGCGACAACTACAGCGGATGATAATATGAGTGTGCTGGGAAACAGATATACTTACTGGAATTTTAACGTAGATAAAGTTTCGTTCACTGTTGCTGCTAATTATAAAATCAATCCGGAAAATGCAGTATATGCCCGTTTCTCAAACGGATTCAGATCTCCAAACGAAGAGGCATATTATAATTATTTTTCAAACCCTACACCGGATCAGCCATTAAAATCTGTATCTACCAATCAGCTGGAAGTCGGATATAAGTATTATTCAAGAACGTTTGATATCGGGGTAATTCCTTTTTATTCTACGCTGAAGAATCTTTCTTTTACCGATGTTTTCTCTGATGGAACTTCTGAAAATACCTTTGCCAATACCAGAAACTTCGGGGTAGAGCTGGAAGGATATGCAAGGTTATTTAATAACATCCTTGAGCTTACCTTCAACGGAACCATTCAGAATCCTAAATATAAAGGGCTGGAATCAGCAAGTACCCTGGAAGGAAATGTGGTAAGAAGAATGCCGAAGCTGTATTTTAATATCTCACCGGCAGTCAACATTACAAAAGAATGGAGAACGTATGTCAGCTACAATTACTATGGAAAACGTTTTCAGGATCAGACCAATCAGGATACATTGCCTGCATTTGGTGAAGTGGGTGCGGGAATGTCTTATCAGCTGGGAAAAATACGCTTTGCAGTAGACGGAACCAATATCTTCAATACGATCGGCATTACCGAAGGGGATCCGAGATCACCTTCAATACAAGCAGCCGGAAGCACCATAATCATGGCAAGACCGATTATGGGAGCAGCAGTAAGAGGATCGATTACATTAGATTTTTAATAAATCTTTTTCATACAATCAGAAAACCGTCGGAAGATTTCGACGGTTTTTTTGTACATACTCCAGTGGTTGGCCGGCATTCGACTACTTTTTGTCGCTCAGTAGAATATCTATACTCATATACTCCTAAAACTCTCTAATCCCTCACACACTACCACACACTTTTGTCGTTCCGTAGGAATCTCGGCATCTTTTGTAACTGTTAGCTTTTATCATTAACGCTATGTCTGCAAGAGATTTTATATTATGCATATTCTTTTGAGCGCAAAGGTACTTCGACAGGCTCAGCATAAACTTAAACACTCAGCAAATGATAGCGAATCTTATTTAAACTCTCATATCGAATCCTGAAAACACTGCAAACCCATGGTGGCTGAGCGGAGCCGAAGCCACCAGTCCTTCCAGAGTAATGCGGGCCTTCGACTCCGCTCAGGCGCCGCCATTCGACCGCTTCTAAATTCCCCTCCTCCGGAGGGGTGGCGGAAATTCCATTGGAATTTGCGACGGGGTGGTCTGTTACGCTATCGGAATGCAAAGCATTTGCTTTAACCTTGGTTTACTTCTGGTAGTTATCAATTATCATGGCATACAAATAATGACATTTGTTCAATGGTGACTTCGGCTCCGCTCAGCCACCAGTCCCGCAATTCTTCTTAAACCACCCCGTCAAAAATTCTTTGAATTTTTGCCACCCCTCCACTGAGGGGAATTTTGTACCGCCTTAACCCCTTCAGTACTCCACTCTCAACTCTCTAGGCCAATGGTGGCTGAGCGGAGCCGAAGCCACAGTAGCAGGAGCATTCGCTATCTAAAACCGCCCAATTCCCAATTCCCATCCTCCGGAGGGGTGGCGAAAATTCCAACGGAATTTGCGACGGGGTGGTTTATTACGCTGCCACACACGAAGCTACCAGCCCTTACGCTTTCCTTCCCAGTGGCTGAGGCTCCGCTCAGCCACCAGTCCTTCAACTCAAACCCTCCAACCCAATGGTGGCTGAGCGGAGCCGAAGCCAAAACTCCGGCTGGGAAAGAGTTCCCAGACCGGAGTATCACACACTGATGAAAATACCCATCCCTCATGATGGAATGCTTTTGCGCTGATATATACCTTAACTGTATAATAGAATTTCAGGATTAGGATAGATTTGTCAGAACAAGCCGGTTGCTTGCTACCAAACAAGTGTCTTGTTAGCCTCGAAGTAAGACTCTTGCTTGCTACCTAACAATCACCTTGCTTGCACCGAAGCAAGCCTCTTGTTCTTACTCTACCGTCAATTGCTTATCCAGGGTAGCAGTACGGGACTCTTTTAAAGTCTGACTGCCTGAATACTGCGTCAGCACTTCAATAATATAACTTCCCGCTGCTAATGCAGGAATTACCACCATAACCTCCGAAGGATTATTGGTCACAATATCACTCTGCTCTACTTTCGTTCTTCCCTGTGTAGCAGTGTCTACAAAATAAATCCCTACCGAAGCATCATCACCTGCGACTTTAATCTTGCTGCCCATAATCTTCAGATTTCTTCCTGGTGTAAGCAGGTCGTTGACCGAACCGCTCTTGACATCCGTAACCTGTAAGATCACTGCTGAAGCTTCTGCGACGCCTAAGATATTCACCTCGATGTTGGGAATCTCTGCGCGTAGCTTTTCTCCCTGGTTGAACTGGAAAATAATGCTGTGCTTGCCTTTGTTAAAAGTCTCCGAAGGACTGTCGAATACACCTCTAATAGTTGTGCTTGCAGTAAAGTAACCGGTATTGACTGAAAAGCCATCACAAAGCTGGTAGGCCATTTCTTTCAGGAAAAGTTCGGTGGCGTGCTCCATGGAAGAGGCAGAGATGTCTGCCCCGCCACGGGACACGGCTGCCTGGCAGATCTGCTGAACAGTAAGGCTGCGCTCGCTCGCCGTGCGCGCCGTGAAATCATTGGGATTGTCTTTGGTTAAAACGTTATCGTACAAATACGCTTTGATGCGATGAAGAATTGTTGCCATTAGTATTGGTTTTAAAATTATTGTTGGTTTATGATTTTCGGTCATAGATTATAAGTAAGATCAGCTGGCTGGCTAAAACGTTCTGCTTGTAACCAAAACCTATCCGAGCATTGCTTAAACTGGTACGAGCCGGAGTCATGGATTGCGATTGCACAACAAAATATTGTGAGCTTAAAGTTTTGTAATGACTAGACTCCCTTTACCAATGATATTATCAGTTGGACTGCTACATTGCGTATAAACTCTCATTAGATCGCCACCATTTAAAATTCCACTCCAGAAAAGGATATTTCCATTATCTACATCATAAAGAGATGGAGCAGTTCTTGTATCTCTAATTAAATCAGTCCAAGAAGCACCTCCATCAGCACTTCTCTGAAGTGTTGATATTACAAACCATGAAGGACTTCCAGTACCTCCCATAACTCTTGTATTTGATATTTGAAAATTAACAGTATAAATGCCACCTAAATTCGAGGGCACAGTGAATATATTATTGTTCCATGCATTGTATGTATCTATATTCTCAGTAGTAAATTCTGTAACTACAGTTGTATTTTTAATATTCTGAGTTCCTGGTACAGATACATTGAGGATTTGCTGCGGTACACTTTGAGCTTGAGATAATAATTTAATCCATTTTGAACCATCAAAAATATAATATCCTTCAGCATCCATATTAGCTGTTTTTGTACTAGCTGTTGTGACTGCTGATAAAGCATAAATGATTGCTCCTTTTTGAGATGTACCATATTGTCCATCACCTGACTTAATTTGATCACCAGTCAATCTAGGAGCGATAAATCCTTCTGGCTGCGTTCCATTTGTTGTTTTCGCAACAACATCTAATGTTGCTGCCGGAGTATTAGTACCGATTCCCACTCTATTATTGACGGCATCTACATTTAGCGTAGTTCCATCCACAGTAAAATGGCTGGTTCCCGTACTGGCTGTAGAAGTAAAAGCCAAAGTATTGGTCCCTTGGGTTACAGTTGTATTCCCGGATAAGGAGCCGTCCCCTTTGTAAATTCCACCTGCTCCTGAAGCCAAATCTGCATTGGCTACGGTACCGTCTGCTATTTTAGCAGAGGTCACGGCACTGCTGGCAATACTTGGTGATGCAGCGGTTCCGGATAAATCTCCTGCCAATTTTACGATCCCTTTGGCCGTTGTAGTAGCATCGGCGGCGGAAGCCCCGGTCATTTTCTGCCACACACTTCCATCAAAATAATAGTAGCCTTCCGCAGTAACATTCACGGTTTTGGTATCGGTGGGACTAGCTGCTGACTTCGCATAGACAATCACTCCTTTTTGAGAAGTTCCGTAAGCTGTGGTTTTGAGCGAATTGCCATCCAATTGTGGAATTAAAAGTCCTTCGGGCTTGCTTCCATCAGTTGTTTTGGGAGTAATGTCGAGTGTCGCTTTTGGGGAAGTGTTATTAATCCCCACTTGTGCGAATGCAATCATGCTGAATAGCAGAGCAGCAGTTGTTAGTATATTTTTCATTGTATTGTATTTATGAGTTTGTTTGTTGTTTAATAATGTAAGCTTATGGTAACACAGAGCACACAGAGATTTCTTTAATATGATATGCTTATTGAGTTTCACAAAGACGTTTGACTACGTCGAATCTTCGATTTCACTTATAAGAGTGCGGTATTGTTCTTAAACACGAATGGCACTAATGGATGGACACTAATTTCACAAACGTTGTGTGAAAATGCTTTGCTTAGATCCCTACGGGATGACAAACGGCGTGGGAAGTGGCCTGTGCATTAGGGTTTTTCTGTTATTTGTGTAAATCATACGTGTTATTCGTGCAAAGATATTTGTGCTCATTTGTGTTTAAATAATTCGTGTCATTTGTGTTTAATAAAATATCGCCATTATAGGCGGAGGACGGCTGAAGTGGTTGGTGATAATTTCTAAAAGGTTGAAATGGTTAATATGTTTACATAGAAGTTTTTTTTCTGAAGAATTTATATTCAGTAAAAATCTTAGAGCGGAGCCCATCATTTTCTGATGTTGTTTTACCGGAGAAGGATTTCCCAGAACAGCTGTTGATAAAGGGTTGGTGAAGTTTCCAACATAATGGGAACTCTTCGGAACTGTGGAGCAAGTCTGGGTTGATGGATTGATATGATTTTTGCTTGTAGATGAGTATAACTTACAGAAGGCTTTACGTTGAGTTATATTGCCCTTTTTTACCTCATTATTTGTCCCTGAAAAAGAGGCTGCATCAGAGATGTCAACTGGTGATTCAACATACAAATAGGAATCTTCGGAGATAAAAATTGTTGAGTCGGAATAGGAAAAAGGAGTCTGGGAACTGATAAAAACAGCAATGAAAAATACCTGCAAACACAGCATCCTTACGCTAAAACGCAGGGATAGAGGGAACTGTATAAGGGTCATCATTTGTATTTTCATTGTGTTCAAAAAGGTAGTCTGGGTTGGACTACTTTCAGAACCAATGATCTAGGAATCAGGATTCTTTTATTTTTTCATGGTAAAAACGAGGGCAGTTTCTCTTCTTCTTAAACGTCTATTTTTTAAAGAGAATTAGCGTTTTGAGTTGATTAACATATTAAAAAACAATAGCTTATTATTTGGAAATTATGAGAATTTGTTTACATTTGTCAGAGAAAAAGTAGTCCAACCCAGACTACATTTTTTAAGATTTTATAGGGAAATATTCTGTCCGGAAAAATGAAGGCTTTCAAGACTATTCGTATTCCCAATCTCAAATACTTACGCACCTCCCAACAAAAAAACTCCGGCAGGAAATGTTTTCCAAACCGGAGTTCATTATACTAATAATTAGACCTCATACCTATGGTACTGACCGGTCCGCCCGAGTGGCACTAAACGGACAGTACTGATGGCAGTGTCCGGACGGTGCGGATGGGACAGTCCGGACTTTGATCGTTTATTACCTGAAGAACGGATTATACTCTTTCTCAAACCCAATGGTGGTAGGATTTCCGTGGCCTGAGAAAACCTTTGTTTCGGGATCAAGAATGAAAAGTTTTGTTTTTATACCTTCGATCAGTTGCTCATAATTTCCTTTAAACAAATCGGTTCTGCCGATGCTTCCCTCAAAAAGAACATCTCCCGAAATCATAAACTTCTGGTCTTCGTTATGGTACACCACGCTTCCCGGAGAGTGCCCCGGCACGTGATAGATTTTGAATTTTTCCCCATCAAGATCCAGCTCATCGTTTTCACTGATGTAACGGATGTCCGCATGGATGTGCTCAAGATTCATCCCGAACCGCATGCCGCTGATCTGGAACATATCTAAAATCTCCTGATCTTCCTGGTGCATATAGACAGGAACTTTAAAGGTGTCCGAAGCCCACTGAAGCCCAAGAACATGATCAATATGAGCGTGGGTCAAAAGGATTTTCTCGATTTTCAACTGGTTTTCTTCAATAAAGTCTCCGATAACTTTCGTTTCCTGTTCGCTCATGTTTCCCGGATCGATCAGCCAGGCATTTTTATTTCCATTATAAAGAATATAGGTGTTTTCGCTCGCAAAATTGAATACGAAACCTTGAATCTGTAGCATATGATGTCTATTTTTTACAGAAACAAAGTTAGGCACAAAAGTTTGAGTTTAAAAATAGCATCAGACATTTTCAACGCTGAGAACTTTGATATTTTAGGAAATAAAGATTCTCATCTGTTATGGTTTAAAACGATTTTTCTTTATCTTCGTCATAATGAAAACCTTGCGAATACTTTTACTTACACTGAGCGGATTTGTTTTTGGACAAAACATCCAGAGCATCCAGCTGTTTAATCCACAGACCAACGATGAAACTCCGGTGATCTATTTGAATCAGCAGTTGGTGTTAAGTTTTGACGATCTTACCAATTCGAGCCAGATTTACAGGTATACCATTAAGCATTACAACAGAAACTGGGAAGATGACAATTTGTTTTTCACAGAATATGCGACAGGAAGTTTAAACGGCTTGCTGGACAGTTTTCAGTATTCGTTCAACACGCTTCAGTCTTACACCCATTATAAACTGAATTTCCCGAATGATAAAATGCAGCTTAAAATCTCCGGGAATTATGAAATTATCGTTTATAAAGATTCTGCTGATAAACCTTTATTTAAAAGAAGATTTTATCTGGTAGAAAATGCTGCAACACTTGCTGTAGGCGTATCGCGGTTTGCTGATGCCAGAAATCCTGATGCGAATCAAAGGGTAGAAGTAAAAGCTGTTTCCGGGGGCGGAGATCTTTCTTCCAATGTCAATTCCATCACCCTGAATGTGATGCAGAATAATAATCCGAATGTTACGGTAAATAATTTAAAGCCAAGCACAACTATGGGCAATCAGTTGATGTTTCAGCAGTTGTCACTTGTCTTTCCCGGAAACAATGAATTCTACTATTTTGACAACAAGAATATGAATATGGCGGCGGATATGGTTCGCGCCACTGAAGTGAAAGACGGCGTTAATAATACGTATCTTCATCCGGTCTGGGCTTTCCCGCTCAATTACCAATATCAGCCAGACGTAAACGGAGCGTGGTATTACAGAAGAAATGATCTGGGAAGAGAAAGGGATGCAGAAAGGGAAGCCGATTATTCCTGGGTATATTTTTCATTAGAGTCAGATCCTGTGGATAAGGAAATATATGTGTTGGGTGGTTTCAACGACTTTAAGCCAAGTAAAGAAAACCAAATGCAGTATGATGCCGAAAACAAAAAATATATTGCCCGTATATATCTTAAACAAGGATTCTATAACTACATCCTGGCTACAAAAAGTCCTGACGGACGCCTTAATTTCGGTGAAGTTAACGGTAACTTCTGGCAGACCGAGAATCTCTATCAGGCATTCTTATATTATGCTCCGTTTGGAAGGAATTATGATGGGTTAATGGGATATGGTGAATTCAGAACACCGGTCAGGTAGATTGTGTTTTCGAGTCTTAGTGTTTAGACTTTGAGTCGTGATGATTGGAAATGTAATGTATTGATTTTCAATCATAGTGTTCGTTGTTGAAAAACCTCTCGACGTTTTAAGGAAAATCTCTCGACGTTTCGGTCAAAACCTCTCGACGTTTTATTTAAAAGGTATCGACGTTTTAGATAATGGGTGCTTACGTTTTTATTATGAACCTGTGCTACTTTATGGAGATAGTTCTTTTTTATTAAAAAACCTCACAGATAAATCTGCAAGGCTTAATATAATAAAAGTCTGGAAATCTATTTAACTTCTGAATATCGCCGTTACAAAAAGCGTTTCTTCATTCTCAAAAATATAATGGATATTGACAGGGAAGTCTTCCATCATTCGAATGCTGATGTCTCTTGGCCTTTCCGTATCTAGTGCTATGGTGTTGATGCACACTTTAAGGCTTTCCAGAAAATCAATTCCTTTTTGCTTATGTTCTGCGCAGAAAACCCTCATAAGAAGTCTTATGTCGTTTTTGGCAATAGACGAAAGAAGAATTTTCATTAGGCGCAATACTTTTTCAGCTCTGAAATGTTTTCATAAAAATCCAGTTTTGTAGTAGGATTTTCATTATGAAACTGTATTCTGTACAGAATTTCATCCAGGTAAAATTTCGATGTAACAGAATTGTTCTTTTCTTCAAAGCTTTCCATCATTTTTGCAAAAGCTTCCAAAGCATCAGGACTGAATTTCTCAATCTTATTTTTTAAAATTTCTGCAGTTGCATTCATCATCTTTATTTTTTTAAGTTAAATGTCATTTTGATGGGGTAAAGTTAGTGAAAATATTTAAATTTCAAAATAATATATTAAACTTTAAGGGTAGTTGTAATTATTTTATATTATTTTTCTTTAAAGTGTGTTTTTATAGGGGGGGTATGATGTTTTTTTTATTTTTTTTAATATTAAAACTGAACAAGAAATGATCTTTGATGTAAATGTTTTCCAATATATATATAATTGTAGTCCGGATACTGTAAATAATAAGTGTTTCGTTATAACTTCAGATGTCTTTATAATATATATTCAAAAAAAATAACCTCCGTTTCCGAAGGTTATATGTTTATACTAAGTAGAATTCATTGAGCTTTTCCTCACACAATGTTTTAACGACATCGATCCAGCGATCTTCATCATTCAGGCAAGGAATGTAATGAAAATTTTCTCCGCCGGCGCTCGTAAACTGATGTTTACCTTCCACTGAAATTTCTTCCAGTGTCTCCAGGCAGTCGGAAACAAAAGCCGGGCAAACCACAGCGAGATTTTTAATTCCTTTTTTAGGAATGGTTTCGAAGGTTTCATCGGTGTAGGGCTCTATCCATTTGTCCTTTCCAAGTCTCGACTGGAAAGAAACGATTACCTTTTCCTTTGGTAAATTAAGTTTTTCAATCACTGTCTCCGTGGTTTTATAACACTGATGGCGGTAACAGAACTGATGGCTCGGGTTATTTTCCCTGGTACAGCAATCATTGAGATTGCATGTTTTTGTAGGGTCTGTTTTAAAGATGTGCCTTTCAGGAACTCCATGATAAGAAAACTGCAGGGCATCGAAATTCTCAGGAAGTTTTTCGCGGATGCTTTCTGCCAGGCAGTTGATATAGATATCGCGGTTGTAGAAGGGTTGTATATAATTGATTTTTATTCCCGGGAATTTCTGCTTTCTTACTTCTTCTGCTTTTTCAATCACTGTTTCCGTGGTGCTCATGGCGTATTGAGGATAAAGAGGGAAAAGTACGATTTCAGTAACGCCTTTGTCAGTCAGTTTCCGGATTCCTGTTTCAATGCTTGGCTCGGCATATCTCATTCCGATTTCTACAGGAACATCTACCAGCTTCTGTAGCTTTTTCTGGATTTTTTCTGTGATAACGATCAGCGGTGAACCTTCATCAGTCCACACTGTTTTGTATGCTTCGGCAGATTTTGGTGGACGTGTTTTTAAGATAATTCCCTGAACAAGAAGCGCACGAAAGATCCATCTGTAGTCGATTACCCTTTCATCCATTAAGAATTCGTCGAGATATTCCTTCACATCCTGTACTGCTGTAGATCTTGGCGATCCTAAATTTACCAATAAAATTCCCTTCATTATTTATTTAAATTTTTCAGTCTTTCATCAATAGTCGGACCGTATTATTTGATATTCATCTATCTGAAGTGGTTTCGTTTACCCGTTCACAGCTTCTACGCGTTCTACCAGATCAGGAACGAATTGTTTTAAAATATTTTCAATTCCGTTTTTTAAAGTAGCAGTAGAGCTTGGACATCCTGAGCATGCGCCTTGTAAAAGCATTTTTGCCGTTTTATTTTCCTGGTCGTATTCCATGAGGGAAATTTTTCCACCGTCATTTTCTACGGCAGGAGCAACGTATTCATTCAGAATATCTGAAATTTTCTGCTCGTCTTCTGTGTAATCTCTGTTAATGATCTTTTCTACAGGATTTTCATGTTTCTGCGCTTCAATATTCGAAATTTGTCCACCATTCTGAAGATATTCTGCAATCAGTGCACGTACGGTCATCATTACCTGGTGCCATTCTACGGAATTATCTCTTGTTACGGCAACAAAATTATCAGAAATGAAAACTTCTTTGGCAAAATCAAATTCTTTAAAAACGGCTTGTGCCAAAGGAACACCTTCTGCAGCATCTCTTGATTTCACTTCTACAAAACCTTCCAGCAATAATTTATTGGAAACGAACTTCATCACATTAGGATTCGGGGTCATTTCCGCATAGATCTGATAAAGTTCTTTTTTCTTCTGAAGATAAATTCTCGGGTTGGCAAGAAGCTCGTCTTCAATTACATTTTTAAGGCTTTCCGCTACATGTTCCCATTCTATTGTATCCTGTTTTGCAACCGCTACAAAATTTGCCGTAATAAAAATTCTTTCTACAAACGGATAATTAAAAAGTTCCTGTGCCAAAGGGATTTCGGAAATATCTGAATCTCTGTCCAGCTCCAGTGACCCGGGGATCAGGTTGTAATCCGCAACAAATTTCATCACTTTCGGGTTTTCAGTCGGCTCTATAAGTATAGTATGCATTTTTTCTTTAAATTTGAGATACAAAAATACGCAATTAGAAGTAGAAGCAGGGGGTTGGAAGTTAGATTTTTGCTATCGGCATGATTTAGAAATAATGAATGGTAAAAATTAATTAAAATCACTTATTATCAATTTTCAAATTAAACATATGGCACTTATAAAAGAACTTTTAGGTAAATCACCACAAATAGGAGAGAATACATTTTTGGCAGAAACCGCTACAATCATTGGGGACGTAACTATGGGAAGAGACTGCAGCATATGGTACAATGCAGTGATTCGTGGTGACGTTCACTATATTAAAATGGGAAATAAAGTAAATGTTCAGGACAACGCGATGTTGCATTGCACGTATCAGAAACATCCTTTAAATATCGGAAATAATGTTTCCATTGGTCATAATGCGATCGTTCACGGATGTACAATTAAAGATAATGTACTGATCGGCATGGGTGCGATTGTAATGGATGATTGTCTTGTTGAAGAAAATTCAATTGTCGGAGCGGGTTCTGTTGTTACACAGGGAACACATATAAAATCTGGCGAAGTCTGGGGCGGAGTACCTGCCAGAAAAATCAAAGATATTAATTCCCAGCTGCTGGAAGGAGAGGTTAACAGGATTGCTGATAATTATGTGAAATATTCTTCGTGGTATAAAGAAAATGTAAAACACGTGGAAGGATAATTAGTCAATAGTGAATGGTAAATGGTGAAATGTAAATTTACTTTGTCTTTATAAATTAACCTTTAACAATTCACCATTGACTTAAAACTTATAAAAAAATCTTGCTCCATTGGGCAAGATTTTTTATAAATTTTAAGAATTCACCAATTCGGCTTTTCCGTTGACACATTTGATAGAAGTCGGCGGCATGATCATCATACAGTCAGACATGATTCCGTATTTTTGATTGAATGTTTTCACCTTCTCGGTGTAGTCGTTTATTTTAGCTAAAATTGAAGTTTCCAGTTTTTTAGGATAAGCAATATACAATTGTGGTCCTCCACATGCTTTTGCACCCATCGGCGCAAACGTCCATTCAGTGGGATCTGTACATTTTTCTTTTGAAATTTCAGACTCTATGGAAGCTTTTAATTTATCCAGCTGTGCCTGTTCGTATTTCTGATTATTCTCGTCTGCCGGACGCTCGGAAATGTCTTTCGGCAAATTGGCGTCCGTATTTTTTGTAGAAGAACATGAGGCCGTAAATAGCGCCGCACATAAGATGAATACAGGGATTTTCATAAGTTGTTTTTCTCTCGTTATGTTGAAGAATTTTCAAAAGTTGTGCCAAGGTAAGGATTTACATTTCATTTTCCGTAATTTTGGCGGCGATGAATAATGATTTTTTTGACTTAATAGAGCATACCAACCGGAGCGTATTTTTAACGGGAAAAGCAGGAACAGGAAAGACTACTTTTCTCAATGATTTTGTAAAACGCACCCATAAAAAGCACATTGTTGTTGCGCCCACCGGGATTGCAGCCATTAATGCAGGCGGCGTTACCATTCATTCGATGTTTGGGCTGCCGCTGCGAACCTTTCTGCCCACCACAGACCGCATCGATACCAGTATGGCCAATAATATTGCCGATCTGATGCCGCATTTTAAATACCGGAAAGATAAGCTGAAGCTCTTACGAGAAGTAGAAATCATTATCATCGATGAGGTGTCTATGCTGCGTGCAGATGTTCTGGATATGATGGATTTTTCACTAAGGTTTATCCGAAGGAATAATCAACGTTTCGGGGGAGTACAGATGCTTTTTATCGGAGATCTGTATCAGCTTCCGCCGGTGGTAAGGGACGAACATATCTTAAAAATCTGCTATAATTCACCTTTCTTTTTTGATAGTCATGCGATTAAGGAAATCCCTTTGATCACGATTGAGCTGACCAAAGTTTACCGTCAGTCTGATGAAGATTTTCTCGCCATCTTAAATGCAATTCGTGATGGTGATGTAGCCAATATCGATTTTGATCATTTAAATGAAAGATACGATCCTGATTTTGAAATGGGGGAGGAGCCGTATGTTTATCTCTGTTCCCACAATAAGATGGCAGACGATATCAATCAGGAGAAACTTGACGAATTAAAGGTAAGTCCTAAAACCTATGAGGCTAAGCTTTTTGGTGAATTTAAAGAAAATCAGTTTCCGAATGAGCAGTTTTTAGACCTGAAAATTGGAGCCCAGATCATGTTTATCCGAAATGATATTTCAGGGGAAAAGAAATATTTCAACGGAAAGCTGGGAGAGATTTCTGCGCTTGATGAAAATGAAATTAAAGTCATCCTTGATGGCAGCGAACGGGAAATCACAGTAAAAAGAGAAGTCTGGGAACAGAAGAAATATTTCCTGGATACGGATAAAAACATCAAAGAAGAAGTACTAGGAAGCTTCGAGCAGTTTCCGATAAAGCTTGCTTGGGCGGTTACGATTCATAAAAGCCAGGGACTTACTTTTGACAGGGTGATTATTGATGCCGGAAAAAGTTTTACGGCCGGACAGGTGTATGTGGCGCTGTCACGTTGCCGTACACTGGAAGGGATTGTATTAAAATCGAAGATTACGCCTGAAGTTATCTTTAAAGACAACAGAATTCTGCATTTTCATTCTGATACGGTTGCCAATGATAAGGTAGAAGCTATTTTAAATAATGAAAAGTATGATTACAGCATCAGGAAAGTGCTTCGTACCGTAGATTCTCAATGGCTTTTGAAAGAGGTGGAAGACTGGAATAAGCTCTCTGTGGCGACTAAAAGTATCGATCATCTAAAAACCGATCAGCTTTATAAGCAACTGAAGCACGAGATCGTGAATCTGGGTAAAATTTTTGAAAAGCTGGAAAGGGTAATCTCTCAGAAGGTTAATAATTTTATCGAAAAGAAAGAAGAATGGTCTGAAATAGAAAGCAAAACCAAAGGAGCTGTCAATTTCTTTTTTACCGAAATAAGGGATAAAGTTTTCAGTCCGCTGAAAGATTTTTATGCTGAAATTAAAGGGACTAAAGGCTTAAAACAATATAATGAAGAATTCAGGGTGTGGCTGGAGGATATTGAGGAGTATTTAAACAGTTTAAAAGAAATTCACCTGCTGGAAACCAAGCTTCTGGATGAAAAAAATAACCAGGAAGTGAGTATGAAGATCGCGAAAGTGCCATCGCAGGTTCTCACCTTTCAGTTGTTTGAACAGGGGAAAACCATTTCAGAAATTGCTTTGGAGAGAGGCCTTGTAAAAGAAACCGTGATCGGACATCTTGCAAAATTTGCTGAGCAGGGATTACTGGATATTTCAAGGGTGATTACTTCCGATAAAATTAAAGCTTTTGAAAATTTGTTTAAATCTGATCCTAAAGAAACGCTGACAGAATGGAAAAATGCATTGCCCAGTGATTTCGAATTTAATGAAATCAGGATTCTGATCAATCATTTTAATTATCTGAAAGAGAAAGCAAAGCTATAGAAATTGAAATTTAAATATCTAGCGATAGATAATTTTTGTATTTTTATAATTAAATACTAATTATTATGAAATATTTATTTACTTTTTTTCTTTTATTATTCTTGAATTCTGATAAAAAGGATGATTTTGATTATAATATATTAATTGGTTCCTGGTCTCAGGATTTTTTTGCCAATACAACTTCAACAGGAATTTTTACCTTTAACAAAGACAGTACGGCAACGCTGGAAATGAAAAATGGAAAAACCAAAGCGCTGATTGGCGGTATGCAGGGAACTTATAAGATTGAAAAGTCTAATAAAATCATTAAAATTACAATGTTTGGGCAGGAGAAATCTTTTGATATTGAAGAACTTAACAACGATTATATTGTGCTTCAGAATAAAAAAGACCTAAAGCAGAAGATGAGTTTTAAACGATATAAGGAATGAAATAAAAATTTTCTTAGCATAAAAAAGGATGGTAATTTATAATTTACCATCCTTTTTTTATTTGTTCAATAAGTCCTGATTGACACGATATCCGACAATTTTGATAGTACCATTTTTATCTTTTTCCAAGGTAAAGGTTTCCTGCGTTTTTTCAGTGCCTCTTTTTACGTCATAAGTGAACACATATTCACTTTTAGAGTTGCTTCCTTTTACAACTAAGGTCTGCCATTTAGTAAGATTATATTCCTGTACGGGGCCGATCTGACTGGTGATATTTAAGAGTTCTGTGAGTTTTTCTTTAGTAGTGACAGAGAAAAATTTTTCACCGAACAATTTATAAATATCATCCTGATTCCCTCCATACCGGACTTCCCAATAAAATTTTTGCGGAATTTTTTCTCCGTCAGCTTTATCAGATTCACGGTCTCTATAAATTTGATTAAAGTTACAGCTAATCAATAAAAGCGATATCGCAAAAAGGAAAAGTAATTTTGATTTCATGGTTTAACATTATTTTACAATATTACTAATTCTTTGAATGTATGCAAATTCATTTACAAAAATTGACATGAATTTAATGCAATGATTATCTGAAATAAAATACAGGCTAAAATCACTTCCAATTGCTCTCCTTGAATGGATCAATAGGTGTTATAAAAAATGTTGGGAAACTTGATCCTAATTCTAAAACAAAATCAGACAGTTGCCAAAAACTGTCTGATTTCATTTTTGCTAAATTTTTGATGAAAATACCTAAAATTTTAGCCAAATGATTTAAAATTTTAACCAAAAGACCTAAAAATTTAACCCAGAGACCTAAAACTTTAACCCAAAGAACTAAACGGAAGGTAAAAAGACCTAAAGCGATCATCAAATGACTAAAATGTTTAGGTCTGTGTGCTAAATAGCACTGATCACCTTTGTTTGGTAGTGTCATTATTATTGAGGTTCCCAGATCCTCTTCAAAGATTTCTGTATTTTGCCAGTCAAGATTTAAGATTCTCCGCCGCAATTGTCTATACTTTAACATCCCAATTTTTAGGGAACATAGAAGATTCCGCATTTTTCACCAAATAGCCATCTTTGTATTTTATACTGATTTTAGCCTTAAAAGGAACATCATCGGGCAATTGTGCCATAGAATAAATTCCTTCAGGTTCTATTATTTTTTCTACATCAATAATTCCGTCGAGAATAGCTGAACCTCTGTGTCCGCCTTGTGAAACCAAAAACTCGTCAAGATATTTAAAACCGGAAGGTTGTATACGCTCAAGTAAACTTGTATTAAATTCTCCATCTAAATGATTGAAAAAACCTTTGTCAAATTTATTGAGCCATCTTCCAAAAGCCAATTTATGCAAACCCTCCACATCATCTATTAATTCATAGAATTTTTTCTTTAAATAAAGAGCAAAATTTCCACTTTTTACTGCTTCTATTAACTCTAAAAACTCCTTTTCCAGCCATTTATAAAGCTCTTGCGCGGAATTGGCAACTTTCTAACAAAAAAACCGCCCAATTTCTTGAGCGGTTTTGCCTACTTATTGCTTGTCATAAGGAAATGAGGGGCTTATAAATTTTGTACCTGTTGCTTTACCTTCTTTATCGTAAATTATTTCTTGTACACCTAAATCTTCCATGATACCTTTTAGTTGTAAAGTTTCAGCATCTATTATGCAATAATATGCTTTTGGAATATCAAATACATTATGATATACTGTTGTTGTATAGCTTTCCCATACTTTCCCATCATACATTTTTCCCTTTTCAAGATATAATCCTTTTTTCATATGCTCTAATTCATCTTCTGTATTTTCATACTGAAATTTTAATTGGTCTAATGTTTTTAGCGCATTTTCTATTATTTTTTCTCTTAATTGATTTTCCATTTTTTACTGTTTGTCATAAGGAAATGAGGGGCTTATAAATTTTTTATTTACAGCTATTCCTTTATCATTGTAGATAATTTCCCAAACCCCATGATCTCCATGTATTCCTTTTACTTGCATAGTTTCTGCATCTACGTAACAAGTTCTTAGAAATACATCTCCCATTACTTCATTGTATTCTGTATAAAAGGAAACGCTATAATAATCCCATTCTTTTCCATCATACATTTTTTCTTTTTTATTATAATATGCAGTCATAGATTCAAGCTCTTCTTCATTCTTATCATAACTAAATTTTAATTCGTCTAATACCTTTAATACAATTTTTACTATTTCTTTTTCTTTTTCTATCTTTTCCATTTTATTATAACTTTTTGTAATTAATTCCTTCTAATTCTAATTTTTTTATTACTTCGTTTAAAACTCTGTCTGCATCTTTTAATTCCAATTCATTAAATAGATGTTTCTTTTCCATTATTTTATCATAAACCCATTTTTCCCGTTTATAGGTTCTTATTGCTTTTTCTGCTCTTGTTCCAAACATTCCTTCTAAATACGCATCTTTCCCCAACAGTTTAAATTCCAAAGCATGTTGTATCTCGTGAAAAGCCTCATAAAAAGTAAACTTTTTCCTAAAAAACAATTCTTTGCTTGTTGGGGAGAAACCTGCTTGAGCTCCACTGGCATCTAAAAATTTATCTTCTCCTTTTCGCATAACTACTCCTACATCCCCCAAAACTTCCGCAATATATTTTTCAAGAGCTTTCATCTGCCTGTTGTTCATGTATTCTCTTCCCAGGAATTTCCCACGCTTGCTTGCTGATTTCCCTTCCCATCCCAATTCATCCAATAATTCATCAAAAACCTCTTCTTCTCGACCTAATAGTTGATTAAATTTGGTCTTTAAGTAATTGGCTAATCTACCACTCTTTATCGCTTCAACCAATTCCAAAAACTCCTTTTCCAGCCATTTATAAAGATATTGCGCGGAATTGGCAACTTTCTAACAAAAAAACCGCCCAATTTCTTAGACGGTTATACTGTTTATTGCTTGTCATAAGGGAATGAGGGGCTTATGAATTTCATTTTTACAGGCTTATCTTGTTTATCATAAATAATTTCAAATACTCCGTGGTCTACATGTATTCCTTTAACCTTCATCGTTTCTGCATCTACAACAGCATAATATGGTGTTGGAATACCAAATACATCATGAAAAAAGTCTACACTATAATGACTCCATTCTTTACCGTCATACATCTTTTGTTTTTCATAAAAAATAGCATCTATAAAATCAATATGTTCGGGTGTATTTCCATATTGAAATTTTAACTGGTCTAGCACTTTTAATGTTGCTTTTATTACTTGCTGTCGTTTTTCTGTTTTTTTCATTTTTACTCTTCAATAGTAAACTTTACATTAGTACTACTAATAATGGTTTTTCCATCATTTAATAAAGAATAGGTAATTTTAGATTGACCAAGTGAATGAACTAACAAAAGAGGTAATTTTTTATCATCAACATATAGGAAAGCACCTCTGCTTTTACCAAAATCCTGTTTTCCCATAAAAAAGAAATCTGCCAAATGTTTTGATTTTTGTTATAACCCAAAAAGAATCTTCATTTAATTCTACACACTTTATTTGATTCTCGTCATCATAACCGAATCCAGAATTATTTAGAATTTTTTTAGATAATTCAATTATTTCTTTTGCCGTATGTTTCATTCTATTTGCTACCCTGTTTCACTTCTGTTATTATTTCTCCATTATCATTAACTTTATAATATATGAAACTATTAAAACTATGTTGTAAATAAATAGGATGCCCATTATCATCATTAATTACAAGTCCTGCTAATTGATTTTTGCCCCAATCTTCTTCTCCAAAAAATATAGATACATTCCAAGAGTTAATTTTTTTACCATCCAAATATAAATCTTCATTTTCACGAATAATCATTTTTTCTTTAGTGTCATAGATAAAGTTAGTTTTTTCTAAAATATCTTTTGCAATTTGCTCTATTTGTTTTTCTGTATGTTTCATTTCTAATTTATTTTAACATTCCTAATTTTTTTAATTTCACCAATTCTTCCATTTCGTCAATAATTAACTTCGGTTGCCCCATTGGTATTCTAATTCTATCATTTACATATTCATAAGAATCAACTAATTCTCTTTTAGTCCATTTATCTTTTGTTTTGCAGATAGCATCCCAAACTATTGTTTCATCTTCCCACAAGGGTAGTTTGGCATACTCTTCAGGTGACAATCTTTTCCAGGTTTTCATATGAACCATTTCATGAAAAACGGTTAACTCTGAAACTTCTGAACGCAAAAACATAGTTTTAAGTCTTGGATTGAAAGAACCTACTACACCTCTTGCATTCCAGTCTTTAAGCTTTTGCTTCATTCCAAAGTCCTTATCTACGATTTTCAAATCTACATCATAAAGTTCCTTTAATAATTTTCGAAGTTTTTTAATCTCTTTTATAGTTAACAACCTGCCCCCATCGAATCCAAAACCGTCATTAATTTTTCTGAAAAGCTCCTCAATATCCTCAATTACTTCATCATGAACCCTATTACCACTTCCAAATATAGTATCAATTTTCTTTCTAATCCATTCCGCAACTTTACCACTTTTTATGGCTTCCAGCATTTCCAGAAACTCCTTTTCCAGCCATTTATAAAGCTCTTGCGTAGAATTGGCAACTTTCTAACAAAAAAACCGCCCAATTTCTTGAGCGGTTTTGCCTACTTATTGCTTGTCATAAGGAAATGAGGGGCTTATGAATTTTGTGCCTATTGCTTTACCTTCTTTATCATAAATTATTTCTTGTACTCCTAAATCTTCTTGAATACCCTTTAGTTGTAAAGTTTCTGCGTTTACAATACAGTGATAAATTGCTGGTAAATCGAAAACATTATGAAAAATAACAAATGTATAACTTTCCCAAACCTTTCCATCATACATTTTCACATTTTCGTAATGGAGTGTTTTTTTCATAAACTCTAAATCCTCTTCAGAATTCCCATATTGAAATTTCAACTGATCTAATATTTTCAGTGCCTTTTCAATAACCTTTTCTTTATTTTCCATATTTATAATTTTTTATAATCAATACCTATTAATTCTAATTCTTTTTTCACACTATTAAGTACTCTTTCAGCATCATTTAGTTCTAATTCATTGAATAAATACTTTTTCTCCATTATTTTATCATATACATATTTTTCTCTTTTATATTTTCTAAGTAATTGCTCAATCCTTGTTCCAAACATTCCCTCCAAATACGCTTCTTTTCCCAATAGTTTAAATTCCAAAGCATGTTGTATCTCGTGAAAAGCCTCATAAAAAGTAAATCTTCTTCTAAAGAATAGCTCTCTGCTCATTGGAGAGAAACCTGCCTGAGCTCCACTGGCATCTAAAAATTTATCTTCTCCTTTTCGCATAACTACTCCTACATCCCCCAAAGTTTCCGCAATATATTTTTCAAGAGCCTTCATCTGCCTGTTGTTCATGTATTCTCTTCCCAGGAATTTCCCACGCTTGCTTGCTGATTTCCCCTTCCAGCCTAGCTCATCCAATAATTAATCTCTGAAATGAAAAAGTTGGAGATTTTTATTTATCACCTTATCCAATTTCTTTTGAAATTTTATTGTTATCAAATGGGTACTTTTCTCTTAAAATTGATATAAAAAAGGAGCTACAAAAGCTCCCTTTTAACAAATTATTTTATACTGATAAATACTCTCATTATTTTTGATGATTTCATAATACTAACGTTGCCTATAAATACGTGGCTATCAACTATTTTCTTTAACAAATTTTTTAAAGTCTTGCAGAAACTTAATAAACTCATCGTGTTCTAAATCTAAGTCTTGTTTTTTAGATTTTTCACCTGCTCTTTGTTTCATAAGGTCTACGAAGAAAACTCCATATTTATTGCTTCGGAAGAAAACATCCTCGTTTTGCCAGTCAAAAGATTCATCAGGTTCTTTGTCTTTACTTTGCTCTACACCATCAATTAAATTTTGAATTTTTTGTGCAGTCCAATTCCAACTACCAAAGTGATTTATAGTACTTTCTTCACTCTGAATAGAGTGTAAGATTGTGTCTCCCCACATATCTTTTTTAAATGTATATTTCATTTTGTATAATATTTTTATTTTACAGCAGTGGATATGCATTCATAATATTTCCTGCATCATCAACTTCAATTAATATGTCAAACCTACCTGAGGAGTCTTTGAACTTATATTGTTTAAATTTTTTGCCCAATGAGGCTGGGTTTACTCCTTGTCCTTTAGCTACCGTATTTTCATATACATATGCAATTTCCTCCTGTATTCTTTTAACATCCCAATTTTTAGGGAACATAGAAGATTCCGCATTTTTCACCAAATAGCCATCTTTGTATTTTATACTGATTTTAGCCTTAAAAGGAACATCGTCGGGCAATTGTGCCATAGAATAAATTCCTTCAGGTTCTATTATTTTTTCTACATCAATAATTCCGTCGAGAATAGCTGAACCTCTGTGTCCACCTTGTGAAACCAAAAACTCGTCAAGATATTTAAAACCGGAAGGTTGTATACGCTCAAGTAAACTTGTATTAAATTCTCCATCTAAATGATTGAAAAAACCTTTGTCAAATTTATTGAGCCATCTTCCAAAAGCCAATTTACGCAAACCCTCCACATCATCTATTAATTCATAGAATTTTTTCTTCAAATAAAGAGCAAAATTTCCACTTTTCACTGCTTCTATTAAGTCTAAAAACTCCTTTTCCAGCCATTTATAAAGATCTTTTGCAGAATTGGCAACTTTCTTCCCTAGACCTTTTCCAAAATTTATAGCTTTGGCTCCTGCCTGTTCTGCTTTGGTTGTCAACCGACTAATTTTTGCAGATGCTTCCGCAACTAAAGAGCTACCTCCTGTAAAATAAGCAATAATAGCATCTAAAATCAATTCAAAAGCAACTCCACCAACAAAATATGCCCAAAAATATTCATTTAAATCTTTTACTTGAATAAATTTCTTTTTCAGCATATCAAAAAACTGAGAGATTTCTCTCCATATCTTCCCATCACTAAAAAGATTCTTAATACCATCAAAAAATTCTTTAGAGTTTTTTGCAAATAAATCTACAAAATCCTCTATAAATTCAAGTTCCTCCTGATGTTTTGCCAATTCCAAAGGACTGCTTTTTTCTATTTCAAAAATTGGAAATTTTTCAACGACCATTGCCAAAAGCATAATGATCGTTTGTACCAGTGATATAAGCCCATTGATTAAACCGCACAAGAAAGCATTAATTTTAGCGATCTCGTTATTAAGTTCTGCTTTTATAAAATTTTCAATTCCTGAAACAACATTCAACAAATCATCAAAAACAGCTTTCAGCTTGTTGTATATATTTTTGATACTTTCCGGCATATTATCCTCTAGGATGTTTTTTACCAAATAAGTAACAGCAAAAAGAACATCATCTTCAATAGTAGGGGTAGCCTGAACAGTTTTATAAACAACGGCAGTAGAAATTTTATCGAATGAAGTGACAAAATCTTTAAGATTTTTCAAACCAGCTGCCACAATATGTGGAGACTCAGACATATTCTTATATTGATTGTTGGGAAAAGGAACAGGGATAATAGGTTTGTATTTAACTTCCTGTTGTGGAAAACCACTTGCGCCTATTTTATTTTGAAAATTACTATACATTGGCAATACGTAGTATTTTATGTAATCGTAGTTTTCTTCTGTAAACTTCCATTTTTCAGTAGCTTCTATACCTCCTTTTAACCAATCTGCCAATTGGTTGTTCAATGAAGATACTTTTTTAAAGGTATCGTTTATTTTATTTCTGTCTAAGATTTCCAAATATATAGCCCCTTTCAAAAGGGTAGCATCAATGCCGTAATCTTCTGCAATCACTTTCATAAGGCTATTGAAATCCGATACGCTTCTGTCTAAAGTATTTCCATCGTAATTGATCGTTTTTCCTTTGCTGTAATAATGCTTTATCAACTGCTCTCTTGCATAATCTCCCATTTTCACTCTACACGCAGTTCCAAAAAAATTACTGGTATCTTTAGAAACCATTTCGTAATAGATGGTAAAATAATCAGGCTCAATAGGGTCTTTTTCGTATTTGTCAAAAACTTCGGTTCCACTTTCGCAAAAAACAGCCTGATGATGAACCATAGTATATTTTTCTGATGGTGGATAAGTTGCCTTCTTTTCTGGTGGTACTACAAAAGTTTCATAAAACAGGCTATTTTGCCCCAAAGGACTGTCGAACTCTCTGCTCAGCACATAGACTAATCTTCGTTCCATAAGTTGTGTTTTTAATGATTATTAATTGTTTATTTATTTCCCAAAGCAGGCTCTTAAGTTGAGATCATTTCATCCTATGGACTATTTTCTAAAAAATCAGACAGCCGCTAAAACTGTCTGATTTTGTTTTTTCTCAAATCTTTAATGAAAGTCTCTAAAATTTTAGCCAAATCATTTAAAATTTTAACCGAAAGACCTAAAATTTTAACCCCAACACCTAAAACTTTAGCAAAAAGACCTAAACGGATCATCAAATGACTTAAATGTTTAGGTATAAGTGCTAAATAACACTAATCAGCTTTGTTTTTATCTTCAGAGGTACTGCTTTTTGGCGTTCTTGGGAAAAACTGTTTCAGTTCGGCTACCTTTTCTGCAAAACCAATGACCTCTCTTCCTTTTTTGTATTGGGAGTATGCATAATCGTCTAATGCATCATTGTAATTGTCGTAATCATGTAAAATCTTGGTGCTTTCCATTTGATAGACCAGGCTCGCTAACTTCTCTTTTCTTGTTTCTAAGAAAACACGCGCCTGATAATCGTTTTCAAACTCATCCCAGTTTACATCACCGGCACTCAACTGAGGTTGGTTGGCTTTATAGTCTCTCACTTTGTTTACAAAAAGTTTGTTTTGTTCATTAATGAGTCCATAAAATTTTCTTTGATCTGCGTCTAAAGCAACGAGTTTTCCCTGGAATAAAGCTTCTAATTCTGCAATTTTAGTGTCGATTTGTGTTTTTAAATCGGGAGTAAGCTGTGTTTGAATAACGTTTTTCATAATTTGTAAATATTTGAATCAAATTTAATAAAAATGAATTAATTCGCAATTTTTTTATATTTTTATAATTAATTAATCATTTTATGTATTTTTTTATTGTTAAATATTTATTGTGTGAATGTTTTACATGTAATATCTATATAAACAGAATATTATACCTATTCGTAATACAATCTATCTATTCATTTGAAATTTTCGATACGGATCGCATTTTTAAATGATTGATAAAAATAAATTCTTCCCATAGCTTTTCCCTGAATTCATCGATAAGTCTTATCAATTACAAAAAGTAACTAATGCGAATAATAAGTTTTAAATTTGTCTGGTCTTAAAAGACTATAAATTTAAAAATTATGCAAAATTTTGAAATATCCGTGCTTGATCTTGCACCCGTAAAACAGGAAAAGACCATTCACGATACTTTTCAGGACAGTTTGTCTTTGGCAAATCATACTGAAAGTCTTGATTATAAAAGATTCTGGCTTGCCGAACATCACAATATGGAAAGTATTGCGAGCTCAGCAACTTCTGTTCTCATCGGCTTTATCGCCAACGGTACCAAAAAATTCAGAGTAGGATCGGGCGGAATTATGCTTCCTAATCACAGTTCTTTAGTAATCGCCGAACAATTCGGAACCCTGGAATCACTTTTTCCGGGAAGGATTGATCTTGGTCTGGGAAGAGCCCCCGGAACCGATGGTCTTACGGCGCAGGCTTTAGGAAGAAATCCGGCAATTATCAATCAGCAGTTTCCAAGACAGATTTTAGAATTACAGAAATATTTTTCGAAAGAAAACCGCGATGCTTTAGTGCGTGCTATTCCGGGTGAAGGGTTAGATATTCCTTTGTATATATTAGGATCCAGCACTGATAGCGCTTTTCTGGCTGCGGAACTCGGACTTCCTTACGCGTTTGCCGGTCATTTCGCTCCTGAGCAGATGGAGATGGCTTTCAATATCTACAGACAGAATTTTGAACCTTCAAAATATTCAAACGAACCTTATATTATCGCCTGTGTCAATGGGGTAGCAGCAGAAACTTCCGAAGAAGCTCATAAAATTTCCACCACTTTATTCCAGGCATTTATCAATATTATCCGAAACGACAGAAAACCTTTTGCTCCTCCGGTCGATACGATGGATGAGATTTGGTCGCCGATGGAAAAATCGATGGTGTTACAGAAATTGCGTTATACTTTAATTGGAGATCAGTCTGAAATTGAAGAACAGCTAAAAAGCTTCCAGGAGAAATTTAATGTAAATGAACTGATGATTAATTCTCATATTTATGACCATCAGAAAAGGCTTGATTCCTATACCATTTTCAGAAAAGCAAAAGACGCTATATCAAAAATATAACAAACCCTTATCATAATTGGGAGATGCTTATTTTATGAGTATCTTTGCGAAAATTTAAAGTAAAAATGTCTGATATTAAATTGAATACTATTCCGGAGGCTATTGAAGACCTTAAAAATGGTAAAATAATCATAGTAGTAGATGATGAAGACAGAGAAAATGAAGGTGATTTTCTTTGTGCCGCTGAGCTTACGACACCCGAAATCATCAACTTCATGGCGCTTCACGGAAGAGGACTGATCTGTATGCCGCTTCCTGAAAAGAGATGTGACGAGCTTGGACTTGAAGTAATGGTAAGCCGCAGCAGCGATCCTAAGGAAACCGCATTTACCGTATCGGTTGACCTTCTTGGAAACGGAACTTCTACAGGTATTTCGGCGGCAGACAGGGCAAAAACGATTTTAGCTTTAATGGACGAAAATTCGAAGCCGACGGACTTCATGAGACCAGGGCATATTTTCCCGCTTCGTGCAAAAAAAGGAGGTGTTCTGAAAAGAGCCGGCCACACGGAAGCTGCCATTGATCTTACGTGTCTTGCAGGATTAAAGGAAGGTGGCGTGATCTGTGAAATTATGAATGAAGATGGTTCTATGTCACGTTTGCCGGAACTTTATGCTTTTGCACAGAAACATGATATGAAAATTGTTTCTATCGAAGATCTGATTCATTATCAGCTTAAAAAAGGAAATCTTATTGAAAGAATTGAAGAAAGAAAAGTAAAGACAGCTTACGGAGACTATGATTTCTTTGCTTTCAGGGAAACTTCAAATGATCAGATTCATTTTGCTTTAACGAAAGGTTCATGGACGGTAGACGAGCCGGTTCTCGTTAGAGTGCAGTCTTCCGACTCGTATTTTGATGTACTGACAAGATTAAATAACGGTGAAAAGCCTTTGCTTGAAAAAGTAACCAATATGGTGAATGAAGCCGGAAAAGGAGCTATTATTTTTATTAATAATGTTTCTAATTCTGAGAATACCTTAAGAAAGCTTCAACAGTTCCTGAATTATCAGGATGGGCAGGTTCAGCATCCGACATTGGCATACAATTACAGAGATTACGGTATCGGAACCCAGATTTTAAAGAATCTTGGAATCAATAAATTTAAAGTAATCACTCAAAATACCAATATTAAACCTCAGGTTGGCGGTTATGATGTTGAGGTAACGGAGATGGTGCAGCTTTAAAAGTGAATGGTTAATGGTCAATTTACTTTATTTGTGAATTTTTCCATTAGACTGAAAATTGGCGTTTGTCTTTAAGATTAACCATTCACTTGCGGAGCAAATTGACCATTAACAACACATAAAAATGGCTTGAGAATTTCTCAAGCCATTTTTATTTCGTCAAAACTTCTGAATCCGTTCAGGAAGTCTTTGATATTCATTCTTTTCTTTCCTTCAAGCTGCAATTCCAAAGGATAATAAATTCCGTCTTGGGTATAAATTTTAAATTCACTTTTTGAAATATCCAACGTTCCTGCTACCTTATCATGATTTGAAACTTCAAATTTACCACCGAAAATTTTCAGTCCTTTTTCTTCTTCACCAATTTTCAATGTTGTGAAAGCTGCAGGGTAAGGTGACATTCCCAAAATAAACTGATGCACTTCTTTTGACTTTCGGGACCAATCTATTCTGGTATCCTCTTTAAATATTTTGTACGCATTTTTAGGCTGCTCAACCTGTGGCTGAGGTTTTTCGGTAATAGTATTTTCGGCCAGTCCGTCAAGTGTTTTTACTACAAGTTTGGCACCCATTTCCATGAGCCGGTCGTGAAGACTTCCTGCGTTTTCATCAGGTAAAATGGACAATTCTTCCTGAAGAAGAATATTTCCTTCATCAATTTTTTCATTAATGAAAAATGTCGTAGCGCCTGTTTTTTCTTCCCCGTTGATCACAGCGTAATTGATAGGAGCAGCTCCTCTGTAATCCGGGAGCAGCGAAGCGTGAAGATTAAAAGTTCCCATTCTCGGCATTTCAAAAAGTACTTTCGGCATCATTCTGAAAGCCACGACAACAAAAACATCGGCATCCAGCTTTCTCAATTCTTCCAGAAAGTCAGGATTTCTTAATTTTTCGGGTTGAAAAACAGGAATATTATTTTCTACGGCGAAAATTTTCACCGGCGACTGATTGATTTTTTGCCCACGTCCGCTTGCCTTGTCTGCTACGGTTACGACGCCGACCACTTCATGATGAGAATGATGAATGGCTTCCAAAGAAGTTTTGGCAAACTCCGGAGTGCCTAAAAAAACGACTCTTAATGATTTCATGCTGTAAAGATAAGGCCTTTATCAAATGATTAAAAGATTTAGAATCTGTTTAAATCTATAATTTATTTTTAACATTAATAAATTAAGGCCCCTTTAGCTTAAAAACTTAATAAAAATCAATTAATTGATATAAGTATAACTCGCTGAAATTCTTAATGTTAAATTGAAGAATAAACAAAGTTTATTTAATTTAGAAAAATAAGAAAAAACTATAAAAAATTTACTTAGTAAAATTTAAACATTCTCTTAAAAATTAAATAAAAATTTATTAAACCTCTTATCCATAATTATTACTCATATTAAGCAATCGCATACGTTCTGAAATTCAACATTTTTACTTTCCCGGAATCTAACAGGTAAATAAGATTTTCCAAAATATTTTCTTTGGACTGATAGTTTAGCTGAATGGATAACTCTTCAATGGTGCAAGGTTTTTTAGCCAGTATATTCATAATTTCCCCTGAAATATTCTTTCCGAAAATGGATTGCTTGTTTTTTTCACAAACGGAACATTTCCCACAGTTTTTAGATTTTTTTTCACCAAAATAAGTAAGAATAAGCTTCATTTTACAATAGCTGTTATCTTCGATGTAAAATTTCATTTCTTCCCATTTTTGTATTTTATTTTTCTGAATATGCTCAAAAAGTTTCCAGTATTGAGAATTGTTAAGCCTTTCATCGCGGGGCTTTAAAAATTTAATGCTTGATAAAGCGCCGTCCACATATTCTACATAGCCTTTCTTTTGAAGTTCTTTTAATCTTTCTTTTATTAAGTGAACGCTTACGCCAATCTTATTGCTTACCTGCTGCTCGCTGAACATCACTTTATGTGTAGTGATTCCGGAAACAGTACGAAGCATTAATTCAATAAAATACGAATCTTTATGAGGAAGCTGATCAATTTCGTCTGCCTGCATCAAAAGTTGCAGAGAAGACAGGCTTTTATGATCATTAAAATAAATAATTTCCTGATTATGAAGGAAGTTTAAGACATTCTTAATCTTCGCAGAAGACAATTTGGTAAAATTTTGAATCCCGCTGAGGCTGAGCTGGAAAACCTTTTCTGGCAACTCAAACTCTGCAACCTGAAAGATAGAGTAGAGGTAAGTAAGGATTCTTAAAAATTCAGCTTTATTGGGAGTTTGGTTTTTTAAAATATCATCAAAATTTGAAAGTTCCTGCTTGTCCCAGAGCAAAAAGGCAAAGCTTTCCTGTCCGTCTCTTCCGGATCTTCCGATTTCCTGGTAATAGTTTTCGATAGAAGGAGCCGGAGAATAATGAATGACAAACCGAACATTATCTTTATCGATCCCCATTCCGAATGCATTAGTGGAAATTAAAACCTGACTGTCACTGTTATTCCAGATCATCTGTTTCGCATTCTTTTCCTTTGCTGTAAGGCCTGCGTGAAAGAAGTCTACATTTTTTAACTGATTTCTTTTGAGAAATTCACACAGAAGTTCAGCTTCCCTGCGGGTTCTTACATAAACAATTCCCGATTCGCGGGTAAACTTTAAAATGTCATAAACCTTCTGAAATTTATCTGAAACTTCTTCAGTGAAAATTCTGATATTGTCACGTTTAAAACTTTTCTGAAATACCTGCGGATTTTTGAGTTCAAGCTTTGCTTTGATTTCTTCCAGCACTTTCGGAGTAGCTGTTGCTGTTAAGGCCAGACACGGAATTTTCGGATTATTTTTCCTGAATTCTTTAATATTCTGATAGCTTGGCCTGAAATCCTGACCCCATTCAGAAATACAGTGTGCCTCGTCCACCGCAATAAATGAAAGTTGAATTTCCTCAATGTTCTGAAGAAATTGCTTGTTGGTCAATCTTTCAGGAGAGATGTACAGCATTTTCGTTAAACCTTCCTTGCAACGGTCGTAGATGCCTTCAGCATCGTATTCATCAAGTTCCGACGATAGATATTCTGCTTCAATTCCCCTTGATTTTAACTGGCTTACCTGATCCTTCATCAATGCTAAAAGCGGAGATATAATAAGACAGGTTCCTTCTTTTAACAAGGCAGGAAGCTGATAACAAAGGGACTTCCCCGCACCCGTTGGCAGAAGGACTAAGGTATCTTTTTCATTAATAACAGAATCGATAATAGCCTCCTGAGCATCACGAAAAGTATCGTAACCCCAAAAATATTTTAAGGTTTTAAATTTTAATTCTTGAAAATCTTGGTGAGAAATCATGGGATAAAATTAATGAAACTTAGTTGACAAAAAAAGCCACGCATGGCGTGACTTTCATATCATTTCTAAAACTACTGTTATTTTGCTTCAAAATAAACTCTTCGGTTGGCTCTGTTCTTCCATTCGGGACATTTTGTAGCAGGGTTGCATTCAGGATATTTCAGGTCTTTTTCACCTCTTCCTACTGCATTTAATTTATCTGATTGAACTCCATTTTTAATTAAATAATCTTTAACATTTTTTGCTCTTCTTTCAGACAATTTCTGGTTATAAGCTTCTGACGCTCTGGTGTCAGTTGTTCCGATTACCGTGTATGTTCCGTTGGAAGAGTTGATGTAATTAACGGCATTGTTCAAAATAGGAGTGTTTGAAGGTAAAATTTTATCTGAATTCAGATTGAACTCAATTCCTTCGAGTTTGGTTTCACTTTCGTCTACCAGACCATCTTTTACAGGAACTGATGTTACTACCGGACATCCCTGGTTTTCAACAGGTCCGGGAACCGTTACGCATTTATCATAAAGATCAATAATCCCGTCTAAATCAGTGTCAAGTGCTACACCCGCACCATCCACTCTTGCACCCGCAGGTGTATCAAGTTGTCTGTCCCAGTCGTCGCATACACCATCGTTATCAAGATCTCCTTTTTTACACACTTCAATATCCTGATTTTTATTGCCTAATACATCAAGCTTATAATACATTTCCTGAAGCGGATCATGCCACATCAAATGCGATTCATGTTTTCCTAATTTTAATGAAAGTCCTAAGGTTACATTAAAGAAATTGTCAGAAACCTGCTCTTCTATCTGATTGATCGTACTGTATTTGTCACCACCTCCGTCAAACTCATCGCTTCCGGTGATCACATACATCAATCTGCTTTCGACATCAATTCTGCTGTTTACCTTGAATTTTAATCCTGCCCCCGCTTCGGCAAACATTGATTTCAGATTAAAGGGTTTTACTTCAGAAACCATGCTGCTTCCCATTTCATCTTTCTGATAAGCTCTGAATGCTAATGTTCCTAACCCAGCATAGCCATGTAAAGCCCATCTGTAAGGAGAATGGTTATCTACTCTTCTGAATAGGTTGGAAAAGTTAATGTCTCCAAACAATGAAATCGCATCATATTGGGTTCTTGCTCCCACTTTTTGATTTACAGATGCATCTGCCGGTGCAGATTTTTTTGTATTAAACCATCCTTGTCTTGTTTCTCCTCGGTCGTATTGCAAGTTGATTCCAAAAGCATGGGTAATCGCTTTATCAATACTTACATAAGCAGAATATCCGAAAAGATTTTTACCATTACCATTTTTTATGGAGGTGAGGTCGGCAGACTGAACCAATGGCACACCGGCACCAAACGAAATCGCCCAATCATTGAATCTTCTTGCTGTATTTGTAAACGGTGAAATATTGGCTGAACCTGAAGAGAATGTATTTGGATATATTGTTCCTGAATGAACTGCTATAGAGTCTTGTGCAAAGCTTAATGCAGGAGCTGATAATGCTAATGCTACAATTGCTAAACTTAATTTCATAATGTATTTTTTGTTTAATTAAAGATAATTATTTATTTGTTGGGCATCCTTGGTTTTCCACCGGTCCAGGAACCGTTACGCATTTATCATATAAATCGATAACGCCATCCAGGTCTACGTCTAAGGCAATACCGGCGCCATCAACTCTTGCTCCGGCCGGAGTATCAGGTTGTCTGTCCCAGTCGTCACAAACGCCATCGTTATCCTTGTCACCTTTTTCACATACAATAAGTTCTGTACTTTTATTTTCCAAAACATTTGCTCTGTAATAGGCTTCCTGTAACGGATCATGCCATGCGAGATGAGTCGTGTGTTTTCCCAATTTGAAAGATAATCCCAGGTTGACCGTCCATACATTATCTGATCTTCTTTTATCGATCATATTATATTTAGGTATTTTTGAATTCGGATCATAATCTCCGGAACCTGCGTATCCGCCACCGTCAAATTCATCATCCCCACTGATAATATACATTGTTCTTGCCTCAACATCAATTAAGCTGGAGACATTGTATTTTACCCCAAGCCCAAACTGATAATACACCGAGTTGAGTCCCAGTTTCTGATTGATAAAAAGCGGAATTCTTCTTGGATTGGTGCTCCAACTGTAATCTTTATTATCATGCAATGAAGTATTAAAGCTCATAAATCCCATTCCCGCATATCCATGCATTGCCCATCTGTATGGTGAATGGTTGTCTACTCTCCTCAGAATATTTGAAAAATTCACATCACCCATCAACGCAATCTGATTATACTTGGTTCTGGCTTCTGCCACTCCTGCAGCTATCCCTTCGGCACCTTCTAGTTGGCCTTTTTGCTTTGTTTCACCTCGTTGATAGATCAGACTGATTCCTACAACATGATTGATTTGCTTGTCTAAACTTACATATGAATTGTAGCCCCAGTTGAATTTCTCGTCCGTGATTGATACAAGGTCCGAATGAACCATAAAGGCAGCGCCTCCACCTATTGATACCGACCAATCGTTGAATCTTCTCGCTTTGTTGTTGAAGGATTGAACATTAGCAGAGCCTGAAGAAAATGTATTGGGATACATATCATTAGAAGTGACAGCAATACTATCTTGCGCATACGACGCAATAGGCAATGCAGCCAATAATAACAAACTTAATTTCATACAAATATGTTTTTATGTTTTATAAGATAAAATCTTTTAATAATACTCTTGAAAATTCTCTCTCAGAAAGATGTTTTTGATGAGGGATTTGTAATCTTTCTGATATGAATTTTATTTCATTATACTTAACGATATCGATGTCAATAATCCTGTCGGTATAACCTCCTGTTACGCTGGAATCGTTAGCCCTTCCCATTTCCGTTTCAATGCTTTTTATGAGGGTAAGAAGCTGAATCGGAGAAAGATGAGTGAATATTATTGCTGCAATATTACAAAAAATATTGGAACTAACAAATTCTACGGGTTCTGATGTAAGAAAATCACTTACCTTTACTATTTCATTTTCAGCATATTTTATTTTATCCAAAGCAGTCTCCAAATTTTTTTTTTGATCTCCAAGATTACTTCCTAGTAACAAAACGACTTTATGGTGCGACATATTGTAAAATGATTGATTTTATGAAAAGCTTTTTTAAAAATGTACTGGCAAATATAGTGGCAATTGTCATATTATGTGTCGTGTTTTTCTTCTTTTTCATTATAATGCTGGTCTTTAGTGCCATGGGAAATGAAAAGTCTGTGGTTGTAAAAAAGAATTCCGTTCTCACGATTAATTTAAAAACCAATATCATCGACAGTCCGACTGAAGAGCAGAGAGGATTGTTTAATATTAGTGATCAGAATAAAAATATCCTGATTTATGATGCTATCGAGGCTATTAATAAGGCTAAAACTGATGATAATATTAAAGGAATCAGTATTGAAGCTGATAATCTTAATGCCGGGGTTACGCAAATTGATGATTTAAGAAATGCTATTGCTGATTTTAAGAAAAGCGGAAAATTTGTATATGCTTATGGAAATGCAGTTTCTCAGGCATCTTATTATTTGGGTTCTGTTGCTGATCAGTATTATCTTAATCCTTCGGGAATGATTGAGCTCAAAGGTCTCGCCACTGAAGTTACTTTTTTTAAAGATTTTGCCGATAAATACGGTATTGGTATTGAGGTGATCCGTCACGGAAAATTCAAATCTGCGGTTGAACCGTTTTTAAGAAATGATATTTCTCCGGAAAACAAAGAGCAGCTGAGCACACTTTTGAATGATATCTGGAAAAATACATCTTCAAAGATGGCAGCTTCCCGAAAAATTGATACGGCAGCCTTCAGAACTGTAGTTGATAGTCTGTACGGTATGATTCCGGAATTAGGATTGAAATACAAGTTGGCCGATAAACTTATTCAGAAAACGGAATATGATCAGTTGATTAAATCAAAATTAAATGTAAAAAAGGACGAAAAATTAAATAAAATCTCTTTAGGAAAATATATTGATTCATATTCTGATGATAATGAATCCGGAGATAGAGTTGCCGTTTTATATGCTTCAGGATCAATTTATGGTGGAGACGAGTACGGCGATATTCACTCTGAAAAGTACATCAAATACATTAAAGATCTTCAGGAAAATGATAAGGTAAAAGCTGTCGTATTCCGGATTAATTCTCCAGGGGGAAGTGCTAATGCATCTGATGAGATTTTGTTTGAACTTCAGCAATTAAAAAAGAAGAAGCCTTTGATCGTTTCTTTCGGTGATTATGCAGCCTCCGGAGGTTATTATATCGCAATGGCGGCAGATAAGATCTATTCTGAGCCTAATACACTTACAGGATCTATAGGTGTTTTCGGGGTGATTCCTTATTTTAAGGACATTGCCAACAAAAACGGTATCCGTTCCGACATTGTTTCTACCAATGCTAATTCGCAGTATTATTCTTCATTAAATGGTGTCACTCCTTACGGTGTAAGTCTTATCACCAGAAGTGTTGAAGGAACTTATAAAAGATTTGTACATTTTGTAACACAAAACAGAAAACAAAGTTTTGAGCAAATTGATAATATCGGTGGAGGAAGAGTATGGAGCGGAACAAGAGCGAAACAAATAGGACTTGTCGATGAATTGGGAACATTAAATGATGCCGTAAAATTTGCCGCTCAAAAGGCAGGCTTAAAATCTTATGCAGTGGCATCATATCCGAAAAGCATGACCCCATTCGAACAGATATTCAAAGACTTGAATCAGGATGAAATTTCCGAAAGAGTAATTAAGAACAAGATCGGTAAATCAAATTATGAAATCCTTCAGCAGATTACTGAAAAGAGAAAGCTTCAGTCTGAAATAAAAATGGAAATGCCTTACCAGATTAAAATTAACTAAATTATATTGTTATAAAAGAAGCGGCGGATTTGAAATTTCAAATCCGCCGCTTTAATTTTTTATTGTACCAGTTAAACTCTCCTGGCGGTCAGCATTCCGTAAATCCACAGAACAATCAAAGCTCCTCCAATAGCTAGAATCCAGCTTCTGAAATTCCAGAAAGAATCTACATCTCCCCAGTGTAGGACATATACGCCAATTGCTCCTCCAATAAAAGCGCCAATGATACCTAAGATCATAGTGATAAGCATTCCGCCTCCCTGTTTTCCTGGCATAATCGCTTTAGCTAGTGCTCCGGCTAGTAGCCCGAAAATAATCCATGTTAAAAATCCCATAGTTGCATTTTTTAATGTTAATATTTGATGATTTGATTCAAAAAGATTTATCTCTTCTTGAAAAAAGAATCTACAAACTCTGTACCATTAAATAATTGCAAATCCTGCATCTTTTCTCCAACGCCGATATATTTTACAGGAATCTGGAACTGATCTGAAATACCAATGACAACGCCTCCTTTTGCTGTTCCGTCAAGTTTGGTGACTGCTAAAGCATTCACTTCTGTAGCAGCTGTAAACTGTTTGGCCTGCTCGAAAGCATTCTGGCCGGTAGAACCGTCGAGAACTAATAAAACTTCGTGTGGCGCGTCGGGAATTACCTTTTGCATCACTCTTTTAATTTTTGAAAGTTCATTCATCAGATTAATCTTGTTGTGAAGTCTTCCTGCCGTATCAATGATGACTACATCTGCATTTTGGGCAACGGCACTCTGTACGGTATCAAAAGCTACGGACGCCGGGTCTGAGCCCATTTCCTGCTTTACAATAGGAACGCCCACTCTCTGGCTCCAGATCACCAACTGGTCAACTGCTGCAGCACGGAAAGTATCAGCGGCGCCCAACACTACCTTCTTGCCTTCAGAAGTGAATTGATGAGCAAGTTTTCCTATGGTTGTTGTTTTTCCCACACCATTTACGCCCACTACCATAATTACATAAGGTTTTTTGGAGGCATCAATATTTCCTGTTCCTGCATGAGGATTTTCAAGCAGTAATCCTGAAATTTCTTCACGAAGGATTTTGTCCAATTCATTTACACTTACATATTTATCTCTTGCGACACGCTCTTCAATTCTTTCTATGATTTTGATGGTTGTAGATGCACCGACATCAGAAGCAATAAGTATTTCTTCAAGGTCATCCAGTACCTCATCGTCTACCTTGCTTTTACCGACTACGGCTTTTGTCATTTTTTCGAAAAAACCCTGGCTGGATTTTTCCAATCCTTTATCTAAGGTTTCTTTCTCTTCTTTTTTAAAAATTTTTTTAAACCAACTCATCTTATGAATTACGGAATTTAATTAATGAAGGAAGTTGCTCATGAAAGCTTGAAGTACTCAATCTTGTTTTTATATTTTCATGATTAAACTTCCGGCATCCAGCTTCTGACTTCCAGCTAGACTAAAAACAAAGATAACAAAAAAACTACCCAAAAGATGAGTAGTTTTTTATATTGTAAATAAAGTGTAGATTATTTTTTCAAATAACCATCTACTTCGTCTGCATTCATTACTTTTTCTTCGAAAACGTAAGCTCCTGATTTAGAAGACTTCACCATTTTCACCACTTTAGTCATCTTTTTAGACTGACCGCTTTGTAGGGTTGCTACTACTTTCTTTGCCATGGTAAATTATATTTTAATAATTACTTGATTTCTTTGTGAACAGTTACTTTCTTAAGAACAGGATTGTATTTTTTCAATTCCAATCTTTCAGTTGTGTTCTTTTTATTCTTTGTAGAAATGTATCTAGACATTCCTGGCATACCGCTTTCTTTATGCTCTGTACATTCAAGGATTACTTGAACTCTGTTTCCTTTTTTTGCCATGATTTAATTACTTTTTAATCAATCCGTTTCTAGTTGCTCTTTCCAGAGCTTCCTCGATTCCAATCTTGTTAATCACTCTCAATCCATGAGCTGATACTTTCAGTGTTACGTGCTTATCTTGCTCCGGAAGGTAAAACTTCTTCTCCAATAAGTTAATTTCAAAACGACGCTTCGTTTTGTTATTAGCGTGAGAAACGTTGTTACCAACCATTGCACGCTTTCCTGTTATTTGGCAAATTCTTGACATATCTCGATGTTCTTATTTGTACTATAATATTTGAGAGTGCAAAATAACGAAGAATTTTTTAGATAGACAAATCTTTTAAGAAATTATTTACAATAAACTTTCAAATATTAACTTCAAATAACCTCCCTCTTTCTTTATCCAACTTCCTGTCTTTCTAGCTTTTCTTTGTTCTTGCCTGAAACCTTTTAATTAAAAAATAAAACAACAGAAATCCCAAGGCAAAAATTGAAAATCTTGAAAGCAGATCTCCGGCTCTTGTATAAAAAGTCATCTGATCGTAAAGGTTCACTTTTGCAAATAAGGCTGTTTTATCTCCATAAAAAGTATCTTCAATGATTTCTCCTCTGGCATCGATATGAGCCGAAATTCCGCTGTTGGCAGCCCTTGCAATTTCTCTTCTGGTTTCAATAGCACGCAGTCTTGCATAAGAAAGCAGCTGTCTGTGACCTTCGGAAACACCCCACCAGGAATCATTCGTCATAATGGCTAGAAAATTTGCGCCTTTTTTTACATAATCCCCTGTGAATTCACCGTAAATGCTTTCATAGCAGATGATTGGCGCCATTTTTCCTTTATTGAAAGGATTGGCAAATGCAACTCTTTCTTTATCAGTTCCAAGAGATGCAACGGTTCCTCCAAGATTCAGCATGGCATCTCCCAGAAGTGGCTTTAAATAATTCATATAAGGGAATATTTCAACGCCGGGAACCAGCTTTCCTTTGTGATAAACTTCAACATTACGGTTGGGAACAACCTGAACGGCAGAATTGAAGCTTTCCACCCAGAGTCCCGGATTCAATTGATAAGCTTCTTTCGGAAGATTTTCTTCGGAAGTATAAAATTTGTGCGAAGAAATTCCTGTTGCAAATACGGAACCCGGATGTTTTGTTAAAAATGATTTGAGGTTATTCAGGATAATACTTTTTTCAAAACCCCGCTCGGAAATCGAACCTCTGCCGGGAAGGGCAGTTTCGGGAGCGATATAATAATCTATTTTTCCTTTTGAATTTTTTTCCGCCAGATCCAAAAGATCATTTTCAATGATCAGGCTGTCTTTGGAATATTTTTCCGCGTAAGGATCAAGATCAGGCTGAAGCATCAGTACATTTACACTTCCGATTGGTTTTTCATTAAAGCTATTGTATCTCACAACTGAAATGATCATTGGGATAATGATTAAAGTTGCAACGATTGATGTGTTTTTGATCAGATCTTTTCTTTTTCTTCCGGCCTGCCAGATTCTTATGGTGTAAAAGATTAAAATATTGATCAATAATATCCAGAAGCTTCCGCCGGTAGCACCCAGCGTATCATACCATTGAATCAGTTTTGGGTATTCTGAAAATGCATTCCCAAGATTCAGCCAGGGCCAGGTAAATTCCCAGCTCAAATGAAATTTTTCAAAACTCATCCATATGGCGATGAAAAACGCTAATCCCCAATATGTCCCCTGCGCATTTTTGTACCAATGGTAACATTGAAATACTAAAGAATAAAGAAGTGAATTAACCAGTACCGGGAATACAACGGCTAATATCGAGTGGCTTCCATCCGGGTTTTTTGCTCCGTACAACCATCCGGTCGTTACAATGTTCCAGATGACAAAGCATATATAGGAAAGCGCGAAAACCACCCAGCTTTTTCTCTTATACTCTGAAAATTTTGAAACACCGTGCTCCATCATCAAAAGAGGAACGAGGGCAAAGAATATAAAAAAAGGAACCCCGTAAGTAGGCCATGATATCGACAGCAGCATTGCTGAAATGAGCGTAAGTAAAACGTATTTCATTCAATTGATTTAACATACAAATTTAAGGCTTTTGAAATGAAAAGAAATGCAATTGATGTTAAAGAAATCTTATAAAATTTTATTATTTTACAGTATTCAATAATTATCCGTTCAGTTCTTTTGCCCGGTTTTCTGCATTCAGGATTCCGCTTTTCAGGATTTCTTTCAGGTTGTTTTCGTTAAATGTTTTAAGTGCTGCTTCTGTTGTGCCGCCTTTTGATGCGACATCTTTAATCAGTTCCTCCAGACTTTTATCTGAATTATTAATCAGATGATAGGCCCCCAACATGGTTTGTTGTACAAAAAGTTTTGATAGATTTTCATCGATTCCCATTTCAATACCTGCTTTGATCATGGCATCAACAATATAATAAAAATAAGCAGGTCCGCTTCCTGAAAGTGCTGTAACGCCGTCTAAAAGGTCTTCATTTTCGAGATAAACAGATCTTCCGGTTGAGTTAAGTAATCTTTCGATATTGATGAGCTGACTGAAAGAAACTCCTTCCGCGGAAGTATAACCGGTAATTCCCATTCCGAGAAGAGTGGGGGAATTAGGCATTGCTCTTACAACCATGGGATGATTTAATAGTTTTTGAATTTTTTCAATTTTAATTCCTGCCATGATGGATAAAACCATTTGATTTTCCTTCATCTGAAACCGGAAGTTTTCAGAGAGATATTGGAAATCTTGTGGCTTTACAGCGATGATAATCAGATCTGCATCAATATCATTGACTTGATCAAAAGTTGAAATTTTAGACTTGGAAAATTCTTTCGAAATCTCGGAAAATTTGGATTCATTTCTGGTAATCAGATGAAGATTTTCCGGCTTTATCAGTTCATATTTTAAAAATGATTTAGAAAAAGATAAGCCCATTTTTCCGGCTCCGAGAATAGCTATTTTCATGTTTTCTATGTGTTTTTATGATAACTTTGTCAAAGTTCAGATCTTTGACAAAGTTTTTACTGTTTATTTTAAATAATATTCACTTCTCTTTCAAGCTCAATACCGAATTTCTCCTGTACAGAATCAATTATTTTTGTTGAAAAATCATAAATTTCCTGCCCTGTCGCTTCTCCTGTAGCATTGATGATAACCAGCGCCTGTAATTTATGGGAGGCAACATTTCCTATTTGTTTTCCTTTCCAGCCACATTGCTCGATAAGCCAGCCTGCCGGAACTTTTACAAAATCTCCATTCGCATATCCCGGAATGTTTTCAAATTTTTGCTGCAATTCTTCAAACTGAGTCAAAAGAATGGTTGGGTTTTTAAAAAAGCTTCCCGCGTTTCCGATTTCTTTCGGATCCGGTAATTTGCTTTTTCTGATGTTGATAACTGCTTTGGAAATATCCTGAATGGTAGGATTTTCAATGCCTAAATTTTCCAGTTCAGACGTTATGGCGCCATATTCTGTTTTGATATTATGATCTTTTCTTGTTAATTTAAAAGTAACTTCTAAAATCACATATTTTCCTTTTCCTTCCTGCTTAAAAACAGAATCCCGGTATCCGAATCTGCATTGTTCCAGATTGAACATTTCCAACTGAAGATTCTCAAGATTAAGAACGGTGCAGTTCACGAAAGTATCTTTTATTTCGGTACCGTAAGCCCCGATATTCTGCATGGGCGATGTTCCAACATTTCCGGGGATTAAAGAAAGATTTTCCAGTCCGCCATAATTTTTATTCAGGCAAAACATCACAAATTCATGCCAGTTTTCCCCAGCTTTTGCAGTAACCAATACTTCATTGTCATTAATGAAATCTTCATGAATTCCTTTGAGATTGAGCTGAATGGCCAGTCCGTCGAAATCTTTTGTCAGTAAAATATTGCTTCCTCCGCCCAGAAAAAGTAATGGTAAAGTGCTGGTTTTTGAATAATTCAGCGCTTCAATTAATTCTTCTGTAGAATGAACTTCAGTAAAGTATCTGGCCTTTGCATCAACACCGAACGTGTTATAGGGTCTTAATGAAAAATTTTCGTGCATTTGTATTATTTAAACAAATTCGTTTATCTAATTTAAAATAAAATATCAGCAATAAAAGTGCGGAAAGAATATCTCCACCAAATTTATTGCTGACAGATTATTATTCTTTTTCAGCTTAAAGACTGAATTCTATTTTGTATTGTTGAAGCGCATCTTTCAGGATAGCAGCACTTCTTTTCAGGTCTTCTTCTTTTAAAACATATGCGATTCTTACCTGTTTTTTGCCAAGCTCTGGATTACTGTAGAATCCTCCGGCTGGCGCTACCATAATCGTTTCATTCTGATTCGAGTATTTTTCAAGAAGCCATTGTGCAAATTTCTCTGTATCATCTACAGGAAGTTCAGCAACACAGTAGAAGGCCCCTTTCGGTTTCGGGCAAATTACTCCAGGGATAGCATTCAAAAGGTCCACCAGAATGTTTCTTCGGTGTGTGTATTCCTCCCGTACCGCTCTGATGTAAGCCTGATCGTCCTGATGAGCGGCGGTTGCAGCGATTTGGCCTAAAAGAACCGGACTCAGTCTTGCCTGTGCAAAAAGCATGGCCGCATCATGGATTTTTTTAGATCGGGTAATCATACATCCGATTCTTACTCCACACATTGAGTAACGTTTTGATTCTGAATCGATAATAATACAGTTTTCAGCAAGCTCAGGAAAAGCCAGCATAGAAATCTGCTGTTTTCCGTCGTATACATATTCTCTGTAAACTTCGTCTGAAATAACAACAATGTCATATTTCAAGGCAATTTCCGCCAGTTTTTGAAGCTCTTCACGGGTGTAGAGATATCCTGTAGGATTTCCGGGGTTACAGATAACAATTGCTCTTGTTTTTTCGGTAATTTTTTTCTCAAATTCTTCAATCGGAGGAAGCGCAAAACCTGTGTCTATGGTTGAAGGAACCGCCACGACATTTACATTAAAAGTACTTGTAAAGCCATTGTAATTAGCGTAATAAGGTTCAGGAATGATCACTTCATCTCCGTCATCGCACAGCGTGGAAATAGCGAAATTCAAAGCTTCGGAACCTCCGTTGGTCACGATGAAATTATCTGTTGTAAGGTCGTTGAAACCTAACGAATGGTAATATTCTGTTAATGCTTTTCTGTAGTCCAGATTACCTTCAGAAAGCGCATATTCCAGCACTTTCAGATCAATATTCTTTAAAGCATTCAGTGCCGTTTCCGGAGTTTCGATATCGGGTTGTCCGATGTTCAAATGATAGACTTTTATTCCCCTCTGTTTGGCTGCAAGGGCAAAAGGAACCAGTTTTCTTACCGGCGAAGGCGGCATGTGCAGTGCTCTGTTTGAAATATTCGGCATTGTTCAAAAAATTTGTATGGCAAAAATAAGATTTAATTCCGCAATATTAAAATTAACCGTCGGAAAGAAAAGGATTTTGCAGATATCTGTTGTGAAATTACCTGTTTATATAATGAAATGTTTTTTATAGAATCCATTTATTAGATCAAAATAAGTGAAATTTGACAGTATAAAACAAAAACAACGCTCTTGTAAGAACGCTGTTTTTTATAAAGATTTAATAACAACTATTTTACAATCAATTTTTTTGTTACTTTATTAACATTCACATAGTAAACTCCCGGATTCAAATCCGAAACTTCTACTCTTGTATGATCTGCGTTAATAAATACCGTTTTTATAATTCTACCGACTTCATCCGTTATTTCAGCTTTTTGATTTATATCTGCTATTTCAGATTTAGAAATCATAAAAAAATCAGTTGTCGGATTCGGATATATGGTCAGTGTATTTTTTTCTGATACTTCCGTCGTGCTTAAATAGGGCTGATTATTAAATCTCGCCAGTGCTGCCGTATATGGGTAATTGTAATAGCCGGCAAGCAGTACTTTTCCATTGGGTTGCACGGATACGGAATTGCCATAGTTTGAATTGGCGCCAAAATTAGCCAAAACTTTTCCGTCATAACTAAAATCAGTATTCAATGTGCCGTTGCTATTGAAATTGAGAAGGTAAAAATAAGAAATTCCTCCCGTCGAAGTTTGGCCTACTGCATAAATTTTTCCTGTACTGTCAATATCCAGATCTGCAATGATGCCATCCGAACTGGAATTATCAAGATCTACGATGGCCTTGCCATTGTTCCCGAACGTCATATCCAATGTACCGTTAGAAGATATTTTGTAGAGAGCTGCATCACCGTTGTTTCCGGAAAAATAACCACCGATTAGCATTGAATTATCTGGAAGGAAATAGAAGGTTCCAAAGTTAAAACTATTATCTGTGGTAAAGGTCTTCTTTCCTCCTGTTCCAAAAGAAGAGTCCATTGATCCATCCGGCAGTAGCATACACCATGCACCATCATTAAAATAGGTCTTACCACCAATAAGGATTCTGGAATCATTGAGAATTTTTATTCTATAGGCTTCATCATAATTAATGTTAGAATTGTACGTAAAACCTATGAGGACCTTGCCATCATTGCTGAAATCGGAATCTAATGATCCGTCGGTATTAAGTCTTGCAACGGCAAAATCCGTTGAGGGACTGTTATAGTACGTTCCTGCTACAATTATTTTTCCATCAGCTTGGAGAGCGATATCTTTTATCTGATTGATCGTAGAACTGGAAGAACTCATTGAAAAAATACTTTTTCCCTGGTTTCCGAAGGTGGTATCTACGGTTCCGTTTCCATTTAATCTAAGTACCCCAAAATAATAATTGTCTCCATTGATATATTGCGCAACAGCACCTCCTAATATTATTTTTCCATCTGGCTGCAACTCCACAGTTCTGGCAAAGTTATTATACCCTAAACCGCTCATGTCTAGATTGAAATACCCATTTGACCCAAAGGTCGTATCAATCGCTCCGTTAGCATTAAATCTCACCGCATAGAAAGTATTATTATTGGACGAACCTACCGTAGCGGCTCCTACTGCAATAATTTTCCCGTCCGGTTGAGTGGCGGTGTCAAAAATCATTTGCGTTGAAAAATGATTGGAGGTGATTTTGCCTGAAATTCCAAAGGTAGAATCAAGAGTTCCGGGAACCTGGGCCTGAAAGTATCCAAAACAGATCATGAGGATACTCAAGAAAGTAATTTTTTTTGTCATTTATATTTTTTTGTTTTGCAAATATAATAAAAAGAGCAAAAAAATAAAGTTTTTAGCCATTGAAAAGACACAAATTTTTGTTCTTGCTTAAGGGTTTATCTTTCATTAAATTTTTGTTATTTTGGAAAATTATAAAACTGAAAAAATGCAGATACAATCCGTTTCTATAGAAGATTATATTTCGAAGATTCCTGAAGAAAGACAGGAGATTTTCAGAAAACTTTTTGATACTATTAATAATAATTTACCGGAAGGTTTTTCTCAGGACAGCAGCTACGGAATGATCGGATGGGGTGTTCCGCTGGAGGCTTATCCTGCCGGTTATCATTGTGCACCAGGCACACCATTACCTTTCTTAAGTATAGCTTCTCAAAAAAATTTTATCGCATTTTATCATATGGGAATGTATGCTAAACCTGAATTGCTGAATTGGTTTGTACAAGAATTTCCCAAATATTCTAAAAGAAAACTGGATATGGGTAAATCTTGCGTACGTTTCAAGAAAATGGATGATATCCCCCTTGAATTATTGGCTGAAGTATGTAGAAAAATGACGGTTCAGGATTGGATAAATTGTTATGAAGAAAATTTTAAGAAGTAAGATTGTACTTTCAATTTTTACAGTTTTATTTATTTTAAATAATATTATAAGCTGTAGAAGTTCAAAAGTTTCGGGATTGGAAAACGGTGATTTATTGTTTGTTACCGCTAAAGATTCAGGGCTTTCAGGGGCTATTAATAATGTTACGCAAAAGCAGAAGAATATTTCTTTTGATCACATCGGGATTTTAGAAATTGACGGAAGCGATTTTTATGTTTTACATGCTGCTCCAAAAGGAGGTTCCCAGAAACAAAGACTGAAAGATTTTCTTCAGGATCAGGCTGATGACGAACAAAGAGTGATAGTTTACAGGTTAAAACCTCAATACAGAAATGCTATTCCTTCTGCAATTGAGAAAGCAAATTCTATGGTAGGAAAGCCTTACAATTTTAATTATATTTTAAATGAAAACGCTTATTATTGTTCTGATTTCATTGAAAGGGCTTTCAGAAAGGATCATATTTTTGTCCTGGAGCCTATGAGTTTCATTGATCCTAAAACAGGAAAAACAAATGTTTTCTGGGAAGATTTTTACAAAAAGAAAAATCTGAAAGTTCCGGAAGGTGAACCGGGCTGTAACCCCAACGGACTGGCGGCATCCGAAAAACTTGATAAAATAAAAGAACTTCGATAACATTTTAAATTTAACATAATAGTGGATTCTAATGAGTCCACTTTTTTATGTTTAAAAAAATAGGATAAAATTGAAAATTATTATCCTATAAATTTAGTAGACTAATAATTTTTTATATTTTTGTCTAAGTTTAACGCATGAGAAAAATGAACAGTAGTCTTTAATAAATATTTTGCTATGATAACACCAAACCCAAACTTGCAGATTATACAAAATAAAATAAATCTGCCAAAAAAAGAACTGATCCTGGAAATCGAACTCAATGGTAAAATGAAGTTTGAGCACCTGATGAACACAATATATAATCAGTTCGGGATATGTCATAAGGTGTTATCGGCTAATGTGGAATATGTTAATGGCCGGAGTTTCGGCTCTGTTCAGCTGTATATTAATGTAAGTTCAGATGATTTCGAAGAACTGGAATTTTATCTGAATAAAAATAAACTTCTGAGTACTACAGTAGAATATGTCTGCAGGAAGTACTTATAAGATAGGTTCATATAGTTTTAATTACAAAAAAGCGCTCAGTGAAAACTGAACGCTTTTATTTATTAGATTATGACTTATCTGGATTAAATTCTTTCAATATCGGCACCAATCGCTTTTAGTCTGCCATCGATATTTTCATATCCTCTGTCAATCTGCTCGATATTATGAATGATTGATTTCCCTTCGGCAGAAAGCGCTGCAATAAGAAGTGCATTTCCAGCCCTGATATCCGGAGAAACCATCGTTGTTCCCCTGAGCGGAGATTCCTGGTTTAATCCGATTACTGTTGCTCTGTGCGGATCACAAAGAATAATCTGAGCACCCATATCAATCAGTTTATCTACAAAGAATAATCTGGATTCAAACATTTTCTGATGAACCAGGAGACTTCCTTTCGCCTGTGTAGCCACTACCAGGATAATGGAAAGTAGATCCGGGGTGAATCCCGGCCATGGAGCATCGGAAATGGTAAGAATGGATCCGTCAATAAATTTTTGAATTTTATAATTTTCCTGGGCCGGAATGAAAATGTCATCATTGCTCTGCTCAAGCTGAATTCCTAATTTTCTGAAGGTATTTGGAATAACACCAAGCTGATTCCAGTTTACATTTTTAATGGTAATTTCGGATTTCGTCATCGCAGCAAGACCAATCCATGAACCGATTTCTACCATATCCGGAAGCATGGTGTGCTCAGTTCCGTGAAGATATTCAACCCCTTCAATAGTCAATAAATTTGAACCTATTCCTGAAATATTAGCCCCCATTCTGTTCAGCATCTTACAAAGTTGCTGAAGGTAGGGTTCACAGGCGGCATTATAAATTCTTGTTTTACCTTTTGCTAATGCGGCAGCCATTACGATATTGGCAGTTCCTGTTACAGAAGCTTCCTCCAGAAGAATAAATTTTCCATTAAGTTCTTTCGCTTTTAATGAATAAAAATATTCCTCTTCATCGTAATGAAACTCTGCTCCTAGTTCTACAAGTCCTTGAAAGTGAGTGTCTAATCTTCTTCTTCCGATCTTGTCACCTCCGGGTGTCGGCATATATGCTTCACCATATCTTGCCAGCATTGGCCCCATCAGCATGATCGATCCTCTTAGTTTTGCACCGTCTTTTTTAAACTCACTGGACTTTATATAATCAAAATTAACCTGATCCGCTTTGAAAGTATAATCTCCGTGGCCGTTTTTGGTAACCTTTACTCCGAAGTCACCTAAAATTTCAATTAATCGATTAACGTCATGGATATCCGGAATGTTTTTTATCCTTACTTCCTCATCAGTTAACAAAACGGCACAAAGAATCTGTAGAGCTTCATTTTTTGCTCCTTGTGGAGTGATTTCACCTTGCAGTCTCTTTCCTCCTCGTATTTGAAATGTTCCACTCATGTCTACTTTCTGTTTTTATGATTGTTGTTGTTATTGTGTCTTCTTTTGTTGTTAGATTGGTTTCTGTTGTTAGATTGGTTTCTGTTATTGTTATTACGGTTGTTGTTATTGCTCGTATAATAGATTTTACTCTTTTCAAGCGTTTCTATTCCTGTAAGATCCAGTCGGTTTTCTGAAAGTTCTTTCAGGTGACGGAAAATAACGTCATCGGTTACATGCTCTTTATTATATACGTTGTAAGATTTCTTCATATTATTGGCAATTACCTCGATCAGGGCTTCTTTTTCGTCTCCCTGTTCGAGTTCGATTGCTTTTTCTATTAATTGAAGAATACTTTTCCCGTAAAATTTAAAATCTCCCTGAAGTTTTGGGTATTCCATTCTTTTTGGTCTTTCTGCAAGCTCTTCTCTGGTAGGAAAAGGGTATGGTGAGTCTACATCAAGATCATAATCGGCAAGAATGAATAAATGGTCCCAAAGTTTATGTTTGTAATTTTCTTCGTCGCGGAGCTGCGGGTTTCTCTGACCCATAAAATCAATGATTGCCATTGCCATTTCACTTCTCTCTTCTTTTGTAGGAAGCTCTTTGCAACGTTCAACCAACTGTTGTATAATTCTGCCATATTCCGGCAGATGAAGCTGGGTTTTTTGGGTATTGTATTCCATAGTATGCAAATATATGCAATAATGGAAAATTTGCGCTGAAAATCTTTAAAATTTATGATTTTTTAATGATACTATAAATTACTTTTTAATAGAATTTAATGTTAAAAATGAAAAATATATCACAATCAGTAGATATTATTTTAATAAAAGTGTAATTTAGGTAAGGCTTTAATAATTAAAATTTTAAATATGAAAAAAATACATTTTCTACTTTCATTACTGGCTTTAGGCCTCGTAAGCTCATGTCAGAATAATGATGAGATGATTAATGAAACTCAGGAAAAAACAGAAGTTCACAACAAAATCGTGAATGTTACCAATCACGACGGGCGGCCTTTCAGTACAGGAACTTCTCCTTATGCAAAATTCGTTGCAGGTCCCGGAGGAAGTGTTCTTATGCAGGGGTTTTATTGGGATGTTCCCGACGGAGGTAATTGGTGGAATACCGTAAAAGGAAAATTAACAGACTGGTCAAATGCCGGAATTGGTGCAGTTTGGCTTCCTCCAGCTTCAAAAGCACAGAACGGAGCTTATTCAATGGGGTATGATCCTACCGATTATTATGACTTCGGAAATTATAATCAAAACGGAAGTGTTGAAACACGATTCGGTTCCCGGGCGGAACTCGAATCATTGATTACGAAAGCTCACACTGAAAATATGCAGGTGTATGCAGATATTGTCATTAATCATAATAGTGGCGGACAGTCAGAGTACAATCCTTATGTTGGTTCCAATACCTGGACGAATTTTTCAGGAGTTGCCTCAGGAAAGTTTACAAGAAATTACAATGACTTTTATAAAAACGCTTACGGAAATAATGATGAAGGTGCTTTCGGAGGTTTTCCGGATTTATGCCATGCTAATCCATATGTACAGGACTGGCTTTGGGGAAGAGATGATTCTGTCGCAAAATATTATAAGAATGTTATGAAATTTGACGGATGGAGATTTGATTATGTTAAAGGTTTCGGCCCTTGGGTAGTGAATACCTGGAATTCCAATGTTGGCGGATTTTCTGTGGGAGAGCTTTGGGATTCCAATGTCAATACGCTGGAATGGTGGGCAAATAATGCCAACAGTTCAGTCTTTGATTTTGCAGCCTATTACAAAATGGATGAAGCGTTTGATAATGGAAATTTAAATGTCCTTAATGATGACATGATGTGGAAAAGAAACCCTTACAAAGCTGTAACTTTTGTAGCGAATCACGATACGGATATTATTTACAACAAAATGCTGGCTTATGCTTATATTTTAACTCACGAAGGGTATCCCACAATCTTTTACCGGGATTATGAAGAATGGCTGAATAAGGAAAGACTCAACAATCTCATCTGGATTCACAATAATAAAGCTACAGGAACAACCTCTATTCTTTATACCGACAACGATGAATATATTGCAAGAAGAAATGGCTATAATGGAAATCCGGGCCTTGTTGTTTACATCAATAATTCTTCAAGCTGGCAGGAACGATGGATTCAAACCAATTGGACGAGTCAGCAGATTAAAGATTTTACAGGAAGTTCGACCTGGTATCCAACTACACAATCAGACAAATGGGTGAAAATTCAATGTGCGCCTAATTCTTATTCCGTATGGTCATTAAACCAGTAATATTGAAAATAAAAGACTGCTTCTGTGAGAGGCAGTCTTTTTAATTTAAATTGAACAATGTTACACCTGAATAAATTTTGCCCTCTGATGAGGAGTTGGCAGATAGCATTTCTGATTAGCCAGTTTCATCCTGTTTTTTGAAACGATATCATATATTTTATCGCTTAAAAAAGAAGGAATAATTTTACCTAATCCCGAAAGCTTATAAATGCCACCAAGCAAATTGGCAATCTTTAAAACCGCTCTGGATTTTTCCAGGTAATATTGTCCCGGCTTCCATAAGTAGAGTGTATTGAAGACTTTGGTATTTAAGCCTCGTTCAGATAAAAATTTCTGACCAAAATCAGATTGTAGTGAGGCAAATAAGAACTGGTCGTTTTTATCTCTTTCAAGAATCCATTGTACCCAGAAATTGCATACCCCGCAGTCGCCGTCGAAAAATACAATGTGTTTGTTTTGCCAGTTTTCTTCCATGATGTTTAAGATTTAATAAAACATTTTCCTTTCCGTTTCCGTTTTTTCTCTTTTAAAATAATCTATTAAGATCTTTCTTTGTTCATCACTCAATTTTGCATCCTGATGCCCAATGAAATAAGATTCAAGTGGCATTTCTTTTTTTTCGATCATCTCTATACATTCCTGCAATTTATGTGCCTGATCTTTCGCGGGATAAATGGCAAAGGTTGAAAAATTTAGTTCCTTTCTTCCTTCATCAATATGATTTTTCAGCATCCATGAAAAAGGTGCAACATTAGAATACCAGGGATATTTTGTTTCACTGGAATGGCAATCATAGCATGAAGTCTTTATGATTTTGGCAATTTCAGGCTGGGTATTTTTTATTTTTAAAAAATCCATACCGGGTGTGGGTTCCGGATTTGTCTTATCAATAGGAAAGAACTGAATGATGATAAAGGCAACAAGAATAACAATCAAAACTTTTTTCATATCTACATGTTTTAAGTGAATATAAAAATAAGATAAAATTTCCGAATTATGACCTCAGTCATATATTGGAATAATTCTAAATAGTATCAAAGTTTTATATTGTAATTCAGCCTATTGCAAATTTTATTAATTTAAATGATTGTTAAAAGTACAATCTTTCTTACCAAAATTTTTAGATATAAATAGTATTATTGTTTTTAACTATTGATCAAATATTTTTGATAGATTGTATTTATGTTTAAACTAATGTAAGTTTGTGAAATATAATTAGAAATATAATTAACTATAATCAACATAAAAATTAAACGACAATGGAAAAAGATTTGAATGATATCAGTAAATGTCCGTTTCATAACGGATCTATGAAAAAAGAAAATGTTGCCGGCGGCGCTACCAAAAATTCAGATTGGTGGCCCGATCAGCTGAGGGTAGATATTCTGCGGCAGCATTCAGCATTATCAAACCCTATGGATAATGATTTTGATTATGCTGAAGAATTTAAAAGTCTTGATCTGGAATCTGTTAAGGCTGATTTACGCGCTTTAATGACCGACTCTCAGGACTGGTGGCCCGCTGATTTCGGACACTATGGACCTCTTTTTATCCGTATGGCCTGGCATAGTGCTGGAACGTACCGTGTAGGTGATGGGAGAGGAGGAGCAGGAGCCGGACAGCAACGTTTTGCGCCGCTGAACAGTTGGCCGGATAATGTAAGTCTGGATAAAGCAAGAAGACTTCTTTGGCCAATTAAACAAAAATATGGGAAGAAAATTTCCTGGGCCGACTTAATGATCCTTACCGGAAATATTGCTTTGGAATCGATGGGTTTCAAAACTTTCGGTTTCGCCGGTGGTCGTGAGGATGTATGGGAGCCGGATATGGATGTATACTGGGGTTCTGAAAAGACATGGTTAGGTGGTGATCTTCGATATGCACACGGATCTGATGGTGTGGTAGAAGGTCGCGGTGTTTTACCTACCGACGATGATGCAGACGGTGATATTCATACACGAAATCTTGAAAAACCTTTGGCAGCCGTACAGATGGGGCTGATTTATGTAAATCCTGAAGGGCCCGACGGAAATCCCGATCCTATTTTGGCAGCGAAAGATATCCGTGATACTTTCGGAAGAATGGCCATGAATGATGAAGAAACAGTTGCTCTTATCGCCGGAGGTCATACTTTCGGAAAAACGCATGGGGCAGGACCTGCAGATCACGTGGGAAAAGAACCCGAAGCCGCTGGAATTGAAGCACAGGGATTCGGCTGGAACAGTACTTATAAATCAGGGAAAGGGCCGGACGCCATTTCCAGTGGCCTTGAAGTTACCTGGACGGAAACTCCAACCCAATGGAGTAATTATTTCTTTAAAAATCTCTTCGAAAATGAATGGGAACTTACGAAAAGTCCCGCCGGTGCCCATCAATGGGTAGCAAAAAGTGGAGAAGAGATTATCCCTGATGCATTTGATCCGAATAAAAAACACAGACCAACAATGCTGACAACGGATCTGTCTCTCAGATTTGATCCTGAATACGAAAAAATTTCAAGAAGATTTTACGAGAACCCTGACGCTTTTGCAGATGCTTTTGCTCGAGCATGGTTCAAACTTACCCACAGAGATATGGGACCTAAAGCCCGCTATCTGGGACCAGATGTGCCTTCTGAAGAATTGATATGGCAGGATCCGATTCCTGAAGTGGATCATGTTCTGATTAATAATTCTGATATCGAAGCATTAAAATCGAGAATTCTTGATTCCGGATTGAGCATTTCTGAACTGGTATCTACTGCCTGGGCTTCCGCATCCACATTTAGAGGAAGTGATAAGAGAGGTGGAGCAAATGGAGCGAGAATCCGTTTGGCTCCTCAAAAAGACTGGCAGGTTAATAATCTTCCTCAGTTGCAGAAAGTTTTAAGTACTTTGGAAAGTATACAAAAAGAATTCAATGAAAATCAGACCGGTGGCAAAAAAGTTTCATTGGCTGACCTTATCGTTCTTGCAGGAACAGCTGCTGTGGAAAAAGCGGCCAAAGATGCGGGACACACTATTATTTTACCTTTCTCACCGGGAAGAATGGATGCATCGCAAGAGCAGACCGATATAGAATCTATGAAATACCTCGAGCCTGCAGCGGATGGGTTCAGGAATTATTTGAAAAAGAAATTTTCTGTCTCTACTGAATCTTTATTGATCGATAAAGCTCAGCTTTTAACGCTTACGGCTCCTGAACTTACTGTTCTCGTAGGGGGAATGAGGGCTTTGAATGCCAATTTTGACGGTTCACAACATGGAATTTTCACGCAAAGACCCGGCGTTCTTACCAATGATTTCTTTGTTAATCTTCTGGATATGAGTACGCAATGGAAAGCTGCTTCGGATGATAACGAATTGTATGAAGGAACAGATCGGAAAACAGGTGACAAAAAATGGACAGCTACACGGGCTGATCTTGTTTTTGGCTCCAATTCAGAATTAAGAGCTGTCGCTGAAGTTTATGCAAGTGCAGATGCTCAGGAAAAATTTGTTAATGACTTTGTTTCGGCCTGGGTAAAAGTGATGAACCTGGACAGATTTGATTTAAAGTAATTTAAGTTAACATCTTTATTAAAGTAAATAGCTGATTTTTACTTTATAAAGATAACTGTATTCAAAATAGGAAAACAAAAATCCATATTGCAATGATGTAATATGGATTTTTTTAGTTTACATATCTCCCAAAAAAATGATATTAATAAACAAAATTATTGAGATAGCATCTATTGTTATAATAGGTAATTGTTATGGATATTCGACTAAATGACATATGATTTACCAACAATTTGTCGTTAAATATGTTTATCATTGTAAATATATTTTTTTAATGAAAATACCGAAAAAAATTAATGCCATTCGAAGGTCATTAATGAGGAAACTGACTGAAAATATTGGTAAATCCAGTTTTGAAAAAGTAGATAAAAATGATCTTAAGATAAAAAGAATTCTGATATCCAGGCCCAATCATCGATTAGGTAACTTGCTTCTCCTCAGTCCTTTGGTGGAGGAGGTGAGCAATACGTTCCCTGACAGTAAGATTGATCTTTTCGTTAAAGGACAGATTACTCCAGTAATATATAAAAATTATAAAAATATCGACAAAATTATCCAGCTTCCCAAAAAGCCGTTTAGTAATATTTTTAAATATTTAGCAGGTTGGATATCACTACGATCGAAAAAGTATGATCTGGTGATCAATGCGAATTTTGGTTCATCATCAGGCAGAATATCAACTTACGTTACACGGTCTAAATACAAATTATTTGGTGAATATGATAAAAAATATGTACAGCAGTTTAATGATTATCAGCACTCTGCTAAACATCCTATCTATAATTTGAGACAATATTTGTCACAACTGGGAGTTCCGGAAAATAATAATGAACTACCCTATATGGATATTAAACTGGATGCTGAAGAGATTCAAAATGGGAAAAAAAATCTATTTTCCATAGTGCAAAATAACAAACCTGTAATATGTCTGTTCACTAATGCTACCGGAGACAAATGCTACTCAGAAGAATGGTGGCATGATTTCTACGACCATTTGAAAAAAACATTTCCTGATCATCATATTGTCGAGCTTTTGCCTGTAGAAAATATTTCTAAATTAAACTTTACAATACCTCATTTCTATAGTACGGATATCAGGGAAATGGGAGCTTTTATGGCAAATACACAATTGTTTATTGCGGCAGATAATGGGGTGATGCATTTGGCCAGTGCCAGCGGAGTGCCTACGGTAGGCTTATTTTCTGTTACAGATGAAAACATTTACAAGCCTTATAATTCAAAAAGCTTTTCTGTAAATACAGGACACACAACAATCGAAAATATTATGGATTTACTACGTAAAACCATTGAATAAAATAAATAATATGATATGAAATTTATTATTGCTGAAGGCCTATACATGTATAAAGATGATATTCTATCAACATTAAAAATATTTAAATCCGGAGGGATATTAATCGGAAATGGTTCGCGAAATGTGATTAAGGTATTTAATTTAAATGGGATTCATCTCAATTTTAAATTATTTAAACAACATAATATTATCAACAGACACATCTACAAATTTTACCGGAAGTCAAAGGCGCAGCGTTCGTTTGAATACGCGCATATGCTTCTCCAGAAAAGCTACTGGACTCCAAAACCGATTGCCTACATTGAAAATCACGATTTTATCGGATTGACATCCAGCTATTACATCACTGAACAACTGGAAAATTGCTGGACATTCGATCATATTCTTGGAGATCATTCTTTTCCTGACCGTGAAAAAATCATAAAAGAGTACGCCTCGCTAATGTTTCGTCTACATAACGATGGAATTTTATTTCTTGATAATTCACCAAATAATTTTTTAATTCGAAAAGAAGATGATTCTTATTCAATTTACATGGTAGATTTGAATAGAATGAGTTTTCATGATTCAATTAATCTGGACAAAAGGCTTGCAAACTTTGCAAGAATTACAAACGACCCTCAGGTAATTAACATCATTGCTGAGCAATATTCTCACTTATACGGAACTTCAGTGGATTTTTGCCTGAAAAAAATCGAACAACATACTAATAGGCAAATTGTTAGGCGTAAAATAAAGAAAATATTGAAATTGTATAAATATTTAAATCCAAAGAAAATATTTTCGAATCACGGCTATGTATTATTCTATGCACACTGTATTTTTCAGATCAGCGATGGACTGCTATAAATAAAAAAGGAGAAATGATTATCATTTCTCCTTTTTTGTAGACCCAATAGTTCAAAGTTCGAACTTTTTACTTCAGGATTTGAGAAAATTTGTGTCATTAATATTGTAAAGAATGAAAAATCGTCGTTACAATTTTGTAAGGACGATTGAGATATTAAGATTATAATAATTTGGGGCCAAGCTATTTGGAATTCTTTATATTTTCCGTAAATGTTTCAATCAATTTATTTTGTATTAGAAGAATCTGTGTAATCTGTTCTTGATTTTTTAAAAGCTGATTCATGAACTCTGGTGAGTTCATATTGATTACGGGCTGATGGTTGCCAACGATATTTGAACCCCTGAACTGACTATTCTGGATCAGACTATTATAATCGTCCGTTAGATCATTCAAATCAACGCCAAGCACCTGACTAACTTTTAATAAAGTTTCAAGATCCGGCTTTACATCATCGGTTTCCCATTTATGGTATGCAGGCTGTGAAACACCCAGTTTATCAGCCAGTTCTTGTTGTGAATAGCCCTTGTTTCTTCTTAATTTCGTCAGTTTTGTTCCTAATGTGGTCATAATCCAGTCTTTCAATATTGCTAAATTAACAAAATATTGTTAAAGTTTTTATTTTATAACTTTAGTTATTGGTTTTATAACTAAAGTTATCACCTACTGATATAATTCTATTTACCTTAGCTGTGTAAATTTAGCTCTCCCTCAAGTGATCTAAATAATGGAACTACCGTAAAAACACGGGTAAGGATATGGGATATTCCCTAAAACTTTGTGAAAAAAGAATTAATAATTTCGCTTGTCGGAAAATTTACGGGGCGATTATAATACGTCATATTTTGTCGTGTAGGGGGTGTAGATTTGCCAAATAAAACCATAGATCCTCCAATCTATGTGAACAATAAATAACCTATAAAAACTAATTTCTATGAATAGACTCCATATGATTGCATTCTCAATATGCACGATAGGAACTTTTTCTGCTCAAGACGTCGTCTGGCAAAAAGACATTAAGTCTTCAACACAGGATTTTCTTTCCCAGATCACCACTACTATTGACCAGCAATATCTGATCTCGGGAAGCAGTATTAAATCCAACAACGATCAACCCTCAACCAACGGACAGAAGCAGAACACAGGCTATGATTTCCATTTGGTAAAATTCAGCCAAAATGGAGAAGAGGTTTGGGAAAAATATTTCTCGGGACAAAATCATGATTTCTTATCGGCAACAGTTGCAACTCAAGAAGGTGGTTTTTTGATTTCTGGTACTTCATATTCAGGAAAGGGGCTTGATAAAAAGGAAGATTCCAAAGGTGGTTCGGATATCTGGCTGATCCGGATCAATGAATTTGGGGATGAACTGTGGCAGAAGACCATTGGAGGAGCTACGGATGAAGAAGCGAGAGCTGTCATTCAAACCACTGATTTAGGGTTTTTCGTTGCAGGAAATGTCCAAAACTCCGCTGAAGGTTACGGGTCGAAGGATATTCTGGTAGTTCGACTGGATAAAAACGGAAAAGAATTATCACAATTGGTGTTAGGCGGAAAAGGATTGGATGAGGTGGAGAAGATGATTCCTACGAAAGACGGAGGGGCTTTGCTGGGCGTGTATTCAAGGAGTGCATCCTCCCCCGACCCCTCCAAAGGAGGGGGGCAAGACCCTTCAACTCAAAATTCAAAATCACTTTCCGGTTATGCAAAGTCTACCAACAATTTCGGTGAAGGGGATTACTGGATCATCAAGCTTTCAAAAGACGGAAAAGTCGAATGGGAAAAGAATTTCGGTGGAAAAGGGGATGATCACTTAAGAACATTGGCTCTGACTTCTACAGGATACTTAATCGGAGGAGAATCGAGATCGGAAAGATCAGGAAATAAAACCGTCGGCATCGAAGACGGAACGGATCTTTGGTTGATTTCACTCGATGAAAGAGGGGAAGAAATCTGGCAGAAATCCTACAACTTCAAAAATAGAGATATGTTGATGGGGATGAGTGTGATATCCTCCCCTAACCCCTCCAGAGGAGGGGAATCCGGCAACCTGACCAAAGGCATTTTGCTGGGTGGTTACACGCAGGCGGAAGGAAGAATAGAGAGTGACGATGAGACGTTTTGGATGCTGTACTTAGATCAGAATGGGAATGAGCAGTGGAGAAAACATGTCATTGGAGAAAAGAGACAAAGAGAAGAGAGACTATCCGACATAAAACTGAACAGAGACGGCTCAATTGTGTTGGCGGGAACGAGTGCTGAAGAGTTAGGAAAAGAGAACTGGAAGATTGTAAAGCTGGGAGACAAGCAGATTGATCAGCTGATTGAGAAGCAGGATATTAAGATTTATCCGAACCCGGTGAGTGAGTACGCGTATGTGGAAATCAATATGGATGCCGGAAGCGGGATGCTGGGAGATGGGAAGACGGAAGCGGAGATTACCGTGTACGATATGGGTGGAAGGCAGCTGCAGAGCATAAAGACGAAGAATAAGGTTACGAAGATCAATACGCAGGCGCTGGTTCAGGGAGCGTACCTGGTGAGCGTGAAAACAAATGATAATAAAACAGCAAGTGCTAAACTGATTAAAAAATAAGCTAAGATGAAGAATATATTTTTTAACCTATTAACAATCACAGCCATTGGATTGACAGGAAAAATATCCGGGCAAACAAACTCTTCTTTGCCTATGGCAGCCTCCTTTCAAAATTATGTAAATGCAGGAGTTTCTCCGGCAACAGGAATCCCTTCAATCAATATTCCGATTTATAATTTAGAAAGTTCAGATACAAATTTTCCGATATCGGTCGCACTATCTTATCATCCGTACAGTGCTCTTGACGGTAATCCTACGAGTGAGGTAGGATTGGGATGGTCCTTATTCAAAGGGGGAAGCATCAACAGAGCGGTGATAGGAAGTGTTGATGAATCGAAAAATATCAGCGATATTACCGAAAGCGAAGCCGATATTTTTTATTATACGATTCCCGGATATTCTGGAAAATTCAATATCCATAAAAGCGGTTCGGGCAGCGATCTTGTGATTAATAATATCTCGGGAACAAAGTTAAAAATTGAATATACAAGAGATCTCGCCAGTACCAAATTAATTATTAATTCTTTTAAAATTACGGATGACAAAGGTTATCAATATTTCTTTAATGATTATAATATTGGAACGTATTCTACGAGTGCAGGAACAAAAAATTATAAAACGGGGTTTGAGCTTAATCAGGTGAAGGATGCCGGCAATCATGAAATTGTCAGCTTCACCTATGATAAAAAAGTAAAGTATATTGGTACTTCCACGATTTTCAAATATCAGTACTGCAAAGTAAAAGATATCATTACCTCCAAAGGAAAAATGACGTTTACCTTCGATTATAATTCATCGTATGACAATAACAGCCTGAACCCGACGAATGATCCTTATTCGGTAAAAAACGTTGTTTTAACAGATAAACAGGGGGCGACGATTTCTAAATATGAATTTGTGTACGGAATGCTTGAATCCACAAACAGATCCCTTGCCTCATTAAAAAAAATGGACAGGAACCTTGCTGTCAGTGAACAAACCGATTTCGAATATAATGATGTCTATAATACAGATTATGCGGCACAAGCCGGGAGTTTTTGCAGTAAGGTAGGAGCCTCTAATAGCTATCCTAAAAATATCCTTAAAAAGATAACCTTCCCAACTAAAGGATATATTATATATGAATTTGAGCCTAATGAAATATATTCAAACAGAAGTAATGCTAACTATTCTGGTTATAACCATATGGCCGACCCGACTGTTCAGTACTATGCACAAACGGCTATTCCTTATAATACTGCGAATTCGTTAACTTATACATTTCAGGTTAATGGGAATTCAGGGTTACAATATCCTGTTTATCTCGCAAGCGGGTCTAATCATGACGGCATTATAACAGATCTTGACAATGCTCCACCGCTTTTCACGTTTACCGTTAAAAATGCTTCCGGAACCATAATGACAAGAACCAATGCTGCCGATTGCAGCACTCCAAATTATAAACTTTATCCGGGAACGTACACCATAACGACAAATAATCCGCCCGATGATGGAAATTTTGTATTAAAGCAGCTTCAAGCATTACCGCCCCCTTATAACAACAGATACGTTGTAGGTGCTGGGGCGAGAATAAAGGCGATACGTTCTTATGATTCCGACGGAACATTGGTAAAGACAAAAAACTATGAATATAACTCTTTTACCAATCCGCTGGATGGTACCGGTTTCATGTATGACTCCGAGCTCACAGATCCTACTGCTCTTTCAACATCAAGTTTTATTTTGTACAAAAATGTAAAGGAAACCGAAGTGTCCGGAACTCAAAATAACGGATCAATCCAGTACAGCTTTAAAATACCAGAAGACTATAAAGACGCTAATGGAAATTACCTTTTCTTCAATCTTACCAGCCAGGCCCTGATGGAGAAGAAAGAAGTACTGAACAGCAGTGGCCAGCTTCAGGAAAAGACGGAATATGAATATACAATCAATGCAATCCCCGGAGCATCAGGGCATGCCTTATCATCTAATTATTCATACATTCCAGGTTTTGTTCAATATACTAAAGAAACGAATACCGTAAAATATGGAGCATCCGGCCAGGTTACAAGCAACGAGGTGGTCATCAGCCCGGATAATTTCCAGCAGATCTCCTCAAAACTGACCACACATAACGGCGATATACAGGAAACATCGACTAAATATGCTTTGGATCTTGCAGACACAAGACTGATCAATGCCAATATGATTTCCGTACCGCTGGAAACCGTAACCAAAGAAAATGGAAGTATCCTTGCAACCAGTAAAACGCTTTTCGGAGATACCAGTCATTTTTATCCCACTTCGGTCATCGTAACAGACCTGGCTCAGAATCCTGAAACACAAATGACCTTTGATGTATATGACAGCAAAGGAAATCTGGTGCAGATCACGGACAAAGCAGGTAACTCGGTAACGACCATTTGGGGATATTACCAGACCCTTCCGATCGCACAGATTACCGGAGCAAAATACAGCAATATAGCTTCTATCTCCACCATTGCAGCTGCCATTACCGCTTCCAATGCAGATGCGGACAACCCTGCCAATGAAGCCGCATTACTGACTGCTTTGGAAAACTTACGTCTTGATCCCGCATTGCAGCAATATCCGATATCCGTATCTGCTTATGATCCTCTGGTTGGCGTTACCCATACTGTTTCTTCCAACGGGATCAAACAGAGCTATGAATATGATTCTTCAGGAAGATTATTCAGAGTGAAAAACGCCAGCGGACAGATCATCAAAGAAAATCAGTATAACTACAAACCGTAACACAACCATGAAAAACATATTTTCACTAGTAAGCCTTTTGTTGGGGATTGTTGTTTCTGCACAGACTACCAATCTCTCAACAAGCGAAAACTATATCTACACCAAAAACTGCCTGAATGAAGACTGCAGCAAAAAAACAGAGGCTGTACAATATTCAGACGGATTGGGAAGGCTCAAGCAGACCATCAGCATCAAAAGCTCACCAACAGGAAAAGATATGGCCGTACCTGTTGAATACGACCCATTTGGAAGACAGGTAAAATCTTATCTGCCCATTCCGCAATCGGGAACACAGAACGGTGCCATCTACAGCAATCCGAAGTCCAATGCTTCCCAAACCTACGGCTCGGATCTTTATTTCTATTCCGAATCCGTAATGGAAAATTCACCTGCCGCAAAGCTTCTTTCCGTTACAAAACCAGGAACAGATTATCACGGACATTCCATCAATTACGGATATGAAATGAATACCGCCACTGAGGTGAAGAAATATACCGTGACCAGCACCTCATGGGTGAACAGCGCCACCGACAATGCCATCACCCTGTCTGGAAACTACAGTGCCGGACAGCTGGTGAAAACTTCCGTAACCGATGAAGACGGCCATACAACCACGGAGTTTAAAAACGGAAAAGGACAAACCATTCTTGTACGGAAAGAGAATACGGAAACGTATTATGTCTATAACAAGTATGGACAGCTGGCCTACGTGATTCCTCCCCTGGCGGTGTCACAGGCACTGACTACTACTCTTCTCAACGATCTTTGTTATCAGTACAGATACGACAGCAAAGGAAGGCAGGTAGAAAAAAAGCTTCCGGGGAAAGGTTGGGAATATATCGTCTATGATAAACAGGACCGTGTACTGATGACACAGGATGCCAATATGGGAGCCTCTAAGCAATGGCTTTTCACCAAATACGACAAATTTGGCAGGGCCGTCTATACCGGGATTTTTACCAGCCCGTACAACTATGGAAGTGAGGGCAGACAGGCCGAGCAGAATAACGCCAACAGCGCTGCAACAGCACAGAATGAAAGCAGAAGTGCAAGCGGTTTCGATGCCACCGGTGTGACGGCTTATTACACCAACACTGTATATCCTACGGCGTTTACCAAAATTCTCAGTGTCCATTATTTCGATACCTATCCTGCCGAAAGTCCTGAAAGACCCTCACAGATCTTCTCTAACAGTACCATAGGAGACAATATGGGCGCTGCCGTGAATACCAAAAACCTTCCCACTGCTTCGTATGTAAAGAACATCGAAGATGACAACTGGACCAAAAGCTATATCTGGTACGACAACAAGGCAAGGCCCATCGGTACCCATTCGATTAATTATTTGGGAGGCTTTACCAAAACAGAATCTTCACTGGATTTTGCAGGGGTTGTACTGCAGACCAGAATCACTCATGCCCGACTATCCTCAGATACGCCGAAAACAATCACCCAGGCTTTTGAATATGATGCTCAGAACCGCCTGAAAAAACAGTGGCATCAGGTAGATGGCAATGCGCAGGAGCTGCTCTCTGAGAATACCTATAACGAACTCTCGCAGCTCACCAATAAAAAAGTGGGAAATAATCTGCAGACTGTAGATTACACCTACAACATCAGGGGATCGGTAACCAAAGTAAATGATCCTGCCAGTCTGGGAACTGACCTTTTTGCCTATTCACTTTCTTACTTTGATCCTTCGAATAATTCAACTGGAAAATACAGTGGGAATGTCTCCGAGGTAAGCTGGAAATCGGCAATGGATAATGTGCTGAAAAAATACAGTTACCAGTATGACAACCTGAACAGGCTCACCAAAGGAATCTATGCTGAACCCAATGCTTCTGTACCCGGAAATAATTTTTATAATGAATCGGCTGCTTATGATATTGCCGGAAACATTACATCTCTTCAGAGAAATACAAAAAGTTTTTCCGGCACCGCGGAACTCATTGACAACCTTACTTATACCTATACAGGTAATAAGCTCCTTTCTGTAAATGACGGATCGGGTAACTATGCCGGGTATCCTGATACTTCCGGAACGGCAATCTCTTATGACGCCAATGGAAATATGAAAGATCATATGGATAAAGGAATTTTGCAGATCGATTACAATATCCTTGATTTGCCGGATCTGGTAAAATTTGACAAGACCTACGTACCGAGGTTTACCGGAATGGAACTGGATTATAATGTTAAAACTAAATACCTGTACAGGGCGGACGGCGTAAAGCTTCGAAAGATCTATACCTACGGAACAGGAAAAACAAATCTCGAAGCAAGCACCATTACCGATTATCTTGATGGTTTTCAGTACGAAGAAAATTATACAGGAAGTCTATCAAACCCTGTTTTAAAGTTTGTTCCCACTTCTGAAGGCTATTACGATTTTGAAAAAAATAAGTATATTTACACCTATACAGATCATTTGGGAAATGTACGTCTGAGTTACTCCAGAAATACAACCAGTGGCGGCGCAGAAGTTCTTGAAGAAAACAGCTACTATCCGTTTGGATTACGACATGATACCAATATTCTTTCCGTCAACAATTCTTCCTATAAATACCAATACAATGGGAAAGAATTGCAGACCGAAACCGGATGGAACGACTATGAAGCCAGAATGTACATGTCGGATATCGCTAGATGGGGTGTTATTGATCCATTATCGGAGACTTCCAGAAGGTTTAGTCCTTACAACTATGCTTACGATAACCCCATAAGCTTTGTGGATCCGGATGGAAGAAAGGCGATGGCGGTAGATGAAGGATGGTCATGGAATGTCCCTGTCAGCAGCGGTTGGTTTAACGAAAGAAGAAACTTTGGACATTTTGAAGAGTTTATTAAACTGACTTCAAGTAATGAAAGAGAACGTGGTAGTGCTGGAAGTACCGCTACTGATCCAACCCCAAAGAAAAGCATATGGAAAAGTATTGGGAATTTCTTTAGAAATCTTTTTGGTAGAAAGAAAAGCTCCAATAAAATAGCAGTAGGAATACCCGAAGGATCATTTGATACAGGAACAAGATTATTTGGATTAATTAGAAATGCTAATGTAAATGCCAATGGAGAGAGTCCTTTAGAGCAGTACAGAGGTTGGAGAGATGATCCATTTTATCACGCAGGGGAAAGCTGGCTTGATAAATTTGCCCGAAATGTAAACAGTTCTCATATGGAGATACTGCGGGATGAAGGTAGTGGCGGAAGTTTGATGTGGGGTGGATATGGGAGAATGTCAAATGTCGCGAGTGTTGCAGAAGTGGTAATTGAAGAAACAGCAACAGAAGGTTCTTTTTATTCTATTGCCTTTGAAACTAAGTTGTCCGGTGACCTTTATCCTGGAGGAACCTATTATTCTCATTTCAAAGCTGCTAATACAGCCTTAGAGAGCGGCATGGCACCTGAGGTAATGTCTGAATTAGGGATCACTGTTCCTAAATCATCGACAGGAAGCATACTTGGTAAAAGCCCAACTAATTGGGTTTGGCATCATGGTACAGAGCCGGGAGTAATTCAGCTTGTACCCAAAACCCAACATACAGTTGGTAGTTCTTATTGGGGTACGATGCATCCAGTCGGAAAAGGAGGAATGTCATTGTGGAATAAATAATTATAAATATGAAATTAGTAGCAATTATAAAATCAGTTAGAGAAAATAAAATAGATAAACTATTTTTAGATAATTCAATCAACATTGAATATGATTTAGTAGATATTTATGCAGTTGGCTCTTTAGAGTTGGAAGCTGATTACAGGCTTTTCAATGGAGAAGAGGTACCGGGTACAAGAATATTTGTAAATGAAGGCGTGACATACGAGAACTTATGCCCTTTATCTATGCTTGATGATTTAGTTAATGATTTTGTGAATCAAAATAGCGCGATTTCTAATTCTGATCTTGCACTAAGAATTTTGGAATACATCGAAAATGACGCATAATTATGCTAATAAACCCACCAACAATCGGTGGGTTTATCCAAATGATCTCAATAGCTGATACCTTTACAGCTATTGAGATCATTTGGATAAACAAGAAAAAAGAAGCTTTTTAAGAATGGTATTAATGCGATTCAGTATATTTTAATTGTAAAAATAATTTCAGAAAAGGATGGTGGGAAGCACCTAATTTTAAAGTAATAAACTAGATAAAAATAGAATTAGCAGAACGGTCATTTTTGAAAAGTTCATTCATCCTCATTTTGATCCTCCGGCCTTTGTATTTAGATGGTTTTACGGTTCAATGACTACACGTAGGATTAGTGAGAATGAGATTGTTTTGGGCGAAGACGATACAAAGAAAAGATTCTCTCAGAGATGGTGCAATAAGAATATATATACTGAGCAATATAGCGACGATTTTAAACGTGATGCATATTTTTATTACGATATTCTTTACCGTACCACTGAGTATATAAAATTTATAGAAGAATCTTTTGAACCCACAGATTGTGTCAAAAGTATAAAAAATTAGTACTAATAATCATTTATGATTCATTGAGGCTGTTTGCGTGAGCAGCCTCAATTTTTTTATGCAACTATAAAATCATGATTTTTTCTTTAGATAGTTTCCTCAAATTTTCTTTTTTATTTCATCAAATCCTCAAAGTAAAACGTTCGCTGAAGATTATCAAATTTATCTTATTCAAGATAAAATACTCTTTTGTGAATCCTTATTGTTAAAATGCGCATGTAATAATTGTCAAAAATTAGCAATTTTGATGCGCAAATTGAACAATTTAAGCAATTAAATTACAACTATCTTTTTAGCATCCTTTGTGCAAACAATTTAAATGTTCATTTTTAAAAATTTTACATTCAAAATTGTTGGATATTTTTTTACAATTCAATGACACTGATTATCATACACTTAAATTATAATAGGATTTTATTTTATCATCTTTTTTTACGTGTTAATGGATTCTAATACAGTGTCCGAGCAATCTAATACAGTTTCTAAAGTGTGAATTTGATTTCTAAGACAACAACTTTTTGCTTTTTATATATTGATTCCCATACATTAGCAATAGTGAAAATCATGTTTAAAAGAATTTATTTTACTTGTTACTATTCTAGAAAATGAAGGTCCTTATTCTAGAATGTTAACAACAATATTTTGGAAATCCGCTTATAATGCACTTACATTTGAATGTAATTTAAAGTTTTTCATGATAGCCATTTTATTATTTAGACAGTCACGAGATATTACCCTGATTTCGGATGTTGTCAAAATAATAGGATTTCAATTAGCGACTGTAGGGTCGGTTGCCCATTAAAATCCAGCATCCTTAAAGGTGTGTTCAGATCCAATCTTTTTATTGCGACTGAAAAAGTAGCCCATACTCTTTTCTGACGTATGCCTTTCTCATCGCTATCGAGGGACAGGAGTACCTGTCCAATATAAACCTTTAAAATTTACCAAAATGAAAACATTAAAAACAGCCATTGCAGCGTTACTCATCGTTGCTGGCACAATAGGCGTATTTGCCTTTACAAAATTAGATTCTAAAACAAAAGTTGCTCAAACCTATTGGGTAACGAGTTTAAGTGGCTCTAATTACACCGTATCGACCTCATTACCTGAAGATAATCAGTGTGGTGAAGGCAGCGACCAGCCCTGTCAAATAACTACTACACAGCCCTTATCAGCCGGTAACCAAATCTCAGTTGCAGATGTTATGGATACTTCAAAAACAAGCATCGATAGCAGGCAACCTGATTTTTCTCATTAGCGCTTAGTTATAAGATAGAGGGAGCAATAACGCTCCCTTTATTTATATTTATATTAATGTCTGCAACAATGTTACGAGTTTCCTGTAGTCAAACAATATTTCATTGTTGATGTATAATGTTTTTCCTGACGCATCGATTAAAATAACCGATGGATTGCTAACGATATTATTTTGCAAGATAAAGGGATGATTTTTCCCAATTTCTCCGGTGAATACATTTATAGTATTGGAAGAGAATGATGTGTATAGCCCTGTTTTCAGTGTTTTCTGCCAGATATCATTTTTCCGTTCAACAGATAAGGAAACAATTACAAAATTAGGGTTTTGGGCAAATTTTGTTTTAACTTTCGAGATCACGTTTTTATAAAGCCGTACACATGGAGCACAGCCTGGATTATAGACATCGATCAGGATTACTTTTCCTTTTAGATCATCAAGATTCATTTTTTTTCCTTCACTGTCAATAAAGGAATATCCCATTCCAACACTAGGTGGATAGGGGCTTTTAAGCTTGTTTAATTCCGCAATTCCCTCTCTCGTTTGAAAAAAAGATCCAGCATCCTGCAATAAACTGTCTATGTGCTCCGATTTTTTGTAATTATTAAAATAGTGTATCAACAACCGTTCCCGCGCTTCACCTGAAGTATTTACTTTGATATAGTCATAATACCTGTTTAACACATTTGATTCGGGGTAATAGGTCATTCTTATATCGGTAAATATCTTTTTTTGTGCCTTCTTAATAGCTAACATTGAGTGTAAAAAACCATAATCTTGAGTAACCGGAAAGATGGCTTTAGTGGAATTAAAATAGTTTATCTTACATAAATCGATGAAATCCTCATTACTTTTCATACGCTGCATATAATAATCAGCCATTTCGCTGAATGATTCAGGGCTACTATATTCAATATCTTTTTTCAAAATTGAATATGCCGTTTCCGATAGCTCGTTTTTTTTATTGTTAAGCATATCAACGCGCACTTTTATAAAAGGGTTAACTTCCTGGATATAGATCATGTCAGAGGTAAAAGAACATGATTTGAATTCCTTTAAATAAGGAGCTCGTAAAGATTCATTGTCAAATAAATCTGCCCGAAGCTGGTATTTGGCAGAACCATTTCCCTCAAAAAGGTACTTGCTGCTAATCCCAACCATCTCGGGAGTATTGGAAAGATGCAGCAGAATATCGTCATTTTCTTCCCAAGAAAAGAGTGAAGTAACTGTTCTCTCTTCCCTGAGACGGGTTAAAGGATTATATCGTAACAACTTGATATCCCAATATCCCCGGGAACGGTTAGTGTTGATATGAAATTTAAATATACCGCTATGATCCATGGCTGAGCGAATTTCAGAACTTTTCCTAAGTGTCCACTCGTCAACCAAGCGCAATATAAGCGTATCTTCCTTAACAGCATCTTTGAGATGAACTTTCATAATAAATGAATGCTGTGTATCTTGAGAAAAAGCCCCATCGGTCAAAAAAAACAATGAAAGCGCAAGAAATATAGTCTTCATGTTATCTCTCATTTTGAGTAATATGACTTAGTTGTATCTCATTATTCGGAATAGGCAATACATATTTAGGGCTATTGGGCTCTAATGTGTAGGTCTGGCCATTAACCGTTCGGGTTAAGGTTTTCTCAAAGGCGGTTTCTGTATTTAGGCGTTTAAGATCTTCCCAACGGATATTACTTACTCCCACAAGTTCTTTTCTCCTCTCTTTTAGGATAGTTTTTAAAAGATCAGTGGGAGCGGATAGAGTTAATGGGATAAAGTGACCGGTTTCATATCGATAACTGAGTAATGTATTGAGGTCCTTTAAGGCAAGGTCTGTTTTTTTCATACGAGCATAGCTTTCTGCACGAATAAGATATATTTCATTAGTGGCAATACCACAGAAATTACTGTTTGTTCCTGTATAGCTTCCTCTGTACTTATGTAAGCCGGCCGTATTGGTGAAGTAAAAAAGAGATCTGCGCAAGTCATGATCTGCATATGAATTGTACAATTCATCATTGATGACTCCCAAAGTACTTGAAGATGGCATAACAACGGCATAGCCACCGCCACGGCCATAAAAATTGATTTCAGGATGATCATAGGGATTTGCTGGGAATCTGTATGTTCTTGTTAAATTGGCATAGGTAGAATTGTAATCAAGGAGTAGGTTATTGATTTTCAGGGCTTCATTGGCATAAAACCCGGCTTTGTCATAGTTTCCCATTACTAAATATATCTTCGCAAGTAATCCTAATGCCGCAGCTTTTGAAGGTCTACGATTATTGACCGAAATTTGAGGAAAGAGTGCAACGGCTTTTTCTGTGTCCGTTATCATCTGTGCATAGGTAGCAGCAAGAGAACTTCTTTGTGCGATGACATTGACATCAGAAGTAAGCCTTATCGGTAGCCCAAGATCACTGTCAGAATTGCTGGTATATGCTTTACAGAATAACTGTGCTAAATGATAATAGAACAAAGCCCTGTAAAAATAGGCCTGTCCCTGAATATCATTATATAAAACTTCAGTATTTGCGGACTTGGAGACTTTATTCAAGCCGTCCAGAACAACATTTGATTTTAAAATAACCGCAAAGGGAACATCCCAACAGCTTGTATTATCGCTGCTCCATATTGTTTTATTCCAAATGTAACCGTTTCTGATATCTTCTGTACTCCGAGAATAATCTGCATCGGCTAGTATAAAGTCATCGGTACCCAATTGCCCATAAATGGGGAATGCCGTATGAATGGTATAAAAATAATCAAGGATTGCCTGAAAATCTTTTAAGGTTTCAGGGATTACCATTTCCTTCTGACGTTTTGCATCCAACATTCGTTCTGCTTTTCACAGGAAGATATGGTAAGTAACATAAAAGTCGCTATAACGATATAAAGTATTTTTTTCATGGTAACTTTTTTATAGAGTGAGGTTTAATCCAAAAGCCAAGCTGAATGGAGCCGAAAATATTGTGTTGGTTAATGAGCTGTATGCATCCGGATCTATATTATGTTTATTCTTTCTCCATAGGATGCCAAGGTTGGAGGCATACGCGTAAAGCTGGAAATTTTGCAGCTTCATTCTTTTTATAAAACTGTTATTTATCAGATACGAAAACCGGACATCCTGAAGGCGAATGTGCGAGGCACTTTCTACCAATACCGAAGAATATTGATAGAATTGTGCACGCTGGCTGTTATCGGGATAGATCACTGAGGGGACACTCGTAATTAACTCATCACCCGGTTTCTGCCAGCGTTGTTCGTAATCACTGTTTTGACGTCCCTGAAGTATTGAAGTATAATTTAAAGAGGTTGATGTTCTCCTAAAATAATGCCCAAACTTAAAGGTGATATTAGCGGAGAGGCTAAAATTTTTGAAAGAAAACTCATTGCGTAAGGCTCCAAAAGAACTGGGGCGGAAAGAACCGTGATAGATCAGGCTGTCAGGCTGATAATTATTGATTATTGCTGTATAATCTTTGCTTGCAACTCCGTTTAAATTTCCTAATGGATCACCAGTTGCAGGATCTAAACCTTTCCACTCATAAGAAAACAGTCCGTACATAGACTTTCCTACCACCAACGATCTGTCTAATAATATGGATGATGATGTCGGTTTCACATCGTAAGAAGTAAGCTTATCTTTCAAATGGCTATATAGCAAGGTTGTTTTCCATAAGAATTTTCCTCTGGTATTAATACTGTTCAGGGTTAAATCTATACCTTGTGTCCTAACGTTGGCATAATTTCCCGTAAAAGAAGTGAAGCCTGTTTGAGAGGCAATAGGTGTAGGCTGTAAAAGATCGATCCCCTCTTTTCTATACCATTCCAAAGTTCCTGAAATAACATTGGCCTTGGTAGCAAAATCCAATCCTACATTGATGTTTTTTATTTTTTCCCATTTTAGTTCAGGATTGGGTGCGGAAATAATGGTAGCAGGCAAAAAAGGTGATTCCGGGTAAATAGGCAGATAACGTGCAGTCAACTGAGCGGGGGTATTGCCAATATTTCCATTGTATCCGAAAGTTCCCCTTATTTTTAAGAGTGTAAACAGGGGCATATCATAAAATTCTTCTTTAGCTACATTCCAGCCGATTCCAGTTGACCAGAGCGGAGTGAATCTATTGTTTACGTTGGCACCGAATAAGTTCGATCCATCCTTTCTCGCACTGAAATTTAAAGTGTATCGATCCGAATAGCAGTAGGCGAGATTGGTATAGTAGGAAATGAACCTGTCCAGGTTTCCATAGACATCCCCGGTCGGTGCCGGAATATAAGAGGCTCCACCGGGATTGGTTGGGAAGGCATCCGAATAGTTCAGGTTGGGAACACCGGTTCCAAACTGATCATCATATCCATAAGAAGTGCGGCTCCATCCTTCAACATTGATTTCCCTTACCTCCGCCCCTAATATTCCCGTAACAGTATGGACACCAAATTTTCGGTCATAGTTGAGCTGTCCTCTGAAATTGTTTACATTCCAGTTGTAGGTGTTCATATTTAATACAGCTCCTTGTGGGAAAATAAACTTTGTTGACATTGTTTGCTGATTATATTGAGCAAAAGTATTGACCATATTCCGGACATAATAACTTTCAGGGGACTGGTAGTTTCTGCCGTTAATAACCTGGTTTTGGTGTTGATAAAGAATATTAACCTTCAAAGGATCAGAAATTTTATATTCGAGATTAAACCGTAAGGTAAGATCTGAAATAGCTCTTGTTGCATCCGCAAGCAAAAACTCCTGAAAAGGTTTGTAGTTCCAGTCTTTAAATCCCTTGGATTCAAGCGATTTCTTATAAGCATCTGTTGTTCCTCTTGCTATTGACAAAGGGTTCCCCTGATCATCAGCCAACTGTGCATATGGAAATAGCCCTGTATAATTCCCGCTGAGACTCACTAATTGACCGTAAAGGTTTTCATTAAATTCATTTTTTATGGTGCTTTTGCTGTACAACAGATTGGAGCTAAGTGTAAGGCCTTTTATAAGGCGGGCGATATGACCCAATGTTAAGGTACTGCGACTGTCTTTTTTACCGATAAAGTTTCCCCGATTATTATCCTGACCTGCGGACAAAAAGAATGAATGTTTATCATTTCCTCCATTAATGGAAAGGTGATATTGCCTGTTGACCTGCGTTTGATATATATACTTGTCATAATCACTTCTGATGTCGCGGTCACGATATAGGATAAGTTGTTTTTCAAGCTCTTGATCCGAAATAATATTTTCCCGGTGTTTTGACAAGAGCTCAACAACGGGTGAGACAGGCGGAAAGGTTACTGTATTGGAAAGATCCTGATCAAAATATTTATTATCAAACAACCGCTTTTCAATATCAATATAGTCTTGTGATGATATGTAACGGTCATTGTTAAAAAGATCTGGTTTTGAGATAACATTTAAATTGGTCGAAAAACTAATCTTTACAGGCGTGTTATATTTCCCTTTTTTAGTATTGATAACAATAACCCCGTTACCTGCTTTAGCTCCCCAGATACTTGCAGCAGCGGCATCCTTTAACACAGTAACACTTTCTATATCATTGGGATTGATAGCAGAAAGATTTCCTTCATAGGGGAAGTTATCAATCACGATCAGTGGATCTGTTGCTGCATTAATGGTATTTTCTCCACGAATATTGATTCCTAAATTCTTTCCTGCTCCCGTTGGTGTATTGATCGGTGTGTTATATGCCAATCCGTTAAATATAAGCCCACTGGTCACACCGTCCAACCGGTCCAGTATGTTGGTCGAAACTTTCCTGTTAAACAGAGAACTGTCAATCACAACAAAACTTCCTGTAGCCCGTTCTTTCGGCAAGGATTGGTATCCGGTATTTACCACGACATCCACAAACCCCAAAGTTGCCCGATTTTGAGCTAGAATAACCTGTGTAGTATGCGGTGTGGTAACTTCTTTTGTTTCGTATCCAATAAAGGATATAATTATTATGGAATCCCTGTAGCGGGTGGGTATTTCAAAATACCCGTCCTTATCAGTTATATATTGTAACCCAGTATTTTTTATCGTTATGGATGACCCTGATAAGGGTTGCACTTTATCATTTAACACACGCCCCTGTATAGTTTGCTGGTTGATGGATTCTTTTAATCCTTTTTCTTCAGGTTCTTTAGTAGGTTTAACCTCTTTTTCTCTGATCATAATAGTACCATTGCTTATATCATAGGTCAGTGGCTGTCCCTTGAAAATTTCTGTCAGTGCTTTTTCAAGACTGGTAGCTGAAAGGCTTACCGTTACGGGGTTGGATCTTTCCAGTATTGCTGCATTAAATGCAAAATCATATCCTTTGCTTTGTTTGCGCAGCTGCTTGATCACATTGACCAGTTTTTCTTTTTTTACCGTTAATGTGATCTGCTGAGCGTAGCTCCTGTTTGACAGGAAAAAACAAAACATTGCCAGCAATACAATAAGATATTTTATTCTGCGTGGTATTGAAAAAGAAACCTTATTGTAACTGGGTACAGTATGACATTTCCTTTTGTTGTTGATTATCATTCTTGATCATAAATTAGATACAGGCACCATACATTAGGTCAGCGTTCTTATTGCCTTACTGCTGAGTAATGCTTATGTTTGTATCGTTGGTACATAAATTAGTTAGTTGTCAGACACTTTTTTTAACCGACACCCGCCGGAGCTGCTCTAACAGCTCCGGCATTTTTCTGGTGCCCGGTAAACATATGAAACACTTATTTTTTTACGATCACCCTCCTTTCTTCGATTTTAAAGGCAAGACCGGTTACACGCTCTAATATGTTGAGTACTTCGGAAAGTTTATGTTTGCGGGTAATTTCAGCATATATGTACTGCTGGGACAATCCAGGCGGATATTCAAATGTAACATCATACCATCTTTCCAAAACATTGAATACTTGATCAAGTGCCATATTGTTGAAAACAAATTCGCCCTTCATCCATGAAAGATAATCGTCAGGTTGGACATCCTGTACTTTAAAGGCTTCTTTTCCCAGTTCAGACTGCTGTCCGGGTGCAAGAAATACTTCTTTGACATTTTCTGAACGCAGGCTTACCTTACCCTCGATCAGGGTGGTGACCGGTTTTTCTGCCGGATAGGCAGACACGTTGAACTTTGTTCCCAGCACTAGAATTTGCTGACCGGTACTTTTTACACGAAACGGCTTTGCAGCATTATGGGCAACTTCAAAATAGGCTTCTCCCTGTAGCTCCACAAGTCTCTCTTTAGCGGTAAACTGCGAAGGGTAAGTCAGTGATGTGGCGGCATTCAGAACGGATTTTGTGCCATCTGGAAGTGTAATGCGATATTGTCTTCCTTTGGGGGTCACTAAAGTGACACTGACCGAGGCTTTTTCGGAAACAATGATAACACCATTGTCATACTGAATACCATTTTCGTTTATCCTGATCCCGCTTTGCGCTGTATCAAGCTCGTAGCTGCTGCCATCGGACAATATCATTTTTGGTTTTAAGATTCCGGAAATCACATCATCACCGTATTGTGAAGTGATCTGATGCCCATCTGATATATTTCGGATTGATATCATCCAGTAACCTCCTAAACTTAAAAATATTATCAGTGAGGCGGCAGCATACCAAATAAGCCGTGTTTTCTTTTTGCGAGGTTTGTTATATCGATCAAGAACACGCTTAAGGGCTGCATCCGAATCATAGGTCTGCATTTGATCGAAAAGATTATCTTTTTCAGTCTCTGCAAGGAACTGATAAACATTCCTGTATTCAGGATGCTGATCCAGCGTACGGTTCATCAATTCCTCTTCTTTTTCTGAAAGTTCACTATGGAGCTTTTTGGCGACCAGCTCGCCTATTCGTATCGCATCGCATTCTTCTTTATAATCCATGTATGTTTACTGCTTGGTATCAACCAAACGACACGGATGACAAAAAGAATGACAGGAAAACTAAAAAAGATCAGAAAAATAGAATAAAAGCAAAAATCCAAAGTTTTCTTTAGACAAGATCCGTTTAAGCTTACTGACTCCGCGCTGTTTATGGGTTTTAACAGTATTGATGGATATGTCGAGCTTATCGGCAGCCTCCTGATTGCTCATGCTGTCCAGATAGGTAAGTTTCATCACCTTTGCAGTTTGAGCGGGCAGGCTTTCCAGTGCATTGTATAGGATACGTTTTGCCTCGGTTTCCATGATATAGACAAGATAACTGGCCTGTGGTTCATTATTCATTTCCATATAAGCGGTATGTCTGATATTCTCCCTTGCCTTTGTTTTAAGCAGGTCAAGGCAGGAATGCTTGATAGCCCTGTATAGATACGCTTTGAGATGAATAAAATCATTGAAAAGTATTTTTGATTCCAATAGCTTTAAAAATACATCGTTTGCAATATCTTCTGCATACTGCTGTCCGACATATTTTTCAGCAAACAGGCACATGCTGTGGTAATACGTTGTGAAAACAAGACTAAAAGCTGATGTGTCCCCATTCCGCAGTTTTAACAGCAGTTCTCTTTCGTCGATTGGAATACGGGGCTTCATAACGGTATATAGCGATTGGTGCAATAAAGGTAAACAATCCTTCTTAAAAAGGAAGAATCATTTTTAAGAAGCATCATTGATATGTCAGTTATAGGGGTCAATTGTTGTAAAGATTATGCGTTACGATTATACCCTTGAATTAAATAGGGTTAGATTTTAGAAAACCTTGGAATTTTGGCAAGATCAATACCATACCTTTTAAAAGTTTTATAGAGCAATGAATATTTGCCGAATTTCTGATTGATGGCGATCTCCTTTAATGTGTTGGTGGTAAAAAGAACCTCTTCTATGGCTCCTAAAATTTTCATCTTTAGGTAATGGCTGTAGAAAGGATCACCCCAATACAATTTGGAATCTCGAAGAACCTTATGATAACTTATTTCTTTTTCTTTGGTCCATTCTTCTATTGAAGGATTTAGAAGAGAATCATACTGTTCTAAAAGCTCAGATAAATAAGCGTAGCGACCAGGAGAGATGATGACTGTATCTCTGATAACGGAGCACTCTGATAAACACATAAACAACTGTTGTGCACTATTAATCCATAATAGGCCACTGACTGAATAAAAGTCAGGCAGAATAACAAAGTGCCTGTGAAAAGCTACAGGAGACTGTGCAATCTTACTTCCATCTTCAGGCAGATACTCAAAAAGTTGAGAAAGAACAGAATCTTTTGGAACAAGTTTAGCGAATGATCCGCTGTTACCACATAAAACCCGGTTATAAAAGGGGATTTCTGTTTTAAGCCATCCAAAATGTTTGAAACAGTCCACATACAATTGCGTTATATAACTGACCATTTCCCCTATATGCGAGGTATTATCAGTATAAACTGCTGTTTTTATACCAGGAAGTTCTGCAAAACGGGCCACAGACTGATCCATGAGTTTATCGAACAATTGAATAGTATTCGCATTCATCTGACTTCCTTGTTGAAAAATTACATCATTTATTTGCTTGAACAACCTCTAAGACTTTGTAATATACAGGTCTATAAGTATCTAAATTATATTTTTATAATCAAATAAAGAAATATCTATAAAAATAATTATCGTTAAATCAGGTTAAAGTGTAAAGAATATTTATAAAAACTAATGTGGCACATTATAAACATTATCGTTCCGCTTACGATCACTAATATCTGATATTCCTTCTTTTCTTTTTTTTCCTGGGTACTGGAATATATTCCGGCTCAGGCTCATTTCCGTCTCCCAGTCTTAGAAGTGAAAACAGACCTGTTGCCAGTTCAGTTATGGTAAATATTTGTTCCAAAGCAGAAAATGGAATATGATTCTTTTGGGAAAACTCTTTGCATATCTCATTCATCTCCCGTAAAAGATTCTTATCATCCGATCTATCAGCCTGAGGATTTTTAAACCGCTGAAAATGGATTGCCTTTTCCAGTGCCTCTGCAACAGAGTCCAAATATTTTTTCTTTTCCAAAGCAAAAACATCTGCATCTGTCACAAGTGCTGTGTTTTTGCTTTTCAGTTGCGTATTTTCTCTTTTTAGATCTTTGATTTCTTTTCGCAGCTCTGTAACCTGCCTTGTTTTATTATCGAGTTCATTGTTGTTTTTAAGTAATTCGGTATTATATAGCTTAAAAGTATTGCCAAAATTAGTGATCGTCTCTTTAGTTTTGATCTGCTTTGCTCCAAAGAAATTGGTGTCATTAACGATAAGATCATTGAACTTTTTTGAACCCAGTTCCGCTTTCATTTGATCTAATTTCTCTTCTAATGCTTTTAGCTCCTGCTCTTTTTTTTGTATTTTGAACTCGACCGCTTCCAGTCTTCCTACTGATCCGGCAGTACCTCTTTCCATCCCCAGACATTCTGCCGCCAGATCCTGCATTTTGGAATAGTGGAAAGATTGGTGTTTGAGTGTTTTTCCGGTTGTAAGGTCCTGCCAATCGGCGACAAGATGAGCATGCAAATTAGGTTTCCATTCTTTAGATTCTTTGTCAAAATGACCCTCGTCTTTATGGATGGTTATCTGAAACACTCTTATTCCGAGTTCTTCCTGTAATCTTTTTGAGAGATCATGAAGGTCTTTCATGGTCGTATCTTCTTTGATAACGACAACGGCCTCACGGACGGGCATGGCATTCTTCTGTAATTTCCTGCCTGATTTTTCTTTGCAGTACGCTTCAATCTTTAAAATCCGGTCTGTTATTTTATCTTCCTGCCAGTATTCATTTTGTGGAGAAAGGTCTTTGCGGATGTAGTCAAAAGTTTTCCTGCGAAAATTATGCGTTTCAGAATCGGATTTTACCGCTTTAAAATTGATGGAGGTTTTCATGCGATATGCGTTAAAAATTTTGTATTATCTCTGGGGCCGCTTATAATCATTCGATACTTTCAAACATTCATTTAAACAGTCCTTTAAATGACTTTTTTTAGCCCCTGCGGGCGAAGTAGAAACTTTGTTGGAAGGATACCGACCTTCAAAGTTGCGAATGAGCTCCTAACTTTTGCGGAAAGCTTGCTAAAAAGCGCAGTGCTACATCTTCCTCTGCAGTCCTTTCTTTATCCTGTTTGTTTCTTCTTTGCAATTATTTTGTTTTTCTGTAGGTTCGTTTATTGCTGTCTTTGTGATCGCTGTATTGATCGTGTCATGAGCATGATGCTTCATTTTTGCTGTGAGGAACTCATTTAAATCTTTATGATCTGAATAGAGGAGGGAAAAGTCCCTGGCATGGGGGAAGTGCTTGGTGATCGTATCTTTACACTGCGTTCCGGCTTTATCATTGTCCAAAAACAGGCTAATTTCTAAATATGAGTCAAGCACGGTTAATGCTTTATTTAGCATTGCTGTAGAATTTAATACCAGCAGATCCCCCTCGAAAGATTTCTGCAATTCAATAAAGGACAAGGCATCGGTAAACCCTTCAAAAACGGCGACTTTACCACTACCTGCATTCTTTCTGGCTTCATTTTGACTGATTGATTCAGCTTTCTGAAAGAATGGCAAAAAGGTAATATCCTTTTTAAGCAAAGCCCCTTTGTAGAAAACGTTTCTAAGTTCCCATCCATCAGAATTATTCTTAAATCCGACCGCATAAAGCTGTTTATTTTCGATTGTAAACCATACTTCTTTGATAAAGGGATATACCTTTTCACTTAAGCCACGTTCATAGAGGTACTGGATAAGATTTGGATGAGAGATATCCATAATCTTATCTATGCGGTAATTTGGATTGGGTTTTAACGTTTTTGTCTGCGGGTGAAAAGAAGAAAAATTTTGATTGGATGCCCATTCCAGGGCTTCTTTTACTGATGTGTGCAAATATTTCTGAATAAAATCGGTCGTTGTGCCGCCAGCTCCTTCTGAAAAGAGGTACCAGAGGTTCTGCGGCCTGTCAACTTTAAAAGAGGCATGAGATTCAGGCCCAAAAGGACTGAGATACCATGCTTCTTTTTCATTTTGTCGGGTTGGAAGGTGTCCGAGAAAAGCGAGGACTTCTTCCAGCCCTATGGAATTTAATTGCTTACAGTTCATTTGCTATATCTATTTTTCAGAATATAGCAAAGCGAATAAAATGAAGGGGAAGTATGACATTGAGTGGCTGTATTTGTCCTTCGGTTTCCTAATCACTCAATCTTATAATTACTGCATTAAGTCAATAAAGGAAAAATACTGCCCGTGAATACATCCTTAAAATAATACTGGAATTCATTGACTCAATTTGTCATATTGCTGACATTATAACTTTATATATTGCTGACAAATTAAAATCATAAAATTATATGAAGATGAAATCATTACACGCAAACATGATGACTTTATAATTTGTGATGCTCCTAAAATGGTAATTAGCTGTAACATGCATTAAATTAATGTATTACGAGTTGAAACTATGACAGTATAATATTTTTTGAAGAAAACGGTATATATAAAAAGAATGAGCGATTAATCTATCCATGCTTTCTATCACCTGAGATGATAGAAATTAAGGGGATAATTGTACAAAAATCTGATCTTCAGAGAGAATGAAGATATGGAATAGATTTAATCTTTAGGGAGCTCCAGGAAGAAAGAACTTCCTAAATCCTTTCCGGCACTTTCTGCCCATACCTTTCCATGATGAAGATCGGCAAGTATTTTTGCAGAATAAAGACCAAGACCATGAGATCTTTCATTTGCGGTAGGCCTTGATGATAAACAGGAGAATTTTTTAAAAAGTAAGCCGATTTCAGAAGGACATATTCCCTGACCCTGATCTGTTACACTAAAAAGTACTGTATGTGGATGCTCCTCACATTCGAGGATGATTTTTGAACCAGCGGAAGAATATTTAGATGCATTGCTGAGAAAGTTGCCCAAAATATCCATGATACGCTGTTTATCTCCAGTAATGTTCAAATTACGGGTGCTGCAAACCTCTAGATGTTGTTCTTTATTTTTTAGAATATGGCTGAAATTTTTGCTTACACAATCTAGGATATCATCCGTTTCAAAGGAAACGATCGAGAGATGCATATATTTTTCCCCTGAAAGATCATCTTTAAGCATGTTGCTGATATTATATTCTATCGACTTTGCTTTCTCAAAAATAGTTGAACCCAATTTATATATCGATTCTGTTTTAGAGACTGACCTCTGGATTTGCTGCGCTGAAAGTGATATGACTGTCAGCGGATTAAATAAATCATGAGCCACGTGGTGAAAGCGGTCATCAGCCACTTTAGCTAACATACGTTTTGCTTTCATGGATTCTAACTTATCCAGCGCCAAAGACGCCAGTTTTTTAAGGATAGAGCACTGTAAATCGGTGACTTCCTTTCTGGGTACACTGTCTATAACACAAATAGTACCGATTCTATATCCATCCTCGGTCACTATGGGTGCACCTGCATAGAATCGTATACCTCCTTCGCAACATATATACGGATTTTCTTTAAGTTCATCATAAAGATGGGTATCATATATAATCGTAATATCATCAGATAGAACGGTAAGCGAACATAAACTGTGCTTTCTTTCTACATGATTATTGGGAAATGAGCTTAGATTAGCTTTAAAGAAAACTGTTTCGGAATCAACAAAATTGACGAAGGCTCCTGATGAACCAAAAATATCTACTGCAATACCTGCAATTGTATCAAATGCGGGGTTATTATGTGTTTCCATCACATCATATGTTCCCAGTTTAGTGATTCTGGCCTGATCATTTTCGGGAATATAGAATGACTGAGTAAAAAATTTTCCCATAGCTATTTGTTTATACAGGTAAATATAAGTAAAAGTTAGATATTCTTAACAGGCACTCAAGTGTACCTCATTGAGTTTGTTAGTCCTTTTGTGAAAAGGGATTTATCCCTGGGTTTATTACTGGGTGGATATTACATTTAAACTTTGTTTAGGACAACGAAGGAAAAATACTGCCTTTCAATACATTGGAACAATAACATATGAATTCATTGAGTTAATTTGTCGTATCGCTGGCATTATAACTTTATATATCACTATCAAATTAGAATTGTAAAATGATATGAGGTTGGAATGATAACCTTTTTATGTCAAGATATTATAATTTGTTCTGCTTAAATACTGATATTGAGCTATAGGATAATATACCTGATTTTAGAAACGGGTGCAACAAAGTTTTGAAAGCGAACCACATATACAAAAAGGCGATAAATATTTAATCTTTCAATGTATGAAAAATCAAAACCAAGATCCTCAAAATGACGAAAATAGGTCTCACGAGAAAAAAGGAATTTCAAATGAGAATGATAACGGGTTCGAAACAACAGATAATATTACCCAACCTGTAACTGATGATGATTATTTAAAGCGTGCGATGTCAGCTGACATCCCAAAAGATAATGAACTAATCAGAAGTAAATCGCGTGTCAGTGGAACTAGGTGGTCAAATTCATCAGGATTAACGGAGAAAGAATATTTTGAGACCTTCTTTAAAATTCCGAAACAAAACGCAAGTAAAGGGAGGTCTGTATATATTCGTCCTGAATTCCACCAGAAGTTCTTAAAGCTGATAGCCGGACTTGAAATTGACCGGCTCACCATGTATGCTTACGTTGATAATATTATTGAGCATCATTTTAAGGAATTTGAAGAATTAATCCACAAGATATATAAGAACAGAAATAAACCTCTGTTCTAGCCCCATCACGCATTACCATCTAGCAAATAAATGATATAGATTTATGAGAGCGAAGTTACCACTTGAGACTTATGTAGTTAAATTAATGAAATAGTGCCAAAGTGAAATTTCATCTTTAAGTGTTTTTCTGGTATGGCTAGACCAATATTTCTCTACTGTAGAAAGCGACGCATATTTTGAAAGTTGTTCATTTTCTAACCAATCTATTGTATTATCTGTATTCGTATTGAATTGTTTAGTTAGCCAACCATTCACTTTTAAAAACCATTCTTCAATAGTTCTGTTTTGAACATAAGCAAACATTCCACAAACCTTTAGGTGCGAAGAATGATGACCTCTTTTAAAACGCTCAATTCCACCACGATCTCCATAAACATATTGCTCATTACTCGAATTTTCCGAAAAACGTTTCGCTTCAAATTCAATAATAGGGGATGGTTTTCTATCCCTGGTTAAAACAAAAACGCCAATATCTGTTTCTTTACCTGAACTTTCCTGAGTAGGGTTTTTTCTAAAATCATACGGAAAGTAATCCTGATTATTCTCAATTTTACAAAGTTGAAGATGATTTACTAGAAAATCACTAATTCGATTTTCCCGATCCGAATCTTTAATGGTTTTATAGTAATCAGGAAATTCAGGTACTTTCTTATCTATAAATAACAAGATATGTTCAACCTCATGATTATCTGGCACAGATAAATCATGTGATTTAGGCAGTTGATATGGAGGTAGACTATCTCTAAGCATCTTGATAACGGGCTTTTACATAGTCAGCAAATACTTCATCGGCATCGCGTAATGCAATGGATGACAACCAATAACGTAATTGTTTTGGTTTTACCAAAATGATGCTGTCCTTACCATACACTTTCATTATTTTCTGTATGCGTACATGTTCTTGCTTATTATATTTTTGAGAAATAACTTCTTGAATATACTGCTCTAAATCGGAGATGTACTCTTCTAAAGGAGCAATCGTTTCTTCGCTATATTCAAAATGTATAGCAAAGTAATTATCGGTCTCTAAAATTTTGTACAGTTGGAATTGCTTATTATTTGTATGATAGATACTGTTTAAAGTCTTGCAAAAGACCTTCTGATATTCTCTAACATATTTTTTTGAAGGAGGATCTAACAGTTTTGTGTAGTCTTTTTCTTTATAATATGCCAGAACATCCTTTACAACAATCCTTTCAACTTCGGATAATTTCAGTTGCTCCGTCACTTCGGGATATGGTAGATTATCTAAATCTCTTTTTAATAAAGCAGTGGCTCTTCCGATCAGTATTCTGCTGCTTGTTACGAAAATAAAGAAACGGTAAAGATCATTGTATTCTTTAAACACATTGTATAACCTTCTAAGTTCCTCAATTTCAGAATTTGGCGCATAGATTCCAACAATTTCATGGCTAAAAACGGCATCGTATTCAAGAAAATCAATAGGGATTGTTCTTGTTCCGATATTTTCTTTTATAAGAATATGAGGAGATAAATAAATATCTTTAGAAGCTTCTCTAGGTGCCTCAAAAAAAGATTGAGTTTCTACACCTGTTTTAATAACACCATCTTCTTGTAAATCTTTCGGGGAGACAGATATTTTATTATGTATATAGTCTGCATAATGCTTTTTATTTCCAATAGTGTACCCCTCACTATATTTCCATCCATTTTTTATGATTTTTTCATCCAAGAAACTTCTGAGTGTCTTAAAACAGCCCAGTCGTTCTATTAATTGTATAGCTCTTCCTCCACCCAATAAATTAGTTTTCCATATATATGGATTGGTGATTGCATCAATTTTATTTATAAAATAAAAGTCATAATGATCAAACTCTAAAAATAATCTGTTCGTATTAGAAAAAGTACGGTTAGCTACCAGATGCAAAATATGTTCTCTATCAGGTTTAGAATTTTGTAAGAATACAGCCGCTGTTGCAACATTTTTTCGACCCCATAATTTGTCCGCAAGTTTTGTGAAATCGATTACCTGCAACAGATTAAAATTGGAAAAAAGAATTTGCTTAAATCTTATATCATTTTGATATAAGATTGGCCCTGAAGGTTGGATCATTGATAATATTCCATCAGCTTTTAAAAGCTTCATAGATTGCACTAAGAAATGCAATGCTGGGTTTTCGTCGGGAATATTTATATCGCTTCTATACCCATATTTTTCTTTTATATTATAAATGTATTTGCCATTAGATTGTTTTTTCCCATCTTCAGATAATGGAGGATTAAATGGCGGATTACCGATAACCAATGAAAAATCACCTGCTGGCTTATCTGTTATAAACTCAAAGAAATCTTTAGTAATAACATTGTCACCCATATCGGGGAATTTTAATTTTCCCCATGTAGGTGGATCTAAGTTGACTTCATCTAAAATAGCTAAGGCCAAACTAAACACTGACAGTCGGATAGCGTCTTGTTGAATATCTATTCCATGAATACTTTTTAGTAATAATTCTTTTAAAACAGCTAGAGACGGTTTTTCTAACTTTCCGGTTTTTTGCCATTGTTCATATCTCCACCATTGAACAATACGTTTATATGCTTTGACTAAAAAAATACCCGATCCACAACTAACATCAATCAGTTTAAAGTCCTTTTGAGGAACTTTAAGCGGCATACACTCATCAACAAGAGTAGAGACAATCATCTCTGGAGTATATACGATATCTTTGCTGTCGGTTAGCAATTCTTCATAAACTGAACTAATAACCTCAACCGGCAAATGCGAAAATGAGTATAGTCTCCATAGAACATAGCTTCCATTTTGAACATTACCATCTAAATATTCTGCCAACTTTTGCACTCCACTTTTTTGAATAGCTTCTCTTGATTCAGCTTCATTATCTTTATGCCATTCAAATATTTTTCCATTGAAATCTTCTGCAAGTTTATCTAACAAAAGAAGTAGTTTACCGTTGCGAATAACATCACAAAAATCGGAGCATTGGAAATTATTTTTAAAATATGTTCCTGCAAAATATCCACTTTTAGCATCTTCATCACGTTCTTCTAAATATTTAATCAAAAGGCTCTGTACTAAAAGCTTTAATGCGACATGTTTATCAAGATTGGATTCCTTTTGAAACCCCTCATATACATTTTTAAGCCCACGAATCAAATCGCGAGTAGCTGATTGCTCAAATTGAAATCGTTTCTTATTAATATCCTCTTCCCAAAATAATCCATCATTAAAACTCTGAGCATTGAATGATTTAATAGCATCACCTGTTCTTCTAATGATTTCCTCTGCATAATGTTTTTTGTCTTCTTTGGGTTTTTCTCGCGCGTCGAACACACCAACTGCAGATTTTTCAATAATAATATATGCAGGAACTTGATAGCCATTCCACATATTTCGGTGAATACGGTTTCGGTCTTCTGAACTTAAAGGTTTATGAGTATAGTCAAAAATATATAATTGCGGAACAGCCGCTCTTCCATCTTCAAAGTAACGGAAATAAACAGCATCTGCTTCAAATTTGCATGCTGTTTCTAAAGCAAATAGAATATCAGGACTAGCAATTGTATTGCTAATATTTTCGTAGTTGGCAGTCAATAATACACCACTTGTCCCTATATGAGAAATAAAGGAAAAATTGAGCTCCTGAATATGTTTTTCAAAAACTGTTATTGGCATATTCTAATATAAGATGTTTTTTTTATTTAAGTGGTAAAGATACAATTTATAGTAGTAGAATCTATTTGATTAGTTGATTTAAAATGTTAATGCCTTTTAATTTAGCCAAATTAATTGCGTTTTCTTTTTATGTTAAATAGATCACTTATTTTAGAGATTCCCAATTGAAGCTCCAATCCGGAAAATAAAGGACAAATTGTACCACAAAATACCATTTTAAAAGATCGGGGCCTATTAGGATATAATTTTAATCTGAGCCTATAGACTATGGGCTGTATTAAAATAATAATGCGATGGAAACAGGAAATTGTTCGGAAGAAAACGAAAGACAATATTCAAAAAAACTGACTCCCGAAAAGGTGGTCATTATACTTGCAAAGCATGGCACAAAAGTCTCTGCTGAAGAAGCTGAAATTATACTTAAGTTTATGATAAAAATTGCAGATGTCGCAGTAAATCAGTATCTTTCAGTTGCGAAAGACTAACGTCCAAAATTTACCAAAAACTTTTATGTATGGGAAAGATTGCAGATTTATACATACGTGTATCAACTGATGAGCAGGCAGATAAGGGATATTCTTTAAGAGATCAGGAAGATAGGCTGCGAAGATACTGTGAGCTGAAAGAAATTTCAGTGAGAAATGTTTATATCGAAGATTATTCAGCAAAAACTTTCAACCGCCCGGAATGGAAGAAATTAATTACCGTCCTGCGTAAACAGAGAAATATTAAAAATGCAACCCTGCTTTTATTTACCAAATGGGATAGGTTTAGCCGTAATACTTCGCAAGCATATCAGACTATTGATATATTACGCTCACTGAGAAGTGACCCTCAGGCAATAGAGCAGCCTCTTGATATGTCCATCCCTGAATCCAAAATTATGCTTTCGCATTATCTGACCATTCCCGAAGTGGAGAATGAAAGAAGAGCTTTAAATGTGTTTTACGGAATGCGTAGGGCACGGAAAGAAGGACGTTGGATGGGTACAGCTCCCTTAGGCTATGTGAATAAAATTACCGAAGACCATAAAAAGTATATTGCAATTAAAGAGGTTGAGGCAGAAATCCTTAGATGGGCTTTTGATAAAATATTGGAGAATAGCTTCAATACAAATCAGATCTGGAAAATGGTCAGGGAAAAGGCTAAAGGAATGTCCCGATTCAGTAAGAATAATTTTTGGACGGCAATCCGAAATCCCATTTATTGTGGTAAAATCTTTATTCCTGCCTTCAAGGATGAAGATGCGTATTTTGTGAAGGGGCTTCATGAACCTATTATCAGTGAGCTGAAATTTCGAGAAGTTCAGGATGTGTTAGATGGAAGAAAGCGTGATTTCACCAAACCGAAAATCGTTTCGATGGATAATCTTCCATTAAGAGGATTTTTAAAATGCCCAAAATGCGAACGGATGTTAACAGGAAGTGCTTCAAAAGGAAAATTGGGAAAGTATTACTATTATTACCACTGTTCTTCGCAGTGCGGTGTAAGGTTCCGGGCGCCTGAGGTTAATACAGCCTTTGAACAACAGTTATCAGAACTTCTTCCAAGACCAGGGATGTCAGAGGTCTTTATCGAAACAGTATTAGAAGATTTTCAATTAAAGACTAAGAAACAGAATATTGAAAGAAAACATATGCTGAAACAGGTCGAAGATTTAAATGCGCGTTTGCAAAAAGCGTTGATTCAAAAAGTTGATGGTACTTTGGAAGATGATGATTACAACTTTATAAAAAAAGATACCTATGCTAAAATTGAAAGATTGGAGTTTGATCTCAGCCATTTATCGGATCAGAATGCTGAAATTAGTAGGCTATTAAAAAGTGAGCTTGCGAAGATCATAAATCTTTACAAATACTATGTAGAAGGTGATATGGAGCAAAAAAGGCAGATTATTAGTTCGATGTTCCCTGAAAAGCTGGTGTTTGACGGAGAAAAACATCGAACACTGAGGGTTAATTCGGCAGTTCAGCTTATATACTCTAAAGAAAGGGAGATTCGAGGAAATAAAAAAGGGACAAATCTTTCTTTTTTAGATTTGTCCCAACAAGTAGACCCACAGGGATTCGAACCCCAGATGACTGAACCAAAATCAGTAGTGTTACCGCTACACCATGGGTCTGTATTTCTATGTCGCGAAATTATATAAATTATTTTAAAAATAAAAATGAAATGTGAAGATTTATACTTGCTGGATGTGGCTTTGTTCTTTATTTACTGATAGTCAAAGAATTATTTTTCTTTGAAAATTAACATTAATGGATAGCCATTATACGATTGTTATTAATCTATAACTACATTCTGAGATTCTTCACATACTTATATTTAATTGAACTAAAATAAAAACAGTATCTTTGCAAAAAATTGGGCTCCAAAAGTTGGAGAAACCCATTAATAACTTGTCCCGAGCTTTGGCAAAGGATTATTAAACATTTTTTATGTCGAATATTGTCGCAATCGTTGGGCGTCCCAACGTAGGAAAATCCACGTTATTTAACCGTTTACTAGAAAGGAGAGAAGCTATCGTAGATTCTACTGCCGGAGTTACCAGAGACCGTCATTACGGGAAATCCGACTGGAACGGCGTAGATTTTACCGTAATCGATACCGGAGGATATGATGTCGGAACTGATGACATTTTTGAAGAAGAAATCCGTAAGCAGGTACAGCTGGCTGTAGATGAAGCTACATCAATAATTTTTATGATGAACGTGGAAGAAGGGCTTACCGATACAGACCAGGAAATCTACAGACTTTTAAGAAGATCCAATAAACCTATTTATATTGTAATCAATAAAGTAGATTCTTCGAAAGAAGAACTTCCAGCAACAGAATTTTATCAGCTTGGAATCGATAAATATTACACATTATCTTCCGCAACAGGCTCCGGTACAGGTGATCTGCTGGATGATATCGTAAGAGATTTCCCAACTACTGAATATAAAGATCCTTTTGAAGGATTGCCGAAAATTACCATTGCAGGCCGCCCGAATGTTGGTAAATCTACACTGACAAACGCTTTGCTTGATGTGGAGAGAAATATCGTAACCGATATCGCAGGAACCACAAGAGACAGTATTCAGACGCTTTACAATAAATTCGGTTACGAATTTGTGTTGGTAGACACTGCTGGGATGCGTAAAAAATCAAAGGTTTCTGAAGACCTGGAATTTTATTCGGTAATGCGTTCTATCCGATCCATCGAGTTTTCTGATGTGGTTATTATTATGGTAGATGCTACACAAGGATGGGAATCTCAGGATATGAATATCTTCAGTCTTGCGCAGAAAAACAGAAAAGGAATTGTGATTTTGGTCAACAAATGGGATCTTATTGAGGATAAGCAGACCAACACAATGCGTGATTTCGAAAAGCAGATAAAAGATAAGATCGGTCAGTTCAATGATATTCCGATTTTGTTTGTTTCAGCTTTAACGAAACAGAGAATTTTAAAAGCGGTTGAGGTTGCAATGCAGGTGTATGAAGACCGTAAGAAAAAAATCAAAACTTCAAAATTAAATGAAGTGATGTTACCGATTTTTGAAGGTACACCACCACCGGCAAATAAAGGAAAATACATTAAGATCAAATACTGTGTACAGCTTCCTACGCCGTCACCACAGTTTGTTTTCTTCTGTAATCTTCCGCAGTATGTAAAAGAGCCATATAAAAGATTTACTGAAAACCAGCTGAGAAAAGAATTCGGATTTACCGGAGTTCCTATTGAAGTGTATTTCAGACAAAAATAAATTACCATCCCTTTTAGATCTTTCTAAGAGGGATTTTATTCTCAATTAATTTTTATATTTTAGATAAAAGCTTCACAACAATGAATACAGTTGTTTTATCAGAACAGTTTTCTTTGGTTAATTCATGGATCAATGAACTCAGGAATGTTGATATCCAGCACGACAGAATGCGATTTCGCAGGAATATGGAAAGAATCGGAGAGATTGCAGCCTTTGAAATCAGCAAAAGTTTAGAACAGAAAGAGATCGAAATTCAAACACCGCTGAATAAGATTAAAGTGAAGGAAATTGCTGTTCAGCCTGTCATTACAACGATTCTGCGGGCAGGAGTTCCTTTGTTTCATGGGATTTTAAATTATTTCGACAAAGCAGACTGCGGATTCGTGGCGGCGTACAGAAAACATGATGCCAACGATTATTTCTCGATCAAGCAAGACTATCTCACTTGCCCAGATATCGAAGGAAGACCTCTGATTGTCGGAGATCCTATGCTGGCAACAGGCGCATCTTTAATTGAAGCTATTAAAGATTTATTGACTAACGGAAAACCCAGTCAGCTTCATATTGTAGCAGCAATTGCCTCAAAACAGGGTATTGAAACGATCGCGAAAGCATATCCTGAAGCAAAAATATGGGTAGGAGCAATTGACGAACAATTAACATCAAAAGGGTATATTACTCCTGGACTGGGAGACGCCGGGGATTTAAGCTACGGAGAAAAGCTTCAGCGATAATTTAACGCTGAATTCAATAAAAAAACAGGCTGTATTTTCTACAAAATTTGTCAGAGAATACAGCCTCTTTTAAATATCAGCCGCAATTACCAATACGCTTACTTTATTATTTCCTGCGTTAAGAATTTCCCATGCAATAGTGGCCAGAGTATTTCCGGTGGTAAAAACATCATCAATAATTAAAACATGTTTTCCGGAGATTGCTCTTGTGATCGAAAACGTATTTTCTGTTTCAAGGCGATGCTGTTTATCTTTCAGGGCCTGGGCTTTTGAATAATAATTTCTTTTAATTAAATGATGATCAAATGGAATTTCATAAAATTCAGAAAGCTGTTCTGTGAAAATATGTAATTGATTGTAGCCTCTTTCTTTTAATTTTTTTGGATGTAATGGTACTGAAATAAGAAGATCAGGCTTTTCATCTTTAAATTCTAAACGCTCTGATGTCCATTCTGCCAGAATTTTTCCTGCCTTTTCTCTGCTTTTATATTTTAATTCATGAATGATTTTTCGGCTGAGGTTTTCCTTTTTAAACTGCATTAAGGCAAAAGTATGCGCGACAGGAAAAAGTAATCTGCATTTTTCTTTAATAAAATGATCATCAAAATAGTTGAAATGGGTAAAGTCGATCTGTTGAAAACAAAGTTCACATACCAGAAGATCGGCGTCAATAATGCGATTGCAGCCCAGGCATCGGTTCGGGAATAATAGGTCTAAAATCATTTGTGTATCATATTGCAGTACTAAAATAAATATTTTGTATTGGAATAAGAAATTTATACTAAGTCTTTTACAGCCAAAATCACCAGTTATATATTCGGATAGTTTTCTTTTATATTAATTAATCATCTATTATTTGATCTTTCTTTTATGTCTTAAAATTAAAAATCCTTCCTGATCTTCTCAATGGCAATCTTCATATTAGAATTGAAATATTCCTTTTCAAGCCTGATAGGTGGCGCCTGCCTCACTTCGCAGTCCGCAACACTGCAGGATTCACAGGTTACACCGACATTAATGGTTTTTAAAGTGGAAGATTTAATGAAATTAATCTTCTTGATCGTCTGAGGATTTAATAAAATACCCAGGCAGTAACTTCTGTTGCTTCCATCTGAGAACGGGTTTTTCTGAGAGGTTGAAATAACCAGATAACTTATACCCTGGTCTTTATAATGAGAAATCTGTGCGTCTGTCAATGTTTCATTTTCCTTTAGATAATGCAGGTTTTTCACTGCAATCCATCGTCTGCAGTAATGCTCGTTGGTGGCATTAGCATGTGGGGCTTGTTGATGATTTAGGTGTAATTCCTTAAGAATCTGGATTTTATCTGAGTTTTTCTTTTTTACCAGGCACAGATAAAACAAATCTTTAATTCCTAATTCGGAGGAAAGTACATTTGTCAGGCGGTAATAGAATGTTTCGGGAGAATGAGTGAATTGCTTAGTTAAAGCCTCAAAATCAGATGGATTCCATGTATTTTGCAGGAAAAATTCTGAAGTCTTTTCCTTAATTTTTTCTTTTGATATTAATAGAGCACCAGCGAAATAAGCTGCATAAAAATTATTTAAGATCTCCTCAAAACTTCCAAAATCCAGCCATGAATAAGTATTTGGACGGTTTTTTAATTCCAGTACATTAAATCCAACTTCTTTGGCGAGAATAAAAGTTTTCTGGTCCTGCTCTAATTTTCGGTTTAGGAGCAGCAGTCTTTTTTCAGGAATAAATAAAGACCGCAGATGATCCAAGGTCTCATATTGTTCAAAATCTTCAGACCGAATGGTATAATTAAAGCTGTCTGTCAAAATGTTTTCCAAAACTTCACACTGCAGATTTTTAGTCATTTCTAACTGGTTTTCTTCCGAAAACTTTACTGCTTTTTCTTCTATCTCAGGGAAATAATTATCATAAAGTTCTTGAAAAGAACGTAAAACCGCAAAATAAAATCTTTCTTTCCCTAAGTTATAGTTCTGTGAAATTTCAATCAGGGCATTGATGAATGCCATTACTTTTTTAGGGGCCTCACTAATAATGCTGATAAGATTGTTTTTATTGATTCCGAAAAGCTCAAGAGGAATTTCTTTAAAAAAATCTGATTGTAGGATTTCACTGAACGGAAGCAAACTTTTATCAAGCTTTGTTGATACCAGGTCGTCAAAAGTACAGTTCAGAGCTTCTGAAAGCTGGATGATCTTGTCATGTTTAGGGTATTTTTTTCCGTTTTCAATCTCGTTAAGATATGATTTTGACAGACCGGTTTTTACAGCAAGATCCTGTAAAGACCAGTTTTTCTTTTGCCTCTGTTGCTTCAGTTTTAGTCCGAAAACAGTCTTGATATAGTCACTTTCATGATTCATAAATCAAATATAAATATTAACTACGATTTTTCGCATAATATTTTTTTTAATATTTTAGCGAACGTTCGCTATTTGTGAAAATTTTTATTTAAGTTTGTCATGTAGAATTGCAAAATCAATTTGTTATGGAAACTAAGATCCAATTAAAGATAAATGCTCAGGAGGATTTTGAGAATATTTTTACAAGTGATTTGACAGATTTTCTTGTAGAATTGCATCAAAATTTCAATCAGAAAAGAGTAAAACTTTTAGAACAGAGAAAAAAGACCCAGCAGAAATTCGATGAAGGAATTCTTCCGGAATTTTTTCCTGAAACTGAAGAAATCAGGAACGGAAATTGGGTTTGTGCACCACTTCCGGATGATTTGCTGGACAGAAGAGTGGAAATTACGGGACCTGTCGACCGGAAAATGATTATCAATGCGCTCAATTCCGGTGCACTTACCTTTATGGCAGACTTTGAAGACAGCAATTCTCCTACCTGGAAAAATTGTATGGAAGGACAGATTAATCTCACCGACGCGGTTAACCGATGTATTGATTTTACAAACGAACAGGGGAAATATTATCGTCTAAATGAAAAAACGGCAGTATTAATAGTTCGCCCGCGGGGCCTACATTTAAGTGAAAAGCATATCGAAATTAATGGTGAACAGGCTTCGGGATCGTTAATTGATTTTGGAATTTACTTTTTCAGAAATGTCAAGCAGTTGCTCAAGAACGGTAGTGGTCCGTACTTTTATCTTCCAAAATTAGAACATTATGAAGAAGCCCGATGGTGGAATGATGTTTTTGTTTTTGCTCAGGATTATCTCAGAATTCCGCAGGGAACCATAAAAGCAACTGTTTTGATTGAAACCATAACCGCCTCTTTTCAGATTGACGAAATTTTGTTTGAACTGAAAGATCATAGTTCAGGACTGAACTGCGGGCGCTGGGATTATATTTTTTCATTCATTAAAAAATTCAGAAATCTTCCCGGATACATTTTACCGGACCGTGATCAGGTGACAATGGCTTCACCTTTTATGAGTGCTTATTCAAAAAGAGTGATTGAGGTCTGCCATAAAAGAAATGTTCATGCTATTGGAGGTATGGCAGCACAGATTCCCATTAAAAATGATGATGAAGCAAACCGTATTGCTTTTGATAAAGTACGTGCCGATAAAGAACGTGAAGTGAAAAACGGGCATGACGGCACTTGGGTGGCTCATCCGGCTTTGGTTTCTGTCGCAAAAGATATTTTCGATCAATTTATGCCGTTGAAAAACCAGATCTATAAAAAATTTGATTATCAAATCACCGGAAAAAATCTGCTTGAGATTCCAAAAGGTGAAATCACGGAAAAAGGGGTTCGTAAGAATATTAATGTCGGAATTCTTTATCTCGAATCCTGGCTGATGGGTATTGGTGCAGCTGCAATCTATAATTTGATGGAAGATGCGGCAACCGCGGAGATTTCAAGAACACAGCTGTGGCAATGGCTAAAAAATGATACCATTTTGGGTGATGGCCGAAAACTGACCAGAGAACTGTTCCTTCAATGGGAATTTGAAGAGATTGAACGTATAGAAAAGTATGTTGGGAAAGAACGCTTCAGAACCGGAAAATTCAATCTTGCCAAGGAACTTTTTAATGAATTGGTTTTCTGTGAAAAGTTTGAAGAATTTTTAACATTGAAAGCATATCCGTTTATATAGGCCGATAATAGGTTTGTATAAAAGAGTTTAAGTAAGATAAAATAATCACGATTCAAAATAATCTAACTAAAATAATATGAAAACAAGACAAGATCAAATTCAGGAAATAGAAAAGGATTGGTGTAAAAACCCAAGATGGAAAGGGATAAAAAGGACTTACACAGCAGAAGATGTGCTTAAATTGCGGGGATCCTATAAATTAGACTACACCATTGCTACTAAAATGGCTATGAAATTTTGGAATCAGTTGAATCAACAGGATTTTGTAGCTGGATTAGGGGCTTTAACGGGAAATCAAGCTGTACAGGAGGTGGATGCCGGTTTGGAAGCTATTTACCTTTCAGGATGGCAGGTTGCTGCGGATGCCAATTTATCTGGCGAAATGTATCCCGACCAGTCTTTATATCCTGCAAACTCAGTACCTTCTGTAGTAAAGAAAATTAATAATGCTTTATTGAGGGCAGATCAGATCCAATCAGTAAATGGAGGAGGCGGAAAAGAATATCTGGTTCCGATAGTTGCAGATGCAGAAGCCGGTTTTGGTGGAAACCTGAATGCCTATGAATTAATGAAACAGATGATTGAAGCCGGAGCCGCAGCTGTACATTTTGAAGATCAGTTGTCCTCGGCTAAAAAATGTGGGCACTTGGGAGGTAAAGTGCTCGTTCCAACTCAGGAAGCAGTTAATAAACTGATTTCGGCTCGTTTAGCGGCGGATGTTCTGGGTGTTCCGACTCTCATTATTGCAAGAACAGATGCTGATGCCGCAGACTTGTTGACGTCTGATATTGATGAAAGGGATAAAAAGTTTCTCACAGGAGAAAGGACTTCCGAAGGCTTTTTTGTAGTGAAAAACGGCGTAGAACAAGGAATTGACCGTGGCTTGTCTTACGCTCCGTATGCAGATCTGATCTGGATGGAAACCTCAAACCCTGATCTGGAGCAGGCTAAAAAGTTTGCGGAAGGAATTCATTCAAAATTTCCCGGAAAAATGCTCGCCTATAATTGTTCACCTTCTTTTAACTGGGCGGCAAAGCTTTCTGTGGATGAAATGCTCAAATTCCGTGAAGAGCTGGCAAAGATGGGCTATAAATTTCAGTTTATAACCCTGGCCGGATTCCATGCACTGAATACAGCTATGTTTGAGCTTGCTTTGGCATACAAAGAAAAAGGAATGGCTGGGTATTCCGAGCTGCAGGAGCGTGAGTTTGCCTTACAGCAGCGAGGTTTCAGAGCGGTAAAACATCAGTCTTTTGTGGGGACGGGATATTTTGACGAGATCCAGAATGTTGTAACTGGTGGTTCATCGGCAACCGTTGCAATGAAAGATTCTACAGAGACGGCACAATTTCATTAGAAAATTCTATTTTTAAGTAATTTTATTGTTAGAGCCTTCCCGGTTTTGGGGAGGTTTTTGTACTTATAGCTTATTTTTGTATAAATATTGAGAAATGAGTTTGATTTATGAAAAACAGATACAGGTAACAGAAGAACATATCGACAGGAATAATCACGTCAATAATGTTCAGTACGTCAAATGGGTGGAAGAGATCGCCGGGGAGCATTGGGATTTTGTAAAACATAAAACCCGTAATCCTGATGATATATGGATGCTTCTGGATCATCATATTCAATACAAAAAACAAGTGTATCTTGGAGATATGCTCACGGTGAAAACCTATCCTAAAACTCCCGAAGGAATAAGGCAGCCCAGAAAAGTTGAATTTTACTGTAATGATCAGCTGGTGGTAGATTCACTGACACTTTGGGTTTTCATTGATAAAGAAACAGAAAGAATTATCAGGCTGGAAAGTGACTGGCTGGATATTTTATAATTATTTGCTTAGAATTGAAAGGATAAGATTCATCTTTTCTTCATCGATATTTCCGGTGATTTCCTGCACGTTTCCCTTTTTATCAATAATAAAGGTGATGGGATTTCGGATTACTGAAAAATAAGATTGTAATTCCTTAACCGAATCTGTAATATGCATAAAGTTAAATTGATGTGTTGCCAAAAAACGGTCGACTTTCTCTTTGGGATCGTGGGTAATGGCTATGAAATTTATATTGGTGCCTAAAGTTTCTTCAAGTTTGTTCAGATAGGGAAGTTCTTCAATACACGGTGCGCAGGTCGTTGACCAAAAGTTGATCAGCGAAAATTTTCCCTGAAGTTCATTAGCACTAAAGTTTTTACCTTCTTTATTTTTATAATTTTCAATAGGAAAATGCTGACCGATCTTTTTCTCAAGAAGAGGGTGAGCCTGGAAGTGTCTTTGAGCATTTAAAGTTAAACTTAAAAGAAGCAGAAATGATGAAAGAAATCGTAAGCCGGCGATCATTTAGCGGTTATTTAATTTCTTTTATCAACGTTATCCGGGTTTTGTTTATTGTATAAAAAACAAATTTCACTAAGAGGCATTTGTAATTTACCAAACCGAAACTCAAATCAAATTCCTTATCTTTGCGCTATGATACGTATTACAAAAATTTTTACATTCGAAACCGCTCATGTGCTGTATAATTACGATGGTAAATGTAAAAATATGCACGGACATTCTTATAAGCTGTTTGTAACAGTGAAGGGAAAGCCTGTTAATGATTTGGAGAACCCGAAAAACGGGATGGTAGTTGATTTTGGAGATATAAAAAGTATCGTAAAGTCTGAAATAGTAGATGTCTGGGATCATGCCGTGCTGATCAACGGGCTGTCACCGCATAAGGAACTGGGCGAAGATCTCGAAGAGAAAGGGCATAAGGTAATTTACTGCACCTTCCAGCCAACCTGCGAGAATATGCTGTATGCAATTGCTGCAAAAATAAAGTCTAAGCTTCCGGAAGGAATTTCTTTAGCTTATCTTAAACTTCACGAAACAGAAAACTCTTACGGAGAGTGGCTGGCGGAAGATAATCAGTAATTTATTCAATAAACATTCAGAAGTGTTAAAGACAACCATTAATTTAGAACCTGGAAAGAAAGTGTATTTTGCTTCAGATCAGCATTTTGGTGCGCCCAATCCAAAGGAAAGTAAGGTGCGTGAAGAGCTTTTTATCCGGTGGATGGATGAGATCAAGCATGATGCACAGGTTTTGTTTTTAATGGGAGATCTTTTTGATTTCTGGCACGAATGGAAGCATGTCATTCCGAAAGGATACGTACGTGTTTTGGGCAAAATTGCCGAACTGAAAGACCGGGGCATTCACATCTATTTTTTTGTGGGAAACCATGATCTCTGGATGAAAGATTATCTGGAAGAAGAAATTGGATGTACCGTATTTTATAGTAAACAGTATTTTGAAATGGGCGGAAAGCAGTTTTTGCTGGCTCATGGCGATGGTTTGGGACCGGGTGATAAGGGATATAAGAGAATGAAAAAAGTCTTTACGAATCCTGTCGCACAGTGGTTTTTCAAATGGCTGCATCCGGATATTGCGATGAAGATCGCTTTGTACATGTCCCAAAAAAACAAAATGATTTCAGGGGATGAAGACAAGGAATTTTTGGGTGAGGATAAAGAATTTCTGATCATCTATTCTAAAGAAAAGCTGAAAACACAGAAAATCGATTATTTTATCTACGGCCACCGTCATCTTCCCATGATCATGGAACTAGAAGGAAAAGCAAAATACATCAATCTGGGAGACTGGATTTCCTATTTTACCTACGGGGTTTTCGAGCATGAATTTCAGCTGAAGACTTTTGGGGAAAACGCAAAAAAAATTACCTCATAAAGAGGTAATTCTTCGAATGAACCTAGTTCATTCTTGTTTTTAATCCATATTCCGGATTTGTAATTGCAATAACCTGACCAAAATTTAATTTTTGCATTAAAAAAATATTAAAAACCTTACTTGTTTTATTAATGACTTTATAATGAGGCAATAAGAATAAAGTACTTTCGCGAGTGAATACAATATTTGATATACAGACAGAACAGGATTTCCTGAACACATCACTGAAAACTTTCCGTTATCAGTATGAGAATGTTGAAATATACAAACGTTTTGTAGACTATCTCAATATCAATCCTGATGAGGTAGACGAGCTTTCTAAAATTCCTTTTCTTCCGATCGAAATGTTTAAAAATCATCAGATTCTGGATAAAAATGTGACGGCTGATCTTTTTTTTCAAAGCTCTGGAACCACACAGATGAATCTTTCGAAACATTTTATCGCTGATGAAGAGATTTATAAGGAAAGCATCTATAAAAGTTTTGAACAGTTTATCGGAAAACCTGAAGATTTTATTTTCCTTGGATTGTTGCCAAGTTATCTTGAGCGGCAAAATTCTTCCCTTATTTATATGGTTGATTTTTTAATGAAGAAATCCGCAAAACCCGAAAACGGATATTTTCTTTATAATCATGAGGATTTGTTTACCCTTTTAAATGAATTGGAAAATAAAAAAGTCATTCTTTTTGGAGTATCCTTCGCATTGCTTGATTTTATCGACTATTGTCATTCTGAAAGAAGCGAAGAATCTCTGAAGTTTTTAGAGAATTTAATAGTGATTGAAACAGGGGGAATGAAAGGCAGAAAAGAAGAAATGACCAAAGATGAACTTCTTAACATTTTACAGGAAGGCTTTCAAACCAAAAAAATCTACTCAGAATATTCTATGACCGAGCTTCTTTCACAGGCTTATTCTTTGGGAAACAATGAATATGAATGTCCGAATTGGATGAGAATTATGGTAAGAAATACTGAAGATCCGTTCTCTTATGAAAAAGAAGGCAGAACGGGCGCGATAAATATTATTGATCTGGCTAATATTCATAGCTGTTCATTCATCGCGACTCAGGATTTAGGTAAAATTATTGGTCATAAATTCCAGGTTCTGGGGAGGATTGATCATTCCGATATTCGCGGATGCAGTCTTCTTGTAAGTTAGGTTCGAGAGTTTAAGAGTATGAGCGTTACTATGTAGATGATTGTTTTTGTTTTATCGCAGATGTCGTTAGGGATAAAAAAAAATTGGAGTTCCGAGGGGACGACCTAAATAAGAATAGGGCCTAGCCCTATTAAACATTAAATTAAGAATAGGCTCTATAAATAAATTTAAACAGAGTCCCGAAGGGACGACCTAAACAAGAATAGGATGCAGTCCTATTAAATATAAATTTAAAAAAAGTCCAATAGGGACGACCTTAGATAAGAATAGAATACAGTCCTATTAAATTAGAAAAAAAGTGTTAAAAATAGAAGAACTGGTTCACGCATTTATTTATTCTCAATGTGACTTTGAGAAAGAAATTGTGCTGACCAACCATTTTCAGGCAGATTGGGAAGCTGATATTCTGATTGTGGATGCAGAGGGCTTCAGTCATGAAATTGAAATCAAGCTTTCAAAAAGTGATTTTAAAAATGATTTTAAAAAATCTTATACCAACAGCAATACTGGGGAAAAATTCCTGAAGCACGACAAAATATCCTGTGGAGATTATGCCTGTAACGCATTCAGTTTTCTGCTTCCGATGGGAATGGTAGATCATGATTTAATTCCCGAACATTGCGGAATTATCGAGTTTTATCATAATGTCGATTCTTGGGATACCGAGTTTTATACAATCAGAAAGCCCAGTAAAGTTCACGAAGATCCTTATTGGAAGCTTATCGATAAAGATCTCTTCATCCGCAAAATGGCTCTGAATTTACTGCAACGAAAAATGGAAATTAAAGGAAAGCATGAAGAACTGATCTTTAAAAATCCGTTTGATATTAAAAAACTGAAATAGCTCTCTTTTCAATAATCCAGTTTCTTAATTTATTTACGATATTTTTACTTAAAATTCTCTTATAAATTATTCTAATAGTAGAATCGTCTAAAATATTTTCATTATTTTTAGTTTGAATAATTAAAACATCTTTAATGAAAAAGTTTTTGTGTGGGGCTTTTGCTTTCATTATTCAGGGGACTTATTCTTCTCAGGTAGCCAAAAAAACTTTACCATGTTATGATCTTACGGAAATTTTAAGAGTAGAACCCACCTTGCTCTATAAGCCTCATCTGGATGCTTCTAAAAGTTTTGGTGTCAAGCTTCTGAAAAATTCAGAAACTGTTTTGAAGTATGTTAATAACGGGAAATTCCATAAAATCAATAAATCAGGAAAAGGATATCGGGTACAAAAACTTGATTACAGCAGGGCCTGGATGGTTTCTAAAGGAAAGCTTATGCTGGAACGAATAGGTGCGCGTTTCAGTAAAGAAACCAAAGGAAGCACATTCACGGTATCGTCGATTACCAGGACACTTGAAGACCAATGTAGATTAAGAAAAGTTAATACGAATGCTTCATTGGGGATCAGCTCTCATAATTACGGTAATTCTTTCGATATTTCCTATGTGCGTTTCAATGGGACTTTGAGGCAAAATCGACGCCTGGAGGTGGCTCTGGAAAAGGTTTTGAAATATTATCATGATGCCGGACGGATTTACTACATCAAAGAGAAGCAGCAAAGCTGTTTTCACATTACGGTTAGGAATTATTAAATAATTTTCATTTACATGTGATATACTTGCACAGATAATTTAGTTTCTTTAATTTTATGGCACTTTAAAAAACCGTGAAATATGAATACACTCAGCAGAGATCAATTTGATGTAGCCGTTGCAGAATGGACAAACCGATGTTCGGATTATAAATCTATCCAGAATCTTATCCCTACCAATTATGTCTTCAATTTTGATACAGAACAGACCGATTGGATGGCAGCTCAAAATAAGTATACTGAATTTTGTGCAGAAATAGGTGTTCATGAAGGTAAATTAGTTGCCATACTATGTCCGTTAGACTCCCGTGGTCAGAAACTTATTGTCGATAAACTTCCTTACAGTCCATTAAAAGAGCTTGAAGGAGATCTGAAATTACAGGAAACTGAACAATACGTTGTTATTAAGAACGCTGTTCTTTCAAAAGATCTGCAAAGGACTGACTACGATTCGGATACTTTTTTCCCAGTTTCAAGTCAGCCTATGCTGGCGCAGGATAAAGCAATTGATGCCATCGAAACATGGAGAAATGACGGTATGACGTGGTTCTACAGAGAATGTTCTGAGTTTAAAGGAAGTAGGATTTTCAGAAAATTTTATGTGCCAGCAAAGGATCTTACACCTACGAAAGCCGGGCTTTACCGCATCGTAGCCTCATTCGGGCTGAAATATTCTGAGATATACCAAAGGGTATTGCCAACGCTTATTTTTATCTCGTTTTATAAGGAACTCCAGGGAGGCAGTATACAGACCATCACCAATACCTACGACTGGTCTCAACCTTGCCCGCCGATGTGCCCGTTTAATTAATATCAAAATCTATTGTGGATACTTACAAAGTAATACTTTATCTTAATAATAGTTTACTTTTTATTTGTACTGTTATAGGACTTATCCGGTACAAATTTTTTAAAAATACAGAAAAATGGTATGTTTATTATATCATTTTTCTTTTTTTGATTGAAGCTGTTGTTAAACTCTGTTTTTATATTTTTGGAATAAAGGATGTCAATTTTGTCTTTCCTTTTTATGTTGCCGGAGAATTTCTGCTCTTGTGCATTTTGTTTATAAGGAAGCTCAAGATGCCTAATTACTGGTATATTCCTGTTGGGATACTCACTGTTTTATTCCTGATTGATTCTCAGTTGCTGGCAAATGATGTTAAAAAAGCAATATCCAATATCATTGTGATCTGTTTTGCAGGATATGCATTGCTTACAGAGATTAAAAACAGCAAGATTAATGATCGTTTTATGCTGGCAGACAGTATGATCTTTCTGTATTACGCATTGTCGGTTTTTTTGTTTTTTCTCCTTAGGCAGTTTTCAGATCTGGCTCAGGATGAAGCAGTAAATCTATGGAGCATCAATAATATCTTAAGCAGTGTTTTATATTTAACGTTTATTTATACCTTTTTAAAATTAAAGAAATAACTCTCAATATCAGTTTTTTTGTTACGTTAATTGTCGTTTTGATAATTATCATGACGTTTATTCTTCTCGCTTACAGAAGTTTTATTAAAAGAATAATTGAAGAAAAAAACGTACAGCATGAAGCAGAAGTTCTCCATCAGAAAAACCTGGTGCTTGAAAATATAAAGGCTCAGGAGTCTGAAAGAAAAAGAATTGCAGTAATGATTCACGATGATATTGGGAACAGACTTAATATTTTATCATTATGGCTAAATAACCTAGACACGAAAGGAGATGAGCTGATCAAGAAAAACATCACCACACAGATGTCTTCCCTGATCGATTCTGCAAGAAGTATTTCACATTCATTGTACCCTGTCAATCTGGAAACTGTCGGACTTGTTCTCTACATCGAAGAATTGATTGCCAATCTTTCCGGGAGAATAAACATCTCATTAAGCGTAAGCCCGAAATTTCAGAAAAAGGATATTTTCATAGAAGTGCAGTTGTACAGGATCATTCAGGAGTTTACAACCAATGTTCTTAAACATTCGGAAGCATCAAGAGTCTGGATTTACATTAAAGATAACCAAACCAATCTGGCAGTTGTTATTTCGGATAATGGAGAAAGCTTTGAATATGAAGAAGTGAAAAAAGGAATGGGTATTAAAAATATAGAATCCAGAATAAAATCCATGAATGCAGTGCACAAATGGAAAAATGTTTTAAATAAAGGCAGCCGATTAATTATCAAAATTCCGTATAATAATGAATTCCCAGATTAAAATAGCATTAATTGATGATGAGCAGCTCATCCTGGAAGGAGTGAAAATGCTGTTGTCTTCCGAGCAGAATATTTCCGTAGAATTTACATCGAACAACGGGCCGGATTTTTTGGAAATTCTGGAAAATACTTCGGAGGAAAACTTTCCCGATATTGCCCTGGTTGATGTCCAGATGCAGCCAATGAACGGCTTTGAACTGGTAGAAATTCTCAAGGAAAAATATCCCAATCTTAAAATTATTATTCTTTCTTCACATTACAAAACAACGATTCTGGGATATATGGTAAAGCTGGGTGTTTCAGCATTTTTACCTAAAAACTCCAACCGCAATGCTTTTATAGAAGCGATTACCATGGTCTACAAAAACGGAATTTTCTTTACTCCCGAAGATCATCAGATGATTTTTTCTTACATGAACAGTCCTACCAAAAAAAGAACCCTTTTTGAAATGGATGATGAACTCTCCGACCGCGAAAAAGATGTCGTAAAGCTTATCTGCCAGGAATGTACAAATAACGAAATTGCTGAAAAGCTTTTCATCAGCCCCAGAACCGTTGAAAGCCACCGCCAGCGGATCGTTGAGAAGATAGGTGCAAAAAATACAGTCGGAATTGTCATTTATGCAATTATCAATAATATTCATCCTTTAGAAAGGATTTGATTCCGTAGAAATACGGAATTTTTCAATTAGTACTTTTTACTCTACTGTCCCGGTTTTTTTCATCGTTACTTTGAAGAATTCGTTCACTTTGTCAAAGTTTAAAATCTTTAACAAAGTTTAAAAAGTAAAACCACAAGGTGACATGCAGAGCAACATAATATCCATCGGAGTTTTTTTCGACGGAACCGGAAATAACGGGATGAACGCAACTTCTCCTGAAAAACCTCCGAAAAACAATGAAAGCTATTACGGAAATATTACCAATATTTATAAATTGTTTCAACTGTTTAATGGTGAGGAAAAACTTTACGTAGAAGGGATTGGTACCGTCACCGGGAAGGAAGACAGTGATTTTGCCATTGCAACCTGTAAGAATTCTTCAGGATCTCACGGATATTCTTCTGATGATAAACTTCAGAAAGCATTTTCTTTTACCGGGGATATCATGTCCGACTGCACAAAACAATATGAATTTTATATTTACGGATTCAGCAGAGGAGCCATGCTGGCAAGAAATTTCTGCTACGAACTGCTCAAGGTCGATTCTTCTTTTCATGGAAATATCAAAGTGAAATTTCTCGGCGTTTTCGATACAGTAGAATCTGCACCCTTTAATGATTATAATGTTACGCTGCATCCTTCGACAGAAAGAGCACTCCATATCTGTGCAGTGAACGAATGCCGTTTTTTCTTTCCTCTGACAGGTTTTTTCGAAGATTCAGGTTTAATGGAAGACTCCAAGTTTGAAACGGTAAATACTATATGGAAAGAAATATTTGTTCCCGGTGCTCATGCTGATATCGGAGGAGGATATCTGGAAGGTTCTCAATCAGTTTACATTTCACCGAACTTTCTCGTTGACAGTGAGCTGGATGCCTATATCAATACCATCAGAACAACAGCAACCGACGCTCAAAGACATCTGATATGGAACTGTCTTCTGAATGACTTCAGGATCGATCAGGGAGAGGCTTTTTCGCAGGCGTATATTGCCAGAAAGCTTGTATACAACGAACTTTCCAAAGTGTACGGAAAACTTATGCTGCAGGAGTCAAATGCTGAAAAGCTAATTTTTAATACCGATTTAGATACTTATTTTTTAATTGATCCTGAGAAACATGCTTATCTGATACGGCTTTCAGAAACTCTGGAAAATTATATCAAAAATCTTTCTCCGGAAGCAAAACCTGATTACAGCTATAATGCACTGGCAAATTATACCCATATATCAGGGAATTTCGGATTGTATCATCCTGCAATCATAAAAAATTCAGAGATTAATGACCATACGGAATTTATCAACAACGGATTGAATGTTCCGGGAAATTCCGACGATCAGTTCATTGCCAACCAGTCGAAACAGCAGCACGAAATACATCACATAGAAGATTCTATCGTGGATTACGCATACGGAACAAACATTCCAAATAATGATCATTGGAATCGTACAATATTGATTAAGGAAAATTTATACTATAAATGTTAGTACTTTTTCAGTTTTAAATTTAGGTGTGGAGCTGTCCTGGTAAGACAGCTCTTTTTTTATGTCTTTTAAGACGCACATTTATAAGAACTTAATTTTCTGTAGCGAATTCTTTTATTTTCCGTATTTTTGCACGCGAAAATTCATTATTCACTCTTAATCATTATTCAACATGCTTTCGGTTCAAGGTTTAGGATTACATCATTCGGGAAACTATCTGTTTCAAAACGTGAATTTCACGATTAAAAAGGATGATAAAATTGGTTTGGTCGGTAAAAATGGAGCGGGGAAATCCACTTTATTAAAAATGCTTTCAGGGGAAATCAATTTCTATGAAGGAAATGTTGTACCCGAAGGAAATATTACCATCGGTTTCCTGAAACAGGATCTTGATTTTGTAAAAGGAAGAACCGTTTGGGCCGAAACAATGCAGGCTTTCGAGCAAATCAATGCCTGGAAAAATGAGCTTGAAGAGGTGAATCATCAGATGGCGACAAGAACCGACTATGAAAGTGATTCTTATACGGATCTGATCAATAAAATGACCGAGCTGAATGATCTTTTGATGAATCATGATGCCTACAACCTGGAAGGCGACATGGAAAAAGTACTGTTCGGTTTAGGTTTTAAAGCCGATGATTTTCAAAAGATTACCGATGAATTTTCCGGAGGATGGAGAATGAGGATCGAGCTTGCAAAGCTACTTCTTCAAAAGAATGATATCATGCTTCTCGATGAGCCTACCAACCACCTGGATATGGAATCGATTATCTGGCTGGAAAACTTCCTTAAAGATTATCCGGGAGCGATTGTATTAGTCAGTCACGACAAGCAGTTTATGACGGCTGTCTGCAACCGTACTTTTGATATCAACAATAAAAAAGTTGACGATTATAAAGCCAATTATTCCAAATATCTCATTATGCGCGAAGACCGCCGCGAAAAGCTGATTCAGGCTAAAAAGAATCAGGATGCGGAAATCAAGCAGATGGAAGACAATATCAATAAGTTCCGTGCCAGTGCTACAAAAGCATCATTCGCACAGTCTCTTATTAAAAAATTAGATAAAATCGAGCGTATCGAGGTGGATAATGAAGATGTTTCTAAATTTAATATCCGTTTCGTACAGTCCGTTGTTCCGGGAAAAGTAATTTTCGAAGCTGAAAATTTAGGAAAAGCCTATGGGCAGAAGCAGATTTTTGATGATGTTGATTTTATTGTTCAGAGAGGCGACAGAATTGCGCTTTTAGGGCAAAACGGACAGGGAAAAACAACGCTGGCTAAAATCTTGGCAGGAGATATTAAAGATTACTCCGGTTCATGGAACCTCGGGCATAATGTGAATATCGGTTACTTTGCACAGAATCAGGAAGAGGTTTTAACGCCAAATAAAACAGTTTTGGAAGAAGCGGAAGATGCCGCAACCGAAGAAACAAGACCTAGAGTGAGAGATTTATTAGGATCTTTCCTTTTTCAGGGAGAAGCGGTGACGAAAAAAACAAAAGTTCTTTCAGGAGGTGAGAGAAACCGTCTGGCTTTATGTAAATTGTTGTTACGTCCTTTCAACACGCTGATCATGGACGAACCTACCAACCACCTGGATATTCAATCGAAAGAAATTATCAAGCTGGCACTTCAGAAGTTTGAAGGTACACTGATTGTGATTTCTCACGACAGGGAATTCCTTCAGGGACTTTGTGATAAAATTTATGAATTCCGTGATGGGCGTATGAAAGAGTTCCTGGGTGATATCAACGAATACCTGGAATACAGACAAAAAGAAACCATTCGCGAAATTTCTGCAGAGAAAGCAAAACTTCATGGAGAGGAAAATAAGGTTGAGGCAAAGGCTAAGAAGCAGGAAGTGTCGGCAGCAGAAAACCAGCAATCATCAACCATCGTAAGTAAAGAACAGAAAAATATTCAGAACAAAATAAAAAAAGTAGAAGAAAAAATCTCCGAACTGGAAACAAAGGTTGAAGAATTTGAAGCTTCTTTTACAAAAGAAAATCCTTCTGAAGAAACGCTGGAAAAATACAATAAAACAAAAGAAGAATTAGAGGTTGCTTTACAAGAGTGGGAATATTTGGGTACTCAATTAAATTAATTTTAATAAAATAAAATCATAGAGATGCTGAGCTAGTCGAAGCATCTTAGTATAGTACGTGTTAAAATAATTCACAATATTTGTAACAAAATTTCAATTCACCCTACTTATAAATCAAAAATATTTTAAGAAAACTTTAATGTCCATTTTTAATTTATTTTTATAATTTTGACGAATGATTTTTAAAGAAAGCAGAAATCTGAAAAGTTTTATTTCCAAATTATTGTTTGGAATATACTTTCTTGCGCTGTTTTCCCAGAATTTCCATAGCCACAGTTCTGAAGATGTTTTTAAAAATTTCAGTTTTAAAAAATCAGAAAATACCATTACAAAAAACGTAGCCAAAGAAAAAGCAGCCGACTGTCTGGCCTGTCATTTTATGGCTACAGGACATACGTTAGTCCCTGAAGAATTCAGTTTTACTCTTGAAAGCTATACGCATGAAGTAGAGCAGATCATTACTCTTCAGGAAAAAATCTGGTCTCAGACAAAATTTACTTTTCAGCTTCGCGGGCCGCCGGCAATTTCATAGTTTACAGATTCTTATTGGTTAAAGCTTAATATCTTGATGCAAGGGTTATTTCCCTGTGTATTACTTTATCCAATTCCCAACAATTAATTTTTTACGAAAAATGTACCTGAAAAAGGTACGCAATCAATCTATTTAACAATGAAATTGATATACAGTTTTATGCTTATCATGTGTGGATTTGCATTTACAAATGCGCAGCAGACTTATACTGTAGAAGGAACTGTTCAGGATTTTCATGACAAAACCATGCTGGAAAATGCAGTCGTGAAAATGGGAAACTATTCAGCAAAAACAGATAAAAGCGGTAAATTTTCTATCAGTAAAATTCCTGCGGGAAATTATATACTCATTGCTAAACATCCTGATTGTAATGATTATACTGAAAATGTAGGAGTTACAAAGGATTTGCATTTGGCGATAACGCTTGAACACCATATTCAGGATATCGAAACGGTGACCGTTCATGGAAGCCATAAAAACAATGGAAGTATGGTTGTGAAAACGCTTGACAAATCAACAATTTCACGAAATATTACCGAGAATCTCGGAAATCTTTTAACCAATATTTCCGGTGTGAATGTATTAAAAACAGGAAATAATATCGCGAAACCTATTATTCATGGGTTGTACGGAAGCCGTGTTTTAATACTTAATGACGGGGTTAAGCTGGCAGAACAGGAGTGGGGTGTAGAGCATGCTCCCAACGTAGATGTCAACAATTTTGAACATATCGATGTTGTAAAAGGAGCTTCGGCACTGAAGTATGGTAGCGGCGCAGTAGGAGGTGTTGTTGTTCTGCAGCCACAGGTTTTACCAAAGAAAGATACGATAATGGGAGCGGTTTCTCTATCAGGAATTTCGAATGGAAAAGGTGGCGACCTTAATGTAAAACTGGCGAAAACCTGGGAAGACGGCTGGGCGATTAAAACCAACGGAAGCTTTAAAAAGCTTGGAGATCTTGATGCACCCAATTATGGGCTGATGAATACAGGACTTCAAAGTTCAGGATTTAATTTTGGAGTCCAGAAAATGACTTTCAATAAAGGGTTTTCTTTTGATTATTATCTTACGAAAAGCTCGGTAGGAATTCTCAGAAGCTCGCATGTAGGTAACTCGGAAGACTTGTATCTTGCGCTTACTTCTCCGGAGCCTATTTATCAGAGAGATTTCAGCTATGATATTGATAACCCGAGACAGGAGATTGAGCACCATATTGCTAAAGTTTCTGCCTATCAGAGATTTAAGAATTTCGGTAAAATTACAGCGACCTACAGTTTTCAGTATAATCACAGGAAAGAGTTTGATATCCGTCGTGGAGAAGAGCTCAGCAAAAAACCTGCTTTGGATCTGGAGCTGATCACCAACGACCTGAATATCGATCACATCATCGAAAGAGGAAACTGGAATCTTGAATCGGGAATTAACGCGGGTTATCAGAACAACTATTCCAATACACAGACTGAAGCAAGACGCCTTGTCCCGAATTATGACAGGTATTACGCTGGAGCTTATTCTGTTTTTAAATATAAAATCACTCCGGATCTGGATATGGAATTGGGAGGAAGGTACGATTTTGATCATTATGAAGTGACCAAATGGTATGATCTGAGCGATTGGAACAAATTATATGCTTCCGATTTCTCTGACTTCGCTGTAAGAGTAAACAAAAACAGAATTCTTACAAAACCATCATTAAGTTATAATAATGTATCGGCCAATGCAGGTATCGTCTACCGTCCTTTCCAGAATTTTGATTTGAAATTCAATTATGCGAGGGTTTCAAGATCTCCGAATGTTGCTGAGCTTTTTGCAGATGGGCTGCATCATTCGGCAGCGATCATTGAAAGAGGAGATATGAGGATCAAAAATGAAACAGGGAACCAATTTAATCTTGTGGCTGATGTAAGAGCCAATGTTTTAAAAGGATTAAATATCTCTGTAAATCCCTATTTCTTTTACACCAAAAACTTTATTAACGAAATTCCTTCGGGATACCAGAATACACAATGGGGAGGGGCTTTTGTCGTGTACAACTATGAACAGATTGATGCAAAGATGTATGGGGTAGACCTCGATGTTCAGCTTAAAATTACCGATAATCTCGGATATAAAGGAAGCGCATCATATGTTTACGGACAGGATCTTACCCACAATGTGTCATTAATCCTGATGATGCCGCCGAATTTTAATAATTCACTGGAATTCAGTAAAAAAGAGTGGAAAAACTTTTATGTAAATGTAAGCAACAATACTTACCTGAAGCAAACGAGATTTCCGATTTACAATGTTCCGATCCGATTATTTGATTCAAATGGCAATGCCTATAATCAGGAAGTGGATATTTCCACACCTCCCAACGGATATTCGCTCTGGGACCTTCAGGCAGGGGTAAAGCTGTCTAAAAATTTCGGCGTTGATTTTTCAGCCCGTAATGTATTTAATAAAGCCTACAGAGATTATCTCAACAGGCTCCGTTTCTTCGCTGATGATATGGGAAGAAACTTTATTTTAACGTTTAAATATCAATTTTAATTACTTAAATCAAAAAAATGAAAAATATTTTTAAAAATACAACACTTATTGCAGGACTATTATTCTTATCGGCTTCTTTGAGTTTAACCTCTTGTAACAGAAGCGACGATGAAGCAGATGACCTTCCGCAGGAAGAATTGTCTGATGTTCTGCTGAAAGTTACAGATGCATCAACAGGAACTTCTGTGGTGTACGACTATCAGGTGAACAGTACCACCAACCCGAATGTTAAGTTGGTTGACGGCCATACTTATAATGTAGAAGTGATGTTCAGAAACGGAGATGAAGATGCTACACAGGAAATAAAAGATGCTGTAGATGAGCACTTTTTAGTGTATAATTTCCCGAATTCCGATATTACGTTGACCCGTACTGACGATCCCGGATTTGTAAGAGGCGATGGAAACCATGTCGGAATAAAAACAAAATGGGTTGTGAATACGGCAATTAAAAATACTTCTGCCCCGGCACAGTTGGTTCTTACGCTCTATCATGAGCCGGTAACTGTGTCTGAAGCTTCCTCAGTAAGCGGAAACGGAGTTATCTACGGTACCCATACCGGAGGTGAAACCGACGCTCAGGCTAATTATAATATTATTCATTAATATAGATCCTTAATCTTGTTATAAAACCACTGATTCTTTCGGTGGTTTTTTATTTAACATTATTTGGCTTTTTAAGTTCATTTTAATGAGAGATTTTCATAAAATTTTCCTATTTTTGCAACCTAAAATTTTAATCAATAATGAAGGTTACCGCACAAAACCATGATGATGTAAGTGCATTGCTTACAGTGACATTGGAAAAATCTGACTATAAAGAAAAAGTTGAGAAGCAATTGATTAATTATGCTAAAAATGCGCAAGTTCCTGGTTTCAGAAAAGGGAAAGTGCCTTTAAGTATGGTTAGAAGACAATATGAAGCAGGCATTGCTTTCGAAGAAATCAACAAGCAGGTTTCTGATGCTTTAAACAACTACGTAAATGAAAACAAATTAAGATTAGTTGGTCAGCCTGTTCCTCAGCCAGTAAACGAATTCGATTACAATGCTGATCAGTTGGAAGTTGCTTTTGAAGTAGGATTTGAGCCTGAATTTAGCATCGATTTAGCTAAATACGAAGCGCCTCACTACAAAGTTGAAGCTTCTGAAAAAGAAATTAACAAGAGTATCGAAAACATGCAGAAGCGTTTCGCTGAGCAGGTTCCTCAAGATAAAATCACTAAAGATTCTTACATCGCCCTGGAAGTTTCTCAGGTAGTGGAAGAAGATGCAGAAGGAGAGCACCACCACCATCCTAAAAATGTTACCATCACTGCTGAAAACAAAGAAGCATTCAAATTGGTAAAAGGTTTGAAAATGGACGGATCTGTAAAAGTTTCTAAAGAAACGCTTGCAGGTAGCGAAGAATTGGCTAAAGAATTAGGATTCTCTAAAGAAGAAGTTGAGCACTTACACCACAATGAAGTGGAAGTAAAAGTAAAAGATTTCTATTCTTTGAATCTTGCTGAGCTTAACCAGGATCTTTTCGATAAAGTATATGGTGAAGGAAACATCAAATCTGAAGAAGAATTAAAAGAAAAGGTAAAATCTGAACTGGATGAATACTTCCAGCAAAATGCAGATGTACACTTTGTAAATAAAGTTTTGGAGCAGGTTTCTGAAAAAGAAGAAGTAAAATTACCGGAAGAATTCCTTGTAAAATGGTTAATCTTCTCTAATCAGAACATCCAGTCTGAAGAACAGGCTAAACAAATTCTTGAAACTGAGAAAAACCAGTTGAAATATCAGATCATTGAAGGTAAATTAATGACGGATAATGAGATTCAATTAGACTATGCTGATGTTTTGGCACAGGCTGAGCAATTGGTAAGAAATCAACTGGCAATCTACGGAATCCACCACTTAGGAGACGAAGAAATCCAGAAATATGCTGTTGAAATGTTGAAAGACCAAGAGCAGGTAAGACAAATCTCTTCTGAAGTTGCTATGACAAAACTTAAAGATGTAATTCTTGAAAAAGCAACAAAAAAAGAAACTGTAATTTCTCACGACGAGTTTTTAGAGGAGCTTAAAAAATAATTTATACAATTATAAATATTTATAAACCACCATTTTGGTGGTTTTTTTATGGGTCATCCATAAATTTTATCATACAATATTCATATATTTACGACTTAAATTTAGTATATGAAAAAGATCATCATTCCCTTTTTATGCGCTGTGCTATATGCTGCTCCTGTGGCTGCACAAACAACTACTGCTGCTCCGGCTAAGACGGAAGCTGTAAAATCGAAATTAACACCCAAAGAAGTTATCGACAATTATCTTAAAGCTTTGGGAGGAAAAGATAAACTGGAAAGTATTAAAACAACACTTATCGAAAATACACTTACTGTTCAGGGAATGGATATTACGATGACCACCAAAAAAATGGGAAACAAATTCAAATCTGAGCAATCTGTGATGGGTCAGAAAATGGTTCAGTTTTTTGATGGTGAAAAAGGATACTTCGAGCAGGGAGGTCAAAAAATGGATATTCCGGCTGATAAAATTGCAGATTTAAAAAAGAGCAAAGTAATTGATGCTTTAGCGTATGATCCGGCCAGCTTCACAACAGTTACCGTTGAAAAAGTAGATGGAAAAGACTACAATGTATTAAACTCAGATAAAGGTAAATTCTATTTTGATGCTTCTACAGGATTATTGTATAAATCCTCTGCAGCTGAAGGAGTAGCAACTGTAAAAAGTTATATGACTGTAGACGGAATTCAGTTTCCTCAGGAAATTGAGGCAGAAGGAAACGGTCAGAAAGTGGTTATTAAGACTACAAAAATCACACTTAATTCCGGAGTTTCGGATGCTGATTTTAAATAAAATTTATTATTTAACATAATTAAACCGGGCTCGTCCCGGTTTTTTTATTGAATTGATATTTAACGAAAGATTAACTAAAAACTCCTTTACCGCTTTTTATTGAATTTGTATTTTTGCTTCAAATAAGACACATTAAAATGATAAAAAAATCCAACGAAAACAGATTTCTATTCCCTGTTTGCAATCAATTCCTGAAGAATCCTGAAAAATTAACTCTATTTAACGAATTTTAACTCTAAATAATATTTTCATTATTTCTTCGTTCTGTGAATAAATGATATTTTTGAACCATAAAAATTAATAATCAAACTATGAAGAAAATGCTATCTTCATTTGCAGTGGTTTTCCTTTTCTCTGCAAATGCATTCGCACAGAATATTCCTACAGACCCCTCTGTAAGAATCGGTACTCTTTCAAACGGAATGAAGTACTACATCAAAAAAAATACGTTACCCGAAAAGAAAGTAGATTTCAGATTGGCGATCAATGCAGGATCTATTCTTGAAGACGAAAACCAGCAAGGGCTTGCACACTTCATGGAGCACATGAACTTCAACGGGACAAAAAATTTCCCAGATAACAAGCTGGTTGATTTTCTACAGTCAATCGGAGTAAAATTCGGTCAGCACCTTAACGCTTACACAAGTTTCGACGAAACGGTATACATGCTTCCGGTTCCCTTGGATAAACCAGGCAATCTTGACGCAGGCCTTAAGGTAATGGAAGACTGGGCATTCAATGCAACACTTTCTGATGAGCAGATCAATAAGGAAAGAGGCGTTGTTCTGGAAGAATTAAGATTAGGTCTTGGTGCAGACAAAAGAATGTCAGACAAATATCTTCCTAAGTTGTTGTACAATTCTCAGTATGCCAACAGGCTTCCGATAGGAAAGAAAGAAGTGCTTGAAAATTTTAAACCTGAAGTGATCAGACAGTTTCATAAAGACTGGTACAGACCGGACCTTATGGCAATCGTTGTTGTGGGAGATGTGAATGTAGATGAGATTGAAAAGAAAATTAAAGATAATTTCAGCAAATACAAAAATCCTGAAAAACCAAGAGAAAGAAAAACATTTGATCTGCCAAACCATAAAGAAACGCTGGTAGCTGTGGAAACGGATCCTGATGCGACAAGCTCAATGGTTCAGTTTATCATGAAAGATTCGGAAGCTTATCAGCCGGATGTTACAGTTGAGCAATACAATCAGAGTATTATTGAAAACCTTACTTCAACCATGTTGAATAACAGATTGAGAGAACTTGTAAATTCTACGAATCCTCCATTTACTTATGGATCAGTTTATCATGGAGGAACGTATGCAAGAAGCAAAGAAGGTTTCCAGGGATTTGCCATGGTTAAAGATGGTGGCCAGATGAATGCGCTCAAAGTGCTTTTGGAAGAAACCGAAAGAGCTAAAAGATTCGGATTTACTCAGACTGAACTTGACAGAGCAAAAGCTCAGGTTTTATCAAACCTGGAAAGATCTTACAACAACCGTGATAAAACGGAAAGCGATATGCTGGTCGATGAATATGTGAGAAACTTCCTGGAGCAGGAGCCGATTCCGGGTATTGCATGGGAATATGAGGATACAAAGAAATTTTTACCTTCAGTAACACTCGCTCAGACGAATGAAGTTATCAAAAAATTCGTGAAAGACGATAGCAGGGTAGTCGTGATCACCGGTCCTAAAAAAGACAATGTTCCGATGCCGACGCAGGCTATGGTTTTAAACATGTTTGAAAGCGTGAAAATGGCTGATCTTAAGCCTTACCAGGAGAAAGAAACGATTAAAAATTTAGTAAAGCCATTCAAATCAGAAGGAAAAATTGCCAAAACAGAAACTGATGCAAAACTGGGTACTACAACCTGGACACTAAGCAACGGGGCAAAAGTAACATTCAAAAAAACGGATTTTAAAGATGATGAAATTGTTTTCTCCGCAAGAAGTATGGGAGGAAGCTCTCTGATTAATGATGCTGATTACAATAAAACTCAGTTTGCTTTTCCTGCATTATCAGAAGCTGGAGTAAACGGTTTTTCAAAATCAGATCTTACGAATTATCTTGCCGGAAAGCAGGTAAGCGTAAATCCTATGGTAAGTTCTTTATTTGAAGGAGTTTCAGGACGCACGACACAAAAAGATCTTGGTACGGCAATGGAACTGATGTATGCGTATTTTACAGGACTTAATTATAATCCTGACGCATTCAACGCCTATAAAACAAAGCAATCTGCTATGCTGGACAATCTGTTGTCGAATCCTCAGTTTTATTTCTCAAATGAGCATGCCAAATTTATGAATCAGAAGAACCCAAGATTTATAGGTATTGTTCCTTTAGAAAAAGAATGGACCAATACAGATTATAAAAAAGCATATGATATTTATAAAGAGAAATTTGCCAATGCCGGAAACTTCCATTTCTATTTTGTAGGAAATATTGATGAAGCTAAATTTAAAAATGAAGTGCTGCAGTATATTGCCAGTCTTCCGTCTACAGGAAAATCATCCAACTTCAAGGATACGGGATACAGACAGATGACAGGGGATTTTACGAAAACCTATAAAAAAGGGAAAGATCCTAAAAGTATGGTGACGATCACTTATCTGGGTGAAACTCCTTATAATGAAAAAGAAGCGCTTGCGCTGGAAGCTTTAGGAGAAGTAGCTACCATAAAAGTGATTGAAAAACTACGCGAGGATGAAAGTGGAATTTATGGCGGAGGAGCAAGAGGTGGAATGTACCGGGTACCTTACAACAATTACAGTTTCAGCATCAGTTTCCCTTGCGGACCTGAAAATGCAGATAAACTTACAAAAAGTGCACTGACAGAGCTGCAGAAGTTAATTGACAAAGGACCTGAACAAAAAGATCTTGACAAATACAAAGAAGGCGAATATAATGACCACAAAACAAGCTTGAAGGATAATATGTACTGGATGAATGCGCTTACTAAAAATCAGATGGATGGAAGTGATAAGTATGAAATCCTGAACTATGAGGAAAAAGTGAAAGCTTTAACGGTAAAAGATCTTCAGAATGTAGGTAAAAAATACCTTACAAAAGGCAGAATTGTGGCGACTTTAATGCCGGAAGATGGTTGGGAAAATGCTAAAAAAGATGAAGCAAAACCTGAAACAGCGGTGATCAAAGCCGGAGCTGCAAATTAATATTCGATTTAATATTCCAAATAAATCCCGTCCGATAAATCTACCGGACGGGATTTTTATTTATTGTTCTATTAATTACTAAAGGTCAATGTTGATCTTTAGGTCATATGAATACACATACACAAGTCAACTCTCAAACCCTTACTCTCAAACCCCATTACGAGCCGTACTCTTTCTTCCATTCTTCGGCTGCACCGCTCAGTACTTCATAGAAGTCTTCACCATATTTTCTGATCAACGGTGTTTTCAGGAATTTATATACAGGTACCTGCAGTTCTTTTCCTAAAGTACAGGCGTCACTGCATACGCTCCATTCATGATAATTTAAAGCCGTAAAAGAAGAATATTCCGTTATACGGATCGGGTAGAGGTGACAGGAAATTGGTTTTTGCCAGTCAACGGCGCCATCTTCGTAAGCTTTTTCGATACCACATTTTGTAATGCCTTTTTCATCAAAGGTAACGTAAGCGCATTCACGGTCTTCCACCATTGGTGTTACATACATGCCGTCCATAGGATCGGTGGTCCATGTTCCCTGTTCTTCCAAAGCTTTAATGCCTTCCGGGGTAAGATAAGGCTTAATTTTATCAAAAATATTATCTAAAATTTCCAACTCATCTTTATCCAAAGGAGCTCCTACGTCTCCTTCCACACAACAGGCACCTTTACATTTGGTAAGGTTGCAAACAAACTCTTCAGAAAAAATTTCTTCGGAGATCAATTTATCGTCTATCTGAATCATAATCTTTTAAAATAAATCAAAATAAGTTCCGGCTTTAAAACCGATTAAACTGAAAATTATTACCCAAAGGCTCACCTCCTGCATCCAGTACTTCGGTAAAAATCTCAACATCCGGCTGAGGATAATCGTAGAAGGGAATGCAAGAAGCAATAAGTACTCATAATTTTTGTTCATATAAAGCACGATGGTAATCAGCTGGGCAAACGAAAAAACCAATAAAAAAGTGTACTTGTATCTGCTTACCGGGCTCTTCTTATTATAATTTCTAAAGTGGTCATAAACTGCGTAGATCAGCATCAGCACAATAGGAATCAGTGGCAGCAGCCCTTCATAATCAGTAACAAATTTCATTCTTCCGAAAGGGAAGTAATCCATATTCCATGAAGTGAAATCTAAAAAGAACATCACGGAGAAATAACTGAAAACGATCAGTAAAATTCCCAACAAAAACCTGAAAATGTTCAATCCTATCCTTTCAGAAGTGGCAACAACATGGATGATCACAAAAACCGCCATCGGCCAGGTTGTCGGAAGAAAAATAAAGTTCAAGGCTACAATAGATCCTACCAGAACATAAGATTTTTTTCTGATGTCTTCATTGGTGCTGGTAAGAAGAAGCAGAAGAAAAGAATTGGTAAGAAGTGCAATGGCCAGACCGATATCAAGCCTTCCGGGATATAATCCAAAAATAAAAAATGTATATAAAAATAAAGGTAAATGAGTCTGATAATTCAGCGCAATGCTGTGAAAGCAAAAATATCCCAAAGCAATTCCCAGAAAGGTAATTACAGCGATAATTGCTTCATAAGTGTTGAAATTCAAAAAGTTAAAAGTTATTACTATTAACAGAAGAAAACCAATATAAACCGGTATTGAAAAAATATTGCTTTCTTTTGAAAGTAATTTAAACATTTTTTATAAATTTGTACAAAGTTAATTTAAAAAAGGAAAATAATGACGTCTTTCTTTCTATTCTTAAGCAAAGTTTTCAAATGGTCGTTTGGTTTTTATGATGCATTCGGAAACGTATTAAACTGGATTTTATTTATTGTTTGCTGCGCATTGTTTACCTACTGGTGCTATGTATTGGTGGTTACACTTGGCAACAATAAAGACAAAGACTACTATTCTCCAACAGAAGGGAAGTTCCCTTACTATGATCCGAATATCTACAAAAAAGAAGGTTAATTAATTGGTTATATAGTAAAAAGCCGATCAAATTCTGTTTGATCGGCTTTTTTTATTGTTAACGATTAAAAAATTATAGCTATTCATGAATAGGCAATACCAGCACAGGAATATTAGAGTCTTTGGTGATTCCTTTTGTTAGGCTTCCTACAAAAACATCATATATTCCGCTTCTTCCGTGTGACCCCATTACAATAAAATCTGCTTTTTTGTCATGGGCATGTTCTAGAATAATATCCTTCGCAATACCCTGTTTCAGGATGTGTTCACAATCTACCTCGTGGGCAAGAATTCTTTGCTGTATTTTATTAAGCTGTACCAGTTCTTCTCTGATCTCGTTCTCTTCAACCTCCGGAAAATACTGGAAACCCATATCACCGATCGCAAAACCAATATCCGACGGCGCTACATGGATAAGAAAAATCCTGCCGTTTATCTGCTTTGCAAATTTTACTGCACCTTCTATGAGCTGCTCTGTTTTGTCCCCAAAATCTACGGGCAATACAATATTTACCATAACCTTTAATTTTGTCTACTAAAGTTAAGAAAAATATGGTAGAAAACAGCATTAAATTATCTACAATATTCTGATATCAATCACTTTTTTATCCTCAAGATAAGCTTCCAGAATATCATTTTCTTCAACTCTACCAACACCTTTTGGAGTTCCTGTAAAAATAAGATCACCAACTCTTAAGGTAAAATATTGCGAAACAAAAGCAATAATATCATCAATACCGAACATCATGTCTTTCGTATTTCCGTCCTGAACTTTTTCTTTATTTTTTAATAATGAAAAATTCAAAGATTCAAGATTAAAATCTTCTTTTTTAAAGAAATTTCCAACGACTGCAGAACCGTCGAATCCCTTAGCAAGCTCCCATGGTAAGCCCTTTGATTTTAGTTCACTTTGAAGGTCTCTTGCCGTAAAATCAATTCCTAACCCGATTTCCTCATAATGTTTATGAGACGTTTCTTTCTGGATATATTTTCCTCCTTTTGAGATTTTTACGACCACTTCAAGTTCATAATGAACGTCATTTGAAAACTCCGGAATATAAAAATCATTTCCTTTCAGAACGGCAGTATCAGGTTTCATGAAAATGACTGGTCTTTCCGGGATTTCATTTCCCAGTTCTTTTGCGTGTTCGCTGTAATTTCTCCCTATGCAGATTATTTTCATAATTTTATTTAATGCTAAATGTTGTATTAATATCGAGTTCCTTGCCAATATATTGAATATGTAATGAATCACGAATCTCCGTAAATTTCATACTGTCAATATATTGTTTTTTCGGAACAGAAAGCAGTTTGTATTTTTGTTCAAAAGGAAATTTTTTTTGTACAAAATAAACATCTTCAGCTCTTGTCATCCCTGGCGAGCTATACTCGCTTTCAATTCTGTAATTTGCTGTCTCTTTTTCTATTGATGGTGTATGATATATTTTTATCCCGCCAATTGTTCCGGCAATAATTAAAATAAACTGATGTAAAACCGGAATATTAAATATAAAAGAGAAAATATTGATTAATTTTAATCCAGGATTTTTTATACCAAATTTCATCGCCAGAAGCAAAAGACTTAGAGATACTCCATAAAAAAAATTCTGTGAAAAGGCTCCATAAATATCTACAATGCCTAAAAACTCAATTAAATAGATGAAATATAAAGCAATTCCTGAAATTAAAAAGATTTTGGTCACTTTGAATCTTGGTTCCTTTGGTATCCTTTTGATAAAGAAAACAAAAATACCTGTTACAAAAACTAAAAGCGAAAAATTGAAAAATTCATTCATTTTTAATGGGTAAACTCATTTCCACAGTAATAACACACGAATTTATGGCTTGTCAGAATTGAAATACCAAAAAAACTTGTCGCGCTGTCATCCCTGTAAATATGATTGGATCCACATTTTGGGCATACAAAGTCAAATTCTGGATCTGCAATGGTATGTTCCACTTCCAGGGAAAATACTTCATTTTCTTTGTAGTCCTCCAAAACCTGATGCGCCTTTTCAAGGTCTTCTTCAAAAACCTGTAGCTGAATTCCTCCAACCGCCTGTGAAAGAAGCCAGTCCGACTGGATCAGCTGTTCATTGGCAATAAAGCTATTGATGCCGCCTTCAGCCAGAATCTGCTTGTCTCTGTTTGCCTGCAGTGCCGTTTCGTAAAATTTGAATTTAACAAGTTCACTCATTATTAAAATCTGCTTGATAATTGGATTTTAGTAAAGACTTTTTTAGTGTACAGCGGAAATTCTGCATTCTGAAGCCACCCGAAGTATCCCAGATCTTTCTTGAAAACAACTTTTACGCACTGTCCCTTATATTTTCCGAAGTTGAAAACTTCTTCTAGTTTTTCGTTATAACCGATAAATCCTGCAAGATCTGCATGTTTATTATGGAACGTAAATTCACTCAGCGGTCCGATTTCATTCGGAATATCATCATACTTTCCGACCTGTGCATCCAGCACTTCAAAAGTTGCCATCACATCAGCTTCAGCAGAATGGGCATTTTCCAATGTTTTCCCGCAATAAAACTGGTAGGCGGCACTCAGATTTCTTGGTTCTTTTTTATGGAAAATCGTCTGTGCATCTACCAATCTGAATTTACTTAGATCAAAATCAATTCCTACTCTCAGTAATTCTTCTGCCAGTAACGGAACATCAAAACGGTTGGAATTAAAGCCTCCAAGATCACTTCCGGAAAGCATTTCCATGATTTTCGGAGCAATTTCTTTGAAAGTCGGAGCCTCTTTTACATCTTCATCATAGATTCCATGAATCTCGCTACATTCTTTGGGTATTGGCATTTCCGGATTTACCCTCCAGGTTTTGCTTTCTCTTGAAGCATCAGGATTCACTTTTAAAATACAGATTTCAACAATACGGTCTCTCCCGATGTTGGTTCCTGTTGTTTCTAAATCAAATATACAGAGCGGTTTATGTAATTTTAAGTTCATTTGTTATAATTTGAAAATTTGAGAATGTGTTAATTTGAAAATGGAATCGCAATAAAATCAATCTTATTTCAATTGTTTTTGAAAGATAAGAGAAATTAAGATATAATAAATGATGACTAAAGGAATTCCGACCGTTTTAAAGAAGATTAAAATAATGATAGCCCCAACTAATAAAGCAATTTTTGGATAATTATCCTGCAGTTTCATCGATTTGAATTTCATCGCAATCATTTTGATCGGACTAATTAAAAGCCAAGATGAAAGTATTGTTAATAGTAGCCATATCTCTGAACCAAAATTGAAATTTATACTTAAACTTCCAAATTGATTTGTTGGTTCTTGTTGAGTATGTATTTGTAAAAAATAATAAATTCCAAATATAAGTATAGTGTTACTCGGAGTATTTAATCCTTTAAAATAATATTTCTGTTCTTCGTCCAGATTGAAAATTGCCAATCTTAAACAAGAGAATAATGTAATTAATAATCCGAAATATTTAATCTCAAAAGGCAAAGAAAAACCAAACAGATCAGTTCCAAATGGTTCAAGTATTTTAAACATTGTCAGGCCTGGAACCAGTCCAAAACTCACCATGTCTGCCAATGAATCCAGCTGAACACCCAGATTGGAATTTGCTTTTAAAGCCCGTGCTACAAAACCGTCAAAAAAATCTAATACCAAAGAAAAAATCAGGCAGATAGCGGTCGTCTGATAATCTCCCAAAATAAGGTGAATGGCCCCTACACAACCTGAAAATAAATTTCCCAGAGTGATAACGTTGGCTAAATTATTTTTAATAAAATTCATAGTCACAAAATTAATAAATTAATGTAACAATGTATCAATTTAACGGTGTATCAATTATTTCTTCATTCCGAATCGTTACACTGTTCCATTAGTTCATTCGTACACTATTACGTTGATATATTGCTATATTGTTTAACTGTTGCATTATTTTGATAAATTTGCGCCATGAAATTGTTTAAAGAATTTAGGAAACAGGAACTTCTGGTATTGTTGTACCGGATTTTTTTAGCTTATTTTTTCTATCAGATTGCGCGGTTTTTGTTTTGGTATTTTAACCGCGGATTGATTAAAGTTGATTCTGTATCAGATTATTTCAGCTTGTCTTTTCACGGAATCGCATTCGATACCACCGCAATTTTATATGTCAATGCACTTTTTATTCTGTTGAGCATTATTCCAATCATCATTAATACTAAAAAAGGATACCAGAAATTTCTCTTCTGGCTTTACTTTATCACCAACGGAATTGCTTATGCCATGAATTTTGGTGATATGGTTTATTTTAAGTTTTCCCAAATGAGGCTGACTTCCGCTGCGTTTCAGGTTGCACAGCATGAGAATAATATTTTTAAGGTTTTCACATCGTCGGTTATTCAGAATCCTTTTGTACTCATTTGGTTTGTAGTTTTAATGGCATTATGGATTTTCCTGTATAAAAAGGTAAAAATAACCGAATGCAGACCTGTAAAGCTGGTTCCGTATTTTATTTGGTCCGTAATTATGCTTTGTATAACAGCGGTTCTGGCAGTTGGGGGTATACGCGGCGATTTCAAACACAGCACAAGACCTATAAATTTGGTGGATGCCAACCGGTTTGCAAAACTGCCTTCCCAGGGAAATATGGTGCTGAACAGTACTTTTTCATTTTTCAGGACTTTAAATACCAATAATTTTAAAGAAGTCCATTTTGTTGATGAGAAATTTATCGAAGAAAATCTTCATCCTTATAAATTATATGAAAGGAAGGTTGCCGAGAAGCCTAATATTGTTATTTTTATTGTAGAGTCTTTTGGCAGAGAGTATTCCGGGGCTTTTAATGAAGGTAAAAATATAAAAGATTACGTCTCTTATACACCTTTTATGGATAGTCTCGCCGGGCAGAGTCTTATTTTTCCTAATACTTTTGCCAACGGGAGACAGTCAATTCACGGAATGAGTTCTGTCTTGGCTGGGATTCCGAGTTTGACGGATGCTTTTACAAGTTCACCTTATTCAAATCAGAAAATACAGTCCATTGTCTCTGTCTGTAACGAAATGGGATATGATACTTCTTTTTATCACGGAGCACCGAATGGGTCGATGGGCTTTTTAGGTTTTGGTAATATTTTAGGCTTTAAACATTATTTCGGCAAAACAGAATACCATAATGATAACGATTTTGATGGGATGTGGGCGATCTGGGATGAACCTTTTCTGCAATATTTTGCTAAAAATGTAGGGAAAAAGCAACCTTTCATGACTACTGTATTTACGGCATCTTCCCACCATCCGTTTAAAATTCCTGAAAAATATAATGGGAAATTTAAAAAAGGTAAGAATTCGATGCATGAGCCTATCCAATATACTGATTACGCGATAAAAAAATATTTTGAAACCGCCAAAAAACAGCCTTGGTTTAAGAATACAATTTTTGTATTCACAGGAGATCATACCAATGAAGTATATTATCCTGAATATGAAAAAATTATGAACCGTTTTGCTGTTCCTTTATTATTTTATTCTCCAAATCCTGAATATCAATTAAAAGGAGTAAATAATGAGTTTGCCCAACAAATTGATATTTATCCTACTCTGGCAGACCTGATTGGGTACAATAAAAAAATCAGAAGCTGGGGAAGAAGTTTAGTGAGTGAAAAACAAACCGCTCCGATCATTGCTAATTCAGATGGTTCCGTGGAACAGTTTATTATCGGAAATTATATTTACCGTTTCGACGGGAAAGAAGTGGTTGGGATTTTTGACAAGACTGATCTTGGACTGGAGAAAAACCTGATGGATCAACTGAAAAGTAATCCGGAAGCTCAAAAAGGAATATTGATTGCTAAAGCATGGTACCAGGACTATATGAACAGGGTAATCAACAGGAAATTATATTGATCTGAAGGTTAAAATTTGTCAAAATCCGTTTTAACTATTTGACTTAAAGCATATCTATCTAATATATGTTCCGGATAATAAATGTTTTTGTTATTTGGAAATTAATTTCTATTTTTAGCAATATATAGATAACGAAATTATTTTATTACAATTAAAACTATAAGAAAATGAGAAAATTATTATTAACCTTTATTCTTTCTTTCGTGGGTGTCTTTTCATTTGCACAGATTGAAGGAAAATGGAAAACGATAGATGATAAAACCAAACAGGCAAAATCTATTGTTGAAATCTATAAAAAGGGAGACCAGTACTATGGAAAAGTTTCCCAGCTTTTAATAAAACCTGAAAATCCAAATTGTGTAGATTGTAAGGATGACAGAAAAAACAAGCCTATTCTTGGAATGGAAATCATCAGAGGTCTGAAAAAAGATGGAGATGAATTTACCGGAGGTACTATCACAGACCCTAAAGATGGAAAAACATATAAGTGTACCATTAAAAGGGAAGGAGATAATCTGAATGTGAGAGGTTATATTGGGTTTTCTCTTATTGGAAGGACCCAAATATGGCATAAAGTTAATTAATTACCATTAAATAAAATTAATAAACGGCATTTCAATAAATGAGATGTCGTTTTTGCTATGTGAATAATAAAAAAACACTATTTTTGTACTCTAAATTTTTCAAAAAGATATGGCAGAATATACTTTTCGTGAGGTAATTGCACAAGCAATGAGTGAGGAAATGCGTAAAGACGAATCTATTTATTTGATGGGTGAGGAGGTCGCAGAATACAACGGTGCATACAAAGCTTCAAAAGGAATGCTGGATGAATTTGGTCCTAAAAGAATAATTGATACACCAATCGCTGAACTTGGTTTCGCAGGGATCTCTGTGGGAGCTGCAATGAATGGTAACAGGCCAATCGTAGAGTTTATGACATTCAATTTCTCATTAGTGGGGATTGATCAGATTATTAATAATGCTGCGAAAATCCGTCAGATGAGTGGTGGTCAGTGGAACTGTCCTATCGTTTTCCGTGGTCCTACAGCTTCTGCAGGTCAGCTGGGTGCAACTCACTCGCAGGCTTTTGAGAGCTGGTATGCCAACTGTCCGGGATTAAAAGTAGTGGTACCTTCAAACCCTTACGATGCGAAAGGATTGTTAAAAACAGCAATTCAGGATAATGATCCGGTTATTTTCATGGAATCTGAGCAGATGTACGGAGATAAAATGGAAATTCCTGAAGAAGAATATTATTTACCAATCGGAAAGGCTGACATTAAGAGAGAAGGAAGCGATGTTACGTTGGTTTCTTTCGGGAAAATTATGAAATTAGCAATTCAGGCAGCTGAAGATCTTGCTAAAGAAGGAATCTCTGTAGAGGTAATCGATCTTAGAACAGTTCGTCCTTTAGATTACGATACCGTTTTAGCTTCTGTGAAGAAAACAAACAGATTAGTAGTTCTTGAAGAAGCATGGCCATTTGGCTCTGTGGCTTCTGAGATTACATATATGGTTCAGCAGAAAGCTTTTGATTATTTGGATGCTCCGATCAAGAGAATTACCACTCCTGATGCACCTGCTCCTTACTCTGCAGCTTTATTTGCTGAATGGTTTCCAAAACTTGAAAAAGTAAAAGAAGAAATCAAAAAAGCGATGTACGTGAAATAATTAACATAATTATAGAAAAAAACTTCCGAAAGGAAGTTTTTTCATTTATTATATTCATGAAGAAAAATTCTTAGGGTTGTAAATTTGATTTAAATTTGCGCGTTTAAAATAAAATTAGCTGATATGGCAGAAGTTACAGAAGGCGGTCATCATTTTGACATTAAGAAGCTTTCTTTCATTGGAGTCTTGGTTTCTCTGGGGATCGTTTTCGGAGATATTGGTACTTCACCGCTTTACGTAATGAAAGCAATCGTCAATGCAAGAGAGAGCGGAAGCACGATGCCTTTTAATGAATATATTGAAGGAGCTCTTTCCTGCATTATCTGGACACTTACTCTTCAGACGACAATAAAGTATGTAGTAATCGCTCTTAGAGCAGACAACAAAGGAGAAGGAGGGATTCTTGCGCTTTTTTCACTGGTTAAGAATCTGAAGAAAGGCTGGCTGTATCTCATCGCTATTGTAGGAGCTGCCGCACTTATCGCAGATGGTGTTATTACGCCTTCTCTTACCGTGATGTCGGCCATCGAAGGTCTTGAAATTTACAATCCTCATACACCCGTTGTTCCGATTACAATTGCGATCTTAATTGTTATTTTTGTCGTTCAACAGTTTGGAACAAGCTTTATCGGGAAATTCTTCGGACCTGTCATGGTCATCTGGTTTCTGGTATTAGGCGGTTTGGGATTGTCTCATTTAAGCGAAAATATGGAGATTCTGAGATCATTCAATCCGTATTATGCTTATAAGCTTATTGCGCATTCACCAAGTGCCATTATTATTTTGGGAGCTGTCTTCCTTTGTACAACGGGAGCAGAGGCGCTTTATTCAGATTTGGGACACTGTGGTGCAAAAAATATCAGAGTAAGCTGGGGATTTGTTAAAATCATGCTGATTCTTAATTATTTAGGACAGGGAGCATGGCTTTTAATGAATTATAATAAACCGGGCTTTTCTGTTGTTAATCCTTTCTTCGGAATTATGGAAGAATGGATGGTTATTCCTGGCGTTATTCTGGCGACAGCTGCGGCAATTATTGCGAGCCAGGCTTTAATCACGGGTTCGTTCACCATTTTCTCAGAAGCAATGTCTCTGAATTTATGGCCAAACCAGAAAATCGATTATCCTTCGGGGGTAAAAGGACAGATGTATATACCGAGAATCAACTGGGGACTTTTATTATTCTGTATTATTGTGGTGCTGCACTTTAGGGAATCCGGGAAAATGGAAGCTGCTTACGGTCTTTCCATTACCGTGACGATGTTGATGACAACCATCCTTTTGGTATATTGGCTTTTAAAACACAGAGTAAACAAGATTTTAATTCTTGTATTCGCCTTGGTATATATGGCTATTGAATTAGGTTTCTTTAGTGCCAATGTCATTAAATTCATGGAAGGAGGCTGGATAACAGTTGTTCTGGCTGGTTCCATCGGAGTATGTATGTATGCATGGTACAACGGAAGGCTCATCAAGACCAAATTTATCAAGTTTATCAAGCTGGAAAATTATATTCCTATCATTAAAGATATGAAGCTTGACGAAACAATTCCTAAATATGCTACCAATCTCGCTTATCTGAGTAGGGCCAAAAGAAATGATGAAATAGAATCAAAAATTATCTATTCAATTATTAAAAAGCAGCCGAAAAGAGCAGATCATTATTTCATTTTAAGTATTACCAATCAGGAAGATCCGTACACCTTTAAATATGCCGTTGATGAAGTACTTCCGGGTACGATTTATAAAATCAATTTTATGTTAGGTTTTAAAATCGACCGAAGAATCAATGATTATTTTGATATGGTATTAAGGGATATGATGGCAGACGGAACAATCCCTTCAAGAAGTAGCCATCCTTCACTAAGAGCGCACAATATTCCGCCTGATCTAAAGTATGTGATCATAGATAATACCTATATCAACGATATACTTCTTACGGTAAAAGAGAAAATTATCCTTAATATTTATAATTTCGTTAAGTATATCGGTAGCGACGATTTCAAGGCTTGGGGGATCACTTCACACAATGTAGAGGTGGAATCTGCACCAATGACAGAAGATTGTGTAAGCAAATCCAGGATAGAGCAGTGCGGTTTTATTCGTCATAATAGTTAAATTCTTTAACATTCGGGTACAATATGTATTTAAATAAAAATCAATAAATTTGTATATAATTTTTTTGATGGATACAATACAAAAAGAAAAAAATATTGCACTTATTAAAGATGTTTTAAGGAATTATTTGCTGGAAAAAGGCTTTCGCAATACTCCTGAAAGATATACAATATTAGAAGAGATTTACAGTATGGATCATCACTTTAATGTCGATGATCTGTACCTTTTGATGCTGCAGAAAAAATATCATGTTTCCAAGGCAACAATTTATAACACCATTGAGATTTTCCTGGATGCAGGGCTTATCCGTAAGCATCAGTTTGGTGAAAAAACGCTTACTTCTTCTTCCTATGAAAAGTCTTATTTTGATAAACAGCATGATCATTTAGTGATTTACAAAAAAGATTCTGACAAGGAAATTGAAGAAATTATAGAATTTTGCGATCCGAGAATCCAGGGAATTAAAGAAGCTATTGAAGAGGCATTTGGGGTAAAGATTGATTCTCATTCGCTGTATTTTTATGGTACAAAGAATGACTAACCGTTCCTTAAGGCTGTTCATCGGCCTTTTCGTATGTATTTCTTCGCTTATTTTTGCACAGGACAATCAAAAACCTCTGCAGAAAGATCCCTATTTTACGCCTAAGACCGTTCCGCAGAAAAATACTCCGCCTCCTGAAAAGGTAAAGCATATACACTCTGATGAATTGCGGAAGGATCCTGCCAAATACGACGGCAATAATTATTTTACAGGAAATGTACAGTTTGAGCATCAGGGATCTCTGCTGAATGCGGACCTTGTGATTGTTTATGAAGGTCAGAACTTTGTGAAAGCTATCGGAAATGTAAAGCTGCAGAATGCGGATGGCTCAGTAATCACCGCTGATGAAATGGAATATGACGGCAATACCCAAAGAGGAATTGCAAGAAAAAATGTAGTACTTACAGATCCTAAAGGAACAGTGATCAAAACTGAAACCATGTATTACGACAGGGTTTCCAATCAGGCTTATTACAATACCGGCGGGACAATCAATGATGGGAAAAGCACCACATATTCGAAATCTGCAACCTATTTTCTTGCAACACGAACCATTGATCTTTCGGGGAGAGTGAAAATTGAAGATGCGCAGTATATCCTGGAAGGTGATAATGTTGTTCAGAATCAGAATACGAACATTGTAAACATCAACGGACCAACTACAATTATCAATAAAAAGAACCCTAAAAACCGTATTGTTACGGATAAAGGGAATTACAATACGAACACGAAAGAAGCTTTTTTATATAAGAATTCGAAAGTGTTTTATAATGATAAAATCCTTACCGGAGATGAAATGTATTACAATCAGCTTACCGGTTTCGGAAAGGCAACTGGAAATGTAACACTGGATGATCCTAATGAAAAAAGATGGATCAAAGGCGGGTACGGAGAGATTTTTGAAAAGAAAGATTCTGCCATGATGACTAAAAATCCCTACGCTGTAAAAGCTCTGGAAAAAGATTCTATGTATTTTGCGGCTGAAAAGATCATATCATTTCAAAAACCGGATTCTTCAGATGCTACCGTTAAAAAAAGTTTTCTGAGAGCATTCAGAAAAGGCAGATTTTATAAATCAAATGCCCAAGGTAGAGCAGATTCAATTGCCTTTAATGAAACGGACGGGGTGCTGCATATGTACAGGGAACCTATTCTGTGGAGCAACGGTAAGCAGGTGACAGGCAATAAAATAGAGGCTTATTTTAATACGCAAAAAGAAAATATAGATTCTCTCAAAGTAATTGGAAATGCTTTTGCAATCAGTAAAGTAGATTCGCTGAATATGAAGGATGAATTCAATCAGGTGAAAGGAAAGCTGATGACGGTATATTATGGAGAAGGTAATAATATCAGAGAAGCAAAAGTGATTGGAAATGCTCAGGCAATTACCTATTCTGATGATGAAAATACGCAAACCAAAAAAAAAGAAAGAATAGGAATATCTGTTAGTACCTGTGGAATTATCGATGCTATTTTTGAAGAAAAAGCGCTATATGTTGTAGAATGTAATATCGGTGCGGCTTCAGATACATTTCCCATGAGTATGATTGAGCCTTCTAAGCGTAAATTTCCGGATTTCAACTGGAATACCAAAGACCGTATTTTAAAATGGCAGGACATTCTGGTAGACTCTCCAAATTATCCTGAAATAAAATATGAGTCGGATACTACTTTATATGATTCGGCACAAAAAGTGATCGAAGACGAAAAAGCTAAAGAAGAAGCCAAAAAACCAAAACGCGTCAGAAAATAAGGCTCTTGTAAGAAATATGATAACCCGCTATTCTATGTAGTGGGTTATTTTTTTGGTTTAGATTGATGAGAGATTCTTTTTATAAGTTTCAGATTTTGTGTTCGTTCTTTAAAGATCTCTAAAATGTGATATCTTCATATTATTGTATTTTTAATAGTTTTTAAATAATTAAATTAATCATTTGTTTTAATTATAATTATTAAATTTCATTTTTTTTTATTAAATATGTATTCGAATTGTTTTTTTGCATATATTTGAATGAGAAAATAATTAAGCTATATTAATATTTTGTGATTTGGTGGTGTCGCTTACAGTTTTACTGTAAGCGATTTTTTTATTCTATCGGTTTAATTTCGGCATTTGATGAATGTTTTTTAGCTTTGCTGAAAAATTTTCAATGGATAAAATGCAACAGGATTTTTTTACATATCAGGCACAAACCACAAAATTTGCCGCAGGTTTTGAAGTGGAAAAAGCAGAAGGAAGCTATATTTACGGCACCGACGGAAAAAAATATCTGGATTTTGTAGCCGGTGTTTCTGCAAATACATTGGGACATTCGCATCCGAAAGTCATAAATGCCATTAAAGAGCAGGCAGATAAATATCTTCACGTGATGGTGTATGGTGAATATGCTCAGGAAAAGCCGGTAGCTTTATGTAAGCTTCTCGCAGAATCAACACCTGATCCATTAGAAATTACTTATTTGGTAAATAGTGGTGCAGAGGCTATCGATGGCAGTCTGAAACTTGCAAAAAGGTATACGGGAAGAGAAGAAATTGTCTCATTTAAGAATTCTTATCATGGAAATACTCATGGAGCATTAAGCGTTTCCGGAAATGAAAATCACAAAAGAGAATTCCGACCGCTTCTGCCGATGGTAACGTTTATTGAATTCAATAATGAAAATGATTTTGATAAAATTACCGAGAAAACAGCCTGTGTTATCATGGAAACTATTCAGGGAGCTGCAGGTTTTCTGGTTCCTGACAGGGATTATTTAATTAACCTTAAAAAAAGATGTGAAGAAGTCGGCGCATTGTTGATTCTTGACGAAATACAGCCCGGATTCGGAAGAACCGGGAAATTGTTTTCTTTCGAACATTTCGGAATTGTTCCCGACATCGTGGTAATGGGAAAAGGAATGGGTGGCGGAGTGCCGGTGGGCGCATTTATGAGCTCAAGAAAAATCATGGAAACACTTTCGCATTCCCCGAAATTGGGTCATATAACTACCTTTGGCGGAAATCCCCTGATTGCAGCTTCAAGCTATGCAACCCTTAAGGAAGTGCTGGAAAGCGGATTGATGGATGAAATTAAAGAGAAAGAAAAATTATACAGAGAACTTTTAGTTCATCCAAAAATTCAAAATATTAATGGAAAAGGATTAATGTTGGCTGTAAATCTTGGTTCGCCGGAATATACTTTACATGTTGCAAAAAAATGTATGGAAAAAGGATTGATAGTTTTCTGGCAGCTCTACAGAAATGAATACCTCAGAATATCACCACCTCTTACAATTTCAAAAGAAGAAATTACCGAAGGCTGCAAAATTATCCTGGAAGTTTTAGAAGAAAATTAATAAGAATTAATACGACAAGGGCATCGAAATTTTTCGATGCCCTTTGATTTGCTTCATATTGAAGCATTAATTGTTTAATTTGAATGTTTTTAAATATATTTAGTTGTGAAAATCATTCCGGAAGGTATATTTATAATATAATTTTACGTAAAGCAAATATTTGAAAATCTCTGACAAATGTCATGAAGATTGTGTAAAAAAGTAAACACATTTTTGTGTAATAAAAAAATTAATTTATATATTGCGGGACGATTAAAACAAAGATTATATGGCGAAACATAAAGTCCATTACGAATTTCCAATGCATTGCTTATCAGAGATTTTATATGAATATCTGGCCACTGCAGAGGGATTATCTGAATGGTTTGCGGATGAAGTAATAGAGAAAGGAGATGATTTCTTTTTTAGTTGGGGAGGAGGTCCTGCCGAGAAGGCAACTTTAATCAGATATAAGCCTGAAGGTTTCGTGCGTTTTAGATGGGAAGAAGATGAAGGAACGAAGCATTTCTTTGAAATGACAATTACAATCGACGATATTACAGAAGATCTTGCTTTAAATATTACAGACTTTTGCGAAGAAGGAGACGAAGAGGAAAACGCAATGTATTGGGAAAATCTTATCGAAAACCTTAGAATAAAATTAGGTGCCGCTTAAACGTAAGCAGTATTTGCAGATAAAACTGATGAACGATTTATCGTTCATTATTTTTTTATAATAAATCAGATTAAATTGGAAAATCAATATTTTACATCGGGAGAATTAAATATAAAGAACAGAGCATTTCTGCTTGGAGATGCGGTGAAGGTTTCATTCTTTATAAGAAATTCAAAGTTAATCATGGATGAAGAATGCTATTTTTTTCTGATGGCTTCCATGAGGAAAATGAGACTCAATATTCCTTTGTCATACACGCTAGAATTTTTCCAGTCGACTTTCAATAAAGATATTATCGAAGGAAAGGGAATTCAGAACGGAATCATTAATTTTCAGGTCTTCAGAAATAGGGATGGTATTACTTTGTCAAAATCTTACGTATCATATTATTATGAGGTTACGGCAATGGATGATGTATTATCAATCCATGAAAGACTGCTGGAACTGGATTTAATCAAAGAAATTAACGTTAATAACAATCTTCTGAGCAATATCCGTGTCCATAGTCCGGAAAATATTTATGGTGAAATTTACGCGCAGGAAAATGATCTTGATGACGTAATTTTCCTAAATCCGAACAAAAGAATTGCAAGGGCGATATCCGGTAATCTTTTATTTCTGGAAGGGGATATGATTAAAATACCGAAACAAACCGAAGGAGCATATATTTCGCCTTTAATGGAAAACTTTGTTACCTTTTTACATAAAAATAATCTTGCCGATATTCAGGAGCACGAAATTATTGCATTTGAATCTCAGAAAGCTGAAGAAATTCTTTTGATATCTGATGAAAAGGGAATTTTTTCGGTAGGTAAAATAAGAAATAAAACTTTTGGAAGCGCTAAGTTCTCAGGATTGGTAGAAGCCTGGAAAAGCAGCTTTTAAAATTGACAAACCCGGTAAACAACAAAAATTTTCAAAGTCCTTTACCGGGTTTTATTCCGAAATTATCAGAATTGTTTCTTATTTAGTATTCATTAAAAACTTCAATGAATTTTTGAGCAATTTCTTTTTGACCTTTTTTGCTGGTTAAATATTCTCTGTCTTCTGTATTATTCATAAAGCCCAGCTCTACAAGAACAGTAGGTGCTTTAGATTCTCTTAAAATGTGAAGATTTTTTTCTCCCGAAATTTCACATGGATTAAGTTTTTGAGAAATTTGCTGAGCCAGCTTTTTTGATGCTTCCGTACTTTGAGTATAAACTTCCTTTCCAAATCTTACAGATTCCTGATGCGGGCTGCTGTTCATGTGAAGAGAAACCACTATTTCAGGATTCAGTTTGTTGATCAAAGTGCTTCTGTCAGCTAGTTGTAAATAGGTGTCGTTATCTCTAGTTAAAATAACTTCGTATTTATCCTGTACATTATTGAATTCCCGGATTTCCTTAGCGATATTAAGAACAACATCTTTTTCGTAGATGCCATCTCTGTTAGCGCCCATGTCATTACCGCCATGGCCTGCGTCGATGATAATTATCTTTTTGTTTTCAGGAGTGAAAGATAGAAAAGCAGCAGAAAATACTGATATAGCAAGTAGTTTGATTCCTTTCATATCGGCTGAGTTTTTGGTTAAGCAAATAACGGAAATTATTTGCTTAAAATTGGTTAACGCCTTCCCAAAATTTTGTTAAAATTATCAGGGATGAATTTGTAACTTTTTCTAGTTGAGTGAGATATCTTCAGGAGAATTTGCCCAAAGTAAGTATTCGCCTCCCAAATTCTGCATGATAGATTTCCAAAGCGTCTGATCGTTCGGCAAAGTGTAATCAAGATTATAGACGTCAACTACGGTCCACATTTTTCGCTGTATTTCGCTGTCGAGCTGCATCGATGTCCATCCTGAATAACCTGAAAATATTTTTACGTCATTGATATTCAGTTCGCTGTTTAAAATGGCGCTGATAATATTTTCAATATCTTCTGTCAGATAAAATTCTGGAGTAATCTCTACAAAAGTTTCCGTTACTTTTTTCCCTTTAACGATAAAGAAAACCTTATCATTTTCCACGGGGCCTCCATCGTAAACTTCGATCTTAAATTCGAACAGATCTTTGAATTTGTCGCTCATCTGGCTGTTTTTTTTATTTAATATTAAGCCAAATGCACCCTGTTCGTTATGTTCTATAACCAATACTACCGATCGGGAAAAAATATCACCGGAAATGTCAGGTGTGGAAATTAATATTTTACCTTTGTAGGAGTAATTCATACTCAAATTTAATAAAAAATATTTATGGAAAACCTGCACGATAAAAGAAAAGTGTACGAGAGATCCCAACTTATTGAAAGTGAGATAAAACAAAATCCCATTGAACAATTTCGGGACTGGTTCATCGAAGCGAGCGATAATCCCCGTATTTCTGAAGCTAATGCAATGGCGGTTTCGACAGTAGAGTCAGACGGATGTCCGCGTACGAGAATGGTACTGTTGAAGGCATATACGTACGAGGGATTTATTTTTTATACCAATTACGACAGCAGAAAAGGAAAAGCAATTGAGAGTACACATAAGGCATGTCTTCATTTTTTCTGGCCAAATCTTGAAAGGCAAATCATTATTAAGGCAAATCTTGAACGTATTGCTGAGAATCTGAGTGACGGATATTTTCACTCAAGGCCGAAAGGAAGCCAACTTGGAGCGGTAGTTTCACCACAAAGTCAGGTGATTCCGGATCGGAATTTCTTGGAAGAAAAACTGAGAGCGCTTGAAAAAGAATATGAAAATGCAGAAGAAATTCCAAGACCGGGTAACTGGGGAGGATATATTGCAAAACCGTATGAAATAGAATTTTGGCAGGGAAGACCCAACCGTTTGCATGACCGGATTATCTATGAATTAATTGACAATCTCGACTGGAAAATTTCGAGGCTGGCACCTTAAGGATCATAAAGCCTTCAAAGCCATTTTTCCATAAAAAAACCTCATCAATGATGAGGTTGCTTTTTACTTAATCTGAATGATTATTTTTTCTTAGCTCCTGAAACTGCATTTGAAAGGTCAGCTCCTGCTTTGAACTTAGCAACTTTTTTAGCGGCAATTTTGATTGGTTTTTTAGTTGCAGGGTTAATACCTTGTCTTGCAGCTCTTTCTGCTACTGAGAAAGTACCGAATCCTACTAAAGAAACTTTTCCATCTTTTTTCTTTAAAGTAGTCATTACGTTATTGATGAATGATTCTAAAGCAGCTTTAGCTGCAACTTTAGTGATACCTGCATCTTTTGAGATTGCGTCGATTAATTCAGACTTGTTCATAATTTTTCTAATATTAAAGTTAGTTCGTATAATAGCAAATATAATACTATTTTCTATATGTGCAATTTTTTTATAAAAAAATAAATAATTTTTTTGTTTTTACGTGAAAATGATTAAAATATGATAATTCTCTTTTTTACGTAAAATGTACGTTACACGTTACTAAAATCATGCCAAATGCTTATGTATATTGACTTTATGAGAATCATAATATTATTTTCTGTATTTATTAAATCCTAAATTATAACTAAAGTATTAACAGTTTTAGAATATATTTACTGATTTTACAATTAAAAACTCTAAAAATTATATTTAAAGAAATTAAAATGCTGTGACTCTGATAGTTTTAAAATAAGTCTAAAAAAGCGTTTTATTGATTTTTATTAATAAATTTGCAGTATGTTAATAGAAGTTTTTAAGTCTAAGATTCACAGGGTGAGAGTTACGGCTTCTGACCTTAATTATATCGGAAGTATTACCATAGATGAAGATCTTATTGAAGCAGCCGGTCTTGTCGTAGGAGAAAGAGTATATATTGTAAATGTAAATAATGGTGAGCGTTTTGATACGTATGTGATTAAAGGTAAAAGAAAATCAGGCGAAGTTTGCCTCAACGGTCCTGCCGCAAGAAAAGTGCAGAGAGACGATATTATTATCATTATTGCTTATGCGCAGATGACTCCTGAAGAAGCCAAAGATTTTCAGCCGAAAATTGTTTTCCCGGATGAAAAGACCAATCTTTTGACCTAAACTGATGGAGAAAAATACAAAGAGCCCTTTAAAATCAATTCTTACAATAGTAATTTCGCTTGCTTTTGCAGGCTTTTTTTTATGGCTTGCCCTGAAAGATTTTGATTATGAATCATTCAGGAAGTCTATCTCAAAAGCAAACTACTGGTGGGTTTTATTAGCAGCATGCTTCGGGATCGCGGCTTACTGGTTTAGGGCAATACGCTGGAATCTGATGCTGGAGCCCATGGGACATACAATCTCAAATTCCAATTCGTTGTGGTCTATTTCTTTTGGATATTTAATGAACCTTACCATTCCCAGAAGTGGTGAAGTCGCAAGAGCAACAGCTTTGTATGGTGTAGAAAAAGTTCCTGTAGATCAGTCTTTCGGGACTATTATTCTGGAAAGAGTTGTGGATCTCGTTTGTATGGTGGCATTTCTGGGTCTGACTTTATTATTTAAAGGGGAAGCTATTTATTCTTTTTATAAAAATTCAGGCATACAATTTAACCCTAATAAAATTTTAATCATTCTGGGAATTCTGATTGTCGGAACGGTTTTATTTTTTGTTTTTAAAAAAAGATTGGCAAATATTCCTGTTTTAGATAAGATCATCAGATTTATTGATGGTGTTTTTGAAGGGTTGACTTCCATATTTAAATTAAAGCAAAAAGGAAAATTTATTATTTACACCATAGGCATCTGGATTTCGTATTATTTTGCAGCTTATCTTGTATGTTTTGCACTACCGGAAACCTCAAATTTTACTTTCGATGACGGCTTTTTAATTCTTGTCGTAGGAACCCTCGGAATGATTATCCCAGCAAGTGGTGGAATCGGCGCTTTCAATCTTGCTATGAAATATGGTTTTATGGCATTATTCATTTCTATGGGTAAGAGTGGTGCATTAGGAGGAGAAATCGGATTAACCTATTCTTTTATTTCATTACCGTTGCAGATCATTATCATGTTGACGATGGGACTTATCTCCATTCCGATGTTGGCCAGAGCGAGAAATAGTATGGTCTCAGAAAAAGAAATTGCATAATAATTTTATATTCTAAAATAGAAAACGATCGCTTAAAAAAAACGATCGTTTTTTTGACTTTATAATTTACATCCTCAGATATTTAATGTTTATATTAGAGCACTAAGGGTGTCTAAATGGTAATTACCGATCCTTTATAAAACTTTGTACAATCATAAAGATCCGAAAAGTATTGATACATCTCCGGTTGTAAAGAAATTCCATATCTTTTTTCACTGTATCCTTTTTCTGCCAGCGAGTAGAGCACATTGTGGTCTTGCTTTAAAAAATTGAACAGATATTTTTCTTCTGAATTTGCCATTCCTGTAAAAAAGATGGCATAAATCACAAAATGATTGAAAGCTTCGGAATTGATTTTGAAGGAAAGTTTACTTTGTAAATAATCTTCATATCCTGAAAGAATGTGCTGGAAATTTTCAATACATAGCGGATTTGAAATATCGTAAAATATATCAATTCCATGGATAAAAAGCTGGGTTTTCAGCTCTTCAGGATCAGAATTGTATTTAGCGTCAAACCAATTAAAAATACTGATGAATTCTTCCTTGGAAAGCGTCTCGATATTATCAAGTGTCTTTCTTTTTATGATTTCAAGACTTGCTTTTTTATCATCTTCAAGGTAAGGAAGCATTCCGTTTTCTTCGCAGCAGAGTCTATTATAAAGATTGATCTTTGCGCTGACAGGATCTGTTTTTATAAAATATAGTTGATCTTTCATAATATTGTGCAATACCTTGTTTTTGATTTTACTAAAGGTAATGAAAATAAAATGAAGTCAATCACTAATATTCCTGACTTTTAACCATTATTTAATAATAATTTACACCCTCGTCTAAGTTTTAAGACTGATAAAGGAAACGATAACGTCTTCCATTATCAGTCATTTTGTTAAAATAATTATCCGAATGCTCGCTTCAGTAAACTTTCCACTTTCGGTTCGCTTCCTCTAAAGCTTTTGTACAGCTCCATCGGATCTTTTGTTCCGCCTGAAGAAAGAAGGATTTTATATTTTGTGGCAATGTCAGGATTGAAAATTCCATTTTCTTTAAAATACTGAAAAGCGTCAGCATCCAGAACTTCCGCCCATTTGTAAGAATAATATCCGGCAGAATATCCACCCTGGAAAATATGCGAAAAGCTTGGGCTCATCGCCGTTTCAGGATTTGTAGGGTAAAGTTGAGTTGCTTTAGTGTATCCATCTTCAAACTCCTTAATAGTCTTATTCTCCAGCTCTTCAACTTTCGTATGGTAATTCATATCCAGTAATCCAAAACCAAGCTGTCGCAAGGTCTGATAGCCTTCCATAAAGTTTTTCGATTGTGCTATTTTCTCGATTTTTTCATCGGGAAGAACTTCACCGGTTTTATAATGCTTGGCAAAAGTTTTTAGGAATTCCGGTTCATAGCAGAAATTTTCAAGGAATTGCGATGGTAGTTCCACAAAATCCCATTTCACAGAAGTTCCGGAAAGGGTCGGATAGAGTGTATTGGCGAGCATTCCGTGAAGGGCATGACCAAACTCGTGGAATAAAGTGGTCACCTCCTGGAACGTCAATAAACTAGGCGTATCTTTTGTCGGTTTGGTAAAATTACAAACAATAGAAATATGAGGACGGGAATTTTCTCCGTTCTTCTGATACTGGTTTTTATAGCTTGTCATCCATGCTCCGGCTCTTTTGCCTTTTCGCGGAAAATAATCTACATAAAGTAAAGCTTTGAAATTTTTTTCAGGATGGGTACTTCCAGCTTCTGACTTTCTGCTTCCTGCCTCAAAGACCTCATACACTTTTACGTCTTCATGGTATTTTGGGAGGTCGTTTCTTTCCACGAAAGTCAGTCCGAAAAGCTTGTTTGCCAATCCGAAAACAGCATCCTGAACCTGATTTAATGGAAAATAAGGCCTTAATTCTTCATCATTGAGATCAAATTTAGCTTTACGAAGTTTTTCGGCATAAAAAGCATGGTCATACGCCTGAATTTCATCGATTCCGTCTGCTTTTGCTAATGATTTTAATTCTTCGATTTCTTTGTCGGCATAGGGTTTTGCTTTGGTTAAAAGCTCATTTAGAAAATCACTAACTTTTGTTGGAGATTTTGCCATTCTTTCTTCCAGAACATAATCTGCATAGTTTTTATAGCCTAATAATTCTGCCTTTTGCTGCTTTAAAGTAAGAAGTTCCTTAATTAAATTCTGATTATCAAACTCACCGCCATCAAAAGATTTCTTTCCATTGGCCAATGCCAGCTCTTTCCTTAATTCACGGTTTTCCGCGTACGTCATAAAAGGAACATAGCTCGGATACTGCAGCGTAACTACCCAGCCTTCAAGATTTCTTTCTTTTGCTTCTTCGGCGTATTGTTCCATGATAGCATCAGGAATTCCTGCCAAATCTTCTTTTTTCGTGATGTGTTTGAAATAACTGTTGGTGGAAGCCAGTACATTTTGCCCGAACTGTAGGGATTTTACAGACAGCTCCATGCTGATTTTTTTCAGTTTTTCTTTGTCTTCCTCATTGAGCAAGGCTCCGCTTCTTACGAAACCTTTATACGTCTCATTCAAAAGCATTTGCTGTTCGTCGTTCAGGTCGTATTTCTCTTTTTCGTGGTAAACTTTTTTAATTTTTTTAAACAAAGCTTCATTTTGAGAAATTTTTGAAGAATATTCAGTCAGAATCGGCGAAACTTCCTGAGCGATCTGCTGAAGCTCATCACTTGTTTCTGCTGAATTTAAATTGAAAAATATATTGGAAACCACATCCAGTTGTTCACCAGAATAAGCCAGTGCTTCAATTACGTTTTCAAAAGTTGGCTCTTCAGGATTGCTGACAATGCCATCAATTTCTTCTTCTGATTTTTTAATTAATTCCCTGAAGGCAGGAAGATAATCTTCATTTTTAATTTGATTAAAAGGTGCTGAATGATATGGTGTGTTAAACTTTTCTGTTAAAATATTCATGTTCAAAATTTTAATTCTTGTAAATTTAATGATTCTCTTGAATCGACAGCAAAATTGCTCAAAAATGATGCCTGAATAAGAAGATGTGACAGAATTACGGTAGTTGATAAATCTTGTCATATGCGAAGTGGAGATTATGGTGAATTGATTATTTTTAACAACTATTTCAAACACTGCTCACTGAAAAAAAATTAATCTTAAATAATATGGACTATGAAAACAATTTTAAAAATTCTAGGTGTCATTATTCTTCTCCTTGTAGTATACGCAGTAATTGCCATGATTGCCTTTGGGGGTAATTATCACTATGAAAAATCTATGGTTATTAAAGCTCCGAAAGAAAAAGTCTGGCAACAGATAAGCTCTATGAAAGCTTTTAATCAATGGAATCCATGGATGAAGCTGGATCCGAGTATGAAAATTATCTATTCGGGAAACAGCGGTGAAATAGGTGATAAATACTGTTGGGACAGTAAGAATGATGACGCAGGAGCAGGTTGTCAGGAAATCAAAGATCTGGCAACAAACCAAAAACAGAAAACAGAAATGATTTTTAAAAGACCTTTTGACGGGCAGGCCACTTCCGAAATTAAACTTTCTCCTGAAGGAAACGCTACAAAAGTAACCTGGACGATGGACATGGAACAAGACGCCATGATGAAAATAATGAGACCAATGATGGATTATCAGATGGGAAAATCCTATGAAGAAGGCCTTACTAATCTTAAAAACTTAGTTGAAAAATAAAACTAAAGCCCTGCAAAACTTCTGCAGGGCTTTTTTAGGCATATAGCATATCAAAATAATCGTTGAAATATTTTTCAGTCCTTTCGAATATGCTTGGTTATTTTATCTTTTTCTTTGTTATAAAATCTGATCATATTATAAAAGCATTCGCTAATCAATAATCGCATAGGTACTTATTACAAGTTTTTAACATATTCAAAAGTATGAATTATGTAAAAAATATTATCTTTATATAAAGATTAGATGTATGGAGAAGACAGTATTTGAGAAAAATAACATAAGAGATTATGTAAAAACCGTGATTGCCGAAAAAATAGAAAGGCTAAAAAACTTTATCGAATTTACTTTAGAAGCAAGCCGCGATATTAAAAAAACTCCGAAATATGACAGCATGCGTGAGGAAATGCAGGAAGAAATTTACCAGATGCAACGTTAGTTAGGAGCTTTAAATGATCTTAAGAGAAATATGGCCAAAGTCCTGAACAATTCTACGGAAAGGGTTCAGCTAGGTTCTTTGGTTATTACCAATAAAGCAAGGTTTTATATTTCCGTTTCTTTAGGAGAATTCTTTTTTGAAGGCGACAGATTTTATGCAATTTCCGCTGAAAGCCCTATGGCAAAAAAGATGATGGGCATGAAGCCTGGTGATGAATTTACCTTAAATAAGATTCATCAGAAGATTATAGAAGTCATTTAATTTCATTATTCCCCAAAAATAACTTCAATTTTATTGGAGTTTTATTTTTATTTAGTACCTTGCAATACATATTATATAACATAAACTATTATTATGAGATTCGAAAAACTAAGAACAAACACATTCAATCAATGGATTATTATTCATTTACGTTATCTTTTGGGCTTTGCCTTTTTTCCTTCCGGACTTGTGAAGGTCATGGGAGAGAGATTTACAAGGGTTTCCACTTCAGAGCCTATCGGTTATTTTTTTGAAGCTTTATATCAATCGGGATTTTACTGGAATTTTCTCGGGCTGACACAAGTGATCGCAGGGATATTGTTGATGACCCAGCGTTTCGCAACTTTAGGAGCGCTTGTGTTTCTGGCAATTTTGAGTAATATTTGGATTATTACACTTAGTTTGTCTTTTCAGGGTACATGGATTATTACTTCTTTGATGATGATCGCTATTCTTGTACTACTGATTTGGGATAAGCATAAGATTTTGCCATTACTCAGCTACAATAAATCATATTTAGTAGAACAGTATTCCGATCCGGATCGTCTCTGGATCATTTCAGGAAGCATTTATGCAATTTGTTTCATCAGTCTTCAGCTGTTGGGGCCTGCCAATGCAAATGTATTCACCCGTTGGTTTTCTCTGTTTCTTGGTGTTGTGATACTTATAACTTTCTTTACAAGTAATATAATGGCTTACAGGAAAAGGAAATTGTTGTTAAATAATTAAAAAAATAAGTAAGACATAAATAAAGTATCAGATAACATATTGTAAATTTGTTGTTATGAATAAATCAGAAGTTTTAAAAGAAATCATAGCGCAAAGACGTAGTATCTTTCCTAAAGATTATACTGATACGGAAATTTCTCAGGAAATTATAGATGAAATTGTAAATTCTGCAACCTTTGCACCTAACCACAAGCGTACAAAACCCTGGCGTTTTAAAATATTTAAAGGTGAGGAAAAATCAAAATTAGCTTCAGAAATGCAGGCTATTTACAAATCAACCCAGCCGGAACAGCTCTTTTTAGAAAAGAAATATAACGATATTGGTTTTAAAATCAATAAAGCGGATGCTGTAATTTCTATTGTGGTTAATTTCAGTGGAATGGTTCCGGAATGGGAAGAAATTGCTGCCGTTTCCATGGCGGTTCAAAATATGTATCTTACCTGTACGGCGAATGAGATCGGCTGCTACTGGAGTTCTCCTAAAATCGTAGATCACCTGAAAGATTCTTTAACGATTGAAGAAAACCAGAAATGTCTGGGATTATTTTATATGGGAAATATGATGTAAAGCAAAAAAAATAAATTTATATAATTGCTTTATTTTAATTAAAAAAATAAAGCATATTTTCATTTTGTTTATAATTTTTTTTCATCAATTCTAGTTTAAAGGAAAATATCAGATCTGCTTCATTATGAGGCAGATCTGTTTTTTTTGACGGTAAAGAATAATTATGTAATTTCAAAAATTAAAAGCAATTGTATGAAAAAAAATTTATTACTTCTTAAAGTGGTATCTGCTATTCTGTTCAGTATTGGCCATATTCAGATTAACGGTCAATGTGCCAATCCTGCAAATGTGTATTCTTTTAACTATAACGGAAAAACGTATCAGGTCGTTAAAGAAAAAAAGAATTGGATTGATGCTGCGGCTTGTGCCGTGGAAAAAGGAGGCTTTTTGGCTGAAATAAATGACCAGAACGAACAAAATGCTGTTTTTTCAGGAGTTCAGAATGCCGGCATTATTAACAGTAATACTATGGCTCCGGATGGTGGAGGGGCTTCTTATGTATGGTTGGGAGGAAATGATATGGCCGTTGAAGGAACGTGGATCTGGGATGGAAATAATGACACAACAGGAGCGGAGTTCTGGCAAGGTGATTACACGGGAAGTCCTGTCGGAGGGCTTTATAATAATTGGGGAGGTGAACCGGACAACTTTAATTCTTTCCAGCATGCTTTAGGACTTGCTCTTACTGATTGGCCTTTTGGAGTAGCAGGGCAATGGAATGACGTGTCTCAGGATAATACATTGTATTACGTTATTGAATACAATACTTTGCTGGGGACTCAGGATCTTTCAGACTCTTTTAAAAAACTTACCATTTATCCTAATCCTGTTACGGATTTTCTCACCATTGATAGTCAGGATAATATAAAAGAAATCTTAATAATGGATGCTTCGGGAAAAAGAATTAAATCAATTCGAAGCAGTGACTTATCTGATCAAATAGATTGCAGGGGTTGGACCGCTGGGATTTATTATCTAAGGATAAACTATCAGAATAAAAACTCACTATTATATAAGATAGTAAAAAAATAATCTTAAAATTATCGTGTTACCTATATTGGATTTTAAAAATTTATGTATCTTTGCACTCTTAAAATATTTAACTGGGACGAGCTCCCTTAAAATTCAAACATTATGTCAGTAAAAATCAGATTACAAAGACACGGTAAAAAAGGAAAACCTTTCTTCCACATCGTGGTTGCAGATTCTAGAGCTAGAAGAGATGGTAAATTCATCGAGAAGTTAGGAACTTACAACCCAATTACTAACCCTGCAACAATCGATTTAAATGTTGATTCTGCTGTAAAGTGGTTAAACAACGGTGCTCAGCCAACTGATACGGCAAGAGCTATTCTTTCTTACAAAGGTGCTCTTTACAAAAAACACTTACAAGGTGGTGTTGCTAAAGGAGCTTTTGATGAGGCTGAAGCTGAAAAAAGATTCAATGCTTGGGTAGAAGCTAAAGAAGCTAAGGTTCAAGGTAAAGTTGAAGGTTTGTCTAAAGCGCAGGCTGATGCTAAAAAAGCTGCTTTAGAAGCTGAAGCTAAAGTAAACGAAGCAAGAATCGCTGCTGCTGCACAGGCTGAAGCTGATGCTAAGGCTGCTGAAGAAGCTGCTAACGCACCTGCTGAAGAAAATACTGCTGAAGGAGAAGCTGCTGCTGAATCTACAGAAGAAAACACTGAAGCATAAGAAAGCCCTGTATGCGTAAAGAAGATTGCTATTTATTAGGAAAAATCACACGCAGACACGGACTTGCGGGAAACGTAATCCTTAAACTGGATACCGATCAACCCGAGCTTTACAATAAACTGGAATCAATATTCGTTGAAATCAACGGATTATTGGTTCCTTTTTTTATTGCAAAAACAACCTGGAGCAAATCTGATGCGCTCAATATCTTATTTAAAAATTCTACCGAAGCTTTGGTAGATCAGTCTTTAGGCAAAAATGTCTATTTGCCGTTATCCACATTACCTAAACTTTCAGGGAAGCAGTTCTATTATCATGAAATCATCGGCTACAATATTGTTGATGAAAATGATAACGACTGTGGTGTAATCAGATCTGTAAATGATCAGACCGCACAAACGTACTTTATTACCAATCTCGACGGAAAAGAAGTCGTAATACCCATGATCAAAGACTGGATTCTTGAAGTGAACAGAGAAGAAAAATTCATCAAAATGCAGTTGCCGGAAGGTCTTATCGATGTTTTTCTGGTTCCTTCCAAAAAAGATGAATAATTTTTCTTAACATAAAGAAATTCATTTTTAAAAATTCACTTTTTCATATATCTTTTCAATCTGTACATACATTTTATTGAAAAATATTTTCCGGTCCCGATTGCCGGAAGTATTCAGTGACTTTGAATTTTTAATCTGATGCTCAAAGTAATTCTGTGTTTCTTTACAGGTTTTTTCATCGTTAACTAAAATATATCCAAACATATTAGTAGGAATCGCAAAAAGAGATTGCTGCGGGTGATGAAAAAAAATGTCATTCGAAAGATGCATTAGTTCATTTTCATATAAATGAAATTTTGGATTGCTTTCTGTTTTTTGTTCAATATATTCTATTAATTCCTTCAGTTCTTTTAGGATGATCTGTGCTTCATGATTTTTCAGAAGGCCGGTTTCGTAATAGTAAATAATCTGCTGTAAAATACTGGAAACCGTCATGTCGTTCCATAATTCAATCACATTTTGTTCTTCATATTTTTTTCTCAGCTCTTTAGTATTAAGTTGGAAATTTGGAGAAGAAAATTGCAGGAAAGGGACGAAAACCTGTTTTGCATTCAGCAGATTCATCCAGACATAAATTTTAAAACGAGAAAGCAATGTATCGGAAAGCGTATAAAAAAATGGAATGTCTTTCGCTGAATAATAGATTGTCATTTTATCGTTTAGGGGAAGATTTTCGAAAACATGAAGGTTGTTTTTAAAGAAAGATTCCAAATCCTCAGTTTTGGCTACAGCAGAAGTTTTTCTCACAACGATTTGATGATCAGAAGCCTGGAACTGATCTAATGAAATCTGAAAATATTTTGCCAGTTCAAGAGCTTCCTCAAAACTGAATTTCGCTTTCAGTGAAGTTCTCCGGTGAGCAGCGTCATAACTTATATTAAGAATATTTGAAATTTCGTCATTAAGAGACTTGTCACCAATCTTTCTCCGAATCTGCTTGAGTAAAAGTTCCTGATACATGTTTTGCGATTTTCACAAATTTAGAAATTTATTTTAATTTTTTTCCGCATTCATTTGCGCAGTTTCTGCTAATAATTTTGAATCATCAATTTTTAAAAAATGAATTATGAAAATACGGATTTTATTAATAATGAGCCTTTTAATAATTAATTTTATTAAAGCACAGGATGATACTTTGAAGATACAAAACGCAAAATTAATCGCTTTAACTCCTTTAAATAAAAAAACAGATAAAGTAAATGGTTTGACTTTTGGGTTAGGTTTTGATTCAAAATACATTGTTAAAAAGCAAGATACCGAACTACTTCAAAAAGTAAATGGCTTAAATATAGAGGTTAACCCGCTAGGTATTTTATTTTGGATGTTGTACGATCCGGAAAAAGATCAGGATACAGAATTTATAAAGATTAACGGGCTTAATATTTCAGCGGCAGGCTATTTAAAAGGCATCAGTCATAATGGACTCACCCTTTCTCTTTATAATTACGGGCATACAATGAATGGCATTTCAGGAACTTTTTTTACTACTTATATTGAAACAGGAAACGGTTTTTTTGTATCATCTTTAGGTGTTCATTCCAAAAAATTGAATGGTGTGAGTATTTCGATTTTTAATAATGCAGAAATAATGCGGGGGATACAAATTGGAGGGTATAATTCTAACAAGGATGGAAAAGGCATGCAGATAGGTCTTATCAATAAGTCTAAAAAATTGAAAGGGCTGCAAATCGGCTTGTGGAATAAAAATGGAAAAAGAAGTTTACCAATTATTAATTTTTAGAACCATGAAAACTATACCCTATATTTTAATTGCTATAAGATTTATTCTTGCTCCGATTATCATTTTATTAGCTTATTTCAAAGGAGAAGTGTCTGGATTTTTTATTTTAAGTTTAATGTATTTCGGACTATTGACTGATATTTTTGACGGAATCATCGCCCGGAAAGTTGGCGTGTCTTCTGAAAAATTGCGGAGGCTGGACAGTCAGACCGATTTGGTTTTCTGGCTTTCATTAGGATTTGCAGTGTACTTCTTAAACCCTGACTTGATAAAAGATGAATGGATCGGCATTCTTTTAATCCTGAGTATGGAAGCGCTTTGCTACATCATAAGCATTCTGAAATTTAAAAAAGAAACCTGTACCCATGCTTTTTTATCAAAAATGTGGGGAATAAGTTTGCTTATTGCTTTTACCTATCTCATCGGATTCCAAGAAGCTGGATGGGCATTTTATCTTACAGTTATTTTAGGATTTATCGCGCATATTGATGTAATTCTTATTATCCTGATTCTCCCGAAATGGCAATATGACGTTCCGAGTTCCTACCACGCATGGAGGATCAGGAAAGGGAAAAATATCAAGAAAACACTTTTATTTAATTAAACCAAATTTTAAAATAAATTAATTATGAAAGCTCTAAAATTGAAAATTATTCTCATTCTACTTTTTGTTGCATCAGGAATAGGTATTAATGGGCAGTTTAAAACAGTCGAAGATAGTCTGGATTATGAATTACATTATAAGAAATATTATGATTGTAAATATGAACCGGGATATGTTTTAATTATTCAGAAAAAAGGAAAAATAATTGATCCTGCAAAAAGCTGGAAACCCACAAAAGAAGGATTTGCTATTAGAATGGAAGCAATTTATGATCTCGAATTTAATGATGGAAAACTTTACAGATCGGGCGTTATCAAAAATATTACAAAAGATTCTCTCACCATTTCTTCTACAATGAATGAAAACTGTGCAAAATACGAAGGAATAAAATATGAGCTTTTTACGTATTCCATAAAGGATATTGTGATCGCAAGATTTATAAATGACAGATCATTAGGAATTTTCAGCAAGAAGAAAATAAATGACGCTTATGAAGTCTTCACTATGAAAGTTGATAAGGCGAAGCTTTGTCCTGCGGTATTAACATTTCCGAAAAGAAATAATGAAGTAAAAGTCTGTCACTATTACTTAACGGATCAGGGCTACGATATACTTTTCGAAACAAACGGCTTTCTGGATTATATGCAATACCCTGTTTACTGGCAATAAATATAAAATTAAAAGAGGATAACTATTTAAGTCTTAAAACGTTTTTTGTACCTTTGCACTCATTAATTTTTATACAAAAATTTAATCAACAAATGAAAAAGCAGACAATTAAGGAAATCCTTGAGGATTACAAGAAAGTATTACATCATGACATTACGGTTTACGGCTGGGTGAGAACATTCCGTGCCAATCGTTTCATTGCCCTTAATGATGGTTCTACAATTAATAATTTGCAAATTGTTGTTGATTTTGAAAATTTTGATGAGGAAATCATTTCTAAAATCAGTACCGCAGCTTCTCTGAAAATTGTTGGTGAAGTCGTTGAAAGTCAGGGAGCAGGGCAGGCTGTAGAAATTTTAGCTAAGAAAATTACGGTTTTAGGGGACAACTTTACGGAAGAAAGAGATAAAACGATTCTTCAGCCAAAAAAACATTCACTGGAAACTTTAAGAGAGCAGGCTCACTTAAGGTTCAGAACAAATTTATTCGGAGCAGTTTTCAGAGTGCGTCATGCCGTGAGTTTTGCAATCCATTCGTTCTTCAACCAGAATCAGTTCTTTTACATCAATACACCTGTAATAACAGGGGCTGATGCAGAAGGAGCAGGAGAAATGTTTGGTGTTACCAACTTCGATTTAAATAATATTCCGAGAGATGAACAGGGAGATATTGATTTTGCACAGGATTTCTTCGGTAAAAAGACCAACTTAACGGTTTCCGGACAGCTTGAAGGAGAAACGGCAGCGATGGGATTGGGAAGAATTTATACATTCGGACCAACTTTCCGTGCAGAGAACTCGAACACCACAAGACACCTTGCAGAATTCTGGATGATTGAGCCGGAAGTAGCCTTCAACAATCTTGAAGATAATATTGACTTGGCGGAAGATTTCCTGAAATACGTGATCCAGTATGTTTTGGATAACTGTAAAGATGATCTTGACTTCTTAGACAAGCGTTTTGCAGAAGAGCAAAAATCGAAACCGGAGAAAGAAAGAGCCAAAGAAGGTCTTATTGAAAAGCTTGAAAATGTAGTTTCTAAACGTTTCAAGAGAGTTTCTTACACAGAAGCTATTGAGATTTTATTAAACTCGAAAGAAAATAAAAAAGGAAAATTTGTATATCCTGTTGAAAAATGGGGAACAGATCTTCAGTCAGAGCACGAAAGATATCTGGTAGAAAAACATTTTGAAAGTCCGGTAGTTTTGTTTGATTATCCGAAAGAAATTAAAGCTTTTTATATGAAACTTAATGAAGACGGTAAAACTGTTGCAGCGATGGACGTACTTTTCCCTGGAATCGGTGAAATCATTGGAGGTTCTGAAAGAGAAGCCAGATTGGATGTTCTAAAGCAGAAGATGGCAGATATGCATGTTGATGAGCATGAACTTTGGTGGTACCTGGATACCAGAAAATTCGGTTCTGTTCCGCATGCGGGATTTGGTTTAGGGTTGGAAAGGCTTGTTCTTTTCGTAACGGGAATGACGAACATCAGAGACGTAATTCCTTTCCCGAGAACACCAAAGAATGCAGAATTCTAAATATTATTTCTAAAAATACTGAAATCCTTCTGAATAATACAGAAGGATTTTTTATTAACTTTACTAAAATTTCGGAAATGAATACTATTACGATACACACGGATAATGAAAATCAAATTAATCTGCTTAAGGCTCTTTTAAAGGAATTGAAAATTAATTTTGAAATTAATAAAGAGGAAAATTTAACGGAATGGCAAAAAGAAAAAATTTTGAAAGGAATATCAGATATTTCTGAAGGAAAATTTTCATCAAGCAAATCTGTTTCTGAAAAAGCCAGAAAATGTTTACGCTAATTTGGTCACATCAAGCTGAATCTGACTACATTGATATTCTTGAATATTGGATGAATCATAATAAATCAAATAAATATTCTACTAAATTAATCGATGAAGTTGAAAAGAAGGAAAAGCTCATTTCTAAAAATCCAAACATTGGTTCTTTATCAGAAATTGAAGGAGTACGCTATATATTGATTGATAAAAATTTTTCTCTTTATTATAGAATTAATGATGATGTTATTGAAATTCTCGCATTCTGGGACAACAGAAGAGATCCTGATTCACTAAGTCTAGAATATAAGAAAAAGCCCTGAAAACAATACTTCAGGGCTTTTCTGTTTATTTTTAAATAGCTTATTATGCACACTGTAATGCAAAAATCGTGCTAAAATTTATTTTTGTCAAAATATTTTACTAAATTCGTACAATATGTTATGTTAAAACACAATCTAGTAATATGCTAAAACAACACTTACAACTCAAATTAGGACAAAAGTTGGCGCCTCAGCAGATCCAGTTGATGAAGCTGATTCAGCTTCACACGTTGGAATTTGAAGAGGAACTTGAAAGAGAGTTAGAAGAAAATCCTGCATTGGAAATTGTAAAAGAAGAATCTAAAGAGGATGATTTTTCTTCTCTGGAAGATAACTATGAAGGTGAGGGTACAGAAAGCATTGAGACAGATTTTGATGTAGACCAATATCTTTATGATGATGAGCCGAGCTATAAAACGGCTTCCAGCAATTATTCTCCCGACGACGAAGAATTTGATAATGAAAGTCTCTTAACAGAAGGTCAGTCTCTTTACGATTATCTTCTTGAGCAGATTCATCTGGTAAATATCAGTGAAGAAGACGAAAAAATCGCAGAATACCTTATCGGAAACCTTGATACAGACGGATACCTTAGAAGGGAAATTAAATCGATTGTGGATGATCTTGCTTTTTCCCAGGGAATTTATACTACAAAAGAAAAGGTAGAAGATATTCTCGAAAATTATATCCAAAAACTGGATCCACCTGGAGTGGGAGCGAGGGGCTTACAGGAATGTCTTCTCCTGCAGATTGAGAAAAAGGTGAGCTCTGATAAAGCTGTTTCTCTTGCTGCCAATATCCTGAGATACCAGTTTGATGCGCTTACCAACAAACATTATAATAAAATCATTCAAAAATATGATATTGAGGAAGAGGATTTGAGAGATGCACTGGATGAAATCTCAAAATTGTCTCCTAAAGTAGGCGGAAACTTCGATACGCAAACCATTACGATCAACCAGGAAATTATTCCGGATTTTGTTATACAGGTAAAGGATGGACAGGTTGTTCCGATGTTGAACAGTAAGAACGCTCCAACGTTAAGGGTTTCCGAAGAATATAAAGATATCCTGACAACTTATTCTCACGATAAAAACTCATCAGAACACAAGCAGGCTGCTTTATTCATTAAACAGAAGCTTGATGCTGCAAAATGGTATATTGATGCTATCAATCAGCGCCAAAATACTTTATTGCAAACGATCACAGCAATTGTAAAATTCCAGAAGGATTATTTTATTACAGGGGATGAAAAATCTTTAAGACCAATGATTTTGAAAGATGTAGCAGATATAACCGGGTTTGATATTTCCACGATTTCGAGGGTGGTAAAAAGCAAATATGCCGATACACCAAACGGAATTGTTTATCTTAAAGATCTGTTTTCAGACAGTCTTACCAATGATGACGGAGAAGAAGTTTCTACGAAAGAGATTAAAACTCATCTTCAGGAAGTGATCAGCAAGGAAAATAAAAGAAAGCCTCTTACCGATGATGCTTTAGTAGTAATTCTTAAAGAACAGGGATACAATATCGCCAGAAGAACAATTGCCAAATACCGTGAACAGCTCAATATTCCGGTCGCAAGATTACGAAAAGAACTTTAAAATATAGTAAAGCACTTCGTTCTGAAGTGCTTTTTTTATTATTGACTTTAAACTTTGCCTGAAACTTAGGATCTCATTTAAGCCTTAATATGCTCAAGACCAAGTTCTTTAATGGAAATTTCTCTCATTTCAACTTTTCTTATTTTACCTGAAATGGTCATGGGAAATTCATCTACAAACTTCCAGAATTTTGGAATTTTATAATGGGCTATTCTTCCCTTACAGTAATCTACAAGCTCTTTTTCATCCACTGTAAAACCTTTTCTCAGTTTTACCCAGGCCATTACTTCCTCTCCAAATTTCTCGCTAGGAACTCCTATGATCTGAACATCCAGAATATTGGGATAGGTGTAAAGAAAATCTTCAATTTCTTTAGGAGAAATGTTTTCACCTCCGCGGATAATAAGGTCTTTTATTCTGCCTGAAATCGTAATATATCCTTCTTCATCCATCGTGGCCAGATCTCCTGTGTGCATCCAACGGGAATCATCGAGAACTTTCTTTGTATTTTCCGGGTCATTCCAGTATTTCAGCATTACAGAATATCCTCTGGTGCAAAGTTCACCATGTTCTCCTCTCTTAACGGTTTTTCCATTTTCATCAATAATCTTAATTTCAAGATGATCCTGAACGGTTCCCACGGTATGAACCTGCTTTTCAAAAGGTGTTCCGATTAATGTCTGCGTTGAAACCGGAGAAGTTTCCGTCATTCCGTAGCAGATGCTCATTTCTTTAATATTCATAAGGCTTTCCACCTTTTTCATAATTTCGGGCGGACATACTGAGCCGGCCATTACACCTGTTCGCAGGCTGGAAAAATCAAAGCTGTCAAAATTCTTTACGGCCAGCTCGGCAATAAACATCGTCGGAACGCCGTATAGGGAAGTGCATTTTTCATCAGAAACAACTTTCAGTGTAATTTCAGGATCGAAACTATCATTAGGAATCACCATACACGCGCCATGTGCGGTACAACACATATTTCCGATTACCATTCCGAAGCAGTGGTAGAATGGTACAGGAATACAAACCCTGTCTTTGTCAGAATATTTCAGCCTTATTCCTATAAAATATCCGTTATTTAAAATATTATGATGAGAAAGCGTAACGCCTTTTGGAAATCCTGTAGTGCCGGAAGTGTATTGAATATTTACCGGATCATCAAACTGTACATGTTCTTCAAAGCTGTGCAGCACATCGTCCGAAATATGCTGTCCGTTATTAAGAAAGTCTTCCCAATTGTCGTCAAAGAAAATCTCTGATTGTAAAGTTGAGCAAAATTCACGGGCATCAGCGATCATATTTTTGTAATCGCTTGATTTAAAATGCAGCGAAGAAAAAATATGCGACATTTCCGATTGATTAATCACGAAAATTAACTCGCTGGTCCGATACGCTGGATTGATATTCACGAGAATGGCACCTATTCTTGCGGTAGCATATTGTAAAAGTACCCATTCATAGCGGTTAGCTGACCAGATTCCAATGCGGTCGCCTGCCTTTACACCCAGAAAAATTAATGCTTTAGCAACGGCAGTGGTCTGATTATAGAATTCCTGGTATGTCGCGCGGTAATTTTGATGGACACAGATTAACGCATCATTATTTGGGAATTTTTCTACGGTCCTTTTAAGATTATTTCCAATGGTTTCTCCTAACAAAGGAATGTCAGAAGCGCCATGAACATAGGATATTTGCATAAAGTGGAGATTTAATAAAATAAAATTAACAATTATATCTTAAACTCCTGCTTTCTAAACTACATTTCCTGAGAATCGATTTCTTTAAGCTGTTTGAGGTTTTTATCGAGCTTGCTCATAATAATTCCGTATACCAACCTGTAATAAAGCCAGATCAGCAATACTGAAAATGCAGTTGTAAGAATAACTCCTACCACAAATATTATCATTGCAGAATTTTTAGGCTCTACATTCTGTGAGTTTAAAGAATAGAATATAAAGATGGTAAAAATAGAAGTAAAAGCCACCAGTAAAAGAATACTGATTAAAATAAAAGCATTTACAGTTTTTTTGAATTTAATAATCCTTGTAATCAATCCTTTAAGGTTTTCTTCAATTCTTATTTTGCGGTAATTCAGATAAAATTTATAAACAAAATAAGCCGTAACGCTAATGCTTAATACTTTTAATATCCAGTAAATAGTATCAAAACTGCTTTCAACTTCAGGAGTCTTCTGCGCTCCCAGTTTTTCCAGAATATTTAGAAAACCATTATCTTCTTCTGTCTGAAAGAAATAAAATATCCCCATTACCGAGAACAGTAAAAACTCTGCTACGCTGATCCAGAAAATGTATTTCACATAATTTCGTGATTTTCTGTTGAGCATCTGAAGGATTTCATTATCGTCGTATTTCTGCTGAACAGGTTGTTCCTGCCATGTTTTCTTAAAGCTGTCTAAATCAAATTCAGGCATATTTTTCCATCTTTTCTTTAAGGGTTTTCTTTAATCTGTTCATTTTCACACGAGCATTAACTTCGGTGATCCCGAGGTTTTCTGCAATATCCTTGTAAGGCAAATCATCCAGATACATCATTACGATCGCTCTTTCTACGTTAGGAAGAGTTTTTATTACAGTATACAAAAGTGATACCTGCTGTTGTTTTTCGTCATCATCTTCAATAAAATCTGCATGATTGATGTCCAGCTCGTTGGTAGGCAGGCTTTTGCTTTTTTTTCTGAAAAGAGTAATGGCTGTATTGAGGGCAACACGGTACATCCACGTAGAGATTTTGGAATTTCCTTTAAATGAGTCGTAGCTCCTCCATAATTGTAAAACAATTTCCTGGAAAAGATCTTCCTCATCCTCCAAAGAATTGGTATAAAGACGCGAAACCTTAATAATCAGACCCTGATTATCTTTAATAAGCTGCGCAAATTCTTTTTCCTTTGAAGCCAATGCAGATGTATAATTTAGTGGTACGAAGATAAAGAAAATATCAATTTAATAATGTAATAATTTAACAATCTAGCAATTATTAAATTCAGCGTAATTTTTCATTGTTATATTGTTACATTGCTAAATTGTTACATTAAATTGTATCTTTGCACCCACGAGAAAGTCGGCTTGTTGATTCCTGCTTCGGCAGGGGTAGGAAAGTCCGGACACCGTAGAGCAGCAAAGCGGATAACATCCGTCACCCGTGAGGGTAGGACAAGTGCAACAGAAAGGATGTACAGTTCGGCTGTAGTGAAATCAGGTAAACTCTTTGTGGTGCAATGATAAGTATATCGGTTCTTTTCAGTAATGAAAATAGGAGTTGCTCGCTCTGAAAGCCGAGGGGTAATCAGCTAAAGTTTTGCAGCAATGTAAAACGCAGATAAATAACAGGCACTTCTTCGGAAGAACAAAATCCGGCTTACAGATTTTCTCGTGATTTTTAAAAAGCTGGAAGTTAGAAGCTTGAAGAGGGAAGTTTTTAACATAGTAATTTTAAACCTCCAGCTTCTGTCTTCCATCCAAATTTATTCACTTTCCAGTTGTTTTTTAGCTTCCTCTAATCCGGCTTTATCTTCTTCAGAAAGTTTAGGATATTTAAGATTCATTTTTTCCAGTGCATCAATAATAATCTGAATGGCCGCTACTCTTGCAAACCATTTATCATCTGCCGGAAGTACAAACCAGGGCGCATAATCTTTCGATGTTTCGTTGATGGCGGTTTCGTAGCAGTCCATATATTTATCAAAAAGTGCTCTTTCAGGCAGGTCGGCAGCAGAAAACTTCCAGTTTTTTTCCTGTTCATTAATTCTGTCAAGAAGTCTTTTCTTCTGCTCATCTTTAGAAACGTGTAAAAATATTTTTACGATGGTTGTTCCGTTTTCAGTCAGGTGCTTCTCAAAATTTCTGATGCTTTCATACCGGTTTTCCCAAAACTTTTCATCAAAATCTTTTACGGATTTCCAGGTTTTTTCGTTCAGATTGTATTCGGGGTGAACTTTGCATACCAATACGCTTTCGTAATGGGATCTGTTAAAAATACCGATCATTCCCTTTTTAGGTAAAGCGAGATAATGTCTCCAAAGGAAATCGTGTGAATATTCTCTTGAGCTCGGAGTTTTAAAACTTACAACATTACATCCCTGGGGGTTTACTCCTCCGAAAACATGTTCTATCATGCTGTCTTTGCCTGCAGCATCCATCGCCTGAAGTACCACTAAAAGTGACTTACTGTCATCGGAATATAATCTTTCCTGAAGCTCACGAAGTTTTACTTTTTCAAGAATAAGCAACTTTTCGCCTTCCTCTTTTGTTAGTTTTCCTTTATATGAAGTTGAAGATTTTTTTATTGAAAATTTTCCTTTTACCAAAAAGTCATCTGAAAAGTTGATATCCATATTGTTTAAATTAAAGATTAAATCAGTTACTTAAATATAATAAAAAAACCGCCTCAATGAGACGGTTCTTTTATTTTTTTGAGTAGAAATTACTTTGCAGCGGCAACTTTTTTAGCAGCTTTAGCAGCTTTTTTGTCAGCCTTAGCTTTAGCTTTTAGTTCTTCAGGAGTTAATGGTTTTGGATCCGGAGCATTTGGATCTACATTTCCTTTGATGTAAATTACGCTTCTGCTGTTAACAGGGTCATTAGAAAATACTTCGATCATTTTGTTGAATCCGCCATTGATAGCCGTGTTGTATCCAACTTTGATCTGAGCAGATTTTCCTGGCATGATAGGATCTGTCTTAAATTCTGGAGTTGTACATCCGCAAGATGCTTTTACGTTTGAAAGAACAAGAGGCTTGTCACCTGTATTCGTTACTGTAAAAAATCTTGTACCGTCTGAGCTAGGTTTGATTGTACCATAGTCAAAAGTAGTTTTGTCGAATGTAATAGTTTGTGCAGATGCTAATGCGAATGTTCCGAATAATGCAATTCCTGCGATTAATTTTTTCATATTCTTGAATATTAAATATGTTGTTAGATAAATTTTGAGAAACAAAGTTAAAAATTATTTTAATTCATACTTAAAATTTTTTTTCTTTAGACTATTTTTGCAAATTGTAAATTAAAGTAATAGAATTTATGCAGATTTCAGAAAAGTACAATCCACAGGAAACAGAACAAAAGTGGTACAATTACTGGTTGGAGAATAACTATTTCCATTCAGAGCCGAATGAAAAGCCGCCTTACACTGTTGTCATCCCTCCACCAAACGTTACGGGGATTTTACACATGGGGCATATGCTGAATAATACCATTCAGGATGTTCTGGTCCGACGTGCAAGAATGCAGGGATTCAACGCCTGCTGGATTCCGGGAACAGATCACGCCTCCATTGCTACGGAAGCGAAGGTTGTTGCCAAACTGAAGTCTGAAGGAGTCAATAAATCTGATATTACCCGCGAAGAATTCTTAAAACATGCCTGGGACTGGACCGACAAATACGGAGGAACAATTCTGGAGCAGCTTAAAAAGCTGGGTTGCTCTTGCGATTGGGACAGAACGCGGTTTACAATGGAACCAAAACTTTCTCAGCAGGTTATCAAATCTTTTGTTGATCTTTATAATAAAGGATTGATCTATCGTGGTTACAGAATGGTAAACTGGGATCCGGAAGCAAAAACCAATATTTCCGACGAAGAAGTAATCTTCAAAGAGCAAAACGGAAAATTATATTTCCTAAAATATGCCATCGAATCTTCGACAGGCTCAGATACCGACGAATATTTGTCGGTTGCGACAACGCGTCCTGAAACTATTTTCGGAGATACTGCCGTTTGTATCAATCCTAATGATGAAAGATATGCTCATTTAAAGGGTAAAAAAGTAATCGTACCGATTGTAAACAGGGTAATTCCGATTATTGAAGATGAATATGTGGATATTGAATTCGGAACAGGTGCATTGAAAATTACACCGGCTCACGATGTTAATGACTATGAAATCGGGCAAAAGCACAATCTTCAGATGATTGATGCTCTGGATGATGACGGAAATCTTAATGAGTACGGGTTACATTACGCCGGAAAAAACAGATTCGAAGTTAGAAAGCAGATCGCAAAAGAATTAGAAGAAAAAGATCTTTTGTTAAAGGCAGAAGATTATGTAAATAAAGTAGGAACATCTGAAAGAACGGGTGCGGTAATCGAACCTAAAGTTTCTGTACAATGGTTCTTAAAAATGTCTGAAATTGCAAAGCCTGCCCTGGATGTTGTAATGGATGATGAGGTTAAATTTTATCCTGAAAAATTCAAAAATACCTACAAGCACTGGATGGAAAACATCTGCGACTGGAACATCTCCCGACAGCTTTGGTGGGGGCAGCAAATTCCTGCCTATTATTATGGTGATGGAGAAAATGACTTTGTCGTTGCAGAAAACATCGAAGAAGCATTAGAACTTGCAAAACAAAAAACCAACAACGACCAACTTACAACCAACAACCTAAAACAAGACGAAGACGCTCTTGATACTTGGTTCTCATCATGGTTGTGGCCAATGTCAGTTTTCGACGGATTGCTTGATCCTGAAAATAAAGATATCAACTATTATTACCCAACTTCAGATTTGGTGACGGGTCCGGATATTATTTTCTTCTGGGTAGCAAGAATGATCATGGCAGGGTTGGAATACAGAAAAGAAGTTCCGTTCAAAAATGTTTATTTTACAGGAATTGTAAGAGATAAGCAGAGAAGAAAGATGTCAAAATCTTTAGGAAATTCTCCGGATCCGCTTGAATTGATGGATAAATATGGAGCAGATGGCGTTCGTGTCGGAATTTTATTAAGTTCCGCGGCAGGAAATGACCTTCTTTTTGATGAAGATTTAATGTTGCAGGGAAGAAATTTCATGACGAAGATCTGGAATGCTTTCAGACTGATCAATATGTGGAATCATGAAGATAAATCTGCCAATGTTACTGAAAATCAGACAATCGAATGGTTTAAAAATAAATTAAATAAAACCATTGCTGAAATCAGCGATCAGTTTGAAAAGTTCAGAATTTCTGATGCCTTGCATTTGATTTATAAATTAATCTGGGATGATTTCTGTGGTTGGTATTTAGAGGCTATCAAACCAAATTATGGCGAAGGAATTTCTAAAGAAGTGTATCATAAAACCATTTATTTCTTTGAAGAATTAATGAAATTGCTTCATCCGTTTATGCCTTTCTTAACAGAGGAATTATGGCAGACAATTTCTGAAAGGAATACTGAAGAAGCACTGGTTATTGCTCAGCAGAAAAAAGCAGAAGCTTTTAATGAAGAAGTTATTAAAAACTTTGAAACTGCGGCAGAATTGATTTCCGGAGTTAGAAATTACCGTCAGACAAAAGGAATTTCGCCAAGAGAAGTCGCTGAAATTTATACCAATGCGACAGCTTTTGCGAATGAAGCTGTCATCAGAAAGCTGGCCAATGTTTCAGAAATTCATTTCGGAACAAAAACCGACAAGCCAAGTTTCACATTTTTGGTAGGAGCGACAGAAATTTCAATTCCTTTAAGTGAAAACCTTGATTTAGAAGAAGAAAAGAAGAAGACTGAGGAAGAATTAAAATACTTAAAAGGATTTTTAATCTCTGTAGACAAAAAGCTTTCCAACGAAAAGTTTGTTGCCAATGCAAAACCTGAAATCGTAGAAGTTGAGCGCAAAAAACAAAAAGATGCACTTGATAAGATTGCGATTTTAGAAGAGAAATTAAAAAGTTTATAATAAAAGGTTTAGGTTAAGGTTGAGTCTCGCTTAGCCTGAACCTTAATCTTAGCCTGAATATAACATGACACATTTAGAAAACATAAAAAAACTGTTCTCCAAAAACTTTATAGAAAGTCCTTTGCTGGAAAGTTTTGAAGTTGGGAAAATATATCTTTCCAGCGGTCATCTTGTCGCTTGTGATCCTGTGATCACGAATGATATGAAATCTTTTACCACAGTATTTCCGAAAGGAGACTTTTCTGTTTTGTTGCATAAAGAAAGAGAAAGTAATTGTGTAGCATACGCAGAAATTATTTTCAGTCAGGAAGAGATTTTCGACTGGAAGCTTGCTACGACAGAAGGGCAAAATGTAAAAGATCTGGAAGAAGGCGAAGTTTTCGGATATCCTGTAGAAAGTGGGATGGGATGTTTTATGGATGCAGATGCACAGAACAGCCTTAATGATCTTGAGCAAAGATTATATCACAGTAAAGGAGTAGATTTCATGGGTATTTACGAAGAGTTTTTCCATGAATATTTTTTTGATGAAAACGGAGCGATTGATCAATATGCATTTTTAAAACCTTCTGAAGATCATCCTGGAACTATTTTTGCCTTTGAAACCGGATATGGTGAAGGATTTTACGCAAGCTATATTGCTTATGATAAAAATAATGATCCGGTAAAAATTGTGACTGAATTTATAGAAATCAGCTAAAGTTATTCATCATAATCAACACCAACACACAAATTATTAAAATATGAATTTCTCATCAGAACAACCGAAAATTGTAGTTGTAGGAAGCTCATCAATAGATCTTATTCTGGAAACCGAAAAGCTTCCCGGTAAAAACGAAACAGTCATTGCTGCTACTTCAGAAAGTTTTTTTGGAGGAAAAGGAGCCAATCAGGCTGTTGGCGCTGCAAGATTGGGGGCCAGTGTGCACTTTATCGGTTGTGTGGGAATGGATCCGCTTGGACAGCAGATTATGAGAAATATGATCAGTGAAAATGTAAATGTTGATTTCGTTTTTGAAACAGATCATGATGCGAGCGGTACAGCTTATGTGACAACTTCAAAGGGAAATTCGGCTATTGTTGTCGTCCCGGCTGCAAATAATTATTTAAGCACACAGCACGTAGAATCTGCAGACCGATATTTTCAAACGGCAGATCTCGTTCTTCTCCAGCTGGAGGTTTCGATGGATGTTGTTGAGTATACCATTAAAAAGGCTAAAAATTACGGCAGAAAAGTTGGACTTTACGCATCACCGGCTCAGCGGCTCAAAGATGAAATCATTGAAGATCTTGATTTTATTATCGTAAAGAGTAACGAACTGCATATTCTTTTTGGAGAGGATCAAAGAGAAGAGATTCTTAAAAAATACTTTAATAAAGTTTTTGTACGTGATGACATCAATTCGACCGTATATTTCGATGGCACCGAAATGAAATATTGCAGGAATGACAAAGACAGTGCAATCTATAAATTGGGAATGGGAGATGCTTTCACGACAGGATTTTCCGTTGCATTGTGTCATAATAATGATATTCATGACTGTGTAAAATTCGGGAATGAAGTTTCTGCAAGAGTTTCTGCAAAAAAAGGTTCTCAGACAGGGCTTCCCAGATTATCGGATTTTACTTCATAAACTATTTGTTACATATCGAAGTTTTAAGATTTAGCTCAAAATTTAAACTAATATTTCCACTTTTATAGTGGATTTTTTCTTTTATCTATGGAAAAGTTAGTTCTTACTACAGAAGATTCTTTCTCGATCGCGGCTCATCTTTTTTTGCCTGAAAAAAGCAATCATAAACTTTTGCTCATCAATTCTGCAACAGGAGTTAAACAGCATGTTTACTTTTCTTTTGCGAAATATTTTTCCGAAAAGGGATTTACTGTTCTTACTTACGATTATCGTGGAATCGGACTTTCAAAGCCGAAAAATATGAAAGGTTTCAAAGCTTCTATGAGAATCTGGGGATCGAAAGATTATAAAGCATTAACGGACTATATTAAAATTAATTTTAATGATTATCAGAAATATTGTCTTGGCCATTCTGTTGGCGCTTTAATTTTAGGAATGAATAAAGACTCAGGTATTTTTGACGAATTTGTCTTCGTAGGAACTCAGAATGCATTTGTAGGAAATTTAAAATTCAGAACAAAAATAGAAGCGTATCTTGGCTTTGGGATCGCGCAACCGGTAATGACAACATTATTAGGCTATTTCCCGGCGCAATGGTTTGGATTGGGAGAAAGTCTTCCGAAAAATTGCGCATATGACTGGAGAACCTTAATTTTAAACAGAAAATCAACCAACGGTTTATTAGAAAAAACCGATGATTATTCTAAAATTTTAACACAGAAAACATTCGTGATCAGGGCTGAAGATGATGTATGGCTTACCGAGAAAGGAGTGAAGAGCCTTCTCAATGATACTTATCCTAATCTAAGGCCTACTTACAGACTGATCAAAACTTCCGAATCCGAAAAAGGAGAGATCGGGCATGTTAACTTTTTTAGAAGCTACAATAGAAAGCTCTGGAATATTATTTTAAATGAATTGAATAAATGAAGAATCTGATTGAAAACACTGTAGAATTTGTCAAAGAAAAGCTGAAAGGCGCCGAAGCCGGTCACGACTGGTATCATATTGAAAGAGTTTGGAAGCTGTCTAAAAATATTGCTGAAACGGAAGAATGCAATATTGAAGTTGTCGAATTGGGAGCGCTCCTTCATGATATAGCCGACCCGAAATTTCACAATGGTGATGAAACGGTTGCTCTTAAAGTTTCGCGTGAGTTTCTGGAAAACCAGGATGCTCCGGAAGGTATTATTGAGAAAGTTTTATTTATTATTAAAAATATTTCGTTTAAAAACAGGGCAGAAGCTCCCGAACATCTTCCTATTGAGCTCAAAATTGTTCAGGATGCCGACAGGATTGATGCAATTGGCGCAATCGGAATTGCCAGAACATTCAATTTCGGAGGTTTTAAAAATAATCTGATGTATGATCCTGAAATTAAGCCCAAACTGAATATGTCGAAAGAGGAATATAAAAAGTCTGATGGAACTACCGTTAATCATTTTTATGAAAAGCTTCTTCTGCTGAAAGACCTTATGAATACACGGAAAGGAAAAGAAATTGCTACTAAAAGACATGATTTTATGCTGCAGTTTCTCGACCAGTTTTATAAAGAATGGAACGTCAGCTGATATTTCTGCTGAAAGCTTATTAAAATAAGTATCTTTGCAGTATGGTATTCATTGTTTTGGCTATCTTCTGGGCTTTGGTAATCTCTCTTCTTTTGTCTAAAATTAAAAGAGGGAAAGGAGCCGAATGGGCAAAATTGTTCCGTATCGTCAGTATCGTATTTTCAATTTCTATTTTTACGTATTGGTTTATTAAGAAAAGTTCCGTAGGAATTGTAGAGAATTCTTTGGCGCTGCAGGTGATTAATAAGATTCCTCAACCGCTTGATTTCTACGTGATAACACTTAACGATTCTGAGGTAGGTAAAGTAATTGATACAAAACACATTGGGAAAGTCCGACCTGAATATTACAGGATTGAATATCTTACAATGGATAAGTCTGATGAATACTGGATTGTCGGTTATTTAGGGAAAAACCTTGTGTATTTTTCACAACACGCACTTCCTAATAAAAATATAGACCAGATTATTGAAATAAGGAATTACATCAATCAAAGTGTAAAGCTTTCAGATCTGGCTAAAAAGCAGATAGAGGCTTATAATTATGAGAACATAAAGGTAGGAATCTGGGTGACACTCGATTTTCTTCTATTATTTCTTAATCTTATGCTGCTAATGAGAAGAAAATAAATTTCCGGCTTGCGAAGCAAGCCGGAAATTTTATGAAAACTTTATTGAACTAAAAAATTAAGGATAATCTAAAATCAGCATTATTCTTTCCTTAAATTCTTCAGGACATTTTCTGATAATTTTATCTTTGTTTTGTTTACTGATTTGCTTAGCTTCCAGCCATTCTGTGACATCGGAGCTTAAACTGTTGTTATCATAAACTCTTTTGATTTTGTCATTTTCGTAAAAAATATACTCATCTCCAAGAAAGCTTGTTGAGATGCTTACTTTGCATATCTCCTTTTCCATATTTGTTGTTTTTTAAGAGTGTTATTAAATTAAAGTTATCATACTTTTAAATTAATAATAATATGAGAAAGGTTTTGGCGATTAATTTTTTTTTCGGCAAAAAAGGTTAATTTTTTTTCTCTAAAATATAATTTCAACGAAAATCATTCCACTGAAAAGTGAATAAAATTAAAATGTATCAGCTGCTAAAATAATGTACCGGTGCTTTCCGTCGCCATTTTTGGGACGTGAAGGTCCGTTTTCCACTCTTCATTCATTTTTTTTATAAAATATGCAGACAATAAAGGTGAAGCTTTTTCAATATTTTGGTGTACAAAAAAGTAAACATTTTGAAGTCCTTCTTTTTTCCATTTTGTAAGATGTTTCATCCAGTCATCCAACCTGTCATAATCACTTTCTGCATTGGCTCCTACATAACGGATAAACGCTGTAGGTGTTGTAAGACGCATATGAAGCATATCTCTTCTGCCTGCCGTATCTACGATGATATTTGTAATATTATTGGCTTCAAAAAGCTCGCAGGTGGTATTGAAAATATTTTCATCGGTAAACCATTCGGTATTTCTTAACTCAATAGCTAATGGTACTTCTTTCGGCCAGTCCTTGACGAATTTTTCCAGTCTGTCATAGTCTTTAGGTTTAAAGTTATCATGAAGCTGAAGAAATACCATTCCCAATTTTTCACCAAAATTCAGCACCGAAGTAGCAAATTGAGTTACCGGTTCAGTAACATCAATTAATCGTCTGAAATGAGAAACCGTATTCGTAATTTTAGGGAAGAATTTAAAATTTTCAGGTGTTTTCTCCTTCCAGGTCTGTACCTGATCAGGCGTGGGCATTCCATAGAACGTCGCATTCAATTCGATAGAGTTGAACTGGGTCGCGTAATAAGTCAATTCATCCTTTGTCCCTTTAGGATAAAATCCTTTCAGGTCGGTTTTGTTCCATTTGGCACATCCGATGGAAATGTTCTCTAGCCCTTTTTTATTATGGCTTAAAATTTCTTTGGTTGATGGATGATCTTTGGGTAATGTAAAATCTATCTTTGAAGGATCCTCTACTTGTCCGAATTTCATATCTTACTTTTTTAGTGTTATTCTTTAAACAAATTTAAAATAAAAAAGCACGCCGTAAAAGCGTGCTCAATTGAATATGTAGTGTTTATTATTTGAGAATCTTAAGCTTCGCAAGCGGTACAGGTAACAAAGTTTACCATCATTTCTTTTGAAACAGAAGAACTTCTTTGATAATAAAGAGTTTTTACCCCTTTTTTCCATGCTTCGATATACAGATAATTAACATCTTTCACCGGCATTGTAGAAGGAATCTGCAGGTTCAATGACTGAGCCTGGTCAATATACTGCTGTCTTTGTGCAGCCTGTGAAATAATTTCCATCGGAGAAATTTCTTTAAATGTTTTAAATACTGCTTTCTCTTCATCCGTTAATTCTTTCAGATGTTGTACAGATCCGTGATTTAACATAATAGTTCTCCATGTTTCCTCGTTATCCAAGCCTTTTTCTGCCAATAACTTTGCCAGATATTTATTCTTACGCATAAAGTTTCCTTTTGCAAGACCTGCTTTAAAATAGTTCGATGCGAATGGCTCAATTCCAGGAGAAGTTTGTCCTAATATAGCAGAACTTGAAGTGGTAGGAGCAATAGCCATTGTCGTGGTATTTCTTAATCCATAACCTTTCAGTAATTCTGGTTCTCCGTAGATATTTGCCAGTTCTCTGGAAGCCTGCTCTGCCTGTTCTTTGATTCTTCTGAAAGCTCTTGCGTTGAATTGAGTTGCCTCAAAACTTTCAAAAGGAATCATATTTTTCTGAAGATAAGAATGATATCCTAAAACACCCAGTCCTAATGCTCTGTGTCTCATAGCAAAATTTCTCGCTCCCTGAAGATAATAATTTCCTTCTGTTTTATCGATAAATTCGGATAGAACGGCATCCAGGAAGTAAATCGCCAGTTTCACTGCATCTGTATCTTTCCATTCATCATAAAGCTCAAGATTCATGGAAGATAAACAGCAGATGAAAGATTCTTCCATCGTTGAAGGAAGCATGATTTCTGAGCAAAGGTTACTTGCATTAACCGTTAATCCTAAATCTTTATAAACCTGTGGTTTATTTCTGTTTACGTTATCGGTAAAGAAAATATATGGAAGTCCCTTTTGCTGACGGCTTTCCAATACTCTTGCCCAGACTTTACGTTTTTCCATATCTCCGTCGATCATATCCTGCATCCAGTAATCTGGAACGCAGATTCCTGTAAACAGGTTCTGGATAGGACTTCCGATGTCTTTGATAGATAAGAATTCTTCAATATCTCCGTGATCGACATCAAGATACGCTGCAAAAGCACCTCTTCTTACGCCGCCCTGAGATACCACATCCATTGCCGTATCAAAAAGTTTCATGAAAGAAACGGCCCCTGAAGATTTTCCGTTATCTGTTACTGCAGTTCCTCTGTTACGAAGTTCCCCGAAATATCCTGAGGTTCCTCCACCGATCTTTGTCTGCATGATGACTTCGCCCATTTTGTGGGTGATTCCTTCGATGCTATCCGGGATGTGAACGTTAAAACAGGAAATAGGAAGACCTCTCTGGGTTCCCATATTGGCCCAAACCGGTGACGAGAAGCTGATCCATCCTTTCGTAATCATTTCCTTGAAAGCCGGCTGAAGCTCAGGTTTATACAGTCTTTTTGCGGCTGCCGTGGTAATTCTGTCGATAGCGCCTTCCACTGTTTCACCTTTCAGCAAATAGCCGCGGTTGAGCATTTGCTCAGACTCTTCATTGAGCCACCATATATTTGTATTTTGTTCCTCCATAGTTGTTTATATTTTCGAAATTCCTGAACGATTTTAAGGCTCAGGAATTTTGTGCTTTTTAATTATAATTTTCTTTAAAAAGATTGTAAATATGTTTCGACGGGTTCACCATGACATCGCTAATAATTTATGAATTATTTAAATCTAATGTTGGTATTTTGTTGTCTGAAGATTCTGTAATAAGATCCTTAATATCAAAATAATTTTCTTTTACAGTTATATTATTAGGCATTGAAGATCCATTTCCTCCAAATATAACATTAAAAAAAATTGTAGATTCAATAGGATTGTCTGTATTAGGGATAATTCTTATTATGTTATCTAAATTAACAATTATTTTATGTCCATCATCATTAGCTTGAGTAAGTTCAATAAATCTTGCCATAATCTTTAGAATAAATCATTCGCCGTAATACTCTTATCATGCTTTGTATAGTCTACAGGCCTTTTAGCGAAGAAATCATCCATTGAATTGGCGAAAACTTCCTCTTCAAACCATACCATTGGGCGGTATTGTTCAGGAGAGACATTATATCTTGTATTCATGTTGATTTTCTTTAAACTGTCATCAACACGATATTTCATGAAGTTTAATAAATCTTCTTTTGAGAATACATTTAATTCTCCCAATTCGAAGATCCAGTCAAGGATTTCTCCTTCCAGTTCAACAGATTGGTCAACAAGGGTATAGATATCCTCAATATCAGAATCGGTCAACAGGTCAGGCTGTTCCTCACGGATTTTATTAATCAGGTAGATTCCGGCGTTGGCATGAATTTGCTCATCAACGGAAGTCCATGCGATGATGTTGGAAACATTTTTCATATATCCTTTAAACCTTGTGAAAGAAAGAATAATCGCAAATTGTGAGAAAAGCGAAACGTTTTCGATCAGGATGCTGAATAGCAGAAGAGAAGAAACATATTCTTTCGGGGTCGCTGAATTAGCGTGTTTTAGAACATTTGACAAAAAGTCAATTCTCTTTTTTACAGCAGGAATTTCAATAACATTCAAAAATTCTTCATTGTAGCCCAGTACTTCCAATAGTCGCGAATAGGCTTCAGAGTGACGGAATTCGCATTCTGCAAAAGTTGCCCCCAAACCATTGAATTCCGGTTTTGGAAGATGGTTATACAAATTCCCCCAGAACGTTTTTACGGATACTTCAATCTGTGCGATGGCAAGAAGTGCATTTTTTACGGCGTGTTTTTCGTGCGGTTCCAACTGTGAATGAAAATCCTGAACATCTGCAGTAAAATCTACTTCCGAGTGCACCCAAAACGACTTGTTGATCGCCTCTACGAATTGAAGAACCTCAGGGTATTCAAATGGCTTATAGCTTACTCTTTTATCAAAAATTCCCATATTTTAGAATGTCTTAAAAAATTAAATAATAGATCGATGTGGATAAAGTTCAAAAAATATACAACGCTTTGATTTGTTGTCACTTAGAGTTAATAGTTATTAACCTGAAAAGTGTTTTATTTTTTGTGATGTACAAGTACAAAGTTAGAAAACAAGAACTGTATTTAAAAGGGTGAAACACTAAATGATTGAGTTTTAACCGTAAAAGTTTTCCACATTTACATGAAAACCGCTTAGATACTGGCTTACAAAACAATATGCGGTAAAAATACATCGTATCAGCGATTTAATATTAAACATTAATTCATAAAGTACTATAAATAAAGAATAAATGTATTAAACAGTAATTTAATTAAAGAATTTTTCATTCTGCGTAACAAATCAAAATTTATATCTACTTATTGGATAAAACATACCACTTAATGTTAGTAATTCAGGATTTACATAAGTCATACGATACCGGAAAAAGTAAGCTGCATGTTCTTAAGGGAATTAATCTTACTATTTCCGAGGGTGAATTTGTTTCGATCATGGGAAGTTCCGGTTCCGGAAAATCGACCTTGCTTAATATTATCGGTATTCTTGATGAAAAAGATTCAGGTATTTATGAGCTGGATGGTGTTCCGATAGAGCATCTTTCGGAGGTAAAGGCTGCAGAATATAGAAGTAAATTTTTAGGTTTCATCTTCCAGTCTTTTAATTTGATTGGTTATAAAACAGCTTTGGATAATGTTGCCCTTCCTTTATATTATCAGAATGTTCCGAGAAAGGAACGGGAGCGTAAAGCGATGGAATATCTGGAAAAAGTCGGACTTGCACAATGGGCCAATCACTTGCCTAATGAGCTTTCCGGAGGACAGAAACAAAGGGTTGCCATTGCAAGGGCATTGATCACGGATCCTAAAGTTGTACTTGCCGACGAACCTACAGGAGCTCTGGATTCTAAAACAACGCACGATATCATGAAACTTCTGCAGGATATCAATAATGAAGGAAAGACCATTATCGTGGTAACTCACGAACCTGACGTGGCTGCACAAACCAAACGAAACGTTATTTTAAAAGACGGTATCATCGAAAGTGATGAGTTTATTAAGCAGCTCGTTTTATAGGCTGGAAGCTGGGAGATGGAGGCTTGAGGATGAAAAAATTAAAATTGTAATAATTAAATAAATCAGCGGAAAGATTGGAAACTTCCATCATCAGGCTTCCCGCTTCAAATCTAAGAAATATGTTCGACCTAGATCGCTGGCAGGAAATATTCAGTTCGATTCGCAGTAATGTATTGCGGACGGTGCTTTCCGGCTTTACTGTGGCTTTGGGATTATTTATTTTCATTGTTCTTTTCGGAATTGGGACAGGACTTCAGAATGCCTTTACACAAGGCTTTGCACGGGATGCCCAAAATCTGATTTCTATTGTGACAGGCAAAACAACAGTGGCTTACAAAGGACTTCAGTCTGATAGAGTTGTGACGATGAATAATGACGATTATGATTTCCTCGTCAACATTGATAAAGAAAAAGTAGGAAGCTCAACACCACGTTATACCGCAAATTTATTAGTAAAATACGGCAAAGAAAGTGGTAATTATCAGATCAACGGGGCGCAGCCTGAAGAACAGGTTATTGAAAACCGGAAAATGCTGGACGGCAGATATCTGACACCCACCGATCTTGAAAGAAAGCAAAATGTGGCGGTAATCGGAAGAATGGTGCAGCGTGATTTAATTAAAAACGGAAGTCCCATTGGTAAAGAATTAAACATTAACGGAACCATGTTTAAAGTGGTTGGTGTTTTCTCTGATGACGGTGGCGACTGGGATGAAAGGCATATTACGGTTCCCATCACTACTTTACAGCAGATGAAAAAAGGCTCAGATACCGTGAGTATCAATTACATCGCTTATAATGATAAGCTTACGCCACAACAAGCCATTAAATATGGTGATGAAATTAAAGAAAAATTAAAAGCCAGAAAAAATGTTGCCCCAAGTGATGAAAATGGAGTAAGAGTCTGGAACAATGCCCAAAATATGGAAGATACTTTTGCCTTTATGGCGGTACTTACCGGAATCGTAGGATTTATCGGCTTGGGAACTCTAGCAGCCGGAATTATCGGGATCAGTAATATCATGGTGTATATTGTAAAAGAACGTACAAAGGAAATCGGAGTAAGAAAAGCGATCGGCGCTAAACCGCGAAGTATTGTTGCGCTGATTGTTCAGGAAAGTGTGGTCATTACTGTTATTTCAGGCTTTGTGGGAGTAGGACTGGGTGTTTTAGCTTTACATCTGATTGGTGACAGCCTGGAAGAATATTTTATAAAAGATCCGAGTGTAGGCTGGGGTTCTATCTTTATGGCATTTATTGCCCTCGTATTTTCGGGTTTAATAGCTGGTTTTGTTCCGGCATACAGAGCATCGAAAATTAAACCTATTGAAGCGCTGAGAACAGAATGATGAACAATTAATGGGGAATTTAGTCTCAGAAAGATTGACCATTGATTCGCAGAGATTGACTTTTGACATTATTAAAAAGATTGACAGTTAGAAAATGAATATAATATTTAAAAAAGATACTTGGCAGGAAATTTATTATTCACTCAGGAATAATAAACTTCGAACATTTCTTACCATGATTGGGGTAGGATGGGGTATGTTTTTGTATGTAAGTCTGCTTGGGGCTGCCAAGGGAATGGAAAACGGTTTCGATAAATTATTTTCAGGCTTTGCGACCAATTCCATTTTTCTCTGGGCACAAAATACATCCATTCCTTACGAAGGTTTTCCCAAAGGGCGCCAGATGCATCTCCATCTTTCGGATGCAGATATGCTGAAAAGGAAAATTTCAGATATTGATTACATCTCGCCTCAGAACTCCAGAGGAAGCTTTACCGGAACACCGGGAGAATCAATGTCAAGGAACGGTAAAAGTGGCACGTATTCTTTGACTGGAGATTATCCTGTAGGAAATAAAATATCAGAGAAAAAACTGATTTACGGACGTTATATTAATGATGCTGACGTATCAGGAAATAAAAATGTAGCTGTTATTGGTGAAGAGATTTATAAAAACTTTTTTGATTCTAAAAAGAATGAAAATCCTCTGGGAAAATCAATCAATATTAAAGGGATTTTCTTTAATGTCGTAGGCGTTTTCCGGGTGAAAAAAGGAGGCGGATTTGAAAATGATCAGACGGTTTTTATACCGCTTTCGACGTATACGAAGATGTATAATGCAGCAGATCAGATCGATATGTTTGCGATTGTAAGCAAGCCTAATGTCAATGTAAATTCCGTAGAAGAAAATGTAAAGCTTGAATTGAAAACTAAAAATAAAGTTTCTCCAGAAGATACCAATGCTTTCGGAAGTTTTAACCTTGGAAAAGAATTTAAAAAACTTACCGGCTTTCTAACAGGGATGCAGCTTCTTACCATTATCGTAGGAACACTGACTATCCTCGCAGGGGTAATTGCTATTTCAAACATTCTTTTGATTACCGTAAAGGAAAGAACGAAGGAAATTGGAATCAGGAGAGCGCTTGGTGCCAAACCTTCTGAAGTGAGAAACCAGATTCTCCTGGAAAGTGTTGTAATTACGCTGTCGTCGGGACTTATCGGTTTTATGTTCGGAATTTTTGTCCTGATGATTTTAAACATAGCAACGCAAGGTCAGGACTCATTCCCGTTCTATAATCCTACAGTGAATTATGGAAATGTATTTGCAGCGATGGCGGTAATGGTATTTTTAGGGCTGATTATCGGGATGATTCCGGCACAGAGGGCAGTGAAAATACGACCTATTGAAGCATTAAGAACGGAATAAATTATAAGTTGTAATGGGTGATTGTCGCGACTGAAGCAGTTGATTTTTAATTTAAATAATAAATAAACTATACATATGAAAAAGAAATTCACTTGGAAAAAAGCCATTTATATTATCTTGGGGCTTTTATTTGCAGTGGCATTGTTCTCAGGGATCGGGTATCTCGTAAAATCCAATTCTAAAGAGAGCGAAGCTTTCCTTACCCGTAAACCTACCGTTCAGAATATGGATGATAAGGTGATGGCTACAGGAAAAATTATTCCGAAGGAAGAAATTGAAATCAAACCCAATATAGCAGGGATTATCGATAAAATTTTAGTGGATGAAGGCGATAAGGTACAGGCCGGACAACTGATCGCAACAGTAAGAATTGTTCCGAATATTGCGGAGGTAAACAACGCCCAGCAGAATGTGAATAATCAGCAGCTTCAGATCAGCAATGCAAAACTGAATGTTGAAAATATGCGCAAACAGTTTGAAATACAGGAAAGACTTTACAAACAAGGCGTGGCCTCAAAACAGGAGTATTTAAATGCACAACAGCAATTGTATACTACACAGCAGGCATTGAGAAATGCGCAGCAGCAGCTTGTAACCGCGCAAAAGTCTTTACTGATTGCAAAAACGGGTGCTACTCCTGAATTGCAGGGATTGGCCACTACGCAGATCCGTTCGAAAGCTTCAGGGACTGTTCTTGAAGTGCCGGTAAAGGTGGGAAGTCAGGTAATTGAAGCCAACTCATTCAACGCGGGAACTACCATTTGTTCAATCGCTGATCTTAATTCATTGATTTTCCAGGGAGAAATTGATGAGGCTCAGGCCGGCAAACTGAAACAGGGAATGGATATGAATATCGTAATTGGTGCTCTTCAGAATAAAACATTTCCGGGAAGACTGACGATGATCGCCCCAAAAGGTAAAGACAACAACGGAACCATTAAATTCCCGGTCGAAGGCGACGTTTTCAATCCGAATAACGAATATATCAGAGCTGGATTTTCTGCCAATGGTGAGATTGTACTGACGTCAAAGAAAAATGCTTTGCTTTTAGACGAGTCTTTAATTCAGTATGAAAAGAAAAATGGTAAAGATGTTCCTTTCGTTGAGGTGAAGCAGAAAGATGGTAAATTCAAAAAAGCATACGTAAAACTTGGGGCAAGCGACGGAATCAATGTTGAAATCCTGTCAGGAATTGATAAAAATGCTGATGTTAAAGTTTGGAACCCATCTGACAAAGACAAAGAAGAACTGAAAGATAAAGCAAAAAAATAGTAAACTAACACTATAAATTTTTTAGATGTAATTATCCTGGGATCTTTTTCTCAGGATTTTTATTTAATAAAGAGTTTAAAATATTGATTAATTGTAATTTTAAACATGAATGTAATATCTGCAGGCTTTTGAATGTTTTATTATAATATTAGAACGACCATGAAAAAAAGTGGAATTATCCTTTTCTTATTTATTTTAGCCAAATTTATTCTTCAATTCACAGCAATCAATCCTGAATATGAGCTTCAGCGTGATGAATATCTGCATCTTGATCAGGCAAATCATCTGGCATGGGGATATTTATCAGTTCCACCGGTGACTTCCTGGATAGCGTTTTTAATTAAAATCTTAGGGAACTCTGTATTTTGGGTGAAATTTTTTCCTGCATTATTTGGAGCATTAACGATTGTTGTTGTCTGGAAAATGATTGAAGAACTCGGAGGGAATTTATACGCCCAGATTTTGGCTTCTACTGGAATTCTGCTTTCCGTTCTATTGCGTCTCAATACGCTTTTTCAGCCTAATTCACTGGAAGTATTGTTATGGACACTGGTGTATTTTTCCTTAATTAAGTATTTAAACTCTGAGAAAGTAAAATGGCTGTATATAGGAGCTGTATTTTTTGGAATTGGCTTTTTAAACAAGTATAATATTGTATTTTCACTCTTGGGAATTATTCCTGCTCTGCTTTTAACAAGACAAAGAAAAATTTTTCTGCAGAAGCACTTATATTTTGCCGCATTATTGTCATTAGTTTTCATTTTACCAAATATGATATGGCAGTATCTTCATCATTTTCCGATGATTCATCATATGAAAGAACTTTCAGAAAGACAGTTGGCGAATGTGAACCGGTTTGATTTTCTAAAGTCGCAGATTCTGTTTTTCTTAGGATCTGTATTGGTTATTTTTTCCGGATTTTACGCATTGCTTGTTTACAAGCGGTTTGAAAAATTCAGGTTCTTCCTGTGGGCTTATCTTTTTACGATGATCTTATTTTTGCTTTTTAAGGCTAAAGATTATTATGCGATTGGTATTTATCCAACCTATATTGCCTTTGGAGCGGTATTTATTTCAGACTTTCTGGATAGAATAAAGCCTGGGAAAATACTGAAAGTTGTTTTTATAGTGATGGCTGTGATGTGTTTTATTCCGATCTACGGTGTTGCTTTGCCAAACAAAAGTCCGCGGTATATTTTGTCTCATCAGGATATGTACAGGAATTTGGGAATGCTGCGCTGGGAAGACGGTAAAGATCACCAGCTGCCGCAGGATTTTGCAGATATGCTTGGCTGGAAAGAGCTTGCTGAGAAAACAGATCGACTGTATACGGAACTTTCTAAAAGCGGAAATACTTTGGTGCTGTGTGATAATTATGGACAGGCAGGTGCAATCAATTACTATTCGGTAAAAGGGATAAAAGCAGTTTCATTTAATGCAGATTACATTAATTGGTTTGATTTCAGTAAAACATATACCAACTTAATCAGGATAAAAGAGTCTCCGGAAGATGAGCTTAAGAAAACGGCTACGGTCTTTAAATATTCAAAAATTTCAGATTCCATTGTTAATCCTTTTGCAAGAGAAAAAGGTACTGTTATTTTCAGTTTTGAAGGGGCCAAAATTGATATTAATAAAAGAGTACAAAGTGAGATTGAAGAAATTAAGGCCGGATATTAGAGATATTTATTTATTTCTTACTCCTGTTTCGGAATAATTTTAAATTATTAACGCAACATTATTGCATTAAAGAAATCTTTTTTAACTTTGCCTGATAAACGGTTCATTACTTGTATTTAATTGAGGCAAACAACGATTTTATGGAAAATAACTTTGATGTAATAATAATAGGAGGTAGCTACGCAGGATTATCGGCAGGAATGTCTTTGGGCAGATCTTTAAGAAATGTTTTAATCATAGACAGCGGAAAACCCTGCAACAGACGGACACCTTATTCACATAATTTTTTGACACAGGATGGAAAAACGCCGAAAGAAATTTCGGATATGGCGAAAGAACAGGTTATGAAATATGAAACAGTATCTTTTTTTGATGGTACAGTTTTAAGAACTTCAAGAAATTCTGATGGTTTTACTATAGAAACGACAAATGGAGAAAAATTTTCCGCTAAAAAAATAATTCTCGCTTCTGGTGTAAAAGATCAGATTCCGGATATTGAAGGATTTTCAGAATGCTGGGGAATATCTGTAATCCATTGTCCGTATTGTCACGGCTATGAAGTAAAAGGCAAAAGAACAGGAATACTTTCCAATGGCGATCTTGCATTCGAATTTTCAAAGCTGGTTTTTAATTTATCAAAAAATCTTATTTTATTTACTAATGGAAAATGTACATTCAGTGAAGATCAAAAAAATAGATTTAACCAAAATAAAATCGTCATTGCCGAACAGGAAATACAAAAAATAGTACACGAGAATGGCCAGATCCGGAAAGTTGTATTTAAAGACGGTCAGGAGGAAACACTTGATGCTTTGTATGCTAAAATACCTTTTGAGCAGAACATTAATACGGATGATCTCAAACTTGAGCTTACCGAACATGGTTTCATTAAAATAGATCATTTCCACAAGACCAGCGCAGAAGGTGTTTTTGCGTGCGGTGATAATACAACGATGATGAGATCTGTTGCGAATGCTGTGGCACAAGGAAACTTTACAGGTGCAATCGTTAATAAAGAGCTTTCTGATGAAGGATTTTAATTTTCTTTACATCAAATATATTTATTCCTCTAAAATTTTTTTGTGAGGAATTTTTTAATTTTTAAGATTAAAATGTAGATGAAAAATACCCGGAAAATATTGTTTTAACATCATTAAAAAAGAGATATCTTAACAAATTGAACAATTTTAAGGATGAAAAATCATATTTGTTAATACCATAATCTTGCTCAAAATTTCGTACTTTTGGGGTGAAAAATTTCAAAACTAAAAGTAAATGGACATTATTTTCGACCTGATTGAAAAAGAAAGACAAAGACAAACCCACGGGATTGAGATGATTGCATCAGAAAACTTTGTTTCTGACAATGTGATGAAAGCTATGGGAAGCGTACTTACCAACAAATATGCGGAAGGATATCCCGGAAAAAGATATTATGGAGGATGCGAGGTTGTAGATGAGGTTGAAACTTTGGCCATTGAAAGAGCAAAGCAGCTTTTTGGTGTAGATTATGTTAATGTGCAGCCACATTCAGGATCTCAGGCGAATGCAGCTATTTATCTTGCCGTTTTAAAGCCGGGCGACAAAATCATGGGAATGGATCTTTCTATGGGAGGGCACCTTACTCATGGTTCGGCCGTTAATTTTTCAGGAATTCAATACGATGTCGTTTCTTATGGAGTTCAGCAGGAAACAGGTCTTATCGATTATGATCAGATGAGAGAAGTTGCTCTGAGAGAAAAACCAAAAATGATGATTGCCGGTTTTTCAGCGTATTCAAGAGATCTTGATTATGCTAAATTCAGAGAGGTTGCCGATGAAATTGGTGCGACACTTTGGGCAGATATCGCGCATCCTGCAGGTTTGGTGGCAAAAGGATTATTGAATTCACCATTTGAGCATTGCCATGTAGTGACTACTACGACGCATAAAACGTTGAGAGGTCCGAGAGGAGGTATGATCATGATGGGTAAAGATTTTGAAAACACTTACGGCCACAAAACTCCGAAAGGAGAAATCAAAATGATGAGTCAGGTTTTGGATGGAGCTGTTTTTCCAGGTATTCAGGGAGGTCCTTTGGAGCATGTGATTGCAGGAAAAGCGGTAGCTTTTGGGGAGGCTTTGGATTCTAAGTTCGAAACATATGCAAAACAGGTTAAATCTAATGCTCAGGCATTGTCAAAAGCAATGATTGACAGAGGATTTGACATTGTAAGCGGAGGTACCGACAATCACCTGATGCTTGTTGACCTAAGAAATAAAGGTGTAAACGGAAAAGAAACTGAAAAAGCGTTGGTGCTGGCAGATATTACCTGCAACAAAAATATGGTACCTTTTGATGATAAGTCACCATTCACGACATCCGGGATCAGATTGGGAACCGCAGCGATCACAACCAGAGGATTGAAAGAAAATGATATGGATACCATTGCAGGATTGATTTCTGAAGTGGTGGATAACATTAAAAATGAAGAAGTAATCGCTACTGTAAGAAAGAAAGTAAATGAATTAATGGAAGGTAAAGCCTTATTTAACTATTAAAATTTATTTAAATACAATATAAAGAATGGGCATCTGCTCATTCTTTTTATATGATATGGAAAAGAAGTCGTTCACCTTTGATGAGATTAAGCAAAAGCTGGTAAACTATTGTGTATATCAGGATCGCTGTCATTATGAAGTGGAACAGAAAATGAAGGAATTTCTCCTGATTGATGAAGCGAAAGAAGAGATCTTGCTTTATCTTTTACAGGAAAATTATTTAAATGAAGAAAGATTTACACGGAGCTATATCAGAGGGAAATTTTACATTAAACACTGGGGAAAGACAAAAATTAAAATCCACCTCAAACAAAAACAGATTCCGGAAAAGCTCATCAATGGATGTTTCGATGAAATTGATGAAACAGACTATAATAAAACCATCCGGAAAATGTATGATGATTATTATTCAAAACAAAAAGGGCTTAAAGAATATCAGCGTAAATCAAAAACAATAAAGTATTTAATGACCAGGGGATTTGAATATGAAAAAATAAATGAAGTTTTTGAATAATTATAGATTAGTGAGATTGAGAAAAAGAAAAAAAATAGTTTTGATTCACAATATGTTTTACAATTTATTGAAAATAGAAAATAATACTATTAATCTGTGGTATGTTTTTTGCCAAGGTTGATTTCTGTCGCTCAAACGTACTTTTAATCATAGAAGGATAAGTTTGAGAGTCAATATTATCTCTTAATTAAATTTATTTTTAAATATTAATGATAGATGAAATTTTATTTTAAATTTGCATCAATACTTTCGAATAAGAAGGTAAACTTATACTTTTTTACACACATGAATACCATTAAAGACAATGTACAACTCTTTTAGAAAGAAAATGTTCGGAGGAGATAATGTTGTCAATCTCTCGGATGTAAGATATCTGCCAAGGTGGATAATTCTTGTAATAGATATTATCATTTTGGTTATATCTCTGTTTTTATCTACCTACATTATAGAAAAGATTACACAAGCTGAGTTTGTCTACAACAGAGACCGGCTTATTGTATTTGCAGGCATATTACTTTCAAATGTCATTTTTATGTACATTTTTAAAACGTATGCAGGTATTATAAGGCATTCAACGTTTATTGATCTTTTCAAATTACTTATATCGTGCTTCTGTACATTATTTACGGTAGGAACTGTAAACTTTATTTGTTTATGGATTACGGGCATAAAATTTATCATTAATCCTTTTTTGGTTCTGTATTTTATTATTTCTTTTATGGGCCTTTTTCTTTTCAGGCTTTATGTAAAAGAATTTTTCCATATAGTTAGAGAATACAGAAGAAGTACGTTGAAGAAAAGAATTCTTGTATTGGGGATAGATGAACAGTCTATTGCTATAGCAAGAGCTATTCTAGATAATCCGAGTCTTCCTTATCACGTAGTAGGATTTCTTACCCAGCGTACTGATTCCAGAAGAGCATATCTCCTCGGGAAGCCAATCTTTGGAAAAGAAAAAATAGAACGTCATTCAAAAGAAGAGCTTCTTGTAGACGGTGTCATCATTATAAAAGAGATGATGTCAAAAGATGAGATGAACTCCTGGGTCAATTTGTTTCTGGAAAAAGATCTTAATATATTTAAAGCACCATCTGTACAGAAACTTAGGGATAGTGATTTTGGAGGATCGATCCGTAATCTGCAGATTGAAGACCTTTTGAATAGGAAGCCTATTAAAATCCAGAATGAGGAGATCAGAAGAAGACATTTTAATAAAAACATACTGGTAACAGGTGGTGCTGGATCTATCGGAAGTGAAATCGTACGCCAGGTTGCTCAATTTGATCCTTCTTTGATTGTTGTATTAGATCAGGCTGAAACACCTTTATATGATATAGAGCTTGAAATGAAGGAAAAGTTTCCTCATATCAGATTTAAGTTTGTTTTAGCTGATGTTTCGAATAAGTATAGAATAGAGCCTTTATTCCAGACTTATAATTTCTCTATGGTATATCATGCGGCGGCATATAAACATGTTCCGTTGGTTGAAGAAAATCCACATGAAGGAATTTTGGTGAATGTATTAGGATCAAAAATTATTGCCACATTATCGAGCAAGTATCATGTAAACAGATTTGTGATGATATCTACCGACAAGGCTGTAAATCCTACCAATGTAATGGGGGCTTCCAAAAGAGCTGCGGAGTTATTTGTACAGTCATTACAGAATGTTGAGGGCAACAGTACCAAATTTATTACCACCAGATTCGGAAATGTTTTAGGATCAAATGGATCGGTAATTCCACATTTTAAAAGACAGATTGAAGCAGGCGGACCAGTGACGATTACTCATCCGGATATTGTGAGGTATTTCATGACAATTCCTGAAGCATGTGAACTTGTATTGCAGGCAGGAACAATGGGACAGGGAGGTGAGATCTTTGTTTTCGATATGGGAGAGCCTGTAAAAATATTGGATTTGGCCAGAAGAATGATTAAGTTGTCAGGATTTGAACCTAATATTGATATCAAAATTATTTATACAGGATTAAGACCGGGAGAAAAACTGTATGAAGAACTTCTGAGTGATGATGCCAAAACATTGCCTACCCACAATGAAAAAATCATGGTTTCCAAAGATCCGACGATGGAATTCCTGGAAATAGAAACGTTGGTGAATTCCATAACTAAAGCTTCTCTGAGAAGGGACAAAGTTGAAGTTGTAAAGCTTCTGAAGATAATTGTTCCTGAATTCAGAAGTAATAATTCAATATATGAATCATTGGATAAGTAGAAAAGATTTAAATGTATATATTTGTACAATTTTAAATTTATGAAGGGTAAAGCTTTAGTTATATTTAGTGCTTTGATGTTGCTTTCGTGCAGAGTTAATCAAAATGCTAAGAATGATTTGAATTACATGCAGAATATTGAGCAGGCAGCTGTTGAAAATTCTTTAAAAAACTCACGGTCTACCATTCAGCCTGGAGATCAGCTTGTTATTTTAATAACAGCCAAGGATATGGATGTGGTTAAACCTTTTAATCAAAACTACTCATCATCAGAAGTTGTACAGACAAATGCAGCAGCAGGAGGAAACACGCCGAACCAGGGGGCTGCAAGTATTTCCGGACCAACCTATATCGTAGATTCTAAAGGTGATATTGATTTTCCAACATTAGGTATTATCAATACAACAGGTAAAACCCTTATTGAATTTAAAGACGAACTAAGAGAAAAGATACAGCAGTATGTTATTAATCCTGCCGTAAATGTAAGACTGGCTAATTTTAAAATTACGATATTAGGAGAAGTTAACAAACAGGGTGACTACACGATTTCAAACGGACAGGGAACAATTTGGAATGCATTGGGAATGGCAGGCGATCTTACCATGTATGGAAAAAGAGATGACATACTGATTATCCGTACCGAAAACGGAGTGGTGTCTCACGGAAAAATAAATTTAACGGATGCCAATCTTATCAACTCACCTTATTATTACCTTAAGCAGGGTGATGCGATCATTGTACCAGCCACTAATACCAAAGATGTACAGGCAAAACAGAATCCTAATACAGGACTCTATTTAACGGCGATTTCTATTGCAGTAACTGCAGTTGCGGTTATCGTATCTTTGATCCGAAAATAGATTTTACAGTACATTTAGCAACAAATCAATACTTATCAATATTAAGAATTGGTGATTAGTTAGATTAAGCATTAAACAAATACAGCAATTATGGGTAAAGTCTGAAGAAAAGATTGTTAATGCGCATATAATGATAGTTAAAGATTTAAATATAAAACTAAATAATGAATAACTCTATAGTTGAAGAACAGGGTAAAAAAATTAATATTAATGAAGCTTTAAAACCTTATCTGAGAAACTGGATCTGGTTCATTATCATTCCTATTTTATCTTTAGTTATAGTATATCTGTATGTAAAACAGGCAACACCTGTATATAAAACCCAAACATCAGTACTCATCAAAGATGCCAAAAAAGCACCTTCTACAACAACGGGAGAGTTTGCTGTATTACAGGATCTATCGGGCTTGGGAGGAATGGGTACCAACAGTATTGAAAACGAAATAGAAATATTCAAGTCTAAGAAGATGATGTATGATGTTGTCAAAAAGCTTGAATTACAGAATGTGGTTTACACAAAATCTGGCCTCAAGACAAAAGAACTTTACAGAGATACTTCGCCGGTCATCATACATACAATCAACGAAAAGCCTTTTACAAAAACTCCTGAAAAGCCCATTGCTATAAAAATATCTGGAAATGATATTACCTTAAGTTCTGAAGAACTTCCAAAAGAAATCAAAACAACTTTTAATAGAACGATCAGTTTGCCTTATGCTAATCTGATCATTGAGCGCAACAGGAAATTTAACAAGCTAAAAGCTGGTGATACGAGTGAAATGTACTTCTCTTATACTACACTTGAAAACACGGTAAATAGCTGGCAGGGCAAATTAAATGTTTATTTAGTGAATAAAGATGCTACCGTGATTGGCCTTTCATTAAATTATCCTAATAACGACAAAGCCAAAGACATTCTTAATAATTTAGTGGATGTTTATAACACTGAAGCTATTAATGAAAAAAATTCTGAATCCAAGAAAACAAAGGATTTTATAGATGACAGAATAAATATTATTGCAAATGAGTTAGGACAGGTTGAAAATCAGAAAGAAAACTTTAAAACCTCAAACAAAATTGTTGATATTGAAACCGAAGCCAAATTAAATCTTGAAACTTCTGCGAACGCCAGGGCAAGAGAGCTGGAATTGGAATCTCAACTTGAATTAACTAATTCATTGATTGATTTTTTAGGCAGGCAAAATAATTCTCAGGTTTTACCAGCAAACATAGGTTTAAATAATGAAACAGCAGTGTCAAATATATCTGCTTATAATCAATTGGTTATAGAGAGAAATAGGTTGTTGGAGAATGCAACGGCTCAAAACCCGCTTGTAGTAGACTTAAGTAAGCAGATTTCTTCCTTAAAAGGCGCCGTTATGGAAAGCTTAATTAAAAACAGAACGGGCCTACAGCTAGCCAGAAACCAATATCAGGGAGAACAAAGTACAATTAATTCTAAGATTACTAAAGTACCTTCTCAGGAAAAAAAGTTTAGAAGTATTGAAAGACAACAGCAGATCAAAGAAAGTTTATATCTTTTATTACTTCAGAAAAGAGAAGAAACAGCAATTTCATTGGCTGTAACAGCGAATAAAGCAAGAATTGTAGATTATGCATATACATTACCGAATCCTATCTCTCCAAGAAAACAAGTATTCTTATTAGGAGGGCTGTTGCTTGGTTTACTGATCCCTTTTATCATTATTTATATTAAAGAATTACTTAATAATAAAATCAAGTCAAGACACGATCTGGAAGTCCTATCTCACGGTAAATCAGTAATCGGAGAAATCCCGAGCTTGGAAAGAGGGCAGGAAGAGCTTATTAAGACTAATGATCTTACTCCTTTGGCAGAAGCTTTCAGAATATTGATTACGAATATGAACTTTATGCTGGCTAAGAAAAAAGAAGCTAAAGTGGTATTTGTAACCTCCACCGTAAAAGGGGAAGGTAAAACATTCGTTTCTGTAAATCTTTCTTTAGCACTTGCTACTCCAAATAAAAAAGTTATTATTATAGGTTCTGATATCAGGAATCCCCAACTTCAAAGGTATAATCCTGCAAGAAAAGGCTTGATGGGACTTACTGAATATCTGTACGAGGATAAAACCAAAATTGAAGATATCGTACATACCTCTACTTTTAATCCGTACCTGCATGTAATTTATTCGGGAAGTATACCGCCTAATCCTACAGAACTTCTTACGAATGGTCGCTATGAAGAACTTTTAGATGAACTTAAAACTAAGTATGACTATATTATTTTAGATACAGCCCCATTAATGCTTGTTACAGATACCTTCCTTTTTGCTGAAATGGCAGATGTAACATTGTATGTTGCAAGATCTGGTTATACAGAAAAAACATTGATCGATTTTGCTAATAAGAATATTGAGTCAGAGAAAATCAAAAATGTAGGTTTTGTATTAAATGATGTAAATCAGAATTATTTTGGCTATGGAAACAAATATGGTTATGGGTATAATGCTGAAGAAAGAAAATGGTGGCAAAAGATTCTTAACAGATAGAAAATCCAATTTTATATTTTACAAAAAAATAGAATATACGTTCTAAAAACAAATTAAAGCTATACTAATAACATGTAATGTTTAAAAACAAAGTATTTGAAAATATTTTTTCTTTAGGAATAAGCCAAATAGCAAATGTTGCTTTCCCTTTAGTTACGATGCCTTATGTATCGAGAATTATTGGACCTGAGGGATATGGTATTTTAAATTATAGTACTGCTTTTATAGGATACTTTACATTGTTTATTTTATATAGTTTTGATTTATCAGGAACTAAAATAATTTCCAGAAATATTCAGGATAAAGAATTTGTCAGTAAGGCATTTTCTGAAGTTATCTATTCCAGATGTATTTTATATGTCATTTCGAGTATATTGTTTATGATTTCTCTATTCTTTGGTGAGGTTTTACATAAAGATTACGTAGTAAGTATTATTTTATTTTTAGGATTGCTTTCCTCGGTTTTTTCGCCACAATTCATTTATCAGAGCTTTCAGGATTTAAAGATTTTTTCCAAAATAAATGTGGTAAGAGGATTCATTAATATGATCCTTATTTTCCTGTTTGTAAAAACAAAGCAAGATTATTTTTACATCCCTTTATTTGCAACAGTTTTTAATGTTACGATTAATATAGGATTGCTCATATATGCTAAAAGAAAATACTCATTACAATTAATGAGGCAGCCATTAAATAAATTATTTACCCTGATATTTAATGATAGATTTATATTTATATCCAACGTATTAGGAGCTTTCCGGGCAACTACTAATACCATTATTTTAGGTTTCTTCGTTACTACAAAAGAAATAGGATATTTTACAACAAGCATTAATTTTTTATTTGTGGTGGTGAATGTACTTTTCATTCCTATATCAACGGCTATCTATCCATTTATCTCAAATGCATTTTCAAAATCTACTGAAGTAGGAAATGATATCGTAAAAAAAATCGTACCGATCATTACATATTTTTACTTTATAATCTGCTTATGTTTATTAATCTTTTCTCCTTTTTTAATTAAATTAATTTTTGGAGAAAAGTTCAACGAATCTATTAAAATTTTGGAAATTGTATCTTTTGCCCCTTTAACTATGGGATTATGTAATTTATTGGGTGTTCAAGTTCTATTGAATTATAATTTTGATAAACTCTATTTTAGAATTAATTTATTTTGTAATATTGCTGGCTTGTTACTAAACTATTATTTAAGTAAAAAATTTGGTTATTATGGCGCAGCATGGAATATTATCTTTATAGATATTATGATTATAATTTTATGTTTCTGTTTTCTTAAAAAAATGAAAATTAATATTATAAACTGGAAATACTTTAGTCCCAAATTAATTATGCTAAATTTAGCAAGCATTATAAAAGCTAAAAGACTAAGTTAAAGTTAGAATGTTAAACTTGATATAATAACATTAAGTGATATGAATATAACATATAGATTTTTAAAAAAAATAATATTTAAACTGGGAGTATTGCATAGTATAGTATTAACATCAGGCTTTCATGACAAAAAAGTTGCCATATTAGGATTTTTCAAGGCAGGAAGCTTATCTAGATATTTTAAATATTTTGGAAAAAATATATTTATCCATTATTCCAGTGAAATAATAGGATTTAACTCAATAAGTATAAAAGATAATGTTACATTAGCTGCTAATGGAACCCTTGCTGCATGGAATGAATATAATGGGGATATTTATTCTCCTAACATTATTATAGATGAGGGTACTACCATTGGTGAAGGATTTCATATTACGAGCATAAATAGTATATATATAGGTAAAAATGTATTGACAGGAAAATATATTACAATAAGTGATAACTCGCATGGCTCAATGGATAAAGGAGAATTGAATACCGCTCCGGCTAAAAGAAAATTATTTTCTAAGGGGGGGGTTTATATTGGCGATAATGTATGGATAGCTGATAAAGTAACAATATTACCAGGAATAAAAATTGGAGAAAATTCGATAATTGGCTCTAATAGTGTGGTAACAAAAAATATTCCTGATAACTGTATCGCAGCAGGTAATCCTGCACGAATCATAAGAATAATTTAGCATCGAATGAAGATAATAGCATTATGACAAAAATATTAAAGATCAATAGTAGAAGCGTTGATTATCAACCTAAAGATAGATTTATTTAGAACTAATGAATAGGCTTTTATGGATCTTCATATCAGTAATCTGTATTGTTGCAATGTTTTTTGCAGGAAAAGATTCTGAGTATTTTTCAAACAGAGTATTTTTTACAAGTAGTATTATACAGGTAATTTCTATATATAATATTTTTTCCAAAAGTCACGAATCCTATTCACTAGAAAAAATGTTTTATCTTTTTTCTCTTTTTTTCTTTGGAGTAGCACCATTACTACAGTCATACGATAATTCTAAGCTCTGGTATTATAGGCCTCTTTTGGAAGAAGAATATTTTTTTACAAATATTTTAGTCATATTTATCATTATTTTATATAAGATTATTTATAACTTTTTCAGAAAAACAATACAAAGACCACGACTGGAAAGAAAGCTTAACAGCTTTAAAGTACCTGATAAAGTAACTTTTATCAATTCTTTACTTTTGATAGCTTTATCCTTACTGGCCTTCTTCATAGTATTTGCATCCAATAATTTTAATATTGTTCCAATGTTGGTTCGTGGAGGAGAGTTGGTTGCTGATGCAATGAGAGATTTTGAAGTAGATGAGAGTCCTACAAAATGGCTGATCGTAAATAATTTTGTGCGGCCCATTTCTATCATGTGTTTTCTTTATTACGGTGTTACTAAAGAAAAAAATAAAGTTGTTTTTGCTATATTGGGGATATTGGCTCTTTTTACCTGTTTTCCGTCTGCTGTTCCCCGTTTTGCAGCAGCGGCAATGTATATTCCTGTTTTACTGATTTTATTTTCATTTGTGAGGAAAAAAAACGTCTTTTCACTAATTTTTGTGGGAGGATTACTTTTTCTTTTTCCATTTTTAAATATTTTCCGGAATTTTGGAGATGAAAATACCGAGAAGTTTAAATTGGATTTCAAAATGTTTACCGAAGCCCATTTCGATTCTTACCAGAATTTTGCCTTGCTGATATCCAATGATTTAATTACCTATGGAAAGCAACTGCTTGGAGTATTTTTGTTTTGGGTACCAAGATCTGTCTGGCCTGATAAGCCGCTAGGGACAGGAGCTTTCACCGCAGAAAAACTCAACTTCTTCTTTAGTAATGTGGCTGCAAATTATTTTGCGGAAGGATACGTAAACTTTGGATATATAGGAATTATTTTATTTTTGATATTTATAGCCTATCAGACAGCACTGATTGATAAAGCATACTGGGAGACTGAGAGAAAAATTACTGGTGATTTTTTTTCAGTCTTATATACAGTTTCACTGGGATTTCTTTTTTTTATTTTAAGAGGTGATATGCTTAGCTCAGTGGCATACCTATTTGGTTTTATCTTTGCTGCAATTTTCGTATATAAAATAACAACTTTCAGAATCAAAAATTAATAATAATGAAAAATAAAAAAGCTCGTGTAATAGCTTTCTATCTCCCTCAATTCCATCCTGTTCCTGAAAATAATGAATGGTGGGGACCTGGTTTTACAGAATGGCATTGTGTGGCTAATGCCAAACCACTTTACAAAGGGCATCATCAACCTAATATCCCTGCTGATCTTGGGTTTTATGATTTACGAGTTGCAGAAACCAGAAAGTTACAGGTCGAAATGGCGAAGGAAGCTGGCGTGGAAGGCTTTTGTTATTGGCATTATTGGTTCGGAGACGGAAAGAGACTCTTGGAAAGGCCTATTAATGAGGTTCTAGCTTCTGGTGAACCGGATTTTCCTTTTTGTTTTGGATGGGCTAATCATAATTGGTATCAAAAACTTTGGGATCCTTCCGGAAGCGGAGATAAACTACTGATCGAACAGAAATATCTTGGCAGAGAGGATTATGAAGAGCATTTTATGACGGCTTTATTACCTGCTTTTAAGGACAAGAGATATATCCAGGTGGATGGTAAGCCATTATTTGTTATTTATGCCATTGATAAAAAAGAGGAAATAAAAGAAATTATTAAAGTTTGGCGTGAGCTGGCATTACAAAATGGCCTGGAAGGAATTTATTTTGTAGCAGTTCAAAGAGGGGAAACAAAAGAAGAAGTAAAAGCTTTAGGGTTTGACGCAATGTACAGACTGCAGGATTATCTGAAGACATATGTTAATCAGCCTTATCTTGTCAAGGCTTGGCAGTTTTTAAACATTAAATTGTTAAATACCCCCAGAAAGATTGATTATGAGAGATTATCTGATAATCTTTACACGGATCAGCACCATGATGAAGATACTATTCCTACAATAATTCCTAATTACGATCATACACCAAGGTCTGGCAGTAGAGGATTTGTAATTTCAGGATCAACTCCGGATTTATTTGCAAGACAGGTTTCAAAAGCACTCCAATTTCTGAAGAACAAAAAAGAAGATAAAAAGATTTTATTTTTAGTTTCCTGGAATGAGTGGGGAGAAGGAAATTATATGGAGCCGGATCGTCGTTTCGGAAAAGGATATATTAAAGCCTTAAGAAAAGTTATATTCAAAGACTAACAGCAGCTAATAGATGAAGAACAAAAAAGTATATTTCTTTACAAACATAATTCCTCCATACAGAGTTTTCTTTTACAATCTGCTGGAACAGACTCGCAAAGGAAGTAATTTCGATTTTGAAGTTTTTTTCATGAGAGAAACAGAGTCCAACAGAAATTGGAATATTGATCTGAATGATCTTAAGTTTAAATATAAAATCGGTAACGGATTATACCTTGATATAAAAGGTTTTTTCTTTCATTTTAATCCTCTTTTGGTAAAAGATCTAATAAAATCTAAGGATGAAATTATTTTAGGAGGCAGTTGGAATAATCCGAATGTGATGCTGATAGCCTTTTTAAAAAGTATAGGATTGGCAAAGAATACTTTATCAGTTTGGAGTGAAGCTAATTATTTAACAAATGAAAGTCAGGCTAAAAATAAGCTAAGGGACTTTTTAAAAAAATGGTTTTTCAGACAGATTGATGGCAAGTTTATAATTCCGGGCGAGATGTCTGTAAAGTCATTTGCAAAATGGGATATTCCAATTCATAATATTGTATATCTACCGAATGTAGTATCTACAAATGTTTTTAACACTAATAAAACAGTAGATAAAAACAACAAGCTACCTGTTTTTCTTCTGGTTGCCAGGTTAGAAGAAAACATAAAAGGAATAAAGAATTTTATGAATGCAGTGGGTGTCGAAAATCTCAGGAGGATTATTTTAAAAATTGCAGGTACAGGAAGTTCTTATGATAATTATTTAAAATACATCAAAGATCATAATTTGGATGATCATGTAAAGCTTTTAGGAAATCTTACACAGCAAGAAATAGGAGAAGAATATAAAAATGCTGATGTTTTTTTGCTACCTTCGTTTTCAGACCCAAGTCCATTATCTATTGTTGAAGCTATTTCATCCGGGTTGCCTGTATTCGTTAGTGATCGTTGTGGAAACCACTTTGAAACAGTTTCGGAAGGTAAAAATGGCTATATCTTTGATCCTTCCAATCATGCTGAAATTAAGGAGAAATTTAACATGCTAATGGATAGAGAAGAATACTGGAAAGAGTTTTCAGAAATAAGCTTACAATTAGCTGAGGAAAATTTTAATCCGGAGATTGTCATAAAGAAATTTATATCTAGCTACGAATAATGAAAATTACACATACAGTTGATTCTTTTGGTAAAGCTTCTTGTGGTTTAGGCAATATTAGCATGGGGCTTGCAAAAGCTCAGCTGGAATTGGGAGAAAACGTCAGTGTGTGGAGTTCTGACAAAGAAGAAACCATATTATGGGCTTCAGAAAATTATGGTTTTCCTAAAGAGAAGTTACTTGGGTTTCCTCATACTTTTTCTGTTATAAAAGCTTCTGTTACAGAAATAAATAAAGCTTTAAAAGATAATAGCAATGATATCGTTCATCAACATAGCTTGTGGATATCTCAATCTTTAATAACATCTATTTTAAGAAATAATGGGGCAAAGACGATCATCGCACCCCATGGCACTTTGGCAGAACACGCTCTGAAAAATTCTAAATTAAAGAAAAAGATTGCATTATCGCTTTTTGAAATGAAGAATTTGGAAAAAGCAAGTGTACTTCATGCTACATCTGAATATGAAATTGAAGATTTTAGAAAATTAGGACTGAAAAATCCTATTGCCTACATAGAAAATGGTATAGGCTCTAAAGTTCTTTTACAAAAAGGAAATGGGTATAGATTCAAATCCAAATATCACTTACCCAAAGATAAAAAAGTATTACTCTATCTCTCAAGAATTACTCCCAAAAAAGGTTTGGATATGCTACTGCCTGCTATTTCAGAACTTCAGGAAAAATTTAATGACTGGATTTTGGTTATCGTAGGAAATAACGAATTTAATTATCAGGTAGAAGTAGAGGCTTTAATAAATGAATTACAGCTGAAAGATAAAGTTTTTATCATTGAGCCACAGTTCGGTTCCGCAAAGTATGACGTTTTTGACGCTTCAGATTTTTTTATTTTACCATCTTATTCGGAAGGTTCTCCAATGGTAGTTGTTGAGGCCTTAGCATATGGCTTGCCGGTAATCACAACAAAATCATCCAGCTGGAAAGATTTGGATGATTATAATGCAGGATACTGGGTAGATATTGACAAAGAGCATATAAAAAAGGTGCTCACTAATATGGTGAATTTATCAAACGAAGCATTGAATCAATATTGTAATAATGCAGAGAAATTAATTTAAAAAAAATATCTTTGGGACGAAATCTCTAAAAAGACTATTGTATTGCCCTCTGTTAGCGAGCCGTGGGGACTGGTTGTAGAAGAGGCTTTGCATCATGATTGCGTACTCCTTTTGAGCCAAATGATAGGTTCTAATACAGAATTATTAACGGAACCTGAAACAGGCTGTATATTTGATCCTGAAATGAGAAATCTTTAATGGATGCTATTCATAATATTGAGCAAAATTAGTATACATACTACGAAAATGTTCAGAATTTTAATATTAACGAAAAAGATGTACATCAAATAAATTCTTATTTGGAATTACTAAAATAATATGATAATGCAGGTACTCATCCCATTGACAAAAAAGAGCATTTTTATTAAAGACTTTTCAATGCTGAAGTTGAATTTTCAATAAACTTCGCATTATAATAAATTGATTATGATATTAATAGACGCAGTTTATATTAATGACAGTGGAGGTAAGATTCTATTAGATTATCTTATAGAAAAGCTCGAAAATACTGATAGAAAAATTTATTATCTACTGGATGAAAGATTGTTACATATCAATTTTCACATTAAAGACTCTAATACAATCACTTTTTTAAAATCAGGATTGAAAAACAGAAACTTATTTTACAAAAAAAATAAGGATATTTTTAGCACTGTTTTGTGTTTTGCAAATCTACCACCTACTATTAAACTTTCTTGTAAAGTATATGTATATTTTCATCAGAGACTTTTTTTGGAAATTCCACCCTCTTATAATATAAAAACAAAAGCATTATTATGGCTAAAGAGAAAAGCTTTAATAAACTTTAAAAATAATACTGATGAATGGATAGTGCAATCAGATACTATGGCTGAACTGCTATCAAGAAGAATAGGGATAGATTTGAAAAAAATTTTTATTATTCCTTTTTATGAAGTAATTAAAGATGAGACAGTAAAAAAAGAAAAATCAACATACCTGTATGTAAGTAATGGTCATCAGCATAAAAATCATTTAAAATTAATTGATGCTTTCTGTAAATTTTATGATATACATAAAACAGGAAAACTAATGCTTACAATAGATAGACAATTTAATACATTATATAATCTTATAGAGTTAAAAAAGCAAAATGGATATCCTATTATAAACTACGGCAACATTTCAAGAGATGTTCTGGGTAAAATTTATTATGCCGCAGAATATTTAATATTTCCTTCATTGTCTGAAAGTTTTGGATTAGGCCTTTTAGAGGCTATTGATAATAATTGTAAAATCATTGGTGCAGATTTACCTTATACCTATGCGGTCTGCAATCCGTCATTGGTATTTGATCCTGATAATGTTGATAGTATTGTTGCTTCTTTTACATTATCTTTAGGAAATAATGTAAAAGATAGTGTCAGCAAAGTAAATAATAATATAAATAAACTTATTGAATTGTTAGAATAATGCAAATACAAAATAAAACCCTGCTTATTACCGGCGGAACAGGTTCATTTGGAACGGCTGTTTTAAGGAAATTTATTCATACAGATCATTTTAAAGAAATCAGGATTTTCTCCCGCGATGAAAAGAAGCAGGATGATATGAGAAATCAGTTTAAAAATGATAAATTAAAATTCTATATAGGTGATGTAAGAGACTACAGAAGTGTTGAATCGGCTATGAGAGGTGTAGATTATGTTTTTCATGCAGCAGCCCTTAAACAGGTACCTTCTTGCGAATTTTTCCCCATGCAGGCCGTGAAGACAAATGTTGAGGGAACACAGAATGTTATTGACGCCGCAGCTCAGAATCATGTACAGAAAGTGATATGCTTGAGTACCGATAAAGCTGCTTATCCTATCAATGCAATGGGAATTTCTAAAGCAATGATGGAAAAGGTCGCCGTAGCAGCATCCAGAAATCTTGAAAATACAGTGGTCTGCCTCACTAGATATGGTAATGTGATGGCTTCAAGAGGCTCTGTTATTCCTCTATTTGTAAAGCAGATTAAAAACGGAGAACCGATTACCGTTACAGATCCGAATATGACAAGATTCCTGATGTCACTGGAAGAAGCTGTAGATTTGGTTTTATTTGCATTTGAACACGGAAATCCCGGAGATTTGTTTGTCAATAAAGCTCCCGCAGGAACAATTGGAGATCTCGCTCAAGCACTGAAAGAAATGTTTAAAGCAGATAACCCTGTAAAAGTTATTGGAACCAGACATGGTGAAAAGCTGTACGAAACATTGTGTACGCGTGAAGAAATGCTTAAAGCTGAAGATATGGGAGATTTTTATAGAATTCCGGCTGATAACAGGGATCTGAACTATGCTCAGTACTTTTCTGAAGGAACAAAGGATATTTCAAAGGTTGAGGATTATCACTCTCATAACACTCAGCAGCAGGATGTCGAAGGGATGAAAAAGCTTTTAATGAAGCTTCCTCTCATCCGAAAAGAAGTGTTAGGAGAAGATATCATGCAGTATCCGGATTAAAGTATATTAATATGGAAATTCCTAAAATTATTTCCGGAGGAAATCATCTGGATGAAAGGGGCACTCTTTTTTTCAATAATAATTTCGATGCTTCCGAAGTGAAAAGAATTTACTTTATCGAAAATAAAGATACACATTTTGTCAGAGGCTGGATAGGACATAAAATAGAGCAGCGCTGGTTTAGTGCATTAACGGGAAGCTTTATCATAAGGCTTGTGAAAATTGACAATTGGATCGAACCAGATAAACAAACTGAAATAATAGAATTTGAACTGGACAGTCGTCAGTTAAATGTTCTGCACATTCCCCAAGGATATGCTACGGCGATTCAGGCGAAAGAAAACGGATCAAGACTATTGGTAATGGCCAATTACTTATTGGGGGAAATAGATGACCAATATCGTTTTGAGATAGATTATTTTGAAAAATTAACATCATGAAAAGAATCGGAATTACAGGACAAAATGGTTTTGTCGGATCTCATTTATATAATACTTTAGGATTAACTCCGGACAAATACGAAAGAATAAATTTTGACAGAGAAATTTTTGATGAATCTGAAAAGTTAGATGAATTTGTCAGACAATGCGATGTGATTATCCATTTGGCGGCAATGCATCGCCATCCTGATCCCGAGGTTATTTACCATAATAATGTGGATCTTGTTAAAAAACTAGTAACATCACTGGAAAATACAGGCTCCAAAGCACATGTTGTTTTTTCGTCTTCATCACAGGAAGAAAAATATAATTGGTATGGAAAATCCAAAAAAGAGGGAAGAGAATTACTGGCAGACTGGGCGGAAAGAGCAGGAGGAAAATTTTCAGGGATGGTAATTCCTAATGTGTTTGGACCTTTCGGTAAACCTAACTATAATTCTTTCATTGCAACCTTTTGCCATAAATTAACTCATGGTGAAAAACCGGTAATTGATAATGATGGTGAAGTAAAATTAATTTATGTAGCAGAGCTCGTTCAGGAAATCATCAGCCAGATTGAAAATGAGGGCGCAAATACGTTTTATGAAGTACCTCATACTTCAGTAAATAAAGTGTCCGAAGTTCTTCAAAAGCTGGAAAACTTTAAAAATTTATATTTTGACAATGGCGAAATTCCTGGATTGGAAAGTAGTTTTGATTTAAACCTTTTTAATACGTTCCGGTGTTACTTTGATATTAAAAATCATTACCCTGTAAAATTTATACAACATACAGATCCCAGAGGTGCCTTTGTGGAAGTGATCAGGTTGGGGATTGGTGGCCAATGTTCCTTTTCAACGACTGTTCCGGGAATTACACGAGGAAATCATTTTCATACCAGGAAAATAGAAAGATTTGCAGTAATAAAAGGAAAAGCATTAATACAGTTGAGAAAGATTGATACGGACGAAGTATTAGACTTTTATCTTGATAGTAATGAGCCAGCTTATGTAGACATGCCGATATGGTATACACATAACATTAAAAATATTGGAGAAGAAGAACTATACACTATCTTTTGGATCAATGAGCCGTTTAATCCGGAAGATGCTGATACCTATTTTGTGGAAGTATGATCGAATAGAATATTATATTACTATTAAATAATAGCCTCAACAGTTTCAATATCGTATTAAAATAAGAATTATAGGCTATAGCAAATTTTATTTTTATCACAACATCATGGAAATATCTATTTATCATTTGAATTTGGTATTTTTGATGCTGCAAAAAAAAATAATTTCAAATTTTACAAATGAAGAAATTAAAAGTAATAACCGTGGTGGGCACCAGGCCCGAAATTATTAGACTCTCAAGAGTATTGTCAGCTTTAGATCATTCTGAGGCTGTTGAACATATTATCGTACATACAGGGCAAAATTATGATTATGAGCTTAATCAGATTTTCTTTGAAGATTTAGGACTTCGTAAACCTGATTATTTCCTGGAAGCGGCCGGAAAAACAGCTACTGAAACGATCGGAAATATTTTGATTAAAATTGATCCTCTTCTGGAAGAGATAAAGCCTGATGCATTTTTAGTGTTGGGTGATACCAATTCATGTCTTTGTGCGATTCCTGCTAAAAAAAGGCAGATTCCGATTTTTCATATGGAAGCTGGAAACAGATGTTTTGATCAAAGGGTTCCTGAGGAAACAAACAGGAAAATAGTTGATCATACAGCGGATATTAATCTTACGTATTCAGATATTGCAAGAGAATATCTTTTAAGAGAAGGGCTTCCTGCAGACCGGATTATTAAGACAGGTTCTCCGATGTTTGAGGTCTTGAATCACTATCTGCAGCAAATCGAAAGCTCAGATGTAGTAAGCCGTTTAAATTTAGAACAAGGGAAATATTTTGTAGTCTCTTCTCACCGGGAAGAAAATATCAATTCAGAGAAAAATTTTAATGGATTGATGGAAAGCCTTAATGCTATTGTGGAAAAGTTCGGATTCCCAATTATTGTTTCTACTCATCCAAGAACCAGAAATATGATTGATAAAATGAAGCTGACCATGAGACCTGAAATTCAGTTTTTAAAACCATTAGGATTTCATGACTATAATGCATTGCAGATGAGAAGCTATGCGGTTTTATCAGATTCTGGAACCATTTCTGAAGAATCTTCAATCTTGAATTTCAGGGCCCTGAACATACGGGAAGCTCACGAAAGACCGGAAGCCATGGAAGAAGCTTCCGTGATGATGGTAGGGTTGTCACCGGAAAGAATTATGCAGGGACTTGCCCAGCTTCAGCAGCAGGAAACCGGAAAAGAAAGAAATTACAGACAGGTTGCAGATTATTCAATGCCAAACGTATCTGAAAAGATGGTAAGGATTATTCTCAGCTATACAGATTATATTAACAGAGTAGTGTGGAGCAAAAAATAATGAAAATACTTATTGTAACTCAATATTTTTTTCCTGAAAATTTTAAAAGTAATGATTTAGCCTTTGAATTAAAAAAAAGAGGTCATGATGTTACTGTTCTTACAGGCATTCCAAATTATCCTGAAGGTAAAGTGTTTAATGGGTATGGATATTTAAAAAAAAGAAAGGAAATTATTAATGGCGTTACAGTTGTAAGGTCATTATTGTTAACAAGAGGAAACGGCGGCGGTTTTAGATTATTTCTCAACTATTTTAGCTGGGCTTTCTTTGCTTCTTTGAAAGCAATACAACTATCGTCTAAAAAGTTTGACAGGATTATTGTACATGAGCCATCACCTATTACACAGTTTTATCCTGCATTAATAGTAAAGAAACTGCAAAAAACTCCCATTTACTTTTGGGTAATGGATTTATGGCCGGAAAGCCTTGAAATAGCTGGTGGTATTAAAAATAAATTTATAATAAGTTTTTTTACTAGAATGGTGAAGAGCTTTTACAAAGAATCAGAAAAAATACTTGTCACATCTAAAGGTTTTAAAAAATCTATTTTGGAAAAAGGCGATTTTGAAAGTAAAATCGAATATTTTCCTAATTGGGCAGAACATACTATATGTTCAGGAAACAAAAACTTCCCACTGCCTAAGCTTCCAGAAGGATTCAAGGTAATGTTCGCTGGAAATATCGGTGAAGCACAGGATATGGATAATGTTATGAAGGCTGCTTTGTATTTAAAGGAAAATACTGATATTAAGTTTATTTTAGTAGGAGATGGTAGGAAGATGCCTTTTGTTCAGGAGTTTATTAAAATGAATAACCTTGAGAAAACTGTCTATACGGTAGGTCGCTATCCCGTTGAAGCTATGGCTTCTTTTTTCAATGTTGCAGATATATTATTAGTAAGTCTTAAAGATGACCCTATATTTAATATTACTGTTCCTGCAAAAGTTCAGGCGTACATGAGTTCAGGAAAACCAATTTTAGCAATGTTAAATGGAGAAGGAGCGGAAAACATAGCCGAAGCTAATTGTGGCTTTTCTGTGCCTGCAGGTCAAGCAGAAAAGCTAGCATCTGTAATTCAAATGATATCACAAATGAAAAATGGTGATTTGGCTACCTTAGGAAGAAATGGAAAAGAATATTATGATTTTAACTACACAATGGAGCAATGTATTTCAAATCTTGAAAAAATAATTTCTCAATAATGAAAGTTATAATCACCGGAGCATCAGGCTTTGTAGGGCAAAATGTATCGAAATATCTTAATGAAGAAAAAATAAATATTTTCGCAATTTCCATGCGTAACGAATGGAATTGTCCTGGAGATGCCGATGCGATTATTCATCTTGCAGGCAAAGCACATGATACTGAAGATACTTCAGTTGCAGATGAATATTTTAAGGTGAATACTGAATTAACAAAGAAAATTTTTAACGATTTTTTACATTCTGATATAAAAGATTTTATTTATTTCAGCAGTGTAAAAGCTGTAGCAGATACCGTTGAAGATATTTTGTATGAAACTCAAATCGCACAACCTCAAACACCTTATGGCAAATCTAAATTACTTGCAGAAGAATATTTGCTTTCTTGTAAACTTCCATGCACAAAAAGACTTTTCATTATTCGTCCATGCATGATTCATGGCCCGGGAAATAAAGGAAACTTAAATTTGCTTTATAAGTTGGTTAAAAAAAATGTTCCGTGGCCTTTAGCAGCCTTTGATAATGAAAGATCTTTTTTAAGTATAGATAATTTAAACTTTTTAATATTAAAATTATTAACAAATAAAGAAATTAAGTCTGGAATTTATAATTTTGCAGATGACGATTTTGTATCAACTAATGAATTGATAGAGATTATTGATGAAGTTCTTGGAAAAAAGACAAAACAATTAAAAATCTATCCTTTCGTTATAAAATCTTTTTCGAAAATTGGTGACAAATTAAAATTTTCATTAAATTCGGAAAGATTAAAAAAACTGACAGAAAATTATAAAGTTTCTAACCAGAAAATAAAAGAAAATTTAAATATTCGACATCTTCCCTCGTCGACTAAAGAAGGATTAATAAAAACTATAAAAAGCTTTGAACACGAATGATAGAACATCTCTTGGTTTTCATAACATTATTTATTTTAATACATATCTATTTTAAAATCGCCGATAAATATAATATTATCGACAAACCCAATCATCGCAGTGCCCATTCGCAGATTACACTGAGAGGAGGCGGAATTATCTTTCCGATAGCCTTTATGATTTTTTGTTTATTTAATTGTAAAGAAACAATCCAGGTATACTGGCCGTTCGGGCTTGGATTACTGGCAATATGTCTTGTCAGCTTTATAGATGATATTAAAACACTGTCAGGCAAAGTGAGAATTTCAGTTCATTTTATATCTGTATGCCTTTTGCTTTATTTCACTAAAACATTTAATCTATTACCATTTTGGACGTGGCCGATGTTCTTTATAATGATCATAGGTACATTAAATGCCTATAATTTTATGGATGGAATAAATGGGATGACAGGTGCTTATACTTTAGTTACATTACTGACTTTGCTATACATCAATCAAGATATTATTGCTTTTACAGCAGATGACTTTATAACCTATGCAATTCTGGCGTCTTTGGTTTTTCTGTTTTTTAATTTCAGAAAAAAAGCGAAATGCTTCGCCGGAGATGTGGGAAGTATGGGTATCGGTTTTTGGGTAATTGGTTTGGTAACTCTTCTTATTATGAAAACTCAGGATTATAAATATATCTTGCTGTTTTCTGTTTACGGAATGGAAGTTGTATTGACAATTATTGAGCGGCTGAGTTTGAAAGAAAACATTTTCGAAGCTCACAGAAGACATCTTTATCAACTGCTTGCTAATGAAAAAAAGCTGTCTCACCTTACAATCAGTAGCATTTATGCTATTAGTCAGTTAGTGATCAATGTCTTTTTACTCCATACAAAATTACCCATTGGTATTGTTATATTGATTATTTTTATTCCCTTTGGAGCAATATATTTAGGTATGAAAATAAGCTTAAAAAGGAAAATGAAATCTGTTATTAAATAAAAAATGAAAATAAAAGAAACTCCGCTAAAAGATTGTTATATCATCGAACCTACAATTTTTGAAGATGATAGAGGGTATTTTTTTGAAAAATTTAATGAAAAAAAATTTGAGGAGCTTACAGGAATGAATGGGCATTTTGTTCAGGATAACATCTCCAAATCTTCTTATGGCGTAATCCGCGGAGTACATTTACAGAAAGGTGAGCATGCACAGGCCAAATTGGTTTCTTGCCTTGAGGGCAGCGTTTGGGATGTTGCAGTTGACCTGAGAGAAGATTCACCAACCTATGGAAAATGGTTTGGAATTGAACTTACAGCAGAAAACAAAGTACAGCTGTATGTGCCAAGAGGGTTCGGACATGGATTTTCTGTACTCAGCGAAACTGCGGTTTTCTCTTACAAATGTGATAATTTTTACAATAAGGAATCCGAAGGAAGTGTAAGATATAATGATTCAGATCTTAATATTGACTGGAAAATTAGTATACAGGATGCCATACTTTCCGAAAAAGATGAAAATGCTCCCAGCTTTAAAGAAAGGAATTTTTAAACAATATATTGAAAGTCACTTTATTAAAAGTGGCTTATTTTTTAATCCATACTCTCCAATATTTCGTATCTTTGCAAACTCAAAATCAAAAAGATGCGTACAAAATCTGTAGGAAAGAAGAAAATCAATGTAGTAACACTTGGATGCTCCAAGAATGTTTATGATTCCGAAGTTTTGATGAGTCAGCTGAAAGCCAATGGGAAAGAAGTTGTTCATGAAGACAGAGGAGATATTGTTGTCATCAATACCTGCGGATTTATAGATAATGCTAAAGAAGAATCAATTAATACCATTCTTGATTATGTAGAGGCCAAAAACAGGGGCGAGGTAGAAAAAGTATTTGTTACCGGTTGTTTATCAGAACGATATAAGCCGGATCTTATAAAGGAAATTCCTGATGTAGATCAATATTTCGGAACAAGGGATCTTCCGATTTTGTTAAAGCATTTGGGTGCAGATTACAAGCACGAACTGGTAGGAGAACGTTTAACGACAACTCCTAAACACTACGCTTATCTTAAAATTTCAGAAGGTTGTGACAGGCCTTGTTCTTTCTGTGCAATTCCACTTATGAGGGGAGGACATGTTTCTACGCCTATCGAAAAATTAGTTTCTGAAGCTCAAAAGCTGGCCAAGAAAGGAACTAAAGAATTAATTCTTATTGCACAGGATCTTACCTATTACGGGTTGGATATTTATAAAAAACGTGCGCTTGGAGATTTACTAAAGGAATTGATAAAAGTAGAAGGTATCGAGTGGATTCGTCTTCATTATGCCTTTCCTAGTGGTTTCCCGGAAGATGTGTTAGATATTATCAGAGAAGAACCAAAAGTTTGTAATTATATTGATATTCCTCTTCAGCACATCAATTCAGACTTATTAAAGTCAATGAAAAGAGGAACTACTCATGAAAAAACGAATGCTCTTTTGTCAAAATTCAGAGAGAAAGTTCCAGATATGGCAATCAGAACAACACTTATTGTCGGCTATCCAGGCGAGACGGAAGAAATTTTCCAGGAGCTTAAAGACTGGGTAAAAGAACAAAAGTTTGACAGACTTGGATGCTTTACGTACTCTCATGAAGAAAATACAGGGGCTTACGTTTTGGAAGATACTATTCCACAGGAAGTAAAAGAAGCCAGAGTAGAGGAAATTATGGAGCTACAGTCACAAATTTCATGGGAAAAAAATCAGGAAAAAATCGGAAAAGTATACAAGTGTATTTTCGATAGAAAAGAAGGCAATTATTTCATTGGGAGAACAGAATACGATTCTCCAGATGTAGATAATACAGTTTTGGTATCAGCAGAAAATACTTATATTTCTATCGGTGATTTTGCAGATGTAAAAATTACATCTGCAGAAGAATTTGATCTGTATGGAGAATTGGTTTAAGATTCAGAGTTCATAATGAGATTGATTAATGATTATGGTGCGGTTTATTTTCCATTTAGAATAAAATGCTACATTTGCGATAGATAATGCTTTGAAAGTTAATTACATTCGCAGAGAAAATAATTTAGCTATATTTTATAAAATGCACAAGTTGATATTAGAGAATTTATTTAAATCTTAAAAAACATATGAAAAAAATATTATTAACATCAACAATTTTAATTGTTTTAGGAATAAGCATTCATGCCCAACAGGGAAGAGTAGGAATTAACACAACCAGCCCTGCAGCAACTTTAGATATACAGGCTAATACTTCAAGCAATTCTTTACCGGATGCGATTTTGGTTCCCCGTTTGACGAGAGCTCAGCTGGAAGCAAAAAATGCGGCCTATACCAATGGGACCGGAGCTGCAAACCAAAACGGAGCTTTAGTATTTGTGAATGATGCAACCAGTGGAACAGGAACAGGTAAGACGATAAATGTTAAAAATGTCGGATTCTACTATTACGATGCGCCAAACGCAGTTTGGGTAGCGGTAACTCCGAATCTAAAAGTATCAGTTGGTACTGCCGAGACGCCTACCAATACACTTGTCGGCAGTTCACAGATTTATGCAATAAAAGGATCATTTAATGCAACAGGAACTTCTTCAACAGTAAGCATTCCCTCACCTCCTGGAATGACCTCCTTATATTCCATTACTATATATAAGACAGGATCAGGAGTTGTATATGATAGAAGTCTTTATTCTTATACTATTTCTACAAATGCTGGGAATGCTGTTACAGGCTCACCTAATATGTCTGTAATATATCCTGGTGGTAGTTACGATTATGTAATAGAATATCTCAAATGAGAAATTTATATAAGCTATTTATAGCATGGTATAATTGGCATAATTGCTAAAGGTGACAATGTTTAAATATTTGATTATTAATTATTTATATTTTTTAAATTTTAAAATTCCATAGAAACAAGTTAAATTTGTTAACTTTTTAATAATAATTTTAACATTTTTTAACAATATAGTTTATTGAATTGATTTTCAATTATTTAAATAAAATATTAACGTTAATTTATGTTTTTATTAACGTTTGTTAACAATTAGAATAGGCACTTTAAAAGAATCCTGATACATTTGCCAAGTCAAAACCAATAAAAGTTCAAAGTGATGAAAAGATTCATTCTCGTAATCATAATGATGATTTCAACCCTTGGTGTTTATTCGTTCAAAATGAATGCCATAGATGCGAAAAAAACAAGTTATGCATCGTACTACCACGATAAATTTAACGGTAGAAAAACTGCAAGCGGAGAAATCTTTGATAATGCAAAGTTCACCGCAGCAAACAGAACGCTTCCTTTTGGAACAAACATTAAGGTAACAAACCTGAACAATGGTAAAGAGGTGATTGTGAAAATTAATGATAGAGGACCTTACCATTCGTCAAGAGCTTTAGATATGTCTAAAGCAGCGTTCGATGAAATCGGAGATACTGATAGGGGTACCATTCCGGTGGAATATGAAATTGTCGATTAATCTTATGATTTAAATTACAAAAGCCAACTCTTGAGTTGGCTTTTTTGTTTTTATATAAATGTATTTAAAAATTAAGTTCTACAAGAGCCGGACAATGATCAGAATGTGCAGCTTCTTTTAAAATAACCGCTCTGGCAAGTTTATCTTTTAAAGTATAAGAAGTAAAATTATAATCCAGTCTCCAGCCTTTGTTTTTTGCCCTGGAATTTTGCCTATAGCTCCACCATGTGTAGTTATCAGGTTCATTATTAAAAAACCTGAAACTGTCGATTAATTCACACTCATTAATAAAATCGGTCATCCATTCTCTTTCCATTGGTAAAAACCCTGAAACATTCTTCAACCGGATCGGATCGTGAATGTCGATCGCTTCATGACAGATATTGAAATCTCCCGAAATAATAAGATTAGGAATTTCCTTTTTTAAATTTTTGATGTAGTCTAGAAAATCATGACAGAACTGCATTTTAAACCCCAGCCTTTCAATATTCGACGCAGACGGTACATAGACCGATATTGCAGAAAAGTCGTCAAAATCAGCCCGTATAATTCTGCCTTCATTATCGTAGCTTTCAATACCACAACCGTATTCAACATGATTGGGCTTTACTTTTGAAGCGATTCCAACTCCGCTGTAGCCTTTTCTTACTGCTGAATGCCAATAGCTGTGATATCCCAGCTTTTCCAGGCTTTCGATGTCGATCTGGTCGTTTCCGGCCTTACTTTCCTGAATGCAGATAATATCCGGATCGGCAGATTTTAGCCAGCCTAAAAAATCTTTTGTGAAAGCGGCCCTGATTCCGTTTACATTATAAGTGATTAATTTCAATATTTTAATTTTTCCAAAAATACGAAATGAAATTAGCTAATTAGGTTCTAAAATAGTTTCGGGCGGAAAAAATCTTAGATTTTTTCCGCCCGAAACATCATATTAATAAAGCCATTGGTAAACTGCCAAAAGCCATCTGCTTATTTAGGCTCCAGAATACTGATCGGAATAATACACTCTTCCAGTGAAATTCCTCCATGCTGGTAGGTTTCTTTGTAATAGTTCACAAAATGATTGTAATTCTTAGGATAAGCAAGGAAAATATTATTTTTTGCAAAAATATATTTTGAGCTCAGATTTCCTTTTGGTAGAAACAGCTTCTCAGGATTAGTGATTGCCCAGACATCACTGTCATCATATGTCAGACTTTTCCCCGTTTTATAGCGGATGTTAGTTGAAGTTTCTCGGTCACCCACAACTTTACTAGGTTTTTTTACATACACCGTTCCGTGATCGGTTGTGATCACAAGCTTAAACCCGTTTTCGGCAGCCACTTTGATGATTTTCATCAAAGATGAATTCTCAAACCAGTTTAAAGTAAGAGATCTGAACGTCTTATCATCACGGATTAGCTGATCTACAATGTGATTGTCTGTTTTCGCATGAGAAAGAATATCGATGAAATTATAAACGATCACTAACAGATCATTGTTTTTGTGCTGGTTAAAATCATCATAAATTTTTCGCTCAAAATCTGCATTCAGGACTTTAAGGTACTTCATCGACTTAGAGCCAAGACCGATTCTTTTCATCTGATCTTCAAGGAAATCACGTTCGTATTCATTTTTGTTTCCCTCTTCATTATCGTTAAACCATTTGTCAGGAAAACGTTTTTCAATTTCTGATGGCATCAGGCCTGCAAAAAACGAATTTCTCGCATATTGCGTTGCTGTAGGAAGAATACTGTAGTAATAATCTTCAGAAATTTTATTGTAATATTTCGTGAATAAAGGCTCGATGACTTTCCACTGATCATAGCGGAGATTATCCACCATCAAAAGCAAAACTTTTTCTTTTTCAACTTCCGGTTTTACTTTTTCTTTGAAAAGAGTATGGCTCATAATGGGTTTTTCGGAATCGTGAAGCCAGTCTTCGTAATTATTTTCAATAAACTTGGCAAACTGAATATTGGCTTCTTCTTTCTGTGATTGTAAAAGATCTGCAAATTCATTGTCTGTAACCTTATCAAATTTAATTTCCCAGTTCAAAATTTTCTTATAATATTCCGCCCACTCCTGATAAGTTCTGAGGTATGAAAGCTCCATCGAAAGATTCCTGAATTCCTGCTGATACTGAAGAATTGTCTTTTGCTCAACTAGATTATCCTGCTGCAGGTTTTTCTTTAAAGAAAGTAAAATCTGGTTCGGATTTACAGGCTTTAATATATAGTCAGCAATCTGAGAACCGATTGCTTCCTCCATAATATGCTCTTCTTCACTTTTAGTGACCATCACTATTTTTAAAGAATTATCTTTATCCTTTATCATAGGAATAGCCTCAAGCCCGGATATTCCGGGCATATTTTCATCTATAAGTGTTAGTGCGAATTTTTCAGAATCCATCAGTTCCAAAGCCTCATTTACATTGTTCACGGGAGTTACCTGATATCCCTTTTTTTCAAGGAATACAATGTGAGGTTTTAAAAGGTCGATTTCATCATCTATCCATAATATCTTTTCCGACATAAAATTTATTTTTTACATGGTTATTGTATCAAATTGCTGACCAACTCAAATTAAAATCTGCCAAAATGAACACCTGTAAAGTTAAATATAAGTTAATGAAAACTGCAATGTTTCGGGATATTTATTCTTATTGAATTTTTGCGGAATTTTTTAATGATGATTTAATGAATGCTCAAATTTAAAATTCCTAAATTTGTTCACTAATTCAGACGTTTCAATGCAGAATAAACTCAAAATTATCAACGATCCCGTTCACGGCTTTATCAGAATTCCACATGAAATTTTATTTGATATTATTGAGCATCCATATTTCCAGAGACTGAGAAGAATCGGACAGACGGGTCTGTTGAATCTTATCTTTCCGGGAGCCACTCACACCAGATTTCATCATGCTTTGGGAGCAATGCATCTGATGTTCACAGCCCTCGAAACACTGAAACAAAAAGGAGTCAGCATTTCGCCTGAAGAAGAGAAAGGAGCCATGCTTGCGATTTTAATGCATGATATTGGTCACGGTCCATTTTCCCACGCGCTGGAATGTATGCTGATGGATGACTGGCATCACGAAAATCTTTCATTATTGTTGATGAACCGCCTGAATGATGAATTCAACGGCGAATTGTCTTGCGCTATTGAAATGTTTCAGGGAAAATATCACCGTAAATTTTTTAATCAGCTTATTTCTTCCCAACTTGATGTAGACAGGCTTGATTATCTGAAGCGCGACAGCTTTTTTACAGGAGTTTCTGAAGGAAGCATCAACACACAGCGTATTATTTCAATGATGAATGTTTGCGATGAAGGAGAATTGGTTATAGACGCCAAAGGAGTTTATTCGATTGAAAATTTTTTAACGGCCAGAATGTTTATGTACTGGCAGGTATATTATCATAAAACATCGGCATTGGCTGAGTTTATTCTGGTTAAAATTCTGGAACGGGCCAAATATCTTGTTTCTCAGGGAATAGATCTTCCGGCCGGTGATAATCTTAAATATTTCCTGTATAGAGAAAAGAGTGCTGCTACGGATGAAGATGTACGCAGGTTTACCCAGTTAGACGATAATGATGTAATTCAGGCGATGAAATCCTGGCAAAATGCAGAAGATAAAATATTGTCGTATTGGTGTACATGCGTCATCCAAAGAAATCTTCCGAAAACCATTATTTCATCCCATCCTTTTGATACAGAATTTATTAAGGAAAAAGTAAAAAATACCAATGATTTTTTCGGAATTGATAATGGGGATGAATTAGTGCATGAGATTAAAAGAAAATTGCTTCCTTACAATACTCAAAAGCAGCCTATTTATCTGTTGCAGAAAAATGGCAGGAAAATAAGACTGGAGGAGTCGGAAGACCAGCTTTTATCAGGGCTTATGGTAAATAAGACTATTAGATATATCCTTACTTTTCCGCGGGATATTTAGGGAATAGATTCTTAAATATTATTAAAATTTACGATCCTAAAACCAAAAAATGTTTGCGAATTATAGAATTTCTTATCTTTGCAGAATATGGAATTCACAGCTTCGCAAATTGCAAGTTTTATTGACGGAAAAATAATAGGTGATGAAAACGCACTTATTACTGGAGTTTCGCCTATTGAAAGTGGGGAAACAGGACATCTTTCTTTTATAGCACAAGATCGATTTACCCATTATTTAGACTCCTCAAAATGCTCCGTTATCATCGTTTCAGAAGATCTTCTGACTAAAGATTACTATAATCCTACTATTATATCAGTAAAAGATGCTTATCTTTCTTTCCAGGTATTGATGAACCTTTACCAGGAAATGCAGGGAAGAAAAGAAGGTATCGAAAATGGTTCTTCTATACATGATACCGCAATAATCGGGGATAAAGTATACATCGGCGCTTTTACTTATGTTTCTGAAAAAGCAAAAATCGGTGAAGGATCACAGATCTATCCGCAGGTTTATATAGGAAAAGGAGTGAAGATCGGTAAAAACTGCAAAATAGACAGTGGTGCAAGAATTTATGATTATTGTATCGTCGGTGATAATTGTGTAATTCATTCCAATACGGTAATAGGTGGAGATGGTTTTGGTTTCCAGCCTACCCAGGAAGGATTTAAAAAAATTCCTCAGCTTGGTAATGTGATCATTGAAGATGATGTGGAAATCGGTTCAAACTGCAGTATTGACAGAGCAACCATCGGTTCTACCGTTATCGGAAAAGGAACCAAGATTGATAATCTGATTCAGATCGCACACAATGTGAAAATCGGTAAAAACAACGTAATTGCCGCACAAGCCGGAATTGCAGGTTCTACAACCATTGGAGACTGGAACCAGATTGGTGGTCAGGTGGGTATTGTAGGTCATATTAAAATAGGAAATCAGGTGAAGATCCAAGCCCAAAGTGGTGTGAATTCCAGTGTGAATGATAGGGAAACTTTATACGGTTCGCCGGCTATCAGCTACAATGATTACCTGAGAAATTATATTCATTTCAGAAACTTTACTGAAATCGTTAACAGAATAAACAATCTTGAGAATAACTCAAAAGATAAAACTAATGAGTGATATGCAAAAAACGCTTCAGCAAGAAGTAACACTTTCCGGAATCGGACTTCATACTGGTAAAGAAGTAAAACTTACCATGAAACCTGCCAAGGAAAACACAGGTTTCGTCTTTGTAAGAACAGACTTAGAAGGTCATCCTCAGGTAGAAGCAGACGTAAACTATGTGGTAGCTACAGAAAGAGGAACAACATTAGAAAAATTAGGTGTAAAAATTACAACTTGCGAGCATCTTTTAGCTGCATTGGTAGGTTGCGATATTGATAATGCCATTTTAGAAATGGACGCTTCAGAACCTCCGATTTTAGATGGTTCTTCCAAATATTTCGTTGAAGCTATTGAAAGTGTTGGCGTAGTTGAGCAGAATATTGCAAGAGAATATCTTGTGGTAAAAGAAGTGCTTACCTACAGTGATGCTGCTACGGGATCTGAAATCACCATTATTCCTTCTGATACCTACGAAGTAACGACGATGGTAGATTTTGGGACTAAAGTTTTAGGAACCCAGAATGCTACGCTTAAAAATATTTCAGAATTTAAAGATGAAATTTCTTCAGCAAGAACATTCAGTTTCCTGCATGAACTTGAAATGCTGTTGGATCACGGCCTTATCAAAGGAGGAGATATCTCGAATGCTATTGTTTACGTAGATAAAGATCTTACACCGGAAACTACGGAAAAACTTAAAAAAGCATTCGGTAAAGACAATGTTTCTATAAGACCAAACGGAATTCTTGATAATTTAAATTTAAACTATCCTAACGAAGCAGCAAGACACAAATTACTTGATGTGATTGGTGATCTGGCTTTGGCAGGCGTTAAAATAAAAGGTAAGGTCATTGCCAATAAACCGGGACATTTTGTAAATACACAGTTTGCAAAAAAGCTGAACCGTCAGTGGAAGCTGCAGAAAAAGAAAAACGTTCCTGATTTTGATCTGACGAAAGAACCTGTTTTTGATATTAATGGAATCATGAGACTAATGCCTCACAGACCTCCGTTTTTATTAATTGATAAAATTCTTGAATTGTCAGATTCTCACGTAGTTGGTTTGAAGAATGTCACGATGAATGAACCTTTCTTCGTAGGGCATTTTCCGAAAGAACCAGTTATGCCAGGTGTATTGCAGGTAGAAGCATTGGCACAGACCGGAGGAATTCTTGTATTGGCAAGTGTTCCGGATCCTGAAAATTACTCTACCTATTTTATAAAAATTGATAAAGTAAAATTCAAAAGAAAAGTAGTACCGGGAGATACGATCATTTTCAAGATTGAATTGATAGAACCTATCAGAAGAGGAATCGTCCACATGCAGGGCTACGGCTATGTAGGAGATACTGTTGCGGTAGAAGCAGAATTAATGGCCCAAGTTGCAAAAAATAAAGTTGATTAAATGATTCATCAATTAGCAGCCGTAGATAAACGTGCGAAAATCAGCAAAAATGTAATAGTAGAACCTTTTACTACCATTGCAGGGGATGTGGAAATCGGAGAAGGCACATGGATAGGTCCCAATGTAACCATCATGGATGGCGCAAGAATCGGTAAAAACTGCAGGATTTTTCCAGGAACTGTTATTTCGGCTATTCCTCAGGATTTAAAATTCGACGGTGAGGATACCCAGGTGATTATCGGTGACGAAACAACCATCAGGGAATGCGTAACCGTAAACAGAGGGACAAAAGCACTTGGATTTACTAAAATTGGTAAAAACTGCCTCATCATGGCAACATCGCACATCGCTCATGACTGTGTTATCGGGGATCATGTCATCATCGTAAACGGTTGTGGTATCGCAGGGCACGTTGAAATCGGAGACTATACCGTAATGGGTGGTTTATCTGCTGTTCATCAATTCGGTAAAATAGGAAAACATGTGATGATTTCGGGGGGGACGCTCGTAAGAAAAGATATTCCGCCTTATGTAAAAGTAGCTAGAGAGCCGATGTCTTATGCAGGAATCAATTCTGTGGGATTACGTAGAAGAGGTTTTACCAATGAGAAAATATTTGAAATCCAGAAAATTTACCGAGCTATTTTTCAAATGAAAATGAATGTTTCTCAGGCTATTTCCCATATTGAAAAAGAAATGCTTCCTACTGCCGAAAGAGACGAGATTCTTCAGTTTATCCAAAATTCTCCTAGAGGAATTGTAAAAGGCTACGGTACCGGAAAAGACAGTAATTAAAATAAATACCTATGAAAATTTTAATCTTACTTATTATGCTTTCAGCGACTTCTTTGTTTGGACAGCAAACGGAAGGATTAAAAACGGAGAAAACAACCAAGGCTTCCATTATGGAAAGGAAAATTCCTGATAAGTCTAAAGACAGTCTTGCCAAAAGCAATTTTAATTCTATCCTGAAACAAAAGGATAACTCAAATTCTATTTTTGGTACGGCAAATCAATATAACTCTGATGTGCAGATGAATGTCAATAGATTGCAGAACAATGTAAATACATTCAATAATAACACATTCAACAGAATGAAGCCTCAGGGACAGGGAATACAAGTTTATAAAAGTAAATAATTATATACAAAATTAATGGCAACAAGTAACGATATCAGAAAAGGGCTTTGCATTGAATACAGCAACGATATTTATAAAGTTATCGAATTCCTTCACGTAAAACCGGGAAAAGGTCCTGCTTTCGTTAGAACAAAATTAAAATCCGTAACCAACGGAAAAGTGATCGATAATACTTTTTCTGCAGGTCACAAGATCGACGAAGTAAAAGTAATCACGAGAAAATATCAGTATTTGTATGATGATGAAAATGGCTTTCACTTCATGAATAACGATGATTTCTCTCAACTTTATCTTAATAAGGAAATGATTGAAAACTCAAACCTGATGAAAGCAGGAGAAGAAGTTACCATCATTCTAAAAGAAGCGGATGAAACACCTCTTTCAGCAGAATTGCCACAATCCGTTTATCTTGAAGTTGTGGAAGCTGATCCGGGAGTGAAAGGAAATACAGCGACCAATGCTCTTAAAAACGCTATCGTAGAAACAGGAGCAAGAGTAATGGTTCCTTTGTTCATTGAGCCTGGAGACAAAATTAAAGTAAGTACAGAAGATGGTTCTTACTTAGAAAGAGTTAAAGAATAATTTTCAATACAATATATAAAAATTCGGTCTGCAGTTGCACTCCGAATTTTTGTTTATAAAAGTATTACAGAGTCCTGAAGGGACGAATTATAAGAGAATCGGATGAAGTCCGATAATATTGACATATTTTGATAAAATTTAAACCTCATAAAAAAAATATGACGTTTCATCAGCCACAAAAACTAAGAACGATTGCCGAAATTATCGGAGCCAAATGGATAGGCCCTGAAGACTTTCAGGTATTAGGAACCAATGAGATTCATATGGTAAGACCAGGCGACATCGTTTTTGTAAATCATCCTAAATATTACGATAAAGCATTAAACTCCGCCGCGACTATTATCCTGATTGACAAAGAAGTAGAATGCCCGGAAGGAAAAGCGCTTTTGGTTTCTGAAGATCCATTCAGAGACTTTAATAAAATCAACACACATTTTACAAGAATCTATAATTTCGCTGAAGAGCTTCATGATGTAGAAATTGGTGAAGGAACACATATTCATCGCTCTGCAGTGATCGGAAATAACGTGAGAATCGGAAAGAATACTCTTATTTTCCCGAATGTTGTAATCGGTGACAGGACAATTATTGGAGACAATGTAGTTATTCAGTCAAATACAGTGTTGGGAGGTGATGCATTTTATTACAGAAAATTAGACGGAAATTTTGACCGCCTGATTTCGGTAGGTAATGTGGTCATCGAAAATAATGTCGAGATCGGAAACGGCTGTACCATCGATAGGGGAGTGACTGATTCTACCGTGATTGGTGAAGGTTCAGTTCTTGATAATCAAATCCAAATTGGGCATGATACAGTGATTGGTAAAAAATGTCTTATTGCTTCCCAGACAGGGATTGCGGGATGCTGTATTATTGAAGATGAGGTTACGATCTGGGGGCAGGTCGGGATAGCATCAGGACTGAGAATAGAGAAAGGAACAGTTCTGCTTGCAAAAGCGGGCGTAAACAGAGATCTGACTAAAGGAACTTACTTTGGCTCTATTGCTGAAGACTTCAGAACATATCTTAAAAAAGAAGTCAAACTGAGAAATCTCAAATAAACAAATTGTTTAGATTTATCTTTAATCAAAGAAATTTAATTAAATTTGTGTGCATTAAAAAATTATCAAATAAATTAAATAAATAATAAAATGTCAATTTTAGTAAACAAAGATTCTAAAGTAATTGTACAAGGATTTACGGGGAATGAAGGTACTTTCCACGCAAGCCAGATGATCGAATACGGAACCAACGTTGTAGGTGGTGTTACTCCCGGAAAAGGAGGAAGCGAGCATCTTGGAAAGCCTGTATTCAATACTGTAGCTGATGCCGTAGCTAAAGCCGGTGCAAACGTGAGTATCATTTTCGTACCGCCTGCATTCGCTGCTGATGCTATCATGGAAGCTGCTGAAGCCGGAATCAAAGTAATTGTATGTATTACTGAAGGGATTCCTGTAGCGGATATGGTAAAAGTAAAATCTTACATTGCCGACAGAGACTGCAGATTAATCGGTCCGAACTGCCCTGGAATCATTACTTCTGAAGAAGCTAAAATTGGTATTATGCCAGGTTTCGTTTTCAAAAAAGGTAAAGTAGGTATCGTTTCTAAATCAGGTACACTTACTTATGAGGCTGCAGATCAGGTTGTAAGAGCTGGTTTCGGTATTTCTACAGCAATCGGTATCGGAGGAGATCCTATCATCGGAACGACTACGAGAGAAGCTTTGGAATTATTCATCAATGATCCTGAAACAGAAGCAGTAGTAATGATCGGAGAAATCGGTGGTGGTCTTGAGGCAGAAGCTGCAAGATGGTACAAAGCCAGCGGTTCTACTAAACCAGTGGTAGGGTTCATCGCAGGACAAACTGCTCCTAAAGGAAGAACAATGGGCCACGCTGGTGCTATCGTTGGTGGTGCTGAAGATACAGCTCAGGCTAAGATGGAGATCATGAGAGAAAACGGTATCAATGTAGTAGATTCCCCTGCTGACATTGGTGTTACCGTGGCTAAGGTTTTAGCATAATTTTTTTTAAACATAATGATATGAAAAAATTTTTATTGGCCTCTGGCCTAATGTTTTCTGCGTTGTCTTTTGCACAGATAGACTTCAGCAGCACAAGATTTGGAGCTTCTCTTGGTGCTAATCTTTCAGGAGTTAGAAATGCTCACAATCCCTCAGGAAGAAGGTTTACAATGCAGTTTGGAGGTTTAGCTTTAATCCCGATCGGAACTGAGAATCAGTTTTTTCTTCAGCCAGAAATTCAATATTTCGGAGCAGGAGAGACGGGAAAAGATAGAAATGCTAAAGGCAAAGACGGATATGATGCCGTATATGCCAATGACTATCTGAGTGTACCGATCAATTTAAAAGGTTATTTTTCCGAAGCGGAATCAGAATTTTTTGGATTGATAGGGCCAAGATTTAATTTTTTATTAAGTCAGAGAGTAAAAAATGCTCCCGTATCAAGACCTTATTATGATCCGGATGTTGTTGTTTCGTCGTTGCCTAATGTCAATGGTAAAGCAAATAAATTCAACTTTGGATTTGGTTTTGGATTTGGATATAGCTACAAAAGACAGGTGGAATTAACTGCCAGATATGATTTTGGGCTTTCCAATACTTATCCCGGGCTTGATCATGAACCTGATGGAAATACAAAAAGTAAATCTGAACAGGTGATCAGTTTAAGTGTAAACTATATTTTCCAATAAGTAGATAGTACATTTTAAACATAAAAATTCCCGAAGCCTTTGGCTTCGGGAATTTTATTTATAACAAAAAGTTGATTATAATTTAGCCTTTGATCCATTTCCAAATCTCTTTAAGAGTGGCTTTATTTCCGTACATTAAAATTCCTACCCTGTAGATCTTTCCTGCAACGAATATCATAAAAATGGTCGTTCCCAAAAGCAGCGCAATAGATAAAGCAATTTGCCATGCCGGAACTCCAAAAGGAATTCTTGCAATCATTGCTACCGGCGAAGTAAAAGGAATAATTGACAGCCAGAAGCCCAACGGACCATCAGGATTGTTCATCAGTGAAAAGCTACCGTACATCCCCAGCATAAGTGGAAGAATAGCGAAAAGCGTAAACTGCTGCGTTTCTGTTTCATTATCCACTGCAGAGCCAATAGCAGCATATATAGAGCTATAAAAAATATATCCCAAAAGGAAAAATACAATAAACACGCAGATAATAAGCGGAAAATTAAGCTCAAGAAGACTGTGGGAAACCTGAGTAGCAATCTGAGCTACATCAAGCTTACTGGCAAGCTCCTCATTTCCCCCGGGAATATTTTTCTGAATAGAAGAGAATCCTGTATTTAAAACGAGTGCTCCTATGACGGACATTGTAATCCAAACGACAAACTGTGTTAAGGCTACTAAAGTAACACCAAGAATTTTTCCCATCATCAGCTCAAAAGGTTTTACCGAAGAAATAATAATCTCTACAACACGATTGTTTTTTTCTTCCAGCACACTGCGCATTACCCTTACCCCATAGATAATAATAAACATGAATGTCACATACATTAAAAGAATGCTAAGACCGCTTTTTACCCCGAAGGCAAGATCAGAATCTTCCTTGTTGTTTTCAGAAACATTGATTGTTTTTAAGGTGAAACCTTTATCAAGATTAATAAGTTGAGATTCTGCAATGCCAAGCTGCTTGATTTTTTCTTTTTTAATGACATCGGTAATGTCAGAGATAATTTTCTGTTTGGTATCAAATCCTATTTTATTGTTGATGACCAGTCGTGTATTTTTCTGAAGATTATCAAAATTTTGATCTTTAAGCTCAGGCAATACCAAAATACCGTCTAATGATTCATTGCCTTTAAGATTATTAATTTTTGACTTTTCGTCAGCGGCGGAAACAAAAATATACTTCAGTTGGTTGGAAGATTTGAGCTGATTGGTAAACATTCCGCTTTTATCTACAACTTCAATAACATTGTGAGATTCATTTGCTTTAAACATAAGTCCGATCACCGCTCCGAAGGCTACCAGAAGAATTGGCGCCAGAATAGTAAGTATAATAAAAGACTTCTTCTTAACCTGTGTCAGAAATTCTCTTTTTGTAATTAAAAAAATATTATTCATAGTTAAAAGTTGCTGCTTACTGCATTAATAAAAACCTCATTCATACTTGGAATTTTCTCCTCAAAAGATCTCACCTTTCCTACATGTATAAGATCCAGAAGAATATGATTTTGGTTGGATTCGTTCTTTAAATCAAATGACATTAGACCGTTTTCATTGGTAATATTGAAAATTTCATACTGGTTTCTGAAATTTCCGAGCTGTGCGTCATTGACTTCAGAAAGTGTAATCCCGAAAATATTTTTCTTAAACTTTTCCCTTACATCAAATACTCTTCCGTCAATGATTTTTTTAGAATTATTAATGAGGGCAACATAATCACACATTTCTTCCACACTTTCCATACGGTGCGTCGAAAGAATGATCGTTGTGCCATTGTTTTTGAGATCAATAATCTGATCTTTAATAAGATTAGCATTCACCGGATCGAAACCGGAAAAAGGCTCGTCAAGGATTAGCAGATTGGGCCTGTGAAGAACGGTTACCACAAACTGGATCTTCTGAGCCATACCTTTTGAAAGCTCAGATAGTTTCTTTTTCCACCACTGATCAATATGCAGTTTATCAAACCATTTTTTTGCTTCATTTAAAGCATCATTTTTGCTCATTCCTTTGAGCTCGCCGAAATAAAGAAGCTGATCGCCAACCGTCATGTTTTTATAAAGACCTCTCTCTTCAGGCATGTAGCCGATATCTTTAATATGATCCGGATTCAGTTTTTGTCCGTTGATGGTAATATCTCCTGAATCGGCCTGGGTGATCTGATTGATGATGCGGATGAATGAAGTTTTGCCGGCACCGTTCGGGCCTAGAAGACCATAAACGCTTCCTTTCGGAACATGGATGCTGAAGTCATCCAAAGCCACTTTTTTCCCGGAATTATAGGTCTTTCTTATATGTTCAGCTTTTAGCATTAAATTGTTTTTACTGATTAGTATTAAAAAGTTCCGAAAGTTACGGAATTATTGAAACAGAATTAATCTAAAAGAAAAAATCCTGATGATGATCAGGATTGAATTATTGTTTTACGATTTGTGTAACCTTCATGGTATTGTCGCTCAAAATATAGCGGATCAGATATTTTCCGGGTTTCAGTTTTTCAATATTGATTTCTCCCGAATTCATATTCACCGAATAATTGGCAACCTGTGTTCCTAAAATAGAATAAAAGGTCACACTTTTAATTTTCAGATTTGAGTCCTTTGCCTTTATTACCAGAAAATCCTTCGCAGGATTCGGATAGGCTACAAGAACACCATCATCAGATTTCTGAGAAAATGCTGACGGCTCTTTTATCTGAGCTTTCATATTGTTGGAAAAACCAACAAAAGCGCCTAAAAAGATAAATAAAAGTAAAAGTTTTTTCATCAAATTACAATTTCTATAAATATATTAAAACAAAAATAAACAATTCTACAATCTCCCGCAATACTTTTTTGTTTAAGTTGTAGTAAATTTGCATTAAATTTTATTCAAAAAGTATTCCAAAATGATACATTCAAGAAATAGAAGGCTGAGAGTAAGCGAATCTGTCAGAGGTCTGGTAAGAGAATGCACCCTTACTACAAGTGATTTCGTAATGCCAATCTTTGTGATGGAAGGCGAAAATAAGCAGGAACCTATTGCATCTATGCCCGGAATTTTCAGGCGAAGCATTGATCTGACAGTGAAAGAATGTAAGGAATTATTTTCTTTAGGCGTTAAAGCTGTCAATTTGTATATGAAAGTTTCAGACCATCTTAAGGACAACACTGGTAAAGAAGCCTGGAACAAAGACGGATTGATGCAGAATACCATCAGGGCGATAAAAGATGCCGTCCCGGAAATGGTGGTAATGCCTGATGTGGCGCTGGATCCTTATTCAATTTACGGACATGATGGCATTATCGAAAACGGTAAGATTCTAAATGATGCGACCAATGATGCTTTGGCAAAAATGTCGGTTTCCCACGCTGAAGCAGGAGCTGATATTGTAGCGCCAAGTGACATGATGGACGGAAGAGTGCAGGTGATCCGTGAAGCATTAGAAGAAAACGGTTTTACGGATGTTGGTATTCTGAGCTATGCGGCAAAATATGCAAGCTCTTTCTATGGTCCTTTCAGAAGTGCTTTGGACAGTGCTCCGAAAGATAATATGGAAATTCCGAAAGACAAAAAAACCTATCAGATGGATTTTCATAATTCACGTGAAGCATTGAATGAAGTGTTTAAGGATATCGAAGAAGGAGCAGACATTATCATGATTAAACCGGGACTTCCTTATCTGGATATTGTTTCAAAAGTTAGAGAAGCGATTGATCTTCCGATAGCGGTTTATAACGTGAGCGGAGAATACGCGATGGTAAAAGCTGCTGCACAAAACGGTTGGCTTGATAATGATAAAACAATTATTGAAAGTCTGACTTGTTTTAAAAGAGCCGGAGCAGATATGATCTTTACCTATTTTGCGAAAGAAGCCGCAATAATTTTAAATAAATAATCAGCATTAAAAACACCTCATGTGGGGTGTTTTTAAATTTTAGTATTTGTGTAAATTTAAAACATTTACATTTTATATATTTGCTTCATGATTTTACGAGGAGAAAACTTAATCAAAGAATACGGTCCGAAAAAAGTTGTAAAAGGCGTATCAGTACAGGTTCAGCAGGGAGAAATTGTTGGGTTGCTCGGCCCGAACGGAGCCGGAAAGACCACTTCTTTTTACATGATTGTAGGATTGGTTAAGCCCACTGCAGGGAAAATTTTTCTTGACAAACAGGAAATCACAACCGATGCGATGTACCGCCGGGCACAAAAAGGCATCGGATATCTTGCACAGGAAGCTTCTGTTTTCCGTAAGCTTTCTGTTGAGGAAAATATCATGGGGGTCTTGCAGCTTACAAAGCTTTCAAAACGTCAGCAGCAAATTAAATGTGATGAACTGATCGAAGAATTTTCACTGCAACACGTCCGTAAGAATAGGGGAGATCTTTTGTCCGGAGGTGAACGTCGTAGAACGGAAATTGCACGTTGTCTGGCCACGGATCCGAGTTTTATCCTTTTGGATGAGCCTTTTGCGGGAGTAGACCCGATTGCGGTGGAAGACATTCAGAAAATTGTAAGAAGCCTTGTTGATAAAAATATCGGAATTCTTATTACCGACCACAACGTACAGCAGACGCTTGCTATTACCAATAAAACGTATATCATGTTTGAAGGGAGAATCCTCAAAGAAGGTCTTCCGGAAGAACTTGCCAACGATCCGCAGGTTAGAGAAGCATATTTAGGAGAAAACTTTGTATACCAGAGTATTTTAGATAAACCTAAAAAGAAAAGCTATGCTTATAATATCTGGGCCGGAAATTTTGATTCTAAAGTTCAGTTGCAAGCTTTTGTCAATGAAAATTTTGTTCAATATGATGATTTAAGGTTGATGTACGGTTTCGAAGACATTAGTTTTGCTTCATTGGGAAATTCAGAAATTCAGCATATTTTCAATGATGTGGTAGATAAAAATGCCAACAATGCCTTTGTTTTTCAGAAAAAAGAAATTAACTCAAATTATTCTTTAGAACAGGCAGAAACTGAGTCTAAAGCTGCGAGTAGAGAGGAGTTGCATTATCTTACAACTTACGTATTCGAAAATTAAATTAAAGCAATACTTGCTGAAAAATAGAATAAAACGTACCTTTTTCTTTGTAAAACGGTGCGTTTTTCAATTATAAAGAATTCGTATGGCAAAACCATTTAACAGGACGATCACATTATTCGGAATTTATAAACAGCTTGTTCCGTTCATTAAGCCTTATCGTTTAATGATCTATGGAACTTTATTTCTTACGTTTCTTGGAGCGCTTGCGGCACAGGTGAATCCTTTAGTACTGAAATATACGGTGGATGAAGTCACAAAGCTCACTCATCTTCCGCACCCGATGTCAGAAGGAATTCATGTTCTGGTTTTGATTTCTGTTATTTTATTAGGGAAAGAATTGTTAAATATTTTTATCAATTTCGGACAGAAATTTTATGGTGAAAAGATTAGAATTAATGTAAGTTCGGTACTGGCTCAATCAGCAATCGATAAAATTTTGACGTATCGTGTGGCTTATTTTAACGATGAAAACCATGAATCCGGAAAATTGCAAATCCGGATCGACCGTGGCATCGAAAGTCTTACAAGACTGGTTCAGAATTTCTTTATCGATATGCTTCCCCTATTTTCCAACTCGGTTATTGCGCTGGTGATTATGTATATGCAGAATGTTTATGTCGGATTGGTTTCTACGGTTATCGTTCCTATTTACTTTTATGTCAGCGCTTTACAGGCGAAAAAATTGGGCGGTGTAAGAAGGACTTTGAGAAATCAGCGGGAACAGAAAACCTCGGGGTTATTGAATCTTATTACTTCCATTATGGTAATTAAAAGTTTTGTTCGTGAAAAATTTGAGGGGAAAAAGCAATATGATCTTCAGATGCAGCTGATGGAAAGCCAGATGTTTACGCGTAAAACAAATTTTATTTATGATGGTTTAAAAACATTTATCGAACAATTTGGTGTTGTTTTAATCATCCTTTTAACGGTTTATCTGGTGTTGGATCAGCAGATGACAATCGGTGCTATCATGTTGCATATTATGCTTTTTAATAATGTTTCTGCTCCAATCCGCCAGCTTCACAGGATTTATGATGATATGAATGACGCGATGATTTATGCTGAAGGCTATTTTGATATTTTAAATGCTGAAGATGAGAAGGAGCCAAATGGCAATTTTATAGAAAAAGAAATCAAAGGAAATTTTGAACTGAAAAATATCAATTTCACTTATCCTAACGGAACTCAGGCATTACATGATGTATCCATGAAAATCGAAAATGGAAAGACAACCGCGCTGGTTGGTCTTAGCGGTGCAGGGAAATCTACTATTATCAATTTGTTATGCAAATTTTACCTTCCTGATTCAGGCAAAATTCTGTTGGATGACGTCAATCTCAATGATTATGATAATACTTTTCTTAGAAATGATCTGGGTTTGGTGCTGCAGAAAAATCATATTTTTCAGGGGAGTATTGAAGATAACATCCGTTACGGAAACATGAATGCCAGCTTTGAAGAAATTGAGGAAGCAGCGAAAAAAGCATATTTGCACGACCAGATTTTAGAACTGCCCGATCAGTATGCCCACGATGCCACGCAGCTTTCGGGAGGTCAGCAACAACGTATAGCGATTGCCCGATTGTTTTTGAAAGATCCGCCGATTATTTTTCTTGATGAGCCTACGGCAAGCCTCGATGCCATTGCTACAGAACAGATCAAAAACTCTCTTGATGCCATAAAAGAAGGAAGAACGGTAATCATCATCTCTCATTCTTTATCACAGATTTTAGATTCTGATAAAATATACGTCATGAAAAAAGGCAGAATAGTAGAAAGTGGAACCCATGATCAACTTGTACAGCTCAACGGAACCTACCGGGAAATTTTTGATGCCTCCGCAAGAAGCCTTAATCTTGATAAATTGGTTAACAGCTTTAAAATGTAACAGGTAATAGTGTAACAATTTACCAATATAACAGTGTAACAATTTTATAGTCTGTCAACTATCAACCACGAATTACTTATTATCTCTCATAAGATGAATGATCATTACCTTAAAAAACTGGATAGAGTTACTGCTATACTCACCCAATTACAGTCCAAACCAACTGTCAGGGCTCAGGATCTTGCCCGGAAATTTGACGTAAGCGTTAGAACAATTTACCGCGATGTAAAAACGTTGGAAAATGCAGGAATTCCTATTATTGGCGAGGCTGGTACTGGGTATTCCCTGATGGATGGCTATAAGCTTCCACCGGTAATGTTCACGAAAGAAGAGGTATTGAGTTTTATTACAGCCGAAAAGCTTATGCAGAAATTTTCCCATCAGAGTTTGGGGAATCATTACAAAACAGCCATGGAAAAAGTGCGCTCGGTTTTGAAATATTCAGATAAAAATCTGATCCAGAATATTGAAAAACAGATTGATATCTATAACTATTATCCGGAAACAGAAGATCATATAAAAGATGTTCTTCCCATCATTCTGGAAAGTATAGCAGAGAAACGTCAGCTGACCATGGAATATAAAACCATTGAAGGAAATATTTCAATGAGAACCATAGAAGCGGTAGGTGTCTTTTTTGAATTCAATTATTGGTATATCATGGCTTTTTGTACGCTGCGAAATGATTTCAGACAATTCCGGGTTGACCGCATTTTGCAGATTTTTAAGACCCATAATCCTTTTCTTCAGGAATATGGCCAGATCAATGATTACAGGCAAAACGGAAACGGCAACAAAACCATTGTAAAGCTTTTAGTAAAAAAAGAAATAATCAATCATTTGTCGAATTCAAAAAAATATTATGGATTAATTGAAGAAAAAGAAACCGCTGAAGGTATGGAGTTGACCTTTGAAACCGAATGGATCAAAGATGGATTTCCGCGTTGGCTGATCACTTTTGCAGATTATGCAACCGTTTTGGAACCCGAAATTCTGAAAACCCGGCTGAACGAACTCATTACAAAAATCGCGGAAAAACATCAATAAAAAACCTCAGCAAAGTAGTATTGCGGAGGTTTCAAATATGTTCGTAAAAAGATTTTAAACGACTGATGTTTGCTGCTTAGCGTTGATCAAAGCTCGCAACCTGAACAGAGGCACCAGAAAGCTTAAAATCTCTCCCAAAAAAAAGGCGGTTCAATTCCCAATGCTCTCAGGTAAACATAACCTTGCCCGCGATGATGGATTTCATTGTCTACGAAATACAGAATATTCTGATAAACAGGGAATTCATACTGCCCAAAAAGATTAAAAGTCTCCTGAAAACGTTCCTCTGAAATCTGTGCAAAATAATGATTAATGACTTCCGTTTCGTCATCCCATTTTTTAAGAAGCTCTTCTTTTGTTTTAGGATTAAACGCTTCCTCATCATAAGCCTCCATATTTTTCTCAATAATTCCTTTCAGGGCAGGGCCTCCGATACTGATCAGCTCAACCGCTAACTTGGCAAAAGGTCTCATGCCGCCAATTGAGAATTCGAAAAGTTCTTTTTCAGGAAAAGCTTCAATTACTCTTCGGGTAAGATTTCTGTGTCCTTGCCAATGTTCAAGTAACTGATCAGATGTCATGAATTGTTTGGTGTTAATTGCTGTAGTTGTCATAATTTTAATATTGTTTGTTATTGTTGATACAAAGGTAGACCGAAGTAATGACAACAGCTTGTCAGTAGAATTTCTGAGTCAAAAAAAAGTTTTTGAAAAATAACTTAATAACTTTTTCCGTTAAAGGCTTACTTAAGCAATGTTAGGTAAATAATAATTTTGAGTGGTCGGTCTTTTGTAAGACCGATCATTTTATTAAACAGAAAGAATATTTGCATGATCTCGCTTTTTAGAAGCATCAAAAACAGACTATTATTTATTTGAAGCTATTTCCCGCTCTCCGCACTCGCTATTTCATTAGAATTCGGCGCGGCGGCGGAGCCGCCGCGCCGAATTCTAATGAAATGAGCTCAAACAATTGCTCGATCGGGGCTAGGGTAACAGTCAATAATAGAAATACCGGAAAGCGGTAACCATTATAGTCCGAAAAATCAAATTTGTAAACCTTATTTTAAAAAAGTAATTTAGTACTATGAAAATTTACACAAAGACAGGCGATAAAGGGCAGACGGCATTGTACGGCGGAAGGAGAGTTTCAAAAGCCAGTGCAAGAGTCGACAGCTACGGAAATATAGACGAACTGAATTCATTCATCGGAATTGCAAAAAGCCATATTGAAGATGAAGAAGTTTTAAGACAATTAAAGAAAATTCAGTTTGATCTGTTTACAGTAGGATCCGAAGCGGCAACGCCGGTTGATAAGCTGATGCTGGCCAATGGCAAATCACGTCTTCCCTTGGTAATTTCCGATACAGAAATCGAAGAACTGGAAAACTGGATGGATGTTTTTGACGAAAAAGTAGAACCGTTGCAATATTTTATCCTTCCGGGAGGCGGAAAACCAGCGACTTTTTTACACGCTGCACGCACAATCTGCAGAAGGGCAGAAAGGTCCCTGGTCTTCTTAAATGAATCTGAAGAAGTTCGCCCGGAATTAATTAAATATCTGAACAGGCTCTCAGATTATCTGTTTGTTTTAGCGAGATACATATCAAAAATCAACAACGAACCGGAAGAATATTGGAATCCGAATGAAAGATAAAGCCTTACTTTTCATCAACGGTGATGCACCTAAATCTTTTCCGGATATAGAGGAATATGGCTTGATTGCCTGCACCGATGGAGCTTTTCATTATTTGAAGAATATGAATTTTCCTCTGGAAAAGCTGGATTTTATTTCAGGTGATTTTGATTCACATTCAGGGTCTGATGAAAATATTTATCAGGATAAATTTATTTATACTCCGGATCAAAACAAAACTGATTTTCATAAAGCACTCGAAATTATTCTCGAAAAAGGATTTACAGAAGTTGATGTTCTGGGAGGAAGTGGTGGTGAACAAGATCATTTCTTGGGAAATCTTACAGTAGCTTTCGGTTTTAAGAATAGATTAAATATAAAATTCTATGATGAGTTTTCTGAATATTATTTCATTCCGAAAAAGTTTACTCTGAAGGACGTAAAAGATAAAATGATTTCATTATATCCCTTTCCTTCTGTTGAAAATATTACAACCATAGGTTTGAATTGGCCATTAACAGACGCAAGCTTGAATATTATTTCCAATATTGGTACCCGGAATTTTGCCATTAAAAACGAAGTATCCATTGAATACGAAAAAGGCGATTTACTGATTTTTATTGGTAAAAATTATCTGTAATTTTAAACACAATTTATAATATCAATAGGGACGGGCTTTAGCCAAAACCTAAAAATGTTACGCAAATATCTGTGAAAAATCCATGAATTTGTGGGAAATAAAAAATGAAAAACCCAATTAAAATATTGTTTCTTATTATATCATTGCTTTGTGTTTTCTCATGCAAAACACAAAATTTTTCTACTCCCGAGTACGGAAAGAACATACCTGAGGAACATATTAGAATTAAAAAAGTCAACAATTTCAGATCCGTAGGAAACATCAGAAATATAGACGGAAGAACTTTAAAAGAAGGAAAATTTTACAGAAGTGCAAATCTTCATAAACTGAAAAAAAAATCCTTTACTCAATTTGAAAGCCTTGGAATAAAAGAAATTATCGATCTCAGAAATTCCAAAGAAATTGCTCAGAAACAGGACAATCTCCCGGATGATATTTTGTATAAAAATTATTCAGCTTTTGAAGATGAAGGCGATCAGCTGGATCAGGCTAGAAAATTAGTCTTAAAAGGAAAAGTCAATGGTGCTGATGCCGATAAAAGAATGATTGATTTCTATAAAGATTATGTTACGGAAAATCCGGAAATGATCCGAAAAATTATTACTGAAATTTTAGAATCTGATCGGCCTGTTTTATATCATTGTACTGCCGGAAAAGATCGAACGGGAATTATTACTGCATTGATTTTAAGTATTTTAAAGTTTGATAAGAATACAATCTACAATGATTACCTGATGTCAAATAATTACAGAAAAAAGCTGGTAGAAAAAAGACTGAATCTTGCTGATAATCTCCATTTCCTTTATCCGAAAATGGATGTCCGTGTTCTCGAAAAGCTGAGTTGGGTTGAAACTGATTATTTAAATGCAGCATTTAATGAAATCAATAAAGAATATGGCTCTGCAGATGCTTATATTCAAAAGGTTTTAAAAATATCTGATGATAAACGCGAAGAATATATCAGGAAGTTTACATATTGATAATTCTTACATATTTCGATATAAAAGTGATCCAAATTTTATAATAATTTTAACGCTAAAAAACCAAACTTTTTTAGCAATTTTGCAGTTCTTAATTCACTTGTTTAGAAATGAAAATAAAATACTCGGAACTAATTGATCAGACATTGTATTTTCCAACAGAAGAATTCAATGTTTCTGAGAACAATTTGTTGTTTCACGACATTCCGTTAATGGATGTTGTTGAAAAATTTGGCACTCCGCTAAAGATTAGCTACCTGCCGAGAATTTCTCAAAATATCCAGAAGGCGAAAAGCTGGTTCAAGGAAGCTTTTGAGAAAACCGAATATAAAAAAAATTACACCTACTGCTACTGTACAAAATCAAGTCATTTCAAGTTTGTACTGGAAGAAGCGCTGAAAAATGATATTTCCATAGAAACTTCTTCTGCTTATGACATGGATATCGTAAAATCTCTTTACGACAATGGAAAAGTTGAAAAAAATATTGAAGTAATCTGCAACGGTTTTAAAACGGATGATTATCTGGCGAAAATTTCAGATATGATTAACAGCGGGTTTGAAAATATTACGCCGATTTTGGATAATTACCGCGAATTGGATAAGTTAACGGAAAGTATCGACACCACATTTGATATAGGAATCAGAATTGCATCGGAAGAGGAACCGAAGTTCGAATTTTATACTTCCCGTTTGGGAATCGGATATAAAGATATTATCCCTTACTACAGCCAGAAGATCGCCGAGCATCCCAACGCAAGGCTGAAAATGCTTCACTTTTTCATCAATACCGGGATCAAGGACACAGCCTATTACTGGAACGAATTGTACAAATGTCTTCGTGTATATGCGCGTTTGAAGAAAATCGCACCCGAAGTAGATTCGTTAAACATTGGAGGAGGTTTCCCGATCAAGACTTCTCTTAATTTTGATTACGACTATCAGTATATGGTAGAAGAAATTGTTTCACAGATCAAAAAATTCTGTGAAGAGGAAGGAGTTGAAGAACCTAATATTTATACAGAGTTCGGAAGCTTTACCGTTGGAGAAAGTGGTGCGAATATTTATAAGATTATCTCCCAGAAACGTCAGAACGACAGGGAAAAATGGAATATGATCGATTCTTCTTTCATGACCACACTTCCTGATACATGGGCAATTTCAAGGCACTTTATCATGCTTCCGCTTAACAGATGGGAAGATACCTATGAAAGAGTTTTCTTAGGAGGATTAACTTGTGATTCGGATGATTATTATAATTCTGAGCAGCATACCAATGCCATTTATCTGCCGGTGTTCAGTGATACGAAACCTTTATATATCGGCTTTTTCCATACAGGAGCTTATCAGGAAACGATCAGTGGATTTGGCGGAATTCATCACTGTTTAATGCCACAGCCAAGACACGTTCTGATCCAGAAAGATGAAAATGGTGAGTTGCAGTACGAAATTTTCCGTGAAAAACAGGAGCCGGAAGATGTATTGAAAATTCTTGGATATAAATAATACGATCAATAGGAACGGGCTTTAGCCCGTTTAACAAAAGCATAACATTAAATTGGCTTTAGCCAAACTTACAGCAAAAAAGCTCTCAAAACTGAGAGCTTTTATTTTTAAAAATATTTTGAAATTTTATCCAATTCTAATTCTTCATAGTCGGAAACTACGGTGTCTGCCAAAGTATAATCCTGATTTTTAGAATTCGGACTTCTATAGGCGGCACAGAAAATTTTCGCCCGGTGCGCTGCCAGAATTCCATTGGTGGAATCTTCAATCACCATACAGTTTTCAACAGGTTCTTTTGCCATTTCTGCTGCCAGTAAAAAAACTTCAGGATGAGGTTTTGATTCTTTTAAATCAGCTCCGCTTATTTTTCCTGAGAAATATTTTTCCAGCTCAAATTTTTCAAAAACCATATTGATTGTCGTCATTGTCGCCGAGGATGCCAGGATTAAAGTAATCCCGTTTTCATAGTAATGCTCAATCAGTTCTTTTACTCCCGGAATTAAATCAAATTCTTCGTCATTATAAAAATAGTCCTTAAAATAATCCCTTTTTATTTTTGCTATTTCTTCAAAAGTCTGCTTTAAGTTAAAATTTTCAATTAAGGTATCACATACTTTTCTGGTAGATGCTCCTGTAAATGAGGTATAAAGATCTTCGGAAACATCGATTCCCAGTTTATTAAATGTTTTAAAGTAGGCTTTTCTGTGCAATGGTTCCGTATCCACAATCACGCCATCCATATCGAATAGCACAGCTTTTAATGACATAAAATTTTGTTTTCACAAAGGTAATGATTTTGGCTGGAAGCGGGGAAGTTGGAGGATGGAAGTTTAAAATACACTGCATAATTTTAGCACTTTTTATAAAACTTCCGGCACCCATCTTCCATCTTCTTTGTATCTTTGCCGAAATCATTTAATTTCAAATAAAACATGAAAACATACGCAGGAATTCCTGAAGAAAATGCATCATTAGAGAGCTCAAAAGTCATGCTGGTAACCGTTCCTTACGACGGGACTTCAACCTGGGGGAAAGGTGCCGACAAAGGTCCGGAATTGTTCTTAAATGCTTCCGAAAACATGGAGCTTTACGACATCGAGACTCAGACTGAACCTTATTTGGAAGGTGTTTATCTGGCAGGAGAAGTTTCTGAAAATTCGACTCCTGAAGCAATGACGGAGGCGGTTTACCAAAAAACAAAAGAACTTTTGAATAATAACGGTAAGTTATTCACCCTCTTCGGTGGAGAACATTCTGTTTCCATTGGTTCAATTCGTGCGGTGGGTGAGAAATTCGAAAATTTAACAGTTCTTCAGTTGGATGCTCACACAGACCTTCGTCCTGAGTTCCATGGATCTACTTCCAATCATGCCTGTGCAGTTTTTGAGGCCAATCAAAAACACAATCTGGTACAGGTGGGAATCCGTTCGATGGATATTGAGGAAGCTCAGTATTTACCGGAAGGAAGAGTATTTTTCGCTCACGAAATTGCCAACAATGAAAACTGGGTAAATGATGTATTGGAAAAAGTTTCCGGAAATGTATATATCACGATAGATCTTGATGCTTTTGATCCTTCCATCGCTCCGTCAACAGGAACTCCTGAACCGGGCGGCTTACAGTGGTATCCAACGCTGGAATTATTAAGAAAAGTATTTGAAAAATGTAATGTAGTGGCATTTGATATTGTGGAATTAATGGATTCTCCAATGGCTAAACCAAGTGCTTTCCTGGCCGCAAAGTTATATTACAAAATGCTTGCTTACTATCATCTTTATAACAACAATTAAATTCCGCAAGAATCGGATTTTTTCTGCCGTCTATTCTTTGGAAATTTGTGAGGTAAAAATAATGATATGTCCACACAAGATCAGATTGACTACGATAGAATTGCTAAAGCGATAGAATATATACGCAGCAATTTTAAGCTTCAGCCGAGTTTGGAGGAAGTGGCGGAGAGAATACATCTAAGTCCGGCTCATTTTCAGAAAATGTTTTCTGATTGGGCAGGAACAAGTCCGAAGAAATTTTTACAGTTCATCAGTCTTGAACATGCTAAAAATTTATTGAAGAAAGAAAAAGCGAGTTTATTTGATACCGCATATGAGACAGGGCTTTCAAGTACAAGCAGATTGCATGATCTTTTTGTGAAAATTGAAGGAATGTCTCCGGCAGAATATAAAAACGGTGGAAAAAGCCTGAATATCAATTACCATTTTTCCGAAAGTCCTTTTGGGAAAATCATTACAGCTTCAACCGAAAAAGGAATCTGTTATATGGCTTTTGAAAACGATATCCATAAAGCATTGGGAGATTTAAAAAATAAATTTCCCAATGCTTCTTTTTTTGAAAGGACAGACGAATTTCAGGAAAATGCCTTGTCTATTTTTAATAAAGACTGGACCCAGCTCAATACGATAAAATTACATTTAAAAGGTACCGATTTTCAGCTAAAAGTCTGGGAGAGCCTGCTTACAATTCCAATGGGGAAACTTTCGACTTATGGAAATTTAGCAGAAAAGATAGGAAGTCCGAAAGCTTCGAGAGCGGTGGGTACGGCAATAGGAAGTAATCCTGTAGCATTTTTAATTCCCTGCCATCGTGTGATCCAGTCTTCCGGAAATATCGGTGGTTATATGTGGGGAAGTGAAAGAAAGCAACTGATCATCGGCTGGGAAAGCTGTAAAGTTTATCAGGATGTTTAAACACAAATGGTACAAATTTTTTCACAGATAAACACAGATTGATTTTTTTAAACTTTTAAAAGTCAATTATTCTATCAATAGGAACGGCTTAGCCCGTTTTAAAGATATATAAATCAAAATTGGCTTTAGCCAAAACTTATTTTAAAAAACAACAAGCTCTTGTCATTTCTTACGAATCTGAGCAACGTATTTTTAAAATTTAAATCTAATAAATAAGCCAAGATTTCTACAGAATAAAAAAGTATAATAAACCCTAACCTCGACCTCAACCTCAACCTTAACCTTAACCTTAACCGCCATGCTCAATCTCTTTGAAGACATATCCGATTACCCATTAAATATCCTTCCCAATGACGGAATAGTTCACTACTACGGAAAAGTTTTTTCTAAAGAAAAGTCTGATTTCTATTATGATTATTTATTAAACCAGATTCCATGGGAAAATGATGAAGCAATGATTTTCGGAAAGTTAATTTTAACCAAAAGAAAAGTAGCCTGGTTTGGAGAAAAAGCATTTGAATACACCTATTCAAAACGCACAAAATATGCAAAATCATGGACTCCCGAACTATTAGAATTAAAACGGAAATGTGAAGAAGTTACAGGAGAAACGTACAATTCGTGTCTTCTGAATTTATATCATGACGGAAGTGAAGGAATGGCCTACCACAGCGATGCAGAAAAGGATTTGAAAAAACATGGGGCCATTGCTTCCCTGACTTTTGGAGCGGAAAGAAAGTTTATCTTTAAACATAAAACCACCAAAGAAAAAGTAGAAATATTCCTGGAAAACGGAAGTTTGCTGGTGATGAAAGGGGCAACGCAGGATCATTGGCTCCATAGACTTCCACCAACAACAAAAGTAAAAACCCCAAGAGTGAATCTTACCTTCCGGACCATTGAGGAATAAAAAATGGTGGCTTCGAGAATCTCAGCCACCATTTTTAGGTATACATTTTTAAGATATAGCCATCTCACTATCGGTGGCTGAGGACCTCGAAGCCACAGTTCTATTTCAAAACCTCAACCTCAAGCGAGCTGTCGCTAAATACTTTGATAAAAGCCTTAGTATAATCTTCCTTTGTCGCAAAATTCGGATTTTCCATAAACTTCTGCGGATTAATGGCAAAAAGCGGAAACCATGTTGACGAAATTTGAACCTGGATTTTATGCCCTTTTTTAAAAGTATGAACCACATCCTGCAGCCTGAAATTCACCGCCGTTTTCTGATTCGGAACCAAAGTTTCCGCTTTTTCCCTGGAGTTTCTGAATCTTGCCGGCATGATCTCGCTTCTTACCATCTGGTGATAGTTACCATAAATCACACCGTCCTTTTTTTCGGCTGGTTTAAAATCTTCAGGATAAATATCAATCAGCTTCACTGCAAAATCTGCGTCGGTAGAGGTGGAAGCGATGTTCAGTTTAGCCATAATTTCTCCCGCAAGAGTAAGATCTTCTGTTAAGGCATCAGTTGTAAACGTCAGAACATCTGGTCGTCCTTCGGCAAATCTCTGGTCTTCCGACATATAATTTCTGGGTGTAAAGCCATTAAAATCTTTAAGTTTATCAGAGCTCAGCACCGGATTATTCGGGTCACTGTAGTATTCTGAAAAGCCTTGTCCTGCTGAATTTTTCAAAGTTCCGCCTGATAAATAGAAGTTGACTTTTTCCACTTCTTTTGGCGGGTAGGTGGCAAATTCCCGCCATTGTTTTGCACCGGTATCAAACATAAGGGCTTCCGGTAAACCCGCATCCTGTTTGGTATTTCCTTTTAAATAATGATTGAAAAATTTAGTTTCAATATTCTTTTGATAATACGTGGCAATGCTATCCCCGAAATAGATGTCATTGTGGAAATGTTTCCCTTGTTCATAGGCCCAGGCTCCATGTGAAAAAGGTCCCATGACAATTGTATTTTTGGCTTTCGGACTTGTCTTTTCAATGGTTTTATAAATATTCAGCGGGCCGGATAGGTCTTCTGCATCAAACCATCCGCCTACGGTCATTACCGCATGATTTACGTTTTTTAGATGAGGTAAAAGACTTCTTTTCTGCCAGAATTCATCGTAATTCGGGTGATTCATAATTTCGGTCATAAAGAAATTGTCCTTATAATATTTTTCATAACCGTCTTTCAGAGTTCCCATGTCTCTGTAAAATTTCAGGCCATCTTCAGAAGTGGATTTAATCATCGTATCGTTGTACCATGCTTTATTTTCAGGTTTTGTTTTCTGAACGCCAAATACTGGAAAAGTTTTAAAATAGGCTAACATTACTTTTCCATTGTGGAGGAAATCATCATTCCAGAAATCTGAAATCGGAGCTTGCGGTGAAGAGGCAACTAATGCCGGATGCTGTGCCAGAACCCCGACTGCAGTATAGAATCCTGGGTATGAGGTACCGTATTGACCAACCTTCCCATTGTTTCCTTTTATATTTTTAAGAAGATATTCGATCGTATCATATGTATCAGTACTTTCATCAACATCTTTTTTTGTTTTTCGGTCCACCTGTGGGGTCATGTTCGTAAAAGTTCCTTCACTCATGTATCTGCCACGTACATCTTGTAATACAAAAATATATTTGTCCTGCATCAGGTATTTATTGGGTCCAAGCCTTTCCCTGTATTCATTTTCACCGTACGGCGCAATGCTGTAGCAGGTTCTCTGCATCAGAAAAGGATATTTGTTTTTACTGGAAATATCTTTCGGAATATAAACCGCTGTAAAAAGCTTCACCCCGTCACGCATCGGAATATAAAATTCCTTTTTGGTGAAGTTATCTTTCACAAAAGTATCTTCCTGATCTGTATTTTGTGCGTTTCCAAAAACGCAACATAGAATGAATAAAATTGAAAAATGAATCTTCATATATAAAATTTGGGGCTAATTTAATGATAAATGATTTTATTTACTGTTGGCCGGGACAAGATTTCTGAAAGAATTGACATCCGTGACCTATACAAAAAGCAAAAAATTCCGGTAGGCCTTCCATTTGTTTTAATAAACGCTCCAACCTGTTAGAAGCAACGTTCAGGCATTTGGTTGAGGCTGTCAACCATTTCGATGAAACGATCAAGCGTTTCGAATAAACGATCAATCGGTCCGGAGAAGCAATCAACCAGTCCGAAGAGGCGATCAGTCACTCCGAAGAAGCGTTCAACCGGTCCGAAGAAGCGATCAACCACTCCGAAGAGGCGATCAAGTACAATTTATTACATTTCAGTGTTTTACAGCTTTGTCGGAAATAGGGTTGATGGCAGATGTGCTTAATGACAAACAAAAAAAAGCATCCCCGGAAGAGGATGCCCTTGTGTCAATAATTTTAATCTATTGAGTTTTTGTCTTTTTTCCTGCGAATTTATTGAGCTTCATCGTTAATGAAAACATCATGTATCTTTTCAGGATCAGGTCGTCGCGGTCTTCAAAATAAGTGCTGGTGATCACTCTTCGTACGCTCTGGTTTTGATTCAGGACATCATAAACTTTCACTTTAGCAGTCAGCTGCTTATTGAAGAATGAATAGCCCACGCTGGTATTCCAGAAGTAAAAATCTCTTTTAAAACCGGGAGCAATATTAGTGCTGGTATTGTATTCCACGTCATTTCCTAAGATCAGCCTGCTTTTGAAAATATAATTGGTAAGTTCCAGCTTCAGAGCCTGGTTGCTGGTATTTACATCATCGATGATGTAGTTTTTATATTTTGAAAAATTATATCCGATCGTGTACGAAGGTTTTACGGTAAGTTTTTCTTTGATTTCATAAGTTAAATTGATGCCTGGATTGATGCTGTACGACTGGCTGATGAATTCCTGGCCGTTCACGAAACCTTTGCTGAATGAATAATTCGTATTGAATCTCGGGTTGATCGTCAGCTTATTTTCTTTCCATTTAAAGGTTTTGCTGAAGCTTCCTCCGAGGTTAAAGTTTTTATTTCCGCTGATATTGGCGTAGGTGATCAGCTGTCTTCCGCTCTCATCAAAAGAAGCGTAGTTTATAATGTCATTATTTCTGTAGGTAAATCCGATATTCAGGTAGTAGTTGATATTCTTGACCATATTGAAATTGTTGAGATAAAGGTACGTGGAATTGCTCCATGTGTTCTTCAGATCCGGATTTCCCTGGAAGGTCACCAAAGGATTGGAGAGGTCACGGTAAGGAGTAAGCTGCTCCGCCGTCGGGATGGTAAAGTCTGAGAAATGATAAAGATTTAAACGCTTATTCTGCGCAAACTCATAGTTTAATCCAACGTTGTAGCCGGGAAGGACAAAGTTTTTCTGCAAATCGTAATTCTGGCCGGTGTAGCTCGAATTTACATTCATGTTTGAAATATCTGCATTAAAGGAACCCCAGGCACTGATTTTCTTCTTGTTGAGTTCAAAGGATAATTCAGGGGTAAACTGATCAATCTTCTGGCTCATCCGGTTCGACAGAACATCGTTGTAGCTGGAATAATCCTGTGTCGCCGCATTGAAATCATTTACATCCCGCAGGTTCCTCATGTCGGATGAATTATAGCTGATGCCCAGACCTATACTTAAAGAATCCGACAGTGGTTCCGAGTAGCCCACGCTCATGCGGTAATTGCTGTTGAGGTTTTTCTTTACCGAATACTGGTTCCTGTTGTCAGAAGAAAGAGGCGAGTAGAAAATGTTTTCAGAACGGTTTAGCTTGTTTTCCTTGTTTTCACTGATGTTGCTGTTCAGGTTGGCGTGCATCTCTCTTCCTTTTTTCCGGAATTTCTTGGAGAAATAAAGGTTGGGATTAAAAGAGTTGTTCTCAGAATCGGTTTTGGTGTAGTTATCACTGGTATTCAGGAGCACACTGTCTCTGAATGTCCTGGAATTTGAGGCATTGAAATTATGGGTCTCATTTCTTGCGAACGAAGGTGAAAAGTAAATGCTCGTGAGAGAATCCAGTCTCACTCTTGCTGAAAGATCAAAATTGTACTGTCTCGATTCATTGTCACCATTGTTTTCAGAATCTGTTTTTAGAGTGTAATCAGGAAGTAGAGTAGTTCTTGATACTTTGGATCTTGTTTCGAGATTGTTGTTGATGTGAATTAAGCTCAGATTATCCAGGTCGGTATCTTTCCCGAATTTATCACTGTAATTGAAGCCGATGGTCGTAGATTTCTGAATACCTTTGGTGTTGGCTCCTGCCGAAGAATAATAGGTAACACCTCCGGAAGTGAATACGGAACCGCCTTGCATCAGCCAAGAATTCCTTCCGCGTCCCATACTGTCGAAAACCTCATCGCTGGAAAATCCCTGGGAATTTATGTTATTGGAAGCGGCCAGAAGGCTGATTTTTGTATCGTTTTTAAAATAACTCAACAGCCCGCTTCCCTCGTATCTCTTATCAGAGCCATAGCCCACTGTAAGTCTTGAGATAAGCCCTTTATTTTTCTTTTCGTCAATATTAAAATTGATGGTAGCATTATTGGATTTTGAAGCTTTCCCGCTCAGTTCCTCTTCTTTGGTTTTGGTGGTGGTGAACTGAATGTTTTTGATAATATCTGCAGGAAGATTCTGGAGGGCTATTCTTCCGTTTTTGTCGAAGAAAGGCTTTCCGTTGATGGTAATTTGATCAACCTCTTTGCCATTGATCGTAATTTTTCCGTCGTTATCGATCTGAACACCGGGAATCTGCTTTAGAAGCTCCTCAATTTTACTGTCAGGGCGAACTTTTATAGAAGATGCATTAAATTCAATCGTATCCTTTTTAATCTTTACAGGGGAAGCTGTAAGTTTGACTTCCTCAATATTGGTGACCGAATTTTTTTCCATTTCAATATCACCCAGGGAAAATGATTTTTCAATTGTTTCTAAACGCCTGGAAAAAGAGAGCATTTTGTCGGCATCTATTTTCAGAATGCTGGGCTCGCTCAGTTCGTCGGCTTTCAGGGAAAACTTACCTTCACGGTTGGTCGCGGTATAGTTGATGATAGAGGAGTCTTTTTCTTTAAGAAGATAAACCGTTGCGTTTTCAATAGGCTTTTTTTCGAAGTTGAGAATTTTTCCGTCGATGTTTAGTTTTTGTGCATTAAGAATCACAATGTTGAATGTCAGGATAAGCAGGATTGCTAATTTCTTCATGTAATATAGATTATTAGAGCCGCAAAAGTATAAAAAATCTCATTTAATTCACAATTAATAGAGTTAAATACAGTTAATCTTTTCCCTAAATTACGGGTTAACTGTTAATTTTTCTATAAAAACAAAAAACATCCCGGTGATATAGGATGTTTTTTTTAAATATAATGAGAGTTCTTATGCTCTCAGATATCTTGAGTATGCATAGCCTTCCTGTCCGTCGGAAGTTTTCACCTTCCACCAGTCATCAGAAGTTTGCTCGACCAGCGTTATTGAAGACCCTTTACTTACTTTACCAATAATCGCAGCATCTGTAGAAGGCTCCTGTCTGATATTCAGATTAGAATCATCGGTGGCAACAGTAAGCGGTGTGCCTGCTGTCAGACCTGAAACCTGAACATCAATATTGATGTCTGAAGCGGAATACGTAGAATCAATCGCTCCTAAAGCATTCCAGACAGCATCTTTTGAAGCGGTACTGGAAGCATTTCCCGAAACGTACAGAATACCATCCTGTTCCTGAACTTTAAGATCGGAGATTCCTGCGGACTGTGCTGCAGAAACCACGCTTGAATATTTGTCCTGTAATGTGCTCATGGTGATTGTTATTTAACAGTATAGTTATAATTTACTTTTCCTACTTTTAAAGCATCCACGGATTCTTTAACTTTTCTTGCATCTGAAGAGGAAATATTTCCCGTAAGTGTCAGTTCTCCGTTGATGACTTCCACTTTCACTCCCGGAATATCCTTTACGGCATCTTGTACTTTTTGTTGTACGGTAGGATCTACGGCAGACTGAGTTTCCACCGGTGTAGGCGTGGCAGCAGCAGGCGCTACTGTAGCCATATCGTGTACGTCTTTGATTCCATTGATGGCTTTCAGCTGTTTGATCATGGCATCTTTTGCTTCCTGACTTTCAAAAGTACCGCTTAAGTGGGCAACACCATCTTTTACTTCTACAGAAGCTCTGGGATTTGAAGTTACTACAGTCGTTGCCTGGGTTTGAAGGTCGGCATCAGAAACTTTCTTTTTACAGGAAACTGATCCGAAAGACACAGCTACAGCCAAAGCAGCCATTGCAATAGTTTTTTTCATAGTGGTATATTTTGATTTGTTAATATGCTTAAATGTAACAATAAAATTTGTACCAAAAGATAAATAAACCTTCTATTTTGCCAAATATTGATATAATTCAGCCAAATTAAGTTTGTAATTTATGATACCATTACAGTGATTATGCGTAAAGTAGGATTGGAAGCAATTGTAAAAATATTATATTTGCCAAACTTGAATTATCAATATGAAAGGACAGAATAAACTATTTATAGCGATTGTGATTGCCCTTATTCTGGGAGTCGGAATTGGCGGATTTGTACACCTGCAGTACCCGGAAAGTGCAGAGCCTTTTTCCAAAAATATAAAACTCCTGGGAACTGTTTTCATCCGTTTGGTACAGATGATTATTGCTCCTTTGGTATTCACAACTCTGGTCGTGGGAATTGCCAAGATGAGTGATATTAAAATGATCGGAAGGGTAGGGACAAAAGCAATGCTGTGGTTTATTTCCGCCTCTTTGGTATCCCTTTTTATAGGGCTTATTTTGGTCAACTGGCTTGAACCGGGACACGTAACAAAACTGCCGATTCAGGATGCAGCATCCGCAGAAGAGTTGTTGAAAAGCAGTAAAGGATTTTCAATGGAAGATTTCGTAAAACATGTCATTCCCAAAAGTATCTTTGAAGCTTTTGCAACCAATGAAGTGCTGCAGATCGTCGTATTTTCCATTATGTTTGGGATTGCACTGGCCAATCTGGGTGATGAATATTCACAACCTGTCGTAAAGCTGTTTGATATTGTTGCACACGGGATCCTTAAAATGGTGGGATATATCATGTGGTTCGCTCCTCTCGGAGTTCTGGGCGCAATTGCTGCAGTTGTGGCAACCAACGGATTTGAGATTTTTAAAGTTTATGCCATTTATCTCAGGGATTTCTTCTTTGCTTTAGGAATACTTTGGCTGGTTCTTTTACTGGTGGGATATTTAATTATCGGCAACCGCCTTTTCGAATTATTAAGAAGAATTAAAGAACCGTTGCTGATCGCCTTCTCAACGACCAGCTCCGAAGCAGTCTTCCCGAAGTTGGTGGAAGAGCTCGAAAGATTCGGATGTAACAACAGGGTGGTATCTTTTATTCTGCCTTTAGGCTATTCATTCAATCTGGATGGAAGTATGATGTACATGACATTTGCATCCATTTTCATCGCACAGATCTACGGAATTGAAATGACGATCGGACAGCAGATTACCATGCTTCTGGTTTTAATGCTCACTTCAAAAGGTATCGCAGGCGTGCCACGAGCTTCTCTGGTCATTATCGTAGCCACCTGTTCCATGTTTGGAATTCCGCCGGAAGGGATCGCTCTTATTTTGCCTATTGACCATTTTTGCGATATGGGAAGAAGCATGACCAATGTTCTCGGAAATGCTCTGGCTACCTCAGCGGTTTCCAAATGGGAAGGACAGTTGGATAATCACGGCGGCGATTTATAAAATATAAATTTCAGCTTTAGCTGGTGAATGGTCAATAGTGTTTTTCATTGTTGACCATTTATTTTTTTAGGAGCTGTTTCCTGCTCTCACTACTCGCTTTTTTATATTCTTCCGCGGCGGCAAAGCCGCCGCGGAAGAATATAAAAAGAGCTCAGACATGCCGTTCGATCAGGGCTAGGAAATGCTGTTTTCTTTGAAGTTTTGTTCGATGAATAAAGAAGCAATTGTTTGATTGAAAGAAATCTTTGCATCTTTGCGTTAGAAATGAGTCTCCAGAATAAAACGATAAAAATGAATTTACAAAATCATAAAGATTTAATACAAGAAAACGGCTTTACAATAATCAACAATATTTTTTCGGATGAAGAAACTGAAAAGATAAGTGAGTTCATTCAACATATAGACACTTCCAAAGAAACCTTCAGGAAATCGGAAGACCTTTTCGCCATTCGGCAGTTCCTGAAAGAAATTCCCAACGTGAAAGATTTAATCTTTAATGAAAATATTAAAAGCATCATCAAGGATATTTTCGGGAGTGACTATTTCGTAGTAAAAAGTATTTATTTCGATAAACCTGAAAAATCAAACTGGTATGTTGCTTATCACCAGGACCTGACCATTTCAGTAGACAGAAAAGCTGAACTCCCGGATTTCGGTCCGTGGACAACCAAGCAAAATCAGTTTGCGGTTCAGCCTCCACTTGATATTCTCGAAAATATTTTTACCATCAGAATTCATCTTGATGATACCGATGAAAACAATGGTGCACTGAAAGTCATTCCCGGATCTCATGCCAAAGAAATTTACAGACCCGAAACCATCGACTGGACCATCGAAACCGAGGAGATCTGCAGGGTAGAAAAAGGGGGAATTATGATTATGAAACCTTTGATTCTGCATGGTTCCAACCGCACCACCAACGGAAAGAGAAGGAGAGTCATTCACATCGAATTTTCCGACAGGGAATTACCGTGCGGATTGAGCTGGTCGGAGAGAATGGAGTTTGAAAATTGATACAAAACCGGATAAAGCCCTGAAACGGTAGGATCTTTCTTCCAATCCTATGATCACCGGAAAATGACAAGTCTATCAATTATCCGATAAATTGAATTGTCGAGTCAAAAATAAACCTCTTTCCATAGAAAGAGGTTTATTTTTTACCATTCGGCGTTGATTATTTCTCCGTATTTTGTTTTGATATTATCCGGCATGTACAAAAGCAATATCAGAAATTCTTTTCCGGGTTCTTTATTTACGAACATGGGAAGGTCAACTATCATGTTTTTTTTGAGAATGTCTTCTACTTCCTGATCTTTATCCCCAAAAGTTGTTAGCGGAGTAAGTTCATCTATCTTTGAAAGATCATTTATTTTTACTTTATAAATGGCAAAAGGATTTTTCGGCGAAAAATTTCTGATTGCAGAAAGATCGGACTTGTCACCTTTCTGTAATTCATCGAAGCACGTTGTAAACTCAAACCCTATGAACTTAGATTTGTTTTTATCAAGATAAGCAAAGGTCTTTTCTAAAGCTTTTGCGGTGGTCTTTTCCTTCTCCATATCAAACCTGTATTTTGGAGAACACGCAGAAATAGAATATTCACCATTGTATTTATTTAATAAAATAAGATAGGTTTCACCTGGTTTTACATCGATCTCACATGCTCCCGAATACGAATTACCGATAAGGCCGCGCACATTCAGAATTTTGAACTCTTTCCCTTTATAGATTTTCTCAAATTTAATGTCAGCTTTATAAGTTCTTTGCTCCGTATTTTCACCATAAACCTTCATAATCCGGATAATTCCTGCAACATCTGCAGCCAGATAGTTCTCTGCCAACGGATCTATATTACATTTGCATGCAGGAATGCTTATGATGCACAGAATCAAAAGCAATAACGAGAATAATTTTTTCATAATTAATTATTTAACAGAAATCTCATCAATAAAAATATACGCGTCTCCGCCGGCTCCCTGGTGCCATTCCGGAAGCTTGCCGAAATGATAGGCTTTTACTTTTATATATCGGGCCTGCGTTGGCAACACTTCAGCTGAAAAATCTTTTACCTGAACGGTTTCATCTTTCGGATCAATTGTATTTTCTACAGTTTTCAGCAAAATATAATCTTTGCCGTTGTTGGAAACATAGTATTCAACTTTTTTCGGCATTAAAATCCACGCTTTGCTGTCCTGAAGATAGGTTGATGACAATTGGGTAAATTGCTGTGGAGACTTCATATCAATAATCGCCTCAAAAGTCTGTCCCTGGTAGCCCAGCCATTCTCCTTTTCTCCAGTTGGTGTCGCCGTTGATTCCGTCAATTAAAGAGAGATTTCCACTGGCGGTATATTGTGGAGTAGCTGTAGAATTGACCGTAATGTTCCAGTTATTGGGTCTTCTGTTAAAATTTGCATGTACAATCGAACTTTTCTCACCATTTCTCTCAGCATATGCTGAAACCTGTGTTGTTTTTGTGATCGTGAAAGGTCCTTTATAAGCTATAAACATTTTCCTTACGTTGGCATCTCCTTCATCCAGGGTCATGTAATAAATTTTGTCATCTGGACGTAGTGCTGCGATTTCCACCTTGGTATTCAGATCAAAAATCCTTGCTGCCGAAATAACGGGAGAAGGTGTTAATTCATCATATTTAAAATCTTTGAAGTATTTTACATTTTCAAAACCAAGTTTTTTGAGTTCATCTCTGCTTGTATTTCTAGTGATTGTACGCATGGTCCCGTCTTCAAGATGGATTTTAACCTCATCAAAATATGGTTTTGTGGTTTGCCATTCAGGTAATCCCGGGGTTACAGAATAGATTCCCATGGCACTCAGAATGTACCAGGCACTCATCTGTCCACAATCTTCATTTCCGATAAGTCCGTCCGGGGAATTTTTATAATAATTATCAAGGATGAATTTTATTTTGGCATCTGTTTTCTCAGGTTTATCTACATAATTATAGAGATATGCAATATGGTGGCTCGGCTCGTTTCCCTGTGCGTATTGGCCGATCAGACCAGTGATATCCACCTGCTCTCTGCCTGTGGTTTTATCAGGAGCAGAAAAGATAGCATCGATAAATTGCTCGAATTTTTCTTTTCCGCCATGGGCTGCAATCAGGCCGGGAATATCCTGTTGAACGGAATAGGAGTAGTGCCACGAATTTCCTTCGGTATAATTATTATTAACTTCTCTGGGTTCAAACGGCTCATACCAGTTTCCGTTCTTTCTGGGCTGCATAAATCCGTTTTTAGGATTATAAAGATTTTTCCAGTTCTGGGAACGTTTCATGAAATATTGGTAATCTTCTTTTTTACCTAAAATTTTGGCCATTTGGGCAATGCACCAGTCGTCATAAGCATATTCCACCGTTTTGGAAACGCTTTCATGTTCATCATCAATGCTAATGAAATTATTCTGTTTGTATGCATTTAAACCAAAAATATCCAGCATGGCAGAATGTTTAGAAGCTTCGAATGCCTTTTCGTAATCAAAGCCTGTAATTCCTTTCGCCATTGCATCTGCAATCACTGAAACAGCATGATAACCGATCATACACTCCGTTTCGTTGGAAGCCAGCTCCCAAACCGGAAGCTTTCCGCCCTGTTCGTATTGCTTGATAAATGTATTGATGAAATCAGCCGTTCTTTTTCTGTCGATCAACGTCATCAGAGGATGTGCGCCTCTAAATGTATCCCAAAGAGAGAAAACACTATAATAATCGAAACCATTGGCCATATAGAACTTGTTGTCCCGCCCTCTGTATTTCCCGTCTACATCCATATTGATGTTGGGTTGGGTGAAAACGTGATACATTGCCGTATAGAAAACCGTCAGTTTGTCTTTATCGGAAGATTTAACTTCTATTTTTGATAATTCTTTATCCCAGTCGGCCACAGCTTGCTTTCTGATTGATTCAAAGTCATTTGACTTACCTTCTGCCAGCATATTTTTTCCTGCACCTTCATAGCTTGTGGGAGAAATCGCCACTTTTACACTGATTTTTTCTCTTTTTTCCACGTTAGCTGAAAAAGCTAAGGCAAGTTTTGTTCCTGCAAAAAGGTTAGTTTCCTCTTTTCCATTTACCAGTTTCTTTGATATTTTCATCGGTTTTGAAAATTCAATTCTTGCATAAATGTATTGGTTGGTCGCCCAGGCCTCACTTCTGCGGAAAACTTCGATGGTTTTGTTATCGATGATTTTAACTTCTCCTTCCAATAATTTATCCCTGTGATTTAAGTCTAAAATAATATTGGCCGTTCCTGCATTGTTGAAGGTGTATTCATGATAACCAACTCTTTTTGTCGTTGTTAGTCGTACGTCAATATTGTGCTTATCTAATTTAACCGAATAAAATCCTGCGGAAGCTCTTTCGTTTCTGTGAGAAAATTTTGAAGAATATTCATTTGGAGTCAATCCGGGTTTTCCCATCGTAGGCATGAGCATAATATCTCCGTAATCAGAAACTCCCGTTCCGTTCAGGTGCGTATGCGAAAATCCATAGATCACAGAATCCGAATAGTGATAACCGCTGCAACCGTCCCAACTTCCGTCGATTCTTGTATCCGGTGAAAGCTGTACCATTCCGAAAGGAACAATGGCTCCGGGAAAGGTGTGGCCATGACCGCCCGTACCGATAAACGGATTCACATATTGCGAATAATTTTGTGAAAACAGATTATGAAAAAAAATTCCTAAAAGAATGATCAATATTCTTTTCATTAGTTATAAATTAAAATTTCCCTAAAATACTATAAAATTAGCTTCTGCAAAAGAAAATATCTATCAGTCTCTTTACTTATTCTAAATAGGTTAATTTTTCGTAAATTTGTAAACAATTTATTAGTTTATGTTGACGAAAGAAAAGGTTCAGAATTTCCTTAAAGAGATAGAAGTTGATGATTTGGTAAACAATCTTCAGATCATGGGTAATGACGTTTACATTGATATGACAGCTCATTCGCCTGCCATGCACGAAAAGAAAAAGCTTGAGGCAGCCATGAAACAGGCTTTCGCCAGCGAATTTGGAGAAGAAGTTCATTTGAAATTGAAGATCGTTTCTCCGGAACCTAGTGAGATTCAGCAAAGTCAGATCAAAGGGAAACAAATTCCTGGAATTCAAAATATTATTGCCATCGCTTCCGGAAAGGGAGGTGTAGGTAAGTCTACGGTTTCTGCAAATATGGCAGTTACATTAGCAAAAATGGGTTTTAAAGTAGGTTTACTGGATGCCGATATCTACGGACCTTCGGTTCCTACAATGTTTGATACAGAAGGGCAAAAACCAATTTCTGTAGAAATCGAGGGAAGAAACCTGATGAAGCCTATCGAAAATTATGGTGTGAAAATGCTTTCCATCGGATATTTTTCAGGTGCTAATCAGGCCGTTGTATGGAGAGGGCCGATGGCTTCTAAAGCTTTGAATCAAATGATCAGAGATGCAGCCTGGGGAGAATTGGACTTTTTACTGATTGATCTTCCTCCGGGAACGGGTGATATTCACCTTTCCATCATTCAGGAAGTTCCTGTAACGGGAGCGGTAATCGTAAGTACACCTCAACATGTCGCATTGGCGGATGTAAGAAAAGGAATCGCTATGTTCCAGATGGAGAGCATCAATATACCTGTATTGGGATTAATCGAAAATATGGCGTATTTTACACCGGAAGAATTACCGGACAATAAATATTATATCTTTGGTAAACAGGGAGCACAATATATGGCTGAGGATCTGGGAATACCTGTATTGGGAGAAATTCCTCTTATCCAGAGCATCAGGGAAGCAGGAGATGTTGGAAGACCAGCTGCATTGCAGGAAAATTCTAAAATCGCAGAGATTTATACAGAAACAGCCAGAAATATGGTAGAAAGTCTTGTAGAAAGAAATAAAAATCTTCCTCCGACAGAAGCTGTTAAGATCACGACGATGGCGGGATGCTCACCAAAAGCAAAGTAATATTTCAATAATTGAAAACCCAATTGAACAGAAAAAATATGGAAACAAATATAACACACGAAGATACAGTAACAAGGGTATTGGAAGCTCTGGAAAGCATCCGGCCGTTTCTCAATAAGGACGGTGGTGATATTGAACTGATTGATGTGAAGGATAACTTGGTTTATGTAAAACTTTTAGGCAACTGTTCCGGATGTTCATTAAATTTTTCAACCTTAAAACTTGGTGTTGAAAATACAATAAAACAACATGCTCCGGAAATTGAAAAAGTGATAAGCGTAGAGTAAAAGTATTTTAAAAAAATATTTTTTAAACAGACCTTTTAAGCATTAAGGTCTGTTTTTTTATGTATGATGTCTTTTACTTGTCATTAAAATGTGGCATGATTTATGGTGGTTGATGAACTGTATTGAGTTCCAAAGATGGGATTTGGACAAATATTTGATAATTTAAGTATAATCATGTGATACAGAATTTTATCATATCGCATCTTATTGATTTTAAGAAATTATTAGATATTTTGTGAAAAATTTATAGTAATATTTCTACGTGCTTGAGAATATTATATGTATTATTTTTGTAGAAAATATTTACAGTGCTGATATGGGGGATTATGCTTGTAACATACTTTTTTATTCATATAATTTAAATGTTTAGTAATTTTTAAAGGACTTTTTAAAAATTATTCCAATTGCAGATTCCTGAATTTTCCGGAATCAGAAAACTGGTGTTATTAAATTTGAAAAAACTTCCTCATAGAAGGGTTAAGAATATGATTGTATGTGGTATTTGGTCTGTAAATTGTATTAAAATTGTAAAATAAAGAGAAGCTTATTTTCCCCGCTCAAAGGAAAATTTATTAAAAAAACTAACTCTATGAAAAATATACTCATTGCTGATGGTCACTATGTAGTAAGGACAGGTACAGCTCTGGTTCTAAAATCAAAACTTCAGTATAATTGTGATATAGATTTTGCAGAAACTTATTCCGAAACAAAGGATATGATTTCTGAAAAAATATATGATCTGTTGATTATTGATATCGATATACCGGGTAGTATTTTCAAGGCAATGGTAAAAGAGCTTAAGAAAAAGCAAAAATCGCTTAAGATTTTATTTTTTTCAACATATGATGAGAACGTAGGGATTCAATACATCGAAGAAGGAGCAGCAGGATATTTAAGTAAAGGCGCTTCAGAATCTGAGATTATAACTGCTGTTACTGCCATGTTTGAAGAAGGGTATTATTATACCATTAATATGATGAAAAAACTGGTTACACACTCTACCGACAGTCATTCCGTAGAAAGGCTTTCAAAGAGGGAATTCCAGATCTTCAAGTTGCTGGCGCAAGGTAACGGAAATATAGAAATTTCAAACATCCTTAATCTTAAGATGTCTACCATAAGCACTTACAAGAAAAAAATATTTGAAAAACTACAGGTGAAAAATGTGGTCGATCTTGTAAGAATTTATGACGACATGCATTAGAATATAAATCCGGTACAATCTACCGGATTTTTTATAAATGACTCATACCGCTGGACCTGATAAAATTTATTTTAACGGGGTATACAAAAAAGCCCCGGCAAGCGGGACTCATTTTAATCAACTAATAATATATTCTATTTTATAATCACTCTTTTTATATGGCCTTCAGACGTCTTTATGAGATAAACCCCAGTAGAAAGTTTTGAAGTGTCAATCGTTAGAGCATTCTTCTCTTTCCCGATCAGCTTTCCAGACATATCGTACAGTTCGTAGCCCTGTGCTCTGTTAAAATATAATGGATTGCCTTTTGCAACCGGATTTGGGAATACATTGAATGTTGCTTTCTCAGGTTTTACCTCACCTGTTGCCAGATTACCTGCGCCACCAACTTCGTACATTGATAATGTTCCGCTGATTTCATTGGCAACAACCACATAGCCTTTTCCGGAGGTTGTGTTTTCCGGAGCAATATAAATGATTCCTTCCGGACCATTGTCACCACCATAAGCAGAAGTCATACGGGAATTTTTATAATCCGTAAAAGTAGGATTATTAGGATCTGAAATATTGTACACCATTACTCCTCCCGTACGTTCCAGAGTAATAAAGGCATACGTCTGTCCATTAATATTTCCCAGAGCAACACCTTCAGGCTCGGGTCCTTTAGCACGGCTTCTATTCTTTACGGTATTCGATTCATTATCGGCATTAAAGATCAACGGATGATTGGCTGCAATATATCTCTCAAACTGATCGCCACTGTCGTAAACAATTTGTTGGGTATCTGCATTGAAAATTGAAAAAGAACGGGCACCCAAAGCCGCTATTTCTTCAAAGTCTGCATCACCGTCCGTATTTCCGGTAGCATTGGAAACCCTGAATCTCCCAAGATTATAGGAAGCTTTTAAAACAGTTGACTGAGGAAATAATGAAGCGTCTAATGTGTAATTATTGGCTCCTACTGTCGTTCTTTCGCTGAATCCTGAAAGATCTTTTTCATCTCCCTCGTTGGCTGTTACGATATAATGCGTATTTCCTACCGTATAATTTTGAATGGCATCCGGAGTGTAATATGCTTTTACCGGCCAATTGGCGATTAAAATTTCATTATTATTATCAGAGGCATCAAAGCCGTTTCCCGGAATACTCATGTCTTTTTTACCTAAACCCCAGATTCCTGTAATGGTTTTTGTGGTTAAATTCACTTCTGCCACAGCATTATTTTCCTGAAGGGTTACCCAGGCTTTTTGGCTGTCAGAGCTTATCGTAATATATTCAGGTTCTAAATCCTGAGAAAGTGTGTTGTTGGTTCTTATTTTTCTTAAGCCTGTTGCTGCTAAAGCCGCTACCTGTGAATCGAAGGCATTAAAATTAAGTGTTGTAACATTGCTTTGGGTAAGATTGGCAATTCCTCCGGAAATATCAATAATACTTACCGTTCCTTCCGGGTCTACTGTATAGGCATCGTTAGGCTCTCCTTCATTGGCGGTCATTACTTTTGTGCCATCTGGAGAAAAAGTGATCATATCCGGTAATGCACCGACTGTTACCTGCTTAAGGAAATTACCGTTAATATCAAAGAAAACCACAGAACCATTCTGCTGTGGATCTGTATTGGGTGACGCAGCAGCAATGATGCCATTCTTCACTGCAATGCTGGTAATACCACCGTAAGGAGCCATATTAATAGTGTTAATTACCGATGGCGTGTTTGGATTACTGAAGCTGATAATATCAAAAACATCAGTGATTGAACTTATGGTAAACAACCTTTGTGTTGCAGGATCATGAACAACAATTTCAGTAGAACTGTTGTTGCTTCCTGACGGATCAAAGCTTCCGATATAATTTAATGCTATCTGATGAGAAGGATTCGGTGCAGGCTTGTCATTATCAATAATATAAACGGTAGCATTAGAATCCCCGGAAATGGTTGCTCCTACAGGGTTTTCAAGGCTTACCACGAAATATTCTGCCTGTTGTTCTTCTAAAGTGTCATCGGTGATGGGAATATTTACGGTATAGCTTGTTGTCGAAGGAGTAAGTGTAATGGTTTGATTGGTTAACGTAAAATCATTACTGTCTGCCGTACTGAAAGGTGCCGGTTTTACCACAAGATTCACGGTAGCATTTGAAGGATTGGCAATATTTAATTTAAATGCTAAAGCTCCTGAGTTTTCATCGACTTTAATGAAATTTTTATCTAAAGAAATGGATGCTCCTGCTGTTGTAAAGGTTGTGGCTGTTGCCGCAGTCACCGCATTATCATTTGTGTCCTCGACAGTATTGGGTTTTAGCGCCAGATAATACGTCTGATTAGGAACTAAAACTGAAGTTGGGATTATGGTAATCTTATTGTTTAAAAAAGTAGTGGTGAAAGGGATCTGGGTTCCTGAAGCATTACCCAAACGGAAATCAACAAGATCTTGTGCATTCGAATCACTGATCACAGTATTGTCAATTAACCTTACATTTTCATTAAATGAAATGGTAGGATTTACAGTAGTTGAAGCGTTATCCGTATTATTTGACGGAAGATAAGTGACCGTTGGCGGTGTAGTGTCCGTCCCATTTATTGCCGTTGCATCAACGGTAAAATTGTCGAAGCGGTTATTTCCTCCTGTTCCTCCTCCGGTAACAGAAAATTCAACTTTAAGCTTGAAATTAGGATTGTTCGCTACACCTGCAACTCCTGAAAAATCAAATGTAATCAGTTGCGGGTTAGCATCCTGTGGCGATACGGTCTGATAGGTCTGAAAATTGGTTCCGTCCGTGGAATAAGACCATGTCTGTGTTCCAGCTCCTGAACCCGATCTTCTTGTCGTAAACTTTACAACAACATTTTGATAACCTGTAGTGGGAAGATTAAACTGCAGATTTCCATTGATAGGGAAGTTGTATCTTAAATGAGCTCCGGCAGCATCTCCGTTTCTGGCATTGAGGTTTTCATTGCTGAAGTTTTGTCCTGTACCACCTGCGAAATCTATTTCCGTTGTGCCGTTGATGACAGCAGTCATTGATCCTCCGGTTAAGCTTAACGTCGGAGTGGAAATGGCTGCAGCTGATGTATTGTTGTTAAAATTCCAGTAGTGGATAAGTGAAGTCTGTCCGAAAACCGCTCCCTGAAGAAAAAATGCGGCTACCACAGAACCTTTAAAAAAGTAATGATTAATCATTTTTGCTGATATTAAATTTATACAAAAATGAGACTTCTCCTTTTTAAAGATTTTAAGATAATTTTAATAAATGATTAATAAATAGGTAATTATTACTGTATCTGATGAAAGAAAAATGAAACCGTAAGCTATGGATCGCTATCAGAATGCTCTAAAAACGATTGTTGAACTTCATTGAATATTAGTTTTGCTACTTTGATACATGTCCTGAAAAATTCAGGTTTTTTCCTGTTGTCTTTCGTCCTTCAAGAGGATGCTTCTGCATATAAAAAAATCCCGAAATAGCAGTCAGAACCAATAAAATAAAAGCAACCAGAAAAATTCTTTTTATCATTTCTTTCATATTGCCAGATTTTTAATGTCCTTAATTTCTAATGTTGAGGTAGGGTACCCTTTCTGTACCGCGTTGATCATCGCTTTACCCACTTCTTGTAAAGTTAATGATTTTGACGGTAATATAATAGGAAATATCCAAATAATTGGCTTAAAAAACCATTTTACATTTTTCTGACCTTCAACAGGTTTCATGAAACCCGGACGAAAATTATACTCACCGCGGAATCCAAGCTTTCTTAAATCATTTTCCGTTTTTCCTTTTACTCTTGCCCACATAAACTTGCCGCTTTCCGTCTTGTCGGTATGCGCTCCCGAAACGTAGTTGAAAACCATATCAGGGTTCTGCCCCAGAACAGCTTTGGCAAAATGCATCGTGGTGTCATAAGTGATTTCAGTGTATTCTTCTTCGCTCATTCCTACACTGCTGATACCGGCACAGAAGAAAGTAGCGTCGTACCCTTTAAAGTTTTCATCATTAAGATCAATTGCGAGAAAGTCAGGAACGATATACTCTTTCAGTTTCGCATGTTTTTTTCCGGAAGGCTTTCGGCTTACGCTCAGGATTTCTGAAACGTTGGGATTTTCAAGGCATTCCATCAGAACACCTTCACCTACCATTCCTGTAGCTCCGGTCAGTATTATTTTAATTGAGTTCATTTCATAATATTATTACTATTGCTGACGTATCTGATCATGTTTTACTTTAACATGCAGCATAAAAATGATAATTTTTTTCTTAGGAATAAAGGTGTAAATATCTTTAACCTAAAACGTCGATACCTTTTGAGTAAAACGTCGAAGGGTTTTCCCTGAAACGTCGAAAGGTTTTTAATAAAACGTCGAGACGTTTTTTAACAAGAGAAATAATGATTGAAAATCAATGAATTACACGATCGGTCTATTGAGCATCTCTCTTTAATTAACATACTCTTGGCTTCAGGTTTAATCAAAATAAAACCGGCCGGTAAAAGCCAGCCGGTTTATAATATATGCTGTAAAAACTACTTCTTGTTCTGCAGCTTGCTGTAAATATTATGAATCAGCCCGTCCGCGACAGATATTTTCGGAACAAAAATCCTGTTGATTTCCGACCATGACATCACATTGTTGAAAATTTTTAAGGCATGAACCAAAACATCGGCCCTGTCTTCCCGGAGATTGTATTTGGTCATTCTTTCATCCACGGTGAGATCATCAAATTCCTTGTAGACTTTCTTCAGGTGCGTCAGTGACATTGGTTTGCCATCTTTTGTTTTGCTCATGGAGAACACTTTATTGATATTCCCTCCGGAACCTATTGCCACGATCGGCTTTTTACTGTTGATATTTTTCCGGATTTCCTCTTTCATATCTTTCCAGTTGTCGGGCGTTACCAGATTATTCAACAGACGGATCGTACCGATATTGAAAGATTTCTCATAAAGCATCTTGCCGTTTTCGTAAAAAGTAAGCTCGGTCGAACCTCCGCCCACATCAATATAAAGGTAGGCAAATTCTTTGTCGAGGGCTTCTGCCACATGATTTTCAAAAACCAGGGTGGCTTCTTCATCTCCTGAAATGATCTCAATATTGATTCCGGATGTTTTTTTAACTTCATTAATGATATCCATTCCGTTAGAAGCATCACGCATCGCACTGGTAGCGCACGCTCTGTAATGTTCAACGTTGTAAATTTTCATCAGGTCACTGAATATCTTCATGGAATCGATCACCATTTTTTCCCGCTCTTCACCGATTTTTCCCAAACTGAAAACGTCCATTCCCAGCCTCAGAGGAATTCTCAAAAGGTTCAGCTTAATGAATTCTGGCTTTTTGTTATTGATTTTTACTTCATTGATCAACAGTCGGGCTGCGTTACTTCCTATATCTATGGCTGCAATCTTCATTCTTTATTCGTTTTAGCATGTAAATATCGGTAGGTTTCTACCTGAGAACGGCATTCTTCTTTATTGTTGTGAATATACTCGTTGCTCAATTTTTTATCTAAAATACGAGCTTTTACATTATCTTTCAACTGTATATCGAGAATATCCTTCAATTCTTTCTTCAGGTTTTTATCGGTGACCTTTGCGGCGGCCTCAATTCTGTAATCAAGGTTTCTGGTCATCCAGTCGGCTGATGAAATATAGATGTCTTCTGCACCTTTATTATAAAAATACATGACTCGGGCGTGCTCCAGATATTCATCAACGATGCTTATTGCTTTTATTTTTTCTTTAAATTCCTTTTGGTTTACCGCACAATAAATACCTCTTACGATCATTCTGATTTGAACTCCCGCATTAGCGGCCTCATACAATTTTTCAATCAGAGATCTGTCGCTTACGGAATTGGCTTTTATGATCATCTCTGCATGTCTTCCTGCTTTGGCTTCTTCAATTTCTTTGTCGATATGATGAACGATTTTTTCACGCATAAACTGAGGGCAAACCAGCAGATTTTTACATGTTTTGAGAACTGATAAATAATCATCTTTCGGCTTTTTAAGCACATTAAATACTTTGTTGATGTCTGCCATTATTCCCCGATCTGCAGTCATAAGCAAATGATCTCCATATATTCTTGCTGTTTTTTCATTAAAGTTTCCTGTACTGATAAATCCGTACTGAATTGTCTTATTATGAGATCTTTTTTTGATGATACACAGCTTGGCGTGAACTTTCTTATTCGGAAGACCTACTAAAACCGTGATGCCTTCAGGTTCCAGCATTTCTTTCCATTCAAGGTTGGATTCTTCATCAAACCTGGCCTGAAGTTCAAGCATTACCGTTACTTCTTTGCCATTTCTGGCTGCGTAAATAAGGGCATTAATAATTTTAGAGCTGCTCGCCAGACGATAAGCCGTGATCTGAATAGATTTTACATCAGGATCCATGGCGGCTTCCCGAAGTAGGTCGATAACGGGATTGTATTTGTGGTAGGGGAAAGTAAGAAGAACGTCATGTTTTAAGATAACATCCGTTACTCTTTCACCGTGTTCAAAATCAGGATGCGTAAAAGATGTTCTCTCTACAGGTCTTTCATACTTCTCAAACACATCCGGAAAATCCATAAAGTGTTTGAAATTATGAATTTTTCCACCCGGAATAATGCTGTCTTTTTTGGTTAAATTTAATTTTCGGATAAGCATTTCCAGTAACGCTTTATCCATATCCTTATCAAAAACAAAACGGGTCGGTTTTCCTTTTCTTCTGTTTTTTAAACCTTTTTCTATTTTTTCTGCAAAGTTGGTCCTGATATCATTATCGAGATCCAGCTCAGCATCTTTTGTTACTTTGAATGCATGCGCCGAAAATTCATCATATCCAAAATAGGAGAAGATGTGTGGTAAATTAAAGGTGATCACATCTTCCAGAAGCATCACATCCTTTTCCTGAGGGTCATCCGTTGGAAGCAGGACAAATCTTCCCACAAAACGTGACGGAATTTCAATAATAGCATAGTTGCTGGAATACTGCCAGTCTTTTTTTCTCATGGCAACACCCAGATAGAGACTTTTATCCCTCATGTATGGCATAGGAGTATTTTCATGAAGAAGAATAGGAATTACATTGGATTCTACCACTTCGTCAAAATACTTTCTGACAAATTCTTTTTGCGTCGGCGTTAAATTTTTTGAGGTTTTAATAAAAACATGATGATCGGCCATTTCGCCCTGAATCTTCCTCCAGGTTTTATCAAAATTTTGCTGATGCCTGATTACTATATCATTGATCTTCTGAAGAATTTTGGACGGAGGCTGATAAAATGATTCTGCAATTACCTTCTCTTTAAAATCCATCGCGCGTTTTAATCCGGCAACACGCACCCTGAAAAATTCATCTAAATTATTTGAAAAAATTCCCAAAAATCGGATTCTTAAATGTAAAGGGACGTTCTCGTCCATGGCCTCCTGAAGCACCCTTTCGTTAAAGGCAAGCCAGGTAATATCTCTCGGATTAAAATGTAATGACATTCGCTAGTTTATATTTTACCAAAAATAATGATTCACCTTTTCTTGCAGCGATTTTCAACGTTAAGCTTTAATTAAATTTAATATAGAGCCCTCACGCAGATTGATTTTTGCAAGTGATTAAAGTTATTAAAAATAGACGTGAATGTAAGACTGTTCATTGAAAATTTTTACAGCATAAGTGACAGTATGGTCAAATTTATAAAAGTGAAAATTCAATTTAAATAACCCATGGATATATTCTGAAGCTCTTTATTGACGCTTGTTTGAATGATGTGTGTCAATTTGTCACAAAAATTTGAATGGTATAAATATTGAGAAATACTGAATGTAAATAAAATTTAAAATAGAAAAAATAAAAATATTATGAGTAAAATAATCGGAATTGACTTAGGTACAACCAACTCTTGTGTTGCTGTAATGGAGGGAAAAGACCCAGTTGTTATTCCTAATGCAGAAGGTAAAAGAACAACGCCTTCTATCGTAGCATTCACAGAAGATGGTGAGAGAAAAGTTGGTGATCCTGCAAAAAGACAGGCGGTAACCAACCCAAAGAAAACGGTATATTCTATCAAAAGATTTATCGGAACACACTTTAAAGAAGATGCTGCTGAAATCTCAAGAGTACCTTACGAAGTTGTATCCGGACCAAACGATACAGTAAAAGTAAAAATCGACGACAGAGAATATACGCCACAGGAAATTTCTGCAATGATCCTTCAGAAAATGAAGAAAACTGCAGAAGATTATCTTGGACAGGAAGTAACAAGAGCGGTAATTACGGTTCCCGCATACTTCAACGATGCGCAAAGACAAGCAACTAAAGAAGCTGGTGAAATTGCGGGTCTTAAAGTAGAAAGAATTATCAATGAGCCTACTGCTGCTGCGTTAGCTTATGGTCTTGATAAAAACCACAAAGATCAGAAAATCGCTGTGTATGACCTTGGTGGTGGTACTTTCGATATCTCTATCCTTGATTTGGGAGACGGTGTATTCGAGGTATTGTCTACAAACGGTGATACACACTTAGGAGGTGATGACTTTGATGATGTGATCATCAACTGGATGGCTGACGAGTTCAAAGCTGAAGAAGGTGTTGACTTAAAATCTGATGCTATCGCATTACAAAGATTGAAAGAAGCTGCTGAAAAAGCAAAAATCGAGTTGTCTTCTTCTCCACAAACTGAAATCAACCTTCCCTATATCACCGCAACGGCTACAGGTCCTAAACACTTAGTAAAGACTTTAACAAAAGCTAAATTCGAGCAATTGTCTGCTGATCTTGTAAGAAGATCTATGGAGCCGGTTGCTAAAGCATTGAAAGATGCAGGGTTATCAACTTCTGATATCGACGAAGTAATCCTAGTGGGTGGTTCTACAAGAATCCCGATCATCCAGGAAGAAGTGGAAAAATTCTTCGGTAAAAAGCCTTCGAAAGGAGTTAACCCGGATGAGGTTGTAGCAATCGGTGCAGCAATCCAGGGAGGTGTATTGACAGGTGATGTAAAAGACGTTCTTTTATTAGATGTTACGCCACTTTCTTTAGGTATTGAAACAATGGGTTCTGTTTTCACTAAATTAATTGAAGCGAATACGACGATCCCAACTAAAAAATCTGAAGTGTTCTCTACAGCTTCTGATAACCAGCCAGCTGTAAGCATCAGAGTAGGACAGGGGGAAAGACCAATGTTCAACGATAACAAAGAAATTGGTAGATTCGACCTTACAGATATTCCACCGGCACCAAGAGGAGTTCCTCAAATCGAAGTTACTTTCGATATCGATGCCAACGGTATCTTAAGTGTTTCTGCTAAAGATAAAGGTACCGGTAAAGAGCAGACAATTAAAATTCAGGCTTCTTCAGGTCTTTCTGACGAAGAAATCGAAAGAATGAAAAAAGAAGCTCAGGAAAATTCTGCAGCGGATGCTAAGAAAAAAGAAGAAGTTGAAATCTTCAACAAAGCTGACGGGTTGATCTTCCAGACTGAAAAGCAATTAAAAGAATTCGGTGAAAAACTTTCTGCTGACAAAAAAGCAGCCATCGAAGCTGCTCACGGTGAATTGAAAACCGCTTTCGAAGCTAAAAATGCAGATGATGTAAAAGCTAAAACAGAAGCTTTAGACGCAGCATGGATGGCAGCTTCAGAAGAACTATACGCCGCAGGACAACAGCCTGGCGCTGATGCAGGTGCACAAAACCCTGGAGGTAACAATGCAGGTGCTGATGATGTACAGGATGCCGACTTCGAAGAAGTAAAATAAGTATTGATTAATCAATAATAAAATAATTAAAAACTGCCTTAAACATTGAGTTTAAGGCGGTTTTTGTTTATGCAGTTTTACTTATGTTTCACCCTGAACATTTTAGGGAACATCTTCATTTTCTTTTTAAAGAATTTACCAAAAAAAGACTGATCACTGAAATGAAGCTCTTCTGCGATCTGGGTGATGGAAAGATTAGAATTTAAAAGCAGATCACGCGCCTCAATAATAACCGAATTGGTAATAATCGTACGGGTAGATTCACCGGAAGCTTCTTTTATAATACGTGTCAGATAGCTCGGGGTCACAAAAAGCTTCTCGGCATAAAACTCAACCGCTCTCTCTTTTTTGGAATGCTCTGAAAGCAGGACAAGAAACTGGTTGATAAGATCCTTTTTTCTTGATGTTTTAGGATCAATCATCCTTCTGTCATTATAACGGTATATTACCATCAGCTCAAGGAGCAGTGCATTAAAATAATGGTTGATAATATCTTTCGAATAGTAATTTTCCTGCTCATCCGCCAGGCTGATCTTATCAAGCAGAAACCTTATCGTTTCCCTTTCATTCAAGTCAGGATGTAAGATCGGAGTATTTCTTTCGGAAAAGAAGATGACCTCATTGATGTAATGCATGTGGCGGATATTCTTCTGAACAAAAGAATCATTGAATACAATACCTTTTGCCTTGACATGGGAGCCTTCGCTGGCTGGATGAACAATTGAATTTGGGGTGAAAATAACAATATCATCTTTTTTGATATGTATTTCTTCAAGATTAATTTGCATATTTCCTTCCCCTTCTGTAATCAGCATGATAGCGCAATTGTCTGTTCTGAAAGGATATTTGTAAGAATGTTCATCAAGATCATGAGATTCCCGGATCATGAAAAAGTCATTGTTGCTTTTTTGATGATCACCAGTCTTATCGATCATTTTAAAAAGATCGTGGAGATTATGAAAAACAATATCTTTATGAGTCATAGCTTTTAATATGAACGTTAGTAAAGTTAATAAATAAGCCGCAGGATCATGTTACCAATGCGAAAATTCATCATCCAGCTGATTTTTCAATTCGATATTTACGTTAAAAATAAATTAATAATCCTTTCAGCTCGCTGATAATCGAAAGATGGTGATAAAACAACATCTGCTCTTTTCTTAAGAAAATCAGCAGAGATATAAAACCCTGAAACCATAGAAGCAAAATCGGTCAGAAAAAGTAAAGCATTGTTGTAGGATGTTTTTCCTTCACGGATACAAACTGAGATTTCAGGAATCATTTCTGCCAACGGAAAAAATAATTTCTGACCGAGTTCTGAAAATTCATTCTGTGTAAGCATATAAATATCCAGATAAGGATATTTTTTGCATTTTTCAGTATTAAAATCAATATATCTTTCCAACTTATCCTTCAGTGAGAGATCTTTAATGTCAATCCAGGCCGGAGCAGGAAATTCATTGATCATTTCATTAATGATGATATCAACAAGATTTGATTTCGTACGGAAATAATAATGAATTGCTGTTCTGTCCATACCTGCGCTTTGTGCGATCTGCTGTGTTGTGGCATCAAACCTGCCTTCCACGAAAAGCAGATATTTGGCAGTTTCCTTTATTTTTTCTTCAGTATTCAAGATCTTCGCTGGTAGATTGTCGATTATCAGGATATCGTATGCAACCTCGCTCTTGAGATATTTTGTTCTACAATAAAGAACTCCGTTTTATACAATTCAAAAACAGGTTTAAGCTCATTTTCCGAAAATAAAGTTTCAGAAGATACACACAACAATCTGAAATTGTTGTCGAGATATTCACACTGGCAGTTGGGAATGATTTCCAGGATATCTTCCCTTAGCCAGAACGCATCTATAATTTTTTTGAATCTTGTTTTAAAAAGCACATTGTTTTTCATATCTGTTTTTTATCTGTTCAACGATTACGCTAAGATCTTCCGGAGTATCTTTCACAATTCTTTTTACTATCAATAAATTCCATAGTCTGGCCAGAAAACCTGAAACAGAAGTACTAATGGTTATTTTCAATCCCTTCTCTGTATCTTCCATTACATATCGATGTTGAAATCCCAATCACTCCAGTGGTCAATATCTGTAATCAGTTTCCAAACCTCTTTTTTATCAATCAGCTTACTGGTTACAGATACGGCCCGGCTCTTCATGTATTACCTTTCATATTGGTTAATAATGCAAATTTCTGTAGTGAAAGGTTAATAAAAAAGGTCTGAATTCGGTGTAAACTGGTCAGAATCTGAACAGGATGAAGCTTGTAAACACATTAACAGCGATAGAGTAACCGATAATACTTGGAGCCTATGGTCCGATCCCATTATTATTTGCAGTGTAGGAAGCTCTCAAAAATAAGCTGTTTAACAAGGCAGAGATCCCGTACGCCCCCACCGTTGTCCCTCGTGCGAAGGAAGAGAGTTCCTTCGCTCGGAGGATGAGGCTTGCTTAGTACGAAGGATAGGGTGTCCTCAGTACGTGGGTTCTTGTAGTGGAAATATAACATCGACTTTACCCATTAGCGCGAATTTCCAGGTCCGTGCTTTTTCAATGTACAGAGTGATGTAAAAAATGATATTAAAGATAGTAAGCATATTACTCCATACCTAAGTGATCTCCACTTAGGCAGCTAAGTGGGGTACCCTTAGCATGCTAAGTGACATCCCCTTACGTGGCTAAGCGATATTCATTGACGACCGAAGAAATCAACAGGCAGAAATTAACCTCTATTGTCAGCTCATCGTTGATCGTACCAGTGTTGATGTGTTGACCGTACGGTCAAGGGTATGTTGACCGCCCGATCTAAGGGTCGTTGACCATCCGATGTAAGCGGTGTTGACAAAACATATTAGCATTAATCACCATGTTACCATCCCGATTGTCATCCCGTAGGGATCTAAACCCAAACCCTTCCATGTTAACTTTAAAAGCTATGCAGAGATTCGCAGGGAATGTCAAAGCAGAATACATCCTACAACAGCGTTTCGTTTTAGACCAATATCAGACAAAAACAGACCTTTTATTATGTTTTTCCTTACCTCAAATTTGCATCGTGAACCAATTTACGATTGAATTCACTTTAATGGTAAAATTTATTTTATGATAGTGAGAAGAACGAATAGTCTTTTTTTATTAGGAAGCCTGCTGCTGCTTTCAGCATGTGGTAAAGAAGAGCAGCCTACAGCCAAAGCCGAACCCGTAAAGGTGGGTGTGCAGAAAATAGAGGTCGTTTCCCGGCCTGAAACATTTTCTTACAGTGGAAATATTCTGGCCGACAATAGTGTGAGTATTGGATTTGGAGTTTCCGGACGTGTAACCGCAGTCTATGTTCAGGAGGGACAGCGCGTATCGAAAGGTCAGCTTTTGGCGGCCATTGAAACCAATACCTATCAGAATGCCCTGGCCGTTGCCGGTGCAGGGATGGAGCAGGCTCAGGATAATTTCAACCGTCTCAACCAGCTTTATCTTAAAAAAAGTTTACCGGAAAGGGATTATATCGCCGCAAAAGTAGCGCTGGCACAGTCTAAAGCCAATAGAGAGATGGCTATGAAAAATTTGAGAGATACGAAGCTGTATGCCTCTTTTTCAGGAATCGTTTCTCAAAAACAAACCGAAGCCGGCGCCACGGCAGCACCCGGTATTCCGGCATTTACTATTGTGAAAACGGATAAAGTATATGCGACTGCATCCATCACGGAGAATGAGATCAGCGCACTTAAAATAGGAACGCCTGCAGAGGTTTCCATTCCAAGTCTTAACCGTACGATCCATGGAAATATCACCATCATCAATCCCCAGGCGGATGACAATTCCAGAACGTACACCGTAAAGATTCGTCTCGACAATCCGGGAGGGCAGATCCTACCGGGGATGATCACAGATATCAACATTAATACCGGAAAAAACAAAGATGCCATTATCCTTCCCGCTCAGGCAGTACTTAAAAATCCTGACGGTTCCAGTTATGTGTATACCGTAAAATATGCTAAGAACGGCGCCACCGCCTTTAAAAAGAGATTAGAAATGCAAAATATGGCAGGTACCAGCGATGTCATCATCAAAAGCGGACTCACTCCGGATGACCAGGTTGTTGTTTCCGGACAGACACGTCTGGAAGACGGTAAACCTGTTAAGTTTTAATTTAAGAATAAATGAAAGAAATGACGAATAAAAAAGTGCATTTTCTGGAAGCTGCGATGAAGCACAAGCAGGTGGTGATTGTGCTGGTGGTACTGTTGATGGTGATGGGGATCAATTCCCTGATGAATATGCCCCGAAGCGAAAACCCGCGTATCGATATGCCTACAGCTGCTGTATACGCTTTTTATCCCGGAGCCGATGAGCACCAGGTAGAAGAGGAAGTAGCCAAAAAAATAGAACAGTATCTTTTCTCCTTTGAAGAGATCAAAAAGAAAAAAGTAAAAGCTGAAGTTAAAGAGGGACAGGTATTCTTTACCGTAGAAATGAACACCAATGTAAAAGACCGTAAGAAGTTCTGGCACACCCTTCAGCTGGACATGGATGTCAATTTGCGTCCAAAACTTCCAGCCGGCGTTGTCGGGCCATTTATCAACAGCAATTTTGCCGATGTAACGGCCATGATCATTTCAGTGTCTTCCAAAGAAAGATCCTACGCTGAGATCGAGAGCTATGTCGATAAACTGGAAGACGGATTAAAGGTGATCCCTACGGTTTCCAAGATCAACCGTTCCGGTGGACAAAGACAGCAGATTTACATTAAGATTAATGATCAAAAACTGCAGCAGTACGGTTTTGGAGTGAGTACGTTGGTAAATGCCATCCAGCAGCAGAATGTAACGGGATATAACGGAGAAATATCAGGAGGTTCAAATGCCATTATCCCGGTATATACCAACAGCCGTTACAAGAATATGGCTGATATTGCCGAGCAGATCGTGTATACCACACCGGCAGGTAATGTTGTAAGGCTGAAAGATGTGGCTGACCTTGAAAGACGTTTTGAAGAACCTTCCTCATTTGTAAGGGTAGGTAATGAAAAGGCTATGGTACTGACCGTTGATATGCAGCCCGGAAATAATATCGTTGCCTTCGGAAAAGAAGTGGAGAAAAAGATCGAGGATATTCAGAAAGATTTCCCTCCTGATATTCATATGAAAACGATCGTGAATCAACCGGAAGCAGTGGGAGAAAGCATCAGCCATTTCATGGTTGAGTTTGCCATGGCGATTGGTTCTGTGGTGCTTGTGGTTATGCTGCTGCTTCCTATACGGGTAGCCGGTGTGGCTTCTGCAGCAGCGCCTATTTCTATCGTGATTACGTTTGGACTGATGCAGATCGTGGGGCTGGAGCTTCACCAGGTAACCCTTGCCGCTTTGATCATCGTTCTCGGTATGGTGGTGGATAACGCCATAGTGGTCGTCGACAACTATATCGAAAAGCTGGATGAAGGCATTACCCCCTGGACGGCCGCATGGACGGCCGCCCAGCAGCTGTCGCTCCCGATCTTTACGGCAACAATGGCCATTATCTTTGCATTTGCCCCGTTGGCCTTGTTTATGGATGGCATTGCAAAGGACTTTATGTTCTCACTACCCATCACAGTCGCTATAGCGCTGATTACATCGATGCTTGTCGCGCTGTTCCTTACGCCATACACCTGCTATGTATTCATTAAAAAAGGATTAAAGCATAAAATGAGTGACCGGCCGCTGAAGAAAAACATGCTGGATCATCTTCAGACCGTTTTTGATAATGGGGTTGGATTAGCGTTTAAATGGCCGAAGACAACCATGCTTGTAGGTGTGTTATCCATTGTCAGTGCCTTGTTCATCGCCACGAAAGTTGACCCCGAGTTTTTCCCGCTCAGCGAAAGAAACCAGTTTAATATGGAGGTATGGATGCCAAATGGGACCTCGCTGGAGAAAACGGAAGCTAAGGTAAAAGAACTTGAAAAGATCCTTAAGAAAGACAATCGGGTCGTGGATATCACCAGCTTTGTCGGGATGAGCTCTCCGCGATTCCATACCTCCTATGCGCCGGAATCTCCTAAAAAATATTTTGCGCAGGTTTTCATTACGACAACTGGTAACGACGCATCTAATGAAATGGTAAACGAATACCTGGAAAAACTGAAAAACTTTATACCTGATGGCTATATTAAGTTGAAGCAGCTCAGCTTCCAGGAAGGTTCACCCATTGATATCCGTGTGGTAAGTGATAATGAAGCCGACCAGCGGAAAGTAGCCCTGGAGGTGAAAAAGATCCTTGAGAACACACCGGGAGCCAATAATGTGCGTTTTGGCAGCGAATACGATTATATGGGTGTTAAGCTGAATGTAGATGATGTAAAAGCTAACCGTCTGGGCATCACCAATCAGGCCATTACCCAAACGCTCGGAGCCGGACTGAAAGGATATTCCGTATCGACCTTATGGGAAGGCGATAAGCCGGTTGATATCTTTTTGAGGTATGATTCCATCAGCAGAAAAGATATGAATGCCCTTGAAAATCTTCATATTCAGTCTTATCTCGGGGAAAAGATTCCACTGAAAGAAGTGGCCACCTTACAGCCGGAATGGCATACCGGCGTCATTTTAAGGAGGAACGGAATTAAATACACCAGTGTATTGGCAGAAGCACAGCTTGGCCCTAAGCCTTCAAAAATCCTAAAAGAAGCCCAGCCGAAAATTGAGGCGCTTGCATTACCTGCAGGAACGACCATCCAGTATGGTGGTGACGCCGAATCAACATTGGAAAACACCCCGGGAATGATGCTTTCGCTTTCTGTGAGCCTTATCCTGATTTTCCTTACGCTGCTGTTCCAGTTTAAAAGTCTTGGAAAAGCACTCATTATCCTGTGCACGTTCCTACTGAGTCTTTTCGGGGCCTTCTTCGGACTGTTCGTTACCGGAAATCCATTAGGGATGACAGGCTTTATGGGAATCATCAGTTTGATCGGTATTGTGGTAAGAAATGGGATCATCCTGGTAGATTATGCCGATGAGCTGATCCGGGAACATGGATATACCCACAAAGCGGCAGCTATGGCGGCAGCCAAACGAAGAATGCGTCCTATATTCCTTACTTCAGCCGCTGCGGCTGTTGGAGTAGTTCCGATGATCCTGGGAAAATCTCCGATGTGGGCACCGCTGGGAAGTGTGCTGGCTTTCGGGCTCATCTTCTCTATGATCTTTACGCTTTTCATTGTTCCGGTGATGTATTACAAGCTTCTGAAAGATCCTGTACCTAAAGATGAAACCCCTGAAGATCAATTGGACGATGAGGTTATTTTATACAAACCAAAACCTCATCACGAATAATTATAATCAAATTTTTTAACCGGTTGTCCTGTATCAAACTCTATTCATAAGCTCCTTCGTTTATTGCTGCAGGGCAACCTTTATATAAAAAAAATGAAAATCATATACGATACGATATCAAAGATAGTTTTGGTGCTGATGTTCACCACGGCCATAAGTTACCAGGCTCAGCAGCGCGTGGTTTCTGTGGATGAAGTGAAAAACCGGGCATTAGAGAACAATAAAAAGATCAAAAAAGCGCAGCAGAATATCGAAGCTGCCAAGGCTGCCAGAACAGCTGCCGAAGCAGGAGGAAAACCTACCGTAGACGGAAGTGTGAGAGGATATTATTTCACCAAACCGCTTTCCAACCTGATACCGGAAGTGTTGGGAAGCGCTAATGTAAATGTTACCCAGGTTCTGTATGCCGGTGGTAAAGTAGAAACCGGGAAAAAGATTTCTTCAGCGGCCGTAGATATGCAGATGGCGCAGAAAAACCTTACCAAAGAAGAGGTAAAACTCTCGGCAGAAACCATGTACTGGCAAATTGTAAATGCCAAGGAGAAAATAGCACTGGCAAAAGAATACATCAAATTGTTGGATCAGCTGCATACCAATGTGAAGAATTCCTTTGATGCGGGGCTCACGTATAAAAATGATCTGCTGAAAATCGAAGTTCAGCAGAACGAGGCTCAGCTCAACCTGAAACGTGCAGAAGATGATCTTAGCATTGCCAAATTAAACCTCGCCCAGATCGCCGGACTTCCTAATTCCGATTTTGATGTAGAGGATGTTGTAAATGGCGGCTTTGATGGTGTTTTAGCAGACAGTCAGCTGCAGCCGCAGAACCGGCCTGAATTATCAATCCTTGCCAAAGCAGTAGAAATCAATGAGCTTCAGGAAAAATTGCTGGATGGTGACCGTAAACCTACCGTTGCGCTTTCAGGCATCGGCTTTTCCAGTGTTGGTAAAAATATTAACCCGGTCAATCTGAAAAACAATATGCAGGGATTTGTAGGAATGTTGTCGGTGAATATTCCGATCTATGACTGGGGAGCAAGAAAGGAGAAGGTAAAGGAACAGCAGTACAAAACCAATGCTCAGAAGCTTGAAATGGAAGAAACAAAAGAACTCCTGGTATTGGAAGTTCAGAATGCGGTGATGCAGCTTAATCAGTCGGTTAAACGCATCGAGCTTGCAGAAAAATCTCTTGTTCAGGCCACAGAAAATCTACGTTTGAATCAGGATCGTTATGACGCAGGAACGGTTGTGGCAGAAGAAGTATTAAAAGCTCAGGTTCTTTGGCAGGAAGCGAAATCGGAGATTCTGGATGCCAAAGCAGAATATAAGATCAATGAAGCTAAGTATAAAAAAGCATCAGGGGTAAATGGTGAGTATTAAGTGTTTTTAGAAGGAAAGGCCTCTTTTCCTTGAACCGGCTGTACATGCAGCCGGTTCTTTAAACTTAAACAGAAAAGTCGGCAGATAAATATAAAATAGATAAGGCTGCTAAAATAATTTATCTTTCTGTTGTATGAAACAAATAGATTAAATATTGGTTTTAAACAGAAAATATTTTTCATTATCCAATTTATCCAACCGGCTGTATTTGCAGTCGGTTTTTTTAAAGTAAAATCTTTATACACAATATAAATTTTAAGCAAATGCATAATTCAAACTTAAAAAGTTATTATTAATTATATTTATATTTGAGAATGAATATCAACAGAATATCTGATCCCGAATTCAAGAAAGAGATTGCATCAAACAGAAATCTCAAACTTTTTCCGGCCGGAACAATCATTTTAGATATCAATTCATACATCAATTATATTCCGCTGGTGATTTCAGGGAGCATTAAAGTGATCCGTACGGAAGAAGATGGCCGTGAAATTTTACTGTATTACCTTACCCCGGGTGAAAGCTGTATCTCTTCCATCCTTTCCGGGCTTACACAAGATACTTCAAAAGTAAAAGTTATTGTGGAGGAAGATGCCGAAATTCTGATGATTTCCCTGCAGCAGGCAAAAGATTGGCTGAAAAAATATCCCGAGTGGACAGATTTTATATTCGGTCTTTACCAAAAAAGATTTGAAGATTTGCTGGAAGTAGTCAATTCCGTCGCTTTCCAGAAAGTTGATACCAGGATATTACATCTCTTGAACCAAAAATCACAGCTTTACAAATCCAAAGAACTTGCTGTAACCCATCAGCAATTGGCTGACGAACTCGGAATTACAAGAGAAGCCGTTAGCCGTGTTCTCAAACAGATTGAAACGGACGGTAAAATAAAACTTTCCCGAAATAAAATTACCCTATTGTAACCTTCATCACTGACAGGCTTTTATCCGCACCTTACATTTGTGTCATCAATTTAAAAATCAATAAAATGTTAGATGCAATAAAAAACCTTTTCGGAATGGACAAAACCGATTATGCGGCGCTTTTAAAAGAAGGTGCTGTAATCCTTGATGTAAGAAGCATAAGCGAATATGACGGAGGACATATCAAAAATTCTATCAATATTCCTGTTGACCAGCTGCAGAAGAATCTTTCGAAACTGAAGGATAAAAACAAACCTGTTATTACCTGTTGTGCATCGGGAATGAGAAGTGCTTCTGCTAAAAGTATTTTACAGAACAATGGCTATAAAAATGTACACAACGGCGGTGGATGGATGAGTCTTAACAATAAAATCTAAATTGATGGAAGCTCATTTTTATAACGTAAACATCTCCTGGAAACAGGACAGAAAAGGAGAAATATCTTCACCGGATCTTTCTCAATCTGTAGAAATCGCAACACCTCCGCAGTTTCCGAAAGGAGTAGAAAATATCTGGTCGCCCGAACATCTTTTCACCGCAGCAGTAAGCAGTTGTCTGATGACGACTTTTCTGGCAATTGCAGAAAATTCTAAATTGGAGTTTGTAAATTTTGAATGCAGTTCTAAGGGAAAATTAGAACAGGTTGAAGGAAAATTCCTGATGACAGAAGTTATTCTGGAACCTGTTGTTACTATAAAAAATGAATCGGACAGAGAAAAGGCAGAACGTGTTCTCCAGAAATCTGAAGCGAACTGTTTGATATCCAATTCGGTGAAGTCTAAAATCACAATGATTCCGCAGATAAGTTTGATGTAGTGTTTATTTCCATAGTTTATAATGTGACCGCCCTTGCAGGCGGTTTTTTATGAATGCTTCAAAAAAAATCCCTTATGTAACTTTCATCACTGTACAGTAGATTCCGCCAATCTAATTTTGTCTTAAAATTAGAAAGAATGAAAAAAGTGTTCACCTTCATCATTTCAACAAGCTTTTTTGCTTCGGTGTTTTCACAGCAAACCGTAATGATTTCCAGAGCCGAAATTGAAGCCAAATCGCTCAACGAAAACCTTCAGGTCAAAATGGCAAAAAGCGAAGCCAGCCTTGCTCAAACCGAACTTCTCGGAACACGTGCAATGTATCTTCCGAATGTGACCGTATCTTACACCTTTACCAATACCAATAATCCTCTGATGGCGTTTGGCTCGACGCTGAATCAGGAACGTATTACAATGATGGATTTCAATCCGGATAATCTGAACAGTCCAAAAAGCATCTCCAATTTTGGGACAAAAGTTGAAGTTCAGCAGCCGATTATCAATATGGATGCGGTGTATCAGAAGAAAGCAGGGCAAATAAAAGCCGATGTTATGAACATCAAAACCGAACGCACCAAAGAATATGTGCAGTTTGAGTTGAAGAAAGCCTATATGATGCTTCAGTTGGCGTATAAAATGAAAGAAACGCTGGAAAATGCAAAGGAAACGACACTTGCCAACAAAAAGGTCATCGATAATTATTTCAAAAACGGAATGATTCAGAAATCGGAAGTTTTGTATATGGATGTTCGTATTAGTGAAATCGACAGCCAGATTCAGTTGGCAGATTCCAATATCAAAAATGCTTCCGATTATCTCTGTTTTCTGTTGAATGAAGATTCAAAAGACAAAATTTTAAAACCCACCGAACCTTTGGAATATAATGGAAATTTGGTTGAAAACGACTTTTCATTAAATACCTCCCGAAAGGATTTGAAAGCGTACAATAAATCATTAGAAGCCTATGATTTAATGATAAAATCGTCCAAAGCAAAATTTCTTCCGAAACTGAATGCTTTTGGAAGCTGGGAAATGTACGACAACAAAATTGCGCAATTTGATGCCAATGGATATATGGTCGGAATTCAGTTATCGTGGAATATTTTTGATGGCTTGAAATCAAAATCCGAACAGGAAAAATACAAATCCGAACTCCATAAAGCCCAAACCGAAATCGAGCAATACACCAAGCAAAGTCAGTTGGAACTCAACAAGGCAGTGAGGTCGGTTCAGGATGCAGATTCCAAAGTTACGTTCACAAAACAAGCTTGGGAACAGAGCCGGGAAGCCTATAGAATCAGGAAAAACAGGTATGACCAAGGCTTGGAGAAATCAGCGGATTTGCTTTCTGCCGAAACGTTGATGTCCCAAAAAGAACTGGAATATCAGCAAGCTATTTTCGAGCATAACACGGCAATTGCTTATCTGCAATTTTTGAAGAAATAATCAACTGTAAACAAACCTCATAGTTTTTTAAAACCTATGAGGTTTCAAAAAAAGAAAACAATTACAATGAAAAGATACATTTATTCAACATTAATTTTAGGAGCCATCACTTTACAAAGCTGCTCCTCAGACCAGGAAAAATCAGCGGTTAACAGCGATGCTCCAGTTTCTGTAACCGTTCATAAGTCTGCAACGGCTTCGAACGGTGCGTTTGTCACAGCCAGCGGAAAACTGGTTGCAAAAAATTCCGTCAATATTTCCACAAGAGTCATGGGCTATATCACTGCAATGAAAGCACAAGTTGGACAAAACATAAGAGCGGGACAGCTTCTGGTAAGCATCAATGCTACTGATATTCAGGCAAAAGGCGGACAAGCCAATGCACAGATTTCCCAGGCTCAGGCCAATTATAATATTGCCAAAAAAGATTACGAGAGATTCCAGAATTTATATAAATCACAAAGTGCTTCCCAAAAAGAGCTTGACGATATGAGAGCCCGTTATGAGATGGCGCAGGCAGGATTGCAGGCTGCACAACAGATGAAAAACGAAGTCAATGCACAATATCGTTATATCAACGTTACAGCTCCCATTTCCGGAACTATTACGGCAAAATTTGCAGAACAGGGTGATATGGCAAGTCCGGGAATGCCTTTGTTGACGATAGAATCCCCTTCTACTTTGCAGGCTCAGGTTTTGGTTTCTGAACAAAACATTACGCAAATCAATGAAGGAATGTCCGTTGAAATTTCGCTGAAATCTTTAAACAAAACGGTTTCCGGAACAGTTTCAGAAATCAGTAAGTCTGCTGCAAATTCAGGTGGACAATATGTAGTAAAAATCAATATTCACAATGCTGCAGATCTGCTTCCGGGCATGTTTGTGAATGTACAGTTTCCTATCAAATCTTCAGAGAAAATCAATCAGAGTTTTCAGGAAAGTGTGATGGTTCCAAAATCTGTTTTGGTAGAAAATGGTCAGCTCACAGGCGTTTATGTGGTCAGTTCACAAAATACGGCAGTGTTGAGATGGCTGAAGACAGGAAAAACATTTGGTGACCAGGTTGAGGTTTTATCAGGTTTGGATCCTAAGGAAACGTATATCCTGACCTCGAACGGAAAATTGTATAACGGAGCAAAAGTGCAAGTAAAATAGCGTAACAATATATCAATGTAGCAATTTACCAATGAAAATCATTGTCACACTGTTAGATTGATTCATTGTTACATTAAAAAAAATATTTTTTATGGAAAAAGGATTCGCAGGACGTATTGCCGAATTTTTCATCAATTCAAAGCTAACCATTCTGTTGATGATTGCTTTGATGATTATAGGGGTATACAGTTCCACATTAATACCAAGAGAAGAAGAACCTCAGATTATCATTCCGATGGCGGATGTAATGGTCGGTTACCCAGGCGCCAGTCCGAAAGAGGTGGAAAGCCGCATCGTAAAGCCTCTGGAAAAGATTATTTCGAACATCAAGGGAGTAGAGCATATTCATTCGATGGCAATGAACGGACAGGCTATGATTATCGTTCAGTTTTATGTAGGGGAAGATACGGAACGTTCCTATGTAAAGCTTTATGATGAGCTGATGAAGAATAAAAATATTTTTCCAAAAAATGTAATGGAACCATTGGTGAAGACACGTTCCATCGATGATGTTCCGATGCTCGGACTGACTTTGTGGAGTGATAATCCTCATTATAATGATTTTCAGCTTGGCCAGATAGGAGAGGAATTATCTTCTGAAATTAAAAAAATAAAAGATGTGTCTCTTACCAAAACAATTGGTGGAAGAAACCGCCAGCTGCAGGTCATTTTAGACAAGGATAAAATGGCTGAACTGAATGTGGACGCTCTATCGGTGATGCAGATGATTCAGGCCAATAACGGAAGTTCACAATCAGGAAAATTTGATTCAGGCGATTCAGAATATCTTCTAACAACAGGTCAGTTTCTCAACTCAGCTGAAGATGTGGAAAATCTGGTTGTCGGAACATCGCAGAATATGCCGGTGTATCTGAAGCAGGTGGCAACTATAAAAGACGGAGCATCCGATCCTGCGAATTATGTAAGCTTCGGATATGGAAATGCTGTAGAAAACGGTAAAAAGTTTAAATCGGAATATCCGGCGGTTACCGTTTCAGTTTCGAAAGTAAAAGGCGCTGATGCAATGAAAATTTCTGAACAGATTCTAAAAAAAGTAGAAGGATTAAAGAAAAATCTCATTCCGAATGATGTGCATGTAGAAGTCACCAGAAATTATGGAGAAACCGCCTCACACAAAGTTTCTGAGTTGTTGATGCACCTTGGTGTCGCGATTTTGGCAGTAACTGTTCTGGTAATGCTGGCAATGGGTTGGCGAGGAGGTTTGGTAGTATTCTTTTCGGTTCCGTTGACGTTTGCTTTAACTTTATTCAGCTATTATATTTTAGGATATACTCTGAACAGGATTACACTATTTGCGCTGGTTTTTGTAGTCGGAATTGTAGTAGACGACAGTATCATTATTGCTGAAAACATGCACAGGCATTTTCATATGAGAAAACTGCCGTTTAAACAGGCTGCAATTTATGCCATTAATGAAGTAGGAAATCCTACCATTTTAGCAACGTTTACGGTTATTGCTGCGATTTTACCAATGGCTTTCGTATCAGGAATGATGGGGCCTTACATGTCGCCGATGCCAATTGGAGCTTCTATCGCAATGATGCTTTCTCTTTTTGTGGCATTAACGGTTACACCATATCTCGGCTATCATTTGCTGAAAGTAAAAGACAAACAGGAACATACAGAAGAGCAAGGTCTGGAAACCGGCAGGATTTATAGAATTTATAAAAAGATAGAGCAGCCACTCCTAAATTCAAAATCAAAAAGATGGACCATGATGGGGATTACGGTTGTTTTGTTGCTGATTTCCATAGCTGCATTTTTTACCAAATGGGTGGCGGTAAAAATGCTTCCGTTTGACAATAAAAATGAAATTCAGGTAGTGATTGATATGCCAGAAGGAACAACACTGGAAAGAACATCTGCGGTAACACAGGATATTGCGCAATACCTGAAGACTGTTCCGGAAGTGTTGAATTATCAGAATTATATCGGGTCTTCTGCTCCGATTACATTCAACGGATTGGTTCGTCATTATGATATGCGTGGAAGCAGTAATACGGCGGATATTCAGGTGAACCTTCTGCATAAGGAAGATAGAGATGCACAGAGCCACGATGTTGCTAAAAACATCCGTCCTGAAATTCAGAAAATAGCTGCCAAATATGGAGCTAATGTAAAAGTGGTGGAAGTTCCGCCGGGGCCACCGGTTCTTTCAACAATTGTAGCAGAAATCTACGGACCTGACTACGAAGGCCAGATAAAAGTGGCAAAACAAGTGGAAGATATTCTGAAGAAAACCGATGATGTCGTAGATGTTGACTGGATGGTAGAAGCGCCTCAAAAAGAATTCAAGCTCGTTCCCGATAAAGAAAAAGCAATGCTTAACGGTATTGTTCCTCAGCAAATCGTTGGAAATATGACTTATCTGATAGGTGAATATCCTATTGGAAATCTTTATGACGAAAAATCCAACGACCCTGTAGATATTGTAATGAAGCTAAAAAATGCTGATAAATCTACAATTCAGGATATCACAGGTTTGAAAATCAAAGGACAGATGGGGATGGTTCCGGCTAGTGACCTTGTAAAAGTAGAAGAAAAAGAACTGGATAAAACTATTTACAGAAAAGACCAGAAGAGAGTAGTCTATGTTCTTGCTGATATGGCAGGAAAATTGGAAAGTCCGGCCTATGCGATTCTCGGAATGGAAGAAAAGCTAAAAAAAATCCAGCTTCCGAATGGATATTCAATGAATGAATTGTATATGAACCAACCTGAAGACGAGGGCAATTATACGGTGAAATGGGACGGAGAATGGCAAATTACATTGGAAGTTTTCTGTGATTTGGGAACTGCTTTTGCGGTCGTGATCATTATTATTTATATGCTGATTGTCGGCTGGTTCCAGAATTTCAAAACACCTATTGTAATGATGGTTGCCATTCCGCTTTCACTTATTGGAATCGTGTTAGGTCACTGGTTATTAGGCGCATTCTTTACGGCAACTTCCTTTATCGGAATGATTGCCCTAGCGGGTGTTATGGTAAGAAATTCCGTTCTTTTAATTGACTTTATAGAAATTCGTCTGAAAGAGGGAATTCCTATGAAGCAGGCTATCATTGAAGCCGGAGCGGTAAGAACAACACCGATTTTATTAACGACAGGAGCCGTAGTAATAGGTGCTGTAATTATTCTTTTCGACCCGATTTTCCAGGGATTGGCTATTTCACTGGTATTTGGAGCGATCGTTTCTACATTGCTTACGCTGATTGTCGTTCCGTTGGTTTATTACATCACCGAAAAGAAAAAATGGCAAAATGTCGCTACAAATCAAAAAACAAATATCGAACTCTAACAGTTTAATTTAAAATTATGCAGACAAGAATTGTACACGCTGTAGCGGGAACCATTATTTTAATCAGCCTTTTATTGGGGATTTATATCAATGAAAACTGGTTTTGGCTGACCGGTTTTGTCGGAGTTAATATGTGGATCCACGCCCTTACAGGCTGGTGTTTGATGTATATGATCCTAAATAAATTTGGGGGTGAAAAATGATGATATGAAGTGTTCCGGATAATGTTTAAAGTAGCCCTTTCGACACATAGCGAAGGGCTTTAACTAAAATTTAAAGGCTTTCACCACAGAATGGGAAAGCCTTTTTTCTTTGCCATAAAAATTCTTTTTAAAGAAAGGGACTTATACATTAATTACAATAAGCGGTTCGCGGATTGGTGCTGTTTCCGCATTTAAACTGATATTTAAATTGCAGGTATTTCGGTGTAGGATTATCTGTAACTTCAAGCGGAGTCATCGCTTGTCCGTTATAGGAAGGCATGGTAACCTGCGCGGCAGAACCATTACCTAGAGCAGTATTTTTCGCACTGGTATTTCCATTGAAACTATAATCCATCATAGCATCCAAAAGACGGTACACTCCATAATAGTCCAATGCGTCAAAAGTCACTCTTGAACTTGGCATTGCATGGTCTGTTACATAATTGTACCCGTTAATAGTAGATGATTTAATATAAATGAAGTCTTTTTGAGCATTAGGAATATTGATGTTTTTAAAGATATCGATTGCCATCCTGTGATCGTTGACATCATCTTCATCGTAGACCTGGGTAATCATTTTGGTATTGGGAGGGAAATTTTGTAATTGCTGTTGAGTTGTTAGCGGGCTGTCCCAGTTAAAAGCATACCACGGCGCCATCGTGAAAAGAAAACGTCCATTCTCTCCCCATCCTTTTTCTGTAAATGCTTTGTATGCCAGATCGATACTGGTACCACCACCAAAAGAGTGCCCCATAAAACCTACTTTCTGAGTATCAATAATGTCGGAATAATCTTCCGCGGCCTTTGTGAAGCCTTCCCAAAGCGTCTGGTAACGGTGGTCTACACTTACATCAAAAGTACGGTAAGGTACAAATACCACCACATAACCTTTCTTCGCAATAAAGTTATACAGCTCTATATTGTATTCTTTATCCTCGCCACCATAGGGATGCGAAAAAAATATAGTTGGTCTGGGAGTAGTAATTCCCTGCGGATAGAAAATAGAAACCTTAGTGCCTGCGTATTGTGGATTATCAAAATCAATTTCTGCCACTTGGTAATTTCCATCTGATCCATATCCCGAAGTTGGTTTCTGTATAGGTCCCTGGAGACTAAGCAAAGAGTTTTTCTGCGTCATAGTTTCTGCAGTTTCGTCATTATCACTGCTGCTTTGAGAGCATGCTGAAGCGGTAATGAATATCATGATTACCCAAGAATAAAGTAGTTTTTTCATTTTCTTTTATTTTTAAAGTTTTGAATCATTTGATCTTTAATCTCCTCATATTTTTTATACTGTTCCTCGCTTAAAATTTGGCTGAGCGCATTAGATTTTTCTTTCTGTAAAGCTTTCAGTTTTTTAAATTTGGAGACTTTGCTGTCATTACTTTGAATGATAGGCTCATTCTTCTGGGCGTACTGAAGGTTAAGTGCTGAGATCTGCTGAACTTGTGAAGCATTTAAGGTTAATTTAGTCGTCATCCACTCCGTCTGCATTTTTGCACGTTGTTCCGGAGTGCTGTCTTTTAATTTACTTTTCTGTGCTGATAAGCCTGTACATGCAATGCATATAAAAACCGCTACCAGAAAAGTCGTCTGTTTTTTTGTGTTTAGAATCATCTTGGAAATTTTAAGTTTTTAATAAAACAAATGTAGCAATAGCAATAGCTTATCTTAAAATAAAAAAGGGTGAACCGACCAAATCAGGTGGTAAAACAGATCATTGGTCCAGCCATTTTCTAAACATCATGGCTTTTGCCTTACTGACGATTACCTGTTCCTGTGGTGAAGGATGAATTTTGATTAAAAGTCTTCCGTTAAAAAAATATTCTATGGTATCTATGGCGTTCCGGTTAACAATAAACTGACGGTTAGCCCGGAAAAAAAGTTCGGGATTCAGCTCTCGTTCCAGCTGTTCGAGTGTGAATTCTATGGTATATTTCTGTCCGTCTGCTGTGCAGGCATATACAATTTCATTGGCCGTATAAAACCAACTGATTTTAGCGGAATCTACAGGAATAAGTCGGCCACAATAATGGATCAGGAAAGACTTTTTATAATTCTTTGTTGCAGACTGAAGCTGTTGCAGTAAGGCTGATGTCTTGGTCTGTTCCAGTTTGATATCAGCAGCAATGATGGTATTGTATTTCAGTAGAGTACGTTGGATTTCCTCTTTATCAAAAGGCTTTAAAACATAATCAATTCCATTGTTCCGGAAAGCTTCTAGTGCATAATCACTGTAAGCTGTAACAAAAATGACCGGTTTTTTGATGCTTGTTTGTCTGAAAATTTCAAATGACAGTCCATCTGAAAGTCTGATATCCGAAAATATAAGATCATAATCATGATTACATGCAGACAAGTAATCTACAGATTCCGCGATGCTTTGTAAGGTTGTAATAACCTCAATATCAGGATTTATTTCTTTCAGTATAAATTCCAGATTTCTTGCTGTGGCCGCCTCGTCTTCTATCAGTATAATACGGAGGTTTGGGATCATAATAATGGCAATTTAACTATAAAATATTCACCGTTCTGATAAATTTCTATCTCATGGTTTGTTTGTAATCTGTATCTTTCATTCAAGTTGGTTAGGCCAAGTCCGGTGCTTTCTGCTTCGCTGCTCATCGGTTGAAGATTGTTCTTTACAATGATCCTGTCATTTTCGTCATAAATGTTGATAATCAAAGGATTTGAAATTGTAGCCTTGTTGTGCTTAACAGCATTCTCCACCAGTGGCTGTAGTGACAAATGAAGCAATTTTTTGTCTGTAACATGCTTATTGATATTGATCTGAATCTGAAAGGCATTTTCAAGCCGCATTTTTACGAGCTGAATATAAGACTCCAAATGCTGAAGCTCTGTATTTATCGTTACCATATCGTTACCTGAATGCACAAGCGTGTATCTGAAAACCTTAGACAGATGAAGGATATAGGATTGGGCAAGGTTGGGATTTTCCCTTACCATGGCAGAAAGACTGCTTAGCGTATTAAACAGAAAATGTGGATTAAGCTGTTCCTGAAGCAACTTCAATTGAGCCTGGAGATAAGCTGTATGCAGCTGTTCATTAATAAGATCTTTATTTCTGCTTTCGCGCATCAGAAGAATAAGGCGAATAACCACTGCAATCATTACGCTGCTGAGTAAAAATCTGGCAAAATATCCTCTGATTCGGATCCTCGGAAGAGGCAGCGATCCAAATAATGCATTATGAATGAAACTCCCTAAAATAATAAACGCCACAATCAGCAATATATTGAAAACATATAATTTCGGCCACTGCTTGTTTTCCCTGTAAATGCTGAAAAGTTTTCCCTTTGAAAGGTTAAGATGCAGCAAAACCACACAAAATACCATATTATACAGAAACTGGAACCCGTATTCCCAAATGTTGAACTGCCAGTAGCGGGCAATAATTCCATCGGAATTAAGGGCCATCAGCTTTGCGGAATTGGCGACCAAAGTAATCAGCAGGGCGCTGTAAATATAAATTTTTCTCTCGTTTCTGATCATTTGTACAAAGAAAGTAAAATATTAATTCCAATGATATAAATAAAATGTTCAAACTGAAAAACTAAAGGGTGAAATGTTTATTGACTGGAGATTTTTAAAATTAGGGCCGAATAAGTTTTTAAATTATTTTCCAAAGTCTAATGATAAATTTATTTAAAAAACACAAGAAAATGTATACATTCGTATAATTTTAAAACCGATTAAAAATGAGAATTTCTAAGATACTTTTCCTGTTGGGAATGTTTTTATTCCAGTTAAATTTTGCTCAGGAAAAAGCGGATGTTGTGCTCAATAAAGCACTCACTGAAGCAAAAGCAAAAAATAAAAATGTACTTCTGATGTTTCATGCTTCCTGGTGCAAGTGGTGTCACGTAATGGAAAAGAATATGAATCTTCCTGAAACCCAATCTATTTTTGAGAAAAAATTTATTACGGCTTATGTAGATGTTCAGGAAATGGGAGATAAAAAGAAACTTGAAAATCCCGGAGGAGAAGAACTAATGGACAAATATAAAGGAAAAGATGCCGGCCTCCCTTTCTGGTTGGTTCTGAATCCTAAAGGGGAAGTTCTTGCAGATTCTTTTAATGATAAAAATGAAAATCTGGGATGCCCGTCAACTCCTGAAGAAGTCGATGCTTTCGTTGCAAAACTTAAGAAATCTTCAAAGATGAATGATAAGGATCTTCAGACGATACAAAAAGTTTTTACGAAGAAGAATTAATAAGTTCGGGCGAAACCAAAGGTTTCGCCCGAATTGTTTTAGCATATTATTTACCGAAAAATATTTTGTCCTGACTTCGCTGATGATCATATATTTGCTGAAAACTCACAGGCATATATTGATAAAGCAATTTCCAGTGCTGTATTTTAGCGTGCTTCTTAAAACTCTCAAAAGATCTTACAAAGAGGTTTTCTATAATATCCCTTACATAAGAATTTCCGTTTCTGTAAATCCAGTCCATCAATTTGATATGGTGGGAGATGATATTTATTTTTGATTCCAGTAGCAGATTTTTCAGATAATTAATCGTAGACTGAATAATTCCTGCGAAGTTCTCCTGTACAGATAGTTGTGTTATTTCAGCACGAAGTGGCGGATAAAAAAACTTTAAATATTCAACAGCTATTTTTTGATTAATAGTTTGCATGTGTGCATTCATCATAATTAATATTTCGAGCATTTTTGTTTACGCTAAAACTGTACCAAAGTTTAAAGGTAAGCAGCAAAAATAAATACCCCTATAATCACAGCGATGTGTGTGGCTAAAATCTCTATATTATGTCTGTTGGTAGTTGTTTCAAAGCTTTTCCAGTCTGATATTTTTCGTATTTTAGATTTCATAAATGATTGATTATTAATTACCTTTTTGTTGAGTTAATTATTGTGTTTTTGTAATGAAACAGTTTAAAAATGTAATAAAATCAGATGTTATGACTGTAAATCTGTCTGATATAAACTTTTTGCAAATCAGTCGAAAGACGGTTGAAAATAGTATCGCGGTACTCTTCGCTGCAGAAGGCCGTACAGTTGTCTAATGAATACACAAAAGAATTCTCAATGGCACTTTTTACAGTCTGATCGCCATCGCTATAAAGCTCATTCATTTTCTGAAGGCATTTGAATACACAGTCTGTATTGTTTTGACGGATCATCGATTTGATTTTATCATTTAAAAACTCAATGATGTGATAAGAATTCTGTATCCTTGTCTGCTGAAGTTCGTCACGGATTTCAGGTATTGCAACGGTAATTTCCTGAGTGGCTTGTAAATAGTTCATATAATTTATAATTTAGTGATTGGGTTGTAACGTTCTGATCAATACACTTAAAATAGCGATCGCTGTGAATATAAAAAGCAGCGCGTGATAAGGTTTCAGCCATTTCGGAGTTTTCGGTCCTCTGCTTTTAAGTCTTCTCAGCGTATCAATTCTGTTTAAAGTCTTTAAGTCCATTGTATTTGTTGTTAATATTCACAATCATAATGCCAAAATCCGTACCCGTGATGTATGTGGCTTTTTATGTTGTTGATAATCATGTCGTTAATTAGTGGTTAGAGATAATATATAAAGAAAAATCATCTCATATTGATAAGGTTTTTATCAGAATGAAATTCTGCAGATTGTATGATTTAATTAATATCTTTGCAGTCCAAAAATATTCAGGAGATGTTTTCAAAAATCGTAGTACACAGAGTCGGAAATAAAATCAATGGAGAGTCATTAATCCTTTCTCAGGAAGAATTGCAGCTGGATGAAGGAATGGCAGAGCTTCTGGAAAATTACTTTTTAGGATCTTTTAAATCAGAAGAAACTTTTCATTTTTACAGCGATTCATATTTGGTTAATAATCCGGTGTACAGTTCGGTATCCGAAATTTTTGATGATAAAGCCAAATTTCTTTGGGAAGCTGAAAATATTGCAAAACATCTTTTCGAAGCCGCTGAAAACCCAAGAGTTCAGGGGGGAGAATTATTTATTGTTTATTTTGAAGACGAAAGGGAAGGCACTGAAAAGGTTGATAAAATCGGAATTTTCAAAACTGAAAAAAGAGAATCTTTCCTTAAAATTTCTCCGCAGGAAGACAATTTTGAAATCGAAAAAGACCAGGGAATCGGCCTTTCCAAGATTGATAAAGCCGCTCTGATCTACAACAATGATAAAGAAACCGGCTATGTACTTTCTGTCGTTGATAATAATAAAAACGGAGATATGTATTACTGGTTTGAGGATTTCCTGAAAGTAAAACAGCGCGACGACGAATATTTCCATACTCAGGAAGCTTTGATGGTGTATAAAGATTATATCACCAAACAGTTGCCTCAGGAATTTGAAGTTTCCAGAGCAGATCAGGCCGATTTCCTAAATAAATCCATTAATTTCTTTAAGGAAAAAGAAGAATTTAATCTTGATGATTTTAACAAGGAAGTTCTTCAGGATGAGCATGTGATCGAAAGTTTTGTTAATTTCAAAACGGATTATGAACAGGATATGCAGATCAATATCGCAGAAGAATTCCCGATTAATGAAACAGCGGTAAAGAAAACCCAGAGGCATTTTAAGAGCATCATTAAATTAGATAAAAATTTCCATATTTATATCCATGGTGACCGCCAAAAAATCGCCCAGGGAGAAGATGAAAATGGAAAATACTATATGCTGTACTTCGAAAAAGAAGTTTAATTTCATTAATATTCAGCTGATCACGGAAAGAGAAATCTTATATCTTTTCAGATAATTCGATGTAAAAATTGTGGCTGATTTACTGCTCTCTGAATGAGAGACAACTATTTTTAAATAAGTCTAAATAAAAAAGCCTTTTGGGCTGTAAACAAGAAGGTTAAAGATAATATAAAGAAAATAACTCCCTTTTTTTAATGTTAAATTACAGCATTTTTTTAAAGGGCTTATTAATTTAATTTCTGTGGTATGTATTTCGTCGAAAAAAGTACCACACCTTTAAAATTTTCTTTATATTTGATTGATCAAAGTATAATATGAATTTTGTAGAGTGTCATGAAGAGCCTATCCATATTCCGGGCTACATACAAAGTTTTGGCTATCTGATTGGCATCGATGCAGAATCTCATTCCATCACTTTCTTCAGCAAGAATATTGAGGATATATTTAAAATCGAAAACATTGAACTGCTTTTCGATAAGAAACTTACAGACTTTCCTGAAGTTTTTGGCAGTGTTATCAATTCCGATATTTATAAATCCTTACCTGAATTTACAAGGAGAGATAACGAAACATTTTTTGATAAAATTTTCCTTGAAGATAAACAATATCATTTGTCTGCTTTCAGAAGTAAAGGCAATATTTTTCTTGAACTTGAAAAAGTAATTGTAAATCCCAATAAGCAGATCTCCAATAAATATGATAACTTTTATATTGTAGAAAATGATCAGGAAATCTGGGATCAGCTTTTGAATATATTGTCAAAAATCGTGAATTATGACCGAATGATGGTCTACAAATTCATGATGGACGGTTCCGGGAAAGTCGTGGCAGAGAAAACCAACGACAACCTGGAAAGCTATCTGGGGTTGCACTATCCGGAATCAGACATTCCGATTCAGGCCAGAGAGCTTTATCTTAAAAAAAGAAAAAGAATTTTCAGCAATGTACATGCGGAGACAGTTCCGTTGCTGAGCAAAACCCACGAAAATATTGATCTTACTTACTCGACTTCCCGCGGGATGTCGCCTGTTCATGGGCAGTATATCAAAAATTCGGGTGCCTCTTCGAGCTTCAGTGTCTCCATCATTATTGACGATTATCTTTGGGGACTTGTAACGTGTCAGAATTCTGAACCGAAACATATCGATCTTGAAGACAGGGTACAGGCGGGCATTTTCACGGCTTTAGCATCCAATGCTTATTCATCTTTTAAATCAAAAAATGAGCTGAACTATCGTTTAGAGTTAAATGACAGAGCTTCACGTTTAAAAGCTGAATTTTTAAAATACAACAGCTTATTCGATTCTTTAATTGAGAACAAAGCTGAAATCAGAAACTTTCTTGATGCTGACGGTATGGCCGTTATTGCAGAAGAGAAAATCGTTACCGATGGAACTACTCCCGATGTGTCTGCGATTGAAAGAATAACGAAATGGGCACACGAAAATACGGAAGACAGCATTTATCTCAGCAGAAGTTTCTTAAGAGATTTTGGGAAAGAATTAGATCTTGATAATAAATCGGCAGGTGTCGTTATTTATTTCGTGGAAAGAAGTAAAAACAATCTTCTGATCTGGTTCCGTAAAGAGTTTGATGAACATATCGATTGGGCCGGAAATCCTGAAAAGAAAATTGAAACTATATACCAGAATGGAGAGCAAAAACAAATGTTTTCTCCGAGAACTTCTTTTAAAATATTTACGGAAGACATCAAAGGAAATTCGAAAAGATGGAATTCCAGAAATGTTGTTGCGTTGCAGTCTGTGCGGGATCTTATATTAGAAACATCTCATAAAAATTATAATACGATCAAAAGGCTCAACGATGAGCTTAAAAAGGTAAATGAAGAGCTTGACAGCTTTTCTTACACCATTTCGCACGACCTTGGAACTCCGCTTACAGTGATGAAGCTTAATGCGCAGATGCTGCTGAAAACGCTTAATGATGAATCGGAGAAAAGCAAAAATAAGATCAATTCTATCATAGAAGAAATTGATAATATGGCAGAAATGATGCATGATGTATTACAGTTGAGCCGTGCAAAACACAGTGAAATACAGCTGGAAAGCCTTGAGACTTATCAAACTATCGAAAAAATTATCGAGAACGCAAAAATCACTTTCGGAACTCCTGACAGTGAGGTTGTTATCAAAGATTGTCCTGAAGTTCTTGCTGATAAAACCATGCTTCATCAAGCTTTTTTAAATATTATCAATAATGCCATTAAATATTCTTCCCAACAGGAAAAACCAAGAGTTGAAATTGAAGGAACTGAAGAAGGTGATCATGTCATCTACAGGATTTCAGACAATGGGATCGGTATTCCACAGGAAAATAAGCATAAAATGTTTAAGATTTTCAACAGAATGGATAATGCCAAGAAATTCAAAGGAAATGGAGTAGGATTGTCAATTGTCCACAGGATTATGAAAAGAATAGGCGGAAATGTAGACTATGAAAGCAGTAAAGAAGGAACTACATTCATTTTAACTTTCAAAAAACCTTAAAATCAAAGGAATACCTTTTAAATCTTTATGACGGTATCAGAATATCTTAAACAAAATACGGCAGAATATCACGATGCTGCCGAAAAGCTTTTCAGCTCAGAAAAAATTTTCAACAGAACATTTACACTTGAAGATTATAAAAAAATCATCCGTACCAACTACCTGATGCTTCTGAATTCGGAAGAGGAGATTTTCAGTAAATTATCAGAGAGGTTCTCGGAAAAACTTCAGCTTGATGACAGAAAAAAACTTTCTTTAATTGAAGAAGATCTTAAAAGCCTTGAACTGAAAAGAAGTATTGCTTCACACGAACTGATACTTGCCAATGAAAGCGAAGCACTGGGCGCAATGTATGTGATAGAAGGCTCTACGCTTGGCGGAAACGTTATCGCAAAACAGCTTTCCAAAACTGATGGTTTTGATGAGGTGACATTCAATTTCTTTGGTTGTTACCATGAAAATACGGGTGCCATGTGGAAAGATTTTAAAGAAGTGCTGGATACTGAAATTACGGAGCCGCATTACGATGATGTATTGTCGGGCGCAAAAAAATTATACACTTTCCTGCTGAATGTTAATTAATCAGCTATTTTATTCTAAATAATATTTTAAAGATAATAAATTCCTGAAAGATTGCTCAATTTTTCAGGAATTGTTAAATTTGGGAGTTTTCAATTTTAAGCTAAACAAACAATTCAGATAAATAAATTTTAAAGCTATATTATGAAACTGTAAAGTTCCATAATGCCATTAAAAAAACAATAAATAAGTATATTATGAAAGTAACTGTAGTAGGTGCAGGCGCTGTAGGAGCAAGCTGTGCAGAATACATCGCAATGAAGAACTTCTGTTCAGAAGTAGTTTTGGTGGATATTAAAGAAGGATTTGCTGAAGGTAAGGCAATGGATTTGATGCAGACCGCATCTCTTAACGGATTCGATACGAAAATTACCGGAACAACAGGTGATTACAGCAAAACTGCAGGTTCTCACGTAGCCGTTATTACTTCAGGTATTCCAAGAAAACCTGGAATGACAAGAGAAGAACTGATCGGTATCAATGCAGGAATCGTGAAAGACGTTACTGAAAACCTGGTAAAACATTCCCCTGATGTTATTATCATCGTGGTTTCCAATCCAATGGATACAATGGCTTACCTCGTACACAAAACTTCAGGACTTGCTAAGCACAAGATCATCGGAATGGGTGGTGCTCTGGATTCTGCAAGATTCAAATACAGATTGGCTGAAGCGTTGGAAGCTCCAATTTCAGATGTAGACGGAATGGTAATCGCTGCACACAGTGATACAGGAATGCTTCCTTTATTGAGCAAAGCTACAAGAAACGGAGTTCCTGTAACTGAATTCCTTGACGCTGAGCAACAAAAATATGTAATCGAAGAAACAAAAGTAGGAGGAGCAACCCTTACTAAATTATTAGGAACTTCTGCATGGTACGCTCCGGGAGCTGCAGTTTCTGTAATGGTTCAGGCTATCGCTTGCGATCAGAAGAAAATGATTCCTTGTTCTTTAATGCTTGAAGGAGAATATGGTCAAAATGATATCTGCCTTGGTGTTCCGGCGATTATCGGAGCAAACGGTGTAGAAAAAATCGTGAACGTAACCCTTACTGCTGAAGAGCAATTGAAATTCGCTGAAGCTGCCAATGCCGTGAGAGAAGTAAATGGAGATTTGAAGTTTTAATATATAAACTTTTGCCTTATATATGAACTCCGCGCCCGAAGGGCGCGGAGTTTTAGTATCCTGATTATTTTAAATCAAAACAATAAGCTTTAAGCCCTTGCAATCTCCGAAGGCGAAACCCCAAATTCCTTTTTAAAAGCAAAAGAAAAGTGCGAAAGATCCTCAAATCCCAGATCAATATAAATGTCGCTGGGTTTTTTATCTTCCTTTTCCAAAAGAAAATAAGCTTCCTGAAGACGTTTCTTAATGAGCCATTTTCCCGGAGCCATATTAAAAATCATTTTAAAATCTCTTTTAAACGAAGAAAGACTTCTTCCGGTCATGAAAGCAAAACGTTCCAGGCTGATATTGAATTTATAATTCTGATTCATAAAATGTTCCAGATCAATCTTATGCGGAATATTGAAGTTGAAGAAAATATCTTTCAGATCCGGATTGTTTTTCAACAATATCATCAAAAGTTCCTCACGCTTGATATCTACAAAATCATCATCCAGTGTTTCTGTTCCGTTATAATACGGTTCCAGCGAACGTACAAAATTTTCAATTAGAAGATCTTCTTTAATGAATAGAAATGAATTATCGTTATCAGTTGGCCCGGCAGTATACGAATGCCTTTCGAGAAATTTTCTCAAAAAAGGTTCATCGAAAGTGATGATTACCTTTTCAAACTTTCCGTCATCTTTATATTTTGTATACCGCACCAGATGATTTTTCCTGGCAATACAGTAATCGCCGGGATTCATTCTGTAATGCTTGTAGCCGTCATAGGATATCATTGAACCTTTCAGCAAAAACAGAAAGAAATGTTCAGGAATAAACTGTTCCGGAGATATTTCAGGACCCAGATGACATGACTGCAGATTGTTGAATTTCATATTTATACTTTTCTCTTTTGATGTTAAAGAAATTAATAGGATTATTTTATTCTCTAAAATATTTCAGTTGGCTTAAATTATATATAAATGTAAACTAAATCTGTGAATCAGCCATCAGGCTATCCGCACTTGCCAGCAAAGCTTCTTCACGGCTTCTCGGATTCCAGTGCAAAATGGTTCTTGCTTTTTCATTCGAGATTTGTTTGTAAAATTCTTTACCGATGGGTTCCAGTTTTTTAATGTTGGCAGTATATTGCGGTCTTTCTTTTTTAAATAATTCCCCAACATCATAAAAGCTCATCACGCCATCAGCAGTTGCAATAAAACGTTGTCCGGCAGCATCAGGACTAAGCATTGCTTTGATATGAATGGCTGCAACATCTCTTACATCTACAACACCCATTGTGAAAGTAGGGGTGTATTCAAGATTGCCCTTCAGAATACCGGAAACAGCAATATCGAGAGAAGCAGAAGTAATACCGCCGAGTGCAGGTCCGAAAATTCCTACGGGATTAATGACCGATAATTCCAGCCCGTTTCCTTCTCTTTCGATGAATTCCCATGCGGCTTTTTCGGCAACGGTTTTTGATTTGATGTAAGGAGGAAGTTCTGCATTTACATCTGTCCAGTCCTCTTCTGTGAAAATATGATTTTCTGTATTGATGCTATAACCTACCGCTGCAAAAGATGACGTTAAAACAACTCTTTTTACGCCGGCATCACGAGATGCTTTCAGTACGCGCAAAGCGCCGTCTCTTGCCGGAATGACCAGCTCATTTTCATCTTTTGGGTCTTGTGCCGGAAAAGGAGAGGCCACATGAAGAACATATTTGCAGCCGTTTACGGCTTCATCCCAATTGTTGTCATTCGTAAGATCTGCTTCAAAAAAAGAAAGATGAGAAAAATCTGAAATTCCTCCTTCTTCCAGTGCTTTGATGATGCTGTCTTTTTTTGCTAATGAACGGAGTGTTGTTTTCACTTCATATCCTTGCTGTAATAATTGCAGAATGGTGTGAACTCCCAAAAATCCTGTTCCTCCTGTTACCAAAACTGTTGTTTTTGTCTGTACGTTTTCCATTGTATTTAAATTTTACATGACAAAGTTGAGGCTTATTTGAAGTTTACATTGTGTTATAAAGTTCAAATTTTGTTTGTTGTGGAGGTCAGATGATTTTTTTATTTAAATTGTTTAAACTAATTTCAGAATTAACCACAAACCAAAGGTTCGACGTAGTCAAAAGTTACATACTACAGAGAAATCAAGGACTTCAAGACCCTTTCGAATTCAAGATCACGACCATCAAGAATATCCTGATCCGTATATTTGACCAATTCGTTGATTCTGATCCCTTTTTGCTGAGTCTGTGTATTATCGGGATAAAAGATTCCGTTTCCTGTAAATTCCAGAAGATAATCTCCCGGAAGATTAATTTTAACCACATCTCCGTCTGCACCTGAAGTCTGCTGGCCAATCGTAACAGATTTCGGAAAAATTTTCTGAAGGCTCATCGAATACCATTCACTGGCACTGCGCGTATCTGGATTTACAAGTATAAAAACTTTTCCGGGATAGGGATGTGTCGTTTTATCTTTAATTTCCGGATAATTATATTTTGGATCCCTGAGACTAAAGGTTCCTAAATTTTTCAAATTAGGTTCATAATATTTATAAAAATAATTTTCGACAGGCGAGAAGTATTTATATACATAATAAAAAATGAAGCCACCCCAATCCGGATAGCCCCTCATGTCAAAAACAATGGCCTTTTTGTGTGAGGCATCTTCCAGGATACTATCCATTTTGGCATCCAATTTATCATCATCAACATTCTCCATGAAATGCATTGTTGCATCGGTTTTAAAATAGGCAATATCCTTATTAATTAAATTCCTGTTTTTTATTTTGCTGTTTTTATTGTTGATATAATTAGAAATAACAGAAACTTGTGATTTATCAGTGGGATTTACTAAGTCAATTTCTGTGGAAAATCTTTTAGAGCCGGAATGTACAGTCAACGTTTTCTTTGGTAAATTATCCGGCCAGATCAAATTATACTCGTAGGTTGAAAGAACGTATTGTAGTTTTTGATGGTTGGAAACCGAAAGTAATTTACCTTTTTCCTTAATCATTTCGGAGACTTTTTTTCCATTAATTTCCGTTATCTTATCACCCTTTTTCAGATGGGCTTTACTGCATATCTCAGGAGAAATAAGATGAGTAACCAACAAATGATCTCCTACAATTTGAAAATCAAATGGTGAATAATAAGAAACATTAAACAATATTTCGTTTTTGTAATTCAGTTGACGGTAAAATGCAAAAGCGTGACTGTCCTGAAATTGTGAAACCGTTTTAGCAAGGACAATCTCAAAATCCTTCCGGGTAGTTGATTTTACAGCTTCGTCCAATAAAGTATTAAAATAAGAATCAAAATTTTTATCCATTAAATATTTGTGCGGAAAAAGATAATCGACAGTGCCCCGTATTTTTGCCATTGTCAGTAATCTGTATTTCAGCGGTAGATTCTCTTCTTTTGGAAATTCATACTTTTTTTCATCCTCTACTGATTTTCCTTTGGGTAGAAGCGTGTAATCAAAACGGTTTCTGTAGATGTTATCCAGTAAACTCTTATTTTCAGGACTGATCTTTTTGTTTTTTCGAAACCAGTCAAAGTTTTGATTGACAGAGAGTACATCTTTTTGGGCTTCAACAATCGGTGGTGTGGAAAAACGTGTATTCAGATTCTGCGTTACCAGTTTGATTACGTCGTTGAAGTTTTCTTTGGCGTTTACTTTCTCAACATTCATCAGGAATAAACTGTCGGCATCCATTTTTCTGCTGGCCAGGTCGGGATGGTAATATTTAATGAAATTCCAGGTCTTAATAAAATCTGCATATTGATTTGTCTGGGCGAAAATAAATTGTTGGATTGCTAAAAATACGATAAAAAATGTGATTTTTTTCATGATAATAAGTAGATTATAAATATAACGTATATATTTTAATTAAAAATATTTATTATCATTAATGGGCAAATTGCCCTTATATTAACAGATCAAAGCTCATAAACAAAGCAGTTTCCGCAGAATCATTGTATAGTTTTGTATTAATGCCGGTTATTGTAAATCCTGCTTCCTGATAAAATTTAATAGCTTTGTAATTGGTATTTTGGGTTTCCAGCTCTACGATCCTGCATTGTAGATTACGCGCCTTACGATTAACCGCTTTAATAAGTAATCTGCCGATGCTCTGCCCTCTGAAATCTTCACTTATTAATATACTTTCAATGAAAAGACTGTTGTTCCAGGATCTGAAATCGCAGATAATCCAGCCAATAAGTTCATTTTCATGGTAGGCTCCGAAAGAATGCCCCTGGCTGATGATCGTATTCAGTTCATGGATATCATCTTCACTCAGATTCCACGTTTTGGTGTATGACTGTTTTTTCTCCCGTAAGCTGAATTCAAAAGTACTTCCGGCTTCAATAGCGGAAACCACGAATATTTTATCGGTAGTATAGCCATTTCGTCCCCATGCGAGCGTAGGGTTGCCGGTCAGCTTTTCGAGTTTTCTGATTTCCAATGACATTATTAAAGTATTAAGGCCTTTGCAATCAGTGTGATTTTCGGGGCTGCCTGGAACTGAACATATTGCTACTGGTTGCATATAGAACTACCTGTAAAATAATCAGTACTGAGATTACTGCTACGCGAATCATCGCATTTTCAGTAAACCGGTTTCTGATGGCCTCCATATAATTAATTTTTTCAATGCTGAATTGTTTAAGACTGGTAATATCCGTAAAATTATTTACTTTTTCGATTTCAGAATTGATCTCAGCTTCGTTGAGGGTAGTTGCTATGTTGATCAGGTTGATGTTGCTTATAAAAAGCCATGCGAATAAAAGAATAGAAACGAATAAAAGAAAAGGTCGGAGAAGCTTCATTTGTTTGTGTATTTATAGGGATCTGAATTTATTTCAAATTTAACTTATTTTGAAACAAATTCCATACAAATAATATACCTTAAAGCCTTTTAATAGAAAATCATTCAATATTTTCTTAATTTTTACCAATTTATTTTTAGAAACGATACGAAAATTAATAGGGCACTAAGGAAATTTAAATAAAATTTCACATACCAAAAATTCAAAAACCCGTAAATTTGCTCTCAATAAAATGTTACTGGATGCTTAGGAAAATTTCGATTGCAGCGGCAGTTATGCTGTCCGTGATGACGATCAACGCGCAGAAGATTAAAAATTCCCAACTGGAACGGCCGAAACTTGTTGTAGGGCTTGTGGTAGACCAGATGAGGTGGGATTATTTGTACCGTTTTTACAATAAATATGGCAACGACGGTTTTAAGAGATTATTAAATACAGGATATTCACTGAATAATGTTCACATTCCTTATGTACCTACTGTTACGGCATTAGGACATACCTGTATCTATACAGGATCGGTTCCGGCAATTCACGGGATCGCAGGAAACGACTGGACCGATAAAGAAACAGGCAAAAACGTATACTGTACCACAGACGAGTCTGTACAACCCGTGGGAACCACCAATGCAAAAGCAGGAAGCCACTCACCGAAAAACCTGTGGTCAACCACCATTACGGATGAGCTCAGAATGGCAACCAATTTCCAGGGTAAGGTAATCGGAGTTTCCCTTAAAGACAGGGCTTCCATTTTGCCTGCAGGACATACTCCGAATGGAGCATTCTGGTTTGATGATTCTACCGGAGACTTCATCACGAGCAGCTGGTATATGAATGATCTGCCTCAGTGGGTAAAAGCGTTCAATGCTCAGAAAATGCCTGAAAAGTTAGTGGCAAACGGCTGGAATACCTTGCTTCCGATCAGTCAGTATACGGAAAGCTCACCGGATAATTCTGCTTGGGAAGGTCTGCTGGGAAGTGCAAAAACCCCTGTATTCCCTTACAGTAATTTAGCCGCGGATTATAAAGCTAAAAAAGACAACATCCGCTATACACCTTTTGGAAATACGCTGACCCTGAAACTTGCTGAAGCAGCCGTTGAAGGAGAGCAGTTGGGAGGCGACAATGTAGTAGATATGCTGGCGATCAATTTGGCCTCTACTGATTATGCCGGGCACAAATTCGGTCCCAATTCTATTGAAGTAGAAGATGTATACTTAAGGCTGGATCAGGATCTTGCCCAGTTTTTTAATTATTTAGATGCTAAAGTAGGAAAAGGGCAGTATACCGTTTTTCTTTCTGCAGATCACGGAGGAGCGCATTCGGTAGGCTTTTTACAGGAACATAAAATTACCACAGGATTTTTCGGTGATGGCATGGATAAAAACATGAATGAGAAGCTGAAAGAAAAATTCGGGGTAGATAAACTGATCAATGCCATTGACAATTACCAGATTTATTTTGACAGAAAGCTTCTGAAAGACAATAAGCTTGATCTGGATGTGGTAAGAGATTTTACTATTAAAGAAATAGAAAATGATCCGGATGATCTGTATGCTGTTTCAGTAACCAAGGTACAGGAGTCTACTATTCCGGAACCGATCAAACAAAGAATTATTAATGGCATCAACAGACAGAGAAGCGGCGATATTCAGTTGATCTCTCACGATTCCATGTTGCCACCATACTCCAAAACCGGAACCACACACAGCGTATGGAATTCATATGATTCACATATCCCGTTAATCTTCATGGGCTGGGGAATACAGCACGGAGAAAGCAGTAAAGCTTATTATATGACTGATATTGCTCCAACAGTTGCCTCATTATTGAGAATACAGTTTCCGAGCGGAAACGTAGGAAATCCTATTACGGAAGCAATCGGCAAATAACATAAAAACCTTAACAGCGATGTTAAGGTTTTTTAATTTATACGAATATCTTGGTACCGTCTATTTTGAGCATATTTTGCTTTTCCATTTTTTTGATGGTCCGGATTACGGTTTCTATCCGCATACCGGTGATCGAAGCGAGCTGCTGCCGGGTGTATGGAACATGGAAGGAAAATTTATCGTTAAAACCGAAATGGCTCTTCACATGATTCAGGATAAGATTTAGTTTCGTTACCGGATCCTGAAAAGAGAATGGGGCAGAGGTGATGTGCTTATAGCGTATACGATCTGCGGTATAAGAATACAGATTAAAGATCAACTGTGGCTTTTTCAGAAGAAGATCGATCAGCTTATTTTTTTCAAGTTTTATAATTTCACAATCGCTGACGGCAATTGCATTTACTGCATATTTCTTATTGCTAAAAAGATAGCTTTCGGCTAGGCAATGACCATCGAAAGGCATAGAATGGATAAACTCTTTGCCGTCTTCCAGGAAGCTGCTTATTTTTACCATCCCGGTTTTTATCTGCAAATAATACTTCGGAGTACTCTCTTCTTCAAAGATATACTCACCGGAACTATAATTTTGTTGCTCAGCACCATGGGAAAACAAGAGGTTTTCGCATATGATCATAATCTAACTGTTATTTATTTGAGATAAAAATAACAAATAAACATATCGATTAAAAATTTATTAATACCACATACATGCCTTATACAGCGAGATACGGAAAATAACTCTACTATTGTGATATGATTTTTGAGGTTTTGCTTAAAGACATGAAATCATCGGGAAAGATTTCATCAAAAACAACTGTCTTATGTAATGCAAAAAAGTAGTCTCACATGGGTTGGCTTTATTTCTAAACATCTAAAAATTAATATGCTATATGTATTTAAGGATTGCTTTAAAGGTGAATACGGTAACTCAAAAACGGGAGTTTTTATACAGATTTATCATTTAACATAATAAAAATAGCTAATTATTATTTGGTAATGATAAAAACCTTTACATTTGCTACAGAAAAGTAATACAGCTAAGGACACTTTTACACAAAAAAAACAATGATGAATCTTCCCCATCTCCCTTTATTCCGTCATTTCTGCGCAAAGGTGTTATGCTCTGCCATGTTATTTATTTCTCTTTTATCCAACACAGAAACTCCTTTTTATTATAAATATTCTGTTATTTTAATATCCGAAAAATCTTACTTGTCTAAAGAGTCGCAAGTTGGTATTTATACAAAGGTCAATTTGCCGGAGAAACAAAGTGCTTTGAAAAGGCAGGCATATTATCATTGTATCGGAAATACAGATCATTTCTTTTCAACAGCAATATTAGGAGGTTCTTCTCATTTTAAAGAGCATTATCAAATAACCAACCATACCTTAAAGGTTTTCCTTAAAGGTTATGTTTCGAAACAAAAACTTAAAGGTCTGAATCATGAATCTTTCAAGCTTCTGATGATTACCGTAAGCCATTTCAGCCGTCCTCCGCCTGTATTTCCAGACATCCTTAGCATCCGTGAATATAGATGGCAACAGTAATCAGGCGCTAATAACACGAAAGTTTTAGTAATAGAAAAAGTTTTAGTAATAGAAATTATACAATCCGTTTCTCGCTCATTGAGCTCTTACAAGTGCAACGGCTTTGTGAAGCTTAGAGCAAATACATCATAAAGATCTTACTGCACTTCGTGTTCAAACAACTGACGTCCTCAAAACATTAAAAACTCATAATACAATAAAAATGAAAAATATTATTACATTGGCTGTGCACCTCATCAGCCTTACTGCATTTGCTCAGGTGGGCATCAATACCACAGTTCCTTATGCCACCCTTGATATAAAGGCAAAAGTACCGGGTACTAATCCTGAAGGCCTTCTTATTCCCAAATTAAGCGGAACCGATATACAGAATGGCCCTTATGGAAGTAACCAAACGGGAACTCTGGTATATGTTACTGCAGCTCCCGCAGCTCCTAACGCGGTTACCATAGAAATTACAGAACCGGGATTTTATTATTTCAATGGAACCAAATGGAAAAAGATAAACAGCTCAGGAAGCACCATAAGTTATACCACGATCGCAGATCCCAATATTTTAGGCTACGTACCCAGCAATACGGCAACAGCGTCTGCCAGTGCACCGGCAACTTTAACGATAGGTTCTGTGACTGCCACCCGGCGCGGAACCGGAAATTTCGGGGGACATACATACGCTTCTTATTCTACCAATGGAGCCGTCACATGGTACCAGGCCTATACTGCAGCTAAAAATATGGGAGGCTATCTGGCAGTCTTTACTTCCGATGCTGAGTGGCAATATGTTGAAACAAATCTTTTAACACCTTTTTCTGATTTCAATACTAATGGTGGATGGATCGGAATGTGTAAATTTAGCTGGTTTGCCGGAAATTCATTAACGCCTGATCCTGAGTTTAAATGGATAACAGGTGAGCAGCCCAATCATGATTATTCAGCAGGGGGTACTTCTGCTGTTAGAAAGATTAATTGGTTTGCATCAGGAGAGCCTAACAATGTCGGTGGTGTCGAAGGATTTGTTCATTTTCATTACAAGAATCGAAATTTCACGATCATTCGTAATTCTTATACATCCACTCATCCCTGGAATGATGTTCCTGCTAATGATACCAACTGGATTGGGGCCAACCCTGGATTTATAATAGAATTTCAGCAGTAACAGAGGCGATACCGTGAGCCCACGATGTCACAGATTGCAATCGGTATAAGCTACTGACAGTAGCTTAAGCATTTCCGAGAGACAATCTCATCGGGCGACGAAAGGCTCCCTCATCGGGCGTGATAAGAGGGTTATCTCGAGCGTGATAAGTTCTTCTCATCGACCAATGAGAACAACTCTCGAAAACCTACCATCTTATATAGTTCATTCATCAGTACGTTACTCCAGCTTGGAAATTTTCCCGGCCGGAGTTTTGGCTTCGGCTCCGCTCAGCCACCATTGGGTTGAAGGGTTTGAGAGTGAGAGTGCTGAAGGTTTAGTCGGCACAAAATTCCCCTCCCTTGGAGGGGTGGCGAAAATTCAAGGAATTTTTGACGGGGTGGTTTAAGAAAGATTCCGGGACTGGTGGCTTCGAGTCGCCTCAGCCAACATTCAACGGCTGCTATCGCGTTCCCTTGTCATCCTGAAAGGATCTAAGGATGAATCTTTCCATCCAATACTACCAACTGTGCCAAAATTCCTACGGAATGACAAAAGTGTGTGGTAGTGTGTGAGGGTTGGGGAGAGTTTTAGAGTATGAGCGTTCCCTTCGGTTAGAGTATATAGAGTTCTACGGAGCGACAAAAAAGTAATCGGCTGGCGGCGCCTGAGCGGAGTCGAAGGCCAGCGTTACAAAATAACAAAAGGTGGCTGAGTCTCCAAAGCCACCTTATATTTTATACAGATTTACTCTTCATACTGCTCAAGAAAATACGTAAATGTAAATTCATCCATCTCATCTTCTGCATCCTCAAGAGTAGTGAGCAGGTCTTCAAAAATTTCGAGTTGATCTACTGTCATGTTTACAAATTCCAGGTGAAGCGGCATTTCAAGTCCGCCGGTGATCACATCCGAAAGGGCGTCAAGATTATCGCCGAAATGCTCCGGCAGTGGGAGTTTCTCTTTTAATTGCGCATAGAAGTCTTCATAATCTCCTATGTCCGTAAAGTCGATATATATTGTTTTCATATTCTTCTTATTGCTTCTTAAAGCTTTTATAATGATCCTTCGTGAGGTAAACGTCACCGTTTTCTGTGAATACTATGCGGTCTCCGTTTCTGTTTCCGCAATGATAATTGACATCAGCCTCGAAATAAGACTGATCTTCAGGCAATGATTTTTCCCTGTTACCAAACCGGTCACCACCGATGGCTTTTCCCGGAAGGACTTCACAAAGGTTGCCTTTTGAAGGATCCCAGCCCAGTTTTCTGGCTTCATTTTTAGTAACGTAAAAATCAGGAAGCTTATGATTCTGCTTTACAAAACTGATCACAGTCTTCTCTTCCGTTAGTTTATCGATAGATTGTTGTTGAATGAAAGATTCTCCTGATAAAGGTTCTACACTGCCATATTCAATGACAGGTTTTGAGTCATTCACCTTTTTATCCGCAATAAAATTATTGTACACATACATCACGGACATCCCGAAAAGAAGCCCCAGGCAGATGAAAAACAGCGGTCTTGTTTTATTATTCATAAATTTTGTTTAATGTACCAATGTAGAAATGTAACAATTTACCAATGTAATAATGTAATAACTTTAAATGATTGATCGTTTAATTCATTGCTAGACTGTTACATTAATCCATTGCTACACTGATAAATTGATTATATCAATTTATCCTCCATTCTTCCGGGATATCGCAGATCGGAATAGGAACCATTTTATGTTTGGCGGCTTTATGCATTCTGTCAAAGATCATAAATACTTCCTTATCGCGGCCTTCATAATCTTCGACGGCTTTTGTGCCATACTCTTTCTGGATTTTTTCCAGTTCGGGATAGGTGGCTCCGATCTGGTCTTCATCGGTTCTGTCGGCATCCCAAAGTCCGTCTGTCGGAATTGCATTTTGGATGCTTTCGATCAGATTCAATCCTTTGGCCAGTTCATAAACTTCTGTTTTATAAAGATCTGCGATTGGAGAAACGTCGACACCGCCATCGCCATATTTTGTATAGAATCCGATTCCGAAATCTTCTACTTTATTTCCGGTACCGCACACCAGAAGCCCATGAAGTTGTCCGAAATAATATAGAGTAACCATTCTGAAGCGGGATCTCGTATTCGCTAAAGCAAGGTTGTTGCTCCATCTTCCTTCTATGTGATCGTGTACAGTTTCCTCAAAGCTTTCAAAAACGGGAGTCAGGTTAATGGTTTTTCCCTGCACGTTCGGAAATCTTTTTTTCAGATCTTCTATATGAGCCTGCGCGCGGTTTACCTGGTCTTCCTTTTGGCGGATCGGCATCTCGAGAAGAAGAACTTCAAGTCCCGTCATGGCACAAAGCGTAGAAACCACTCCCGAATCCACACCCCCTGATATTCCGATGACATATCCTTTTACATTGGCCTTTACGGCATAGTCTTTCAGCCAGCTGACAATATGATCTATTACTTTCTGTGTCTGCATTTGTTTATATTTTTAAATATGTTTTAAATAAGAACCTTCAAAATTAAATGTTTTGAAAAGATTATTAAAGATAATTTTCACGATTCAGCTCATACCAGAAGCAGATTCCGTCGGGTTCGGTAAATTCTCCTGTTTTTCTGAATCCCAATTTCCTCAGAATATGGTTGGAAGCCAGGTTTTCGGAATGAGCGTGAGCATAAATGACATCAATTTTCAAACCATTGAAGCCAAAATCAAGAGAGGCCCTTCCGGATTCTAAAGCATAGCCCTTTCCCCAATACTCAGGTATGAAACGATATCCGAGATCATACACATTTTTATAGCCGTTTATTTCCTTGGTCAGTAATTTTAATCCGCTCCACCCGATCAGCAGATTGCTTTCCTTTTCAATTACGGCAAGCCTGCCAACACCATTGTCGGCATATTGCTGTCTGATCATTGTGATAACGTTTTGAGATTCGCTGATGTCGGAAAGGGTAGGCATTCCGATATATTTCATCACTTCAGGATCGGAGTCGAGGAGGAACATGCGTTCCGCGTCGGTTTCTTCAAATTTTCTTAGAATCAGTCTTTCGGTTTCCAGATGCATAGTTTTATTGTTGATGAAATCCAAAAATGGTTACGTTCTGATTCCCTTTTATGATATCTGTCTCCTTTAAAGGATTTTGTTTTACATTTAAAGTCTGCAGATTCGGGTTTCCTGAGATATCCAGTTTTTGGATCTGATTATGTTCCAGGTTAAGATTTTTAAGGCTTTTAAGAGCACTTACATCAATGATCTTAATTTTATTTAAAGATAAGGTTAATTGATTAATTGAGGGAGCTGATTTCAGTGAAATATGTTCAATACTGTTATTGTCAAGGTACAATGACGTAAGACTTTTGACATTCTCAATGCTGAATGTACTGATCTTACATCCCGTACAGGAAAACAACTGGAGACGATTCATATTTTTAATTAAAATCTTGGGAATCGTGTTTTCATCCATTACAATCATTCTGGCATTCTTAAAATGACTGATATCTTCTGCAGAAGTGATCCCTTTCCCCACAAGAAAAAGGTTCTCAACATGGTCGGCTTCCGGTTGGGTAATATTACCGTCTTTATTGGTGTCAAAATTTTCAATGGCAGCTTTTTCAAAATTTTTATCTTTAAAAATAAGTTTTTGAGCCTGAAGAAAAGCAGACATTGAAATAAGGAGCAATGGGGATATTATTTTAAATTTCATCACTGAATTGTGTTTAAATCATTATTTTTGTACACTTAATTTCAAGTAAAAATATGAAGATTTTCAGAATTACTGCACTTTCATTGGTATTGGTTTTAGGATTGGTTTCCTGTAAAAAAGAAGCTGAGAACAAATGGAAGGTTGAAGTGAAAAACCCTGCGGAAAAAGTAACTATCACCGACATTTCCAAAAAGTTTTACGATCAAAATGTTCCTCTGGAGCAGTTTAAATCAGAATTTCCCTGGTTTCAGGGTACGGTAACTGATGCTGACTTTTCAAAACGCAGAGCTGATCAGGAGGAAATCAAGATCTATAAAGAAGCCATCGGTAAGATCGATGAGAAAAAGCTTCAGGCAGATCTTCAGGATCTTTTTTCCCATATCAAATATTATTTTCCTTCATTTAAGAGTCCGAAAGTATATCTTTTTTCTTCTGCACTCCAGATGGTTCAGGATCCTATTTTTTATGATCCAAAAGGAAATCTGCTGTTCATCGACGTTACAGGCTTTATGGGAGAAGGAAATCCCAATTATAAAGGTCTTGAAATGTATTTTCAAAAATCCATGAACCCAAACAATATTGTCCCGAAAGTAGCACAGATTTATGCAGAAGGTTTTGTAAAAGAATCTCCCGACCATCAGAAATTTATCGATATGATAATTCTCAACGGGAAAATCATGATTCTGAAAGATGCCTTCCTGCCGACCTATCCGGATTATCTGAAGATGAATTACACCCAAAAGCAATATGAATGGGCCATATCCAATGAGGCCAATATCTGGAATTATTTCGTGGAGAACAACCTGATCTTTGGGGATGATCACAGGCTGGAAGACCGCTTCATCGTTCCGGGTCCGTTTTCCAAGTTTTATACTGAAATTGACAATGAATCTTCACCGCAAATCGGAATTTTTACGGGATGGCAGATCTGTAAAGCATATTTAAAAGAGAAACCGGAAACGAAACTTCAGGATTTCCTGAATATGGATGCCACGGTTATTTTTAACCAGTCGGGATATAAGCCGAAATTATAGTAATCACATAATTTCAATGATAGTAGGCCTTCAGCAGTTGCTGGAGGTTTTTTTGTGGCATTGTTTGTTAATTTAAGTACTTTGTATTGCATATTACTATTTATGTTATTATATTTGTTGTAATAAAAAATAATAGCATATGGAAAATATTATCAGGATTCAGAACCTCAGTTTCGGATTTTCCAAGAGCAAGCCCGTTTTAAAAGATATCAGTCTTTCGGTTCCCAAAGGCAGTATTTTCGGTTTCCTGGGAGCCAACGGTGCCGGAAAATCTACGACGATGAAAATGCTTATCGGGAGTATTCCTGATGAGGATAACACAATCAGAATATTTGAAGAAAAACTGTCTGACCTTTACCCCGACGGTTTTCATAAGATCGGAAGTCTTATAGATACGGCAGCCTTTTATGACCACCTTTCAGGCTGGGATAATCTTCTTGTAATTTCAAGGCTCAGAAACCTTCCGCTTTCCGAATGTGAAAGAGTTTTGCATCTGGTCGGGTTGTGGGAAAGTAGAAATATGAAGATGAAAAGATATTCGCTTGGAATGAAGCAGAGGCTGGCAATCGCCATAACTTTACTGGGAAAACCCGATCTTTTGATTTTAGATGAGCCGGTAAACGGGCTCGACCCCAACGGAATGCTGGAAATCCGCGAGCTGCTCATTAAACTGAATAAAGAAGAAGGCGTTACTATTTTCATCTCCAGCCATCTGCTCCAGGAAATTGAAAAAATGATTACGCATCTCGCCATTATCTCTCATGGTGAGATCCGATTTGCAGGCAGCATTAAAGACCTCAATGAAATGTATCGATACAACCGCATAAAGATCGGATTGAATGATGCTGCAGTTTTCATCAACGAAATTCCTGAAAGCTATTCTCCGAAAATGCTGAACGAAACCAGTATAGAAGTTACGGCTGCATCCCGGGAAGATATTACCGATCTTGTAAAGAAACTGATTTTGAAGGATGCCGCCATCTTTGAAGTCAAAAACAGTGCAGGACTGGAAGAATGGTTCATGGAAATTACTAAAAATTAAAACCCAGATCAATGAAAAAATTACTCACAACAGCCGGTACGGAATGGCTGAAGCTTAAAGGATTAGGAATCATTTATATTGCCATTGTTTTAGGTGGCTTACTTCCGATTCTGGTATATGTTCCTTCGTTTTTTATGCCGGAAACGGTTCCGGAAGGAACACTGAAATTTTCTGTTTTTGAAGATGCGATCGGTGGTGATCAGTTAAAATATTTTGTATTTTTCATATTACCGCTGCTGATTATTGTGGCCGCAAACAGGATTGCCCAGACTGACCATAAAAACAACGGATGGCAACTTATGGAAACACAGCCGGTAAGCCGTTTGCAGCTTTATCTGTCAAAATATATCATTGTGGTGATCCTGAGTGTAATGTGCATCACTTCATATTTTATATTTAGTATGATCATGGCAACGGCAGATTATTATATTCATCCGAATGCCGTAAAACTGATGGATTTTGATGTAGTATGGGCTATTAAAACATATATCAGGATATGCATTACAGTTTTAGGAATTGCAGCTCTTCAGCTCTGTATTTCGGTCGCTTTTCATGGATTTATCTGGTCTTTCCTGATCGGTTCTTTGGGAATTGCCTCAAATATTACCGCGCTCATTCAGAAGCAGTCATTCTTTTTTAATCCTTACGGTTCTTTATATAATTTCTGGAACGCTCCGGAGATTAGGAACCTCAATACTTTTATTTCACATTCGGAATTTATGAGTATTTTCTGGATGGTTATTTTTCTCATCATAGGATATTTCTGGTACAGCAAAAAAGGATTTAAAAATGCTTTTGGTAAAAATAAAAAACAGATCGTCATCTCATCGGTACTATTTGTTGCCGGATTTGTTTTTCTCTATTTTATTCAGTTGCCGAAGCCTTATAAAAGCATTGCTGAAGGAGTTTCTATGAAAGGAACATTAGATACAGATCTTAAAATCGATTCCGTTAAAATTTATACATCAGATTTTCACAAGAAAGTCGGTGCCGCACCCGTAATCAATAATACATTCAACTGGACTACAAAAGAAAAACTTCCGTTGGATGAATATATTATTGAAATCGGAAATAAAAAGCTGGTCCTGGTGATGGGAAGCGGCGATTGGTTTGATCTTGATTTTAAATTTAACAACACCGTAATGGTGACTTATATAAAGTCAAATCGTAAAGCAGATCAGTCCTATCGTGAAAAGCAGGATTCCTTTGGAAGGGATTTTACGTATGTGCTGAATGATCAACCCTACAACAATGAACCGGAAAAATTCTACGAGGCAGCTCAGGATGACTGGAAAGAGAAGAAAAGAATTCTGAATGTTTTTGCTGATCCGGCTAACAATGCGCTTTCCGATGAATATAAAACGTACAGAACACAGTTGATGGCCATTAATTACTTAAATGAGATTAGTAATTACCGAAAAATGACCTCGTGGAATGATCCTAAATTTTCCCCTCCTAAAGCTTTTGTGGATGAACTGAATGCCAATATCAGTAAGCCATCACGGCTTTTAAGCAAAAACGAAAATTATCTTCAGTTCAAGCTGGACCATCTTCTTACGGATAAAGACCAGTCGATCAATGCAGACAGTATACTTTTCACGAAAATCAATAAACTGCCGCAAGGATTAGAAAAAGACAGACTGTTGTCGAAACATTTGTCTAAAACTATGGAACTTCAAACCGACAGCCTGACGAGAAATAAATTATTCGCTGGTGAAATTAACAATATTAAAAATACGGATTACCGGAAAATGCTGTATTCCAAGCTAGATCAGATCAATAGGTCCCAAAAGGGCGCAGTGTTTCCGGATCTTACTTTCTTAAATGACAACGGAAAAACTGTAAACCTTTCAAAATTCCGAGGAAAATATGTCATTATCGATCTTTGGGCAACCTGGTGTGCGCCGTGCAGACAAATCCGGCCGGTTTTTGAAGCAAGAAATAATCAATACAGATATTATCAGAATCTTCAGTTTATCTCTGTAAGCGTAGATGAAAATCAGTCGAAGTGGAAAAATTATTTAAAGACAAAACCGTCAGGTGTTCCCCAGTTTTGGCTTAAAAATGCCGAAAAGATTCTCGCAGCGTATAAAATTCAATCGATTCCGAGATTTATCATTATTGATCCTGAAGGTAAAATATTTAACCTGAATACACCGTTTCCGGATGAAGATAACTTTGTAGAAATTTTGGATAAGCTTAAGAAGTATTAACTTTGCAACAAATTTAGAAATAAAAGAAAGTTATGAGAAAAACTCAGATTACGATAGATGTAGAACTGGATGAAAACCACATCCCGGAAAATATTACCTGGAACGCTCAGGATGGCGGCATCGAAAAGGAAGCAACCAAGGCAACGATGATTTCGGTTTGGGACGATAAAGCCATGGAAGCTTTGAGAATCGACCTTTGGACTAAAGAAATGCCGGTTGACCAAATGAAAATGTTCATCCATCAGATCCTGGTTTCTCTGGGAAATACTTACCAAAGAGCAACCGGAGAAGAAGACGTAGCCCAGTGGATGGAGGAGATGGCAGAAGAGTTTGCCGTAAAATCTGCGATAAAAATGTAAGAACTAATATAACAATGTATCAGTCTAGCAATGTAACAATATTGGTAAACTGGTACATTGATACATTGTTAAATTATTAAGATTATGAATTTCAATACAAAAGTAATACACGGTGGTCAACACCACGAATCGGCGACAGGCTCGGTAAACGTTCCTGTATTTTTAACGTCAACCTTCGCACAGAAAAGCCCGGGTGTACATTCCGGATACGAATATTCAAGAGCGGCGAACCCTACGAGACAGGCGTTGGAAGATTCTTTGGCAAGCATTGAGAATGGAGCCAGAGGACTAGCCTTCGGATCGGGGCTGGCAGCAATCGATTGTGTTTTAAAATTATTAAATCCCGGAGATGAGGTAATCGCTGTAGATGATCTGTATGGCGGTACATATAGAATGTTTACCAGACTTTTCGAGAAATACCAGTTGAAATTTACCTTCGTGAATTTTGATGATGTTTCAAAAATCGCTGACGTTATTACCGATAAAACCAAACTGATCTGGGTAGAAACGCCGACAAATCCTTTAATGAAACTCGTAGACATTAAAGCGGTTGTGGAAGTTGCAAAAGGAAAAGATATTCTGGTTGCCGTAGACAATACGTTTGCAACACCTTATCTTCAGAGACCAATCGATCTTGGAGCAGATATCGTGATGCACTCTGCAACGAAATATTTAGGAGGTCACTCCGATGTGATCGCGGGTGCTTTAGTGGCAAAAGATGCTGAATTGGGAGAAAAGCTTCACTTTATTCAGTTTGCTAGTGGTGGAATTTTAGGTCCTCACGATTCTTATTTAGTATTAAGAGGAATTAAAACATTGGCATTAAGAGTTCAGAGACATTCGGAAAACGGAATGGCCGTGGCAAAATATCTTGAATCTCATCCTGCCGTAGATAAAGTCATCTATCCGGGATTGGAATCCCACCCTCAGTTTGAGCTGGCAAAATCCCAGATGAAAGATTTCGGAGGAATGGTTTCTTTCACTTTCAAATCTGGTAAAAAGGAAGATGCAATTAAGTTTTTGGAAAAAGTAAAAGTATTCACTTTAGCTGAGTCTTTGGGTGGTGTGGAATCTTTGGCAAATCATCCGGCTTTAATGACGCACGCTTCTATTCCTGCAGAAAAACGTGCAGAATTAGGAATTACAGACGATTTAGTTCGTCTAAGCGTAGGAATTGAAGATGCGGAAGACCTGATCGCAGATCTGGAAAGAGCATTTTCTTAATCTGACTCCACAACTTTGTCAAAGTTAGATTTTCACCACTTTTAACTTTGACAAAGTCTTAAAACCCATATCATGACAAGAAAAGCAAACATTCAGGATGTAAAACAATTATCTGAACTGTTTGATCAGTACAGAATATTTTATCATAAAGAATCTGATATTCCTGCAGCCGAAAAATTCATCACAGAAAGAATCGAAAATAAAGATTCTGAAATTTTTGTTGCTGAAAATCAAGGCAAATTGGTAGGTTTTGTACAATTATATCCATTGTTTTCCTCTACAAGGATGAAACGCTATTGGTTGCTGAATGATTTATATGTTAATGAAAATCACCGTGGAAACGGGTATTCTAAACTATTGATTGACAAAGCCAAGAAAATGGCAATAGCAACTGATGCCTGCGGAATTCTTCTGGAAACCGGAAAATCGAATGATATCGGAAATAAATTATATCCGTCCTGCGGATTTGAAATTTACGACAAAGTGAATTTCTATGAATGGACCAATAATTAATGTGACCATTTAATAATGTAGCAGTTTACCAATAATTGCTACATTGCTACACTGGTACATTGTTAAACTTATAATTATGACAGAATTTCAAAAATACGTACAGCGATATTTAGATTTGATTCCTTCTGAAAACTTGCTGGAAGAATTGAAAAGAACAGAAGAGAAAACAGTTGGAATTTATAGTAAACTTTCTGAAGAACAATCGCATTGCGCTTATGCCGAGGGAAAATGGACACTTAAAGAATTGCTTTTACACCTGTCGGATACCGAAAGGGTTTTTCAATACAGAATCCTGGCTTTCGCAAGGGGAGACAAAAATGAACTTCCCGGCTTTGACGAGGAAAATTACGCCAGAAACTCTTATGCGAATGAAATAAGTCTGAGCTCTTTATTGGATGAATATCAGACTGTGAGGAAATCTTCACAGTTATTGCTGGAAACATTGAATCCTTCTGTTTTAAAGAATACCGGAATAGCCAACGGGAATGAAATTTCCGTAGAAACCATCGGGAAATTAATTGTTGGTCACAATGTGCATCATTTGAATATTATTGGGGAAAGATATTTGCCGGTGTTATGAAGTATTCCCTAAAAAATATTTTAGCTCTCATAAGTCTGCTAATTTTTATAGCGTCTCTCTTCTTTACTGCTTTTAAAGTTACAGAATCCAAGGAAATTAGAGATTTTAGTTCTTTTGAGCTTTTACTAATCGGTGGTATAAGTTTTCTAGGTGGTGGAATTTTGGAATTCTTTATTTGGTCAGCAAATATTTGGTTTTTTATCTCAATAGCCTGCTTCTTTTTTGAGAAGTTTTTTGCTTCAATTGTTACCGGCATCATTGCTTTATTAATTTCTGTATCTTTTCTATTCTGGAATTCTATATTAGTTTCAGAAAGTGGAAGAGAAGCTCCTATTTACAGCCTAGAAATCGGATATTTTTTATGGCTGGCTTCAATTTTATTTATAATGTGTTCTTCTGTTTATTTGAGAATTAAAAATAATTTTACAACCATCAATAGGAACGGGCTTTAGCCCGTTTTCTATTTAATACAATTTAATTGGCTTTAGCCAAAATCTAAAATAAATTTATATTTTTGGACAAACGACACAAATGCCATTTATTAAAATTTATATTCATATTGTCTTTTCGACCAGAAATAGAATTCCTTATTTCAACTCTCCTGAATTAAGACTCAAAATTTGGAAACATATAAAAGAAAATGCTTCAGAAAAAGGAATTTTTGTAGATATGATTAATGGTTATTCGCATCATTGCCATTGTCTGATTTCTCTTGGTTCGAATCAGAATATTGAAAAAGTTGTACAATTATTAAAAGGAGAGCCTTCTCATTGGATTAACAAAAATCAATTAACAAAAGAAAAGTTTTCGTGGCAGGATGAATATTTTGCAGTTTCTATATCAGAATCTATGATTGAATCTATTAGAAATTATATTAAGAATCAGGAAATTCATCACAGGAAAAAAAGTTTTACAGAAGAATATCTGGAATTCATTGAAAAATATAATTTTAAATTAGGTTTTGGCTAAAGCCGAATGAATGCTTAATTTTGAAGACGGGCTAAAGCCCGCCCCTACTGAATTATGGAAAATATCATACAAATATTAAAATCCGGCGGCACCATTTTATATCCCACAGATACGATCTGGGGAATTGGCTGTGATGCGACAAATATAGAAGCCGTCAATAAAATTTTTGAGATCAAAAAACGCGAAAAAAACAAATCCATGATTATTTTGGTAGAATCTGAAAAGAGGCTTCAGGATTTAGTTGACGTTCCGGAAATGGCCTGGGAAATCATTGATTTGAGCGAAAAACCGGTAACGATCGTTTATGAAAATCCCAGAGGACTGCCGAAAGAACTCCTGGCCGAAGACGGAAGCATAGGAATTAGGCTGGTTAAAAATGAATTTTGTAAAAAATTAATCACAAAATTAAATAAGCCGTTGGTTTCAACTTCAGCCAATTTCAGTGGTGAAAAAAGTCCTTTGAAATTCTCTGATATTTCTCCTGAAATTGTCAATTTGGTAGATTATGCGGTGGAAGAGGACAGAGAGAAGGTTTCAAAATATCCGGGTTCATCCGTCATCAAAATCTGGAGTGATAACAGAATAAAGGTTCTTAGGGAATAATTGGGGATAATTGCCGATACTAAGTTTTAATAATTCGGTACAGCTTTACAACAGCCCAAAATTCAAGAATGGCTATAACTCCGATCATAATGGTGTTGGTTATAGTTCCGTGGGTGGCTACATTAACAATAATATCACCGGCTTCTATGACCAGTCTTGAAATCAAAGTAATAAAAAGCCATTGAGGTTTATTAAAGATACAGAGATCAGTAGAGCAACGACACTGCCTAATACCCTTACTCCTGTGCTGCTAAATCCCAGCCGTGAGGAATAATCTGTAATACTTGCCCCCGGAAAAGATAATCCGGGATTGAAGGTGAAAACATAAAAGAAAAATATTCCCGCTACGATGAGAACCCACGAGAATATTTTTACCGATAAGGGAATGTTTTGGTGTACATGTAATTTGTCTTTCATCATAAATGTTTTGGTAAAATTAAATAAAAATCCAATTTGCTGTAATATCTTTGATGAAAATATAAGTATCTTTCAGGATACCGGAAAAACAGGATGATGAAAAATAAGCAAAAGCAACTGCAACTTAGAGACGTCAATGACGTTATTTATATTATCGGAGGAAGATGGAAAAGTGCCATTCTTGCAAGCTTGTGTGATAAAGAGAAACGATTTAATGAATTACAGAGGGATCTTCAGCATATTACTGCAAGAACGCTCATCAGGGAGCTCAAGTTTTTGGAACAAAACTTACTGATTACTAAAAAAGAATGTGACAATACTTCTTATTATATGCTTTCAGAGCATGGCAAATCTTTAGAGTCTCTCATAGAATCGATCGTGGCATGGGGACAAAAACATAGAAAAATAATTATAGAACAAAAGGATGATACGCTTATCTTTGCAGACTCTGAATTTTGAATATTTACAATGAATATCAATCTTAATCAAAATAAAAACCTTAAACTTTTTAAAATAATTTCTGAAGTCGCGGAAAGGAATGGCCAGTCGGTGTACATCGTTGGAGGTTATGTCCGTGATTTACTCATGAAAAGAAAAGCGTCTACAGATATTGATTTTGTGACTGAACAAAGTGGAATTGAACTTGCCCAAAACGTAGGGAGAGAAATTGATCCCAAAATGAAAGTTTCTGTTTTCAAAACGTACGGAACAGCGATGATCAGATATAAAGATCTCGAGCTTGAATTTGTAGGAGCCAGGAAAGAAAGCTACTCCGAAGACAGCCGTAAACCCGAAGTGGAAGGTGGTACGATAGAAGATGATCAGAAACGAAGGGATTTTACAGTTAATGCAATGGCAATTTCTTTAAATAAGAAGAATTTTGGCGAACTCATAGATCCTTTTAACGGTATTGATGATCTGGAAAAAGGAATTCTCAGAACACCGCTTGAACCTGCGCAAACCTATTCTGACGATCCGTTGCGAATGATGAGAGCCATCCGTTTTGCTTCTACACTCCAATTCCGGATTGAAGAAAATTCACTTAACGCTATAAAACAGGAGGCGGACAGAATTAAAATCGTTTCCATGGAAAGAATCATGGTTGAATTTAACAAGATCATGCTTTCCAAAAAGCCTTCGATCGGTCTCAAGCTGATGGAAGAAACCGGTCTGATGAAATTAATCATTCCTGAACTCATTGATTTGAAAGGGATAGAAGAAGTGGAAGGTCAAACTCATAAAGATAATTTTTACCATACCTTAGAAGTGGTAGACAATATCTCAGAAAATACAGACAATTTATGGCTGCGTTGGGCAGCACTGCTCCACGATATCGGAAAAGCACCAACAAAAAAGTTCGTTGAAGGAACAGGATGGACTTTCCACGGACATGAGTTTTTAGGTTCAAAAATGGTGAAAACATTATTCCAAAGGCTGAAACTGCCCTTAGGAAACGATATGAAGTATGTCCAGAAAATGGTAAAGCTTTCCTCTCGTCCGATTGCACTTATCACCGATGATGCGTCTGACTCTGCATTAAGAAGACTGTTATTTGATTCAGGAGAGGATATGGAAGACCTTTTCACACTTTGTAAAGCCGATATCACTACAAAGAATTCAAAAAAACAGGAAAAATTCAAGAAAAACTTTGAATATGTTGCGGTAAAGATTAAAGAAGTAGAGGAAAAAGACCAGGTGAGAAATTTCCAGCCGCCCATTTCGGGAGAAGAAATCATGGCGATGTTTAATCTGAAACCCGGCCGTGAAATCGGAATATTAAAAGAAAAGGTAAAAGAAGCCATCCTTGAAGGCGAGATTGAAAACGACAGCGAAAAGGCAAAGCAATTTGTGATCGAAGAAGCATTAAAGTTAGGATTAACTTTAGCCTGAAAAATACAACATTAGCATATCAAAGCAATAGATTCCGGTCTGTTGCTTTTTTTTGAATTAAAATAAAATCCGGGCGGTTTCTTCGAAACCGCCCGGAAAAAAACACAAATGATGAAAAAAAGTTGTATTAAGGTTTAATACAATTTACTGTTAGTTCCAGTACGCTCCGTTTGTAGCTTTACCTGCTGTAAAACTTCTTAGCAGAAGACCGCTTTTAGAATATACGCTGATCTTGCTGTCTTCGGTAAATCCGTTAGCATCCGAAACAAAAATTCTATCGTTTACAACGCTGAATCCATATAAATTAGAATAAGGATCAACACTGTTGTCTACTGTAAATAATGGGGCAGAAGGTGCTGAAGTGGCCGTTAGGTCCATGGTGTATACTTTAAGTCCTGAGGTAAAGTAAAATTTACCATTTTCAATTTCAAGATTATTAGCATCAGCAATACCTGTTAAAGTGTATGTCTTTGTAACTCCCGTAGCTGAAATCTGATAGATGTAAGAATCGCTGGTTCCCGCTGCAATAGCATATACCGTTTCGTTGTTTACAATCATTTTATTGATATTGCCGTTAGGGATCGTAATGGTAGATTGAACTTCATTATTAGAAGTCGTGATGTAAGTAATTTTATCACCAAATCCAAAAGAGGCATTTTGTACAAAAATATTATTCCCAGCTTCTACAATTCTTTCAACCGTATCCGTAAAATTAATCTTTTTCACAAAAGACAAATCAGAACTTTTATAAATGCTTACAAATTTGTCACCTCCGTATTTGTCATTGGTTACATAAATGTTATTGTTTGCAAAGGCCATGAAACGTGGTGAATTCAGCTGAGTGGTAATTTCTCCTGCTTTTTTGAAATCAAACCTGTTGACAATCTGAATTTTATTTGAGTTATTCAGCAACAGATAAGCGTTATCACCATTAAAGGCGATCATCTGCAAAACATCACCAAGATTAGATCCTCCGTTGTTAGCAGAGAAAATATTATCCTGCTTACTGGCGAGATTTGAACTTACAAAAGTGACATCAGCATTTGGTTTCCCAAAATTTCCCTCATTACTGAGCAAAAACCCGTTGCCGTAGTACATTTCTCCTGTTGTTATACCGTCTTCACTGCTACAAGAGACATTAAACAGCAAAGCAAAAGCAAAAATCAGAGTCAGAAGTTTAGTTATTTTCATAATATTTAAATGTTAAAAATTAATATGTACATAAACACTATAATTCCTTTTGGGTAAAGGATAATATGAAACTGTCTGATATACAGTATCAGTAATATTATTTACTTTAAACCCTAAGGTGTAATGTTTTAAAAGATTAGCCGAAATTCCCGTATTCAGAACAAAATAAGGATCAATGGCATCAGCTCTTTTTTCATCAGTAGTGGTATAGGTCAAACCGTTGAAAAGTCCCTGAACATAAACATTCAGGAAACGATAACGGTAATCAATATTTCCAAATGCTTTATGCAGCGGAACATACATCATCTGCATTCCTGTCTGTTTGTTGGTAGATTTCGAATACGTGTAGCCTGCATTAACTCTGAAATTATGATTTCCAAAATTCTTTTGATAAGTGATTTGAGAATCGAGCCCGTATATTTCTACGCTGTAAGTGTTGAAGGCTGCCCAGTAACCAGCCGATGTAGGAAGCCAGCCGATGTAATTTTTAATGTCCATATAATATGGACTCAACGTCAGTCTGAAATCCCCGAAAATAAATTCATGATCCATATCCACATTGGTCGAAGTTTCCGGAACCAAATCAAGATTCCCTCCTTTTTGCCAGTAAAGATCATTTAATGAAGGAATTTTGAAATTTCTTGAAACACTTGATCCTATATGATACCATTTCAACGGCTCCCATTTTCCTGAAAAAGAATAGAGAACAGGCGAAGATATATTTTCTACAAAATCTTTTTTTAATCCTGCTTCAAAACGAAGTTTCTGACTCACAAAATACCTGGCAAGTCCGGCAACGGAACCCATGTTTCTGCTGATATCGCCAATGCCCGACTGGTAACCCAGTCCTTTATTTACCTGGAATTCGCCAATTACATTTACATTAAGTTTCGGAGTGATAAAATAATTAAAATCATTCCTGAAAATATAATTTTTACCTTCCGCACCGCTTTCTTTCGGTTTATCGATATCCCCGAAATATTGGAAATTGTCTTCGGTGTAAGCCGCTTTCAGGCTGTTTGAAAAATCATTTCTGGAAATATCCCATGAAATAAGGCTTCTCAGTGTCTGAGCATTATACTTTGTTTTATTGCCGTTTTCAGTAAAAATCGGGTAATGCTGTGAACCGTCGAAGATCTGATTTTGCCACGAAATCGTCTGATGGGGCGCAATTTTGTAAGAAGTCCCGATGTTGATGGACGTATTATAATATCTGCCGTTTCTGTTGATGTACTCCTTTTCCGGAACTTCATAATCATTTTGGCTGATAAAATAGTTTCCGGAAACCTTAAAACTGAATTTATCATTGCTGAAAGAACCCTTCAGGAAATTATTAAAAGTGTCAAAAGACCCTGCTTCCGAATAAAGAAGTGCATGGAATCCTTTATTAAATTCCAGATTATTATTAAGATGAATACTTCCCCCAATGGCCGAACTTCCGTACTGTACGCTTCCGCCGCCTGCTTTTACCTCAAGTTCGTCGTACCCGAAAAGCGGAATATTATTCACATCTCCCTGTCCCAGAAATGTTGAGTTGATATTGATTCCGTTCCACACAAAAGCGGTATGTCCTGCGCTTGTTCCTCTGAAAGACGGTGATGATACGGCGCCACGCCCGTTTTCCTTAATGTAAACCTGTGACTGAAAACGCAAGAGCTCGGAAAGATTGGTAGAATTTTTTTCAAAATCCTGAGGTTTAATGGTGTTGACTTTATGAAAAAGCTTAACTTTATTCATTTGGTTATCAAAAACATAAACCGTGTCAATAGCTTTCTCCTGTGCGGAAAGAAAGCAACCATAAGCCGAAAAAATCAGTAGTAAAGATTTTTTTATATCCATTCTATTTTACTTTTCCTCCGAAAGCAATGTATTAAGTTACTATTCTGGCAGGTCTCCTGACTTTCGCTTTCTACACCTTCCCGTTTGCACAGTGGTTTGTCGTAGAAATTTCTTTTGCGATCTACAGTTGCGGGGACAGTCCGGGATTTTCACCCGATTCCCTTTTCATTCCAAATAATTGGAAACCAAAATTTCTGCAAATATAAACTTATTACGCTGAAAACCAAAAACACAAGTGATTTAAAGCTGCATTACACCTGTTAGATCAATACAATTTAAATTTTAAGGAGCCGGGAACCTGCTTTCCACTGCAATTCCTCATTACGCGGCTCCGCCGCTCCACTCCGGGATTTTCGTTGCAATCAGGGCTAGGATTTCAGGTCTGGTGGCTTCGACAAGCTCAGCCACCACAGAAATGGCAGTCTTTTGTATGGTAATAGTTTTACGGCAAGAATTCCCCTCCCTTGGAAGAGGGGATTAATTTTCAGGGAAAATTAAGACGGGGTGGTTTAAAACACTAATTCAAAAGTCAATTGTGAGCTGTCAATTTGCTTCGCTTGTCAATCTTTTTTTTCAAATTCACCATTAACTTGCAAAGCAAAATTCACCATTCACTAAAAAAAAATGACTACAAAAATGTAGAATCAAAATAAAAAGGAAGCAAATCCTTTATAGAATGCACTTTTACAACTTCTTCGTTCATGCTCGAAAAATAAAGATCGATGTTTTCATTCTGCTTGGTTTCATATTCCATTAAACTTTGCCTACACGCACCACACGGCGGAATAGGAGGGTTTTTCTCATGAAATTCCCTGGGGCCTCCAACAACAAAGATTTTTTTAATTTTTACTTCAGGAAAATTGGCTGCTACCCAGAATAAAGTCGTTCTTTCTGCACAAAGCCCCGAAGGAAAAGCCGCATTCTCCTGATTGTTCCCGGAATATATTTCTCCGTTTTCAAGCAGTACCGAGCAGCCTACCAGAAAATTAGAATAGGGAGCATAAGCATTTTCACGGGCGTCTTTCGCTCTTTCGAATAATTCTTTTTCTATATCGTTCAGTTCGCTGCTATTCTTAAAATATTCGTAACTGATGTGAGTTTCTTTTTTCATATATTGTGGATTAAAAAAAGGGGGATAAAATTACTTCTTTTTCATGAGGTGGACAATAAAGGCCTCCTCTTTGCAATTCTCAATTTTTAAAAAATAAATTTAAAATGTTGTATACTCCAATCAGATTCAGAAATGTTGAATTGAAAAACCGTTGGGTAATGTCGCCTATGTGTATGTATTCCAGTGAAAACGGGCTTGCTAATGATTTTCATTTTGTTCATTATGGCAGCCGGGCTCAGGGTGGCGCAGGCTTACTTATAGTGGAAGCTACAGGCGTAGAGCCTCGCGGAAGAATTACCAACCATTGTATGGGAATCTGGAATGACGAACAGGCAGAAAGCCTCAAAAAGATCGTCGAATTTGTTCATAAAAATTCAGAGAGTAAAATCGGAATCCAACTGTCGCACTCCGGCAGAAAGGGTTCTACGGAAAATACTATTCAGATCCCTGTAGAAGAAGGATGGGAAACCATTGCACCAAGCCCGATTCCATATCACCCGACCGAAAGAATTCCTCATGTTTTGACGGTTGCAGAAATTAAAGAGCAGGTTCAGAATTTTAAAAATGCAGCAAGAAGAGCTGTAAATGCAGGTTTTGATGTTATCGAAATTCATGCGGCGCATGGTTATCTGATTCATCAGTTTTTATCTCCGCTTTCGAACATCAGAACTGACGAATACGGCGGAAGCTTTGAAAACAGGATCCGTTTTTTAATTGAAATTGTAGATGCCGTAAACGAAGAATTGAATGAAAACGTTGCTTTATTTGTAAGAATATCAGGAACAGAATATGCAGAGCATGGCTGGGAAATCAACGATAGTGTCGAACTGGCAAAAGTTTTAAAAAATCACGCTGTTGATCTTGTTGACGTTTCAAGCGGCGGAAATATTCATGGTGTGAAAATTCCTCTTTTTGACGGATATCAGGTTCCTCTTTCCTCACAAGTGCGAAACGAAGCAGCGGTAAAAACCGGAGCGGTAGGATTGATTAAAAGAATCAATCACGCAGAGGAAATCCTTGAAAAAGGTGATGCTGACTTGATTTTTATTGCCAGAGAAATTTTAAGAAATCCGTATATTGCGGTTCAGGGATCATTTGAAATGAATGAAGATTGCTTTTTTCCACATCAGTATCTGAGAGCGAAAATATCTTCTTAATTTTATATATTTGATCAGCAAAAACATAAAACTATGAAAGCAGAAGATTTCATGCTGCCATGTCCTATCAAGAAATTCTTTGGGGTCGAATGCTTCGGCTGTGGTACCCAGAGGGCTATTGTTATGGTTTTTGAAGGAAGGTTCACGGAAGCTTTTCATATGTTTCCTGCTGTGTATACCTTGTTGCTTTTTTTTGCAACGGTCGCCCTCAATTTTGTAGATAAAAAAAGGAATTATGGTAATTTGCTGATCATGTTGGCGGCTGTTAATGCTGTGATTATGGTCGTCTCCTATTTCTACAAACATCATTTTAGTCATTAAAAAAACAACACATTAAAATATTATAAACTATGGAACAAAAATTGCCAAATGCACAGACAGTGCTGATTTTAGGAATTATTTCAGTAGTAGGTACCTGCTGCTGTTCAGGGCTTATCGGTATTATTTGCGGACTTATCGGTCTGAGTAAGTACAAAAATGATAAGTTAATTTACGATGCAAATCCCACTCAATATTCGGATTTCGGAAACCTGAATACCGGACGAATATTATGTATTATCGGTCTTGTTTTAGGATGTATTCAGTTGGTTTACTTCGTTTTCATGCTCGCAACTGTTGGCTGGGCAGGATACATGGAACAGATTAATCAAATTACCAGAATGGGAAGACAATAAATAGAGAAGACCGCAAATGAGCGGTCTTTTTTATAACATATCAATAATAAATAAATCCTTCTTATATCAAAAGAAGGATTTATTTCTTTTACTTTACAATAAATTTCAGGCTCGTAGCGTCCAGTTTCAAAATATAAATACCTTGTGGTAAATTGTTAATTTTAATAGAATTCCTGCTGCTTTCAAAAGGCTGATTGATTGTCTGCATCAGTTTTCCCTGCAGATTATAAATCTCAGCTTTTTTAATATTTTGGGTTTCACCTTTCACAAAAATTTCATTGTTTAAAATCGGATTTGGTGAAATCTGTAGCTGGTTTTGTAGCGATTTCACAGCGGATAAAGAATTCTGTATCTGCTTAGAAGTACCTGAATAACAAGTCCAGCTCAGGTTATCAATGGCAACTCTGTTGCTGCTGGAGGTATTTTCCAGTTCTACAACCACGTTCCCAGTAATGTTGATATTATTGACGGTTGTTGTCGTTGCGTTGGTATTGTACGGCACTGTTCCTACAGTTGTTCCGTTTACTTTTACATTAAAGGTTCCGCTTGATCCTGAGAATTTTAGCTGGGTAGTCACAGTCAGTGAGCCTATTCCATTCGCAGAACTGCCTGAAGTTAAAGCACCATTTCTCACCGTAATAGCTTTTGAGGAAATGGTCTGGTCAGTTCTGGCATCTGTTGCCGTCCAGGAAATTCCGCCGTTACTCCATGTTCTGGTAAGATAAGAAGAAGAGCTTGATGTTGAAATCGTTTCGAAATTTTCATTGGCACAGCCTGTTGTGGTTGGAGGATTCGTTGTTCCGCCACCACCTGTTGAACCTGACCCCCAAATTAGATTCACGTAGTCCGGGTTGTCAATAAAAGGATTTCTGTTTCCCTGAAAAGTGTATGAAGCATTATTTCTGTTGATTTCCGCCTGCGATACCGGATCCTGATTATGCCATGCCAGCAAAACATTCAGTTCCCAGGTCTGCAATCCCGGAAACGACGAGCCGCCCAGCATATTTCCCGAAGAAAAAGTAGAAAGTTTGTTCTCATAGCGCGTTACAAAATAGAAGATCATTCTGGCAACGTCTCCTTTAAACTCATCGATCGGCTCGAAAACCGTTCCCGAATATCCTGAAGAAGCCGAATTTCCAAGCTTGGAACCGTTTTTGGATGTAAAAGTGGCCGTTCCTACTTTTCCGAAAGGATAATTTGAACGCATTCCGTTTACTTTACCATCCGTTGCTCTGATAAAATTGATATCAGAAACCATTGGTGATGCCTGGTTAAATAAGCTTTGAGGAACAATATGCTCTCTGTTGTAGCAGTTGCCCTCTACCGAGTATGTTCCGCACTGGTTTGCTCCAGGCGTATAATTGTACGGATCAGCAGCTGTGGGTTTTTCAGAATAGATATCCAGAATAGATCCGTCGTTTTCATAATTTTTATCAATGTCTGTGGTTTTATAGCCCGTCCAGAGGCCGCTGTATCCTTTATCCTGATGGCCGTTGGTAATAATTGTACTTAATGCTGTTTTAAGAGAAGCACCTGATAATCCGTTTGCCGAATTATAATATCCTGAAGGTGCCTGTGCATTGGCCAATATAGAAGCGAATGCAAGAATCAATAGTGACTTTTTCATATTAATATTTTAGTTTGGTAAGATTAAGACAAATTTATGAATTAACAATTACGGAATTGTTAATTCTAACTTCATTATTCTAAAGTACAGTGAAATATTTTATTTAATAACAACAAAAAAAGCCAATACAAACCGTATTGACTTTCCATATATCTGATTAATGTTAATCTTATTTTCTCTGTGGAGGATAATTTTTCATGATTTCCGCCATAATTTCCGGGATTTGTTTTTGCTTAGCTTTCGGACGGTCAACGGATATTCCGCTTCCGATTCCCTGCCAAACCAGTTTGTTTGATCTTGCATCAACCATATCCACGATGATGGCTCCTTCATTGTAATTGCTGGTCCAAGTTCTGTTCATCCCGATTCCCCATCCGAAAGGTCCGCCCCAGCCCCATGCTCCATAAGGAGAAGAAGTAGTAACGTCGGTGATCTTCTTATGGTTTGCTTTTACATTAACAATCAGATCAGGATTTTCTCCCGATTGAAGACCTTTACTCTGAAGCTGTTTCGACAGTTCATTTAAAACCCTGTCTTTGTCGATATCATTCAGTTTCAGATCATCAATTCTTAGCTTGTACGTTTTGTAAGTGGTGAAATTTGCAGTATCCGCATAATCGGAACGTACATTGAAAGGACTACAAGATGTCAAGCCTAAAGTAGCCGAAGCTAGCAAAATAAAAATATAGCGCTTCATTTTATTTATTTTTTTTATCGTTTTTAATAAATGTATCGGTCTTTTTATCGTATCCGTAAGGACAATGTCTACAGCCACTTTTACAGCAATATCCTCTTTTTAGATGAAACTTTTCTGTAAAAACCTTATACCCCTGCTCGTTGTAGTAAAAATCTTCACCTTCTTTGATGTCAAAAAGTGCCATAGGTTAAATCTCTAAGCTAAAAAACTTTTATATTTGTTATCATGATAATTGTATGCCATAAACCTTTAAAATTATTAAAAATCAGCGGCATTACTCTTTTTCCCTTCATCTTCGTTAGGAATCTCGAAGATAAGAAAAATAAAGTATTGATTAATCACGAAAAAATCCATTTAAGACAACAAATGGAATTGCTGGTGATTTTCTTCTATATTTTCTATGTCATTGAGTATTATTACTGGTTATTCAGATTAAAAAATCCTTATCATGCCTATAGACGAATTTCTTTTGAAAGGGAAGCTTACGCTAATGAACATGATCTGGATTATCTGAGAAAAAGAAAATTCTGGAGCTTCTGGCGATATCTTTAGTTTTAATGTTTAAAGTTCACAATTCAAGGCTTTGAGGATGATATAATTTAACGTAAAGAATTAACAATTTAAGCCGTATTTATTACAGGATTGCTTCAATATCAATGATGGCTGCAAAACTGGCAGCTAATTAATATTTATTTAATTCTACTTCCTTTATCTGCCCGGTCTGCGCATCTTTTAATTCGATGATTGCTTTTTGTTTATCAATTTCTTTATTTGATTTGGTGATGTCGCAGGAATTCATTTTCTGATAATCCATATTGTCAAACTTAATGATTTCATCACCTTTTTTTATCTTCTGGGAAAGTGTCTGATCCCAAATGATTCCGACAACGAATTTGTCGTTATTCAATACGGGATCAATCGGCCATTGTTGTTTTTGTAAACTGATTTCATACGTGTTTTGAAAAGGCTGTACATAGAACTTTTTATTAATATAATCCAATGTTATTTTTCCATATTTCAAAATCCCGGAACCAAATCTTGAAGCATCGGTATAGGTTGTTTTTGTGATTACATTTTTAAATTTCATATTGTTTACTTCCATCAAAGGTATGTTGATCATGTAATTTTCAGTGTCTTCAGCACTTCCATGAATACCTGCTGTAAAAGATCCCGTACTTTTGGCCTTCACTTCAAATACATTTACATCCTTGATGATATGTTTATAGGCATTAATCGATAATCTGTAAAAACCATCGTCTCCAGTATCAAAAAGTATCTTTTCAGTGGCAACATCTCCCTTTTCATTTTTAAGTTTAATCCATACATACGGATCACTCTGACTTGAACTTAGTTCCATCTTACCCGCATCCTTTTTATCAAGATTGAGCAAGTTGGGTTTATCTGTAATGGTAATTGTTTTTGTTTTTTCATCAAATTGAATAGCAGAATTGCGGAGTAAATTACTGCCGATAAATCCATCCACTCCAAAGCACTCAAAAATGATCTTTGACTCCTTTGAAACGATGGCCGGAATATCTTTAAATGAAATCGAATTAATTGTTACTTGAGATAATGAAACAATGGGTAAGCTATCGGTCTTGCCGGATGAGTCTGAAACGTTAACCGTTTGCAATACTTTCGGATGTAGTTCTTTGAATAAATTTTCTGAGATCACTGTAGCAGCACCAGTGTCCAGAATAAATTTTCTATTTTGGTTATTGATCGATACATTGATAATCAATTTTCCTGCAATTTCCGTATAAGGAATGGTAGCTACATAATTTTTATTCTCTGAAAAACCTTGGTTTAATGTGAAAGGTTCTTGTCCAAACAACAATGAGGTGTAGAGCATGAGAAAGGCAATTAGGAAATGTTTATTTTTATTCATATAAGAGTTTTATAAATTTCATCTGTTGAAGAATTGTGTAGGGAATTTTTTAACTAAAATACATATTTATTATCAATCTATAAAAATGTTATTTAAAGATATCATTTCAGCTGTTCACCAATCACCCGGCGTTATTAGGATAGAATTCTGATCATTAGCATTTTATTTTTTTCATGCCATCATTTAAAATAAATTCAGGAAATTTGCAGAGATGAAAATTCCGTATATCCATATTCCTGTCGTTGAAATTCCACTCGGAAAAAATGTGAAGCTCTTTATGAAAAGGGAAGACCTTGTTCATCCCGAAATTTCAGGAAATAAGTACTGGAAATTATATTTTAACATTAATAAATATTTAGCAAAAAACCCTGAAAAGCCTTACATTATCACCTTCGGAGGTGCTTTTTCCAATCATATTGCTGCTGTTTCTGCTTTAGGGAAAATTGCCGGAATTCCTACACTCGGTATCATCAGGGGAGAAGAATTAAAAGATAAATGGCGGGAAAATCCGACGTTATCTTTCGCCAGAAAAAACGGAATGAACCTGCAGTTTGTCACCCGTGAAGAATACCGTCACAAAGAAAAGCTGACCGAATTTTTACAGAAAGAATTTCCTCAGGCACTCGTCATCCCCGAAGGAGGAACAAATGACGATGCTGTAGAAGGCGTTAAAATGATGCTGAATGACCAAACAAAAGATTTTGATTATCTTTGCACCGCAGTCGGAACAGGAGGAACGGTTGCCGGAATCACAAAATTCTGTGAAGAAAATCAGAAAGTTATCGGCTTTAAAGCGGTAAGTGATTCTTCACTGGAAAATAGAATTTCACAATTAACTTCCAGAGAGAATTTCAGTCTAATAGACGCTGCTTTTGGAGGTTATGGTAAAATAAATGATGAGAATATCCGTTTTATCAATGATTTTAAGAGAGATTACGGAATTCCGCTGGAACCTATCTATACAGGAAAAATGATGGAGAAGATTTTTGAAATGATTAATAAAGAGTATTTTCCTGAAAACAGTAAAATTCTGTGCTTTCATACCGGAGGATTACAAGGGATCGAGGGCGCAAATATGCTTTTGAAAAAACAGAACAGAAATTTAATTATATAAAGTAAATTGAAAACATGAAACACTGAGTGTTCCATCTTTCATTTTAAAACCATAAAAATTATAAGATGAAAAGACTTTTCTTACTCGTAAGCCTTTTAGTTTTATCAAAATTCTCAGCTCAAACCTGGGCCACTGAAGATCAATACATCCAGAAATTTGCAAAATACGCAGTAGAAGAAATGGAAAAATACAGAATTCCGGCTTCTATCACCCTGGCACAGGGACTTCTGGAAACCGGTGGCGGGCAAAGCCGTCTCGCGCTGGAAGGTAAAAATCACTTTGGAATCAAATGTAAAGAAGACTGGACCGGCAAAACGATGAAGCATACGGACGATGCTCCGAATGAATGTTTCCGGGTATATGACGATCCGCGACAATCATACGAAGACCACTCAATATTTTTATCGACAAGAAAATATTACGCAAACCTTTTTAATCTCGATATGAAAGATTATAAAGCCTGGGCTACAGGGCTAAAAAAAGCAGGATACGCTACAAACCCTCGTTATGCTTCTATATTAATTGGTAAGATTGAAAAGTACAGGCTATACGAATTTGACAATACCAGTTCAAAAGAAGTTCTCTATGCAGTCCTTAAAATGTATCCTAATTTAAAAGACGACAGAGCTTTCATGGCTCAACTGGAACCCGAAAAATATACTAAGAAAGCGAAAGATCCTGTTATAATTGAAGTTCCGTACAAGCAGACTTCTTACGCTCAGCAGCAGAAAAGAGTTGAAAGAATCAAAACAAAGGCAGAAATGCTAAATTCGATTTTAATTAAAAGTCATCCGAATGACGGCTTAAAATACATCGTTATCCCAGAAGATACAAATATAGAAGCCATTGCTAAGAAGTTTAAAATCAGCGAAAGCAAACTTATAAAATGGAACGAGCTGGAGGGTGATGTTCTGCACAAAAATGACATTGTTTTCCTTGAATCCAAAAATTCAGCGGGAAATACAGCAACCTATAAAGCCGAAGCTGGTGAAGATATGCATGATATCGCCCAGAAGTTCGGTATTAAATTAAATAAATTATATGCTAAAAACAGGATGGATGAAGGACAGAAGCCTTCAGTCGGACAACTGATTTATTTGATTGATAAAAAACCAAGAAATTAATTTGTTGATGGTTGATAAACTGACAACTAACAACCATTAACTAACAACTAAATATGAAATACCAAAGAAGTTCAGCTTTATTTGATGAAGCGTACCAATACATTCCGGGAGGTGTAAATTCACCCGTTCGTGCATTCAAATCTGTGGGAGGAGTGCCGGTTTTTATGAAATCTGCTAAAGGGGCTTACCTTACCGACGCCGATGATAATACGTATATTGATTATATTAATTCGTGGGGACCGGCTATTTTAGGACATACTCATCCTGAAGTTCTGGAAGAATTAAAGATCCAGGCGGAGAAAGGTTTTTCTTTCGGAGCACCCACCGAGCTTGAAACGGAGATCGCTAAATTCATCGTAGAAAATGTTCCGAATATCGACCAGATCAGAATGGTTTCTTCAGGAACAGAGGCTTGCATGAGCGCAGTCAGACTCGCACGAGGTTTTACAGGAAGAGATAAAATTGTAAAATTTGAAGGTTGCTACCACGGTCATTCAGATTCGTTTTTGATCAAGGCGGGTAGTGGTGCAGCCACTTTCGGAAATCCCAATTCTCCAGGCGTAACCGCAGGAACGGCAAAAGATACCTTGCTCGCAAGATATAATGATTTTGAACAGGTAGAAGATTTGTTCAGACACAATCAGGGAGAAATTGCAGCGGTAATTATTGAGCCTGTAGCCGGAAATATGGGCTGTGTTCTTCCCGAAAATGAATTCCTTCAGAAATTAAGAAAAATCTGTGACGAAAATGGAACTTTGTTAATTTTTGATGAAGTAATGACCGGTTTCCGACTGGCTTTTGGAGGGGCACAGGAACTTTTTAACGTAAAGGCTGATCTTGTCACTTACGGAAAAGTAATCGGGGGCGGTCTTCCGGTAGGTGCGTTTGCAGGAAGAAACGAGATCATGGATCACCTGGCTCCTAAAGGTGGCGTATACCAGGCCGGAACATTGAGTGGGAATCCATTGGCGATGAGAGCAGGACTGAAGACTTTACAGCTCATTAAAAATGATCCTGAATTTTTCAACAGATTGTCAAAAACCACAGAAACGTTAGATTTTGAAATCGGAAAAATTTTAAATGAAAAAGGAATTGCTCACAAGATCAACCGAAAAGGGTCGATGATGTCTGTGTTTTTCCATATCAACCGGGTGTCTAATTTTGATGAAGCGCAGGAAGCCAATCATGCATTGTTTAATAATTTCTTCCACCAGATGCTCACCAACGGAATTTATCTTCCGCCGAGTGGTTATGAAACGTATTTCATCAGTGATGCCATCAAAGACAGGGAAATTGATATGACACTGGAAGCAGTCAGAAAATTTGAGTATTCTTAAATAATTTAAAGATAAATTTAAAAGAAAGTGTCCTAAAATTCTGGATAGTCCTTTTTTCTAATCGCCACGACTTTATCTGATTTGAAAAATGATTTTATGGCACAGCACGGGATTTGCTCCTACGGAGCAATATCTGTGTAGATCAATATCAGCATCTTGTACCGGAACTCCGTCGGAGTTCTATCTTATCATAGCACACCTACGGAGTGCTTGCGATATTCTATTGTTTTTTCTTCTACACAGATGCTGCTCCTACGGAGCATAAAAATTACTTGTTCAATTTTCAGGCGTAAAAAAGAGGCTGCCCAAACTTTCAGGACAGCCTCTTTTTTATTTAACCTGAGTTCGAAATAAGTTTATAAAAATCGAAAAGCTAAAAAGTATAATCAATTTAAGATATCCAAAGTCGTGAAACTAAAGTAATACAAAATTCTTGGATTACTTTGATAAACGAAGTGGCATTGGTTAACTTAAAAACGTCTCAAAAATTAAACATTTCTTTGTTTCTCTTTGCGATAAAATAATTTTTATTTTGAAAATCAATTATTTAAGGTACCTTTTATCCCGGGCTAAGGTTATTAGCCTGAATTTTACGAACGTCACGCTTGCCATTAAAATCACCACTGATGAGGTGTTTGACATCTTCAGACCGGTAAAATGCTGATCAGAAAATGCAATACAATGTTCCGGAGCTGTTCATTATTTATCCAGTCGGGGGATTGACCTGTCGCGACAGGTTATTGAACGTCCATTTTGAGGTTCATGAAATCACGCTTTCCAATGGGAACACCATTGATGAGGTCTTTCATATCTTCAGACCGGTAACAGACTGGTCTGAACCTATGATCAAATGATCCGGAGCGGTTCATTATATATCCAGTGGGGTGATTGACCTGTCGCGACAGGTTGTTGAACGTCTATTTTGAGGTTCATGATATCACGCTTTCCATTGGGAACACCATTGATGAGGCTTTTCACATCTTCAGACCGGTAACAAAATGGTCTGAACCTTTGATCAAATGATCCGGAGCGGTTCATTATTTATCCCGTCGGCTGATTGGCCTGTCGCGACAGGTTGTTGAACGTCTATTTTGAGGTTCATGATATCACGCTTTCCATTGGAAACACCATTGATGAGATCTTTCATGTCGTCGGACCGATACATTACTGATCCAAACACTTGAAACAATAGTCCAGCGAGGTTTATGATCTTTCTGGTGGGGTTGAGCCACCTATCACAACCGATTATTGTACCCAGATGTTCACTTTCTGAACGCAGCCGTTGGAATTCTTTATCGGGACGAATAGATACTCAACTGGTCCGGACAGGTTTATTTAAAATATTTGATCATATAGAATAAAAAAGCACCGGAAAATCCGGTGCTGCTGTATATTTTTTTAATGTTCTTACTGTAAAGATGACCATCCGATTGCCCATGCAGGACTTGCCAGCTGGTTTCCGGCGCCGGTAGCATCTGCTTTTTCATTATAGGTGGAAGACTGTATAGCTACATTCGAACCATCGGTTGCCTTGGCTGTTATTTTATTCGTGACATTGGTGTCGAAAAAGACATCTTTGATTTTACTTTCCCCGTTAAAATGGGTCACTGTAGAATCGCTTTCAAGACTGAAACCGTCTGTCCAGTCAGAGAGAACGACATTTTCAAAACTGGCATACGTTCCTGAATATAATCTGATCGCCTGGGATTCTCCGGTAGTGCCACCGATAAGTGTTACGTTTTTAATGACAGGGTTTGATCTTGGGGACGCGTCTGTATTGGCGGCATTGCTTAGTCCTTTGATTCCTGTATTTCCGGTGCCGCTGGTTCTTCTTTTGGTGTAGATGTTGGAAGCGGTCCCAACCCATCCGTCGGTCCAGACCAATGCATCATCTGCATTACCGATAGAAACTATATTTGTAAGATTTACCGTTCCTCCATAAATCTGAATGCCATCTTCGGCTCCGCTTACCACGGCAATATTCTCTACTTTGGTGTCGCTTCCGATGCCATAGAGGGAAAGACCGTTGAAGTTTTTACCGGTTGCATAGCTGATGCCTGCATTTTCAATCCTTACATACGTTAATGATCCTGAATTATCTGTAGCGGCTGTTCCCCCGTAAGATGCACTTCCGACTTCCGTAGTGCCAGTTGTTCCGGTGTTGATTGGTGCTCTTCCACAGATTATAATTCCTCCCCAGCTTCCTGCTGTGGCAGCGGATGAGTTAAATGTTACCGGTGAGGCTGATGTTCCGTTGGCATAAATCTGCCCGCCTTGTTCTACTAGGATATATGAGTCTGCTGCTGCCGTAGCCACGATTCTTGTCCCTGCAGGGATCACGAGCTTTCCTCCGCTTTTTACCCGTACAGCGCCATTGAGTACATATACCTTTGTTGCATCAAGCGTAACAACCTGACCGTTGGCAACCTCTCCTTTGAAATTGGCAGGGTCTTGGGCTATTCCTACCACTGCTATCGTAGCAACGTCTTCGTCTTCCGTACATGCCTGGAAAATAAACGGTGAACTTATAATGACTGCCGCAGCGAAGAGCTTCAGATAATTTTTTTTCATAAGATATCAGATTTATGATGCTTACTAGCTATTTTTAAATGCTTTTCTTTTTCAGAAGACCAAATTACCATTTTTCTCTGTATTTTTCACAATATGGATGTATAGTATTAAACCTTATTTTTCTTTAAACTTGAACCATTGAGATTAATTTAAGAAGTTAAGGGAAGTTAAGTAATCTGTAAATGGATTGAAGATCGTTGCTTATAAAATATTTAGTTATGGTCTTAATTAAACTTAAGTCCTTTATTAGTCTTAATTGTTTAAAAATAATCCCTCATAAATTGAACTCCTACGGAGTTCCGGTAACATCATTGACGTTATCACTACACAGATATTGCTCCAAAGGAGCAAACTATAATTTCTATTTCTATCATGATTAGTTAGTTTCAATAGCTAAAGATAAAGTTAGTTTGAGTTCTATTTTTAAAACGACAAAACAGCATCGGAAATATTTCCGATGCTGTTTTTTAATTTGATATGAAGAAACTAATTACTGATTATAAATTGTAGTTTGTCCAACCAGCGTACCATGTATCAGTGGCATCTTTTACAGCGCCTCTGTACGTTACCGGTGTAAACCAGCTTGTTAATTTAGCATGAGTAAATACTCCTCCTGTTAATAGCGGAGAACCTGAAGCAGGAGAGAAGTTTGGCGTTGTTCCTGCAGGAGCCCAAGCATTTGTAAACTTCGCGTCAGCAGTATACGTTAATGTTGAATTTCCGTGGGTGGTAAACCAGCTCGTAAGATCTGCCAATGTGAAAGGAGTAGGAGATGTCGTTGAAGGTCCGAATTTCAACGGAGTTATATTACCGGCAAGGATGTTATTCTCGAATACCAAGCTTGAATTTCCGATGTTGTTATCTGTAGGAGTACCTTTTGTAGCATCAATAAATAATCCTACCGGGTAACCTGTAAATACTGAGTTGAATACAGAGATTGAAGAGTTTCTTCTGATCTGTAAAGCATTTTGGAATAATGAGTTGATCGTACCTACGTTTGTAGATGAACTTGTAGAGTTTACAGGTCCGATGATCGTCATATTCGAGAATGTTGCAGAAGTCTGTGGAGTTAATGAAGAACCGTTGGCATCATTATCAGATTCAAAAGCGTTTGATCCTGAAACGTCAGCAATCTGAGAATCTCTTACAGCGATACCAAACTGAACTTTTCCTGCAAAGCCGTTGTCTGTATCAAAATCATCATCAAGACCTTTATAAGCGATAAGGTGAGAACAGTTTACAGTACCTCCGAACCATTCGAAGCTGTCATCGTTTGCATAAGAAACCTGTACATAATCTACAGTTGTTCCGTTACCTACACCTCCGAAAGTAATTCCGTTGATTTCTTTATCTGGTAAGAATGCATATCCTGCATATTCTACTCTTACATATTTTAATACACCACTGTTGTCAGCAGCATTTGTTCCGCCATAAAGACCTAAACCTTCAGAGTTGTTGATTCCTCCTTCGATTTCACCTACACCAGCCTGTCCGTTGAAAGAAGCATTGGTAGGAGCAGCTCCAAGGATTACTAAACCTGCCCAGTCCCCTCTTTTCGGACTTGGTTTTTCAGAAGTAAAGATGATAGGGTTGGAAGCAGTACCTTCTGCCATGATTTTACTTCCTCTTGTGATGATCAAAGCACCGTTCTTATCGGCTTCCCCAACAATCTTGGTTCCCGGCTCAATCGTTAAGGTAGCACCGTTTGTTACGTATACCAATCCTCTTAATTTGTAAATATTATTAGCTTTAAGAGTAAGATTTGAAGTGATTTTTCCTGAAAGGATAAGGTTTTCAGTGGTTCCGCCACCTGTGTTACCATTCTGAACTATAGTTTGTCCATCTTCTTCTATGTTTCTACATGCTGTAACAGTAGTTGCAAGAGTACCAAGCATTAAAGAGTATAAAACAAATTTTTTCATGATATAAAGAATTATTTTTTATTAGATATTGATTAAATTAATTAAAAGCTGTATCCGAGAGTTAAACTGATATTGGTACCTGTTACTCTGTCGATAGCAAGTGCATCTGCACTGTCGTATTTTTTGTTGTTGTTTAGATCGTGGTAGAATTTTGCGTGACGGTTCAGGATATCTGAAATGTTAAGCTTAATTTCTCCTTTATTCTGCCAAAGTTTCTTAGCTACCTGGAAGTCAAGAAGTGGTCTTGGATTTTCCCAGATTGGCGGAATTTGGTCGTTTCCTACATACAGGATTCTTCTTCCGATCATATTGAAAAGAACCGTAGAAGACCATCCTGATTTTTCAGTATCATACTGAAGGCTTACGTTTACCGTATACGGAGATTGTCCCTGCATAGGTCTGTCAACATTTGTGGCCTCGTCAGTTACTCTGTTTTTGATTAAAGCGAAGTTACCTCCCAAAGTAAAGTTTTTAAGAGCGCTCATGAAATCCAGTTTTTTTCTGAATTCTAATTCTGCTCCGTAAGCATCGGCTTTATCAACATTCAAGTAGTTGAATGTATTACTGGTTCCTACCCCGGATTGGTTAAAGTATAATTCGATAGGATTTTTAAAATTTTTGTAGAAACCTGCCACGGAAAGGATTTCTCCATTTCTAGGATACCACTCCCAACGTACGTCGGCACTGGTGATTTTTGTTCTCTGAATAAATTTGTTACCGATTACAGTAGCCCCTAAATCAAAGTCATAATATGCCAAAGGAGAAACTTCCCTGAATTCCGGTCTTACAACGGTCTGCGAACCAGCCACACGAAGATTCATGTTGTTGGTCAGCTTGAAAGTCATGTTTAATGCCGGTAAAAAGTCAGTAACACGAGTGTTTACAAAACGGTCGTCGCTCTTTTTGGTACTTCCTACCAACTGGTCGAAGTTTTCAATTCTAAGTCCCCAAACGGCTCTGAACCAAGGTGTAAAATTATTGTCAAATTGTAAATATCCTGCATTAAGAATTGTGTTTGCAATATATCTGTATTGATTTCCACCAATCTCATCAAAGGTAAATTTGTTACCATCCGTTCCGAAATTTTCCGGATTAAAAATGGTCTCAAATGGTTGAGAAAGCAATGACTGATTGTATCCTGCAAGTCTCACAGAGAAAGGTCTTGAGTTATAAATCCTGTCTTTTACCTGGAATAAATATCCTCCTTTGATCGTTTGTTTTTGTCCGAACATCTCAAAAGTTTTAGATACATCTCCACCTGCATTATATAGATAGTCACTTAGTGTAGAGTAGAATACACTTCCTGATTTTTGAGAAAGACCGTTTGAAATCAAAGCTAAATAAGGACTTCCGTTGATGTCAGGATATTGGTTGTACTGTAAACGCTGCAATAACGGAATGTACTGATCAAGAATACCGAAACTCCCGTACCAGTTGACCGTAAGGCCGCCTAAAGCATCAATTTTATGCGTTCCGTTAAGGGTTGAATTGTAGAAAGTCGTTTCTTTAAATCCGATTTCCCTCGCGATAATGTTGGTTCCGTTGATCGGATCAAATTCAAAATCCTTACCTGTTCTGAAAGACATATGGTTCACCGTGTTGTTGGTGATGATGTTTTTCAGGGAAATTTTATTGTTGTTGTTAAGTTTTAACGTTAAGTTTAATAAACCGCCTAAAATAACATCGTTCTGATATTTTTCAGTATAGTAATCAAAATTCGTATCTGCTAAAAGTCCGTTGATCGTAAAGAATCTGTTGTTGGTTTCGATTTTTCTTTTGTTGTTGCTGTAATTTAACACGGCAATAACTCCTAAATCTTTTCCGAAAAGTTTTGTATTGAAACCTCCATCTAACTGTAAGCTTACATTTTCAGGAAAGCCATTTGAATTATATCCAAGGTTTTTAGTATACTGTCTTCCGTATTCAGTTTTCTCCGCATCACTCAAAATACTGAAAGCATTCTTTGCAGGCATTCCGTTTGGAAGTTTTCTTGTCCCGTCATCAATTCCCAGGAAATCCCAGTTTCCACCTTTCTGCATTTTAAATTCATGGCCGATAGTGATAGAGTTTCCTCCTACACCCACCTGTGCATTAAAAAAGTTTTTGTTGGGAATATCTTTAGTATTTACCTGGATCAACCCTCCAGCCCATTCTCCACTATATTCAGGGATAAATGTTTTATTGATGACAAGCGTTTCGATCACGTTCGCCGGGAAAAGGTCGAAAGAGAAAGTTTTTCTGTCCGGTTCCGTACTTGATAGCTGGATCCCGTTCAGCATGGCTTGGTTGTATCGGTCTGATAAACCTCTTACCACGATATATTTTCCGTCAAATAAACTTACACCGGAAACTCTTTTCAGAACTTCTCCTGTATTTCTGTCCGGGCTTCTTTTAATGGCTTCAACACCGATAACCTGTGAAACGACACCGGCATTTCTCTGTAAACCAATCGTGGAAGCAATCGTTTCTTTTCTCGCGTTGGATTTTATAACCACCCCTTCAATCTGCTTTTCTTTGGTAGAAGACTGTTTGTCAAGAACAATGTCAAGATGGGTATTTGCATCACTTTTTACAACAACTTCGCTGATCTCTTTTCTGTTGTATCCGTTGGAAGTTACTGTGATGATGTAATTGGTTCCTGGGGGAAGGCTTAAAGAATAGTTTCCGGTAATATCAGTCGTCACCTCCTGATCATTTACCTTCACTTTTACACCTTCAATAGGAGTATTGTCTTTTTCGTCCAATACCCTACCTTCCAGAACCTGGCTTTGTGCAAATGCATAGCCGGCGGAGAACAAGGCAAGTAGCATAATGCTCTTGTGAATTTGTTTCTTCATTTTACTTTATCTTTCATTTCGCTGCAAAGGAAGAAAGAATCTGTCGTGTAAATGGTTTAGGGAAATTTAATTTTTTCTTAACTAAACATTAAGAAAAAGAGATTATTGTTAACTTTATGTGAACGATGTTCCTTTTATTAAACTGTGATTAAAATATTATTAACTTTGACTCGTAAAAATTAGAAATGAACCAAAAGAAAATCCTCTTAATAGACGATGAACTGGATATTTTAGAGATTCTGTCTTACAATTTAGAAAAGGAAGGTTACGATATCTTTACAGCCACCAACGGTAATGAAGGTATTGAAAAGGCCAAAGAAATTGTTCCCGATCTTATCTTACTAGATGTCATGATGCCTGAAAAAGACGGTATCGAAACATGTCAGGAACTTCGAAAGATTAAGGAACTTCAGAAAACACTTATTGTTTTTCTTTCTGCAAGAAGCGAAGAATTTTCACAGCTGGCAGGTTTCCAGGCGGGCGCTAACGATTATATCGTTAAACTTATCAAACCGAAAATCCTTATTTCAAAAGTGAATGCTTTATTGCAGCTTACTTCCCAGGTTTCCGATAACTCTAAACTTATTGAGATTGGTGATCTTGTGATTGATAAAGACAATTTCAGGGTTTCAAAAAGCGGCCAGCAGTTTCTGCTTCCAAAAAAGGAATTCGATCTTCTTTATTTATTAGCTTCAAATACGGAAAAAGTATTCAAAAGAGAAGAAATTTTAGAAAAAGTATGGGGAAATGACGTGATTGTGGGAGAAAGAACCATCGACGTGCATATCCGTAGATTAAGAGAAAAGCTGGGCATCAATACGATTCAGACATTGAAAGGAATTGGATATAAACTTATTGTTTAATACTCATTTTCAAAAGCTTATCTTTACATAAACCAATAAAAATTGTAAAATTGAAATTTTACAGACTTACCCTCGTCGCCTCTTGTCTTCTGACATTGGTGATGTTTCTTTTAGTAATCACTTTCGATTCGCTAAAAGATCTCTATTACGATACTCCTTTCTTTAATATAGGGCTTTTTATCTGCCTTATTGTTATTTTTATCATTAATTATATCGTGCTCGAACTTCTTTTCAATTATTACGGAAAGAAGCAGGTGCGTGGCTTATCACAGCTTTTGCCTCAGGAAATTGTGAGTAATGACCATGAAAATATTACCATTAAAGAATTAGGAGAACGATTTTCAGACCTCAATCAGCAGAAAGTCACAGAGCTTGATATGATGAAAGAAATGGAAAGCTACCGGAAAGAATATATCGGAAATGTTTCTCATGAACTTAAAACGCCGCTGTTTTCTATCCAGGGATATGTGGAAACATTACGTGACGGAGGAGTCGATAATCTTACCATCCGCGACAAATACCTGGAAAGGATCGACAAATCGGTAGAAAGGCTTATTGCGATCGTTACCGATCTTGATATGATCAACAGGCTGGAAGCCGGCGAAATAAACCTTACCGTGTCAAAATTTGATGTCAATTTACTAATCCGGGAAATTTTTGACCTTCTAGACCTAGAAGCTGAAAAACATAATGCAACGCTTCAGATTCAGACATTACATCCGCAGATTTTTGTAGAGGCAGATAAGCAGAAGATTTCACAGGTTTTCATCAACCTTATTTCCAATGCCATTCATTATGCCAACAGACAGGAAGCCCGGGTAGTGGTGAAAACAAGCATCCTTAAAAATAAGGTTCTCATCGAAGTTATAGATAACGGAATGGGAATAAAAGCAGAAAGTCTTCCCCGAATTTTCGAAAGATTTTACCGTGTGGAAACCAGCCGCAGCAGGAGAGAAGGAGGTTCCGGATTGGGTCTCGCCATTGTGAAGCATATTCTTGAAGCACACAATGAAAATATTACCGTCGAAAGCGTGTATCTTGAAGGTACAAAATTCAGTTTTATGCTTGAAAAAAGTAAATAATTTCTGCAAAATGTAAGAAAAAAAAATATTTTAAAAAATTCAGAAATATTTTTTTGTCACATCTCATTTATTTTATATTTGCAACAGAGATTTATCATAATAACAAAGGCAAAAAGTAATTTTAAAACTGATGGTTTACAAAATCCGCGTAATATTAGATGCGAAAGAAGATATTTTCCGGGATATCGAAGTTAAAGGAAAACAGACGCTATGGAACTTACACTTAGGAATTAAAAGCGCGTTCAGCTTGCAGGGAGATGAGCTTTCTGCTTTTAATTTGCTGGAAGAAGACGGAACGATCGTGAAAAGTGTTCCGTTGGAAGACATGAGTGACGATGGCGATGGAGAGATTATGTCGGATGTATACATCGATGAAGCTTTCGAAAATACAGGTGATAAAGCTCAGTTCCAGTACGGACTTCTTGATCTTTGGGAATTTTTCTGCGAATTGGTTGAGATCATTGATGAAACAAAAGGCGTAAATTATCCGATTACCGTATACAGATTCGGAAACGTTCCATTAAAAGCACCAAGCAAGAGCGGAACCGGAGGATCTAAAAAGAAATCTGCAATGCCTCTGATGGATGATGATTTCAGCTTTGAGGATGATTTTGGATCAAGCGGCAATTTTGCAGATGAAGATGATGATAACTTCGATGATGAGGAAGAAGAAGACTACAACGATGATGTTTTCGATGATGAGGATGATAATGATGATGAAAGATAATCTAAGCATTTGAAAATATACGGCCCTGAATTTATTCGGGGTTTTTTTAGTGCAATTTTTCTCAGTTAGATAGCACAAATTTCACAGATGAGGTGGAATATGTAAAGCTTTGATTTTACAGAATGACAATTAGATAGTATAAAAAAGTTCAATGAAAATCTTCGATTTTCAATCTTATATGTTCTTTCTATTTTCAACGTTTTGGTTAAAACTTTTGTGACAAATGTATTTAAAAAGATTTATGCCTTTTCATTTAAAGATTTCTCTATAAAATAAATCCCTTATTTCTTAAATTCATTGGCTTTGCCTTCCTTATTTCCGATCACAATTGCTATTTTTGTTAAAAGAGAATTAATGAAAAAATTAATTTTAATAGCGATCATCGGTCTTGGAATTATTTCCTGCGCCACTCAAAATACAACAAAAATGACGGATCTACCTAAGGACTGGAAACATACAACAAATATTTACGAAGTCAATGTAAGACAATATACAAAAGAAGGAACCTTTAAAGCATTTGAAAAAGAAATGCCGAGGCTGAAGGCCATGGGCGTGAAAACATTGTGGTTCATGCCGGTTACGCCTATTGCGCAGCTGAATAAAAAAGGAAGTCTAGGAAGTCAGTATGCAGCAGCCGACTACACGTCAATCAATCCGGAATTCGGAACAATGAACGACTTTAAGCATATGGTCAATGAAGCCCATCGGCTTGGCTTTAAGGTAATCATCGATTGGGTGGCAAATCATACCGGCTGGGATCATGTTTGGACAAAAACGCATCCTGAATTTTATTTAAAAGATCCTGACGGAAGTTTTCACCGAGCCTCCGGAATGGATGATATCATAGAACTGGATTACAAAAACCAGGAAATGCGCCAGGCGATGATCGATGCTATGAAATTCTGGATCAGAGAAACGGGAATAGACGGTTTCCGATGTGATCTTGCTTCTTGGGTTGAAGTAGATTTTTGGGAACAGGCCCGCCCTGAGGTAGAAAAAATAAAACCCCTTTTCTGGATTGGAGAATACGATGAGCTTGAAAACCCGGAATACGGAAAAGTTTTCGATGCCAGCTATTCCTGGAAATGGATGCACAAATCTGAAGATTATTACAAGAAAAATCTTCCGATACAGGAGCTGAAAGATCTTTTGATACAATATTCCAATATTGGTGATGGCTCAATGAGAGCATGGTTTACAACAAACCATGACGAAAATTCATGGAACGGAACCGAATACGAAAAATATGGAGTGATTACCAAACCAATGGCTGTCTTTTCAGCGACCTGGAATGGGATCCCGTTATTGTATTCCGGACAGGAACTTCCCAATATGAAAAGGCTGGAATTCTTTGAAAAAGATCCTATTCAATGGACAAATGATTATCAGATGGCAGATTTTTATAAAGTGTTGTTAAATCTGAAATCTTCAAATCCTGCTTTAAGAGGTGGAGATCCCAAGGTAGGAACTTATATTCTTAATACGACGGCTAATGATAAAATTTTCGCATACCTCCGTAGAAATGGAAACGATGAAGTTTTGGTCGTGTTAAATATGTCGAAAGACGCTGTAGATTTCAATATCGAAGATGAACATGTATCAGGTATTTTCAAAAATGTATTTACCAGAATGAATAAAAATTTTGAAGAAGGAAAAAGCTTCAATTTCAAACCTGGTGATTACGCTGTTTTTGAAAAATAAATAATCCGCGAATTATTCGAAAATTAGAATTAAAAAGAGGCTGTCCAATCTTTTCGGACAGCCTCTTTATGAAATATTGCATCACACGACTAATTTTACATAATGATTATTAAAATTAGAATTTTTAAATCTGAGATTAGTAGTTTTCTTTCATAGTATATTTTATTAAATTATATCCTTTTGTTTTGATAAATTTAAGCAATTTTCAAGTAGTAGTGATAAAAATTTTATTATGTTAATTAATTATAGATAATTCAAAAACAGAATATTATAGTTGTTTTGTGAGATGTTTCTTTACCACGTTTTCTTACAATGTTACTGGATAAAAAAATATTTTAAATATATTTTCGAGGATTAATATTATGTTATATTAAAAAGCCGGATTATTGATAAGATTTATTCAATAAATTTGGATTTATATCTAAAAATAAAAAGCTCGATTATGGATAAATCAAAGATATTGGAGGCAGTGAAAACAAGAATTATTGAGAAAATTGAAAAGTTTGAAAATTTAATTGAAAGTACACGCGCTTCAAATAACGATACCAAAAGTTCAATGGGAGACAAGTATGAAACCGGCAGGGAAATGCTGCAGCAGGAGATTAATAATTTACAGAGACAACTGAATGAAACATTGGGTCAGCAAACAGTCCTTCAGAAAATTAATGCGGAACCATGCACAAAAGTGCAAAACGGAGCCTTGGTACAAACCGATAAAGGACTTTTCTATATTGCTGTTGCTGCTGGAGAGCTCATTTTAGACAATCAAAAAGTTATAACCATTTCGCCGGAATCTCCGCTAGCCAAATCGATGACAGCGTTATCAAAAGGACAAAGTTTTAGTCTCAATAATGTCCCACAGATAATCAAAGAAATTTGGTAAAAATTTAAAATAATTGTAGGATAGATTTCTTTATGTAAATTATGAAATAATTAATATTCAGTGTTAAATTTTAAGAAAAATTTATTGCTTACTTTTGAAGCATTTTCCTGATTTTGTCGTAAATTGTGGTATCAAATTATTACAAATAAAATTATCAATATGGGAATTTTAGCCAACAAAGTAGCTCTTGTCACAGGAGCCGGATCAGGAATCGGATTGGCCGTTGCACATTCTTATGCAAAAGAAGGAGCCAAAGTAATTGTTTCAGACATTAATGAAGAACATGGCAAGCAGGCAGTAGAAGATATCAAAGCGGCAGGAGGTGAAGCGTCATTTGTAAAAGCTGATACGTCAAAAGCCGAAGAAGTAGAAGCACTGGTAAAAAAAACAGTAGAAATTTACGGACGTCTGGATATTGCCTGTAACAATGCCGGAATAGGAGGAGAGCAGGCGCTGACGGGAGATTACGGTTTGGATAGCTGGAGAAAAGTATTAAGCGTTAATCTTGATGGTGTTTTTTATGGCTGCAAATACCAGCTGCAACAGATGGAGAAAAACGGCGGCGGAGTTATCGTCAATATGGCATCGATTCACGGAACGGTGGCAGCACCTCTTTCATCGGCTTACACGACTGCCAAACATGCTGTTGTAGGTCTTACTAAAAATATAGGCGCTGAATACGGCCAGAAAAATATCCGTTGTAATGCAGTAGGTCCTGCTTATATTGAAACTCCATTATTGGAAAACATGAATGGCGATATGAAAAACGCCCTTGTTGCAAAACATCCGATGGGCAGATTGGGAAAACCGGAAGAGGTGGCAGAATTGGTGCTGTTCCTGAGTTCAGAAAAATCATCATTTATGACAGGTGCGTATTATCTTGTTGATGGTGGCTACACCGCAGTATAATAGAAATTAAGCTTCTCAGCGATACAGAGCGTCCATGAAAATGGATGCTTTTTTTATTCTGTTTTCAAAATTCTTTCTTTAAATTTGAGCCATAAAATCTTTTTCAATGCAGAATTACCTGGACCTTTTACAACATATTTTAGATAACGGAACCGATAAAACCGACAGAACCGGCACGGGCACAAGAAGTGTTTTCGGATATCAGCTAAGATATGATCTTTCAAAAGGTTTTCCACTGGTGACGACGAAAAAGGTTCATATGAAATCGATCATTTATGAGTTGTTATGGTTTTTAAAAGGAGATACGAATATTAAATATCTTAAGGATAACGGTGTTTCGATCTGGGACGAATGGGCAGATGAAAACGGTGATCTCGGACCGGTTTACGGCGCGCAGTGGAGAAGCTGGAACGGAGCAGACGGAAATGTAGTCGACCAGATTACGGAAGTGATTGATCAGATCAAAAAAAATCCGGATTCCAGAAGACTGATCGTTTCTGCATGGAATGTTGCCGAAATCCCGAATATGGCGCTGGCTCCCTGTCATGCCCTATTTCAGTTTTATGTAGCCGACGGAAAGTTGTCACTACAGCTTTACCAGCGAAGTGCTGACGTTTTTCTGGGGGTTCCGTTTAATATTGCCAGCTATGCCTTACTTTTGATGATGGTTGCTCAGGTCTGTGAGCTTGAGGTAGGTGATTATGTGCACAGTTTTGGTGATGTTCACATCTACAACAATCATTTCGAGCAGGTTAAAAAACAGCTTTCGAGAGATCCAAGACCACTTCCTACGATGAAGCTTAATCCTGAAATTAAAGATATTTTTAATTTCGATTTTGAAGATTTTACATTAGAAAATTACGATCCGCATCCTGGTATTAAAGCTCCTGTCGCGGTATGATAGAGCTGATGCTTCAGAAAAATCTTTTTTTATTGCTGTAAATCTGTTATTTTTGATCTAAAGTTTCTGACACAAATTTTGGAAAAAAATAACATGAAAAAAAGCATTAACTATTATTCCGTATTACTGAATATTTCTATCATTCTTTTTACGCTCTATATAAGCTTTTCAGTTTTTAAGGAGAAAGTTATGATAGCAGATGATCTGAGCAAGGTGTACGAGGCCGGATCTATTTCACAACCTTATTTCAGTTTTATTTATTCCTTTCTGGACTCCTCGACAATGGCGGCAAGGCCTGTATCGGGATTTGTAACGGGAACCCTGATTTTTCTCTCCGGATATAACGAATCTGTTTACTGGCTGGGATTATTTTTCTTTCCACTTTCGTTATTGGTGATTTATACAGTGGCGCAGAAAATATGGTCTGCACAATTGGCAAGTCTGGTTACTTTACTGTATGCGTGTTCAATGATCGGTACCAGCATTCAGTTTTCCACAATCATGCTCAACTCGAATCTGGCAACTATATTCTTCTGTTTGAGTATTTATTTTGTATATGTACGTAAAAATATATTCATCAGTTCATTACTTTTCATCGCTTCCGTATTAAGTTATGAGATCTTTTTGCCTCTTGTGTTTCTTCATTTGTTTTTGATTAAAGAGCACAAAAAAAGAGTTGCATTTATTTTTTTAACGCTGGCAACCATTATCATTTTCAGGAAAATACTTCAGCCTGCCTTATTTGTGCAATCTTATCAACGGGATGAAATAAGCAAAATTTTCGATATTAAAAGAGTTGCTCAGATTTCTCTTTATTTCGTAAAATTATTTTGTAAAGATATTTTCACAGGGATGTATAAAAGTATTCTGAATTACAGAAAATTAAATTTTCTCGAATGGATTTCGCTCTTGATCATTCCATCGCTTGTATATAAAGTCTTTTCTGATTATGATTTTAAACAACAATCGCAGCGTTTTAAAAATATAGGAATTATTTCTTTAATCGCTATTTTTTGCGGAATGAGCATTTTTCTTTTTTCATCCTATACGCCAACTGTTTTTGGGTTTGACAATCGAAACTTGGGAGCAGTAAGACTTTTATATACCTTATTTATAATTTCAGCGGTTATTTTCTTCGGAAATAAACTAAATGTTGGAAATAAAACTGTTGCTGCATTTTTTGCTGGTACCGCCTTTTTGTTTTTGATAACCAATATCAGTGTCAAGAATTCCTGGATATATGCTAATGAATTTAACAATAAATTATTTACTAAGCTGAAAACAGCTCTGAAAGAGAATAACATCACGAGTGGTGAGATTGCGGTGGATTATGATATGTTTAACGAGCTTAAAACCAATCCTAATTTTACCTTCCGGGAACCGGTTTTCTATAATAACTGGGAGGCACCTATGCTTTGTAAGATGAACGGTATTGATCCCGGAAAAATCCGTGTGTATAATTTTGAAAGAAAGAAGGACTGCAAAATAGTATTTCGCTATAAAAAAGGACAATTCATGAGAAATTATTATATAAAGTAAAGCTTGAAACTGTACTTTTTGTGTAACATCTCCTGAAATTTTTCAACTTATCCGTTAAATCTCAGAATATGTTTAAAAAGTTACTTTTTCTTTCAGCAATCAGTTTTTCAAATATTGCATTTTCTCAACAAAGTGTAAAAGAAAAATTAGGAAATTACTTTGATTCCCTGTTTGTACACCATAAGGTAATGGGAAGTTTTGCTATCGCAGAAGATAATCATCCAACTTTTATTAAAGTGGTTGGATTTTCCGATGTTGAAAAAAAGCAAAAGGCAAATGTGGAAACTCAATACCGAATTGGCTCGATCAGCAAGATGTTTACAGCTGTTTTGATCATGAAAGCTGTTGAAGAGAAAAAGGTTTCTTTAGACAAAAAATTATCAGACTTTTATTCTGAAATTCCAAATGCTGATAAGATCACGATCGAAAATTTATTACAGCATAGAACCGGAATTCACAATTTAACAAACGAAGCAGAATATTGGCAATACAATACAAAGTCTCAGACAGAAAGTAGTTTAGTCAATATCATTAAAAAATATAAGAGTGATTTTGAACCTGGTTCGAAGCATGAATACAGCAATTCAAACTACATTTTATTAGGTTTTATTCTTGAAAAAATATATAAAAAAACGTATGCTGATTTAATTAAATCTAAAATCACAAAGCCTTTAAAGTTAACTTTAACAGAAGTTGGAGAAAAAATCGACACCTCAAAAAATCAGGCAAAATCTTACGAATTTACCAACGGAAAATATGAACTTTCATCCGAAACGGATATGACAATTCCGATCGGTGCGGGAAATATCATCTCGACTCCAAGAGATCTTTTAAACTTTATTCTTGGTTTGGAACAAGGGAAATTAGTAAAAAAAGAAAGTCTGCAAAAGATGAAACATTTTGTAGACGGTTATGGTTACGGTTTGTTGCAAGTCCCTTTTGATAAGTATTGGGGATTCGGTCACACAGGCGGAATTGATAAATTCAGTTCGGCTTTGTTTTATTTTCCTGATTTGAAGGTTGCGATAGCTTTTAATACCAATCAGTCGGATATGGATACAAATGAAATTTCAATTAAAATGATTGAAACCGCAACCGGAAAAGATTTTGAGATCCCAAATTTTGAGACGATAAACATTCCGGAAGCTGATCTTCAGAAATTTGTTGGCAATTATGCAAGTCCAGGTGTTCCTTTAAAAATTAATATCTTTATCAAGGATAAAAAACTGATGGCACAAGCAACAGGACAAGGCGCATTTCCTTTAGACGCGACTTCTGCAATGAATTTTAAATTTGATATGGCAGGAATCGTCATCAATTTTCATCCTGAGAAAAACCAGTTCGATATCATCCAAAGCGGAATGAAAACAACTTTCACAAAAGAATAATACAATGAAGTATTTAAAAATAAATATCGAAGAAAATGCAGATGCTGAAATATTAAAAAATGCAATTCTTCAGTTGAAGGGTGTTGCATCGGCAGAAATTATTGACGACGAAAATCCCGAAAGTGAGCTTAAAAAAGCGTTTGCCAAAACCAAAGAACAGTTTAAAAAAGGTGATTACGAGACCCTTGTCAATGATATCTTTGATATTTTAACAAAAAAATAATTTTTAATCATAATGAAAAAAGCCATTTTATCGATCGCTCTTTTAGGAATCTTCTTTTCCACAAATGTAGCGGCGCAAACGGATTCTTCCGGAAGAGAAAAGGTCTACAGAGCCACTCATACGAAAGTAACAGAACTCAAACATACCAAACTTAAAGTCAATTTCGATTATCAAAAAGAACAGATGAACGGTGAAGAATGGCTCACCGCGTCTCCGTTTTTTTATCCCTCCAACGAACTTACACTGGATGCGAAAGGAATGCTGATTCATGAAGTGGCACTGGATATGAACGGTAAAAAAACTCCTTTAAAATACGACTATAAAGATGATGTTTTAAAGATCAATCTAGATAAAACGTATGCGAAAAATCAGGATTATACGGTCTACATTAAATATACTGCCCGTCCGAATGAAGTAAAGCAGGAAGGAAGTGCGGCCATTAATGATGCAAAGGGTCTGTATTTTATTAATGCGCAAGGAAAAGATCCTGATATGCCTACACAGATCTGGACACAAGGTGAAACGGAATCTTCTTCCGCCTGGTTTCCTACCATCGATAAGCCCAATCAGAAGACAACGCAGGAAATCTACATGACGGTTCCTGATAAATATGTTACCCTCTCAAACGGAATCATGAAAGATTCTCAGAAAGAAACGAATGGTATGAGAACCGATCACTGGGTGATGGATAAAAGACATTCTACTTACTTGTTTTTCATGGGAGTAGGAGAATATGCCATCGTAAAAGATAGATGGAGAAATATCCCGGTAGACTATTACATCGAGAAAGAATATGAGCCTTACGCAAAGCAGATCTACGGAAATACTCCAGAAATGATTGAGTTTTTCTCTAAAAAACTAGGCTATGATTATCCATGGGCAAAATATGCACAGATTTCTGGTAGAGATTACGTAAGCGGAGCAATGGAAAATACAACAGCAACACTTCACGGAAGTGATATCCTCCAAAAACCTGGACAGCTGATCGATGAAAATACATGGGAAGATACCATTGCGCACGAACTTTTTCATCATTGGTTTGGTGATCTCGTAACGGCAGAAAGCTGGAGCAATCTTACGGTAAACGAATCTTTTGCCAATTATTCCGAGTATTTGTGGAACGAATTTAAATACGGAAAAGATCAGGCAGACTACCATCTGATGAAAGACGTGAATATGTACGTATCAACACCGGGTAACTTTGACAAAGATCTGGTTAGATTTAATTATGATTCACGGGAAGATGTTTTCGACTTGGTAACATATCAAAAGGGTGGCGGAATTCTTCACATGCTCAGAAATTATCTGGGTGATGATGCTTTCTTCGCCGGAATGCAGGACTACCTAAAAACCAATGAATATCAGAATGCAGAAGCCCATCAGTTGAGGCTTTCATTTGAAAAAGTATCCGGAAAGGATCTGAACTGGTTCTTTAATCAGTGGTATTTCGGAAGCGGAAATCCGAAGATCAATTACTCTTATACTTTTGAGCCGGTGAAAAAGCAGGTTGCGTTAACGATCGAGCAGACTCAGGAGCAGCCATTTCAGTTTCCTTTGGCCATCGATGTTTACGAAAACGGAAAACCGAAAAGATACAATGTATGGGTAAATGCAGAAGCAAAGAATACATTTAATTTTGATGTTTCTAAAAATGCAGATCTGGTAAATATTAATGCAAACGGTGTTTTACTGGCAGACATTAAAGACACAAAAACTCCGGAGCAATATCTGATGCAGTTTACTGGGTCTAAAGAATTTAAAAGCAGATATAATGCGCTAAACGGAATTAAAGACCAGGTCGGTAAAAATCCTGCAGCAACCAAGTTATTATCTGCAGCTTTAAAAGATCCTTATTTCAGAACAAGAATAAAAGCTTTGCAGTTAATGGATCTTTCCAATGCAGACCAGTTGAAAGCTTTAGGTGCCGATGTTGAAAAACTAGCAACCAATGATCCTAAAACACTCGTTCAGGCGGCGGCAATCTCAACGTTGGCAAAAACAAAAGATAAAAAATACATGCCGATTTTTGAAAAAGGAGTTAATGCTGTTTCCAATGCTGTAAAAGGTAGTTCCGTTGGAGCTATCGTTGCGGTTGATCCTTCAAAAGCGGCCAGTTATGCTGATAAAATTGATCTGGATGGTGCCTCTGAAACTCTTGCAGCGCAGATGCTTCCAATTATAGTAAAGAATAAAGTGACTTCTCAGATGGCCAATATTGCACAGTTTGCAGCATTTTATCCGTTTATTAAATTCCAAAATCCGGAATTAGGAAAATCCGCGGAGGAAGGATACAACTGGATTATGAGCTCAGACAACTTAAAAGCTACAGAAAGCGTAACAAAAATGCTGGGTCACGCAAAGTCAGAAATTGGAAATAATCCTCAGGCAAAAATGATGATATCCCAAATGCTGAAAGACGGTCTCAACAAAAAGATGGAACTTCTTAAACAGAATCCACAAAACGCTGCAAGCATCAACAAGCAGATTGATGCTATTAATAAAACAATAGAAGATTTTAAGTAAATTACAATTTAATTGTTAAAATAATGAGGCTGTCCAAACTTTTAGGATAGCCTCTTTTTATATATATAGAATAAAATTGATTAAATTTTCACCGGAATCATTACTGATTAAACGTTTACATTTTTTAAATTCGTATAAAATTTAACAATATGACTTTTGGAATTGAGGCAGCAAGTTACTATGTGCCCTCTTTATATTTGGAAATTAAAGAATTAGCTGAAAACAGAGGTATTGAACCAGCCAAACTAGAAAAAGGACTTGGCTTGCATAAAATGGGATTTCCCGATGTGCATGAAGATGCGGCGACTTTTGCGGCGGAAGCTCTTTTAAAATTAATAGAAGACTATCAGCTCAATCCAAAAGAAATAGCAAGAATTTATCTGGGAACTGAAAGTGCTCTTGATGCAGCAAAACCAACGGCTTCTTACGCCATGCAGATGGTAGAAGAAGTTCTCGAATCGGAATTTGGCAGCAGATGCTTCAGAAACTGTGACGTTGTAGATATGACTTTCGCCTGTATCGGAGCGGTAGATGCGCTTCATAATTCACTGGATTTTGTACGGGCAAATCCTGATAAAAAAGCGGTGGTTATTGCCAGTGATTATGCAAAATATGAACTGGCTTCTTCTGGTGAATATACCCAGGGCGGAGGCGCAGTAGCTGTTTTAATATCGTCAAAACCAGATCTTATTGAAATTGAAAATACCTGGGGAATAGCCACAGAGAGTGTCTTCGACTTCTTTAAGCCAAGACGCCATTTTAAAAAAGAAGAATTAGTAAATGCTCCCGAAAGCTACCCTGAAAAAATAGAAGTTTTTACCGATGAACCCGTATTTGACGGACAGTATTCTAATCAGTGTTATCAGGACAGGATCAGGGAAGCGTATGAACATTATAAGGAACTGACAGGTAAAGACAAACCTTACGAAAACTGGAAATACTTGATATTTCACCTTCCGTATGCTTTCCATGGCAAAAGGGTTTTCACAGAAATTTACAGTTTAGAAAACGGATTGTCCTATGCTACTCCTGAAGAACAGAAAGCAGTCGCTAAATCTGAAGAGTACATCAGCTTTATTAATGAGAAAATCGAAAAGTCACAAAGGGCGTCCTCAGAAATAGGAAATATGTATACAGCATCCATTTTTATGGCAATGCTTTCAGCGCTGCAGACTTCTTTTAACGAGAATGAAGAACTGAAAGGACAGGAAATCGGATTTTTAGGATACGGAAGCGGCTCGAAATCAAAAGTTTTTACAGGCAAAGTTTCTGAAAACTGGAAAAATGTTGTGGCAAAATGGAACCTCTTTGATGAATTGAAAAACAGAAGGTCAATCAATTTTGAAGCCTATGAAAAGCTTCACAGAAAGCAGCTTAAGGAATCAGTAAATGAAAATTTTAAAGGTTTCGGATTAAAATATGTAGAACTTGAAAATCCGGTCTTAAAAGGAGCAAGATATTATCATTATCAGAAATAAACTTATTAAAACTCTATCTTTAGAGTTTTTTTTGTTAATGTATGAAAATAGTAAGAGTTATAGAAGAATTTAGAAAAGAAGACGATTATCTTGTTAAAGAATATATTTTAAATATTGATCCTGAAAAAATTTTAGCAACTTTGGATGATCTGATTTTATCAGATGACGACTATCCGGATGAAATATATGATAGTTATTTCCTTAGCAAAAGTCAATTGAAAAAGTTAGTACCTTTTATGACAGAAGGAATTAATCCAAATATGGATAAGTTTATTTATCAACTGTCATGTTATGAAGATAATGGATAATGCTAATGAATTAGTTTATATACCTCTATCCTGATAACTCTTCGGCGTAACGCCAACGAACTGTTTAAAAACTCTTGTGAAATAATTGGTGTCCGAAAAACCGGTCTGATAGGCGGTTTCTTTTATGCTATTCTGGCTTTTCAGTAATTCTTTCGCCCTGCTGATTCTTTCCTGAAGGATAAATTCATTGGGTGAAGTTCCCAGTTCATCTTTAAACATTCTGAAGAAATTCGATTTACTTACATACGCAAGCTTTGCAATGCTTTCAATAGAAAGTTTCTGATGAAGATTCTTTTTGATGTAATCTACTGCAAAACCAATTCTTGACTTGTTCCTGACAACAGTTTTCTCAACCATGCTTCTGGCTTGGGTCTGCATGAGACGTATCAATAGCTCTTTCAGGGCAAAATCTGCCATGATGTCTTTTTGTGAATTATCATCCATGGCAATCCGCATGATATTGTTCGTTGCAGAAGCTAATGATTGATTGTTAAAAAGAAAATATTCATCCAGTTCAATATTCCATTGTGAAGTCTCATCTGCTTTTGGGAAATGATAATTCAGATGATTGAGAGAATTTTCAATAAACTCAGGATTCAGGCTCAAAGAAATGCACTGTGAAGGGACTTCATCCGCTTCGGGAAAATCAATGACCATTGTTTCTCCGGGCGATACCAGAACACTTTCTCCGGGATAATAATCAAAATAACCGGTCTTATTATCGAGTTTCATGTGTTTTTTTCCACGAAGCATAGCGGTAAAAGCAATCGTATCAAAATGCAGTTTTACGTCAAAAGCCGCTTTATGCGTCTCATAAATGCTGAATTCACAATTATTCAAATTGAATTTCGTCTGATTTTCAACCATGCTTAAAAGCTGGTTTTCCTTCTTTAATTCAGGAGTTTTGAGTAAAAATTTATGATCATTCATTTCAGAACATTTTACGTTTCCGCTTATCTCAAATATAAGAAAATATGGTATGCAATGAATGTTAATGAATTATAAAATTACCCTTCTGCACGATTTTGAAGTCTTTTTGTACGATTTTGCTATCCGAAGATGCAACGTAAATGTAACTTGGCTTTACAGAAAAAATTAAAAATTGTACGAATATGAGCACTACAACACAACAACAATCAGACACATTATTGCAATGGCCTGAATTCAAAAAAAGATACGATAACTATATTGACGGCAAATTTACCGCTCCTGTAAACGGTGAATATTTTGACGTCGTATCACCCATTGACGGAAAACAGTTTACGCAGGCGGCACATTCTTCCAAAGAAGATCTTGAGCTGGCAGTAAATGCTGCAGAAAAAGCATTCCAGACCTGGAAAGATACTTCGTCAACAGAAAGAAGTGTTATTTTAAATAAAATTGCAGACAGGATTGAGCAGAACCTTGAATATCTGGCTACCGTAGAGACGATTGATAACGGTAAAGCGGTGAGAGAAACGTTGGCTGCAGATTTACCATTGGCGGTTGACCATTTCAGATACTTTGCTTCAGTGATCAGAGCAGAAGAAGGATCACATAACGAACTGGACAAAGACACCGTTTCTCTGATCGTTCATGAACCACTTGGGGTAATTGCGCAAATCATTCCATGGAATTTCCCGATCCTGATGGCAGTATGGAAACTGGCTCCGGCCCTGGCGGCAGGAAACTGTGTCGTATTAAAACCTGCGGAAAGTACCCCAATTTCTATCATGGTTTTAATGGAGATCATAGGCGATCTGCTGCCTGCGGGAGTCGTGAATATCGTTAATGGCTTCGGTGCAGAATTGGGAAGAGCTTTGGTGACCAATCCTAAAGTTTCTAAAGCCGCCTTCACAGGCTCTACCGCGACAGGCCGTCTTGTGATGCAGTATGCGACCGAAAACATAATTCCGGTAACCTTAGAATTAGGAGGTAAATCTCCAAACGTTTTCTTCAGTTCCGTGATGGATGCCGATGATGAGTTTTTAGACAAAGCGATCGAAGGAGCCGTGCTCTTCGCTCTAAATCAGGGAGAAATCTGTACGTGCCCGTCAAGATTGCTTGTTCAGGAAGATATCGCGGATGCATTTATTGCGAAAGTGATCGAAAGGGTAAAAGCCATCAAAGTAGGAAATCCGTTGGATAAAACAGTGATGATGGGAGCCCAGGCTTCTAAAATTCAGAAAGATAAGATACTTTCCTATATCAAATTAGGCAAAGAAGAGGGGGCAGAAGTGCTTGTAGGAGGAGATGTCAATAATGTAGGAGAAGGACTTGAAGATGGATACTATATCCAGCCAACGATTTTCAAAGGTAACAACAGGATGAGAATCTTCCAGGAAGAAATTTTCGGACCAGTGCTGGCGTTTACGACTTTCAAAGACGAAGAAGATGCCATTAAGATTGCGAATGATACGATTTATGGCCTTGGAGCAGGAGTATGGACAAGAGATGCACATCAGTTATATAACATTCCGCGTCAGATTCAGGCGGGAAGAGTTTGGGTAAACCAATACCATTCTTATCCTGCAGGAGCGCCGTTCGGAGGTTACAAACAGTCGGGGATCGGTAGAGAAAATCACAAGATGATGCTCGATCATTACCGTCAGACCAAGAATATGCTGATCTCTTACAACAAAAATAAATTAGGTTTCTTTTAATATAATGTGAGTCCGATCTAAAGAATTGATTTTCTTTATCTTTAGTTTCCAGGTATTGAACTTTTAGGTCTTTGTTTTAAGACAAAAGAACTCCATGGAAGAGTGAAGGTTTATAATCTTTATATTTAATATTAGGGCGTGTCCGTTTGCCCCGGCCTCTGGCCGGGACAAAACGGCCGGGCTATCCAGGGCTACACTTCGTTTCGGTGCTCCGCTTCGCTTCGCACCGGCTCGTTCCTCGCCGCCCTTCCTATCCCTCACGCAACAACGCTCGTGGATATTGCGACATTGATTCAGATGGTCAAAAAGGCATTTCGATTTTGTGCGGAAATCATTTAAATAAATATAATAATCTGTGAAATCAGCATGATCTGAAAGAAATAAAAAGACAAAACTTAAGAAAGTCTAACCCAAAACAAATTAAAAAACTAAACTCAAATAAATCAGAATTATGATTCCAAAAACGATGAAGGCGGCGGTGGTACAAGGGTACGGGCAGCCGTTAAAAATTGAAGAAGTTCCGGTACGTGAGCCGGGAAGATATGAGGTACTGGTAAAAGTTATCGCCTGTGGGGTTTGTCATACAGACCTTCACGCGGTCGATGGCGACTGGCCCGCAAAACCCAAAATGCCTTTAATCCCCGGACATGAAGGAGTAGGAATTGTTGTCGCATGTGGTCCTGAAGCTTATGTCAAAGAAGGAGATGCGGTAGGGGTGCCCTGGCTGTATTCTGCCTGCGGATGCTGCGATTACTGCATTACAGGATGGGAAACCCTTTGCGAAGCCCAGAAGAATGGAGGATATAGCGTTGACGGTGGCTTTGCAGAATATGTGATCGCTGATTCAAGATATGTGGGACATTTGAAAAGTGATGTCAACTTTTTAGAGATTGCACCCATACTTTGTGCCGGTGTTACCGTATATAAAGGATTAAAAGAAACTGAAACAAAACCTGGAGAATGGGTAGCTATTTCCGGAATCGGAGGATTGGGACATGTTGCCGTTCAGTATGCTAAAGCAATGGGAATGCATGTAGCAGCTATTGATGTAGCGGACGATAAATTGGATCTGGCGAAGAAGCTCGGAGCAGATTTGGTAGTCAATGCAAGAAACACAGATCCTGGAGAATACCTACATAAAGAAGTCGGCGGAATGCACGGCGCATTGATTACTGCTGTTTCCCCTATCGCTTTTAAACAGGGAATTGATGTCCTCAGAAGAAAAGGAACCATTGCGCTGAACGGCCTTCCTCCCGGTTCATTTGAGCTTCCGATCTTTGAAACGGTGCTTAAGAGAATTACCGTGAGAGGCTCCATTGTCGGAACAAGAAAAGATCTCCAGGAGGCTCTTGATTTTGCCAATGAAGGACTGGTAAAAGCAACTGTTAAAGCTGCAAAACTGGAAGACATCAACGATGTCTTTGATAAAATGAAAAAAGGACAAATCGATGGAAGGATCGTTCTCGATATTGCCGGAAGTGCAAATTAATGATGACAATGTCTGGTTCGGCGAAATGAAATTTCGCCGAACTTTTTTTAACATCATGAACGACTTAGGAAGCGCAGGCGTTAAGAAAATTAATGCTGTGAACGTTAAGAAAATTCTAGTGTTTGAAGCGCGAGAACAATATTGGACCGATGAACAAATTGTGAATTCGCGCAAGTTTTAGAATTTTTAGAGAACAGGATTCATTTTTAGCCGTAGCTTCCAGGTCTTGAACTTTTGGTTCTTTTGTTTCAAGACAAAAGAACATTAAAAAATAAAAACAAAAGAAAAATTATGAAACCTAAAATATCAAGACTTGCCGCTACAGAAAAAGCCTTAGAAGTCATCTGGGAGTTAGAAAAAAAATACGGTGATCTCATGTTCTACCAGGCAGGAGGCTGTTGTGAAGGAACACAGCCGCAATGCTTCGAAAAAGGCGGATTTTATCCAAGAATGAATGATGCCATGATCGGTACCATTCACAATCATGAATTCTGGATCGACCGTGATCTGTTCGAATATTGGCAATACTCCCATTTCACACTGGATGTTACCGACGGCTTCGGACCGGGCGGATTTTCCCTTGAAACCCCTTTAGGTAAAACATTTAAAGTTCATTACCGCCTTTTTACACCTGAAGAACTGGAGAATCTGGAGCCCGTAAAGCGAAGTGAGTGAGAATTAATCAAAATGCAGGATCACTGAAATTAAGTTTTGTTGGCTCATTATCACAATATAAATATGGCTTTACGTTCAGAATAAGAAAATTTTGTAGAACTATTTCTATAGGCTTGTAGATGTTTATCTACAAAGGGCTTTTGTGTTAATTATTTCATTAAGTTTATCCTCTAATTTAAAAAATTACACAAATGTCTATTAAGTATTCATTAATTGAACGCGGTAAGCCAGGCGTAGCTGGCGGAGGAGAAAAAAGATGGTATGCAGTTGTAAAAAATGATGGAGAGGCTACGATTGATGATCTTGTGTCTGAAATTGAGAAATTTTCATCACTCAGCGAATCTGATATCAGAGGGGTCATCATTGCTCTTGAAAATGTCATTCATAAACAGCTCGTCAACGGAAAGATCATTCGCCTTGATAAACTGGGAAGTTTTTATCCGAGTCTAAGCAGCGGAAGTGCTGAAACCGAAGAAAAATTCAATGTAAGCCTTATTAAAGGAGCAAAAGTAAATTACCGTCCGGGTAAACGAATCAGCGATGCCTTAAGCACAGCTGTATTTACTAAAGCTAAATAAGCATTACTTACTATGCTAATGCTTAAGGCAACTGTACAGCAAGAGTTGTCAAAGTCTACAGCAAGAGTTACCCAACTCTTCAGCACAAGTTGATCAACTCTTCAGCAAGAGTTTTATGAAACCTGCGTATTTTTAAATACAACGCAGGTTTTTCTTTTATAAAAGATTACTAAAAATTTCATTAAACTTTCACGAACCTATTGACAAACATCGACGCAATCAACTGTCCGACAGCATTTAAAACCGTTGCTAAAGGATCTACCAATGTTCCGATAATCATCACGGCAGGAATTGCTTCCTGGGGAAGTTTGTATACTGAGATCATCAGCATTTCGCCGATATATCCGCCATTGGGAATTCCGCCCGCTACAATACTGACGAAAACGGTAATGCCTAACGCTAACAGCAGGTTCATCGGATCAAAAAAATCTCTGCCAATAATCATAAAAGCAACATAGATCTTAATGATTGAAGACATCGAAGAGCCATTCTTATGAAGCGTAGTCCCAATAGGAATTACAATGTTAGAGATCTGACTGGGAATTCCCATGTTAGATGCTGCCTGCAGATTGGCTGGCATAGTGGCAAAGCTGCTGCAGGTACTTAGTGCTGTTACGGTTGGGTAAATAGCATTCTTCCAGAAATTCCTGATTCCGCTTATTCCTCCTGCTATAAAAGCATACAGTGAGAAAAATACCAGGAAATAAATAACACCGGCAATATAATAAAGTCCTAAAGGTTTGGCATAAAATCCGAAAAGCTGAGGTCCCAAAGTAGCTACCTGATAGGCAAAATAAGCACCCAGTCCAATAGGAGCAGCCTTCATAATCAGCAACAGGAGTTCTTTCATTACCTCATATCCTGAGGCAATAAACATTCTGAAAGATTGTCCGCGTTCTCCGGCCTTTCTCGCTGAAAAACCGGTCATGAATGCAAAAATGAGCAGTGCCAGCATATTCTGCCTTGAAAAAAGCTGTGTAAATTCACCGACTGTAAAAAAACTTACAATCCTATTACCCCAGCTTTCCTGGGATGCAACCTCATCGATCACTTCCTTACTTCCGGAAACACCCGAAACTGGAAACAGATACACTGCGCAGATCGTGAAAACGGCTGCCGTTAAAATGAAAAACAGGAACGTCAGCGCCATTGTAAAGATGATCTTTCCGAATTTCGATTGCTGATCGAGAGAGGCAATAGAGTTGGAGACGGCAAAAAAAACCAGAGGAACCACACTTACGAAAAGTAAATTGAGAAAGATATCGCCCAAAGGTTTTATATACCCTACAACCTGGGGTGCAACGATACCAATAATGCTTCCGATGGTGATCCCGAGAAGTAAAAGCAGTATTCCGGAGTAGTTTTTCAGAACTTCTTTCATAAGGCGCTTTTTACTCAAAGATAGCTTTATTTTTAACACTTCATTATATAAATTTCCTCTGTAAAATCCTTAAATTTGAGTAAAAACGTTTCTATGGCTTATATAGACTACTATAAAATTTTAGGCGTAGATAAGAACGCAACCCAGGACGATATTAAAAAGGCTTACCGAAAACTTGCGAGAAAGCTTCATCCTGATCTGAATCCTGATGATAAGGAAGCAGAAAGAAAATTCAAAGAGATCAATGAGGCCAATGAGGTGCTCAGCAATCCTGAAAACCGGGCCAAGTATGATAAATACGGCGAACACTGGAAGCATGGGGAAGAGTATGAGAAAGCACAGCAGAAACAAAGGCAGTATCAGAGCCAGGGCAGTGATTTCGGTGGTGGTTTCTCCGGCGCTGATTTTGGGGAAGGGGAAGATTTCTCAGATTTTTTTCAAAGCATGTTTGGCGGCGGAGGTTTCGGAAGAAGTTCAAGAGGAAGCGCTTCAGGAAAATTTAAAGGACAGGATGTTCATGCAGAATTGAATCTGAACTTAAGGGATGCTGCCACTACGCATCAGCAGACTTTTGATATTAATGGTAAAAAAGTAAGGATTACAATTCCCGCAGGCGTATACGATGGACAGCAGATCAAGCTGAAAGGTCACGGAAGTCCGGGCTACAACGGAGGCCCTGCAGGAGATTTATATATTACCTTTAATATTCCGGCAGATCCGGATTTTGAAAGAATTGGTGATGATCTGAAAACCAAAGTTTCTATTGATCTTTATACCGCCGTGCTGGGAGGTGACGTAAAAGTAAACACGCTGACAGGAAGCGTTAACCTAAAAGTAAAACCCGAAACGCAGAATGGAGTGACTGTACGATTAAAAGGAAAAGGTTTTCCAGTGTACAAGAAAGAAGGACAATTCGGTGACCTGTTTGTGACATATGATGTAAAACTGCCAACGAATCTTACCGATCAGCAGAAACAACTTTTCGAACAACTTAAAAATTCCTAAGCCATGAGTGAAAGAATATCACGGGAAGAACTCGTAAAAATATACAATATTGAGGTTACTTTTTTTGATGAACTGGTCGATTCCGGTTTGCTGCATGTTCACACGGAAAATGAGATCCACTATCTGATGTATGAAGATCTGCCGTCCTTTGAAAGATTTGCCAACTGGCATTATGACCTTGAGATCAATCTTCCGGGGCTTGAAGTAATTCATGATATGCTCAGGAAAATGGACGAACTGAAACAGAAGAATCGCGAGCTGATGAATAAGCTTTCGGCGATCAGTGATAAGTACGAAGAGTAGTGAGTTTTGAGAGTTGTAGTGTTGAGAGTAGGAGCGTATAAGGGTTTGCTGAAATGGATTAAGGGAAAAACTTATATTTGTATTTATAATTAATCAATATGAGTGAAGAGAGAGTGATCGTTCTGAAGCCCAAAAGGCAGGACTTTGAAGAGATCTATTTCAGCGGAAACCAGGGAAGCCTGTTTTTTTCGTCAACAACGCGGGGGAAAACGGTGACCACTATTGTAATTGGTCTTATTCTGGTCATCTTATTTATTTTTAAGGATGACTTCGCAAAAGAGAAAGCGGGAATCTTATATTTTGTCAGTTTTCTGTTCCTGTTGTGTGCCGTTTTTCTTTCGGTAAGCATTAACAAAGTCTCCAGATGGAAAAAGCATGTGGGACATTATTTAACCAAGCTTGAGAACTGCAGCATCTATGAGATCAGATTCGACGACAACTTTTTTACCGTAAATATCGATGGTGACAAAGAAACCAGCGAATGGAAAGATTTTGAGTTTTTCGACAGCAACAACGAATTCATCAGCATTGAAGGTAAACACAGCTACATGTTTCCCAGAAAGTCAATGAGCGAGAAAGAGTACAGTTTCCTGAAGCAGGCTTTAAAGCAGAGAATTAAGGAATAATATTTGTTTAATAAAATAAAAGAACTCAGAGCAAATGTTCTGAGTTCTTTATGTATTTAAAGAGATGACCGTTAATCCAGCCAGCCCATTTCCTGCATCCATTCATCATTGTAGATCTTTCCTACATATCTGGATCCATGGTCATGAAGCAGAACCACGATAACATCATCTTTCGTGAACTGATCTTTCATCTGCACCAAAGAAGCAATGGCGCTCCCGGCAGAATATCCACAGAAAATTCCTTCTTCTTTTGCAAGCTTTCTTGCATAAATGGCACCGTCTTTATCTGTTACTTTTTCAAAATGGTCAATAACGGCCATATCATAGTTTTCAGGGATAATATCTTCCCCGATACCCTCGGTGATATACGTGTAGGCATGATCGTAATGAAGCTCGCCGGTTTCATGAAATTCTTTCAGGATAGAACCGTAGGTATCAACGCCGATTACTTTGATATCCGGGTTTTTCTCTTTAAAGAATGTTCCGCAACCTGTAATCGTACCTCCTGTTCCGGCTCCGACTACAAAATGGGTCAGCTTTCCTTCGGTCTGGTCCCAGATCTCAGGAGCAGTAGATTCATAGTGTGCTGCTCTGTTAGACAGGTTATCATACTGATTCACATACCAGCCGTTTTCTGTTTCTTTAGCCAATCTTTTTGACACGGAATAGTAAGAACGCGGATCGGTAGGTTTTACATCGGTAGGACAGACAATAACTTCAGCACCTACAGCACGTAGAATATCACATTTTTCTTTTGATTGTTTTGAGTTGGTTACAAAAATACATTTGTATCCTTTGATGATCGCTGCAAGAGCCAGCCCCATACCTGTATTTCCGGAAGTTCCTTCGATGATCGTTCCTCCTGGCTTCAATCTTCCGTCTTTTTCTGCGTCTTCAATCATTTTCACGGCCATTCTGTCTTTCACAGAATTTCCGGGATTGAAGGTCTCCACCTTTGCCAAAACTAATGCCGGAAAATCTTCACCCAAAACTTTGTTAAGCTTTACCAGCGGTGTATTTCCTATAGTTTCGAGGATGTTGTTTGCGTATTTCATAAATGTTTTTTAAGCATGACAAAGATACGGCTTTAAATTTTATTGAGCTTAAGGGGTGGTACGATTAAAGAATGTCAATGGTCAATTTCTATGAGTCAAGGGTTAATTTTCCTGTGATTCTATATTCACTTGTGCAGCAAAATTCACCATTCAGCATTAATGTCAATAGTTAATTTCTGCGTGTCAATGGTCAATTTTCCAGTTACTCTAAATTCATACGCGAAGTAAATTCACGATTCAGTATTCACCTTTAATTATATTTAATCGCTTTCACCGGAGAAATTTTGCTGATCAGGTAGCTTGGAATGATAAGTGCAAGACCTGAAATGATCAGAATACCCAGAGAGATGGAAATGATAACAAAAGGGTTGAGATCCACCGGAACGGTACTCACGTAATAGTTCTCAGGGTTGAGCTTGATAACGCCAAAAAACTTCTGAATTAAGATTAGCCCAAGGCCGATCAGGTTTCCATATAGAAGTCCGGGAATCATGATGATGAGCGTATAATTGATAAATGTAGCCCGGATTTGAGAGTTGCTGGCACCAAGGGTCTTAAGAAGTCCTATCGAATTGGTTCTCTCGATAATAAGAATTAAAAGAACCATGATGATATTAATCACCACAACAATCAGCATAATGATGATGATAAGGGCAATATTCGTATCGAAAATACTGATCCAGTCCGTGATTTGGGGAAATTTCTCAGTCGCTTTTTCTGCATAGTTTTTATAGCCGATCAGCTTTTCGATCTCAGGAAAATCAGTGTCTGCATCATTTACGTTTTTAAAGAAAATATCAATACCACCCACTTCATCCGGCTTCATATCCTGAATTTTCCGCACATGGTTGATATCTCCGATCACAAACTGATCGTCTATCATTTTAATGTCAGTTTTGTAAATTCCCAATACTTCAAATTTTCTGTAAATGGGCTGCTGGTCTGCTTTTGAAAATACGGTGACAATACTGTCTTTTACTTTAAGATGAAGATCATTGGCGACTTTCTGTGAAATCACCACGCCATTGTTGTATCCTTTTTCAGTAATAGTCGGTGTGGTTCCTGCAATCAGAAATTTTTTAAATCTTAAGCTGTCAAAATCTTTTCCTATTCCTTTAAAAATGATTCCGGCAAAGTTGTGCTCGTTTCTCATGATACCGGTGAGCATCGCATATTTCTGTACCGACTCTACATCAGGAAGCTGGCGGATTTTCTTAACATCCAACCCCTGATTGTCAAGAACAGAGGTGTTATAGGATGAGTTTGATCTTGTCGATTTTACGGTGATGTGTCCGCTGAAATCTGCCAGTCTCTCTTTGATCGCCTTTTTAGAACCGAATCCTGTAGAAACGGTAATTAAAGAAACAATGATTCCCAACGCTACAGAAAGCCTGCCGATGAAGATGATCACCCTTGAAAGGTTATTTTTGTTATCTTTGGAAAACGCTATTTTTCTCGAGAAATATAAAGGAAATTTCAAGCTTATGAATTTAGATTTCAAAATTAAAAATTTACTTCTTATTTGCCTAATTTTTTTAGGAGTATTCCAACAATATTATTCTCAGACTCAAGCTACAGGAGGTTTTAAGACAGGTGCCGATCAGCCGGAAGCATATTTGCCTTTGCTGAAGGGTAAAACCATAGGCGTCGTTACCAACCAGACCGGGCTAATGAGCGACAGAACGCATGTGGTTGATTTTTTGGTACAGAAAGGAATTAAGATTAAATCCATTTTTGCCCCGGAACATGGCTTTAGAGGTGATGCCGATGCAGGCGAAAAAGTGAAAAACGGAGTTGATGTAAAAACAGGAATTCCCATTATTTCTCTATATGGTAACAATAAGAAGCCTAAATCCGAGCAGTTAAAAGGCATCGATATTGTGGTTTTTGATATACAGGATGTTGGAGTTCGCTTTTATACGTATATTTCTACATTAACTTACCTGATGGAGGCAGCCGCGGAAAATAATGTTGAGGTGATGGTGCTTGACCGTCCAAACCCGCACGATGGCTACACAGATGGTCCCGTTTTAAAGAAACAATGGACAAGTTTTGTTGGAATGCACGAGGTTCCTGTTGTTTATGGCCTGACAATAGGGGAATATGGTAAAATGGTAAATGGAGAAAAGTGGCTGAAAAACGGGATTCAGGCAAAATATACCTTGATTCCCATGATGAATTATCATAAAAAATTAAGATATCCGGTTTTAGAAAAGCCTTCACCCAATTTACCTAATGATAAATCCATCAACCTGTATCCAAGTTTATGCTTTTTTGAAGGCACTCAGGTTTCTGTTGGAAGGGGGACGGATTTGCCTTTCCAGATTTACGGCTCACCATGGACGAAAGGTTTACCGTATCAATTTACTCCTAAACCCAATTTCGGAGCAAAAGATCCTTTTTTAAATGGAAAACTTTGCTTTGGTGAGAATCTTTCAAACTATCCGGAAGATTTAAGAGCTTTGCATCTGGAATGGGTTATCAAAGCATATAAAAACTACAAAAATCCTGAACTTGATTTCTTCCTTAAACCTGCTGCAGGTAAGAACTTCTGGTTTGATACTTTAGCAGGAAGTGACGAGCTGAGAAAGCAAATTATTTCAGGAAAATCCATCGCTGAGATTAAAGCTTCATGGAAACCTGGTCTGGAACAATTTGAAAAAATAAGAAAGAAATATATTATTTATGAGAATTAAAAAGTGAATAGTCAATGGTCAATTTTGGCTTTGCCAGCCAATTTAGAAAATTCACGAGCTTTAGTGAATTGACTATTAACCATTCAATTGCCCTCAGTCAAAATCGTGTGGCGGCGTTTTATCATCTTTACCTTTATTCATGATAAGCAGCCCTACTGATAAACCTATTACACCTGCAGCTCCTATCATTAAAGCTCTTTGCAGCTTATCCGCTTCATTATTTCCGAGATAATTCATCAGGAAAAGAATGGCAAAAGTGATAATGCAGATGATCAGGTGATTTTTTCCAAATAGTTTCATTGGGGATTATTTTAATTTATAAGAAATCATGACGCCTCCTCGGTAAGGTAAGACTTCACCACTTCTGTTGAATTTATTATCTTTTCGGTCGTAGCGTTCTCCTGTGGTTCTGTCGTAGCCTTTGTAAAAGTCCTGTGAAGTTCCTACAGTTCCGTACAAGTCAACGTTCCATCTGTCGGAAACCTTAAACTGATATCCTAACGTAACACCTAAAAGTACCGAATAGCCTTTCTGATAGAGATTTGAAGTAACAAAAACTTCTCCGAAATCATTATAATAAGGGCCGTCGGACCAATAATTCCATTTTTGTAATACAAATGATGAGGCCGCAATATTAGCTCCCACATACCAGTGTTTGAAAGCTTCATTAAAATAATATCTTCCTTCCGCGGATACAGAATAATACTGTAGTTCATGGCCTGCAAATGATTTCCATGGTGAAATCAGAACATCTCCCTGTACAGTAATTTTTTTGGTAAGCTGGTGTTCAAGAGCTAGATTAACAATGACAATAGGAATAAGTAATGCATTACCTTTCACATAGACATTGGTTTCATTTACTTTCTCTACTTCTTGGGCGTGTAAATTTCCTAATAAAAATAAAGTAAGAAATGCTGTAATGACTTTAATTTTCATCATTTGCTGTTGATTTGATTTAATAATGTATCGGCTAACGTAGAATCTTTCTGAGCCTGGCTGGCCATATTTTTGGACATTTCGGCATATGTTTTTGCCTGATCTTTATTCCCGGTAAGAAAATAGAGTTTAGCAAGTATGTAGGTGTTTTCAGAGGTTTCACCACGCATCACTGATTTTTCTGCCCATTCTGCAGCTTTTTTTAGTGAAGAAGGATTGGTAATATGCTCAGAGAATACCCAGGCAGCTTTCAATAGTTCATTGGGTTCAAATGCTTCTGAATTTCGGTAATAAGCCAGGGCCGCTTTTTCATATTCCGGAAAATTTGCATTTTGCTCATAATAGCTCAGCTTAGTTTGGTTGAGTTTTACTTCTGCATCGTGTTTCCCAACCAACGGTTCTGCCGTTTTCATAAAATAATCATCATTAATTCTTTTATTTTGTCGGTCGATAGACTGTTCAACGACTTTTCCCAATTTAAGCTGATTATCGAATTCCCGGTAAGTTTCTTCAGGTAAAAATTTGATGATCTCTGATTTTCTTTGGGTGAAAAATGTATAATTTTTATCTTCAGAGGATTTCAGGAAGAATAATAAAAGACCTACATCATCTTTCGTGAGCTCGGACGTTTTTTCTTTATTTTCAAAATATCTTTCTGAAGCTCTTTTGGCAAAATCAAAATCAGATGTTGAGTTGAGTCTCATGATGTTCATCAGGAATTCAGGATCTTTTTCACCTTTTTCAAAACGTTCCTTTAATGTTCCCTTTTTGTTGTTGGGTGAATTAACATCTTTTGCCATTGACAGAAACATGCTCTCTTCCATATAACCGAAATTTTGTGAAACAAGTTCGCCGTCACCATTCAGAAACAGATAGGTTGGGTAAGAGCGGACGCCGAATTTGGCGGCAATTTCTCTTCCTTCTCCTTTTTCCATATCAAATCTTGCATTCACAAAGTTGGAATTATAGTAATCGCCGACTGCTTTTTTTGTGAAAGTGTTTCTTTCCATCATTTTGCAGGGACCACACCATGAAGTATAGGCATCAATAAAAAGTATTTTTTTTTCTTTCTTTGCCTTTACGATAAGATCCTTAAAAGGCAGTTCCTGAAATTGAATAGCTTCCTGGGCAAATGCTACAATACATGAAAATAAAAACAAAACGGTAATAATCTTCTTCATTTTCAACAAAAATTAAAAAGCGAATATACTTATTTTCAACGTAAGTAAGGGGTAATTATTATGATATTATGGATAACTTAACATCATGATATGACATAAAACAAAAAAAGTCATCCCTTATGAGATGACTTTTGTGTGGTTTCTCCAGGAATCGAACCAGGGACACATGGATTTTCAATCCATTGCTCTACCAACTGAGCTAAGAAACCAATTTTGTACTTCGTTTGAAGTGGTGCAAAAGTAATAATTATTTTTACACTTTGCAAATTTTATTTAAAACAGTCTTGAAAAGAAAACCACCTTTTTACAGGTGGTTTTGTGTGGTTTCTCCAGGAATCGAACCAGGGACACATGGATTTTCAATCCATTGCTCTACCAACTGAGCTAAGAAACCATTCTTTTTACTTCGTCGTTTTAAAGTGATGCAAAAGTAGTAAGTTTTAGTATATGAAGCAAGTATTAACTGCGATTTTTTTAACAAAATTTAAAACCTACTGATTCTCAACCGAATTATTTTCCTGTTCCTTTCTAATCTGCTCGCTCATCTCCTCTAATACTGGCTTAATCGTACTTTCTGGAAGATCGCTGATTCTGATGTACATTAATCCGTCGATCGCATCATTAAAGTTTGGATCTACATTAAAGGCAATTACTTTCGCATTCTGCTTGATATATTTCTTAATTAAAACAGGCAATCTTAGTTCAGGTTCAAGGTCGTCGATAATTTTATCGAGTTTGTTTAAATCAGATTCCATCTCTTCGAAAAATAAATGCTTGTCTCTGTCACGAAGCTTTACCTTATACTCATTTCTTGGAGTAATATATTGTGCCACAGCTGAATCGTAATAATTTGAACGCATAAACTCAATCATCAGAGATTTTGAAAATTCGGAAAATTTGTTAGAGATACTTACGCCTCCCATCAGGAATTTATGATCCGGATTTCTCAGGCAAACGTGCACGATTCCTCTCCAAAGAAGGAAAAGGGGAAGTGGTTTTTGCTGATATTCCTGGCAGATGTAAGCACGTCCCATTTCGATCACTTTTTTAAAGAATGGATGGATGTCCTGTTCAAATTCAAATAATGAACTTGTATAAAATCCTTTAATGCCAAATTTCTTCATGACTTCTCTTCCAAGAGCCATTCTATAAGCGCCAACAAGTTTTTCTTCGGCATTGTCCCAAAGAAAAAGATGGTGATAATGCTTGTCATATTCATCAAGATCGAAAGGTAAATTACTTCCTTCTCCAACAGCCCGGAAAGTAAGTTCTCTCTGACGGCCGATCTCTCTCATGATCGAAGGAATTTCCTCGTAATTGGTGAAATATACCTCATAATTTCCATTGCTGAAGAACATTTTATCGGTGCCTTTGAGTTTTTTGATGTCCTTTAAAATATCTTCTTTCGGAGTTTCATCAATAATATTCTGGACAATATTTTCCTCCTTCATCAAAGGGAATTTTACCGAAAGATTCTGAAGGTTAATACTTTGTGCCAGAGATTTTCTTTTTTCATAATAAGATTTCATCATGTAAACCTTACGTTTCAAAAAATCGCCCAGTTCTTCGATACTTTCCATATCATCCATCGCTTTCACTGCGATGGGTTTTCCGATTCTGATTCTGATAGGTTTTTCCCTGTCGTTCATCATTTCTGCAGGAAGCATCATGGTCTGCAGGCTCGGATGAAGCTTGGCTACCTGATAAAACATTCTGCTGTTTTTAGCATGAAAATACATAGGAACCACCGGCACTTTAGCCATTCTTATCAGCTTAAGTGCCGGTTTTTCCCATTCCTTATCTAAAATCTCTCCATAAGGATTATTTTTATTTGAAACTTCTCCTGCCGGGAAAATTCCTACACAGCCTCCGTTTTGCAAGTGCTTTAATGTTTCACGCATTCCGGATGAACTGCTGTAAGCTTCTTTTCTGTTTTCAAAAGGGTTTACGGAAATTACATAAGGTTCCATCGGTTTGATTTTTTCCAAAAGGAAATTACCCATCACCTTGAAATCCGGCCGGACTTCCGAAAGTATTTTGCACATTAAAATACCATCAATTGCGCCCAGCGGATGATTGGAAACAAGAATGAACGGCCCTGTTTTAGGGATTTTTGCCAGATCTTCTTCAAAAGCTATATAGCTTAAGTTCCGCTCTCTCACAAATGAGTCGAAAAAGTCTTTGCCTTCCTTATCTTTTAATTTATCGTATAATTTGTTTACTTCATTTATTTTAGCAATGCTCATTACGGCAGATGCTACAGGATTCTTAAGAAATCCTATTTTATTCAAGCCGGAAGCCTTTATCAAATCGTTTTTCGAAATTAAACTCATGTGTGTTTAGTCGCAATTAGTTTTATTGTGTTACCATTTGAAGTGTATTCTTAGAAATCTGCTCCAATAATACACTTTTTTCCTGGTAAAATTGATCTATGTGGTCCATCTTCGCATTTCTTACAGTAAATAAAGATACATTTTTTACTATTTCCGTGCGGAATATTTTCTGAAGTTCTTCATTCAGTTCATCGATGGTATTAAATTTATCTTCAAGACATAATGCCAATGAAATCGCAGAATTCTGCATCAGAGAAACCTTGATTTTGTATTTTGACAAATATCCGAAAATTAAACTCATATGGTCTTCCGCAATGAATGAGAAGTCACGTGTTGAAATTTTTAGTAAAGTTTGATTTTCTTTTAAAATATAAGATTCTTCACTCTGATTTTTGTCGGAAGCGCCTACTTTCGTACCTTCTTTGGTAGGATCCACGAAGGATTTTACATAAAAAGGAATATTCTTTTGCTGAAGCGGCTGTAATGTTTTAGGGTGAATAATGCTTGCGCCGTAATAGGCCATCTCAATGGCTTCTTCGTATGAAATATTGGAAAGCAATCTTACATCTTTGAATTTTCTTGGATCACCCGTCATCACGCCCGGAACGTCTTTCCAGATCGTCATAGCATCGGCATTAAGGCAATAGGCAAAAATTGCAGCGGAGTAGTCGGAGCCTTCTCTTCCTAAAGTTACTGTGAAATTATTTTCATCAGATCCGATAAATCCCTGAGTCACATAGCAGATTTCTTTATTTAAGTGTGAAATAAATTCTTCAGTTTTTACCCAATCTACCACACCTTCTCTGTAAGAATTATCCGTTTTTACGTAATCTCTTGCATCCAGCCATTGGTTGATGAATTGAATTTCATTCAAGTATTCACTTACGATTTTTGTCGAAATCATTTCTCCACAGCTTACCACCTGATCGTAAACGAAGTTGTAATTCGGAGATTTGTTTCTTCTTAAAAATGAATCTATATCATCAAAAAATAAATTGATTTCTGCAAAAACAGCATGATTTTCAGGGAATAATCCATCCGCAATTTCAATGTGTTTTCGTTTTATTTTTTCAATCTCAGTTTGATAGTTATCTTTCTTGAAATAAAGTTCCACCACCTTTTCCAACTCATTCGTCGTTTTGCCCATCGCTGAAATGACCAGCAGACACTTGGCAAATCCCTGGCTTTTTAATACCATGGACACATTTCTTACACTTTCAGCATCTTTTACCGATGCTCCACCAAACTTGAAAATTTTCATTAAATTGTTAATAATAAAATTGTTAGATAAAATTTGTGGGAATATTTTACGGGTGACAAAATTATACATTTACAACGAGATATGAAATAGCGATGAATCAGCACAAGCTTAAGATTTCATTAAAATTATTAATCTCCGTAATTTATCATGATATCCTCATGTTATTCGGGAACAGATTTTTATGATAAGCTCTGATTAAAAAGTCAAAAATTGCTTAGTATCTTATTGATAAACAGTGATTAATGTCTTTTATTAATAATTATTTTTAAATGTGATAAATTTTACGAAATTTGGAGGAAACGTAAAAAGCAAAATATGTCAGAACGACCATTACAGACTTTAGGAGAGTTTCTTATTGACAGACAAGACGATTTTCAGTATTCCACGGGAGAGTTTTCCCGGCTTCTGAGCGCGATAAGACTGGCTTCAAAAGTAGTAAACAGAGAAGTTAATAAAGCAGGAATTGTAGACATCGCGGGTGCTGCGGGAAACCAGAATATTCAGGGTGAAGAACAGCAGAAACTGGATGTGATTGCCAATGAAATTTTTATTACCGCTTTGTCTCAGCGAGAGGTTGTCTGCGGAATTGCTTCCGAAGAAAATGATGATTTCATCGATATTAAATGTGGCGAAAACGGACATTTAAGCAAATATGTTGTATTGATCGACCCTCTCGACGGTTCTTCCAATATTGACGTCAATGTTTCTGTAGGTACGATTTTCTCAATTTACAGAAGGGTCACCGAACCCGGAACACCGGTTCAGCTGGAAGATTTTTTACAAAAAGGAATCAATCAGATTGCGGCAGGATATGTAATCTACGGATCATCTACCATGATTGTGTACACTACAGGAAACGGGGTAAATGGCTTTACGCTTGATCCTTCGTTAGGTACCTATTATCTTTCACATCCGAATATGACTTTCCCAAAGACAGGAAAGATTTATTCAATCAATGAAGGAAATTATATCAAGTTCCCGCAAGGGGTAAAAAATTACCTTAAATATTGCCAGATGGAAGAAGGTGACAGACCTTATACCTCAAGATATATCGGTTCGCTTGTCGCTGATTTTCACAGAAATATGCTGAAAGGAGGTATTTATATTTATCCTTCCTATTCACAGGCTCCTAACGGAAAATTGAGATTATTATATGAATGTAATCCAATGGCTTTCCTGGCTGAACAAGCTGGTGGAAAGGCAACGGACGGGTTCAGAAGAATTCTTGAAATTGAGCCTACCGAGCTGCATCAGAGAATCCCTTTCTTCTGCGGAAGTATTGACATGGTAGAAAAAGCAGAGGAATTTATGAGGATCGACAGTGTAAAATAATGAAAGCAGAATATTTCAGATATTTATTAGAATTCAAGCGCCCAAGCGGAACATCTCGCGGTGTTTTGCATGAAAAAGAAACTTTTATTCTCGAAATTTCAGAAAATGGAAAAAAGGGGATAGGGGAGTGTGGGATTTTCAGAGGTTTAAGTTTTGATGACAGGCCTGACTATGAAAAAAAACTTCAGTGGCTGTGTGAAAATATTCATCAGGATTCTGAAATTTTAAAAGACGAACTGAAAGAATTCCCATCAATCTGGTTTGGTTATGAACAGGCCATTTTAAACCTGAAAAATGGCGGAGATATTTATTTTCCGGGCGAATTTACTGAAGGAGGGAAAGCCATTGTTATCAACGGCTTGATCTGGATGGGTGACATTCATTATATGGAAGAGCAGATTCAGGAGAAGCTGGAAAAAGGTTTTCATTGTATTAAATTGAAAATCGGTGTCGATTGGAAATCAGAGCATGAAATTCTGAAGAAATTAAGGGATAAGTTTCCAAAAGAAAGCCTGGAGCTTCGTGTGGATGCCAACGGAGGTTTTTCAAAAGACGAAGCGAAAACTGTTTTACAGCAATTGGCTCATCTCCATATCCATTCCATCGAACAGCCTATAAAAGCAGGAAACTGGCATGATATGGCAGAATTATGTTCAGACACTCCGACCGCTATTGCATTAGATGAAGAACTGATAGGTATTATTGACAATGATCGAAAGATTGAGTTGCTTGACACGGTAAAACCTCAGTATATTATTTTAAAACCCTCTTTAATCGGCGGTTTTTCGGGATCTGATGAATGGATTTCCCTGGCTGAGAAAAGAAATATCGGATGGTGGATCACTTCTGCACTCGAAAGCAATATCGGTCTGAATGCCATCGCACAGTATACCTTTACCAAAAAAAATCCGATGCCCCAAGGTTTGGGTACCGGATCTTTATTTGTCAATAATTTTCCGTCAAATCTTGATTTGAAAGGAGAATTATTGTACTTTAAAAATTAATCTTAAGGATGGAATTTTCAGATTTCTCTGATGATTTCATCCTATTATTTAAATCATTGATTGATGTTATTATTCATTATAAAGAAAAAGATCAATTAATAACTAAAATAATAGGTGAGTACTTTCTGTAATTGTGTGTTCTAGATAACATCTTCTACGAAAATTGCCTTTCTAAGGTATTCTAAAAATGAAGAAAACTTTTCTTTAACCTTTTTCATAATAATATTATTTAGTGTTCTGTGTGCTTATCTGGTTACAATCTTTGTGCCATACCATGGTATGTTTACAATTTTTTAATATGATATTTTTCATAACGGAGCTTAAATAGGTGTGTGATAGTTGATTGAAATATTACAATTCGTATATTTCTTTATTTAAATATTTTTCAGAATTGTTAAAGGATAAATCTACATGTAGTGAATGATTCTTTCGTAGAGTAACGAGTAATCTCCCTTGGTTTGGAATATAATTAGACATGTTTAAAGTATTTCAAAACGGTTTTAGTTCTTGGCAAAGATAGGCTAAAATATTGAATCGCCAGCCGTAAAACCTATTAATTATAATTTCCATAACACTTTAAATTTTCCTAAATTTGCAAATTGTCGTATATACGGCATATTTAAAGCGAATTCAATGGAAGAAGAAAAAAAATCTCTCAATTTTATTGAGCAAATTATCGAAGATGATTTGGCAAACGGACTGAAAAGAGATCAGATCCGTTTCCGTTTTCCGCCTGAGCCCAATGGTTATCTGCATGTAGGTCATACAAAAGCGATCTGCATCAACTTTGGTTTGGGTGAAAAATACAATGCTCCCGTGAACCTTCGTTTCGACGATACGAATCCTGAAAAAGAAGAACAGGAATTCGTAGATTCTATCATGAAAGACGTTGAATGGTTAGGTTTTAAATGGGATAAAGTTTTGTACGCCTCCGATTACTTCCAGCAGCTTTATGATTGGGCGGTGCAGTTAATCAAAGAAGGAAAGGCTTATGTAGATGAGCAACCGTCTGAAGTGATTACTGAACAGCGAAAAAACCCTACCGAACCAGGAATTGAATCTCCATACAGAAATCGTCCTGTTGAAGAATCTTTGGATCTTTTCGAGAGAATGAAAAACGGCGAATTTGAAGAAGGTTCAATGTCTCTTCGTGCAAAAATCGATATGACATCGCCGAATATGAACATGCGTGATCCTGTGATGTACAGAATCTTAAAAAGACCTCACCACAGAACCGGAACTGCATGGAAAATATATCCGATGTACGATTGGGCACATGGTGAATCTGATTATATCGAACAAATTTCACATTCTTTATGTTCTTTGGAATTTGAAAACCACAGACCGTTGTACGACTGGTATCTGGATCAGGTTTATGATGAAACCAAAGTGAGAAACAAACAAAGGGAATTTGCAAGAATGAACGTTTCTTATATGATCACTTCTAAAAGAAAGCTGCAAAGGCTGATTGCCGAAAAAGTAGTTAATGGATGGGATGATCCGAGAATGCCTACTATTTCAGGAATGAGAAGAAAAGGGTACACAGCTACTGCTATCAGGAATTTTATTGAGAAAGTAGGGGTTGCCAAAAGGGAAAATCTTATTGAGCTTCAGTTACTGGAATTCTGCGTTCGTGAAGACTTAAATAAAGTCGCAAAACGTGTCATGACAGTTGTGGATCCTGTGAAGCTTGTTATTGAAAACTATCCTGAAGGAAAAGAAGAATGGCTGGAAACAGAAAATAATCCTGAACAGGAAAACGCAGGAACAAGAGAAATTCCTTTCTCCAGGGAGCTTTATATTGAACGTGAAGACTTCAAGGAAGAAGCAAATAATAAGTTTTTTAGACTGAAACTGGGTGGAGAAGTCCGCTTAAAATCTGCTTACATCATCAAAGGTGAAAGGGTGGAGAAGGATGAAAACGGAAATATCACAACCATCTACGCAACATACGACGAAAAATCAAAGTCAGGTAGCGGAACGGAAGAAAGTTTAAGAAAAGTAAAAGGAACCATTCACTGGGTTTCTGCGAAACATGCGATTCCTGTAGAGGTAAGGAATTATGATAAATTGTTTACCGTAGAACAGCCAGATGCAGAAAAAGACGTAGACTTTTTAAATTTCGTTAACCCGGAATCTGTAACAACCGTTCAGGGATTTGCTGAACCAGGTTTAAAAGACGTGGAAGTTGGAGAACCTCTGCAATTCCAGAGAATTGGCTATTTTACGAAAGATCAGGATTCTACTGAAGACAAATTAGTCTTCAACAGAACTGTGACATTAAAAGACTCTTATAAGCCGGAGTAAAATTTATTTATATCATTATAAATGAAACAGGGCTTAATTTTTTAAGTCCTGTTTTTTGTTTTTAAAAAGCAATAATCTTCAAATGTCAGAATTAACTAAGAGACAACTTAAAAACAAAACAGGATAAAATTTTATTAAAGAAAAATTATTAAATATTAAATTGTGAAACTTATCTATTTATATACAAACTCATTCAAAGGGCTTTCCAAAGAAAGCTGGATGCTGGCGTTGGTAATGCTCATCAATCGGGCCGGCTCCATGGTACTTCCGTTTCTGGGAGTTTATATGACCAATCATCTGCATTTCAGCATAGAAAATACAGGAATTGTACTCAGCTTTTTCGGAATCGGTTCCGTGATCGGCTCCTGGCTTGGCGGATTTATTACAGACAAGATCGGGGAATACAAAGTACAGTATCTCAGTCTATTGCTTAGCGTTCCATTGTTTTGTCTGATTCCTGTTTTTAAAACAGAAGTTGGTGTGGCGGCTATTATATTGATTCAGAGTATTGTAAGCGATGCATTTCGTCCCGCAAACTCAGTAGCCATTACTAAGTATGCAAAACCCGAAAATATCACACGCGCATTCTCACTGAACCGGATGGCCGTTAATCTGGGATTTTCCATCGGTCCTGCCTTGGGCGGAATTTTATCGGCTATTTCCTACGAGTTTTTGTTTTTTACCAACGCGTTGGCTGCTTTACTGGCGGGAATCCTTTATATTATTTTCTTTAAAAAACGAAACAAGCTGGCCAGAATAAAAGCCAAGAAAGTGCAGGAAGTTATTGAAATCAAAAAGGAAAATTCGCCGTACCGTGATGGTAAATTTTTGCTGTATTGCTTTTTCTGCATGTTGTTTTCCATATGTTTCTTCCAGCTGTTCAGTACACTGACGATTTTTTATAAAGATTCAGCCCATCTTAGTCAGCAGAATATAGGGTATATTCTGGGCTACAGCGGTTTTTTAGTTGTTTTGTTAGAAATGGGATTGGTACAAGTGGCCGAAAAATATTTCAGCCTGGCTGTCACCATGTTCCTGGGAACATTCATTTGCGGACTTTCGTACGCCATGCTGGGTTTTGATCACAGTATGCTTACGCTCGTTCTTTCCATGAGCTTACTATGCGTAGGTGAGATATGGGCACTACCTTTTATGTCGACCATCACTGCCTTACGATCAGGAAAAAATAACAAAGGTGCATATATGGGACTAAACGGAATTTCGTTTTCTATAGCCTTTATCGTTACCCCTTATCTGGGAACCCTCATTGCACAAAAATTTGGTTTTACCACCTTATGGATCGGAACCGGTATTTTAGCAACACTGATTGCCGTTGCATTTTACTTTATCGTTCCGTGGATGATTGATGAAAGAAAACGAGCCAAATAGAAATTTGGGCGTGTCCCTCATTCCAAAGCTAAACCTCATAGGTTTAAAAAAACCTATGAGGTTTCCCCAACAAATTTGGGTCGGGCTGCTTTGGGGTCCGCTTCGCTTCCGTACTCGTTCGTTCCTCACTCGCACCGGCTCCTGCGTCGCCGCCCGTCGCATCCCTCACGCGAAAGTAGTCAATCCAAGAAAGTTTGTCAGAATGATTTTCGACAGGCTTTTTAGATTAAATAACATCAGCTTATTATTCAGTAAAGATTCAACAAGATTTTAAAATAAACGTATAATAACGCTTTTAAATAAATAATCTGCGTAGTCTTTGGAATTCGCGGGTGAATTATCTCAAATTGTCTTCACAATGTCCATAAAATGAAAAAAAAGAATAATTTTTGCTTATTCACACGCAATGAGAAAAATTTACATCCTTTTATCCGCAATATCAGCAGCTTTTGGAGCAGCACAGGAAAAAGATTCAGCAGAACTGATCTCTGAAGTACGGATTGATGCTTACAAAAAGCCGGCGGTTTTGATCTCTTCCACCAAATCGGTATCGGTAGTTTCAGGCAACTTGCTGAATCAAAATCCACCGGAAAGAATGCTGGAATCCATCAACCAGATTTCCGGCGCCCGAATGGAAGAACGATCTCCAGGAAGTTACAGGATTTCCCTGCGTGGAAGTAGCCTGCGTTCTCCTTTTGGAGTGAGAAATGTAAAAGTTTATCTCGATGATTTTATCCTTTCAGATGCTTCAGGAAATACCTATTTTAATGTAATTTCTCCCGAACTCATCAACAGAATGGAAATTTATAAAGGTCCTGAAAGCGGCGACTACGGAGCCATGACCGGAGGGACGCTACTACTAAGAACATCAGATTCCGAAAAGGCGTCGGCTCAGCTTGCATCGGGAAGTTATGGAATGTTCAACCAGAGCTTTACCATTTCTAAGCAGTTGGGAAAACATTTTATAGAGGTTTTCCAGAATTATTACCAGACAGATTCTTACAGAGCGCAATCTAAAGTCAATCGTAAACAGGTTTTTGTGAAAGATCATTTCAGCTATTCAGAAAAAGGCTTGCTGAAAGGCATGATTCTGTATGCTGATCTCGATTATCAGACACCCGGCGGACTTACTCTAGAGCAGATGCAGGCTGATCGGAAACAGGCCAGGCCGGCAACTAAAACCCTTCCGGGTGCTACAGATCAGGATGTCGGAATTCGTAATAAGATGATTCTGGCAGGGCTTTCCAATGAGTACAACTTTAACACTCATTTTTCACATTTTATTCTCGTTCAGGGCTCTTATGTCGATTTTGAAAATCCGTTTATTACCAATTTTGAAAACCGATTTGAGAAAAATTTTGCGCTACGTACTCATTTCAACTATGAAAAAAACTGGGAGCATATTTCATTGGCGTATCGTTTTGGGTTTGAAGGAGGAATCAATGAGATTATCGTTAAAAATTATGATAACAACAGAGGAATCCAGGGAAACCCACAGAATTTTGACAATATTAAAAATACTTCAGGCTTTTATTTTATTTCCCAAAAGCTAAATATTAATGATAAATTTTTTACAGATATTTCCCTGAGCCTTAATTCAAATGCGTACGATTGGGAAAGGTCTTTTCCTGATATCGCAAGAGGAAAAGTAAGCTTTAAAAACCAGTGGCTTCCCAATTTTGGGCTGAACTATCTTTTTGCTAAAGGGCTTTCAGTACGCGCAAAAATAGGAAAGGGAAATTCTGCACCGACAAATGAGGAAATCCGCGCGTCGGACCAGCAGTTTAATGCAATGCTCAAACCCGAATATGGCTGGAATAAGGAAATCGGAATCCGGAAGCAATTCGGAAATGCAGTTTTCGTAGAAGGAAGTTATTTTGATTTCAGAATGAAAGATGCTATTGTCAGACGTCAGAATGATGCTGGCCAGGAATTTTTCGTTAACTCAGGGGAAAGTGTTCAGAAAGGTTTGGAACTATTAATGGAAACCAAAAGCTTTAACCTTAAAAATGATATTTTCAGCTTTTTTAAATTCAGAATATCAGGAAGTTTTTACCGGTTTACCTTTGAAAATTACCGTCAGAACGATGCAGATTATTCGGGGAATGATCTTACCGGTGTTCCACGAACAACCGTAAACAGCCTGCTGAATTTTGTTTTGTTTAAAAAACTTGCTGTAGACTATTCACATTTTTACACCTCAAAAATACCACTGAACGATGCCAATTCCGTATGGTCAGATCCAAGTTTTGTGGGAAATATACAGTTCAGATTTCCTTTTGAGCTTGACAAGACAAGATTAAATATTTTCCTGCAAATACAGAATCTGTATAATGAAGATTACGTTTCCGGTTTTGATATCAATGCTTTCGGGAATCGCTATTATAATCCGGCTGCCAAAAGAAATTTTGTTTTCGGGGTGAAGGTCGATTTTTAATTAACTAATACAAATTTAACTCACAAAGAATCTATTCAATTTGTATAATCTGCAGAAATTATTTTATTTGAATTACTTGGAAACAATATGCTGAATAATCATCTCCGCATGAATTCTGGAGTTTTCAATAAACCAAAGATGGGTGTCTTTTCCTCCACAAACAACACCGGCAAGATATAGATTTGGAATATTGGTTTCCATTGTTTCATTGTTGTACAAAGGATTGAGACATTCTCCCTGTAGCTCAATTCCGGAATTTCTTAAGAAGTCGAAGTCGGGAAGATAGCCCGTCATGGCCAATACAAAATCATTTTCGATTTCACGGATTTCACCTTTTTCATTTCTAAAAATGACAGTTTTTTCTTTAATTTCAATTAATTCTGAATTAAAATGTGCGGCAATGCTGCCTTCCGAAATTCTGTTTTCAATATCAGGCTTTACCCAATATTTCACACTTTTGGAAATTTCTGAATGACGGATAATCATCGTTACTTCAGCGCCTTTTCTGTAAGTTTCGAGAGCTGCATCCACCGCAGAATTGCTGGAGCCTACAACAACGATTTTCTGTTTAGCATATGGATAAGGTTCAGTATAATAATGCTTTACTTTAGGAAGATCTTCCCCCGGAATATTCATCAGATTCGGAATATCATAGAAACCGGTTGATATAATTACATTCTTCGCAGAATATTTTCCTTTCGTAGTTTCAATTTCAAAGAGATCATTTTCTCTGGAAACTTTCTCTACCTTTTCATAAAGATTGATATTGAGATTCCGTTGTCTTGTGATTCCCTGATAATATTCCAATGCTTCCTGTCTGCCGGGTTTAGGAGCCGTAGAAATAAACGGAATATCACCTATTTCCAGTTTTTCAGCCGTAGAAAAGAACCTCATATATAAAGGGTAGTTGTATAAAGAATTTACAATTGTTCCTTTTTCTATAATTAAATAGCTGAGATTATTTTTCTGGGCTTCGAGGGCACAGGTAAGTCCGATCGGCCCGCCTCCGATGATAAGAATATCCAACGTTTCCATTTCACAAAATTACAAAAACAATAACGAAAGGCTTTATACAAGGTAAAAAATGATAGGTTTATATTGGGTGTTTTAAATTAATTTATCCAAAAAAGTGGTACCGGTTTTGATGACTTTAGCAAAGACATTTTAAATTATGAAAAAAATATTCTTTTCGATCTTAATTCTGAGTATGCTTGCCTGTAAGAAAAATCCAGAAAAATTTGTTAATGATACTAAAGATTCTTCCGGTCAAACCACTGATAATACGAGTAATACAAACTTACCGATAAAAAAAGAGGAATCCCTGAAAAGTCTGAATGAAGCCATTATTCTGTCATTAAAAGAAAAAAACTATAATAAGTTCGTACAATATATCCATCCTGAAAAGGGAGTGAGATTCTCAATGTATGCTTTTGTAAATCAGGCAGAAGATAAAAAGTTTTCGAAAGCGGATTTCATAAAATACCAACCTACAAAAACAATTTTCACATGGGGTGTACTGGATGGATCCGGTGATCTGTATAAAGCAACAATCAACGATTATCTTGGAAAATGGGTATATGCTAAAGATTTTGCAACAGGCCAGGTATCAATAAACGAGTTTCAGGGAAGCGGAAATTCACTGAATAATTTAAAGCAGATTTATCCTAAAGCAGATTTTACTGAAAATTTCATCAAAGGCTCAAAAGCCAATGCGGAAATGGATTGGAAATGTCTCCGTCTTGTTTTTGAAAAATTTCAGGGCAAATATTATCTGGTGGCGGTGATCAATGATCAGTGGACAATTTAAAAAACATAAATATTCTCACCTCAACCTTATCCTCAACCTCAACCTTAACCTTAACTATAACCTATTAATTATCTAAAATCTCAGCCAATTTCTTTGTAAGATTTTTTCTCGAAAACTGCTCAATATTCTGATCGTTTTTCAGAAGATTTCCACTTTTCCAAAGTTCAAACTTCTCCAGGATAAATTTTTTTACCGTTTTAGAGTCTGTGTAGCTGAAGTGTTTTCCAGCCTTTGTTTCTTCCAATATTCGGGAAACATCGGCATGATTCGGACCAAAAGAAATAATCTGTTTTCCTGTCGCCAGATATTCGAAAATTTTTCCTGGAATAATTCCCTTTGAAGATTCATTCGGGAAATTGGTAATCAACAGAATGTCTGAAGCCTGCATCTCTTCAATGGCTTTGTCATGAGAAAGATATCCAAGGTTTAGAATATGGTTGCTTAGTGTAGAATTTTTTAAAGTAGATAATATTTTATCGTCGATTCTTCCTACGAATTTTAAAACAAAATTCTCAGAAAACTCAGCATTTTCTTCTACCAGATCATCAAGTGCTTTCCAAAGATTTTCCGGGTTTCTGAGCTGTTCTAAAACGCCAATATAGCTTAATGTGAAACGGGTTTGAGATTTTGAAGGTTTGAGGGTTTGGGTGTTTGAATCAGATTCGTCAAATCCGTTGGTGATACAAAACGAATTGGCTCCTTTATTTCTGAAATTTTCTGCATCGGTATAACTTGTAGCAAGCGTGATATCAGCATTTCTGAAAACGTCACTTTCCAGTTGTCGATGTTTACGATCGGAGGTTTTGGTTAATTTTAAATGCTTGTAATAGGAAATTTCCGTCCAGGGATCACGGAAATCAGCAATCCATTTCAGGTCGGGGAATTTTTTCTTCAGGTTTAAACCAATCAGATGCAGGGAATGTGGCGGACCGGACGTCACCACTACATCAATTTTATTTTCTTTTAAATAATTTTCTAAAAATTTCACAGAAGGTTTTACCCAAAACACTCTCGCATCAGGAATGAAAAAGTTACCCCTCACCCAGATTGAAAGCTTTGATTTCCAGCTTTGGTTTTTTCCTACATCGAACTGTCCTGCTTTGAACTTTTTATTGCTTTTATTAAGTTTTTCGGCCAGCTGATACGGTTCCCAGATTTTTGTCCTGACAATTTCAATATCTCCTGGAACATCTTTCATTAAACTTTCATCCAGCAACGGATAACTCGGGTTTTCAGGGGTATAAATGATCGGTTTCCATCCGAATTCCGGTAAATATTTAGCAAATTTCAGCCATCTCTGAACGCCTGGTCCCCCCGCCGGAGGCCAGTAATAGGTGATGATGAGTATTTTCCTTTGTCTCATATAATTATGTCATTCTGAATGAAGTGAAACGAAATGAAGAATCTCATTTAATTTCATCATTTAGAAATTTCCAGGTTGGATTAAATTCATTGATTAGGGCTTCTTTTTTATTTCTGACCCAACCTTTAATTTGTTTTTCTCTTTTTATAGCAGTATCAATATCCTTAAAACATTCAAAATAAACTAAAAAGAAGCATTTGTATTTAAATGTAAAACTTTTATCTATCGCTTCTGGATTTTTATGCCAATACAATCTTTTTTCTAAATCATTGGTTACCCCGGTGTATAATACTGTTTTGATCTTATTTGTCAATATATAGACATAATAATTGTGAGTTCCCAGGGTTTTCATCTTCGTGTTTATTTTATTTAAATTTTTAGAGATTCTTCACTGCGCTTTGCTTCGTTCAGAATGACAATTGCTTATTCTTTCGTTGCTAAAATTTGTCCTTTGCCTCTTTTGCGGTAAATAAAATAAATTCCAAAACCGCCCAGTAAAATAAATACGGCGAAGCACAGAAGCGAGATCCATTTTCCTTTTTCAATTACCTCGGGTTCAAAGATCATTTTTATGTTGTGGCTTCCGGCAGGAACATGTACTGCTCGGAGAAGATAATCTGCCTTGATGTAAGGAACTTCTTTTTCATCAATGAAGAATTTCCAGCCGTGAGGATAGTAAATCTCTGAAAATACTGCCAGCTGAGGTGTTTTCGACTGAGATTTGAATTCCAGCTCGTTAGGCTGATAATTTGTTAAATTGATAAATGCTGTTGAATCTGCCTGAACCGTTTTGCCATCAAAGTATTTTTTGTCAGATACAGCAATCACTGCTGTTTTTTTACTGTCAATGACACCAATTGATTTGATCTCCTGGTTAGGTGATTCTACGAATTTCAGGTCGCTTACAAACCAAGCATTTCCGTTGGCTCTTGGATTAGGAATTGCCTGCGGTTGATCAGGACTACCTACGACAAGGTATTTTGCATTTAAAAGATTAAGGATATTCGGAACTCTTACTGAATCCATAATCTGGAAATATTCATTGATCACGTCGTCATATCTTCTTAGCTTCACCGCATGATATCCGCCGATGGAAGATTTGAAATATGACGTATTCGTCTCGCTGAATGTTCCTAAAATGTTATTAAAGATCCTGTAATGCGTTTTATCTTTTTCAGCGATGGTTTCTAATGTTTTATTAACGTTTATATTTGCTAAGATCGGTTCGAGGTTTGGGTTGCCCTGAACTTTTTCCACCATAAGATTTGAACTTTCTGTCTGGAAAGGATTTTCGGCAAAGATCTTGTCAACATAATTGTCATCATTAAGATAACGTTTGTTGACGCTCCAAAGGTCAAATAAACTTACTACTCCAAGGATTACTAGCGCAATATTTTGATTAAGTTTTTGCTTTAAAACCATAAACAAAGTTGCAACAGCAATAGCAACGTATATAAAAGCTTTTATGGCGTCAATTCTGAATAATTTAAATCTTTCTTCCACCAGATAATCCAGCAGGAAAGGAGGAAGATATGTTTTTTCGTTGTCTGTGTGGAATCCTAGTAAAGATTTTCCGAAAAGCAGTAGGATCAACACAAAACCTAGTGTTCCTCCACCAACATAAAGAAGAATTTTCTGTTTGTATTCTGTTGTTAATTCTTTATCAGTAAAAAATCTGTATAAACCGATGATTGCAATTAAAGGAAACAGCAGTTCTACCACTACGAGGATTGAAGAGGGCGCCCTGAATTTATTATAAAAAGGAATAAAATCAATGAAGAAATCAGAAAGTGCCATAAAGTTGCTTCCCCATGCTAAAAAGATGGTCAGAATCGTTGCTCCGAGGATCCAGTAGCGGTACTTTTTCCAGGCAAAGAAAAATCCTAAAAGTGCCAGAAAACATACGATGGCTCCCTGATAAGCAGGTCCTGAAGTTCCCGGCTGGTCGCCCCAGTAGGTAAGGCTGCCAAAACCTTTGGAAATTCTGTCCATTTCAGCCTGAGAACCTACATTTTCCTGAACAAGCTTCTGCACTTTATTCATCATTTCCTTTCCTTCAGGTTCCTGGCTTCCGCCACCCATCAGTCTCGGTATGAAGAGGTTTAGGGTTTCCAGTTTTCCGTAACTCCAAAGCAGCATGCTTTCTTTATCCATTCCTGATGCTCCGCCAGTGTGACTTTCGTTGGTTAAAATCTGTTTTCCACGAACGGTTTCTTTAATGTATTCGGAATTTGCCAAAATTCTCTGAGAGTTCATTCCGACACCAATCAGGCATGATGCTGCAATAATTCCTGAAGAGATCAGGAAATGTTTCATTGGTGTTTTTTTCTGAATCGCACGAATCAATTCAGATAAGAATAAAAATCCTAATGCAAGAAACAGATAATACGTCATCTGCGGGTGGTTGGCTGCAATCTGTAGCCCCATAAATAAAGTCGTTACAATGAATCCCCAGATGTAGTTTTTTCTTATATAAACCAGTAAAATTCCGGCAAGAAGCGGTGCGAAATATTCAATGGTATTGATTTTACCGTTATGCCCCGCTGCAATGGCAATGTAAAAATAAGTTGAGAGCCCGAAAAAAGTAGCTCCCAATAAGGCGTATTTCCAGTTTCTGACAGCAACCATTCCCAACAGGAAAAAGCCCGCGAAGAGCAGGAAAATATAGTTGACCGGCCTCGGCAAAAAGTTCAGTTTAGAATCAATTTGTTTAATAATATCTCCCTTGAACTGGCTTCCCATCTGGTAAGTAGGCATTCCCCCAAACATAGAGTCACTCCAATAGGTTTCTTTTCCGGTATCAGCCCGGTAATCGAGAAGTTCTTTGGCGCCGCCGCGGTACTGCACGATATCGTGCTGGAAAAGCTGTTTTCCCGTAAAAACAGGAGTGGAATATAAAAATGCTAGAACGATAAATACAACTAATGAAATTGCAATATAAATCAGGTTTTTATTTTTCGCCATGTTGATGGTTATTATCTTTTATTTTCAGAATTACCTTTATCATTACTGTCTTTTACCTCTTCGTAATCTACGGTTTCAGCATCCCAGTTGATATTTTTATTGTTTTTATTTGAGTTTTGAATATCCTGCTGCTTATTATTCTGATTGTTATTGTTAAATCTATAACCATAAAATGTTTTAAAGAAAATTCTTTTAAGAATATTCCACACAAAGAAAATAATGATTGCGGCTAATACCAGCTCAAAAATATATTTCATAATAATTAAATGTTTATGGTTCAGGGTTTGAGTTTATTTTAAATGTTGGGAAGTTTAAACCCAAACCTTGAATTCTGAACTATTTATTTTGAAGACGGATTGACCATTACAGAAGAATTGGAAACACTTTTCATAGACTGGGATTCTTTCCCGTTTGAAATGGTTTCGATCTGTGTTGTTTTCACAGAAATATTCTGATTATTGATCCATCCGGTATTCTGATCAAATTTGATGGTTCCGTTTTGTGTCAGTTCACTGCTCAGACTGTGGGTTACTTCTCCCTGGTTCTGTTTTTCAACTTTTTTAGGGATGCCTCCGGTTACAGCAATTTCAGCAATACCATTTCCGACACTTTTTAATACGTAATTGGATGTCACTTTTATTTTTCCCTGTGCATCTGCATTTTCGCTGTTTGTCCATTTTTCGCCTACTTTGACCCCTTTTCTCGGAATAATGGTGAGGTTTTTATTGAACTGATCTTTCAGCACCTTTTCGTTGAATGATTCTTTCAGGCTAGCGATAATGCTTTCTTTCTGATTTTTATCCTTCACGATAGTACCTACTGAATTCCCCACTTTGTTGTAAACTGCATCAAAACCTGTTATGGAAATTACATTCCCTTTGGTGTCCATCTTCATATTAAGCTTATTGCTGGTAAGTGCTCTGTTGATGTTCCAGATCATTTTCAGGTCATCTTCTTTTGGGATAGGTAATTTTGTATCAACAACAACTGTTTTTCCCTGTGCTGTCTGAGAGTTTCTTTTGGCAATAAGATTTAACGTAATATCATAAACATTCCCTTTGATGTCATTTACGGTAAAAGACATCTCGTCAGTCGATTCACTTGTAGCATTAAGCGTTTTCCCGGTAGGGTCTGTCATTGTTTTCGTGTCTCTCTGGTAAGTTGTTAAAGGATAAGTTTTTCCTTTCTCAAGCTTGAAACTTTGGGTATAAATGCCTGCGGAGTCTTTAATGGCAGGATTTTCTTCAACTTTTGCAACAGAATCTGCCGGAACTTCTACGGTAATGGTTTTTCCTGTTTTAGGATCTACTTTTGTGATTTTTGCCGTTTCTTTTTTATTACAAGAAACTAGTGCTATTGTTGAGATTAGCGCTAATGCTGCTATATTTTTCATTAAATTCTTTTTAAATTTTATTATTAACTTATTACAGTCCTGAATTAGCTTTCATTTTCTGTCTTACTGCTTCATATAAAATCGCTCCACAGGCCACAGAAACATTCAGAGATTGTATTTTTCCTTCGATAGGAAGTTTTATTTTTTCATCAGCGTGATGAAGAACTTCTTTTGAAATTCCGGTTTCTTCGTTACCCATTACAATAGCGCAAGGCTCTTTAAAGTCTACATCATAAATGAGCTTTTGTGCCTTTTCGCTGGCGGCAAATACAGAGATTCCGCTTTGCTGAAGGAAATCTACCACGTGAGCCAGATTCGGTTCTTTACAGATTTTTACATTGTAAAGTGCTCCTGCAGATGTTTTTATAGCATCTGAATTGATCGGCGCAGCACCTTTTTCGGGGATGATCACGGCATCTACTCCCACACATTCGGCAGTTCTGCAGATCGCTCCGAAATTCCTTACATCCGTTAATCGGTCCAAAATTAATAAGAAAGGTGTTTTTCCTTCTTCAAATAACTGAGGAACAATATCTTCCACTTTATGAAAAGGAACATCTGAAATAAAGGCAACCACGCCCTGATGATTTTTTCTTGTAAAACGGTTGAGCTTTTCAACCGGAACATAGTTGGGACGAATTTTATTTTTAGCTAAAATTGCCTTAAGCTCAGTATAAATAGGTCCTTGTAATGCATTCTGCACAAAGATCTTGTCAATCGTTTTTCCTGCTTCAATAGCTTCAATCACGGGACGAAGCCCAAAAATAAAATCGTCTTTTTTATCTGTCATTTTGATATGTTAAATTGTGAAATGTCAATTGTCAATTTGCTTTTGAGTCAATTTATTGCTGTAAAAATTCGCCTTTACTTCTGACAGCAAAGCAAATTCACCCTTAACTTATCTTCCTTTCTCTCCTAAAATTGCTCTTTTCTGCGCCAGGATATAGCCGTAATGAATGCTTTCATGCATGTTGTTGAAAATGATAGCATCCTGAATACTTTTAAGATCCATTCCAAAACTTGTGGTGTATGGAGTGTAATCCGAAAAGAAATCGCTGTCATAATCCCTCATGAGAATCTTTGATGTTTCTGTAAGCAAAAATTCAAGATCCTCCACTTCAGATTTTTGAACATTCAGGTTGGGCAAAGTCCCTTTTTTGTATGTCTCAATCCAATATTTATCGATTCTGAAAGGATTTCCGCTTAAGTAATAATGCAAAAGCTGCTGGGTAGCAACCGTATGGGCCATATTCCAGTATATATTATTATTGAAGCCGTCCGGAATCAGCAAAAGATCTTCGTGAGAAGTGTTCTGTAAAATATCCAAAAGGTTCCTGCGTACCTGTCTGTGAGCTTGAAAATGATAGTTCACTTTACAAAATTTTAATCACCAAAAATAGTTTAATAAACTGGAAATGACAATTTTTGAACGGATGATTAAATCAAATTTTATATATTTTTATGAAAATTTGCTTTATTAATACAAAGATTTAAAGTTTACTTCATTTTCAATCTCGCATTAATGCCGGAATATTTAACAAACTTTAACTCAAAAATGGCATTGATTGTGTTGATTTATGCAAGTATTTATTAGAAATTTACCAATTATTTTAAATTAGACTATGTCAGATACATATCAAGCAGAAGATATTCGCCAGTTAACGGAACAGGTAAAGGAAGCGAACTTCTATTTTTCCCGTCTTCGCGAAGAAATCAATAAAGTTATCATCGGCCAGGAATATATGATAGACCGCCTTTTGGTGGGGCTTTTAGGAAACGGTCACGTTCTTTTGGAAGGGGTTCCGGGTCTCGCGAAAACCTTGGCCATCAAAACCCTTGCGGAAGCTGTTCATGGTGAATTTTCCAGGATTCAGTTTACTCCGGATCTTTTGCCGGCAGATGTCGTAGGAACGATGATCTATAATGTTAAAGATAATGATTTTTCCATTAAAAGAGGTCCCGTTTTTGCGAACTTCGTGTTGGCAGATGAGATCAATCGGGCACCAGCAAAAGTGCAGTCTGCATTGCTTGAGGTGATGCAGGAAAAACAGGTTACCATTGGTGATGAAACCATGAAACTGCCAAAGCCTTTCTTGGTATTGGCAACACAAAACCCGATCGATCAGGAAGGAACTTACCTTTTACCTGAGGCGCAGAGTGATCGTTTTATGCTGAAATGTACGATTGACTATCCTAAATTTGAAGATGAGAGAATGGTCATGAGAATGGTTTCAACATCTCACCAGCCTGTAGTAAAGCCTGTGATTTCTCTTGAGCATATCGTTGCTGCCAAAGAATTGATCAACCAGATCTATCTTGATGAAAAGATAGAAAAATATATTCTTGATATGGTTTTTGCTACGCGTTTTCCTGAAAATTATGGTCTTTCTGAACTGAAAAATTACATCAGTTTCGGCGCGTCTCCAAGAGCATCGATCAATCTTGCCATTGCTTCCAGAGCGTATGCATTTTTGAGAGGAAGAGCATTCGTAATTCCTGAAGATGTTAAATCACTAGCAAAAGATGTGTTAAGACACAGAATAGGTTTAACTTTCGAGGCAGAAGCGGAAGAAATTTCATCTGAAGAAATCATTAACAGAATTTTAGCGAAAATTCAGGCTCCGTAAATGGATGATATTGTCATAAGGAAAGCTGTTCAGCAAGATTGTGGTCCGATGCTGCAGCTGATCAAAGAACTGGCAGATTATGAAAAAGCGTTACACGAAGTTATGTTAACGTTAGAGCAATTTATAGAAGATGGATTTGGAAATTCTCCGGTTTGGGGAGCATTTGTAGCTGAACATAATGGAGAAATTCTTGGAATTTCGCTATACTATGACAGGTATTCAACGTGGAAGGGCAGAAGGCTGTATCTTGAAGATCTGGTAGTAACGGAAAAATGGAGAGGAAAGCAAATTGGAAAGAAATTATTTGAAGCAACCATGGAATACGGAAAATCCTGCCAGTATAGCGGAATGGTTTTCCAGGTGCTGAAATGGAACGAGCCCGCCATTAATTTCTACAAAAAATACAGTCCGAAATTTGATAATGAGTGGTTTAATGTTTCTATAGAGTTTAAATAAAATCGAAGTGGGAAGTAAGATGATAAAAATTTTAAAAACTCAAAAAAAATGCTCAAACACTAATATTCTCAAACGTAAGAAATGCAGATAAAGGATATTGTAAAAAAAGTAAAGCAGATCGAAATCCGTACCCGAAAGAAAACGGAAGCTACTTTGATGGGGCAATATCACAGTGCTTTTAAAGGTCAGGGTATGACTTTCTCGGAGGTTCGCCCCTATCAGTTTGGAGATGAGATCCGAAGAATCGACTGGAATAAAACAGCACGGTTCAGAGAGCCGTTTGTAAAGGTAATGGAAGAGGAGAGGGAACTCACCATGATGTTGCTGGTCGATATTTCAGCTTCTATGGATTATGGTACCAAAAATCAGCTGAAAAGAGAATATGTTGCAGAAATTGCGGCGAGTTTAGGATTTTCAGCGGCGGGAAATAATGATAAAGTAGGACTGATTTTGTTCGCGGATAAAGTATATAAAGTTATTCCTCCACAGAAAGGCAGAAAGCACATTCTCTCGATTATCAGTACGATATTGACCGCTGATTATGTTCCGGCCATAGCAAAAATTGACAAGGCGCTGGAATATATGATGGGGATTTTTAAAAGAAAATCTCTGGTTTTTATGTTTTCGGATTTTGAAGATGAATATGATTCTAAAATGTTAAAGGCTGTATCTAAAAAGCATCAGTTGCTGGGAATGCGGATTTTTGATGTAAAAGATAATGAGATTCCGGATGTTGGCTATACTTTATTATATGATGCAGAAACAGGAAAACAGATCTGGGCAAACACATCCAATGCAAGATGGAGATATAATTTTGCAGAAGCACAAAAACAGAAACTGAAAGCGCTTGAGGAAGATTTTGCCAACAGCTCAGCCAGTTTTCTGAATATGGATACGGGATCAGATTATTCGAAGTTGTTGTATAATTATTTTCAGAAGAAATAACATCAATAGTAATGGGCTTTAGCCCATTTAAATTAGAAAATAACATAAGGCTTTAGCCAAAACGTATTATTAAAAATTGAAAAAATTATTATTTATATTTTGTTTTCTTATCTGTGCGAATGCTTTTTCACAGATTCTTTCTTCCAGCGTAGAAAAGAAAACCATTGCTCTCGGCGAGGTGGATCATATAGTTATCACTATTAATAACCTGAGCAATGAAAAAGTTTCTGCTGCCCCTGAAAATGAATTGCTGCCTTTTCATTTTGAGGAAGTAAAAGACAGTATTTCGCAGACGCAGGACGTTTATTACAGAAGAATTGAATTTGCCGTTTTTGAAGAAGGAAAATTTACCATTCCGGAGCTTGAGTTTAAAGTGGGAGGAAAAATACTGAAAACAATTCCTTACGAGATTGATGTGATCAATACGGCTCAGAAGACCGATCAGATCAATGATATCATGAATAATAAAGAGGTGAAGCTGGAAGTTACCGATTATTGGCAACTGTATAAGTTTTATATTCTTGCGGCTATAGCGTTGATTGCTCTTATTATTGCTATTATAATCATAGTTAAATACGGAAGAAAATCAAAAGATTCTCCGGTGGTTGCTACCAACCAGACGTTAAAAGAACTGGATTCTCTTAAAAAGAAAAAATATGTGGAAACCGGAAACTACCGTTCTTTCTATGTTGAACTGATTGATATCTCCAGAAAATTTATCACCAAACAATACCGTTTGCCTGCAGATGTCCTGTTGACCGATGATCTGGTTGACCTTATGAAAAAAAACAATACAATCTCTCAGGAAAATGAGCGTGTTGTAGAAGACGTATTTTTAAGAGGAGATCTTGTGAAATTTGCAAAAACTTTTCCGGATAAAGAAACAATGGAAAAAGACCTTTCAGAAATTACTGAGTTTGTAAAGCGTTCATCAAAAGATTTGGAATTTGAAAATTTGAGAAAAGATGTTTGATTTTGAGTTCTACAGCCCGTGGTTTTTATTGCTCTTTCTGATATTTATTCCTCTGTTCATCAGAGATATAAGCAGTCAGAAAAGGAAAGGGATTAAAGTTCCTACCGTTAAAAATATGGGTGAAAGCGGAGGAATCCGTATTGTTATGTTTTTATTGAAAATTTCAAAATACATCATTCTGTCTGCATTGATTATCGCGATGGCAAGGCCCCGTACTTTTACAATTTCTCAGGATCGGGATGATACAAAAGGAATTGATATTATGCTTTCAGTAGACGTTTCATTAAGTATGCTTGCTAAAGATCTTACTCCGGATCGTCTGACTGCTTTAAAAGATATTGCCATTAAATTCGTTCAGAAAAGACCTAATGACAGAATCGGACTGGTTACTTATTCCGGGGAAGCATTTACCAAAGTTCCGGTAACCTCAGACCATCAGGTAGTTATTGATGAATTACAAAATCTTAATCCCCTGGAACTCCAGCCGGGAACGGCTATAGGAGAAGGACTTTCGGTAGCGGTTAATCACCTGAAAAACAGCAAGGCGAAAAGCAAAATCGTTATTTTAATGACCGATGGAGTCAATACAATAGAAAATGCAATGCCTCCGGCCCTGGCTGCAGAATTGGCAAAAAATAATAATATAAAAGTATATGCCATAGGAATCGGTACAAACGGTTATGCACTGATGCCTACACAGACTGATATTTTTGGAGATCTTGTTTTTACGGAGACTGAAGTGAAAATCGATGAGCCTGTTTTAAAAGAAGTTGCCCAGATGACGGGGGGAAGATATTTCAGAGCAACGTCCAATACAAGCCTTGAAGAGGTGTATGATGAAATCAATCAGCTTGAGAAATCGGATGTGAAGGTTGCAAAGCTTTTTAATTATCAGGAGTATTTTAAAGTTTTTCTCTGGATTGCTTTAGGAATGTTGTTTCTGGATGCTTTATTGAGATGGTTTTTTTATAAAATTTTAAGCTAATGGATTGGTATTTAGGGAATTATTGGTATTTATTATTGCTGTTGCTTTTGCCGCTGTTAGCTGTCTTTCTGGTTCGTTTTTTAAAATGGAAAAAGAAAAAGAAAAAGCTTTTTGCAGATAGTCAGTTTCATGAGCATTTGTTTGAAAAACAATCAGGTTTTACGAAATTTTTTCCTGTTTTGTATTTGTTGGGAACTTTATTTCTTATTTTCTCAATCATCGATCTTTTGAGTGGTTCTGAGGAAGTTAAAACAAATCAGAAACTTAATAATGTTATTTTCATGCTGGACGTTTCCAATTCGATGAACGCTGAAGATATAAATCCGAGCCGTTTGACGGAAGCAAAAAATCTCATTATCCAGACCATGCAGAAAATGAAGAGTGATAAAGTAGGAATTGTAATATTTGCAGGAGAATCGACATCAATAATGCCTCTTACAACAGATTATACTTCTGCGGAAACCTATATCGGAGGTATAGAAACCAATTCGATGCAGATACAGGGTACTGACTTTTTGAACGGTATGAAAACAGCAGTACAGAAATTTAAGAATGTTAATAAAGACGCGAGAAAAGTAGTTTTACTGAGTGATGGTGAAGATAACGAAGGAAATGATGAAGCAGCCATAAGACTTGCTAAAAAAGAAGGAATTATGATTACTTCGGTAGGAATAGGTTCTGATGAAGGTGCTCCGGTTCCGGAATATACGTTCGGCCAGCTCATGGGCTATAAAACAGATATGTCGGGGCAGACCGTGATCTCAAAAAGACAGACGGAAGCATTGAAGAAAATGGCAGAATCTACAGGCGGATCATATATCGACGGAAATAATATCAATGAAGCTCCGGATCGAATTATTGACGCGTTGAAAAAGAAAACCGGATCTTCTGAAACGATGGTTAAATCGCAGAATGCCAACCATTATTATCAGTATTTCCTCGCAGTTGCGATATTTTTCTTTTTGTTAATCTATCTGTTTAACCCTAAAAGAGATTTTAATGTCTGAAAATGGCACGAATTGCCCGAATTTAGCCTGTACTTTAACCCAATTTTAACAAATAAAAGACTGTTTATTAACATATAAAGAAATAATTTTGCATCTGATGAATACTAAAATCATTTTTTTGTCGTTTATTACTGCTTTCTTCTGCTCAGGATTTGTTTTCGGCCAGAAAAATTACCGTACCCTGGTATATGAAGGCAATGAAAAATTTAACGGTAAAGATTATGATGGAGCATCCGTGAAATATATGGAAGCTATAAAAAACAACGATAAAGATTTTACAGCGCATTACAATCTTGGTAATGCACTCTATAAAAGTAAAAAATACGAAGAAGCAAAAGCAGAGTTTGAAAAAGCACAGAGACTTTCTCAAACTATCCCTGATAAAGCGGCGGCGCTTCACAATTTAGGAAACGCCTATATGCAGATGAAGCAGCCGGAAAAAGCGGCAGAATTTTATAAACAATCTCTGAAACAAAATCCTTACAGTGAGGCAACCAGAAAAAATTATGAGATTGCCAAACTGAAGGAAAAAGAAAACCAGCAGAAAAAGCAACAGCAGAATAATTCTGGCAAAGGAGGCGGTGGCAAAGACCAGCAGAAAAATGAAGATCAGAAAGGTCCTAAAGATCAAAATCAGGGCCAGGGGCAGCAGAATCAAGGTAAAGGACAAGGGAATAATCCCGACCAGAAACCTAATAATGAAGGCAAAATCCCAAAAGAACTTGAAAATCAGATACTCAATAAAGTAAGCGATAAGGAGAAAGAAACCGCCAGAAGAATTTTAAATAAAAATTCTTATTCGATGCCTGAAAGCAACGAGAAAGATTGGTGATGCAGAGCAGACTTACCTACATATTGTTCCTATTATTATCCGTAATCTCTTACGGACAGGTCAATCTCAGGGTAACATCTGATAAAATGGTATATACTACCACTGATGTCGTTAATCTTACCATTTTATTGGAAATTGAGGGAAGCGATTACAACAATCAGCAGACAAAACTGAGATCTCCCGATTTTTCAAAATTTAATCTTATCGGAACCGGCTCTGTTACCAATGGTCTTATGGATCCCGAGACCAATATGGTGATTTATCAGTCTGTAACGCGATTAGCATTAGAGCCAAAGCAAAAAGGAAAAGTGAAAATTGGTTCTTTCCTGATCACATTTAATAATAAGATCTATAAGACAGAGCCATTTGAAATACTTGTTAAAGAAGCAGACAAAAAACCTTCTGTAGCGGTTAATACCTCAAAAGATGTTTATCTGAATATGGAGGTTGAGGACAGAGATGTTTATCAGGATGAGCCCACTATTGCTGTTCTTAAAGTGTATTCCAGAAATATGGATAATTTAAGGAGGGTAAAAAATATTCATCTGCCTAAGGACAACAATCTGGACGTCTATCCTATAAGCATGGCAAAATCTGAGATTGATCCTTCAGATTATGGAAATATGGCGTCGCAGGTTCTGGCCATATTTATGATTTTCCCTAATGAATCAGGGTATGTTGAAGTGCCAGGAGCTTCGGCTTCTGTGAGTTCTTATGCTGGGAAAAATAAAATTGTTTCTAATAAAGTTAAAATTAACGTTAAAAAGCTTCCTGAAGGTGCTCCGGAATCTTTTAAAAATGCTGTCGGAAATTTTAAAGTAAGCATCTCCAATGTTTCAAAGGAAAAAGCTGAAGTTAAAAAGCCCATCAATGTACTGGTAAAAGTGAGCGGCGAGGGCAATCTTAAAAATCTGGAACTTCCAAAAATTGCGGAATCATCTGACTATGATGTTTTTGCTCCTAAAATTACATCCAAAGTAACTACAGAAAACACCGGAATGAAAGGTGAAATTCTGGCGAATTACCTTGTTATTCCTAAAAAAGCTGGTGAGATTTCTATAAAAACTGAAAACTTTGCATTTTTTGATCCTTCCAAAAAAGAATATATAAATCTTGGTCAGGAAGTGTTGAATGTTAATGCATTCTCTCATGACCAGATCATGGAATCACGCACTACGGTAGAAAAAGTAAATGAATATACCAATACTTTTTTAGAAACAGTTAATACACCCGTATTAAAAACGACTTCCTTCAAAGTAAAAGAAAAAAATAAATTCCATTGGAATATACTTTTTGTAAATATTGCTATTTTATTGGCATTATTTATAGTTTACCTTCTTTTTAGAAACTGGCAGAAAAAACGTAGGCTAAATAAAAAAATTGAGCCTTTGGAACCTGTAGGTTCGATTGCGGAAACTGAAGAAGAGATTAGGGAAAGACTGAAAACAGACGTAAATGATTATTTCAGTTATTTAGAAAATCTTAAGGATAAAAAAGATTATCAAAAGTTTTTTCAAATCTATGATGAGTTGGATTCTGAAGTAAGAAGTCAATATTTCCAAAGTTCAGCAGAAGATTTTATAGATTTTCTTGAAAATTATAAAGGTCCTGCAATCGCCGAACAGTACAGAAGTCTTAGTCAAAAGATACAAATCGAGAAATATGCTCCTGTAAAATCTTCTGAAGCAATAGATATGCTTTTACAGTCGATAGTAGAATTATATTCCCAAATTAGCAAATAATCAATTTATTTTCATATTTTTGCGAAATTAATAATTGTAAAGGCATGGAAATTTTTAATGATTTTTCTATTAAAGAAATCGTTACCTGTTTTATGGTTCTTTTTGCTGTGATAGACATCATAGGATCGATTCCTATTATCGTGAGTTTGCAGCAGAGATTCGGTAAAATCGAAGCCGAAAGAGCGACCATTACAGCCGGTTTGATTATGTTGGTCTTCCTTTTCGTAGGAAATAAAATTCTGAAATTTATCGGGGTTGATGTCAATTCATTTGCTATTGCCGGAGCTTTTGTTATTTTTATTATTGCTCTGGAAATGATTTTGGGTATTGAAATCAATAAAACTTCCGAAGCACGATCTGCTTCCATTGTTCCGATCGCTTTTCCTTTGGTGGCCGGAGCAGGAACATTAACAACAACTTTGTCTCTAAAAGCTGAATTTCACGATATTAATATCATTTTTGGAATTATACTCAATACAATTTTCGTATATTTGGTGCTGAAATCTGCAAACTGGCTGGAGAAGAGAATCGGTGATGCTACATTGGCAATCCTGCAGAAGGTTTTCGGAATTATCCTGTTGGCAATTTCAATTAAATTATTCACCGCAAACTTTGCCCAATTGGTGCAGGCTTATATTAATTTTTAAGAATCATGCAGAAGTTTTATAAAGTATTTTTAGTAGTGTTTATTGTTTTCATCGCAATCAATATTTATGCGTTGGACTGGCAATCTGATATTTTGTCAGAAGATAATCTGAAGTTTGTATTTTCAGCAGCTTCAGCAGTAATCGGTCTTATTTTGCTTTTTGTAATGAATACATGGAGTAAGATAGGCGTTAAAAAATAAATATAAATTCATATCAATATAAAACCTCTTTCGGACAGGAAGAGGTTTTTGTTTTTTAAATAAATTTAGTTGTAGTCATTTATCTTTGATAAATATCAACGTACAATCGAAAGATTTTTCAGAATAGCCTCCGATTTCAGCTCCGTTTCTCTCCATTCTTTTTCAGGATTACTTTGTGCCGTAATTCCACCACCTACGAAAATATGGATTGAATCCTCGTATAGCTTGCAACAGCGAAGATTTACAAAGTAATAAATATTTTCTTCGTTTTCTATTTTTATATATCCTGCGTACAATTCTCTTGGAAATTTTTCCAGTTCACGGATCTTTTCTTTACAAAAATCTTTCGGAATACCGCAAACTGCCGGTGTAGGATGGAGTTGCCGGATAATTTCGTCCAGATGTTCAGGTTTTATTTTAGCTTTAAAATCCGTTCTGAGATGTTTTATGTTTCCTGATATATGATCGTATGTAGTAGACTCTTCTGGTTCCTCAGAATAATTTTTAAGAATGTTTCTGATGTATTCAGTGACAGGTTTCTGTTCTTCAATTTCTTTTTCAGACCAGCTTTCTGAAACCGGAAGAGTTCCTGCAAGGCTCATCGTTTCAAAGCTATGTGTTTTTTTATTGAATTTTCCTAAAACCTCAGAAAAAGCACCCATCCATGCATTTTTTTCATTGATAAAAATATATCGGAATGCATTCGGATAAGACTGACAAAGATTTTCAAAACTTTTTTTAAGATCAATTTCGCGAAATTCAGTGAATATTTTTCTTCTTGAATATACTAGCTTTGGCAACTGATTTTCCTTAATCACTTCAATGACTTTTTCAAGATTTTCTAAATAATCATCTTTTGTTTCGGCAATGAATTTATTTTCATCTTTAGGTAAAGATTCACCTGAAAAGGTCAGTTTATCAAAATCTTTAGGGCTTATTTCGATGATTTTTCCGGGATGTTCATCTGTTTCCAAGCCTTCAAAAGGGTAAAAGGCGATATGCTTTTCATCGTAATTATTGTCTGTGGAATAGAGATTCTCGTCGAATGGAAGTTTAAAGTAAATCATTTATAATACTTTTCGGATATCATCGTCCGGAAATAATGTATGAAATTCCGAAGTTGATTTTCCTTTCTGCAAAGGTATTACTAGTCTGAAAAATGTCAAAATCAAATGATCTGTTTTTTAAGGAAACGTTCTTCATTTGGTATTGCTGATATTCTAAAGATAAAAGAATTTTTCTGAAAAATCTATACTGAAGACCTAATGAAAATCCAAGACAGGTTTGGCTGCTTTTAAAGTCATCCATTTTTGTCAGAACGTTATTTTCAGGAACAAGAAACTGCATTTTATAGGTATTGTGATTAACGAGAATTCCTGCGAAAGGGCGCAGGTTTTTCCATTCATACAATAATTTGAGCTGTAAGGTGTAATCGAAATGTTTATTATTAAATCTTTGAAAAAGTAGCGGCTGATGATCTTCTGTAAAATAAAATCCATTCAGAACGCTGTCATCTTTGTTGGCGTCGATGTCAAATGTTGAATTCCAATGGTATATATCGGCAGAAAGCATTACAGAGGTATTTGCAAATAAAGTCCTGGCAAACCAGATCCCTAACTTTTGACCAAATTGTTCTTTGTCCGTAGCAATAATTTTCGTCCAGTCACTTTTTTTGAAACCAAATCCTGCTTCAATACCGTATTCAAAAGTGTTTATGTTCTGTTTCCGTATTCTGTTTTTTGCTATTTGTTTCTCAAGTTCTTCTTGATAGATATTTCGTACGAAAAACTTTTCTTCTACTTTCGGTTCTTGAAATATTAGATCATTAGGTTTAATCTTTAGAGGTTTCATCAGATAAACGGTGTCATAGACAACAACATTTTCATAGACATATACCGTGTCTACTTTCTTCTTTCTCTGAGCTTGTAAAATGCTAATGAAAAATATAAAAAAAAGAAAAAATATCTTTCTTATAATCATGGTTTGGCTATTTATCTTTCTACAAATATCGTATCCCTTTTGATGATTTTTTTTACGACAATCACTCTTTGAGGGGCTTCATAGAGGGAATCTTTCGGTATTATTTTTTTGCCGTTCTTTTTTGTATCAATACTTTTCTCATCATTGGTTTGCTGTAGTTTATATGAGCTTTTTTTCTTCACATCCGCAATATCTTCACTTTTTATCTTTTCATCGGATAAGTTTCCGTTTATTTTGTCCACTTTTTTTTCTTCGGTTGGTTTTTGAATTTTAGCGACATTCTTTACATTCGTTTGCCCCGATGATGAACTTAAGGGATTTTTTACAGATAAATTTTTTTGATGATTAACTAAGAATAATGAAGTTATAATCATGATCAGAAAAGTTATACTGACTATCATTTTGGTTTTAAAAGATTTTCCTGTATATGCAATGGAAGTATTTCCAATTTTCATATCTGAAGGAATCTGAAAATTTTTTGAAGGAGATATTTTAAAATCGGCAAATTTGTTTTGGAATGTTTGTGCCCAAAGCAACCCTCCAAGCCCGAAAATAACAAGTAGTTGCGCTATTTTATTTTTCGTTGTATTTTGACTGACAACGTTGTTTAATAAATAATTCTGAACCGATTTTTTTGCTCTCAGGAGATGAGATTTTGAAGTATTTACCGTTATTCCCAATAGCCCGGAAATTTCAGCATGTGAATGATTTTCAATAAAATATAAATTGAAGACCGATTTATGATGGGGTGGAAGATTGTCGATGGACGACAGTAGTTCTTCATTGGTAAAATCGTAAATGAAGATATTTTTTTCTTCGAAAATAGGATGTTCCATTTCTGTATAAGTATCTGGAATTTCTGATGGTTCTGTGGAGACAAATGTATCTTTGCTATGTTTACGGATATGCTGCAAAGCATTGTTGACGACAATTTTTTTGAGCCATGCAAACAATGCTTTCTCATCATTGAGCTGATGGTTTTTCTGAATTGCCGTGATGAAACTATCCTGCACAATATCTTCTGCTGTATAAATATCCTGTATATATCTGCGGCAAATCCCCAAAAGTTTTGGGGATAAACCTGAATAAATTTTGTTCCAATCCGGCTTTATTTTAGACATAGTTTTTAGTTTTCTACAACATATATTGAATTGAATGTTGAGGTGTAGTTTACAGTTCCGTTTTGTGTACCGTTTATACTTTGAGCTTCCACGCCATTGATAAATACTTTACCAAGATACGTATTATTTGGAGTGCTGTATTTTATCATAAATACATTATCGTTTAAAACAAATAAATCCTGAATAGAAGTTAAAGAGGAAAAACCTGTACTGATAATGTTATTATTTTTGAAATATTCATTTCCCTGGTTGTAGTAAGTTGTGTAAAGATCATTGGTTTCAGGATCAGAAGTAATCTTTCCATAGAAAGGTAAGCTTATTGTGTAATCACCGATCAGTGTTTCTGTATTTGATAAAACATTTTTGGAATAATATTTTGCATTTTTCTGGAAAAGAAGATGTAATCCGTTATTATTTTTAGCAAAGTTGAATACATAATTAGGATTTCCCAACGAATTGAAAGCCGTATTTTTAAAATATCCTCTGTCAGTATTCTGGTTATTATCAACAACAAGAGCTGATACATAAACATCTGAACCGTTGATAATAACTCCTTCAGCAGAATCGATGTATTGACTTTTATGAAGTATCGTCTTTGCCCCGTTTTTCCAGTAACAAAGTTCATATCTCTCATCAGGATTGGCAGGTGAAAGATTTTCAACATAACCAGCAAAATAAATATCTCCATTATTAACTGCAAACGCAGTAATATCATTCTGTGCTGTAGAAGGAATTCCCAGATACTGCTTAATCTCGTTCTTGGTATTGTTTTTCCAGAAATAATGTATGGATTTAAATGATGTCGGTGTCATTCCGATACTTCCCGTTACATAAATATTGCTGTTTTCCACCTTGATTTCCAAAGGTGATAAATTGTCTCCCCCAGTAAGGTCGGTTTTTACATTGTTTTTCCAATAGCAGGCTTTGCTGTTTTCTTTTCCTGCAATATAAACATCATAAGACTGTGGAATTGTGCCTGCTGTTTCATCATTAACTTCAGTTGTTGTACTGCATGAATTCAGTATTGATAAAACAGATACAAAAAAGGGTAAAAGTAGTTTTTTCATAGAAAATTGTTTTTAAGTTTCTATTACTAAGATGCACAAAGCTGAAAAGGTTGCAGCAAAAAATAAAAAAAGCTCAAATTTTTTTGAGCTTCTGTAATTTTATCTGTTAATGATTGTATTGGTCATTGTTGTATGGCTGATCAGCTGGGCTTTCTCATCTCTGATCTCAATTTCGGAAACATGCATTGTTTTTCCTTTTCTGATAAATCTTGCCACTGCGGTTACCAGTCCGTCTTTTTTGCTTCTTAAATGATTGGTGTTGATATTGGTTCCGACACCGAAATATTTTTCACCATCAATAAAAATATTCGACAGGCTTGAACCCATCGTCTCTGCCAGTACGCAGCTAGCACCACCGTGCATAATCCCGAAAGGCTGATGAATTCTTGGCAGAACAGGCATTATTGCGGTCAGCGTTTCGTTCTCAACGTCAATATCGATAAATTTTATCTCTAACGTTTTTGCAAAGGTCTCTTCGCCCCAATTGTTGATGAATTCTAATATTTCTTCTTTCGTTTTATCTTTAATGTACATATATTATAAATGATGATTGATAAATAGTGAGTGATGAGTAATTTTGTTAACCTTAACCTTAACCTTAACCTTAACCTTAACCTTAACCTTAACCTTAAGATTCAGAATCATTCCCCATAATATTCGGATTCCAGTTTTCGGGAACTTTCGGAACAATATCATTTTTAATGTAATAATCCTGAATCTCAGTCATGATCTCAGCAAAGTATGCCGTTTCGATTCTCTCATAAGGGATCGTGTAGCCCAGATAAATGATTTTTCTTTTGAAATCTCCGGCTGCAAGAACGATCGGTACTTTTGCTGCCAACGCCATATGATAAAATCCTTTTCTCCATTTCGGGACCCAGCTTCTGGTGCCTTCGGGAGTGATAACGAGGCTGAAATCATCTTTTGCAAATTGCTTTGCCACAAAATTCACAAGATCATTTTTCTGGCTTCTGTCAATTCCGATGCCTCCCAGGCCTTTTACCAGACCGCCATACCAGGCTTTGGTGTGAGCGTCTTTGATAATTATTTTTAATGGCTTTTCAAGAGACCAATAGGCAAGGTTTCCTAGGATATATTCCATATTGTGGGTATGGGGAGCCACTACCAGAATACACCTGTTGAGGCTGTTTACGTCGCCCTGTAAAACGACTTTCCAACCCATTAATTTTAACATCATTTTGCCAAAAAGCTTTCTCATAAAATCTGAATTAAAAACAAAAAAGTATAACCAAGCTTTGGTTATACTTTACAAATATATTGAAATATTATCGCTCTTAAAATAAACCGCTGATTAAATCTACGATTTTCATTACAATTTCTAATGCCAGTTGTATCATGATTAGTTAATATTTTTGAGTGTTTTTTGGTTATATTTTTATTACACAAATGTAATGTATTTTATTTACATAGCGAACTAAATTCTAATTTTTTTAATTCTCAGTGAGAGAAGAAGGGTGTGAATTTCAAACGGTTGTGCTATCCATTCACACCTTCTGCCACTCTCTGCAGTTTAGTTATTTAGTTTGTATGGAAATTTCGTTTTTACCTTCATCTACTTTAAAATCGATATTGGCTCCTTTCATTTTCTTAATGCTGTGCTTCATTGAATCGATCACTTTATCTGCCTGGTTGCTCGGTACTTTTTTGCCGTTTACAATGATGCTGTCACTATCTTCGTCATCCGAATTATATTCAATAGTAGAACCATTTACCGTGATTTTATTCTTTTCGATTTTAATGTTTCCATCTTCATCTCTTTCCTGATCATTATCATTTATTCCGTCTGCATTAAGATCTCCGTCGAAGCTGATTCCGTCATTTTTCACAGGAATAACCACTGTTTTTAAAGGAAGCACCAGTTCATAATCGATACTGTAATCTCTGAATCGGTGTTCGTAAGGGTATTTAATGTAGTTAGGAAGAATAATCTTATTGTTAATCACTTCCACAGGAACATTTACATTCAGCGGAAGATTATATCCTTTTGCTTCTTTTTTAATGATAAGATAAGGCGTTTTAATATCGGCTTTTCTTGTTACATCAACGTGAATCCAATCCTTTTCATACACTGAAACTTTATCAGAATAAATATCGTCGTCATATCCTTTGAAGTTTTGAGGGATGCTAACCTGCTTATAATCAACATAAATGCTGTCAGAGTTTGTATTGATCGACACTTCTTCCGTATCTTCTTTATGACCTTTCAGGAACATTTCTTTTTTAGCCATGCTGAATCCGAAATACGTACCCAAAGCGATCAATGCAAGGAATAATGCTCCAATCACCCAACCTGTGTTTCTTAATTTTGTTTTAGGGGAAATTAATTTAATACTTAATAATCCGAACAACATAGCAGGCAATAAACTTCCAATGGTAATTAATGCCATGATAACGTATTTCATATTGTCGTTATCGAAGTAGAAATTCATTTCACTTACAGGAGGGAAGTCGCTGTCTGCTCCCATGAAACCGAATACTACGAATACACCGATCAGGCATGAAAATGACATGAATGCAAAGATTCCCCCCAGAATATATCGTAAAACGTTCCACAATCCGCTACCAGCGTTATTGATATAAGGTTTGTTTTCGATGTAGATCTCTCCGACCCTCTGAGTAGATTCATTGGCAAACTGTACCAATTTATTAGACTCATTCTTAAGATTGTCGAAGTTCATAGGCTTTCCCTTCATTTTCAGGAAATCTGCTGCAGTTTCTGCTTTTGGTAATACCGCCCAAAGGATGATGTAAAGCAAGAAAACCAACGTTGATGAAATAGCCGCTGTAAAGATTCCGAGGATGAAAATTCCCAGCCAGATGGCTCTCATTGCAGTAATATCCATTCCTACATAATGAGCAAGACCTGCGCATACACCGGCGATTTTTTGTCTTTCCGGATCACGGAACAGCTGTTTTTTGTCAGAATATTCAGTCCCTGCGCTACCTGTTCTTTTTGTATTTTTTTCAGAATAATACGCTTCTTCCTGTTCTTCGATCTTTTCAGGGCTTCCGATTTGTGCAATGACTCTTTCTACATCAGAGTCGTTGATCACTTCACGTTTTGCCATAGAATCTTTAAAGATTTCTACCATTCTGATTTCTATGTCGTGCATTACCTCGTCTGCTTCAGAAGCATCCAATGAGCTTCTCAGTGCATTCAGATAATCGCTTAGCTTTATATATGCGTGTTCTTCTATGGTAAAAGAATAACCTGCGAGTCCTATTGAGAGTGTTTTGTTCATAGCTTTGTTTTTTAAGGTTTTTGAGTGATTTGGTTAACTGAATCTGTTAATTCATTCCAGGTATTCTGAAGTTCATCTAAAAACAGTTTGCCTTTTTCAGTAATCTGGTAGTACTTCCTTGGAGGTCCCCCTGTAGATTCTTCCCATCTGTACGAAAGAAATTCGCCGTTTTTTAATCTTGTTAAAAGAGGGTAGAGTGTTCCTTCCACTACATCCAGTTTTCCTTTTTTCAGTTCATCTATTAAGTCGGAAACATACATTTCACGATGGTTGATGAGACTTAAAATACAGAATTCCAGAATTCCTTTTCGCATTTGCGCTTTGGTATTTTCAGTATTCATCTTTAATAAGTTTTGTTAATTAGTTATATAATTTTCGAAATCCGGAACCTAGCTAGATGATCCTATTTCGATTTTACATTACAAAGATATGTAATTTAAATGGTATTATGCAATACAAAGTAGTGAAAAAATTTAAAACAAATGATTAACTAATTGAAAATCAGAATAATTATTTTTAATACTATATTTTTTGAAATGAGAAGTTTGAGAAAATTAGGTTAAATTTTTTATAATTTTACCTTTTAAGCTTGTTGTTCTTAAGGTAACTAATGCTTTTTTCTGCAATTCCTTATGAAAAGATATAAAGCTGTAGTCTTTGTAGAATTTACGGACGATAAGAGCCATTTCCATCATAGCAAAATGTTCACCAATGCAAAGTCGGGGCCCCGCCCCGAAAGGATAGTACGCAAAATTCTTGGCATTTTCATCATCAAAACGTTCCGGGATAAAGGAATCAGGATCACTCCAGTACTTTGGATTTCTGTGTAACCCTGTAATATAGAGTATAATTAAAGTTCCTTTTTTCCAGGAATAATCTTTAAAATGATCATCTTCCAAAGCCTGACGGTCGATTGCCCAAGCCGGAGAATGCAATCTCATGGCTTCTTTAATGACATTGGAAGTATAAGATTTTTTCATTAAGTTTTCCGTGGTGAAAAGATTTTCGCCTTCTTCTGTAATTTCCTGCTGTAATTTTTTTTCTACTTCAGGATTCTGACTGATCTCAAAAAAGATAAAGCTTAAAGCATTCGCAGTCGTTTCATGGCCTGCAATGAAAAGGATAAGCATTTCATCAACCAGCTGTTCATCGGACATCGGAAGCTGTGTGTCTTCATATCGTGTGTGAATGAGCATATCCAGCAAATCATTCTTCTCATCTCCGGAATTTCTTCTTTTTTCCAGAACGCTCTGAATAATTTGTTTTGCTTTGTTGCTTTTTCTTATTGTTTTGTCGATTACTCCAAGCGTTTGTAGAATTTGAGTATAAAAAGGGATTCTTACTTCCTTTGCAAAAACTTCTTGAACCTCAGTGATGATTTTGCCTAATTCTTTTACCTTACTTTCATCAATATCCGAACTAAAAAGAGTTTTCGCGACAATATTGAAAGCCAGCGTATGAAAAAAGTCGTAGAGATCAATTTCAGGCTCTTTGTCAAAAGGTGAAAAAGCCGAATCGATCTCTTCTTTCATAATAGAAACCAGATTGGCAATTTTTGCTTTACTGAATCCTGGTTGAATTAATCTTCGCTGTTTAAGCCAATCTTTTCCATTGTTGGTCAATAATCCCTTTCCAAGATATTTTCCTAAAGTGACCGATTGTATTTCAGATTTAAAATAATTCTTATGATTTTGCTTTAAAATATATTCGACAAGCTCTTTATCCTGAGAAAAAATAAAATATTTATTTGTGAAAGTTGCTTTCAGATGATAGCTGTCTCCTGCAATGGCATGATTTCCACTGATCACTCCTAAAGGATCTTTTACCCCGTTGAAAAGGGAATACAATTTTCTTTTTTCTTTAATTTCCGGCGGATAATTGAATTTTGAAGACATATCAAATATTTAAATTAAAAATACAACTAATATGCTAAACAGAACAGCTTTACAATCAAAACCCTTATTTTTGTAATATATTGAAATAATTTTTCACTTAAAAAAACGCAAAATATGATAAAGTACGGATCTCTGCTGCCATTCCTTATTATAGGAAATCTTACTTTTGGTCAGGCTCAGTTTGAATTAAAAGATGCATCGAAGAATTATGATGTAAAAATTAATGTCGAAACCTGTGATAACGAAGAATGTAGAGGAAAAGCTGTAATAGAATTATTTGATAGGAATACTTCCAAAAAATTTCAGACTTTAACATCTGATGATCTTAATTTCTATTTAAATGAAGATCAAAAGCCTACCGCGAACATCATTCAATTATATGATGAACAAAGTCCGTTGGTTTTTGATGATTTTAATTTTGACGGAACGGAAGATATTGCCATAAGAAATGGTAACGAAAGTGGTTATAGCGGACCTTCTTACGATGTCTATGTATTTAATATTACTAAAAAACAGTTTGTTTTAAGTGAGGAATTAACGGGCTTGGCTCATGATAATTTGGGTATGTTTAATACAGATTCTGGGAGGAAAAGATTAATTACATACTCAAAATCAGGATGTTGCTGGCATCTCACGACAGAATATTCTGTATTGCCACAAAGAGGTTTATTTAAAGTTTATGAACTGGAAGAAGATGCAACCGGTGGAGAAAAAGTTGTCGTGACAAAACGCGAATTTATCAATGATAAATGGATACAAAATGTTAAAACGTATCCAATAAAAGAATATTACAAAGATTAACAATGAAGATACAAAAGGAAATCGATTTTATTTTGGCAGTTGATGCCTTAAAAAATGTACAGAGAAGAAATTACAATGCAGACGATTCCAGAAGAGAAAACACGGCAGAACATTCATGGCAGATCATTATTTTAGCACAAATCCTTTTTCCATATGCGAAAAACAGAGCGGATATAGATTTATTGAGAGTCATCAGAATGTTATCCATTCACGATTTGGTTGAAATTGAAGCGGGAGATACTTTCTTGTTTGATGAAGCAGCAATGGTTGGAAAATTTGAAAGAGAAAAAGTTTCAGCTCAAAAAATCTTCGGGATTTTAGACGAACCGTTGCGGTCGGAATTTTTCAATCTCTGGCTGGAATTTGAGGAAGAACAAACCCCGGATGCTATTTTTGCCTGCGCCATTGACCGGATCATGCCTTTTATCCTAAATTCACATACTTCAGGAAAAAGCTGGACGGAAGCCGGAGTTACCGAAAAACAAATCAGAAATATGCTGGAAAATGCCATAAGCAGGGCCTCTGATGAGTTGGGAGAGGCCTTTCAATTACTCTTAATTAAAAATCTGGAAACTGAGAAGGTGTTGAAGTAAATTTAAATCAGATCGACTTAAGCTTTTAATAGAATTCTCCCAAAGATTGCACAAATTACACAGGTTTAGCAAATGGTTACATATATTTCCTCAAGTATAAATCTGCCCAATCTATGGGAGATAAAAAGATAATAGCTTCGGCGGCCAAAGGCCGCCGAAGCCCTTTATAGTATTTGAATTGGTTTCTTGAATTCATCAATCGCTACGAAAGTAAAATCTCCCACGATCGCCCTTTCTCTTTCATAAGAATACATCTGTTCAGTATAGATTTCTACGTTTACTTTCATACTCGTGTTTCCAACATGTATGACCTTTCCGATCAGTTCTACAATTGTTCCGGCAGGAATAGATCTTTTAAAATCAATTTTATCACTACTCACGGTCACGACACGCTTTCTCGCAAATCGTGTTGCAGCGATAAAGGCAACCTCATCCATCAGCTGCATGGCAGTACCTCCGAAAAGAGTATCGTAATGGTTGGTTGTATTGGGAAAAACGGCTTTGAAAATTCGGGTTTCGGATGCTTCAATTCTTTCTTCTGTAGTCATATTACATTATTAATTAAAGCGAAATGAATGTTTTCAGAACAAACAGAAAAATGCAGAGAAGAAAATCTCTGAATATCCATTAGATCAACAAACTTCAAATCGCGAAAGTTTTTATTGTGAAGAAAAAGGCAGGTCTCCTGACTTGTAACATCTTTATTTCCTTCCCGTAATCTGTACAGTGGACTTTTTAATAAAGACTTCAGTTACTTACAGTTGCGCGACAGTTCGTGATTTTCACACGATTCCCTTTTAATCTGCAGCTAAGCAAAACCAGTTTCCTGAAAAGTTTAAACATAAGGCAAAGAGCCAAAAGTAAATTCTTTTCGGCAGCAAAAGTAGTGATTATTGGTGAATTATTCAGGGTTTTTGTAAATGATCTGGCTTTGAACCTTCCCTTGTTTGATGGTCCAAATCGTTGTATATCTGTTTTCGCCGGAACCATTGATCATATAGAGGAAAATATGATCGTTATCAATCGCTGTTACACCGATATTGTTGAAATCCATCGTCGGCTGGAACATATTTTTGATAGCATCTCTCACAAAGACAGAGCCTCTTCCCGGCTGCTGAACCCGTATAGATTTTATTTCCGTCATTCCTTCAGGGATCTCTTTGCCAACACCCCAGGATTTTACTTTGTCAATTTTAATAATATTCCCGTCCGCATCCTTTTCCTGTTTCTTAAGTTTTGCATAAGAAGGGTAGATATCGATAATCACTTTTGTTCTCTGGTTTCCAGGAATTTTAGGGTTGGTGTCGTCTGTAAAGATCAGTGATTTTCCGTTTTTTGATTTTGACGGAGTGAATTGTGGCAGTTTATCCACGAAAACCACGCGGCTTTTGTTTACCATTCCTTCTTTTGTAATGCTGTCGTATCTAACGAATGGCTTGTCGGTGTCATCTTTTTCAGGATATTTGATCCAGATCCATTCGGTTTCGCCGGGAGCTGGTTTTACGTAAATAAAAACATCACCGGTTTTCATTCGGATTTTATCAATAATTTTTCGGTAATCATCTTTATGAACACGCACCATAGCGTATCCTTCTTCAGCTTTTACAACACCGAAAGGGACTTTATTCTGCCCTTTGGCAAAAGCCATAAAAAGAAAACTGAAAATTGATAAATACAACGTTTTTTTTACGGAAATCATCATGAATTTTTTTTGACAGTTCAAATATATTAATTAAATATTTTTCGGAAGATAATAATGTTGTTGCAATTCTCAAATTTGCTATAAAAAGTAAAAGAGAGCTGATTAAAGCTCTCTGATTTTATATTTAATTATTAAATCCTCTCCAGTTCATCCGCATCAATTGTCGTCTTGAATGTTCCGTAATTCACAATCACTTTATTTCTCGAAATTTTTTCAATAGTTCCCACACTTGTGCTTCCTGAAATACGCACCCGTTGTCCGACTTTCATCCACAAAGCGCGGTCGGTTTTTCGCTTTTCTTCCAGCTTTTCATTGGTTTCGGCAATCTTTTCGATAACTTCCTCTTTCTTCAGTTGTTGCGTGATTTTTCGTTTAACAACCTGAAGGCGTTTGCTTTCATCTTTATCAGCTCCCAGCTTACGGAATTTTTCCTGCTCCAGAAGCTTTACAAAATCTTTCACCACATCTTTTCTTGATTTGCCTTTGGTATAGCTGTCGATGAAGGTTTCAATCTTATTTCCGAACTGAAGTTTACGATGCTCTTCTTCATATAATTTCTGGAAGTTATATAGCTTTTGCTGAAGTTGCTCGTTCAGTTTTTGCAGGTTATCCCGTTTATCTTCGACAGATTCCTTTCTTTCGGCAAGATCGGTTTTCAGTTTTTCAACCTCATACTTTTCCTGCTGAAGTTTTACGATTGTTTTATCAAGATTTACAATATCATGTTCCACTTTTTTCTTAGCAGAATGAATAATAAATCTCGGAATTTTGTTTTTCTCTGCAACTTCAAAGGTAAATGAACTTCCTGCCTGTCCGACTTCCAGCTTATACATCGGCTCAAGCGTTTCTTCATTAAAAAGCATCGCCGCATTTTGTGCATTCGGAAGCTGTTCTACCACCAGCTTGATATTGGTGTAGTGTGTGGTAATAATGGCAAAACTCTTCTTATCATAGAAAAACTCAAGAAAACTTTCTGCTAACGCACCACCCAGTTCAGGATCTGAACCTGTACCGAACTCATCAATCAGTAGCAGGGTATTGGCATCAGCTTCACGAATAATTCCACCCATTTTCTTCAGTCTTGATGAATAGGTCGAAAGATGATTTTCAATAGACTGATTATCACCAATATCCGTCATGATTTTATCAAAGAAAAACATTTCGGATTTCGGATGGGTCGGAACCAAAATTCCGCTCTGGATCATTAATTGAAGTAATCCTACTGTTTTTAGAGTAATAGATTTTCCTCCGGCATTTGGTCCGGAAATACAGATGATCCTGTTATGGTCCGTTAATGTTAATGTCTGTGGAAAAATGGTTTTATTCTCCGCCTTGTTCCTTAAGAATAATAAAGGATGAAATGCTTCTCTCAGCCTTAAAGTTTTATGTCGGTTGATTTTCGGTAAAACACCGTTGATAAGCTCTGCAAATTTTGCTTTTGCTCTCGTTAAATCCAGGTCAAAAATATACTTCTGGTATCTCCACAGCTGAGGTTGAAATTCTGCAAGCTCGGCCGTTAATTTTCGCAGGATTTTATCAATTTCCTTTTTTTCTTCCTCTTCGTTTTCCTTAAGCTTAAAATAATGCTTCACCACAGAATCCGGCTGGATATAAGTGATGGAACCTGTTTTAGATAATCCCAATACTCTTCCGGGAACTCTTTTCTTGAATCCTGATTTTACTGCTAAAACCCGCTGGTCATCAATGATTGTTTCACGGATGTCATCCAAGAATTCACTCTGACCGTAATTAAACAAAGCGCGGTTAAAGTTTTCCTGAATGGCTTTCTTGGCCAACTGGATTTCAGATCGAAGTACTTTTAGAACAGGTGAAGCTTCACTCTTAACCTCTCCAAAACGGTTGAAAACTTTGTCAACTTTATCAATAATCTCCTTTCTAAACTCAAGAATGGAAACATCTTCCATCAAAGTAGGGAAAGTTTCGGGCATCGTCGGGAAAAATTTCTGAAGTTTTCCGATCTGTTCCGTAATGGTTTTTATTTTGATGAACGCATTATTTTCGAGACGGTAATTCTCGATCAGCATAAGTTTTAGTTCGCTTTCAATATCTTCATATTCATCAAACGGAATTGCATTTGAGCTTTCAAAGCTGGATAAATATTCTGAAGTTTTTTTTAGGGAAATTTCTGCCTCGTTAATTTCCATCGGACGAAGCTGAAGAATTTTTTCTCTCGTTTTTGGAGAAGATGCAAAAGGGGAGATTTCCGCGAGCAATTGCGGAAACTCTAATTCATTTAAATCTTCTTTATTTATAAACACATGGCAAATTTAGTGAGAAAATGTGAAATTAATTTGAAAATGAGTCTGTTTCATTTAAAACTTGTTTAAACTAATTTCAGAATTAACCGCAAAAGTTGCAAAAGATAATCACAATGAAATGATTACTGTATTTAAAGTTTTCAAAAGAATAAAAATCGAAGATTTTTTTAAGTTATTGTAACCTTTTCATTTGTAATTATCAACTTTAAATAAAAGTTGAGCTCGTCTTTTGCAACTTTTGCGGTTATATAAAAGTTTAAACAGCCATTTATTTAAATCCACAAATCAACAAAATTTTAACACATTAGTTATTTGAAGTTAAATTTTTGCCGTAAACAAGAACACATTAGTTTTGAAAATCTTTGATTTTCTTCTATGTGATCTTTATTATCTTCAATATGATAAACTTTAAAGTTTTCTAATGTGTTTATAAAAATTTTTAGCTCAAGACTTAGTTTTAGTAAATTTGAAATATGAAACTGGAAACCGAAAGATTACAATTAAAAGAAATCAACGAAAGTCACGTTGAAGATATTTTAAAGATCAGAAGCAATGAAGTGATTAATCGTTTTGTGAAAAGGAATTCTCCGAAAAATAATTACGATGCGCTTCAGTTTATCCTGACAATTAAAGAAAAAACAAGGAATAACGAAACATTCTATTGGGGGATTTCTTTAAAAGAGCAACCTGGTCTTATCGGTACGATCTGTCTCTGGAATTTTTCTGAAGACCGGCAAACTGCTGAAGTCGGCTATGAACTGCTTCCTGATTATCATAAAAAAGGTTTCATGTCCGAGGCATTATCAACAGTGATCGATTTTGCTTTTAAAAATTTAAATCTAACCGAAATAGTTGCCATGACAGATCGATTTAATAATGATTCACAAAAAATACTTCTACGGCACCACTTCGCTTTGGAAGAAGATAGAGAGGACGAAGGATTTCCTGATAATCTGGTTTTCAGTCTGAAGAGTAATAAAGATAATGACTTTTAAACTCCAAAAGTCTGCAGTATAAATTTACTGCAGACTTCATCAATCTCTAAGCATTTTCTTGTGCAACCTAAAATGTATTTTGTATTATTGCGTGTTTGCTGAGAGTGCAAATACCAGATTGAGATCATCTTTTACAACAATCATTCCGCCCATTTTTTTTGGAGGTGATATGTCGAAATCACTGAATTTTACGCTTCTTTTACCGGTGAATTTCCCATTTTGCAGACAAAAAGTAACATTATATATTTTGCTTTTGTCAATCATTTTCACTTCGATCTGTGCATTATACACCGTTTTGCTTTTATCTAAAGAAAGAAACTTTACATGAAGATAAGGGTGGTCTTCTGCTGAAAGGGTTTTCTGAAAGTCGGAAGTCATTATTCTGTTGCGGCAGTCAAAATCATCTACTTTTAGGGCGATATTAGGAAGGTTTTTTTCGCTGATCATAAAGTTCCCTCCTGGTGCTTTGAATGTATTATTCGTACATTTAAAAGTATTGATATTGGTGCTTCCGCTGATCTGAACATAATTTTCCTGAGCATTCATGAATATTCCAAATAAAAACGGAATGGCAGTTAAAAAAGCTTTCATAATTCAGATTGTTTTTGAAAAAGTTTTAAATAAAACTTTTACGGTTGATTTTCATTTAGAAAGAAATGGCTGCTTCGAGCACAAATCCGTTGAATTTGCCATCATACAGGATGCTTGAAGTAGGATAGCCGTCATATTTCTGATTTACATATTCTGCTTTCGCAAGGATATTTTTGGTCATAAACCAGCCTCCGCCGATATTGAAACGGGTAATGTCTACTTTATCGCCTGTTGCCAGCTCACCTTTTACTTTGTTATATCTTCCTCCGAAGTACAGATTGTCATCATTTCCGAAACGGTAAATCAGCTCTCCGGCATATTGGTTCCAGGTTCTTCTGTCAACTTCTGCTAAATTTCGTCCTGAAGCGCTTTCAAAAGTTCAGAAAAATTCAAGACCTTTATATCTCACAAACGGGTTGATCATGAAAGAGGTAACTTTATTTTTAAAATCCGGTACTACTTGTCCTGATCTGAAGTTGGCAGAAGAGGTAGCTGCTGCATTTTCCATTACATAATAGTATCTTGATCCGGCTCTGTCACCGTCATAAAAGTCAAGTCTCTGTGTATTGGCTGTATTATAAACGGATCCTGTAAGACGTATTCTCAGGTCGCTGGTCAGCTGTTTGTCGTAACCTATTTTACCATATAATGAAGGGCTTGTTCCGCCGTTGGCATTTTGGTTAAGTCTTCCGTTGGTAATACCTCCCATTCCGATAAAGCCGTCTCGTCGGTAGTAATATTCAGCAAAGATCATGGTTGCATAAGCGTCCATCAGATAATTTCCTACAAATGGATTTTGGGTGGTGTAGGCGTTATCGCTTCTTCTGAAATGCACATCTCCATAGTTGATTTCGTCATGACCAAACTTAATGGTTGAATGTTTCATAAAGTCACTCAAAAAATCTTTTTGGATAAAATCCAGTTTGTCAATTTGGATGTATCCGCCTTTTACATAGGTTTCATTGTGGTGACGGGAAGACAAGAACGTTCTTAAATGTAAATTGATACCGTCATATAACGCCACGTCAAGATCGAGGTTAGCTGTAGGTAAGTTGAAGTTGTTTCCGATATCGTAAAGCTGGGTTGCCGGTACGGATTGATCTGCGCCGCTTTCATGTTTAAGTCCCTGGAATTGTAGGGCAAAAGCTCCTCCGATTCTTACTTTAAGTTTTTCAAAGGTGGTTACGGAATCTTTAGGATTTTCAAAAATATTAATACCTCTTTGATCCCGCGGTTTCAGATTATCAAGTGGAAACTGTTGAGCCTGTGCGGCGCTGGTGAGTAAAACGGTTCCTAATAGTGCTGTTTTTATGTAGTTGGTTTTCATAATGCTTGATTTTAATGTTGTTTTCATTGGTTTACTGTGCTACAATATTTACTTTTATTGTCACCTCATCTCCTGTTTTTATGCCCATGAAACCAGGTCTGCTCATTCCATAATCTGAAAGTTTTACGGTTTCTGTTCCATAAATGGTATAGGTGTTTTCATTTTTAGCAACATTTACAGGAAATGAAACATTTTTGGAAACTCCTGCAATAGTCAGCTTTCCGCTGATGTTACTTTTACCCATATTGATTGATGATGCGGTAAATGAAATGGTAGGATATTGCGCTGCTTTTAAAGCTTCATACGCTTTATTATCCATGGTAGTTCCTTTTTTGCTTTTCAGGTTTTTTACAGGCATGGTAAAGGTGGCATTGGCAATGCTGTTTCCATTTACGGTTGCTGTAAAAGTGGCAGCTGAAGAGTTCATTTCCCAATCGTGTAAAGGGGAGGTTCCGTTAACAAGAATAGTAGTGGTTTTCTGATTGATTTTTTGTGCTTCTGCATTTTGATAAAAAAATAATGTTCCGCATAGGATTGTTGTATTCAAGAAAATTCTTAAAGTTTTCATATCGATAAATATTTAATAGTTATATTATTTAATATTCCTTTGTTTTATGATATAAAGGTAGATATTATGTTAATTTTATGATAATTTTTGAATATGATATAAATCTTTAAAAAATAATGTTTTATCTGATTTTTAATATTTTATGTTTATTTTTGATAATTTTTCGTTCTAAATGGCTAATGTTTGATTTTTAATTTATTTCAGGTTAAAATGTTAGATGATAAAATAAATCATATAAACTCTGATGGGAAATTTGCTGATGAAAGTCACGCTGAATTTGTTGTGTGCGCAGCTATTAATGGTTACTTTATCGATTAACCAATAAATACATTCAGTATATATTTTTTATATTTGAAAAATTATTAATGTTTGCTATAGCTGGCAGCTCTTTTGATCTGTGTATGTTGATATTTAATTAATAAGATAAACTATTGTAATATGACCTGGACAGAAATATTAGCCCCTATAAAAAACACCGAATATTTTACAAATCTTTGGGAAAAAGTAAAGCAGGAATATGCAACAACAAAAGTGTTTCCTCCGAAAAGTCAGATTTTCAGAGCGTTGGAGATTACTCCTTTTGACGATATTGAAGTAGTAATTATCGGTCAGGATCCTTATCATAATGATTATCAGGCAAATGGACTGTGTTTCTCCGTTTCAGAGCAGGTTGCCGCGCCACCATCGCTGAAAAACATTTTTATCGAACTTAAAGATGATCTTGGAATTGAAAGAAGGTCCAAGGAATTGGATGACTGGGGAAAGCAGGGCGTTTTATTATTAAATGCGACTTTAACGGTACGTGCACATTCTCCAAACTCTCACAAGGATTTAGGCTGGGAAAAATTCACGGATTTTATTATTAAAGAAATCTCAGATAAAAAAGAAAATGTTGTATTTGTATTATGGGGCGCTTTTGCACAAAAAAAAGCCGAACTCATTGATCCGGCTAAACATTTTATCTTAAAATCTGCGCATCCGTCGCCATTTTCTGTTCACAGAGGTTTTTTCGGAAGCAAACCTTTCTCAAAAATTAATGAATATCTTGTATCTAAAGGCAAAAAGCCTATTTCATGGTAGAGTCTTCATCGGATTTTTGAATTTTGATACCGATCCGGTACTTATCGTTCAGTGCATTTGAACCTTGTGCTGCTTCGGGATAAGGATTCACTTCCATTAAAGTAATTTTATAGCCGTTGAAATCTGCGGATTGATGATAATCTCTTCCTTTGTTATCTACGGTTGCAAGTGATAAAGTCATGGGTCTTGTTGCGGTTCCCATTACTTCAATTTCAGCCACAGCAACACCTGCCCAGATGCAGTTGACATCTTTCGGACATCTGCTGTCTTCCGAAATGCGTTTGAATGTAACATTCATCTGGTATTTATTCAAAAACCTGTTTTCCCCTTCATTGAAATAGATGATGGAGCCGTCTTTGGTATTTTTGGTAAGGTTTCCTGAATTTTCCACCTGATTTTCTGTTGAAACGTTCGCTTCTTTCTGCGTTTTGCAATTGATTAATGATAATAATCCTAAGCTTAATATAACGGTTTTGTACAACATTTCTTATTTCTTTTAAATAATAGCAAGCATATTCAGTACTACCACCAAAAACATTGCCACACCGACAACAAAGCTAAATCCAGTTCCGTAGATAAATCCTATAAAAGCTCCTTTCGTCGATCTTAGCGCTTTATTGAAATCTTTGCTGTCGTGAAGAAGTTCGCCTATGAAAACGCCGGCAAACATTCCGACTAAAAAGCCTAAAGGAATAGGCAGAAATAGTCCAACAATGGTACCGATTACCGAGCCAATGCTTCCCCAGCGTGTGCCTCCGTACTTCTGGTTGGTTTTTGCGGGAATTACGTAATTCAGTACTACTGAGGCGATGGTAAGTATGATAAATGCCCAAACATAAATCATCGACAAGTCTGCATCGGTTCCGAATTTATAAATCAGAAGTCCGCAAATGCTTAAAAGTAATCCCGGCAAAACGGGAAGAAAGGTCCCTAAAATTCCCAGAAACAGGAGAATAAGGCAGAGAATATCAATTAAGGTTGTATCCATATAGTTTAATTTAATGAAAAGATATAAAAAAAAGTGGCTCTATAAAAGCCACTTCCATGTTTAAGGTGAAGTTTTTATTAAAGGTTTACAATTGCGTAGTGTAGGATTAGATGTATTACATCTAAATTCCTGTTTAGGATGCTAAACAATGTACGGCAATAACTTTTTCGTTGTAATTGTTTAGTTATAATCAAATATAATAAATAATTGAATATAAATTCATTAAAATGTGATTTTTTTTATAATTATTTACGGAAGTTTATCAAAGTTTTATATTTTCATAACGGTGTAATAGAGACTGTACTATATTATTTGCATTTAGATCGCATATCAACATGATCTGCAAAAATTATTTTTAGTTAAATTTAAATAAGTTCTAATTTTCATTAAAATAGTGTATAAAATCCATTTTGGGATAAAAATTGATGCATAGAATCCTATAAGAAATCATCCTTATTTTCCTAAATTTGTTGTAATGAACGATCAATTAGAAGAAACCAAAGACCTTATACAGGGATTAAGTGAACCACTTTACCGATACATCAGCCGAATAGCGCCCGATGGGTTTGCATTCGTATTCCATATCATTGTAAAAATCACACTGTTAATTTGTATTTTTCTGGTTTTTGATTTTATTTTTAAGATTATCATTAATAGTGTCTTCAGAATTTTTAGAAATAAAGAAAAATATCCAGTTATCAATTCTATTTACGAATCAAAAATCACCAATTCGCTTGCCCATTTATTTGCGCTTTTGATTGTTGGAAGTATTCATGAATCTATTTTTGCTGGTGCACTTGATAAAACAACAAATTTCCTTATAAGATCTGTAAACTTGGGGATGGTTATGATCTTCGCGGGAATGTTGTACAGAGGACTGTCAGCTTTTAGGAACTATTTTATTATCAAACAGGACTTCTACAGAATCATGGCGCTGAATGCCATTTCCGAAACAATGAAGATTTTAGGAATTTTCTTATTTTCAGTAGTCGGAATCTGCGTGATTTTCGGAATTAAAGGGACAACGATTGTCGGAAGTTTAGGAGCGATAACCGCCGTTCTGGTTTTGGTTTTCCGGGACACCATTTTAGGATTTGTCACCGGGCTTCATGTGGCCACTTCAAAAAACCTTAAAGTAGGGGATTGGGTGAGCATTCCAAAATATAATTTGGAGGGAAATATCTCGGAGATCAACCTTCTGACAACGAAAATCAATAATTTCGACAGAACCTTTTCAACGATTCCTACCTATGATCTTCTGACAACGGAAATTAAAAACCTTCAGGTGATTTCAGAAACCAATGCAAGGAGAATTAAAAAGTCAATTTACTTTAATATCAATTCATTTAAATTCCTTACAGATGAAGATATCGAACGTCTGAAAAGTATTAATCTTATTGCAGATTATCTAAATAAAAGTTCCATCGAGCTGAAAAAAGAAAAGGAAAATATGATGCATAAGGAAGAAATCATCAATGGGAGACAGCTTACCAATATTGGTGTTTTCAGATATTATGCCCAGAAATATATCGAAAGAATTCCTGAGCTTGATAAAGAAGGTCCAGTGATGGTACGTCAGCTTAATATTACGCCGCAGGGTCTTCCGCTTGAAATTTACTCTTTTACCACAGATACAGAATGGGTACGTTTTGAGGAAATCCAATCAGATATTTTTGATCATTTGCTGGTCGCTTCAAAAGAATTTGATCTTGAAGTCATGCAGGTAAAAGTGTAATTTTTCAATATATATAATGCTCTTTAAAAGGTAAAAAATCACCGTTTCATTTCTGCATTTTGGATTTTATCAATAGCTTTGCAGCTGTATAAAGATCGAATAGTTCTGGATATATTTGATGATGTCAGTGACGGAAAATTATTATCAGACTATTTCAAAAACGTATCAGTAAAATGACAAAACTTAGTGTAAACATTAATAAAATTGCAACCTTAAGAAACGCAAGAGGAGGCGACATGCCCAGTGTGACGGAGGCTGCTGTTAAAATTCAGGAGTTTGGCGGACAGGGAATTACCATTCATCCAAGACCTGACGAAAGACATATCACGAGAAAAGATGTTTATGATCTTAAACCACTTGTGACAACGGAGTTTAATATTGAAGGTAATCCGCACAGGGAATTTATTGATATGGTTTTAGATGTAAGACCTGAGCAGGTGACGCTTGTTCCTGATGCCGATGATGCGATTACTTCCAATGCAGGATGGGACACCAGAAAACATCTCGATTTTCTTACGGAAATTATTGCAGAGTTTAAAAATGCGGGGATCCGTACTTCAATTTTTCTGGATCCTCAACCGGAACTGGTAGAATATGCCGCAAAAACTGGAGCTGACAGAATAGAACTATATACCGAAGCTTACGCCAAAAACTATATTGTCGATAAAGAATCAGCCATAAAACCTTATTATGACACGGCTGTTGTGGCTGCTAATTTTGGCTTGGGATTAAATGCCGGGCATGATTTAAGTTTAGATAATCTTAAATATTTTGCCGACAATATCCCAAACCTGCTGGAGGTTTCCATCGGTCACGCGCTGGTTTCCGAAGCTTTATACATGGGATTGGAAAATACAGTTCAGGCTTATTTAAAAAGGCTGGCGAAATGGTAATGATGGCTTGCAGTCAAATTAGAAGCTGAAAGTTTAGTATTTGATAAAACTTCCAGCTTCCATCATTGATCTTCAATCCAAAAACAAAAAACGTATGGAAATTTTAAATTCAAAAATATTTGGCGAAAATCTTTCGTCGACACCGCTTCTGGTATTTCACGGGTTATTCGGAATGCTTGACAACTGGGGAAGTTTCGGTAAAGACATGGGAGAGTACCTTCCTGTTCATCTTATCGATCTTCGTAATCATGGACGTAGTTTTCATTCAGAAAGTATGTCTCATGACGATCTTGCTGATGATATTCTCCGGTATATGGATCATTATGGAATTTCAAAAGCTCATATTCTTGGCCATTCGCTTGGCGGAAAAGCTGTGATGCAATTTGCAATAAAATATCAGGAAAAGGTTGAAAGCCTTATTGTTGTTGATATTTCACCTAAAGCATATCCTCCGCATCACCAGGGAATCATCAAAGCACTGGAATCTGTTGATTTCAATACGGTAACTTCAAGAAATGAAGTTGAAGCTGTACTGAGTCAGTATATTCCTGAAAAATCAACCATTCAGTTTCTGACTAAAAATCTATATTGGGACGATAATAAAAAACTGAACTGGAGATTCAACCTTAAAACATTATCTGAAAAGTATAATGAATTTGTATCCAATGCCATAAAATTCGGTGTTTTTGGAGGGAAGACATTATTCATCGCCGGTGAAAGATCAAATTATATTCTTCCGCAGGATCATTTTGCGATAAGACAGCAATTTCCAAAAGCAGAATTTGTAACGGTAAAGAATGCCGGACACTGGGTACAGGCGGAAAATCCTGTTGATTTTGCTAATGTTGTTAAACAATTTTTGAATTTTAATTAATAAAATTCTCTATTTGTTGTAATTTGTTAAAATTTTCTTAAAAAATATTTTTATCTTCTTTAGGTGATATTTTTTTAATACTTTAGAGCATTCTAAATCATAAAATATTAATACTATGGAAGGTAAAAAATCCAAAAAGCCATTCTTCGCTTCATTCTTAGAGAAGCAGATCAAAGATCCGGAAACAGTTAAAGGAGGAGCAGTGACTTCTGTATTGCAGGATAATGTAACAAGTTCTCTTCGCGACAATGTTACAAAACCAGGAGGTGATAATGTTACTATGAAGTATCCTTCAGACGGTGACGAAGATGCAAATGCAGTTTAAAAACTAAATAATTATATTTCAAGAAACTCTAAATTAAAATTATTATGAAAAACAAAAATTCAAAGAAGAAGCCATTCTTCGCGTCTTTCCTTGAAAAACAACTTCAGGATCCTGAGAAAATCAAAGGAGGAACTGATGTTACGATTGCAACGCAGGATGGTCCTATCACAACGTCAAAAACTGCAGATACGATCACAAAACCTCAGTATGACATGGCTCAGACCATGAAATATCCATCAGACGGTGACGATGATTCTCCATCTGTATAATGAAGAGTTAATACAGAACATTAACAAATTATATCGAAAGGAAACTTACACTCTAAGTTTCCTTTTTTAATAAAAACCGGCAAATGATTCTTTGCATTACACATTCCCGCGACTTTTATAATATTGATATCTTTTTTGAATATCTTAAAAGTAAAAATATCCCATATTTCCGGCTGAATTCCGATAAATTAAATAATGATCAGAAAATAAGTATCAGCGAAAATGGATTTGAGCTTACAGATGAGTCCGGAAATACCATAAAATCGGAAGAAATTACAGCAGTATGGCATAGGAAGTCGTGGCAGATCAATATTCCGGAAGAGCTTGATGAAGACTACAGAAGGATATTTTTTAAAGAATATTCTACGTTGCGCTACAATCTCTTCACGGCACTTGAGCATCTTCCATGGATCAATCCTTTCGAAAATGAAAATAAAATTGACGGCAACAAAATGCTGCAGCTTAATATCGCTAAAAAGCATGGATTAACTGTTCCGAAAACCATCTTCTCAAACGATGCTGATAAAATTACTGCTTTCTTCCATGAATACTGTAACGGGAAAATGGTCGCAAAACTTCACGGCGTGATCTCAAAGTCCATGGGCGGGGAAAATTTTCTTTCAACCAATATCATTGATGAAGATGCTTTGGAGGGTATTGCGGATATTGAGTATTGTCCGATGATTTTCCAGCCCTATATTGAAAAAGAATATGAATTAAGAATCGTTTATCTCGACGGAGAATTTTTCACAGGAAAAATCAACAACAGTGAAAATACCGATTGGAGAATTGCTCAGGGCAATTATTTCTGGTCGGCCTATTTTCTTCCCGAAAATATTAAACAAAATCTTACCGCAATGATGAACGAAATGGGCCTTTATATCGGTGCCATAGATATGATCAAAGGAGCAGACGGAAGTTATTATTTTCTGGAAGTCAACCCGCAGGGAGAATGGGGAATGCTTCAGAAAGATCTTGATTTTCCCATCGCACAGCGAATTGCCGATAACCTTATAAAAAGAATGAAAACCAATGAATAAAATTTTAATAATTACGCATACAGGAGACAATTTTTCAATCGAAAAAGTAACCGAATATATTGATAAAAACGGATGTGAGGTAATCCGCTTTAATGTTGATGAATATCCTTTAAAAAATAAATTATCCACCATTTTTCAGGATGGAAAATGGACGACTACTCTCGAAATTCCCGAAAAGAAGCATCGTCTGGATGATATTTCCGCAGTCTGGTACAGAAGAGCATACAATATTGGAAATGGCCTTAGAGAAGAAATGGACGAAAAATTTTTTGGCGCAGCGATGGGAGAAATCCGCAACACACTTTTCGGTTTCCTGGAATCCGTAGATGTTTATTCTCTTGGGAAACCAAGTGTTTACAGAAGACTAGACAGCAAGGAAGAGCAGCTGAAAATCGCGGATAAAATAGGACTTAAAATTCCTGAGACCTGTGTCACTAATAATCCTGAAGAAGCAAAGCAGTTTGTTGTTAAACATCAGAATGTGGTGGCAAAAATGCAGACTGGTTTTGCAATCTACGAAGACGGAGTGGAGAGCGTAGTATTCACCAATGTTGTGAATGAAGATAAACTGGAGGAGCTGGATACGCTTTTATATTGCCCGATGCAGTTTCAGAAAAAAATTGAAAAGAAAAAAGAACTGAGGGTAACGGTTGTCGGACAGGATGTTTTCGCGTTCGAAATTGATTCTCAACAATCAGAAGCTGCAAAAATCGACTGGAGAAAAGATGGTGTTAATCTTATTGACAAGTGGGTTCCCACGGAACTGCCGTCAGATGTTGAGGCAAAACTGCTGGAACTTTTGGATGTTTACCACGTAGATTACGGAGCGATCGATATCATTGTTTCTCCTGAAGATGAATATTATTTTATCGAAATCAATGCAGCGGGAGAATTTTTCTGGCTGGATAATCTTACGGAAGGAAACCTGATTTCAAAAAGTATCGCCGATCTGCTGTGTGATAAAGCTCCGAGACGAAGCAACGAAGTGTTGGTGCAAAATGCTTAAACAATCTAAAATAAGGAGATGATAAGAACGGGCTTTGTCCTAGTCATGGTCGGAAGAAATTCCGACCTTTTTATGTTTTGAAAACTTTTGTGGGATCCCCTCCCGCAAATACGATTAAAATAGCAGTAATCATATCTCGAAGTTCCATAGCTATTCTCCTTTTTGCGGTTTTGTATCCCAAATTATTTACTTTTTTGTA
>NZ_FOBV01000009.1 GCF_900109935.1 Chryseobacterium taichungense | reverse complement strand
TTCCCTGAAATTTCTTGTACTCATCTAAAAACTAATAAAGTATAAAAGTAGGAATAATTGTGTCCAAACGATAGTCCATGGGAGGGGAATTTTTGTGACGCTTTAAACTCTTCAGAGCCCACACTCTAAAATTCTAATCACTCAATTTGTCATTTTCGTAGGAATCTCAGCTTCGTTGATAATAGTCAGATGGTAATATCCGTGCTTAGATCCCTACGGGATGACAATCGGAGTACCCAGAATGGAAGTTAAAATTTGTAGTTAGTCCTTAAAATATTAGATTTGCTATCATTTGCTGAGCGTTATAGTTTATGCTGAGCCTGGCGAAGTACCTTTGTGAACGAAAAAATAAGCGAAATTATTTCAAATAAACCCTTACGCTCATTGCGTTAAATTCACATAAGAAGTCGGGCGAATGCAAAAAACAACGGTCGACAAATCCTTACCAAGCCAAAGTAAAATATTACAATAAATATCCTATTAAGGTTTGTCGTTTCCGAGAGGTGTTCTCATCGGTCGATGAGAACACCTTATTACGCTCGAGATAGCCTTCTTATTTCGCCCGATGAGAGACCCTTGTGTCGGGCGACGAAAGCATCTCTCGGAAAATAGAGACCTAAGACCTATGCTACCGTCAGTATTTATCGAGAATAGCGGTTCTTGGGTCTTTTAATAAAGTCCCACCGCTATATTACGTTACTACTAATTCATTTTAACGCTATCGACGCGAAGGTTTGTTGAAAGGGTTGCGCATATTTTTGTAGAATGCTAATGCTGAATGCTGTTCGTAAGATTTTATATTTAACAATGCGTATTCTACTTACTTTTTAAAGCAATAACCTCATCCGCATCGGCAAAAGCACCACCATCTGTAATAGCAGAAGAATGGAAATACGAAGCTTTTGTAAAGTCCCGGATTTCCTGAATATTGGCAGAGCGGAGTCCGCCACCAACAAGAATTTCTATTCTTCCTGCTGACATCTCCACCAATTTTTTCAGGTTTTCTTTTCCTTCAGAAACATTTGGTTTCTGACCGGAAGTAAGGATTGTTTTAAATCCACATTCGATTACTTTTTCTAGTGAACCTTCCAGATCAACGGCTCTGTCGAATGCACGGTGAAATGTACATGGATAAGGTTTTGCCAGTTCAACCAATTCCTTATTTTGCTCTACATTAATCTCATCATTTTCATTTAAAATTCCAAAAACGAAACCATCAACATTTAAAGATTTTAATTGGATCAGATCTGATTTCATTTCCTCAAATTCTGTATCTGAATATGTAAAATCTCCCCCTCTTGGACGAATCATCACAAAAATAGGAATGTTGATTTTTTCACGAAGTTGTTTTACTGTTTCAAAATTCGGAGTAGTTCCGCCTTCGTTTAATCCGCCACACAATTCTATCCGGTCGGCCCCGTTTTCAAATGCAGTGATGGCTGATTCGGGATTGAAGCATGCTATTTCTATTTTGGACATTTTAGGTTTAGGTTTAGGTTTAGGTTTAGGTTTAGGTTTAGCAAAATTAATTTCTAATTTCTAATTTCTAATTTCTAATTTAATTATTTCAATGCAAAATCAGGTTTTTCCAAACGGTTGCCTTTCTGATCGTAAACGGCAAAATTGAATCCGTCCTGAATACAATATGAGCCGTATTCCCCTTTTTTATTAATTGCAATAAAACCAACTTGAATATCTTTCAGGTTTTTGTTTCGTCTTTTGGTAATCTGTACAATTCTTTCCACCGCTTCTTTACAGGCCTGCTGTGGATTCCTTCCCTGTCTCATTAATTCTACTACTAAATGAGTTCCGACAGTTCTGATCACTTCTTCACCATGACCTGTAGCCGTTGCTGCTCCGACTTCATTATCTACAAACAATCCTGCTCCGATGATGGGTGAATCTCCTACCCTTCCATGCATTTTAAAAGCCATTCCACTGGTGGTGCATGCCCCGGAAAGGTTTCCCTGAGCATCCATTGCGATCATTCCGATGGTATCATGATTTTCGATATTGACAATCGGCTGATATTTACTGTCTTTCAGCCAGTCTCTCCATTCTTTTTCTGATTCGGGAGTGAGAAGATTTTCTTTTTTAAACCCTTGGGAAACCGCAAACTGCAAAGCTCCATCACCGACCAACATGACGTGAGGTGTCTTCTCCATCACTGCCCTGGCTACAGAAATCGGATTTTTAATATTTTCCAGGCAGGCTACTGAACCGATGTTGTAATTTTCATCCATGATGCAGGCATCCAGCGTTACTCTTCCATCTCTGTCGGGGCGTCCGCCGTAGCCAACACTTCTTTCACTGGGATCATCTTCTACGAGTCGTACTCCTTTTTCCACTGCATCCAAAGCTCTTCCTCCTTTTCCTAAAATGGTCCAGGCTTCTTCATTGGCTTTCAAACCGAAATTCCAGGTAGAAAGAACGATCGGCTTATTGATTATTGTGTGGTCGTTTTCAGGTGCATTCTTGCCAAAAAGATCGAGAGGATTCAGCAATAATGCGGATGATGCAATGGCTGTATGTTTTATAAATTTTCTGCGTGAGTTCATATGTATTTAAGGTTGAGGTTGAGGTAAAGGCTAAGGTTGAGTAAAAATTATTTAGTTTGCTCCGATTTCATCGACGAATAGCCAGGCTTTTGAATCGGCACCGGGATTTCCGGCCGGAATAATTCCTGCATTTTCGATTTTTATTTTTAAATATTTTGAATTCTGATTTCCTACATTTAACCTGATTTTCCCATTGGCAGAAAGAATTTCATCTTTTCCAATTTCTTTGATCATCTTAAAATCAGTTCCATTATCTGATCTAAAAATCTGTGCGGATTTTGCAAAATGGATCCAGCTTCCTTTATTATCCAACGTATTAAAATAAACTTCCGAGAAAGAAGTTTTCTGTCCAAAATCAATGGTCGCAACGACATCTTTTCCCTGAAATCCTAACCATGTTTTTCCTAATCGTCTTGGATTTCCGATAATTCCGTCAACTAAGGTAAAAGCGCCTCCGAAAGAATAATTTTCACTTGGCTGCTCTTCAAGTATAATCTTTTTTCCGGTGCTTTTTGATATGGTAAAATTTTGTGAAGAAATGGCACTTTTCAGTTGTCCGTTTTCAAAATAAGCAGATTTTATTGTTAATGACTTTGAAACTGGTAGAGGGCTTTGATAAGATGGAGAATTTACTGTAGGGTTTGTTCCATCCAACGTATAACGGATTCCATTGGGATTTTGCGAGGTAGAAAGTTCATAAGCGACCCCATTATTAACAGAAATCACTTTTCCTGAAACATTATAGATGCTTTTTGCATAATTAACACCCATTTTATCCAACGTTTTGAATTCATTAATGACTCTCCCTTCAAATTCTTTATAATTTTTAGGATCTGAAGTTCCCCATCCTACTTCTGAAAGGGCGAGTAATCTAGGAAAAATCATATACTGAACCTGTTTAAAATCAAGAATATATTCTGTCCACAGATTAGCCTGAACACCTAGAATATATTTTGCTTCGTCCTGATTTAATTCTTCAGGAATCGGGTTATAAGAATATACTTTATCCAATGGTGTAAAACCTCCGAAAGCATTGGGCTCGGTAGCAGGATCTCCCTGATAGTGGTCGAAATAACAATAAGATCCGGGGGTCATTACCGCGAAATGGCCCGATTTTGCAGCTTCAACTCCGCCTTTAATTCCCGTCCAGCTCATGACGGCAGCGTTTGGCGCTAAACCGCCTTCCAGAATTTCATCCCATCCGATAATCTTTCTGTCTTTTGAATTGACATATTTTTCAATCCTGTGAATAAAGTAGCTTTGTAAACCATGTTCATCCTTGAGATTATTTTTCTTTATTAATTCCTGGCAGTGGGCACATTCTTTCCATCTTGTTTTGGGACATTCGTCGCCACCGATGTGAATATATTTTGAAGGGAAAAGCGTTATTACCTCATCTAAAACATTTTCCAAAAATTTAAAAGTTTCATCCTTTGGACAGAAAACATCATCAAAAACACCCCATTTCGTAGCCGGCTCAAATGGCCCTTTTGTACAAGCCAACTCAGGATAAGCAGAAAGCGCGGCCAGCGCATGCCCCGGCATTTCGATTTCCGGAACAATGGTGATATGCCTTTCCGTAGCGTATTTTACAACTTCTTTAATCTGTTCCTGAGTATAAAAATAGGGCCCGTAGGGTTTTCCGTCGAAAGTATTGTCAACGTAAGCTCCAATCATGGATTCTTTACGTTTCGAACCGATTTGTGTTAATTTTGGATATTTTTTAATTTCAATTCTCCAGCCCTGGTCGTCTGTCAAATGCCAGTGAAATGTATTCAATTTGTACATCGCGAGATAATCGATGTATTGCTTAACTTCATCGACTGTGAAAAAATGACGGCAGACATCGAGGTGCATTCCGCGCCAGGCGAATTTTGGTGTATCAGAAATTTTTACTGCCGGAATATTTCCGTTTTTAGAATTTCGGATAAGCTGAAGCAAAGTCTGCAGCCCATGAAATAAGCCCTCTTTATTTTTTGCTTTTAGTAAAATTAATTTTTTATCAACAGTTATTTCGTAATCAACAGCATCATTTATTTTTTTATCGATGGTCATAAAAATAGCATTCTCTCTACTGCTTCTTTTATTTTTTGATAAATCAAGATTATATTGTTGTTTTAATGAATTTAAAAAAAACTGATATTCAAAAGAGGTTTCAACACCTTTAACAGCTGTTTGATCATTTACATTAAATTCACCATTCTGAAATTCCACTTTTTGTGGATAAGGAATTATATTTAATCTTGTTTGAGTATGAAACAGACTTGAAAACAATACAGAAAATACCAGTAAAAAACGCTGCATTTTGTGAGTTTAAGATTTAGGCGAATATACTTATTTTCTGAAAATTTACAGACGATTTAATATCTTAAGTCTTAACGCGGGAAATTTTTATGAAATCTTAATTTAAATGTAGAAATCCATCCATATAAAATCCGGGCTTACGCAATAGGAAAACCCAATGTAAATAATTCAAATCAAAATAATATAATTTAAAAATATTTAAAACATACACCTTAATCTACTGTAAATTTAAAAACAAAAATTTTATTTTTTAATGAAAATGATAAATATCAAAAGTGACAAATATCAGTAATAAATACTCATAAAAAATGTTAAAACGATAATAAATTTGATCTTGTTAAACAAACAAAAATTAGGAACATGAGAAAATTATTATTGACCAGTTTTGTGGTAATAATGGGATTATGCAACGCTCAAACAAAACAGGAAGGTTTAAAAGGAACATGGTTTGCTACAGCCCAAATCGGTTATCAAAGTACAAATGATGGCTCAGAAAATGGTAAATCGTCTAGTACAACAATTTTGCCTCTTGCAGGATATTTTGTCGGCCCATCTACTGCTGTAGGAATCGCTGTAGGGAATATTGGAGTAAAATCGACCAATCAATTTGCTGAAAATGTTACTTTAAAAACCAATCTGTTAGTGGTTGAGCCGCTGGCAAGAAAATACTGGAATATACACGGAGGTTTATTTTTCTTCGGACAACTTGCAGTTCCCATCATTTCAGGAAAAACCAAAGTAACGGCAAACGGACAATCTATACCGGACAGCGATATCAAAGTAAATCAGATTGGATTAGCTTTATCAGGAGGTTTGGATTATGTACTGACAAAACATTTTACGGTAGAATTCTCTTATAATCTGGCTAATCTCTCTTATACAACAATTAAAAATTATCCGGGAACAACAAAAGATATTAAAACAACAGATTTTTCATTGGCCCATGTAGCAACGGTAACACCAGATTATAATAAAGCTGTACTCGGACCAAACGGTAATGCAATTTCTACCTTATCTTTCGGGTTTAAGTTCTTATTCTGAAAACACAATGAATATTATATTTTCAACACTTTAAAAACATAATACTTTTTCTAAAAAAGCTGTTTCAAGAAAATTGAAACAGCTTTTATTTTATTTAAAACGCCATTTCAGGAATTTCTCCTTCTATAATAAGATCTGCTTCTGTTGATTGTATAATGTGCTCTACGGAAACTCCGGGAGCCCTTTCAATCAGTTTAAAACCGGCAGGAGTAACATCCAGTACCGCCAATTCTGTCACCACTCTTTTTACACAGTTGACACCCGTTAATGGAAGCGTACACTTTTTCAGGATTTTGCTTTCTCCGGCTTTGTTGACGTGCATCATCGCAACGATAATATTCTCTGCAGAGGCTACGAGATCCATTGCACCACCCATGCCTTTCACCATTTTCCCCGGGATTTTCCAGTTGGCAATATCTCCGTTTTCGGAAACTTCCATTGCTCCTAGAATGGTAAGATCTACTTTTTTGCTTCTGATCATCCCAAAACTGAAAGCAGAATCGAAGAAGGAACCACCATCTAAAATTATAATGGTCTGTTTTCCGGCATTAATGATATCTGCATCTTCTTCGCCTTCAAAGGGAAACGGTCCCATTCCCAACACTCCGTTTTCACTTTGGAATTCTACGTTGAGATTTTCCGGAACATAATTGGCAACCAGAGTAGGAATTCCGATTCCGAGGTTTACATAATATCCGTCTTTGACTTCTTTTGAAATACGTTTTGCTATATCTTCTTTACTTAACATGGTAATAATTTGAAAATTTGTTTGATGGGCCAATCTGGAATTGACCTGTTTTTTAACTCAAAATGCGTAAGATTTAATATAAATTACTTTAAATATGAAAGCAATTATCATCTTTACTAATGATCTCTTTTTCTTACGGTACGCTGTTCTATTCTTTTTTCAAATTTTTCACCCTGGAAAATTCTCTGGATCATAATTCCCGGAATGTGTATCTGATTGGGATCTAGTTCGCCAGGTTCTACCAATTCTTCTACTTCTGCGATGGTAATTTTTCCTGCTCCGGCCATCGGATGATTAAAATTCCTTGCTGATCCTTTAAAAATAAGATTACCTGCATGATCACCCTTCCAAGCTTTTACAATGGAAAAATCTGCTTTGAATGCATGTTCCAGAATATGAGGCTTCCCATCAAAATCTTTTACTTCCTTTCCTTCTGCCACCTCTGTTCCGAAACCTGCCGGCGTATAGAAGGCCGGAATTCCTGCCTGTGCCGCTCTACATTTTTCCGCCAAAGTTCCCTGTGGAGTAAGCTCAACTTCAAGTTCGCCGGAAAGCATCTGTCTTTCAAACTCTGCATTTTCTCCAACGTAAGAGGAAATCATTTTTTTGATCTGTCTTTTCTGCAACAGCAATCCCAATCCGAAATCATCGACTCCTGCATTGTTTGATATGCATGTAAGATCTTTTACATCACTCTCTACCAAGGCGTTAATTGAATTTTCAGGAATACCGCAAAGTCCGAACCCGCCCAGCATTAATGTCATTCCGTCTGTAATGCCTGCAATGGCTTCCTTTGCATTTTTTACTCTTTTATCTATCATGAAATATTAGATTTTTCTGTTGGCTTAAATTTAATACTTTTTCTCATATCGGGAAGAAACAGCTAAGGATTTAGCATAGTGCATAATACATCTTACCAGACAATAGCTTATCATGGTCTGGATTTTGGTTAAGATATGACACACCTTTTATCACAATTAAATTTTATTATTATGGAAGCGAAAAACATTTCAAGAATTGCCTTAGGTGCATTTCTCATAACAGCAGGAATAGGACATCTCACTTTTGCAAGGAAAGAATTCCAGGCACAGGTTCCTGAATGGGTTCCTTTGGATAAGGATGACACGGTTGTTTATTCCGGAATTGCTGAAATCGCATTAGGAACAGCCGTTATTGCAACACCCAAGAAGTACCGCAAAACCATGGGAAAGATAGTAGCCGGCTTCTTTGCCGCCGTACTTCCGGGGAATATTGCCCAATATAAAAACAGAAGAGATTCTTTCGGACTCAATACCGATAATCAGCGATTTGCGAGGCTGTTTATGCAGGCACCGCTAATTGCCTGGGCCTTAAAATCTACGGATGAATAATTGAAGCGGCAAAAATTTTAAATTTTTGCCGCTTCTTTTTAAACAGGATGCTTAATTTTGATTGGACTGACATCCAATCCTGATATAGGTCGTCCCTTCGGGACTCTTTAACGGATGATTCTTCAATTTGGTTAAATGATAGAATTATTGTCCCTATTCTTAAATTATTACTTTGGACATATGATTTTTATTTAACGTATTAATTTATTTGGAATATTTGAAAAATGATTTGTATATTTGCAGCCTGTTATTCAACCTCTGACGAAGTCCGTGTAAGTTGCTTAGCTTTAAACATTTTATTTTAATTAATAATGGATTTATTAAAGTACGTACAAGACAAGTACATTACAAAAAAAGAATTCCCTGAATTCAAAGCGGGTGATACAATCACTGTGTATTACGAAATTAAGGAAGGACAAAAAACAAGAACTCAGTTCTTCAAAGGAACAGTTATCCAATTAAGAGGTACTGGTTCTACAAAAACTTTCACGATCAGAAAAATGTCTGGTGATGTAGGGGTAGAAAGAGTATTCCCTATCAACATGCCTGCTCTTCAGAAAATTGAAGTTGACAGAAGAGGTAAAGTTAGAAGATCAAGAATTTACTACTTCAGAGATCTTAGAGGTAAAAAAGCGAGAATTAAAGACGCTGCTTACAAAAAGAAATAATTCAGACAACAATACATACGAAAAGAGACTGTTTATCAATAAGCAGTCTCTTTTCATTTATACCTATACCACATTTTTCTTCATGTATAAATATTTAAATTCTATTTAATAAATTTTAAATATATTTGTCATTATCAAATAATCATTCTTAAAAATATCCCATAATATTTAATAATTAAAACAACTATGAAACGAGCCATCCTACTTTCCGCTTTTTTATTGTCTCAATTTGGGACATCACAACTTTTAAAGACAAACGGACAAAAGATCGTAAATGACAAAGGTGAAAACATACAATTGAGAGGTCTCGGTCTGGGAGGATGGATGCTTCAGGAGGGATACATGTTGAAAACCGCTGATTTTGCCGGTCCGCAATATAAAATCAAGGAAAAAATCGCAGAGCTTATCGGTGAAGACGGAATGAATGAATTCTATAAAGCTTATCTTAAAAACGGAATCACCAAACAGGATATTGATTTTCTGAAGAAAGCCGGATTTAACTCAATCAGGTTGCCGATGCATTATAATCTGTACACATTGCCGATTGAAAAAGAGCCTAAAAAAGGGCAGAATACCTGGCTGGAAGAAGGATTTAAAATGACAGACGACCTTCTGAAATGGTGCGCTGACAACAAAATATACCTGATTCTGGATCTTCACGCTGCTCCAGGAGGACAGGGAAATGATGTGAATATTTCCGACAACGACAAGTCTAAGCCATCACTGTGGCAAAACGAGGAAAATCAGAAAAAAACTATTGCACTCTGGAAAAAATTGGCAGAAAGATACAAAGATGAGCCATGGATCGGAGGATACGATCTGATCAATGAGCCAAACATCAATTTCACAGGAAAAAATCCGAACGGAACTGATGAAATGTCAAATGCTCCACTTTGGAAATTACAAAAAGATATTACGGATGCTATCCGTACCGTTGATAAAAAGCATATTATCATTATCGAAGGAAACGGTTGGGGAAATAATTATAACGGATTAACGCCACTTTGGGACAACAATATGGTTTTCAGTTTCCATAAATATTGGAATTACAATGATGACGCTACCCTTAAGTTTGCTTTGGATCTTAGAGAAAAGCACAATATCCCAATCTGGCTGGGAGAAACAGGAGAAAACTCAAATGTGTGGTTTACAGAGCTGATTCAGCTTCTGGATAAGCATAATATCGGTTATGCATTCTGGCCGATGAAAAAAATCGACAATATCGCAGGAATTACCAACGTAAAAATCACTCCGGAATATCAGAAACTGCTGGATTACTGGAAAAACGGCGGCGAAAAACCATCAAAAGAATTTGCCAGAAAAGCACTAATGCAGATTGCTGACAATTATAAGTTCAGCAATGTGGAAATAAAAAATGATGTCATTGATGCGATGTTCAGGCAGACAACCGATTCTTCTACAAAACCTTTCAAAAATCTCCAGGCTCCGGGGAAAATTTTGGCCACAGATTATGATTTAGGAAGAATGGGTTCAGCTTATCTTGATAAAGATTTTGTCAATCTTTGGGTAAGTGATCCTGAAAAAAGATCGGAATGGAATTCCGGAAATCAATTGAGAAATGATGGAGTTGATATTTATAAAACCGGCAATAATCAATATTATGTAGGAAAAACAGAAAGCGGTGAATGGCTTCAGTACACGATTAACGCTAAAGCCGGGAAAGCCTATACTTTTGATATTAATTATGCGAGTAATTCTCCGGCAAAAATCAGGATTGAAGATGCTTCCGGAAAGCAATTGGCAACAGTTTCTCTCAGCTCCACAGGAGGAAATGAAAACTGGAAAACTGTTTCTGCCAAAGGAATTAACCTTACGAAAGGCGAAAACAAGATCAGGATCTATTTTGAAAATGACGGTGTCAACCTGAATTATTTAGACGTTAAATAAAAAAAATCTTAAATTGCAAATCCCTTTTAGTTTCTAAGAGGGATTTCTTTTTAAACAAAATATTATGAAAAAGATAAGCCTGATTCTTCTTTTGATTTCAGCATTTACATTTGCCCAGCAATCTGTTTTGGAACAAAAAATTGACAGTATTATTCAGGATAAAAATGCAACGGTAGGAATTTCCGTTCTGGGTTTTGAAGATGGTTTTAAATACTATAAAAATGCCGATAAGAGACTTCCGATGCAGAGTGTTTTTAAATTTCATATTGCCGTCGCTTTGCTGAATTATGTGGATAAAGGGAAACTTTCTTTAGATCAGAAGGTTTTATTAGACAAAACCAATTTATTTGAAAATACATGGTCGCCACTTCGTGACAAATATCCTGACGGAGTCGTTGAAGTTCCTTTAAGTGAAATTCTTGAATATACGGTAGCTAAAAGCGATAATAACGGTTGTGATATTATACTGAAACTACTGGGTGGCACACAGACCGTTCAGCGATTTATGGATTCCAAAGGTGTAAAAGGCTTTCAGATTAAATACAATGAAGCTGAAATGCGCAAAGACTGGAATATTCAGTACAAAAATTACAGCACCGCAGCTTCTGCAACGGATGTACTGAAAAAATTTTATGATGGAAAACTGATCTCTCGAAAGTCGACAGATTATTTAATGCAAATTATGTTTTCAACATCAACAGGAAAAAATAAACTGATCGAACAACTTCCGGAAAATACACCTGTGGCAAGAAAAACGGGAGCTTCCGGCAAGAATAATTCAGGCTTAACCGGTGCCGAAAATGAAATTGGCATCGTGACTTTGCCCAATGGCAAGCATTATGCAATAGCTGTATTTGTCAGTAACTCAACGGAAACGAATGTGGTGAACTGCAAAATGATTTCAGATATTTCAAAGTCTGTCTGGGATTATTTTAATAAATAAAAATTTAAGCTTAATTTTAAAACCGTTAACATGAAAAAAATAGTATTAACAATAGCAATCTTCGGCTGCACCTTATTCTTTGCTCAAAAGAGTGAAAATTACCTTCAGATAGGATACGCAAGTGTATGCTGCGGAACTCCTTCTGACAAGCCTGTCATGGATTATTTGACAAAATTTAAACAGAAAAATAAGGTAAAAAATCTTGAAATTTATAAACAGAGCGGATTGGGAAGAGAAGGCGAATATAACCTTTATATTGGTACCGATGGACTTTCAAAAACTCAGAAGAATAATTTCATTAAAGGATTAAAAGCCGCGGTTAGCAGCCAGAATAATGCAAGAAGCAAAAACAGTGACGGAATGGTCAATTTTAATGAATCAGAAATTATAAAAAAAGCTGACCTTTCCAATGCAAGAAATTTAACGCAGATTAAATAATAAATAAATTAAACTAAAAGGTAAAATGATCAAAAACATTGTAGTTATCGGAGCCGGAACCATGGGGAATGGTATTGCGCATACATTTGCACAAAGTGGTTTTAAAGTAAATCTTGTAGACGTATCACAGGAAGCTTTAGACAAAGGCCTGAAAACTATCACCACTAATCTTGACAGAATAATTGCAAAGGGAAACCTTACTGAAGAACAAAAAGCTGAAACTTTAGGAAATATTACCACTTTTACAGCGCTTAAAGATGCTGTCGGAAACGCAGATCTTATTGTGGAAGCTGCAACGGAAAATCAGGAATTAAAACTGAAAATTTTCGGCCAGATGGACGAGTTTGCTCCTGAAAACTGCATATTGGCTACAAACACCTCATCCATTTCCATCACAAAAATTGCAGCGGCCACCAAAAGAGCAGAGAAAGTAATCGGAATGCATTTTATGAATCCTGTTCCCATCATGAAGCTGGTGGAAATTATCAAAGGCTATTCGACCTCAAAAGAAACTTTTGATGCGATTTATGAAATGAGCAAAACATTAGGAAAAGTGCCTGTGGAAGTAAATGATTATCCCGGTTTTGTGGCGAACAGAATCTTAATGCCGATGATCAATGAATCTATTGAAACACTTTACAACGGTGTTGCCGGTGTTGAGGAAATTGACACAGTAATGAAATTGGGAATGGCGCATCCGATGGGACCGCTTCAACTGGCAGATTTTATTGGACTTGATGTTTGTTTGGCGATCTTAAATGTAATGTATGACGGTTTCAAAAACCCTAAATATGCACCAAATCCGTTATTGGTCAACATGGTGATGGCTGGAAAATTAGGCGTAAAATCAGGTGAAGGTTTCTATGATTACTCAGAAAGCAAAAAAGCAGAAAAAGTAGCGAAAATGTTTTTAAAATAAATGGTCGTGAATGGTGAATTGTTAATGGTCAGCTTAGATAGGTAAAAATTGTGAAGTTCAATTTAAATTCACTTGAAGAAATTGACTTATTTATTAAAATTCACTATTTTCCATCCATGAAATTTAAAGAAAGAACAATTCAAATATCAATGATCATCATTACTTTAATGATGATCATTTTGCGTTTTTTACTCAACGAGAAAGGAAGAACAAATCCTGATTCTATACGCTATATGCGTTTTGCGCACGTTTTTCCAACAATTGACAATACGACGACGCCATTGGGCTATCCTTTAAGCATTAAATTTTTTACTTTTTTCGGGCCTGATGAATTCTGGAGCAGTAAAATTGTGGGAATTTCAGCATTTTTATTTATTATTTTTTTTGCCTGGAAAAAGAAATTTTTCTTTAAAGAAGCAGTTGTCTTAAGCGCATTATTCAGTTTTCTTTCGATATTCTCGTATACCATGAGTGAGGCAGTAATATTACCTTTTGTATTATTATTTCTTTACACTTCATCTCTTATCATCGAAGGAAAAATTACTGGCGGAAAAGCTATTTTTTATCTTTCATTGAATTTAATTTTGCTATATAATATCCGTTACAGTTCACTATTTATTATGGCAGGTACAGGACTTTTCGGATTGATTTTCTGGAAAAAGCCATATTCAAAACCATTTGTTATTTCAGGATTGATCGGAGGGATTTTTGTTGTTTTATATAAATTTTTATTTATCGATTATTTTAATGAAAATTATGTAAATGAATTTTTAGAAATTGGTCTTCATCCAACCTCAAAGCTTTTAAAAGAACTATTTCAGGGATTATGTACCACTTTCAATCCGTTTATTCATATTGCGAATCCGGCAGGAGGGGCAATTAATTATGCAATCTATGGAATTGGCTTTCTCAATATCCTTTTAATGGTATACCTGTTTATCAAATATAAGCTTTCAGAGACTGAGTTTTTCTTTATATTCGTAAGTATTGTCGGAATAATCTGTTCTTATTTTATCCAGTATTTCTATTCTGTGAATGCTATTGATTATCGTCTGATGGCGCCATTCAGCTTTCCTATATGGCTCGTTTATTTCAGAAAATTATTTTTTATTTTTAATTATAAAGTATATGCGATAGGCTTTTTAAGTATTCTTTCAGGAATTGCTTTCACATGGCTATCAAGAGGAAATTATCTTGAAAACAGAAAAGAGATGAAACAGTTTTTAAAATCCGAAAATCTTGATAAAGGCCCGGTAAAATTTTACGTGGAAGATATTGAGGATCTTGAATATATTCAGGTTGCAGAACTTATCAGTACCGTAAATCCCTATGTAGTACTCAGTTTCAAGCCAAAAGACACCTTACAGAAAACAACTTTAACGAGGTATAAAGTTTTACAAAAAATGAAGATTGACAAGAACAAATATCAATAATTTTATTATCTTTGAGTTAAAGTTAAAACATTAAAAAAATGAAATTACCAAAGTTTTTATTAGCAGATAATTCGGAATTTCCAGAAGATTTGTTCGTAGTTCATACAGAATATCCGAGATTCATCCTTAATGTAGAGGAGGAAGAAGTTGAGTGGCTGGATGATCTTGAAGGTGACGACGAAGAAACTATGGCAGACGAAGCTACAAAGGTGGTAGAAGCTGCATTCAAATGGTGCGATGAAGAGCTGGCTAAGTACGACGAGGAAGAAGATGAAGATTAAATTTTAATAATCTAAGCATAAAAAAGGAACTCAAATGAGTTCCTTTTCTTATTTTATTATTCTGCTTTGTTGAATTTTAGCAAGAGGAGATTATCCTGATACAATTCGAGAACATTTCCGGTGATGACGTATTTGTTGGCTTTCGACATCATGTCCATAAAGTTTTTCTCTACGCTCATATTCTCACAAGCCATTTTTGTGGAACCCATCTGCCCTGCAGAAAAATTTCCCGTAGAAGGCTCTACCTTAGCTGTTCCGAAATAGTTGTTACATCCTGTATTTCCGTTGATCTTTTCCCCTTCAATATTTAAAGTAGGTGTTTTTCCTTTCACATTGTCCGCCAATGCCCATTTTGTCCCTGACAATGAAGGTTGAGCCTTACCTACTTTCGAGGCAGAACCAGACATTGCACCACAAGAAACCAAAACTGCGGCCGTACATATACTTAAAAAAAGATTTTTCATTTGTTTATTTTTGATTTAAATCAAATTTACGGAAATAATATTATTTAAACAGCCCTCATAAAACTTTATTGTTTTCCGAAAGCTATTTTTTCTTTGCTGATATGTAACTTTTATCTATTCGAACTCATTAAATATCATGATAAAGAGCAATAAAAAAACGGACAAAAGTCCGCTTTATATAAATGTATTTATTTTATAAATTATCCTCTTAATTCTGCATTAAATTCTTTTTGGAAAGATTTAATCAAAGAATCCATTACAGTTGCAATTTCTTTCTCTTCCAACGTTTTTTCTTCGTTTAAAAGTTCAAAACTCATGGCATAAGATTTTTTACCTTCAGGAAGATTTTTTCCTTCATACACATCAAAAAGATTGATATTTTTAATATAAGGAGATTTATTCTTTTTAGCAGCCTGATAAAGATCTTCATAATTCACATTTTTATCAATCAGTAAAGCTAAATCTCTTCTGATTTTGTTAAATTTAGGAATATCTATAAACTTCAGATCATTTTCAACACGGAGTTCTTGGGCAAATTCGAGCTCGATTTCTGCATAAAAACATTCCTGATCAATATCAAAATCTTTTAGCATCTGGGCGCTTACTTTTCCGATTCTTACTAATGTTTTGCCGTTAACCTCATACGACAGAGCATCAGAGAATCTTTCATCAGACAAAGCAACTTCTTTATAATCAATAGCAAGTTTCTCCAATAAAACTTTTACATAAGCTTTCAAATAATAAAAGTTTGTTGCTGATTTCGGCTGAAGCCAGTTTTCTGCAACTTCCCTTCCAGAAACAAGAATCGCCAGTTGTTTTCTTTCTTCGTATTTTTCTCTTTTATGATAAATTTTTCCGAATTCGAAGAATTTGATATCCTGGTTTTTCCTGTTGATATTATAGATTGTATTCTGTAAAAGTCCTTCCAGCAAAGATTTTCTCATGAATGCAAGATCATTGCTTAGCGGGTTTAACAGCTTTACAGCATCTGTTTCATCTTTTACGGCAGTGAGTGAATTATTCATTACTTCATTGAAACCAAGACTTTGCAATGTTCTTGCCCAGCTGTTTTCTAATTCATCCTGATCTTTTGCATTTAATTTCACCGGAGTAAAAGATATTTTCTGAGGAGCATCGATCTTATTGTATCCGTAGATTCTTAAAATCTCTTCAATCACGTCGATCTCTCTCGTTACGTCTGCTCTGTAAGCCGGAACGGAAATCTCAAGGCCATTCTGAATTTCATTTAAAACCTGAATATCCAAAGCCTTCAAAATTTCTTTCACTTTTTCCCTGTGAATTTTTGTTCCTAAAATCTGTTCGATTTTGGAAAATCTGATAATCACATAATTATCTTCAATTTTCTTTGGATATTCTTCCAAAAGGTCTCCTACTAATTTTCCTTCGGCCAGTTCCTGAATTAATTTGATGGCGTGAGTAATGGCTGTTCTGGTAATATTAGGATCCACACCTCTTTCAAACCTGAAAGACGCATCTGTATTTAGTCCGTGAAATTTAGCCCCTTTTCTTACCGCAACAGGATTAAAATAAGCGCTTTCCAGGAAAATGGTTTTCGTTTCAGCAGAAACCCCTGAATTGGCACCACCGAAAACTCCGGCGATACACATCGGATTGTCTTTTCCGTCTTTAATCATGATTTCAGAACCATTCAGCGTTCTTTCCACACCATCTAATGTTGTGAATTTCGTGCCTTCTTTTACGGTTCCTACCTTAACGGTTTTGTCAGTGATCTTATCAGCATCAAAAGCATGAAGCGGCTGACCGAAACCGTGAAGAATATAATTGGTAATATCCACAACATTGTTGATCGGGCTTAAGCCGATGGCTTTCAGTCTGTCTTTCAGCCATGCCGGAGAATCTGTTACCTTCACATTTTCGATTACTGCCCCGATGTATCTTGGGCAAAGCTCAGCGTCTTCCACAACCAGCTTAAAATCATTGGTTCCTTCATTGTTTAATGCAACTGAAGAAACTTTTTCAAATTCTGATTTCTGCTTATTGGTAGAAAGATAGGCATGTAAGTCTCTTGCCACTCCGTAGTGCGACATGGCATCGGTACGGTTCGGAGTCAAACCAATTTCTATCACTTCGTCATTGGCAATTTCAAAATAATCAGCGAAGTTTTTTCCGACTTCAAATTTTTCTTCATTCAGCACCATGATTCCTCCATGATCATCACTAAGACCCAGCTCATCTTCTGCACAGATCATTCCCTGAGAAACCTCTCCTCTGATTTTAGCTTCTTTGATTTCAAAAAAGCTTCCGGTTTTATCATAGATTTTTGTACCGACCACTGCTACAGGAACTGTTTGTCCGGCTTCTACATTTGGAGCACCGCAAACGATATTCAGAATTTTTCCGTTTCCAACATCTACCGTGGTTTTTTTCAGTTTATCTGCATTCGGATGTTTTTCGCAGGTCAGAACTTTACCTACAACAATTCCTTCCAGGCTACCTTTTATGCTTTCAAATTTTTCTATCCCTTCAACTTCAAGACCGATATCTGTAAGGAACTCACCGATTCTTTCAGTTTTCAATTCCGTTTTGATAAAGTCTTTAAGCCAATTGTTTGATATTTTCATCTGATAATTTTTATTTTTTCTGAAGTCAGATGTAATCTATGGTTTCATCTGATCTGGTTTGAAAAATTTAGTTAAATTTTAAGTCTACAAATGTCGTGTTTTTTTGAGAAATAGAGAAATTTATAACAGACTTTAAGAGCTTAATGTATGCTTTTTTTGCCACCTTTTTTTATCTTTCATGTTAAAAATTGGTAGATTTATTTTTTAATTTACTTTTATTGAATCTGTTTTTTCTCTCTTTGATTTCACAGATTTACGCAGCTTATTGCTCATAAATATTTGAAAAAACATTTAAGGCTGTCAATTATGAAAGCATCTAATCTTTCCAGAATTTTTTCTAAACTATGTCTAGATATTTTCAGAAGGATAGACGTTGAATTTCCTAATGTTTATCAAGCGACTGTCTCATAGCCCCGATTGCAGCATTTGTTTGAGCTCATTTTTGTGATTTCGGCTGCGGCGGCTTTGCCGCCGCAGCCGAAATCACAAAAATAGCGAGTGCGGAAAGCGGGAAAAAGCTCCTAAGAAAATAAAAGAGGCTTTGATTTGAAACCAAAACCTCTTTATATTTTATTTATGTTTACTATTACAATCCGATCACCGGCATTGATAACATTAAGATACTTTCATTTTCTTCAAGACCATCAAGGGGCTCAATAATACCTGGTCTGTTTGGCTGCGACATTTTCATTGTAATATCGTCTGAACCAAGAATTGTCAGCATTTCAGTTAAGAATTTAGAGCTGAATCCGATATTGATATCTTCCCCGTTATAATCGCAAGGAATCTGCATATCTGCCTTGTTTGCATATTCAGTGTCTTCAGCATGAAGGTGAAGAATATTCGCAGACAATTTAAATCTCACCTGGTTGGTAGATTTGTTTGACATGATGGAAGCTCTTTTGATAGCCCCTAAAAGAAGATTTCTATTAATCGTCAATACATTCGGATTTTCTTTTGGAATTACCGCTGTATAATTAGGATATTTTCCATCAATTAATCTACAGATCCATGTATGTTTTCCGAAAGTAAATCTGGCCATATTCTCATTGAAGTCGATGGTGACGTCATCATTAGAGCTTGCCAAGATATTTTTGAAAATATTCAATGGTTTTTTCGGCATGATGAATTCCATAGGCTCAGCATTCATCAGATCATTTCTTTTATATACGACCAATCTGTGAGAATCTGTAGAAACGAAATTCGTTTCATTTTCTCCAAACTGGAATAAAACCCCTGTCATTACAGGACGAAGTGAATCGTTACTTGTTGCAAAAAGGGTGTTGGTAAGGGCTTCAGACAAAACTCCTGCAGACATGGTAACACTTTGTGAAGCATCGAATTCAGGAAGTTCAGGATAATCATCTGCATTGTCAAGCGCCACGGCAAAGTTATCTTTTTCATCTAAAATCTCAAGCTGACTTCCCGTACCTTCTGCATTATCCTTCACAACCAATGTCAACGGCTGTTCTCCATACGTCTTGATAAAATCCTGAAAAATCTTTGCAGGAACGGCAAACTTACCGGTATCATCAGACTTTACTTCAAGAGAAGTAACAAGAGTTGTCTCGCCATCGGATGCTGTAATGGTAACCTGAGTTCCGTCTAATTCAAAAAGATAATTTTCTAAAATCGGTCTCGACTGAGAGCTTGATATTACGCCACTTACAGTTTGCAAAGCCTTCTGCAGTTCACCACTTGAAATAATAAATTTCATAGATTTAAAAATAAATTTTTACAAATATAATAAATAGAAAACAGATGGAAAAGAATAATCCTGAGAGTTACTAACAACCATCAAAAGATTTCAGCCCTGTTTTTCCTTCTTCATTTTGAGATAAAAGCTGCCAAATGACAACAACTAAAGATAAGGATTTTCTTTGAGTAAATCCCTATATTTGTAAATATCTTTTCAGTATGCGAAAACCACCTGTTCATAAAAGTTTTTTCAATGCTTTACGTGGTATTTTCCTGATGATAAAATGGGAAAGAAATTTTCAGATTGAAATGGTGGCTTTACTTATTAATCTTTTTCTGATTTTTTATTTGAAACTGACAACGATCGATGCTATTCTTATTGTGATCGTCTGTTTTGGTGTTTTAGCTGCTGAAATTTTTAATACAGCCATTGAGAAAATCTGCGATATTATACGGCCGGAATTTGATACAAGAATTGGTTTTATTAAAGATATTGCTGCCGGAGCGGTTCTTTTAATGGCTGCTTTATCGGTTATTGTTGGCTTTCTCACATATATCAACTATATTTTTCCTTAAATCGATTATTTTAAAAAATTCTATTTAACATCGTATAACTGTATTTTTTTTAATTAAATTCATTTTAAAACTAAAATTTTTACACTAAAATTAATTTTTCACTATGTTTTGATTAATATTTTAATTATATTTGTTTTACAATTAACAATTTAATAATATGAAAATCAAATTACTCTATGCCTTTCTTCTGGCAGGAATTATTTCGTGCAGTACCGAATCATCAACAATCAATCCGTTGAGCACGAAAAAAAGTGAAGAAGTTTTGAATTTTGAAAAATCTATTAAAAGTCTTTTCAGACCTGAAAATGCCGAAACTCCCGAGGAAATGAGAACTCACAAACCGATGGAATTAAGCGACAGACGTAAAGCTATTCTTATCCCCTCTGCAATCGAGCTTATAAAATCCAGTGGAGTAAAAGAAAAAGAAATTGAAAAAGCCACGCAAGGAGACAAAGAGAAAGTTCTGACGTGGGCAATGAAAGTTTATAATGCTAAAATAGATCAGATTAACAAAAATTCAAAACTACAATAATCATGAAGAAAATACTTACCTTAATCTTAGGCTTAACTTTAGGAGCCACTACTTTTGCGCAGATCGATCCCGTTACCGGAGAGGGAATTATCCATATCTGGAATACGAATGATTACCATGACTTAAATCTTAACTTTACGCTTTTTACACTGAATCCTACAACCTGTTCACCCAGTTTCCAGGCAATGGGACCTTCGATTCCACTGCCTCCTGGTGAGCTGACGAAATACGCAAAATACACAGACTCCGATACTGCAGCCGGACATCCTTATCCTATAGACAGCTGGTATGACGGGAGCTATCTTTTACCTAATCAGATACCGCAAAGTATTGCAGATGACCAACGATGGACGTATGTGAAATTTGAATTGAGGGAACCCAGCAATCCGGGACAATTTATTCCAGGAATGAGTGGTTCAGTAGGATTTTATCAGTCATGTACAGGTATTCCTGATTATTTGGTCGGAAGTGGTACCACATCAGGAGGCACAAATTATAATTTTGAAGTTAAAGCCTATGTCATAGGAGGCGATTTATGGGTTGAATTCCATTAATTGTCAACAATACAAAATCCTGTCAAAATAATGACAGGATTTTTATTTTATTATTGTTCTTACAGTGATTTTTTTACATAAATCAATCCAAAATAAGGTGAATATTCTTATGTGATTCTATAATTTCAAGTAAAATTTCAAATAAGGTTTGTCCGTTTCCATCTATCAATTCATCCAGTTTTTGTTGAATTAATTCTGTATTAAAAGGCTTCCCTTGCCTAATTTTATTTTGGTAGAATTCTTTGGTTACATCAAAACCTAAATCTTCACTAGACTTTTGAGAATTTTTCCATATAATTTCGCCCTGAAATCCATATAAAATATCATTAAAACCATCCAAAGTCCCAACTTTCCAATCTTCATCTTTCATAAAAAGCTGAGAAACTTCTTCATAAAACCCTTCCAGATTTGAAAAATGACTGCCATTAATGACAGTCACTTTCTTTTTATTGTTATTTGAAGTATTCCACTCCATTTTTAAAGATGTTATGATAATTTGCGGTCGGAATATTTTTCATCAATCCTTCTGCAAAACGTTCCGGGTGTCCCATTCTACCGAATATTTTCCCGTCCGGACTGGTAACTCCTTCAATTCCGAACAATGAATTATTTGGATTGAACGGCATTCCGTGAGCGATATTTCCTTCTAAATCTAAATATTGCGTTGCAATTTGTCCGTTTTCGTATAACTTCTGAATTTCACCTTCCGAAGCCATAAAACGACCTTCACCGTGAGAAATCGGAATGGTGAAAACCTGGTCTTTCATTCCTTTTAACCAAGGAGACTCGTCATTCACTACTCTTACGTTTACCATTTGTGAAATGTGTCTTCTGATGGCATTGTGAGCCAACGTCGGAGAGTTTTCATCCAAATCTTTGATTCTTCCGTAAGGCAACAATCCAGATTTAACTAATGCCTGGAAACCATTACAGATTCCGATGATCATTCCGTCTCTGTCAAGCAATTCGTGAACCGCATTTCTCATCTTTTCGTTTTTCAAAACATTAACAATGAATTTTGCAGAACCGTCCGGCTCATCACCCGCAGAGAAACCTCCTGAGAAAGCTAAAATCTGAGAAGTTTTGATTTCCTCTACCCACGCATCAATACTTTCATCCAATAATTGGTGATTGATATTGATTAAAGGTAAACTGCTGATAACAGCACCTTCTTTTGCGAAAGCGTTCAGCGTATCGTACTCACAGTTTGTTCCCGGAAAAACCGGCGCAAATACTTTTGGCTGGGCAATTCCGTGCTTTTTAATGATGATATTTCTTGGGTTGATCGAGTTTAATTTTTCATCGATTTCAACCGTTAATTTTTCTTTTTCGATTGTTGGGAAAAGATTCTCGAATGTATTCGTATTTGCCGCTAATAATTTCTCAATCGCGAATTCAGCATCATTAATTTTAATAACATTTGAATCTTTAACTTCTCCGATTAAATGAAGATTGACAGAGTTTAATTCCTCTTTAGATTCAATGATTAAGCTACCAATATTTTTAGCTAATAAAGAATCTGTTACATTGAGCGGAGTCGAAATGTCAGCACCTAATCGGTTTCCAAAGCTCATTTTTGCTAAAGCAACAGGAATTCCGCCTTCTTTCACTGTTTTTACAGAGACGATTTTTCCGGCTTTAATATTTTCGAAAATAAATTCATAAACATTTTTTAAAGCATCATAATTCGGAAGTCCGTTTTCCTGAGCGGTATGGCTGAAGAGATACACTTTATTTCCTGCATTCTTAAATTCAGGAGAGATAATATTTTTCTTTTCTCCGTTAGCACAAGCGAAAGAAATCAACGTTGGCGGTACATTCAGATCCTGATATGTTCCACTCATTGAATCTTTACCTCCGATGGCTGCCAAACCAAAGTTGATCTGGGCATCATAAGCTCCTAAAAGCGAAGCCAATGGTTTACCCCATTTTTCAGGGTTCTGGCCTAATTTCTCAAAATATTCCTGGAAACTGAATCGGATATTTTTGTAATCGCCACCCATTGCAACGATCTTCGCAACACTTTCAACTACGGCATAAGAAGATCCTAAAAGTGAATTCTGCTTAGAAATCTCTGCATCGAATCCCCAACTTGCCAAAGAAACCGTTTCAATATCTTTTGCTCCGATGATCGGCAATGTCTGAACACTTCCTTCCATCAACGTCTGCTGATATTTTCCACCCAAAGGCATCGCCACCGTAGTGGCACCAATCGATGAATCAAACATTTCCAGCAACCCTTTTTGAGAAGCTACATTTTTATCGCCTAATATTTTCAGGAAATTCTCTTCGTTAAATGCAGGAGTTTCTTCTTTTACTTCATTAAGGTGGGTAATTTTAACTTCCTGACTTTTTGAACAGCCGTTCGTATCTAAAAATGCTCTTGAAAGGTCAACAATTTTATCGCCCTTCCAGAACATTTGCATTCTTCCGGAATCTGTCACTTTTGCAACCTCAACAGCCACAATGTTTTCAGCTTCACAGAATTTGATAAACTGCTCTTTATCTTTTGGTTCAACCACAACCGCCATTCTTTCCTGAGATTCAGAAATAGCAAGCTCGGTTCCGTTCAGACCTTCATATTTTAAAGGTAAAACATCTAAATTAACTTCCAAAGAATCGGCAATTTCACCGATAGCCACAGAAACACCTCCCGCTCCGAAGTCGTTTGATTTTTTGATCAGTCTCGTCACTTCAGGATTTCTGAATAATCTTTGGATTTTACGTTCTTCAACAGCATTTCCTTTCTGAACTTCAGAACTCATCGTATGGATAGAAGTCTCATCTTGCTCTTTCGAACTGCCGCTCGCTCCACCAACACCGTCACGACCTGTTGCACCTCCTAAAATAATGATAGAATCGCCAGCTTCAGGCTTTTCACGTCTTACCCAATCCACAGGAACGGCTCCGGCAACGAAACCAACTTCCATTCTTTTCGCTTTGTAGCCTTCGTCATAGATTTCGGAAACCATAGTAGTCGCCAGACCGATCTGGTTACCGTAAGAAGAATATCCGTTTGCAGCCTGCTTTGTAATGGTTTTTTGAGGCAATTTACCTGGTAAAGTCTGATCAACCGATTCTAAAACGTCTGCAGCACCCGTTAATCTCATCGCCTGAAAAACGAAAGAACGCCCGGACAAAGGATCTCTGATCGCTCCTCCCAAACACGTTGAAGCCCCACCAAAAGGCTCAATTTCTGTCGGGTGATTGTGTGTTTCGTTTTTGAATAATAAATACCAAGGTTCTTTTTTACCATCGTATTCCGCTTCGATTTGGATCGTACAAGCATTGATTTCATCAGAAACCACAAGATTCTCCAAATTACCTGTTTTATGGAAATATCTGCCGCAAACTGTTGCAAGATCCATCAAAGAAATTGGCTTTAATTCACGTCCTAAGAATTTCCTTTTTTCAATATAGTCATTGAAAATGGTTTCCAATGTATGTTTAAATTGTCCTTCAAATTCAATATTTGACAATTCTGTTTCAAAAGTTGTATGACGACAGTGATCGCTCCAATAGGTGTCTAAAACCTTAAGTTCAGTTTCCGTAGGATTTCTTTGTTCAGATTTAAAGTATTCCTGAATGAATTTCAAATCATCCAACCCTAATGCAAAACCATGATTATTAAAGAATTCCTCGAGCTGAGCATCATCGAAATTGATGAAATTTTCGTGCACAATAACTTTCGATGGCGTTTCTTCTGCAGGAATATCCAAAATAGATAAGTCTTTTTCCTGAGATTCAACTTTATTAATAAGAAGATCCTTGATTTTTGTCAAATCTGATTCTGAAACGCCTTCAAATTCAATAAGTTTACCGCTTCTTACTTTAGACTTCTCATTTCCAGTTAATAAAGCGATACATTGTTGAGCAGAATCCGCACGTTGATCGTACTGACCTGGCAGGAATTCCATTGCGAAAAATATTCCTTTTGCAGGATTTTCTGTATGTAAAATATCAGTAACAGGATCTACGAAAGTGCTGTTTACCACTTTTTCGAACTCACCTTCATTTAAGCCAAAAATATCGTAAACGTTATAAACCTTTACACTTTGGACAGACGGAGCAACTGCTTTTACTTCATCAAAAATTTTTGGACTTTCAACATCGAAAATTCCTCTTTTTTCTACGAAAATTCTTTTGTTTTGAGACATTAGATGTCAGATTTTATTAGATTTATTTTATTTAAAAACTTATTTGGCAAATGCCATATTTTTCTGATTGCAAAGATAGCATTCCTACGGAATGCATATATCTTTTAATGTTATTTCTACACAGATTTCATTCCTACGGAATGATATGATTTTCTAATGGTGATTCCGTCAGGAATCATAGCTGTGTAGAAAACCTATTTGAATTAAAGGCGCAGTCCGTAGGACTGCTATCTCTTCTCATTGATTTCGAAAAATAATACTGTAATCAGAAATTATTTTTCGTTATCATAGAATTCAAACAAATATTCATTCTTAAATTCAATTTCAAAAGCATTCAGCATTTCAATATATTTTTCTCTGAAGCTCTTTTTGAATGATGTTTTTCCTGGTTTAGCACATAATTAACAACCTTGTCTTTCTGACTTTTTGCATAAGAAAAAGCTCCATAACCTTCTTGCCAGTAAAACTTACCAAAACACAACTTTTTTTCATTAATAAAATTTGTTGATTCAATTTTAACCGTTTTAATTAATTCCGGAATTGTTATCTGCAAATTTTTATAACTAAAGAAAACATGTACATGATCAGGATTTGCATAAATCGCTAATACCTTTTGTTTCTTATTGTTAAATATTCCACAAATATATTTTTCAATTTCAACTCTTACTTCAGATTTAATTTTAATGCTCCTTCCTTTTGTAGCAAAAACAACCTGAATATAAATCTGTGTATAGGTGTTCGGCATATTTTATTTCCATCATTTTTGCAAAGATAACATTCCTACGGAATGCATATCACCTTTAAATTTCATTTCCTACACAGATTTCATTCCTACGGAATAAATATTTTCGCTATTTCTTATTTACTTAATTTATTCGGATGATCCGGATGTTCTTTCTGAAATTTCCCGGCCTCTTTTATTTTATTCTCAAGCCATTTTTCAAAAGGGATCCTTTCATCTTCAAATTCCAACGCGATAACTCTTTTACCATCTGCCGATACAAGAAATTTAAAATCAGATAATCCTGCTTCAGTCTTTCTGTAATCATAAGTGTTTACCTGATAAAACGGAAAGTTTTCCTTCGGCCGCTCTACAATTTCAAAGAAAAGTTTTTTTTCATCAGCAGATAATTTATTGTAATGGTTGACGTAATATATTTCGGAAAGCATTTTATTCTGTTTCTCAAAAAATTTGAGAATGTTCTTTTCCTTTTCATTATAAGAAAAAGGATACGGATAATATTTCCCATTTGATTCAACCGTCTTAGCCGATTTCTCAACAGGCTGAACAGTTTCTCCTTTGAAATTCATAACACCCCATGTTCCACCGACTATGGCTTTATGCTCTTCTTGTGTCTTCTCCCAATCACAGCCGTTGCAGTAGGCAGCATAGCCATAATTAAACGACGATACAAAATCATATTTAGGCTTGATAATAACCGTCCCGTTTCTGTCTGCAAAGCCAACTTTTCCGTTTTTAACAAACCTTCTTACTCCTTCTGAGAAATAATCTGCTCCGTTGTCGTAAAAGAAAGGTCTGTAAAGAAAGTTTCCATTTTTGTCATAAACATATCCCCACGCATTTTTTTCCGGTTTCTCGTCTTGTTTTGGTCCGTCAAAATAAATAGTTTCCCCTTTTACCAATTCTCCATCTTTCAGATAAGAAAAAATTTTAAACTGTGCCGGAACGATGATTGTACCGTCTTCATTTTTAACACCAACCAAAGAATCTTTCGTTTTAAAATACTTCAGAACATCCTTTTTCTGGGAAAAAGAAAGCATAGGCATTAATAAAATAATTAAAAATACTTTTTTCATTTGGCGTTATTTATTCATTAAAATTTATTTCCAGAATAATTATGATGCAAATTTAAAAGCTCAAAATGAGGATCTTTTTCATAAATCAGATAAGATCCATCAGCAAGAATAACCGCAGAAGTTCCACACTCAACTTTCTCTTTAAAAATAAGCTTTTTTAAAATTTTATCACTATCAATGATAATTGTCTCATCCCAAAGTTTCAATTTATTAAATCTTTTTCCCGGCTCCCTAAAGTTATATGCAACGGCTGTTTCAAAGCTAGTATTGAAATATGAAATATGAGTCTGAAAGTTGCTGACAATTTTATTAATATACTTTTTGCTATGAAGATCCAATTGATCCCAACATTTTTCATTGTTGAAATCATATTTGATAAAGATTGTATCTTTTACTTTTAAGTTTTTTGAAATTAAAAAAGTTTTAAACTCGCTATATTCCTCTTTTGTTAACTGAAAATCTTTCAGATCATCTGATTTAATCTGAGCAACAGTTTCCAGTGGAATCAAATTCAGACAAAAGATAATAAAAAAGAGAAATATATTTTTCATGAATTAGTTTAATTTCAAAAAAATATGCAGCCAAAAAGACTGCATACATTAATTATACTTTAAGGTCAGCCTCCAGTCCGATAAGATCTTTGTTCTGATCGATGATTGGCTGTACTTCATTCTTTATAAATTCTTCCGTCTGGATCGGAGCAAAACCGATAAAGTTTTTAGGATCCAGAACTTCTTTTAATTTCGATTTATCCAGTTTTAATGAATGGTCGTTCAAGATTCTTTCGATAAGGTCGTTTTCTTTTCCTTCTACTTTTACCTGCTTAGAAGCTTCCATGGAATGAACTCTGATCACCTCGTGAATTTCTTGGCGGTCACCGCCTGCCTTCACTTCTTCCATGATGATATATTCTGTCGCCATGAATGGAAGCTCATCCATAATATGTTTGTTGATTCTGTTCGGATACACTACGATTCCGTTCATGATGTTGTTCCAAATTAATAGAATCGCGTCCACCGCTAAAAATGCCTGAGGAATAGTCAGTCTCTTATTAGCAGAATCATCCAGTGTTCTTTCAAACCACTGTGTTGAAGCTACCATTGCAGAACTTGTTGTCAAAGACATCACATATTTTGCCAATGCTCCGATTCTTTCGCTTCTCATCGGATTACGCTTGTAAGCCATTGCAGATGAACCGATCTGGTTTTTCTCGAAAGGCTCTTCAATTTCTTTAAGATTTTGAAGTAAACGTAAATCGTTGGTGAATTTATGTGCAGATTGCGCAATATTTCCTAATAAAGCAACAACTTTAGCATCAATTTTTCTGTCGTAAGTCTGTCCGGAAACTCCGAAAACCTTTTCGAAACCGAATCTTTTGGATAATTCTTTATCTAAATGCTTCACTTTAGAGTAATCTCCGTTAAAAAGCTCAAGGAAACTTGCAGCAGTTCCCGTAGTTCCTTTTACTCCACGGAATCTCAAAGTTTCCAAGAAAAAATCAAGTTCTTCAATGTCGAGAACTAAACTTTGTAACCAAAGAGTTGCTCTTTTCCCAACAGTTGTTAATTGGGCCGGTTGAAAATGAGTAAAGCCTAACGTTGGTAAATCTTTATATTGAATAGCAAAATCTGCTAAATTTTTCATTACGTTAACCAACTTCTTCTTTAAAATTAAAAGTCCGTCACGAATCTGAATTAAATCTGTATTATCTCCTACAAACGCCGAAGTTGCTCCCAAGTGAATAATTCCTTTTGCGGAAGGCGCCACATCACCGTAAGCATGAACATGAGCCATTACATCGTGTCTGAATTTTTTCTCATATTCAGCTGCTTTATCATAATCGATATTTTCAGCGTTGGCTTTCAATTCTGCAATTTGCTCATCTGTGATTTCAAGGCCAAGGTCTTTTTCGATTTCAGCAAGGGCAATCCAAAGCTTTCTCCAGTTCTGGAATTTATTGTTGTGAGAGAAGTTAAACAACATTTCTTCGCTTGAATAGCGTTCTTCCAATGGATTTTTGTAGGAATTCATTCTTTCTTTTACTTTTTAGCTATGCAAAAATAGGGTTTTTCTGTGAGAGTTGAAAATCGTTTCGATACTGAATAGTGTTATAAAAATATCTAATAAAATGATAAAAGCCACTCCTTAGAATGGCTTTCTGTTCATTATTGATAAATTACTACATCGTTTTTCTTAATCTGATAGCCTTTTTTCTTATAAGGAACCAATACATAACTATCTTTTATTGCCTTTCCACTTTTCCAGATTCTGCTTTTACCCTGCCTTTCAAGGATAATGCTTTTGCGGCGCCATCCGGAATAAATATTTCTGCCTTTTTCATGTTTTTGCTGAAAATAACCGCTGTCATGGTGGAATAGCTTTTATCCCCATCCACTTCTTTAAGCTTGATTTTTTGTTCAAAAACGCGTACACATTCGTTCTTTATCTGGGAATAAGTATAGCCGGCAGAACCGATACACCCGTGTACATCTCTGTCGTTCCCTACAACCGGCGTCTTTTTTTGACACAGCATCAAAGAACTCAGAAACATTAAACTAAATAAGATTGTTTTTTTCATATGTTTTATTTTAAAGTTTTCAGGTGGTTTAATCTTACTCTAATATACAAAAAAGTCACTCAATTTGAGTGACTTAAAATTTATTTTGTCCAGTTAATCTTTGAATGTTTCACGTCTGCAGAACTTGTTCCGATCATGATATCAAATTCTCCCGGTTCCCAATCATATTTCAGATCTCCGTTATAGAACTTAAGATCTTCAGGAGTAATATTGAAAGTAACCTTTTTAGATTCTCCTTTTTTCAGCATTACTTTTTGGAAACCTTTCAGTTCTTTTACAGGTCTTGTAATGGTTCCTACAAGATCCCTGATATAAAGCTGAACCACTTCTGCCCCATCGTAATTTCCGGAATTCGTAACCGTTACAGAAGCCTGAACAGTCTGGTTTCCTTTAGGGTTTGCATTAGAAACCGTAACGTCAGAATAGTTGAATTTAGTGTAGCTCAATCCATATCCAAATGGATAAAGCGGTGTATTGCACTCATCCATATAATTTGAACGGAATCTCTGGTATTCACATTTATCAACAAGCTTCTGATCCAAAGGTCTTCCTGTATTTTTCTCATTATAATAGATAGGCACCTGTCCTAAGCTTCTCGGGAATGTCATCGGTAGTTTTCCGGAAGGATTTACTTTTCCGAAAAGAACATCTGCGATTGCATTTCCTGCTTCTGAACCTGGGAACCATGCATTCAGAATAGCATCAGGAGTGTCTTTAACATTGGTAAGTGCTAATGGGCGACCAGTGAAAAGTACCATAGCAATTGGTTTTCCTGTCTTTTTCAATTCGTTTAATAAATCTACCTGAGACTGAGGGATGGTAATTTCTGTTCTTGAAGAAGATTCACCGCTCATTTCCGCAGATTCTCCGATGGCTAGAACGATAACATCTGCTTTATTGGCCACATCAACGGCTTCTTTTAATAAGGCTTCTTTCGAACGGTTGTCTCGGTCTGTTTTCTTACCGTGAGCCGCGTAAATTTCTTCCAGTTTTGCATCATAATCAATATTAGCGCCTTTTGCGGAGATGAATTTTACATTTTTGCCATAATTAGCTTCAAGCCCCTGCACCAAGTTGACCGACTTATCATGTTTAGCAGCCACACTCCACGTTCCGGTCATATTAATGGAATTATTAACCAATGGCCCGATTACAGCTACTGTTCCGGAAGCTTTTAAAGGAAGGATCTGATTTTCATTTTTCAATAAAACCATAGATTGAGCTGCGATATTTCTGGCAACATTCCTGTTTTCCTGACTGAAAACTTCTTTCGCTGCCAGTTTTGCATCCCCATGTTTATAAGGATTATCGAATAACCCGAGGTCATATTTTGCTTCAAGGATTCTTCTTGCCGCCATATCGATTTCACCCTGGGTCACTTTTCCCTCAGATAAAGACTTTTTAAGGGTTGTTAAAAAACCTTCACCCACCATATCCATATCCACTCCCGCTTTCAAAGCCAGTGCAGAAACCTGCTGAAGATCACCCATGCCGTGATCTACCATTTCGTTGATTCCCGTATAATCGGTTACTACAAATCCCTTGAAGTTCCATCGATTTCTCAATACCTCTGTCTGAAGCCATCTGTTTCCTGTAGCCGGAACCCCATCTACTTCATTGAAGGAAGCCATTACAGAAGCAACTCCCGCGTCAACAGCAGCTTTATAAGGAGGGAAATATTCGTTAAACATTCGGATATGGCTCATATCAACAGTATTGTAATCCCTTCCCGCTTCACCAGCTCCATATAATGCGAAGTGTTTAACACAAGCCAAAATGGTATTTCCTGCCGAAAGATCTTTACCCTGATATCCATAGACCATATTTTTAGCAATCTCGCTTCCTAAGTACGGATCTTCTCCTGAACCTTCAGATACTCTTCCCCATCTTGGTTCGCGGGAAATATCAACCATCGGCGAGAATGTCCAGTTGATTCCGTCTGCTGAAGCCTCCTTTGCTGCTACACGCGCCGATTGCTGAACGAGATTCATATCCCAGGATGAAGCTAGCCCCAACGGAATAGGGAAAGTCGTTTCATATCCGTGAATAACATCCATCCCGAAAATCAACGGAATTTTAAGTCGGCTGTTTTCAACGGCTACTTTCTGAACAGCCTTGATTTTATCAGCACCTTTTATATTGAATAGTCCACCTACTAACCCCTGTTCTACTTTTTTTCCAATGTCTGAGCTTTTAGCCAAACCGGTGGTAAAATCGCCAGAACTTGGTAAATTCAGCTGTCCGATTTTCTCATCCAATGTCATTTTCGACAAAAGATTGTCTACGAATGCTTTCTTTTTAGCCTGATACTGAGCCGTCTGATATGACTGAACGGGCTTCGATACCATTTCCTGAGCCGAAAACACAGGCGCCAGTGCTAAAGTGGCCATTACAATTAACTTTTTCATAAATCTATCTTCTTTAATTATATAGTTCTTTTGTAATAATAATTATTTAAATGCAAACAACAAACTTTTTAATAACAATTGTCATTTTTCGATATCGTATATTTGGTAAAGATCGTCAACATTATAAATGATTATTATTAAATTTTGTTTAATTATTTCCTTTTTGACAGCATCCATTCATATAATTTAGGATCAGAATAGGTTGAATCCCAGGAATTGTGATTGTCATTCGGGAAAATTTTAAGTTCTGCTGAAGGATTCACAGGATGTAATTTTTGGTAAAAATTAAATGCATTTTCAGGTAAAACCACATCATCCATTCCGCCATGGAAGATCTTCATATTCAGATTTTTGTATTGATCAATATTGGCATACATCACCCTATCGGTAGGAGCACATACGGAAACCACTGCTGCAAACATTTCAGGATGTTCCATCGCCAGTTTTAAGGTTCCCCATCCTCCCATCGAAAGTCCTGTAAGATAAATTCTTGAAGGATCAATTTTATATTTTGCCTGAATTTCTTTGATCAAAGCATAGACCGTTACCGTATCCCACCAGGTATTTTCAGGACATTGCGGAGCCAAAATGGCAACAGGTTCTTTTATTAAATTTTTATAAGTAAAAGGACTGTGTGCCTTAACCATTTCCAGGTTATTACCTCTTTCCCCGGATCCGTGGAGAAAAACGATCAAAGGAACATTGCCTTTGGCATTTTGCGGATAATCGAGAATATAGGAAATTTTTTCCTGCCTTTTAATTTCTTTATTTAATTCCGATTTTATTTCCTGTGCATGTAAGCTTACTGAAAAAGGTAAGAAAATAAGTGGCAAATGCTTTAGTTTTAATTTCATTTTACTTTTAAGTTTTAGTAAAGCCGTTTGATGAATTGATATTTAAATTCGGTATGTTATTTCTATTCAGGTTGTCCTCCTAGCCCTGATGGGAACGGCATCCTTTTTTTGGTAGGGAAAAGCCCGGCAAAAAAAGATACAGTGAACAGCAGGATCAAGCTCCTGAAAATTACCGGATGCCGTACTTTTCAGATTTAAAGCTCAATTTTTTCAATCCCTGCTGAATTTCCGGAGCGTTCATGAAGAGCTTCCATAAAAATCCGGTTCGATAATTTTCGATCATCGGGGCAATGGTTCCCTGATCGATCGCAAGATATCTTGGGGTTGTCCAGTTGTCGTACTGAATCGAATTGGCATCATAAGGCCCTGCGGACCCTATAAATTCAGGCTTCTGTGTGTATAAAAATCGTAAAAAATCCATAGATTCCTTAGGGGTGTATGGAAAACTGCTCAATGCTGCCGTAGGGGTAATTACTCCTCTGTCATTTTGTGGAAAATGAGCATCATACCCAACACTTCCATCGCTATTTCTTGAATAACTGGCTGTTAACCCCCAATAATTTGGTCCATAACCTGCCCATTGCTTAGGATTTTCAACACAGTATTTATAATCAATAAGAACCTGATTTTTATTTAAATCGAAATAATTCTTGATTAATTTATCTGAAAGATTTGTAGGATCGAGACCGATGTATGAATAATGCGCCCAGAATAGTGGGCCTCCATATTCTTCAGCTCCGTTGTGTTTAACGTATAAAGGAAGTCCGTATTTTGTTTTATCTGAAAGATAGGTTCCATTTCTTGTCCAGCCTTTATAATACGTTTCAGCATCGATGGGATAAGTTGGTGAGGATGCCGCTAAAATATACGTTATCAAACATTCGTTGTATCCTTCCAGCGGAAAATTCATTTCCCATTGGTAATCCGGTGACCAGTGCCAGTACAATACTTTTTCACCGCCTTTTGTGTACCAGTTCCATTGAATGCCTTTCCAAAGTTCGTCACATTTTTTGGCTAATGCTTTTTCTTCAGCATTTCCGTTTTTAAAATATTCCCGGACCATTAATATTCCCGATGTCAAAAATGCTGTTTCTACCAAATCACCTCCGTTGTCTTTTTTCCCGAAAGGTACTGTTTTACCGGTTTCACCATTGATCCAATGTGACCATGCACCTTTATGACGATCGGCCTTTGCGAGGAAATCCATCATCGTTGTTAACCGTTTCACCGCCTCTTTTCTTGGTACAAAACCTCTTTCAACTCCTACCAGAACAGTTGCAAGCCCAAATCCGGAACCACCCGTTGTAACGACATGTTTATCATTATCGGGATAGATATTATCTTCATGGTAGCGTTCCCTTCCAAGCAAAGAATTCGGTTCGGCATAATCCCAAAAGTATTTCAGGGCATCTTTTTGCACTTTGTCCATTAATTGTTGATCAGTAATATCATTTTTAACCATTTGCGGTTTCACAACTTCTTGTCTTGAAGCCTGCGAATTTTTGCAGGAAACCGTGAGTAATGATATTAATGTCGCTGACATTATAATCCTCTTCATATTAATATTTTTTATATTTTTATTAGAATCCGTATTGTGTAGAATGGAAACCTAATTTAATTAGCCCCTGTTTAACATCCGGAGCGTTCATAAATAATTGCCATAAAAATTGGCTTTTATAATTTTCAACCATTGGAGCAATTGTACCCTGATCTATGGCTAAATACCTGGGGGTAACCCAATTGTAATGCACAGAATAGGCGTCATAAGGTCCTGCAACTCCAATATATTTATTATAATTTTCATTATACAAAAATCTAAGTACATTCATACTTTCTGTAGGAGTATAAGGCATACTTGACAATGCTGCTGTAGGGGAAATAACTCCTAAGTCATTATTTGGCTGGTGTGCAGCATATCCTGTTGAGCCATCTGCATTTCTTGAATAACTTGCGGTAAGTCCCCAGCTTTTTGAGTTATAACCCTGCCATCCTTTTGGGTTTGTAACACAGTACTGATACATTATTTTTGCATGGTTTGTTGTTGCATCACCATAATTCACATATTCATCTGATAAACCTCTGGGATCCAAGCCTAAAAAAGAATAATGAGACCAAAACATGGGACCAACTGTACCATTTGCTCCGTTATGGTTAACTACCAAAGGAATTCCATATTGTGATCCTGTATTTTTAATACTCCCATTTCTTGCCCATCCTTGCTGGTAAACAGGTTTTTCTATAGAATAATTTGGTGAAGCTGCTGCCATTACATAAGTAATTAATGTTTCGTCGAAACCTTTTAGTTGCAAATTCATCTGGAAATTGTAATTAGGAGACCAATGCCAATATAATACATTTTGTCCCTGAGTGTACCAATTCCATTCGATTCCCTTCCATAAAGTGTCTGCCTTTTGAGAAAGTGCTAATTCTGAATTGTCAGAAGAAGTTTTAAAATATTCTCTTACACAGATTAATCCTTGTGCCAAAAATGCAGTTTCAACCAAATCTCCACCGTCATCCATTGCACCAAATGGAATAACCTGTCCTGTAGCTCCGTTCATCCAATGAGGCCATGCTCCGTGAAAACGATTGGCATTCTGTAAGAAATTAAGCGAAGTTGTTAGCTTTGAGACTGCTTCTGCTCTGGAAATATATCCATTCTTAATTCCCACCAGAATCGTCATCAATCCGAAACCTGATCCTCCCGTAGTTACAACATTAGCATCCTGCGAAGGATTATCCGTATGATATCTTTCTCTTGCAAGCTTTGAATTGGTTTCTGCATAATCCCAGAAATATTTTAATGCATCTTTTTGGACCATCTCGATGAGCTGGGGATCGGTGTAACTGTAAGTTGGATTAGGATTATAAGTGTCACCTAGTGATGGAATGTCTGAATTTGAACAACTATTTAACATAAGCATCAATATCAAACATAACACAAAATAACCTAAAAATTTCTTTTTTTTATACATAATATTAAAAAACACTTTATAGCAAATATAGCCATAAAGTGTTTATCGATTAAATTACATAATATTAAAATAATTTACTTGCCATTACCTCAGCCTGATCGAGTGCTTTGTTATAAACTCTTACCTCATCTATTAAGCTTAAATCGGAATTGTGTCCCCAGTATGAAAATGAAGGAGCACCAGAGCCAATCACTATATTATTACTAGATGAAAAATCAAATGGAGAAACATACGAAGTTGTTCTTACTAGCACACCATCAAAATAAACTTTTGATTCAGTTTTAGAGATCGTAACAGCTATATGCACCCACTGATTATTAACAGCTATTACTCCACCATCATTCCAAGATTCATCACTTCCAATACCTAAATTAAGCTTAATCGTTTGTGATAATGTATTGCCTTCTCTAAATAATCTAAAGCCTTTTTTTCGATTCTCATTTGAATTATCATCATCATCGTTTATGGTAATAATGCCTGCGCGATCAGGTGATGAATTAACCTTATACCAAAAAGTAAAGCTTATTCCATTTTCACTATATAATCCCGATAATGGAAAACTTAAGTACGAATTATTTCCACCTCCATATGCTGCCCCAGAATAACCGTTAGAAACTGTAATAGGATTACCAGTTACTGTCGGATTATTAGTAGTAATGACATCAGTAAAGACATTTCCCCCAGAAAAAGGCATATATAGGGTTTCGTATTGACTCTTTTTTGTGTATTTATCAATAGTAAATGTAAATGACTTAGTTGACATCTTACCTGTCATATCCTTAGCATCTACCTTAATTGTATGAGATCCTGTAGAAAGATTATTATATGAATAGCTACCATTATAAATTCTGTAGTCAAGAAATGAATTTTTACTTTCAATTTTAACTCCATCCAAATAAAGATCAACATTACCAATTTCAATATCATCAATTACTTTATATTGAAATTTGACATTAGCACCAGATGCAGATGAAGGGATAAGTAGGTTTCCTGCTGGGCTAATTATTTCTACTGTAGGGGCTACTATATCGCTTCCTTGTGCAACTTCATTGATATCATCAATGTATTTGTCTGAACACGAAATAGACATTAATAGAGAAGCTAGTGCAAAAGCTAATTTTACTATATTTTTTTTCATTTTATTTAGATCAAGTTGTTTATTTATCCAATGCTTGTATTTTCTCAAGCTGTGCTAAAGGATATGGCAAAAATTGCTTATCCATTGTAAAGTTTCTGCCATCATAACTTAATGCGGCAGTATTACCTAATCTTACCATATCAAAATATCGAATTCCCCACTCCATGCCCAGTTCAGCAAATTTTTCATCCATTACCTGATCGGCCGTTACTGAAGTTAAGCTACTCAATCCAGCTCGGTTTCTTACAATATTAACAGCGTTAACAGCTGAACCGGCACTAGGACTAGCACCTCTCGCAACAGCTTCTGCATACATTAATAATATTTCAGCGTATCTAGTAATAATATAATTTTTATTACTACCATAACTAAGCCTTCCTGGTATCAACTGATTACTAGGCAAATAATGCTTACCACTAAAAAACAAAGCTCTTGCAGAATTATTAATTTGGTCATTATCTGGTGTTACATTAGAAACCCAAGTAGGTAGTGTTGCAAAATTTGGATCTTCTTTGATTTTTGATATTCCATCTGGTGTGAAAAGAACATTTGTAACTAATCTTTTCTGTTCATTTCTACTCAGCATAAATTTGATATATTTAAGGCTTGGCTCATAAAACCCCCAACCTGCTCCAGCTCCTGTTACGGATGGAGTCCAACTTGTGGGTCCATAGAAATCCCACAGGTGTTTAACATTATTACCTGTTCCAACTCCAAAATCTGAATATTGAATTTCTAACAAGTTTTCATCAGCTAATTTACCTGGTGTTTTGAATAATTCATAGTAGTCACTATAAAGTGTGAATTTTCCTGAATTAATTATTGCACCTGTTGCATCAGCAACACCCTGATAATTTTTCAATTCTAAGTTAGCCATTGCTTTAATTGCTAAAGCAGTATATTTTGTAACTCCTCCTTTTATATCTGTACGTTGATTCGGTCTCATGTCTAAAAGACTAGGTATAGCCTGATCCATCTGAGAAGAAATCCAAGACATGACATCGTCTTTAGATCTTAAAGTAAGCTTGCTCTGATCTAATTCTTCCATTACAATAACTTTCCCCCAAACCCTTGATATTTCTAATGTATAAAAAGCTCTAAGTGTTTTACATTCAGCGATGTATTGGTCAATTAATTGAGAATTAACACCACCTGATCTAAATTTCTCTAACTGATCCATTTGCGCGGTAACTTGTACAATTCTTTGATACCAAATTTCCCATAAGGAATTATACATCCAATAACTACGATCGTAAGCGAATCTATCTGTATCAGTGAATGGAGCCTGATCACCTTTTCCACCAGCATTAACATCATCACCTCTTACAGAAATCAATGGGATTTGTTCCCATCCTAATCCAGTATCATCATAACCTCCATTATCATTCAGTTTTTGACCGGATAATGTCGCATAAGCACCCATTACTGCACCTTTTGCTCCCTCTGTGCTCGAATAATCATAGCTACTACCAGCATCTAATTCCATAGGTTCATCTAACTTATCATCACAACTTGATAAAGCAATTAGGCTACTAACTAAAGCTATTTTTATATATTTAAATCGTTTCATTTTTATATTATTTTTAAAATTTAATACTATAACCGAAAGAAATAACAGATGGGGTTGGGTATACATCCAAATTAACACCATCATTAGCTACCTCGGGATTCATTAGATTTTTGCTTTTTGTCCACATAAATGGTCTATCAGCAGTTAAAGTAAATCTCATTTCAGGAACACCTTGTTGTTTTAATGTGTAGCCTATTTGAATATTTTGTACCCTGAAGAAGTCTCCATCTTGTAACCAAAACTTAGAAAGCTTCTGATTATTCCAACTTTGACGATATCCCTCTGAAGAAACATAGTCATTTGTTGTACCTTCACCGTGCCAACGGTTTATTGCAAAATCAGCATCAATATTTCTTCCTGTAGTTCTTATAACCTCAGCTCTATTTCTATTTAATATTTTATTACCCCCTTGTCCATAAACTGCTACAGAAAGATCCCAATTTTTGTAATTTACTGCTATAGATCCTCCATAATAATATGTTGGAACAGGTGAACCTAAATACATTCGATCATCCGAATCTATTTTCCCATCACCATTAATATCTCTATACTTAAAATATCCAGGTTTAACAGTTCCTGCACCTTGGTTAGCGTTCGCATAAACAGCTGTGGGATCTGCATTAACTTCAGCTTGATTTTGGTACACTCCAATAACATCATATCCATAAAAGACATCTATAGGCTGGCCAACAACTAAACGTTGTGGAAAATCACCCGAACCTCTGGCTATAAAAGCCTGACCATTTAAATCAGTAATCTCATTTTTAATATGGCTAAAATTTCCATTTATACTATATCCCCAATTTTCACCTATTTTATCTCTCCATCCAGCAGATATTTCATATCCTTTATTTCTCATTGTACCAACATTCTTATAGCTCACTTCACTTCCTACTATTGGTTGAACAGGAATAACCATGTTTTTGGTGTCCTTTATAAAATAGTCTGCCTCGAGAGTTAATCTTCTGCGTAAAAACTCTGCCGATAATCCAATATTTGTTTCTTCAGTAAACTCTCTTCTAACATCATCCTTAAAAGTGGTAAATTGATATGCAGCGACATATGTATCAGCAAAAACAGTGTTAACAGCAAAAGGTGTGTTTGCTCTATTTGCATTAACCGCGTCGTTAGCCAATCTTCCCCAACCAGCACGTAACTTTAAAAGGTTAAGCCAACTAACATTTTTCAAAAAAGATTCTTCTGAAATTATCCACCCTAAGCCGAAAGCTGGAAGATTAATTGTTTTTTGATTTGGAAATTTGTTTGAACCTTCATTTCTAAGCGTAGCATATGCTATATATCTATCCATGAATTTATAAGACAATCTTCCAAAATAAGAAGTCCTATAGAAACGATATGGCTGTCCTTCTGATGTTATTCTTCCATCTGGAGAAGCATTATTAATATACCAAGAGCTTTCATTGTCTCTCGAAAATAAACTGCCATTAAAGAAAAAGCCCTTCATACTCATAAACTTGTATGATTGATCAGCATATGAAGTACCAACTAATAATGTTAAATCATGTTTTCCAAATGTTCTATTCCATGTCAATGTATTATCCCAAATATAATCTTCGTAAGTTGAATTATTTCTTGTTATTGATGATTGATCTAAAGTTCTTTGAAATCCATTTCCAATACTATTAACATAATAAGGTAGTTCCATTAAACGCTCACTTATATTCCTATTATTGTAAGAAAGTGTTGTCTTAAATGTTAATTCTTTGGGAAGTAGAGTTATTTCAGCATATGTATTAAAATTCAAAGATTTTTGTACACCAAGTTTATCAACATTATCCATTAAAGCGAATGGATTATCATGTCCTCTGTACCCGAGAACCTGAGCATCAGCATAAGGCATTACAGTAGCACTAGTAAATAGATAGTCATATACAGGCATTACAGGAACCGCATAATAAATTTGCTGCCATGCAGATCCTTCGTCATCATATTTCTCACCTCTAGTGTAGTTAATAACTGTTCCAACGTTTAACCAGCTTGTTGCCTTAGCGTCAACTTTAGCTCTAACATTAAACCTTTGGTAACTATTTTTCATATTTAGAATACCATCTTGCGAAAAGAAGTTTCCACCTAGTGAATATGCTACTTTTTCAGATCCTCCATCAACCGATAAACTATGACTTTGAATAGGTGCAATTCTTAATGCTTCTTTATACCAGTCCGTATTCACATCAGGAAGGTTAGGGTTTGTTCTACTTCTTCCAAATCTCTGAATAGCAGCTCCAATAGCATCAATTTCAAACTGTGATCCAGACTCTAGTGCAAAATTAGTATATTGCTCTGTATTGGCCATTTTAATCACATTATTTGCAAATTGATATCCATAATAAGTATCATATGTTAATTTGGCCTTTCTATTATAACTTCCACCTTTAGTAGTTATCACTACCACCCCATTAGCAGCTAATACCCCATAAATTGCTGATGCAGAAGCATCCTTAAGAACAGTGAAATCCTGTATATCATTAGGATTTAAAAACTCAATATTATCTACAAAGAGACCATCTACCACATACAACGGTTGATTATTCCCGTTAATGGAATGTACCCCCCTAATATTAATTTTAGGAGCTTCACCAGGCGAGCCATTTGAAATAATCTGAACGCCCGCAACTTTTCCTTGTAGCGCCTGTGTTGCCTGGCCAGATGGTGTTTTCACAATATCGGCAGCTTTAACTGTTGCAACGGAACTGGTCAAATCAATTTTCTTTTGTTTACCATACCCAATCATCACCACTTCCTCGATTTTCTGTTCCTTGGCAACAGTATCTCTTGGTGTAGTCTGTGCATTGACATTCATACCAAAGTATAAAACAGCAATGAGACATGAATACTTTAAATCACTTTGTTTCATATAGTTAAATTTTATTCGTACAATCATATTTAACAAAAAAGACAGTGTCTTTTTTTCCTGCTTATCATGAAAAAATACATGTTATCATAAAAAGACATTAGTCAAAATTATAAAAATATATTGAACAATGTTAATTTTACTTAATGTTTTTATTTTTATGTTAAAGTTTAAATTTTATTAAATACAATAATATTTATTTACTGTTAAAAACTATATTTTAAATACATCATAATACAACAGATTTTAAGTTAATATTCATCGTATCTTAAATAAAAAAAATTTTATCAAATCATTAACATTAGACAATTTTGATTGGATTCTGGAATATTTATTAGACACAATTATCATTAATCAATATAAAAAATTTGTTAAAATAATAATTGTAGGTAAATTTGGTTCATTATTTGAAAATATAAGTGTTTAATCAATAAGAATGAAAAAGTACATTATTGCTGCTGCCCTAATAATCGGTACAGGAGCTATTATCAATACAGCTGTGCAATCTTGCACTACGCTGGCAACATCTGATCTTGGTCTTTCCATCATTAAAAGGTTTCTTTTAAGCGGGATTGATAAAGGCGTAAACATCTACAGCAACAGAGAAGCGTTTTTGCAAAATAATATGGTAGACAAAGCTCTTCCAAAACAATTGAGAGAAATCAATTCGATGCTGGAAAAAGTGGCTCCTTCACTGGTACAAAAAGAGAGAGCATATATTGCAGATGCGGCCGTTTATACAGTTAATATTTCAAAACCTATCCTTGTTAGTGCAGTAAATAGCTTAAATGCACAGGATGTAACAAGAATCATCCAGGGAGAAAAAGGAACTGCAACATTAATTCTTAAAGAAAAAACATCACAGCAACTCATTGCGGCCATCACGCCAAAAGTTGAGGAACAACTGAATCAGTATGGAATTGTAAGAAGCATTAATACTGCATTATCCGGAAGCAACCTGTTAGGAAGTCTGCTTGGAGGGAATAAAAGCACCTTAAATGCCGGAGGATTGAGCCAGCTTGCATCTGAGCAATTGGTAAACGGAATGTTTAATATTATCGAAGATTATGAAATCCAGAACTCCCAGTCACTGTTGGGGCCTCTTGGAAAATAGAAATAATTTCGTTATATTTATATATTATTTAAAATTGGTAAATGGATATTTTACAAGGAAATCAACATGCAAGTCCTGAGGATTTTTACAATTCACTAAAGACAAAATTGGAAGATCACCACGATTTTCCGGAAGATTATTTATTTAAATTTATTATTCCTACGGATCAGGCAAAATTAACAGAGATATACAGAGTTTTCGACGGAATAAAATTTACACTGGGAAACAGAGAAAGCAAAAATGGAAAATATACAGCATGCAATATTAATGCATTTGTTTTAGACGCAGACCAGGTCGTTAAAATTTATAAAGAGGTCGCAAAAATAGAAGGTGTAATTCTATTATAAATTGAAAAAGTCAGCAATTAAGCTGACTTTTCTGTTTACATTTTTAATATGTTTTTATTTATTTTTCGATAAAATATTTCACATTTTCAATAGGTCTTCCCAGCATCGCTACAGAACCCTTAATAAGAATTGGTCTTTGAATCAGCGAAGGATTTTCAGCTAAAATCTGAATCCATTCTTCTTCTGAAAAATCTTTACCCGCGAATTTTTCAAGATATAATTTCTCATTTTTTCTGATGATATCAAAAACACTCTGATTAAGTTTCTTCAGAACAGTTTTAATTTCCAAAGGGCTTAATGGTTCTTCGACAATATTAATGATTTCAAACGGAACTCCATTCTCATCCAGATATTCCAACACGGCGTTGGATTTTGAGCAGTTGCCATTATGTAAGACTTTCACTAACATTTTATTTGATTTGAGAGCTAAACAAATTTACTAAGAAAAAAAGGTCGAATTGCTTTAATTTATAATAAATCTTTGTTAAAACAATCCATAAAGTTCGGCTTCTATTTTTTCGAGAATAAATCCGAAGTCTTCAGGCTTTTCCACAAAATCAAGATCATCAACTTCTATAATCAGTAATTTTCCTTCCGTATAATTGGAAATCCACTTTTCGTACTTCTGATTGAGTTTGGAAAGATATTCAATACTTATGGAAGCTTCATATTCCCGGCCTCTTTTATAGATTTTTTTAACGAGATTCGGAACGTCGGATTTGAGATAAATCAAAAGGTCGGGCGCAGAGACAAATGATTTCATCAGATTAAAAACAGATGCATAGTTGTTAAAATCCCTATCAGAAAGCAATTTCATATCATTAAGATTTTCTGCAAAAATATGGGCATCTTCATAAATCGTACGATCCTGAACAATATTTTTACCACTCTCTCTAATCTCTTTTACCTGCTGAAATCTGCTTCCTAAAAAGTAAATCTGCAATGCAAAGCTCCATTTGCTCATATCCGCGTAAAAATCTTCGAGATAAGGATTGTGATCAACATCTTCAAACTGTGCATCCCATCCATAATGCTTTGAAAGCATAGTCGTTAAAGTCGTTTTACCGGCTCCAATATTTCCTGTAACTGCAATATGCATATTTTTCTCCTTATGTTAAATGATTTATCCCACTAATCCCCTGCAGACTCTAGCGTGGAAATATCCTCAATCAGCTTTTGTAAAGAGCTTTCCGAAGGATTTTTATCTTCAATTTCCTGGGTCTTTTTCTCCAGTTTTTCTTCCGGGCTATCTGGTTCTGAAGCTTTCCTTTCCGATGGGTTTACATCCCGCTCCGTATCTTTCTGTTGAGGTTCAATTTCTGTCTGTGGCTGGATTTCTTTATTTTTTTCGAGGCTGTAAAGATAAAGTTTGTTGGCCTTGATTTCAAAATAAGAAAGCGTATTTTTATCCACAATCTGCGCATCAGGATCCTGAAAAATTTTAACCATTTCTTTTTCCGGAACGTATTTCAGAATAGCATTTTGAGTAATCACTAAAATATATTCGTTTTCCCTTCTGAACCGTTTTCCGTTTTCAACAGGTGCTTCAAAGATTTTTTCAAACTTAAAAGTATAAACTCTGATGTTCTGTCTCGTTAATATATAAATCTTATTTTCATACACCAGAAGATCCATCAGATCATCAAAACTGGCATCAAAGGGATAAGAATTAATAATCGTTTCGTTTCTGAAATTGTACTGAATAAGCCTCTTGGTACTTTCATCCAGCAACCAAAGCTGCTGCAGATCTTCAGCGTAAGTCATTTTAATAAAACCGAATTTCTGTTTGAAATCCACTAGCTGGATTTCATTCATATTCTGGTCAACAAATTTAAGCTCCTGAGCGTTTTCAGAAAAAAGCGGCACACTGAGCGGATTCTGTACCGTCTGTATTTTGTAGGGAACCGTCAGCATCATTTTACCGATCTGTTTTCCCAGTGAATCATATTTAGTAAGACTAAAATCTTTGTTTTTGTAGATGTAGAGATTACCATAATCATCGGCAAGCATATCTTTAGCTTCCTTCAGTTTCAAAGTGTCTAAAGGAAGGGCTTTCTGTGCTTGAATCGAACAGAAAACGAACATACATATCAAATATAATACTCTCAAATTATTCTACTGAAGTAGTACTCCAAAAGGAACACTACCAATTTACTATTTTATTTCTATTTAAGATGTTTAAAATTTTACTATTGAACAGCCATTTCATAAATCTTCGGCCAGTTTTTACCGGTAATCAGCATATTTTCACCTTTAAAAGCTATTCCGTTGAGAACATGTTCTTTATCGTCTTTTGTATTTTCCTCTGTAATTTTTGTGAAATCAAATTTACCTACAACTTCTCCTGTTCTAGGGTTTATTTTAAGAATAAAAGGCTGATACCAGATATTTGCATAAATAAAACCTTCATGATATTCCAATTCATTCAATTGAGTGTAAATATCTTTATATCCTCCTACTGCCAGCTTCTTTACCACTTTAGAAGGATTATTCACATCAAGAAAATACAGTGTGTTTGAACCATCCGTAGCGATAAGATTTTTACCGTCAAAAGTCAGTCCCCAACCTTCGCCGATCTCATTGGGCAAAGGAAATTCCGAAAGTTTCTTTAGCGTATTTTTATCGTAAATAAATCCTATCTTATTCTGATAAGTGAGTTGATAAATTTTATCTCCCGCAATAGCGCATCCTTCAGAAAAAATATGACCGGGCTGTTTTTCTGCAATGATTGGTCTGGTAGTTCCTAAAGTATATTTAATAAGTTGAGAAGAATTTTTCAAACCATCGCTCTCATACACCGTATTTCCTTCGAGAAGAAAACCTTCCAGAAAATTATTTGGATCGTGAGGATATTCTGCTACCACTTTATAAATAATATTCTGTTCGGGATATTTTGAAAAAACATTAATCGTCGCATCCTGATTCAGCATTTCACCATTCTTGGTTCTGATATTGAATGTCACCTTATTTTCTCCGTATTCAAAGAATTTCGGATCAATCGCCATCTCAGATGTTTCCTTATCTCCGAAGCTTATCGAAATAGCCTCTGCGTGATCCGTTACATCTTCAGGAAGTTTCAGACGATCACCAAGATGATATCCTTTTTCTTCCATTGAATGGTTGTAATCAGCAAGAGCATTCAACATGTCTTTGTCATTCCTGCAAGAGGTTAACAACAGAATTAGTGCAAAACCAGAAATCAGACTTTTCTTTACAGCTTTCAATATTCAATAATTATTTAACTGCAACTTCATAAATTTTCGGCCAGTTTTTTCCTGTCACAAGCATATTATCGCCTTTAAAAGCAATTCCGTTCAAAACGTCGTCGCTTCCTTTGGTATTCTGTTTTGCGATATTTGTAAAATCAAAGGTTCCTACAACTTCTCCGTTTTCAGGATTAATTTTTAAAATAACAGGTTTCTGCCAAACATTTGCGTAAATAAATCCATTGTGATATTCAAGCTCATTCAGCTGATCGTATGCCTGGGAACTTCCGGCTACAGCAATATATTTTACTAGTTTTGAAGGATTTGCAGGATCCAGGAAATACAGCAGTTTACTTCCGTCTGATGCGATCAGGTTTTTACCGTCATATGTTAATCCCCAACCTTCTCCCAAAACATTCGGATAAGAAAATTCAGACAATAATTTCAGTGAATTTTTATCATAAATATATCCTTTTTTACTCTGCCAGGTAAGCTGGTACACTTTATCTCCAACGATGGTGCTTCCTTCAGAAAAATCCTCCTGCGGCTGTTTGGTTGAAGCCAGAGGGGTGGTCGTGCCCAACGTATATTTTAAGATCTGTGAAGAGCCATTTTGTCCGTCACTTTCATAAATTGTATTTCCTTCGATCTGGAAACCCTGAACAAAGTTTTTAGGATCGTGAGGATATTCAGCTACGATTTCATAAGACATCTTTTTTTCAGGACTTTTTGCAAAAACATTAATGGTAGCATCCTGCGTTAGCGTCTCGCCACCTTTCGTTTTGATATTGAAAGTAACCGGATTATCGCCCAAAGTAAAGAATTTTGGATCTATCGTTAAATTGGAAGTTTCCTTGTCTCCGAAGCTAATGGATATACTTTCTGCATTTTCAGTAACCTCTCCCGGCAATGTAAGTTTATCTCCGAAGTGATATCCTTTCTGCTCCATTGAATTGTTGTAATCCGCAAGAGAATCAAGAATTTTCTTATCGTTTTTACAAGATGCCAACAACATGATCGCCGCAAAGCCGGCTATAATATTTTTTTTCATTGATTTCTAAAATAAATTTCTCCAAAATTAGCAAAATTTATTTCTTGCTGCTAATTTCAATACGATGTTGATCAAATTGTAATATGCATTGTTTAATTTAAGCTTCAACATATGATTTCAGGCTCTGGCCGATAATCCCACTCCATCCTTCATTAAAAGCTTCCCGGGAAAAGTTTTCACCAAGATCTTCAAAATGATCAATATCGTCATGAGTTAACCTGATCAGTGTACGGTCTCCTTCAGGCAGAATCTCCCAGATGACCGTTGTCTTTTTATCTGAAAAATCGGGATAATACCAAGTGTGCTTAAATTTATTTCCGTGAATTACTTCCAGGATTTCTGCCTGATGATGATATTTTCGTTCATCTCCGGGCTCATAAAAATTAAACACTTTTCCAGTTTCTAATATAAAATCAGGAATATCAAAATACCATATTTTCATTTCATTCTTATCAGTAAGTGCTTTCCAGACCTTTTCAGCCGGGGCATTTACCTTTTGTTCTATGATGATCGGATGGCTCATATATTTTGTTTAATTTAATGTGATACAGAATCTCTGACATTATTAAATATGACAATATCATTGATTCTTTCTGATAATAAATGTAGTGTTTTTTTTAAAGAAAAATATGAATTTCTCATTCAAAATATTTTAAATCATTACATTAGTTATGAATTACCAATAGTTTAAAACTTGTTTAAACTAATTTCAGAATTAACCATAAAAGTTTAAACCAACTTATCGTTAATCATTCAAAACAAAATAATAGATGTATCTATGAACCTTAATTTTTCGTAAAAGGAATATTGTTGTAAAATCCTATCTGAATTTGTCCGCGGTTTTTATTCTCCTGAAGCTGGTTCATATACCCTGCTTCAATTCTCATATTCTTGCTGATGACATATCCCAAAGCTCCGTAGACTCTGTTTCTGTCGAAAACCGGACGGTCAAAGTGCAGGAAAATTTCATTATAAGCAGAAGCGTAAAAGGTTTTAGGCGTAAGTTCTTTATTATTAATCGGAATATTAAACCCTAAAAAATACCTGAACCTAATCCTGAAATCATCTTTCAGAAACCTTTCTTCCAGGCGATAACGATGCTGAATATTGAAACGTCCGAATTTTTGTTTTGTAATATACTGTTGAAATATTCTATGCTCAATATTCTCAGTCTTTTGGCCGTTTACATAAGGCTGACTTAAAATAAATCCATATCCCAGCAAGATATTATTGTTGTTTTCCGTAAGATCATATCCGATTCCCGTACGGATAAGAAGTTGCTCAAGATCTCCGATAGCATCAAAATTCCTGTACTGAATTTCATTGTGTAAGTTTAGTTTTTTACTGATCTTATTATTCCCAAAATACATATACCACGCACCGAGATCATTTTTCTGAGCTTTTACTACCGAAGTTGCCAAAATAAAAACGCTTACCGCCAATGCTTTTATAACTTTCATATCGTTTATTATTTATTACTAAAATCTATTAAATAGTGCGATTTAATATTTAGCATCAATAATAAGGAAAATATTTATGTTATAAAAGTTTTGGCTCAATCATAAAAAAACCGGCATTTATAGCCGGTGTGTATGTATATTGTAAGAAAATTTTAAGGATGCTGCTGTGTCTTTGTAGGATCATCATAATTCACCATCCAATTGATTCCGAATTTATCGGTGAACATCCCGAAATAAGCACCCCAGAAGGTATCCTCCATAGCCATGGTAATATTTCCACCTTCAGACAGTCCATTAAACAGTTTATCAGCTTCTTCTTTAGATTCTGCATTGATAGAAATTGAAAAATTATTGCCTTCTTTAAAATGAGAAGCCCCTTCACAACCTATATCACTTCCCATCAGTATGGTTTCTTTGGAAATTGGAAGAGTGACATGCATGATTTTATCTTTGTCTTCTTCGGGAGTTTCTCTACCTTCCATTGGAGGCATTTCTCCGAAAGTTCCGATGTAAGGAAATTCTCCTCCGAAAACTGATCTGTAAAATTCAAAAGCCTGTCCGCAGTTGCCGTTGAATGTTAAATAAACATTTACTGTTGCCATAATATTATCTTAGTTTTAATTTATCTGTGCTGGTCGATCAGAATCATATTTCCATCAGGATCTTTAAGATAAATATGCTCCGGTCCGGACGTATTTTCGTCGGCTTCTTTCTGAAGTTCAATGCCCTGTTCTTTTAGGTGTTTCTGAATATCACGAACATCATCAAAGCTGTCGAGATTCTGGGCATTCTGGTCCCAACCGGGATTGAAAGTAAGCATATTACCCTCAAACATAGCCTGAAAAAGTCCAATGATATGATCTCCGTTTTTCATGATAAGATAATGATGATCCATTTCTCCCGCCATATGACTAAATCCCAGTTTCTCATAAAACTCTTTGGATTTCTGAAGGTCTTTTACACTTAAGCTGACTGAAAAAGCTCCTAGTTTCATTTGTATTTTATCTTTTAATTATTATTTAAAATATTGTTATGCGAGAGATTTACACACCAAATTGTGCAAGATGATGATTCAGGTGTTTAGCAAACATATTATTCCATTCCTGAGCTTTGAGTTTACCGAAAGAGAAAGATTCTTTTCCATCAAAAGCAGATGCGCCTAATTGCTGGGTTTTCTGAATAAAACCGATAAGTCTTTTCTTTTCTTCAGCAAAATTTTTTCTACCGGCAATAATAAACTGCGGTGCGGTAGGACTATTTCTCGGATATGATTTTTCTCCGGTAACTTTTGGTTTCAAAAATGTTTTCAGGATAAATTTGGCAATGCTTCCCGGCTTTTTATGTTTTTCCGGCTCATATACCATTTCATATGATACGCAGCAGTGCGCCAGCATTTGGTCAACGGTCATTTTTCCCCATAACGGCTGTGTTTCAGGAGTAAGACTATTGATCCTGTCAATGTAATTCTGAACAACTTTTACATCAAAAATGTTTTCCATAGTTAGCGAATGTTAAAAAGCAAATATATTGGTTTTTTCTGATCGTTTTAACTAAATCTTAAAATCTAATCTAATTAATTAGAAACTAAATAATTAGACGATAATTTAAAATAAATAATGAAATGTTCAGAATAAAATGCGTAAGATAAAAATTAGTTGAGATTTTGAGTAAATTGATATTCTATGTTGCAGTTGCAATAAAATAAATCCAATGCATTTACGTTTAGGATGCAAAAACTGAAACTTTGAAAAAAATTCTTATTATTATTGTTTTATTCATCTATAAAATTTCTATAGCGCAAGAGAGTAATATCTGTAAATGTAATGCATTAACAAAAAGTGAAGACAGTATTAAAAAATTCACTAATTACAATGTAACCACAATTTCTAAGAAAGATGCTTTAAAACCACCATTCCATTTTATTTCTGTAAAATATTTAAAAAGTCATGCGAATTCTGGAGAAATGGTAGACTCGGTGGATTTGAAAATTAAAAATTTTTTAAAGCTTAAAAACATTGATCATGACGATGATCTATTACATTATCAAGTTACTGATTCCATTAAAAAAGCTGAATTTGCAAAAACATTTGGAATTGTTCCCAAACCACTTATAGTCAAATCCGGAAAACTCCATCATTCTATTGCTATTCTTTATTCTACTGATAACTATTATAAAAGCAAATATTATTTAGCCCTATCAACAGACGACGGAAAGACATGGAAAAATTATTATACAGGATTAGTAAGGAAATTTAATTATATATTGAAGAGTAATTCACAAGTTCCATTATGGAAAGACAGTGAGCATATTCAGATTGAAGCCGATATTGTAAGGATGATTCAACCTATGAATTTTCCGGGGCCACAGGAACAATTTGAAACTTTGAAAAACAATGCCTTGCTTACTCTAAATTTAAAAGAAATTTTAAAGGATTCTGATAATGACGGCTTTAATGATCTCGATGAAACATTGGAACTTTTTACGAACCCATTAAGCTCTGATACAGATTACGATGGGATTTCCGATTATGAAGATCCTAATCCAAAATATAAAAGTACAGACAATGATTTTAACAGATTGTTACTGGCAATTTTATATGGAAATTATCCTGTTGTTGAGAATTCAGACCCAAGACAAACTGAATTCATTGTGAATTTAAAAACATTTGAAAAAGACTTTAAAAATCCAGATATTTTTTTTCATGAAAAAGAAATGCAGTCTTCAGATCCGTTTGATTTTTCTTTCATCATAACAGATAATCAAAGTCTAAAAACAATTACTCCCATTGATAAAAAAATAATTTTTCTAACTTCTCAAGAATTTGCAAAGTATAAAAAGAATACTTTTATGAATTTGTATACGTCCCATTATAGCAAACTGTTTCCATGTGATGATGCTGAAGACACATACATATTTGTTATGGACAATGTTTGGATGGGTCATACTTACCTTATTAAAAAAATTCCGGATGGCTGGTTCATTAAAATTGTTTCCGGATGGCAAAGTTAAACTGTACATTTAAGAGGTAATTTAAACAATAAGTAAAATTAAAACTCCGCATATCGATTGACTTGCGGAGCTTTATATTAAAATTTAATTTAAAATTATTCCGAAATCTGCACTTCAGATCCTTTCGTATGCGCATTCATTTGCGGTGCATAATAATTCTGGATGGTTGTAATTCCGTTTGAGAATTTCCCTGAAGCATTGGCCAGATAATCATATTCAAATACATACTTTCCTTTCGGCAGATACTGAATGTAAAAATTTGTGGATGCATCTTTGGTGGACTGGTAATATCCCAGGTTGTTCTTCCACTGGTAACCGGATAATACGTCTAAAGGCTCAAATCCTGCCGCTCTCATATCTTTAATGTGAATAAATTCCATCGGGCGATCTGTATTCAGAATCATTCTTACCGTTACTTTATCTCCTACTTTTAACGGAGTTTCCGGAGAAATTTCCTGTAATTCCTCACCGTTCACTGTTTTTATTTTTCTGTAAAGCTCTTTCGTTACGGAAATATAATTTTCAGAGGATTTTATTTTATCCAAGTCTTCATAATATTGCCAGAACAATCCGCCCTGCACAATTCCAGGACCAGGTTTTGAAACACTAACCTCAGCAAGATTTTTATTCAAAACATCTGATTTAACCGTAGATTTTATATATCCTGTAGCTTGGGTTTCCGGTTTTAATTCTTTACCTCCCCAGACAATTTTTGCTTTATCGCTTTCCGCAGACGTCCATGAATTCCCCGAATTCAGGATGGTAAAAATAACTTCTGCCGTTCCTCTTGAACTGCCCCACGAATTAACTTCTTTTTGGGTAATCAGCCAGATTTTCATTTCTTCAATGAATTTCTGATCATTGGGCTGCAGTTTATTAAATGCTTCTAACGCTCCGGCCTGGTTTACCACCTTAGAACTGAACCAGCCCCAACCATCCAGATTCTGCTTCCAGTAAACTCCCTGGGTTTTCGTTTCTACAGACGTTTCTTTTAAATAATTCATCAGCTTGTCTGAAACATCTTTCAGCCCGAAATCATTCATTAATAAAGCGGCACGATGCAGACCGAAGAATGTGAAATCGGTAAGCTTTGCCGTTTTTGCTTTTTGTTTTACCAGAGATTTTAAAGTTGACCCATTACCTTTTAAAGAATATTCTTTTTCCCAGTAATTTCTGGCATCCAGATAATCGAGTGCCCAGTTGGTCCAGACATCTTGCGTTTTTACATCATAATAGGTGTTGATTTCTTTATCCACATAGGCAATCAGGTTTTTCACTAATTCTTTCTGTTCAGCATTTTGATAATCTTTTACATTATCTTTTAACCACAGATTAATTTTCCCCAAGTTTTTCAGGATATACAATGAAGTTGGATACGAACTCGGATATCCCTGATACCATGAAAAACCGCCGTCAGGGTTTTGAAGTTTTTTGAGTTCATCCCAATCCTGGCTGATGGAGTTTTTCATCGTGTTGGCATCAAACAGCAATGCCAATTTCTGCATTTGTTCCTGTTCATTGTTACTTTCCAAAACCCATGGTGTTTCGTCAAGCAACAGTTGTTTCAGCTCCTGATTTTTTTCAAGGTTTGAATTAAGTAAGCCTTTATTCTGATATTCTTCAAACACCGTTTTCATTTTCGGATTGGCTTTAAAAATCTCGGATGCCAAAACATCGGCAAACCATTTATTGAAAATAACATCCGCAGAATTGTTCGGGTCATTTTTAAGACTTGGAAGCGCAAACATAATTTCCCAGATCGGATTAGTCGTAAGCTCCAGTGTATTGGAAACATTCGAAATGGTTTTTGAATTGGTATTTTTAAGATTTTCAAGCTCAAATGTTTTGGTTTCTCCTTCTTTCACAAAAACCGGAACCGCATCGGTTACCAACATTCTGTTTGGGAGAACAGCAATTGCCTGCTGCTCTCCATCTGAATATGCCCCTGCTTTTGCCACTACTTTGATGATAATGGAAGAAATATTTTCAGGAACCTTTAATTTCCAGGTTAATGCTGAATTTCCATTTTCGTTAATTTCAAAATTCTGCACATTGGCATTTAGTCCAAATTTTGCCGAAATATCTTCATTGGTAAATGCATCTAATATTTGTACGGTTGCTGAACCATTAAGTTTTTTATTTGTTAAATTTGAAAGTTTTGATTGTAAATTAAGTTCATCGCCTTCTCTCAAAAATCTAGGATAATTTGGTGTTACAGAAAATTCTTTCTGTGTGATCACTTCTTTTTCCAGTATTGCTGCTCTGGCATCTTTGGTGTGAGCAAGGAACATCAATTTCCATTTTGTTAAGGCTTCAGGAGAAGTAAATTCAAAGCTTACGTTTCCTTCAGAATCGGTTTTTAAATCCGGATAAAAGAATGCGGTTTCGTTGAGGTTTTGACGCACGGAAACTTTTTCTGTTAAGTCATCCTTATCTAATACTTTATCAGCAGCAACCACTTCTGAAGCTGTAGCCGCAACTTCTTTTTTAATTCCGTAACCCGTCATGACAACTTCTTCTATATTTTTACTAACTGCACTGTCTGCTGCCATAGGAGCGCGACTCGCAACACCTCGAATAGTAACTCCGGCGGCTCTGCTCTGCAGCATGATCAAACCATTCCTATCGAACCAGTTAAATTGAGGAACTTCTACATAATTTCCAGTAAGGAATTTTATTCTCTGCTGATAATATTTTGTTAAAAGATTATCTCTCAAATCATAAGTGGTCACTAACGAATAAGGTGTATATAATTTCTCCCAGGTAAAACTATTGACCGCAAACTGATCCAGCGACATATCATACATATTGGCCAGCACTTCTGCATTGATCTTTTCTTTATCATTTCCTGAAACTTTTACCGCCCATTTTTCTTTCACATTAGGTTCAAGTTTATCTCTAAATGTCACTGTCTCAATTTTCAACGGCTGTTCGGAATCTTTGATCTTTAAATTTACCGTTGCCGTCTGAACATCATTATAGGCCACAACCTGGAATTGAATATTCATGGCAGATACTCCTTTATCTTTAGGAATATCAACAACATATTCCAGTTTGCCGTTTTTCGTTTTTTGAACATCATAAACGGTTTTTCCTGAGCCATTCTGCACAAAAATATTTACCGAAGCATCCGGAATTGCAGAATACACATAAACTTTGGCTTTTTCTCCTCTTGAAAATTCTGTTTTTGGCTGTAAAGCGGTAAGGAATGTCTTCTGATTTGCCTTCAGACTATTTTTATCCCAAACACTGAAATACTGAGAAGTTTTAATCGTATCCTTTCCTTCGATATTGTACAGTTCAAGCTGGTAATCGCCGGCATCTAATTTCCCTAAATCCAATGATTCTTCTGTACGCTGAGCATCATTTAGAATGACAGAAGAAGTTTTCCAGTTTTTCAGTTCATCATTTTTATCAAAAAGATCATGAGGGAATTTTCTGATAAATTCTTCTTTTGAAAATACCGGAAGATTCTGTACAGCATCTTTAAAATTACTTCTGAAAATCCTGTCCGGAGTCTGAAGTTTAGAGAGTTTTACGTGATAAGATTTTTTTAAATTCTGTTCGTTATAATTCTTGGTTTCAACCTTGAATTTCACATTTTCGTCAGAAAAAACATCCTTTATTTCATCTGCTTTGATATAATGTGAAACTGAAGCAACTTTCAACTGTGTATCTGCAGATTGCGTCTCACCATTGATATCCGTAACGGAAGCATTGATTTCATAATTATCAATCTGAATCCCCTCCAGTTGTTCATCTTTTTTAAGTTCCAGACGGATGACAAATTCACCTTTTTCATTAGTCTGAGTTTCTCCCAGAATAGAGTTTTCATTATCATTTCCTTGTGGATACCACCAGAAATATCTCCAGCGAATATTACGTTTTTTTATTTCATAATTCACTTTCGTATTGCTTAATGCAATCCCCGAAAAAGTTGTCGCCTTACCTTTCAGCTCGATGGTCTGACCGTATTTATATTCTTCTTTTACAGGTTCAAAATTGACTTCAAACTTCGGTCTTTTATATTCTTCCACGCTGAATCCTTTGAAAACGGGCGTTTCACCATCTGTACTCAAATAGAATTCCCCATTCAACTTGCCTTTAGGAAGTACAAAACTTCCGTGATAAGAACCAAACTCATTAGTCGTAAAGTTTTGGGAAGAGACTTCTTTACCGTTAGCATCACCTAAAGTGATTTTTTGCTTTAACCCTGCATCTACAGATTCTTTATCTTTATTAATTTTCGTGTTGATTACTTTAAAATAAACAGTCTGTCCCGGTCTGTAAATGGCTCGGTCCGTAAAAATCTGAGTTTTTGTATGTACTTTGTCATCAATATCAAATTCATTATCATAATTATTTCCATAGACTTGCATGATTTGGAAATCATTTGTTTTGGGCTGCTGAATCAGAAACATCCTAAAATACTTTTTATCAGATGAAGACGGAAATTTGAAAACGCCTTTATTATCAGTTTTACCCGTATTTTTAATTATATCAGAATTTCCGGAAAATTCATAAAACGCAAGGCCTTCACTGGATACCGGCTCACCGTTTTCACTGTTGACTAATTTTAATTCATTATCAGAGAAATTTCCTTCAGCTTTATTTTTGTAAATAATTTTATGATCAGATACTAAGAAATAGAAATTTTGGTTCTTATCGTTGGTTCCGTTACCGACCAGATATTCAGCCACATATATTCCTGACGGAAGCGGTTTTATTTCAAAAGATGTTTTATGCAACTGATAATCTTTAAGATCCGGAACCTGATACGTTTCTTTTCTGATCAGTTCTTTTTTTACCTTTCCAAACATTTCAGGATAGGGATTTCTTGAATACTGGAAAAAAGACGTAAAATCATCATTTACCTTATAAATATTCAGAGAAAAACTGTTAATATTTTTGTATTCTGCAACAAAATGAATGGGTTTATTGCTCTGTGTCTGCTGCTCATATTTTATGTTTAAAGAAGCTTGTCTGATCTGCTCTTCTTTATTTTTAATATTTTCAATAAACGGCGATTGAGGATACTGAGATTTGGCTTTTGCAGCAATTTCAAGCGCTTCATTCTCCTGCTTTTTCGCCAATAGTTCATTCATGATATCATCCATGATGACTACTTTATAGTCACCTTTGGTATCAGAATTTAAAAGGCTGTTGAGCTGCTGAAGTTTGTCTTTACACTGATTGTAATTACAATTCTCCTGCAGTTTCTGATGCATAAAGTATAGTTTGGGATTTCCACTATTCTGCGCAATTAACTCATTAAAAATATCATCAATCTGCTTACGGTTACCTGACGATTCATTTTTAGTAAAAAGTCCGTTATCAGATAAGAAATCAACTTTTTTAAGTGCATAGTAATCTGCCAGTGTTGGAAAAAAAGAAATGGACTTTGTATTGGTAAACAGTGACTGGTAAGGAGCCAGGGCGATTTTCCTCATTTCAGCTTTTTGCTGATCAAGTTCTTTAAAGCTTTTGCTGATGTAATTTTTAAAATCAAGTTTGCTCCAGGTTTCGATCTGTGTAATATCCTGAGAATTTATATTTGTTCTACCATTGATCTTCCAGCTGTTACGGCTGTAATAATCCATGATAAAACCATTCATTAAGACTTTATAAATGATTTTTTCGTCACCTTTCAATTTCTTTTCAATATCCGTTAGTTTACTGAAAAACTTTGAGGCAGCATTGTTCTGTTCATCATCCCGTGTTTGGTTTACAATCGCGAATTCTGCTTTTAAGGAACGGATGAGCTGCAGTGTATTATTATCTTTCATGGCTTGATTTTGGATATCCAGAATGGTAGGAAGATTAGATTTAACAGTTCCTTTTGTACTGTTTTCTTCAATTTTTTTCCATTGCTCATCGTAATATTTCTGAGCATATATCACTGTTGAGGACAGCAACAGAAGGAAAAATATAAAAGTCTTGGATAATCTTTTCATAAATGTTATTTTTGATCTAATGAATTTATTAAAAATACTGAAAAAAACCATTATTGATAGTCAATTGTACGTCTCTATAATGGGAACTCTTTTTGCAGTATTCTTCATGGAGGAGCAAAATACATTCCGTTATCCCACATTTTTCCTGATTTTCATCACTTATTTCAGCGGATATCTTTACACCAAGTACCAGAAAACCAAGCATCTTTTTAAAATACTAATTTTCAACATTATAGCAGGTTTAGTTTGTGCTTTTTTAATTATTCATAACCATAATGAAATACGCTTGTTGAAATGGTCAATTATTGTTATCCTGGGACTGCTTTACAATAGCTTTTTTCTAGATATATATATCCGGAAAATTCCGTTGCTGAAGGTTTTTTATGTCGGACTTGTCTGGGCGCTGATGAACTGCTGGCTCACGTTGCCTGAATTTAATGTGCCTATATTTCTGATTAGTTTTTTCTTTATAACCGCATTGGTTCTGCCTTTTGATATCCGTGATATGAAAGTTGACACTGTAAAGACATTTCCAACAATTATCGGCGTACAGAACACGAAATATATTGCTTATGCACTGATTTTCATCAGTACTATTCTTGCTGTAGAATATCTTAGCTTGAATTACGCTATTTCTTTCTTTCTGTCAGGAATCATCTCTTATATTCTCATTTATTTTTCTGAAAATGAACGGGATGACTGCTATTTCTCTTTCGGAGTTGAAACCTGTTCTGCACTTCCTTTTTTATTTTCAGTAATAATGAAGTATTTTTGACAAATGATTATCAAGAAACTTTCGCTGTATAATTTCAAGAACCATTCCGAGAAAAAATTTGAATTTTCCCCGCAGATTAACTGTTTTGTGGGAAACAACGGTGTGGGAAAAACCAATATTCTTGATGCCCTGCATTATCTTTCGGTCGGTAAAAGTTTTTTGGGAAATACTGATCTCAACAACATCAGGCATGATGAAGATTTTTTCACGATCGATGCAGAGATCATCAATGAAGACAGTGATGATATCATTAAAATTTCACAGCCGAAAGAAGCAAAAAAAATTATTAAAAAGAACGATAAAAGCTACGACAGACTTGCAGATCACATCGGCTATCTGCCCAGTGTGATGATTTCTCCCTATGATTCTAATTTAATTTCAGACTCCGGAGAAAGCAGAAGAAAGTTTCTGGATGCCATGATTTCACAGACTGATTCGGAATATCTTTTTGATCTGATTCAGTACCAGAAAGCGGTTCAGCAAAGAAATGCTTTGTTAAAATATTTTGCCAAAAACAGAGTCTGGGACAGAGATTCTCTGGAGATTTATGACGATCCGATAACAAGATTAGGAACAAAAATATTCATTAAAAGAAGAGATTTTGTAGAAAAACTCAATCCTATCGTTCAGAGTTTTTACAAGATTATTTCGGGAGGCATGGAAAATGTTTCAGTTATTTACGAATCCCATCTGCTGGAAAATTCTTTTGAAAATCTGTTGAAAGAGAGCATTGAACGGGACCGAATGCTTACTTACACTTCTAAAGGTATTCACAAAGATGATCTTCTTTTTGAGATGGATTCTGTTCTGATCAAAAAAATAGGTTCACAAGGTCAGCAAAAATCTTTCCTGATTTCTCTAAAACTGGCACAGATGAGTCTGGTAAAAGAATTGACCAAGAAAACGCCGATTCTCCTCCTCGATGATATTTTCGATAAGCTTGATGACAACCGGGTTTCTCAGCTGATCGAACTGGTCAATCAGGAAAATTTCGGACAGATTTTCATTACGGATACCCACAGGGAACGCACGGAAAGTGTTGTTAAAAAAATCAATGAAGAAAGTATTATTTTTGAACTTTAAATTACTTCTGTTTCAATCAAAAAATCTCAGATTAAGCTGTATCCATCATGAAAAAAAATAAAAAGCGCGAATATCAGTCATCAGAACTTGTGAAATCTTTTGCAAGAATTTATGGCTTTGAGCATAAACTCATTGCCTTTGAAATAAAAGATTTTCTTGAAGAATATCTTGATGAGAGCCTGTTTCGTGAAATCAAAAGTGTGAATATTGAGGATCAGACCGTTATCATAAAAATTAATTCTCCGCTCTTAAAGCATGATTTCCAGATGCGTAAAAGTTTTTACCTTAAAAAATTCAAAGATAAATTCGGGTCTGATAAATTTAATGATCTTCAGATTTTGTAGGAATCGTGCTGTTCATTAGATCATCAGTTTTTTTGTCGAGCCCGGATCGTAAAGGAATAAAAAACCTCAGCGGATTCTTTAAAAAATATTTAAAAATTCCTTTATAAATTTCGCTTACCTGTCCAAAATTCAATTTTCTGGACCGGAATGCCAAAAACATCGAAAGACTAAAACTTACCGCAAAGTTGAAAAACCCGATCAGGAAAACGGTAATTAGGGAAATCCAGAATGTATACGAATCTACTGTAAAATCTTTTCCATACAGTCCCAAAGCAAAATTTCCTGCAGCAAAAGTGATGTGCCTGATATCGAGATCGAGCCCTAAAAACAATCCTACCGGAGCGGTTGCTCCAAGAAAAACACCAAACCAGAAATTAGATACGATTCCGGGCCAGTTTTTAGCATAATATTTAGACAAAGCTTTTGCGAAATTCTTCCCGAATAACCTTCTGATGGATAGGTTTTTCGATATTCTTTCTGGTATTTGATAAAACACGGAATTGTTTCCGATGTTCCCTGAAATAATTCCAGAGATAAACAGATAAAACCCTGCAATACAAGCGTGTAAAATAGCTTTAGACTTAAACGGATCAAGATCTTTCAGTAATTTATCTGATCTTTCAACGGCAAGATTTTGTGAGAAGAAGACATCCAGCCCGTAAATGATAATTAAAGCAATAGGAAAAGATAAAAGAACGTTCCCGACAAACGCAATAAATTGACTTCTAAATAGTTTCGAAACCAAATGTGCGAATTCCTTACTGTCACTTTTTATATTTCCTTCTTCCGAGAGAACTTTCGTCATCGTCGCGGCCGTCATTGCCGGTTGTTTTGTTGCCAGCGTGAATCCCATTAAATAAATCATCACGAAACCCATCGCATAATTCATGGAATACAGAAATGCGTGTGAAAAATCACTTCCCGGCACATAGCCATAGAGCATTTTCAAAACACATAATGCACCTACGATTATTCCTCCACCGCTCGCTTTGTAGAACATCGTCATATATTCTTTCCGGGTCGAAGTGATGTAATGTGCGCCGGTTTCCGCAGTATGGTTGGTAATAAGATGTGAAATCAGCCTTGTACTATCGTTGATCAGCTCTGAAATATTATTCCTGTGAGATTTATAGCTTAAGATATTAAATACCAGTTGCTTGGAATTAATTAAAATATCTCTTTCCTCGTCAATTACCAAAAGCTGAACAGTTTCATAAATTCTCTGAACCTGTTGGCGGATCTTTAATAAGGATTGGTTAATTTTTCCGGAAATTCCGTATTTTGAAGAATTTTTAAATGAAATGTTAACAAATTCGAGACATTGCTCAATATAAATTTTAATCTGCTTATATCTGCTGTCTTTTGAATGCAGCTGAAGCCCGGGATTTTTTTCAAATTCTTCGGCAAGCTCTTCAAGTTCATTCTGTAACGCCAGAAATGGATTATCAAAATTACGGTATTGCGGTGCCATCCTCACAACCTCAACTTCCATCGCCGAACCGGTAACACGCCACGAAAGGATGTTCATGGAGAAAAGAAGTTCCTTTTTTACTTCCGGTCTTACAATAAAATCGGATATGCCGAGAATAATAAAAAGCTCATCAATTTCATTCTCAGGAAGATTCTGAAGGAATTTAAGATCTTTTTTGGGCGTAAAACTCACGTTATCGATCATATACCAGATCGTTTGCTCATTGACAACCGGAGGTAAAATCTTATTAAGAACTCTTTTTTTAAGTTCCGGTACAAAGGCGTTTTCCGAGAGTATATTTGCTTCTGTTAAAGACAGATTAAAAGTTTTATCCCTGAAAATATTGTGGATGTATTTTCTGAAGTTTTCTGCAACCTGGGAATTGTTTCTTAAAAAATTGAGTACATCAGTAAAATCCGCACTTTTAACACTCTCCAGAAATTCCGAAAAGGGTTCCAGAGAATGCGTCTGATTCTTAAAAGAAAAATACTTTTTAAGAACAGACTCAAAGCTTGTGCTGGAATTAAAGAGTTTCATTAGTACAAAGATACTATTTCAAACTTACATTCCTCATCTGTCTCATGATCCAATTGTGTTTCTTTCTTAAATAAGCCGAAGGGTTCTTAGGATCGTATTTTTTAGGATTGGGCAAAACGGCTGCAATCCATGCTGCTTCCGACACGGTAAGATCTTTTGAAGGCTTTCCAAAATAATATTGAGCCGCAGCTTCAACTCCGAAAACGCCCTGCCCCATTTCAATAGAATTAAGGTATCTTTCAAGAATAATATCTTTGCTCCATACTTTTTCAATGATAAAAGTGTAAACCGCTTCAAGGCCTTTCCTTATCCAGCTTCGTCCCTGCCAAAGGAAAATATTCTTTGCGGTCTGCTGGGAAATAGTACTTCCTCCCCTCAGCTTCCTACCCTTTTCATTATTTTTCATCGCTTTTTCAATAGCCTTATAATCAAAGCCATTATGCATGAAGAACTTCTGATCTTCGGAAGCAATGACTGCTTTTTTGACATTATTGCCCATTTCATCATAGGAGATATAATCCCTGTGCAGTTTTCCATATTCAAAAAAACCTCCGATCTGAGTAATTGTGATGGGAGGATTGAAAAATCTGCCCCAAACGATAAATACCACGTTCAGAATCAGAATAATAAATATGATGCGTTTAATTGTTTTCCACATAATTTAAAAAGAAAACCCAAAAATAAGGAAATACTCGAGTTATTGCAATTCTTTCATGTAAGTAAGCTGATAATCCGGTAAGAGCTCAGGATGGAAAATTTTTATATAATCTTTTAGAACAAGATCTGATCTTACCACACCGCTTTCAAAGAAATCGTTTGCTTTAACTTTTTCTTTTCCCGTAATAACATAAATTTTTCCTTTATTGAAAACACTTAATTTGCTGTAAACAGGATTCATTCCCAGCATTTCTTTTTTCGAAATATGATTTCCCGCATTGATCCAGTACTGAACCTCACCCGATTTGGCAAAAACTTCCTCAAAGCTCATGGTAATAGCTTTTTCGTCTGTATTATTTTTTAAGATATAATTCGCATTTGCATCTGCAATAAAGTTGGCCACAGCCGTTTTTCCGCCTGGAAGATACCATACATCACCGTACATTTCATTGGCCAAAACTGTCGGACGTTCTTTTGCTTTTGAAGCCAGCTGTTTTAACTTTTTATAGTTTTCTTCTACTTCTCCATATTTAGCTGCCGCCTGTTGATCTTTTCCCAAAAGTTTTCCGAAAAGTTTGATATAGGCCGTTTTCTGCAGTGGCTCCTGCTCCATGTATTCATCAAGAAAAACAACCTGTATTCCATTATCTTTTAACAATTTATAAGTATTATCAAAGCTCGAAATATAATTGGTAAAAATAGCATCTGGTTTTAATGAAAGAATTTTCTCAATATCATATTTCTGTTCATTTCCTACATTCTGAATTTTCCCTGATTTCAACAAATTTTGAATCTTATCGGAATAAATATATTCAGGACTTGAAACGCCGATGATCAGATTTTCTACATTTAATTCGGTAACATAGCCTGCCATGCTTGCATTCAGCAGTATAATTCTTTTAAAAGGAAGTTGATTTTGCTTAAAATCATAAGTGAAATTTCCCGACTGAATGTGAATATTTTCATTTTCTTCCTTGTACTGCACAAGATTTGAGATCGAAACGGATTCTGAAGGTGATTTTTTTTGTTCTCTTTTACAAGCCGTTAGCGTTAAAAACGCGATTAATACTAAAATTCTTGATTTCATGTTTCAAAGAAAAGAAAAAAGTGCTATATTTGCAAACCATTTATTAACGGCCTCGTGGCGCAACTGAATAGCGCATCTGATTACGGCTCAGAAGGTTACAGGTTTGAATCCTGTCGAGGTCACAAACAGCCAAAGGCGTCAACTGTATACAGTTGACGCCTTTTTTAATTCCCAATTTATAGTATCAATGGCTTTTTAACTTTTTAGTCAACAAGCACCTCGTAAGAATCGGGCTTATTATCAGGTTTCATACGCAGTACGCACACACCGGCACACAGGAACAAAACTCCGGTCAAAACAATGACATAAGATGGATTTTCACCTAAAAAGTTTTTATAAATGAATCCGAAAGAAATAGTCTGTATCAGCATTGGTATTACAATCATCATATTGATAACGCCCATATAAACTCCTCTCTTCTTCGGTGGAATCGATGGAGAAACCATTGAATAAGGCAATCCCATCATGGATGCCCAGCCTATACCCAAAGCAACCATCGGAAGCAGGATAAGGTATTCATTCTTAATGAATGGTAATGTCATTATCCCCAATCCCGTGATGCAAAGACAGAAAATATAGGTGTTCTTGGAAGTAAATTTTTTGGCAAAAGGTACCAGCAGCAGGGCCGATATCATCGTTATGATATTATAGGAGCCGTTCATCAGTCCGGTTTGCCCTACTGCTACTTCTACCATGTGTAACACGTTTTTTGCCCAGGACATATCTTTTTCTGCCACGGAAACTCCGCTCTTCGCCAGCGCAATGATTTTGTCTGCCTTTTGCTCATCATTTTCAGAAATTCCGTAAAGTGACCACTTAAGCATTGGCGTTATGAACTGCCAGTAACAGAAAAGTGCATACCACTGGAACATATATACCAAAGCCAGCTGCCAGAGTAATTTCGGCATATCGCGTATCGCAGAAAAGATTTCGATAAATGGTGTAAAAAAGTGGCTTTCTTCCTTTGATTTTCTGAGTTCTTCCAGCTCTTCGTCAGATGGAGGAATCTCAGGTGTTTTGTAAACCGACCACACAACTGATGCAATAGAACAGAAAGACCCCAGGAAGAAAGAATAATAGACCCAAACAGGAATGCCACCGCCGGAAGCATTGCCGCCCAGATATTTCTGAAAAATAAACAAGGAAAGGTTAGCAAGTGTAATCCCGGCTCCTACAAACAAGCTCTGCATCTGAAACCCAAAAGTCTGCTGTTTCTGCGGGAGTTTGTCTGCAATGAAAGCACGGTAAGGCTCCATCGCCGTATTATTGGCGGCATCCAGAATCCAAAGCAATCCGACTGCCATCCAAATAGCGGAACTGAAAGGAAACAAAAACAAAGCGATACTGCAAAATATAGCTCCCAAAAGAAAAAATGGTTTTCGGCGTCCCCATTTCGGACTCCAGGTTTTATCACTGATGGCACCAATTAATGGCTGAATCAGCAATCCTGTAATAGGACCGGCAAGATTCAAAATGGGAAGCTGCTCGGCGTGTGCCCCGAGAAAAGTATATATCGGGTTCACCGCGGTCTGCTGCAATCCAAAACTGTATTGTATTCCGAAAAAGCCAACATTCATATTCCAGATTTGCCAAAAACTTAGATGCGGGATTATTTTTTTTATTGTCATAATTTATTTTCTTTTGTGAGAATCAACAGGGTAAAGCACAATTAAATACATCATTTATTTCAGCAAGAGCTCGTAATTCTTTCCAAGAACCAGGTCTGCTTTTGCTTTGAATTGTTTAATAATCTGATGTTCTATTTCCAGCACCCGTTCTACAAAATCACTCTTTTCATCACGGTTTCTGCTCATCCTGTTTTCGTAAGTGTCTTTGTAATTTCTGTCGATGAAAATTTTAAAATCAAAATCATCAATCTCCAGAATGTATGTTCCTTCTACGATAAGAACTTTGTAATCTGCTGCATCTATCTTTTCATTTGCAATTCTGTTCTCTTTGTAGTGTACCAGAGGTTTTTCTATTATTGTTTTCCCGTTTTTAAACTCGGAAATATTTTCAGAAAGCTTTACTAAATCGACTTCCTGCATTCCTACATTTTCTATGGATTTTAGGCGATTTTCGTGATTGCTTTTTGGTGGAATTTTAAAATAATCATCCATCTGCCACACCATACTTTTAATATCATTTTTATTTAAAATCTTTTGAAGCGCAAAAGCGGTCACCGATTTACCGCTGCCACTTTCCCCTGCTATTCCTATGGTGAATTTGTGTTTACTTTTTAATGGCAATTTTGTATTCAGTATTTCAAATATTTCTTTACCTATTGCCAGATGATTCTCTTTAAGTTCTATTATATCTCCAATCATTTTATTCTTTCTTAATTTATTAATTCTATTTTTCCATGGTCATCATCAGATATCCTGAAGCCGAAAAGCACAATTGCTCGGTTCCCAGAGGCAGGAGTTTATCGGTGGAATAATATTCCCTGAAATGAAAACCTTTTTCCTGCAACAACTGTTCGTACTGAAAAATTATCTTTCCAGGGATTTCCGCCAATCCTTTTCTCTTAAGTGCCAGACAAAGCCAACCCAGAAATATAGGCCAGGAACCCCCATTGTGGAAATGGTGCGGCTCATTTTTGAAGCTGTAGCTGTAGTTGTTTTCTAGAAGTTTCCAGTCGTAATCGCCGGGATAAATCACGGGATAGAAAACAGGAAGCATCCAATGTCCGAATTGTATGTACAGGTCTTCCAAAAATTCTGAAAAAACTTTAAAATCCAAATCAAAATCTAAAAGAATCGCCAAAGCATTTCCTGCTAAGTCGAAACGCACATCGTAGCCATTGGCATTCAGTGAAGCCCAGAAATAGGGCTTAAATTCGGTTTTGGAATAGGCTGTTTCGTGGTATTTTGGAGAATCAGATTCGGTTTTATAAAAGTTGTCCTGAATTAAGGTTTTAATAGTCGTAGCCTGATTTTTCAGTTCCTCATTTTGATATAATCCTGCTGTATTTTTTACCGCCCAATATCGTAAAACGTTGTCATACAAAGTGTATCCGGAAGTCACATATTCGTCTGCCCAGTTTCCGCCAAGTGGGCTGTATAGCAAACCTCGCTGATTGTATTCCCATGTTTTGAGACAGGACAATGCTTTGAAAATTTTGTCTTCCAACTGTTGTTTTAGCTCTGCTTTTTGGTAAATTTTCAAATATTCACAGGTTACGATAATCCACCAGGTGGTGGCATCAGTTCTGCCGACGTGCGTTCCATAGCTCGCTTTTCCGTTCACGACATTGGACGGAATCTGTCCGTTTTCTGCCTGATGTTTAGCAAGCGTGAGGATGGATTGTTCCAGGCCTGCAAGAATCTCTTCATCATTGGCCAAAATCCCGGCATAACCTGCCATCATCGAGTCTCTTGCCCAAACTCTGGCATAGTTGTCCCTTTGCTGCGCCGATGCTAAAATTCCTTCTTCTGTAATCGCTTTCCTAATGATGTTCAAGGCTTCTTCTTTAAACATTTTAAATTGGTTTGTTCATTAATATTTATTCAAAAGGGGAGTCATTAAATTGACTTTGCTCTTTCGAAATTATGTTGAATCATTATTGTCCGATTAAAAATACAAGTGAATCGAAGAACTGAATGTCTATAGCATAAAAAGACAGGTCGCTCCTCCGGAGCTTTGTTTTTATCGGCTTAATTTTTTCTATTAACAGCAAGTCTCTCTGAGACCAGATACAGCTCTGATAGGAGCAAAACTGTTAATAGCTAAGTTTTTTTCAAGCAATTAAAGCTCCGTAGGAGCGACCTGTTTATGATATCTATTTTCATCTGACAATAATTTTTGTTGATAGGATTGCCCTATCCTTTGTTAAATCGTCCCTTTGGGACTCTGCCCTTTTAAAATGCGACAATTTAGATTGCACACCTACGGCGTGCTCTTTCCAAATAGTTCTTTTGTCTACACAGATATTGCTCTTACGGAGCAAAAAAATCATTTGCTGACTCCTATTTACCCCGAGCTTCAGCTCGGGGCTATTGATAGGAAACATCACAGAGCTTTTTATAATCAATTATTTATAATATTTATAAATCAAATTTTACACTCACGCTATAGCTGGCTCCCGGAAGAGTTCTCGCTCTCACGATTCCGTTTCCACCGGCAATTGAACCTTCTTCTGCTTCTGTCACTGCAATGGTATTGAAAATATTATTGGCATTCAAACTTACAGAAAGGTTTTTGAGTACCTGATAAGAAACATACGGATTGACAATAGCATAGCCTGGCATTACCAATTTGTTGTTATCCTGGGTGAAGGCTTTGGTAGCACCAATCAGGTAGAATCCTACATTGAACTTGTTCGCATTGAAATTAGGATTCACAGAATACATCAATTTCGGTGTTCTTCTCGGCATATTTCCGATGATCGTAGGGTCTATGGCATTTTTGATTTCAGCGTGGGTATAGGTAAGACCTGCTTTCACATCCAATCCCTGGGTGATTTTGTAATAACCATCCAATTCTACCCCGAAAGACTGGTATTTATTTTCAGTTTTTTTCTGAGTTGTAGCTTCATAATTGGCCTCTTTAGTTCCTGCATAGAACAAGGTGGTGTTAAGGAAATATCCTGAGCCTCTTAATTTATAACCCGCTTCCACTTGATTCACTTTGTTTACTTTAACAGCATCCAAAGCAGGATCGTCATTATTGGTATAATTGTATCCGGAGAACAGGATTCTGTCCGCAGATGCGCTTCCGCCCCGGCTCACTCTTGCGAAAACGGCATTTTTGTTGTTCAAAGCATAGTTCGCACCCATTGAATATCCGAAAATTCCATATCTGTAATTTACAGGAATATTAATGTTATCATTAGATCCAACCATCTGTTCAGGAATATCAATCACACCGTTTCCGTTCATATCACGGCTGGTGTAAGTTACCGTTGCGCCTGAAAAATAGCCTGTAACTTTTCCAATATCATATCTTGCGCCTGCATCGATGGTTAATTTGTCTGTTGCATTGATTTCCACCTGAGCGTGAGGAGCGGTGATATCGTATTTGGTATTATAGTCTCTTTTCAGGTTGCCCCAGTCTTTCATTCCGTAGTTAAGCAAACCATTGTCGGTAATGTACTGTCCTGCGGTATTTTTCACATCAATTAATCTTGCATTTTTATCGCTGACTTCCTGCAAATAATTGTTCCACATCCAGGACATATTGATATTCTGGGAAGATTTGTACAACCCGGCATTGAATTTCACAACATCCCATTTTTTGCTGATGTTAAAGTCATTCACAAAATTATTGAAGTTATTCAGCTTAACGTTGAAAAGAGCGATTTTCATATAGTTCGCATTCATATCAACCGGCGTGTTGGTTCCTGCATAGACTGCGCTTCCGAAATTGGCAAAATTAGCCGTATTGAAGAAGTCGCTACCTTTGCTCACGCTTGCCGGAAAAGGTGCTACAAACTGTCCGCCATTGGCAGCATACCTGATTTTTTCTTCCAATTTCCAGCCTTCGCCAAGATTATAATTGAATTCAGCACCGATAACTTTTGACAAAGAATGCATCCCGTCTGAAACATCAGTATTAAAAATATTACCGTCATTACCCAAAGTTCTGTCGTGCTGCAGGTTGATGGTTTGCAAAGCCCCTGTAAGAATGTTGTAGTTAGGCAGTGAAGACCATTTCGGGTCAGCATCTGTACCTGTAACACCAACAGGCATAGGCATATACGCCGCAGTTCTGTCGTCCAGAACTTTTGCATAGATCCTGAAGCTTCCTTTTTCAAATTTTTTAAGCAAAGAAAGTCTGAACTGGCCGCCGTTATTGGAATTGAATCCTGTTTTTCTTGGTCCGTCCCCAATTCTGTAGAAACCTCCTACTGCCATATAAGTGTCATCTCCTATTTTGGTTCCGTAATCGAAATCGGTTCTGTAATTTTTGTAGTTAAGTCCCATTTGTTGGGTAATGCTTCCGCCTTCTTTCTCACCGGTCTTGGTAATAAAGTTGATAATCCCCGCTGGAGAATTGCTGGCAAATACGGAAGCCGAACCTCCTCTAAGCGCCTCTACTCTTGATACAAACGAGTCAAATCTTGTAAACTGGTCCTGGGTTCCGAAAGCGATGTCTCCAAACTGCATTACCGGAAGACCATCTTCCTGAATCAGCAAATATCTTGAGCCGCCGGCTGAAACAGGCACCCCTCTCACTGTAATATTGGAGTTACCTTCCCCACCAGAAGATTCTGAACGGATTCCCGGAATGGTACGGAAAATCTCTGCGGTAGTTCTTGGCGCTGCATTTTCTATATCTTTCATTTTTAATGTGGAAATAGACGTACTGGTTTTGATGGATGCTTTCGGGTTCGAATTTCCGGTAACAACAACCTCATCAATGGCTTTACCTCTTGTTATCGTATCATTTTCAGTATTTTGAGAGAACATAAATGCTGCTGTGTTCATGGCACCGAAGATGAGTAATTTGGTAAAAATTTTTGATTCCATATTTTTTAGGAGTTTTTAATTATGGCTTAAAAGTATTTTTTTTTACCTTATCCAAAATACCATTTATCAGCTGTGTTAAATTAGCTTTAATTTCAAACGTTTGCGCAAACGTTTGCGGTGGAAAACTTATTTTTATTTTAACTTTTGGTTAACTTTTTAATTTAAAAATATTAACATTTTTTAACTTAAATTTAGCACCATATTATCACTAAATTAACCCAAAAATTGCCTTCATTAACATAAAATGAAAAGAATCACTATAAAAGATCTCGCAGAAATGCTTAATATCAACGTTTCTACGGTATCCAGAGCTTTAAAGGATCATCCCGACATCAGCCATGCCGTAAAGGCTCGGGTAAAGGAGGCGGCAGAAACTTTTAGTTACATTCCCAATGATTTTGCCATTAATTTTCGGAAAAAGTCCTCTAAAGTGATAGGACTCATTATTCCCGAAATGTCTATGTTCTTTATACCATCTATTATTAAAGGAATTTCTTCCGTGCTGCATTCGGAAGGCTATAATTTTTTTGTACTTTCTTCGGAAGAATCTGTCGGCATTGAAGAAGAAAACCTGCTTACTTGTATCAATTCCAGAGTAGATGGTATACTGATCTCACTTACCAAACATACGAAGGATCTGAATCATCTCAGCAGAATCCTTCAGCTAGAAATTCCTTTGGTTATTTTCGACAAGACAATGCCACAGCATTCATTTGAAGAGGTGATATTTGACAACAGACTTTATGCACAAGCTGCCGCTAAAAAGCTCATAGATGCTAACTGCAAAAACATCATTGCTATTTTTGGTGATGAAAATCTTGAAATATCTCAAACCCGGAAAAATCATTTTTTAGAGATTATTGATAAATATAAGGATGTAAAATGTAAGATCATTTATTGTGATTCTGCTGATATGGTAAAGGAAAAACTGAATATTATCTTTGATTATGAAGATTTCGACGGTTATTTTGCGATGAGCGACGAAACTCTTGCCGGACTGCATAGTTCACTTGTAAACAAAAGAATAAATTCCTCGAAGGCAAAAGTTGTTGCTATCACAGAAGGAATTCTCCCCAAGTATCTGGACGACTCCTACGAATGTATCATTAATGATGGTTTTGAAATGGGTAAAACGGCTGCAATGAAACTATTGACAATTATAAAAAAGCAGTCTGTGTAGTTTATATTTGTACAGTATAAGCGGACTATTAAAAGATTTGAAGATTTGTCCGTTTTGGGAGCAAAAAAGATAAATGGCGCCACCTATTGTAAAGTAGCGCCATTTTTTATCAATCAATATGATTATTTTCTCATATTTACCAAACAAAATCACAAGACTGTAATCTTTCAGCAATTACTCGTAAAGATTTGGTTACGTACAATCTTAAAAAAGACCGTGGTTCAATATAATATATTGTTTTGCCATGTATCTTTACCTCCATCGGGCCATCATTTTGATCAAAATTATAAATGACGATCTGCTGTTTAGGATAAACTTGTTTAAAATCAACAACCATCTTAACATATTCCCCGATGATATGGATGAGCCTGTTTCTATCATCTATACCAAGAGAGCTAAATGAATCCAGTACATACTCATGCGGATCTAATCTGATGGCATATTCAGGTTGATCGTTAATAATTTCATCTCTTAACAAAGACGTACGACCATCAGGTATAAACAATGTATCAGGGCTTTCATCTTCCGATTTAAAATTATTACTGGCTTTTACAGATCCCTCTACCGTTAGTTTATCAGTACCATTAGCTTCCCTTCCCATTCCGAAGGTTCTCATATCGATATGATAATTCAGGCCATCAAATAAATCAAGTTCGGAACCATAAAAATAATATTCACCTCTTCTCGCTGCTACAAATTTTTTCTGGGATTCATCTATCATTCCCGATTCACCTCCGAAATAATTATCAGCAATCATTAAGCCTGAATTTGAGTTGGTAGTAAATTGTTGATTTAGCTTTAACCCATACTGATAAGCATAATTCCACTGTTGGATGTTTGACGAAGTGAAATCTCCTTCTGACCACAATTTATACCATAATGATGACCAGCTTCCATCAATCCCTTTTCTTATTTTGAGCATTGGAATACCTGCGCCGTCTACACCGGTCTGATTAGCAAATGCCAACTGGTAAGATGAGTCGCCCGTAGATGCCTTAGTGCCGTCCCAAGGAGAATAAGTCATTATTCCAGCATAATTTCCTGATGCTTTTAATCCTGCAGTGTTCGATTGTGCAAAATCAAATCGCACTCGTTTGGGTGTGGAATTAGGAGCAATATCGTTAGGGTTTCTTGTTCCGTCTCTCGATGTTACAAAAAAATTTGTAAGGCTGACAGCGTTATTTCCACTTATACTCAATTGTTGCCCACCTTCTCCTTCCTGAGTAGCACTTAATTCAATCTGATTTTTGTTTACCGCATGGGTTCCAATTGTTCCGTTTGGAATAACAGGGCTGTGGGTAAAGGTTTTTGTATCGCTGATCGTTTCAGCCCCACTCTTCTTGACGAACAAGTTTGAAGTTTCGTTCTGCGTATAGTAGTTGGAAGGATTAAAATCTGCACTCGTTAAAACCTTCTTCCATGCAGTCCAGCTTGCACCACTATTTTCAGTGCTTCTTATAAATGTTACAGTCCCCCCGGAACTTCTGGTCTGGTACTCTTGCACAATGCCTGTAGAAATTGTTCTATATACTCGTAAACTTCCGGCAAATAACCCCTCTAATGGGTAATTATTGGCTAAAATTGATCCTGAATTGGTAAGCTGATTATAAAATCCAGGCGTTAAAACCGTATTAAGGTCAGTAGATCCCAATACCGTAGCGGATTTAGGGATCGACCCTATATTGTTTTGATCTACCCACGTTCTGGATGCAACTATGTCAGGGACTATATTCAAAATTGACTGATAGGTCGATGTATCTGTTTCAGTAGTCATTGACCATCCTTTCGACCAGTCCGCCGTTCTTCCGGTGTATATAACACCAACCCTTTCAACCTCCACAGCAAAATTGGTATTCCAAAATGTTGTTGCTTCACCTATATTGATACATACGTTTCCAGCAGCATCAAGACCGGCATTAATTACAGTTGTGGGAAATGTTTCGGAACATTCCAGAACCGCTTTATGGCCAGACGGATGAATAAGAATTGCGGTTTGTTTGTAAAATGAGATTCTCAGGTTCCCTAAATATCTTGCCTGATAGCCATAAATTTTTATAGTAACGTCAAACATCGTAGCGGATATTGATGCTTGTGGAAATTTTATACTCAAAATTCCAGTCTGCGCGACATCTGTAAACTTCTGAAAAACTTTATGAATGACCTTGCTGTTATTTTCATAACGCGAAAGACTTCCCGTTGTGAAATTAATACTCTTATCTGCCATATTAATATCCGTACCTGCCGGGATATAAGAATTGGCATCTACCGAACCATCCGCCTTCAGGAATTGTGCAGCTATACCTCCTACGACTTTAAAGCCCTTTGAAGAGGTATAAAGTGCATATTTGATATCGCTCATATTACAAATCTTTGCTGGTTACTGTGACTGATACCGGATTTGGTAAATTAGAATCAAATTCAATATCTAATTTGTTCGGATCGGTTAATTTTATTCTACCATCGATTTTGTAAAAAGTTACGGTATCATACATCGCAACTTCAACATTTCTGGTACCTAAATTGTGCCCTATTGTTGCAGTTCCGGAAATTGAAGTCGTGTATGATCTTACAAGATTATTTCCGGCGACTACTCTACCTTTGGCATCAACGGTCACCTGGTCGTAAGTTCCTGCTGCTACTCCTGTTGCAGCCAATGTCAATGATGAGGCAACGTTTGTTGAACCGTCAAAGCTAACCGTCCATGTTCCATCACCTGTAGCGGAAATTGTTCTTGCTGTTGTCAGTTTTGCGGCTGATCCGGTTGTATTGATTGCTGCGGTACCTGTTAATAAAGTCGCAGGAACAGCAGTAACAGGAATTGCGACATTCCCGGAACCGTCAATAGTTTGTGCCGTTGCGGTAACTCCGGAAAGGGTAATGGTTCTTGATGCAGTCCATTTTGTAGCAGAAAGAACACTTTTCGCTGAATCGGCAGTGTTGTCAACGTTAGCTAAGCCAACATGAGATTTATTGAGAACCACCACGCCGGTCTGACCGTTAACGGAATCCACCGCCCCTGAAGTGATATAAACGAATGTTGTTCCCGTCCATCGGTAGGTTTTGTTGGTATCAAGCGATACATAAATTTTACCTGTTTCTCCATTGATGAGGTTAGTATATGATGCCTCTTTGTAAAACTTTCCGTCAGCAGATTTGTAATATCCTTCCAAAACATCATCTACATACGAAGGTAACTGAGATGCAGGTACCAGTCCGGATGCATCCAGCACGGCAACTCCATTTGCAGCACCTTTTTGTGACAATGGGACATAATTTGCCAAATCCGACGAAGTGGGCATAGAACCCAGATTCACAGTGATTCCGTTGGCGTTCTGAACGATCCCTGTCACTACATTCCCGCTTCCTGAAGTCGTAACCGGTAAGGAAAAGGTAGTTCCAGATAATGTAAGACCGTTACCCGCGCTGTATGTTGTATCTGTAGAGGCTAAAGTAATCGTATTTCCAGATTGGCTGATCGCCATATTAGCACCTGCTGCAAGAGTAACATCTCCGGAAACTAAAGAACCGGATGCCCCACCTTTTAAACGGGTAATGGTGTCAGGCGTTGTAAATGATCTGTTTGCCGACAAATCATAAGCTGTACCGTTGATGGTTAACGTTCGTGTTTTTGGCACATAATCCAAAGGATTAAAGTTCCCGTCATGCCAGAAAGAACTGATTGATCTTGTGCCACCGCCGGCTGTTAAAATTTCATTGTCTGTTTTTCCTTCGATTTTGTATCCAACAGAACTTCTGTAATAAGCATATTTAATATCCATAATTATATTTTTTTAATGGTTAACTGAATTATATTTGGTGGTATTGAATCAAACAGCACTTCAATGCTATTTGTATCAATTCTTCTCACCTTAAGGGGCACTGTAAACATGGTAATGATGTCATAGGCATCAATTACAAAGCTTAATGTATTAAGGTCGTGTTTTATGACAGAGTCGCCCCTGACCCTCTGCTCGTAGGTGATTTTTTCAGATGCGACTTCCTCTTCAACATGTTGTATTTTACCATATACCAAGTCATTAAACTGATTTTGATGCGTGACTGCACTCCAGTTTGCATAACTTCCGATAAGTCTGATTTCATCATCTGAGCTACCGTTGACAAGAGCATCTTTAATGAGTTCTATCTGCTGCCTGTTTTCTTTGATATAATCAACGATTTCCTGAATTTTATCCAGATTTACATCATCAGAGGCCAGCATTTGATTGATAATTTCAATCTGTTCAAGCATTTCATCATCCTTTGCCTGGAACACACTCACAATTTCTCCGATCTGTTGTTTTGTATAGACATTTCCGGGTTCCTCACCCCCGTCTATAGTAGCCGCCAGATTGATTTTTAATTTTTCTTTCCACTGATCGATATTGGCAGGTGTAAGATTGGATGCATTGAGTTTTGCAAGCACCGAATTATGTGCATTTTCATCATTTAAATGATTTGTAAAAGTTTCGGTGGACAGCGTTTTTTGAAAAGCTTCAGGTAAGCCCGCCACCTCATCTATTTTAATTTTTTCTTCTAAATGACGGAATGAAGAAAAGGTTTGCTGAAACTGATCTTGTGTAGGAGTATCACCCTTTTCAAACCAGCTAAATATTGTTGTTAATGGTACTGCCATGATGATTGGAAATTAGGTTTGAGTTCTTCATTTTATCAATTTTATTTTTTGATTAATTAATTGTCTATTTTTTTCATCTGTTTAATTTTCTCTCATTGTCAAGCTATTTTTTTAAGTTAATATTGATTTAAATTCCGTTTATTAATGTTCGGGATATAGATTGAAAAATCTTATTTCGAGAAAAACAAATCGGCTTCTGCTTTTCGGCGTCTTATTAATCCGTTCAGAACTTTACCGCCGGCAGTAATATATTTTTCTGTGAACCATTTTCTGATAGCACCTGAATCTGCTTTCTTGTTAATCAAAGAAAATAAAGTATCAGAGCCTCCCGTATTGTAAGTATGCGACACCAGCGCATCAAACTGATTCTGTGTAAGGGCAACTTTGATTTTATTGTTAACGATCTTCTCGTAAGTTGGCAAAACGGATGAAAATAATTCAACTCCTCTTTCTCTGCTGATGGCAGAATCGTTCATTGTTACTTTCTTTCCACCGGGATAATAGGTATTTCCATAGCCAATGGTCGGAATGCCTGCGGAATCCAAATAAGGTTTGGAGTTGAAACCTTCAAATAATAAGATAAACTGTATCCCTTTTTGTGACGTTTTCATTTCTTAAAATATTTATAGGCGAAAAACATGAGTATTACAGTAATTCCCAAAATGGTCATGAAAATCCAGGTTGCGATTTGAAAGCCGGTCACTTTTATTTTTTCCGTTTCTTCTGAAACTACCGAAGTCTTTTCTTTCTTAATTTCTTTTGAAACCGCATTTTGAGTGACATCCTGAAAATGATCTTTAAATTCTTCTTTTCTGTTTTCGGTTTTATGGTTTGATGATTTTACATAATGATTACTGATTGAATAATCCGCAGCTCCCATAATAGAAATACTTTGAACCGTATCTTTTCCAACTATATTGTGAAAAACAAAGGGATTGGAAATATCAGCTTTTCCTGTAATCAACAGATCTCCGGATATTTCATTTTTCTTTTCTGCAGATGAAATATCGGCAGATACATTTTGAACAGATTCTATGCTGTTTAAGCTCAAGGAATCGGCTTTCACTTTTTCAGTTTCCTGTTGATGTTCTTTGGAAACGGTGGTAATTTTCTGTTTGCTTCGGCAGCAGCCTAATATAAGACCACTGAATATGATCAGTAGCAGAATTTTTGCTTTCATGAGCTTTAGTTTTAATGATTAAATGGATGAAAATCTTTAGTCTTAACTTTTTTAATCTTTTAAAGAGTTTCTTTGAAATATTGTTTCGGTTTAAAAACCTGATTTATTTTTTCTTTACTGACATCAGTTTGTTGGAAACAGCATTCAGGCCTTCAGTTGAGACGATCAACCCTTTTGTTGAAGCCTTCAAGTACTTAGAACAGGGGATCAAGCATTTCGATAAAGCAATCAAGTGTTCCGAATAGCCAATCAACCGTTTAGAAGAGCCGATCAACCGTTTAGAAGAGCCGATCAACCAGTCAGAAGAGGCGATCAAGTACAATTTATTACATTTCAACAACTTACAGCACTTTTAAAAACAATGGAATCCATTCTTTTTATCATGTAATTTTTTATGAGAAAATTTTGTCTTCTTTTATATATTCTTTTCTGATGCTCTCTAAAAGCATCTCCAGACTTACTTTGTAATCGGGATCTTTTAATGCGATCGCTTTTAAGCTTACATCCTGTATGACGTTCATGATATTAGATCCGGTAAGCTCGTAACGTCGGGCAATCTGTTCTAAATCAATACCCTCAAGCTGTAATTGTTCGGGTAAATTGTGTTGCCAGATACGCAGACGCTCCTCTTGCTTGGGATTATTAAATTGTATGCAGCTGTGAAAGCGTCGCGTAAAGGCTTTATCCATATTATTTTTGAAATTGGAGGCCAGAATAATAAGCCCGGAAAATGTTTCTATACGTTGTAACAAATAAGAAACTTCCTGATTGGCATATTTATCATGAGCATCTCTCACATTGGTTCGTTTTCCGAAAATGGCATCTGCTTCGTCGAAAAATAAGATCCAGTTTTTATTTTCTGCTTTGTCAAATAATTTCGACAGCTGCTTTTCAGTTTCGCCGATGTATTTTGAAACCAGCATAGAAACATCAACCCTGAAAACAGGGCGTTTTGTGTATTTGCCCAGAAGGCTGGCCGCCAGTGTTTTTCCTGTTCCCGGATCTCCGTAAAAAAGAACTCTGAAACCGGGCTTAAGTTTTTTCTGCATGTCCCATTCTTCCATTAAAATATGACTGCTGCTGTACCAGTCTTCAATACTTTTAAGTTCGTGCAGTGTATTCTCAGGAAGTATCAAATCGTTCCACGAGCGGCTGGTATGTAATTGTTCTGCCGGAAAATCATTACTCATCTTCGGCAATAATTCTGATCCTAAAACAATCGTGTTAAAAGCTTCGTGATAAACATTGATCTGGCTATTTACCGCTATATGGTCCTGTGCTGAACCAGAAAAAATAATAATTTCATCTTTAACCAATACGGAATCTGAACTGAAATAGTCGAGCGCTTTTAATCGTCCTGAAATGCTTTCGCCACCCAAAATATACTGAACAGTCTGAATCGTGGGATAAAAGAGCCTGCCGTTTTCATTAACTGAACAGAAATCAAACAGCACACTGGTGGGGAACTCCAGGTAGATGCGCTTCAGCAATGCAGGATCCAGTCTTGGCAGCAAAGCCATTAAAAGAACAATGACTTCCTGATGGGCAAGCTCTTTCCCTGAAATATAGTCTCCTAATTGAAAGTTTTCATGGTCATTGGTTCTAAATTCAGGTGCCCCTATAGTAAAGTCTTCTGCAGAATTGTTTATACGCCAGATAATAACGTCTTCTAAATGAGTAAATAATTTCTGTATTTTTTCTGTCTGCATTGGTTATTCGTTTTTATTTTTTAGATTCAGAATTGATTCTTACTGAGTTCTCGACAAATTGTGTTTTAGTTCAGCGGTTAAAGCTTTTTGATTTTATTTTTTTGAAAATATGCATTGATATAACACACATCACTCATCTGGAAAAGTCTTACCAAAACTGCCACAGCAGTTATTTTGAAAGTCTTTCTCTCACCGGAATTCCTACTTTTTAAAGAAGTGATCTGACTCTTGAAAGAAAATAAAAGATCAGCTGATCTGTCATTCTGCATGCTGGATGAGATTCTGATGTCTGACATCAAAAAATTCCGATATTTCAAAAGTAAAAGGGATCCTGCTTCGGAGTATCTTACCCGAGTTTTTAAAACATACTGTTTACATCTTAAGATGTTTCCACCTGTTTTCTGGTTTATTTTACTAAACCTCAACCGGAAAGTAGCGCACAAATGAATATGAGCAATGTAAGTAAAACCTATTGTGCATTTTGCAAAGTTTGGGTATTGGATTTCTCAGTTCGCGCGTTTTTTGAAAGATGTATCAAGAATAAATTTATCTTCAAAATCAACAAATTTCTCGATACGATTTTTTTCAAAAATCTACTCGAATTGACGGCAACAAATCAAAATACACTACAGGTTATAAAATATGTTATTTTCATGGTTATCGTTTTTATAGTTTTTTTTCTGATGAATGTTGTTTATGCTTTAAACTATTTAAGAATTAATATTTAATTTGAATAGTAACGCATTATTAAAAATAACCCCAACCGGAAAGCAGCTCACTTTTGAGAGTCTTACCCAACTGCCGTGACAATTGTCTTTGAAAGTCTCCCTATTACCGGAATTCCTACTTTTTAAAAGAATCAATCTTACTTTTGAAAGAAAACAACAGATTTCCATTATAGATTTTCTGTCATTTCACATCCTGGATAAGATTCTGACAAGTAAGCCTCAGAAAATTCCAGTATTTCAAGAATAAAAGGGGTCCTGTGATGGAGTATATTACCCGGTTGAGGTTTAGTTTTAATTGATGATATAATTGATCAGATCGTTTTCGTCCCTTCCAAGAATAATCTTTATATTAACAGGGTTCGATCTGAATTTTGTTCCGTTAACATCAATTTCCAAAAGCATCTGAATAAGAGAAAATGGTTTTCTGTGATGAACAGAATATCTGAATGATCCGGGTCTGTTGATCGTACCGGCGGGATAGAAATCCCTGTAGTCCTTACCCGGTCTGAAATAGCTGATCGGATTAATATCAAGAACCATTTCATTAGATTTCACAGGATATTCCGACTGTCTGTCCCATGATTTTGCATCTTCGGGAAGTTCCTGGTAAAAACCGGATGGTTTTCTGTAACCACTTTTCATTATTTTCTTTTGCTTGTAACGCTTGATGATGATCTTCGGCTGATGCTTATCAATATCCAATTCGCCTGATAACTTTACGTTTAGAGATCTGTAGCTGATATCGCGAGACAGAACATGTGTGTAACGGGCTATTTCCTCCGGCTTACTGTCTTTTACACTTTCTATATTGATATGGCCTCTGTTCGCTTCTCCGAGCTTATCAGCTTTGTAAAAATGATAATGTTTTGTTTTATAATCTCCTGTTGGTTTTATTTCCAGTCCAAAATTTAACTCATTCAGATGGACATAATTATCTATGAATTGACCAAATTGACTTTGTGTAGGATATTTACCCGTTTCAAAATAGGTTTTCAGCTCTTCTCTTTGGGTTAATTTATTTCTTTCTTCCATAATATTTTAATGTTTTATGCTTATGTCCTTTCCTGTCACCCATTATCATGATGATCATGGTTTAGTATTGATATTTATTTTGTCTGACATTTTTGAAAATATATTTTTTATTAAAAATAAACCTCAGCCGGAAAGCAGCTCACCTTTGAGAGTCTTACCCAACTGCCGTAACAGTTGCTTTTGAAAGCCTTCCCATTACCGGATTTCCTACTTTTGAAAGAAGTCAATCTGCTTTTGAAAGAAAACAACAGATTTTTCTGATAAGATTCTCTGTCATTCCACATCCTGGATAAGATTCTGATGTTTATGGATCAGAAAATTCCAGTATTTCAAGAGTAAAAGGGATCCTGTTATTGAGGATATTACCCGACTGAGGATTTATTTTTATGAATTAATCATGTAATTGATTACATTTCGCTTTCGCGATATCCAATTAATTTAGTATTAATTGACTTTGGCCTGTATCTGCCTTTTTATGAATTAAAGTTCAAAGTTCAGTCTTTTTTTGTTCTTATAAAAGCTTTTTGCATTCTCTGTTCTGTAGTTGCAGTGGCTTTTTGACTGAATGTTTAACCTTTATTTTGATAGTCCAAAGTTCAGACTTTTTTTATTGTTATAAAAACTTTTTGCATTCTCTGTTCTGTAGTTGCAGTAGCTTTTTGACTGAGTGTTTAACCTTTATTTTAATAGTCCAAAGTTCAGATTTTTTTTCTTTTTGTAAAAGTTTTTCGCTCTGTCTATTCTGTAGTTGCAGTGATTCTATTTAATGATCAGATCATTTAGCTTTCATAATCACATTCGATTCTGGCATTTCTTACTCCTGAAAGGACACCTCCTGCAGAGACATTGATATTTTTCTGACCAGGTATCAAGGAGGCTGTCATCAGAAGAGTATCATTATCGGCGTCATAAATTCTGCATCCTATGGATTTACTGATTCCGGAGAGGTCGGCTCTGTAAAAACAGACTAAAAAATCCCCCAGATCATAATGATCCGTTACCATATCTTCAGAAATATACTTATTAGACCAATAATTCCCGTATAATGCGTATTCAATAAATATTTCAGTTTTATTAACAAAAGTAAGACGTGTATGTAAATTATTTATTTTACGATCAAAATCTTCGTTACTTATCCTTACAGAAATTTTTTCATTTTCCACTGTTCCCAGTCCAAAATTCTCCGGAATGGGAGGCAGATTATTTCCGAACAGCCTGCTCGTTGTATGGCCGTCGTCGATCTGAGTGTTCAGATAGTAATATTTGTTTCCTTCTAATTGGTCTACCATAAACTCTTTTGTACTGACCGTGTAAGGCGCGCTGCCCTGAAAATAGCGTTTCTGTTCTTTGTTTTCGGTTTTGCCGATCGTAAAAGTTTGACTTTCTCCTTCTTTTGAGCTTACAACGATTGAGAATTTCTCATTCTCAATATTGCTGGTACTGTAAAGAATATATCCATTATCAAGGGCAGCAAGGTGATTGGAAAGATCTACCAATTCTTTATTTGTCAATATATCTTCTTTAAGTCTCAAAAAATCGATCAATTCTGCAAATTGCCCTTCTGTTGGATATTTGCCTGTTTCAAAATAGGTTTTTAATTTTTCTCTCGTGGTTATTTCAGTTTTTTCCATGTATTTACTATTCTATTCAGCTTATGATTTAAAGTTCAAAATTCATTCTTTTTTTGTTCTCCTAAAAGTTTTTTGCCTTGCGGATTCTGTAGTTGCAGTGAGTCTTTATTTATGTTGATTGAATTCCACTATTTCGGTCTGCGGTTAATTTTGCATTAAATTGCTTTTTAAGTTCGTTGACTAAGGTTAAAGCTGTCGGAAGATCTATTGCATCGTCAAGGGTAATGTTAGAAACCGCCGCGGATTGTTTAACCAGACCTGGTGTAGATAGGCTAGCGCTAGGTATAAAATCTATCCATACACTTCCGTTATATACCCAGCCTGACAATTTATTAGCGACGGCCGTTGAATATACAATTGTTCCTGTTTCATATATTGTGGTGGTGGGTGTTTCAGAGGCATACCAACCTTTTTTATTATAGGGATCAATAATAGATGAAGGAAAGTCTAAAGCTTCGATACTAAATGATTTTAATTCACATGCCGCCGAACCGCCACCTATCAATATATCAGCATATTTTACATCATCGTCGAATTTAACATACATATATGTATCTACATCTGAACCCATTCGATAAACGCCACCAAAAGCTGAATTGTAAACCGGGGGAGTAGTTGCTTCACCTTTTACATATATTTTATCATTTGTTAGCACCGTACCACTATCATCGTAACATCTGACCATTATACGACCAGGTAGTCCGTCTTTTACAACGTATTTATTGATTATAAAACGTTTATTTTTTGAAGTATCTACTCTAACTCCCAATGCTCTGGAAGTGCTTATATTCACATTGGTATTGGTTACTGTTATCCCTGTTGATGAATTCTTACTATTTGCCGCACTTCCTGAAACCGCGATAAACATTTCATCAGGCGCGTAAACATGCGTACCGTCTTTTGTAAATATTTTTTTCGGTAGATACCCTGAATTATAAACTTGATATTTGTTTGACTTTTGTCGAACAGAATTTTTGCGAGTAGTAAATATTGTAGTGGGGTAAGTACCTAAATCTTGTACTGCTTTAGGTGATGAATATGAGAATTCGCTCGAATAGCCAGTTTCAAAAACATTATCAGTTGAGTTCCCTAATGTTCTTATAACACAAGGAACAGGACCGGTCTCAAGCCTTACATTTGTGAAACTATTTGTGTTACCTTCGTAAATCACCACAGGAACCGTATCTCCACCACCTACTTCGGGGTTAGGATTATAACCATATTCAAACGAAGGTCCTATAAAATTATTATTGTTGTGCGAATAAGGAGTACTTTCAGATCTTATAACTATGCCATACTTATCAAGTCCTGAGTTAGTTGTTGATACTCTTTGAAACTTGCCTTTTAAAAATATATTCTCATTGCACCATCCATCATCAATCCTAGTTATGACTAAATCGATTTTATTGTTGGCTAGTTGACCTAACTTAACAATATTGTGAACAAAACCTTTTGCTAATGTACTTACTCCTGCTCCTGCAAACCATCCACCTTCAGTAAAACCAATTACTTGAGCTATTTCAAAGTCAGTACATACCTGTGCGTTAATAATTTTAAACCCTACATATGTCGAATTCGTCCAGTCAGCCGGTCCTTCTGATCTGATATTTATTTTAATTTTTGTTTTTTCATTAATAATTCCTGCTGAACCAACAGTTACAACAGTGACGTTGTTTTTTGTTCCCGTAAATAAAAGTGTACCGTCCATTATACAATTGACCATCGCAGGGACAACGAGTCCCAATGTAGTTTTGTAATAATTTTCTGATGCAGGAATAATGAAAGTAAATCTTGTAGCATCTGTCGCAGGAGCATTATTAGCTAAATAGGTGTTTACTTTTGTTATAATTGGTCCATTGTCAAAATCTGTATTAGATTTACCTCCAAAGTCTCTTAATGTGACAACTCTATTAAATTGTGCAATCCAGGAACCTAGTGTTGTCTTAATTACAGCCCCACCATCATCTACCAATGTAGAAAAATTCTGAGTCGTATATTTATATAGCAACGGATCTTTGTCGCCTGATTCGTAATAGCCTAAAAGAAGAATCTCTTCTCCATCATAATCTGCATCTGTTAGTTTCAGCTCTGAAATTGTTCCCGCTTTTTTTATATTCATGATCTAAAATATTTATTTGTTTATGTGTAATGTGATATTTAAATTTTCAACTTTATCAATGGATATTTCTTCTTCTGAAAGGAATTCTATGATTCAGTATTGGTGTTCGGCTGGAATCGCCTGCCTGGAACCATCTTAAGATTGTCTTTTAATGGTATTGCCATTTTTTATCAAAAACTTAAATCTTATTCCGGAATATTTTTAGATTTTATAAAAGATATTTCTATGAATAAGAACCGCTCTCATGAATAGATCTGACGATATATTTCCAGTTAATTACTCTACATATTTCACAGTTCAAAAGTCATGATTTTTTCACTCTTACTAAAGTTTTTTGCCCTGTCCATTCTGTAGTTGCAGTGGATTTTATGTAGGAAGACAAATGATGGAAGCCGGAGGTTAATAAACCCATACAATGAATTATTGTTTCAAGTGCATTATTGTTAAAGAAACATTTTATATCAGGACCACTTATCAAAAGCCCTCAATCTACATAAAAACAAAGGCTCAGATTATAAAAATCCAAGCCTAATATTTTTAACTTATTCTTATTTTCTACTAATCCACCTTAAAGAAGAAAAACACTAATGCCGCCCACTCTTTCTTCACTCCTTTGGCATAGCCGATCGTACTGTGGCTGCTATTTTCCACCGTTCCATCATCCTTGATATATCCAATCGTTGAATGGCTGCTGTTTTCTACCGTTCCGTCTTTTTTAAGGTAACCAACTGTAGAATGGCTTTTGTTCTCGATAGTGCCATCACTTTTGATGTAGCCAATGGTTCCGTGGCTCTTGTTTTCAATAGTTCCATCGCTCTTAATATACCCTACCGTTGCATGACTTCTGTCTTCGATAGTTCCGTCATTTTTGATATAGGCCGCCGTATTGTGACTTCCGGATTCTATAGTTTGTGCACTTACAATGGAAAGATTAAATAGCAGGAAACAAATGAATAGCGCTTTTTTCATGGGGTTAAATGGTATTTGGTGATTATTTTCGTTTCATTTTTTGTCAATACAATATATAACGATTTTTTTTAAAATAAAAAGACGAATTTTTTAAGCAGAAACACAAATCTTAAGACACGATCACAATTCTTTCCGAATCGAAATTTTAAAAATTTGATTGCACTTCACGACTTCATATTCAATGTCTTTTGTATCGTACGGTCAAGGGCATCACACTCGGGCGGTCAACACCTTCTTGACGGTACGGTCAACATACCATTGACAGTGCGGTCAAGAAGGTGTTGACTACAGAGCATGTTTTTTATATTGAATAGTTCCGCATTTGATATAGTTTCTCCATTTAGTTAAAATTTTAAATGATATATTTTTTAGCAATAAAAGCATCCCGTTATTGGGATGCTTATTTTTAGGCCTAGTCACTAGTCAATAAAAAATATTACTTATTTATACTACCATCAACCATAAAACTTGGTATATAATCTGATTCAACTTCAAGCTTCCAGCCTTTATCATGAGCCATTGCTGCCAAAGCCGTACAGCCCCACGATAAAAATCCTTCATTTTCTCTACACAAAGGAGTGCCTCCTTTATTTAAAGCCTTCTTTTGGCTCCAGACTTCTTTGTGTGCTTTAATGGCTTTAATCAAATTCTGATTGAACTCTGCTTCATTATTATCAATTAAAGATTTAAAAGCTATTAAAAATTCATTCATGTAATAGATCCAAAACTTTTGTTTAATATCTGGTCCTATTTCAGATTTATTTAATATTACATATTGTTGTGATTTTTCAAAAAGCTCTTCATTAAAGGTTTTATTTGAGTAATATTCTTTCATTAATAATAAGAAACAAGTTACAAAATTACCATTATTATGATTTTCCTCTTTTATTTCCCATAAATAAAGTGGGCTATCGGCAATAACCTTTTGCTTTACTTCGTCTCTCGCAATGGTTGCCATAGAAAGCGCTTTCAAAATATTAATGTGTTGGTTGGTTTCTTCTACTTTAATAGAGAAAACACCACTTTCATCTATTTGCGCTTCTTTTACTTCGCCTGAGAAATGGGCCAAACGACAAAACTCGCTAATACAGTTAAGTCCATAAATAAACCAATACTTTTGCTGAGATACTTCTGGTTTTTCCACAACAGATAATTCAAGTAATTCTGAAAAATCTTTGAAAGTGTAATATAAATAACTAAATTTTCTTCTACATTCTGAAATATTATCCTCAAAATAATCTTTTATTGAATTGTAAAACATATTTACAGCTTCAGGTTTGTCAATTTTATGCAAATCAATTTTTTCCATATTTATTTTGTTATATCAAATTCTTTAATTGTAAATTCTCCTATATCTCCAGCTTTATTTAACTTCTGCTGGACTACCATGTATTTTACATTACCATTTCTTAAAGCTCTATTTAGTTTTGATGCTGTTGCAATTTTTTCTGCGTCTCCAGATTTAATCATATCCTGGATAGTTTTTTCTAGATATTCTCGAGAGCCTTGCTCCGCAATATGAAAATCTCCAGTAGCTTCATTAATTATATCAACCTTTTTACCTCCCAATGTGCTTCCTCCTCCTTTCGCTTCAAATACATAGAATGTATCTCCTTTTTGATAGACTTTATCTAAGGTATAAGCTCCACTACCTGTATATATTGGTGTTAAGCCGTGTGCATTTGCATGTGCATCAGCTGCTGCTTCACCAATCTGTTCTGAATATCCTCTGAGTTCACTAGGGTTACCTATTTCTGCTTTTCTTCTTGTCGCTAAATCGTCTAAATGATCAATATCCGGCTGACTACGAGGTCTAATTTCAGTGACTCCATCCAAATCCTGAGTTTTAAATGTTGCAGGAATAGTAACTTCTGGTCTGGAGCCTTTCATCCCTTCTGCTCGGCGGACATGGAAATCATCATCTACTAATTTTCCTAATGTCTCCTGTTGTTTTTCCGGGCTCATCCCCATGAATCTATCATTGAAAGAATTTGAAACTACAACACCATCACGCATTTCAGCGCCTACCTGCTTATCTCTTCCTAAAATTTCATAATCAGCACTATCGAGCTCTCTATACATCGGGTTTCCATCCGCATCGAGTTGAGGTGATTTATTCCCATCTGCATCTTCTCTCATCAACAGCACTTTAGAGTTAAATTCTCCCCAAAGCTCTATAAATTTGCCATGCTTTTCAAGCCAAATTTTCTTGAACCCGAATTTAGTTAAAATTTTGTTACGAAGATCATCTAATTTGCCGGCTCCTTTTACTGCAATTTTTTCCAGATAGATGACAACCCTTGTACCTCGTAATGTAGCAACTCCTTTCTTAAGAAGATCTCTTGTTCTTCTTTGTGTCCTTTTAAGAAAAGCAAGACCTGTTCTAATTGCTCTTCCAAATTTGGTAGATTTAAAGACTTTCAACATACGTTTATATACATTACCCATTCCTGCCATAATCTTATCGATGAAGAATTCTACAACAATGATGGCAAATGCAGTAGCCAATGCTTTTGCGGCTCCTTGTTTATCTCCTGCCCATGCTTTTTTCACATATTCCCAAAGCATTCCCATTGCCCGGTATACAGCAAAAGCCCCGAAAATAAGCGTTAAGGCCTCACCTAAAGCAGAAACGACAGCACCCAAAGCAGTTCCTCCACTAAAGATCAGAATAGCTGCGATAGCAACTAATGCAGCTACAAATCCTGCAATGATCCATGCTTTATATTTATTCCAGAATACTTTTATTCCTGTTAACATTTGTTCACCCATAAACTGTAATCTGCGCCCTGCATTTAAGCGTCCGGTTTTGGTAATCAGTGCTTCAGGAGAATTATCTTCGGTTGCTTCAGGGGCTGCTTTTTGAGGGGTCGGTTCAGCATCACCTTCCTTAGCAGACTGCACAAGCATCTGATCATTATATTCTTTCAATTTTTCTTCATCACTCATATGCCTCCAGTCCGGTTTAGCATCTTTCTGAACTTCACCAGTTGCTTCAGCCATATTAGCCGATTGCTCGGTACTTTGTTCTTCTCCGTGAATACTATATCCTGCATCAAAAGCAGCCGACTCCTGGAATTGTTTTGTGGTCACGCTGTTTGCTCCCGCTCCTCCCAATTCTAATTTTTCTCCATCTTTCAGACTCGGTAAAGATTTCATAAAATCTTTATCCACAGAAACTGCAGGATAAGTTTCTAACACTACATCATCATCATCCAGTTTAGATTTCGTTAAAACCGGAATCGCATCGTTTACAGAAGCTTTTCCTTCCTGAGCAACTTTATTTTCCGTTTCACTTCCCATGGCAGAAGCCCATGCTTTTTCCTGACCTAAAGGTACCTCTACATCCTGAAGTGGTTTTGCCGGATTACCTCCTAATGCTTCTTCCGCCAATGCTCCGAAGAATTCTAAAACAGACATTGCTGCAGCCATATTCAGATTAAATAAAAATTCCATTATCTTTATGATTCCGGCTACAATAAAATTGATTGAATCAAGAATGAAATCATACACCGCCTGTAGTGCTCCCAATAAATTATCCACTACATCCGCCAGGAAGTCAATAATCTCAATAACCGCTTTTTTGAAGGCTTCAAAGGTTTGGTTTACGTATTTCTCGGCGACTGCTACATATTTGTCAATTTTAGCTTTTAACCGGTCTCTGATACCCGGGAATGCAGCCAGGGCAATATCCAGGAAGCCTTTTAATAACGAAGCAAATCCCTTGATAAGACTTACAATTGCTTTTCTGGCCAGTTCTAAGACTTCCAAAACTAATTTCTTGGCAGCCTCAAAAATAGTTTTAACCGCTTCGCGAAGTTTAGTGAAAATGTAATTCAGTGCCTCTTTGAGCGCATTGATAAATTCCGAAGCTTTATCAGCCAACCAGCCAAAGAAACCTTTACTTTCTTTTTTCTTTTCTGCAGTTTTATCTCTTGCTTCTTTGTCAGCCGCTTCTTTTTTCTTGCGTGCATCCTCATTGGCTTTATTAACATGCCCCTGAGCTTTAGTTTCACCTTCTGTTTTCTTCGTATTTATTGAACTCAAGGTTGTCTTGGCATGATCACCGGATTTTTTCGCAAAATCAGATTCCGTTTTATCCAGTGCGTTTTGCCATTCAGTTCTTGAACTGTGCACATCCGCATGGGCTTCTTTTACCGATTTCAGCTGCTTTTCCTTCGATATATCTTTTTCATTACTTATCTGGGTATCTGCCGCTTTTTCATGCTCCAGTATTTTTTGATTATGCTCCAGTTCAGCTGACTGGTATTTTTCATTTTCAGCTCCTATTTTTGACTGAATTACAGGTTCAAACTGAGCATTAATCAGTGCTTCATCAATACCTTCAAGTTTCAGCTTGTCAACAGGCTGTTTTTTAACTGCTTTGAAACTTACTTTACGTGAAGGCTTAAGCATTTCATCATGTGGTTTTTTAATGATGTCATTTTCACCATAATCTTTATGAATGTCTTTTGCCGCCTGATTTTTTTTGACACTCATATCCTGAGCCACATCCTGTTGCTCGATTGCCAGATGCTCCGTATCAGCTTCACCTGTAAGATCTAAGCGCGTATTTTGCTGCATAACCGTAGGGATAGCTGAGGTATTCAGACGAACAGCATCCAATTGATTTTGAGCTTTTTTTTCAAAACCTCCGTTTTTAGCCGCTGTGTTAAAAGAATAGCTTTCTTTTTTCAGAGGCTCATTTTGTGGAAAAGAAATCTCCTTTGATTTAGGTTTCTGACTCACAGATTTCACCGTCTTTTTGCTTGATTTTGCTGCCGTTTTATCTGCTTTTGTCTTAGTTTTTGCCTTAGATCCGGAAAAAGCACTCCCGGTTTTTGCATTTACCTTCGGCAGTCCGGCAGTCGCTTTACCCGCTTTGCTGCTGAAAAGACCTGTACTGTTGTTTTGAACGGCATTAAAATTATCCGCTAACTGTGTCGCTGAAGAATGCGATAAATCAGCTAAAGAAATATCATTGTTTTCTTTATCAATTGATTTGATCTTTTCTTTTTGATCTTTTTTGTTTTGCTGATGTACCTGAGCCTGCTCCTGCACCGTTTTAGGAACCTCATTTCCGGATTTAAGATTTTGATAATCCTGTACCTGGTCCGGATTCAAGGTTGTCATGTACCCCTTTTCCGTCTCTTTGGTATCAGGATGATTGAGATCACCTGTTTGTTCCAGGCTTTCCTGAAATCTTCCGTACATGACCTCCGAGCCCTGGTCATAAATGGTTTGCGAACCATGAACGGCTGCTATTGTACCATTGAGACCAATCTTGCTACTACCGGGATTCTCAAATCCTGAATTTACTCCTGAGTCTCCTGACTTTTGGGTCTGTGCGTTGGTTATTTCTGTTCCGGAAAGTGGTATAACTACCGGGTCTTTCGGCTTTTGTTTATTACTTTGCCTCTGGTGGACTTTAGGGTCTACTTCTACAGGTTTTGCTGTTTTCATTGACTTAGTTTTTTTAATTCATATTGATTTAAAAGGCATACAAAACGCAATCGTGTGAATTGCGTTTTATATACCTGTTGAATGTGAAAAATCAGTCCCGGTACGGGAGATTTTTAAAGAAATGTAAGTAATCAGAAGTGGCACTTAGCTTTGTAATGAGAAACAGGTAATGGTGAGCCACTCCAGGTTTTTTTGCTTTCTGATGTTTTTTGAGTTTTTAGGTTATCTGATTCAAAAATCATATTTTTTATGGAGAATCCCTTGCTTTTTGAGCGATGGATTCTGTAGTTGCAGTAATGATTTTTTTGAGAATTGCTTTACTTTACTTTTCAACCTGATCTTCAGGAAGTTCAATTACTTTTTCTTCCTGGTTACCAGGCTGTCTGTCTGTTCTGATACCATATCGGGTTTCAATAAAAAGATTTACTGATTTATCGATCCAGTTGGGCAGATTGGTGGTGATCATCTTTAAGTATTTATCATAACCGTAGCCAAGCACAAATAATATTCCCGTTGAATACCACTTATCATGCAGCTCGGCCCTGTTCATCAAATAGCTCATGGTGAAGCCGACTATCACAACGATCATCAAGGTGATGACGTGTTCCCACGGCTTTTTTTTTTCTTTGTTCTGTATGGAGATTAAGACTCTTAATAATCCTCCTGAAAATGCAATGGCAGTTCCGATTAATAGAGCTTTTATACTGTCTAAATTCATTCTTTCATTATATATTACGTATTAAAATCGATTTTTTTACAACCTTCGGATGTTGTTATTCCAGATCCAGGATGTATAAATTATCTAAAAACCTTTTGCTTTTTTGGATGTTTTCATTTTCATCTCCATAAGCCAGTTCGTCGATAAGATCATTGATGTCTTTTCTGGGATTCTGTAGTTTTTGTCTGTTTTGCTTTATCTTTTTTCTTCTCTTTTTATTCATGGTTTGTAAAGTTTTTTAGTGAATAATTATTTTTAATCTCTTAAAGTTGTTTAAGCCAAGGAGCAACGGTTTTTTTAAGCTTCATTTAAAAATGAACTAAAGCAAAACCGTTTTCACCTTTGCATTTTTACCTATAAAATAAGTTTGGGAAATGATTCAGACATCCTTTCATCAGTGATCAGGAATGAATCATTCAGGTTTGATAATTAATAATGCACGTATCATGCATTATGCCTGAAGAATAATGTTGTATATTGTTCTTTCAGATAAAAACAGCATTTCGGTCAATTCGGTTACAATCACTTTCATCTGTTTATCCTGATTACGTTTTACATAATCGATTACAAAATCTTTTCTTTTTTCTACTAATTCTTTGCTACGTTTCATTGGTTAAAGTTTTTATGTTAAAGTTTTATTTTTGAATTAAACGGATCTTTGTGCTTCAAAATTTTCCGCAGCTGATCAAGTCCACAAGAAACCCGAAAGACTTAACCATAAGCCTCTGAAGAGATGTTTAATTACATTATTTAGTTTTTGATTTTAGATGTTGACATCAAATATTTCTACAACAAACAGATCCCAACCTTACCATACAGATTTTATTTATCAAATTGGCCCACTAATGCTTATGAAGAATTAAATTCATGAGCAATTAATATCATTTAAAGGGAAGTAATTTGTATTTAAAAAGAGCGCAACATTCTATCTTACAGACAAGTAATCCGCTATCATGTCTGTGTGGCATTTTAATGTGTCAACAATTATTACTGATGCCTATAATTAACCGATATTTTATGTTGAACAGTAATGTTTGCTGAATTTTGTATTGCTTTTGTTTTGAACAGAAATAAATACACGATCTCATCTTCATAAACGAACAAAATAAAACGCATTTTATTCGCCATCCGATCAATATCAATTCAAAAAACAAAGACAAAAGCGAACTTTGTACATTTTTAAGATTAGAAAATATTTACTTTGTTCTTATCAGCGCCAAACAGAACAAAAAAAGAGAAAATCTAACCATAAAGATTACCGAGTGTGAAATATACACTCCAACATACTGATTATAAATCATATATTTAATTTTAACTATATATTAAAACATAAATAAAAAATTAAATCATTAATATAATTTTGTATATTTGCAGTGTTTCATCTTAACCGCGAAACAAATATACGAACATTGTTCGCTTTTTTGAAAACAATTATGAATATTTTTCATATTTTTTTCCACAATTACCGTAAAAACATCAAAATGAACTATTTAGAATTTAAAGAAATCAGAAAGAAGCTGAACATGAAGCAGGCAGACATCGCAAAATCCATTGGGGTCGGCACGAGAGCCGTACAGTATTGGGAAAAAGGCGAACGTAAAATACCTGAAACAACAGCTTATTTCGTAACCAACTTGCTTCTGGAGCAGGAAAAGCAACAACATGAAGACAGTGCCTCGCCTGTTGTCTTTTCAGATATGAAAATAATGTACGTTCCTCTTGCCAACCAATATGCACAAGCCGGCTATCTGAGCAGATTTGCAGATGAGGAATATATAGAAACCTTACCTACCATTCCTTTTACGGACGATGTAGAGCACAGAGGTGAATACATGTGTTTTGAAGTGAGAGGTGACAGTATGGATGACGGATCCTATGAAAGCTACCTGGAAGGTGATATTATCTTATGCCGCAATGTAAGACAGGATTACTGGATGAGTAAGCTGCATTATGACAAATGGGATTTTGTAATTGTTCACAAAGAGAAAGGGATTTTGATAAAAAGAATCATCAATCACGATGTTGAGAAAGGGATCATTACCCTTCATTCTCTAAATGAATATTATGATGACTTTGAAATCCACCTTCAGGACGTTGCAAAACTTTTCAACATCATTAGTACAAGACGTAAGAATAACAGAAGATAACTAAAAGATCATCGACTTAATAAAATCCTCGCAATTGAGGATTTTATCAGTCTTTTATATAAACACAATTAGAAATTACACTTATAACCTGAAACACCGGTAATTTGCCCGGTCGCCGGATTAACATTGTAAATCAGCGCTGGGTTATTTTCAAATCTGATCCATCTTATTCCAGTTTGATCAAATCCGGTACTTACCCCTCCCTGAGGATCATCAAAGCTTGCTATACTTCCTGGTTTTGCAGGTTTTTCAGGTGTTAAACCATTGGTATAAATAAAACTTCCTTCCTGTGGAATACTTGTGGTAAGTTTTACCTTTTTCATTAATGGATTACGGTCTGTAATACATATACTTGCCTTGAATTCTCTGATATCCGTAGGATCAAATTCTTTAAATTTATCCGACACACAATAAGCATCAAAAGGATAAAGAACCTTTTGATTAATCCATGTTCCGGAAGTAAAACCTTCTACATCTGACCAATCTGAAACATCTGATGATGAACAGTATTTTCTTACTCTGATGTATAGTTGCGTATTATCTTTAATAGTGCCATCGTTCATTTCAATATATTGCGTTGGATTGTAGTCACTTGCCATGATTACCTTCAGCTGTACGATGTCATTAAAATCGCTGTCTGTTGCTATTTGGTATTGTATCGCATAAAAATTCGTAGTATCTACAGAATAATCCATAACGATCTGATCATTCTCTCCAAGGTATACATTTTTAATAGATGGTGCTGCACAAGACGAAGGCTTACATTTACCAATCTGAAAAGAACTTGTCTGAGTTTTAGTAACTCCATTTACACCCAATTCTACCATTAAATCATATTCACCCGGCGTTAGAATTTCAGGAAGTTCCACCAGCGTAACCTCACTTACCGGTAGCGTTGGCAGATCATATTTCGTAAACGATGATGTATTTTTGATTTTATAGTAAGCAGTTGCTTGTGTAATCGGCTGAGAAGATGTGTATTTTATCTTAAATGAAACTTTGCATGCTGCTGTTGCCATTATATTACTTTTTTGTTGTTATTTTATATTCGTTGTTATATAAGGGATGATTTGATCATCCCTTTATTAGTCTTCATTGATTACATTTACGACTACTTGTGCAGATTTAGCAAATAAACCGCTGTCAACATCCACAACTGTAAGCTGGAACACATACTCTTCAGCAACCAGGTCTTTAACCTCCAGCTCAGGAGTATTGACTCCGGAAAGAGTTGCTGTCGGACCCTGGATTTTCTCCCATGAATACAAAAGCGATGAAGGTGAAGGTCCATCACCCTGCCCTTGAACCACAAAGGACCCATCTCTTAAATAGACACTTCCAGGACCTGTAGCTTCTGCTTTAATCACAGGCGTTTTTCCTTCGCAGCAGTTTATTCCATCTGAAAAATTAATATTATCAAACGTAACGGTAGGAGCAGAAGGAGCATTATACCAGTTTGTGAATGGTATTTCCTGAGTACATCCGTTATTGCTTACTCTGACTTTTATTGTCGGAATTATTTTCGGATTTAAATTGTGGAAAGTATAACTTACAAATCCTCTTGAATTTGGATTCAGTGTAACCCAGCCTCCATTATTCCAGAAATCCCAGCTGTACGTATAGTCTGTAAAATTCTGTCCGGAAACATTAAATTCTACCGTTGCGGTGGTAGGATCACCATCTGCATAGACTACAGAAGTAACAGCAATGTTTACTTTTGGCACTGCATTAACCTTGATACTGCAATTAGTTGGTTTTCCGTTTACTGTAAATCCAATAGCCTGACCATATAGATCGGAGCTTACTAATTTCGGATTAAAGAAATATTTTCCATTGTCGAGCTCTACTCCATTTGAAGCTGAAGTAACGCTGGCTTTCACCACTCCATTTACTGGAATTACGGTGAAAGGTATACGATCCGCGCCAGCGCAAATAACTGAACTCGGCAGGCTTAGTCCGATTTTAACTTTTGGAGTACAGCAGATATAGGGAAGTGAGAAGTCTGCAAAAACTGTCGGATCTTCCGATGATTCGTAGACAATGATAAATGTACCTCCACGTTCCACTCCGCGTTTATGCTCCAAACCAGGATGTTTTTCTACATATTCGTTAAAATAAGCTTTAAACATATCCTTATTATCAACCAAATCTTCTAATGACAAAACCATTACATCAAATGCAAGCTGCTGCTGATCCTTGATTTGATTGATCTGCTGAAAAGCCTTCTGGTAATCCATCCCCTGATGCCCTTCTATAGTATAAAATGAATTGTTATCAATATTAAACTGCAAAGGTTCTTTGATGTGCGCATCCGGTGACAGCCAATTGTTATATCCTAAATTATCCCTGAATGACCGATTGCTGGTTTTATCAAAATTCCAGGCTTTCAGAAATTCATCATTAACTAAATAATAAAAAGGAATTGCTTTACGACTTAACGGATTTAGTTTTTGAGACGGTATAATTTTAATTTGTGCATTTCCGTTATCTATCACGTTAAAATTTTGAAAGTTCTGTACCTGCTGTACAAAACGACTCATCAGCAATCTTACTTTCTGTGTCGATTTTTCATCATCTAAAACGGATGAATTATAAAACCGATGTCTTGAAAAGTCCAGTTGGCTATCTGTAATAAGCTTCCCAAGCATGATATGTTTAGGAAAAGAATCCAGACCGGGAAGATTTACCGTAAATGCTTTAGGTAGTAGTTTTATAATTTCACAATACGTATCTGCCAAATCTTTCACGACATCATAAGCATACTGAAAACCCGCTTTTTGAGTAAGAAAGCTTTCTAATGTGCTTTTAAACCCATCATAGTAAACAGTTGTATGTCCGATTAATTGGGCAATTGCATTGATTTTATCAAAAATAACTCTACCATATTCATTATTCTCTAACACAGCGGAATACAGCTCTTTTACATCAGAAGACGAAAAATGCGTATCAATACCCTGCCCTTCTATAAGTCGTTCCACAATTACCCGTTCCTGCTTTCCGTACTTCAAGACATCATCTATGAATAAAGGGTGCGGCTGAATATGGTCTCTCCCAAGAATATTTGTGATTCCATCTGAAGTAGTGACTAAAACTTTGAGATTCCGGATTTGCTGAATGCCATGATTATCACAATCGACTCCCCGGCAGGGCTTTACTTCTTTTTCGTAGCTTTCCAGATACAGCAAGAGATATTTATCCTCTAAATCCGTAAGATTAGCAATCGGCTGAAAACCGGAACCTGCTTCTTGTGCTGTCGCCAGTTCCCAGAGTTCAATTTGCTCCCTACCCTGATAGAAGGCAGGATATTCTACTTTGAAGTTGTCATACGCTTTAAAATGTGTATAGCTTTTGCTTTCCAGATCAATGGTTTTCAGATCACTTACATACAGGTCTTCGCTTACCTTATTGGTGTTATTTAAGGTCAGCAAATCACCGTCGGTTGTTACCGCTACTCCCTGAGAAAGCTGTATACTGCTCAGGATCCTGTTGGTATAAGTGAGACTGGGTTTTAAGCCACACACAATACCGACTCCCTGAAGCATCACCCTGGACAAGCGGTCCTGGTCTTCAAAGAAATCCAGAAATTCATTGAACTGGGTATATTCTATATATTGTCCTTTACTGAATTTTCTGTATTGGGTTGATATATTACTTAATTGATTATTCATTATTATTAATTTTTTAATGATTTATTAAGATGGTTTAATAAACTTCACAGACAGCAACCTGCCTATGAAGTTATTATACAATTCTTAGAATTTATCTTCTTTCTCCCGTACAAGGATTGATTTCTAAGAAATTACCAACCGGATAACCAGCATAAATTGGTGTAGGATCATTTGCCAGGAACAATTGTGTATATGCTACGCCGGTATGACAGTATCCTAATGCACACTCAAGAGAGAATTTCACGAAACCTTGATTAGCACCTGCTGCCAGTTGTTCTGCTTCGTCCTGTGTTATAATGATTTCATTATATCTGCTGAGCCCGGTTGTAGCACCATTAGGACGGTTAAGTCTATCCTGATCTCCACCGGTATTACTCAAATGTACATTTCCTTTTCTCAATCCTCTTGGATCTGCAGGTGGTGGATTGGATCCGATGATGAGATGTCCGTTTCCTAATAAGTTAAAACTCGCATCATTACACGCATGATATGGATCGACACCATCTCTATACTGAATTACAACCCGCATTCCGTTAAGACACACTACCGTCATTTGACCGGTCAGTTTCAGCGGAGCAACCGCAAAGGTAGTACTACAACCGTTTCTGTTGGTTACCGTAAGCGTAGGATTAAAGGTATCTTCTCTTCCTGCAACAAGCGTGTAGGTATGCTGAACAGTTCCGTTATTTGGTAATGACGTTAATGTCAGAAGTGGTGAACCATCTCCAAAATTGAATGTATATGTAAATCCAGGATTATTAATTGGAGTAACATGGAAATCAACAGTGGCATCCGGATCTGATGTATCTTCACCATAGCTGACAGTACCTGTAGAGACAGAAATCGTTGGTTCTTCGTAAACAATCAATTGTACATCCACAGGGTCATCATTAACGGTGAAAGTAATCGGCTGTCCAAGGTAAGCAGCGCCTACCATACCAGGGTTAAAGTAACTCTGACCGCCAGACTGAGTAATTACCGAGATTTGAGTACCGTTCACAAACGCCTTAACTTCACCATCTGCAGGAACGATCGACATGGCCATCGGAGCATCTTTCTGACACAGTGCGTTTTTCGGTAATGATAAGAACACAGGATCTTTTTTGGAACAACACAGATAAGGTAATGAGAAATCTGCAAGAACCTGATTATTGGTTTCTGATTCATAAATTAACACAAAAGTCCCGCCAGGTTCTACGCCGGCAACATGTTCTAAGCCTGATTTTCTTTCTAAAAATTCACTTAAAAGCTCACTTACAACATCATCTTTTTTAGGATCCTGCCTTACAACAGTTACCCCATCTCCTTCTTTAGAAAATTCAGCCTTGTTCAGCAATTTTAATTTTTCGTCTAATTTTGAAATATTAAATAAAGTACTTTGTGAATTAGTCCTTTGGTTGCTGATGTCACTGGAAATCGATACGAGCTGTTTTCTTAAATCGTCAATTGATACTACTTCTTTAGTTGGTTCAACAGGTTTTTCCCCTTTTTGAAGAACCAATGCGATGACATCAAAAGCCAATCCGTATTTTGCCTTAAGATCATTAATGTTTTGCAATGCCGTTTTATAAGGCATTCCAAGATGGCCTTCTATTCTGTAGAAGTCGTTATCATCTATATTGTAATTTAACGGATTCTGAACAAAATCATCTGATGCTAAATTCCCTGTATGATAACTTAAATTGTACGTTTCCCTATCCGTTTTTGTTTTTTCATAATTCCATTTAGTCAATAATGACTTGTCTACATTATAATAATAGGGAATCGCTTTATCACCTAATCTTACAAACATATTAGAAGGAGTGATCTTAACAGGTCCGATATATGACTGGAATCCATTGATCTTCTGAACAAAGCGATTAGCAAGCATTACGACTCTTTCATAATTTTCATCTTCGGTTGTAGTTACTGGTGAATGATAAAAGCCATGACGGTAAGGCGTAGGCTCGCCCAATTCAAGTGTAACGCCCACACGTCCCAACAATAAATGCTTTGGAAATGAGTTGATACCTGGACAGCATTCAGCATTAAGATGCAGGATCAGTCCTTTGATCTCGTTGTAGGTATCAATTAAATCTTTGAGGAGATCATATCGGTATTGATAGTCTTCCAGTCTTGAGCTTCCCGGTACCGGATTTAATAAAGAAGTCAGTTTATCGTTAAGATTTTGTCCTCCAAAGTTGAGACTCACCTTGAAATTATCTGCAACAGCATTAAAACCTTTACTTAAATCTGCAATGGCAGTACCCGCATTCTGAAATCTTGCCTTTAAATCTAACGCCCTCTTAACAGTGGCATCCAGAATTACTCTTTTAGCCTCAATTTTAGGCATCTGATCAAAAAGTACCTGATAATCACTGTGCGCTTTATAAATGGTGTCTTTTGCATCACCTCTGGAAATGAGATTTGAAACAATTTCTGAATCTGCTAAAAGCACTTTAAGATTGGATACCTGCTCAGCCCCGGTATTATCGCAATCCGCGTCCTGACATGTGGTTTCGTCATTGGAATAGCTTTCTAAATAAAGAATAATAACTTTATCATAGAGGGTACTGCCAATTTCTTTTACATTTTTAAAATCATTTCCGCTCGCTAACTGATCATATTCTTCCTGGGTAATTAATTCTAAAAGAGGAACTTGTGCTCCATCAATGCGGAAGTGTTTGTATTCGACATCATCGATGTAATTCCGGTAATATTTGTAGGTTTTAGTATCGAAGTTTATAGCAACATCTGATGTTTTGTCTAATTTTTGGCGAAGTGTTATTAAGTCCCCGTCTGTAGTAACGCCGGCACCTTGTGAGATCACAATACCGTCATAATCCACAACACCCAGTTTTTCCATCTGGGGAATTTCTTCTACGGGAGTTCCTGATCCGGGGTTTGAAGACGAGCCTACGTATGTCGATTCAAAACCACATACTATTCCTACTCCACTTAACCGCGTTCTTGACAGCCTGTCCTGATCTTCGAAATAATCAATAAATTCGTTTAATTGCCCATCCGTTAACGCCTGATTTTCGTTGAACTTTCTATATTGGGTTGTTACATTATCTAATTTGGTATTCATTGTTTGTCAATTTTTATAAGTTTGATTGTCCTAATATGATTCTTCCGTCTAAGCTGTCGTTATCATCTTTTGCACAGTCCAGAAGTCTTCCCGGCCGGTAAATATTATTCAGATGGGTAAGGGCAGTAAGTAAATCCTTAATACTGTTTCCTAAATTCGCCGTATTATTTTTCGATTTATCTGAAAGGTATTGTTTAAAAGCAACTTCAAATTCAGACAGGTCGCTTTTAGCGGTCTGGGTTTCAGTAAGACGGTCTCCTACCCAGCAGATTTTTGCCAGGACATGAGCCGGAATTTCCTGCCTGATAACAGTTTCCGCATAGCGTCTGAAATCAGGATCCTGAAAACGGTATGCATAGCCCGGAAGCACCACACTTATACGGTAAGAATAAGGGTCAAAGACATCGGTTTCACAGTCTTCTTCGCAGGAAGACATGAAGGTTTCGGAATATTCTACAGGATCTTCTTCAGCTACATCTTCAATATCATACATTACTTTGAAAGTACGGTCTATCTCCATGCAGCCGATGCCTCCCATAAGCTTGTAATCTTTAACGGTTGGCTTTAATAATAAATGCTCAACGAAGAATATACCCTCTTCCGTAAAATCATATTTGAAATACTTTACCGTTTCCAATATTCCCACTTTCAGTGCTTTCAGATTTGGATAAGGATTGGTTCTTTTGTGAGTGGCGATTACGTTCTGCTCGTCGGTATCATCTACAACATCAAAATAATAATTTCCTCCCCCTGAAAAACGGATTCTCATATTTCCGATCATACAGGTATTGTCTTCGCAAGGTCCCAATTTTTCCAGTGCATTTTCAAGGTCTTCCTGGTCGATCTGAATAATCTGATAAATAGCTTCATTCAGATTTTTGGTGGCAGCATATTCAATCTCGTAGCTTTTTATGGATGATAAGATGATATTGTTTGAAGCATCTTTTACTTTCCAGGTATAGCTTGCTTTATTGCCATTCATTGTTTTAGTAATTAAAACAGGCGATTGGGATACATTTCTTTGGGTATAGTCCTTAATTCCCAGCAAACGGGCAATTCTCTTCTGTGCCCCGGAAATATTATTTGTATTCCAGATATCTGAATCTGCAAACAATGTATAATTGTAGCCTAATCCGCGGTCTTTACTTAATGATGCATATTCATTCAGGAAATTTTGTTTGTTGCTTAGGACAATTTCGTCAGCAGATTTTCCGTACAATGATTTCATCAGGAACATGTAATCGCTGAACGTTTCCGCAAAACGGGAAATCAGGTGATCGAGGATTTCATTTCTGCGTTCAACGCTGTTATCCAGTTCTTCATACAAAGAATCTGTAAGCTCATCATCATTTTCTGCAGGATAATTCGGCACCAATTCCTCAAAGCCTTTGATATTCTTTAATGCCTGCGTGAAGTAGGTTCTTTTTACATCACCACTAACGCTTAATATTTCTTTTACTTTTTCAAGATGTTTAAAGTAACCGGCAAGAATCTGATCAAAAAACAACAAATATCCTTTCATCTGTTTTGCCAGCGCTTCTCTCTCCGGGGTTTTATTTCCTATAATTCCGGAAATTCCTACACCATAAGTATCCGGGAATTCGTTGAGAATAGTTGCGTATTCTGCAATCTCATAGGCCGTTCCGTGTGGTAAAGCCAGTTCTTTATTCTGTCTTGCATCATCTCTCAGGATTTCTTCTTCTCTTTTGAGAGTTGCTAAGTATTCCTGAACTTTTTTGTCGTTTATATTTAATGGAAGCGAACCTTTACTGTAGCTGAAAGAACTCAACTCGCAAAGTTCGGGTTTTCTGCCTTTTTCAATGCAGATCAGCCAGTCGTTGGTCTGCTTGATCACATTATCGCAGCCTGCAATAGAAATTTCGTGAATTTCTTTTACACCATCGATTTTCATGACTTCACTGATGATGTCTGAAAGACGGACTTCTCTTCTCAGCTGACTGTTTCTAAGTTCTTCGGTATCAATAAAACCATTATCCAAAAGCGGACCTTCAAAAATCTGATCGGTTGTCAGACCTTTATCCAGCATTTGCTGTAATGAGTAAAAATGAACTTCAGGAGACAGGTAATTATTAATTGCTTTTAAAACTTTTGCATGTACCAGCTCTTCATCGGCTTTATTTACCAATCCGATACGCGCGCATACAGCCACTTTCTGAATTTCAATTTCTTTAATTTCGGCTAAATCTTCACAAAGGCTTCTGTTGGCGTGATAGCGATCTAAGATTTGAAGGTTTACACTTGATTTTCCGCATCCGTTGTTTTCATCTTCAATATCTTCGGCATAATCAATATACAGATCATATAATCCTTTTATGTTAAAGCTTTGTGTTTTATCTCCGATCGGTTTAAAATCCAATTGACCTGTTTTGCAATCCACATACAATGCTTCGTGATTAGGCACCAGCCAACAGTTTCGGATCGGCCTTTTATGACCAGATGTAAAGTTGATATCGATGAACAGCTTTCTGTAATCAAGCTCGGTTAAAGGCCTTGAAGGAAGAATTTCTGTAGCTTTTAAAAACTGCGTATGAATATCTGTATTTGTATCTTTAGAGGTTAGGATATCCTCCATATTCATATTCATTCTCATCCCAAGGTCTGTGATGGCATAGCTCAAAACTTCCAGCGTGGTGATTCCCGGATCATGAGAGTTGTAATCTGTCCAAAGTTTCCCTCCTAACTTTTCTATGTATTCAATACCTGTTTTGCGCAGAAAGTGAAAATCGGTCTGATCTCCGGTTTCTATATTTTTGGGTATACTAATGTGCTTATTTTCTGACATGGTTATGTTTTATTCTTATTAATTATTAAATACATACTTGTTCTGCAATAGTAATTTGGTGCTGTTTGGCAGATACGAGGATCGATTTCGGATCTACTTCGATCAGGGATTTTTTCTGTACAACATTATTTACCAATATTCTGACCTCTTCAATATAATCCACATAATAGAGTTGTTCCAGATAATTAATCAGCTGATTAACATTCAGTTCCACATTAAAATCAATATCTTTGGAATCGGTAAAAGCCCACGGCGATATGTATTTCTTAATATCTTCATCCAATTGCTGCAAATAGAATATTTCGTCATATTTTTCAAAAATCCTCACTGTTGCCTGTACTTTTGCTTCTTTATAATTGGGATTGATTACCTGAGCCGTAACATGCATCGTATTTAATTCATTGACATAATTCTGAATTTTATTCAGGCTGGCCCTGCTCACTCTCGGCTGATAGACATCAAAAGCATTTTTATTTCTGATATTCGGTACCACCATCAATGTGACATATCCCGGAGCCATATATGAATTTTCAGAAGTATGGTTTAAACATTTTACCTTAAAAACTTCCGGAAATTCCTGCAATACCAGACTTTCATAATCCCATTGTGTAATGGCTCTGTGCTTGTGTCTTAATCTTTCACTTACGCGTCTGTAGAATTCCGTATCTGCCTCTTTGTATTTGCCATCAAATGAATTGTATGGCTGGCTGACAGATTTTACCTGAGGAACCCTAGTTATCAGTTTTGAAATCGTATTGGCTTCCAGACCATTATTCAGATGTGCCAGATCATTGTTCTGATTCTGGAATGTCGCTAAAACAGCCTGTGTATAAATCCCCTGGATTTTGCAAACAGCATCATAACTTCTTTTTGATTTGGCCCTGATCCAAACTAATCCGTCGGTAAGCCTAGTATGACTTGTATTGATCTCTTTGGGAATTTTAAATTTAACAATCCCTGACTCCAGGAACTTTCTCGTTTCGTTTTTCAGCAGATTTTTCGACAGATCAATCCATGTATTATTTGAAAGAATATGCCATTCGATAAACTCTTTTTCATCGAAAGTATCTACCAGAGGATTTTCACTTCCTTCGAGCATCTGGATCAACAGAGAAACGGTAACTTGCGGCATGGCTTCCAGACCAATGTATAATTCCCCTCCGTTTTGGTGTACGGGAACAATGCTTTTGGTTTCCACTTCTTTTTCATACTGTCCGAATGCATCTTCGTGATACACTTGTACGCCTTCACTTTTTGATGCCTCTCCGCTGGAATCTTTACTTAAATAAGAGTATGCATTTTCTTTAGCGCTGTAATTCAACTCAATATCTTCCGCAAATGGAATATACGGTTCATTCGGAATAAGCTTTTCACTCACAGGATTGCTGGATAATGCCAGGGTGTATAATTTAGGATACACATCCTGTAATGCCGACTGGTTCAGTGTCAATCTGATAGCCTCACTTGTCCCCGATTCATTGCTTGTATTGAAAATAGAAAATTGGGTACTGTAGCCGTTTTCTAATTTTTTAAATAACTCAATTCCATTGCCTTTCTCACGCCATATTTCTTTTTCAAAAAGTGCTGCATCAGCTGTGAAATAGGCGTCTGAACGAACAATTGATGAGCTTTTCAGAGCTTCAAAAGCTACCAGGCTAATGTTTTGATTCGGCTGAATCACATATCCATTGTATAAATCTTTTATTGAATCCGGCGCGTTTTTCCAATTGATGGTAATGTCTGCATTCTGCCATTTTTTAGAAAACATTTCAGGACATTTAATGTAAAAATTAGATCCTTTAATGGGCTGTGCTGTAAATGGATAATAAGGTTTTTCGGCATTCAGTGCGCTGCTGTCGTTTTCTATTTCAACAGATTTCACTCCTTTTACATCAACTGCTATTTCTATGTTTTTTACCAGTTTTTCTGAAAGGGCTTCATAGACATCATAATACTTTTCTCCTTCGATCATGAATCTTACCACAGGAAAATTGGTCTGAAATGTTTCCAGTAAAATTTCCTTGTTGTATTGCACCACCGCAGGAAAATCTTTGGATAATGTAAAGGAAAGCTCCAGCTGATCGTCGTTGTTTCTTACACATTTTAAAACGATTCCGGATAACCATTCTTTTTCTCCGCTACAAAGCACTTTGATATTATTTTCAATATCGGTGTTTGATAAATTTTGTAATTTTTGTGTTGAATTTTTAATAAAATCAATCTTGATGGTAATTGTTCGCTCACCTTCTTTTAAATCAAATAATGAGGATACTATTGAAAAACCAAGTTTTGCTTTCGGAAGTTCTTTGTAGATTGATTTTCCTGAAGCTGTTTCATCAGCATTGTATCCGAACGGCCACCAGTAATTGCTTTCTGCCGGAAGTTTATCTCCCAGTCCATCAGCGGAATTGGCTACCGGAGCCATCTTCAGCTCTCTTTTTTTAACATCGTTCAGGAAGCTTTTGATCTCAACGACTTTTGCCTGGTTGGCAATAAGCTCTTCGCCTGTTTTGTAAACGCGTTTTTTTCCGTTGGCATCTTTACCGCCATCCAGCAGGGTTCCGTCCGGAATTCTTTCCTGAATGGCTTTTTTAGCCAATTCGAAAATCACATAAACTTTATCTGCTTTAGCATCATTTTTTTCAATTTGCAGAATTTCGTTATAATAGAAATCCAAATGCCTTTTAGTCAAATCATTAAAGGCCTTTTTTGAGAAATCCAATAATTTTAAAAAGCAGACAAATAATGTAAGGTGAGGTGTCAGGCTGCTGTCTTGTTCGAACTGGGAAATAAGATCTGTAACCTGTTTTTTCATACTTTTATACTCAACGCTTTCTCTACGCGGGATAGGATCGGCATCATTACCCAGGAAGAAGTTCCCCCAGTTTCCTTTCGGTGTTGTATTATCATCTTTATCGAAATAGTTTACACGCTGTGCAAAATTGTTTGCGAATAACAGCCAGTCAAACAAATCGAAATCGTGTAATTCAAGATTGCCCGGATCTAGTTCTGCTAAAAAGCGCTGCATTTGTGATTTTCCTTCACGATAATGTGAAAATGTATCTGTTTTTTTCATTTGTTTATATTTATCTTTCTATGGTCAGATGCAATATCATGTAGGGTTTGGTAGTATGTAAAATGGCTACAGACATCCCGTAATTCATTATATTTCGGTAGCTTCCCTTTTGTAAAAAGGAAAAACCATATTGCTTCTTGTATTGGTATTTCTTACTTCGTAGTCAATCTCTATCAAAACTTCGCCTTCAAGCTCGTCCTGAGCATCAATTTCGATACTCAGAATGTTGATTCTGGGTTCGTGGTATAAAATAGCACGCTCAATGATTCCTTTCATCTGAGTAATCAGCGTCAGGTCCAATGGCTTAAAGAGCATTTCCTGGAGGTCACATCCGTAATTCGGGAACATGACGCGCTCGCCGGGACGTGTTGACAACAGAATCATAAGACTGTTATTAATGTCTTTCACATCAGTGGTCATTCCTAGCGTTCCTTCAGTCTGATTAAACTCAGGCGGAAAACTCCAGCCTATTCCTAAAAAATCTGTATTTATTTTCATACGTTATTTGTTCTATTTAATTGTAACATCTTGCATCTGTAACATAGAGTTTTAGTTGTGATAACCTTTTTGTTATTGATGTTTTTACGTTCTTATTGCAGGAGATTCTATTTAAATGTTATCCACCGATTAAAACAGTAGCTTCCCCTGCGGATATTACCCCTCCATGAGCGGTGGAATCTCCCATTCTGGCTGCCGGTTTTCCGCCGATCAGAACACTTGAAGATCCTGATGCAATGGTATCTAACGGGCCTGTGCAAACTGCTTTATCTCCTACTCTTGCTGCGGGCTTCCCGCCGATCAGTACCGTAGGTTCTCCTGCCGGAATAATAGGTCCGCCTACATGCGGAACATTTCCTGTCACCATAGGACAGGTGTGCATATCTGTAATTCTTGCTGCCGGTTTCATGATGATTAATTGATTTTAACCTGAGATCCTTTAACTACTGTCACTGCTCCTGATTTAAGTTCAGAACCTGAGCTTCCTTCAGCTTTGAACTGTGCGCTGGCTTTCACGTTGATGTTAACGCCTTCCATATTGATATCACCTTTTGCTTTGATCTTGATATCTTTTGAGCTTTCAATAGTGATCCCGTCTTTATTGAGGGTAAGCATATTAGAATGCTCATCTTCCAGTTTAATGACATCTGCATCTTCGTCGACGATTATTTTTTTGCCTTTCGGGGTTTCCAGGGTGTAGGAAATTTTATCGTCATTAAAGATCATTTTCATTTCGCTTCGGGTTACAAATCCTTTTTCGTGATTATCATCCGAGGCTACAATAGGAGCCGGTTTTGTACTGCTGTTCAGCATTCCTAATACTACTGCATCATTGGGGTCATCATTAATAAACCCGATAATCACTTCATCACCGATTTCCGGTCTGAAGAAAGATCCTCTGTTTTCTCCGGCATCCAGAGTGGCAATTCTTGCCCAGATTCCCTCTTCTTCATTGTTAATGATTGGAATCTGTACTAAAATCCTGTCTTCTCCATCCGGATCAGATTCCAGTTGTGAAACGATTCCGACATGGAGTCCGCTTATAGTTGGGATAATTCCAGAACCCGGCATTTCACTCACATCATAAGTTTCAGAAAACCATGTGGGAGAAAGTCCGAACTGTGCATCTACCAACCAGTTTCCATCAAAAATTTCGTGACGGACACCTGTGACGTATATTTTTCCATTGAACCGGTTTCCTACTCCCTGAAGTGTTAATGTAACTCCCGGTTTTACCGATGGAATTCCCTGGAATTTCACTCTTCCTCTGGTTTTGGCCAACTGCTGAAAAGTTGCTTTGGCATCGCCCCATTCCTGCAGCTCACCCTGTGTAAGATTTCCGCCGTGCTTCAATTGTAAGTCTTCAATTCCGAAGACCTTAGCCAGATCACCGGACGAAAGATTTCCATTAAGACTGATAGCCGGATCCTGTGCTTCAACTTCTGTCAGTTCCTGATCGGTATAGTTCCAAGTTTTGGCGGTAATTTTACTGAACTGATCCCTTGCATCAATTTCACCGTCAAATTCATGCACCGATGATCCGTAGACAACAGTTTCTACCGTTTCGCCACTGAAATCAGGTTTCGCTACTTTGATCGTTCCATCATCAACAAAACAAAGCTTTCCGTTAGCCTGTGCTCGGGTCAGCATAAAATCCCAATCTGAAGCTTGGTATTGTACCAGTTCTTTATGGGAATTTGAAGTGGCCTCTACATCAGCAGTGGCACCACTGCTGCCAATCAGCTCTTCGATGATATCGCTGTCTTTACTGTCGTAGAAATATTTGCTTTTTCTTCCCAACGTCATTTTTACGGCCTTATCGCGACATTCGATGATGAGGTAAGAAGATCCGTTTCTGACTCTGATATTGTGCTTTACAACAACTCCTTTAAAAATGGTTTCTTCTTCAGAGTGATATCCAGCTGTAATCTCAATTTCTTTCCCGGGAATTAATAAATCTTCATTGCTTAATTTAAAGTCCTGTTCCGGTACGCTTCCGTCTACGATCACAATGCGGGCATAAGAAATTCTGTTGACTTCTTTTTCTACGACAATGCTTTTCACACCGTACTTTCCGGGCAATTCTGTGCCTCCGGACATCACTTTGAAAGTTATTAAGTCAGGATTTTTTGCTGTTTGTATGTATCCGCTGTTATTCATCTTATGAAACTTTTTCTATGGGCGGAAAGAACAATTCCTGTCCCGGAATTAATTGTCTGAAATTGATCAGACCGTTTACTTTAGCCACTTCCAGGTAGTATTTAGAATCTCCGTAAATTCTTTCGGTCATTAATGGTAGTGTATCTCCATCCTGTACTGTTCTTTTGTGAGTAAGATCTGGTGAGCTACTTTTCTTTCCTGCTTCTTCCAGTTTAGGACTTATAGATTCACTAAACTTTGCTTTTCCGATCGCTCTTAAAGGCTGCCCCTCGTTGTCAAACAATTTATACTCTACAGTAAATTCTGCCAGCACGCCTTTAAATTCAAAATCACCCCAATTAAGAATAACATTATAAGGTTTGTGTATCGGACCAGAAACTTCGCCTGTAGCTTTATAAAAACCATCAACCTGATCTTTTACAGATGTTTTTTTAAAAGCTTTTCCTTTAATTTTATTGATCAGTTTATTACCAGAATAGATTTCTGTAACACCTGTACCATCAAATAAAAATTCTAATTGTAAATCAGTTGAAGGTGATGCAACATATTTTGCGTCAGTTTTAGCAGCTCCCGGTAATAGTGGTTTTTCGAGTTCCGTTTTATAGGTTACAGAATATCCTGTAGGATTTAGAAAAGCTGTAAAGGCATGATTTTCAATCCTTTTATCATAATCAGAGTTTTCATAGGTTCCGATCGTAAGTTTTTGAAGTGCTCCTTTCATTATCTTTCTTTTTTTCGTTGTTGAATATTTACTGCCTGCTCTACACTTTCGCTCACTGCCCGCATGATTTTTTCAACATCTACCGATGCTTCAGTCGTCGCTGCTGCTGTTTTCTCGTCCACATTGATTTTAATGTGAAGCTCTTTTATTTCTATTGGCATTTCGTTTGTTTTTAATCAACTTTTAAATTAAATATTTAAAAATCAATGATTTAACATGTTTATTTTAAAAAATCCAAGCACATAACGGGTGTGTTCAGTCCTGTGATAGACCAATCCGTTGTTTTTGTGAAAAATATTTTTGCTAAAAGTTATCCTGAGGCAAACACACTTTTAAGTGCTCAGATTTGATTTAGAAATTACAAGCCTAAGCTTGCTAACGATGAAGGTATCGTGAAATATCTGTATTTCAGTTCTATTGTTTCAATAGCCAATTTACTCTCTTCTGCATTGAATTCTGAAACCTCCCATCGTACCGGGAAGGCTCCGACAACATTCCAGACCATTAAAGGGGCCGTGGACTGCAGTCCTCCGTAAAGAGAAACGACCAGATTCCTGGGCTCAAATTCGAAGTTTTCCATGGCATTTCTGCACCAGCTTATCAGTCCGGAACTTACGATCAATCCGCGCTTAAGAACTAAATTGGGATACTTTGGCCGCAGAGGAAGCTGATGAAGAAATCTGTTTTCGCCTCCTTCGGCATATTCTTCGGTTGAAATATCTGTGGATAAACCTGATACAGATTGAAATCTGGAGTCAATACCCTCTGTTGTCGAAATCCCATTAACAATAAAAGAGAAACTGGTTGGAGGATATAAAAGAGCCATAATTAGTTATTTTCAATAGTTAATCCCTCGTGTGCAAGTTCCAGGGTTTCGATCGCTACCTCGTTTCCTTCAGCTTTCAGATCTGTAGACTGCATTTTAAGCGGGAAGGCATTCTTCACTTTCCAAGTCACTGCAGGTTCTCCGTTTTCATCTAAAAGAGAAATTGTAATTGATCTTCTCTCCACCGTATTCAACTGAATCGACTGGAACCATTCAAAAAATTCGTTATCTGCCTTGAACGTTCCTCTTTTCAAAGTAATAGGATTGTAAACTTTTAATCCGGGCATTTTCATCTTGCTGAAATCAGGGCTGGCTCCGTGTCTGTATTCGATCAGACCTGCTTCAATATTCAACCCCGATACTTCCTGAAAACCTACCTTTGTTCCGCCCCAATCTACTTCAAAGGCAAACTTTACTAATGGATATGTACTCATAATTTTTTATATTTAATTGTTATTTAATTTAATTTTTTATGCTTCCTGCAATTTGTGTGAGAAACGAAGCACGATAAATTCTGCAGGACGCACGGCAGCCATACCGATCTCGATGTTCATTCTTCCTTCAAGAATATCCTGGGCAGACATGGTTTTGTTTAATCCAACGCTTACATAATACGCTTCTTCTGGCTTGCTTCCGGCTAATGCGCCATCCTGCCATTGCTGATTAAGGAAATTCTCGATCATGGTTTGTACTCTAATCCAGGTGTTGGCTGTATTTGGTTCAAAAACAAAACGTTCCGTTGCTTTTTTCACAGATTCTTCCACCATGTTGAAGAAACGACGTACGGAGATGTATCTCCATTCATTGCTGTTTCCGTCTAATGTTCTTGCGCCCCAAACCAGGGTTCCTTTTCCTGTGAAAGATCTGATCGCGTTGATCGATTTTCCGAATTCAGGATCTACGTTAAGGCTTTCCTGATCTTCATGAGAGATTTTTTCTGTTGGCGCTACCACGTAGTTTAGTCCAACATTGGCAGGTGCTTTAAATACGCCTGACGTACTGTCTACTTTAGCGTATACTCCGGCCATTGATGAGGATGGAGCCATAACGACTCTTTTAGATTCGATAGCATTTTTTGCAAGATTATACAATTCAGAATCATGGGTTTTCCAGTATTCCAGAGTCTGAGCTCCCACCATAATAGCCGGATCATAACTGTAGCTCAAAGCCGTTTCTAATTTTGGATGATAAGCGGCACCGTATTTTAAAGCTTTGGTTACCCCAGCTCTGAAATCAGCAACAGATCCGACTACATCCATGATCACAAATCTGTCTTTTAAATCTTCTGCCTGATCTAAGGCCTGATTATATAGCGGATATGCATTTGCTCCTAATGATTCAGCGTCAGGGAAAACGATAAGTGTCGGCTCGTCTTCTTTCTCTAAAGTTTTTAATCCGAACAATAAGCTGCCGGCAGTCGTTTCAGTTCCTAACGATGGATTTGTTCCATATCCGTTTACAGAAACAATATAACATGGTCCTCCCCCATTGGCAAAGTACATTTGCATCGCATAGTACATTTTGAAAGGACTTGGGCTTGTTAAAGTTGCAACAACACTTCTAGGTGTATTTGAAGTTGCATCAACAATGTTAAATGAAAAAGCTTCATTTTTTGCTTTTCCGAAAAGCGTTTCATATTCCAACATCGAAGAGATTCTTGTCGGCTCATTTCTTGGTCCTTTATCTGTATGTCCGATAAAAGCAGGAATAGCTGTTTCTACTTGTGCTACAGATGGTGGGAATTTTGCGATTTCCTCTACGTAGACTCCAGGTGTTTTGTAATTCATTTTTTTAGATTTTTAAATTAATAATTAGTTATTTTCAATAGTTAATCCCTCGTGTGCAAGTTCCAGAGTTTCGATCGCTACCTCGTTTCCTTCAGCTTTCAGATCTGTGGACTGCATTTTAAGCGGGAAGGCATTTTTCACTTTCCATGTCACTGCAGGTTCTCCGTTTTCATCTAAAAGAGAAATTGTAATTGATCTTCTCTCCACCGTATTCAACTGAATCGACTGGAACCATTCAAAAAATTCGTTATCTGCCTTAAACGTTCCTCTTTTCAAAGTAATAGAATTGTAAACTTTTAATCCAGGCATTTTCATCTTGCTGAAATCAGGGCTGGCTCCATGTCTGTATTCGATCAGACCTGCTTCAATATTCAACCCAGATACTTCCTGAAAACCTACCTTCGTTCCGCCCCAATCTACTTCAAAGGCAAACTTTACTAATGGATATGTACTCATAATTTTTTATATTTAATTGTTATTTAATTTAATTTTTATGCTTCCTGCAACTTGTGTGAGAAACGAAGCACGATAAATTCTGCAGGACGTACGGCAGCCATACCGATCTCGATGTTCATTCTTCCTTCAAGAATATCCTGAGCAGACATGGTTTTGTTTAATCCAACGCTTACATAATACGCCTCTTCGGGCTTGCTTCCGGCTAATGCGCCGTCCTGCCACTGCTGATTAAGGAAATTCTCGATCATTGCCTGTACTCTAATCCAGGTGTTGGCTGTATTCGGTTCAAAAACAAAACGTTCTGTTGCTTTTTTCACAGATTCTTCCACCATGTTGAAGAAACGACGTACGGAAATGTATCTCCATTCATTGCTGTTTCCGTCTAATGTTCTTGCGCCCCAAACCAAGGTTCCTTTTCCTGTGAAAGATCTGATCGCGTTGATGGATTTTCCGAATTCAGGATCTACATTTAATTCATCTTGTTCTTTATTCGAGATTTTTACTGCAGGTGCTTCTACGAGATTAAGACCTAAATTAGCCGGTGATTTCCACACTCCTGAAGTGCTATCTACTCTGGCATATACTCCGGCCATTGATGAGGATGGAGTCAATACCACCTGTTTAGACTCAATGGCATTTTTTGCCTGGTTGTAGAAATCCGAATTTGTTGATTTTAATCCTGCTAAGCTGGAGATACCAAATGTACCGGTAACCAAAACATCATCTTCCTGGTAATCATAGCTTAATACTGTTTTTAATTTTGGATAATAAGCAGCACCATATTTTAGACCCGATGCATTGACTCTGTCTCTGAAGTTAGTATAATTATCCAATACATCCATAATGACAAATCTATCCTTCATCGCTTCTGCCTGATTCAAAGCACTGTTGTACAGAGCGTAAACCTTAGCAATATCAGTTGGGCTAATATCAGAAACTACATCAAAATATTCAACAGAAGCCTGAGCTATAGCTGTAGCAGTATTGAATACTCCATTAAAAATATTGGCTGCGGCCTGAGCAGAAGTTTTGGCACCGGCAGCAGTACTCGCCATCTGAACAGCATTTGCAACAGCTTGGGCAGCCTGATTTTCCGTAACTTCTTCAAGATTGTCAGTATCAGTAACAGGATAGGTAGCAACTTTAGCCGTAGCAGCCGTAATAGCAGCTTCCAGATCACCACCACCATCAACAGCAGTTGCAACAGCGGTCGCAACAGCTCCGGCAGCGGCTTTGGCCTTGGTAGCCAATTCTTCATTATCTTCTGCAACCTGAGAAGCTTGTCCTGCAGCAGTAACATCAGCACCGGAAGGTACCAGCCCCTGAAGATCAGGGAAAATGATAAGTGTCGGCTCGTCTTCTTTTTTAAGTAATTCAAGACCATGTAATAAAGTTCCTACTTGTGTAGCAGAAGTTCCTACTGTCACAGGATCATTGTAATCTCCAACTGAAACGATATAGCAAGGTCCTCCACCATTCGCAAAATACATCTGCAAGGCATAATACATTTTATAATCGCTTACCTTAGTTTGTGTTGCCGTAGCAACGCCGTCTTTGAAAGCTACAGCAAACATTTCCGGATTTGCTTTTCCAAAAAGTTGTTCATACTCCAACATAGAAGAGATTCTTGTTGGTTTATTCTTCGGGCCGTCTGCCGTATATCCGATAAATGCAGGAATAGCCGTTTCAACTTGCGCTACGGAAGGCGGAAATTTTTCCTGTTCCTCCACGTAAACTCCAGGGGTTTTGTAATTCATTTGTTAAAATTTTTAATTAAGATTAATTTACCTCGAAGCAGAACTTCGAATGTTTATTCGTGATTGATTATATTCTTTTAAGATAATTGTAATTTGTGCGAGAAATTTAATACGATAAATTCTGCCGGACGTACCAGTGCTATTTCGATTTTTGCATTTAGAATATTAATATCATTAATTTCATCTTTGGTTCCGTCAACCTCTACTTTGTAAGCTTCTTTCGGAGTGCTTCCTGCTAATGCACCCTCGATCCATTGTTGGTTGAGAAAATTTTCCAACATAGTTTTTGCACGTAAATAGGTGAAAGGAATGGTAGGTTCATCGATAAAAGTTTGCAGGGCAATGTTTATCGACTGTTTCATCATATCACAATAGCGACGTACATGCACATATTTCCATACATTGTCTTCAGTCTCTATTTTGTCTCTTCCATCAAAGGTTCTGGCTCCCCAGACTAAAGTCCCTTTTCCGGTAAAAGTTCTGATAGCATTTATTGATCCTGAATCATTTATATTCAGATCCGATTGCTCTTTGTCCGAAACTTTTTCGGTCGGTGCAATAACATAATTAAGGCTGATATTGGCCGGCGCTTTCCAGACTCCTCTTGTGCTGTCTATCCTTCCGTATACGCCTGCCATTGCTGAAGAAGGCGGTAACACAACATGCAGGGATGCCATTTCTTTTTTTATCTGATTGTATAATGCGGAATTGACTGATTCTAAATCTCTCATCGTGATACCATTTGCTGCTCCTACTTCATCTTTTACAGCAAGAATTGCCGTTTTCAAAGCTTCAAATTCGCCACTGAAGACCGGTGTATCTGCATCTAAATCATCAGGCACCAGAAAATCATCAATTGTTCCGTCATAGATGGCTTCCAATACGGCTTTTGCCTCTCCAATGGCATGAATTAAATTACCTTTTGCATCACCTTCGTCAGCAGTTTCATTGATTTCTTCTGCGATAGCAATCGCCTGGCCTAATAAATCTCCCAGTACAAAACCATTGGCAGGTCCACTTATAATTTCTTCACTTGCCAGGTTTTTTAATTCTTCTAAAGCGGCAATTTCACCTGCATATAAACTGGCACTGGTCTGTCCGTTTTCTTGCAGTCCGGTGTGAATGATAGGTGTATTTGTTTCATCAAACGTATAATTCAGAATGGTTGTTAAGTGCGGAAAATACGCTGCAGCGTGTGTTGTAAGTGCTATTTCTTTTCTGAAATTGCCAATCGTATTAAGATTGTCTGATTGGATGAAAGAATTTCCGTGATACGTGTCTAATAATATAAACCAGTTTTTCGCTAGTGATTCGACCTTATCAATTGCCTGATTATAAATACTGTAAAAATCGGCTTCGGCCATCGACACAGCATCGGGAAAAACAATAATTTTAGGATCAAATGTATCTTTAATCACTCCCAAGCCGGTAGATAAATCGACAAGTTTAATTTCTCCGGAGGTATAATTTCCTACTGAAAAAACCTGACACGGACCACCACCATTAGCAAAGTACATTTGAAGTGAATAATACATTAAAAATTGTACTTCCGGCGCTATAAGTTCTATACCTTTATTTACTTTGTCTTTGATTTGGATATGTTCTCCTTTTGCTTTTCCAAATTTTTTTTCATATTCCAAAAGAGAGCTGATATTCAAAGGCTCAGTATGATCAGCGGGCATCATCTCAGTATATCCGATGAATACCGGAATAGCCGTATCAATTAATGAAACTGAATTGGGAAGCCTGGTAATTTCTTCAACTGAAACACCTGGTGTTGTTGGATTTAGCATGTTTAAAAATTTAAGTTAAAGGTTATTAGTTTTTAGTTTTATGATTAATCGAGTTTGATGCTTTTAACATCTACTTCATCAATTAATTCTATATCGGTTGGTGGTGTATCCGCTGCAATTTTTATTACACTGATTTTATAGAATGCAGAAGGCATTACTTTTCCGCCAAGCAGTCCCCAAACATAGCTTAGTTGCTCAAAAGGAATGGAGTGCAGTTCGATTCTGAACTTTAAATCATTGTATTGCAACACACTGTTTGCCTGAAATATCTCGATAATTTTTGAAATATTTATCAAAGCATTTGAATATCGCGTCCTGTTTGCGGAGATCATTACATATAAATTCAAATAAGCCGGGGCAGGCTCCAATTCATAGCGAACCGGTATATTGTCTACTTTTACCTGATTATATCTTGAAGCGTTTTTCATTGTAGATTCTTCTTCAACACTCACCAATGTGATTACAACTTTATTGTCAAGACCTGAGGTGTCATCTTCATGCTTTCCGATGTTATCCACAACTACAATATCATGTAAATCAGTTGCAACGTTCAGCGTATCTTTTAAAACCGTTAGTACATTATCGATCATAATTTTGCTCTTTATTATTATGGTGCAAACATACAATTACACCCAATCAAAAGACAAATATTTTGAGGCCTCAAACCTGTCTTTGCAGTAAATAAAATTTTAACATTTTATAAAAATTCAAAAATAATAGATTTATAAATCATTATTAATCAATATTTTAAATATTCAAATAAAAATAATAACTCAAATTAAAAATTCCCCTATTCCTGCGATGGTGAAATGATACCGTCTCATTTTGACAGAAAAAAAATGCTTATATGATGGATAAATGTACAAGTAAATTCAATGGCAATTTTTTTAAGAAGTAGTATTCGTTTTATAATCAGACATTTTCTAAAAATTCTAATGATGATTCTTTAAAGATGATTTTGATTTTTACTGCAAAGACAGAACGGAGAGCCCTCATAATTAGTCAGATGGAATTTCTTGCTCTAATTTTGACCCCAATAATAATCTTAAAACTTAAATCGTATGAATATTAAAACACTTTTTGGCAAGCGCAATGAAATCATTGGCGGCCATTTCAATGAATTACGTTCAAAACTGGGCATGGCGAATCAAAATGAAGAAGATATTTTCTCTTTACGTGAAGAAATCTGTAATGCCTGTCCTCTAAAAAACGGCAACAACTGCAACGCCATGAAATGGATGAATCCTGATACACTGGAAGTCGTAGATGCTCCAAAAGACGGATTTATCAGAGGTTGCGGATGCAGATTAAGCGCAAAGCAAAGATCAAAACTGAGCCTTTGTCCGGCTGGTTTTTGGGGAGGAGAATTTGACAAGAAATAAAGCTATCAGTATTGCATAATTAAATCTATTTGAAGTGAAGCAGGATCATATCATTCAGAAAGTTTTTGTTGAAGTCACCGTCAGCAACAAAGAAAAAGCGTATCATATAAAAGATGATATCAGCAGCTTTTTGTCCGTAGATGTTTTCCCCGAAATAGAAAAATACATCAATAGTATTGAGCACAAATTAGGAGGTCACACTTTGCAAATTCCCCGGCTGGAACTGAATCTGAATATAAAAAACAGCTCGCTGAATACTGAATTAAGAGATAAAATTACACAGCATTTTAAAGAAGAATTGTCAGAAATAGCCATGGACAATAAAACGTCCAATTTCGAAGACGAAAAGGATTTTAAAGCATATCGAATTGATAATCAGGAAAAAATGATTCAGACCTTTATCTTTTTTTTGGAAAACGGATCTATGCCCTGGTGGAATTCGGAGAAAAAAGCTATTGGTTTCCTGGAAAAATCGGTATTTGAAAGTCTTATTGCAGCTAAAAACTTTCAGAAAAGTATAATTTATGTTTTGGCAAAGCAACATGTTCAGGACAGAATCATTAATCAGCTTTCTGACGGACAAATTTCCCAATTGTGCCTGGCTATTTTAGAAAATAAAGAATTAAAGATCAATTTGGAAGCTGAAATTATTCGGCGTATATCAAAATTAAATCATCCGCACAGAATCACTGTATGGCGCCTGGTTTTGCGTTTGCTGTCGGAATATCTGAAGTCATCAGGCAGTAATCTTCAGGAATATTTTTTACGACAAATTTTAAAAGCAGGACCCGCAGAATTTTCCGATGTAAAAGATTCTGAAAATTGGAAAACGGTAGTTGAGATCTTCCCTTTTATGAAAGAAAAAGAAATTCTTGAGCGCATTAAAAGCTTTAAAAACAAAACAGAAGATCAGCTTGACAATGTAAAAACTTCTGAAGAAATAATACATCAAAATAATTCAGCAATCCATGATGATGTAAACGTAAATGTAAATGACGGGCAGTACATTCAGAATGCAGGACTTATCCTGATACATCCGTTCATCAAAACCTTTTTTGAACATTGTGACCTTATCCATCCGGAAAACCAGGAACTCACTGATCCTGAATTGTGTGCGCATTTATTACATTATATTGCCACCGGAACAACAAATGCTCCTGAATATGACATGATTTTTGAAAAATTCTTATGTAATATTCCGATGAATCAAACGATTAACAGGCATATTAAACTTTCCCGCAAGCATAAAACACAAGCCAAAAATGTCATAGAAAGTGTTCAGCACAACTGGAATCCGATGAAGAATTCATCCTTAGCATTATTGCAAAATGAGTTTTTTCAGCGTCCGGGTAAACTGGTTGTCACTGACCATGATTATACCCTCACCGTAGAGCGGAAAACGCAGGATATTTTACTCGAAAAACTAGCCTGGGGAATTGGTCTGGTAAAATTGCCCTGGAAGGAAAAATTCATCTTTGTGAATTGGTAATGACAGTTTTACATAAAAAATACAATTTCCGAATATTTCTCCCGCATTTAAAATAGTGTTCCAATAACCTCAACTTATCAGTATGAAATCTCCTGTTACCTACGAAAAATCATTGATGAAAACAAAGATCAATGAAAAAGCCGAAAAATTTAATCATTTATTTCAAATCAATGAAGTAGACCATCATTCCTTAAGTGAAGAAATGAAATGGCTGGAATCGCTTATTGAAATGCGATGCAAACAATTGTTTTTAGAAGATGAAGCAGAATTAAATATTGTGTCTGAAGTTCCTGAGCCACCGAAATCAGATAGTGAATCTCCTTATTCAGTTATTGTAAATACACTTCAGCTCACGGCGATTGACAGGGTAATTTTAGCTCTGGGTATTGCTTCAGCGCATTATCCATCGATATTAAAAACATTTGTGCAAATAGAAGAAAGCAGTAATGCTTTTGCGATTGAGGCGGGTGGCGAATACAATAAGTTTAACCGCAGTTTTAAACCAACTTTCCAGACTGCACTTTTTTTGCTGGCCGGAAAGGATTTGTCATTATGGTCACATTACAGCGCCCAGCTCATCAACGGCAGTATACTCCTGCAAAATGACATTATATATAATCGTTCTTCATCAGAATTCATCCATGGAAAAATTGAATTGGATACGGCCTATCTGAATTATTTTTTATCAGGGAAAAAGCCTCAATTAGACCATGGCTCTTACTTTCCGGGGAAGCTGTATAAATCTGACCTGACCATGGACGATATTATTCTGGAAAATAACGTCAGGGAGCAAATAAAACCCATCGGACATTATATCAATGCTTTGGAAAATGGCTTTTTTAAAAATAATGAACATGGCTTTAAACCCGGTTTTATTGCTTTATTTTACGGAGCGCCGGGAACAGGAAAAACCATGCTGGCCGGAATTCTTGCCAATACGTATGGTATCGACATGTACCATGTGGACCTCTCTCAGGTAGTCAGCAAATACATTGGTGAAACGGAGAAAAATCTTGAAGTGCTGTTCAACCGGCTGCAGGGAAAAAACTGTATGCTGTTTTTTGACGAAGCGGATGCTTTGTTTGGAAAACGTTCTGATGTAAAAGATGCTCACGATCGTTATGCCAATCAGGAAGTTTCTTACTTACTGCAGCGAATAGAAAAATTTGACGGATTAACCATTCTTGCTTCCAACTTTGAGAACAATATGGACGATGCCTTTAAGCGCCGTATAGACGTTTCTATCAATGTCATAAGACCCACAGAAGTTACCAGAGAATCACTTTGGAAGCATTATCTTCCTAATAATATAACCTTTGAAAGTGATGAACTTTTAAAACATTTGGCTAAAGAATATGCGTATACCGGAGCCAACATCCGAAATATTATGAAAAATGTGGCCATGGCACTACATGACCGTGAGGAAACTATAATTACGCATTCATTATTAAGCACTTACCTAACCATAGAAAACGAAAAAGCTTTTGGGAAAAACCAGTCCCGCCTCATTCCGTTTGTACAAAAATCAGAATAAGACTTGGTCTAGCAGAATGAATTTTATCTAATAACCAATACCATGAGCAGACATAAAAAAACATTTGCGCCCAGGGCCAGCAGGTCCGGATCGCAAAATATCCATCGTAAAGAAGATGAAGAAAATCAAGAAAAAATTACCAGCCAGGATGTTACCATCTCCCTCGCCAAAACAGAAGTTACCCAAATAACGTACAGTCTTTTTAGAAACAGAGCATTTAAAAAGGTAGAAAATGGATCAGTCACCATCAAGTTTTTAGAAAAAGGTCCGCATGTTTTAATTCTCCATAAAGCGCTCAATACACTAGGCTATAAAGCCGTTGGAAATGGATCTTCTTTTTGGAAGGAAACGAAAATGGCACTTATAAGTTTTCAACAGAAGAATAATATTACGGCAACAGGAATTTTTAACAGGGAGACATTGTTGAAAATGGATGAGGTGTTGGGGAAAAGTAAAGATGAAAAACCTAAAAAGGATGATGCTGTCTTATCAGCAACAGAAAAACCTAAAACCAATAATTCTATAGATGATGACTCTGTTATTTATACTATTGTTGTAGCAAAAAATCAGAAATTTAATGGGAAACTCATTCAGACCGATGAGGATCTCAACCACTTTGCAGAGCAACAAATGAAGTTGACCCGTCATCTGAAGTGGAATCCAAAATTTACTGATGAAAAGGTGAAAGATATAGTTGCCAAAGGAGGATCTGTAAATTACAGAATATCGGCTAAAGAACATACCATAGAAAAAGAAACTGAAGCTTTATCACCCAATAAAAAACAATTTATTCGGAATCCGGCAAGTACTGCGGATTACATTCAGAATACACGCATCCTTGATCTGTTAAAACAATTATCGGAGGAAGAAATGGCCGATTATAAAAATAAAGTATCGAAGGAAACAAATGATTTAACAGCTATTGAGGAATCGCTGAAATCATACATCAAAGAACGAGACAAAAACCTTAGAAACCGTGATGAATTAGAAACTGTGAAAACTAAACTCTATGGTTTAGAAGATTTATATGAAGAATATGCAGCATACAAATCACTTCTTTCTTACAACAGGCCTGTACATTCCGGACAAAGATTTAGTACATCTAAAATAGAAGACGAACGTATTGAAAGAATAAATGCACGAAACAATGCAGCTGAAGAAAAGCTTACTGAAAATTTAAATAAGAATGGATTTAAGTCTATTTCAGAATTTGAAAGTTTTATAAAAAGATATGAAACAGCCTTTGAAACCGAAACCGTTCGCCTTGGCGTTGAAATGCTGCAAAGTTACAAACATACCTTATACCAGGAAGAAAAAAAATTAAATGATCCCGTCTTTTTAGACCGTCTGTCACAAAGCATTATAAAGTCTGGAGCTAAAGAAAATTATGAAACAGGAACATCAATAAAAAATAGTTCAAAAAAGGTTCTTGAGCATGGGATATCCTATATTGATCAACAGGAATATAGCCTTGGGCAATCCAAAATAGATAATGCCAATAAATCGATAAACCAACTTTCCAGTCAGACACCATTGGTTAACGATCCTGCTTTTGATAAAGAAGAGTTTGCAGAAATAAGTAATAAAACAGATTTAAAAGCATTTTTGAATGAATATATCACTTCACAAAACGAAAAAGTAGATCGTGTAATCAATAATATCAAAGAGAATCCCGAGCATATCTATGAGCTCGATAATTTGTTTAAAGCTTCTTACGAAAAACAACATATTGAAAAAGGAAGTATTTATGATCGTATTATTACCGCAAAATATGACCGTTTAAAAGGTTTAAAAATACTGTTGGCCATTTGCGAAGGGATTTTTGCACTTGCGCTTATCGTGGTAACCTGGGGTGCTGCTACTCCGGTAGTAATTGCAGGTGGTGCCTTGTCATTGGCAGTCAGTATTAATGTCGCTTACGAAACAATAAACGAATACAAAGACAATAAAGAGTTTCATGATGTCGGCTTACTCTCCGATGATCCGAGTTTGGTTTGGGTTGTCGTTGCCATTGCAGGAGTTGCGTTAGATGCAGCAGCATTGGGAGCTGTATTAAAATCTGCGAAGCCTATTGCCGCAGCCGGCAAAGCCTTTAATGAAGCAGAGGATGCCACAAATGCAATAGCCAAACTTGAAAGTGATTTGGCTAAAATTGAAGGTCTTGAGGAAAGAGTACAGCAAAATATTGTAAGACAGGCCAAAATCCAGGCTCAGGAGAAAAAAATATTAGACGGTTTTGTAAAAGCCCGCCAGCTTACTTATGCTACAATTCCCGGTCTTCCCCAGGCAGGCGAATTGTTAGCCAGAGCAGTATTTGCTATTCGAAAAGGAATTGTTACATTTGATAGCTTTATAGCCGAGTTAAAATTAGCTAAAGTAATAAAAGAAACGGGATTAAACCCCGAAGAGCTGCTTGCGGTGAAAAATGCTTTTGAAAAAGCAAGAACTTTAGCCAAAGATGAAAAACTAGTCGCTGAACTTGAGAAAGCTATTGCTGAGAATGATGTGGCGAAGGTGAAGAGTTTGCTGGAGGAAATATCCACCGATGCAAAGAAGGGACATACATATCCTGAGTTAGATGAGCAAAGTATAAGCTTCAATCGTTTTAGAGATAAAAAAGCACATAGAACAGAAATAGCTAATGCCAAACCTGGAGATTATTTAAAACATAAAAAAGCCAAAACAGTAGAACAAGCAATTAAATTTTCTAAAAACGGAGGTGCAGCACAATATTTACCTGATGTTAATATTAATGCTTTAGAAAAATTAGCTTTGCAAAAGGGAACGGTTTTTATTCCTAAAAATAATAAAAATGTAACCTACTTTTTCTATAAATCAAATAGAATTATAGGCTATGACAATGGAATACCAACGGAATGGATTAGGGCAGAAATTTCATCAGGATTTCACCATAGCCATCCAATAAATACGAATAGGTTATCAAAATATATAAATTTTTAATTATGAGAACTCAATTATTTAACGAAAAAGATTTTGAACAAATTACACTTACAGTAAATAATGATTGGAAAATAATATATAATAAATTAACTATTTTTGATCCCGAAATTCATGAATTAACAGAAGAAGAGTTTGATTTTTATACATTAGGTTTATTTACTCAAAATATGACTCAAATAGAATCAAAAGACAAAAAACTTTTAATAGATATAGGATGGTATCCCGACTCAGAAATTAATGGAGAGTTTTTACTGCAAGTGCTTCCAATAAAAGATGGAGATTGTGACTGGTTTAATCCTATTGCAGAATTTAGGACACGCTCACTGAAACAACTAGTTTTAAAAATTGAAGAATTAACCAAATAACACAGTTCCGGCAAGGCTATCCGACTTTTTGGATAGCCTTATTTTTGGAAAAGGAATTGTTAAATTTGATAGCTTTATAGCCGAGTTAAAATTAGCTAAAGTAATAAAAGAAACGGGATTAAACCCCGAAGAGCTGCTTGCGGTGAAAAATGCTTTTGAAAAAGCAAGAACTTTAGCCAAAGATGAAAAACTAGTCGCTGAACTTGAGAAAGCTATTGCTGAGAATGATGTAGCTAAGGTGAAGAGTTTGCTGGAGGAAGGTAAGAAGTTAGCAGATTGGGAAAAAGCATTTGATAAAAAATTTATAGAATATTTAAATCAATATAGTAATAGTATTACTAATCCTAAGGGTATTAATAAAGTGTGGCGAGTTCTTAGAGACGATCAAAGTGCTTATAGTGAAATTATCGCAAAAAGCGAGAATGGTCTTACAAAATCCGGATCACCCTTTACTATAGAAGGTCACGTAGGTACCGGAAGTAGAACAGAAACTCCATATATATCATCATTTCAAGATAAAGGAATGGCTATAGAAAGAGGTTTAAAAGATGGAAAAGCAGTTGTGGAAATTGATTTGACAAAAGTTGAAGGACATTTTTTTGATCTCTCTGATGAAATGGTGAGAAATTCACTAATTAAAAATCCTAGAACTAGACGTTTCGCGCAAGCATCTTCAGAATTTTTAATAGTTACTGACAGAATACCTTTAAATGCAATAAAACCAATAAAATAAATTAATAAAAATGAATAACACAGAAGAACTAGAAAAGAATCTTAATGATTTGCTTTATAATGAAAAAGAAGGATTATTAATGAATTTTCATTTTAACAAAGGGATTGACTACAATAAGTTAGATAAATTGTATGAATATCTAGAACAATTCAAATCTAACTACAAACTTGAAAGTTACGTTCCAAAAAGAATTATGTTTATATTAATAGGAATAATGCCATCTTTATATATGGACATTAATTTATATTCAGACGATTCTCAGGTTCAACAAGAGTATTTTGAAGTGATTTATAAATTAGATACAGCTTTAATGATGTGTTTAAATCCTGATTTGGAGGATCCATTCATTAATACTCCACTAAAAGATTTATAGATTGTAGTCTGATAATTTTTTAGAATTTAACAAGAAGTAGGGAAAATAAAAAGAACGGATGACTCAACAGTTATCCGTTTTTATCATTTAGTACAAAGAATTGTTACATTTGATAGCTTTGTGGCCGAACTTTAACTGGCCAAACTGGTAAGCGATTCAGGATTAAATCCTGAAGAATTAGTTTTAGTTAAACAGACTTTTGAAGAAGCGAGTACATTAGCTAAGGATGATAAGCTGGTTGCTGAACTTGAGAAAGCTATTGCTGAGAATGATGTAGCTAAGGTGAAGAGTTTGCTGGGGGAAGAAATAGGAAGAGTAAAGAAACCTGCTGGAGAAATTGAAAGATACAAAACATTTAGTGATAACTCTCATGTGCCCTCCAGATACTCAAGCGATCCAAGGTTTAATGATTTAGCAACAGACCCTGCTCACGTTGGCAACAAATCTATTAGTGCTGCTTCAAGGCAAGAAGCAATGGCTGGCTTAGAAGCTGAATCACAAGGATTAATTAAAGGGCCGATTGAAAGGGGTCCTGCTGAAATTGAGTTTTATGGGTAGTGTCTCACTAACTGTGTAACTTACACAGTTAGTGAAATACTACCAACAATGATTCCATTTATCTATTCTCGTATGGAGAATATCAGCCGGCAAGATATATGCTGTTTTTAGAGGGTATTTGGAAATGTTATAATGTGTAAATTGAATTAGTCAATACTTAATCTAACAGTTACAATTAAATTGAATAACTTTAACAGATTAAGTATTGACTAATCACATTTTGCCTCTCACTCCTTGATCTTCAGAGACTGTAATATTTTATGAAAAATTTCATTATTTTCATAAACTCCCATAAAATTTTCCGTGCCTGGTCCGTACGAAAATACCGGAATAAGTGTCGCCGAATGGTCTTCTGTCGTAAAATCTCCTTCAATCGTACTCGTTGCCATATCTCCATGCGGAATGCTGAAGCCCCCAGTCTCATGATCTGCAGTGATAACCACTAATGTTCCAGGATTTTTATCGGCAAACTGGATGGCTTTTGTAATAGCCCTGTCAAAATCAATTCCTTCAGTTACAATCGTTCCGACATTATTGGCATGGCCGCCGCTGTCGATTTGTGCCCCTTCAATCATGATGAAGAAGGGTTTATTTTTACTTTTTAAAAATTCGAGACTGCTTTCTACGGTTTCTGCCAGAATATTTCCACGGCCTTTCAATACCTGCGGCACTCCCTTATCGGAAAAGTAATAGGCCAGCCGGTCGGCTTTGCTTTCTGCAATTTCTTTTGTGTTTTCTGCCACTTTAAAATTATTCAGACCGGAAACCTTAGACTTCCCTCCTGCCGCAAAAAAACTTAATTTTGAAGTGATGAGGTCTGATGCGATTTCCTTTTCCATGCCGCGGTCTTTTTGGTGAGCATAAAACGCAGACGGAGTTGCTCCTACGATTTCATCGGTGGTGATGACGGCCGTATTAAAGCCTTTTTCAGAGAGAATTTCGGTCATGTTCGGGATAGCTTTGCCTGAAGGGTCAACACCAATAAAACGGTTGTTGGTCTTTTTTCCGGTTGCAAAAGCACTGGCGCCGGCCGCAGAGTCCGTGGTAAAATTATCAGCAGATGTCGTTTTTATCAATCCAATATTTTTAAGCTGAGTCAGCGTCAGCTGTCCTTTATTTGCTAAAACAGAAGACGAAATTTGCGAAAGTCCGTTTCCGTCGCCGATCAGAAGAATTACATTTTTTACCGGGATATTTTTATTTTCATATAAAAATTTAGGCTGATAAACATCACTGGTCAACGTATTTCTAAAAGTCCTTTCATCAAGTTTTTTAAGATAATCGGCACATTCTTTTGGATGATCTGTGTTGATGTAATCCACTCCTGCATGTGCAAAGAATTCCCACGAAGTTTTACCGTCAGGAATGGCCCAAAACCTGAAAGGCTTATGAAAGGCTTTTGCTTTTTGAATGACTGCCTTTACTTTTGGAAGGTCTTCCACCGTCAGTCCGCCTTTCCCGTTCCAGCCAGAATATTCTTTAAAATTTAAGCTTACAAGTCCCACTCTTTTCCATTGTTCGGGGGTAAGATTCTGTAATGACTGATAATCGAAGGTAATGAAATCCGGATACGACGAAAATTTTTCAGGAGATGGTTTATTGCCGGAAATGACAAAACTGATATTTTTTGAAGCGGTTATGTCAGTATATTTTGAGATCTCAGAAACGATCTTTTTCAGGGTAGCTTCTCCTTCTGTCTTCAGATCAATTAAAATCTGGACCGGCTGATCTTTTATAATACCCAATTCTAAAGCTTTCCGGATAGGTTTGAGATAAAGATTATCGAAAGTTCTTTCTTTTTTAATATCTTTCTGCTCATGCGACACGTAAAGCTGATTATCAACAAGATAAACATCGGCTTCAATAGATGTTGCGCCCGCTTCCAAAGCATACCAGAAAGGAACTTTCTGTTCGTAATCGTTGTGCGAATGGGCAGCGTAATGTTGTGCAAAAACAAAGCTCCCTATCGTTAATGCAACAGCAATATTTATTTTTTTTAAGTTTAAAAGCATAGTTTCTATTTTATGTTAACTCCAGATCTTTTTAAAGCCTCAACCAGTTTATGGTAGATTGTATTATTCGGATATACCCCTGAAAACAGCTCTTCTCCTTTTCCCATGGCGAAAACCGGCACTAAAGCTGCTGTATGCTGCCCGTCGATAAAATTAACCTGAACTTTATCTTTTACTTCCTGCGGTTTTCCTGAAGCATCTTTTTCCATAAATTTTCCTATGCTTGCTCCCCCAGTCTCGTGATCGGCAGTGACCACCAGTAAGGTATTAGGATTCTTCTTAATAAAATCCATAACAACACCCATTGTTTTATCGAAATCAAGGACTTCTTTTACCATCATTTCAGCATTGTTTGCATGGCCTCCCCAATCGATAAACGAGCCTTCTACCATCAGGAAAAAAGGCTCATTTTTCTGCGATAAAAAGTCCAGCGCCATTTGTGTAGCTTCCGGAAGAAAATCTTTTCGTCCCTGTACTTTATTAGGTAGTTCGTCCTGTGCCATTAAATACAGATTTCTCTTTCCTGCTGCAGGTTTTGAGAGAGAGGTCGTATCAATTCTGTAATTTTTTTTCGTCAGATCTTTCAGCAAATCTTTGTTGTCTTTCCTTTTATTAAAGAACTTTAAACCGCCTCCTGCTGCAAAATCAACATCAGATTTTATAAAATCTAAGGCGATATCTTCATGAAGATCACGGTCTTTTACATGGGCATAATAAGCCGCCGGAGTGGCATGAGTAATGCTTGTAAGACAAACCAATCCCGTTTTATATCCCTTATCCTGTAACTGCTCCAAAATCGTGGGAATTGCCAGGGAATCTTTATTTACCCCGATTGCCCTTTTGTACGTTTTTTGTCCCGTTGACAGAGCCGTAGCCCCCGCCGCAGAATCCGTCACACGGTCGCTGGTGCTGGAAGTTTCAGAAAGTCCGACATATTTAAAATTCTGGAAATTTGGTTTCCCATCTCCAAAATAGAAAGCAGAGGTGACCTGCGAAACGCCCATTCCGTCACCGATCATAAAAATGATATTAACCGGTTTTTGGGTTTGGGCACTCAGAAAAGATTCTAAAAGAAGCATTAAAACAACAGCAACCCTTCTTATATTAAGGCTTTTACAAACATAGTACATATTCATTATTATTTTGATAATTAATTATTTTAAAAACAATGGGCAAAATTACATCAAATACAGGTTTTAAAAAGTGGAGTTAATAACACACAAACCAATATTAACAGCTCATTTGCTCATTAGAAGGCAGTTGCCACACTTCGATTAACATAAAGTTCATTGAAATTTAATTTTTCGCAATAAAGTTTACATTTTGTTAAATTTAAAAAGCAGTTACTTAACGGTAATTTAACGACAATTGGAAAGAATCGAACCTAATTTTGCACGAAAATAATTAAGGAATGAAACGTATTTACCTCGTGCCAACTGTTTTGATGGGTTGTGTCAGCTTAACATTTGCACAAAAAAAAGAAACTGATACCATCAAGAGTAAAGACAAACTCAAGGATATTGAAGAAATCGTGATGGTAGGATATGGATCCCAGAAAAAATCTGATGTGACGGGTGCAATAGGATCTGTAAGAAGCGGAGATTTCAATAAAGGATTGGTTGCGAATGTAGGACAACTGTTGCAGGGAAAGATTGCCGGGGTAAATGTTGCGAATGTAAGTGGTGAGCCGGGAGCCAATCAGGATATCGTGATCCGTGGGGTTGGAAGTTTGCGTTCAGGAACAACTCCACTCTATGTGATCGATGGTTTTGTGATCGACAACAGCAGTACAGGAGTTGCCAACAACCCGATGAACTTCATCAATACACAGGATATTGAATCCATTGATGTTCTGAAAGATGCTTCTGCTGCTGCTATTTATGGAGCAAGAGCCGCAAACGGGGTTATCATCATCACCACCAAAAAAGGTAAAAAAGGAAGAATGCAGATGAACCTTTCTTCTAATCTTACCGTTTCTCATTTAGCCAATAAAATGGATGTCTTCAATGCCGACGAATTCAGAAGACAGGTCACCGCTATGGGGGCGAAGCTCGATGATATGGGCGGAAATACAGACTGGCAGGATGAGCTTACAAGAACCGCAATCTCTAATAATGTTAATTTCTCAGCATCAGGAGCTACGGAAAATTCAAACTATTATGCAACGTTGGGATATGAAAATCAGGAAGGTATTTTGTATAATAACAATCTGAGAAGATATTCAGGACGTATCAATGTTTCTCAGAAAGCTTTTGACGGAAGGGTAAATGTTGATTTTAATATCAGTGGCGCCAGAACTGAAAACAACAGACCGAGCGTTACCAGCATGGTTTCTACAATGCTTACTTTAAATCCTACATATCCTGCTTACACCAACGGCGCTCCGACAACGGTTTTCAATAATGGATCTTTCAACCCGCTGATCCGTCAGGACATTTATAAGGATTTTACAACCAATAACAGAATTTTAGCTAATTTTTCGCCTTCAGTAGAAATTATCAAAGGCTTAATTTATAAACTAAACTTAGGTGTAGATTATTCTTCGGCAGAAAGGGTGATTCAGAATATGCCGCACGCTATTCCTCTGGAAATCGGAACTTTAAATTTAAGCAACTATTCCAACAATAATACTTTGGTTGAAAATACGCTTACTTATAAATTTAATCTTGCTACGCATCATTTTAATGTAATGGCCGGACATTCTTATCAAAGATTAAAGCTTACGGCAAGAGGATGGTATTACGAAAATTTCCCTATCAATGGTATCGAGCCACAGTATCAGATTCCTGCCGCCGGAAAAAATAATTCCACCACATCGATTGCTGCCAATAAAAATGAGCTACAATCATGGTTTGGAAGGGTAAATTATGATTTCAACGACAAGTATTTATTGACCGCTACATTAAGAGCCGACGGTTCTTCTAAATTCGGAGGTAATAACAAATACGGAATTTTCCCATCAGTTGCAGCAGGATGGAACATCAGCAAAGAGCAATTTCTTTCCGATGTACAGGAAATCAGCAATTTGAAATTAAGAGCAAGCTGGGGTAAAACCGGAAATCAGGAAATTCCGGGGAAAGTTACCAAAAGAAGTTATCAGGCAGACTCTAACGGAACCGCACAGGCAACCTATCCTTTAAATGATAGTGGAAATTATCCTGTAGGCGTTTATCTGGTAAGAGCCGACAACCCGGACCTGCAGTGGGAAGTGACAACACAGACCAATATCGGATTAGATTTCGGAATCTTTAATAACAGATTAACCGGTACTGTAGATTTCTTCAGGAAAGTTTCCGATAATATCCTATTGGAAATCAACACCGTAGATCCTGTAGAACCTGCACCGAAAATGTGGAAGAATATTCCTGATATGAAGATCAATAATACCGGTTGGGAAATTTCTTTAAACTACAACAGCAATCCGAATAAAGCATTCACATACAGCATCGGAGGAAATGCATCTTTCATTAAAAATGTAATAAAAGATTCGCCTTACAAGGTTATTTCTACAGGAGAAGCGCAGGGCCCCGGAACAACCAATGCGGTTATCAACGGTTATCTGAACGGACAGCCCATCGGGACTTTCTATGTAAAGGAATTTTTAGGATTGAATGCCAACGGAACTAATATTTTCAGAGATGTAGACGGAGACGGAATTATCACGGATAATGACAGAGTTGCTGCAGGAAGTGCTCTTCCCGATTTTACATATAATTTATATTTAAAAGCTGCTTATAAAAATTTCGATTTGGGATTAAACTTTAATGGCGTTGCCGGAAACATGATCTACAACAATACAGCTTCCACCCTATTTACAAGAGGGCGACTGGGACTTTCACAAAATACCACAGATGCTGCCACCCAGTTTCCTAACGAAAGTCCGAACAATACCAATGTAATTTCAACAAGATATCTTGAAAAAGGAGATTTCTTCAGATTAAACAATGCCACCCTTGGATATAGTCTTGATCCTAAAATCTTAGGAATCGGCGATCATGTAAGAAACATACGACTGTCTGTAACCGCTCAGAATTTATTTGTCATCACAAAATATTCAGGTTTTGATCCGGAAATCAATACAGGGATTTCTCAGGGAGGAATTCAGTCTTTCGGTATTGATTACAGTACCTATCCGAAAGCAAGAAGCTTTATGTTCGGTGTTAATGTAGCATTTTAATTTAATTATTTAAAAAGAAAACAATGAAAAATAAAATTTTAATTTCCGTATTAAGTCTAAGCGCATTGGTTGCGGTAGGATGTACAAATCTTGATGAGCAGGTAATCGATGAATCACTTGATGCACAATCCAATAATATCGTAGAGTCTTTTGTTGCCCCTGCGTATGGCCCGCTTCCGGATGCATTTACCCATACTAAAAACTATGGTATGCAGCTGATCAGTACCGATGAGGCTATTTTGCCTCCGAGAGGAAGTGGAAACGACTGGTATGACGGCGGAAAATATATTGAGCTTCATCAGCACACCATGACGACGACTAATGTGGTTGTTCAGCAGACGTGGGATGCTTTCAGATTAATGATTTCAAGAACCATAACGGCGATTGAAAAGCTACAGCCACTTGCCGCCACAGACTCAAATGCGGCAAAGGCACTTTCCGAAATGCGGGCTTTGAGAGCGTACTATAATATGCTGGTTTTAGACTATTGGGGAGTTGCCTTTAAAAAAGATTCTGTCGGTCAGAATTCCCAGATTTTGAGACGACAGGAAGCCATTTCTTATATCGAAAGTGAATTTCTTGCTGTAGTCAATGATCTTGATAATACTCACGGGCCAGGAAGAATATCACAGGCTGCTGTGAATGGATTTTTAGCACAGCTTTACCTTAATGCAGCAGTATATAGAGATCCGTATGGAACACCTACTTTCTCTACCGCTGATATGGATAAAGTTATTGAATATACCAATAAGGTGATCAACTCAGGATTATATGTGCTCTCTCCGGAATATTTTGCCATTTTTGATGATAACAATCACACTAACAAAGAACTGATCTTTGCCATTGATCAGCGTCAGGATCTGAACACGTCTCATAACCGATTGGGATATTGGTCGCTGTCCGGAAGTCAGTATCCATTGGCTGCATTTCCAAAAGCAAACGGAACAGATGGGCCTGCCATTACTCCTGATTTCTACCAGACCTGGGTACAGGCTTACGGAAGCACAGATCCGGCACAGGCAGATGCCAGATTTTATAAAGAAAATTTCACTGTTCCTCAGAATTTAAAAGATCTAACAGGTATTACCCCTGCCAACGATGCCAATCACTATTTCCTTGTTGATGGCCCTACGTATGAAATCAACAGAGGAATCCAGAGAGGAATTCAGTGGGGGCTGAGAAATTCTGCGAACGGACAGCCTTTCCAGACCCTGAACGGACAATACAAAATCTATCCGATGATCGAGCAGAGAAACGGATTTACAAACTACGTAAACCACGTATTGGAAGTAGACCTGGAAGATCCTACCCATAAAGATTATGCCGACGGATACAGGGTTTCAAAATATCAGTTCAGCAGAACTTCGGATACGGGAAGAAACAGAGGAAACGCAGATATCGTTCTTTTACGTTTGGCCGATATTTATTTAATGAGAGCCGAAGCGCAGCTAAGAAAAGGAAATGCCGCGGCTGCATTATCAGACGTAAATTTTGTAAGAGCATCAAGAACTGCCAGACCTTCAGTTACGCCTCCTGCATTGACCAGTATTAATTTAAATACCCTTTACCGGGAAAGAGGTTTTGAGTTTTACTGGGAATATTCGAGAAGAACCGATATGATCCGTTTTGGACATTATGAAGACACATACACGTCAAAAACCAATACAGATGTAAGAAAAAGACTTTTCCCGATTCCTCAGACGGCTATTGACGGTGCTTCCAGTGTTCCGGGCTACCTGGTACAGAATCAGGGGTATTAATATTTAAACATTGATACAATTTATTTTGAATTATAAAAACAACCTCTCTTAGTGAGAGGTTGTTTATTTTAAAGATAGCTGCTGAACGGCCTTTTAATGCCTTTCGAACATTTTGACCATCGACTGCAACGCATTTTCCGAATGCATAAACTCCCCATTGGCCAGAGATTCACCTGCGATCAACGATGCCCTTTTACGCATAGATTCTTCATAGCCAATGATAGCCTGAAGGATATCTGTAAAATTGTCAGAAAGCAGATTGCGGCTTAATTCCAATGCATCCAGCATGGCCATGTTAACTCCTTCTCCCGCAAATGGCGGCATGACATGGGCAGCATCCCCAATGATGGTTACATTAGATTGAGATTCCCAATACTGATCCAGTGGTATACAGTAAATAGGTCTGGGTATAAAAGGAGGTACGGTCGCTATAAAAAGCTCATCCCAAATGTTGCTCCAGTCACCGTAAGAATCTTTAAACCATCGGAATACCTCATCATTATTATAATGGATGATACCGTTCTGTGTTTTCCAGTCTTCCGGAGCACGGAAGCTCGCATAAAAACCTATTTCCCAATTTGCCTTCTGACCCATCAGCAGATTTTGATTGTTTCCGAAAGCCATGATTTTACCACCTTCCAGCAGCGCATTGATACCGGGAGCAGTTTGAGAAGCATTGGGAATATTGCCTTCAAGCATCATAATTCCGGTATAAAAAGGCCTAATTTCTGTGACGTACGGACGAATTTTACTGTTTGCTCCGTCTGCGCCAATCACAAGATCTGCATATACGGATGGTTGATCTTTAAAATGTAAAAGCCAACCGGCGTTTTGTGATTCCATTGAAAGAAAATGACTGTTCCATATAACAGTTTCCGGTTCTAATGACTGCAATAATATCTTTCGTAGTACACCACGGTCGATCTCAGGACGGAAATATATGTTATTAAAATCTTCTTCCAGCTTATGACCATGATCACTAAAAAAAATTTCAGCCTTTTCATTCATGATTTTTTCACGATCTGCTCCGGGAAGAAAGTTTTTCTTAAACTCGTCCAGCAAATTGGCTTCACGTAAGGCAGCCAGACCAGAATCATAATGAAGGTCAAGTGGTGAACCCTGCACTCTGGCATTTTCATCAAAATCCCGTTCATAAACCTTGACATTGATGTTTTTCTGTTGTAGCAATTTGGCTAATGTAAGACCACCGGGACCTCCGCCAATTATCGCTACGCTTTTGTTTTCTAACAGCATAATTGAATTTTATATACTGCAAAGCTATTTCTTACCGTACACCAAAAATTGTAAAAATCGGCTGTTCTCATTTTTATTCAGCTCTTTTGGGGAAACACCGGAAAGCTTTTTAACCTCTTTAATGAAATGCGATTGATCGGTATAGTTCAGTTGTGGATAAAGATTTCCCTCCCAGATATGTTGCAGTGAAGCCTGAAATCGTAAAATATTGCAATAGGATTTTAATGAAACACCCAACTGCCGGTTAAAATATTGGTTGATCTGGCGGGGACTCCATCCTATGTTGGCGGCGAGTTCGTTAACTTTAACATCTCCATCAGCCACTATGATTTGATTAAATAAATTCCGTTTACGCTGATCAACAGCATCGGGAAGAAGAGAGATTACCTTATCGGTAACCTTTAGGCAAAAGGCTTCAAAATCAGTAAGATCATCAACAGTGAAATCCCAGAAATTATCGGGTAATATCCTGCCGGTATTGAGCAGTTTTGCCACAGGCATTTTAAGAATGTATTCAACAGCGAGAGGATGAAAGCTGACGGAGAAAAATTTTGATATGGGCTGCTTGGGTGCAATTTTGGGCTGTGTTTCCAATCCTAAAAGGGTAATATGAAAAGCTCCATTTTCATTTAAAGACAGAATAAGATCTATCTTGCCGTTTGGGATAATGATTCCTTCCTCTATTGTCGACATATTACTGAAAGAGGAAAAACAATATACAAAATCAGCAATCTGATGATGAGGTTCTATCAAATGAAATTGTAATGATTGTTTCGCTGTCATTTTTTAATAATAATCTATAAAACATCAATATTAGTTAAAATATTCATATATCACTTTCCTCCTTCAAGCCATTCTTTAAATATACTAACCTTTAAGCGGCTGACAATGGGCTGATTTTCAGATTTAACATAGTTTACTGAATGACTGGAAGTGTTCAAAACCCAGTTCATAAGCAATTTCACTTATAGATAAATTGGTTGTACTCGCTTTTCTTTTGTTTTTCTTCGTTTTCCATTATAAGTCTATTTTCTGTCAACTTATTTTAGGACGGGACAAGAAATAAAAAAAGACTGCCATTAATATGGCAGCCTCTTACTTTAGAAGTTATTTATTATTTATTTTGCTTTAAAATATACTCTTCTATTAGCTCTGTTTTTCCATTCAGGACATTTTGAAGCCGGGTCACATTCAGGATATTTAAGATCTTTTTTTCCGTTACCCTGAGCATCAAGTTTACCAGACTGTACTCCGTTCTGAATAAGATAATTTTTTACATTATTTGCTCTTTTCTCAGATAATCTCTGGTTGTAAGCTTCAGTTCCTCTAGTATCCGTAGCACCTACAACAGTATAAGAACCATCTGAAGAGTTGATATAGCTCACTGCATTATTCAAAATCGGCGTGTTTGAAGGTAAAATTCTGTCTGAATTAAGATCAAACTCGATTCCTTCTAATTTAGTTTCAGTCTCAGCTACAGCTCCCTGTCCCTGAGTTTGGTCAGGACATCCATTATTTTCAACGCTTCCAGGAACCGTTACACATTTATCGTAAAGATCGATTACTCCATCTAAATCTACATCTAATGCTACGCCAGAACCGTCAACTCTTGCACCTGCAGGAGTATCAAGCTGTCTGTCCCAATCGTCGCAAACTCCGTCATTATCGGCATCTCCGTTTTTACAAACAACAAGATCAGTGATTTTAGATTCAAGTACATTTATTTTATAGTAAGCTTCCTGCAAAGGATCATGCCACATTAGGTGAGACTCATGCTTCCCTAAGTTTACAGTAAGACCTAAAGTTGTGTTGATGAAGTTATCTGAGCTCTTATTATTTTTTCTGTTAATAGCGCTATATTGATTACCACCACCATCAAATGTATCATCTGTAGTTACTACATACATTACTCTTCCTTCAAGATCTAATCGGTTGCTGATCTTATATTTCAAACCGGCTCCTGCCTGCCCGAACAAAGATCCGAACTTAAATGGTTTAACCTCTTTCGTCATTCTTTGCCCCGTCTCATCTTTAAGATAAGCTCTGTATGCCAAAGTACCAATACCCGCATAACCATGCAATGCCCATCTGAATGGTGACTTATTATCAACTCTTCTTAGTAAGTTCGAGAAATTAATATCTCCCAAAATAGAGATCGCATCGTATTGCGTTCTTGCTCCGTACTGCATATTAGCAGCTGCATTTGCCGGTGCAGCATCTTTTGTGTTGAAATATCCTTGTCTAGTTTCACCACGGTCATATTGCAATTTTAAACCGAATGCATGAGTAATTGCTTTATCAACACTTACATACGCAGAGTATCCAAACAAATCTTTACCACTTCCCTTGCTTGTTTTAATAGATACCAAGTCTGCACTTTGCATTAATGGAACACCTGCCCCAAATGAAATTGACCAGTCATTGAATCTTTTTGAAGAGTTTGTGAACGGTTGTACATCAGCAGATCCCGAAGAAAAAGTATTCGGATATTGCGTATTATTCATTACCTGAAGCGAATCCTGGGCAAAAAGGCATGTGGGTAATGCGATTGCCAACGATAAGATTGATAGTTTTGATTTCATATTATTTTTTTTAATGTTTCTTTAAGAAAAGCTGTAAAAAATAAACCTAAATTCGTTTTATTCTTAAGTTTCAGCTTGTGCTCATCATTATTCAATTATTATACCATTTATCGATTTGAGAGGCATTTGAGAGGCTTAAGAACGATATTAAACAGCGAAAAATTTTAAAAATATGGTACCTAAACTACCTTACAGATCAGCGGTTTATATCATTTGTTATGTGTAGCATATTAATTCTATATTATTTAAATTTAATTCTTCTTTTAATATTAAAATTCAACTACAATACATGTTTTTTGAAGATTATTATTTCTTGAATTGTAAATAAAAATTAAAAAAATACACATTAGAGATTTTAATCAGTCTGAAAAAGATTAACAGTTGTTAAATGAATATTACATATAATATTATTAACATTTGTTAATTTTAAACTTAGAAAATTTACAGTTTTCGGAAAACCAAAACCTTTATTCACCAAAAAAAACAGTCTGTAAACAAATTATATTTAATAAACATCATACTATATATATGTATTAAATAAATAGTATAATTGAATCTCAAAATTGAAGTGGATTTTTTTTTTTACATTTGCTCAGAGGAAATATAAAAAATTGTTTTTTCGTTTGTACTTTTACAGACAACCAAACTTATAAAAGCATACAATCACCTTATGAGAAAAATAATTCTACTATTTACATGTTTGTTAGGTATTTCGGCTTTCTCACAAATTAAAGTGCTGAAAAACGAAAGTGTTGTGGAAATTGGTAAAGATAATTCCGTAGGTTTATATAAGAAAGATGATAAATTTACCATAAACTATCAGGACCTGAATACAGCTAATCTGAATACTTTCCGCTCATTCTCTTTTCAAAACCTCAATAAAGACGTATCAGGATTATACGAACTGATCATCAATGGATTTATAGATTTGCCAGTAAGCAATATCGTGCTGGAACTTCCTAATGATATTGTTGAACTTCATTTTGAGAAGAACTTCGGGCAGCCTACCGTACAGTTTATTCAGTATATCAACAAAAACAGAAAATATGTTGGTAAATCTCAGTTTCTGAACAAAAAGCAGGTTGACAAAATATTCGGAAAACTCAACGGAAAATCATCGCAGTATGAAAAACCTGATCCCGCAACTAATGCGAATGCATCAGCAAAGAATTCTCATCCAGAAAAAAAAGCGAAGAAATAATCAATTTATAGAAATATTAACCAGGCTCATTCTACGGAATGAGCTTTTTTATTTTTATTTTTGCAAAAAGATCATTATTTATTATGTCTCTTCAAATAAACAATTTAACCAAAAAATTCGGTGAGCAGACAGCACTGAACAACATCAATATATCGATCGACAAAAATGAAATCATCGGGCTTCTGGGGCCTAATGGTGCCGGAAAATCTACCTTAATGAAATCTATTGTCGGAGCCTTAAAAATTGACGAAGGAGAAATAATTTTCAATGGTAAAAATATCACCGACAACGAAATAGAAAGCAAAAAAAATATAGGTTTCCTTCCGGAGAACAATCCGCTTTATCTCGAAATGTTTGTAAAAGAATACCTGCAGTTTGTGGCCAATATTCACAATATCCCGGTATCGCGAGTAGATGAGGTAATAGAACTGGTAGGAATTACACCGGAAAAAACAAAGAAAATCGGACAGCTTTCTAAAGGATATAAACAAAGAGTAGGCTTGGCACAGGCCATTATTCACCAGCCGGATCTGCTGATTCTTGATGAGCCTACGAATGGTCTGGATCCCAATCAGATTATTGAGATCAGAAATGTTGTAAAGGAAATTGGTCAGCAAAAAACCGTATTGCTTTCCACCCATATCATGCAGGAAGTGGAAGCGCTTTGTTCACGCGTAATCCTCATTCATAAAGGAAATATTCTTCAGGATTGTCCGATCGGAGAATTTAAAGGAAAATTCGAAAATCTTGAAAAGGCTTTTGCTTATTATACCCAGTCAACACCCGCTGAAACTGATCTTTAATTGGCTTTAAATTTGATACATTTGAGGGACTAACCACAAATATTATCAAAATGATTAAAAAGATTCTGCTGGGAGCAATATATATGACCAGTATCAGCATGATAAGCGCTAAAAGCATTCATCAAACTGAACCTAAAGACGGGCCCAAAACTGAAATCAGGCAACAGGTTCCGAAATCAGTAATTATCAAAACTCAAAAATTCAAAATAAGAATTGATAAGCAGCCCAATGGCAAGTATTTGTATCAATCCTGGCCGGCTAAAGGAAAAATCACCAATAAACCGAGTATGATCATCAGTGACGGAGAACTTATTCCTGACGGATCCGGAGGAAATTATTACTTTGAGTTCCATAATGAAGGATATACCTATAAAGTCTGGAGAAATTATCTTACCGATTCTCTTAAAAAAGCTCCTTATACGCTTACGGTAGAGGACCAGGACGGAAAAACAATTGTTAATCAGGACGCAATCGTTGTAAAAAGCTAGGATAAAAGAAAACTCTCATTTAAAGTGAGAGTTTTTTTATGCACCTGATTGCCTGGCAAGATAAAAGCTGCTTTCGTTAAAGCTTTCCTTTGCAGCCTCATATCCGATCGTGAAAATTTTTTCAAGACGGTCTTTTCTTCTCTCAAATGTTCCGTAGGTGGAGAGCTCCTGAGAAGATATAAACCAATCGCAATAGTCAAATTTTATTTTTTCTACTCTGTACGAAAGTAAATCGTAAGAACGGGAGACAATAGATTTAATTGATTTCAGATCATCAATTTTAATATCATGGGGTGGGGAGACAAAAACACCGATCAGCTTATCACACTCATCCCTGATGATGTCAGCAGGAAAATTATTGAGTACTCCTCCATCACAATACATTTCGTCATTGATAGTATAGGGCGTCGTAATTCCCGGTATCGAGCATGAAGCAATAATGGCATCTACGACTTTAAAATCCTGATCAAAGATTTTTTCCGTTCCGCCGACCAGTTCTGTGGCTACAATTTTCACTTCTTTATCCAGATCTTTCAGTTTCATATCTCCGAAAATAGGATTGAGATAATTCCTGAAAATAACCGAAGAGACCAATCCGGGCTGATTGAAAGCAAAATGTTTCCAGTTGAAAAAATATACCGAATTGAAAAATTCCAGGATCTCTTCCGGGGTTTTCCCCACAGCATACATAGAACCGACAATGGAGCCTGCGCTGCAACATGACAGTACATTAACATCAATATCTTTTTCCTTGAGGAATTTTAGAACTCCGGCGTGTGCGATGCCTTTGGTACCGCCACCCGATAAAACAAGTCCTATCTTTTCAAAATTCATTGAATAAATGTAAGAAAATACCACAAAATAGAAAGTCTGTTTTTACTAAATTTTTGTTAAATAGTAACTGGCAACAGAGGTGACTAGGGCAGATGACAATGAATTAATACTTTAAATATTTTCATCAATAAAAATTATCTCTATAAAATTTAATCTAAGTATTACTAAAAAAGCTATTATAAAAAAGCCCGAAATTTCGGGCTTTTAAAGTTTTATCATCTTAATTATTAATATATTTTTCAAAAATCTTTGAGAAGTCTTTCTGATTGTACTTATCAAAGCTGGTCGTATTCCAGGCGAAAATGTATTCATTAATCGTTCTTAATTCCTGGCTTTTCGATACATTTTCCTGTTTTCCTGAGGCTACAGTAGTGATCGCTTTCTGCAGGCTGTCATTCGAAAAATTCAGCAGTGACTGATTGTGATGCACCACTTGCTGAATCGCCAAAAGAGCTTTATAAAGATCTTTCAGCTGATCAATCTGACTTTTTGTAACACTAATCATTAACGGAACATTCCCGATATTAAAAGAAATCTCAACGTCCAGGTCGATGGTTCCCGCTGTCTGCAAGGCAATATTTGAGAAAGGAAACTGATAATATTCGTATCTTCTCAGTACTCGTTTTTTATCCAGGGCACTTGCGCCGTCAATATGGATCAATGCTCTGTTGGTAAAGCAATATTCATCTCTTTTGGATTTGATGAGGAAGAAAATCTTTTCATTGTCTTCCGATAAAATGTAATCGTCTGAATCTACTTTATCATAATCATGAGAAGGAATAATTTTACCAATATCCCCTAATCCTAAAGCTTCTGCAGCTAATTTTTTGAACATAATTTATTTTAATTTGTATTATTTATAACTTAATAAAAATAAGAAAATAAGTGATACAAATTATTTAAGAAAAGAAAAACCACAGACAGAATCTGTGGTTTAACAATATTTAAAAATTGATTGTCAAATTAAATATGAATCACTTCACCATAAGCAGCAGCGGCAGCTTCCATAATAGCTTCTGACACTGTTGGATGCGGGTGAATTGATTTGATGATCTCGTGACCTGTAGTTTCCAGTTTTCTGGCAACAACGGCTTCAGCCACCATATCTGTAACGCCTTCTCCGATCATGTGGCACCCTAACCATTCGCCGTATTTAGCATCAAAGATCACTTTAACGAAACCATCTGTATTACCGTTAGCCGTCGCCTTTCCACTTGCAGAAAGAGGGAATTTTCCAACTTTGATTTCATATCCTTTCTCTTTAGCCTGCTTTTCGGTAAGACCAACAGACGCAACTTCTGGGTGACAGTACGTACATCCAGGAATATTGCCATAATCTATTTTTTCAACGTGTAATCCTTTGATTTTTTCAACACAGGTAATTCCTTCAGCAGAAGCAACGTGTGCCAGAGCCTGAGTAGGAATAAGGTCTCCGATCGCGTAGTAACCAGGAACCGAAGTTTCGTACCATTCGTTTACCAAAACTCTGCCTTTATCCGTCTGGATTCCCACTTCTTCAAGTCCGATGTTCTCAATGTTTGCAGCAATACCAACCGCAGACAATAAAATATCAGCTTCAAGCGTGATGTTTCCTTTTGCCGTTTTTACGGTAGCTTTCACCCCTTCTCCGCTGGTGTCAACACTTTCTACAGAAGCATTGGTCATAATTTCAATCCCCGATTTTTTAAGAGATTTTTCAAGGTGCTTAGAGATTTCTTCATCCTCTACAGGAACGATATTCGGCATAAATTCTACAACCGTTACTTTTGTTCCCATGGTATTATAGAAGTCAGCAAATTCAACCCCGATCGCTCCGGAACCTACCACGATCATCGATTTTGGCTGTTCAGGAAGAGACAATGCCTGTCTGTATCCGATTACTTTTTTACCATCCTGAGGAAGGTTCGGCAATTCTCTTGAACGAGCACCAGTAGCGATGATAATGTGCGTTCCTGTATATTCAGTTACTTTCCCGTCTTTATCAGTAACGGAAACTTTTTTACCTTTCTGAATTTTGGCAGTTCCCAAAATCACATCGATCTTATTCTTTTTCATTAAGAATTCGATTCCTTTGCTCATTTTGTTGGCTACCCCACGGCTTCTCTGAATTACGTTTGGAAATTCAAAACTTCCTTCCACCTTGTTCAAACCATAATCTTCAGCGTGATTAATATAATGAAAAACCTGAGCAGATTTCAGCAAAGCTTTTGTCGGAATACATCCCCAGTTAAGGCAGATCCCTCCCAGACTTTCTTTCTCGATAATTGCAGTTTTGAAACCCAATTGTGCTGCTCTGATTGCAGTAACATATCCACCAGGACCACTTCCGATGACAATAATATCGTAATTCATTAGCTTAAAATTTTTATGCGAATTTAAGGAAAAATATTGGATGTTCCACGTTTCTTGCACTGCAACTGAGATCAGGAAGTAAGACTATTTTAAACAAAAAAGAGAACGCTCAAAGCATTCTCTTTTATATTGTGTTTTTTGATGGGAACAAAGAATAAATTTTCTTCATTCATCAGATTTTATCTTGTTGCTCTTAGCAGCCTTTTTTCATTTCTGTATCTTTCATTCAACGCTTTCAGCTGGTCATTCTTCATTCGTTTTGTTGCCAGCGGATGGTTAAGGATGAGCTTTTTCTCCTGATTATATTTTCTGTCAAGTTCCCTGGCTTTATCATTATACAACTGTGCTTTTGAAGGATGCGGCGGTGCCGGCGGACGTCTCTGGGAAAATGCAGTTGAAGATAATCCTACTATTAAAATGGCTGATATTAAAAACTTTTTCATGACATTCTATTTTGTGAATGATCTTACTCATTCCGGTTTACATGAATATTTGCATATTTCATACCAAAATAAATCAGCAGTTTTCAGATATAAATCACTTTTTATAAGCTACTCTCCATACGATTCCACTTACGTCATCCGCCACCAGCAATGATCCGTCTGCAATCTGCAGAATGCCCACAGGTCTTCCGTACACATCTCCTTTGGCTTCATTGGCAATAAACCCTGTTAGAAATGGCTGATAGGGTCCTGAAGCTTTACCGTTAGCAAAAGGAACGAATGCTACCTGATAACCAACCAGTGAAGAGCGGTTCCAAGATCCGTGCTGCCCGATAAAAGCTCCGTTTTTATACTTTTCAGGAAACTGACTGCCGGTATAAAATGTAAGCCCTAAAGACGCCGTATGACTTCCCAGCGGCACATCAGGGACAATAGTTTTTGCCACGAGATCCGGTTTTTCACCCTTTCTTCTTGGATCTTCATTTTTTCCGAAGTAAGCGTAAGGCCAGCCATAAAAAGCGTTCTGCTTTACGCTGGTCAGATAATCGGGAACCAGCTCATCACCAAGCTCATCCCTTTCATTCACCACCGTCCAGAGTTCGCCTTTTACTGGGTTCCAGCTCATGCCTACAGGATTTCTAAGACCTGCTGCATAAATTTTCTCTCCGCTTCCGTCAGGATTAACTTCAAGAATATTGGCTCTTCGAACTTCATTTTCCATTCCGTTTTCGCCAACGTTACTTCCAGATCCCACGCTGATGTAAATTTTCGACTGATCTTTATTGGCAATTAAATTTCTCGTCCAGTGATTATTATATCCTCCTGCAGGAAGGCTGACGATTTTCTTTCCGGGTTCCGTAATTTTTGTCTGTCCTGTTTTATAAGGATACACCCAAAGCCCATCGGTATTGGCTACGTAAAATTTATCCTTAATAATAAGCATTCCGTAAGGTTGGTTGAGCTTGTCCAGAAATACGGAAGACGACTCAGGAACGCCATCTTTGTTGGCATCACGATACAGGATAATCCTGTTGGCCGATTTGCCTCCTACTTCAGCATCACTTTTTCCGCTGATGTCATTTTTTATTTTTTCCGTTGTGGAACGTTCTGAATTGGAAAGAACGACAAAAATATCCCCGTTTTCAGCCTGAATCATATTTCTCGGGCTTTTGATATGTTCAGCAAAACGGGTAACGGTAAATCCTTCCGGGGCAACCGGTGTTTTACCTTCAGGCCAGCCGATCACATTGCTGAATTTATTTTTGGAATTCTCGTCGGGAGCGGGTAATTTCAAAGTGTCTGTTTCTGTAACCACCTCTTTTCCGGTTGTGGTGCTTTCCTTTTTATTTTCTTTACAGCTGAAAAAGATCAGTGCAAAAGCAGGGAGAAGATAATTTTTCATAGATTTCAGTGATTAATGGTTGGTAACTGACTTGCAAAAAGCGTTCCTTAAGAAATCTGCAACTTTACTGGATTTTGAAAATGTATTATTTCACAAAGTAAAATCAGCTGACTACAAAAGCCTTCAATTCGGCTAATTTTCCGTCTTCAAATCTCCAGACGTCACAATATTCATAGCTGATCCACTCTGAATTTTCGTTTAGTAAACTAATAGTTCCCATAGCGGACAGATAGTTCCCCTCTTCAATCATTAAAGCAACTTCAAACTTTGGAGGCTCTTTGTATGCTTCATTCATATAGGCTCTTACCTCATCAATTCCGTTAAGCGTACGGTCGCCAATAAAAGTCCAGCGGGTATCTTTTGTACAAAATTTTAAAAATCCTTCGTGGTCGCCCGCTGCAATACAGGCATTCGCTTTCTGTAATATCAACTTTAAATTCATAGTGCTTTTTTTAAGTTTTGTATAGATAAAAGTTGATGATACTGCTGCTAAAAATGTGCCGACCTATATATGGTTGCAATACTGATGGCGTCTCAATTAGATCTTCACTGTAACCGATCTCCGTCCCAACATTACTCAACCTCAATATTCTGTTTCATCGGTAAATTTTTTGAAGAATTCCCGACAAAAATCCGGTATGTACCTTTTTCAACAATCCAGTTCATTTTTTCGTCTAAAAACTGCAGGTCTTTCACCGGAACTTCAATAGAAACCTGTTTTGATTCTCCCGGCTTTAAATATACTTTCTGAAATCCTTTTAGTTCAATAACCGGTCTTGAAACCGAGGCCAGCAAATCTTTCACATACAGCTGAATGACCTCACTTCCCGCTTTTGAACCAGTATTCCTTACATTGACTGTAGCAGTAATCGTATCATTTGCTGTAAACTGTAGTTTATTTAACCGTAAATCTGAAATTTCGAAAGTCGTATAGCTCAATCCGAAACCAAAAGGATACAACGGTTCGCCACTCAGATCATAATAGTCATTTCCCCTTCCTGTGGGATGATGATTGTAAGACAGCGGCAATTGTCCCTCCTCTATCGGAAAAGTGATTGGCAGTTTACCCGAAGGATTTTCTGCCCCGAAAAGAACTTTGGCCACCGCATTTCCGCCTTCCTCTCCCGGATACCAGACGTCTAAAATAGCTCCGACTTTATCTTTCCAATCAGTCGTTTTTATAGCAGAACCACCCACCAGCACAACTGTTATTGGCTTATTCAATGTTGAAACTTCATGAATAAATAGTTCCTGATTTCCGGGAAGGGCAAGCGAAGAGCGGTCCTGAAATTCTCCTTCGTGAATTCCAGCGGCTACGATAATATAATCTGCATTTTGAGCTTCCTTTACAGCTTCATTAAAATCTTTTTGGTAGTCTGGTAAACCATAATTCCAGATCAGTTCAATATTCGCTTCTCCCCGGTTTTCATGAAATTCCACGACAATGTCGTATTGTTTTCCTTTCACGAAATCAAGTTCAATCGTTTTGGTTGAATAACTCAACTTTTCCCATTGGTCGATCATTAATTTTCCATTTAAAAACAATCTGAAACCATCATTTCCACGCAGTCCCAACTGATATTTTCCGGAATTGGGTGCTTTCAGTTTTCCTGTCCACCGTACGCTATAGTTATCGGACTGCAACTTTTCCGGATCCGGGGAATATAAAGTCCATTTAAAATTCAGCTGTTCATTCTGTTTTTCAACAACGGCATTACCTTTTAAATCTGGATTAGAAAAATACCTTCCTTTTAATCCCTTTTGATTTTCAAAGGATAAAAACTCAGCAGGAACGGTGGCAAACTTCTTCAGATTCCAGTCGATTCCTTTTACATAATTAACTTCGATATTTTTATTTTTAACAAAATTTTTAATTCCCTCCAGCATACTGACCTTCTTATTTCCCGGACCGGAATAACCGCCTAACCTTGCATCCACCGCATCAGTTCCCACCACTAAAATCTTTTTAACATTTTCCGGAATGGGAAGCGTTTTATTATTGTTCTGAAGCAAAACAAAAGACTCTATGGCTGCTTTCTCGGCTAAAGGTTTATGATTAATTTTCTTTAATTCTTCAATATCTTTATCGGAAACATAAGGATTTTCAAATAAGCCCAGTTCAAATTTTGCTCTCAGCACCCTTGAGACTGCATCATCAATTCTCTCTTTTGAAATTCTACCATCCAGAAACGGTGGGATGAAAAGCTTATAATGCTGATATTCTGTTTGAAAAATCACATCAAGACCTGCATTCATGGCCTGTGCAGAAGCATCGTCATAATCTCTTGCTGTAAAATGCAGCACATTAGCCCCACCAACCGCACTGGCGTCACTGATGACGAAGCCGGTAAAATTCCATTCTTTTTTTAATTTTTCCGTCAACAACCAGTGATTGGCTGTCGAAGGCCTTCCGTCAAGCAGATTATATGAAGTCATTACCGAGCGGCTTTTTCCCTGATGAAAAGCTTTTTCAAATGGAATTAAATGCGTTTCCTCCAGATATCTTTTGCTCCAGTGAATCGGATAAGAATCTCTTCCTCCTTCTCCAACATTTGCCAGAAAATGTTTTGGAGTCGTAATAATTCCCTGATTTTCAAAAGAGCTGACAAAATTGACACCCATCACGGAAGTCAGAAACGGATCTTCACCGTAGGTTTCCTCGGTTCTTCCCCAACGGACATCACTGGCAAGATTTACTACAGGCGTCAAAATCTGGCGAATGCCTCTCAACTTCGATTCTTTTGCAATCGCCGTAGAAACCTCTTTCATCAGTTCCGGATTAAAGGTGGCCGATAAACCGATCGCTTGCGGAAAAGCTGTCGCGCCTTCACGCATCAAGCCGTGCAATGCCTCATCAAAAGGAATGATCGGGATTCCCAATCGTGATTCTTCGACAAAATATTTCTGGATCGCATTAATTTTTTTCGCCAATCGTTCCGCATCTTCATTGGCATTATATGTCAACAATTGTCCTGCTGCTCCGCCACCCTGGTTTCCTGCGCTCACCTGTAAACCAAAAATTCCGTGTGCGTACTGGTCTTTTGGGACATGATCCAGATCTCCGGGAATCATAAAGCACTGCCAGAATTTTTCTTCAGGAGTCATTCTTTTTAATAAATCCTGAACTCTGGCTTCAATAGGTTGCTTTGGGTCTTTGTATAATGGTTTTTGAGCGGCAATAAATGTTGTGCTCAATAATGAAATTATTATAATTTTAAATCGCAGTTTAAAATGCATTTTAAGAATAATTTAATTTAAGATTTGTTCTTTTACCTTGAAGCAAAAGAACCAAAAGTTCAAGACTTGGAACTCTTTGCTAAAAATAAAATCTGTTCTCTAAAAATTCTAAAACTCGCGCGAATTTAATATTTGTTCTTCGTTTAAATATTGTTATCGCGCTCAAACAGTAGAATTTTCTTAACGCTCACAGATTTCATTTTTTTAACGCTACGATTTCCTAGGTCGTTTTAACAACAATAAACTTTTTTAAACAGACTTAATTCTAACTATTGTGTAATTTGAATTACGGTTGAATATTTCAATTGATTTCTTTCTACCGGTAAATCAACTTTAATGGTATTTCCTGATTGTTTCCAATGAATTTTATTTTTTAATCCTAAAACTTTCAATGATTTGGGTTTAACATTCTCCGGAATTGTAAAATGTAATGTTGATGGAGCTTCATAATTCGTTTTTTCATCCAAATGAAAAATATTCATTGTTTTTCCGTCTTTGCTTTGGGTATAGTAAAAATTTCCGTCGTGGTAAGGCGCTACACTTCTTGTGGCAAAAACGGCCGTCTGGTTTTGATCCATCCAGCCGGAAATCTCTTTTAACCTTTCATAAACCACAGGATCGTAGTCTCCATTAGGCCCTGGAGCGATATTCATCAGGTAATTCCCTCCTCTGGAAATAATTTTCACCAGTGTTTCAATGATCTTCTGAGATGATTTGTAATTGTCATTCGGAACATATGAAAACGAATCACCCATCGTAATACAACTCTCCCAAGGGATGGAAAGTGCTTTTTCCGGAATAGCCTGTTCGGGCGTAACATAATTTTCCCACTTTCCGGGAACGGTGCGGTCTACAATGATGATTCCGGGCTGATTTTTCCGGGCCATGTTTCCAATCTTATCCATATCGATATCCTGTTCGACTTTGATCGTTCTCTGCCATTCAACATTCGGATCGATGATATGAAACGGACGCACCCAGCCGCCGTCCAGCCACAGAATATCTATTTTACCATAATTCGAAGTGATCTCATTCAACTGATTAAAAGTAAAATTCTTAAAACGGTTCCATTTCTCAGGATATTTTTCCGGATCATAATTCACGTTACGGTCTTTTGGCGGAAAATACGACCACCAGTAATCATCCGAATGCCAGTCGGGTTTTGAAAAATAAGCGCCAATTTTGAAGCCTTCTTTTCTGAAGGTATTGAAAATTTCCCTTGTGACGTCCGCTTTGGGATTCTTGGAAAAAGGAGTTTTTGGGGAAGTAATTTTGTAATCAGACTGTTGTGTATCAAACATGGCAAAACCATCGTGATGCTTTGTGGTAAAAACCACGTATTTCATTCCTGCTTTTTTCACGGCGTCTGCCCATTTTTGAGGATTAAACTGCACAGGATTAAAAGTCGTCTGAAGATTTTCATAATTTTTCACGTATTCGTAGTACGATTTTCCATGCTCCGGCTTTCTTTGCGTCCAAGATTCATCTTCGGGGCAAAGGCTCCAGCTTTCAACAATTCCCCACTGGCTGTAGGTTCCCCAATGCATGAATAAACCGAATTTCAGGTCCTGCCAGTTTTCAAGATTTTGAACTACCAGCGGATCCGTAGGTCTCTGATAGCCTTCTGAAACATTGTGTGCCTGGGAAAATAACGCAGATGAGATGAGTAAAGACGAGAGAAATACGGTTTTAGTTTTAGGGCTGATGAGCATGAAGTTTAGTTTTGGCTAATTTAATCATCCTTTGATGAATCCGCAAGCGGTTGACGCTTTATGAAAACTATGACGGGATTTGACGCGTTTTGACGGGATTTGACGTATTTCGGAGGTACTTTCTTCGGGTCTTCTTCGGATCACCTTCGGGTCGGCTTCGGAAAAACGGTACTTTTTCCGAAGAGCTTCCGAAGAACTCCCGAAGGATTGTCAAAGAAATCTGCGTATTTTTTGATTTTTTGGCATGTTAATTTTAAACAATGTATCATTGCTTTATAATTTTTTCATAATTTTGCCGCGGATTTAAAAATATTACGAGCCTGTTTAAATTATAATTTTTTTTAACATTAAGAAATTAAGACTCTTTAGCTTAAAAAACTAATAAAAATCAATGTATTAATTCTTTAATTAAATAGCGTTTAATTCACTGAAATTGACTACGTCGAATCTAAAGATTTCTTAATGTTAATTAAAGAATAAACAAAGTTTATTTAATTTAGAAAATTAAGGAAAAACTATAAAAAACTTATTTAGTAAAATTAAAACGGCTCTATACAACCTTAAGAATAAAAAATGCATTTGTCATAATAATACGACAGGATTTGTCGTTTAAGAGATTTAGTTTTGTATAACAGGTTACTATTTGAATCCAAAACTTGAAAAATTAATAAAAACAAACCATGATAACAACCATTTCTATCCAGGCAATTTCTAATGATTGCTCCACTTTTTTAAAGACAAACAAATCTTTAGTTTCTTACAATTAACTTCATCACACGAACAATAATATTTAACTCTTTCAACACTACGTATGAAAAGACTCTATTCCAGTGCATTAACTTTATGCACATTTCTGAGCATTTCTGCCCAGGAAGTAGTCTGGCAGAAAGACATTAAATCCTCAACGCAGGATTTTTTAAGCCAGATGACCACGACTATTGACCAGCAGTATTTGATAACCGGAAGCAGCATCCCTTCGAGAACCTCAGGGACCACTCCTTCGACAGGCTCAGGGACCGCCCTTTCGAGAGCCTCAGGGATCTCCTCCCTTTCGAAAGCTGGAAGTACCCTTCCCTTCGGCTCCGCTCAGGGTAAACTGGCTCAGGGGCCACAAAACAACGGTTACGATTTCCATTTAGTTAAACTCAATCAACAGGGAGAGGAAGTCTGGGAAAAATATTTCTCGGGACAGAACCATGATTTTCTTTCTGCAACCGTAAATACACAGGAAGGTGGGTTTCTTCTTGCGGGCACTACTTTTAGCGGGAAAGGCCTGGACAAAAAAGAAGATTCGAAAGGAGGTTCGGATATCTGGCTGATCCGCATCAATGAATTTGGAGATGAACTGTGGCAGAAAACGATTGGTGGTGCTTCGGATGAAGAGGCCAGAGCGGTGATTCAGACGACGGATATGGGATTTTTTGTGGCGGGAAATGTTGCCTTCGGCTCTCTCCCCTTCGACTCCGCTCAGGGAACGGAACAAGGTTCCCTTCGAGAGCCTCAGGGAACGTCTGGGACACAAGGAACGAGAGGTTACGGATCAAAGGATGTTCTGGTGGTACGACTGGATAAAAACGGAAAGGAATTATCGCAATTGGTTTTGGGTGGAAAAGGTTTGGATGAGGTGGAGAAGATGATTCCAACGAAAGATGGCGGGGCTTTGTTGGGCGTTTATTCAAGGAGTAATGCTGTGGAAGGAAGCGGGATGCCGGATTCTGGAAGCAAAGCCATCAGCCAAAAGCCAAAAGCCAGCGGCAACTACGGTGAGGGTGACTACTGGATCATCAAGCTTTCCAAAGACGGCAAAATGGAATGGGAAAAGAACTTTGGGGGAACAGGTGATGATCACTTAAGAACGCTGGCGTTGACTTCTACAGGATATTTAATCGGTGGTGAATCAAGATCGGAAAGATCGGGAAATAAAGCCGTCGGCATCGAAGAAGGAACTGATTTATGGTTGATTTCACTCGATGAAAGAGGGGAAGAAATCTGGCAGAAATCCTACAACTTTAAAAACCGGGATGTGCTGATGGGGATGAGTGTGATATCCACCCCTAACCCCTCCAGAGGAGGGGAATCCACCCACCTGACCAAAGGTATACTGCTGGGAGGCTATACTCAAGCAGAAGGTAGAATTGAAAGTGACGATGAGACCTTCTGGATGCTGTACCTCGATCAGAACGGAAATGAGCAGTGGAGAAAGCATGTGAAAGGTGAATCAAAGAAAAAAGAAGAGAGACTGTCCGATATAAAACTGAACAGGGACGGTTCAATTGTATTGGCCGGAACAAGTGCTGAAGAACTGGGAAAAGAGAACTGGAAGATTGTGAAGCTGGGAGACAAGCAGATTGATCAGCTAATCGAAAAACAGGATATTAAGATTTATCCGAATCCGGTGAGTGAGTATGCGTATGTGGAAATCAATATGGATGATGGAAGCGGGATGCTGGGAGATGGGAAGACGGAAGCGGAGATTACGGTGTATGACATGGGCGGAAGGCAGCTGCAGAGCGTGAAAACCAAGAATAAAGTGACGAAGATTAATACGCAGGCACTGATTCAGGGAGCATATCTGGTGAGCGTGAAAACAAATGATAATAAAACAGCAAGTGCTAAACTGATAAAAAAATAAGCTAAGATGAGGAAGAATATTTATAAAATTTTATTTGTGGCAAGTATGCTATCATTCGGTACATACAAAGGCCAGACAGAAACAGCCGAGTTTCAAAAAAATACTTTTCTGACTAATTCAGAGAGTAATATCCATACCGGGGTTCCTAATATAAGTCTGCCATTAACCAATATAGCCGTAGCTTCTGATAACATCAATATTGGTGTATCATTATCCTATTCTACTGAAGGAATATCTGCTTTGAAGATGATCAGTGATGTGGGAAAAGGATGGAGCCTTCAATATGGAGGAAGTATCTTTAGAGGTACCAGCTTATATGATAAAGATTATATCGTTGAAAGTGCTTATCCAAATGAAACGATATCACTGATATATAGTTACAATTTTTTAGGAAATTCCGGAAAGTTTTATATCAGTAAAGATGAAAATATAGGGCAGTTAATTGCTGTGCCGTTGCAACCGTCGAATAATAAGATAACACTTGTCAAAGACAACAGTAATCCGGGTAAGATTTTATCATTCACGATTACTGACGACAATGGAAATATCTATCTTTTTGATAAGATCAATATCGCTTATATGAAGTTCCTTGATATGTCAGGTAATAATTCGAGCCAGGAGAAACTTTATAACAGCGAATTTTTATTAACCCAAATCAGAAATAGCAAAAACCAGCAGGTCGCGACATTTGAATATGAAACAACAACTGAACTGGTAAATCAGGCCTTAGGAACTATACAGGAACACAAGATTAAAAAAATTAATGTTAATAATTACGGAAGCATCAATTTTTCATATGTTCCTAATAATACACCTCATTCTTTAAAAAATAAAGGAGATAAGGACTGGTATCAGATGGATAAATTGATATTAAAGGATAAAAGCGATAATATCATCAGTCAATATTCATTCTCAATGGGTTTAAATAGCCTATTAGAGGGGTTATCCAGTTTGGATAAAAATAATAATGTCCTTCAGAAATATTCTTTTGACTATACCCCCAATAATGGTTCCGGAACAGATGCTTCCGGATACGTGAATGGTTTTACTCCATGCAATATAAGCGGAGGTGTTTTAATGACTCCGGACATCACTACTCCGAGTACAGTCGCTTCAAATTCCTTGAAAAGCATTACTCTGCCAAGCGGAGGGAGAATAGAATATGAATTTGAGAGCAATTCTGTAGCCGTAGATCCTACTCCATGTACAACCGGCAACTGCTACAATTATTATGACCTGGATAAAATATATACATGGACTTTCGACAGCTCACAATCGGCTTCCAGTGAGGTTTTCAACTTCCCGGGCGGATATCAGGGCGATGTGTATGTAGTGCCTCATATTTCATCTTATCCGCCGCTTCACGCACCGCCTCCTGGAGTTACCTATTCTGTAGATGTGGATCTGCAGAATTTAAGCGGTAATGTCATAGGTTATGAGCCTTTTGTTAATGCCAACAATTCATTCAATTGCACTTCATCGATAAGAGTTTATAAAGTTCCTTTGGCTCAAATCAATAAAGGTATTGTAAGAGGAAATATCAAAGGATATGGCACAGTCGATTTTTATTCAACTAAACAAATAAGCCAACGTAAGAATGCGTTTGGTAGCGGCTTGAGAATAAAAAGTATCAAAAACTTTGATGCAGGCGCAACAACTCCGGCTAAATGGGTACAATATGAGTATAACAAATTTTCAGATCCTTCAGTTTCCAGCGGATTGACTTTAGTACCGGACAATTTGGGAGAAATGGCAATTCTGGGAGGGAATAATGATATTAATGTCATGCAGTATGCCAATGTAAAAGTTACCAATATGCTGGATAACAGCTTTACGAAATATACCTATTATGATGAAACAGATCTGAATAACTTAACAGGATTAAGCAACACCTTAATTGATCTTGGGAGTTATTTAAAAAGAGACGGATTGTTAAAAAAACAGGAAGTCTATGGCATTACTAATAATCTCCTACAGGAAACAGTATTTTCATTTGAATTGGGTGTCATCCCAATAGCTAATATAAAGTATCACGGAGAACCTGTAAAGAGAGTTTCTATTAAAAAAGAAACTAAAACGATAAAAAACTATGTAAACGGAAGTACACAGGCATTGACAAGCTCCGGTGAAAAAACATATGAAAGCCAGTACAATAACCTGGTGTACAGTAAAGAAAATCTGTATGATGGAACTGTTGTTGAAAAAAGCCTGAAGTATGCCTTAGAGAAAAATAATCAGAAGCTTTTGAATGCCAATATGGTCAGCACTCCTTTGGAAACCGAAATTAAAAATGACGGAAAGGTGATCAGTAAGGCAGAAACCAAACTTGATGATGCTGCGACCTTATACCCTACTTCTGCACTCAGCTATGATATTACCAACCAAAGCTCATCAAAGAAAATTACTTTTGATAATTATGATGACAAAGGCAATTTACGCGAATTTAAGTCAGAAAACGGAATTCCTACTGCTACGATCTGGGGATATCACGGGACACAGCCTATTGCTAAAATAACAGGAGCAACCTATGCTGCTGTTTCAAATCTAAGTTCAGTAACAGCTGCTGTTTCCGCATCAGATGCAGATGATACTAATCCTGCGAACGAGCCTGCTTTAATTCAGGCACTGGATAATGTAAGAAAAGATGAAGCTCTCAAAGGGTATCAGATTGAAACCTACAGCTATGATCCTCTTATAGGGATTACCAGTAAAACCTCAGCAAATGGGTTAAAGGAAACCTATGTTTATGATTCTTCCCACAGAATATCCAAAGTTTTGGATAAGGATGGGAAAACAATCAAAACGTATGATTATCATTATTCTCCGCAGATTTTTGCTAATGACGCTATGAGCGGTGATTATGTTGTCACCAATTGCGGAGCCGGGCATTTACCCAATACTTATATCTATACTGTTCCTGCCAATACCTATTTCTCCTATATCAGTAAAACTGATGCCAATCAGAAAGCATTTCAGGATATTGAGACGAATGGTCAGAATGTTGCCAACCAACAGGGAGGATGCACACCGGTATCATGTACCATTACCAAAGGATATGACATTGCGACTTTACTTAGTGGCTCTATTACCATGCCGGATTCTTCTCATTACAGACTGCAGATGAGTTTTCCTTACGACAGCAGTATCAGTTGGCTAGCAGAGAAATCAATCGGAAAACTGGACGCAAATTGCCTTACTGCAACAGGCGGAACTGTGGCAAGAAGTATAACCTCCGGAGACTGGAAAATCACCATCTATCCCAACGGAAACATCAGAGCAAAACGTCCTTCAACCACTGCTATCCCTAATGGCACCATCATTACGATAGATAGTACCACTCCTGTAGACTATATTCCTGATATTGATGTACCTTAAATAGAGCCTCTGTTTAAATATTAAATAAAGAATTATGAAAAACATACTAATAATCGGAGGTTTGTTACTGTCGCTAGGGCAATTATCAGCCCAAAGCATCTCTCCTACCGATACCAAAAATTATATCTATACCAAAAACTGCCTTGATGCGGATTGCGTAAAAAAAGCGGAAACCGTGCAGTACTTTGACGGTTTGGGGCGCCCCAAACAAACGATTGCCATCAAAGCCTCTCCTTCACAGAAAGACGTGGTAAGCCATATCGAATATGATCAATACGGAAGACAATCCAAATCTTTTCTGCCGGTTCCTCAAACCGGAACACAAAACGGTGCATTCTATGAAAACGCTTTGGCTAATGCGACCAATCCTGATATTTACGGAACAGAAAAAATATATGCTGAGCAAATTATCGAGAATGCTCCTTTAACGAGGGTAAAAAAAAGCTACAATGTCGGAAACGCATGGGCAGACAAACCCGTTACCTACAATTACAACACCAATACTTCAGCCACTGAAGTTAAAAAGTTTGCGATAACAACAACATGGGTAGAGAGCAGAACAGATTCTCAGTTGAATTTCCCGGGAACCTACTACCCTGTCAATTCCTTAATGAAAACCGCTGTTACCGATGAGGATAATAATACAACAACAGAATACCGGAACGGGAAAGGACAGACGGTACTCATCAGAAAGAATGACGGGACACAGAATGTTGATACATATTATGTCTACAATGAGTACAATCAGCTGGCTTTTGTGATCCCGCCTCTGGCAGCAGCGAAGACAACCATTGATGAAACCACGCGAAACAGCCTGTGTTACCAGTATCGTTATGATGAATTTGGAAGATTGGTTGAAAAGAGAATACCGGGAAAAGGATGGGAATATTTGGTCTACGACAAGCAGGACAGAGTTGTACTGACGCAGGACGCAATGCTCGGAACCACCACCAATACCTTTACCAAAAAGGGCTGGCTCTTTACTAAGTACGACAAATTCGGAAGAGTGGTCTATACAGGATTTTTTGCCAGTACCGCTACAAGGTCAGCCATGCAGACGGCTGTTAACAATGTGACTGCTAATCCCGCAAACAATGAAGAAAGAAGCACGACTCCGTTTACCTTAAACGGGATGAATGTGTATTACACAAAAAATGCTTTCCCGACAGTAAGCATGACGATTCTAAGTGTAAACTATTATGATACCTATCCGCCGCTTCCGGCTGATGTAAGTATTCCTACTCAGGTACTGGGACAGACTGTTTTAAGCCAGGACGCGCAGAATGCTGCTGTGAGCACCAAGACTTTACCTACGGCTTCTTATGTCAAGAATATAGAAAATGATAACTGGACGAAAGATTTTATATGGTATGATGAGAAAGGAAGAGCTATTGGCTCACACTCCGTCAACCATTTAGGAGGCTTTACGAAAACAGAAACTCTGCTGGATTTTGCAGGGGCTATTCAGAAAACCGACACCTATCATCTGAGAAAGCAGGGTGAAAGCGGAGTGACCGTAAAGGAAAGGTTTGTGTACGATTCCCAGAACAGAATGCTCAAACATTTTCATCAGGTGGATAGCATGCCTGAAGAATTACTCACTGAAAACACCTACAATGAACTCTCGGAACTTACAAACAAAAAAGTAGGAAACAATCTTCAGAGCATCGACTATGCTTACAATAT
>NZ_FOBV01000002.1 GCF_900109935.1 Chryseobacterium taichungense | reverse complement strand
TATGATTACTGCTATTTTAATCGTATTTGCGGGAGGGGATCCCACAAAAGTTTTCAAAACATAAAAAGGTCGGAATTTCTTCCGACCATGACTAGCCTCAAGAGCCGCTTTATTATTTAAAAACTGAAAATTATACTTTCATAATTTCAGCTTCTTTAACCTTCAGGTGTTCATCACAAATTTTCACATATTTATCCGTAAGAACCTGGATATCTGCTTCGATACCTTTAATAATGTCTTCAGAGACACCGTCAAGCTTTTTAAGTTCTTTCAGACCATTTTGTCTGGCATTTCTTACAACAACTTTTGTATCTTCAGTTTCAGATTTTGCCTGTTTTGCCAGCTCTCTTCTTCTTTCTTCCGTTAATGGCGGAACATTAAGGATAATATTGATCCCGTTGTTAGAAGGAGCAAAGCCAAGATTTGAATTAATAATCGCTTTCTCAATATCATTAATTGCTTTAGCATCCCAAGGTTGAATAGAAATCGTCATCGCATCCGGAACAGAAACATTCGCCACCTGGTTGATAGGAGTCATTGCTCCGTAATATTCTACCATTACATCCTGAACCATATTCGTTGACGCACGTCCCGCTCTGATTCTTTGAAATGCATGATCCAGGTGCTTAACAGCTGCTTCCATATCGTGTTGTACAGACTCTACTATAAGATCTAATTCTTCCATTATATAATAAAAATTTGATAAGTTGCACATTTTAAATAGTTTGATTCGTAAATTACGATTCTGAAATCTATTACAAATAATCGTTTTTTACTATTTTATTACTATTTTTTACCGGTTTCAAAGATAATAAAATATCCGGAAAATGCTATGATAGCATAACAAATTAAAATTCACAGATTGAGTCTTCATATATGAAAGAATAACTTAAATCAAGCTTATACATAAATAAGCTCCAAATCTTATGAATTGGAGCTTTAAGAGATTAGCAAAGTGGCGGTGGTGAATCAGGACAGGTTGTATTTCCGCAGTAACCTGGGTCCCACGATCTGCAGCAGCCCTGCGCCTGGTTCCAATCGTTACATCCCAGAGGCGGTCTGCCACCTAGAATTGTCTTCAATTCTTTCTTCGGTAATTTTTTTAGATTTTTCATAATAATACTTTATTTGATTGTAAATCAAATATAATAATAAATTTCTCCTTACAGAGATTTAAATTATAATATTTTTTAAATCATTAATTTTGAGATTCAGAGATTTTATAAAAAATGCCCGATTATTAGCTATTAAAGTAATAATCAGGCAATTATATTTTCAGTAATTTAAATGTTTATAAGTAGTTTCCGAACTTCTAAATTGTTTTAATTAAACTATTTAAATCCTTACTTAATTTTTTAAATTACAAATCGACTAAAGTACCAACATTTTCTCCGTCTACAATTTTTTCAAGATTTCCGTCTTTGTTCATATCAAAAACAATGATCGGTAATTTATTTTCGTGACTTAATGTAAATGCAGTCATATCCATCACTTTAAGATTTTTAGCATAAACCTCGTCAAAAGATAATGAATTATATTTTACCGCGTTTACATTTTTTTCAGGATCGCTGTCGTAGATTCCGTCTACTCTTGTTCCTTTTAAAATGACATCAGCTCCAATTTCAATTGCTCTTAATGTTGCTGCAGTATCCGTTGTGAAATAAGGATTTCCTGTTCCTGCACCGAAGATTACTACTCTACCCTTTTCAAGATGTCTTACTGCTCTTCTTTTGATGAAAGGTTCTGCTACCTTGTCCATTTCAATGGCAGATTGAAGTCTTGTCTTGATTCCGGCATCTTCCAACGCACCTTGAAGCGCCATCCCATTGATTACCGTTGCAAGCATTCCCATATAATCTCCCTGCACCCTGTCCATTCCTTTTGCAGCTCCTGCCACACCACGGAAAATATTTCCTCCTCCTATAACAATGGCAACCTCACAGCCTTTGTCTACTACTTTTTTGATCTCAGCTGCGTATTCCTGAAGTCTGTCGTTGTCAATACCATATTGTCTGTTTCCCATTAAGGCCTCTCCGCTAAGTTTCAGAAGGATTCTTTTATATTTCATCTTTATTTTTAAATAACTTTATTTGTTGGTTTGTCAGAAATTTGACTTTGCAAATATAATCATTAATAAGGTTGATTTTTAATTCTGGATTAAATTTTTAAATCTTGCGTGGTAAGCTGATTTGTGGGAGCAATTTGATAACATCGAAAAGGAATATTTATTTTTATAAGGAGCAATTTCCCGCTCTCCGCACTCGCTATTTTTTCAGAATTCGGCGCGGCGGCTCCGCCGCCGCGCCGAATTCTGAAAAAATGAGCTCAAACAAATGCTGCGATCGGGGCTAGGGTAGATTACATTAATTCAATCTTCGGAAGTTTCCACGAACAGTGTAACAAGAACAAAGAAATAACAGAAACCTTTTATTATGATTGACAAGCAATTTTTACAAAACTTGAATATTTACCTATAAATAATGTGAGAAATATTTTGAAAAGTACGAAAAAGGATTATTTTTGCATTAATAATAAACTGAATTGAAGAAAATTGTCATTTTTTCATTATTTCTGTCAGGAGTTGTTTCTTATGCGCAAACAGGAACAAACGTTTATCCGTTTCTCAATATTCCTGTATCTGCAAGACAGGCTGCATTGGGTGGAGATGCTATTTCCGTAAGAGATCATGATGTTTCCTTTGCTATTGCAAACCCTTCCTTGCTGAACAGTGATTCTGATAATCAGCTTTCTGTAAATGCAACTGCATATCTTGCAGATTCCAAATACGGAACAATAGCATATGCTAAAGACTTTGAAAACGGACATATGGCGACGATTAATGCGCGCTATATGAGCTATGGAGATATTCCCAGAACAGATGAAAGCGGTTTTGAAAACGGATCTTTCAAAGCTTCTGATGTCGCTATCGGAGCAGGATATGCCTATCAGTTTGAGGAAGATTGGACAATCGGTGGCGGATTGAATTTTATCACATCCAAAATCGACAATTATACTTCTTCCGCCATTTCAGGAAATGCGGGAATTACTTATCACAACAAAAAGAACAAAGAAACTGCTTCTCTGGTATTCAGAAATTTTGGTTATCAGTTTAAGTCTTTTAACGGAACACGTGAAAATCTTCCTTTCAGAGTAGATTTAGGATATACAAGAATTTTAAAGGCAATTCCGTTAGCCATTACCATTACAGCGCACGACCTTCAGGAGTTCAATATTTCTTCTCAATATAATGTCAACGGACAGGAAGTCAATGTAGGGCGGAAAATCGCAGACCATTTCTCTCTGGGCGCCGAATTATTTCCGGAAAAAGGATTTAACATCAGACTTGGGTATAATGTGAAACGAGGAAATGAACTTGCCGTAGCAGATCAACGAAATTTCTCAGGTCTTTCTGCAGGTTTCGGTATTAAATTGTCAAGATTCCGTATTGATTATGCGCATGTGCGCTATCACAACTCTTCAAACGTCAACCAGATTGGTGTTTCAATAGATCTTGTAAGCCATGCAGGAGAATAGATTGTTTTGTTCACCTTAAATAATACATAATGAATCCCTGAATAACATTCGGGGATTTTTAGTTTACTTACTGATTATAAAGCATATTCTATGGAACGATAAATGGGATGACAATAAATGTGTCAAGTTTTCTTGATTTTTAAGAAAAAATCTGGAAATTTGCAATATGAAAAAACCTGTAATAGCAATCGATGGGTACTCCTCTACCGGAAAAAGTTCAATATCTAAAATCATTGCCGAAAAGATAGGGCTCATTCATCTTGATACGGGTGCGCTTTACAGGGGTGTTACCTGGTTTGCACTTCAGAATTGTATTAATGAAAATGGGTCAATTAATCTTGAAGAATTGTTTTCCTCATTCGATCAGATTGAGCTTGAATTTAAAAATGATAATGGAGAATTGGTTCTTTTTCTGAATCATATTGATATTTCCAAAGAAATCAGGACAAATGAAGTGTCAGAAAATGTAAGTTTTGTCGCAAAACAGAAAGAAGTAAGAGATTTTCTTTTGCAGTCTCAACGTTCACTGGCAGAAAAAGGAGGTATTATCATGGATGGGCGTGACATAGGGACAGTAGTTCTGCCAAATGCAGACTATAAATTTTTCCTGACAGCGAGCATTGAAGAAAGAACTAAAAGACGATACAAAGAACTTCTTTCTCTCGGTATTGAAGCCAATGAAGAACAGGTAAAAGAAAACCTTATTATACGGGATAAGATTGATAGCGAGCGGGAAATAGCACCGTTGAGAAAGGCAGATGATGCTATTGTCATCGATAACACACAGCTTTCTAAGGAAGAAACGATTGACAATATTCTCTCATATATCAAAAAATTTTAACAATTTTTAATAGGCCTATGCCTCCTTTGGTATATTAATTGTACAAATACTAAACAAGTAAAACTAGTATTATTAACTATTAAAAAAAACGAAAATGTCTAAGAAAAACAATACAGCGGGTATTTTGGCAGGGCTTCTTGCAGGTGCTGCAGCGGGTGTAATTTTAGGAATGCTTTATGCTCCGGAAGAAGGTAAAGAAACCAGAAAAAAAATTAAAGATAAAGCTAATGATCTGAAGGATCAGGCTAAAAACAAGTACGGAGAAGTTTCTGAAAAAGTGAAAGATCAATACAGCAGTATTTCTTCTACTTTTAAAGAAACAGCAAATAACGTAGCTCACACGGTGAAAGACGGATACGATAAATATAAAGATCAGATTGTTTCAAAAACTGCAGATGTAGTGAAAAATGTAGAATCTGAACTGAATGATCTAAAATAATAAATAATTTATTTTTTTAGGTAAATTATGAGAAGGAACTTTATAAACGAAAGTTCCTTTTTTTGTAACTTTAAAGAAAAACAATGATTGAAACTATTAAAGAATACGCATCGAAAAGAATTGACCTGCTGAAAATTGAAGCGACGGAAAAATCTTCGCTTTCAGCCGGAGTTATTACCTATTTTGTTTTAATGTTGGTTGCCTTTGGTTTTTTCATTATCCTGTTCAACTTTGGGATCGCATTTCTCATTGGGAAAGCTTTGGGAAACAGCTCGTACGGATTTCTTATCGTTGCCGCATTTTACTTTGTAATAATGATGGTTCTTATGATATTTAAAAAGAGACTCGTAAACTATGTGGCAGATCAGGTTATTAAATTTTTAAATCATTAAACTATGGGCAGAAAGTATGAAAGCTTAGAAGAATTAAGAAGAAAGAAAAAGCTATTAAAGCAGGAAATCGAAGGGCTTGAGGATCTTCTTACATTCAAAAATACAAAAGAAAGTTTGAGTGCATTCACCAATGGTTTGACAGATCAGTATCTGCAGGAAAAAGTAGATGAAGACGGTGACGAAAAAGTTGTATTGAGAAAAGACGTTATTGCCAAACAGATCACGTCTGAAATAAAAGATGCACTTATCAATAAGAATACAGCAATGGGCATTGCCAGCTCTGCTTTTAAAGGAGATGCTGTAGATACCTTAATCAAACTTGGGGTAACTGCAATTGTAGGAAACTATGCACGGAAAAGTCTTAAAAGCTCAAACTGGAAAAGAAAAGTTGCTGGCGTTGCATTAATCTATCTTGCACCGATTGCGCTGCGATTTATCCGGAAAAGACTTGAGAACTACCAGAAAAACCAAAGTGTTTCTAGTATGGAACAACTTATCTGAGTTCGAGAGTGGGAGTGTTTTATTTAGTTATTCTATACTCTAAGACTCTCCCACTCTCAAACCCTATTACTCTCTCACTCCGAACAATTGTCCCAGAATAATACCGGCAGCCATAGAAACATTAAGACTTTCTGTCGATTGAGATTTTCCGAATCTGGGGATCATAACACTTTTTTGTAAAAGTTTTTCAGTTTCAGGACGCATTCCATTGCCCTCATTTCCCAGGATAAGATTCATTCTTTCGGGTCTTTCAAACGAATAAATATTCTCACCGTCCATATCTGTTCCTATATTAAGGTTTTTTGTGTTTAAAAGATAGTCTGTCAGATTTTCATAAACAATATTGACCCTCGCAAACGATCCCATACTAGACATGATTACTTTAGGATTATAGAAATCCACCGTATCTTTACTACAGATAATCTGTTCAATTCCAAACCAGTCTGCCAAACGTATGATGGTCCCCATATTTCCGGGATCCTGAATACCATCAAGAACAAGCTGTAGATTCTGGTCGGATAATTTTTTCTCTTCATTCAGATAGCAGACAGCCACAGAATCCTTCGGATGTTGCAGGAAACTTATTTTTTTTAACTCATTTTCAGAAATATGTGTTACAGGAACGTTCGCACGGTCCAATTTTTGCGGATCGGTAGAAAATATTTCTTTAATTTTAAAGTTGGAATTAAAAAGTTCATTGATCGTTTTATTACCTTCAACCAAAAACAAATTGTATTTTTGTCTGAACTTCTTTTTATCCAAAGATTGTAAAATTTTTATTGTATGAGCTGTAAGCATTATAAGAATTCTCCTCAAAAATATTATAAAATTATATCATTTGCAACATTTGTAGGTCTCCTTTATGCTTGTAGTACCACTAAAAAGGTTCCTGACGGGGAATATCTGCTCGTAAGCAATAATTTTGAGTTCGAAGATAAAAAAGCTCCTTTCGATAGTGAACTAAAAAACTATGTACAGCAAAAGCCCAATAAAAGACAATTTCTTTTTATGCCGCTCAGCTTATGGCTATATAATGCTGCAAATCCTAAATATGACACTCTTCTGAATGAATATATGACCTATCCTAATGAATTGAGAAATCAGAAATTAAGAGATTCTCTTTTCATTAAATATAACATGAAGAGCAGTGTAGGGAAAAGCCTGTTCTTTGACAGGCTGTATCACAATTGGGGTTCGGCACCGGTAATTCTTGATCAGACGAAAACTGAAAAAAGTGCTGAATCAATAGAAAAAAGACTCATCTATCGTGGATATTGGGATGCTGAAGTTAAATTTAAACATGATCTGGATTCTGCTGCAAAAAAAGCGGCAGTTACTTATTTTATCACCCACAGAGATCCTACTTATATTAAAGAATATTACTATAATATCACCGATCCTACCGTAAAAAATATTTACCAGCAGAAAATAAGAGAAAGTCTTATTAAGCAAGGTCAAATATTAGATCAGACGGTTCTTGAAAAGGAAGTTACCAGAATCAATGACCTGATGAAAGATTACGGGTATTACAGATTCAATAATCTTGGTGATGAAATCTATTTTGTTGCAGATTCTATCAAAAGTAGAAAACAAGTGCCTTTAACCCTTGAAATTCATAAAGATTCCCTCGACCGGCCTTATAAAGTGGCTACCATAGGAAATATTGATGTAGCCATTGTAGATGAAATGTCGGATTACCCGAAAAATACGGTAAAAGACAGTTTAAGAGGAATCAGGTTTCATAAGGTTAATAATCAGTATAGTTCCAGGGCATTGTGGCGTGCTATTACCATTGGAAACAAACAGGTATATGATCAGAAAAAGTTTGATCTTACAAGGAGAAACCTGTTGGCTATGAACAATTTCAGTATTCTTAAATCACGGGATTCTTTAAGACATGGCGGAGGAACGACTCCCAATGATAGTATCATAGACGTGATGTATGTACTTAAACCCCTTCCTAAATATGAACTTAAATTAGGAACGGATGTTAATTATTCACAATTGCTTAACCTTGGTGTTTCGCCTTCGGCAGATCTTACTACGAGGAATGTTTTTGGTGGTGCGGAAAACCTTTCAACGAGTCTTTCAGGAACATTTGGATCAATAAGAAGTACTAAAGATATCAGCAGTCGGGTTCTGGCCTACGAGATTTCGGCCCAGGCATCGCTGAATTTTCCGAGATTGCTGTTGCCGTTCGATTATTATAAATTACTTCCAAAAAGGTACAGCCCTACTTCATCAATCGTATTGGGTGCTTCGGTTCAGAACAATATCGGTTTGGGAAGGGTAAACTTTAATACAGGTTTAAATTATCTGGCAACGGTAAATGATAAAGTTTCTCACAGACTTACCTTATTTAATACCCAGCTGAGTTTAACAAAAAATAAAGATGCTTATTATGATTATTTCGTGAATGACGAAGCGATCAGAAGTGAAATTTTTGATGATTATTTCGCTTTTAAACCTTCTGTAGCACAAGATTTTGGTGCCGGAAAGCTTACAATTGATGAAGTTTCAAGGCTTATCACGCGAGATCTTGAATATACTGCCGGGCTCAATCAGCAGGGGGCCGACCGATATATTGCGTTTGTAGGTTCATTGATCAACAAAGACCGGCAGACCCAGGATGTTTTAATCTCTTCATTTATTTACAATTTCGTTTATAATGAAATCGGTAAAAAAGAATATCCGAACTCATTTTATTTCAATGGAAAAGTAGAGCTTGCGGGAAATATATTCAGCATATTCAATCAGAAAAGAAATGATGGTGGGGTTTTGACGAGCCCGGAAAGAACGATATTCGGAGTTCCGTATGCTCAGTTTGTGAAATTTGATTTCGATATAAGAAAATACTTTAAATTTAATAACAATACACTTGTTCTCCGACAATTCGTAGGCGTGGGTATTCCGTACGGAAACTCTTCCAGCATGCCGGTCATCAGATCGTATTTTAATGGTGGAGCGAACGATATCAGGGCATGGGTTCCTTTTGGAGGGTTAGGTCCTGCAGATTCTCAGATTGATGAAAGAGTTCGTACATACATGACAGAAAACATGAAGCTCACCACCAATGTTGAATTCAGAGTTCCTTTTAATGACACCTATGAAGGAGCACTTTTCACAGATATAGGTAATATTTGGGCGTTGAAAAGCACGAGTGACGGTTCCGGCGATGAATTTAAATTTAATAAATTTCTAAAGCAGGTCGGTGTCGGCAGCGGGTTCGGATTAAGGGTAAATATCGCCTATATCACCCTGAGACTTGATCTTGCTTATAAAATATATGATCCAAATAAACCTGAAGGCGACCGATGGAGACTGAAAAATTTCCAGCCATTCAAGCCTACTTTAAATATCGCATTCGGATATCCTTTCTAATCAGGTGAAATTCCCAAAGCAAAATATACTACAGCAACCGTTCTTGCCAGTATTTCCCTGAATTGGTTTCTGTAGTAGCTTTCAGGCTTGGTAACGTCCTGGGCATCAAATCCCAGCGCGTTCATATTGTTGTTTCTGGCAAACAATAAAGCCCGAAGATTATGAAAACCTTGAGATACAATGATGACATTGTCTTTTCTATATACATCCTTACATCTGAGAATACTTCGGTAAGTATTAAATCCTTTAGGGTCTTCCATGATAATCTCTCCCGGTACTCCTTCCTGGTAGATGAGGTAATTTTTCATAGCAGCAGGCTCATCATATCCTTTGCTTTTTTCCCCACTTACAAGAATTTTTTTGATTTTTCCATGATGATAAAGTAATGCGGCGGCATCCATCCTCATTGTAAAATATGGATTTGATGATCCGGATCGCATCTTTGGTGAAGTCCCCAATACCAATGCCACTTCCCTCGGCGGAATTTTGGATATTTTGTTGTATGTTCTTCCATCCGTTAACGCAAAAACCCAGGCATTGGCGAGACATATCAGCAGAATCAGAATTTCCGCTGATATAGAGATCAGGTTAAATATGTTTTTTATTATTCTCAACTAAGATCAAAGTTAAGCTTTATTTTCCTGCTTTTTGCAATAGACATGCAGGCCAGGATGTGTCCTTTTTCTTCTTCTTTTTCCGTTAAATATTCATTCTCCAGCAAATCAACTTCTCCCTCTTCAAGAATACATTCACAGCTTCCGCATATGCCTGATTTACATGAATAAGGAACGGCAAACTTTTGAATTAACAGTTGCTGTAAAATCTTCTCTTTATTATCCGGTAATTCCGTAAAATATTGCTTTCCGAGCATTTTAAATTCAACATCAATATTTTCAATCAGCGGAAATTCTTTTTCCACAGGATAAATATCGTCATTATATTCCTCAAAAAGTTCAAAATGAATATTTTTCTTCGGTATTCCATGATGATAGCATGCATTTGCAAGGGTTTTAATCATATCCCCTTTCCCGCAAATCAAGACTTCATCCACTGCATCCCAAATGGTCGATTCTTCATCGGTATCATCTAAGTGAAGAATCTGATTAATAATCAGATATAGTTTTTTATCATCAAGTCTACCTTGAAAAAAACTGTTTGATGTTTTTTCCTGTGTAAAAAAGTAAAAGATCTGAAGCCTTTCGCCACAGTTCCTGGCAAGATTGTCAAGCTGTTCACGATAGATGAGATCTTCACCGGTTTTATTACTGAAAAACAGGAAAAGTCTTGTTCTTGGCTCATTGTGAAGGATATTTTTAAAATGGCTTAAAATCGGCGTAATTCCTATTCCTGCAGCGAAGCCAACGATCGTTCTGAATTCACTCGGTTTTGAAATAAGAGTAAATCTTCCGCTGGGCTCGCTGACTAATAATTTATCGCCAACATTATAATTTCTGAATAATTCTGAAGCATCTCCTTCAGGCGAGTTCATTTTTATTCCTAAAGCGATCTTTTCTTCATAAGGCGCCGAAGTCATTGAATAGTCTTTGATTACGTCCTTACCATGAGACTGAAATTGTATACTCACAAACTGACCTGCATCAAACTTAAAATTCTCCTTCAGGTGCGCAGGAATTTCAAATTCCAGAGCGAAAGTATTTTTGGTCAGTTCTTCCTTTTTCGTTATTTTTAGCCAATGAAACTGTGTAAGTTTCCCTTTATAGATTTGTTGTTTCATACTTCAATTCAAAAATAAATAAAAAATAATGAAAAAGATAATCTTATTCACGCTTTTCCTGGTATCTCTTATAAGCTGTAAGAAAGAAAGCACAAAAATCGAAGACAGCCAGCCGGAGACAGATTCTGTTGCTACTACAGAAAACTCTGAGCCTAAGGCGGCGTTAGCAATGTTTAGTCCACAGCAGGCTACTGAGCTATTAGGGAAAAAGAACGATACGCTATATATTACCAATTTCTTTGCAACGTGGTGCGGCCCTTGTGTAAAGGAAATTCCTCACTTTAAAAATAAAATTCAGGAACTCAACGGAAAACCGGTAAAAATTACCTTTGTAAGTGTTGATAGTAAAGAAGACTGGAATACAAAAGTTCCTCAATTCGTTGATGAACAGGGAATCCGCAATAATACGGTTTTGCTGGATGGGCAGTCTTTGCAGGGAGATTTTTTCGCTGCCAATTTTAAGAAATGGGATGGCGGTGCAATTCCGTTTACTTATATGAGAAAAGGTGATAAAACTGACGAGACTTTAGGGATGATGAGCGAAGAGCAGCTCAACGAAAAAATCAATTCTCTTTTAAAATAAACGTCAGACTTTATGTCAGATAAATTTAGAATCCTGTGTTTGGTTTTATTTCTTGCTATTCTTTTGGCAACGATTATTAATCTGAATACAGGATTTTTAAGTTTAAAATTTCAGGATTTTTTTACGGAAACTTCGCAAAGTCTTATCGCTGAAATTCGTGTCAATCGTATTCTGGTGATGCTATTGGCTGGGATCTCTATTCCGACGTCCGGGTTTCTGATGCAGGAATATTTCCAAAATCCGCTTGCCGGACCGGATATTTTAGGCATTACTTCCGTGGCAAGTCTTTCGGTGGCTTTTTATATCTTTTTTTCCTACGGTATTTCACTTCCTGATTTTCTTCAGAATACATTTTTAAGTTTATCTTCAATTACAGGAGGCTTGCTTCTGATGTTTCTATTACTCTCGATATCAAACCGGTTTCAGGATAAATCTTATCTGGTGATCTTTGGATTTTTGGTTTCGGCGCTGGCCGGTGCTGTTGTCTCTTTGCTTCAGTTTTATGCAGAAAATCAAAGTCTTAAAAACTATATTTTATGGTCTTTTGGTGCCAATAATATGGTAAGCCGCAACCAGATCTACATACTTTTTGTGCTTGTATTGATCGGTTTATTCGCTTGTTTTAAAAGTATAAAACCTTTGATCGGAAATTCTTTGGGCGTATCCTATGCACAAAGTCTAGGAGTCAATTTGAATCAGCTGAAAATTTTGATTATTGTATCTTCTTCCCTTTTATCCGCATCTGTTACGGCATTTATGGGACCTGTGTTATTTATTGGGATTATAATACCTCATTTTTGCAGGCTAATCTATAATCCTTCAAAACTTTGGCAACAATGGATTTTAAATATGTTGTTGGGAATGTGTGTTATGCTTATATTTTCGATTATAGCTGAGAAAACACAGATTCCTATCAATGTGATCAGCTCTATTTTTGGAATTCCGGTAATTCTGGTGATGCTTTTAAGGCAGAATAAAGTGTGAATGGTGAATACAATGGTCTATTTAATTTACGTGAATAAGAAAATAAATCTATAATAAAACAGTGAAATCTGCTGTAATATAAAAGAAAATGCACCTACAAATTAAACAAGCTAATATTGGTTACAAGAAAACCTTAATCTCAAATGCAGATGCAAATCTGAATTTAGGTGAAGTTTGCCTTTTAATTGGTAATAACGGCGTAGGTAAAACAACTTTAATTAAATCAATTTTGCATCAGATTCCGCTTTTGAAAGGTGATATTTTTCTTCATGGCAAAAATATCAGGGATTTTTCAGTTAAAGAAATGGCAGAAAATATTGCTATTGTATTTTCAAAATCAGTAATTCCGCAAAATTATACTGTTGAAGATCTGATTTCGTTAGGAAAATATATTTATTACCCTTTTTATTTTGCCCTAAAAAAAGAAGACCGTGAGGAAGTCATATCTATTATTGAAGAATTGGGATTAACTCAGTATAAAAATACTCCTCTTAAAAATCTCTCGGACGGAAATCTTCAGAAAGCCTTTATCGGAAGGGCGATTACTCAAAATTCTCCGGTGATTATTTTGGATGAGCCGACAACCCATTTGGATGAGAAGAATAAGATCGTTATTCTCAAAGTTTTAAGAAAATTAGCCAAAGAACATCATAAGCTCATTCTTTTTTCTTCACACGACTGGAGACTTGCCAAAGAGTTTGCAGATAAAATATGGTATGTTAAAGACCATCATCTATATAACGGAATTGTGGAAGATGTTTTACTAAAACACGACGAACTTACGAATGCAACTCTTTTTAAGATCAATGAAAATTTCGTTCCTCCTAAAATTACGGCACCGTACGTTTACAAGGAAATGCTTTTTTCCTTATTGCAGAAAAACTTTCCTCAAGATCTTTCTTCCCTTACTTTCGAGTTTAATGACTATTGGATTATTTCAAATTTGAAACACAATTACCAATGTGAATCTTTTGAAGAAATAATTGATCTGTTAAAAACATTATATTAATATTTTACTTTCTTTATCAAGTTAATATATTATGCATGCATAGTATTATGCTCATCATATTAATTAATCATTTTATTATCAGGATATTAACAAATTTTAACGTAAATAAATATTATGCATGCATAATATTTACTAAATTTGGGTAAACCTCGATATTGAAAAATGATGGATAACAAAAAAGAGAAAATAGAAAACGTTGACTTAATTTTGAAACAAACCTGGCTGGCTGTTTCCAAGATGTATACGGAAATGGCGCAGGAACATGATTCTACAGCCGTTCAGGCGCTTACCCTCCTTAAAATAGATCCTAAAGAAGGAACCCGAAGTACTAACCTCGGGCCTAAAATGGCTATTGAACCTACCTCTTTAACAAGAATTATAAAGCTCCTTGAAGATAACGGCTATATCTACAAAGAAAAAACAACCACCGATAAACGTGAAGTTATCATAAAACTTACTGATAAAGGATTGCACTCAAGAAATATGTCCAAAGAAGTGGTTGTGAATTTCAACAAAAAAATCATGGAGAAAATCGCTCCTGAAAAGCTGGAAACTTTTAAAGAAGTGATGAATGAAATCATGAAAATCGCTACAGATTTAAACAATAGAAAATAATATAACAAATCAATAAAATCAAATGAAAAGAAGAATCAAACATGTTACGGTTCTTGGTTCAGGAATTATGGGAAGCGGTATCGCGGCGCACTTTGCCAATATTGGTGTTCAGGTTTCGCTGTTGGATATTGTTCCTTTCGAACTGACTGAAGCAGAAGAGAAAAAAGGTTTGACCAAAGATGATAAAGCAGTACGAAACAGAATTGCTGCAGAAAACTTTGAAAAACTGAAAAAAGCAAGTCCGGCTCTACTCTATTCTCCGAAATTTGCAGACAGAATAAAAGTCGGAAACTTCGATGATGATTTACCGAAAATAAAAGATACCGACTGGATTATTGAAGTTGTCGTTGAAAGATTGGACATCAAAAAATCCGTTTACGAAAAAATAGAGCAGTTCAGGAAGCCTGGGACTTTGGTTTCTTCTAATACATCAGGGATTCCCATTCATCTTTTAACAGTGGGAAGAAGTGATGATTTCAAACAATATTTTGCAGGAACACACTTTTTTAATCCTGTGAGATATTTACCTCTTTTAGAAATTATACCTACTCACGATACGCTTCCTGAAGTGATTGATTTCTATATGAGTTACGGAGCGAAGTTCTTAGGAAAAACAACCGTTTTAGCCAAAGATACACCAGCATTTATCGCTAATAGAATCGGGGTATTCTCCATGATGGATTTACTTCATAATGTTCAGAAATTAGGATTAACCGTTTCTGAAGTAGATAAATTAACAGGTCCTGTCATTGGCCGTCCGAAATCTGCGACATTCAGAACTGCGGATGTTGTTGGTTTGGATACATTGGTCATGGTTGCCAACGGTGTTCGTCAAAGCGGTGCAGAAGCAACAAATAATTTCAATGATGTTTTTGCACTTCCGGATTACATCCAGAAAATGGTTGATAATAAATGGCTGGGTTCTAAAACTGAACAAGGGTTTTACAAAAAAGTAAAAAATGCAGAAGGAAAATCAGAAATTCACGGGCTAAATCTTGATACTTTAGAATATGAACTTCAGGGGAAATCTTCATTTCCAACTTTAGAATTAACTAAAAATATTGACAAGCCGATTGATCGATTTAAAGTATTAATTGGCGGAAAAGACAAAGCCGGAGAGCTTTACAGAAAATCATTGGGAGCATTGTTTGCCTACGTTTCGCATAAAGTCCCAGAAATTTCAGATGAAGTTTACAAAATTGATGACGCAATGAAAGCCGGTTTCGGTTGGGAAAACGGACCGTTTGAAATCTGGGATGCAGTCGGAGTACAAAAAGGTTCTGAATTGGCTAAAGAGGCAGGTTATGAAGTTTCAGACTGGGTGAAAAATGTAGAGTCTTTCTATAAAGTCAATGAAGAAGGACAAAGTATCTATGTTGATAAAGATTCTCTAGAGTACAGCAAAATTCCGGGACAGGACTCTTTTATTATTTTAGATAATATCAGAAAAAATAAAACGCTTTGGAGTAATTCCGGTGCTGCCATCGAAGATTTAGGTGACGGAATCATCAATTTTGAAATCCGTTCTAAAATGAATTCTTTAGGAGGCGAAGTGTTGGATGGATTAAACAGGGCAATTGATTTAGCTGAAAAGGAATATGACGGTTTAGTGATCGGAAATCAGGGAACCAATTTCTCTGTAGGAGCCAATTTAGCCATGATTTTAATGATGGCGATCGAACAGGATTGGGATGATCTGAATATGGCGATCGCCTATTTCCAGAAATCCATGATGAGGGTTCGTTACTCTTCTATTCCGGTGGTGGTAGCTCCTCATGGAATGACCCTGGGCGGTGGTTGCGAAATGACCATGCATGCCGACAGAGTGGTCGCTGCTGCAGAGACTTACATCGGACTGGTAGAAACCGGAGTTGGTGTAATCCCTGGTGGTGGTGGAACGAAAGAACTGACGCTGAGAACATCAAGAGAATTCCATAATGACGACGTGAAAAATAACAGGCTTCGTGATGCTTTCATGAATATCGCTATGGGTAAAGTGGCAACTTCTGCTTATGAAGCTTACGATATGGGAATTCTTGAGCATGGTAAAGATATTGTTGCCGTTGACAAGAGAACTCAGATTAAAACCGCGAAGATGCTGGCAAAAAGTCTTGCAGAACACGGTTATACGCAGCCAATCGAGCAGAAAGTAAAAGTGTTGGGGAAAGATGCATTGGGAATGTTCTATGTCGGAACCGACCAGATGCTTACCGGAAATTATATCTCTGAACACGACAAGAAAATTGCTGACAAATTAGCCAACGTTATGGTGGGAGGAAATCTTTCTGAACCTACAGTTGTTACCGAACAGTATTTATTGAATCTTGAAAGAGAAACCTTCCTATCGCTTTGTGGAGAAAGAAAAACACTGGAAAGAATTCAGTACATGTTACAAAATGGAAAACCTTTGAGAAACTAATAATAAAGGTAAACTAAAAGTAACCAGGTTTTTGAGCCCTGAAAGGGCGAAAAATAATAGAATCGGGTAAAACCCGGTTAAAAACAAATAAAAAACAAAAAATGTCAAAAACAGCATATATCGTAAAGGGTTTTAGAACTGCCGTTGGAAAAGCTCCAAAAGGAAGTTTAAGATTTACAAGACCCGATGTAATGGCGGCAACCGTAATTGAAAAATTGATGGCTGAGCTTCCGCAATTAGATAAAAACAGAATTGACGACCTTATCGTAGGAAATGCAATGCCTGAAGCTGAACAAGGCTTAAATGTGGCGCGTCTGATTTCCCTGATGGGTTTAAATACAGACAAAGTTCCGGGAGTTACGGTAAACAGATATTGTGCATCGGGAAGTGAAGCGATTGCTATTGCTTCTGCAAAAATTCAGGCCGGGATGGCAGATTGTATTATTGCCGGAGGTACAGAATCCATGTCTTATATTCCGATGGGAGGTTACAAGCCGGTGCCGGAAACGGATATCGCCAAAACAAACCCTGATTATTATTGGGGAATGGGCTACACGGCAGAAGAAGTGGCCAAGCAATATAAAATCAGCAGAGAGGAACAGGATCAGTTTGCTTTTGAATCTCATATGAAAGCATTGAAAGCCAATAAGGAAGGCCGATTTGCGAGCCAGATTGTTCCAATTCCTGTGGAATATAATTTTTTGGATGAAAACCAGAAAATGCAGACAAAGAAATTTGATTTCTCCGTCGATGAAGGTCCAAGAGCAGATACTTCATTGGAAGGTTTGGCTAAATTAAGACCTGTTTTCGCCAACGGAGGAAGTGTGACAGCTGGAAATTCTTCTCAAATGAGCGACGGTGCAGCTTTCGTCATGGTAATGAGTGAAGAAATGGTAAAGGAATTAGGTTTACAGCCCGAAGCAAGATTAGTAGCTTATGCAGCAGCAGGTCTTGAGCCAAGAATTATGGGAATGGGGCCAATTTATGCCATTCCAAAAGCATTGAAACAGGCGGGTATGGAGTTGAAGGATATTGAATTAATCGAATTAAATGAAGCATTTGCTTCCCAGTCTGTTGCTATTAAAAAAGAATTAGACTTAAATCCTGATATTTTGAATGTCAACGGAGGAGCCATTGCTCTTGGTCACCCACTGGGATGTACCGGAACAAAATTGACTGTCCAGCTTCTTGACGAAATGAGAAAGCGCGGAAACAAATATGGAATGGTTTCCATGTGTGTAGGAACAGGCCAAGGAGCAGCGAGTATTTTTGAACTACTTTAATTAATTATAGATTTTAAATTATAAATTTTAGATGAATAGCTACAAGGAAGATAATCTAATTCAATTAAAAACATTCAATTTTGCGCTAAGAATTATTAAATTTTATACTCAGTGTAAATCTCAAAATGAATTTATTTTATCCAAACAAATACTTCGCTGCGGAACTTCAATTGGAGCAAATGTAGAAGAAGCAATTGCAGCGCAGTCAAAGAAAGATTTTATTTCAAAACTTTCAATTGCAAATAAAGAAGCAAGAGAAACCAGATATTGGTTAAGACTTTATCAATTATCAGATTTAGTTCAAATCGAGATTGATACTTATTTGAAAGAAATTGAAAGTATAATTAATATTTTAACTAAAATCATCAAAACTTCATCCGAAAATTTATAACCGGAAATCAATAATTTAAAATTTATAATCTAAAATTTAAAATCATAAATAATGACTACAATTAATAAAACACTTAAAGGCGGTGAATTCCTCATTAAGGAAATTCCTGCCAATGAAATTTTCAGTCTTGAAGAACTGAATGAAGAACAAAAAATGCTTCGCGATTCTGCGAAAGAATTTATAGACAGAGAAGTTGTACCGCAAAAAGAGCGCTTTGAGAAAAAAGATTATGCATTTACGGAAGAAGTAATGCGTAAGCTCGGCGAAATGGGACTTTTGGGAATTTCTGTTCCTGAAAATTATGGTGGTCTTGGGATGGGATTCGTGACAACCATGTTGGCCTGTGATTACATTTCAGGAGTTACAGGTTCATTGGCAACGGCTTATGGTGCACATACCGGAATCGGAACATTACCAATTGTACTTTACGGAACAGAAGCTCAAAAGCAGAAATACCTTCCGGATTTAGCGGCAGGAACAAAATTCGGAGCATACTGTTTGACTGAACCGGATGCAGGTTCTGATGCCAACTCAGGTAAAACAAGAGCAAAACTTTCTGAGGACGGAAAACATTATATCATTAACGGACAAAAAATGTGGATTTCCAATGCTGGATTTGCCGATACTTTTACTTTGTTCGCAAAAATTGATGATGATAAAAATATCACAGGATTTGTAATCAATCGTTCGGAACTTGAAAATCCTGAAAGTCTGACTTTCGGTGAGGAAGAACATAAGCTCGGTATTCGTGCCTCTTCTACCCGACAGGTTTTCTTCAATGATATGAAAATTCCTGTTGAGAATCTTTTAGGGGAAAGAAATAACGGTTTTAAAATCGCTCTGAATGCATTAAACGTTGGCCGTATCAAATTAGCAGCTGCTTGTCTTGATGCACAAAGAAGAATTTTAAATCATTCAATTCAATATTCAAACGAAAGAAAACAATTTGGCGTTTCTATCTCAACGTTCGGAGCGATCAGAAAGAAGATTGCTGAAATGGCAACCGGAGTTTTTGTGAGCGAAGCAGGTTCGTACAGGGCTGCAAAAAATATTGAAGATAAAATTGAAGAATTGGTTGCCGGAGGAATGGATCATCAGGCTGCAGAACTTAAAGGTGTTGAAGAATTCGCTGTTGAATGCTCAATCCTGAAAGTTTTTGTTTCCGATCTTGCTCAGCATACGGCAGATGAAGGAATTCAGGTGTACGGCGGAATGGGATTCTCTGAAGACACCCCAATGGAAGCAGCGTGGAGAGATTCAAGAATTTCAAGAATTTATGAAGGGACTAATGAAATCAACAGATTACTTTCGGTAGGGATGCTGATTAAAAGAGCAATGAAAGGTGAATTAGATTTATTGTCTCCTGCCATGGCAATCAGCAAAGAGCTGATGGGAATTCCATCATTTGATGTTCCTGACTATTCGGCTTTCATGAGTGAAGAAAAAGCAATTATCGCTAATCTTAAGAAAGTTTTCTTAATGGTTTCCGGTGCTGCGCTTCAAAAATACATGATGGATATTGAGAAACAGCAGCATTTACTATTGAATGCTTCTGAAATCCTGAACCAAATCTACATGGCAGAATCTGCGGTTTTAAGAGCTGAAAAACATTTTTCTCCTGATTCTGTTGAAGCGGCAATGGCTCAGCTAAACCTTTATAAGGCGGTTGAAAAGATTATTGCGGCTGCAAAAGAAGGAATCGTTTCTTTTGCTGAAGGTGATGAGCAGAGAATGATGCTTTCGGGATTAAGGAGATTTACAAAATATACAAATCATCCGAATGTAGTGGCATTAACTGAAAAAATTGCAGCATATTACATCGAAAAAGGAGCTTATTAGTCTTTTATATATAAATTTGATTTCAAAGCGTCTCATTTTTGAGGCGCTTTTATTTTTGTATTTTAATTAAAATTTCATTCTTCAATTTAATAAAAAACTAAAATGTAGTAAGTGATGTAATATAATTGAATCCTGAATTGTCTTGTTATCACAATGGCTATCATTTAATGTAAATTTTATTATGAGAATAGTATTAGTTTCAGTTATATTTATTTCAACTGCGGTTTCAGCACAGCAAAAAGACAAAAAGACTGTCTTGCCTAAAATGGATACAACAAAGGTAAAAACATTTACTTTGCCTGATCAGAATCTTAAACCTAAAGATCTTCAAAAGGAAATGTATAAAATGCCTTCTGCAAAGCCTGATGAATCGTTATATTCCAGCCTTAAGGACAACAGAAAAGACTCCACCGATTATAAAATGCTTAATGCAATGATTCCAGAAAAGAAGGAAGATGATAAATAATTGTCTGTAATTATTTTAATGTCTTAAGAATTCGTATTTAACAAAATTATTATTAAAAAATGTCTCAAATCTTGGGGCATTTTTTATTTTTGTACTCTACTTATTTACGATGACAAAAGAAGAACTGCTCAACAGAGCAATAAAAATAGCCGATAAGGCACACAAAGGACAGACAGACAAATATCATGCACCGTACATTGCCCACGTTATGCGTGTAATGGAATACGGAAAAACCCTGGATGAGAAGATTGTAGGGGTATTACATGATGTTGTTGAAGACCATCCACAGGAATTCAGCCTTGATTATCTTCGTAGTGAAGGTTTTCCGGAATATATTATTTTTGCGATCAGTTGTCTAACCAAGTTTGATCCAGATGAAGATTATGATGATTTTGTAAGAAGAACTGAACGTTCTCCATTAGCAGTTGCTGTAAAGCTTAATGACCTGCGTGATAACATGGATCTCCGCCGTGTAAACAGAGAGTTGACTCCAAAGGATATCAAAAGATTTAACAAATATCTTAAAGCGTATCGTTATCTGATTGAAAAATATTAAGACCTTATGACTAATAACCTACCTCCTATTTCCAGAGCATACCAGTCTAAGCTGATTTCAGCCATTGTATCGATTTTAGTATTTTTCACTGTATATTTTGTATTGATTCTGATTTCGCTCGGGTTGATATTTCTTTTGGGATATGCAGCGGTAAAGATTATTGCTTTGCATGCAAATTATCTTACGGTCCTTCTTGCCCTTGGATTATTCAGTGTCGGACTTGTCGTATTCTACTTCCTGATTAAATTTATTTTCATCAAAAATAACTATAGCACAAGACATCTTATTGAAGTCAACCGTAAAAATCAGCCTGAACTTTTTGCTATTATTGATGAGATTGTTGCAGAAACAAAAGTAAAGATGCCCGGTAAAGTATTTTTCTCTCCCGAGGTAAATGCAAGTGTGAGCTATAATTCCCTATTCTGGAGTATGTTTCTCCCGGTGAAAAAAAACCTCACAATCGGAATCGGCCTGGTAAATTCCTGTACGGTCGGCGAGCTTAAATCTGTTCTTGCTCATGAATTCGGACATTTCTCCCAGAGAAGCATGAAAATCGGCGGATACGTCAATCAGGCAGAGAAAATTATTTTTGATACCGTTTATAACAATAATGATTATGAACAAACCATAAAACATGGTTCGGGTCATTGGGCATTTCAGCTTACAGGTATGATTTCCGTTGGCTTTATCAATGCATTTAAATATATTCTGAAGTTTTTTTCAGATTTTATCTTTAAAAATAATGCATCTCTCAGAAGAGAAATGGAATTTCATGCAGATGCCGTTGCTACATATGTTACCAATCCTGAAGAGCAGATTTCATCTCTTTTGAGACTTGAGCTCAGCAGTACGGCATTTGAAAGTGCTTTTAGTTTTTACACCCAGAGTGAGGGAAAATATCTTCCCGAGAATCTTTTTGATAATCAGACGGCTTTGATGAAAGTCTTTAGTGAGAGAAATAATCACGTTTACGAAAATGATTTACCTAAGATCACTGAGGATGAACTGACCCGCTTCAACAGGACAAAGCTGGAAATTGAAGATCAATGGGCATCTCATCCCGAGACTACGCGTAGAATTGAGATGATCCGTAAAAATGAAACAAAGAACCGTCCGAAAAATAATAATCTGGCCAAAAACATTATACGGGGTTTTGATGAAATAGGTAAGGCATTAACAAGCAAATATCTGACCCTTTACGAGGTTAAAAATGTCGGTGAAACCATTCATAACAACGAACTTTTCGCAGAACTTTATAAGAAAAAGTATCCGCTCCACATGATGAGTATCTATAATAATGGTTATTATGAAAGACATAATCCGGTTTTGGAGAATATTGAGGGTTTGCAAATAACCTCAGAAGTTTCATCCGAAAAGCTTTTCAGTGATGCAATGGTTTCTCTCGTCTACGAAAAGACTGGTCTGGAGAACGATCTTTCGATACTTAAGGAAATCGTGGCAAATCCGAAAGTGGTTAAGACATTTAAGTACGATGGAGTACTATATCCGTCAAAAGATGCGAGAATTTTAACTTCAAGACTTACTAAAAAACTGGAAGAGATGAAACTGGCATTGTCTGACAATGATAAGCAGATTTTTAGTTATTATTACAGCTTAGCAACAGATGCGGATAAGGAAATTCTTAAAAACACATATCTCACATTTGCCTCAATTAATCGTGAATACGATATGTATGAAAATGTACTAAATCATTTCGCTGAAGGATTAGCGTTTATGACGGTAACTTTACCTGTAGAAGAAATCCGTAAAAAAAGAAGCATTTTACTTAAAAAAGAAAAAGCTTTTAAAGATGTTCTGAAGAAATTTAACGAAGAATCATCATACAAAGATTTTTTAACGTCCGAAAACAAAAAACTGATTATAGATTTTATAGATTCCGAATACATATATTTTAATCATGATAAATACATTATGAAAGAAGTAGAATCTTTATTCTCTTTTGTTGGAGAATATCGCAACCTATTAAATAAAGCGTACATCTTCAGCAAAGAGCAACTCATCGGTTTCCAGGTGAAACTTGAGAAATCGGTTAATCGGCTCCCGGAAAATGGTAAGTTTTGGCAGGAGGATTTGTATCATCAATATTGATATTTAAAGCAAGGTATACAAAATGAAAGTTTTTATTGCCTTTTGCATCAAATTCTCTTTGCCACAAATATCCGCCCAGAACACCGAAGTTTTCATCGATCTGGTATCCTAAACCTCCATATACCCTGTTTCTTGCAAAAGCAGGTTTTATAGGAGATACAATGAATATTTCATCATAAGCATTGGCAAACAAAGTTTTAGGGCCTATTTTTTTCGCATTTAAAGGAACCGAAATATTCAGACGATAACGGTAACGCATTCTCTGCGAATTTTTATCTGTTTGAGGCTCGTAAAACCACGATTTTTCCGCACGGAATCGGTTTTCAAATTTCACAACACCTTTTTTGAAATCAATGACATCCTGAAGCCAGATTCTGAATTCCTCTTTATTGATCGCGTGATCTTTATAGGTGGCATATCTCCCCAACCCGACAAAAGGCTTGTGGTTTTTGGTAAGATTATATCCCAATCCACCTTTTATTTCGTAATAATCAGGATACGTATATTCTTCAATCCCTCTCGATTGGCCTTCTGCATATAGAAAAAACTTCGGATGAAATTTATAAGTTATCGTCAGTGCATTAAAGCTGGAAATATGTTCCTGCGCTTTGATAAATATTGTACTTAAAAATAAACTCAGACCTAAGGCTACTGACAGTTTCATTCAAAAAAAATTTTTGCAAATGTAAATGAATTAACAATTTCTTAATATTAACTTTAATTCATTATCAATTAACAATTATTTAATATTGATATTATAAGATAACCCAATATGGAACCATCTTTGAGGCATTGCAACACCAAATGTTTCTGTATATGAAGTATTTGTTAAATTATTAATAAGAATATATATCGAAAAGTCTGTTTTAACAAAACTTAATTTATCATCCAAAAGGTTATAACTGCCGCTATTCAATCTTTCATTATAACGATAAATAACTTCATTAGTAAAATTTTTCAAAAATCTTGTTTCCAGTTTTGTAATGAACTGATGTTTTAAATTATCCAGAGCATACCTTGCCAAAAAATCACCGGGTTTATTTAATTTATTATCCAGATAAGTATAGCTGACCGTGTATTTCAGCCAGTTGTTGATGCGATGATTTATCTCTGCTTCAATCCCTTTGATTGTGGTTTCTCTGATATTCTGGGCATACCATACCGGGTCGTTGTTACTTATTTTGGTCCAGTCGATGGCATTATCAGAATCTCTCAGGAATCCGCTCAGTTTTGCCAGTATATTTTTTGTCTGAAACTGATAACCTATTTCGGCATAAACCGCATTTTCAGGCAATAAATTCTGATTACCTTGCTCGGTTTTGCTTACATAATACAGATCTGTGAAGGATGGAATTCTGTGAACTTTTGCAATGTTTCCATAAATTTTATTGTTCTGGTCAAAGCTGTAGCCAACGTCTAAACCGGGATAAAAAAAGTTTCCTTCATTAGAATAATTTGCCCATGAAATTCCCGGACTGATGTTTAGTTTGTTGTTCAGCAGTGAAAAATGATGTTCAAAGAAAACCTGGGAAACAAACCGGTTTCTCTCTCCAAGGTTATTGCTTGCAAGAAATTCCTTTCTTACCTCTACGCCAATTCCTGTAGTTCCCAATCCCCATTGATAGCTGGAATTCACTTCTCCGCCCACATTATTACCAATATGCATATTTCGGTAGACTTCAGGTTTTTCCCTGTTATAGAGATACATATCCTGCCCTCTTCTCCAATATACGTTTGAGTTTAATTTTAATTTTCCAAAGGTTTGTTGATGAGCCAGACTTACGATGGAAGCCTGTGTTTCTTCATATTGTTCTGTGGCAGCTTTTGAGGAATAAAAGCCATTGGCACCGAATTTCTTTTCAGAAAAGCCCGCCTGAAGTCTTATATCTCCATCTTTAATGTTAAGCTTACTTTGATAAAAAACATTTCTGATTTCATAATCGGTATTGTACATATATCCCTGCGAACCGGAAGAATTGACCTGTAAAGAATTTGAGAATTTTTCATTTCCCAGCTGGGCATTCAGGCCTAAACCATACGTTTCGTAATCTCCGGCTTCAGCTTTTACTCTCACTCTTTTTCCCGGATCTGTTTTTGTAATAACATTGATAACGCCCGCATAGGCATTTTGTCCGAAACGTCTTGCTGCAGGACCTTTAATAACTTCTATTCTTTCTACATCATCAAGGTCGACAGGCAGATTCATGGTGTTGTGACCGGTTTGTGAATCATTCATCCTGATTCCGTTCAGGAGTAAAAGAACCTGTTCAAAAGAACTTCCCCGGAAACCAATATCACTTTGTACGCCGTTAGCACCTCTCCTTCTGATGTCCATTCCGGCAATCTGTTGCAGCACTTCGTCGATACTTTGCGCAGGAGAATTGAGAATTTCCTCTTTGGTGATAACGGTAATGTTTTGATTCGCGCTTTTATACGGCGTGGAAAAAAGTTTTCCCTGAATTTCAATAGTTTCTATATCAGTTGATTTTTCCTGTGCGTGTGCGAAAAACAATGTTCCGAGAAAAAAAATACTTCCTGCTTTTTTGATCATACCTTAAAATTATACCGGTTATTTTTACTGAGCCCAAAAGTAGTGGAGTTCGCTAACACCTACAAATGATAGTTGTCATAAAAAAATGCAGTTGGGTAAAACTGCATGTGGGAAATATCGTTGTTAGCGCTTTCTCATCAAATGTGCAATCAGATCTCTGAAAAACTTTCTCATTCTGTTGCAAATTTATCTGTGCAATTTAAATAATTCTATGGTATCAAAACAATACATGGAGAATATAATGATGATAACGTGTCGTAATTTAGCTTTAATTGCATAAAAAAATCCATCAGAATTTCGTAATTTTGTTAGTCTTAATTTTACTATGGCTAATACAACAGATATAGATATTAAAAAACAGATTTTCGTTAAGAATGCACACCTTAACAATCTGAAACACATCGATGTTCTCATCCCTAAAAATAAACTGATTGTCATCACAGGAGTTTCCGGAAGCGGAAAATCTTCATTGGCTTTTGATACGATTTATGCGGAAGGACAAAGAAGATATGTAGAGAGTCTCAGCTCTTATGCACGTCAGTTTTTAGGCAAGCTCGAAAAGCCTAAGGTTGATGATATTAAAGGGCTCGCCCCTTCCATTGCTATTCAGCAGAAAGTAATTTCCTCAAACCCGAGGTCAACGGTGGGGACTTCAACGGAAATTTACGATTATCTGAAGCTTCTTTTTGCAAGGATCGGGAAAACATTTTCTCCCGTTTCAGGTGAAGAAGTAAAGAAAGATTCGGTTTCTGATGTGGTAGATTTTATTAAAGATTCAAAAAAAGATTCATCATTTTTACTCACGGCTCCTTACGAATATGATGCAGAAAACTTTGCAGAAAATCTTAATATTCTCAAGCTTGCCGGATTTACAAGACTTGAGATCAACGGTAATGTAGCAGGAATTGAAGATCTGGAAAGCTTCGGATTTACTCCCGAAAAAGGAATGGAAATCAATCTCATGATCGACCGTTTTTCTTACGAGGAAGATGAAAGCTTCCTGCAGCGTCTTGCGGATTCCATACAGATGGCATTTTATGAAGGTCGCGGATACTGTTATCTGAAAAATACAGATACAGGAGCAACAAAAGAATTCTCCAACAAATTTGAACTTGATGGCATAGAGTTCCTGGAACCGAATATTCACTTTTTCAGTTTTAATAATCCTTATGGTGCCTGTCCGACCTGTGAAGGCTACGGTAAAGTGATCGGTATTGATGAAGATCTGGTAATTCCCAATAAAGCTTTATCTATTTTCGAAGATGCGGTAGCTTCATGGAGAGGAGAAAGCATGAGCGAATGGAAGAAAGATTTCATCAAAAAAGCAAAAGATTTTCCGATTCATAAACCTTATCATCAGCTGACTAAGGAACAGAAGAAATACCTTTGGAAAGGTGACGGCAAAAGCACATTCCCATCCATCGACAACTTCTTCAGAATGCTGGAAGAAAATCTTTATAAAATACAGTACCGGGTGATGCTTTCCAGATACCGTGGAAAAACCCTCTGCCCTACCTGCGAAGGATTAAGACTGCGTGAAGAAACAACCTGGGTAAAGATCGACGGACATAATATCCAGTCGATGATTGAGCTTCCTTTGGATGAACTGTTCCCTTTGATTAACAGTTTAAAATTATCAGAACATGATCAGGAAGTAGCCAAAAGATTGCTTTATGAAATCACTACCCGTATTGAATTTTTATTAAAAGTTGGGTTGGGATATTTAACGCTTAACCGTACCTCCAATACCCTTTCGGGAGGAGAAAGCCAGAGAATCAATCTTGCTACAAGTTTGGGAAGTTCGCTGGTGGGTTCCATTTATATTCTGGATGAACCTTCGATCGGACTGCATTCCAGAGATACGGAAAATCTTATCGGAGTTTTGAAAAATCTGCGCGACTTAGGCAATACCGTAATTGTTGTGGAGCATGATGAAGATGTAATGAAAGCCGCAGATTATATTATTGATATCGGCCCTGAAGCAGGATATTTAGGAGGTGAACTGGTATTTGCGGGAGATTATAAAGAGCTTAAAAATGCTGATACTTTAACATCTAAATACCTTACCGGAAGACTGGAGATAGAAATTCCCAAGGACCGAAGGAAAGCAAAAGAATGGATTAACATCAGAGGCGCCCGACAGAATAATCTCAAAAATGTAGATGTAGATGTTCCGTTGGAAAATCTTGTTGTCATTTCAGGAGTTTCCGGTAGTGGAAAGTCGACTTTAATGAAAGAAATTCTTACCAATGATATCCAGATTCAGCTGGGTATGGGCGGAAAGAAAGGAGATTACGATTCGGTTGAGTTTCCAAAAAAGCTGATTAAGCATATCGAACTGATCGATCAGAACCCCATAGGAAAATCTTCACGTTCAAATCCTGTTACCTATCTGAAAGCATACGATGACATCAGGGATTTGTTTGCCAAGCAGAAAGTAGCAAAAATGATGGGATATAAGCCTAAACATTTCTCCTTCAACGTAGATGGCGGAAGATGTGATGAATGTAAAGGCGAAGGAGTCATCAATGTATCGATGCAGTTTATGGCTGATATTGAGCTTCAGTGTGAAGTCTGTAAAGGAACCCGTTTTAAGAACGAAATTCTTGAAGTCAAATATGACGAAAAGAATATCTCCGATATTCTTCACATGACGGTAGACGATGCCCTTGAGTTTTTTAAAGATAATCATGAAGATAAAATTGTAACCAAGCTGAAACCGCTACAGGAAGTAGGACTCGGATACCTGCAGCTGGGACAGAGTTCTTCGACTCTTTCCGGAGGTGAAGCGCAACGTGTGAAGCTGGCCTCATTCCTGGTAAAAGGGGTTACTACTGATAAGACGCTGTTTATTTTTGATGAACCTTCGACAGGTCTGCACTTCCATGATATCAAGAAATTACTGAAATCTTTGCAGGCATTAATTGATCTTGGACATTCTGTCATTGTGATCGAGCATCAGCCGGATATCATCAAATGTGCAGATTACATCATTGATATCGGTCCTGAAGCGGGAAAACATGGTGGTGAAGTGGTATTCACCGGAACACCGGAAGAGCTGGCAAATGACAAAAAATCTTACACAGCCAAGTATATCAGAGAAAAGCTGGAACAATAAATTTAAAAAAGGCTGTCCTAAAAGTTGGGGCAGCCTTTTTTTAGCATTAAAGATGGATAAGTAAATTTTGCTCAGTATGAGCAATATCTGTGTAGCAGAAAAAACGATAGAACATACAAGCACGCCGGAGGTGTGCTATAATGAGATAGAACTCCTCCGGAGTTCTCATATTACAAGAAACTGACGAAGGTCTACACAGATATTGCTCCTTCCGGAGCAAATTAAAATCATGACTTCACGCCATTTGCTGTAAAATGATAATTAAAAAAGGAGCAAAGTTTTAAAATAGAGACTATCCAAAATTTTAGGATAGCTTCTTTTTTATTGGTAGATAATGTATAGCTTTTGTAGGCGTAACTTTCGTCAATTCGAGTGAAATTCTGAAAGAATTTGTATCGGAAATGGAGGTTTTCATTACAGGTTCTCGATACGGTTTTCTCCATTACATTTCGAAAAACCTACTCGAACTGACGTGCTGATTAGAGAATTGATGATAAACATGACGTCAATTCGATTTCTATGACATCTGCAAGTTATTTTCATACACAGAATTATTTTTTATCAAAGCATAAACTCTGTGTATGATTTTATTTCTAATTGCATTTAAAACAGACATCTTATTCTTCCCTTCTAAAACTTTTCTTTGAAAATATAAAGCGAGATCATTCTTTAATCTTATGGAACTCAAGGCAGCTAAATGTAAAATCTTTTTTAGTTCTTTATCAGCCATTGTAGAGATTCTGGGTTTATAATAAATTGACGAACCAGAGCGATGATCAAATGGAACTACACCAGAATAGCAAGCCATCTTTCTTGCCGATTGAATTTCCGTAAACCCATTGGTCTTAACAATGAGCATAGTGGCCAATACTCTCCCAACACCCGGAACGGTCTGGATTCTTATATATTGATCCTTTAGTTCTGTGTTTGATTCAATAATCTCTACAATCTTTTTTTCAATTGTTTTAATCTGTTTATCTAAAAGTAAAATCAATTGCTTGTTAAGCTTTATAATTTCCTTATCTGTATGATTTTTAAGAAAGCTTAAATCTTTCATCTGTCTCAATAAACCTGCTCTTATTTTCACTCTGTGTCTGCGTTCCGTATTAAGTAAGTTTATTTTTTGAATATCCAAGGATTTAGGGATCCACGGTTGTAGATCCATGTAATTTTTCTCCAAAAACGCACAGATTCTTTGACTGTCCAATTTATCATTTTTACCTCTTAAAAGACCGATGCTTTTCTTTAAATGAAGTGGGTTTATAACAAAAACCGGAATGTTCATACTACTTAAAACTTCGTACAGTTCAAAATTGTATCTTCCTGTATTTTCCATGCCTACAACGGTATTTGCATCATTGGAGAAGCTTTTAAAAAACTTTTTAATCGCTTTTGAACAATTTTTAATTTGATAATGTTGTGTTTTAGAGCAACTGTTAACAAAAACATCCAGAGTTAGCTTACTAATGTCAATTCCAATAAAAACTTTTTCCATAAATTTGTTTGATTAATAAAGAGAAACTTATCATCATCTCAACTCCTTAATAATGGGCTCCAATCCCGAATTTCTATCTGAGTTTTTGATAAGAAAGTGTTTAAGTCTTAATCGAACTATGAGTTTTTCTCTGAGTGAATCTTAGTTTACTTAAACACTTTTCTCTTGTTAATAAATGTATTGATTTCTTTTACAAATCTAAAGGAGTGAAATTCTGAAAGAATTTTGTATCGAGAATGGAGGTTTTCATTACAGGTTCTCGATACGGTTTTCTCCATTACATTTCGAAAAACCTTCTCGAACTGACGCTCTCTAATTAATAGAAAAATTAAACAGTTTGTAAATCTTTAAAATTCTTAAGCTGTAATTTCAAAAAATAATTCTTTTTCTCTGATTAATTTTAGGAAGCTTGCGATCTCCGTTTTTAATTCATACCAATCGTTGAAAAAAATGATCAGGATAAATCTGGAAAATTATGCTGGTAATTTTCCCAATTCATCCTGATAATTTGTTCAGTTTATCCTGATAAATTTTAGAGCTATCCATTTTTAAAGTTTAAAAATGAATATATATTATTAAAATACAATGTGTTATAAATATTATTAATGTCTTATTTATATTAAAGAATTATATTTGTTTCGCATTGTAACAAAATCACTGCTAAGAAATTATTTTTCATCAGTTCTTGATCTTCTTTTAAGTATAAGTATTAAAGAAAGATTATGATTTTCTGACTTTATGAAAATTAAACAGTGAAATATATTTTAAGTTGAACCGATATTATATGTATCAAGGTTGTATCTTAAAAACGGTTTATTTATGCATCTAAAGCAGACTTTGCTTTAATAGCTCTGATACTGTTTCAATTTCCTCTCGTGTATTGAAATAATGTGGTGACAGCCGTACAATTCCACTGATATTTTTCCTGGTAAAATCAATTAATGCTGAATTTTTATAGGTTACCGAAAAGAATATATTATTCTCTTTCAAAACTTTCTGAATGTTCTCAAGATCTCCTCCTGGACCGGAGAATGTTATTATACTGCTTAAATGATTACCCAAATCCCAGACGTGAAATCCACTGTTTTGAAGATTACTGCGGAGCGTTTGTGACAGTTTTTTATTGTATTCTTCAATATGATTCATGCCGATGGTATTGGCATATTTTAAAGCTTCGGTAAATCCGAGCAAAGAGGCATAGGAAAGTTCCCAGTGCTCGAATCTTTTGGCGGAATCAAAAAGCTCATAATCGTCAAATGCTGACCATTTTGCGCCCCTCATATCTAAAAGCAGAGGTGCATAGTTTTGTTCAAGCAATTTATCAGAAACATACAGAAATCCTGTTCCCCTTGGGCCTCTCATGAATTTCCTTCCGGTTGCCGTAAGAAAATCACAGCCAATTTTTTGTACATCAACAACCATTTGTCCGACCGACTGACAAGCATCAACAAGATACAGAATGTCATATTGCCGGCAGATTTTCCCTACCCCTTCCACATTCTGAATCAATCCTGAATTGGTAGGAATATGAGTCACGGCAACAAGTTTGGGATTGTATTTTTTAATTAATATTTCCAGATCGTCGAGATCAAGCTCATAATCCTGCAGATTTTTCATTCTGATGACTCTGATGTTCATTTTCTTCTGCAGGAAAATAAAGGTGATCTGATTGGAAATATAATCATCGGCCGTCGTAATAATAACATCCCCTTCTTTAAATACAATACTTGACAATGCCATCGTATACGCTTCGGTAGCGCTTGTGGCAAAAGCAATATTGGAAGGTTTAGAATGAATTAATGTTGCTGTTTCATCATAAAATTCTTCCAGGTGCTTTGCGTTCCGATCCGCAACTTCATAACCTCCCAGTTGCTCTTCCTGCTGTAAATAATTGATCATAGAATCAACAACTACGGATGGCATTAACGATGATCCTGCATTATTAAGAAAAATTTTCCCGTCTGAAAGTCCTCTGATGTCTTGTCGTATTTTATCTGTATTCATTTTTTGGTTTATCCTTTATGAAGCAACAATTTTACATAAAAAATCCCGAATAAAAATTTCGGGATCAGTATTTTTAAAGTTTTTTAAATTAATCTAAAACACTCCAGCCTCTTTTCGGGTTGTTGTTATTCGAAACTTCCTGTTCGTTGACAATGATATTTTCTTTTCGCTGTCCGATATAATCCAGTTCGCTCAGCTTGGAGAAAATCGTTTCGAGGCTTCTCAGCATCTGCTGGATATATAATAAAGGCTCGCCACAGTTGTGATGATCATAATTTGTTTCTGCCACAATAGACAGTTGATTAAGTAACGTATGTGGAGCAATCTCACTCCATTCAAGGCTGTAATTAAGCATTTCCTCAAGCTCTGCAGGAATGAGAATCTGGGTCGCATTATAAAGACGTAGCGCCAGTTTTGCAAAAGATTCGATCAAAAATACCGGTGGCTGATAAGGAGTAATATTTCTGAATTGAAAATACATATCTCCAAAGGTATTGATCATGGTATTGCACAAAAACTTTACGTTCTGTGCCAATGCGGTATTCTGATTTTTATGCGAAGCTTTCTGAACAATTTTGAAAGCATATTGCTGAAGATTACCGATAGATCTCGCAAAATTGTTATAATAATCAAGCAGCGCCGGATGGCTTTGGATGGAAGTACACGGTGGAATAAAATTAGAATCTACCTGTGCGATATTTCCTTTTAAGTCTACTTTACCGATGATCAGGTAATTTCCTCCGGAATAGCTGCTGTTCAGAGAGGTTACGGGTAGAAGTTCAATATGATGATTGGGCTGTGTATTCGGATGACGCGGCGGAATTTCTTCTGGATCAATATCTCCGAATGGCACTTTATCAAAAGGATTTACTGAAATTAAAATATAGTAATCTCCGTCTGCCTGCTCATCATTCATCAGCTTCGCAAGTGATTTGACGCTGACTCTTCTGTCATTTAGCTCAATTCTGTAGCCCGCAAGGGTAACAGCACTGCAATGCTTGATAACGAGCTGTACATCGTTGGTTGCCGTATTATGAACATCAAATATCGTACGGTCTGTAAAATCATTCGATATCGGCAATAATCCGTAATTATATGTGGTAATGCCTAATGAATTGGAGTCTCTTATATTATCAATCAAAAAGTTATCCTGATCGTTAAGATGTCTCTGGGAAACTTTCATCCCGTCAACCCAATTGATGGCAAAATGCTTAATAGGCTGTATCATATTTAATATTTTTTAAAATGGGTGTGTTTGTGTTCTTCGTAGTCCTTCTTCTTCGTGCTGTATTACTCTTTTGCAGATAACAACATCATTTTCCGCGATTCTGTTTTCTGTAATATCCTGGTCAAAATCAATATACTTCCTAAAGCTGAAGAACGATTTTTTAGTGTAAAAAATCCAGTAATAAGGCTCGCTTTCCTGATCAGACAAATGAATTACGGAATTCGGGTTCTTGTGATTATAGTCATCCACAACCCTGTAAAACCAGTCACCGAAAGTCACTCCTGTTGGTAGTGTCTTCGCTTTAATTCTAAATCTGTTGGCGTCTTCGAGATTTTTGCTGAGTTCAACATTAAGTACCATCAATCTGTCGAAATCTGCGCCTTCAAAATCAGGAAGCTTCTGATCCGGCGAATATCTCCAGGTCTTATAAATATCTACAGGAATACTGATCAATTGTACATAGCAGTAATGGAATACCAACGGAACGAGAAAAGTTAAAATACTCGTGGCCGCCATTATAGGATATCCGGTTCCTTTACTCATCCAGTTAAAGATAAGATAAAACAGATACCCTCCAAAGCCGATACACGTTATAGATAATATAGATTCAAACAGGATACTTTTTGTAAGAGAATTAAAATGCTTTTTAAAATATCTGTCTGAGAGGTTTACATGGATGATGCCCAAAATAAGATAAATGATTTGCGCAATAAGGTACCAATACGGATTAAAAAGATTTCCCGCAAAGCCGAAAATCCCCGGAATGGCCAGACACAAACTGCACAACAAAACATAGATGATAATGGTTTTGATCTTTATGGCAGGCTTATTTCTTCTGATAATTCCCAGAATTACCATCATTATAACCGCAAACAAAGGCATCAGAATATACCTTAAAAAGATTCCCTTTACTGAAGAAATTTCCATGTGTCTTTTTTCGAATTAATATTTTTAATTGGTGAAGTAAATATAGTTAAAAATTTTCAGAGGAATGTTGAGTATCCAAGCCTGTTTGCATTTCTTTCATCATCTTCTAAAGCGAAAGAATATTCTTTTTTTTCAGTGATGAAATTTTCTTCAATATCAACACTTACCGGCAGGAAATAATCATACATCGCCTGAAGCACCTTCCGGAAAGGACTACCGTTGATATATTTTTTCATTTCCGCATAAGGAATCGGCCCAATGTTGACGACCCAGTTTCGCTGTCCGTCCATGTGATTTCCGCTGGGAATATAAGTGACTCCCAGCCGTGAATTACCCAACAGCATAGAATCATTTTCCTCTTCAATACCTGCGATGATATTCGGTGCGAAAGTTATCTGCACAGGAATTTGAAGAAAGGCGGTCATGCATCTTTCAAACCAGGCTTTATCACCGCGTATCTGATGAAAAAAGGGCAAAATATAAATGAAAATATAAGCATTCTGCTGATCCATCATTTTAATCAGGGGCCACAGTTCGCTTACTGTATCCAGCAGCGCATCTGTATCGCTGGCAATTTCAAAATCGAATTCTTTAAGAAGAGCGCTTATTTCAGTGAAAAATATTTCCAGTTCAAAAGGCTTGAAAAATTTTCGGGCGTCTTCTTCTACTCTTTTCTGCTTACGGATTTCCCGGACAACATTTTCTACATTTTTCCTGGTTGCACCTAGTGAAGGCGGATGGAAAAGTCCTTCCGGAAGATAATCGTAAATACCTTCCCTATATGTTTCTATAGTGAAAACCTCTTCATCGAATCCGAGGTAGTCACTTGTGATGCCCTTAATATCCTTAAGATAAGCACGGTCGTTAATGCCGATCCGTTCGATAAAAATATTGCTTACTGCTCTGTGATATTTCAAGAGATTGACTGCTACAGCTTCCGCTTTGAAGTCTGTCTGCAGTTTATTGTAATGCATTTCTACAATATTATTCTCATACATAGTGTTTGCTGTGATTTTGGCCTGTAAAAATAATATTTCTCAAATTCTTGAAAAAATATTTTACAATTAATTTTATTCTAAAAATAGTAAATAATTGTGATTAAAAGAAGAAAAAGAGAAAAATATGGTTGAAGGTAAGGCTGAGACTAAGATTAAGGTTGAGGTTAAGGCTGAGGTTGAGGGTGAGAGTCTGTTTAAATTTGATTAAATGTTACAAAATCATCATTCATTTTTGGCGCAAAGATTTTATTTGAAGACTTAATCTTTTAAGTGAGCAAAGAAGAATCAACAAATTAATTGATAAAGCTGCGTTTCCAAGGCTTAGCAATTTTTAATTTGCTTTGATTTCTAAAAATAATATATAAGGTTGAATTAGAACTTTACACTATAAATAAAGAATTATTAAATGAATAAATCAACGTTACAACCTGACTAAACCTTAGTCTCGGCCTCAACCTTTCCCTTCTCCACTGAAATTAAGATTTGATTAAATTTCCTGATCCTTCTTTCAACCTTAATCTGAACCTTAAAATTAACCGTATCTTTGCAGCCTGAAAATGTTATTACAATGAAAAGTATGTATTCAAAAATCCTGGTTATGGCGTTCATCGCATCTTCCCTTTATTCATATGCATGGGGGTTGACAGGGCACAGAATTATTGCAGAAATTGCGGAGAACCATCTTTCCGGGAAAGCGAGAAGAGAGGTTAGAAAAATCATGGGGAAAGAACGTCTTGCGTACTGGGCCAACTGGCCGGATTTTATTAAATCTGATACTACCGGCGTATGGAAACAGGCTTCTTCATGGCATTATGTGAATATTGACCCGCAAACAGATTTCAAAGTTTTTGAAGAGAAGCTTAAAGCTCAGGCAGGACCAAGCTTGTATACTCAGGTGAATGTTCTTTCCAGTCAGCTCAAAGACCAAAAAACTTCTGAAAAAGACAGAAAAATTGCTTTGATTTTTCTTATCCACATCATGGGAGATCTTGCCCAGCCTTTACATGTAGGAAGAGCTGAAGATTTAGGAGGGAATAAAATTAATGTCACGTATTTCGGAGAAAAAACAAATTTACATTCTGTATGGGACGGGAAACTGGTGGATTCTCAAAAATACAGTTATACAGAATATGCAAAACTGTTGGACATTAAATCTGATGATGAAGTAAAGCAAATCCAGAAAGGAACACTGGAAGACTGGTTGTATGATTCACACAAAATTGCCAACAAGATCTATGCACAGACACCGATGGATTCTAAGTTGTCTTACGACTATCAGTACAAATTCAACGATACGATGGAAAGACAGCTTTTGTACGGCGGCTTAAGACTTGCAAAATGGTTGAATGAGCTTTTTTAAAGAATGAATCATGAATTGTGAATAGTCAATTTTACTATTCATTATATATTATAAGCGGAACTTCGGTTTCGCTTTTTTTTGTTAAAGAATTAGTAAATCGGTGAATGAGCTAATAATCAATAGCGACTCGATCGGAAATAATAAGTTAATTTTCAGCGGTATTAAAATTCCCCTCCTCTGGAGAGGTGGCGAAAATTCGAAGAATTTTTGTCGGGGTGGTTTTATGAAAGCGAATATGCTACGCAATTGAATGATGAATTCTTTATGACGTCTAGTTGTAATATTTTTGACCTCTATCCTAGCCCCGATTGCAGTGAAAATCCTTTTTTGAAAAAAAAGATTGCAACGGAAAGCGGGAAAAAGCTTCAAATAAAAAAAATATTGCTTTTCAATTAATAACTCCTTATAAAATAAAACCTGCTATTTATGTTGTAAGAGCGATAATTTACAACTAATTTTTCAGATCCGATTTAATTAAATAAAAAATTATTGAAAAGATTGTAACCTTTTTGATATCTCATACGTATAATATATAGAAACTCTTTTTTGAGGAAATAATAGATGAGACAATTAAAAATCACTAAGCAGGTAACCAACAGGGAAACTGCTTCATTAGACAAGTATTTGCAGGAAATTGGTAAAGTGGAACTAATCACTGCGGACGAAGAAGTAGAATTGGCACAAAGAATCCGTGCGGGCGACCGAGCAGCGCTGGAAAAATTAATCAAAGCCAACCTTCGTTTCGTAGTATCGGTATCCAAACAGTACCAAAATCAGGGTCTTTCTTTACCGGATTTAATTAATGAAGGTAACTTGGGACTTATGAAAGCGGCAAAAAGGTACGATGAAACTAGAGGTTTCAAATTTATCTCTTACGCAGTTTGGTGGATCCGTCAGTCGATTTTACAGGCTTTGGCTGAACAGTCGAGAATTGTAAGATTACCATTGAACAAGATCGGATCGATCAACAAGATCAATAAAGCTTACGCTCACCTTGAACAGGAAAATGAAAGACCACCTTCACCGGAAGAATTGGCTGAAGTTCTTGACATGAGCGAGGAAGATATCAAGGAATCAATGAAAAACTCTGGAAGACATTTGTCTATGGATGCGCCTTTGGTAGAAGGTGAAGATTCCAATCTTTATGATGTATTACGTTCAGGAGAATCTCCAAGCCCGGATAAAGATCTAATGCTTGAATCTCTTCAAATCGAAATCGAAAGAGCATTGAATACGCTGACTCCAAGAGAAGCGGATCTTGTAAGATTGTATTTCGGTTTAAACGGGAAACATCCAATGACCTTGGAAGAAATCGGTGAGACTTTCGACCTTACGAGAGAGAGAGTACGTCAGATCAAAGAAAAAGCGATCAAGAGATTGAAACACAATACCAGAAGTAAGATTTTGAAATCTTATTTAGGTAAATAATTTTTAAGTTAAAAATAATAGCGGAGCTTGATTTTCAGGTTCCGTTTTTTTATTTTGTAAACAAGAAAAGAAATCCAAAACTGAATTTCTTTTTATATTTTATTAAAGTTATTATTGTTTTAAAATATGTAAGTAGCAAATAATCTATAATTTATGGGGTTTATTTAATTGTAGACTTTACACTTCCGCAAGACAGCATCGATTTTCCATAATAAGGATTAATAATCTTTGATTCATCGCTCAGCCAGCTTCCATCAGCCATCGGGCAATATTGAACGTAAACTGGATTTTGTGATAGCTTAAACTCCTTTGCAAGTCCGATCATGTGGTCAGAAAGTTGATGAAAAGTCTGCCTTTGTGACGAGATATTCTTATTGTCTGCAATAGTTTTAGCATCTTTTCGAAGAATATTTAATTCCTTTTCAGAAATAATCTTATTGTTGATTTTAGAAGATGTTTCGACAAATTCTGAAGCCGCTTTTGACGTTTTAGCAGCATCATCAGAAGCCAAAGCAGATTTAATAGCAATATAATGGTGATACAATTCTGAAACCTGAGCATCTTTTTTAGTTTGTGCTGATATCGAAATTATTGAAAATACAGACATTACTGCCGTAATAATATACTTTTTCATTTAAACGGATATAAAATTATTTAACACACAAATTTAAAAATATATGTGATATTGTTGTTATAAAATTCTGGAAGGTTGTTACAGAATCAAAAAGAACCTCTGAATATCCAGAAGTTCTTTTATTATTTATTTAATTTTAAATTCAAGCTTTACATTGAAAAATCGTCCTGTAAGACGTACCGGAACAGGATACATAAAATTGGTATTTGCATCCGTAATCCACTGGTTGGCTACTGTATTTCTGATGTTAAACGCATTAAAAACCTGTACGCCTAAAGTCAGCTCATCAAAATTACCCCAGAATCCATATCCTCCTTTCTTTTCCTTCGGATCTATAAATACATATGATAATCCCAAATCCACCCTTTTGTAGGAAGGCAATGTTTTCTGATATTGATAAGGATCTGTAAGCACCGGTGCTCCTGTAGGAAGTCCCATCGCATAGGTTAATGTAAGGTTGACACGCATTTGTGGAAATGCCGGCATATAATCCTGATAGAACATCGCGAATCTGAACCGCTGATCGGTCGGTCTAGGGATATTCCCTTTATCATCAATGTTTTCGTATACTCTTGCATAACTTGCCGACAGCCAGGAATCTATACCCGGAACAAATTCCCCGAAGAGTCTTGTGTCAATTCCATATGCATATCCGGAAGCATTGTTTTTACCGGTATAGCGGATTCTGACATTATCCATATAATACGGAATAAGGTCATTCATCTTCTTATAATAAAGTTCTGTCGTCAGTTTAAAAGGACGATCATACATATAAAATTCGTAGTCATTGGCCAAGATAGCCTGAATGGATCGCTGAGATTTTATAGAGGAATTGAAATTTCCATCAAGATCTTTTATTTCTTTGTAAAAAGGTGCCTGATAATAAACTCCTCCTGAAAGTCTGAACAACATATCTGTATCCCAATCCGGTTTGATGGCAAACTGAGCTCTTGGTGAAAAGATCGTTTCATTGTTAAAGCTCCAGTGGGCAACTCTCGCTCCGGCATTTACGAAAACTTTATTGCTGCCCCAGAAAAACTTCTGAGAATATTGAGCATAAGCAGAAAATCGTGTCGGCTGTATATGGTTTTTGCCTGCAATGTTGTACATCAGTCTAAGATCTTCAGCGTCCCGTGGAACTATAAATTCCTCATGCGGAAGACTATATCCTGCGGAATCCACCAGTTTCCATTCGTTGGTAAGATCCTTTAAATTTTCTTTTTCATATTTAAAGCCAAGTTCGATATCGGTATTGATGTTTGGTGAAAAACGTGTCCTGAACTGTGCTCCGTAAGTTTTTACATATAAATCGTTTCTTGCATGCTCTATCTGGCCTCCTGAATCATACGAAGTAACGGGAGCGCCGGTTACCGGATCAAAAGTTTCTAAAGAATACCTGGAATTTATAGTATAATATTCTCGTTCACGATTCTGATAAGCAAAAGCATCAAGGGTAAAACGCCATTTATCCGACGGTTTAAAGTTCATCGATGCTGTTCCCATCATATTCTTATACTTATCGTCTTCGCGCCCGATGTATCCTACATTCAGTTTAAGCGGCTGCAAAAGACTTCCGAAATCAACTTCTCTTGTTTTCGGAATCATTTCGTAGTCATTATTTGAATAATATCCTATAAATGACAACGTTAGTTTTGGACTGAAATGATAGTTGAGATACGTCTGAAAATCCATATACTTAGGATTAAAATCTGTATCTTCTTTTAACGTGTTGAGAACAAGGTTTGTATTTCTGTATCTCCCGGAAAATAAGGCAGTAAATTTTCTGTTGTCATCTTTATCTTTGCCTGCTGCAAACCCTGTGGTAAGTCTTCCGCCAATTAAGCTTCCTTCTCCTGAAAGCTCAAATTTTTCAGGTTCGCGATAGTAGATATTTAATGCTGAAGACATTTTATCGCCGTATCTTGGTTCAAAACCTCCGGCAGAGAAATTCACCGTAGAAACCATATCCGGATTAATGATACTCAAACCTTCCTGCTGGGAATTCCTGATCAGGAAAGGCCGGTAGATTTCAATATCATTAATGTAGATCAGGTTTTCGTCATAGTTTCCGCCACGAACCATATACTGTGAAGAAAGCTCCGTATTGGAGTTTACGGAAGGTAAGGTTTTGATAATTCCTTCAATACCTCCGGAAATGCTCGCTACATTCTGAGCATCTTTAGCTGAAATTTTCACAGTGGTAAGATCATTGGTTCTTCCTGTCACCTTTTTCTGAAATACCACTTCTTCAATCGTGGCGGTTTTCATTGTATCCTTCTTTTTTCTTACCTGGGAGAATACTAATGCAGGAACCATAAGGCTCAATGGTAAAACTAGTTTTTTCAAAAGAAATGTTTTAGAATTTCAAACGTGAATATATAAATTTTATTTTAACTTATTTAAACTTTATTAACATTTGTTAAGATACCTGCAAAACGTTTAATAAAAATAAAAGAATAAATTAAAGGATTGCTTCTCTTACTCTGGTTAATTTTTGCAAAAGATCTTCCAGCAGATCAAGTCTCAGCATATTGGCACCATCGGATAAAGCGGTTTCCGGAGTCGGGTGTGTTTCTATGAAAATTCCGTCTGCTCCTACTGCGATTCCGGCTTTAGCGACAGTTTCGATAAGATCCGGTCTACCTCCTGTAACGCCTGAGCTCTGATTGGGCTGCTGTAAAGAATGGGTCACGTCAAGAATCACCGGAGCATAATTTCTCATCGTTGGAATACCCCTGTAATCTACGATTAAATCTGTATATCCGAATGAATTTCCTCTTTCGATGATGGCAACTTTCTGGTTGTTGGAATCAGTAATTTTCTGAACGGCAAACTTCATGGATTCCGGAGAAAGGAATTGTCCTTTCTTTAAAGTTACACATTTTCCTGTTTCTGCAGCAGCCACCAGAAGATCTGTCTGACGAACGAGAAATGCAGGAATTTGCAATACATCCACATATTGTGCAGCAAGGGCTGCATGCTCATTCTCATGGATATCCGTTGTGGTAGGAATATTGAATGTCTCTCCTACTTTTTTAAGGATTTCAAGAGATTTTTCCTCACCGATCGTCGTAAACGAATCTACCCTGCTTCGGTTGGCTTTTTTAAAGCTTCCTTTAAAGATATAAGGAATATTGTATTTATTAGTCAGTTCAACTACCTTTTCGGCGATTTTAAGCGCCATATCTTCACCTTCGATGATACAAGGTCCTGCAATCAGGAAAAAGTTTTTGGAATCTTTGTGATGAATATTATCTAAATACTGGATCATTTTCTTTGGTATTAAAAGTTCAGTAAAAATACTGAGAAAGTTTCAGAATCAGAAATAATTTAGAGCAAATACCGAATTCACCTGCTTTTGGTAAAAATTTGCGCACCTTTTAGTCAAAACTTAACGAAGGAGGTCTTACCGTAAGCCGCGGGAAACCAAAAGCACTTGCAGGAGGTTACAAACACACTTGTTTTAAACTTCCGGAGGACTACGGAAGTCTTGCGCAACATGTGGGAAACCAAATACTGTTTCTAGGTTTTGCTATTTCGCAACAGTGATCGTCAGTTTGTTTTTATTTTGTTTGATGTTTATTGTTTTCCCTTTTTCGAAACCGAGCTTTTCAAGCCATTTCCCTTTAAGCCGGATTTCGGAAACCGTTATCATCCGGTTACTGCTTTTCTGGTACGTTGTGTTGATTTTAATTCTTCTTGAATTCATCATGATCATGTTTTTTAGTTTTTGTTGGCTGTAAAGGAGGAAGTTTGAAAATGCCTGAACTTCCTGCCTATACAAGCCAAGGTAATATGATAGATTGTGTTTTATCTGACTGAGTAATTTATGTGACAAATGTAAAATAATTTTCGATATGTAGGTTAATTAAACTACAATATTTTATGATAAACTTTCCAAATTGCTTTTATAACATATCTATAATGGATAAAATTGAATTTAGAGTAGCTTTTGGAAAAAGAGTCGAAAATTTTAGAAAGAAGTTGGGATTGAGCTATCGGCAGTTAGCTCAAAAATGTGACATTGACCATAGTAATATCAGTAAAATTGAAAAAGGAGAAGTTGATCTAAGAATTTCAACTATACAGGAACTGGCTAAAGGCTTAGAAGTTCATCCGCAAGAATTGTTTGATTTTAAAATGGATTAGTAATCTAATAAAAGTTGGACTATGTCTTACAGACAATTATTATAAAAATGGATAGTAAGCACGTTTTAAAATTGTATATGAAGGCTTTTTCTGAACATCTTAAAGAGATCAGGAAGGATAAGTATAATTCTATGGATGCTGTTGCGCAAAATTCTGCTTTTGATTCCAGCAATTATAATAAGTATGAAAATGGAAAAGGCAATCCAACGATAGAAACTCTTCTTAAAATGGCTTCCGCATTTAATATTCCGCCGAAAGAATTATTTGATTTCGACTTCGATATAGAAAAGTATAAAATTGATGAATAACTTAGCTGTTTTTTGTATAAACTGTTAATAGATGGACGTTTACAAGATGAATTATTAAAGAAATTTGGTGAGCATGTCAAAGAATTAAGGCTTAAATCTCGGCTTACTCAAGATGATGTCGTTTTAAACAGCTCAAAAATTACTAAAGCTACAATAAGCGACATCGAAAATGGAAAACGAAATTTTGCATTTACTGCTCACCTTTTACCTAAAACCTAGGCAGCTTTTGATCAAAACCTAAGCACCGATTAAGTAAAACCTGCGCAGGTTTTTTATAATACTTCCGCATCCTTAATATGCTAAAATTATTTATCAATGAATTAATGCTTCAAGCTAAGGGCCTGTTTAAATTTATAATATATTTTTAACATTAAGGAATTAAGCCCGTTTAGCTTAAAAAGCTTAATAAAATTAATTTATTGATTCCTTAACTTGAATAAGTCTAACTCGCTAAAACCCTAATTTTAAATAGAAGAATAAACAAAGTTTATTTAATTTAGAAAAATTAAGGAAGAAACTATAAAGTTATTTAGTAAAATTTAAACAGGCTCTTAGTATTTCAATTTTTAATTGAAAAAGAATATTTATAAATGCTTACTTATCGTATGTAAATTTTGAATACACCGTTCACTATGGTCGGATTTTTGAATAGTAATCAGTACTTTTTATTTATCAAATCACTAAAATATAAAATTATGTCAACAGAAAATCTTACACATCATGACGCTGTAAAAAAAATTAAGGATTTATCGGAAAGTGCAAAAATCTGTATGTTCTGTACAGAACTGGAAACACTTCCTATCAATTCAAGACCGATGACCTTACAGGAAACCGACGATGAAGGGAATCTTTGGTTTATCAGCAGCGATACAAGCAACAAAAATTTTGAAATTAAAGATGATAAAAGAGTCCAGCTGTTTTTTATGAACAATGGAGACTATCAGTATCTTTCGGTATTCGGGGATGCTACCATCTATAAAGACCGATCAACCATTGAAGATAAATGGTCGCCAATGGCAAAAGCATGGTTTGAGGACGGAAAAGACGATCCAAACGTTTCCATCATTCGTGTGGAACCAAGAGAATCTTATTATTGGGATACAAAAGTGGGCAAACTGGTAAGTCTAGTTAATTTTGTCACAGCAGCCGTTACAGGAAACACCACCGATAATTCAGACGGTGTGGAAGGAAAAGCAAAAATTTAAAGATCTTTAGATAAAGAATTGATAGACTGTCCGAGAGTTTGGACAGTCTCTTTTTTTTATCCGGAATGAACAAAGTAATCTTATGCTCCGTAGGAGCAATATCTGTGTAGCAGAAAAAGTAAATAGGATAATCACAAGCACGCCGTAGGTGTGCTATCATAGGATAGAACTCCTATGGAGTTCCGGTATTACAAGCAACTAATAAAGTTCTACACAGATATTGCTCCTTCCGAGCAAATTAAAAATATACTTCACTCTTTATGCTGTAAAATTATTATTAAAATAAAACTCAAAAGAGCCAGTCCAACTTTTTTGGACAGGCTCTTTTTTTTCTACCAGAAATAAACAAAGTAATTCTATGCTCCGTAGGAGCAATATCTGTGTAGCAGAAAAAGTAAATAGGATAATCACAAGCACGCCGTAGGTGTGCTATCATAGGATAGAACTCCTATGGAGTTCCGGTATTACTGGCAACTATAAAGTTCTACACAGATATTGCTCCTACGGAGCAAATTAAAATATATTTGACTCTTTATGCTGTAAAATTACGATTAAAAGAAAACTTAAAAGCGGCTGTCCGAACTTTTCGGACAGCCGCTTTTTTTCTGCCAGAAATGAACAAAGTAATCTTATGCTCCGTAGGAGCAATATCTGTGTAGCATAAAAAGTAATAGGATAATCGCAAGCACGCCGTAGGTGTGCTATCATAGGATAGAACTCTTATGGAGTTCCGGTATTACAAGCAACTAATAAAGTTCTACACAGATATTGCTCCTTCCGAGCAAATTAAAAATATATTTGACTCTTTATGCTGTAAAATTATGATTAAAAGAAAACTCAAAAAGGGCTGTCCGAAATTTTCGGACAGCCCTTTTTATGGTATGAACTCAAATGGTATTAAGGTGTCTCGTCGTGAGGCATATCTACAGGTTTAGATTCCGGAGAGCCTTTTTCCCGAAGCCAGATGGAAAGAATTACCAGAGATGCAACGGCGAGAAATTCGCTTTGCCAGTTCTGAAAAGATTCAAACCAGAAACGGGATTCTGTGATATACTGTGATGCACTGATCGTGGGTTTTTCTTTTGAAATCTGTTCTTCATTATAATCCTTCAAACTTCCGTAGAAATGAAGGGAAAAACTGAGGATGAACAAGATTGCAAAGGCTATTGATAAAGAATGCTTATAAATGGTAAGCCATATTCCCCCTTTTTTTACCGGCCATGGTGCATCAGGATGAGGAACAGGTTCTTTGTCGACATCTTCTTCCTCTTCCAATGATTTTGATTCACTGGAACCTTTCTGACGAAGCGAAATCGTTAATAACACATACAGCATCATCTGAAGAAATTCACTTTCCCAGTTTTCAAAAGTTGCCTGAATAAAATGCCCGCTGTGAATGTATTGTCCCAGACTTAATGCCGCATCCCCGTTCTCCATAAGTTCTTTATTTTCTGTTTTCCAGCCTGTAAAAAACTGTGCGGCAAGACAGGTAATCATGAAAATAATCAGAACAATGCTTAAGCTGTTTCTGTATAAAAACCCTTTTTTAGACATAACTTTAGAATTAAATTTCTGAATCGGTATCTACACGGGGAAGATCTCTGACCGTAGGCCCTGTAAGCAATTTCCCGTTAACATTAAAACGTGACCCGTGACATGGACAGTCCCAGCTGAGCTCTGCACTGTTCCACCGTACTTCACATTTAGCATGTGGACAGGTACTTTTTACGAGATGTACTTTTCCATTGGATTCTTTATATAAAGCATAGGATTCGCCTTCATATTTCACCACTTTTGCTTCTCCTTCTTTCACTTCTGTAAGTGAATTGATTTTTTCAGCAAAAAGTTTGTCTTTAATGAAATCATAAGCTACGACCGCATTTTCTTTTACAAAATCGGCAAAGCCTGCAATCGGCTTAATTCGTGACGGACTGAAAGCATCTTCATACTTACTGCTTCCTGTAACGATCAGATCAGACAAAATCTGTGACGATATGGTTCCGAATATCATTCCGTTTCCTCTGAAACCTGTAGCAGTAAATATTTTACCATCACTTCCTGGAAGCTTGCCGATATATGGAAATCCATCCACCGGTTCGTAATACTGGCTTGACCAGCTGTAATAAACCGTTTCTACATCAAAATATTTTCTGACATAATTTTCAAGTCTCGAAAAACATTCTCCGGTATCTTCTTCGTGCCCGGTTTTATGGTCTTCTCCTCCGGCGATCAAAAGTTTTTGTCCGTCAATTTCCTGAACCCTGTAATAATGATAAGGATCGATGAGATCGTATCCCAGGCCCTCCGGATATTTGCCGTCTTTCAGACTGAACGCCAGAGCATAGCTTCTGTAAGGTGCATTGGTGATATGCAGAACACTCATTCCCGGAGGAATATGAGTAGCATAGATCACATTTTTGGCTTTAATTTCTCCTCCTGACGTTTTCAGGATAACATGATTTTGCTGCTCATCATGGCTTTCACTGCGGCAATCTTCGATGATAACACCGCCCAAACCAAGAAAAGCTTCACATAAACCTTTAATATATTTTACAGGATGAAACTGAGCCTGATCCGGAATGCTTACCGCCTCCTTAAACGGAATCGGAAATGGTATTTCTTCTACGTAAGTCATCTCATGGCCTACTTCAGCTGCCCCTTCTACAATATCTTTCAGTTGCTTCTGTTGTTGTTCATCCAAAGCAAAAAGATAGCCTGTTTTTCTTTCAAAATCACAACCGATACCGAATTGTTGAATATTGTTTTCTATGAGGGCAATAGCTTCCCTACCTGCATTGGCAAGAAGTTTTGCGTTATCTAACCCAAAATCGTTAATTGCTTCTTTAAAGGTGGTGTCGAAAAAATCGTTAAGATGTGCGGTTGTTCCGCCGGTTGTTCCGAAACCGATATTGGCAGCTTCCAGAAGGATGCATCTTTTACCTGCCTGTTGTAGTTTCAGGGCAGTAGAAACGCCGGTGATCCCCCCACCAACTATTGCTACATCATATAGCTGGTGGAGGTCGGCTTCCGAGGAAAATTTCCTTATTTCTTCCTGCCATATACTTTTTCTTGCGCCGTCTCTGTGCATGACTTAGAATTTTAGTTAAACTTACTTGATCTGCAGCGTATCACTTTCCGGTGTTCCGGTTTTGTTCTGGCTGCTGTCGGAATTATTTCCGTCATATTTATTTCTGGGCTCGTCTTCATCAAAGCCGCATCTGCAAGATGAGAATACGAAAAGACTTAAAATTCCCAAAACCAATGTGGCTGTTTTCATAATCATTATATTGTTTTTTTTAGTTTATCCATTAACGACAATTCCGCCATTAGGATGAAGAACCTGCCCGGTGATCTGGGCTGCATCATCACTTGCCAGGAATAGGAAGCTGGTTGCTACTTCTTCCGGAGTTGCATTTCTTTCGAAAGGTGGTTTGTTCGGATCGTCTTCTTCCTCACCAAAAGTCTCTTTTGTCAGTGGTGTGGCTACAGGGCCGGGTGCTACTGCATTTACGCGAATACCTTTTGGTTTAGATTGTAATGCCAGCGAACGGGTGAAGGAAACAATTGCTCCTTTTGTAGCCGAGTAATCCAATAATTCCTCATGCCCCTGGTAAGCAGTTGCCGAAGTAGTATTAATAACAGAGCTTCCCTGTTTTAAATGAGGGAAAACAACTTTTGTAAGAAGAATCATTCCTATAATATTAGAATTGAAGGTTGCTCTGATATTTTCTTCTTCCAGATCAAGGATATTATCAGCAGGGAACTGTACGCCGGCATTATTCACCAAAATATCAATACCACCAAATTCGGATACAACTTTCTTTGTTGTTTCTTCGCAGAATTTATAGTCATTAACATCTCCCTGAAAAATCGAAGCTTTTCTTCCCAGGCTTTCAATTTCTGATTTTGCTTTTTCAGCATCTTTATCGTCGGAATAATAAATGATTGCAATATTTGCTCCTTCTTTTGCAAAAAGTAAAGCGACTGCTTTGCCGATTCCGCTGTCTGCTCCTGTGATCAGTACAGTCTTATTTTCTAATTTTAAGTTCCCCATAAAAATCTATTTTTCATTTACCGGTTTTTGCATTTCTGCCATTCTGTGTGCAGCCATACTGTCTGTTGCGATATTCGACATGGCTACGGTCAGTTTATTTTTTAATCCTGAAACCACTTTATCATCCCCATTCATTAAAGCATTGTATCCATCAAGCGCCACTTCTTCGGGCGAAGAAAAATTGTCTTTATCTTCCATGATTTTGCTTTCATTCATGTCGGCTTTATTAAAGAAATCGGTGTCGGTAGGTCCCGGCAGAAGTGCCGTTACCGTAATTCCTGTATCTTTAAGCTCTTCACGTATTGCCTCAGACCAGGATAGGATAAATGCTTTTGTCCCGTGATATACCGAATGCCAAGGACCGGGGGCTTTACTTGCAATAGAAGCAAGATTCAGGATTTTCCCTGATCCTTTTGGTAAACGGTCTTTCAAAAACATTTTTGTCAGAATAATGACAGAAACAATATTTAAATTAACAATATCAACTTCTCTGTGAATGTCCGTATCCTGAAACTTTCCGTACACGCCCTGTCCTGCATCATTGACAAGGATGGAGGGACTGATTCCGTTGAGTTTCAGTTCAGAATATAAAGCGTAGGCATCTTCTTCGATAAAGAGATTCTTAGCAATGGTAATTACATTAACTCCACAGCTTTTGAACTCATCTGCCTTGGTTTTCAGTTCGTCATGATTTCGGGCCACCATGACAAGATCATATCCGTTCTTTGCAAACTGTTTTGCAAGCTCATAGCCGATCCCGCTGGTTGCTCCCGTAATCAGCGCGTATTCATTTTTTTTATTCATCACCTTATTTTAAAATTAATAATTGATTAATTTCACTTTTAAAGCATCCCAGAATAAATTCCGTATAATAAAGCTGGGCATTTAATGCCTGGGTTTTAGGATGCAGTTCCAGTTTTTTCGTCAAAATGATTTCGCCTTTGTAAGAGAATGAAAAGAATGCAAAAATTTTATATGAAGAATTGCGTATTGGTGTACAATAACCGGTTGTAGCAATTGACCAGTCGGACTCGAAAAGTTTTGCTACATTCAGGGCCATTGTTTCCGCAATATTTTCTGACACACAGTCGCATTCTTCTGCTTCGTGTGCATCAACATTCAGTAATTTTACTTTTTCCTGCAATGTATAGGCTGTAAGTCCGCCTTTATAAAACATTGAGGCATTCGGCATCTGTGAAAACGCCAGCTGTAAACAGCCGGATGTAACGCTTTCTGCTACTGAAATGGTTTCATCTGTAGTCATTAAAGACTGGCTGATATATTCCAGAAGATTTTTTTGAAATTCCATACTTTTAATATTTATGTGTTTGTGTGTATTTTTAGAGACTTGAAGCCTTCCACGGATCAAGAACAACCTTTACACATCCGTCCTGTTTCTTGTCAAAGATTTCATAACCTTTAGAAACATCTTCAAGAGAAAGACGATGGGTAATAATGTCATTCAGCTGTACCCTGCCGCTCTGTACATGATCCAGCAATTCATCAATGATTGCGTGAACATTGCATTGTCCGGCCTTTATAGTAATTCCTTTATCAAAAATCTGTCCAAGTTTAAAATTATCATAGTTTACAGGATAAACTCCAAGGATGGACACGATTCCGCCTCTTCTTACGGCACTCATGCAGGCTTCCAGAACTTTAATGGAACCTTTTTCAAAATTGATCACGGCTTTCGCACGGTCGATGAGGTTTCTGTCCGGTTCAAAGCCTACAGCATCAATACAAAGGTCTGCTCCTCTACCATCCGTCATATCACGGATCTGGTCGATAACGTTCTGGCCGTCTTCCCATAAGATGGTATCGCAACCGGTGAGATTTTTAATTTGATCAAGTCGGTATTGTTGGGTATCTACAACGATTACTTTTTTTGCATTATGCAGAATCGCTGATTTTACCGACATTGAACCAACCGGTCCGGCTCCAAAGATGGCCACTGTTTCGCCTCCTTTTAATTCTCCCCATAAGACACCCATGTATCCGGTAGGGAAAATATCGGTAAGGAAAAGAACCTGCTCATCGGTAAGATTATCCGGAACTTTCCGAGGACCGAAATGTGCATAAGGAACCCTTACATATTGTGCCTGGCCACCGTCATAGCCGCCGTAAAGATCTGAATAACCAAAAAGTGCTCCTCCTTTATCGGTAAGAATTCCGCCTTCTGGGCCATAATGTTCGGGATTACTGTGTTCGCAGGCTGTTGGCAGATCGTGCTGACAGAAATAGCAGCTTCCGCAGGAAATCGGAAACGGAACTACCACCCTGTCTCCTACTTTAAGATTGGTGATGTGCTGTCCCACTTCCTCAACAATCCCCATGAATTCATGCCCCATCACCATAGGTCTTACCTGGGGAATTCCTCCTGAATACATATGCAGGTCGCTTCCGCAAATGGCTGTTGAAGTTACTTTCAGAATAATGTCATTTGATTCTTTGATGATGGGATCGTCGACGGTATCACATTTGATAAGGCCTGGCCCGTGGATAACTGCTGCTTTCATAATTTTAATATTTAGTGTGTTGGTGTGAAGGTGCTTATTTAATTCTGGGCATTTCGCTCTAATTCAAGATCCCAGACTCTGTGATTGGCAATGGCCGTAATGAACTTATCGGAAGGATTTTCGTCTTCTGCAATAACGATAGCGGGGTCGATGTGACTTTTCATGCTGACATTACTGTTCATATAAAGAGGTTCCGTTCCTTCTCCGAAGTAAATAGCCTTACAGTGTTTATACGCTTCGTTTACGAAACTTAATGCATGAGGCTTATTTTCCGGAGTAAGAAGCTCTTTCGTTGAGTTTTCTCCTGCCGCTATATAAAGTGCATCAAAAGAGACGCTGGAATTGCTTGTTAAAGAGTGTTTGGGAGTCAGTAAAGATCCATCATCCGTTTTCACAGGAGCCATACTTGTACCGATAATTTCCACGACGGCATTTTCAGCTTCCAGTTTGGTTTTTAAATCATTAACAGAACCGGTATCAGCGCCATTTGCCATAATGAAGCCTATTTTTCTACCCATAATGGTATCTTTAACGGTATTCTGCATGCTTAACGCTTCTGAAATTTTAGTATCAGGCTCTCTTTCTTCACTCTGCAAATCTTTTGGATCTGCATCTGCAGGAATACTTTGATTCGGTAACTGAAGTTTTTTGACTTCAACGCCTGTTTTTTCTGCAACTTTTGAAGCAAGATCTTTATTAATGAAAGCAAGTTGACCTACCACTCTTTCTCTGATTTCAGGAATTGTTACCTTCGAAAGCTCAAAGATCAATGCTTTCTGAAGGTGCATCTTTTCCGGAGCAGACTGGCTGTTATAGAATAATTTTGCTTGTGAATAATGATCCACAAAACTTTTGCTTCTTTCTCTCACTTTTGCTCCCGAAACTCTTGATTCCTGGGATACAAAACCTCCTTCTTTCATCATTGCCTGGAAAGGGCATCCTCCACCGATAGAATTCGGTTCGTAGCTTACTTTTCCTTTAGCAATCTGCTGTCTCATGTAACCGTCTCTCTGGTTGTTGTGAACAGTATTTACAGATTTATTAATCGGAATTTCATGGAAATTCGGGCCTCCAAGTCTAATCAGTTGTGTATCTGTATAGGAAAATAGTCTTCCCTGCAGCAACGGGTCATTGGTGAAATCGATTCCGGGAACAATATGTCCGGGGTGAAACGCAACCTGTTCTGTTTCTGCAAAAAAGTTTTCCGGATTTTTATTTAATGTTAAGGTTCCGATAAGCTGTACCGGTACCACTTCTTCAGGAACAATTTTGGTTGGATCGAGAAGATCAAAATCATATTTAAATTCATCTTCTTCAGGAATCAGCTGTACTCCAAAATCCCACTCAGGGAAAATGCCGTTTTCAATAGATTCCCAAAGATCTCTTTTATGAAAATCGGGATCTACCCCGGAAATTCTCTGCGCTTCATCCCAGGCAACCGAATGTACACCCAGTTTTGGCTTAAAATGGAATTTAACGAAATGAGCTTTTCCTTCATCATTAATCAATTTAAAGGAATGTACTCCGAATCCTTCCATTCTTGAAAAGCTTCTTGGGATTGCCCTGTCGCTCATCAGCCACATGATCATATGCATGCTTTCAGGCATTAGAGATATAAAGTCCCAAAATGTATCGTGAGCAGACTGTGCCTGCGGTATTTCGTTGTGTGGTTCAGGCTTTACGGCATGAACAAGATCAGGAAACTTAATGGCATCCTGAATAAAGAATACGGGAATATTATTCCCTACAAGATCGTAATTTCCTTCGTCTGTGTAAAATTTTACGGCAAATCCACGAACGTCTCTTGCGAGATCGGTGCTTCCCCTGTTTCCGGCAACAGTTGAAAATCTTACAAAAACAGGCGTTTCTTTACCTACTTCCGACAGGAAATTTGCTCTTGTATATTCTGCAAGACTTTTAGTTAATTTAAACACTCCATGTGCGCCGGAGCCACGGGCATGTACTACCCTTTCAGGAATTCTTTCGTGATCGAAATGTGTAATTTTTTCTCTAAGAATAAAATCTTCAAGTAAGGTAGGACCTCTGTCTCCTGCCTTCAGTGAATCCTGATTGTTGTTGATTTTCAGTCCCTGATTGGTTGTCAGTTTTTCATTTTCATTGGAAGTCATGTGAGATTCCAACTGGTTAAGTTTTTCGTTGGTCGGTTTGTTGTCTTTCATAATTCTTATTGTTTGTGATGTAGTGATAAAGTAAATGTCGCGGGAAACATAACTTTGGTTTGATATTTTAAAAAGCCATATAGACAAGCACTACATGGCTTTATATTTTAAAATTAATCTTCCTGTTCTGCATCAAAATTGATGTAGGTTTCGGCGATTTCTGTCAGATCATAATCTGTATCTTCTTCCTCCTGTAATGTTTTTTCGAGAAGATCGGCCGCCTTATCATGTCCCATGGTGATAGCCAGTTGGGCAAGTCCGCCGTAGGTTGCGATTTCGTAATGTTCAACTTTTTGGGCGGCAATGATCAATGCTGCATCACGCGTCATAGAGCCTTCTTCTGTAGACTTTATGATTTCTTCACCTTCTTCGATGATTCCTTTGATGGCTTTGCATTCTTTTTTCTCAGGGGTTTCATTAATCAGTTTGAAGACTTTTTCAAGTCTGCTTACATGTTTCTGAGTCTGAAGCTGGTGGTCTTCAAATGCTTCTTTCAGCTCTTCCGTAGTGGCAGCTTCCTGCATTTTTCCCAATGCTTCAATGATCGCGTTTTCTGCGTAGTAAATATCTTTAAGAGCAGAAACAAAAAATTTATGTAAAGGTGAATTGCTCATCTCGTTTTTGTCTACCGTAGCATTATCAACGGATGCTGTTTTTTTTGATGAGCCTGTCGTAGATGTAGATGAGGTACCTGTACCTGTTGTACTGTTGTCTTTATTATCTAATGTTTTCGTTGCCATAATGTGAAAGTGGTGTTTGGTTTTATAAAAGATTACCCCTTTACTTAAACAATAAAGAGGTAATCGTGGAAAAAGAATTATGAATTATTACGTCTGCCTCCAAATCCGGATCTGCCGGAACCTGAAGATCTTCCGCCACCATGAGATGCCTGTCCGCCCATACGAGCAATTCTCGTACGTTCAGATTTGCTCATTGATGCAAAACCTCTTCTAGATGTTCCTGAACCAGAACCTGAGTTGGAACTTCGACCTGAACCGCCGTTATTTCCTGATCTGGAGCCGCCTCTGCTGCTACCTGATCCTGATCTTCCTGAATTTGAATTTGAGCTGGAGCCTGATCCTGAAGATCTTCCACCTCCGTTTCTGCTTCCTCTCGGTCTTCCCGGATTATCATGTCTGTGATCATAGTTGTCACTGTTTGAATTGGATGATCCTCTCGAAGACCTGCCTCTTCCTCCAGATCTTGATCCCCCGGATCCTCCTGAGTTTCTTCCTCTTCCTGAGCCAGAGTTTGAACCCGAACCAGAACCACGTCCTGATCCTGATCCTCCACGTGAACCACCTCTGCCGCTTCCGGAAGTAAATCTTCCCTGGCTGTCTCTCTGCTGGTTTCCGTTACCTGATCTTCCTCTGCCTCTTCCTCTATTATCATCTTCGTCGTCATCATAGTCTTCATCGTCATCATCATAATCATCGTCGTCGTAATCGTCATAATCTTCATCATCATAGTCGTCGTAATCTTCATCGTCATCATCATAGTCTTCGTCGAAGTAATCTTCATACTCGGAGAAGTCATCGTCATATTCTTCGTCCTGTGACGCATCGTTATAACCGTGGTCATAACCTAATTGATAAATTTCTTCAAGATTGCTTGATGAATCTGAGTTTCCTCTGGAACTACGATTTCTTGAATTTCTAGTGTTCATAACTGAATTTTTTATATTAATATTATAGTGATGGTATTGCCGGCCGTGACTAGTATTAGACAGCAATGAGTTTTGGTTAATTGATATTGAACAAAAAGCTAAAAGAGCTTAACATGTACCTCCTGCCGAGGCTTTAAGAAATATGGATGAATTATTTAACTCAAATTTACGTTAGAATATATCACCAATTTATGACCCAAATCATGTTGGAAGGTATTAATATAAAATTTTCCGGTCTTTTATTTTAAGCTTGCCTTCTTTTTCCATCTTTTTGAGAGTCCTAATAACAGTTTCAACTCTCAGTCCCGTAAGATTGGCAATCTGCTGGCGGGTAAGTTCTACGGGAAAGCACTGCTCGCAGTCACCGTCATGATAACTTTTTAAATAATTGAGTAAACCTTCCAATCTTACAGCCGGATTTTGAGAAGACATATTTTGAAGCATGATAGCCTTGAAGTATAACCTCTGTGAAAGGCAGGCATTCATTTCAAGAGAAATTTGAGGATTGTTTTGTAGCAGCTCAAGAAAATTGTTTTTGGGAAGCCTTATCATTTCAGTTGCTGTAAGGCATATGGCATTCATTACATAAAATTTTTCGATAAAAAGTAATGAATCTCCGAAGCTTTGTTTTTCGCCTATAATATTATGGATGAATTCTTTTCCTTCTTCATTATAACTGTTCAGCTTGATTTTACCTTTTATAATCTGGTAATAAAAGGCTGCATGATCTCCTTCTCTGTATATGATTTCATCTTGATTATAAGATTTATTTTCGGCTCCGAATTTATAAAGAATTTCGGGATCGATATTCATGCAACTGATTGTTTTCATTTTCTACAGTTATTTTAGGATTAAAAAGTTCGTAAAAAATTAGTACTGATGCAAGATTAATATAAAATTTTACGATCTTTAATTTTTACTATTTTTTCTTTCTCCATGACTTTTATAGTTCTGATTGCCGTTTCCACCCGAAGTCCTGTAAGGCTTGCCATTTGTTGTCTGGTCAAAGGAATCATAAATGAATACGGAGACTGTTCTTTCTGAAAGCTTTTTAAATAATCCATTAAAACTTTAAGTTTGGCGGTCGGGCTCTGTGATGCCATGTTTTGTGCCATGATAAGCTTAAAATACAGTTTTTGCGAAAGCGTTTTATTCATATTAAAAGATACTTCCGGGTAAAGCTTTATAAGGTCAAGGAACATAGCTTTAGGAAGTCGTAAAACCTTACATTTTGTAATGGCGACAGCATTCACGGGATAGAGTTTGTCGATGAAAAGTAATGACTCACCTATGCTTTGTCCTTCTTCCAACAGTGTTTGTATAACTTCTTTTCCATCGTCAGTATAATTGTTCAGTTTTGCTTCTCCGGAAACGATCTGGTAATAGTATTTAGGAATATCCCCCTCATTAAATATAATTTCCGAGGGTTGATAATGTCTTATAATTGCTCCTACTGAATGCAAAATTTCTTCTTTAATAACCATGTGAGTTGATTTTGATGTTTTAGCATTCCTAATAAAATAAAATTGATAGTTTGTTTTGTGAATGCAAATTTCACACCTTGCTATATTCTAGACAGATAATTATAATTATCTTTAAAGAACTTTAACTTCTGACAATGTAATTAACAAATTAGTATTTTATAAAAAAATGTCCCGTTACTCAAAGATAAACGGGCATATAAATCTATCAGAATTGTAAAATAAGTTTTGAGTTTATATCAGGACATCTTGCATCTGATATAAGTGAGATCGTCAATGCAACGGACTTTATAGGTCTGGAAATCGGCTTCGCATGATATTGGAGCCTTCAACGAGTTAGAATTTGAAAATTTCATAATATTATGTGTGTGTGTTTAACAAATGTAAACCAATATTATGAATATAAACATGACTACAGTCATATTTAGACTTAATGTATGTTAAATTAAAAATAAAGTATTCTTATTTACTGTCCGGAACGAAATTTTTTCTTGCAAGCTCCTTTCTTACACGGCTAAGGCTTTCCGGAGTAATTCCAAGATAAGATGCAATCATCCATTGGGGAACTCTTAACAGGAGATCAGGATACATTTTGATAAATTTCATATAGCGTTCTTCCGCTGTCTCTCCCAATAAAGAATTGATCCTGTCCTGAAGACTTTTGATATGTTTCTGCAGAAGAATATCACTTTTTTCAAGACTGTTTGGAAACTCACCGATCAGCTTATTGATAAAATCAGGATGCAGAAGCAAAACTTCAGAATCTTCTACCGCTTCAATATAATAAATGGATTTTTCGTTAAAATAAAGACTGCTTCGATCCGAAATAAGCCAGCTTTCCGGGGCAAACTGAATGATATGCTCCTTTCCGTTTTTGTCGATAGAATACATCTTAAGAAGTCCTTTTTCAACAAAATAAATGTACCTGCAAATTTCGCCGTACTGCAAAAGAAACTGATTTTTCTGAATTTTCTTTACTTCATAATGCAGGCTGCACATGTTTACTTTATCAACGGGAACATCCAGAACTTTGGATAAATAATTATTGATATTCTTCATTATACAATTTGTTCTGCTGAAATATGTTGGTGAGATGCATTGTTAATTACCTTTCCGTTTTCAATAACCAGAAATTGAGGGCTTTCATGTCGTATTTGCAGATCTTCAGCAATTTTATTTGAAATTGCTCGGTAAGCCAGCAAATCCAGAAAATATAATTCAGGCTTTTGGGCCAGGTTTTGAATTTCTTTTTCAAAATTCCTTAATACTGTTTTACTGATAAAGCAACTTGTGGAATGCTTAAAAATTCCAATTTTCTGAGTGAAAGAGCTTTCAATTGCTTTTTTCAGATCTTCCTCAGATTCTATATATTTCCAGACCGGACTCTTTTCAGATTCTTCTTCTTTTCCTCCGAATATTTTGTCAAAAAAACTCATACGCTAAATTGTTTTAGATGATGATGAAGATGTTTGTATTCCAGAAATCCCCAGTCTTTGCTTTGCATTTTACCAAAAAGAACATGATGATCCGGGAGATTTTCATTTTTAAAGCATACATGGTACTCTTCAAGTGTTCTTAAAAGGCTTTCCTTTTCTTCTTCAAAATCACACTCAAAATTAATAATAAGTTTTTGAAAAGTCGGCATATTTCGGGGAATTCCGTTATTAAAAACCTGAATCTCCCATTTGGTTATAATTCCGATTGCTGTAAACAGACGATTAATTTCAGGAAGCTCAATTTTTCTGAGAGGTACCTGAAGAACATGATTACAATGTCTCATCATCTGACAGACATTCATTTTTCCCCATCTTGGCTTTGAATGTTGCTGTAAATTGTGAATTCTATTTATAATCTCGTCAAAAAAAACCGGATTATGAAGACTTTTTTTTACCAACCCTTTTCTTTCTTAAGATTTTCTATATGAGCAAAATGATGATTGCAATGCCAGACATAAATGGCAAGACAATGTCGGAGATCGTAGTTCTTATTGTGCTCGGGATGATGAAATGTTCTTTCAAACTGTTTATTCGTCATGCTTTTCAATAATACCGTCCATCTTTGATGAGTTCCTTTGATCATTCTCATTGCGGGTTTTACAGGCATATTCTGGCTGTCCTGAAGTTCCGCCCATTTTGCTTCATCATAAGGCTTTATTGTTGGATTGTCTTCCGTTAAAGCCAATTTAAATCGGGTAAAGCTGTTAATATGGCTGTCTGCAATATGATTTACGAGCTGGCGCACTGTCCAGCCGCCTTCTCTGTATTGTGTGTCAAGCTGATCATCTGAGAAATCTTCAATTAAATTTTTCAGTCTTCCGGGAAAATCTTTGATGACTTTTATATATTCATCCAATTTGATATCACAGATATTTTCAGGCACCTCAAACCTGCCTATTGGATACTTTTTTTGTTCTATAGTGTTCATTTTTATTTTTAAAAGATTTTCGTAATGTCTATTTGTCCGATAAATGTTATTTGGACAATTTTTTGAATATTAGTTTTTGTAAATTTATCAAAAATTCGAGAATATTAAATATGAAAAAAGCGTTAATAATCGTAGACGTACAGAATGATTTTTGTGAAGGAGGAGCATTGGCAGTTCCGGATGCAAATGAGGTAATTCCATACATCAATGCATTAATGGAAGAAAACGAATACGATCAGATTGTTTTGACTCAGGACTGGCATCCTGCTAATCATAAAAGTTTTGCCAGCAATAATGGCAGAAAGGTTGGTGAAAGTATTATTTTAAATGGCATTCCACAGTTTATGTGGCCGGATCACTGTATCCAGGGAACTTTCGGAGCTGAGTTTCACAAAGATCTTAACAGAGATAAAGTAACTCATATCATTCAGAAAGGGAAAAATGTTGAAATTGACAGCTACAGTGGTTTCCAGGACAATAATCATTTTATGAAAACCGGATTGGATGATTTTCTGAAATACCACGATATTCAGTTATTGGAAATTGTCGGTCTTGCAATGGATTATTGTGTGAAATTTACCTGTATTGATGCGGTAAACAGCGGATATATCACCTGTCTTCATTTCAACGGAACAAAAGCGGTAAATGTAAAACCGGATAATGGCAGAGACGCCATTTATGAAATGATTCAGAAAGGAGTAACCGTTCTTGGTTAGGAGATTAAATCTTATCAGGATTTTAAACATAAAAAAACCGGAACTTAAATGTTCCGGTTTTCTATTAATTTATTTTGGCTGCTTTGCCTGAAGTTCAGCTTCTTTAGCTTTCATTTCATTGTATTTAGCCGTATTTTTTGTCGTGTTATAGACATCTTTCATTACCTGAACAGCGGTAATATCATTTGGCATTGCCTGAAGCCATTTTTCTCCGTAAGGTACCGATTTATTGAATCTTTCTTTTCTCGCTTCAATAAGTTTGGTTGCTTCGTCCGGCTTTGTCTTTCTCAATGCATTAATTTCACTGACAGCTTTTTCATCATCACCAATTACCGTGTAAACTAAATTTTGGTAAGCATTCGCAAAATCAGGTTTTAGCTCAATAGCTTTTTGGAAAGAAGTGATCGCGTCATTTACCGTTTCCGGATTTTTAGACTGAAGAACCCCAAGGTTGTACCAGTTGGTCGCATCATTAGGATTTTTTGCTAATTGCTCCTTCAGGTTTTGCATAAATTTATCCGTATTACCGGAAGCATATAATGCACTACCCTGATATTCTTTCAATTTAGCATTGTTAGGAAATTTCGCAAGTCCTTTTTCAATAATCGCTAAAGCTTCGTCATTTTTCTTCGCATTCAACAGAAGAGTTGATAATGTTTCGTAAAGATCAGCTTCAACACTTTTAGACTGTTCTGTTTTGAAATCAGAATAATCTTTTGAGGAAGTTTTCTTTAAAAGTTCCCAGGTATTTTTGTCGTAGCTTACAACCTGTCCTGTTTTGTTCTCTTTAGCAGTGTAAGTTGTTTCAACGCCCGTGTATCCTGAATTGATAAGGTCTGTATATATTTTTGTAGCCTGAGGAATATCGTTTGCCAATGCATAATTTAAACCTGCATAATACATATATACTTTATTATCCTGTCCGCTCGTTTTTAGTAAGTTATAAACTTCCATAAACTTAGGGGCTGCTACAGCATAGTTTTTCGCGTTGTACGCATCCATTGCTACTTTGTTGGCTTCTTGTAGCTGAGCGTTCACATCGCCTTTTTGTCCGAAAACCAAAGCTGATGCTACGATAGCCATACCTAAAATTAGCTTTTTCATAATCACTATTTTATATTAGTTATACAATTATTCTTCCGAATCAGAATTCTCATTTTCCTCAGCATGATCTGTCTGCGGAGTTTCTGTATCGTTTTCTTGGTTATCAGCTACAGTTCCTTCTATTTCTTCGATTTCTTCAGAATCTTCTACTTCTTTGTCCATTTCAACTTTGGCAATGGCGGCAATTTCATCGTTTTTCTTAAGATTGATGAGTTTTACACCTTGTGTATTTCTACCCATTACTCTCATTTCATCCATTCCCATTCTGATGGCAACGCCAGATTTATTGATGATCATTAATCCGTCTTCATCTGTTACGTTTTGGATGGCAATCAGATTTCCTGTTTTTTCAGTAATGTTTAAGGTGATTACTCCTTTTCCTCCTCTATTGGTAATTCTGTAGTCTTCAACGGCTGTTCTCTTTCCGTATCCCTTTTCAGATACTACAAGAACGGTTTCCTTTTCTACATCATTTACTACAATCATACCGATTACTTCATCATTATCATCCATGGCAATACCACGAACACCAATGGAACCTCTTCCTACTTCTCTTACTTTTTCTTCTGGGAAACGGATACATTTACCATTTTTAGTAGCAATCATGATCTGTGATGTACCATTCGTTAAGTATGCTCCTAACAACTGGTCATTATCCCTGATTTCGATCGCATTTACCCCATTTACCCTTGGTCTTGAATAAGCTTCCAATGAGGTTTTTTTGATCGTACCATTTTTGGTTACCATCACGACACTCATTTGATTCACATATTCAGAATCTTTAAGGTTATTGGTTCTGATGTAAGCTTTAATTTTATCATCAGGTTCGATGTTAATTAAATTCTGTACCGCTCTTCCTTTTGCTGTTTTAGAGCCTTCAGGAATTTCGAATACCCTCAGCCAGTAACATCGTCCTTTTTCAGTAAAGAACAGCATATACTGGTGGTTGGTAGCAGAAACAATATACTCAAGGAAATCTGAATCCCTTGTTGTTGCCGCTTTATTTCCTACACCGCCCCTACTTTGAATTTTATATTCTGAAAGTGAAGTTCTTTTGATATATCCGGCATGTGAAATGGTCAATACTACAGATTCGTTCGGGATGATATCTTCGATAGACATTTCACCTCCGGAATAATCGATTTCGGTCCTTCTTTCGTCGCCGTATTTTTCTTTAACTTCAATCAATTCATCTTTAATGATCTGGAATCTTCTTGGTTCATTAGCCAGGATATCTTCAAGATCAGCAATTTCTTTCATGATCGCATCGTATTCATCACGGATTTTATCAAGCTCCATTCCTGTAAGACGCGCAAGACGTAGATCAAGAATTGCCTGAGCCTGAATTTCAGAAAGTTCAAAAGCTTCAATTAATCCTTCTTTTGCAGCCTGCGGATTAGCAGAGTGACGAATGATAGAAATTGCTCTGTCCAGGGAATCCTGAGTTCCGATCACCTTCATGAAACCTTCCAAAATATGAGCTCTTTCTTTTGCTTTTCTAAGCTCAAATTGGGTTCTTCTTACAATAACTTCATGTCTGTGCTCCACAAAATGGTGGATAATGTCTTTCAGATTTAATTGTTCCGGTCTTCCATGTACCAAAGCAATATTATTAACACTGAAAGAGGTCTGAAGCGCTGTATATTTATATAATAAGTTCAGAACAACATTCGGAATTGCATCATTTTTCAATTCATAAACAATACGAAGCCCCCTTCTATCCGACTCATCTCTGATTTCGTAAATTCCCGGGATTTTTTCTTCCTTCACCAATTCTGCGGTTCTGGCAATCATCTCGGCTTTGTTTACCTGATAAGGAACTTCATTGACAATAATGGCATTTCTGTTTCCTATTTCTTCAAAGGCAACTTTAGCACGAAGCACTACCCTTCCTCTACCCGTATGGAATGCATCTCTTACACCGTCATATCCGTAGATAATTCCACCTGTAGGAAAATCCGGGGCGATGATGTGCTGCATTAATTCATCAATGGTAATCTCTTTATTATCAATATATGCGCAGATTGCATCTACCGATTCAGATAAATTGTGCGGGGCCATGTTTGTGGCCATCCCTACGGCAATACCGGAAGTCCCGTTTACCAGAAGATTAGGAATTTTAGAAGGCAAAACAGTAGGCTCCTGTAAACTGTCGTCGAAGTTATTCTGAAAATCTACCGTTTCTTTGTCTAAGTCTGAAAGCACTTCATCAGAAATCTTTTTCAATCGTGCTTCGGTATAACGCATAGCCGCAGGCGGATCACCATCCATTGAACCGAAGTTACCTTGGCCGTCTACCTGAGGATAACGAAGACTCCAGTCCTGAGCCATTCTCACCATTGCATCGTATACAGAAGAATCTCCGTGAGGGTGGTATTTACCTAAAACGTCTCCAACAATTCTAGCAGATTTTAAATATTTTCTATTAGAAAAAACCCCTAATCCATACATACCATACAGTACTCTTCTATGAACGGGTTTCAAGCCGTCTCTTACGTCAGGTAGCGCTCTTGAAACGATAACAGACATTGAATAATCAATATAAGACGACTTCATTTCATCAACAATATTGATGGGAATCAGTCTTTCTCCTTCTTTTTGCATAAACAAATTTTATTATAATGACAGTCAGACCCTTAGCTGTACGTCTGAAAATTATTTTTTTTGAATTTTTATTAACGGGCTAATTTACGAAAAATTTGCCGATTTTTGCCTTAGAATTTTACTCAAAATATTAAAAAAATCATAAAATATGAGCGTATTAAGCATAACTTTCCACTGTACGAAAAGCAATCTGGAGGAATGGGAAAATTATATCGACGAAACATTGATTTTAATGGCTGAAAACTTAATGGATGTCAATAAATATATTCTTTCGGAAGTGGATAGCGACTATATTGAAGAAGGGAAAAATTATAATCTGCTGCTGGTTTTTGATAATGATGATCTTAGAGAAGATTTTGTGAAAAGTGAGCTTCAGAATATTGCTGAACGTGTAGAAGATAAATTTGGACAGGAAGTAATGATCTTTAATACTTTTTTAAATCCAAAGAAATCAAGATTTTGAACTAATTTTTTAAAATATTTTTTTCTAAATAAAAAAGCCCGGAAAATTCCGGGTTTAATTTTTACCTTCTGTGCGGAGGTGCAGGCGGTCTTGGCGGAGCCGGCGGTCTGTGCAGACAAGAAGATAGCACAGCAAACATAGCCAGTGCCAGTAACATTTTGGATAAGTTTTTCATAAATTTTTGTTTGTGATTGTAATATATTTATCAAGCTGGATGCCAAATATTAGTTAAAAAACAAAAGCACCGAAAATTCGATGCTCTCTATTTTTAATTTTACCTGTGACGTCCATGTCCATGTCCTTTATGGTGACCATGTCCTGGTCCGTGGCCTCTCTTTTCATAGATATACACTTTTTTTGCATGTCCCGGAGGCATCCCTCTTCTCCCATGATGTTCATGAACAATACATGAAGTCATCATCAGCATAACTGTTGCAACCCCAACAATTTTAATCAAACTTTTCATTTTTTCACTTTTCAAATTTCCGGATATATGGAACAATGTTGATGCCAAAAAAGTGAATTAAGTTATTTAAATCTTTTGAAATATGCTTTAATACTGACTTTATACAAATATTAATTTTGAAAATTAATGGTATTTGCGTTTATATTTTCTTTTAATTCTGGAATAATGTGTTTGCTTATTTTGTTCGTCTTCGGATACTACGCTTATATTTCCATCAACTTCAAGGATGGAAAGCTTCACTTTATCTATACTGTCAACACCATGCTCGCGGATGGCTTCTTCCAGTTCATCTTTGTTGATTTTTACCTTATCTAAAGCATCTTGATCTACTTTACCGTCTTTCACTAAAATTACAGGATTATCCTCAAGAAAACTGCTTAATTTTCTGTTGGAAAACATTAATCTTTTAACAATAAAATTGGCAATAAAAAGTACAAGTGCTGCAACAAGCCCACCTTCAAGAGAAGTGTTTTCTCCAACCATAGCATTCTGAACAGCGTTGGAAATAAGCAAAAGCAGAACAACATCTCCGGCATTCAGCTGTGAAAGCTGATTTTTACCAAAAAGCCGAATCGCGACTACCATAAAAAGATAAACGCAAAGTGATCGTACAACGACATCTAAAATAGGGTTCACAAGTTTTTATTATACCATCAAATGTATTAATTTTTGTTGTATAATATATGGTTATTGCCTTTAAGTTTTAACAGAATAGAATTATTAAACAATAAAGAATTATAATTAAATAAAAAATGAAAAACCGCCTCAGAAAAGCGGTTTCATAAGTTGTTAAGGACATTGTGCGATCGGGACTTCACTGCAAACTGTTTTATTTAATCTTTCACAGTATACGCAATACTTTTTTGGTTGTCCGCCGTACGTTGACTTAAGTTCTGTTTTTGTCAGTTTCTTTAAATTTTTCATATCGCTTTAATTTTGTTGGTTAAATATAAAACGAAGTTTATTCATGAATATTACAGTTTTTTAGTAAAATATTCCATGATTTTCATTTATGTGGTAGAAGCATTTATACTCTTTTTAAATTCCTGAAAATCGGAATACTCATATTCAGGACACGCGCCTGATTTTGAAGTAATAAAAGCTCCTAATGCGACAGCTTGTTGAAGGATTTCTTCAGGACTTTCATCATAAATTCTTTTTGATATAAAACCTGAAAGAAATGAATCCCCGCTTCCTACGGTATCGACAACCGTCACTGGCACAGCATCTGCGGTGTACACTTTTTCACCTACGAAATATTTTGCTCCTTCACTTCCCTTGGTTAAAACAACTTCTTTAATCTGAAAACGTTTCTGAATATATTGTACAGCCTCTTCTTCCGTCGTATATTTTTCGCCGGTAAAATCCAAAATTTGTTGTAGTTCGGATTTATTGATTTTTACAATGTCGGCTTTATGTAAAAGTGTTTCAATATGCTCTGTATCAATAAAAGGAGGCCTGAAGTTGACATCAAAAATTTTGAGTTGAGCCTTTTCCAAAAGCTGGAGCAGTGTGTTTTTTGTCTTTTCATTTCTTGAAGAAAGACTTCCGTATACAAATGCTTCAGCGTTAGAAATCAAATCATTGTGTTCAGGAAGATATTCAATATGATCCCATGCAACATTATCAATAATTTCATATGTTGCTTCGTTATGTTCATCAATTTTAGCGATTACAATACTGGTCGGGTGTATATTGTCGTTTTGTATGAAATCTGTTGAAATACCCCAGTTTTTTATTTTCTGTTTTAACTCGCCGCCCAGCTCATCATTTCCTGTTCTGCTGAGTACTTTTACATCAATCCCCGCCTTATGAACGTGATAAGCTACATTAAATGGCGCCCCTCCTGCTCTTGAACCTTCTGGGAAAATATCCCAAAGAACCTCCCCAAAACATACGATATAAGCATTTTTATCTTTCATATTGTCATTTAAATATTATTATTCTACAGAGTTACGTTCCATAAATTTTGCCTGCAAAATCATTCTTTCTCCTTTCGGATTGTAATTGTTAATTTGGTTATCAAGAAGTTTAACAGACTCTCTTGCCATTTCGGCCAGCGGCTGTTGTACAAAACTTACTTCACTAGGAAAAAGATAATAAGCTTCTGTCTCATCAAAAGCAACCAGTGACACATCTGCAGGCACCTTTATCTCATTGTCGATAAGATATCTCAGCCCGGCAATTCCCAATTTATTACTTGAAAAATAAATGGCCGTTTTTTTAGAAAGATCGAGGTTTGCTTTCAGCTGATGGTGCACTTCTTCCGTAATATTATGAATGCCCGTTAAAATTCTTTTTACTTTAACATCTGATTTTTCAATTCTTTTTTCAAAACCATTTTCTCGGTCAAGCAAATGTGGTAATTCAGTATCATATCCGACATAAATAAGTTCTGTAAAGTTTTTCTTTAGCAAATAATCACAAATCTGTTCCGAGATTTCTGAATTATTGATCATTACCCCAGGAAGATCTATATTTTTAAGATACCTGTCAATCGTTACAATAGGATATTCTTCTCTGATCAGCTTGTTGATGGCTTCATCTGAATCTACTACAGGAGCAATGATCATCCCATCTACCTGCTGCTCGGAGAACAATTCCGTAAGTCTTTTGAATTTTTCCGGATTTTCGTCGCAGCTTCCGATCAGAAGAGTGTAACCAAGTTTCATGGCTTCGTCTTCAATGCTGCGGGCGATATTAGAATAAAAATCATTGGAAATATCCGCCACAATAAGGCCTATCAATTTGCTTTTTCGCATTTTAAGGCTTTTGGCAATTTTATTGGGTGTATAATTGATGTTTTGTGCGACTTCCAAAATCCTTTTTCTAGTAGCTTCACTTATTCGGCTTCCCTCTTTCTGATTGAGAACATAGGAAACAGTCGCGACAGAAACTTCTGCCAATCTTGCAATATCTTTTATAGAAGCTCTTTTCATTATGGTTGACTTTACCGCAAAAATATCTCATAAAAGCACTAAAAAACAATAGCATTATTTTTTGGACATTTAAAAAATAATTGTAGTTTCGCGGCTTTTTAAATAATTATTTTTTTGTTCCTTAAAGTTTTGATTATTACATATTTAAATTTTAAGTATTATGAATCGTTATAATGAAATATTCGAAATTATGATACTTTCTTGCTTTTTTGGTTAAACGTTTATCCATCTTAATTTAGTTAAAATTATTTTTAATTCAAAATTATATTCAAAATTGGATTATCATTCTGTTGTATTGTCCTTTTAACCATAATTGCTTATTTTAGCTTTACAAATTATTATATATGATAGACAAGATAAACATTAGGGTTTATGCATGTGCTGTAAAGGACAAAAAAGTTTTGGCTTTATTTGAGGAATATGCAGGTGAGCCACTAATGAAATTTCCGGGTGGTGGCCTGGAATTCGGTGAGGGAGTAATAGAATGTCTTCATCGTGAATTTGATGAAGAACTAAACGTAAAGATAAACGTGGTTGAACATTTTTACACACAGGAAAATTTCCTGGTCTCACGTTTCAGAGAAAATGAGCAGCTGCTGACGATTTATTATCTCGTAGATATCATCAATGAAGAAGATTTTCTGATCCTTGATCCGTGCATCGAAAAGACCGAATGGACTGATATTGATACCCCTGAAAATCCTTTTGTTTTGCCCGTCGATAAAATCGTTTTTGATAAACTGAAAGAAAAATTCCTGTAAGAAAATACTTACAGGAATTTTAATTATGCTGATTATTATTTGTAAACTTTGAAATTATTTGCTCCCGGATAAGGCTGAAGGTAGCCTGAGTTCCAGTTTGACTGAAGCAGTGACTCAAGGTATTGATCGGTAGTTTTATTGTGCGGATCATATTTGTCTTTGAGATCGATATCTGCCATTTTACCTTTAAGATTCCACCAGAATGCACTCCAGCCGCCTCTTAGCTCCTTAATAATTTCATACACATTTTTTCCGGTAGCTCTGTTCATCAACTTCGCAAAAATCTGTCCTTCTGTTGTGGTCAAATCCCGAAGCTGCTTCTCATATTGGTCCGCAAGGATATTCTGACGATCTTTTATGTATTTTCTTTTTGCTTTACTGTCAAGATTATTCATTTCTCCCTGAATGTCTCTATATTGCTGCAGAGCAGTTACAAACAGTGGATAAACCCTGTATAGTTTTTTATTTAAAAAATAGTAATAATTCCTATCGAGCTGATTGTTGAATTTCGGTTTGTTAAGCAAAATCAATTCATCCATTACAACCACCGTCTCGCCATTTATTTCATAGATTTTCGCTTTCTGCCGTTCATCATAAAAATATTTATTTCCGAATTCGTCTACCTTTAAAAGTTCCTGAGGGTATTGGCTTAATGGCTTTGCAATAACAGAATCTTTCTGACCAAAAACACTCACCCCAAAAAAGAAAAGATAAAGACAAAAAATCTTGCTAAATTTCATTATTTTTACACCTATTATAAAGAAAATTAAACGCAAAAATCATTCCTTTTTATGAAATTTGATAAGAAATCTTTGAAATTTTTAGAAAAATATTTAAATACTTCTTCCCCTACCGGATATGAGCATGAAGGCCAGAAAATCTGGATGGATTATATAAAATCTTATGTTGACAAAACTGAGGTCGATCATTATGGTACATGCTATGGTATTATCAATCATGAAGCTGAATTTAAAGTGGTGATCGAAGCCCATGCAGACGAAATTTCATGGTACGTGAATTATATTACAGATGACGGATTGATTTATGTAATCAGAAACGGCGGTTCAGATCAGACGATAGCTCCTTCCAAAGTTGTTCACATTCATGGAGAAAACGGAATTGTAAAAGGTGTTTTCGGATGGCCGGCTATTCATACCAGAACGAATCAGAACGAGCCTACTCCTAAAATTGAAAATATTTTTATCGACTGTGGGGCAACTTCAAAAAAAGAAGTAGAGGAAATGGGAATCTATATCGGGTGCATGATTACTTATCCTGATGAATTTTTTGAAATGAACAACAGGTATTTTGTCTGTAGAGCTTTAGATAACAGGATCGGAGGTTTCATGATTGCTGAAGTGGCACGTCTTTTAAAGGAAAATAAAAAATCACTTCCTTTCGGTTTGTACATTACCAATTCTGTTCAGGAAGAAGTGGGATTGTATGGTGCTGATATGATTGCAGATACGATAAAGCCAAATATTGCAATCGTAACAGATGTTACCCACGATACTTCTACTCCGATGATCGAAAAGAAAAAAGAAGGTGATCAGAAATGTGGTGACGGACCGGTTGTATTTTTTGCACCAAGCGTTCATCATACGATCAGAGAATTGATCATAGAAACAGCAAAAACTGAAAAAATTCCTTTCCAAAGAGCTGCTGCAAGCAGAATGACCGGTACTGATACGGATGCTTTTGCACACTCTAACGGTGGAGTTCCAAGTGCACTGATTTCATTGCCGTTACGGTACATGCACACGACGGTAGAAATGGTTTCTAAAGAAGACGTAGGAAATGTGATTAAGCTGATTTATGAAACTCTTCTTAAAATTCAACCGGAAATGAAACTTAAGTATCATTAAAATGAGCAATTTCTTGAATCATCTTGTCAGTAAGCCGACATTTGTATCCGTTTTGACAGCATTATATTTTAGTTATGTTCTTTTTTTGATCGTATATAAATGGTTTGATCCACCGAAAATAGGTTCGGCATATAAAATGATTCTCGAAACTTTACTCGTGTGCAGCGTAGTACCTTTGGTATTATTCATCGTTGACCGATTACTGGTGCTCAAATTCAGTAATATTAAGTTAACAGTCATTGAAACAATTATTTTAGGAAGTGTTTTTGTGTATTGTTTGATTCAATAATATAATAGAAAAGTATAAAAGTAAAAATGAAAACAAAACTTATTGCTCCTTCCCTGTTGGCTGCAGATTTCGGAAACCTGCAGAGAGATATAGAGATGATAAATAATTCACAGGCCGATTGGCTTCATGTGGATGTAATGGACGGAAGATTCGTTCCCAACATCTCATTTGGTTTTCCTGTGATGAAGACAGTTCAGCAGCATGCCAAAAAGTTTGTTGATGTGCATCTCATGATTGTGGAACCTGAAAAATATGTGGAAGAATTCATCAATCAGGGCGCTGATCTTGTTTCTGTACATTATGAAGCTTGCACCCATCTTCACCGAACCATTCATCATATTCAGAGTTTGGGAGCGAAGGCTGGCGTTGTCCTGAATCCTTCCACTCCTGTACTGATGCTGGAAGATATCATTGCAGATGTTGACCTTGTGTTGCTTATGAGTGTAAACCCAGGTTTTGGCGGACAAAAATTCATTGAGAATACATACAAGAAAATTGCAGAAACCAAAGATCTTATTTTAAGTAATAATTCTACCGCTCTTATTGAAATTGACGGGGGGATAAATATCGATAATGCAGCTAAACTTTTCGAGGCCGGAGCAGATGTATTAGTAGCTGGAAATGCTGTATTTTCAGCAGAAAATCCGGAAAGGACAATAGAACTTCTTAAAATTTAAATCCGACCAAAAAATATGACAAAAAGGCAGCTTATTAAGCTGCCTTTTCCTTCTTCACTGAAATTAAGTCCTTACGGTTATTAGTTTTAAATTTTCCTTGTTGTTTTAACACTGTAAAATTGCAAAAAAATACCACAACAAACATCCGTATAAATACTGAATTTATCATTGCGTATAAATACGGAATCTTAATTGTTGATCGATGCTTTAGCATGATTTATAGTTAATTATTTATGGACAAAAAAAATCCGGAGAAATATTTTTCTCCGGACATATATTGTTGAGTGAATTTTTCTTAGAAAATTTCTCTTCCTGAAAAATGAAATTTAGCTTCAATAAGAGCGTTTTCATCAGAATCAGAACCGTGAACAGCATTCTCTCCGATGCTTCTTGCAAACATTTTTCTGATTGTGCCTTCTGCAGCTTCAGCAGGGTTTGTAGCACCAATTAAAGTTCTGAAATCTTCAACAGCATTATCTTTTTCAAGAACTGCTGCAACGATTGGTCCTGAGCTCATAAATTCAACCAATTCTCCATAGAATGGTCTTTCAGCGTGAACTTCGTAGAATTTTTTTGCATCATCAACGGTAAGCTGCGTTAATTTTAATGCTTTAATTTTAAAACCTCCTTCTGCGATTTTCCCTAATATAGCACCGATATGTCCGTCTGCAACAGCATCTGGTTTAATCATGGTGAATGTAATGTTAGACATATATGTATATTTTTTTAATGGCGCAAAAATACAAAAAAAATCTGTTACTTATATTTTAAACAAATTTTAACATAAAAATAACATTTGTTAAGAAATAGTAAATAAAACTTTGGCACAGTAATTGTTTCTAATATTCCGATTCTCATGTTTAATTTGAGTTTTCATGGTTATTAGTTTTTACCCAGCTTCGGCTGGGTTTTTTATTGTGCATGTTTCAAGGATTTCTTATCATAAAAAATAATAAGGAGAATATAACGTTAATGAAATCAATAGATTATTGCTTCATTTTAAATCAATGAAGGTTGAAATGAATTATTTTTAACTAAATCTTGAATTATTTCTGAACGGATTCTTCGGCTTCCTCCATCAACTTAATATAAGTGGAATATCTGGAGTGCTGAATCTCTCCTGTTTCAAGCCCAGCAATTACAGCGCACTTTGGTTCATTAATGTGAAGGCAATTATGAAATTTACATTCTTCTCTTTTCTTGAAGATTTCAGGGAAGTAATGTTGTACTTCTTCTTTTTCTATATCAATCATTGCAAATTCCCTTACTCCTGGCGTATCGATCACATTACCGCCAAAATCCCAGAAATGCATTTGGGCAAAAGTTGTTGTATGTTTTCCTTTTAGATGAGTATCGGAAATTTCGGATGTTTTTAAATTTAATCCGGGCTGCAATGCATTAACCAGCGTAGATTTACCACAACCGGAATGTCCGAAAAAAACAGAAGTTTTATCTTTTAGCAATTCCTTTAGCTGGTCGAGGTTTAATTTAGAATATGAAGAAATTTCAAGAGATTCATATCCTATTTCGCTGTAGAGAAATTCAATATCCTTTACAATTTCTATTTCTTCTTCATGAAGAACATCAATTTTATTGAATAAAATAAGTGGTGTAATATTGTAAGCTTCACAACACGCCAGAAATCGGTCTAAAAAACCAAGAGAGGTTTCTGGGTGCTTTAAAGTAAAAATAAAACAAGCGAGATCAATATTGGAAGCGATTATATGAGCTTCTTTTGAAAGGTTTACAGATTTTCTGATCAGATAATTTCTACGGGGTTCAATTTTTGTAATCCATGCGATATCATCCTGTTCAAGCTGAAATTCCACAAAATCACCTACAGCAAGTGGATTGGTAAGTCTTGTTTTTATCAGTTTAAATTTACCGCGAATCCTGGCTTCAAAGATTTTGCCGGTTTCCGTTTCCAAAACCTGATACCAACTTCCCGTAGATTTAATAACTTTTCCTTTCATATCGTAACTTGATGCAAATATAACGAATTAGGGCTTAGAATTTAGAATTTAAGCAATTTACAGCGAAATGTAAAAGTTAATTTCTAAGTTCCAAGCCCTTGAAAAATTTATAAACAGTGCTTTTATCTGTTGATCATAATATTATTCTGAACTTCAATAGATTCTTCGTGAATGGCTTTAAAAACCTTTTCAATAAATTCTTTAGACATTCCTGTTTCTACAGCTTTCTGTATTGCATATTCGGTAATCACTTTCCAGCGTTCCGGTTGAAATATGGCAATATCATTTTCTTTTTTAAGTCTTCCGATTTTCTCTGAAATTTTCATTCTTTGTGACAGTAATTCAATAAGTTGAAAATCAATGTCGGAGATTAATGTTCTGTGTCTTCCCATATCACCTTCAAAGCCCGCAAGATCTGTATTTCTCATTTTCAGATTACCAATTAGCTCTGCCAGAATTTCCGGTGTGATCTGTTGTGCAGCGTCGCTCCATGCCTCATCAGGATTTGCATGCGTTTCAATAATAGCTCCTTGGTAACCTACATTCAGGGCTTCCTGAGTAATATCTGCCAAGCCTATTCTATTTCCACAGATGTGAGAAGGATCGATAAGCATCGGGATATTGGGAAACTGGCTCTTAAAATCCAGGGCAATCTGCCAGTTTGGATTATTTCTGTATTTTGTTTTCTGATACGTTGAAAATCCTCTGTGAATAACTCCCAGGTTTTTTATTCCCTGGCCTAAAAGTCTTTCCAAAGCACCGATCCATAAAGCAAGATCCGGATTAACAGGATTCTTTACCAAAATTGTTTTTTCTGTACCTCGTAATGCCATAGCGATTTCCTGAACAGTAAATGGATTCACAGTAGAACGGGCGCCGATCCAAAGAATATCAACATCTGCTTCCAGTGCTGCAAAGACATGGTGGGCATTGGCAACTTCGGTAGCTGTTTTAAATCCGTATTCTTCTTTTACTTTCTTTAGCCAGTTTAGACCGATCACTCCTACCCCTTCAAATCCGTTTGGCTTGGTACGTGGCTTCCAGATTCCAGCACGGAATATCGGAACATTAGCATTAGTTTCTTTAATTCTTCGGGCTGTTTCCAGCATCTGAGATTCGCTTTCCGCACTGCATGGCCCCGCAATCATCATCGGTTGCGAAAAAGCGTTGATCCAGTCGTTCTGTAATTCTTTTAGATTCATTTATTCTTAATTATTTTATTCTTATTTGTTTATATACATAGCAGTAGCATTATAAATTTACTTTATAATTCTTTCTAAAAAATGCCGTTAAAATTTTTATTAAGGAATCAGGAAATGGAAGCCATTGATCCTGTTATTTTTTGGAAAGAAATTCAGTTAGCAATACCAATAAAATCGATAATTTCTTTCTGAACTTCCAAAATAAGTTGAAGAAAAGCTAAAATAACCGCTAAAATATTCAGCGGGCGCAGAAACAGATATAAATGGTTTTACCAGATTTTCCACTATTGATCGTTTATTTATGAGCTTTTCTTTTTAATTTGCTATTATTGAAAAAAGATTTTCTGTGCAAATGTTTAGCAAATATATAAAATTTATTTATATGGTAGATTGAATTTTATAAAAATCTGTTTTTGCATTGGGGCCTATGTAAGATCAAATCTCATGAGATCATCAAGATCTTTTAATAAAGGATTTTTCTGAACAAATTTTTCAAAGATTTTTCTTTTGGTCATCACTTCGATCTTCAGATTTTCAACGTCACGCTGATAAACAATCTCAATGGAAAAATTATGAACTTTAGTTTTAAAATGATTAAAAAATTCGCGGCTCACTTTGTCAAATTCTATCTTGGCAGAATCTGAAGGGAACATTACTGTAATCTGGTTTTCACCTGATTTTACAAGCTTAAATGATTTAATGGCATTAAAAACAAAGGTATCTTTCTTTTGCAGCTGCTTCAGTAATAAATTCCATTCTGCCTGCAAATCTGTATCCGTAAAATGGTTTTGAGGAAGACTTTCTGTTTTTATAACGACAGTTTCCTCTTCTTCAGATTTTTCATCCTTATTTAAAAAAGCATTAATGCTGAATCCGGAGGAAACTACCTGCCTGGTTAATGGCTTCGTTGTCTTTTTTATTTCCGTTTCGTGAGGTTTATTCAGCTCTTCTGTTTGCGATTGGCTGATTTTTACCTCTATTTTTTTTTCAATAGCTTTTTCAGGAAGTTTTATTTCCTGCTTCTCATTGAGAAACGGAGCTAATATTATAAACTTTTTTTTTTAGAAATATCAGAATTCGATGTAATAGAAGTTAATTGCATTAATGCAATTTCTATGGTAAGTCTTGGATTTTTAGAATTTTTATAATTGATATCTGCATGGTTACAGATTTCAATAGCATCGATGAGCTGTTGAGCGTTCCAGTTCTGAGCCTGCTGTACAAATTTGGATTTAGTTTGTTCTCCAACTTCAATAAGATCAATTGTAGCCGTATTTTGGGCCATCATAAGGTCTCTGAAATGACTTCCAAGTCCTGCTATAAAAATATGGGGATCAAAACCTTTTTTCACGATTTCGTTGAATGCCGCAAGCACTTCCGGAATCTTATTTTCTTTGGCAAGATCTACAATTTTCAGATATTGATCATAATCCAGAATATTCAATACTTCAGCAGCTTTTGCCAATGTAATATTTTTCTGCGAAAAAGTGGAAAGTCTGTCAAAAATAGACAAGGCATCTCTCAATGCACCATCAGCTTTTTGAGCAATCAGATAAAGAGCATCGTCTTCATATTGAATGTTCTCTTTCTGAGCGATGTTTCTTAAGTGTCCCTGAATATCTTCAATTGTGATTCTTTTAAAATCGTAAATCTGACAACGTGATAAGATGGTAGGAATGATCTTATGTTTTTCGGTTGTTGCCAGAATAAAAATGGCATGCGCAGGTGGTTCTTCCAGTGTTTTAAGGAAAGCATTAAAGGCTGCAGAAGATAGCATGTGTACCTCGTCAATGATGTACACTTTGTATTTACCAACCTGAGGAGCAAAACGTACCTGATCTATCAGTTCGCGGATATCATCTACGGAGTTGTTTGAAGCAGCATCGAGCTCATAGATATTATAGGCAAAGCCGTCCTCTGAAACGGAACCGTCTTTTTCATTGATTTTTCTGGCGAGGATCCTTGCGCAGGTAGTTTTACCTACACCTCTTGGTCCGCAAAATAGCAAAGCCTGAGCGAGCTGATTTTCTCCGATTGCATGTTCTAAAGTATCCGTAATGTGAGATTGCCCGACAACAGTGTCAAATTGTTGTGGACGATACTTTCGTGCAGATACGATAAAATTTTCCATTGGCCAAAAGTAAGAAATATAGTTGTAATTTGAAAATTTTCAATTTCAAGTTATCCACAAAACTCATTATTGGTCAATAGGAAAATTTTTTCTCATCATTTATCTTTCAGAATACGCAAAATCAATGATCTCACTAATCGCTTTTTCGATCTCATTTCTACCTTCATCAGATTTCAGATCAATACCACAGAACGTACTTGCGTTATAAGCTGTATAAAGATTCAGATAATAGGCCCCTGATACCAAAAGCGCTGCTATGGCACGATATCTTGTTGATTTTTCTTTAAAATGCGGATCTACAATGTTTTTAAACAGCAATTCACCCATTTCTTCTCTTTCATCTGCTATCTTTTTCAGGAGTGGCTTACTTTCTGAAAGTCCCCATAGAATGATCTTCTGAAGTTCTTTGTTCTTCTTGATCTGCTCATATTGATTTAAAATTGCCATCTTGGAAAGTTCTTTTCCGCCATCAGAAATATCTACTTCGATATTATCCTGATTCATTTTGCTCCAATAATCCTGAGTTCTGATATATTCATCAATCAGTTTATCGGTGCTTCCGAAATACTCGTAAATAAGTTTTTTGTCAAATCCTGCTACAGCGGCTATCTTGCTGACTTTCAGTCCGGCATAGCCTTTTGTTCTTAAAATTTTTCCAACTGCTCCAAGCAGCTTTTGTTTCGTCTTTTCTTTATCCCTAATAGGGCCTTGTACAACTTTTCTAGCCATTTGTAATTATTTTTTTGCAATATGCAACTTTTTATTGATATCCTCAAATGCATTGAGTGTTTGATCAAGATGTTCCTTTTCGTGTGCTGCCGTAACACTCATTCTGATTCTTGCATCCTTTCTTGATACTGCGGGATACATAATCGGATTTGTATAAATACCTCTTTCTAAAAGCATTTTACCACAATCCATAGTGACATGCAGATCTCCAATTTTTACAGGAACGACCGCAGAGCATGTTGTTCCTGTGTCTAATTTCAAATCATTGAGCCCTTTTTTGAAATAATTAATATTTTCCCAAAGTTTCAGGCGCCAATGCGGTTCTTCGTCAATTAAATCAATTGCTTTAATAGTGCCTGCTGCAGTTCCAGGAGTGATTGTAGCTGAAAATATCTGCTGCCGAGACTGGAATCTGATAAAATTTGTAAGTTTTTTGTTTGCAATGACATATCCACCGAGATTCCCAAATGTTTTACTGAATGTTCCGGTGATAATATCAACTTTATCCAACAATCCTGTGTCTTCAATAGTTCCTCTTCCTGTTTTTCCTAAAATCCCTACTCCATGTACATCATCAATCATAAGGTAGGCTCCGTATTTTTGCACTAATTTATAAATTTCTTCAATAGGTGCAATGTCTCCATCCTGAGAATATACACCATCAATCACTACCAATTTTGTACGAAACTGATTTTTAGATAGTTTTAAAATCTGTTCCAGTGCTTCTAAGTTATTATGAGGAAATGTTTTTCTATTGGTAAGCAGACATCCTTCATAAACGCTTGCATGTACCGCCATATCAATAATTGCAATATCTTCTTTTTGCAGTAAAATTTGCAGAGTAGCGCTATTTGCAGTATATCCTGTAGTAAAAGTTACCGCTTCATCTGCCGAACGCCCAAAAAAACTTGCTATTTTCGATTCGAGATCATTATGATATGAATAATATCCTCCGATAAGAGGAGTTGCAGCAGAACCTGTACCAAACTTTCTGACACCTTCTATTGCAGCTTCCTTTACTTTTGGATGCTGCGTAAACCCTAAATAATCACTTGTAACGAAACTTATGAATTCTTTTGTTACATTTTCCGTGCCGACCTTCATGACAGAGCTACAGCCAGTGTTGTTCTGTAATCTATATCTGTGACCGTTTTTTTTCATATATTCCAGAAAATCATAATAAATATCCGCTCGTTCCATCATATCCATTCCAGGGATATTTTCGAAATCTTTAAATGTTGCCGTTGTAAAATTAATATTCATCCTTTAAATGTTTGTTGTTGTTATAACAAATATAGGATTTATTTAAAATAAAATCAATTTTTCATTAAAAAAAATACAATGATTGAATTATTTTTTATTAAAAAGTCATAAAAGTGTACCACATTCTCAATATTCACCACTAAATAGAATAAAAAAGGCAAATTACGTAATATTTGTTAATATATTTTAAATAGTTATTAATCAATTTAGTATAAATTTTTATCTTTTTTTATTTCATTGACGGCACTTACTGAATTTTTAACCTTCAGTTTTTCGAGAATATTCTGTCGGTGTCGATGTACCGTATTGATACTTATGGATAGATGATCTGCAATTTCTTTACTGGTATAGCCTTCGCCAACATACTTAAGAACTTCAACTTCGCGTTTAGAAAGAATACTATTATAATCCAATTTATCATCAATTACAATTTCCCCTTTTACGGAGTTTATAATTAAAAATTCAGAGGATGACAGCTTTGATTGATCCAGATCGATGTCATAAAGGCATAGGGCAAACCTAAGCTTTGCATTATAAGATGAGAAAAAATAAAACATTCTATGCCTTATAAACTTATAGATTTCATTTTTATCTTTCATTCTGATCTTTGAAAGAACGCTGAATTCAGAACGTTTTTCATGCTGTACTGATTCTGAAAATTTAAAGAATCTGAGTTCATGAACATATTTTTTCAGTTTATCATCCGGATGAATTTTTTTAAGAATTTCTTCTTCCCATATAGAATTGATAACCGTTGGATAATGCGTAAAACTTAATCCAAGCTCCGATGCTGTCCTAGAACTAAAAATATAGCTTTTATTGAGCTGCATATCACTCAGAACTGCAAGTGAATTTTCGGCTTTGGTGTAAGCTTCTGCAATAGACTTATATGTTTCAACATCCATCAGACAAAGTTTATCTTCTTGATGTTGCAGCAGAGTCTCACTAAGTTTCTTTACAATTTTCATAAAATGGTTATTTTTCAGTATTGAACCAAATACCTTTAAATAATATTTTTGCTAAATTAATAATAATTACACGTGGATTAATCCGTGAGATTTAAAATGAAGAAAATATTTTTAAGTTTTTGTGTATTGGGCATGGTTAATAAAATCGCTGCACAGACATTAGAAAAAATGATATGGTTTAATGAGCCTTCGAAATGGGAGATTAAAAATAATACGTTAAGCATGTTTGTGACCCCTCAAAGCGATTACTGGAGGATCTCACATTACGGATTTACAGTAGACGATGCTCCATTTTTATACTCAACGTATGGTGGAGAGTTCGAAGCTAAAGTGAAAATAAAAGGAAATTACAAGGCAAGATTTGACCAGATGGGCATTATGCTGAGGATTGATAAGGAAAACTATATAAAAGCAGGAATTGAATTTGTAGACGGGAAATACAATCTCAGCACAGTTGTTACCCATACGACCAGTGACTGGAGTGTGATAACATTAGATAAAACACCATCCGATATGTGGATAAAAGCGGTAAGAAGACTTGATGCCGTGGAAATATTCTATTCTTTTGACGATAAAAACTATATCATGATGCGTAATGCCCATCTTCAGGATAATTCTCCTGTTATGGTGGGCCTTATGGCTGCCTGTCCGGATGGTGATGGATTTAATGCTGTTTTTGAAAATTTCAGTGTGAAGCATCTACCTGATGAACGACGACTCAAATGGCTGAAAAACAACAAATAGATTGAATTAAATTCAATATACAAGTCAATTTTATTAACCTCTCCTGATCAGAGAGGTTTTTTATTTTTTTAGTTTACGATTTACAGATACCACAAAATTGCATTTTTAAATAAATAATTGCATTTTTCGGTAGTTTTATTACAATTATTTAATATTTTTAAAATAAAATTAATATTTGGTTAGATATTTGAATGAAAAGTTTTGAGTATAAAATCAAAGATATTTTATCATTTCACACACCAACCATTAAAATTTATTATGATGTCAACTCACTTTATAACACCGAAAGACAGCCTTATCAAGGTATTGAGGAAGTCCTTTCCTATTCCCGTCAATTGATTTTTTACAATCATTAAGTGTTTTGAACCATTTTTTAAATTATTAACACCTTTAACGATCATGATTTTTGAAGATGACCATTCTGTAATGCAGGATAATCACAACCTTTCTTTTGTAAAAAACGTTGTGAATTTTCACGGTGATAAATCCTTTATTCTTAATTCTTTACAAAAAATAAAGAACAATACCTTGTGTAAAATGAAGAGAAAAACGATTAATAAACTTATTAAAGATTATACTCGTCATCTCAATTACATTGAAAATGAGGATATTAATTCTAAGCCTGACAATTATGAGCTTTCTCCTGTCTATGCACGGCAGTCATATAATAAAGTCCTTAAAGAAGACGAATATCTGCAGAAAGTCCTGGTATTTTTAATGAATCAATAAAATCCTTTCTTCCTCCAGATCAATTTTCATGAGGTGCTTTCGAATAAGATCTTCATCGAAATATTGCTTTTCATCATGATTTTGCTCTATAAGCCATGCCCTTTGAGCATCAAGCAGCTTTAAGTATGCCTCTTTGGTCTCGGAAGAAAGTTTTATATCAGAATCTTCATTTATTTTAGCCCCTGAACAACGAGAGTTGTAAGGATAACAAAAATTAAATAAGTCCATATTCCATATATCATAATTAAATAAGTCACTTTAAATTGATAAATAATAAAAAGATTAAATCCTAACATACCACACGTGTACCACATTTTTAACTTTTTAAATATTGTTTAGTTATTGCTGTTAGCCTGTTTTAAAGGGATTATAAGGCTTACAATCGTAGAATAGATTAAAAAGTATTATCTGTTTAATTTGTATTCAAAACATAAGGCATAGTATTTGTAAATATTAATACACAACATATCACCCAATTTGGATAATAACTCAAACACACAAAATATCATGAACGTTGCAGATTTAAAGATCAAAAATTTAGTAGAATACAAAAATCAGATTTATAACATCACTGAAATATTTCAGGATCATAATGAAAAAGATTATTTTGTGAAAATTGAAAATGACATTCATAGTTTTTCTGTTCCGGCAAACTCTATAAAGCCGATTCAGATTACAGAAGAATGGCTGGAAAAATTCGGTTTTTTAAGAACTTACAGCTCTGATCAGCGTATCAGATATGAAAGACCGGAAGCATTTATAAAATATGATATTGATCTTAGCTCAAAGAAGATCGTAGAGGGATTGAAAATCTATGGAAATTCTATCAGATGTAAATACATTCACGAATTTCAGAATATCTTCTCTTGCCTGTTTGGCAAAGAACCGGCAACTATGAGCTACGGATTAGTAGGCACCGAATCTTAATTATAATATATTTTCCAATCAGAAAGATGCTGCTTCATAAATTGAACAGCATCTTTTTTTTGCCTAATTACTACTATTAAGATAGTCTTTAATAATTTTTAAAACACCAAAATTATCATTTGAGCAGGCTTCAAAATGGGCTGCCTTTTTTACAGACGGATGTGCATTTTTCATCGCGTAAGAATACTTGGAATTTTTGAGCATTTCGATATCATTCATATAATCGCCAAACGCCATGGTTTGTTGAGGAGAAATATTCAAGGCTTCCTGCAGTTTTTCCAAGGCATTTCCTTTATTGATATTTTTATTCATGATATCCAGCCAGTACTGGCCCGAAACGACAACTTCAAGATTATATTTTTCAAATTCTTTCAGAAAAGGATAAACGTTTAATTCAGAACCATCGGGATGATAAACAGCAATTTTAAAAATACTGTCATCGTTTTCAGCAGTAAGGTCTTCTACCACTTCATTGTCGGTATAAAACTGTGATATATAGTTAATGAAATCCGGATTGTATGTTTCTACATAAGCTTTCTTCTTTCCTGATAAGACAGCTGTTGCACCCGAAATGTTCCGGATGGCTGTAATAATTTCAGCGATATATTGCTGATCCATCTTATCTGCAAAAAGTTCTTCGTTTTTATAGATCACATAGCCGCCGTTTTCCGCAATAAAAGCCATTTCGTTTTCAAGATCTCCGAAGTATTTTGTAATTCCGAGCATCTGCCTGCCACTGGCGGGTACAAATAAAATATTTCTTTTTTTAAGTTCTTCATAAACCTTCGGAAAGTCCGGGCTTACCTCATGTTCTGAATTGAGAAAAGTTCCATCCATATCCGTTACAATCATCCTGATTTCATCCATAAAAATATTTTTCAGTGTTTAGAAATTCATCACAAATATATAGTAATAATTTTTAATGTGACTGTCCTGATCATATTTAAGTATTTATTATTAATGTTTAAAAGTGTTGTGTTTATGCCTGTTTAATATAGAAATGTATGCAAAATAATAATTTTTTGACTACATTTACATAGAATTCCTAATCTAAAATTGTTGTATCCAAGAAATGAAAAACGTCAGGCTGGCATTTTTGTTTATTTTATTTTTTAACTCTCTGATATACTCTCAGTCACAAAAAAATCATGATGAATTTAAAAATAAAGTAAAGGCCAATTCAAAACTTTTCACTTCTGATATCAATAAAGCTTACAGCGAACTTAACTCACTTATTAAAGCTTCCAGAATACTTAAAGACTCCCTTTCGGAGATGCAACTGCTGGAAAAGAAATGCAGATATTTTTACAATAAAAACCTGGTTGATAGTCTTATAATTTCTTCAGAAGAGCTGCATAAAGCTTCAGACAAATATAAAAATGTATATTATGAAGCGATGGCTAATGTTTATATTGCTGAAACCTATTCGGTGAATAAATTATATGATAAAGCAATTATTCATCTTAATAATGCCTATTCCATCCTTAAGCAGGATCAGTCTGACAGTAAAAAAATATTTTACGCAAAGGCCAATGTGCTCAGCAGTTTTGCTAATGTTTATCTGGATAAGGGTGAACCCAGAAATGCTGCAAAAAAAATTCTGGAGGAAATAAAAAGTGGAAAGCAAATAAAAGAAAAAAGTGAATTCGAAGAATTTCAATATCTGAACTATTCTAATCTCTCCAGTATTTATGCTGAATATAATCTCGATTCTGCATTTTACTTTGCCAAAAAATCTATTGAAATAAGGCCAACAGGTATTTCAGAAGAAAAATCTATGATTTCTAATTTTACGGTGATTGGTAAATATTATAAGAAACGAAAAGAATACGAAAAATCAATAATAAACTTTCATAAAGCCCTGAAAATAAGTCGGCGTACAGGTATTGAACTGAATATCAATGATACTTACAAATCTCTTCATGAAATTTATCGGGAAACAGGCAGAAAAGACAGCGCAGATTTTTATGAAAACAAAATTAAACAGAATGATCTGCAGATGCTTCAGAGTAAATATAATTCCCTACAGGAAGTTATGAATAAGGATGAAGAGGAGCAAAATAAAAAATTGACGCTAAATTTTTTCATTTTGGGAATTTCAATACTTATAGTTTTGGCTATTTCAGTTTTCTTTTATGTAAGGTTAAAAAAGAAAAAAGTGGTTGAAAACAATCAGAATCTTCACGATCTGTATCAGCATCTGATAGCTCTTCTACAAAATAACGACCCAGGATTCATGTTTGCTTTCGAGAATGCTTTTCCCGAGTTTTCTGATAAACTGCTAAAGATTAATCCAGAACTTCAACAATCGGAAATAGAATTTTGTGCACTCCTGAAATTGAAACTTACCACCAAAGAGATTGCAAAATACACTTTCATAGAAACCCGGACAGTTCAGAATAAAAAATACAGAATTAGAAAAAAACTTGAAATTCCTCAATCGGTTGATATTTATAACTGGATTGATAATATTTAAAATTATTGGTTTAGTTTTCATTAAAACATATATGGGCTGGAAATTTATTTTCAGTCTTTTTTTATTTAATTTCAAAAATTGATACCAATTTAATATTGTTAATAATTCAAATATAACGACATATAATAGGGTAAAGTATCAAATGAGTACCTTATTTTTTATCATATATTCAATTAATCGATCATTTCCTTAAATCAATTCATAAATTTGTTCAAGAAATTTAATCCTTCAAAACACCATAAACCCACATCATATTAAACTAAAAACTTAGAATTCAGATTTATTAAACATTATTAATTATGGTAAAAAACTCTTCTTTTAATTTCAAAAAGGCTATTGTGCTGTTAGGATTAGGACTTTCTTTTTTAGCAAATGGCCAGTCGTGGGAATACGTAGGTTCGTCGGCCGCTATATCAGCGGGAAATTCCAGTTATAATAATTTAGCAATTGATGCTGCGGGTAATTATTATATTTCATATTATGATGTTTCTGTAATAAAAGGATCTGTACAGAAATTCGACGGGACTTCATGGTCATATCTCGGTGGATCTGCCGGAATCACAACCAGCTTTGCCACTTTCAGTGCATTGACAACAGATAATCAGGGAAATGTGTATTACAGTAATCAGGCCAGCTACCCTTCTACCGGTATGGAAGTCAGAAAATTCAGTACAGGATCATGGAGTCTTATGCCGCCGGCTAGTACAACCAGTCTTACTTATCAGGCTTTAGCTGTTTCATCTTCTAATACTCTTTTTGCTTATGGATCAGACGGATCCGGAACGGTAAGAAGGTACAATAACGGAGTTTGGGAGCAGGTAGGAAATGCAGGCTTTGCAGGTGGAGCTACCTTTGCAGAGATGATGGTTGGGTCAGATAATAATATTTACACCTGTCAGGTTGCCAACGGCTCTGTGAGTGTCTATAAAATCAGTGCGAATGCTTCATCTACAGATTCATGGACATTAGTTGGAGGAGCTCCTGTAGGAAGTGCTTACAGTTCAGATAATTCTTATTCAGATATTGCATTATACAACGATACACCTTTTGTGGTTTACGTTTCCAGCACAGCAGAGGGAAGAAAACTGAATGTAAAAAAATTTGACGGAACCTCATGGGTGCAGGTTGGAAATGCCAACTTTTCCGACACTGTAGTCAACAACACAGCGATTGCAGTTTCACCAAACGGAACGCCATATGTAATTGCGGGCATCTGGGACAGCTCTTATTCAGATCATGGAAGAAACTTCGTATATACATTTAATTCATCTACAGGAAATTGGGAAAAGTTGGGGGGTGATTTTATTTCATCAGGAGTTTGTACTTTTAATGATATTGCCGTAGATCCTGTTAACAACTATCTTGTTGTCGCATATACACAAAACGGAACTGTTATAAAAAGAATTTCGTTAAATTCTTTAGCTGTAAGTGACGTTAAAAATAAGGATACATTCACGGTATACCCGAATCCTACAATGGGAGTAATTAACATCAAAAATGACAAAAAAATAAGATCTGCAGAAGTAACAAGCGCTTCAGGACAGACGATGAATGCTAAAATTACGGATCAGAAAGTTGATATTTCCGGTGCTCCAAAAGGTGTTTATTTCCTTAAAGCAACTTTTGATGATGGCAAAACCTCAGTAAAGAAAATTATAAAACAGTAAGAAATAAATTTAAAAAGTAAAAAGTAGATTTGGTAAATTAAAGAAATCCTGGAAACCTCGAACTGAAGTTTTCAGGATTTTTGTTTTTGGAAAAATCATTTTAAATTTGGCTTATATCGTATCAACCTTAACCCAAACACTTACCGAACATGGATTTACCCTGAAGATGGCTTTTCCATCTTCATCGGTTTTTATTTCTTCTTGTCTTTGATTAAGGAAATCTTTAAATGTTGAGTTTGCATTTTCCTTTCCAAGGCTGATTTCTTTAAAACCCTCATCGCTGTTTGAAATTATTGTTACACAACCGAAAACATCATCATTTCCTTTTCTTATCCATGCAATACAGTTGGGATGATCAAAGTATCTGATCTGTTCTCCGACAGCAAAATGTTGTCTGGCTTCTAGCAGTTTAGGTAAAAGCTCAATTTTAGGCATATTGATTTTAACATCTTTATTGTCTACAGTATCGGTATATTCGGCTCCGAAAAGATCCGGGTAAAATATACAGGGATATGCATCTTCCGAAAGTAAAATAATCGCATAAGCAAGAGGCTTGAACCAATTTTTAACAGCAGATTCCAGCGCCTGCAGTTTTTGGGTATCATGATTTTCAACAAATGAAACTGAAAACACCGGTTTTTGATCTAAAAAGCTTCCTTTCAAAATTTGTGAAAGATCATAATCCCTTGCCTCTTGAGATGCCTTAAAGAAATTATAGTGCAACGGTGCATCAAAGCAGGATATCAGATCATTCATTTTATCAGAAAAATCAGCGATTTTTTCTACATCATCTTTCCAGAATTCGCCTAATACAAAACATTCAGGATTTACTTCTGTTTTTATATACGTAATCCACTCTTTCAGGAAATCAGAAGAAAGGTGTTTCAGAGCATCAAGTCTTAGTCCATCTGCTTTGGTCGTTTCAAGATACCATTTGATCCAGTTTTTCATTTCCTGGATTACATGGGGATTACGGTACTCCACATCTGCTCCCATCAGGTAGTCGTAGTTTCCGAACTGGTGACTTACGGCGTCTGTCCATTCCGTACCATATTCATTGTGAATTTTAAAAATTCCATGGAGTTCTTCACCATTTTTTTGAACGACATCAATACCGCTGAAACAATGATAATCCCAAATAAATTCTGAATATTTTCCCTTCCGTGCAGGAAAAGTAAACTTTGTCTGAGCCAAAACTTCAAATGTATCGGAAACAACAAGGTTACGATTTTCCTCATCTACTTTATGAACGTTTATTTTCTCGGCTTCATCACCACCCATTCTGTGGTTAAGCACAATATCGGCGTATACCGCAATTCCCTGTTCATGAGCTTTTTCAATAGCATTGATATATTCTTCTTTTGTACCATAACGGGTTGGAATTCCTCCCTTCTGGTCAAATTCTCCAAGATCATAAAGATCGTATACATCATATCCTCTTCCCTCAAGTCCCAGATTGCATTTTGTAGCAGGCGGAAGCCATGCTGCTGTTATTCCAAGATCTTTTAAATAGCTTACATTTTCTGCAAATTCATTCCAAAGATTACCGTTATAATACCAGTGGAAATATTGAATGATTACTCCGTTCATAATTAATAAAAGTTACACTTATTCATTGATCTAAACGAATTTCGAGAATAAAGTTAACAAAATATATGATTACACTCAATTGTGAAATATGGTTTATTGTGATTCTGCTCATAACAATTGTATTCTATACCAACTATCTTTGTTAAGCACCTACATAAGATTATCATATGAAACCTAAACAGATTCCGGGAGTTCCTGCGCAAAAAAGCGGAGGGTTTCACGATACTGAAAGCAAAAAGCAGTATAAAGCTACTGAGATAAATGCCAAATTTGAGATCCTCAAAAAGCGTCTTTTTTCTATTAATGAATGGAAAGACTACTGTGGGAAAGCATCATCTGAATTTAAACATTTTAGTGAATCCGGGCAGCCGGTTAATAGAACTCCTCAAAGGGGAGATTTTATAAGAATCGGCATTCCTAGCCCGGGTACAAAAGAAGCAAATGGGTACGACTGGGTAGAAATTACCAATATTGCTCACAGGCAGATTGATAATTACGAATCATATCTCATAACCTGCAAACCATCAAAAGATCCGAACCAGCCGAAAGGGCGTATTGCTCACTTTTATAGAATTTCTGCTACATCCAACATCATGATTGCTAAAGAAGGAGATTTATTAAAAGCAGGCGTTTATGGAAGAAATGAGAAACCTAATTTCAATGCCGGACTTCTGGATAAAATAAGAAATTTTATGATTGCCATTGGTGGGATGATCGGCATTGCCAAAATCCAGTGGAAGCTGCTGACAGACGGGCTTCTTGATTTTTAAAATAGAATAAAAAAATCATAGTTTTAATATTAATTGTTTTTCACTCCATTTTACTTTCCTGACTCCTCATCATTGAGGAGTTTTACATTCATATTAAATCTTTTAAAATAGTAGCATAAGAAGCCGATTATGAAAATGTGGATTATTTTGTAGTGATCCATGCATTCATGTATTCCCTGTTCATCCTGGCGATGTTGTCGAGTGAAATGTTTTTGGGACACTCCACTTCGCAGGCCCCGATTACAGAACAGTTGCCGAAGCCTTCCTCGTCCATGGCCTTCACCATATTCAGAACTCTTCGTCTTGCTTCTACCCTTCCCTGCGGAAGCAGTGCAAAATGAGAAACTTTAGCACCAACAAAAAGCATTGCAGCACCGTTAGGACAGCAGGCAACACATGCACCACAGCTTATACAGGCAGCTGCATCCATAGCTTTGTCTGCATTTTCTTTAGGAACGGGAATAGCATTGGCATCCAGCGTATTTCCTGAAGTATTCACAGAAATAAATCCTCCTGCAGCCATAATTCTGTCAAAAGCACTGCGATCGGTAATCAGATCTTTAATCACAGGAAAAGCAATACTTCTCCACGGTTCTACGACAATTGTTTCGCCGTCCGTAAACATTCTCATGTGAAGCTGGCAGGTGGTAATTCCTGTATCAGGTCCGTGCGCTCTTCCATTAATGTATAAAGAGCACGTGCCGCAAATTCCCTCACGGCAATCGTGATCAAAAGCTATGGGTTCTTTGTTTTCATTGATGAGTTGCTCATTAAGAATATCCAGCATTTCCAAAAAAGATGAATCAGTGGATATATCAGAAACTTTATATATTTCAAATTGTCCTTTGGTTTTTCTGTTTTTCTGTCTCCAGATTTTCAGGGTAAGATTTAAAGTTTTTTTTGTACTCATAAAACTATTTTAAATTGGTGATTTTAAATATACAGTTAAAAGTAAATTCATTTTATGAGTCACATCATAGAACATTATAATTCTTTTAGATACCACATATCAGGTTTTTAATTAAAGATGGTCTTATAGTTGCAGATTCATCACCAATCAATAATCACTAAATACAATTTATTATGGAAACTAAAACACCAGCTAAAAAAACGGCGGCAAAAACAACAGCTTCTAAAACTACATCAAAATCAACTTCAAAGACTCCGGCTAAAAAAAGTGCGGCAAAAGAATTAAAAGACCTGTTTGAAGATTCATTAAAAGATATTTATTGGGCTGAAAAAGCGTTGGTAAAAGCATTACCGACCATGATGAAAAATGCTACTGATGAAAAGCTGAAAACGGCGATAGAAAATCACCTTGCTGAAACAGAAACCCATGTGGAAAGATTGGAAGAATGCTTTAAAGCATTGGGTAAAAAAGCTCAGGCAAAAAAATGTGATGCTATGCAGGGGCTTCTTGATGAAGGGAAAAGCATCATTGAAGAAACTGAACCCGGAACAGTAAGAGACGCCGGTATTATAGCAGCGGCCCAGAAAGTGGAACATTACGAAATTGCAACGTACGGAACACTTGCTGCTTTCGCAAAAGTATTACAAGAAGAAGATTGTCTTAAGTATCTTCTGGAAACGTTGAATGAGGAAAAAAAATGTGATGAGTTGCTGACAAAAGTTGCTGATACAAATCTTAACAGCAAGGCAATGTAAGAACAATTTTTAAAATAAATTTGAGAGAGGTCATTAAAGGCCTCTTTTTTTATAATTTTTGGTTGGAATTCTATAAAATTTACAAAATGTGGTATTTTTTTAAACATAAATAATCTTTTATGGTTTATTATTTGATTTTAAATAATCAAAATTCAACTAAAATATTCATTGTTGAACCATAATATTTAATATATGATAATTAGTGAAGATTTACTACTGGCATATGGAGGTTTTTATGAAACCTATGAAACGAATGATACCATCTTTTATGAAGGCACTATGCCGAAATTCTATTTTCAGATTATCACCGGTATCGTAGAGCTTAACAACTATCACGAAGATGGAAAAGAATTTACACAGAATATTTTATCAGATGGGCAGAGCTTCGGAGAGTCTTTTTTATTTGATGATAAATATTATCCTACCAATGCAACAGCAAAAACAACCTGTAAAATCCTGAAGCTTCCTAAAGGTGATTTTTTCAATCTTATGGATCATAATCCTGAAGTCTCTCTGAAAATGTTTCAGTGTCTGGCAGATATTCTGCATAATAAATACATTATGCTCTTCAATATTTCTTCTTCCGATCCTATTTTCAAAATTAAAACGGTTATGGATTGCCTGAAAGGTAACAATGACGATCACAAATACTCTTATCAGGTCCCGCTTACGAGACAGCAGCTTGCCAATCTTACAGGACTACGGGTAGAAACCGTCATCAGAACAATAAAGAAAATGCAGGATAATAATCTTGTAAAAATAGAAAACAGAAAAATTTACTATTAATCTATTATCAAAAACAGAATTTTACTTTTTTATAATTAATGTAATTAATGAGATTTCATCATCAGCATGAAATCTCATTATGATTTTTACAGAACAAAACTATTATTTAAATAGTCAGTCCGTAAGTATTCTTTACCTGAGCCATTACAAAAGTACTGTGTGTACTTCCTATAGAGGGTACAGCTCCCAGAATATTAAATACAAAATTCTGATATTGTTTCATATCGCGTACATAAACTTTCAGTAAAAAATCAAAATCTCCGGAAATGCTGTAACATTCAGCTACTTCTTCAATTTCAAGGATTTCACGTTCAAATTCTATAGCGAGATAGCTGTCATTGCTTTTTAACTTAAGCTGGCAATATACCGTTAATCCAAGATTGAGTTTTTCAGCGTCAAGTAATGCGGCATATTTTTTTATATATCCTTCCTGCTCCAGTCTTTTTACTCTTTCAAAAACAGGCGACGGTGAAAGGTTTACTTCCTTTGCTAGTTCTTTAACCGTTAATTTTGCGTCTTTTTGAAGAAGTCTTAGAAGCTGCAAATCTTTATCATCAAGGTTGTCCATAGAATAATATTCTTTAAATGCTGATATTTCAACAAATATAGAGAATTTTATTCTAGACAGGTTATTGTAAAAAGTATTTTTAACTTAATTTTTAATGATCTGTCAATATATTATTCTTTATTTCTATTTTTACTCAAGACAAAGGCTATTAATTAGCTTTTGACAATAATAAAAAGTAAAAGGGAATATTTTATATGAGAGACGCTCCTATCTTGGAGTGCTCTCTTTTTCAAAGAATTAAAATTACAATTAGTATATTAATCTTAGGGGAAGCAGTTTTACAATGTTTTGTATAGCTGCTTTTTATTTATTGAGGTAACTCAGGAATAGAAACTTTTTCTGTCTTAGACGATAATGTCCTTAAAAAAGCTTCCAATTGTGAAATTTCCAGATCTGACAACTCCAGCATCCGTACCATTCCGGATTTTTCTGATTTTAATGTTTTACCATCATAGACTGTTGAGCGCTTCTGGGAATGTTCAGGATTTCCTTTGCTGTAAAATTGGATTACTTCCTCTAACGTAGTCATTGAGCCATTATGAAAATAAGGTCCGGTACGGGAAACTTCTCTCAATGACGGAACACGAAACCTTCCTGCATCATCAGGGTCTTTAGTAATGAGATATCTCCCAAGATCCTCTCCTTTTTCACCCAATAAAGCCGTCCCTATATTTTCAAATTTATTATTGGAGAAGTATCCGGAATTATGGCAGTTGATACACTGGGCTTTGGTTCTGAAAAGATGTAATCCCATCAGCTCATCATCGGTATAGATTTCGGCATTTCCATTAATAAACTGATCAAATTTACTTGCCGAGCTTCTGACTTTTCTTTCAAAAGTCGCAATAGCTTTTGAAATACGCTCTTTCGTAACAACCTTATCACCAAATGCTTTTTCAAATAAGATTTCATAACCTTTTATGTTAGCAATTTTACCAGCTGCCATATCCATATGCTCTCCCATTTCACGATGATCCTCAATGGGCATTCTTGATTGCTCTTCCAGTGATTTCGCCCTGCCATCCCAGAATAAAGCTTTGGCATAAGCAACATTAAAGATACTCATTGCGTTGCGATTTCCTAATTGACGGTCGTGTCCAAAAGAAAAAGTTCTGCTGTCGCACCAACCCAATTCAGGATCATGGCATGATGCACAGGCAATCTGATTTGATTTTGAAAGTCGGGGATCAAAAAAAAGAGTTTTTCCCAAGGTCTCTTTTTCGACAGAATACGGATTATCAGAAGGAAAAGTAATTTCCGGTAAATGACCAATTTCAGCATATGATGAAACAGATTCCGGATCAAGAATAGGTTTCGGCCATTTTGAAGAATCACCTGAGGAATATAATTTCCTGAGGTTTTCCATTATCGCAAGTTTTTGTTTCATTTCTTTCTTTACTGAATTGTTCAGGCAGTTATTTAAAACTGAAACAAGAAGAAATAAAACAAGAATCCAGCTTAGTGCATTCTTCATAGCCATTATAATTTTAGCAAAAATATAATATTTTTTACATTTGATTATAAATGGGTGTTTTAAAATAAATAAACAGGCTATAAATCAGGCATAAAGAAAAAATGTGGTAGAATTAATTCTAGTAATGTAACAATAATACACTCCGAAGTGTCTTATATGTAAAACCTAGTTTTAAATGAAAACCATTTTAACACCTATCGCCTTACTGGCAGGAATTCTGACTTTTGCACAAACAGAAAAAGATACTATAAAATCTAAAGAGAAGGAAATTGAAGGAGTAACGCTAACCGTAAGAAAGCCCACTGTAGAATCTAAAGTAGACCGTACTGTATTTAATGTTGCCAACAGTTCGATCCTGGCAGGAAATACGACATGGGATGTTTTAAGAATGACACCTCTTGTAAGTATTGACAACAATGATGCGATAAAAGCGGAGGGAGAATCGGTCACCGTTTATATCAACGACAGAAAATCTGTTTTCACTGGTAAGGAGTTAAAAGAATATCTAAAGACAATTCCAGCCGACAACCTTATGAAAATTGAGGTGATCACCAGCCCTTCTTCACGGTATGAGGCAACAGGAACCGTTATAAATATTGTCCTGAAAAAGCGTGATGATGAAGGAATGAAAGGAAGTATAACGCTCAACAACCGACAGAATACAAAAAATTCACAATACACCAATTTTAACCTGAATTATCATAAAAAGGATTTCACCCAAACGCTTATCGGTAGCTACAGTGATAATACGTATGTTCAGAAAGATTCAAGTTTTTATTCTTGGTATGCAGACAATTCTACGAACCAGATCGACAGCTATGTGATTGGAAGAAGCAAAAGTCCGTCTTTATCTTCCACATCAGAATTTGAGATTGACAATAAAAATACTGTAGGGGTAATCCTTGAATATTACCAGAGTAATTCAACTTCCAACTCCGAAGCCAGTGGAAGCGATTATCTTAATAATGTATTCAAAAGTTCTTTCGATCAAAACCAGAATTCAACAGGACTAAACCGTAACCTGGGTACCAATATTTTTTATAAATGGTATGATAAAGAAAAGAATAGAATTCTGGATGTAAATCTTGGGACAAATTATTACGGACAGTCGGAAGATAGCTATTTCAACAGAGACATTCTTTCTGTAGAAAATGGTGCTTCAACCCAGACTCTCGGAGCTTTCACAGATACAGAAAATCGAAATTATTATGCAAAGATCGACTACACGCAGCCTTTGGGAAAATCAGGAGCAAATTTTGAAGTCGGTGCAAAAATTAATTTTAACAATAATGTTGTACCAAATAATTTAAATGGAAATATGCTGAGCGGACTGAGTGATCATGATATTTTCCATTATGAAGATAATATTACATCAGTGTATGCAAACTACAGCAGAACTTTCTTTAAAAAGCTCGAAACGAGGATCGGGCTTCGTTACGAATATATTGATTACAAAATGCGCCAGGATATTGCGGGAGCTTCAAGAAAAGATTCTTACGGCACCTTCCTTCCTAATATTTTGTTGAAATATACATTCTCTGATAAATATGATTTAAGCTTAACCTACAACCGTAATATCTGGAGACCCTGGTATGCGGAGTTTAATCCTTTTATGACGCCAAATACCAACGGAATTTACAGCCGGGGAAATATTGATTTGGATCCTAATCCAAGTGACAGGCTTTACATGAAACTCGGGATTTTAAAGAAATATTTTATTTCTGCGAGATACATGTATACGGATCAGGATTACTGGACGGATTATCTTAAAGAGGATATTGTTGTTAATGGGAAAGCGCAAACAATTAATATCACCCAGCCTTCCAATTTCAATGGAAAAGTTCACAAATATTATCTTTATGCCAATACGAACCAGACGTTCTTTAAGAATAAATTTACAGTAAATCTTGGACTTGGCTGGTATTATATTGACAACAGTGATTTTAATGCAAAAAATGATATTAAAGGAGATCCTTACATTAGCTACCTTAGTGCTTCCACCAATCTTTCCTATACCAATCTCTTCAATAAAAATATTAATGTAAGCGCATGGATGGAAATATCCAATCAGAATAATGGAAATTCTACCACCAATAAAGCCAATGTATTTCATAATATTTCGGTGACGAAGATATTTCCTAAAACCCAAATGGAAGTCAGCCTTCAGCTGATGAATATTTTCCAGAGGCCAAATTATAACGCAACAACATATAATCAACAAGGATTTGTAAGAAGTTCCTCAAAATGGGACTGGTACGGGGCTTCGATATCTTTCGTAAAGCGTTTCGGAAACCAGAAAGTAAAAGAAAATACGAAAACCGATGTTGAGAAAAACGGCGGTGGCGGAAAATAAAATATAACATTCCTCATTTAGCAAGCGGACGATACAGCCTTACAGCTTTATTGTCCGTTTTTTATTTTAAGTAAAGATTTAAATATAATAAAAAATGCTAAATATTTCATATCAGATCATTTGTGGCACAGATATTTTATATTGATTAATAAAATACCAAACGATGACAACAAGCACCGAAATAAGAAAGATGATTAAAAAATATTTAACGACTAGTGTAAAAGCCCAGTTCAATATTGACATAGATTTAGAAAAGGAATATGCATTAACAGAAAATATCGTTTCGAAAAAGCCAGTTATAGCGCCTACCTTTACACAGAAAATATTGTCGAAACCAGCAATTAAATTGTTTTTAACTTCCTTAATAAATGAAATTAATTATGAAAAATGCAGTTGGGATTTCATTAAATCAAAATTAAGATCTCTGCAAAACTCAGATCCTCAAAACATACAGATGACATAAAAATATATCCCGGTAATTTTATACCGGGATTTTTTGTTAATTAAGTTGGTAGATATTTTTCATAGTTTTTACTGTAAAAAATTGGCTACCTTATTTTCAAGATCTTCAAGATTGAATGGTTTAGCAACATAATCATCGGCCTGTGCCTGCTTTGCCAACGCTACAATATCGTTGTTAGCCGTCACATAAATGACCGGAATGTGCTTAAATTCCTCATGATTTTTCAGGAGTTTTGTTGCTTCCACCCCACCGATTTTTGGAATCCAGTTATCCATAAGAATAACGTCAGGCTTATATTGAGCCACTCTCTCCAAAATATCATGTGAGGTTTCTGAAATTTCCACCTGATAACCATTTTCTTCAAAAATGATGCTGATCACTTCAAGGATAGTGGTGTCGTCATCAAAAATCAGGATTTTCTTTTTGTTCATATTCTTACGTAGTTGTTAGGGATTACTCTTTTTTATTTATATAGTTGATTGATATATGTTGGCAGATCACCTGGCTTGATGATCATATCATAGGCTACTTCTTCAACGGCATGTCTTGGCATATAATCTACTTCAGCTGTCTCAGGATCCTGGATCCATACTTTTCCGCCGTTTTTTTTAATGTAGGAAAGTCCTTCCACTCCGTCAGCATTAGCACCTGACAAAAGGACTCCGATAAGATTTTCCTGGAAGATCTCAGCTGCCGATTTGAAAGTAACATCAATTGACGGACGTGAATAATTCATTTTTTCGGAACTGTCCAGCGACATTGTTTTTTTATCTTCAAAAAGCAGGTGGTAATCTGCGGGGGTAATGTATATTTTATTAGATTCAATTTCTGTTTTATCATCTATTTCTATAACTTCCAAAGGGGTAAGCTGCTGAAGCAGTGCCTGAAGAATATTATTAGAATGTGCTTTACGATGCAACACCAATAAAATGGGCACGGCTATTTTATCGTCAAGTTTTTTGATCATTTCAAGAATGACCTGAAGACTTCCTGCAGAACCTCCGATGATTATCAATTCTGTTTTTATATTTTCTTTTTCCAATATCATTAATTATGATCCAATTTTTTCCATATTCGCTGATCGTCGACCTGATGATAATTTTCATCTAATTTAGAAAATCTTAGTGTTTCTTTCGCTCCTAATGCTAAAAAACCTAAATTTTCTAAACTATTATCAAACAATCGGAAAACTCTTTCCTGCAGGCCTCGATCAAAATAGATCAGAACATTTCTGCAGATAATCAGTTGAAAGCTGTTGAAAGAGCTGTCTGAAACCAAATTATGGGTTGATAAAATTAATTTTTCCTGTAAGCTTTTGTCAAATTTTACACTGTCATAATTTGCAGTATAATAATCCGAAAAATCTTTTTTTCCTCCTGATGCAATATAATTTTCAGAATATAATTTCATTTGCTGCAGTGGAAATACTCCTGATCTTGCTTTTTCCAATACGGAAGGATTGAGATCTGTTCCGTATATCAGTGATTTATGGTAAAGGTTGGCTTCTTTTAACAGAATCGCTATAGAATAAGCCTCTTCCCCTGTAGAACAGCCCGCTACCCATATTCTTATCAAAGGATAAGTTCCCAGCTGAGGCAGTATTTTTTCTCTTATAGCTTTAAAAAATAGCGGGTCACGGAACATTTCCGTCACGTTTACCGTAATTTCCTCGATGAAACGTTTCAGATATTCCGGATCATTGAGAATGGTATACCGAAGCTCGGCAAAGCTGGTAAAACGGTCGATAAGGCAGATGCGATTTACCCTGCGTTTGAACGACGCCCTGCTGTATTCGGAAAAATCGTAGCCATACATATCATAAACATCTTTAATCAAGTATTCTACCTCCTCATCTTTTATGATACTAGGCTCCAGCATTTACGGTAATTTATGTAGTGCTTTAATTAACTGATCCACATCTATAGGCTTTGATATATAATCATTCGCCCCTGCATCCAGGCATTTCTGTCTGTCTTCCGGCATCGCCTGTGCGGTCACGGCAATCACAGGCACTTCGCTGATGGAAGGTGTCTTTCTTATTATTCTTATGGCTTCATAGCCGTCCATTTCGGGCATCATCATGTCCATAAGAACAGCACTGAACTCATTATCCTTATTCAGAATATCAATAGCTTCCTGGGCCATTGTACAGCTTTCAATCTGATATCCCTTTGATTTAAGAGTCAGCTTGAGGGCAAATATATTTCGCGGATCGTCGTCCACTATTAAAACTTTTTTATTCATCAGAATTTTAGCTGTTTAAATTTCATATAACCAAACTCTTAGCAAGGACAATAATTGATCTATATCCACAGGCTTCGAAATATAATCTGAAGCTCCTGCGGTAATGCACTTCTCACGTTCTCCGATCATCGATTTTGCGGTGATGGCAATAATCGGTAATCTCGTAAACATTGGCATTTTTCTGATCTGCTTTATCGTTTCGTAGCCGTCCATTTCTGGCATCATCATATCCATCAAGATAACATCTACATCAGGATGTTCTTTTATCTGCTGTAAGGCGTGTTTTCCGTCCATGGCAACCACCACTTCCACCTTATATTTCTCCAATGCTTTTGTCAGAGAGAATATATTCCGTACATCATCGTCGGTGATGAGTATTTTCTTGCCACTCAATACTTCCGTTAAAGACCCTAAAGTTTTACTTCGCACCGTTTCAATAGAGTTGTTTTTTTCCTCAACAAGATGTAAAAACAAACCTACTTCATCCAGAATTCTTTGGTAAGAATGTGCCGTTTTTACTACGATGGAATCAGCATACTGCTTTATTTTTAGTTCTTCTGACTTAGACAAATTCCGTTCCGTAAATATGATGATCGGAAGATTTTCCAGGCCATCATAGCTCTTGATTGATTCAATGATTTGATATTCATCTCCTTTTAAAGATCCAATATCCAGAATTACACAGTCTACGTGATCGGCCGTAAGAGCTTTCACACTATCTTCCACGTTATTCTCTACCGATAATGAAATATTGAAATTACCTAAGAAATAAGACAGTGCGCTGGCATGCTTTGCATTTTCTTCAACAATTAAAACTTTTTGTGGAGATTTGCTGAGTACTTCTTCAATCTTTCTAAATACTTCAGTCATCTTATCAAGCGCTACCGGCTTGTTGATAAAATCAATAGCACCTTTCATAAGACTTTCCTTCTTCACATGCAATACGGACATCATATGTACCGGGATATGCTTGGTTTTAGGATTTGATTTAAGATCATCCATTACCTGCCAACCATCTTTTACAGGAAGCTGGACATCAAGTAAAATAGCATGCGGACGGTATTGCAACGCCGCAGAAAGACCGTAATCTCCTCTCACAACTACTACTGCTTTATAGTTCTGCATGCGTGCATATTTCAGTAATGCTTTGGCAAAGTTAATATCATCTTCGATGATTAGAATTACTTTATCGCCGTCCTTAATACTTTCTCTGTCATCTGCGACATTTTCAGGGATTTCCAGCGTGATATTATTATAATATTCTTCTTCTCCGTCATCAAGGATATTTTTTATTTCCACGACATCTTCACGGATGATTTCCACAATATCCTGATCTGTCTCTATATGCTCAATTTCAGATTCAGCAATCGCTTTTACCGGAATAATCAGGCTGAACTCACTTCCTTCATTAACCTTACTTTCTAATGTAAGTTCACCACCCAGAAGTCTCGCAATTTCTCTGCTGATCGAAAGACCAAGACCGGTACCCCCGAATTTTCTTCTCGTAGAACCGTCTGCCTGTTGGAATGCTTCAAAAATAATTTTCTGCTTGTCTTCCGCAATACCAATTCCTGTATCTTTCACAGAGAAAATGATGAAATCTTTCTTTTTTGGATCTTTTTTAATATTTAGATTAATGCTTCCTTCTCTTGTAAACTTTAATGCGTTTGACAATAAATTTCTTAAAACCTGATCAACCCTTAAACGGTCGGTTTCAATTGTTTTATCTAGATCATTGTCAATCTGTACATTAAACTGAAGCCTTTTTTCCTGGAAGATAGGATTAAACAAGCTTTTTAGATCTTTCACAATATCACCGATTGGGACTTCCTGATATTCAAGCGTCATTTTACCGGATTCAATCTTCGCAAGATCCAGGATCTCATCAATCAACGTCAGCAAACTGCTTCCGGAACTCTGAATAACTTTTGCTGATTCTATCTGATCTTCGTTCAGGTTTTCTTCAGGATTTTCAGCCATCAGACGAGACAGCAGAAGAATTGAATTCAGTGGTGTGCGCAGTTCGTGAGACATATTTGCCAGGAACTCCGATTTATATTTTGTACTTAAAGCAAGCTCTTCAACTTTTTTCTGGATCTCATTATTCCGTTCGGCGATCAGGTGATTCTTTTCTTCCAGTAATCTTGAGCGTTCTTCCAGTTCTGCATTGGCCTGCATCAGCTCTTCCTGCTGCACTTTCAGTTCCTCCTCGGAAGCCTGTAACTTCTGAGTCTGTGCTTCAAGCTCTGTATTCAGGTTTTCAAGTTCAGAATGCTGTACCTGAAGCTCTTCAGATTGTGCCTGGGTTTCTTCCAACAGCTGCTGTTCTTTTTCACGACTTTTAGCGGCACTTAGTGCAACACCAATATTTCTGGTACATTCGATGAAGTAGTCAATTCTGCTTTCATCAAAATTATGGGTAGATCCTAATTCCAGAACACCTATGATGTTACCATCGGCAAAGACAGGAAGCAATAAGATTCCATAAATCTTTATGGTGCTGCTTGCAAATGTCACAACAAAATCATCTTCATGAAGATTGTTATAAACCTGGGTTTTCTCACTGATGAAAGTCTGACCAACCATCCCTTCTCCCGGTTCAAAAACCTTTTTCATATTATTTTCAAGACCGAAAAAAGCTTTCAATTTCAGCAAACCTTCATCATACATATAAAGTGACCCATTAATGCATTTTCCATATTCGATGATTTGGTGAAGTGCATTATCTGAAACTTCCTGTACAGATTTATTGCCCATTAATGATTCATTAAGTAAGGCTAATCCTTTCTGGCGCCAGTCACTGGCATTTATTTTATCAAAAGATATTTTCAGGGATTCGGTCATGTGATTTAATGATTCTGCTAAATCTCCAAGGTCATCCTGAGAATTATCGGTGGCCCGTTGACTGTAATCTCCGTTGGCTACTCTGTTGGCAATCTGTTGGATAGCGCTTACGCGTCTGCTGATCTCAATATCTTTATTCTGAAGTGCTTTTTCAAGCTTATCTCTTCGGATAAGGTCTGCTCTTAATTTAAGATAAAAGAATGTTGTAACAACAATCGCGGCAATGGCAGAAAATAGAATGAATAAAACAGTCGTATTTGAGGATCTGTTCAGATCTTTATTTTTCAATGCAAGCTGAACTTCTTCATATTGTACGAATTCCTGAACAATCTTCCGGCATCTGTCCATATAGATTTTGCTGGAAAGGACTTGTTCCTGAGTCATTGCAATGCCTTTCTTCCTGTTGTCTACAAAGTGTTTCAGATTTGAAATATTGGTATTGACATTTCTTTCAAGATCATGAAGACGACTGAGCTGGCTTTTATCAGTTATGTCTAAATTTTTAGCACTTTCAATAGCTTTAGGAAACTCGATCAGGCTTCGGTTGTATGGTTCAAGGAAATTTTCTCTGCCTGTAAGCTGATAGCCTCTGTTACCCGTTTCGGCATCGAGCAATGCAACTAATACATCCTTTACTGCGGTAATTGCTCTGCGGCTTTTTGAAAGGCTCTCCCGGTTATCCATCTGTTTTTGTATACTTACATATGAGGCAATTGAGCTCGCAATAAGGATAACTAAAGAAAGTCCTACTCCAAACTGAAGATTTCTTATGATTTTTTTCGGCATTGAAATTAATTTAATGGTAATGTGAAATAAAACGTAGATCCTTCATCTACTTTACTGGAGACACCAATATTTCCATGATGCTGTTTGATGATTTCTGAACATATGAATAAACCTATTCCCATGCCCTGGAATTGCAGCGAAGATTCTTCTACGCGGTAAAATTTGCGGAAAACGGCTTCTTGTTTGAAATCAGGAATTCCGATCCCGAAATCAGTGACATTTACTTTCACTTCCTGCTCTTCTTCGTCTACAAAAGTGGTTACAATAACCTGATTGTTTTTAGGAGAATATTTAATAGCGTTTGTTAAAAAGTTGATTAATACCTGTTCTATACGAATCTCATCAAGTGGAATAAGAATGTCGGGCTTAATACCGTCTCTTTTTATTTTAACACGGTTTTCATCATGGGTCTGAAGAATGGTATCAATGGCATTGCTGATGACATTTTCCAGATTGGTAGGTTTTTTATTGATCTTTAATTTACCGTTTTCGATCTTGGAAACATCAAGCAAATCGGTAATCAATGTATTGAGTTTTTCGATCTGATCCTGAACTTTGGTAACAAAACCTGCTTCGGCACTTTCTTTATCAAGTTTCAATTTCCTTTCCAGAAGCTGAACGTACGCCTTGATACTCGTTAAAGGTGTTTTTAATTCATGGCTTGCAATACTCAGGAATTCATCCTTTTCCTTTTCAACTTTTTTCTGATCATCAATATCTGTAAAAGTACCTACCCAGTTTTTAATTATATCTCCGTCATAGACTGGTGTGACACGAAGAAGATGATATCGGTAATTTCCGGATTCAATATTTTTGATTCTGATTTCCAGCTCCAGGGCGGTCCCTTTTTTTCTGCATCGCTCAAATTCTTCTCTGATATTAAAGTCATCAGGATGAGTTTCCGGAAATTCTTTTGCCGATTTAGAGTATTGATACCATTTGCAATTCACAAAATCTACAGTACCTTTTTCCGTAAGGGTGAAAGCAATTTGCGGCAGAGATTCCAGCATCAGATGAAAATAATCAATCTGAGACTTCATAGTCACCTGAGATTCTCTTCTTCCTTTTACTTCCAGTTCCAAGCTCTGCTGCGTTTTCTTCATCGCGAGATTATGCTCCTGAAGGTTGTAAAATGTTTTTACTTTCAGCAAAAGAATTTCAGGATCTACGGGTTTTGTTACATAATCCTTCCCTCCTGATGCATATCCACGGGTAATAAATTTCTTTTCCGTATTTACGGCGGACAAAAATATAATGGGTACTTCTTTTGTTTTGCTGTAACCTGCGAGTGTTTCTGCAACCTCAAAGCCGTCCATGTCAGGCATCTGTACATCTAAAATAATTAAAGCATAATCATTTTTCAGTGCTTTTCCCAATGCTTCCTCTCCAGAATCGGCTGTATCTACCTGAAAATCTTTTGATTCCAGCAGTTTTTTCAGGGAATAAAGGTTGCTCTGGTTATCATCAACAATTAAGATCATAGAAATTTAAAAATCAATAATTAATTATATTTAGTTTAACCTCAAAAATACTCACAATATTCCGAAAAACAGTAATGTTTTCACGATTATAAATACACATACCACATTAATATGATTATATTTTTAAGGCTAAAAAAAATTTCTAAACACGCAGCAATATTTATTCCACTAAATCAATCTTTTAGAAATAATATTAACAAAAATTAAAAAGATACCACATATTTTTCTTTCAAGATTATAATTCACGGCACAGTGTTTGAATAAAGATTGACAACACTTTTTCACTTAAATATATACTTTCAATTTTTAAACCTCTGTATTTTCAGAGGTTTATTGTTTCATATCTAAAAAATACTTTAAGCCAATATTTTAACTTCTAAATTGTTGTTTAGCATCACTCTGGCTTTTTATTTAAAAGCATTAAGTATTTTGAAGATCTCTAAACTTACCGAATAATTGATAATAACTTTATCACAAGGATCACAAGTAATTTGTTAAACATAAGGTTTTATTGCCTATCTTTATGATCTAAATCATAATGAACCCATAATTCAGATGATTGTTTTTACATTATAGTATGTGTTTTATGTACTGTATAACAAAATCACTACATTTTTATGTTAATTGAAGAAGAACTTTTACTTTCTTACGGTGCAGAAATAGAAGATTTCAAACCCTCGTACATCATTTTTGAAGAAAATAGTACCCCAAAATATTACTATCAGATAATAAAAGGCAGAATAAAACTTAATCATTATAATGATGAAGGCAAAGAACTTATTCTCGCTATTTTGGGTAAAGGATTGAGCGTATGTGAACTTTTATTATTTATAGATGAAAAATATCCTGTCAATGCTATTGCATTTGAGGAAACAACCGTATTAAAATTACCCAAATCAGATTTTGTGCGGCTTCTTGATGAAAATCAGCAGACTTCCAGGGATATCAACAAATTCTTGTCAGAACGTCTTTATCAGAAGTATATTATGCTCGAAAACAATGCTTCCCTACGTCCTGATGTGCGGATAAAAGGTGCTCTTAACTATCAGAAAAGTTTCAGTGATGACGGCTCCAAATTTTCTTTTGAAGTACCGCTTACAAGACAACAGATCGCATCCATAACAGCTTTACGGGTAGAAACAGTAATCCGTACCATTAAAAAACTTGAAAAAGAAGATTTTCTGAAAATTATCAACCGGAAAATTTATATTTAATTTAATATTTTTCATTCTGTGTTGACTGAATTGTTTTTAAATTCTGAACTTTGCATCAGAAAATAAAAAAATGAATTGGATTATCTTAATTATTGCCGGACTGTTTGAAGTAGCCTTTGCATCATGTTTAGGAAAAGTGAAAGAAACTTCCGGAACGACCATGTATCTTTGGTTTGCCGGCTTTCTCATTTCCCTTACAATCAGTATGCTTTTGCTTATTAAGGCGACACAGACATTGCCCATCGGTACTGCGTATGCGGTCTGGACAGGTATCGGCGCTGTAGGAACTGCTTTAATGGGAATTTTCTTTTTTAAAGATCCGGTGAGCTTTTGGAGAATATTTTTTATTATAACGCTGATTGGCTCCGTTATCGGGTTGAAAGCAGTTTCTTCACATTGAGTTTAAATTTGAAGAAATTAATTTTAGTATCTTAGTAACAAAATTAATAACTATGAAAAAAGCTTTACTATTTCTACTGTCGGGCGTTTTAATAGCTGCACAGAATACCTCCCAATTACTGAATACCAATTGGTATATTTCACAGATCTCAATAGGAACCCAAGCAACTACAACTCCAATTATGGATCAATCACTTCAGCCGTCTGAATTCATGTTTGTAAGTGATAATTACGTTTTCAATTCTAAATATTTTAATTCAAGTGTTGTGCCTATTACATTTTCTACAGCAGCAGACTCATTTTCGAAAACAAGTTCCGGAGGATGTACACTGTTAGATTATTGGGGAAATAATATGGCCGCTGTACAGACCTATGACCAGAAGAATTGTGACTTTTATGGAAAGCCTATTGGTCATGTGTTTAATTATCAGGTTATTCCAAATGGTTCTGGTAAAACACTTATTATTACAGACAGTGCAAACGGTGATAAAATTTATTACAACAGCTTTTTCTTAGAGAACAAGGAAGTTTCCGGAAAAGATTCTTTTTTGATTTCACAAAATCCTGTTAAGGAAAAACTTATAATGAAAAATTTAGAAAAAGGACTTTCTTTTCAAATCATAGATGTCGCGGGGCATGTGATTTTTGAAGGAAAAACTTCAGGAAAGGAAACTAGTATTGATACAGGTAGTATTGTTAAAGGTCAATATTTTTTGATTGTGCAAGGAAGAAAGCCTCAGAAATTTATCAAAGAATAAAAAAACGTCTCCATAATCGGAGACGTTTTTTATTTTTTATAAACCAAAGGCAGAATTTCATTTTTTCTCAGGCCGTATTTTATTATTTCGTCATCAGAAAACTGTTGTGAATAGAAGTTGATTTCCGTTTCAAAACCGGCTTTCCGCAGCCTGTCAAAGTAATCCATCCCATACCATCGGACATGATCATATTGACCGAAATGCTTCTGACGTTCCTTTGGATCTTTTATTGTAAAATCCTCATACGTTTTTTCAAGAGAATTCTTCATAGGAACCTGCAGAATGCCCCATCCGCCGGGCCGTAATACCCTATATAACTCACTCATGGCCTTTGCATCATCTTCAATATGTTCCAAAACATGATTACAGAAAATAATGTCAAAACTTTCATTTTCGAAAGGAAGATCCAGAATGTCTGCTTTCACATCAACAATAGGAGAAAATAAGTCAGCAGAAATGTAATTGAGATTTCGCATTCTCTTGAATTTCCGAAGAAATTCCTGCTCGGGAGCGATATGAAGAACTTTATAATTTTTAATGAAAAATTCGGTTTCATTTTGGAGATACAACCACATCTGACGGTGTCTTTCCAGGCTTAAAGTACCCGGCGACAAAGCATTTTCTCTTTGCTTTCCGTAGCCGTAAGGAAGAAATTTTCTGTATGATCTTCCATCGATAGGATCAACAAAACGGTCACCTTTAAAAAGCTGATAAATCAGAGGTCTCGCCCAAATGCTTATTTTAATCAGCATAGGACGTGGAATTTTATTTAATAAAAGTTTAGCAACCTTTTTCATTAAAAATCCAATTGAAAAGCTTTCTCTTCATCACTTTCAATACCTAATGCATCATAAATATACTGGAAGGTCGAAAGCAATACTGGTTTTCCGTTAATTACCGCCACATCATGTTCAAAATGTGCTGAAGGCTGATTATCAAGAGTTGTAACCGTCCAGCCATCATTATGGAATTTTACTTTTTCGGTACCCAGATTGATCATCGGCTCAATAGCGATTGTCAGTCCGTCTTTAATCACCTTTCCGCTTCCCTGTCTTCCATAATTAGGAACCTGCGGATCTTCATGCATTTGTCTTCCCACTCCATGTCCTACAAGTTCTCTTACTACCCCATAGCCTTCTTTTTCACAGTGAGCCTGGATGGCATGAGAAATATCGCCGATTCTTTTTCCTCTGATGCATTGCTCAATACCTTTATAAAGTGATTCTTTAGCTACTTTTAGAAGTTTTTTGGCTTCCGGTTTTACTTCACCGATTTCAAAAGTATAAGCATGATCTCCTACAAAACCATTTAAAACGGCACCGCAATCCACGGATAAAACATCTCCTTCTTTAATTTCCTCTTTACTTGGAAAACCATGAACAACCTGCTCATTTGGTGAAATACACAATGAATACGGAAATCCTCCATATCCCAAAAATGCAGGCTCTGCACCATGATCTTTAATGAAATCATGTGCCAGTTTATCTAAATACAAAGTGGTAATTCCCGGTTTGATTTCTTTCGCCAACATTCCTAATGTTTTGGAAACTAACTGAGCACTTTGCTTCATAAGACGTAATTCGTCTATTGTTTTTAATTGAATCATTTTTTAATTATAAAATGTAACAATATAACAGTATATCAGTGTAACAATGTCCTGTATATTCTGATTGGTAGATTGTTATATTGGTAAATTGTTACATCGGATATTCTACCAGAACAATCCTTTTTTCTTTTCTTTTTTAAGTTTTGAATATGCCAAAACCTCTTTTCCTTCCACACGGAATTCTATTCTTTCCTGAATAATGTTATAGATTTCACCCCAACCTGGAAAACCTCCCAGATTCCTGTCATCGATAAACCAATCAGCATCAATTTTTCTTGATTGATTTTCAGAATCAAAAATTTCACCTTCAAAACTGGAATTCACGGCATAAAATTCAACACCGTGCTTTTTGCAAAATTCTACAGCTTCGTCCAGTGTTTTCCCATGACGGTATGTCCAAAGTATCAGTCTGTATCCTTCAGCCTGAAGTTTTTTTAATGTTTCAAAAGCAAAAATTTTTGGTTTGCCAATCGCCGGATAAGTATCATCAACAATAGTCCCGTCGAAGTCAACAGCAATTTTTTTATTATTCATTCTGTGAATTTGTTTTAAAAATGCAAAGATACAAATAAAAAGAGTGCCAGAAATAATTCGGCACTCTTAACTTTTATAATTTAAGGTTGAAATTAACTTTTTACCCAGCTGAACTGGAACTGAAGGTCAGGCGTTGAAATCCTGTCCGTAATTTTCTGAAGTCTTGAAGGAAGTTTCATCAGATATTCCTGAGCTTTTTCCGCTTTTTCATTAAGACCTTTTACGTGTTCAATTTTCCACTCATCCAAAAGATCTTTCAGAATATTGATATAATCCTGTCCTGTATACACCATGCATCTTTGTGCAGCATCTGAAAAATGTCCCCATAATTCTCCTGCTTTCTGCCCTGACTGCCTCATCATGTGAGCAGGCATTACAATTTTCTTACGCATCATATCTTCAAAGGCAAGGATCATTTCAGAAGGATCGATCTCAAGAATTTTGGCTACAAAATGCTTGTAGGCTTTTGCATGTCTGGCTTCATCTGCTGCTATTACACCACACATTTTAGCCAGTTTCCCGTTACCGGATTGTTTTGCAAGAGTTCCTACTCTTCGGTGGGAAATATTGGTAGCGGTTTCCTGAAAACTTGTATACACGAAATTTCTGTACGGATCCATACTTGTTCCTAAGTCGAAACCATCGTTGATAAGATATTGAGTCGTTACCTCAACTTCTCTCATATTCACTCTTCCGCAAAGATAAAGATACTTGCTCAGAAGATCTCCGTGTCGGTTTTCTTCAGCGGTCCATGCTCTTACCCAATGTGCCCAGCCGACTTCTCTCTGCTCCTGGTCAACACCATCTACGCCCATCAGCCATGATTCGTAAGAAGGTAATGCTTCTTCCGTAATACAGTCTCCGATCAAGGTTACAAAAAGATCGTAAGGCATTTCCCGTGCAAATGTCTGGATCTCTTCCAGATCATATTTGAATTCAGTGCTTGAAGGATCTGGAAGATAATCGGAAGGCTGCCAGATCTTTTCGATTGGCGTTAAAAATTTATCCAGAAAAGAGCCCACTTCCTTTTCCAAAATTCCCATTACTTCTTTCCTTACAAGCTTTTGATACATTTTTTAAATTTAGGTTTAATTTGCAAATTTAGAGTTTTATTTATTATTTAAAACATAATATTCTGTTAATTCTTCTGATATTAGTCATAAAAAATTGCCGTCATAATTATATAACGGCAATTAATATTTAATATTCTCTTATTAGCTCACTAATATATCTCCGGTCATAATTTCAGGAATTTCAATTCCCATGACCTTTAAAATGGTTGGTGCTACATCACCCAGTTTGCCTGGTTTCAGATTCCAGGTATGATCTTTATCCATTACAATAAAAGGAACAAGATTCGTGGAATGCTGGGTATTCGGCGTACCATCCGGATTGATCATGACATCAGAATTTCCGTGGTCGGCCAGAATGAAAACGGCATACCCATGCTCATAAGCGGTTGTCGCTACTTTTTCAATACACTTGTCTACCGTTTCTGCCGCTTTTACTGCCGCTTCAAAAACACCTGTATGGCCTACCATATCAGTATTTGCAAAATTTAAACATACAAAATCTGCTGTTTCGTTTTCAAGTTCCGGAACGATGGCATTGGTAATATCGTAGGCAGACATTTCAGGTTTAAGGTCGTATGTAGGAACATCTTTCGGACTCGGGCAAAGTAATCTTTTTTCCCCGTTGAAAGGTTCTTCTCTTCCTCCCGAAAAGAAGAAAGTTACGTGAGGATATTTCTCTGTTTCTGCAATTCTGATCTGTGTTTTTTGATTTCTTTCTAAAATTTCCCCCATGGTTTCATGCAGAACCTCTTCATCAAAAACTACGTGTACATTCTGGAAGGTTTTATCATAATTCGTCAGTGTCACATAATACAATGGCAGCTTTCTCATGAAATATTCCGGGTGGTCATGTTGTGTGAGGACCTCTGTGATTTCACGACCTCTATCTGTACGGAAATTGAAGCAGATTACCACATCATGATCAGTGATTTTAGCTACGGGAACAACATTTCCGATGGCTGTAGAATCGATCATAATGATCGGTTTCATAAACTCATCAGTGATATTTTCGTCATACGACTTCTGAATTTCCAGTAAAGCATTGGTCGTCTGAGCTCCTACGCCTTCTACCATGGCATCATAAGCAATTTTCACACGCTCCCATCGCTTATCCCTGTCCATGGCGTAATATCTTCCCACTACGGAAGCCAGTTTACCCACTGTTTTTTCCATATGCTGCTGAAGATCTTCAATAAATCCTTTTCCGGAATGCGGGTCACAGTCACGGCCATCAGTGAAAGCATGAACAAAAACGTTTTCGTGTAATCCAAATTCATGGGCAGCGGTTAAAAGACCTTTCAGGTGATTGATGTGAGAGTGAACTCCACCATCAGAAACAAGCCCTATGAAGTGAAGTTTTTTGTTTTCTCTTTTAGCATATTCAAATGCATCCTGAATGACTTTCTGTTGACCTAATGAACCATTTTCAACAGCCATATTCAGCTTTACAAGATTCTGGTAGACTACCCTTCCTGCACCGAGGTTCATGTGTCCTACTTCAGAATTTCCCATTTGCCCTGCAGGCAATCCTACGGCAAGTCCACTCGCTTCAAGCGTAGTATGTGGAAAATTTTTAAGACAGTTATCTATAAATGGAGTGTTTGCTTTGTCAATGGCTGAAACGTCCGGATTCATTCCCAATCCCCATCCGTCAAGGATGGCCAATATTGCTTTTTTTGACATTTTGTATAAACTTTTGTATTACAAATTTATCTATTTTGAAATGAATTGAAGAATTGAAGGGCTTAAAATTTGTTTAAAATCAATTTCCGCAGAACTTTATAGAGAGAAAGTTTAGATAAATATTTATAATTTTGCGATATGGATTTAAGAGATCAACTAAAAAACCTTTTTCCTGAACATGAGGAGCAGGATTTTGAAATGCCTGAAGAAGAATTTAAGCAGAAAGAACCTCTGGTGTGCAAATTTGAGAAGAAAGGCAGAAATGGTAAGCCCGTGACCATTGTTGAAGGCTGGGAAGGAAGTGAAGAGGAACTTAAGAAAATATCGAAAAAAATAAAAACCACCTTAGGAATCGGTGGTTCAGAAAAGGATGGGACGATCATTATTCAGGGGGATAATCGTGATAAAATAATGAATATCCTTAAAGAAATGGGGTATAAAACCAAAAGAGTTGGTGGATAGGTTTGCTTTAGTAGATAATTTTGTTTCAAACGCAAGGATCGCAAAGATTTATTTAACTCTGAGTATTTATTGCGTTTGCAAGGGCACTTCGTTCAGCAAATGATAATAGAAAAGAAGTTTTTGCGGTTTAAATTTTAAGAGTATCCGTATTTGATTACGTTGAAGTCTCTAGTTTCACTTGATTTTAAGTATTCTGCTATCATTTGCTGAACGAAGTGCCTTCGCGATCGAAATGTACGCAATCATTTCAACTTAAATCCTTGCGCTCCCTGCGTTAAAAATATATTCCAATATTTTTCAAAAATAAATCTGCGTCTCCGGCATTATTTTTTTCAATCTTTCAATGGTTGCTTTTTCCATCGGATTTCCAGTTAATATCAATGTTTTAAGATTTTTCAGCTTTGAAAATTCATTGGGGAGATCTTTCAGATTATTGTTTGCCAGATTCATGCTGACAACGTTCTTCAGTCTTTTTATTTTGGGAGAAATTTCCTGAATATTGTTCTGACTGACATTTAAAAACTCAAGATTTTTTAATCTGAATAATCCGTCAGGAAGTTTTCTGATGGAATTCTGCTGTAATTCCAGGTATTTTAACTGTTTCGGAAATTCCAGTTCGCCCAGATCGTTTAGCTGGTTGGCCGCAAGATTTAATGATCTTAAATTTTTAATTTCATCAAGATCTTTCGCAATAAAACTGATCTGGTTTCCCTGTAGATTAATTTCTTCCAGACTCGGTATTTGTAATAATGCCTCCGGAAAAATATTCAGATTATTAGCATCCAGATGAATGACTTTTAATTTCCGGAGTTTTGAAAGATTAGGGTTAATGCTTGTCAGACTATTCAGATTAATCGAAAAACTCTCCAGTTTCTGAAGTTCTGCAATCTCATCGGGAATGTATTTGATGCTGTTTTCATTCAGATTTAATATCGATAATTCTTTCAGCTTAAAAATAGACTCATCCATTTTCTCAAACTTATTTTCCATTACATTTAAAAAGAAAATAGAATCCAGCTTCTGAATTTCGGAAGGAAGATTAAACATCGTTTTCCCACGGAAACTCATGCTGTATATGGTTTTCCCGCTTTTCAATGCATCATCAATATTGGTGTAAGTAGGATATTTCACTGGATCAATCTGCGCTTTTACCAGTGAAAGGATAAGTAACGAAATAGAAAAAAATAACTTTTTCATAGAATAGAAAAAGCTACCGGCAACATAATATTACCGGCAGCTGTATAAATATTAATAATTTATTTTTTCAACAGTTTTACGGTCTGTTGGAATCCTCCTTCTGCTTCGATGTTTAAAATCAATACTCTGGAAGTTTCAAGCTGTTTTGTAAAATCCAGATCTAACATTTTGTTCAACCCTGAATATTTCTGAGTGAAAACGATTTTACCGTCAATGCTGTAGGCCGTTACTGCAATATTCTTTAATCCTTTCGGAGAATTGATTTTCACGATTCCTGAGGTAGGATTTGGCGCAACAGTTACTGTATTCTCAGCATGGGTATCGATAGTTCCCAATGTTCCGGCAGTTCCTAAATTGTTTTTCAGAGCGATTACTACCGTTGCAGATTTTCCTCTGTAATCAATGGTGTTTCCTGTAGCATCAATATCGGTAGAAATGGTAGCATCGGGATGTTGCACAGAGAAGAATCCGAATTTATGATCCGGTGTAAAGGTAAGGCCTGTCGGTTCCGAACCTGCCGGCATGGAAGCAAATAATCTCACTTTAGGATTAGCCTGCGTATGATCCGGAGCAATTACCCAGATGTAATTTTTACCTCCATCCTGCAACACCCAAAGATTTCCAAGCTCATCAAAAGTAAGGTTGTCGTTTCCGTCTCCCCATGCTTCCGTTTTTGTTCCCTCTGCAGTATCGAAAGAGTAATTTGTTGTAAGACCTCCTACGAAAGTTTCCACTTGCGAAGCGGTCATTCCGTCGTCTTTTAATCTGTAAACTTTATTCAATCCTTTAGCTGTAAAATATATTTTACCATCAATCGGACTGATATCCACATCTTCAACGCCGTTGAAAGAAGTTCCTCCTAATGATAATGCAAGAGAAGCCGTATTATTCTGATCTGCTTTCATTTTATTAGGAACCTGAACCCATGTTGCCGTTGTTGCCACAGGATCTCCACCGCTTAATCCCTGATCCAGTTTTAATACATAAAGATTTCCTGAAGAAAGATTGTTCGGCGTATCCATTACATATTTGTATACCATGTGCGTTCCGCCATCTTCACCGTAATAGGCTATGGTTCCGGCGTTGTTGATTACAACATTTTCGTGATTCATGATACCCATCTGCCAAAGTTTTCCTTTAGAACCGTCTGTATTCTGAGAAATAACCTGAGCCGTTGCAGGATCGATTTCTACCAGCCATCCGTAGTCCTTCATTCCATCTGCATTCACGTCATTGGAAGTGGTCTGCTCTTCTGCCGTAACGATGGTTCCCCAAGGGGTAATACCTCCCGAACAGTTTCTGATCGTTTGCACAAGGCTTGGCGCTGAAAAGCTTACTGCTCTGGATCGTGTCAGCTCCCAAAGTTTAGTCGTCGCATTGTAGTTGATCTCAGCCATCGTAACACCACCAGGATTGGTTTCATGGTTTACGGAAAGATAACCGTTGGTACTGCTTGCGTTTTTCGCAACGTATGCTGTGAAGTCATTCTGTCCGCCTACTAATCCTCCTCCTTCGGTATAGTTGTCTCCTTCTTTAAGGATCAACTGATATTTATGTTCAGTAGGGATGATCAGTTTTCCGGTTTGTGCTGTTGGTACGATAGAGGTAAAGCAACTAATATGAGTAGCATTACAAGAAACAGGATTCACTGTAGTTGTAGTCTTAAGATAGGCATCTATTCTCAGATCCGAACTTTCAGCACCTCTGTTGTGAAGCTCTATAGAGATTCTGTTATTTCCGTTTACAAATTTAGATTTAGGAATTGTAAAAACATTATAAACATTTTCTGCAGAGCCGCTGATGGTCGTACTTGACCAGGTAGTGAAATCGACTGCTCCTGACGGCATATTGTCTCTTACGACTTCTTCACCGTTAAGATAAACAATAATACCATCGTCTCTCATTACTCCCAATTCCATATTTGATGACAGATCATTAAGATTTACGGTAAAATCTTTAGCAAAATAAGCTGTTATAAGCCCGTCAGCTGTCGTTGTTGTTACAGGATCACCATACCCCAACGGGCCGTTACCCTGTGACCATGCAGATACATCATAATTGGCATTTTTCCATTGTGAAGCCAATGCGGTGTTGGTGTCATTGTATCTCCAGGAAGAATTCTTGTTGAAGATAAAGGTCTGTGCATTCAATAATGAACCCGTGACCATTGCAAGAGCTGCAACTGTTAGTAGTTTTCTTTTCATTTTAAATTTCGATTTATTAAACACGACAAAGCTATTTTTTTACTGTGAATCCCCTATTAATAGGAGTTTAAATAAACCTGTACAAATATTAATTAATGGAAAACTTAATGTTAATGGGGTTAAGTTTGTGTTAATGATGTTCCTGATTTTATGGTTTTAAACAAATGAGTCACATTGGATTTTAGATTGATGGCAAAGACAATAAGAGAACACATAAAAAAAGTCCATTTAAAATGTTTGGGCAACCTCTTTTTCTACGGCTGAAATTAAAAAAGTAAATTTTTATGCTCCAGGAGGAGCAATATCTGTGTAGTAGAAAAACATTGGCATATCGCAAGCACGCCGTAGGTGTGCTATGATAAGATAGAACTCCTCTGGAGTTCCGGTACAAGATGCTGATATTGATCTACACAGATATTGCTCCGACGGAGCAAATCCTACACTGCACGTTGTTGATGGTTGTTTTTTATGAATTTTGCTTTCTTCACATGGCTAATGTCGTATCTCACTTGGATTTCTCCTTACTTCATGTGGATGATGGCTCTTTTTCATCAATTATTCCTTACTGCATATGGATAATGGCATTACTTTACCAGGATTATTGTCTACTTCACATGGTTAAAGTTGATTTGCACCAGGTAAATAACGTTTTGCAGTAGATTAATGGCAATTACGCAAGGTAAATAGCTGTTTGCAACAGGTTAATGGCGTTTTACATATGATTAAAATCGATTTGCAGTAGATTAATGGCGATTATTCAAGGTGAATATGGCTTTGCAGCAAGTAAATGGCGTTTTAAATATGATTAAAATCGGTTTGCAATAGGTAAATGTTCTTTATATCTAGCTAAAATGGAGATGAATGTGCGTCCGTCTGTTCGAGTGTTTTTTGGGGTGAAGCGGAGAAAAATGTATCGAGAACTTATGGGTGCTACCGATAGGCAGTCCAATTTCTCGATACGATTTTTTCAAAATCTACTCGAAGTGACGAAAATAACTGGATACACTACTATGTAATCTTAGAGGTATGTATCATTAATTAACCTTCGTTTTACTAATGTCGGTAAGTGAATTTAGAAATGCGATGATTTGTTTAATTTCAGTCTTTGAAAGATTCAGCTTTTCGGAATCGAGGGTTTGATTTTTCATTTTTAAACCCAGGCCTTCTCCCCCACCTTCGTTGTAAAAATCCAATACTTCTTCCAACGTATTGAAAGCTCCATTATGGAAATACGGTTTTGTGAGGGCAATATTTCTTACGGTAACCGTCTTGAAAGAGTTTTCATAAATCCATGAGTTTTCTTTTCTTACCGGACTGTTTATTCTTCCTTTGTCAGCATCGAGCTCAAGTGGTTTTTGATTAATAGGTTTTGCGGTTACGCCAAGCACTTCAGATTCATTTTCATTAAAGAATGGTGGAACCAACCCAGAGAAGTTGGGTGCAAAGTGGCACGTAGCGCAGTTGGCTTTTCCCATAAACAAATTGAACCCTTTTTGCGCATCTTGAGAGATTTCTTTTTCATTTCTCATGAACTTATCAAAACCACTTTCGTAAGAATATAATGAAGCAACATATGAACTTAATGCTTTAGAAAAATGCTCGCGGCTAATGTCACTTTTTCCGAAAGCGGTTGTAAAGGCTTTCTTATATTCCGGTTTAGATTTTAATTTTTTAATGATATTTTCGTAGCTGGTATTGAATTCATCTTTATTATAGATGACATGTTCGGCCTGTTGTTCGAGGTAAAAAGCTCTTAGGTCATAAAAGAATCTTTTGGCAAAAACGGCATTATATAGTGTTGGCGAATTTCTCAATACGGTCTTTCCATCGACATTGCTTTGGGATTTTGCTTTAAGATCTGTGAAAGCATTTTCTGGAAGATGGCACGTGGCACAGCTCATTTTTCCATTGTCACTGATGGCCTGATCATAGAAAATCTTTTTTCCCAGTTGTCTTAAGGCTTCGTTGTCTTCTTCTTTTTTCAGCAACTTATAAAAGTAAGGATCAAGGAAATCACTGCTGAAAAATTCTGTGCTTCCTGCATTCCATCCGGAAAATTCTTTGAGATCGTCGCTTCTTCCATCCCAGCTTCCGAGTTCTTTGTACAAAGGCTGGATATATTTTTTGTAAAATTCTATCCGGTCGAATGTTTCAAAATCGGTATGGACTGAAAGATATTGTATTCCTGAACTCAATAACTGATCGGCCTTTTCAGTATTATAATTTTTAAAATAGGAATCATCATTAATATATTTTTTCATTCCTGAAAAAGCGTGGCTGGCCTCTTCGGAAATATTAAGGGAGCCGGGCGTATCAAAACCGGTGACACCTAAACTGTATATCCGGATCAGTTCGATTCTTAAAGGCAAAGTCTTATTGTTTCCCTGGCTTAATCCATTTTTTATTGAACTTAAATAAAAGCTTGCATAGCTGTTAAACAGAAAGTCAGTGATTGTTTTAATTTCTTCTTTATTTTCTTCTGCTTCGTCGGAAAATATCAGTTCATCCAAAACCTGGAGACCTTCCGGAGGAAGTGTGTAGGAAGTTGTACCCGCCGCTTCAATATGAAATAAAGGAGCCGCATTGAGATGTGTTTTAGTGAATTCGGGATAATGGTAGGCAACATAGAATTCTATTTCCTTGAAAGCGTTTCTTGTCTCTTTTAATGTTTTGCGAAGATCTTCAAGGGATATTTTATTTTCAGAAAATCGATAAGCATCTGATTTTAAATGATCAAGTTTTGTTTTAAAATCCGTTAAGCCCTTTGTGATTGTGGAATTTTCGATTTCAACACCTTTCTGCACAGGATTAAAAGACATTACGGCAATGCCCAGCAAGATAAAAATAACAGCTAACGGATAAAACTTCATTTCATTTTTTGCGCAAAACTATGGATAGGGAAACATTCGTAGGTTACCACAATTTTAAATTTGAATTAAATAATGTTTACGTTTCAAGTAAAGGAATTTTTATTAATTTTAAACCCCAAAATCACATTCATGATTAAATGATCCGTTTCTATACGATCTTTTTAAATGGAGGGGGATATTTGGGGAGGATTTATTCAAATTTTTAATTCAAATAAAAACATAATATGCTTAATAAACTTGCTGCTTCAGAACTTGTTCTGAACGAAGACGGAAGTGTTTATCACCTTAATCTTCTACCTGAAGATATTGCTGAAAAGATCATTCTTGTAGGAGATCCGGACCGCGTTGCGAAGGTTTCAAAATATTTTGACACGGTTGAAATCCGTAAAAACAAAAGAGAATTTTATACTCACACAGGAACGCTTCGTGGGGAAAGAATCACAGTAATGTCTACCGGCATCGGTACGGAAAACATTGATATTGTCATGAACGAGCTTGATGCTCTGGTGAATATTGATCTTAAAAATAAAGAATTCAAAACTGAACATTCAAGTCTGCAACTGTTCAGAATGGGAACCTGCGGAAGTGTAAATCCGGATGTGCAGGTTGACAATATGCTTGTAACGCAAAACGTGGTAGGTCTTGACGGACTGATGCATTTTTATCAGGATTATAAATTTGAGAACGAGTTTTCAAAAAACTTTCTGGAAAAGTTTCCATATTCTACAATTAAACCGATGCTTTATTTCTCAGAATGGTCTGAAGAACTGGGAAACCTATATAAGGATGCCAGGTATCACGGAAATACGGCGACATTCCCGGGATTTTATGCTCCACAGGGAAGACAATTGCGTTTAAAATCCTTAGATGATCAATTCCTGGAAACCTTAAACGATCTTGGTATTACCAATTTTGAAATGGAAACTTCCGCTATTTATGCTTTTTCTAAACTTTTAGGTCATAAAGCCATCACCGTAAACAATGTGATTGCTAACAGAAGACGCGGAGAATTCTCTGCCGACCATCATGCTTCTGAAAAGAAATTGATTGAATGGGTTTTAGAGAGAATCATTAAGTAGACTTTATATTTAAAAGAAGATAATAACGAAAAAGGATTTCAATTTGAAATCCTTTTTCCATTAACAAAAAAACAAAAACAATTATTATTAACAAATCCTCCTAAAATTCATTAATTGTTACATAAAAATGCGCGGAATTTAAACTCTCTGCGTTACCGGCTATATTTGTCAGATTAATAGTGATATTGGAAGTCGACGTTAATCTCGGATTTGATATTGAAAAGGTAGAATTTCCTGCAAAGTCATTCGCAGGTGTAACATTAATTGTAGCTTTTGTCGTGGAAGGAATAAACCCTGTTGGAATGGTAATATTCAAAGTTGTCGTTTTGCCTGCCGGGAGATTGTTGATTGAAACACCTGGCCAGACTTCAAAACTGATCTGATTTTTTTGTACCGTTCCTAAATTCCCCAGCTTATACTGTCCATTAACATCCAATTTTGCAGTAGTGTTGGGTGTGCTGGTACCAATACCAACATTAGCATTGTTATCTCCTATAACAATTGCATTATATTGAAAGGTTGATGCATTATAGCCTATTGCACTAGAGTTCTGACCCTGAGCTGTTGCTCCTGAACCTAAAGCAGTGGAATTCTGTCCTGAAGTTTTAGACTGAAAACCAACAGCAGTTTCGCCGTTGGAAGCTGTTTGTGCTCCATACCCTATCGCAAGAGACTGGTAGCCGCTAGCAGTTGTATTTTTGCCTATAGCTGTAGCTTCATTATTATCTGCTTTCGCTGTATATCCTATAGCAGTTGCCTGATAAGCCGCATTAGAATTATTACCAATAGCAATAGCATTTTGCGATGCATTTGACGAACTTCCGAAACCTATGGAATTATTAGCTCCCAATCTTCCGGCAATCGCTGTATTTACTTTAAAAATAAGATCATCATTAGTAGAGGTTCCGAGTGATAAATTGGTATTAGCACCACTATAAGTTCCTGCGTTATTTCCTGAAGTACTCCAGCTGCCAGAACTGGGAGGTGCTGTAGTAACTGTAGCCATTTGATTCCATTGGGAGTTGTTCCAGAAATAAAATCCTGTTGCAGAAACACCGCCCAACCCGTTATTCCATATTAATAAACCATTGGCAGGTGATGGAATTGTAGCAACATCTGTTGTGGAAGTCAATGCTATCCTTGGTATGAGAAGGCCTTTGTTTCCGGCAGTAATATCCAGCATTGCAGAAGATACCGGATTTGGAGTGCCTATTCCAACCTGAGCCTTATTTAAATTTGAAAATAAAAACAATATACTTGTTAATATTATCAAAAGTTTGGTTTGTTTTTTCATCTTTCGTGTTTATTTTGGTCTGATTCACAAATATAATAATTGCTAACAAATAAAAATTAACTGAATAAAAAAAATTAGCTAAAAATCAGATTATTTTTTATGAAAACTTTAACAGTGCAGTATGGGTTTAGGAATAGTTATTGTTAAATTATTATCATCACTAAAATATTTTTATTATGAATAATTCAGAATACAACAAAGCAGAAAATGCAGTAGATCATACTGAAAACTCTTTAAAAAATGCAGCCGATAAAACAAAGTGGAAAGTTGAAGAACTTGCTGACAGAGCTAAAGATTATATCAATGAAAAAAGAGCAAATGATGAAGAAGCAAGACATGAAGACTGGCTGGACAGAGCAAAGAATAATGTATCAGACGCATGGGAAAATGTAAAAGATAAAGCAAATGATGCATGGGAAAAAACCAAAGATGCAGCAGAAGATGTGAAGGCAGAATGGAACAAAAAAACAAATTAAATTTCAGTCATATAAATATTTTCAAGAAAAACGGGGTCTTTTTATAGAAGGCTCCGTTTTTTATTATGTAATAAACACAAATATTGCTACATTTGTACATTAATAAACATTAAAAAATATGTCATACGGTTTACTTAAAGGCAAAAAGGGAATTATATTTGGAGCCCTTAATGAACAATCGATCGCTTGGAAAGTTGCAGAAAGATGTCACGAAGAAGGCGCTGAATTTATCTTGTCTAATGCTCCAATTGCTTTGCGAATGGGAGAACTAAACGGATTAGCAGAAAAAACGGGTTCTGAAGTAATCGGTGCAGATGCAACTTCTTTAGAAGATCTTGAAAAACTTTTTGATGCCGCTGTTGCAAAATTTGGTAAAATCGATTTCATTCTTCATTCTATCGGAATGTCTATCAATGTAAGAAAAGGAAAACATTATACAGAAATGAACTACGACTGGTTAGAAAAAGGATGGGATATTTCTGCCGTTTCTTTCCATAAAGTAATGCGTGTGGCGTGGGAAAAAGACTGTATGAATGAATGGGGAAGCATTCTTGCTTTAAGCTATATTGCTGCTCAAAGAACGTTCCCTGATTATAATGATATGTCTGACAACAAAGCTTATCTTGAAAGCATTGCAAGAACTTTCGGAGGTTATTGGGGAGAAAGAAAAGTGCGTGTAAATACGGTTTCTCAATCTCCTACTCCCACTACTGCCGGTAGCGGTGTAAAAGGCTTCGGAGGTTTCCTAGGATATGCTGAAGATATGTCTCCTCTGGGAAATGCCACGGCTCTTGATTGTGCCAACTACTGTGTAACGCTTTTCTCTGATCTTACGAAGAAAGTAACGATGCAAAACCTTTTCCATGACGGAGGTTTCAGCAGTTCAGGTGTTACTCAAAAAGTAATCAGCAAATATGATTCTGAAAACAATTAAAAATTGTTTTAAAGTATAGTAAACCGGGAATATTCTTCCGGTTTTTTTTGTTTTAAATTATAGAATAGAAAATAATTTCGGCGGCATCTTCGATGCCGCCGAAACATTAAAAATAATGTTAATATGAAGTTTATAAAATTACGGTCTGTATAGAGTGTGCAGGTGCTGCCAGTTTTGCAGACATTCCTTCAATCCAGAGATTGGCATCAATATCATTATCGGAATCATTCATAATTACCGTTACCAATTGTCCGTTCTCATTCATGAACGTGGTGGAAGTAAGCGCTACCCTATTTGATGAACTTCCGATTCTTTGCGCATTAGGCTTAATGAATTTTGAGACGTGCCCAACATAATAATATTCATAAGTATAGTGCACTTCACCTGTTTTTGTATCGGCAATAATGGGTGCAAAGCAGAAATTTCCTACATGATTTGGCCCTCCGGTTTCATCGAGAAGAACATTCCAGTCGGTCCATAAAGCGGTACCTTTGTTAAAGTCATTCAACATATTTCTTCCGTACAGCTCACCCAATTTTACGTCATAAATTTTAGACATATCAAACTGTTCTTTACATCCTTCTGTAAATGCCAGAAATTTGTCTGGGAAGGCTCTTTGGGTTTCAGAAAGGTTATCAAAAAGTTGTGTTTTATTGTTCCAGGTTTCATACCAGTGGTATCCTATTCCGGAAGCATATTTTGAAGTTTCAGGATCACTCAAAGTTGTGGTTGCTCTTTGATATATCAGGTCACGGTTGTGATCCCAAATCATTACCTTTTTATCTTTAAATCCGTTCTTCCAGAGCGTCGGTCCTAAATTATTTTTAAGAAAATCTCCTTCCTCTTCGGCCGTGTAGATACATGACTCCCAGGTCTGCGTTGCCATGGGTTCATTTTGAACTGTCAATCCCCACACATTTATTCCTCGTTTTTCGTACTCTTTTATGAATTTAACATAATAATCTGCCCAGGTCTGATAAAAAGCATTTTCAAGTCTTCCGCCTTTCAGCATACTTTTATTTGATTTCATCCATGCAGGTGGACTCCATGGCGAAAAATATAACGTAAAATCTTTTCCTATTGTTTTCTGAGCCTCCTTAATCATGGGTATCTTATACTTCTCATCATGAGAAACATTAAAGGTCTTCAAAGAAGTATCATTATCCTGCACATAAGTATATGAATCACTTGAGAAATCACATGAATTCATATTCGTACGCACCACAGTATATCCCAATCCGTTCTTCCCGTAGTAGGCTTCAATGATTTCTTTCTGTTTATTTTTTGGAAGTTTATAGAATGTTTCGGCTGCAGCATCCGTAATAGCGCCGCCTATACCGATTAATTTCTGGTATTTAAAATCCGGATCTACAAAAATACACGCATCAATTTCTTTAGGTTGAGCCATTTTTTCAAACTTCACATTTCCTTTATCAACCATTTTTTCATTGGTTTTAGAATTGGTAAGAAAAACTTTTGCTGTTTTCCCTGCATTCTTTTTCCAATAATTTTGTGCATTGGCATTAAATGCAACACCTATCACAAAGCAACTTACAATTAGCTTTTTCATTTATTTCTTCTTCTTTTTTCTATTCTTTTTATTGTAATTTATGTGGTCTAAATCTTAACCTTTCACCTTATTTATTTTGGTAAACCCGTACATAATCGATCTCAAACTTCTGAGGAAAAACAGTATCATCGATTCCTTCTTTACCGCCCCACAATCCTCCTACGGCGAGATTTAATATTATAAAATAAGGTTGGTCAAAAGGCCAGGCACCATAGGTTTTCTCCTTATTTTCATAAGTGAAAAATTTCTTATCATCAACATAAATATCGATCTTTTCAGGCGTCCAGTCTGCTTTGTAAACATGAAAGTTTTCACTGACATCCTTTACGAATATTGTATCTGTTTTCTGGGTATTAATTTTATGGTTATAATTTTTGGTATGCGCCGAAGCATGGATGAATCCCTGGTTATATCCCACATGTTCCATAATATCCAACTCACCGTCATCCGGCCATCTTTTCATTTTTTCACTCATCATCCAAATGGCTGGCCATGTGCCACGGCCTTTAGGTAATTTAGCTCTAACTTCAACAGTTCCGTATTCAAAAGAAAATTTACCTTTTGTAAGAAGTCTTGCTGAAGTGTATTTGTTTTCTTCCCAGTTTTCTTTTTTTGCTTCGATAATAAGGTTTCCTTTTTCTACTCTCGCGTTTTCGAGACGGTTTTTGGTATAAAACTGTAATTCTTCATTTCCAAATCCGTGACCTCCGATATCGTAATTCCATTTGGTGGAGTCAGGTAATCCTTTATAATTAAACTCATCCGACCATATCAGTTTCTGGCCAGGATGCTTGTTAGCAGTGCAGTTTAATAAAGAGAAGGCAAGACTTCCTCCGATGACTACATTAAAAATATATTGAAGTTTAATTTTCATATTGAAAGTTTTGTTAAAAACATCTGTTTTTTACCACCAAAAGCGGGTATTATCCCGCTCTTAGTAAAGTAAACTATTTATTATTTAGACCAATTAATTCTCTTTGTCTGGACTTCCTGTGAATTGGTTCCTACCATGATGTCGAAGTCGCCACTTTCCCAGTCGAAATTTAATTCATCATCATAAAATTTCAGATTTTCAGGTGTTAAAGTGAAATTTACTGTTTTGCTTTCCCCTTTTTTAATGAAAACTTTCTGAAAGCCTTTCAGTTCTTTCACCGGTCTTACCACTTTTCCGAACAAATCTCTTATGTATAGCTGAACCACCTCTTCCCCATCGTAATTTCCGGTATTGGAAACTCTTACACTGATGTTTAATGTCTGATTGCCTTTAAGATTCGTTGAACTTACACTCATATCCGAATAAGTAAATTTAGTGTAGCTTAGGCCATATCCAAAAGGGTATTTCGGATCATTGTCCAAATCAATATAAGCAGAAACATAATTTCTGTCTGTATTGTTCTTGGCTGGTCTTCCCGTGTTGTAATGATTGTAGTAAACAGGTATTTGCCCTTCTGTTCTTGGAAAACTCATTGGAAGTTTTCCTCCTGGATTCACTGCACCAAAAAGGACATCTGCAATAGAATTGCCTGCTTCCGTACCCAGCCACCATGTATACATAATTGCCGGGATATTGTCTGCAGCCCAGTCAAAAACCAAAGGTCTTCCTGCATTGATCATTAAAACAATCGGCTTTCCTGTTTTTGCAATTTCTTTTAAAAGATCTTCCTGAACTCCGGAAAAATGGATATTGCTTCTGCTTTTCGCTTCACCGCTCATTGCATGACCTTCACCTAAAGTCATAATGACAACATCTGCTTTCTTAGCCGTTTCCACAGCTTCTGCAAACATGGATCTGTCCTGATCATCAACATTTGCACCTTTTGCATACAGTAATGTTGAGTTTTTATCAAGTTGATTTTTAATCCCGTCAAATTGTGTTACAATTCTTTGATTATCATCTTTAAATGCAACCGACCAGAATCCGTGGTTGGCAGTAGTTTCTTTCCCGAAAGGACCAATCAGGGCGACCGTTTTTGTTGATCTCGAAAGAGGCAGAATATTTTTTTCGTTCTTTAATAAAACAATACTTTTAGATCCGAATTCTCTGCCGAATTTTCTGTTTTCATTATTATTGGTCTGCTCTTTTTGTCTTTTTTCGTTGCTGAAACGATAAGGATCATCAAATAATCCCATTTCGAATTTCTTAACTAAAATTCTTCTGGCAGCATCATCAATGAATTTAGGATCAACTTTTCCTTCCTGAACTAATTTTGGAAGTTCAGTCATATAGGCACGGCTTTCCATATCCATATCACTGCCTGCCGTAATTGCTTTTTCTGCAGCTTCTTTATTGTCTTTTACATATCCGTGGTTCACCATTTCGCCAATACTTCCCCAGTCAGAAACGACAAATCCTTTGAAGTTCCATTTTCCTTTTAATAAATCTCTTAAGATATATTTGTTGGCCGTGGCCGGTATTCCGTTGATGTCATTAAAAGAGTTCATGAAAGTTGCAACACCGGCTTCTGCCACAGCTTTGAAAGGTGGTAAATAGGTTTCGTTTAATTGTCTTAAACTCATATCTACCGAGTTGTAATCTCTTCCTCCAACAGCTGCTCCGTATGCCGCGAAATGCTTAGCACACGCCATGATGGCATCGAGATTTCCAAGTCCTTTTCCCTGAAAGCCACGAACTCTTGCCAGACCGATCTGTGTACCAAGATAAGTGTCTTCACCCGAGCCTTCCATTACTCTTCCCCATCTCGGATCTCTTGCGATGTCTACCATTGGTGCAAAAGTCCAGTGGATTCCGTAGGCTGATGCTTCGGTGGCTGCAATTCTTTCAGATTTTTCGATTAATCCTAAATCCCAGCTTGCCGCCTGTCCAATATTTACGGGAAAGGTTGTTCTGTAACCATGAATTATATCTAAACCAAATAATAATGGAATTTTTAATCTTGAGTTTAAAGCTAATTCCTGAAATTTCCTGGTTTCTTCTGCTCCCGCTACGTTGAGCATCGAGCCCACTTTCCCTTGTTTTATTTCATTTAATACATTCGCAGAGTTGGAATTTTGTGGTCCTGTGGCATATTCAAAACCACTGTACTGAACCAACTGTCCTACTTTTTCTTCCAATGTCATTTTCGACAACAATTCGGAAACCTTTTGATCGATGGTCTTTTGTCCGAATGCATTCATTCCAAACGCTGTCATTGCCAATAAGAAATAAGCTCTTTTCATTTATAATTTTATTTTTGATTATCCGCTTTTGCTGTTTTGTTAATACAAAGTTCGCAAAGATTCTTTTATTAACTGATTGTTTTAAAGTTTACAAAGACATTCTATTTAACAAAAGAACAAGAAGTTTTTATTCTTTACAAATTTCAGATAATCATATTTTAACTTAAAAAATATAAGTTGCTGTTGAACTTGCCGGAATTGTTACCGGAGCTGTTTTCTGATTATATTTAATATTAAATGCTTTATCCGCTGAATTGCCATTTTGAACGATCAATACAGTTTTTCCAGCCGGTGTTTTGAAAGCTACTGTTGAAAGATTATCTCCTTGTGTAGATTCAATTCTCTGAGAATTTGCCGGAACAAATTTCGAGGCATGAGCGATAATATAATAGGCCACATTTTTTTCATAGTTGCCAGATCCGTTTATGGTAACAGCGCCCTTACATTGTGTACATCCGCCTGGTGTATGAGGACCGAATGAAGCATCATTTGCCACATTCCACTCCAATGCTGTTCGGCTCCAGTTTCTCATAGATCCAATAATAATATTTTTAGTATGCCAATCCAAATCTCCTCCGAAATTTCCTGTAGAGCTTGTCCATTGTTCTGTAAAATACACATTTTTACTAGGAAATAAGTTGTGAACTGTACTTAAAGCCGAAATATCCCCCGCATATAAATGAAAAGCTGATCCGTCAACATATGGATTTGCACCGGAATCATTTAAAACAGCCAATGGATAAGCAGGATTGTCACAGTTGTGATCGTACGCAATAATTTTTGTAGTAATATTCGCAGCCTGAAAAGCTGGGCCCAAATTATTTTTAATAAAAGTTGCCTGCTGTGTAGCTGTCATATACATACTCGGATTATTTCCCGGATGCAAAGGTTCATTTTGAGGCGTAATCGCATCAATTTTAATTCCCTGCGCCTGCATGGCTTGAATGTATTTTACGAAATATTGTGCATAGACACCATAAAATTCAGACTTTAGGCTCCCTCCGACACTATTTCCGTTATCCTTCATCCAAACCGGTGGCGACCACGGTGTTGCCAATATTTTAATATTCGGATTGAGTGCAAGAATGTCTTTTAGCATCTGAATTACCGCCTGATCTTTCGTCAAACTAAATTGAGCTAATGTAGGATCTGTCTGTCCTGCAGGCATATCATCATAAGAGAAAACTTCACTGTTAAGGTCAGAAGCTCCGATACTTATTCTCAGATAACTGACACCAATACCTGAACTGCTGAACAGATCGTTAAGTAATTCTTGCTTTTTGGCAGCGCTTAACTGATTAATTACCTGCACACTTCCGCCCGTCAAAGTATATCCGAATCCATCAATCGTCTGGAAAACCTGTGAAGCATTCACTTCAATAGATGTTCCTGAAGCTGAATTTCCGGAAAAATATGCTGTATTCTGTTGCTGCAATTTTATTGACTGATCTCCTTTCGTGACCCAAACCTGTACAGGATCTCCGGATGTATTTCCACCTCCGTTACTTCCTGAATTATCGTTATTATTGGCCAGATCAGAAGACGTACTGCTGCAGTTTAAAAAAGAAAGAAGCGCTACACCGCAAAGTGCAGCACTTCTAAGTACGAAACTATATGAATATTGTGAATATTGTAATTTCATTAATTTAATTTAGGTTGATTAAGTAGTTTTTCTTATTTCAACTTTATCAACACTTAAGCTGTTGACTGTTTTTCCACCACATTTAATTACTAAATAGACTGTTCCAGTAGTTGTTGCAGTATAAACACCGCCGTTCTTACTAGCATTACAACCTATTGCAGAAACTTTCCCTCCAAATGCCGTTTTGCCACATCCGTCCCAAGTATTAATATTTCTGTAAACACTACCACTAACGTCATTCCCCGGCGCTGGTAAGCTGTTTAACATATAAACCTCAAACCATGTATCTTCCAGACCCGTTGCAGATGAAGCTACCATATCTATAGCATACTTCTGTCCTGCTACGACATCTATGGCCTGATAAAAAGCTTGCTGATTACTATTTGAAGCAACAATTATAGCTTTTCCATTGGCAAAAACCCATTGCGCGCCGGTAGAGCTTATTGGAAAAATAGTCCATTTTGAAACTTCATCAGGAGTATCAAATCTTCCACCTTGGATAATATTTCCCGCAACAGGATCTGAAGTAGGAACTACAATAGTTTGGCTAGTCATACCCCCAGACTGTCCGCCAATACCAACAGCACTATGCTGAACGACATACGTACCGGCATCTGGCAGGAAAATATCCATTTCATTTTTTCCATTTACAAAACCATCACCATCAATATTCCATTGTGAATTGATAAAACCAACATTATTATCATTCACTCTTTTTAAATGATAATGATTCTCACTTGTTTTAGTAATGGTAAACTTTGCATCAACGGCTGGCTGTGTCAATCCGTTTCCCTCTTCTACCGAATCAGGAGTACAAGCCGCCAGAAAAAAAGCAGCAGAACCTATTAAAAGACTTTTATTGATATATTTAGTTATCATACCTTAATTTTTTTAATATCCAGGGTTTTGTTTAAGTTGTGTATTTGTAAGTTCGTTGAAAGGAATTGGCAAAATTTCATTCTTACCTGCCGTAAATCCTCGTGATCCTAATACTGCAGGAGCATCACCCCATCTTACCAAGTCAAACCATCTGTGACCTTCACCTGCTAATTCCCTTCTTCTCTCATCTTTAATCGCCTGCATTGAAACGGGAACAGAAGTAAGTCCAACTCTTGCCCTAACTGCATCTAATAGCGCCTGAGCCCTGGAGCCTGAGCCTCCAAGCGCCTCTGCTTCCATTAAATAAGTATCTGCTAAGCGTATTGCTATATAATTTTGACGGAAATTTAGTTCTACAACTCCTGGTAAAGTAGTCTCATCTTCTGTTCTTGGTAGATATTTATTTAAAAAATATCCCGTATCTCTGAATCCCGGTGAGTAAGTAACCTTGTTTTGCTGAACCAATGCTTTTGCATTAAAAATCGTAGCATCTAATCGAGGATCCCCTTGCATAAATGTGAATAAAGCTTCTGTTGCGGGATTGAACCCCCAGCCTTTATGGATACTTGGAGCCGTATTTACAATTGGCGAAGTATCTACTTTGCCATAAGAAATAATTCCTACCATCTGATTTACAGAATTTCCTTCATCTTTTCCTGAACCCCAGAACCCCCAATCTGCATTACTGCCATTCGTATGCATTACTTCTAGAATGGATTCTGACGTGAATTTATTATCGATTACCCAAAGATCTGCAAAGTTCTTTACCAATTTATATCCATATTGACTTGTACTTCCAGGAGTTCCGTTAACTTGAGCAAATTCTGCAGCAGCCTGTGAAAACTTTTTATCATAAAGATAAATTTTTCCTAAAATAGCCCTTGCTGACCCTTGTGTAATTCTTCCCAACTCAGCTTTATTAGCTACAGGAATAGTCATCGGAAGATCATTAATAGCTGAGACAATATCACCTTCTATCTGGGTGTAAACATCTTCAGGTTTCGCCTGAGGAATGTTATAATAATCATCTGTTACTAAAATCGGCTTTAAAACCAATGGGATATTTTTGAACATTCTAAGCAATTCAAAGTAGTATAATGATCTCAAAACCTTAGCTTCTGCAACGAATCTTTTTCTTGTTTGATCATTCATGTTTGCATTAGGAATTCTATCTAATAATAAATTAGCCTTAGCAATTCCTTGATAATAATCCTTCCAGTAACTTGCGGGCATAATAACAGAATTGATTGAATAATTAGAAAATCCTTGAATCCCTGCACCATCTGAAGAATTTCCACCTCCTGAATAGAAGTCATCTGAAGCACCATTAAAAAATGTTACCATATTTTCAAATCCGCCGGAATACTTTCTCAGCATATCATATGTGGCAACAAGCCCAGAATAAGACTGTTCTTCATTTTGAAAATAATTACTTGAATCAAAAGTTCCTGTATTTTGCACATCTTCCAGATTGCTGTTATTACAAGAAATTGTTCCTAAACCAATTCCTGCAAGCATTAGAACTGAGACACTTTTATATATAAATCTTTTATTTTTCATTTTTCTCATTTAATTAAAATTGGACATTAGCACCGAAAAGAAAGGTTCTGGCTTGAGGATAATAAGCTCTATCAATACCAAATGTATCCCCTCCTGCAATTTCAGGATCATAGCCTGTATACTTTGTAAATGTCACTAAGTTTTCTGCCGTTACATAAAATCTTATCTTGGAAGCACCAATAGTCTTTGCTACATCTTTGGAAAGTGTATATCCTATTTGCACTAATTTTAAACGAAGATAATCTCCTTTCTGAAGATAATAGTCAGACATTCTTGTATAATTTTGATTAGGATCGTCTTTTGTAAGTCTTGCAATTGTATTAGAAGTACCTTCACCTGTCCAGCGACCAAGAATTGCGGTCTGATAATTAGCTTCAGGAATGTCAAGTCTTCTTAGTCCTTGGAAAATCTTATTACCTGCTTGCCCTTGCGCAAATACCATAAGATCGAAGTTCTTATAATTCATATTTAGCGTAAAACCAAATGTATATTTTGGAACAGAGTTACCAAGATTAACATAATCATTTTCATCTATTTTGCCATCTCCATTAGCATCTAACCTTTTAAAATCACCAGGTTTTGCATTAGCTTGAAGTAATCCTCCATTAGAATTTCTGTAAGCATCAATTTCTGATTGATTTTGAAAAACACCTAAGTTCTGATATCCATAGAAAGAACCGTAGGATTGACCAACCTGTAATCTTGAAACAGTTCCTAGAGTTTGGAATGAAGCAAAATTAACGTATTCTTTTCCACCTTCTAATCTCGTGATCTCGTTCTTTAAATAAGAGAAGTTACCGTTTGCTGAAATTCCAAAATCTCCCCAATTCTTTTTATATCCTAAAGTAACTTCAATACCATCATTATTCATATCCCCGATATTTCTCCATGGATTATTAATTAATCCTAAATAACCAGGCACCTCAACCTGTCTTAAAATATCTGTACTTTTCTTTCTGTAAACATCAATGCTCAAATCAAAATTTCTGAACAACTTAAGATCTGCTGCAATATTAAATTGAGAAGTTCTTTCCCATTTCAAATCTGGATTTTCTAAAGTACTTGGTGCATACCCGACATGAATAATGTTATCCCCGAAAGTATAATTACTTCCTGCAACCAGGAAGTTAGCAAATTGGAAATCTGAGATTGCATCATTTCCTAAAACTCCGTATCCACCTCTAAGCTTTAGACTGTTTAATACATTATTTTCTGGCCAAAAATTTTCATTAGATACATTCCATCCTAATGACATTGCCGGAAAAGTTCCCCAATGATTATTTTTTCCAAATTTTGAAGATCCATCTCTACGGACAGTTCCTGTAAAAAGATATCTATTATCGTAATCATAAACAACTCTTGCAAAATAAGAAGCTTTATGTGTTTCTTTTCCATCCCATGCGTTTGATGTTTTGTCTGATGGAGCTATATCAAAGTTGAAAGATGCTTCTTGCCAATCATTTGTCGGAAGATTTTTATACGTTGTATTTTGTCCGTAAGAAATATTGTACTCATAATAACCTTGTCCCAATAATACGTTTAGGTTATGTAAACCAAATTTGTTTTGGTAAGTAAGTGTATTTTCTGTATTCCATTCAAATTTCTTTTGGATTTCGCGGAATAAACTATTTGTAGAGTTTGAATTAGCAGAACTCAAATAAGATTTAGGGGTAAATGCCTGATTTCCCCAATAGGACAGTTTACCATTTATACTTGATTTAAAATTGAAATTTTTATTAATTTTTAAATCACCAAATACGTTAGCAACAATGTCATCGGACCATCTGTATCTTCCTCTTTGTGTTTCTTGAAACGCCAAAGGGTTTGTCATTTCCTTACTTACGTAGTGTGATATTCCATAAGGGTTTCCATTTGGATCTCTTATAATATTGGCATTGTTTGTATAGTCACTTGGAAAAGGCTGGCTAGAAACATTATCAACTATAACAGGAGTCGTAGGATCTAGGTTGATCGCAGAACTCAAAGGGCCTCCAAACTCGTTATTATCACTAATCCCCTGTGCTTTTACATGGGTATATGCAAAAGTTTGACCTATAGTTAAAAAGTTGAAAACTTTGTGTGTTGAATTAAATCTAGCATTAATTCTTTTGTAATTTGAAATGTCTCTTAATACAATACCATCTTGGTCATAGTAACCAAATGACGTATAAAATGTTGATTTATCATTTCCTCCATTAAGACTAAATTCATGTGACTGACGTTGAGCACTATTGAAAATTTGTTTTTGCCAATCACTCCCTACTCCATAAGAGTTTGGATTGGAGAACATTGGTGAATGATTATCATTTACATTTGCCTCATTCATAATGGTTGCATATTGGGTTGCATTTAATAAATCTAGTTTTCTCGCGGCACTTCCTACTCCAAAAAAACCGTTATACGCAATATTCATTCTTCCCTTGGCACCCTTTTTAGTAGTAATTAGAACTACACCTTTTGCTGCAGAAACACCATAAATTGCAGCAGAAGCACCATCTTTAAGAATTTCCATTCCTTCAATATCAGATTGATTTAACCATCCAATATTATCTACTACAATACCATCAACTACCCATAAAGGATCATTACTTCCTGCCCCGAAACTTGTGATCCCGCGAACACGTATTGTAGGAGCACTTCCTGGTTGTCCAGAATTTGAAATTACAGAGACACCTGCTGCCCTACCTTGTAGCACCTGTTCGGGTCTGCCAGCTACGGGCGCATTGTCAATATCGCTGGCTTTAATACTTGAGATCGCACCTGTCACGTTACTCTTCTTCTGGGTACCGTAACCGATCATTACCACTTCCTCGATTTTCTGCTCTTTCGGAAGGGTGTCACTCTTTGTGTTCTGGGCATTGAAATTTGCAGTAAAATAGAGCACTGCAACCATTCCCAAACTTCTAGATATTCTTACATTCATATACAGTTAGTTTTTTAATTCTCAAATTGAGACAATAAAAATATATTTTTTTTCTTTTATTTAACATTTTATTAATAAATATTTTAATTTTTCGTTTATTTTTGGGGGTTTAAAGGCATAATTTTTATCTTTAAAACTGCAAATTTTCCTCAAAATTTAATGATAAGAGTCCCCAAAATGATAAGCAACCATTCCAAAATATCACTTCCTTTGAAGCTTACTTTCCTGATTTTTTCAATCGTGCTCAACTGTATGGGCATCGTGATTCTCCAGCTTTCGGAGGCAAAAGTTACGTATGAGAAGCTTGGATTTCTGGAATCATTTAAGGATCTTCCGATAGCTCTTATTTCACTTTTTGCAGTGAACTTTATCAGCAGATTCGGAACAAAAAAGTCACTTATTCTCGCTTTAACAATTGTTGGGATTTGTTCCCTTATTTTACCCTTCGTAGAAGTTTTCTGGTTTTATAAGTTATGGTTTGCCATTATCGGAACATGTTTTGCCATCGGAAAAATATGTGTTTTTGGTATTATCCGGAATAATATTTCAGAGGAAAAGTCGCTGGCAAAAACGATGAACAATGTCGAAGCATCCTTTATGATAGGGATTTTCTTGGTCAATACAGGTTTCGGATGGTTGATTTCGAGTCAGTTTTCCCAATTCTGGAAATTTGGTTTTTTATCTGTTTCGATATTATCTGCCATCGCGATTTTTTTGTTTTTGAAACTTCCGATAGCTGAACCGGCAAAGATTGAAAAAGAAAATATCATAAAAGATCTTTCAACATTATTCAATCCGTTATTGATCATTTTTTTAGCGATCATCTTTTCAATCGTTTTTCTCGAACAGAGCTTTAATTCCTGGCTGCCGTCCTTTTATAAAAAACACTTGAAAGTAAATTCATTTTTTGCACTACAGGCTTCTTCTTTTCTGGCATTGTTTTCATATATAGGAAGAACGATCACCGCAAATATTATTCATCGGTTTTCATTATCAAAATATTACATTTTTTGTATATCATTAATTGTGATAGTATTAGCAATCATCATCGGAATACAGTTTGTAGATACACAGGATTCAAAAGCGTTACTCTTTCTATTTCCCGTTATTGGATTGTTTTTGTCGCCACTCTACCCTGTTATCAATTCTAAAATGATTGCTAAAATTGATAAATCTAAAGCCAATCTTTTTACTTCCCTAATTGTTATTTTCTCTTCACTGGGCAGTTCTGTGAGCTCAATTATGATGGCTGCTTTGTTTGGAAACCAATTATTAAGTTTTTATTCTGTATATATTTTATCTTCTGTGCTTGTGATATTTATAATTAGCTTAATTTATTTTAGATTTGCAGATGAAAAAATTTAGAAAATAATTTTATTTTTACTCCCATGAAAATCAATACCGAAAAAAACAAAGAAACACTTCAGGAACTCATTGATACAAAAGACTTTGTTGCCCATGTATCTGTAGACTGCACTATATTTGGTTTTCATAATAACATTCTGAAAGTTCTGCTTCTGAAATACCACGATCTCAATTTATGGGCCCTTCCCGGAGGTTTTGTATTCAACGATGAAGATCTTCGGGAAGCAGCAGCACGTGTTTTATACGAAAGAACGCATTTGAAAGACATTTTCCTGAAGCAGTTTCATACATTCGGGAGAATCGACAGAACAGAGAATAATATCCACCAGATTTTATTAGAAAATAAGGGAATAGAGGTTCCTAAAGACCACTGGATCTTTCAGCGATTTATTACCGTGGGATACTGCAGTCTCATCGATTTTTCAATTGCCAACACTTTCCCCGATGCTTTCAATGAAACCTGTGAATGGGTGGAAGTCAACAATTTACCCAATATGGCTTTTGACCACGACAGAATTATTGAAACCGGATTGGAATATTTGAGAATGAACATCAATACAGAGGTTGCAGCCAGTAATCTTCTTCCTGAAAAATTCACGATGAAAGATCTTCAGTGTCTGTATGAGACGATTTTAGGTGAAAAATTCCGAAGAAATAATTTCCAGCGTAAAATACTTAGCTTAAATATATTAGACCGACTTGAGAAGCTCTATGACGGTTCTGCCAATAAGGCACCCTATCTGTATAAGTTTAAAAACAGAATTTATAATCCTACCAGCCAATATCCTATTTCCAACGAAGCGGCGGAAAACTGATTTTTAATTAAATGATTAAGTTCTACATTTAAAATGCTAAAAATCAACAAATAAACGACATCGAAAAAAAATTTTTCTGAATACCTTAAAAGTCTTATTTTTAGAAAAATTAAAAATATAATGTCATATTATTCCCTTACAAGCATTCCCGATTATTACGGGATTGATTCCTTACTTACCGAAGAACATAAACTTATCCGACAGTCAATAAGAGACTGGGTAGAAAGTTTTGTAATGCCTCAGATAGATCATGCTGCACAAAACCATACCGATATTCCTAATTTAATGAAAGAATTGGGACAAATCGGAGCTCTTGGTCCTTACATTCCTGTGGAATACGGAGGTTCCGGGCTTGATCAGATTTCCTACGGATTAATCATGCAGGAGCTTGAAAGAGGTGACTCTGCAGTGCGCTCTGCTGCTTCTGTACAAAGTTCTTTGGTGATGTTTCCCATTAATGAATTTGGTTCTGAAGAACAAAAAAGAAAATATTTGCCTAAATTGGCTGCCGGAGAAATGATCGGTTCTTTCGGCCTTACCGAGCCTAATCACGGGTCAGATCCCGGTTCTATGGAAACGAATTTCAAAGATATGGGAGATCATTATCTTTTAAATGGTGCTAAAATGTGGATCACCAATTCGCCACTTTGCGACATAGCAGTAGTCTGGGCAAAAAATGAAGAAGGTAAAGTGCAGGGACTTATCGTAGAAAGGGGAATGGAAGGCTTTACCACTCCTGAAACCCACAATAAATGGAGTCTAAGAGCTTCAAAAACAGGGGAATTGGTATTTAACAATGTAAAAGTGCCTAAAGAAAATCTGCTTCCTGGTGTTACAGGCCTTAAAGGCCCTTTATCTTGTTTAAATTCAGCTAGATATGGAATTTCCTGGGGTGTAATCGGAGCTGCTATTGATTGCTATTGTACAGCAGTTCAATATGCTAAAGAAAGAAAACAGTTCGGAAAGCCAATCGGATCTTATCAGCTTCAGCAGAAAAAACTGGCAGAATTCTTAACAGAAATCACTAAAGCCCAGTTACTTTGCTTACAGTTAGGTAATCTTAAAAATGATCATAAAGCAACACCGGCACAAATTTCTATGGCCAAAAGGAACAATGTAAAAATGGCGATTGATATTGCAAGAGAATCCCGTCAGATCCTTGGTGGAATGGGAATCATGGGCGAATTTCCGATGATGAGACACGCGGCTAATCTTGAGTCCGTGATCACGTATGAAGGAACGCATGATGTTCATTTATTGATCACTGGTCTTGATATTACCGGAATAAATGCATTTTAATTATAAATGGTGATTCGAGAAACTCACTGTAACTCTCTGTAAATCATATTACACACAAAAAGGTGGCTGAGGACTTCGAAGTCACCTTTTTAATTGGAATATGCTTTAATCTCCTCTACAAAATTAATCTCCGGATTCAGGATTTCTTCAATCAAACTTTTAACAGATTTCATGGCATCCTCAATATTTCCTTTTTCAAACTGTAACGAAACAACGCCTTTTTTTGCTTCAGCAAAACTCCATATTCCCGTTTCGACAGGCATGCCCCAGAATTCGGGTAAATTTTCGACCACATATTGATAAATACAAAGCTGTAAAGCCTGTTTTCTATCACTGTTATGAAAATATTCGTCGATTTTATCTTCGTCAATTTTCACAATAAGATTTTTTATTTTAGCCGTTTTATAATCAATAATTCTTAGCGTTCCGTTCAGTCTGTCGATTCTGTCAATAAATCCGAAAAAAGAAATTTTATCTGTTTCATTTAAATAAAAATCTACCCCTTGAAAACGCTTTTCGATATCAATAATCTCTAATATATTACCTGCTTTTACCAATTCTAAATCATGATTAAGAATTGTTTCAATCACTTTTTTAGCTATCGCTTTATGAATGAAATTCATGCCTTTATCGTAAAATTCAGGCTGGTGTTTTAATTTGTCAATAGCGATTTCAATATATTGATCTATAGCTTTAATTGAGTTCTTTAAATCATTCTCTTTTAAAATTTTACCTTTTAAAGATTCATATACTTCTTGAAGTGAATAATGAACCAGATTGCCATAATTTCTGACGGAAAGTTCTTCCTCAATTTCATCAGTTTCTGAAGTATTCAATATCTTGGAAAGATAAAAATCAATCGGATTATAAAGATAGCTCGTAAGATGTGAAGCAGAAACTTTTGATTTCCATTTTTCAAGTCTTTCTAAAACAATTTCTGTCTTCTTAATTTCGATTGGTTGCGTAATAATTGGTTCAGATGAATTTTCAATGATCAGGTGCTCAATTTGATGGGAGCTTTCCATTTCGATCTGGGTAATAAATCTGCTTTTTTCCCCTGTATTAACTCCTGAACTCAACGCATTAAACAACAAGTGAACATTCTTAGAATCCTGGATTAGACGGTAAAAATGATATGCGTATATGCTGTCATTTTCTAAAAAAGTATGAAGATCAAAAAACTTCCGTACATCAAAAGGAATATAAGTATTCTGCGAATTTCCCAACGGAAGCTTTCCTTCATTCACAGATAATAAAATGACATTTTCAAAATTCAGAAGACGCGTTTCTAAAAGCCCCATAATTTGAAGTCCTCTTAAAGGTTCGCCTTGAAAATCAATACTTTCAGAATTGATATGCTGATTAATAAGAATTTCCAGCGTTTCCATTCGGATCTCAAACTGATACGGAGCCAGCTGGTTTTTAATGATCCTGAACGCATTTTCAAAATGAGATACATTTTCATATTGAATATCATCAATTTCAAGCCATTTTATCTGTCTGCAAAATGCAATCAGTGCATCTAAATAGTCATTAGTTGAAACAGCTTTTTGAAGCAGATTAAAATAAGAAAGGTTGTCTAAAAGCTCATTCATAAGCTTTTTAGAGATATAAACTATATTTCTTTCTTCAATTTTAGTTTTAAAATTATTGATAATCAGCTCATCCTCAGTAGATTTCGGAAGCTCTTCAAGGATAGGGAAAATATCTCGGTAGTAATAGGATGATTTGTTTTTCTCCAGTTGTTTCTGAAGATAAAAAAGCTGTTTGACAGCATTTGAAAAGGAAAGATTTTTCAATGGAAAACCCATTGTAATATTCAGATTCTGAATCCCATACATGACATCTAAACTTGCAGGAAGCAAATTTTCGTCCAATAAAACAACGGCTGTATTCGAATATGTTTTATTCTCGATCTCTTTAAAAATTTCAGGCAAAATTTTCGTCTGGGTAATATTTCCTGAAACTTCGTAGACTTTTATATTTTTAGGTTGATTAAAATCGTCTTCAATCCAATTGAAAAGACGGCTGTCATTAAATTCTTTCCAGGTTTTATGATTTCTGAGAAATTTTCCTGCTTCCTGCCTTTCATCATCAAAATAGTATCGGTCGGCCTGGAAAAAACACTGTCCTTTATTCCATTGTAAAAGGGTTCTTACCAGCTTTTCTTCTACTGGAGTAAAGGCATTGAATCCACAGAAAACGAATTGTTCTTTTGTATTTTTGGCAAATTCTTCAATTCTTTTTTTCGCTGTTTCATGAATCATTCCGGAAGTTCCCCACTCTTTTTCCTGCAGTTTTTTCTTCAATACCGGAAGAAAAACATTCATATTTTTCCAGAAATTAAGGAATTTTTTTCTCGGCACATCATCGTTTTCTCCAAGATTTTGTGCCCAGTCTTTGATCCTTTCTTCATCAAACATATATTGCAGAACAGCCTGATCATTTTCCGAAAATTTCATCATGTCATCCCAATCTTTCTGCAAGGTAGGGAACCACTTCAAGAATTCAGAAAAATCATCATTTGGGATAAGGTTCAGACTTTTATAGACATCAAAAGCAAAAAGCCACAATGAAATCCCCTGAATTTCCTGTTTATCTGCAATCCGGTGAATTAATTCCTCAACTGTAAGAAAATCAGGAAGAAAGCCCGAATAATTTCTTTCTTTTAAAATCTCACGGATAAAAACAATTGGTCTTTTTCCGGGTAGAACGATACTGAACCCTGAAAGATCAGTGTTTTGGGCAAGAAGTTCATCAATAATTTTGTTCAGGAATTTCAAGACGATTAATAGCTTTTATATTTTTCCAATCCTTCAGCAATAATACGATTATATTCCGACTGTTTATCTTCCAGCATTCCATTTTTTGTTTCGCCGTCATAGGTCCTTTGAAAATCCTGATATTCTTTTAGATTCCTATTATAAATCGCTTTAAAATATTTATCAAAATCTGAAGATGTTTTTATTTTTTCCGCCACTTCCTTGCGAAGTTTTCGGGCGTATACTTCAGCCACATCAAAATGCTTTTGCTCATGCAGAAGTACATAATCGTTGATTCTTTTTACATCTTTCCAAGACTTATCTTCATTAAAAACAGTCTGAATTTCTATCTTGATTGGTGCTTTGGGATTGGAAGATTTTACATAAGAATAAATCCAGCCGCAATTGGTATATGCTACAACATTGGCACCCCGCTGGTTGTTTATTTTGCTTTTGAAGTTACTCCAGTTTAACTTCACGTTTTCTGCCCAGTATATTTTCTGCCCGAATACAATATGGGAAATCAGAAAACAAGCTAAAAAAATCCATTTCATTTGCTTCTATTCAACTACAATTGTTCTGGTAATCCAGTTATTTCCACCATTCCAGAATTTAAAAGTATAAGTGCCAACCTGTTGCGGACTAAAATTAATCTGGTTGGCAGAGGTATAATTTGCCTGTGTACAAGGTCCGCTGGTAGTGTATTTATATGATGTAACCGTTCTTGTCAGATTATCATTCGGAACATAATCATACCCGTAAAAACCCTCGCAGTGAGATGGATACGTAGAATATGTTTTGATACTCTGAATACTGAAAACATCCATCGTGTCATTAACAATCTTTACACTGTCAATTTTGATTTTATCAATTGATTCAATGGTTTGGTAATCATCATCGTCATTACACGAAATAAAAAATAATCCTAAAAAAAATGCAGAAAAACCAAAACGGAAAAAATTTTTCATAACTACAAAATTTTGATTATTACTATATTTTCATCAAATGGTATTCCTTAACGCTAATTTAAGAATTAAAATTCCCTTTTGATACATAAACTACTTTTTTCGTATCAAAAAATTCTTCATCAAAATAGTTTTTAAGATTAAAAATCTCACATTTGAGTCCGGCGAGTTCTTCAGCAAGGTCACCGCCTTTTAAATATAAAATTCCGTTATGCTTGACATTAAACTGATCTTTTTCAAATTTTCCTTTCAGCCATCTCAGAAATTCCGGCATCTGTGTTACTGCACGGCTTACTACAAAATGAAATTTCTCTTTCAGTTTTTCGGCTCTTCCGTGAACTGCCGTTACATTTTGCAATCCGGCTCCTTCAGCAACTGCTTTTACAACATTTATCTTTTTTCCGATAGAATCAATCAAAGTAAATTCTGCTTCAGGAAATAAAATCGCCAATGGAATCCCAGGAAAGCCGCCGCCCGTTCCGATGTCCAAAACTTTTGTTCCGGGAGCAAATTCCATTACTTTCGCGATTCCGAGAGAGTGCAGGATATGCTTTTCATACAGAGATTCCATATCTTTCCTTGAAATTACGTTGATTTTTTCATTCCATTCATGGTATAAATCTTCCAGTTTCTGGAACTGCTCAATCTGTTTTTCTGTAAGATCCGGAAAGTATTTTAGTAGTAACGTTGTAGACATGTGAAATATTATAGAAAGCAAAAATAAGTTTTTATCGGCTTAATTCAAATTCAAAAAAAATAAGATTGCACCATACTGTCATTTTTAATTTCTTTCAATATAATTATTCGTCCTTTTTAAACGCTGAAGAATTTTTTCATCCAACTTTCCTGACTTCATTTCATCGAGTCCAATCCTTACAAAATATCCATCCTTTACCTGAATATCTGCTTTTCCTGTTTGCTTGTTAATGCTCAGGCTTTCAATATCGTCTGTGGTAAAAGTAAAACTACCCATCGTCTTTTTATAATCAGCAAAAGTCATTTCTTTGGTAGATTTCGGTAAAAGTGAAAATATTTCGTTGATTTTTTTGATTTGAATTAAATTAAAAATATGATTATTTTCTGAATCTTTTATACTAACAATAAGTCCCGGAAGTCCGGAAAACTTGTACGGTCCGTCATTTACAGGATAATCTTTACTGAACCAGGCTTCCCAACTTCTCCCTTTAAAATTTGCGGTGGCTTTTTGGCAGTCAATATTATTGATCTTTAAAAATTCTTTCTCAATTTTCCATTCAGGAATTTCACGCTCGCGAATCAGCAGGTTGACAGTCTTGAATTTATCATAGAATTTTACAGTCTTTGCAACATAATCTTTTTCAACAATATAGCTGAGATTTTGGTCGTAATTTTTAGACAAAAGCAAATCCTTGTAACTTTTTGTTGCAGCGTACGTCGAATCTCTTTCATATTTTACAGCATTATAGAAATAAGACTTCTTACCATCGGTATCAAGATTCATAACATCGGTAATGATAGAATCTTTTTTGTTGACATCAGGCTTCATTCTGTATTCGTACACAAAACGGTAATGCTGAGCGGAAACAAATGACATTATAATAAGAAAAAGGAATTTGTACATTTTCAGGTATTTTATTTAAAATTACATTGAATAACTACAAACATAGTGATAAACTTTAAACTGAACAAAACCTTTTAATTTCCTTCAAATATTTTTTATTAATATATTTGTTAAAATTGAATAATTAAATGGAGAAACTTTCAGAAAGAGTAAACAGACTTGGTTACTCACAAACTTTTGTTATGTCAAATAAGGCCAGAGAAATGAAAGCCAACGGAATAGATGTCATCAGCCTTACTTTGGGCGAGCCTGATTTCGATGTTCCGGACAATATAAAGCAGGCTGCTTTCGATGCCATCAACCAGAACTACAGTCACTACTCCCCTGTCCCAGGATTTCTTGAGCTGCGTCAGGCTATCGCTCAAAAATTAAAAAGAGACAACAATTTAGAATATAAACCTGCACAAATTTGTGTTTCAAACGGCGCCAAACAGGCGATTATAAATGTTCTTGCGGCACTTCTTAACGATGGTGATGAAGTTATCCTTCCAAATCCATACTGGGTAAGCTATGATGAAATGGTAAAGATGATGGGCGGAGTTTCCGTAATGCTGCCGACTTCATACGTTACCGATTTTAAAATTACGGCAGAACAACTGGAAGAAGCCATTACCGATAAAACCAAAGCTATATTGTTCAGCTCACCTTGTAATCCTTCAGGTGGATACTATACCTATGATGAATTGAAATCCCTTGCTAAAGTTATCGCTAAATATCCTCACGTAACCGTCATTTCAGATGAGATCTACGAATACATCAACTACGAAACAAAAACAACTTCAATTGCCCAGTTTCCTGAAGTGTATGAACAGACGGCTGTAATCAACGGAATGTCAAAGGCTTTTGCGATGACAGGATGGAGAATCGGTTATTCTGCATGCCCGGAATGGCTGGCAAAAGCCTGCGAAAAAGTTCAGGGACAAATGACAAGCGGCGCAAATACTGTCGCTCAAAGAGCTTCAATTACCGCTTTACAGGCAGATCCTTCAGAATACAAATATATGATCGATGCCTTCAAAAAAAGAAGAGATCTGGTATATGATTTAATGAAAGATATTCCCGGATTCAAAGTATTGTTGCCAAAAGCTGCTTTTTATTTCTTTCCGGATATATCATTTTACATAGGAAAAACGTTAAACGGAACAGAAATCAAAGACTCTGACGACTTTGCCATGTTCCTTCTTGAAAATGCACATGTAGGATGCGTAGGCGGCGTTTCATTCGGAAGCCCTGAATGCATCAGGTTTTCTTACGCTGCTTCAGAAGAAGAGCTTACTGAAGCCATGAGAAGAATTAAGAGTGCCTTAGAAAAATTCAGCTAATAAACATTTATAAATAAAACTAAAAACTCCGACAAATGAATTTTTTAAAAAGAATTACCATTGTAACGAGCATTGCCGCAGCCAGTTATTGCGGATATGCTTACGGGCAGGATTTCCAGTGGAAGGAAGCAAAATCAAATGGCTACACCTATAAATATGTAACCAATGATCCTACTGCTGCAAGATATTACACCTTAAAAAATGGTCTTACCGTTATTTTAAGTCCGACAAAAAAAGATCCGAGAGTACAGACTTTCATTGCTACAAAAGCCGGAAGTAAAACCGATCCTTCAGATCATACAGGTTTGGCACATTATCTGGAACATATGCTTTTTAAAGGTACAAATCAGTTTGGTTCTAAAGACTGGGCAAAGGAGAAGCCTCTTTTAGACCAAATCGATGCGCTTTATGAAAAATATAACCAGACCAAGGATGAGGCAAAAAGAAAGGAAATTTATAAGGAAATTGACAAAATCTCAGGAGAAGCCGCAAAATATGCCATTGCCAACGAATACGATAAAATGATGTCTGGAATGGGTGCAGACGGAACCAATGCATTCACCTCTTACGAACAGACAGTCTACACGGAGGATATTCCTGCGAATGTGACCGATAAATTCCTGGCAGTACAGGCTGAAAGATTCAGACAGCCAATTTTAAGGCTTTTCCATACGGAACTGGAGGCTGTTTATGAAGAGAAAAACAGAGGCTTGGACAATGACGGAAGAAAAGTTTATGAAGCGATGTTCGCCGCTATTTTCCCAAATAACAATTACGGAAAACAAACGACGATAGGAACAATTGAGCATCTTAAAAATCCTTCTCTGAAAGCAATCCGTGAATATTACAATAATTATTACGTTCCGAATAATATGGGAATTATCATGTCGGGAGATTTCAATCCTGATGAGATGATTGCCAAAATTGACAAGGCATTTTCTTATATGAAGCCAAAGGCTATTCCTGAATATAACGTTGGACAGGAAAAACCTATTACAGAGCCTATTTCAAGAGAGGTTTACGGGCCAAATCCTGAGAATATAATGATTGGATTCCGTTTTCCGGGGGCTACCACAAAAGATGCAAGAATGCTGAATTTCATCGGAAGCATGCTTACGAACGGACAGGCGGGATTGATCGATCTTGATCTCGTTAAAAAACAAAAGCTGTTGAGCGCTTATGCTTATCCGTATGTTTTAAAAGATTATTCTGTTCTTTTGTTACAGGGAAATCCTACGGAAGGACAGTCTCTGGATGATGTGAAAAGCCTGCTGATTCAGGAAATTGACAAACTGAGAAAAGGCGAATTTTCTGATGATCTGATGCAGTCAATCGTGAATAACGAAAAAAAGAATGTGATTCAGAAATACGAAAAATATACATCACGTGCTGAATCTCTGATGGATGAATTCACTTCTGAAGTAGATCATAAAACACAGCTGGAATACATAGAAGAAATTTCAAAGCTGACGAAAAAAGATATCATGGATTTTGCTTCCAGATATCTTAAAGATAATAATTATGTAGCAGTTTATAAAAGGAAAGGCGAAGATAAAAACATCCTAAAAGTTGAAAAGCCAGCTATTACTGAGGTTTCAGTAAACAGAGAAGATCAGTCTCCGTTCCTGAAAAAGATTGATCAGATGCCGGAAGCACCGATCTCTCCCGTTTGGCTGAATTTTGATAAAGATATTGCGAAAAGTAAAGTAAAATCCGTCGATGTTCTTTCTGTAAAAAATACCGATAATGATCTCTTCAGATTATATTATTACTTCGATTCAGGTAGATGGAATAATAAGATATTACCTCTTGCCGCTGAATATCTGCAGTATTTAGGAACAAAAAACAAATCTTCAGAAGAGATCAGTAAAGAATTTTATAAACTGGCGTCAAGCTTTAATGTAAGTGCCGGAAATGAAGAAACTTATGTTTCGCTGGAAGGTTTAAATGAAAACTTTGATAAAACGGCTGCTTTGTTTGAAGATTTAATTAAAAACTGCCAGCCTGATCAGAAAGCGCTTGACTCATACAAAGCAAGATTGAAAAAAGCGAGAGCCAATGCAAAACAGAACAAAGGCTCTATCATGAGCGGACTCAGAAGCTATGCACAGTATGGTCCTCAAAATCCGTTTAATAATGTGCTGAGTGATGCAGAATTAGATGCATTAAAAGCGGAAGACCTGGTGAATGTGCTGCATGATTTATTTAACTATAAACATAAAATACTTCATTACGGTCCGAAGTCTGCGAATGAGGTATCATCTGCTTTAACCGTGATTCATAATGTTCCGAGTTCACTTAAAGAAATGCCTAAATCTAAAACATTCAAGCAAATTGCAACGGATAACAATAAAGTGTTGTTTGCTCATTATGATATGGTACAGGCAGAAATTTTCTGGGTGCGAAACAGTGATCCTTATAATGTGAGTATTACGCCTACAGTGAATTTGTTCAACAACTACTTTGGCGGCGGAATGGGTTCTGTAGTTTTCCAGACCATTAGAGAATCAAAAGCTTTGGCCTACTCTACATATTCTTATTTCTCGCTTCCCGGCAAGAAAGAAGATAAGGATATGATCATGGCTTATGTGGGAACTCAAGCTGACAAATTCAACGATTCGACAACTGCTATGAACGAGCTGTTGACAACGCTTCCAAAATCTGACCAGTTATTTGAAACAGCAAAAAGCGGATTGAAAAAAACAATTGCTGCGGAAAGAATCACGCAGGATGATATCATCTTCACCTATCTGCGCGCGCAAAAACTTGGAAACAGTACTGATATTAGAAAAGATGTTTACGAACAGGCTCCAAAGCTTACCTTTGCAGATATCAATAGTTTCCACGATAAGGAAATGAAAGATAAAAAATATACCTATTGTGTAGTTGCTTCTCAGGATAAAGTGAATGAAGCAGATATGCAGAAACTTGGAGAAGTGAAAAAATTAAACTTAACCGAGATTTTTGGTTACTAAAAATAACTTAAAGCCCTGAATTCAGGGCTTTTTTATTTATTATTAAGCTAAAACAATAATAGATTTTATTAATCAATAATGATTTGTTTGATAGATAAATCATTTCTATATTTGCATCAGAAAATTTAAATATAAAAACAAGAAATTATGTCTTTAGTAGGAAAAAAATTCCCGAATGTAACCATTGACGCAATGTCTGAAATGGGTGATGATCTTAGAATTAACGTTTTTGAAGAGGCTACTGCAAATCAGCAAAAAGTTCTTTTATTCTGGTACCCGAAAGATTTTACTTTTGTGTGCCCTACTGAGCTTCATGCTTTCCAGGAGGCTTTAGGTGAATTTGAAAAAAGAAACACTAAAGTGATCGGTGCATCTTGCGACACAAACGAAGTGCACTTTGCATGGCTGAATGTTTCTAAAGATAACGGCGGTATTGAAGGAGTTACTTATCCGCTTTTAGCTGATACACACAGACAGCTTGCTAATCTGTTAGGAATTGTTGATCAGGATTTTGAATATAATGACGAAGGAGAAGAGGTTTTCACAGGTTCAAACGTTACCTACAGAGCAACATATCTTATCGATGAGACAGGAAAAATTTTCCACGAGTCTGTAAATGATATGCCTTTGGGAAGAAATGTAAAAGAATATTTAAGATTAATCGACGCTTATACTCACGTTCAGAAGCATGGTGAAGTTTGCCCTGCCAACTGGGAAGAAGGAAAAGAAGCAATGAAAGCTGACAGAAATTCTACCGCTGAATATTTAGCGAAAAACTAAATTTTTAATCTAGCAATGTATCAATCTAATAATGTAACAATGATGCAGAAGAAGATGATTGGTAAACTGTTACATTGTTTTATTGGTACATTGTTAAATTTTAAAATAAAAATTTAACTTATGTATACAGAATTAACAGAAGATACGCTGCAGAATATTGTAAGCGAAAATGAAAAAGTAGTCGTTCAATACGGCGCAACATGGTGTGGAAACTGTAGAATTATGAAGCCAAAATTCAAAAAATTAGCTTCTGAAAACGACAGTATTCCTTTCCTATATGTAGATGCTGAGAAATTGCCGGAAAGCAGAAAACTGGCTAAAGTAGATAACCTGCCGACTTTTGCAATTTTCAGAAACGGTGAACTGGTAAATCAGGTTCAGACCAATCAGGCAGACAGTTTAATTAACTTATTTAACGAATTATAATGAAACTACCGGTAATAAGACAGTTTTATCAGAATCAGACTTCTGAAAACCTTGAAAAAACACTGGAAGTCCTGGAAAGTTTTTCAGAGTTCAGAGGAGTAAGTGAAGAAGATTTGAACGTTGTCGGAGAATTGATCACTAACATCTGCGGCGCACTTGAAGTTCATGCCAACGTACAAACAGGAATGAGTGAAAAAGACGCTTTAAATTCTTTTGCACAAAAGGTTTTAGGATCGATTGACAAATAATGTTTAACACAATTCCATGGAATTAGTGTTTAAATAATCAAAAATAAAATCCCGATGAAAAAACATCAGGATTTTTTGAATTTATGAAAGTTTTGAAATTCTTAACTCAAAACTTGTAATTTATAACTTACATTTAGTTTCTTCTGCTCATCAAAATACTTAAGATATACCAGAATAAAAGCATAATCGAAGCAAAAAGCTGTAAAGAAGCGCCAACATATTGATTGGTACTGTAAGAATCTTTCAATTTGCTCGTCTGATACAGAATCGTTGCAGAAGCAAGAATTACCATTCCTACAGAGAACCAGAGGCCGAGATTAAAGCTAAAAATCATTCCTCCTACAATTAATCCAAGAGAAATAAATCCTCCGATAACAATGATATTTCTAAGGAAAGAAAAATCCCTTTTAGAAGTGAAAGCAACTGTTGAAATCCCTGCAAACATCGCAATGGTAAGCATTGCTGCCTGATAGATCACCTGTGGTCCGGCATACAATGTTGCGATCTTGATCAGTGGAAGAAAAATAACCGCTTCCAGCAAAATATAAAATCCTAAGCCAAAATATTGCGTTGATTTACTCAATGAAAGTGACCATTTTGTAGCTAAAACTGAAGCCAACCAGAATACTCCGATAATTAAAAGCCAGATATACCGCTGGGCAAACATGGCAAAGATCAACTGATCCGGAACGGTTTTCAACAAAACACTTTCTACTCCAATAAATGCAAGAATAGACAATGCTACATGCAAATACGTTTTTTTGTAAAAGTCAGCTTTCTCCACATCAGAAGAATGCGCAACCAAAACATCTGTCATCATAGTTTTAATATTATTTTTTTATAATTGTTTATTGCTCATGGGCTATTCCGCGTATTCAGGCTTTACTCCGAGAATCTTTCCGTCGTTTTCAAAAATTACTGTAATAATATCCCGTGGCGGATTCTGTTGATCATCGGAATATTTATATTGAATAATCGGATAGGTCTCGTTTTCATACAATTTCTGATATCCCGATTTGTATACGTCCATTTTCCGGTCAAAACTGATTCCCCCTGATAATTTTGAGATGATATCGTCAGACATATAATACGCTATCTTATCCGAAACAAGTGTTTTAATTTTTTCTTTATCAGAAGATTTCAATGCAGCGACAAATTTCATAAATGCCTGATTGTATAGATCAATTTTATCCTTGGGAAGTTCGGAGGTTAGCTCAATTTTCTTGCTTTCAACTACTTTTATTGTACTTTTCTGCTGGGAAATTGCCCAGTGAAAAGCAAAAAATGCACATATCAGAAGTATTTTTTTCATATGAATCAATGATTGGTTGACAGCAAGATACGAAGAATTATATTACCGATAAAAATTTCATAGTATCAACATTATCAGCATACGTGTCGAGGCCAGGATTCTGAGCTTCGCCAAGAGCTATGGAATCCAATCCAAGTTCTTCTTTTGCCACGATACACTGGATATTTTCTTCATTTTCAGCAATAAAATTTTTAACTTCATCCAATGAAGAATATCTACTAAAATTAATAACCGAAAGCGGACTGAAAAGCTTTTCATCTTCTTTCAGCATTACAAAATTATTATCCCAGAATGTTTCCTGATTGAGAAGATAAACCGCTCTGTTGTAATCGTAATTATTGGCATATTTATTATGGTTAATAATATCCTGGAAACCAATAAAACTCTCAAACAATCTGTCAATAACGTAATTCTGAGGAATAAAAAGTCTCGTTACATTCCGGCAACCCAATCCGAAATACCTGAAAATATCTTCCGCAAGAAGTTTCAGTTCTTCTTCGGTTTCATCCCCTTTTAAAACTGCTACTGAAGTTCTGTTTTTTCTGATGATATGAAGATGATTCTTAAAGTAATATTCCAGATATCTTGCGGTATTATTACTACCTGTAGCGATGACTGCATCAAAATTTTCAAGCCTTTCCACAAATTCATACCTGACATTTCCCCCGGAGAATTCATTCCATTTTTTCAACAGAAAGGGGATCATGTATCGGTCTTTCGATGATAATTTGATTATTGGAATATGATTGCTCAACACTACCGAAATCACATCATGAAATCCTACCAAAGGAATATTTCCCGCTAAAATAAGCCCTACTCTTTTTGATGTTTTGGAGATAGAATATTCTTTAAGCCAGTTATTTATATTTTGTTCGGTAAGAAGATTCGTCCACTGTCGTAAAGCAAATTTCTGATTTTCAACCGTAAACCACGGATTCTCAATTTCAGACTTTTTAATTAAAAGTTCAAAATCAACATCATTTTCATTGTAATCTTCGCTTTTCTTTGCCAAAAACTCCGATATATAACGACTAAGTTCTATAAGTCCTAAAACTTGATTTTCAATATTCATAAGTACTGTAAAATTGGGGAATATTTTGTAATTTTGTGCAAATTTAAAAAAAATTAGCGATGGCTATTAAAATAACTGATGAATGCATTAATTGCGGGGCCTGCGAACCAGAATGTCCAAATAATGCAATTTATGAAGGAGCAGTAGATTGGAAAGCTTCAGAAGGTACCGAATTAAAAGGAACCGTAACATTGCCATCAGGCCTTACAGTTGATGCAGATGCACCACAGGAGCCTGTAAGTGACGATGTATATTTTATTGTGACAGATAAATGTACAGAGTGCAAAGGCTTCCACGAAGAGCCGCAGTGTGCAGCAGTATGTCCTGTAGACTGCTGTGTGCCAGATGAAGATCATGTGGAATCTGAAGAAGCACTGCTAAATAAAAAAGCATTCTTACACGGAGAATAAAAACTGCCGTCTCATACATCATGAGGCGGTTTTTTATATACGAAATCTGTATTTATTTACCAACCAACTATAAATGAAGCCGTAAGGATTTACTATACGGCAAAGCAAAAAAATAAATGATATGAGCAAAAAACACAACTTTAGCGCAGGACCATGTATCTTACCTCAGGAAGTTTTCGAAAAATCAGCACAGGCCATTCTGGATTTCAACGGAATCGGGTTATCACTTCTTGAAATTTCGCACAGAAGCAAAGATTTTGTTGCGGTAATGGACGAAGCCCGCGCCATCGTAAAAAGACTGATGAACTTAGGTGATGATTACGAAGTTTTATATTTAGGAGGCGGTGCAAGCCTGCAGTTTGCAATGGTTCCATACAACCTGATGAAAGTAGGCGGAAAAGCAGCTTATCTTGATACAGGAACATGGGCTGCGGGAGCTATTAAAGAAGCAAAAAAAGTAGGAACGGTGGATGTTGTAGGATCTTCAAAAGAAGAAAATTATTCATTTATTCCTAAAGATTATAAAGTAGGCTCAGAATATGATTATTTCCATTGCACTTCCAACAATACCATTTATGGTACTCAGATGAAATCTTTTCCTGAAGTGGATACGTTAATGGTTTGCGACATGAGTTCTGATATTTTCTCAAGACAATTGGATTTCTCTAAATTTGACCTGATCTACGCCGGAGCACAGAAAAATATGGGACCAGCTGGAGTGACGTTGGTTGTTATTAAAAAAGAAATCCTGGGTAAAACAGGAAGAGAAAATATGTTCTCTATTCTGGATTATTCTCAGCATATTGCCAAAGAATCGATGTATAATACGCCGCCGGTTTTCCCTGTGTATGCATCTTTACTTACATTACAGCACCTGGAAAACAACGGAGGAATTGCCGGTGCAGAAGCAAGAAATGAAGCTAAAGCAAAACTTCTTTATGACGAGATTGACAGCAATCCCCTGTTTGAAACTTTCTGCGTAAAAGAAGATCGTTCTTTAATGAATGTTTCCTTTAAAATTACCGATGAGAACAAAAAAGAAGAATTCGACAATGCATGGAAAGCTGCAGGTATCAGCGGTCTGAACGGCCACAGAAGTCTTGTAGGTTACAGAGCAAGTCTTTACAATGCCTTACCAATTGAGAGTGTTCATGTTTTGGTAGATGTAATGAAGTCGTTCAATAAAAATTAGAAATACGGAATTAAAGATCACGATCATTATTTTAAATTTTCTTAATTTGCGCAACTATTTAAATTTTTAATAATTCATCTTTAACTATTTAAATTAAATAAAAAGATCCATGAAAGTTTTAGCTAACGACGGTATTTCCAAAGCAGGAGAAAAGGCATTGAAAGATGCCGGGATAGAAGTTCTGGACAACAGAGTTGCACAGGATCATGTTATCAGCTTTATCAATGACAATAAAGTTGATGTTCTTCTTGTAAGAAGTGCCACCAAGGTGAGACAGGAACTCATTGATGCCTGTCCGGGGCTTAAAATCGTCGGGAGAGGCGGCATCGGAATGGATAATATTGATGTAGAATATGCTATTGAAAAGGGACTTTATGTTATCAATACTCCTACTGCTTCATCAAAATCCGTTGCAGAGCTGGTTTTCGGGCATTTCTTTTCACTGGCGAGGTTTCTTCATGAGTCCAACAGGCTGATGCCTTTGGAAGGAGAAACTCATTTTGATGCCATGAAAAAATCCTTTAGCAAAGCATACGAACTTTCAGGAAAAACATTAGGGGTGATCGGCTTTGGAAGTATCGGTCAGGAAGTTGCAAAAATGGGAATTTCCTTAGGAATGAAAGTAATTGTCCTCACCAGAAAACCTCAGAAAAAAGTCCTTACGCTTGAATTTTTCGATGGGCAATCCCTGAATTTCGAGATTACTTCCACCAATGATATGGATGCATTTCTTAAAGAAGCAGACTTTATCAGCATCAATACCCCTAAAACAAATGAATATATCATAGACACTCCTCAGTTTGAAAAAATGAAAGATGGAGTCTATATTGTTAATACTGCAAGAGGCGGCGTGTTGAATGAAGTAGCCCTGATCGATTTTATCGAATCAGGAAAAGTAGCCGGTGCCGCACTGGATGTTTTTGAAAAAGAACCCAATCCTGAAGTACTTCTGCTGATGAATCCTGCCCTATCACTTTCACCGCATGTAGGCGGAAACACCGTAGATGCCCAGGAAAAAATCGGAGTAGAGCTTGCAGAACAAATTATTAAGATAAAAGAAACTATAAAATAAAATATGCCTGTTTTTAAACCTTTTCGCGGAATAAGACCTCATAAAGACTATGAGAGCACTTTCCCTACTCATCCTCTGGACAATTTCACGCAGGAAGAGATAGCGGAAAAAGCTCAAGTTGAAGATACTTACATCAATATGATCAAGCCATACGTTGTCAGTAAATCTAAAGATATCGATAGGAATTTAAGAAAGATCCGGTCGACGTTTGAAGAATTGATGGATGAGAACAAACTCGTTCAGGACAATTCGGCGTATTATCTTTATGAGCAAATCTATCCCGATAAACAGGTTTTTAGAGGGCTGTTGGGGCTTGCCAGCATCGAAGATTTCTGGAACGGAAAGATCAAAAGACACGAGAGTACCATTCCGCAGAAAAAAGAAAAACTGGCCCATTATCTTGAAAAGGTAAATCTGCAGGCAGAACCGGTATTGCTTACCTATACCGCCAACTCCAAAATTGAGTTGCTCATGAATCATGAAGAGAAGAATGTTCCGATCTTCAATCATGTAGATACAAAAGGAATCAGGCATAAGATTTGGAGAATTGACAATCGCCTTAAATTACAGCAGTTTAAAGAAGTAATCGACCAGATCGATTCATTCTACATTGCAGACGGTCACCACAGAATCGGGTCTACCGCCCTGAACGCCAAACATCAGAAAGATAAAAACAAAAGACATAACGGAACAGAACTTTACAACTTCGTCTACAGCTTCATCGTATCCAACCAGTCTATTAAAATCCATGATTACAACAGAATCGTGACTGATCTTAACGGACTTTCGAATGAAGAATTTTTAAGCGAACTGGAAAAATATTTCCTCATCCACGAGAAGGGAGAAACGGCATATTTCCCATCCCAGAAGTTTCACATATCAATGTATATGGATGGTAAATTTTATTCACTTCACGTAAAACATGATCTCCGTTCCCAGGAAATGTCACTGGATAATCTTGATCATCATCTTCTTGATAAATATGTGTTTAAAAATATCTTAAAAATAGAAGATCCTGACAGTTCTGAAAAGATAGATTATATAAAAGGTACCTCCAACATTGAAGGAATTAATCAGCTTAAGGAAAGAATAGACAGCGGAGGAGGCAAAGCAGGATTCGGAATCTACCCTGTAAGTTTCAATGATATGATTAAAATTTCCGATCTGAAACTGAGTATGCCGCCAAAATGTACATTCATTGAGCCAAAACTTGTTACCGCCCTTCTGATGTACGATATGAAACAGTAAAAACTAACCAATTTTTCCTTACTTTTAGCATAGAAAAAGAAAGGTAAATAATAAATGAAAAAGATCTTCATTATCATTCCACTCTTTTTGGGTGGATTTTTATTTTCTCAAAAAAAGCCGTTGAAAAAGCCGGTAAAGAAAACAGGCATCACTCAGAAACTCAACTATCATGATGAGTTTAAAAAGATTTCGGATGAAATCATGATGAACGGAGCCGCCTACAACAATCTTGGCGAACTTACCAAAGGGATCGGCCCAAGATTCAGTGCTACACCGGGATATATGAAAGCCGTAGAATGGGCCGAAAGAAAGCTTAAGGAAATCGGTATTGAAATGATCTGGAGACAGGAAGCCAGAGCACCGGTATGGATTAGAGGAAAAGAATCACTTCAGATAAAAGCAGGCAACGGTGAATGGAAAAATATCAGGATGCTGTCTTTCGGAAACTCTGAAGGGACAGGAGGAAAAGATCTTACGGGTGAAATCGTTCTCATCAACACAACTTCTGAGCTCAATGCAATGTCCGTCGGGCAATTGAAAGATAAAATCGTTTTTGTCAACCTTCCTATGGATCCAAGGATTATCAATACCAGTTATTCTTACCTGATTACAGCAAAATCAAAGCTGATCTCCCCTTCCGTAATTGCTAAAACGGGTGCAAAAGCTTTAATCATACGATCATTAACCACAGCAAATGACGACACGCCTCATGCAAAAATGATCTATTATGAGCCTGATGATAAAGTAAAAATTCCAGCCTTGACCATCGGCGCAAGATCTGCAGATGAGCTTGAAAAACTACTCAAAAAGCAGAAAGTGACCGCAAAAATTAATATGACCGCCGAATCGAAGGGCGAAACAACCAATCCCAATATCATCGCTGAAATACCGGGAAAGAAAGATTCTAAAGTGATTGTTCTCGGCGCCCAGCTCGACTCTTGGGATTTCGGGGAAGGAGCCATTGACGACGGAACCGGTGTTGTGCAATGTATAGAAGTACTAAGAACAATAAAGGCACTTGGTATCGAAAATAATCACACGATCCGTGTTGTGCTGTATGCCAACAGTGAGAATGGCGGACAGGGCCGGGAAATGTACGCAGCTTATGTAAAGAAGAAAGAAGAAAAGCATATTTTTGCGCTCGGAACGGACGCCGGAGGGTATTCTCCAAGAGGGTTTTCGCTGGATATGTCACCTCAAAGAAGAAGGCAGATCTTTGAATGGAAAAATTATTTTCTTCCGTATGGGGTCTATGATTTTGACCAGACCGAAGCGATTCAGGATATCTCTCCGTTAAAAAAGCTTGATATTCCATTGGCTGAATTGGTCGTTGATACACAACGGTATTTTGATTACCATCATTCCGTAGAAGATACTTTCGATAAGGTGAATAAACGAGAACTTCTTCTGGGCGCAGTCGCGATGACACAGATGGTGTTTATGATCGACAAAAACTGGTAGTGTACTTTCGTTTATTCAGGCAAAACAAAATACTGTTTATCATACGTATTCAAAAAACAATATATAGATTCGTATGAACTATAATAGATATGATTGTCAAATTTAAAATAATCGGCAAACTTAGTATTTCTTTATTAAAATTTAAACTAAAGAATAAAAGGAGAAGAAAATGAAAAACATTATAGCAGCTGCAATATTGCTGGGTACTATGGCAGTTTCTGCACAGAAAAAAGAAGATTCATTACAATTTGCAGAAATTTCTACGGAGATATTAAATAAAGGAAAAAGCTATACCGAACTTCGGGAGTTGACAAAAAATATCGGACACCGTCTTAGTGGTTCTGACTCTTATGAAAAGGCTGTCCAGTGGGCCGAACAGAAATTACGTGATGCAGGAGCAGATAAAGTGTGGCTTCAGGAAGTAATGATTCCGGTCTGGGTAAGAGGAAAGGAATCGTTACAGATCAAGACCTCCAACGGAAAATGGAAAAACCTGAAAATGCTTTCCCTCGGAAATTCGGAAGGAACCGGCGGAAAAGATGTATCCGGAGAGATCATTATGGTACGTTCGATGGATGAGTACGAAAAGTTGTCTCCTCAACAGGTAAAAGATAAGATTGTTTTCTTTAATTATCCATTTAGTCAGTCTTATATTGAAACATTCAAAGGATATAGTGATGCTGCGAAATACAGAACCACGGCCGCTACCTTAACGGCAAAAAAAGGCGGTAAGTTTGCTATTATCCGTTCGCTTTCTTCTGCTTTTGATGATGTTCCGCATACGGGAGCCATGCGATATGGAGACGATAAGAAAATCCCTGCGGTGGCTATCGGAAGTACAACGGCTGATGAACTGGCAACTCTTTTGACTTCACAAAAAGTAACCGCCAAATTAAACTCTAATTGCGGAATGAAAGGTGAAAGACTCTCCCACTCTGTTATCGGAGAAATTACCGGCAAAAACGATCAGAGTGTAATTGTCGTGGGTGGACATCTTGATTCGTGGGATGTGGGTGAAGGTGCTCATGATGACGGAGCAGGAATTGTTCAGAGTATTGAGGTATTGCGGACTTTCAGAAATTTAGGAATCAAAAACAATCATACCATTCGCGTTGTCTGTTTTGCTAATGAGGAAAACGGCGTAAAAGGTGGTGTTCAATATGGGAAAATGGTCAAAGAGAATAATGAAAAACATCTTTTTGCCATTGAAACAGATGCCGGTGGATTTACTCCGCGTGGAATTTCTTTAGACATGGACAATGAAAAAAGAAAGCAGATTCAGAGTTGGTCAGAGCTGTTCCTGCCTTATGGTATTTATGATTTTAAAAACACCTATTCCGGAACAGATCTTTATCCCCTTCATGATCTGGGAATTCCGGCCGCAGAGCTGGTTCCCGATTCTCAACGGTATTTCGACATCCATCATACGGAAGAAGATACTTTTGAAAAGGTAAATCGACGTGAACTCCTTTTGGGAGCCGTTGCGATGACACAGCTTATTTATATGATTGATAAAAACTGGTAATATACTCAACCGTTCCTTTTTGGAGCGGTTTTTTTATGAAATGATCGCAACCTTGTATTGCTTTCCGAAAAGCTGTCGCAACCTTGCAATGACTTTTCTGGTAACCCAGAAAGTGTGTTGCACCTCGCAACAAGGTTTCCCGATAAAGTGCAATACAATATAAAGAGAGTACAAATTCTGGTTACCTCTTTAAGTTTAAATTTTTAACGCAACGTTCGCAAGGTTTTATTTTGAATGATTGCGCATATTTCCGTTCGCAAAGGCGCAAACGCTCAGCTAATGACAGCGATGTTTTAAGCATCAATTAACGAAAGCTAATACATACGATGACTTCTCAAACTTCTTTTTTCCTTGCGTTTAAAGCAAAATATCCTACGTCAAAAAAATTTTTTTATCAAGCTTGACATCGATGATACTCCCACCCCTCTTGATCTTTATACTGAGAGTATTCTGATCTTTTTCCACGCGGTTGATAAAATAGCGACAGACCATATCTTGATCGAGGTTCTCAAGCTTTATACCGTTGATGCTGATAATTGCGTCACCCATTTTAAGTGGAAAATTTTCTTCTTCAAAAATAAATGTGACCATCGCATTTCCATTCACAAAGCGATAACTGAAACCAAAAGATTCAAGGGTAGATGGACTTGTACCTATCCTTTTCATGTAAATTTTGTTATTGTTCCAGTCCAGTATAAAAACAAAGTCTTTAAAAAAATCGTTGCCGATATAATCTGTTTTTCCGGTAGCCATTATTTCATCTTTAAACATTGTGTTTCCCATCTTCATAGTATCTACGCGGAAAATATATCCCGATGCAGGCATGGCTGTTCCGAAAGCGCCGGTGGTACGGGTTCCGAAAGTCTTTACTAAATGCTGAAGTGTCTTCGGATCTATATTATTACTCACTACTTCCAACCTGCCGGAAAAGCCAGTGTCGAAAGTAAGTTTTATTTCTTTGTTCAGTACTGAAGTCTGCACTATCGGAGTTTTCTGTAGCTGGCTTTCAAAAGGAATTACAATCTCATAATCCCTGATATCAAAAAGTGAAAGATCTTTTGATGCTTCCAGAGAATTCTGTGAATAATTGACTTTCCAGAACAGTTTAGCCATCTGATTGGCTCCGATAATACCATCGACTTTCAGGCAGTTAAGTTCCGCAGAATTGAGATCGAGAACAACAGCACCTACATTTTTAAAAACCAACTCATCGATCTTCATTTCCGGAAGTTCGGTGAAGATCTGCTGCTGCACCTTTTCATCAGAATCTTTGATTGATTTTTTATACTTTTTCTTAAGATTGAGTTCGTTGTAGATCGCTTGGGAAATCACGGTCGGTGCTCCGGTATCAAAAAGAAAATTATAGAATTTTCCGTTGATGCTCACCTTCACAAATGGCAGATTATTTTCAAACTTCAGGTTTACTTTTTCTACCGCATGCGGCATCTGCACCTCTCCTTTTTCAAAAAACCTTTTAGGTTGTCCGAAAACTGTAATTGCAGAGAATATGAAGAGTGCGTATAGGATTTTTTGCATAGACTTATTTTATGGCTAAAATAAGGGTTTTTATGGTGATAAGAAAATGAAACAGTACATGTGGAGGAAGCTTAAAGCATTAAAGTCTAGTTAACTTATATTTTTTCAAATATAAATGTAAAGTAACATCCTCTTACGGCTCTCCATATTTTCCCTGATTTTTTTAACAAAAAAACCATCCAACAGACGGCTTTTTATAATACATTAAAAATTCTAAATTTTATCCAGCACCTTTTTCGGGAGCACTTTTACCAGCTGTGGTTTATATTCTTTTTCGAGGACCACGAACTTCCATGATTTACGGTCTTTAGAGACAGCGCAGGCTTTCATAGCGGCATTGATGATATAGACGCCTTCTTTCGAAAGATACTGTACATTGTTTTTTCCGTATTTTTTTGAAAGCATGGTATTGATCTGTTTTTTCATGTCGTCATTCAGAGAACCCATATTGCACTTCATGGTAAAATAATAATGGGCTATGGAAAAATATTCACCGTTGATGAGTTCCGGTTTTTCAATATTTCCAAACTTTAGATTATTAACTTCGATCTTTATGAATGGATTATTGTATGTCATGTTAAGGATCTGCGTCATCTGGTCTTTCGGTACGATCGTGAAGAATTTAGGATAAATACAATTCACTGCCTGGTCGATCTTTTTAGTTATGACCGAATTCATGAAATAAGTAAGATTTTTTTTGATGGCTGCATCATCGGGGTTGACTTTGCCCTGTGCAAATGACAGGAAAGAAAGCAGTGAGAACAGCAATAGAAATGATCTGATTTTCATAATTTAATTTTAAACTGTATTTACGGCAGGTTAGAGTATTTTTCGTAATAAAATGAAAATTATCGAGATATTTTTTGAGCTTATTTAAATAAACTTTTCGATACGATTTTCTTAAAAAATCTACTCAAGTGACGTTGTTTCTGAATCTGTCGCTTGATTTAGTGAAATCGTTACAAAAGTATTTTTTACGCTGTGAAAATTGAAAAGCCATCCTTGCGGACGGCTTTTCAATATATTTCAGGTCTGATTATTTAACTTTCACAAGCTCAACATCGAAGATCAACCATGCATTTGGCGGGATCACGCCTCCTGCACCTCTTTCTCCGTAGCCCATTGCAGGCGGAATCAATAACGTAGCGGTTTCACCTTCTTTTAACAAAAGAATTCCTTCATCCCAACCTTTGATTACTCTTCCCATTCCGATAGGAATTTCGATCGGCTCATTTCTTTTGAATGAAGAATCGAATTCAGTACCGTCAACCAACTTCCCTGCATAATGTACAGAAACATTATCACCTGCTTTAGGAGCTTTTCCGTCAGTGGTTTTAGTAATCTTGTAGTAAAGTCCGGATTCTGTTTTCTGCATTCCTGCTTTTAAATCTTCTACCATTTTCTCCTGGTTTGCTTTAAACTCTTCTTCTTTTTTCTTTTTTTCAGCTTCTTCTTTCGCTAAATAAGCTTTGTTATTTTCTGCGATTTTTGCTTTTCCTTCTGTGAAAGTCTTAGCAGCATCGTAATTTTTGTACTCGTCTCCTTTGCTGAAAACAGAAACTTTCTCCAAAACAATATCCGTTTTAGGTTTATCCTGAGGGCCTTTTTCTACATTGGCAATCGCATCGATTACATCTTCTCCTTTTACCACTTTTCCGAAGATCGTATGTTTTCCATCCAACCAAGGTGTGGCTACTTCAGTAATAAAGAACTGGGAACCATTGGTATTCGGTCCTGAATTTGCCATAGAAAGAATTCCTTTTCCAGTATGTTTAAGGTCGTTTCTTTCGTCCTCGAATTTATATCCAGGATCTCCCATTCCCGTCCCCTGAGGATCACCTCCCTGGATCATAAAATCTTTGATTACTCTGTGGAAAATCGTTCCGTCATAGTAAGGAACTCCTTTCGCTTTTGCCTTGTTGTCGATTTTCCCTTCTGCAAGACCAATAAAATTGGCTACAGTTACAGGTGCTTTTTTGTCTTCAAACTTCACGATCATATTTCCTTTCGTTGTCTGAAGGTTTGCATAAAGTCCGTCATTAAGACCTTCGTAAGTTTCTTTGTCTACGTTCATTTTTTTATAAATTGGTGTACAACTCATGAGCGAAATACTTGCCGCTGCCAGAATTATATTCTTGTTAAACAATTTCATTGATTATAATGCTTTTAATTTTATGATTAACGGGATATCGTTGTCTATTTTCTTCTCATCTCCATACGTACCATATGCAAGAGCTGACGGAACCAAAATTGTAACTTCCTCACCATCATGGATAAAACGCAAAGCATCTTCTACCGCTTTCAATTCGTCAAAGTGCCCGAATCTGGCATCTCTTCTCTCGATCGGCTGATCGTAAATTTTAGTCTGATCAAAGTCATAAAGATCATAAGAATAAGAAATAAAGCTTTCATCCTGTCTTCTCTGTCTTTGATCAAATCCCTGAATATTCACCCAATAATTAAGCTGGGTAGGATAAAATTTCACAGGCTGATTATTGATCCATTCCTGAATATGATATCTTTCCTGCGCATTCAGGTTTTTCATCCGTTGCCTGGAAACATCAAGATCATTCTTGCTGAGAACTCCGCCAACTGGTGGATGTGTCTGCGTATTCTTACTGCAGCTTAAGAAGCTGAGAACCGATATGAAGAGTATTTTTCTCATAAACTTTTGCGAAAATACACATTTCGGGAATGATTAACAAAACTTGTAAACTAAAGTTTAAACATTTTCGCCCTCATTTTAAGCCGAACTTTTAAATGTGCCAGTCTGTTTTTCTTTGAAGCTTTATCCGGCTTTCCGCACTCGCTATTTTCTTGGTTTTGGTTGCGGCGGCTTCGCCGCCGCAACCAAAACCAAAAATGAGCTCAAACAAAGCTGCAATCCGGGCTAGGGTTGAGATCATCTTTTGTTATTATGATCAAAAATATCATCAGTATGTTGTTTGTCACTACACTATGTTTTGTTCAGCGAGATATTAGTTAAACGGAAAAAGCCGGGAAATCCCGGCTTGTATATATTTTTAAGTATTAAAATTAAACAGTTTCCAATACATGATCTACCTGAACTCTCCATCCGAAAGGATCTTCTGAAAGATTACTCTGGATGCTAACAAGGTCATTTTTAAGTAATTCTGCATAGCTTTCTTCATCAGATAATCTTGGCAGTTGAAGTTTTTCACCATTGTATCCCAAAGCCTGGAAAACAGTTGTCACCACAGCTGTTCCAACGCCCCAAACTTCTTTTAGGGTTCCGTTTTTCTGAGCTTCAATAACGTCTTTTACTTTAATAGGCTCAACTTTTACTTCAATTCCTCTCTTTTTAGCTAACTGAATAAAGCTGTCTCTGGTAACACCATCAAGAATTTTTTCTGATGTTGGCGGTGTATAAATAGTATCGTTGATTCTTACAAATACATTCATCGTTCCGCTTTCTTCAAAATATTCGTGGGTAGCATCATCTGTCCAGATGATCTGCTCATATCCTTCCTCGATTGCCAATTGTGTAGGATAAAAAGATGCAGCATAGTTTCCTGCAGCTTTTGCAGAACCTACTCCACCGCTCGCAGCTCTTGAATAGTGATCTGAAATTTTCACTGACACAGGCTCTGTATAATAACTTTTTGCCGGTGTTGCCACTATAGCAAACATATATTTATTAGAAACCCTTGCTTTAAGTGCTTCTTCAGTAGCAAAAATCAATGGTCTGATATACAATGACATTCCTTCTCCGTATGGGATCCAGTCTCTGTCAATGTCTACCAATGCTTTTAAACCGTCTAAAAACATTTCTTCCGTTACTTCCGGCATTGCAAGACGCTTCGCCGATTTGTTGATACGCTCAAAATTCTTTTCAGGCCTGAAAAGGAAAACCTGTCCGTCTTTGTCTTTGTAGGCTTTCATACCTTCAAAACAAGCTTGTCCGTAGTTTACACCCATCATAGCAGGAGTAAACATCAAAGGACCATAAGGAACCAATTTTACATCACCCCATTTTCCATTTTCGTACTCACATATAATCATATGATCAATAAAAGTATTTCCGAAAGAAAAATTGTTTGGGTCGAATGTAGAAATTCGGGAGTTTTCAGTTTTTTGAATTATCATTTCTAAAATTTTTTATGATGTTCTACAAATTTAACATAATTTTCTAAATATAAAAATTTTAAAGTAAATTTGTAAAAAAATAGCTTGAAAAGAGAAATTAAAACCACAAACGACGGTAGTAAAACACTATATATCAATGATTTAAATGAAAACTACCATTCGCATCACGGAGCACTCCAGGAGGCAAAACACGTGTTTATCAAAAATGGATTAAATCTTTTAAATGATTACGAAATTAATATTTTAGAACTCGGTTTTGGAACAGGTTTGAACGTTTTGGTGACAATTAATGAATATTTAAAAACTGACAAAAATCATATCATCAATTATTTTACGCTCGAAAAATATCCAATAAATGAATCAGAAATGAACAATTTGGCATATGATGAGCTTTTTGATGACCCGGAATTTAAAAATATTTATCAAAAAATTCACAAAGCTGACTGGGAAAAGCAGACTGAAATTATTAGTGGTTTTACCTTAAAAAAAATACAATGCGACTTTTTTGATCTGAAAAACATAGACTTACCAAAAATAAATCTCGTATATTATGATTGTTTCGGCGCAAGAGTACAGCCTGATCTTTGGGAAAAACCGTTGTTTGAAATGGTTTCTGACAAAATGGCGGTTAACGGATTGTTAACAACCTATTCTTCTAAAGGAAGCGTGAGAAGGATTCTTCAGGAACTTCATTTTGAAGTGGAAAAAAAGCAGGGACCGCCGGGTAAAAGAGAAATGATCAATGCGGTGAGGAAATGAACTTATAATGTATCAATCTACCAATGTACCAATTTAACAACGATGACTGGATAACTGTTACATTGGTACATTAATAAATAGATTTATCCAAAATTCTTTTTCCAGTCTTTTTTCATCCGTGTATATTTCTTATCAGATTCGGCTTCCTTCCATTTTTTAAAGAATATATCCGCTGATTTTTCTTTTTCGGGATCACCTGTCCCACGTTTCATCATTTTATAATTATCCTCTGCATCATATTTTTTGCCTCCTTTATAGTTGAAATATCTTCTTGCTCTCGTAAAGCCCATCTGCAAATATTTTCTAGCCATATCGGCTCCGACAAAATCATTTTTACGAAGATATTCTTTAAATAGGTCAAATATTTTCCCTGAACTTTCTTCCGCAATATCGGCAGTTTTGAAACGCCAGAATTTTCCTATTTCACTTTTATAGGGCTCGCATATCAAAACTCCTTGCTCTCCTTTGCCCACACGGTATCTTTCGGGATGCTCACGATAATCAATATCAGGCTTCCAGAAGTATTTTTCTGAATCAAAATTGAGGTAAGTAGGTTTCTGGTCTTTCATTTTATTTAGCGAGCCTTATCCCTGTAAACTGCCACTTCAGATCGGGCTGAAAAAAATTACGGTAGGTATCCCTGCTGTGTCCCGGTGGTGTAGCGACAGATGCGCCTCTTAGCACCATTTGATTAACCATGAATTTACCGTTATACTCACCTACTGCTCCGGCTTCTTTTTTGAATCCGGGATAAGGGAGGTATGCACTATTGGTCCATTCCCAACGTTTTCCCCATTCAAAATGAGGAGAAGCCACTTCCCATTCCTGTTCGGTTGGAAGGCGCATTCCTTTCCAGGAAGCATAAGCTGAAGCTTCATAGAAATTTACATGGCAAAGTTCACCGTCAGGATCAATTTCTTCCAGTCCACCCAAAGTATAACACATCCATTTTCCATCGATTTTATGCCAATACAAAGGAGATTTAACCTTATTTTCTTTCACCCAGTTCCAACCGTCAGAGTGCCAATATCTAAAATCAGAATATCCTCCGGATTCCATAAATTCAAGATATTCTCTGTTGGTTACCAAACGATTTGAAATTCCAAAATCATGAAGATAGACTTTATGCCTGTTTAGTTCATTATCAAAGCAAAATCCCAGACCCTCGAAGCCAATTTCATAAATTCCTTCCGAGAATCTGAGCATCCTCTTCTCTACCGTTGTTTTATGAGTATTTTTAATTTCTTTTTTATAAATAGGAAAAAGTGGATTATGACCAAGAATATATTTTATGTCAGTAATTAAAAGTTCCTGATGCTGCTGTTCGTGATTGAGGCCCAGCTCTAAAAGCGGTAGAATGCTGTCATTCATATGATGGCTGTTGAGGAATTCAGTCATTTTTTCATCTACATATGCTCTGTATCTGTAAATATCAGAAACTGAAGGCCGGCTGAGATTTCCACGATCGGTACGGATTACTCTTGCCCCAATAGTTTCGTAATAGCTGTTGAATACAAAATTATACTGATCATCAAAAACTTCATAAGAAGGAAAATTGGGAATAAGAATAAATGTTTCAAAAAACCAGGTGGTGTGGCCTAAGTGCCATTTGGGAGGACTTACATCAACAATTGGTTGAACAACATAATCTTCAATTTCAAGGGGCTGACAAATATTTTCCGAACGTTTTCTGATGTCACGGAATTTTCTTACCAAAGGATTTATAATTGTATTGGCTTCCATTTTTTTACATTTAATTATTAACTCACCTTCCAGATACTATCAATGAACCAGTCTTTAGAATCAGCAATTTCACCGGTGATTCTAAAACCAGTTTTTTCAGCCAGTTTTCGTATTTCTGATCTTGAAAACTTCTGTGATACTTCCATGTCAATAACTTCATTTTCTTCAAATGAAATGAGTTGGCCTGCAATATTTACTTTCTGATCTCTAAGGCTTATAAGAAAACTTTTGCATGCACCCGTAATTGGGTCATACGATTCGTAATGCTGAAAGTCAGCAATATTAAAATTACCGTCAAGCTCACGATTGATTCTTGATAAAAGATTCAGATTAAATGCTGCCGTGATTCCTGACTTATCACTGTATGCGTTCAAAACGGTATAAGGATTTTTTTTAAGATCAAAACCAATCAGAACAATATCTTCCTTATTTAATAACTGGTAAAGAGCTATGCAAAACTTTTCAGCTTCTTTCCTGCTCATATTTCCTATGTTTCCTCCTAAAAATAAAATGACTTTTCTTCGTGACGAAAGTGTCATGGCTTTTTCAAGCATCTCAAAATATTCTCCTTCTAAAAGCTCAATATCTATTGCCGGAAGCTGCCTTTTCAAATTTTTCTCCAGTACCGAAAGAATATTTCCTGAAATATCGATTGGCATATAGGTAAAATCAGTTCCTATTTCACTAAGATGTTTCAGAAGATATGTAGATTTCATCGCATCTCCCGCTCCGAGCTCAATAAGATCAAAAGGTTCCTGATCTGCCCTGATACCCTTTGCAATTTCTGAAGTTTTATTCTTAAAAATATCAAGTTCACATCGCGTAAGGTAATATTCAGGCATTGCCATTATTTTCTGGAACAATTCGTCACCTGTCTTATCGTAAAAATATTTGGATGACAAATGTTTCGGGGTACTTTGCAGTCCTGTAAGAACATCATTGAGAAAATGATCCGTATGATCTTTTTCACTACTTTTTTTTGATTCTTTGATTAATTGCAGATTCATATAAGTTGTCATTTGGTTTTAAAAATTCTACAACTATCTTGCCGCTATTATAAAATTTTTAACAAAATACTTCTTTACATCGATTTTATTTCACCTCATAATGTAAAATAATTATCATAAATCTTTTTAAAAAACAAAAGTTTTCAAAGCTTGGAATATTCATTGCTATATATTCATCAGAATGGCTTCCAGAGCCATACCACACCACAAATCTTAATATTATGGAAAAATCAATCACAAGACGAAATGCTATCGGTAAAATAGCAGCAACCCTTGCTGTTGCCGCAGTTTCACCATCAGCATTCGCACAATCTCAAAATCAAAAACCTCAGAATTCTACAGGCCCGGATCTTACGGATCCTACGACAAAATATCCACGGCCTCCTTTTAAAAGCCAGTCTCAGCCTTTTCCGGGCTTAGCAAGTAAGATGGACCCGGTTCCCGATCATGGAGAAAAAAGCTATGTAGGTTAAGGAAGACTGATGGGAAGAAAAGCTTTAATTACGGGCGGAGATTCCGGGATAGGTCGTGCCGCTGCGATTGCTTATGCCCGCGAAGGAGCCGATGTTGCCATCAATTATTTGCCTGAAGAAGAACCCGACGCAGTACAAGTTATTGATCTTATCCGGAAAGCCGGCCGTAAAGCCATAGCAATTCCCGGGGATATCAGAGATGAGTCATTCTGCAAGAAACTCGTATCACAGGCTGTACAACAGCTTGGCGGACTTGATATTCTTGTTAACAACGCGGGTCATCAGAAAACCCATGAATCGATTCTGGATATCAGCACAGAAGAGTTTGAAAGAACGATGAAAACCAATATATATGCACCATTCTGGATTATTAAAGCAGCACTTCCCCATCTGAAACCAGGCTCCAGCATTATCGGGCTTTCTTCAGTTCAGGCTTATGATCCTTCTGAAAACCTGTATGATTATGCGCAAACCAAAGCGGCAACAACAAGTTATGTTAAATCATTAGCCAAACAGCTTGGCCCAAAAGGCATAAGAGTAAACGGAGTGGCGCCGGGACCCGTGTGGACAGCACTTGAAGTAAGCGGTGGACAAACTCAGGAAAATCTTGTTAAATTCGGAGCCGATACCCCTCTTGGCAGACCGGGACAGCCTGCCGAACTTGCCTCGATATTCGTACAGCTCGCTGCCAATGACGCCAGTTTTGCTACAGGACAAATCTACGGTGCCGCCGGAGGAAGCGGACAGCCTTAATTAATAAAATATCTTTAACCAAATTAAATTACAATATTATGAATAACAAAATAAAAGTTGCTCTAGCACTCATAGGAGCAGGAACAGTAGTAGCCTGGAGAATGAACAGGAAAAGCAAAGGAAAGCTGAAAAGCTTTACAGCTCCCGATGGAAATACTTATCAGGAAAACCAACTTTACAGGACTTTTGATAATAAACTTTATAAGAATGGTAAACAAATCCATTTTGAAACTCCGGAGACGAACCAGAACAGTGCCGGAAATCACACATTCGATGAACATGCTGATCATCTCCCTAAAAACTACGAAACGGTAAATAAGGATATCACTTATCATCAGAAAGGTGTAAGACATCATTAAAGTTTAAAAGGCTCAGGTTATAATGCCTGAGCCTTTTATTTTATATGAATTAATATTACTTTACGATTGGTTTAATCGTAATTGCAAAACCGCCGCTTCGTGCCATTTTAAAATTGATTTTAGACTTGCTTGTAATCTGTTTTTTATAGATATGATAGCTTTGAGGATTGTCGATGTAATCTGCATCTTTACCGTCTTCATAAATTGTCGCTTCATATTTTTTGCCTTTATCCAGGAAAGAAAAATCTACGGAATAATCACGTTTATCTTCATCCGTAATACCGCCTACAAACCAGTTTTCTGTTCCTTTCGCTTTTCTTGCAGTGATGATATAATCTCCGGGTTCAGCTGATAAAATTTTAGTATCGTCCCAATCGGCCGCTACATCCTTAATAAACTGGAAAGCATCCATATGTCTTTTATAATTCTCTGGTAAATCAGCAGCCATCTGGAGTGGCATGTACATCACCACATAGAGCGCTAACTGCTTTGCTAAAGTTGTTTTTACAAAACGTTTATCTCCTGGAAAATAGTAATCCAGTTTGGTCTGGAAAATCCCTGGTGTATAATCCATTGACCCGCCTATCCATCTTGTAAAAGGAAGAATAGTTTGGTGGTCGGGATTGTTTCCCTGAAAAGCTTCATGTTCTGTTCCACGCGCTGCTTCTGCTGAAATCCAGTTCGGATAGGTTCTGCTCTCTCCTCCCGGCCTTACCGATTCGTGAGAATTGACCATAATTTTATACTCATTGGCTTTTTCTGCAATTCTATAATAATGATTAATAGTCCACTGAGAATAGTGATGTTCTCCACGAGGAATCATGTCTCCTACATAACCGGTTTTCACGGCATCATAACCATATTGATTCATTAGCTGAAAAGCTTTATCGGCCCATCTTTCATAGTTAGTTGCCGAAGCAGAAGTCTCGTGATGCATGATCAGCTTGATGCCTTTTGAATGCGCATATTCATTCAGCATTTTGATATCAAAATCAGGATAAGGGGTGATGAAATCAAAAACAAATTCTTTATTGTGCCCAATCCAGTCTTCCCAGCCGATATTCCAACCTTCAATTAAAAGCCCCTGGAAACCGTTTTCTGCGGCGAAATCGATGTATTCCTTAACTTTCGTGTTGTTGGCACCGTGTTTTCCGTTAGGTGTTAATTTAGAAAAATCCGTCACTCCGATATGAACATTATCAGCCGTAGAATAAGCCCACTGTGATTTACCGATGATCATTTCCCACCATACGCCCATGTATTTTGTAGGATGAATATAGGAAGTGTCGGTATATTTTGTAGGTTCATTCAGGTTAAACATCATTTTAGAATCGAGTATTTCTTCTGCCTTTGGAGAGACAATAATCGTTCTCCACGGAGAAACTGTAGAAGTCTGAATATATCCTTTTGCACCTTGCTTGTCAGGAGTCAGATGTGTTTTAAACTTAAAATTAACAGCATCCACTTCAAGATGAGAAGCCGAATAATCCAATACAGCAGCTTCTCCAACATTTACATATAAAGGATTTTTTCCTTCTTTTTTCAGCATTAAAGGGGTCTGAACCGCATTTTTTATTAGTGTTTGGGAAGAATGCTTATCAAATGCCTGATCCCAACGGCCCGGAATTTCAGAGATTTTTGTTGTTTGGGGCTGATATTCCTGCGAATCATAATCGGCAACGATCCACCAGGCTTTCATATCGGTCGGGAAATCAATCTCAGAATCTTCTTCACGGATCACAAAATAATTCAGGTTTTTTTGCTGTGGGAATTCATATCTAAAACCTAATCCATCATTAAAAAGTCTGAACTTAACGATAATATTTCTGTCAGTAGTATCCTGATGAAGCGTAACCGCTAGTTCATTATAGTTGTTAATATAATTTTTCTTTTCTCCCAGAACCGGCTGCCAGGTTTCATTTTTAGAATCCCGCTTTTCTTCTGTTTTTGTAAAGCCGTTATTCAGGTCAAATTTTACATCTTCAGGTTTAGCAATTTCAGACGCAAATTTGATGGAAGTATCTTTGAATAATCTCAGTCCCAGCTTTGAATCTTCAACGACAATGTCGCCATTGTATTTCAGATTGTAATACGGAACACCCTGCTTGAGCTGGAAATTCATTTCAAATTTTCCGTCCGGCGATTTTAAAGATTGTGCACTAACGCCCGCAAACATCATTGAGAACAATAATGCTCCAATTGTATATTTTTTCATATAAGTAATTTGGTTTTATAAAGTTAAAGAAAGTTTTACCGAACAACAATGTTTTTACGCATAAATCATTTACAAACAGATTTAATCATTTATAAATAAGATTTCATTAATAATTAATATTTTTTTCGCAAACCGTTACACATTTTGATTATTTTTAAATTAATAAACCATATCAAAAAATATTATTTATGAAAAAACTAATTTCACTTTCAATTTTTTCTCTTTCAATGGCATTTTCTCTCATTAGTGCACAGAAAATCAAAGATGGTGAAACACTTGATGTCAATGGTCTTTCGGTTACATTTAATATCCTGAATAAAGAATCGGTAACTGTTGGCGGCAAAGACTTTGACCGCTATAAAGTATCGGCAAAAGCAGTAAATAATTCCCAGAAAAGCTATAATATACGCTTGAGTAATGCTCCCCAAATTGTGAGTAATATAACGCTTGTGGAACTTAACTGCATTAATGCTACAGGATCTAAGCTTACTTCAAAAAAAATTGATCTTAAGCTTAAACCACAAAATGTGAATGTTACATACTGGGCTTATACAAAAGATGGAAAATACCAAAGTTTTGTAATCCCAATTGTAACTGGATATTATTTTGATAACGGCGATTCGGTGAATGATGATGCCATATTTATTGTACCAAAAGGAGAAACGCCGGATGTTACAGTCAGAAGCTTACAGTAATTATATTTAATTCAAATATCAGCTGGCAGCAACTTCTGCTTTCTCATATTCAGCATTTTTCGGAATGGTAAACCAGAAAGTACTTCCCTCACCTATTTTGCTGTTTACCCCGATTTTACCGGAATGTTTTCTGATAATCTCCGAACAGATATATAAACCAAGACCGAGCCCTGAATAAGATGTTCCCAGATAATCAGCGCGATAATACCTGTCAAAAAGATGAGGAATTACAGATTCAGAGATTCCCTGTCCGAAATCCTGTACAGAAATTTTCACATGGTCATCAAATGATTCGGTCAGAATATGAATTTCCCGCGAATCTTTTGCGTATTTCACGGCATTGCTGACAAGATTTACCACCACTTGCTCTATTCTGTGCTCGTCTGCATATACCTCAAGATATTCATTGCCTTTCAGAATCAGCTGATATTTGTCTTCAAGTCTTATATGATGGCAGCTTTTACTGAGCATTTCATGTAAATTGAACGTATTATATTGTAACATGAGCTGATCTTGTCCCAGCCTGCTCATATTTAACAGATCGTCGATCAGCATGCACATTTTCTCTATGCCTTTGTCAGATTGTTCGATCAGCCTTACATGAGTTTGTGAGTAAGGTTTATCTTTAATCCTGTTCAGCAGTTGAATAGAAGCCTTTACAGCCGTAAGAGGAGTTTTGAGTTCGTGGCTGGCAACACTTAGGAAATCATCTTTACGTTGCTCTGCGAGTTTTTTATCGGTAATTTCCGTTGTCATTCCCACCATTCTGTCTGCTACTCCATTATTGTCGTACCTAGGACGGCCGTGTGCCTGTATCCAGTGAATTGAACCGTCTTTCCATTTCACGGGATATTCTGCCTTGTAAATTCCGTTGGTAAGGATGGCTTCTCGTACCAACTCCCGGATATGTTCTCTGTATTCCGGAAGAATAGCATTGTAAAGATCAGAATAATTAAATTCTTCATCTGCCGAATATCCAAAATTATATTTAAACTGAGGAGTACTTTCCATATTGCCGGTTGCCAGATTTACTTCTGTTGATCCCATTCGGCTTGCATCCATTGCAATTTCAAGACGGTTTTTGAATTCCACGACAGATTCTCTAGCCTTTACCTGTTCGGTAACGTCACTTGCAACGACGAGAATGGAGGTACTCTTTTTATTCTCATCAAAAATAGGCTGATATGCAAAATTGAGATAGTGCTCAACTAAATCATTCCCGTTTTGAATCAATGCTTTAATTTCTTTACCATAATAGGGCTGTCCGGAGGTATAAACTTCTGTAAGTATATCAATAAATGCCTGTCCCTTTATTTCAGGCAGAGCTTCCTCTAAAGGTTTTCCGATGATCGAACGATCTTTATTCCAGATCTGAAGTACCATATCATTCACAATATCCACCTCAAAATTTTCACCTCTTAACGAAGCCATTGCAACAGGTGATTTTTCAACCAACGTTTTAAATCTTTTCTCATTTTCCGCTAAAGTGTGATTTGCCGTAAGTAATTCTTTTCTGATTTTAAGAAGTTCGTTGTTGGCAATAAAAAGTTCTTCATGCTTCGAAACAAGATCTTCATTAGTTGTAAGATATTCTTCATTTAAAGCCGAAAGATCATCGATAAGTTTTTGTTCAGATTTCGATTTTTCCTCCACCATACTCAGGGCGTTTTGCCTTTCTGTAACTTCAAATGCTGTATGAAGAATATATTCAGTTTTTCCTTTATCATCCAAAATCGCTTTATATTCGAAATCAAAATAAAATGTCTGAAAGGAACCATTAACCAGCAGATCCGCAGGATAATCTTTCGCAGTGAAGGTTTCTCCCGAATCCCAGACGTTTTTCAAAATATCAAAAAAAGGCTGATCATTAAGCTCAGGCAGTACAGTTCTGAAATCTTTTCCTATGATGCTTCTGTCTTTTCCCCAGAAATCCAGCATTGCCTGGTTGGCAGTTAAGATTGTAATATCACCACCTCTGTAAATGGCAGTAGCATTAGGAGAATAAAAAAGTACAGACAGTAACTTTTCTGCATCTATTTGTTCCGGAGAGTTCATATTCATTAATATTCAAATATAATTATAAAATATTCTGTTATTCGGCATAATAAGGTATTTTTTTAAAATTCTTTTCTATATGAATAACCATTAAAAATAAACCATAACAGAAAACTGCTATGGCTTAATTTATTATTTGTATTCCTAGTCTTTATGTTAAAAAGAGTATTCAATACATTTATTAAAAAAGATCGTTAAACTTTGTGCTTCCTGTAGCTCCTTTAGGAAGAAAAACAACTTTTCTTTTAATCATTTTTGCTTTCTCAAGAGCTTTAAGGGCTTTCTGACGTTCGATCTCTCTATTAAGCGACGGGGAATTTTCCCATTGAATAAATTCTTTCATAATTTAATATTTTAAGGTGTTTGTGTAAGTGTAAGTTTTAAAGTAACTTATTATTGTCTTAGCATAAAGCAGACCATTTTTAACAGAACCTCAATAAATTTTGATTAAATATTAAAATAAATTATGAAATTAATTCATATCACTATATGTGGAAATATTTTGGATCAGGATGTTCAAATGTAAAATCGAGTTCTGAAATCAATTTTTCTGAAGAAATAATTCTCTGTTTTTTATCATATTGAATCTCTTTTAAAGAGATATTATTCTGAGCTGCTATCACCTCCCGTTTTGCAGGATGAAGCGGTGCAACAACATTATAAATCTTTGAGTGAACTTCTCTTTCAATCATCAATTGGATTATTGTTGAAATATCTTTAAAATGAATGTGGTTGACAACAGCGTCAAGATCTGAAATGTTAAAATTTTTCAGAAGCCGAGAATCTCCCATTAAACCGCCAAGTCTGAGAATATTAATCTGTGGAAATGCTTTTCTCATTAAATTTTCAATAAAAACATTCTGAGGCAAAACCATTTCTTCTGTGAAAGTTCTGGGTTCATCGGGATAAATACTCGTCGAACTTGTAAAAAAAATCTGCTTTTTATAGTTTTCTATGAATGAAAATAGTTTTGAAAGCTTCAACTGCAGTGATTGACGAGATGCTCTCCTTTCTGAAAAAGGAACTGTTATAATGATCGCATCTAATTCAGGAGCAATACTCCAACAACGACCGGGAGAATTTTTTTCAGCATCATCGAAAACTGCGAGTTCAACATAAAACCCTTCACTCTCAATCTGTTGGAGCTTTTCCTGCGATCTTGTTGTTGTATAAATTTCAAAATTTTCTTTTATATCTTGTGCAATCCTGGAACCTAACCACCCAAATCCGATAATGCCAATTTTTCTCATATCATATTATTATGGAAGAATATTTTCAATATGTCTGATAAAGGTATTGGTTTTATTAACTACCCTAAAAGATTGAGATCTAGAAAAAATACTATTTTTTTTAATAAATTGATTAATAATATTTAGTGAAGGCATATTATTTGCGTCTGATATTTACTGAATATGCAGATTTGGAAAACATGATGCTTTTTCCCATATTTGTATATCAATGAAAGTTTAAGTTTGGAACTTGACAAAACAGCTATAATCCGATGAATAACAACATTGAACTATATATACAGGCACTGGATTCGGCTAACTGCGGTATTATTATAACGGACAATACGCAGCCCGATAACCCAATTGTCTATTGCAACAGAGCCTTTGAGACAATTACAGGATATTCGCACGACGAGATCATCGGGCACAACTGCCGGTTCCTGCAGGGACAGGACAGATCTCAGCCTGAAAGAAGTTACATCAAAAAATGCATCAGCGAAGGAAGAGACTGTAAAATCGAAATACGAAACTATAAAAAGAACGGAAATCTCTTCTGGAATGAACTTTACGTTTCTCCCGTAAAAAACAGCGAAGGTGTAGTCACGCATTTTATCGGGGTTCAAAATGATATTACAGAACGTAAAAAAGCCGAACATGAACTGAGGGAAGAAAAATCTTCAGTGGAAAGAAAAATACAGGAAAGAACTAAAGAACTTGTAGACAGTGAAGCGTTTCTTTCAAGTATTGTTCAGACTGTAAGAGAAAGTTTATTGGTTCTTGATGCAGATTATAAAGTACTTAGTGCCAACACACATTTTCTAAACTCCTTTAAAGTTACTACAGAAGATACGGTAGGGAAAGTTCTTTTCGAACTTGGAAATCATCAATGGGATATCGAAACCTTGAGAGAGCTTTTGATGAAAATTTTACCGACCAATAATCCGGTAATTGATTATGAAGTAGAGCATGACTTTCCACATATTGGTAAAAAAGTAATGTTACTCAATGCTTACCGTATTGAATTTGAAGGTCAATATAAAGACAGAATACTGATCGCTATTGAAGATATTACAGAGAAAAAAGAACTTGACCGCAGAAAAGATGATTTCTTATCAATCGCAAGTCACGAGCTCAAAACCCCTCTTACCACGATTAAAGGCCTTGTACAGCTTCTTCAAAGAATGATTCCTAAAGATTCACCGGAAAGATTTAATGAAACCCTGGATAAAGTTTCGGTGTATGTCGACAGGCTTAATGTTCTCATTTCAGACTTATTGGATACTTCTAAGATACAATCAGGAAACATAGAGCTGCATGTAGATCCGTTTGAAATTGATAAAACCATTCGTGATACTGTCGAAAACTTATCAGTATCAGCACCGAATCATAAAATATCATTATCAGGATCTACCAACGCTGTTATTCTTGGTGACGAACTTCAGATTTCACAGGTCATTAACAATCTGATTTCAAATGCCATAAAATATTCTCCGGGATCAGATAAGGTTGATGTATATATTAACAGGGTCGGAAGTTTTGTAAAAGTTTCGGTAACCGACTACGGAATGGGTATAAGTTCACAGGATAAGGCAAAAATATTTGACCGTTTTTTCAGAGCGAGAGATATACAGAAAAAATTTCCGGGGCTGGGAATCGGCCTTTATATTTCACATGAAATCATTGCCAATCACAACGGAACCCTTTGGGTAGAAAGCGAGGTGGGCGAAGGATCGACATTTAGTTTCACATTACCCATAATGAAAAATCACTGAAATGAATAGCAAAAAGATAATGGTTTGTGATGATGATCAGGGTATACTGGATGTCCTCCAAATGCTTCTGGAATCAGAAGGTTTTACAGTTTTCACCGAAATAAACAGTACGAATCTCATAAAGCAGATTCAGGTTGATCACCCTGATTTGATATTATTGGATCTGTGGATGCCGCTTCTCTCCGGAGATCAGGTATTAAAAGCAATCAGAAGTACACAAGGTATTAAAGATCTTCCTGTCATTGTACTGTCTGCCAGCGTAGACGGTGATGACATTGCCTCCGATGCGGGAGCAAATGATTTTGTAGCCAAACCTTTTGATCTCGATGTCATTGTTTCAAAAATCAATGGTTTACTCGCTTAAAATTCAGACTCACTCATATATGATAAAGGAATATGCAATATTTTTAAGCATATTCCTTTACTATTTAATCATTTAATGATCGGCAGCGGTAAACTTGCCGGACTGAAGATCAACTGAACAGCCTTCAGTTATAATATGTACCGTTAAATTTTCTCCATATACAGGATGTCCCTTTTTTACAGTGTCTGTATTGGTTTTACCAAGATGCTTGGCATTTATTCCAATAACCATTCCGGAGCCTTTGCAGATTGCTTTGTGACCATTTTCAATTAAAAGCGCCGTATCTTCTCCCAAACCGATTCCGAAACATTCCCGTTTAATCATTACAGCGTGCGCCAATCTTCCGAATCTTCCTCTGTGAATGAAATGCGTATCGACAATAAAACCGGATAAAAGGCCCAGTCCTGATGCCAGTTTGATATCATTTTCCAATATAGCCTCATCCTTTTCAGCCTCATCGATAATGATTTCAGGCATACACATTGCCCCTGCACTTGTTCCTGCAATAAGAAAATCTTTCTCATTAACGTATCTTTCACGTAAAATTTCGAGTATTGAAGAATTATTAATTTCATTGCAGATTCTATTCTGATCCCCTCCTGTAAAGAAAATAGTTTTACTGTGTTTGATTCTTTCAAAATACTGATTTTCATCCTTGTCTGTTAAATGAATAAATCCAAAATTGGTAAATCCGATTTCTTTAAATGTTTTCGTGTATGTTTCTCTCATACTTTCAGGTTCGGAACTTGCTGTGGTAATCACTTCTATCCTATCGCGCTTATCAGATACGAGCAGCTTTAAGATTTCATGTGGCGAAAACTCTTCATTTTTATTTTTTATTTCAACTTTTGTCCCGTTTCTGTCTTCTTTTCCTCCGATGATCAATAATTTACCTTTCGGGCTTACAAATTTCTCCTGCGTATTCATATTTTGTTTGATGTATTCTGTGAATATCGAATTTAAAAAAGATATTAAGAATTCACATTGACTCAAATCAACAACAATAAATTTATTTTCAATATGATATGGGTCATAATTTTTTATTTTTTATAATGATAATTTCGGAATGAGTAATGAATTTTAAAAGATCATCCGACTAGATACACCATCTTTAAAACCTAAACAAACTTATGCTAATCGAAGAAAAACTTTTACTGTCTTATGGTGCCGAAATTGAAGATTTGAAGACTGCCGATATTATTTTCAACGAAGGCGACACCCCGAAAGCATTTTATCAGATAAAGAAAGGAAGAATAAAATTAAACCATTATAATGAAGAAGGTAAAGAACTTATTCTTGGAGTTCTGCATAAAGGACTCAGTGTATGTGAGCTGCTGCTTTTTATTGATAAAAAATATCCCGTTAATGCCATTGCCATAGAACCTACAACCATCGTTACACTTTCAAAAGGAAAGTTCATGCAACTTCTGGATGAAAATCCTGATATTTCCAGAGATATTAACAGCTTTTTGTCTGAGCGGCTTTATTTTAAATATATTATGCTGCAGAATAATACTTCGCTTCATCCCGATGTAAGAATCAGAGGGGCTTTAGAATATCATAAAAGCTTCAGTGATAATCAGGCAAAATTTTCTTTTGAAGTTCCTTTTACACGGCGCGAATTAGCTGCAATAACCGGATTGCGGACAGAAACAGTAGTAAGGGTTATTAAAAAACTGGAACAGGAAAATTACCTTAAAATTATTGACCGGAAAATATATGTTTAAAGTTAAATTTGTTATATAAATGAATGCAAAAAAGCTTCAGAAACAATACTTTCAGAACCCTAATGTCATTTTTCTTGCCAAAGATTTATTAGGTAAAGTGATATTTACAAATAAGCATGGAGAAATCACGGCCGGGATCATCACAGAAACAGAAGCCTATTTCGGGATAGAAGATCGGGCTTCTCATGCTTACGGCGGTCTTCAAACAGCACGTACTGCAGCAATGTATCAGCCGGGAGGGATTGCTTATATTTATTTGTGTTACGGTATCCATCATCTTTTAAATATTGTTGCTTCAGATTATGATGATCCTAAAAGCATTCTTATAAGATCCGTTCAGCCCTATAAAGGAATATCGGTTATTGAGCAAAGGAGAAATAAACCCTTATCCGACCCTTCCATTTCGTCAGGTCCAGGATCAGTTTCAAAGGCGTTGGGAATTGATCTTTCTTTCAATAAAAAGTCCTTAGCCGGCGATGAGATATGGATTGAAGATTTAGGAATGAAATACAATCTCAATGAAATAGTTTCCGCTCCGAGAATTGGTGTTGCCTATGCAAAAGAGCATGCATTGCTCTCACTACGGTTTTATGTAAAAGAGAGCCAATATGTTACTCATCCATTAAAACCAGTTTAGTTATCAATAAAAATTCCGGAGATATGTTCAATCTTCCGGAATTAATTGGATTTATATAATGAATAAATAGTATTCTGATTACTTTACGGCACTCTTCGCTTTTTCAGATTCCATCAGATGGTGTTCCAGTGTAGGAAGCGTGCTGCTCGCAAATGATTTCAGAGAGGCTTCTGATCCTTCCGATGCCTGCTTTTTGAATGCAGCAATATCTTCTTTATGATCTGCTACCATAAGATCAGCATATGCACGATCAAAATCAGCTCCTTTTTTTGCTTTCAGATCATCATATTTTTTCTGTTTATCAGCATCCAGGCTTGTAGGCAAGGTATATCCTGAAGCAGATGCCCATTTTTTAAGTTCGTCATTTGCTTTTCCGTGGTCTTTTACCATCATGGCGCCTAATGATTTTACAGTTGCATTGCTGGCATTCGTAGCGGCAAGCTGGCCAAGCATTACTTCCATCATTCCACCTTTTGCTGCTGCATCTGCAAATGATTTATCCTGCGCACTCAATGTAGCCGTTGCTGTGTTCGAGCTTGAAGCAGTAGTTGCAGAATCTCCTGTTGCCATAGAAGTATCAGCCGGTGCAGACATTGATGTTGTAGTGTCTGAAGACTGATCGGCAGTCGTAGTTTCATTTTTCTTGCAGGCTACCATAGCGGCAACTGCCAGAATAGTTAAGATTGAATTTTTCATAATATATTGTAAATGGTTAAAAATAAATAGCAATCATTATTGCTCACGCAGATAGTAACAATTTATTTGCCAAAGTCTTACCAAATCAATCTTTATAATACCACATCAGCTTGTATTTTATTATTAATGCTTCATTTTCCCATCCATGGAACGGATATTGTGTAGTTTTTAAAAATTAAATAATAAACAATGAAGATCGCAACTTATAATGTAAACGGGATCAACGGCAGATTGCCCGTATTGCTCCGGTGGCTTGAAGAAGCACAACCTGATATTGTTTGTCTTCAGGAGTTGAAAGCCCCACAAGAACGTTTTCCTATAGACGCGATCAATGCTGCAGGCTACAATGCGATCTGGCACGGACAAAAAAGCTGGAACGGTGTTGCCATACTTGCCCGCGATATGGAGATCACAGAAGTTCAGAGATCGCTGCCGGGTGATCCGGAAGATCAGCAGAGCAGATATATTGAAGCGATCATTAACCAGATTGTAATCTGTTGCCTTTATCTTCCTAACGGAAATCCTTATCCGGGGCCAAAATTTGACTATAAACTTTCTTGGATCAAACGCCTGAAGAAAAGAACCAATCAATTTATTGATATGGATCTTCCGGCAATCCTGATCGGAGACTTTAATATCATTCCGACGCCTCTCGATGTCTATAAGCCAGAACGTTGGGAAGACAATGCATTATACCGGATAGAAGTAAGAAAAGCATACCAACAGTTGCTTAAAAAAGGTTGGCTGGATTCTATTCGCTCACTCTACCCTGACGAACAAATTTTTACTTTCTGGGATTATTTGTATAAATCTTATGATCGCAATGCGGGTATGCGTCTGGATCATATTTTATTAAGTCCTTATATCGCCGGTCGGCTTAGCGGAGGAAATGTAGATAAGCATGTTCGTGGTTGGGAAAAAAGCAGTGACCATGCTCCGGTATGGATTTCGCTTGAATGATATTTAATAATTAGCTTCGGCTTTAGATAAAAAGTTAGACATAACTCAAAACTATGAGTGAAACATGGAATTAAAATCTTATTGTAACTTTGTTGCACAAATTATCCGAATTCATTAAAGCATTATATTCTTATCATGAAGCAAACACGAAACACCCAGGCAAAAACAGAAATTTTAAATCTTTTAAGCACTGCCGGCACTGCCTTATCGCATCATGAAATAGAACTGAAACTGAACGGACTTTGTAATCGGGTTACTATCTACAGGGTTCTCGAACGTCTTGAAAATGAAGGAAAGATCCATAAGATTGTTAATGTAGACGGAGTTGTTAATTATGCTAAATGTCATAATTGTAAAAAAGAAAATCATTCCCATAATCATTTACATTTCAATTGTGAAAATTGCAAAGAGGTTACCTGTATTGAAAACGTAGTGCCTGAAATAAGCCTTCCGGAGAATTTTATAGCCTATCAATACAATGTTGTCATCAGCGGAATTTGTCCGAAATGCAAATCTATTTTAGGATTATAATGAAAAATTAAAAAGATAAAATACGCGCTTCTTTTTTAAATAAAGTTTAAAAAAGAAATTTACACATCAAATCAACTATAAAATAAAATGTTTAGATAAAATCTATAACTATCACAAAACCATTACATAATTAATCAGAATAATTATCAATACCTTACATAATCAATATTTAAGCTTTTTTTCACACATTAAAGACCTTTTAAAAATTTATTAAAATTTACGTAACATAGCAAATAAACAGTAATAATTTAAATTCAAATCTCTAAATTTGCAAAAATTACCCACACCATATGCGAAAAACGTTACAGATTATTCTATTATTGAATTTTTTTATTTTCTTTAATGCTCAAAACAAATCGACATTAAGCATAAGTTCGAAGTCTTTGAGTGTTCTTACTGCAGAATACAATAAAATATACGAGGCTGCCAAGGAAATTATGGCGAATCTTTTAGATGATAGAAAAAATCACACGGAAAATAGCCATTTGGATTTTTCAACTAACAATGCTTCACTGAGCAAAAGCGAACTTAATATTGATTCAAAAAATACGGAATATAAAAACAAATTGCACCTGAACTGGGTTTCGGATATGAGCTATAATTTCAGTCCCGGTTTTAGTGATGACGACAATATCTTTTACCGTGCCAGAGTATCTTCAGGGATAGACTGGCTTGCTTTGGGAGAAGGAAGTCTGAAGAACCTGAAAATCCAGAATTCTTTAAATGAAAAATTGAGAAGAATAGATCTTTTAGAAAAGGTAAAATATAAAAAAGAACTTGATTACAGAGCAAATATTGACAAAGTAAGATCAGCTTTTGATGAGAAAAAAATAAAACTTTTATCAGATTATGAAAGACTTTTAAAATTACAGAATGAATTCACTGTAAACCAAAATAAAGTCGGATTGAAAAATGACGCTGAAACTGCACAGTCAAAATACCGTCTTGACAAAATTGCCATTGAAAAAAAATCATTGGAAAGCCTTCATAAAACCAATGAAAGAAATCCTTTTACTGGTGAAATCCTAAATTCTGATATTCCGGATCTTACACCCGTTGAAAATATTGATCTCAGCCCTTTAGTAAAAGATAAGGAAACCGCTTTGAAAATGGAGAAGGAAATCGCAGATATGAAACGTAAAAGAGACAAGCAACTGGATCTTAGATTAAAATTGAGATACAATTATTATTCTGCTTTGTCAAGAGACCGCAATTTTGCAAGTGTAGGAGCCACCATCAATCTTCCTGTAAGCAGAAGCAAGACGGATTACGAATCTGAAAGCGATCTTAAAGTAAAGGAAAATGCTCTGCAGGATATGCAAATGATCTACCGCGACAGACTTACAACATTATTCAGAGAATATTATCTTCTGAAATCTGAAATCGAGGTGTTGGAAAGTGAAGTAAATTATCTTGAAGCTGAACTTAAAGTGAATTCCAGCAACGAGAAAAGCAATACTTTCAGTCCTGCAGCTTATCTTGCTACGGTAGAAAAACTTTTAAATAACCAACTACAGATCTGTGATAAAAAAACTGATCTGTATGAAAAATATCTTGAATATAAAATGATATCAGGAACCGACACCCCAACAAACACTCTTCAGAGTAAGCTGAATGATGATAACGCAGGTAATGAAACGTATATCTGGAGCAGTTTCTTTACGAACTATTCCAATTCGTACATCATCGATCTGATGAATCATTGGCACATCAACAGGGTTTTCCTGTCTCCCGGTAAAGTTTATGATCTTGCGAAAGTAAATGACTTTATGGCGCTGGCCGCTCAAAACAACATCCAGGTATACCGCCTTATCGGAGAAAACTCATATGCTAAAACGGATGATGGTTTTACAGATCTTCAGGTTGCATTGCAATCCGCGAAAGATATGGGATTCGCAGGAGTTCATCTTGATATTGAGCCTCATACTTTTGATGATTATAAGGCGAATGTTGATCTTTATGCACAAAGACTTATCAACTTGTTTACCAATTCAAAGACATGGTGCGACCAGAACAATATGGATCTCGGAGTAAGCGTTCCAATGCAGCTTCCGGCAGAAGTAGCAACCGCTTTATATGACAACAGCATTATGGCTTATATCATGGCCTATGATGTCTTAACTCTTGATAAAAAATTAAACAAAACAGCCCTCATAAGAAGCATATTAACCACAGACTATTATGTATGGGTATTCCGTATTAACGATTTTCAGGCTTTCGGTGATCTTTTGGATGCAGAAGCTTATGTACAGGCTGCTGGAGTTACAAAAATCGGATATTACGACTTATCACAAATGAATAATTTTAAACCATAATGGAAATCAATTTTAACGACGATAAAATAACAGAAGAATCGTACGAGAAGCCGATAAAAAAACGCAGATGGGATCGCTGGATTTACTTCGCCGTTTTACTTTTGATTGCATTTTCCGTACTGAAATGGCTCATCTCATCCTGGATTTTTGACTATGCCGACGGATTCCTGAAACAGCAGCAGTTTGATGTGAAATTCACTACTGATATAAGAATTTTAAACTACTACGCAAAGGAAGGTTCGCCCATAAAAAAGGGAGATACTCTTTTCAGTTACGAATTTTACGATACCAATATTCGTAGAAACAGCCTGCAGGATTCCCTGAAAAATCTTGTTGATAATACCACTTTTGAAAATCACCTGGCATCGATCAGCGCTCAGGTTTTAAAAAAGAGAGGTCTTGTTGCTGATCTCAAAAAAAGAGTTGCGTTCTGGGAAAGTGAGAAAAAAAGAAAGGAAAAACTGGTATACATTGATCAGATCACTCCTAACGAACTGGCCAATGTAGACCGATCTATCGACGACCTCAAATATGAAATTGCATCCTTAAATGCTGATATTAAAGCATTAAATGATGAAATTGAAAAAACATCGCTGATTAACAATCATAAAAATCTTCTGGCAAGCGAGGAAAACAGAGCTTCCACGATACAAAATTATTATGTTTCTCCGATCAATGGAAATACAGACCGTTTTCGTGTAACCGACGGGCAGGTTGCTTATAAATCAGACATTATAACATCCATAGTCCGTAAAAGACAGTTTGTACAGGCGTACATTGACATCAGCGATCTGGATGAGTTTCACGAAGGGGATCATGTAGCCATTAAACTTCCTTATGGATTTAATAAGACGCTTACAGGACAGGTAAAAAAAATCTACTCTATATCAGAGATAAAAGATAATACCTTGATTAATAAAACTTTAAATGATAATAAATACGGAGTTGTGATCGATATTGTACCCATAGACGGAAAGTCTTGGGAAGCAGTAAAAATCAGTAATATCCCGGTGAAAGTTAGAAAATTGAAATTTACATAAAAAACACATTATGCCTGAAAGAATATTGAATCTCGAAAACGGGATCATCGCACAACTTTTAGAAGATTGTGTGGACAGAAATGAAATCCCTGATCCCACTAAAGCAAGTATATGGATCATCAATAATGATAATGCAATAAATGTAAGAAAATTCTTAATCTCCGTGATCAGACATCCTGATCCTAAGGTTTTTCTAAAACCCGTTTTCCTGCAGAAAAGTTTGAAAAAACATTATAAAGAATATAAAAGCTATAATCTCAAACATTTATGTGATGGCTATATTCAGGATGTAAATATTCAAAATAAAATACCTTATATAAGATTTATTTTAAATTTTATACAAAAACTGAACGGTTCTTTGCTTCTTCAAGATGATGAACTATTGAAGAGAACGATGTTGTATTATTATTCAAGAAATAAAAATATTGAATTTTATGAGAGTGCCGGTTCGCTCAACGGATATTCTTACCCGAGAATAGAAGCATATTATGACAGCTCCGAAGATTCATACATGTATGGAAGAGCTTTGCTCAATGGGGCTTACAAAAATGATTATCTCCGCAGGAATTATGTGGATACCTCTCATATATGTAAAAAATGCAGTTCGGGTTTTTTGAACTATCGGGAAGAATGCCCTAAATGCAAACAGCACAACCTTCAGGTGAGGGTTCTTATACATCATTTCAGATGTGCCTATGTAGCTACGGAGCAGAGTTTTCAGCAGGGAGACAGACTGATTTGTCCAAAATGCAGCATGGAGCTGAAAAACCTCGGCGTAGATTATGATAAGCCCGGAAAAGTGTTTTATTGTCTGAATGATAGATGTAGAAACGAATTTCAGAAACCTTTGATCGGTGTACACTGTATCAACTGCAAAACAGAACAAATGCCTTATGAACTGAAACTGGAAAAGATCTACAACTACGAGCTTACCCAGAAAGCAATCAATGAAATCCTCAATTAAGACCCGACGTGGAAAATTTTTGGGAAATCATTTACTCTAATTTAAAATATTCGGACTGGTCTACAATTCTGAACTGGGGATGGTATGTTTTTATCATCGATATTCCGAGATTTCTTATTCTGGAGATTATTGTACTTTTTGTGACCTTCAGGAAGCGGTTTATCAATGAAGACAAATGGAAACTGGCACACGGAAAACTGATGAGAGAATTTCCATTGGTTACAGTTTTGGTTCCGGGACACAACGAAGGCAAACATCTTCACAAGATGGTAGTTTCCATGCAGAAGCAAACGTATAAGAATATTGAAATTATTGTCGTTGACGATGGCTCTACCGATCATACCGGAATTATCGGAAGATCTTTTGAAAAGAAAGGTTTTATCACCAAATTTCTTCGTTCCGAAATACGGGGCGGAAAAGCATCAGCGGCCAATCTTGGCTTAAAATATTCAAAAGGGAAATTTGTAGTTCACATTGATGCAGATTCATCTTTAGATAATAATGCCATTGAAAAAGCACTGCTTCCTTTCTATGTGCGTAAGAATATCGGTGGTGTCGGCGGAAACCTGATGGTAAGGAACGATGAGGACTCCCTCACTTCAACGATGCAGTATCTGGAGTATCAGCAATCGATCAGCATTTCAAGAATTGTCCTTTCCAGTCTTGGAATTTACAAGATCATTTCGGGAGCCTTTGGTGTTTTTCCGAGAAAGGTTCTTGAAAGAGTTGGAGGCTGGGATGTAGGCCCTGGTCTTGATGGAGATCTTACCGTAAAGATTCGTAAGATCGGCTACCAGATTCATTTTGAGCAAACAGCAGTCTGCAATACGCACGTTCCTGTAAAATGGGGAAAACTTGCCAAGCAGCGTTTACGCTGGTCACGTTCGCTTGTACGTTTCAGGCTTAGAAAACATTATGATATATGGATTCCGAACAAGAATTTCCGATGGTCAAACTTTTTCTCTTTTTTTGAAAACGTCTTTTTCGGACTTGTGCTTGATATCACCTGGCTGATTTATATGCTAAGAATAATAATTGAGAACCCCGAATTCTTACTTTTTTGGCTGCCATTCAAATATTTAGTATATTTGCTGCTGTATTTTACACAGTTTCTGATTTGCTTGTTAATAGTGAAAAATAAAAAGAAATATTTATCAAAAATAATCTATGTTCCGCTTTACCCATTGTACATGGGCTACTTTATGCGTATTGTAAGAACGATTGCTTATTTTGATGAATTATTTTTTTACGATTCCTATAAAGACCCCTGGAACCCTCAGAAAACCTCTAAAAAAGCCCGTGAGTTCGGTGCATAATTACTTTGCTAACAACAACCCCTTATAAAATAAAACTTAACCCTTAATGACAAAAAAACTAAGCGTAGCAATGGGATTTTTCCTTCTTGTTGCTGCAACCGGATGTTCGTCTGAAGACAATCTGCTTCCTGAAAACAGTGAAAGTTCACAATCTATTACCAATGGTGACATCACACTCCGTTACGGAAGCGGAGATCTCAGCAAAAGTATTGAAATGAAAAATTCTGCGGTGGACTTTGTAAAATTTGACCCAAACAGTCAGAAATTCTCAGCCGCTCAGAAAACTGTTACTTATACCCCAAACCTTTCAGGTGCAATTGCTGCTACAGGAAGTAACTGGTATAACATTAACAACGGAGAAACTTACTACATTCCTGAAGGAACTACTTTTACAGGAGGATTCAACTTCAATTCTGCCGGAAAAATCATCGTTCTCGGAGAACTTGGCGGATCAAACTGGATCAATGTTCCTAACGGTGGTAAAGTAGAGGTCGGAAACTACGGTAAAATCTCCAGTTCGGCTAACTTTCACCTGAATTCAGGAGGTAGATTAGACAACTATGGATTTGTAACGTATACTACAGGATCTGTTGATGGTATTATCAACAATTACAACAACTTAAACTTTAACAATTCTGAGAGTCTTAACGGAAGTTCTACGGTGAATAATTACTGTAGAATGGTATTTAATGCTCAGAATAATTATCTTAATGCAAACCTGAATAATGAAGGATATCTTACATTTGAAAAAGGTTTCCATATCAATGGTTCAGGAGTACTTAATCTGAAACCTCAGTCATACACTGAAGTAACTGGCGGAAGTGTATCTATAGACGGTAAGGTAAGCAACAGCGGAAGCAGCTTTGCGAGAATGGATTTTTCTAATATGTCTTTCAGTAACCTTAATGCATCTCCTGCATTTACAGGGCTTATTGATATGAACTTTGTTAATACTTCTTATGCTGTATTACAAAGCAATAATAAGATCAACAATCAGGTTACTTTAAATACAAACACGTATATTGCTGCCGGAGAATGTACACCTCAAAAAGGTATTGCGCCTTGTTCGGACAACCAATTACAATTCACATTGGTGGCGAATGTGGTAAGTCCTTCCATCAGTAATACGACATTAAGTGCTACAGGTGTTACCATAAACAACGGTTTCGCTTACGTATCTTATCATACCAATGATGCCGTTGCAGGAAGTACTACAAAAGGTGCAATCAGAATCTTTAATGTTACTGATTATAATGCTCCTTCTTTGGTAAATGAAGCATTATTCAATAATATTGAGTTCAATAATGTTGATGTTGTCAACAATAAGCTGTATGCTGTTGGTGGTGATAAAAACGGAGCAAAATTAGTTACCTCTCCGCTTACGAATAATGTATTCAATACTCAGGATCTATCTTCATTCCTGAACTATCAACTTCCTAGCTCTACAGCAAAAAATTCTTATTTCTATAATAATTATTTATACGCTTCAACAGGAACAACCGGTGGAGGATTCTTTAAACTGGATCCGAACAATGGATATTCTGTATCTGAGCAGTTCAATTTTGCAGGAGAAAGAGCTAAATATGTTGCCCACAATAATACATACCAGGTATTCTTTGCAACTCAGGCAAATGGTGCATCTCTAAGAGTTGCCAATAACGACGGATCAAATCCACACGTATACAACTATCCAACCCTTACACAGTCTGTTACCGATGGTAAAAATGTGATCGTTCTGGATAATGAATATGTTTACCTTGCATTAAGCGATAAAGGGGTAGCCAAAATCCGATTAAGTGACGGACAGCTGATGAACAGTTTCGTTCCAAGAAACTTCAAAGTGAACGATCAAAATGTATTCAGTCAGACAGGTCTTACCAACGCTGTTGCAGTAAACAACTGTTACCTGTATCTTGCGAATGGTACCGATGGCGTTATTGTATTAAACAAAAATACATTCAAAGTAGTTGGATATTACAAGCTTAGCGGTTCTGCCAACTATATCTACATCAATAATAATTTGGCGTTTGTTGCTACAGGACAGTCAGGATTAAATATCCTTAAGATAAATTAAGTCTCAGATAAAATTTATTAATCATATATAAATCCGGAAGTTTTTCCGGATTTTTTTGTTATTTAATGTAAACGTATAACAGATTGGCTTTGTTTTTGCGATGCAAGAATTATGAAAACAATTTTTATACTTGAAGATGAGACAGGCATCAGAGATGCATTACAGCTACTCCTGTCATTTGAAGATTATGATGTTCGTTCTTTTTCTACCGTAGAAGCATTCAACAACAGAGATCGCTCGGTTGTTCCGGATATCTTCATATTGGATGTAATGATGCCTGACGGCTCAGGAATTGACGTATGCAATGAATTAAAATCACAGCCTGAAACGGCCAATACTCCTGTAATGATCATGAGCGCCCATGCGAAAGATCATGAAGTGACCAGCAGATGTAACGCAAATGAATTTGTAAGCAAGCCTTTTGATATTGATGCGGTTTTGCTACAGATTGAAAACCTGTTAATACCCACTAGTTCAAATTAACATTTTATAGATTACTTGTCTATCAATTTAAAATATATCAAAAGAGCTTACCGGTTTTCGGTAAGCTCTACGATTAAAGAATTGGTATGAAAAGATATTATTTTTTAATAATGTCAGGCGGTACCAGAGGATTCTGATCCCATCCTCCACCGAGTGCTCGGTAAATCGCAACACTGGCTTTTAGCTGATTCACTCTTTTCTCTACAAGCTCAAATTTTGACTCAAGAGCGTCACGTTGCGTCAGCAGAACTTCCATATAGTCAGCCCGTGCATATTTGAAAAGATCATTGGAGATGTCAATAGATTTTGTTAAAGCATCCACTTCCCTAGCCTTGATATCATAGCTGCTGTTCAGGTTTTTAATTTTAGAGATCTGATTGGCTACTTCAATATAAGCACCCAAAACAGTCTGCTCATAATGGTATACAGCCTGCACCTGTTTTGCATTTGCGTTGTAATATGCGGCTTTTATAGCATTCCTATTGATAAGTGGTGCTGTAAGCTCTCCGGCTAATGAAAAAAGAAATGATTCAGGTTTAATCAGATACGTCGGATTAAATGCCTGCAATCCAAAACCTGCGCCTATATCCAGTGATGGATAAAATCTTGCTTTCGCCGACTTAATATCGAGTTTTGAGGCGGCAAGTTCATACTCAGCCTGCTTGATATCCGGACGGTTTTCGAGCAGCTCAGAAGGAATCCCCGTATAAACAACCTGCGGAACCACTTCATCAAAATTATCATGACTGCGTTCTACCGGCTGTGGAAATCTTCCGACCAGGTAATTGATTTTATTTTCAGTTTCTACAATTCTCTGCTGAATATCATACTGCATTCCCTGGGTTTTCAATACCTGGGCTTCAAATCTTTTCACAGCCAGCTCGTTAGACCGGGCATTCTTTTTTAATTCCTTAATAATGCTGAGTGCATCATTTTGAATTTTAATATTCTGATTCAAAATAACCAACTCATTATCCATAGCAAGCAGCTCGTAATAAGAATCGGCGATTTCTGAAATCAGGTTGGTCATCATAAAGTTACGGCCTTCAATACTGGCCAAATACCTTTGCACCTGAGCTCTGGTAGCATTATGAAGCTTTCCCCAGATATCCGTTTCCCATTTAGCCTGAACACCAACCCCAAAATCAAAAAGAGGATCCGGCATTTCTCTTCCCGGCTCTATTTCCGTATTGGCCTCCATGGCTCCGATATTGGTATACCGGCTTACCTTGTCAACCCCTGCACCGGCTTTCAGGCCTACCGATGGGAGGTACTCCCCTTTTCTGCCTCTGATCTCATTTTTTGAAATTTCAATTTCCTGAAGCATGATATTCAGCTCCTGATTATTTTTCAGGGCTTCATTGATAAGTGCCTGAAGATTTGGATCACTGAAATATTCATTCCATTTCAGTTTTCCTGAGTTGCTGGTATTTTGATCTTCAGAAGTATATTTTTCAGGTACGGTTCTGTTTTCGGCACGTTGCTGTATTTCTACCGGTTTACATGCCGCAACGCTGAGCAGCAGCAAAACTGCTGTATACTGATATATTTTATTTTTTCTCTTATTCATAATGGATCATATCTTCGCTTAATGGTGATTCGTCTTCATCTTTAATCATCTTTCTGCCATCTGATAGCTTGGCAAAAATGTAATAGAGTCCCGGGATAACAATTACCCCGAACAGCGTTCCGATAAGCATTCCTCCTAATGCAGAAGCTCCGATGGTATGATTTCCGATCGCTCCGGCACCGCTGGCAAAAACCAAAGGAACCAATCCTGCAATAAAGGCGAAAGATGTCATCAGAATCGGTCTGAAACGAGCTTTTGAGCCTTCAATTGCTGCCTCAAGGATAGAATCTCCCGACTGCCGCCTTTTAACAGCAAATTCCACGATAAGCACGGCATTTTTTCCTAATAATCCGATAATCATAATGAGTCCTACCTGCGCGTAAATATCATTTTCCAGTCCCATCGCCTTCAATAGTAAGAAAGATCCAAAAACCCCTACCGGAAGTGATAACAATACGGCAAAAGGAATGATAAAACTTTCATACTGGGCGGCAAGCACAAGATATACGAAAACAAGAACCACCAGGAATACATAAATAGCTTCATTACCACGCTGTGCTTCGTCATAAGATAAACCTTCCCACGCTACTTTATAGCCGTGAGGCAGACTCTTGGCAGCGGTTTCATTAATAGCCTGAATAGCGTCAGCGGTCGTATATCCCTCAGCAGGAAGTCCACGGATGGCTGCTGAATTATACATGTTGTACCGGGTAATCTCATTCGGTCCCTGGGTTTTCTTTAGGGTCATAAATGCCGAATAAGGTACCATCTCGTCATGATCATTCTTTACATAAAGATTCATGATATCCGAAGGAAGCCTTCTGAATTCCGGAGATGACTGAACATAAACTTTAAAGAACTGTCCGAAACGGATGAATCCCTGTTCGTATGTACTTCCGATCAATATGTTAAGATTATCCATTGCCTTACCGATAGAAACGCCTTTCTGCATGGCCGCATTGTTATCAAAAACAAGCTCATACTGAGGATAATTGGCAGCGAAGAATGTAAAAACCCCGGTGAGTTCCTTACGTTTTTTAAGCTGAGCAATAAAATCTTTATTGACTTTATCAAAATCCTGGTAATTAGTGGTTCTGTTGAGATCAAGCAATCTTACGGAAAACCCTCCTGATGATCCGAATCCGGGAACTGCCGGCGGTTCAAAAAACTCTATGGTAGCCCCGAGATTCTTAGATTTTTCCTCAAGCTCTTCCATAATTTCTTTCACATTATGCTTACGGTCGCCCCAGCTTTTAAGGTTGATGAGGCAGGTTCCGGCATTGGAACCACGTCCTTCTGTCATGATCTCATATCCGGCCAGCGAAGAAACAGATTCAACGCCGTCTACGCCCTGACATATTTTCTGTAAAGCTCTTGAAACTTTATTGGTCTGCTCCAGTGTAGATCCAGGAGGTGTCTGAACGATTGCATAAATGGTTCCCTGGTCTTCGTTAGGAATGAATCCTCCCGGAAGTGTTTTATTAACGATGAAAATACCTACACAGAAAGCAGCCAGAATTCCCCAGGTAACTACTTTACGGGTAACAATCTTTCTCAGAAAAGATGCGTATTTACCCGTAATCTTATCAAACCCTCTGTTAAATGAATCCATCGATCTTGTAAACAGGTTTGATTTTTTAGGTTTTCCATGGTTATTTTTCAATAACATCGCTGCAAGAACCGGCGTCAGGGTAAGAGCAACGACTGCAGAAATTACAATAGAACTTGCCATCGTGATAGAGAACTGACGATAGAATGTTCCCACAGGTCCCGTCATAAAAGATATAGGAATGAATACCGCTACCATTACCGCGGTAATAGCAATGATGGCTCCTGCAATCTCGCCCATTACTTCTTTTACAGCCTTGTACGGAGAAATATCGCTTTCTTCCATCTTGGCATGCACGGCTTCTATTACCACAATGGCATTATCCACTACAATACCGATGGCCAATACAAGCGCAAAAAGCGTTACGAGATTTATGGATAATCCGAAAAGCTGGATTACAAAGAAAGTCCCGATCAGGGAAACCGGAACGGCAATAATCGGGATTAATGTCGAACGCCAGTCGCCCAGGAATATAAACACAACAATCGCTACCAGAATGAAAGCATCCCTTAAAGTGTGCATCACCTGCTCCACCGAAGCATCCAGGAATTGAGAAACGTCATAACTGATCTTATAATCTACTCCCGGTGGGAAGTTCACTTTCATTTCTTCCAGCTTTGCTTTTACATCTTTAATGACGTCATTGGCATTACTTCCGTAGTTTTGCTTTAATACAATTGAAGCAGAAGGATGCCCATCCAGATTTGAATAAATATCAAAAAACTCGCTTCCAAGCTCTACTTTCGCAACATCTTTCAGCTTAATATTTTCTCCCTCTGAGTTGGAGCGGACAATGATGTTTTCATATTCTTCGGGTGTATTATACTGACCTTTGTATGTGAGTACGTATTCCAGCGACTGTGCGGCAATTCCCGAACTCTGCCCGATCCTTCCGGGACGACCGATGATACTCTGCTCGCCGATCGCTTTCATGACTTCATCCACCGAAAGATCATAAGCACGCATCCTGTCGGGGTTTAACCATATTCTCATGGCATATCTTCTACTTCCGAGAATCTGTGATTTGGCAATCCCGTGAATACGGTTTATTTCCGGGATGATATTTACCGTCGCATAGTTATACAGGAATTTTTCATCCATGTCCTTACTGGTACTGTACAGGTTGACATACATCAGCATACTGGGCTGAATTGGGTTTACCACTACCCCTTCTTTCTGTACCAGCTCAGGAAGCAATGGCATTACCTGATCGACTCTTGTCTTTACCAATACTACCGCAGCATTGGGATCTGTTCCGGGATCAAAAACCACGTTAACTGTCGCTTCCCCGGCACTGGTAGCATCCGTCGTGATATACCGCATCCCCTGCACCCCGTTGATGGCGTTTTCGATGGTAATTAATGATGATTTAACCAAAACATCGGCACTCGCACCCGGATATGCAATGGAAACAGCTACGGTAGTCGGTGCAATTTTAGGGAATTGTTCTGTAGGCAGCTGTTTGATTGCCAACCCTCCGATAAATAAAATAACTACCGAGATCACAATCGCAAAAACCGGTCTGTGTATTACTTTTTTAAACATAATTCAGCTTTTGGGTTATTCTGCGTACAGATCCAGATTAGACATTACTTTTTCAGGCTTCTGGTATTTTGACGTGATCTTCTGGTTTTCCTGAACCAGTCTCAATCCATCCAGAAGTATCTTTTCATCTTTACCTAGGCCAGAAGCTACGACATAGATATGGGGTAATTCAGCAGCGATTTTAATTTCGCGGGCTTTTACTTTATTGTTTTTGGTAATTACGTAAACATACTTTTTTTCCAATTCTTCAAAAGTGGCTTTCTGAGGAATCATAACAGCGTTTGCATATGGTGAAGTGATGAGAATATTTCCTGTTTCACCATATCGTAAAAGTCCGTTAGGATTTGGGAAGGTGGCCCTGTAAGCAATATTTCCGGTCTCATTGTCGAAATCAGATTCTATAGTTTCTACGACACCGTCCTGACTGAATTCTTTCCCGTTTGCCATTTTTAAACGAACGTGTAATGGTTCATTACCTTTTCTCTGATCCATCTGATTCAGATATTCGGCTTCAGGAACATTGAAATAAACCCACATTTTGCTGTTGTCAGAAAGCTCTGTGATAAGTTCTCCATCATCAACAAGACTTCCTTTACGCACATGGAGCTTTCCTACGATTCCTGAAAATGGTGCGCGGATTTCTGTGAACTGAAGATGGGTATTGGTAGATGACAGTTCCGCTTTAGCCTTTTCGTAACGGGCTTTAGCCATCGCCATTTCCTGTGGGGCCACAATATCTTTGTCGGAGAGATTTTTGGTATTCTGATATTCAATTTCGGCATATTTTGCTTCTGCTCTGGCACGGTTGACATCAGATTCGTAAAGATTAGGCATAATCTTAAATAACAATTGTCCTTTATGAACAAATTGCCCTTCATCTACATAAATGGACTGAATATATCCTTTCTCCTGAGCGCGAAGCTCAATATGGTTGATGGATCGGATCTGCGCTACATATTCTTTGTCTATCAGTGTATCTTTTACCAGAGGATTGGTAACGTTGAATGTTGCTGATTCGGTTTTTTCTTTTTTCTCGGAATTACAGCTTATGCACCAAAGAATAAGGCACAGGTTTACATACATGAGACTTTTCTTGACCATGATCATAATGTTTTATAATAATTTAAATTTGAAAAATAGAATTACTGGCCTTCAGTATGAAAGCCGTTATATTGTTCGTAAAAAGAATTATAATCTCACAGTCGGATGACCCTGTACTGAAGGTACAAGTCATCATGAGGGGAATTTAAAAGTTCAGTATTTAAAAGAGAAATTGCAATTTTCCTGTCGTGGAATATGGTGACACAATCTGCGAAGGAATGACCAAATTCGTCTCTGGCGATCTTAAGCAGATCCGTTGATCCCGATGATTCTGTATTATCATCGTTATCATTGTCACTTTCGGAAAGGTTTGCTCTTAATTTATTGTAACGGGGATGGCTGCTGTTATAATGAAATGCGGTATTTTTTTCAGTAAAAAGAAATGAATCTGTTGTTTTCTTTTTTACACTATGAATATCAGTAAGGAATTCTATATCAGAAGTATTATCATCAGAAATATACTGCTGGACCTGTCCGTAATACCAACTCATAACGGTTGACAGGACAAACAGTACGCTGTATAAATATTGATAAACCCTTGCCTTCATTGCTGTGACAAAGGTAATAACTTAAAAATAATCTTAAATATAAAATGAGATTAAAAAAACGTTAAAAATAATATTTTAATTCAAGACTAACCCTCGTACAGCCTAACTTCTCTTGAGTATTATTCTACTTTTCCTGGATAACATTCCACTGATCTTAGGTAACGGCTCACCTTGGGTAATGGTCTACTTCACTATGGTAACGCTCTACTTCACTACGGTAATACTCTACTTCACTACGGTAACAGTCTACTTCACTACGGTAACAGTCTACTTCACTACGGTAACAGTCTACTTCACTATGGTAACAGTCTACTTCACTACGGTAACAGTCTACTTCACTATGGTAACGGTCTACTTCACTACGGTAACAGTCTACTTCACTACGGTAACAGTCTACTTCACTATGGTAACGGTCTACTTCACTATGGTAACGTTATACTTCACTACGGTAACAGTCTACTTCACTACGGTAACGTTATACTTCACTACGGTAAAAGTCTACTTTACTATGGTAAATGCTTTACGGACCTTGAATAATATTCTACTTACCGTGAGTCATTTAAACAAATTATATATATTTGCAACATCACAATTGTTTCTTAAATATCATGAGACGCTTCTGCGTCATTCTCATCCCGGTTTTTCTTATGACCGGATGTTATTTTATTTAATACTATCAAAAGAAACAAAATGAATCTTATTGACCCATCTATAGATCGCTTCTATACTAAAAAACAGGAAGAAGCAAGACTTTCAGTAGGCCTGGGACCACTGGAATTCGAAAGAAATAAACTAATCATTCAACGTTACCTGAATAAGCATTCCCACATCGCTGATATCGGCGGCGGTCCGGGACATTATGCGGAATGGCTTGCCGGTTTTGGCCACGATGTTGTATTGATTGACCCGGTAAAAAAACATATTGATCTGGCCAGGAAACGCTCAAGACAAAATAATCGTTTTACATGCATTCTTGGCGAAGCTTGCAACTTACCATTAGATGATGCAAGCCAGGATCTGGCCATTTTACACGGTCCTTTATATCACTTACAACAGCAGGAAGACCGATTGGCGGCGATGGATGAGGCTAAAAGAGTTTTGAAAAAAGACGGAATTGTTTTAGGATTTGCGATAACGCATTCTGCTTCTGCTATTGCAGCTTTGCACAGTGGACTCATTCACAACACTGAAATATTTGCTATGTGTAAAGAAGAATTATCTTCCGGCATTCATCATCCCCCCGAAGAGTTTCCTTTTATGCTCGCAGATGCCTTTTATCACAGGCCTTCGGAATTAGTTTCAGAATTTGAAATGGCAGGCTTTGAGCCCATTGAATTACTTCCCGTAGAAGGAATTGCATGGCTGGATGGCAATTTTTTTGAAAGCTGGGCAGATCCTGTTAAGCATAATCGACTTTTACAATTGGTTAAATTCACGGAAAAGGATACTGAATTACTCAGCTTCAGTCCACATATTGTGCTTGCAGCCAGGATTAAAGATTGAAGATATTAATTAATAAAAAAGCTAATTATGAATCAGAAAACTGAACGATTTTATTGCTAATGAAGCTTTATTTTGTTCAGTTCTTCTGGTATATTAACTATTTAAAATTTAATATAAGCAGATAAATTCAATCTAAAGATCATCAAGACTACGAATCATCCATAACGTACATGAATGATGCCCGGAATTACCCAATGGTTTATCCAATAGCTTAAAACCCATGTTTTCATACATTTTCACAGCTTTAGAAAACTCCGGCAGACTTTCAAGGTAAAGATCATGATATCCGAATTCTTTTGCACTTTTTATACTTTCATTCATGAGCATTTTTCCTAAACCTTTACCCCTGGACGAAGGTTTAAGGTAAAATTTTACCAATTCAGCACAACCGGCAGGCAAACCTTCTGTAGGATAAACGCCACAGCAACCGGAAATAACACCGTCGATCTCTCCTACCCAAAGTACAGAACCCGAAACTCTAAACAATTCGTAAAGCGCAAATGTTGTAGGGTCTGAGTACACGGTTCCCTCCTTTGGTGCATTATGTTCTTCAAAAGTATCCCTGATCAGTTTTGCGAGTGCTTCGTTGTCTGATTCCTTTACTTTTCTTACCGTTATATTTTCCATATTATAATATTGCAATAAAATTAAACATATAAATTAATTTCATGTGCAATCAATTTTATTTTAAAACATATCAATCAGTTCTTTTTCTTAAAAAAATGAATTGATTTAAAATCTTTTTTGACTTGTAAATAAAAAATCCTGTTAACTAAAACAGGATTTATAAATTGATTATTCTTTTAATCTGTTAAACCATTTTACATAAGCATCTACAGACGATTTCAGAAATTTTTTGTTTTCTTCATCTTTTATATTGTCATTATCATCAAACCATTCTGAAATATTGGCTATATAAACCTCCGGCTGCTGCATGGTCAGTAAATTGAGGTAAACAAAACATTGCCTTAAATGATGATTGGCACCAAAAGCTGAAATACTTCCGGGCGAACTGCTAAAAATAGCTGCAGGTTTATTATCCCAGAAACTTTCTCCTGTTGGTCTAGATCCCACATCGATTGCATTTTTCAGCACAGCAGGAATAGAACGGTTGTGCTCAGGAGTAATGAAAATAAAACCGTCATATTCCTTCATCTTTGTTCTAAAAGTCTTGTAAGACTCAGGCACGTCATTCAAATCGTCAAAATCCTGATTGTAGATCGGAAGATTATCAATGGATACAATTTCGAACGAAATTCCTTCCGGTTGTAAATCAGCCACTGCTTTTGCAATCTTTTTTGAAAATGATTCCTTACGAAGACTACCTGCAATAATTCCTATTTTGTTGTTCATAATCTGTATAATTTATTTGAAATTCTTTCAATAACCAAGCCATAAAAACCTGACGATGAATTACAATCTGAAAAACTTTACATAAAGATTTTTATTTATCAATTTGCTTTAAAAAATTATTTTGTCGGTATTAAAAAATATTTCTATATTTGCACCACTGAAAACGACGATATCATCGGAGTTTCTGGAGAGTTGGCAGAGTGGTCGATTGCGGCAGTCTTGAAAACTGTTGACTGTAACAGGTCCGGGGGTTCGAATCCCTCACTCTCCGCAATAGTTAAATATAAACCTACTGATAATCAGTGGGTTTTGTTTTTTATTAAAGTTTTCTTCCCCACATTTTCCCTACATTTCTTATATAACAAAGATAATGATTTCTTATCTCAGTACCTCATTTAGTAAATTTTCAGGAGCAAAACTTACTGCTGTAGCTCTCGAAAAATCTCCAAACTAAAAATATTTTATCTTTTTCCAGATAAACAGAGGTAAGCCCGATTTCAAAAAGAGGGGGTACTACCAAAACTAAAACAAAAGGAGGGGCTTGTTGTTCATATAGGTAGTTGAATTACATATAAAAAGCTACTTCCTGATTTAAAATAAGGTTTCATATTCTGGATAGACTCGGATTTAGATTAATGAAATAGGATTTGTGTTCTAGAAATTTTTTTTTTTATATTTAGAGTTTAATAAACAAGATGATGCAAGATACAATAGCACTTATAAAAAGAATTAAAGTTGATGCTTTATATGGCAAAAAGAAACACTTTAATGCAGCAGACCGTAAAGAAAAATATCATTATTGGATTGGAATACCACTACTAGTATTAAATATCATTTCGGGTTCGATTCTTTTTTATGTCCTTACAGATGGAGTTGAAGGATGGATTAAGTATGTGCCATTATTCATCACTTTGCTTACAGCTTTACTTTCTGGTTTTCAAACATTTTTAAATCATGAAAAGAAAGTTGAGGGACATAGAAGAGTTGGTAATAAGTATCTATCTATAATGAAAAAAAGTAAAAGACTTGAATCTTATTTAAAAGATAACGTTCTACCTAAACCAGAAATAATCAAGAGATTAGATAGTCTTGCAGATGAAATTGAAAGTGTAAACATTGAGGCAGAGGTATTTCCAACCAATCAGCAAGATTATAATGATGCAAAAAAAGGGATTGAAGATGGTGAGGAAACATATACAGTTGATGAGTTAGATACATAAAAAAATGGCAGTAACAATAAATAATTATTTAAGGCAATTATCCTCTGATATTTATTTGAAAAATGATTCTATAGAGGTAATCAAAATAGAAAACTCAATAACCAATCTTTTCAAAAATCTTAATACAGATTTAGGCTCCCTAATGAATAGGAGTTTTATTTTTGGTTCGTATGATAGAGATACAATTTTACCAAGGAAATATGACTCCAAATCTGATGTGGATGTTATGGTTGTTTTCAATCATACTGATGATGAGAGGACACCAGAAACATATAGAAGTTGGCTTAAGCTTTTTGCAGATAAATATTACAAGGATAGATATGGTTCAGAAGTAATTAAAGATTTTCCAACTGTAACTATTAAGTTAAATAATATTAAGTATGATTTAGTGCCTGCCAAAGAAGAAAAACTTATTTATTCATCTATTTTATATATACCAGGAGATTATGGGTGGCAAACTACAGACCCTACCGATGTTAAAAATGAATTAACTCGTGTGAATAAACAATATAATAGCATTGTTAGACCTATAATTAGATTATTAAAGGCTTGGAATTGTAAAGCTGGATACCCTATGGAATCCTATGATTTGGAATTACAAGTAACTAAAATGAACTTTTTTGGAGACAATATTGAAAAAGGTTTTTTGTGGGCAGCTAATAGACTGTCTATATCTTCTTATTCAGCACAATGGAAGAAAGATAAATTAACAACTCTTTCAAATAGTTCTTATAAAATAGAAAAATTTTTAGAGAGTGATGATGTATTTAATGCTATAGGTGAATTACATAAGTTGCTACCATATTCATAATTGTTTTGATGTAAAAAGGTTAGCATAAAAGTAAGTTAAAGAGCCACAATTAAGTGGCTCTAACATTACAGATTCTTTTTTAACCAATCACTGACTGTAGGGTCTAAATTTCTCCAAGCTCCTTCACCACCTGATTTTACAACAAAAAGCCCATCATCACTATCCATCACTGAAGCTAAGTGGTTTCTTACTTCAGCAGCAGTTTTTGTTGTTACAATTGCCCAGCAGGATTTTAAAACCTTTGCCCATGTCCCGTAAGACTTTATGGCTTTAAACAGGCTTTCATAATCTTTGGAGTTATTCAAATCGTAGTTAATTATATAACAACTCATATATATTGATTTTTGTACCTCTCAACAAAACGGGTGAGATTGAAATCCCGTTTGCTAGAACCTTTAGAAGTTGTATATTTGCTTTGCTAATTAAAGATACCTTCAAGGTTGTCTGCAACTCAACCACCCTTGTTCTGTCAATAGTGATACCATTTACAATTTGGCTTAGTGGTTGAGTTATTTTTCTTGCCCGTGTGACATAATGTCTTTTAATTTTACTTTTGTATGACAATGTTTCTGGTTTTAATTACTCTACCACTTAGTGAGATAATGAGTGATTTTTTGGTTGATACTGTTAAAATGTATTCTCACATTCTGGATAAAATAAATGCTCTCAACATATAATTTTCATAATAACTTTAAATTAAATTTAAATGTGACATGTTTTGTCGCACCCTTCACATAGATTTGCCTAATAATATCATAAATAACTATATGAAAGGTTTTAATTTTCACAATTCATTGAATTTTCGTAAAATTGCACACCTTTAATAGGCATAAAAACTAATATGTACGATGAAAAAGCTACAAGTTTTGCCCTTGTTGTGTATCAGTATATGTGGATTGGGACAGATTCCGAATTTCCCTACTTCCCAAGCTGCTATCCCAAGCAATCTGGGAAACTTTTCAAATTCAAACTACGGAAGTTCAGCAAGGTCTGTTGTCCCCTCTGTTCCTCATGGTGGCTTATACAATCAAAGCAGTTCAGAGATAGAACAGCAGAACATGAAAATGGTTCAGGAAGATTTTAAGAGAGCAGCCCAAGAACAGCAACTCAGAAATAAACAGGAGAACTATGACAGGCAACAAGCCTTAGAAGATTCTTATTATAACCTCCCTTCATTTTCAGGAAAAACAGGAACACAATCCTATTATGATGCTTACAGTCAATTAGCCTCACTCAATACTGACAATTACTCCGTAAGTGAAGCCAATTTTATTGTGGAAAATGCTTACTATGGGAATAAGCAAAATTATAATCAGTTCAAATCTGGTATTCAGAAAACAGCAAAACAGCTCTTGCAGAAAATGAAAGAAAGAAATCAGGATACTGAAAGCAATCCAGATAAGAACCTGATGATTTTTGAGTACCTATCTAAAGGTATGAAACTGGGGGGAGTCCAGCACAAAGCCATCAAATATGATTTTGAAGATTATATGGGAGCAAAGGATTGGAGCAAAATGTTTATTTCCAAACTTCTTAAAACAGGCTCTGGGCAATGCCATTCCATGCCTTTGTATTATTTGATGCTGGCAGAAGAAATGGATACAGAAGCCTATTTAGCTGTTGCCCCCAATCATACGTATGTCAAGTTTAAGGATGAAGAGGGAGAATGGCAGAATTTGGAGCTTACCAATGGTATTTTTACAGCCAATTCCTTAATACTGGAATCGGGCTACATCAAATCTGAGGCTTTGCAAAACGATATTTATATGAAAGAGTTGAGCAAAAGAGAATTATTAGCCCAGTTCTATGCAGATTTAGCCAATGGCTATGCTCATAAATACGGAATGGATGAGTTTGTAGGAAAGACTTTAGACAAAGCTCTGGAATATTCACCCAATAATATTTATGCTAACCTGCTAAAATCAACTTTCCAACAAGTTAAGTTAGGATATGTAGCAGGACAATTGGGAATTAAAAACCTTGAAAATCCTGAGGAACTGCAAAACATTAGATTTTATCCAAGAGCATTAGCATTACTACAGGAGACTAAAGCCCAGTTCAATAATATTGATAATTTGGGTTATGTTCCGATGCCTGAGGGTGCTTATGAAGAATGGTTGGGTAACATGAAAGGTAAAGCCAACAGGCAAAAAAGTGAAGCTCTTGCTGAAAGAATGAAACAGATTAATGCTGAAAAGCAAAAGCAGAAACAACAGGAAGCTTTAAGAAAAGCCCAAGAACAAAAGAAAAGAGAATCCGAGCAGTCTAACGAGAAAGCCCAGTATTTCCCTATAGACCCAAAACATTTATAACCATAATGAAAAGATATTTATCCCATAAAATTATATCCCTTTTATCCTTAGCATTGGTATGGCTAAATTCAGGAATAGTTAAAGCCCAAAATAACCAGTTTTATAATGATGCCTATCAGACCATTGACAACATGCTGAATGATAAGCAAAAATATAGCTTTAAAGATGCTGTATTCAGTGTAGAGAATGCATATTATCAGGGAAAACTGGATACTGTACAACTCAATAATGAAATCAGGTTTTTAACAAAATTTGCCAAAGCTATTGTAGCTAACAGGGATTTAAATTACAAACAGTCTGATAAAGACAAAGTAAGTAAATATGCAGCAGTGTATTCCATTATGTGCCAGACACTGCCTATTGCTATAAAAGACACCGTAATACAGTATAAGCCTTTTAATTATGATTTTAACGATGTATTTGGGCACAACGATATTACCAACTTATTTGTATCAAAATTATTGGCTACAAAGAAAGGGAATTGCAACTCTATGCCTTATCTATACAAAATATTAGTAGAAGAATTGGGAGAAACAGCCAATTTAGCCCTTGCCCCTAACCATGTATACATCAAACACCAGATTAAATCTGATGGGTGGTATAATACTGAGCTTACCAGTGGGATGTTTCCTCAGGATTCATGGTTGATGGCTTCGGGGTATATCCATTTGGATGCTATCAAAAATGGTGTGTTTATGAAAGCTTTAAATGATAAGGAAAGCCTTGCACTATGCCTATTTGATTTAGCACAGGCTTACAACAGGAGTTTTCCTGGCAATGATGGGGAGTTTGTTCTAAAAACAATCAACAGGGCAATAGAGATTTATCCCAACTTTGCCAAAGCTCTTATCCTTAGGGCTGAAACTCACAAACAACAGTTTGAAAAATTGATGGATAAACAGAATTTGAGTTCCACTAATCCTGAAAACATAAAAAAAGCCCAACAAGACCCAAAAGCTAAGGAACTCATGGAGCTAATGACAGAGGAATACGGACATATTTATGATATTGGTTTCAGGCAGATGCCAGAGGAAATGTATTTAGACTGGCTTGTTTCTTTAAAAAGAGAAAGGAATAAATATGAAAATAAAAAACTAATGAATAACTTTACTAAATAACCAAATGACTATGAAAAGAATTGTATTGGCTGGTTTTGTTCTTCTTACTGGAATTACACAGGCTCAGGTCAAGAAAACTCAAACCAAGCCCAAAGCTGAAAAGAAATGGGTAAATCCTGTAAAACTTACTAAAGAAGAAAGAAACAGACCCTATATGGATGAGGTTCTAAAGACCAGAGATTCGATTACTCCTGAAGAAGCTGAAAGAAGAAGAAAGAATATTGCTATTGGGAATCCTTTTAAAGACCGTGGCTATTATCCCAAAATTGCTACACTCAGCAAAGGGAAATACTTAGAATTTCATGACATGGATGCTGTTGTTAACATAGGTTCTGTAAAGTACAACAGGAAAACCAAAGAAATTACAGAGTTCAGGGAAATAGATTTAAGTGACCCAGATGCACAACCCTACTTAGATACAGCAGGTAGATGGTTTTCACCTGACCCTTTAAGTGAAGAGTATTCGAGCTGGTCTCCTTATAACATGGTTATGAATAACCCAATAAAAAATATTGACCCTGATGGAAGAGGTGTTCTTGATAATTTCCAGTTACTTCAAAATGGGCAGGTTAAGTTAATAGAAAAGACAAATGATAAAACTGATACATTGTTTGCATCAGATAGTAAGGGTAATGTAGATAAAAGTAAGAGTGTTACGGTACAAAAAGGAATTGTTGGACAGTTACAATATTATAGAGATGGAAATACATCAGACAGTTACCCAGCTTATCATCAGGCTATAAAAGAACATACTGCATCTACTGAGAGTGATATGACAAGTCTGTTTGATTTTTCAGCTAAGAATTCTAAAGTTGAATTTTCATTGACTGACTTTAATATAAACGATAAGAGGTTTATATCTCTCCAAACATACAATTCAGATGAAAAGTCACCAGGCATGAGCCAAATTGGTGTTGCAGAAGGAAGTGAAAGAAGGCTAACACATAATCATCCTAGCAAGGATACTTATGACAGTAGTTTTACAGAAATAAACTCAATGGGTTATAAATCACAAAATGGAAGAACAAAAATTTCTGGAGATTATTACAATGTAAGAGGAAATGGTACTGGTGAGCCAATCAATTACAAATATCAAACTTATTTCCCTAATTCAGGGAATCTTTACAATATTACTCCTCAAGGTATTAAACTCATCAGAAAAATTAACAATAGTAAAGATTTACAATAATGAGAATTACAATAATTTTAGCTTTTATTTATTTCTTGTTTACATCATGTGAAAAGAAAAAAAACAAGACAGATTTAAATGATAATTTGTATAATGTTTTAATAAATTATCAGAAAAAAAATCCATTTAAAGAAACTCCTGAGAATTCAATTTATGTTTATGAAGTTTATTTTTATCAGGACAGCACTCTATCTGTTACTCTTAGTCCTATTGGAGTAAATCGTGAGGAGAAAAATCTCTATGGTATCTATAAAGATGAAACTTTAAAAGCTACCTACATTATAGATAACAGCAGAATTGGAAAAAACTTTGTAAAAAAATATTTTCAAAAAGACTTGGAAAAATTTACTCAAAAAGATTTTGTAATTAACGATGCAATATACCAAGAATATATTTATCAAATTAATGGAAAAAATCTAATATTGAAAGACTCTGTAAGGGGGAATGTTCACAGGTAAAATTGTATTAAATATTTAGATTGATAATCAGAAGCTTGATATTAGTGCAAATAGTAGTCAATAAGAGATAATTAATAGTAAGTACTTTACTTAATCTTTGGGGTAATTATTCTCTCTTATAGAACTTAACAGTTACATCATTTGAGTATATTTTAATCAATTAAACAGTTAAAAAAGTGGCTGAAATCTGAATCTTCCTTTTGTTTTTAATAAGTCACTGAAAATCAGATTTTTAATATACAAAATAACGAATGTATGTCATTACATATATAGAGAAATAAAAATTCCCTCCATTTTTTGAGGGAATTTCTCTTTTCTAAAAACCTCATATAAGGTCTATGCCTGTTTCTATTTATAAAGAATTTTGCTCGGTTACAGTGACTTTATAGTTTGGAATAGTCTGAATTTCTTTAAAATATTTGTCATACCTACGATTTAAAGGAACCATTTTTACAAAGTCTTTCATTTCACCATTAGCCAACTCAGCAAAATGTTTTTCAACAGCATCTCCTAAAGATTCCCCTACAAGTTCTCTGAGATGAGGATTTATAAAATAATTAATACTTAACTTGCCAAAAGTATTAACATTTAAACTTAACTTTGTAAAAGAAGTTATGAATTCCTCTACTCTGAAACGGTTATTCCAATTTTCAGTTTCAGTAAAATTACACTCAATTCGGGTTCTTAAATCAAGAGCCTCAAAATAACCTTGAATTTCAATTAAAAAACCCCTTGTGGTATCGTAGTATTCCTTTGTGATTTTATTCGATTTCTGAGTTTCTAAAGTGGCAAATTTGGCTAGTTTAATATTATGGTACTGCTCTTCATAAAAATTAGCAAACATTACTGGATTCAAATCAGGAATATTTAATTTCATTTCCAGAAACTCAGAAACTATAAGTTTTTCAATATACATACCGTTTGCAAAACCACACTCTCTAAGTGCTGTTCGGTTTTCCTGTATTTCAGTAAGGGCTGGATAAGCCTTTTTATTGGTCACATTTCCTTTTTTATCAATCCCATTCCAAGTTAAATAATCTAACATTACCTTTTGAAAAGGTGAAGGATTGTAATAATGGCACGATGAAACGGGTAAAATGTCACTTTCGTGTTCATCTACTGGAAACAACAAATTTTGAAGCTTGTTATAAAAACTATTCCCTGTCATGGCTATTGTTAGTGTTTTTCTGGCTGTTGGTAACTAATGCTCCGATAATTCCAGCACCAACAATAAGAATAACTACAATCAAAACTGTATTATCGTTACCTTGCTTTGGTGTGTCTAAATCTTTTCTGATGTATGACCCATCTTTTTGCTGGTTGTAATACTGGTCTACATCAATTCTTTCACCCTTAAAAGAAGGTGTATTGTCATCTGGAGAACTAAATGGGTAAACATCACTATTTTGATTGCTGGACTGTACGTTACCAGATTGGTTGTAGTTTCTGTTTTCAGAAGGTTGTGTAGGTTGGTAAACATCATCAAATTTTGGTGTTTCCAGATTTTCAACCATTTCCTGAGACTTTTCTAATTTTTGTCCAATTTTACTCGGTTTATTATTTTTCAAAATCTCATCATCAGCCCTCACACTTTCACTCTGGGTTTCTTTCATTCCAATTACTGGGTCTATTCCAGAAGGTGACTGATTGTAATAATCCTGCTGTGTTTGTGCTTTAACAAGGGCTGTAAACAGCAGTATAGGTAATAATAACTTTTTCATATTCAGTGATTTTAAATTATTATTCTTTGTCTAAAGTAATGTTATTAACCCCATTCAGCCATTGAATTTTAGTAGCACTAATCTTTTTGAACTTATAAGAACCACTGGAAGCACCTGCTGTAATGATAAAGTTATAATCAGTATTTGTTATTGTCTCATCAACTTTGGCAGTTTGTCCCGTACTTGCTGCTTGTTCTAAAACAGTTTTGTAACTGGTGTATGGAGTTACCAGAATAAAGTCATCATTTTTAAAAATAAAATAACTTGTTGTAGTTCCAGTAATCCTCCATGTGCCTACATATTCCTGAGGAACGTGGAAGTATTGAACTGTGGTATTCTGTTGAACTGTACTGTCATCATCACTACTGGAACAACTAATAAAAGACATTCCAATGAAAAGTGTAAATAAAATCTTTTTCATTTTGTTTTGATTTTAGTTACCTGAACTTTGCATTATCGTTTGCATTTTTGAAGATTCCATAAAGGTAGTTCCAGCCTGTTTGTAAACCATTCTCTTACCACAAACCTCTAAGGCATAAGAACCACTTCCTAAACCTTTAACTTTGTCAATAATCTTAATGTTTTCAACAGGACAACCCTGTTCAACTGATACGATTTTGATTAGTTTACTTTCAGTAGTTCCTGTTGTTCCTCTGGAAATTGCTCCACATGAAGTAATAACGAATGCAGTTGTAACTGCAAGAAATAAATGTTTCATAAATTGAATTTTATTGTTCATAATTTTTTAGTCATAAACAACAAAAAAAGCAAGGGAAAATCCATGCTTTAGTTTAGAGGGCTCTGCAAAGCCTGACACATAAAACAGGACACCCTTGCCAGATATGACAGGGTGTTAACTGTTTCCTTTTTTGTGTCAATATGAATTTGCAGATTCTCTAAACCAAAAGGTAACCGTTTACACTTTTTTCGTTGAAGTAAGCAACAAAGATAATCAATTATTCAATTCAATTTTTATAAAATAACTTTTGTGTTGTTTTCAGAATGATAGAAACCTTTTCATGGGAATTTCTTAATACTGGAATCCAGCAACAGAAAACTTAATAATCATGTTTTAACTGTTTATTTGAGGTTTAACCCCGTTTGCTTCCAGCATCATGGATTGAATGAGTTCTTTTAAATGGGTTCTTTCAGCCCAGTATTCAGTTGTCATAATGCTGTCATGTATTGTAAATAAAGGCATTTTGGGGTATAGCTGGCTTAGTTTTTTGGTTACTACATCTAAAATGCAATGAGCTTCCTCGTTTTGCATTAACTTGCTTAGATACTTGTAGTTGTTCTTTTTCAACTCTTTCAGGAAGGCTGAGAAATAAGGAAATTTTTCATCAAATATTTTAAGGTCTGAATCATGCTTGTACAGGTGACTGTTGGTATCTATGTAGAATAATCTCAGGATAAGTTTCTTTGTTAGCTCCCTTTCATTTTCATAGGTAACTGTTTTCTTTTCCCTGTTTTTACCTCTTCCAACCCACTCATTCCTTGTCAGTGCTATTTTTCTTCCCTCAAATAATACTTTTGATATTTCAGTGTAAAAGTCCTCATTAAGAATCCAGTTTTTAATCTTACTATACTCCTTTTTAAACCCTGATAAATAGAGGTGGTTTTTAACATTCTCGAACATTAGGGTATCTATTGTAGAATATAACCTCTCCACAAGTACTACCAGAAAGTAGGGCTGGCTACACCTAATATCTAGGTTAACCAGCTTTTCTCCATCAAATTTAAGGAAAGGTCTTAATTTTTTTGACAAATTTGTCAAAGGGGTGTGCAATCTGTTATCTGAATATTTGTTTCTAGTGAACCAATATTCATTATTTTTAAGCTTTTCTATTCCCAGAAGGTAAGATTGTCTTTTTAGAAACTCAGGCTCTTTTTGAGCTTCTAAAATGGCTTGTTCGGAATCAATTTCCAGACCTTCATAAAACCATTTCACTAAATGAGTGCATTTCTCATCGTTTCCCGTGTGCTTTTCAATGAGTTCAAAGTTTTTTAAATTTCGTAGGTTGCTTACATCTATTTTTACGAACTCATTGCAATCAATTTCCGAATCGTAAATAAACCTGAAGGAATTGGCTCTGTTCTTATTTGTGGAGTAAATTCTTTTTTCCAGTATTCCATTGTCTGTGAAATATCCAAAGTACTTTCTGTAATTATAGAAATAGTGTTCCAGCAATTTGGAATCCAGAGAAACGAATCCCCCGAAACACTCATCAAAATTGGGGTTTATAAACCTTCTGATAGCAATTAGATTTAGGAAATAGAATGCTAAAGAATTGTTAAAATTGAATGTTGGTGGGTTATTCAGAATTGAGTTCTCCAATTTACTGACAATGAATTTTGGTAGAGATATGTATTTAGTTATTCTGGCAGGTCTTTTCTCAAAACCTCGTTTTGTTTTTATCTTGTTCATTTTGACTTCTTTTGTTTAAAACAAAAGCCTAACCTCCTTGAATGTTGAAATTCAAGGTTTTTGACTCTTTTTTATAATTGTTTAAGAAAATTTTAAGAGAAAAAAGACATAGCATTGGCTGTACAAAGTATTTTACTATGTCTTTTTGTTGGTTTAAATTTGAGTTAAAGTGTTGTTTCCAATGGTAGGGATTAGGTGAGAATCATCATTAAAAATGGGTTCTCTCATACTGGAAACAAAAAAGGAATCCCACAGACAATGAAGTGGAATTAAGCAGTTTTCTAATTGATAGCAACTAAAGCTCCTTGAATATCAATGTGTTTATAATACACCCTATCCCCAATGCCAAAGGCTTTAATCTTTCCTTCTTTAGTCCATCGGGTCAAAGTACTGGGGCTAATCCCTAGGTACTTAATTGTCTGCTCTCTTGTGTAAATTCTATCTTCATCAATTATTCTTGATTCAAACCAGTGTGCCCACTCGATAAGCCCCTTTTTTACTTCTTCTCTAATGATTTCTTGAATGTTGTTTTTGTTTGTTACGATAATGTCACTCATAATAATAAATTTGTTTTTTAATGTTTATAAATATTCTGCTAGTGCTAATGATTGTTGCTCCTCAATTTTCCCAATGTACTTTAGTAGCATGGCTTCTGATGAATGCCCTGTAGCTCTCATTAATAAGGGTGTTGGGATTGTTCCGAAGTTGTTGGATGCAAAGCTTCTCCTTCCTGTGTGGCTACTGATTAATTTGTACTTAGGGTACATTCCTTTTACTTTTCTTCTTTTGTTCTTTGATTTTAAGGTCTGTATTTTCTGTTTAGAATCTTTGCCTTCCTCAATAGATAAAGAACCTTCAACCTCTTCATCAATACCAACGTATTCACAAACCTTTTTGATGTGCTCATTGTATCGGGGTTCTGACATCTTTCGGGGGAAATCCCAGTCCCTTTTCTCTAAGATTTTAATAATTTTCTCATGGAGAGGTAAAAGCATTTGCTTTTTTGTTTTTTCCTGAACGAACTCTATAAAATATTTTTCTTTGTCCAGAATATACTTTTTGGTTATCATGCTGGTATTGAATCTCATAAAATCAGAAATCCTTTGTCCTGAATAGCAGGAAATTAAAAGCCAGTCCTTTGCTGCTTCCAGATGTTCATCAGAAAATTTACTTTCCTCAATAAGTTCAAGTTCCTGTGGAGTCAGTATAACAAACATTGTTTTCTCTGTCACACATTTAATTCTACTCAAACCGTGATAAATAGGATAACCGTTGGCTTGTGCATGGTATAAGATTGTTTTAATGAATTTAAAATTCCTCTCAAAATAGTTTGCTGAGTACTTTTCTACATTAAGACAATACTTTTCAAAATCATTTTTGAAATCAGTGTCAATGTCCATCAATAGTAAGTCTTTGAGTTTTTTAAACTTGCTGTAACGTTCAATAATAGCCTTAATGCTGTTAACCTTTGTAACATAGTCCTCACTTATACTGGAACCTTTCGAGTTAATGAAGGTCTCAAAGTAGTCTACAAAACTCTGTTTGCTTAAATCCTCTGTTTCTATAACAACTGGAAATATCAGCCCTTTCAAAGTCTGGGCATTAAATGTCTCTGAGGCTTTATAAACATCCTCAATCTCTTTCCTTAGCTCTGATAACCTATAATTAACTTTTGTGTTTTCAAGAATCCTCTTTTTGATTTCAGCACCCCTACGGTCAACCATTTTGCCATTTTTAAGCTCCTTAAAGCTCTCCAATAGATAACCTTCTTCCGAATTCCAATCCGAAAGATTTGTTACTTCTTTAGTGGTTGATACCAAATCGAGCTTTCTCCCAGCTCTTACTCGTACATAAATTGAATTTGAAACCTCCTTAGGATTTTTAATAAAAAATTTCACTTTTAACATATAATATAATTTAAAAAATTGTTTTCCTGTATATTCTTTAACATAGAGGTGGAGAATTCTTTAAACTTTTATATGAAAAGTTTACAGAGTAAAAATCTGCACCTTTGTTGATTCGTTAGAACCTTGCTTGTTAGCCAAATCATTGTTCCACCTTGCCAGTTTGGTCTGGTAGGTTGGCATAACATAAGTGATTACTTATGTTAACTCTAAAGATTTAATGAAAGAACATATTCTGTATCTTAAATACGGATGCAAATATATGAAAAATCATTGAATTGTGCAAATTTTTAACAAAATTTAACTTAAAACATTTTGTCAGATTAATTAATCTATTATATTATAGCCAGATTGTATAATCTAATAAAAAATCAAATGTCTAATACTTATTTTTATGTTGAAAGAAAAGATGTCTTTACCCACCGTATTCCCACATTTATGATTAGATATACATTTATATGAATACTCATCATCTAATGAAATCTACCATAACGTTGATTAACAGGGCATAAAAGGTAATAACTAACTTATAAAAGTCATCGTATTAGAACCTCACTCTCCGCCAGGTTAGAAACCAAAATAAGCTAAAACGCTGTAAGCATCAATGTTTACAGCGTTTTTTGTTTTAACGCAGTATCAAAAAAAACCAAAATAGGTCACGATTTATATGACCTATTTCGTGTCCCATTCAAAAAAATACAAAAATGGGTCACGAAAAATCAGGGAAAGCCCGACCAATAGGCAGTCTAACGATTGTACATCTTGCAAAAAGTGGTCAGGATTATGCCCCAGGAACATTGGAGCGTTATAAAACATCTTTAAAACAGACACAGGAATTCATCACTTGGAAGTACAAGGTTTCTGATATTGACATCACAGAAATCGATCACGGTTTTGTCAGTTATTATGATTTCTGGCTACGCAGTGTGCGTAAATTTGGAAACAATACGGCTATGAAATACCTTAAAAATTTCAAAAAGATCATCCGATTATGTATGGCGCACGGTTGGATCACCAAAGATCCTTTTCTAGGTTACAAAGCAAAGATCAAAGCTGTGGAACGTCCTTACCTTACTAAAGAAGAAATTAAGATGATCTATGAAAAGGAATTTACATCAGACCGATTGAACTAGGTTCGGGATATTTTTCTTTTCAGTTGCTACACTGGCCTGGCTTATGTGGATGTCAAGCAACTGTCAAAATCTAACATAAACGTCGGAATTGATGGCGACCAATGGATTTTTATCCATATCAAAACTACTCAGCATTATGCAAAGATTTTGGATAAGAAAGTGAGTGTTGATATGGCGGTTTTAAGTTTTTTACACAGGGATTGTATGATGAGGTTGAAGTTAAAGCAATCAGGTTCTTTACACTAAAATTTTTAATGAACAAGCATCCGGTTAACAGTAAACTGTACAATCTGAAGATTACAATATTTGAGAGAAAATATACAATATTCGTATTTGCTCTGGCGTTCCTTTTTGAGCTTTTAACTTTATAATAATAAAAATAATTACTAAAAATATAATATTATGAACCCGATCTTAATCGAATTTTATTTCTATAAGACGCAGTCTATATTCCCGACATATCAATAGGATTACGAGAACTATCAAAAAATATATGATACTTTCTCATTTGATACAGATTTTAATAATTCTGTTTTCAATAATTTTACTAAACCATTCTCGTTTTTTTTCGAGAATCAACAGTTAGCGACTTTTACAATTCTTGGATAATGGAAGGATGTGGAGATCACGTAAAATTCCACGTAGAATTTGACAATGTCCTATTCTTTTATTTATATGGCTCGATAAAAAGTTATCTTCCAGAATTTTACGATTCTCTTTGGAGGCAAATTTTGGACAATATATGACTGAAATGGGTTATCATATACCTATAGAGTTCTACAGAGAACGTTATATTTACCTAAAACTCAATCCTACGATTTTCGAAGTTTTTAAATTCCTTATCGAAACAAGAAGCAATTTTTCAAAACAACAGCGCGAATATGTGATCCTTAACATTGACCTTTTGAGATCTTATGATTTAGAATTCGCAAAATATAAATTTATTTAACTGAGAAAATTGCGGCAAGGCTGTAGAGGGTTTATACTTTCAAAGGTTCCTGCTCGATGTAAACTAGGTTCGATTTAAGATGGTTTTTATGAAATTTTAATTAAACGCAAATTCCTATCTGTTTAAACTCAACAAAATATAAGTAGCACTGAACTTCCAGCAACACTTTTCGACCGTTCAGCACTCTGTTTCATCAGATAAAACATCTATCTTTACTGTTGGTTTATTTGAGTTGATAAGCCTAAAAAAATATAGAATACCACTTTTAGATAAAATAGCAATGAATATAGGATGGATCGGTCTAGGAACGATGGGAAAACCAATGGTCAAAAGATTACTGGAGCAAAACCATCATGTTACGGTTTTTAATCGTACAATTGAAAAATCAGCTGAGGTCGTAGATTTAGGCGCATCAGCAGTACAAACTCCTTTAGAAGTTGTGTCAAAAAGTGACTGCATTTTCATTATGGTTTCTGATGATGAAGCTGTACACGAGATTTTTTCAGGCGCGGACGGATTGCTTACAGGAGAGCTTTCAGGCAAAGTATTCATCAATATGAGCACGGTATCGCCGGGTATCAACAGATCACTTGCGGAAATTGTAAATGAAAAGGGAGCAACACTTATTGACGCCCCGGTGTCGGGAAGCGTTATGCAGGCCGAACAGGGACAGCTGGTCATTCTGGGCGGAGGAGACGAGAAGGTATTTGACGAGTTAACCCCTCTTTTTGATATTCTGGGAAAAATGTCAATATATGTTGGACTGTCAGGATCCGGAAATGAGCTGAAACTCATCATCAACAGCTTACTGGCCATCATCACTCAAGGGTTCGCAGAAGCGTTATTGGCAACAGAGTCTAAAGGTATCGAACTTGATAAGTTTTTGACTCTGATTAACAACAGCGCCCTTTCCAATATCTTTTTAAAAGCCAAGGGCGATATGCTCACCAGCGGAAATTATAATGCTGCTTTTGCACTCAAGCATCTTGCCAAAGACCTCAATTTAGCAAAACAAGAGAATATTCTTAGGGATATGGGAAATCTGGCATTACAGAACTTTCAATCAGCAGCCGTTCATTACGGTGATCAGGATGTGATTGCCATCAAGAAGTCTTTGGATGACAACAACGCATCTTAACAAAATTCAGAACGATCCGTTTAATTAGAAATATAACTTTCTTACTATGGCAGAACTCATATTACCTAAGGGTTTAAGCTCTCAGACTAATGCCGAAAGGAAGGTGTTTGCATTTTCATATGAATCTAAAAAACCGAGCATCAAATCCCGCATCATTCTGGACTGGCACCTGTTCAGTTTTCTGTTGGAAGGTGAAAAGGTGGTCAGCTATGCATCCGGAACAAAGGGCATTGATAATACTTCATTCTTTTTTCTGCCTTACGGCAACTGCCTGATGAGTGAGAAACTGGCTCAGGACGGGCAATATAAAAGTGTATTGTTATTTGTGACAAAAGAGGTTTTCAAGGATTTCTTTAATAGCTATCCGGCATCAAAAAATTCTAATGTAAAGAGCTATCATCAACTGGAAGTAGAACCGAGATCGATTAAGAAAGATGATTATATCGACAACTTTATTGCCGGTCTCCAGATTGTCCTGAGCAATCAAAATTTAAATACCGACCATGTTATGCGTCTGAAGTTTGAAGAACTTATGATGTATCTTATACAGCAGGATGAATCCCTGCTCCCCTACTTCCGATCGATATGTGAAGAATGGGACGAAGATGCATTGATCAGAAAGATCGTTAATATCCACATGGATAGTGGCGTAACCGTGGAAGAATTGGCCTTTCTCTGTAACATGAGCATCTCCACATTCAAGAGAAAATTCAACAAGATCTTTAATGACGCTCCCAAACAATGGTTTTTCAAATCCCGTATGCAAAAGGCCGCCGGACTACTGAAACAGCAAGGATTAAAAGCCAGTGAGATCTATGAGGATCTCGGATATGAAAATCTATCCAGCTTTGTACAGGCTTTTAAAAAAGTATATGGCGTTACCCCTAAACAATACCAACTCTCAGAATGAGCTTTCAGCAACACTTTTTGAATTGTTAGCTCAATAAGATCAAGAATTTAGGTCTGTAACTTTGTTAAATATTAGTCATTAAACATTTAACAAATTAAAACAGATCAAAAATGAGAACATCATTCTTAACATTCGTGATAGCTGTTATCATGACCACAGCCACATTTGCCCAAACATTTACCCTTAAGAGCAAAGAACTGGGAGGACAGCTCACCAACAAGCACTATCTGAACGGAATGGGTTATACCGGTGAGAATAAATCTCCGGAACTCTATTGGGAAAATGCTCCTGAAGGAACAAAAAGCTTTGCAGTAACCATGTACGATCTTGATGCGCCTACGGGCAGTGGTTTCTGGCACTGGGTGGTTTTTAACATTCCTGCCAATGTTACCGAGTTGAAGTCTGACGCCGGAAATATTTCTTCAAAACTCATGCCTGCACAGGCCATCCAGAGCAATACGGATATGGGAACGCCAGGCTATGCCGGAGCAGCACCGAATGAAGGTCCAGCCCACCGATACCTGATCACCGTTTATGCATTAAACAAAACATTGGATCTCAATAAAAATGCTACACCGGCCTATGTAGGGTTCAATATGTTCTTTTCTACCATCGAAAAAGCATCCATAATCGTTTACGGAAAAAAGAAATAAGTAATGCTAATGGCGCAGCAACTTGTACTTTCAACCCATTAAAAATTTAAGAAATGACAAAAAAGTATTTTACAGAATTAGTTAATTACAATAATTGGACAGATGCAAAGATCATGGAATGGTTGAATCAGATCGACGAAGAGCAATGGACACGACCAATTTCAAGTAGCTTTAACAGTATCAGAGAAACAGCTATTCATATGGTAAGTGCAAAAAAGATATGGATAGACTTTTGGAACAAAGCTTCTGATCCGGTGTACTTGTCTAAGACGTTTGAAGGTACTAAGGAGGATCTGATTAAAGTTTGGGAAAAATTATCGGTCGACTTACGAATGGTTATTAAAAACTATCCGGAAGAATTATATATGGATCCTGTTACGTTTATCTATCCTAACGGAAAACAGAGTCAGATGATATTTTGGGAAACGTTTCTCCATTTCATCAACCATGCCACTTACCATCGTGGGCAATTGGTAACACTTTTAAGACAAACAGGTTTTACCAACTTTGCAAATACAGATCTGGCAACTTATTTCATCAACACAGGTATTAAATCATCCGATTACAGATAGCAGAATAAGCAATAACCGTTTTGGTTAGAAATAACCATTGATCTGATATCGCTGATTATGATATCTTTGCTTTTAGCAATGAAGAAATTGTCTATCCACAGATATTTTGATGTAGCGTTACAAAACGGTAAAGGAGGTAATCAATCACTTGAATGACGGACCCCAATATCGACTGGTGGCCTAATGCAGCCGGCAGTCATTTTTTCCTAACCGATGCCGGGGGAAACTCAGCAACGATTGCCTTGCTGAACGGTAAGTATACGGTTTCTAACCAATCAGGACATGCCGATGCCCCTCCTTTGCAATAACCAATACCATAAGGATCTGACAGCTGCTAAAAAGTTTGATTTTCTTGGCGGACATGAAAAGTTTGATTTTGAACAAAGTAAAAAATGGGAAGACCGCTATAACCGCGCTTATTATATGCTGAAAAATTATACGTATGATGAAAAGCCTGTAGTCTATGCCTGGAATATATTAAATTCAATACATCCCGGCGAATGGCAGACGGTTATCGATACCAGGACCATGAATCTGTATTTCAGATCGGATCTTAAAAAGGAGATAAAGACCATCGATATCAAAAAGCTGAATTTTTCCAAAAGTGCTGCTGTAAAGTATTTAGATATTCATACTGATCAAACCGGACTGGTCAACGATCGATTTCAAAATCTTACGGTTGATAAAAATAATGAATATGTTGAGAAAGGATTTCCAATTGGTTATGATAATAAAGAGTTTGGAAATTCAAGCCTATTCGAAAATCTAAAAAAGAACATTGCCGAATTTTTTACTACCATTTTGCCAAAATCTTGAAGCCTGATTCTTGCAATAATGTAAAAGATAACTGTTAAATCAGCGACAGCTCGTTTTAATTATCCCATCGGAAAGCAAAAAAGCTACTAACTATTTCTTGAAAGAAGGCAGAATATACTTTTCAATCAGCTCATCACTCGGAGACTGGGAATTATAGTTTCCGCCGGTAATTACCACCACCATATCCAGGTCCTGAAAAATGTAGATCTTCTGTCCGCCATTTCCCTGCGCACCGTCCGAATCAAGATATTTGTTCCACCACAGATAACCGTAGTTAACACCCTGCACCACTGAATGCTTTTTCAGGGACTGCTCTACCCATTCTGAAGAAATGATCTGCTTTCCATTCCAATTTCCTTTATTTAAATAAAGCTGCCCGAACTTCACCATTTCCCTTGGTGTAAGGTACAGCTGGCAAAATGTTTCTGCGCTCGCTTTTGTCGGTTCAAAGTTCCAGACGTAATTATCAATGCCAAGCGGTTTAAATAGATTAATTGCCATAGGATTTACCGGCTCCATAAGCATATCTTCCTTTAGATAAATCAGGTTGACGGTAACATTGAGCTTAAGTGCATTACTGAAAATCCCAATGACTGATGTGGGAGAATATACCGGATAATTAGTTTCCTGTTCTGACATATGATTGAATATCCTATATGAAGATGCATAACAAAGATATTGTTATTTACAATGAAATAAAAGTTATCGGAAGCAAGCTCCGACATTCCTGTACTTAATCTGGATCATCAAATGAACGGAAAGTCAAGATATTTCTGGTCACACTTTATTAATTTAGCAATAACACCTACCTACGCCAGATATTAAATAATAAACAGAAATTTTGTAAATAACTCAATTTCTGATCAAGCATTATGATCTCCGTCTTCCCAGACCACATGTGCGATTTTCCAGCCGTCACCATTCTTCACAAAATGAAACAACTTATGGCCGCTGCCTTCAAAGACATTTCCGTGCATTAATCCCTTTTTCCTGAATTTTGAATAGCGTTGCGCTATATTCCCTGTAATTTTGGTTTCATGATCTATTTCAAATTCAGTGAACTGCTGCAATGTCCCATCCGTCAGTATTTTTCTCCTGGGTTCGACAAAGGATTCCAGACTATAAATCTCTGAGTGCCTACCCGTTTGTTTAATAATGCCTGCAGAAGACGTACACATTTTAAATATCCGCCTAAGATCCGGTTCTCCAGAAGTATTGTCGAAGAGACTGAAGAAAGAACGGGTGAGTTTCCCGATTTCTGCCCGATCTGAACTTAGCGCGTATTTGACATACGTTTTTCCGCCTTCATTCAAAATACCTTCATAACTGAAACCGAGCTTTTCAAGGAGCCTGATTGACCGGCTGTTATCTTCGGTGGTAATCGCAAGTAGTTTATCCATCATTACCTGCTCAGGAAGCGCATCCAAAATACTGGTGGTCGCTTCGAAAGAATAACCCTTACCTGTATATTCCGCAAGGAATGCAAATCCTATATCATAATAATCCAGATAGTCCCGTTTAACAAGTGTGATAATTCCCACGGGCTGGGCATCTGTTCTTTGCCTGACTGTCCAATACCTTACTTGTGGATTATCAATAATCTTTTTAACATAGGTAATTGCATCTTCTAAGGTTCTTATATTTCTGTCACCGATAAATCCCAGCCATCTCGGAGAGTTGACCAGTTTAAAAATAAACTCGTGATCGTTGTCATGAAGTTCATGGAGTAAAAGTCTCTCCGTTAAAATTTCTTTCATTGCTGACATAAAGCTGTAGATATATGTTATACCATTATTTCTTGTTATCCGTTTTGTGCTGGAGGACATTTATGAGTTTCCCGAATGGGTCACGAACATAAATCCGTCGCACATTCCACGGTTCATCTGCCGGTCCATACTCAACAGAAAATCCTTGTTTCTTCATATGCTGATATACTGCATCAACATCATTCACCTCTATAGAAAGATCCGGAACTTCAGTCCCGGAGCCGCCTTCTACTGCGAAGCTCAGCTGCACATCCATCTTTTCATCACTGCCGTATGTTGTGATCCATCCATGGTCCATCAAGATGTCGAGCCCGAGTATGTCACCATAAAAAATTTTGGCAGCTGTCGTTTCAGATGTTCTGATATTGGCAACAATCCTTTTTACAATTATAGATTTCATGTAAAATACAATTATAAAGATTAGTGTAACTAATATAGCTATTTCTTATCATATTGCATCGAACGAATATGATTTGTATCCGTAACATAAGTCTATACACTCCAGGGTTAAGCGTTTATTTTGACGTTGATGATCTAAAATACATGTAATGTAATAATAAAATTATTTGTGTAGTCAAATAACTACATTTATATTTGTAGCCAAATGACTTCATAATGAATTTAAGACGGGATGTATTTCAAGCCATTGCGGATCCTACGAGAAGAGCTATACTGCTGATGCTAGCATCACAATCGATGACCGCCGGAGCTATTGCTGCTCAGTTCAACACTGCAAGACCAACAGTTTCAAAGCATCTACAGATTCTTACAGAATGTGAACTGTTAGAGAAAAAACAGTCAGGCAGAGAAATCAATTACCAGATCAACGCGGCAGGAATGAAGGAGGTAGCAGCCTTTATAGAGCCTTTCCGGCAAATGTGGGACGACAGATTTAACAAATTAGAAACAGTAATGAAAAACTTTAAAATAAATAGCAATGGAGAAAAAAACGGTAGTAAAAGCTGAAGAGAACAAACAGGAACTTGTCATTACCAGGGAATTTGATCTGCCTGTCGAGCTGCTGTTCAGAGCTTACAGTGATCCGGAACTTTTGGAACAATGGATGGAAACAAAGGTGCTGAAGATGGAGAATAAGCAGCATGGATCCTACATATTCGAAACATCACGCAATGGAAACGTAGTCTTTCGTGCCAATGGAACTATTCACGAATTTTTACCTGACGAGAAAATAACGCGGACATTCGAGATGGAAAACACATTATTCCCCGTTCAACTGGATTTCTTACATTTTGAAAAGTTAACCGAGGATACCAGTATGTTGACCATACATATGCTGTTCAAATCTGTCGCTTTCAGAGATCAACTGATGCAAATGCCTTTTGCGCAAGGTATCAATTGGGCACATAACAGGTTACAGGAAATTATAAAAGACTACAAACAATAATAGAAATGAAAAATCCTAAAGTTGAATGGTTTTTTGGTAAACAGGGAGAATGGCAGGCATGCTACAGATCTTTAAGGGACATCGTATTGCACTTTGGCCTGACCGAAGAGCTAAAATGGGGCTGCCCCTGCTACACAAATGAAAAAAATAATGTTGTTTTAATACACGGTTTCAGAGAATATTGCGCACTGCTGTTCATGAAGGGTGCATTAATGAGTGACCCCGAAAACATTTTGGTGCAACAAACGCCAAATGTTCAGTCTGCAAGACAAATGCGATTTATAAACCTTGAATCAATTATCAAAAACAGGAAGTTAATTGAACTGTACGTTGAAGAAGCAATTAAAATTGAAAAAGCTGGCTTGAAAGTATCAAAGAAAACCACATCCGACTATGAAATACCAGAGGAATTCCGAACGGTATTAGCAGATAACCCTTACGTAAAGCAAGCATTCGATAAATTGACGCCGGGAAGACAGCGTGGTTATCTCTTATATTTTTCAGGAGCTAAACAAGCGAAAACGAGAATGGAAAGAATTACTAGATGCATCTCTAATATTCTTGAATATAAGGGCTTAAATGATTGATGCTTATCGTTTAGAGATTTACTGACAGATCAGACAATCGCAAGGTGAATAGTACTTTGAACACTTTGATTACTTCTCTTTCACATTACCATTTTCATCCAAAGCCTGAAATATCGGTTCATTTTTTTTATCGATGAAGATGCGTAACCTTGGACGGCCTTTTGTGTCGGTGAGGAATAGTCCAACTTCACCACTCTTGTTTTTCCCAAGGAACATCCTTTGGGCAAGGTGTCCTTCTGCTTTAAACCGCCTGAGTCCCTGCGCATATGCACTGGTATCTTTCAACTTTTTAAGGGAATCAAAATAGCTGATCTGACCCGAAAGCGGCAGCTCGTCACGGTCATTAAGAGTAAATCCATAACTTCTGGCGGGTTTACCGGAACTGTTTTCCTGATCGTAACTTATGGTCATTATCTGGTCGTTCTTGTACTGGTCCATAGTCATAAACATGGCTGCCTCTTTCTTATTGCCGTTATAACCCAGCCCTCCGCATTCATCGCCTTCATCATTAAAAAATAAAAGTCCGGCAGGCCGATCTCTTTCCGGAAGGTCTTTGTTATCCATACGCCCCGGATGCTGACGGGCGCGGTTACTGATAACCATACGTAGCGTGCCATCCGCTTCGACAATATTTATTCTTTCAACAGTTAGCTCTTTATTGTTGCTGCTTCCTATGAAATAACATACCGAAATCATTGCAAATAATAAAATAGTGACGCAGATACAATATCTTTTCAATATGGTAACCTGTTTTGATAATTCTTCAACAGATGTATTTCGCATAAATGATCTTAATAAACTGAAATATACAAATTTAGATCAATGTCAGCAAAAATGGAAAACCTTAATATGAAATCAAATTGACCACTTTCCAATTTAAGGTTTACACTTATTTGATTTTCAATCAAAGATCCCCAAATTTTTAATGTGTCTGAAAATTCATTTATCTTTCCCATTTAGTGAAAAGGAAGAAACCATTGTCAATTACAAAAAATAGGGAGTTGCATGTAACAGGGAGTTGCTCAGAATTGTCATAATAATGAACTATTAATACAATCATGAAGAAGACATTGCTTTCAGTTATTTTAATAACTCCTTTTCTCGCTTTCTCACAAAGTATCACAGGAAAGATCACACGATCAGGGAATGAGGTTTCATATGCAGAGATCATTGCCTCTAAAAATCAAATCAAGCAAACTATCATCTCCGACGAAAAAGGAAATTTCACTCTGAAACTTCCTGAAAATGGAATTTATCAAATAGTTTGTATTCTTGACGGTATCGAAGTTTTAAAAGATGATATCACGGTCAACGGCACTACAAAACACGATTTTGCTCTTGAAAATAAGCCCGAAAAAGAGATCGAAGGCGTAGTCGTAACGGCGAAAAAGAAATTGATTGAAAGAAAAGCGGACCGGTTGGTCTTTAATATTGCCAGTTCTATTGCTTCGCAGGGAATGGATGGCATAGAAGCGCTCAACAACACACCACAGGTCAGAGTGGATGAAAATACGGGCATCTCCATGGTCGGGAAAAGCGGGATTGCAGTGATGATCAATGACAGGATGCTGAACCTTACAGGAACTGAGCTTATCAATTACCTTAAAGGTCTGCGTTCGGAAAACATCGAAAAAATAGAGGTCATTACCGCACCGCCGTCCAAATATGAAGCTCAGGGGAATAGCGGACTGATTAATATCGTTCTGAAGAAAAACCAGAACTTGGGCTGGAGCGGCAACCTGACAACCAGTCTTTTTCAGACCACCTATGCCGGATTTTCCAATTCCGCAACGGTCAATTATCAAGGTGAAAAACTAAGGTCATCACTGAAGCTCAGGCAATATGACAGCCAGAAACATTCGTACGAGAACTACAAGATCGCAGGTATTGACGGAATGACAAGCTCAGATGACAGGAGAGATTTCTGGAACGGCGGCGGACTTAATTATAGCATAGACTACGAGCTCAATAAAAAATCAAGTCTGGGGTTGGTCTACGATTACGGAATAGGAAACTCCGGAATGGATATAACGAACACTTCAGATTATTTTCAAAAAGGGAACTATGCCAACACACTCTCTACTTACGCAGAGCATCGCACCAAAAATAAAAACAACACCATAAGCGCCTACTATGACCTGAAATTCGGAAAGCGGGATAACAAATTGAGTATTACAGGAAATTATTTTTCCAATACGCCCGAAAGCAATATCGATTTCACAACGGTAGACAATTCCGGCAATGCCTTCACAGTAAAAACACCATCTGAACTCAATTATAAAATATATTCCGGTCAGGCCGATCTCACGTTTCCGTTTGAATTTGCAAAGACAGAGGCCGGTATTAAATTCACCACCTTTGATAACAACTCTGACATCAGATACCAGAATCTGATCAACGGAACCTATATTACAGATCCGCTGAGAACCAATCTGTTTAATTATAAAGAAAAGAATTATGCTGCATATATGAGTCTGGAAAAGCAACTGGCAGAAAGATGGACTGTCAAAGCAGGCTTAAGATATGAATATTCGACCGTCAACGGTGTATCAGCCTCCACCGGGCAGCAGACAGAAAATTCTTATGGTAAACTGTTTCCAACCTTCTATCTATCATACAAAGCTGACGATGACAACACTTTCAATATCAATTACTCAAAAAGGATCAACCGGCCGGGCTTCCGTGCCATCAATCCATTTCGATGGTATACTAATATTAACTCCTACTATTCCGGAAACCCGGCTTTAAATCCTTCGATCAATCATAATTTTGAACTTTCTTACCTGTATAAAGGGAAATTTTCTGCCTCTGCGTATTTTCAGAGAGAATTAGATGCTTTCAGCCAGCTCGTAGTTTTAGATGGAGAAAATAAGACCAGCAACTTCTATAATTTCTTTAATAAAAACAGTACCGGCATTTCCGTAAGTTTTTCAGACACTTTATTCAGTTTCTGGGAATTAAATTATTCAGGTGATTTCTCTCATATGGAAACGCAGGTTTTTGCGACCGATGCAGCTTCCAGAAAAGGAAACAGCACGACTTTCAATCTCCAGAATAGTTTTGCCTTAAAAAAAGACAAAACAATCCAGTTTTTTATGAATTACTGGTTCCGACTGCCTTCAAATATGGGTAATGTTTATTCATATTTTGTCGGAAATTTCACATCCGGCGTCAAATTAAATATAATGAACAAAGATCTTCAGATGAATGTATATGTTTCTGATATATTCCGCCAGGCTAAAAGTCACGGGGAGATTTACTATGAGAGCTCAATCCACTCATTCAACAATTACTATGACGGACGGAACCTGACCGTTTCGTTGACCTACAGTTTTGGAAATAAAAAAGTAAAAGCACAGGATCGAAATGTTAAATTTGAGGAAAAGAACAGAGCGAATTAAGAATGATCAATTGGCTTATATCTTTTAAAAATCATAATAAGTAAAATTTAACAGGATTGGCATTAAATATGAATGATTTAGATTATTAACCTTTAAATTTATTGTCAATGGGAATTAAGCCAGGTCCAAAAAAGACAGCGGAGTCAACAGGCAAATTAGACCAACGCCAGAGAGATAATAAGGAGACTCCAAAAAACAAAACTGCTTTGAAACCTCATCACCATAAAAAAGGTGATTAGATCAAGCATACTAAAATTTTTATTTCATAACAAATCCCGACATTGGTCGGGATTTGTGTTATTCAATACGTTTATTCTCTAGTCCATTTCAGGTAATGAACAATAATTTAATTATGCAATGTATTCACCTTCTTCCTCTTTGTGCCAGAATCGAACCCTGCTTGCTCGCACTTTGATCAGACAGATACCTGGAGTATCGACGCCTTCCGGAAACCATTGGTCTAGGCCTTCAACCCATTTTTCTTTTAGTGTATCCTTATTCTTTATAATTTCACCGGTACCGGTACATTCGATAAATAACATATCATCAGTCTGGTATATAAGATTGACATGCTTATTTTCTTTAATCTGGTCGACTTTATGACTATCTTCATAGGTGAAGAACCAGGAGTCGCCGTCATACTCAACTTTACCGTTATTGCTCATAGGCCTTGAATAAGAGACTTGTTGTTCGTCCTGTGTGACCATCATACAGAAATCGAGATTCTTCATTCTTTCTGCAATGGTTTTCAATGATGCTTTTTTCATAATAATATCTTGGTTAAGTGGTGATCATATCCTGAGCTCACAAATAGCAAGGATATCGATCTGATTTATTTGCACAGACCAAAATCCGTACCGATACATGATCGCTCGTTCGTTACCATTCTTTATTATTGTCGCATCTTTTCTGTAAGATTGTCTGGCAATTCCATTTCCTAAAATCACCATGATCTTTTAAAAGCGTTTTAAACAGTATCATTAAATTAGTTATTTTTAAATATAAAACATCTGTCAAAATGATAAGCCCAACCGATCCAAAACCATCAGATTTTTTTCAATTCGTAGAACATCATTGCCGATTGGATGAAAAAGCCGGCATTGCATTACATTCTAAAATTAGAGAACAAGCATATAAAAAAGCGGATATTCTTGTAGAGGAAGGGAAGATCTGCAATAAAATATACTTTTTAAATACTGGACTTGTAAAAACAACATTGACTACTGACAGCCGGGAATTTACGATGCGCTTCTTTTCGGAGGGCAATGTGTTTTCAGTGTTAGATAGTTTTATTCAACAAAAACCTTCCATTTACGATATTGTAGCACTGGAAGATTCTATGGTAAGCTATATTCTCTATGATGATCTTCAAACATTATGTCAGGAGTATCACCAGATCGAAACATTTTACCGCAAGGTCCTTTCTATGGCAGTTATTGAAATGATGAGCCGTGTGGGCCATTCGCTGGAGGAAACGGGAGTTGTTGCATATAACAGATTTTTAAAAGATCAGGGGCATCTCCTACAGCGGATCAGTCTGGCCGACCTTGCCTCCTATCTGGGAATTACCCAAGTTTCCTTGAGCAGGATCCGGAGGGTGAAATAGCGATTTTATCATTTGATAAATGCAGGCTCTAAGCGGATATGTAATTTGGCCAAAAATTCATACCGCTATGATTCATCCATTGTTCTTTAATAAAAAACTCAGCGTTGCTTTAGTACTCGTCATTACCATTGTTACCCCGATAGCAGGATATTTTTCCATAGGACTTCCACCGGTCATTATCGTTGGCGGCTCAGCACTTATCGCATTTTTTTGCTGGCATAGGACCTATCTACGGAATCCTGTCAGTCCATCATTGATGTTACCACTCTTTGTTCTTACGGTAGCCGCATTGCAGATCCATATTATTGAAGAATATCAGATGGGCTTCGCTCCCGCAATGAGCCGCCTATTCGGAATTCCATGGAGTGAAAAAAGTTTCCTCATGGTGTTTGCGCTGGTAGGACCTACCATTTATACGCTGACCTCCTTGGGTTTATATTACAGAATTCCGATCGCCGGATTTGTAGCCTGGTTTATTTTCATCGGTCCTGGTGTCGCTGAATTTACGCACTTTATTTTTCCATTAATCGCGCCTGATCTTTTTCCACATAACCCCCATCCCATCACGGGTTCAATTAAAGGATCTGTGATCGAAAACATGCCTAATTTTTACTATAAGACGACGGGAAAATACTACTTTCCCGGGATGTGGACAGCCATTCTGCCGATGATCCCGGGATGTTTTGCTATTATTAAATTACTTACATTCCGGAAGAAGACCCGTTAATACTATTACAGATAGGTTAAGTCAAGCTGAATGTAGAAGATTTCTTTTTGCATTCAGCTAGTGATAAATTTGCCTTTGTCAATAACGACTTTGTTTCCCCACTCTGTTATCGCTTCCAGGACAGGAACAAAACTTTTACCAAATTCAGTGAGACTGTATACCACTTTGACCGGTGGTTTCTCGCCATAGACCTTTCTCGTGACAAAGCCGTCTTTCTCCAATTGTTTTAACTGAATACTCAGGGTCATTTCAGTGACCGACGGCATTTTCCTTCGGAGCTCACTGTATCTTTTCACTTGATCTTTTAGATGGTAAAGTATAACTGCTTTCCATTTACCACCTATTAGATCCATTGTAAGACTAACGGTGCAGGGATATATTTTTTCATTGACCTCCACCATATTGGCTAAGCATTCTGTCTTCATAATGGTTTTATTTAACCTATCTGTTTCGATAGTTATTGCAGATGCAATATACTAAAAATACCTTTGTAACTATAAATATTATAGTATGGCATTAATTATCTTAGCACATCCAAAGTTTGAAAGTTCGGTTGCTAACAAAACAGTTGCGGATGAACTCCAAAGCGGTACGGATATCGAAATCAGAAATATCCATGACCTGTATCCGGATTATAAAATTGATGTAAAAGCGGAACAGGATGCGCTTTTAAGACACCAGACCATCGTATTTCAATATCCTTTTTACTGGTATAATATGCCTGGCATTTTAAAACACTGGTTTGATGAGGTATTTGAGTATCAGTTTGCCTACGGATCACGCGGAGACAAACTTAAAGGTAAAAACTTTATTCCAAGCTTTACGGTGGGCTCATCAGAAAGCAGCTACAATATTTTGGGATCACAACATTTCAGGGTTTACGAGTTCTGCAAAAACCTTGAACAAACAGCCCTTTTTGCGCAAATGAATTATATAGATCCTATGTATTTTTATGAAACTTCCATAACAGCTGGGTTTTCAGAAGAGGATATTAGAAACAGGGCAATACAACACGCTAAAAAGTTACTATCGAGAATAATTGAATTGCAATAGAAACAAATTATCAGTTTTCCTTATTATTTTTCTGACTTTAAACATTTGATAGCCTAGATTTTCTCAAGATGATAACGATAGATGATATTAACCGTTGCATTCAGCTTCAAAGCATTGCTGAAGATCCCAATGACAGAGGCAGGCGAACAAACCGGATACATGATCTCTTGTTCTGACATAGATGAATCATTCAAAAAAATTCCTAACAAAGATATTGTTATTTGTCACTAAATAAAAGGTGTTCGTCTTACAGAAGTTTCAACTTTTCTGTAAAATAAATAAAATATCCTTGATTGGGCTTCAAGTAGTCTCGATTGGGTTACACCAGTTTTCGTTTTAATATCCATCTTTGCTTCATTAATGTTAAAAAAATAAGAATTATGCAAGACAATGAAAATAAAGTGGCACTGGTATCGGGCGCGAACACCGGTGTGGGATTTCAGATCGCTAAAGCCCTTGTAGAAAATGGTTATAAAGTGTATGTCGGATCGCGTGACCTGCAAAAGGGTAAAGAAGCCGTAGAACAATTGGGCGGATCGTCAAAAGCGATCCAGCTGGATATTACGGATTCAGGGTCTATCCATTCCGCGGTGGAGATCGTCAAAAAAGAATACGGATACCTGACCTTATTGGTCAACAATGCCGCAGTCTCCCATGCGGGTACTCCTGGACGGACATTGGAAGAGATCATGAATGCACAGCGTGCGAGCATAGCACCGATCAGCGAACTGAAGAAAGTTTGGGATACCAACGTATTTGGAACGTTAGCTTTGACGCAGGCTTTTTTGCCGCTACTGCACAAGGCCCCAAGTGCAAGGATCGTCACTGTTTCCAGTGCTTTGGGATCACTGACTATTAATTCGAACCCTGAAAACCCTTACCGTTCAAATTTTGATGCCGTATATGGAGCTTCAAAAACTGCGCTCAACGGGATCTTTCTTTCCCTGGCAATCGACCTGGAGAACACCGGCATCAAGGTGCATCTGGTAAGCCCTGGATTTACGGCTACGGCGCTCAATAATTTTCAGGGAACGGATTCTGTAGAGGAAGGTTCGAAGGAACCGATCCGGGTAGCTTTGGCCGAGGACCTTCCGACGGGAAGCTTTACAGGTCCTGCTGATTTCAGTGGTAAGGACCATATCCTGCCTTGGTAGTTTTAACATAAAACCTATGATCGCCGGTCATAGGTTTTTTATACATTTATAGTATGAAATCTAAAGAAGATAAGCTGATACGCTTTATATCAATATCGGAAAGCCATCAGGCGTTCGGACTGCCGGCACCTCAGCACCCTTTGATCAGCCTTGTCCATTTCAATCAGGACAACCCTTTTAATACGTCAATGGCACCGATCTATGATGTCCTGAGTTTTTATAAGATCACCTTTATTACAAGAAACAGAGGAAGGCTGAAGTACGGAAGAAACTATTATGATTACGATGAGGGCAGCATGCTGTTCATGGCGCCTAATCAGTTAGTAGGAAGTACAGAGTACAACAGCGAGACCTATTGTTATATTTTACTGATCCACCCCGATTTTTTGCTGGGTCATCCTATTGCCCGAAAAATAAAGCAGTATAGTTATTTTTCCTATACCTCCAATGAGGCACTCCATCTTTCCGATAGTGAAAGAGAGGTCATTCTTTCCGTTTACAGGATCATGGAACAGGAGCTTAACAGCCGCGTGGATGAATTCAGCCAGGAGGTCGTGATTGCGCAGCTAGAGTTGCTTCTGAGCTACGTCAACAGGTTTTATAAAAGGCAGTTTATCACCCGAAAGGCGGTCAATAACGATATTCTACAGAGAACGGAAACTATTCTCGATGACTACCTCAATACCCAGGCATCACTTCATCGGGGGCTTCCGACCGTACAATACCTCTCGGATCAGCTAAAGATATCACCCGGGTATCTAAGTGACCTGTTACGCTCATTGATCGGACAGAATGCACAGCAGTACATTCGGGGCAAGGTCATTGAAAAAGCAAAGGAGAGGCTAACCAATACTGACCTGACGGTGGCCGAGATCGCTTATGAACTAGGGTTTGAGCATCCGCAGTCATTCAGCAAGATGTTCAGGGTGAGGACCGGCCTCTCGCCTTTGGAATTCCGTACGTCTTTTGATTGATATCTTTTGTAATAACCTGGATATGGCTAATATCTAAGCACTTTATCTCAATTTTTATAAAAAGAAAAATAATTCTGCACACTAAAGTACATCACTGGCTTCAATTCTATTCTAATTATTGTAAGGTTCTTCAGTTATAGTAGCTGTGTTAGCACGGACTTACGTACTTGAACTTGCAAAAGATAGAAGATGCTTTTTCTTGTATCCAATAAAGAACATTTATTTTAAGGTTATGGTAACCAATGACCAATAGCAAGTTTAGGAATTAAACAAGGAATCGTTCTGAAAAAAGGCATAAGTCTCTGGTAATAGTTACTTTATTTTTAATTCCTCATTAACTTCCGAAACAGTTTTTTGACCTTTTTTTTAATTTTTCAATATTAAGAAGTCAAATCAATCTAATTTTAAATTCTCTCTTTTCTCATAAAAATGTCTGAAGATCATCATCAGAAAAGCCAATGCCCCAAACACAAAACTAATCCAAGGATTGTATTCGACACCTCTGGTTATGATCATCCAGCCACCCAAAGTTGTTCCTAACGTTACTCCCAAATTTCCGAATGAAGTTGCCAAACTGTTGGCGAATTCCAGGGAATCGGGAGCTGATGAGATCATATAGGCGGATGCATTGAGAAAACTTGGCGAATACATAAAGCCCCAAAGTCCAACCACAGCAATAATTGATAATAAATTATCATTCGAAAAGTATAACAGGACAGGAACTATTAGTGTTCCGGACAGGAAGAAAGCCATCGTTCCCGTCACATTCTTATTAAGCATTTTACCGGCGATCCATGTTGACAAAACACCGATAATCCCGAAGACAAACAGCATATAACTTATCATGCTTTCGTTCATTCCTTTTGCTTTATTCAAATAATCCGAAAAATAACTGTAGGTGGAAAACCATGCGGTGATCATGAAAAAGTTAGCTGCAGTACTTAGAATAAATGCCGGCTGAGTTAGGATCTTGATTTGTGTCCCATAGGATCTTTTCTTTTTGACAGGCATTGAAGGAAGCATAAAATAGATCACAACTAAGGCAATCAAGCTTATAACCGTCTGGATCATAAAAGAATATTCCCACGACCATAAGCTCGAAATCCAAGTGGCAAATGGTACCGTGGTCACCATTGCAACCGCTACCCCACTGAACACAATGCTCATGAATTCATTTTTTTCATCGTCATTGGCGTTAGAAACAGCAACAGATAAAGCGGTGGCAATATAGACCGGCTGTAAAAATGCAGGAAGGATTCTTATCAGCATCAAAACCCAAAATGGAGGCGAGAACGAGGAGACCAGACCTGTGATCAGGAAAATAGCTATGGAGGCTAGCATGATCTTTTTGCGATCAATTCCTGAGGCCAGCAAGGTCATGAATGGTCCGGTAAGGGCAATGACCAAAGCAAAGGCACTTAAGAGATAACCCGCCTTATCGATGCTTATTTTATAATATTCAGCGATCTGCGGTAAAATTCCAATCACTCCGAATTCGGTAGTAATAACGGCAATAAAGCCCAAACAACCGATATATGCATATTTCTTCATATAAAATTCTCTGGGCATATTACTTTGAATTTTCTTTCGTAAATGCCGCAATATCCTGAGCCGCCTCTCTGGTTTCTTTTAAAATAGCTCCCATGTGCATAAAACCATGGACCATTTCTTTGTAGACAACAGTTTTGACCTGAACACCAGATACTCTCATATTCTCAGCCAGTTGCTGTCCTTCATCTCGCAAAGGATCGTGTTCGGATAATAGAACGAGCGTTGGTGGTGTATTTTTAAAATCTTTGATCAATAAAGGAATTGCTAATGGGTTTTCCTGGTCCTTAGGATTTGCCAAGTACCAGTTCCAGGCTCTTATGCCTTCTTCTTTATTGATGATAGGTCCATTTTCATACTCTTTCCATGATGTTGTATTGAACCTGTTATCCGCCGCCGGATAGATCAACACCTGAAATTTCAGCTGGTCGCCAATCTGCGTTGATAGACTTGCCGCCAAGGCTCCCCCGGCACTGTCGCCAATAACCCCTATCTTATTCTTATCCAGATGTAAATGGTCTGCATTATCAATGATCCATTGAGTGACCGACCGGGCATCATCGAAACCAGCAGGGAAAGGGTTTTCGGGAGCCAAACGATAATCAACAAAGATGATGGCAGCCCCCGTGGCATTGGCCAATTGACGAACAATAGCATCATGGGTCTCAAAACTTCCTGAAACAAACCAACCGCCATGAAGATAAATGATTGCTGACGACTTTTCATTTTCAATTCCGTTCGGCCTGTAAATTCTCACAGGAATTTCGTGATCCTCTTGAGGAATATCAAATTCTTCTATCATTCTAACCGCTTCTTTTTTGCCACCGAGCTGAATAGCCATTGTCTCATATCCTTTGCGGCTCACATCTAAGGGATTTCCGCCTTCAAATACATGGATCTTTTGCAGATTTTCGACTATTTTGGTTATTTCCGGAGTTAATGTAATTTTACTCATTTTGTCACTTTGTTTTATTGTTTTACAGGAAACTAATCCTGCTATCGTTAGCGTTACAACAAGTTTTTTCATATTCTATTTAAAATTTTAGGCAAAATTAAATAGAAGCCATACATTTGTATAGTACACAGCCAATTGTATGGTACAAACAAATTTGTAAGTAATGGGAAAAAGAAAGGAAAATTCAACGAATAGCATCAATGAACAGTATATTATGACAGAGTGCGATCTAACTTATGCTATCTGCAAAATCGGAGGCAGATGGAAATTACTGATCCTGTGCAAACTTGAACATGGAAAACTCCGGTTTAGTGAGATCCGGAATCGCATCACAGGAATTACGGAAAGAATGCTGACATTACAACTTCGTGAATTGGAACGAGAAGGGCTGGTAAAAAGAACAGTGCATGCGGAAGTCCCACCAAGAGTCGACTATGAATTAACAGCAATTGCAAATGAACTCGTCCCCATTTGGAAACAATTAAGTGATTGGGGTAATAAACATAAAAATTTAATCAGGGAAGAAATGCTCAACGACAAGTAATTACATGTTTTTAAGATACGTATGAAATAATCCTGTCCTTCACTTTATCTGTTGTACCTTTCATATCAATGCTCTGTCAATAAATTTGAGTGCGTAGATTTATTGATAAAAACCAAATAGTCAAAAGAATCTGCAATATTTGTTTTTCTAAACTCATTATTTTCAGTTCCAGAGCCGGTTTTACGAAACAGAATCTTTTTTAATATCCATTTTCCCAGTTCATTATTATCTGCCTTTATAGATTTTAAATCTAAAACAAAATAGGGTATATTTAATGAGTTTAAATTATATTCTAAACTACCTTGTGGTGCTGTTTGTGATGTGAATGTTCCTACCTTTTTATTTATGCTTGCCGTGTAATTTCCTTCATAAAATGCAAATCCAAAGTTCACATAATTATTTTGATATTTTTTGTTTATATGAAAGCCCATTGAAAAGGAATTTTCTTTAGAAACATGGAAATTATGAGCAGATACGATTATCTTACTTGGAGTATAGTTTTGTTTGATCCAATCTATATTTTCAGCCATAAATTTATCTCTGGTTACTGAACTGCCAACTTGTATTTTTTGCCTAATGATTGTGATATTCTGTAAATATCTTTTTTTGATTTCTGCATCATCAATATTCACAGCCTTTTGGGAAACTTTATCTAATAAATCATTAATAGTAACTTGATTTTTAGCCGTATACCTTCTTTGACCGCGGTTCTTCTCTTTCAAAACTTTAAACAGATTGTTAAAATCATCCAACTCATAATTATTTGTTTTATAAATATCTCTAATCCCCTGTAATGCTCCAAAATAATGTTGCATATCAAAGCCATCAAATAGTACTTTGTTATTTGTATTTTCATTGTAAATTTTTAACCATTCAACAAAATTTAAGGTTTCCTGGGTTTGCCAAAGCCAAAAATACATTCCGCTTAAAATATGTCGTGGAGAATCTATATTTTTACTAATATAATTATTCATTAAATAACTTTCCGGCATATTTGCTTCTAGAGAAAAAATATTATAGTTTAAATTTTTGATTAAATACTCACTTATACGATATTTCATTTTATACACTTCACTTGAGCCGTGAGTTGATTCGCCTAAACCAACAATTTTAGAGTTTCCGATAAATTTGTCTAAAACTTTTAAATCTTCTTCATTGGCTGTAGATGGTTCATAAGTCGAAAGTGGATAAATAAATTTAGTAATATATTTTTTTTGCTCATCGGTTAATTCATTCCCCTTTTGTGCTTGAATTGCATAAAAAGAAAATATAAAAAGAATTATTAAATAGATTTTTATTTTCATTTATTTAGATCGTTAGTGGTTAGATAGACAGATACCTTTCTTTTTAAAGTTGTAAATAATAAATTTTATAATTTAGTTTTAAACCAATTGGAAATATCTGTCAACAGTTCATCTGTATGACTGTTTATTCCATGATTTTCATCTTCATAGATTTTTAATCTTGCGGAAATATTGTTTTGCGAAAGTTTTTGATATAAGTCAAACGCATTGGAAACGTTTACCTTCTCATCTTTTGCGCCGTGAATAATAAAATGAGAGGAGGATTTCCTTTTCATTTTTTCAATAGCGATTAACGGTGAACGTTTTTCTAATTCCAGTTTCGGATTTTCATTGTAGCCCGGAATCAGTTGCTGATATAAAGACTTCATATCTGCGCGATCTTTTTGGTCAAGGTCTGCGATTCCTGCAATTGAAATACAGGACTTTATTACATCGGTTTCCTTAAGCACCAAAAAATTGGTCATCACGCCGCGACTTATCCCTATCATTCCGATTCTTGACTGATCTGCATTTGGAAGGGTCTTTATGATATCTAAAATGCTTAAAACATCATTAATATCTTTTCCTCCAAATTCATCCTGACCTTCACTCAATCCACTGCCACGAAGCTGTGAGCCCATAACAATGAAACCTTGCTCTGCAATTTTACCCAGAAAATCCGTCATCATTTGTATGGACACCAAACCAAGTTCCCGATTTCCGCCACGATTAAATACAATTACCGGATATTTTCCTTCTTTTTTTGGCTGAATGAGAAATCCTCTGATTTTTAAATTATCGAAAGACTTATAATCAAATCCGTAAAATTGCAGAGAATTTAAATACTCATATTCTTTTTTAAGTTTTTTCTCATTCGTGTCGCGGTATACTTCGTAATCAAGAGGAAGTCTTTCTTCTAACTTTACACTTTGTGAAAAAACGAAATTAGATATCAGAAGGCATATAAAAAATTTATAATTCATGTTTTAAGTGATATGTATATTTTGTATCATAAACGGTTTGGGCCTGGCGATATATTTAAAAAACCAACATTAATCTATTGAAAAACAATTATTTAAAATAAACGTTATTCAAATATTAGTTTCTTGGTAAAAGTTTCATTTGTTTCAGAAACAAATTTTAAGAGATATACACCTGCCTTTATTCCGTTAGCAGAGATTCTGTTTTTTCCCTTGCTCAACTTTTCACTTTTTCTGATTAATTTTCCAGACATATCAAAAATTTCAAAACTCCAATCACTGCTATTGCTATCTATAGTATATATTCCATCCTTTATCGGATTTGGATAAATTTTTATTCCATTTTCAGAAAATAGATTTGTCTCATTCGTTGCAAGTACACCATTTCCAATTCCTACTGCATACCAGGCTTTGACATTTTGATTCTGTTCGTTGCTTGTTGCACCATATAAATCTGTAACAGCTTGCTTGGTTCCGTTATAAGCATCAATATATGAAGAGTTAGGAGTTAAGTAAGTAGTAAGAGTTCTGTAGATTATTTTTTCCGCTTTTTGAATGGAGATCCCGGTCACGTTAAATGCATTTCCAATATCATTGGTACCGGAACCACCCATTGAAAGTAAATAAAACCAATAATTTCCTACTCCACTATTTGTGTGTACACCACCAAAATCGGTTGTATTATCATATGGAGGTGCCGTACTTGCCCAATAAGTTCCTAAATATGTGTCAGGTTGTTGTGACCCCAATACCGCCGGTCCTGAATTCGGATTGGACATACTTCTTATAAAAGTACCTATAACAGGTTTGGGTATTCCTTCTCCAACAGTCCAATTTGGATTAACTCCAGAATAAAATTCAATAGCGGTACCAAACATATCAGCAATAGATTCATTTAATGCACCCGACTCAGCTTGATAATTCAAACCACCCATCCCATTTCTACCAATAATCAGGTGTGAATATTCATGTCCTGCGATATCCAAACCAACTACAGGATTTGAATAAGCCGCCGAGCCATTCACCATCCCATTTCCATAAACCATTGCAACAATGCCCTGTGTATCTATCGCTGCCGCCTGAGCCCCGTTAACAGGTTGGTTTGGCGTATTAAAATTAATATTGTAGTAATTTCTTATTATCGAACCGTTACCATCATAGCTTACCCGGTTATGTTTATTAATATAGTAATCATAAGCATTTTTCATCCCCCAATGTACTTCAACCGCAGGTTTTGTAGCTGTTTCGGTAAAATTCGGTGTATTACTTGTGTATTCTGTGATGTTTCCAGTTAATTCACCTGTAGAAAGATTCCCGTTACCGTCCCAGTCAGTACCATTTAGTGTATGAATATTTCTAGTATTGTCTTTTAGACGGAAACTCCCATTATGTGAGTCAACTGTAATTTGCTGGTTGCCTTTATACAGGGTTGCACTCGTAGAAGGGGTATCAACATGCAATATCTTTGGAAGTTTTTTTACAATTTCTTTAGATGTATTATCGATGAAGTATAAGTAGCTTTTCAGCGGTTTCATAGAAAGTGCATTAATCTGAGAGGTTAAATGCAGCTCGGTTTTCCTATCTTTAATTACCTTAGTAATTACCTGCTCAAAATCGGTGTAAGTTATCTTTGAGGCTTTAAGGTTTTCTGAAACTATAGATTCAACGATACTCTTGGATAATGTTGGAACAATATCAAGTTTAATATTCTGCGAAAGTTCACCATTTACATAAGTCAGTTTCCCATTTTTTGAGTGAAGAAGAATAATTTCGTCGACAACTTTTATACCCTTATAATAATGCTGATAAGCGGCGTGACTAATTCCCAAGTCATCTGTAATATTACTAATTAATGTGTAAGTATGATCACTGTCTGTCCCGAGCCATTTTGAAAAATGATTCATTAAAAAATCTACAGAAGCATCCTCGTTTTGGAAATTTCCATGAAAATTTCCTAATGAACTATCAAAAATAAGTTTAGGTAAATTATTATAGATTTCAGCTTTTTCATTGTTTTGGTTTTGCGCATTTACAAAAGTAAACGGGATTACGCCAAGGGCAATTGTTAGGGATAATGTGCGAATAAATGTTATTAATTTTTTCATAAGATTGAAGATTTGAATATTTAATTTGAGCAAATATGGATTCGCTTATCATTTTTTGTACAATTTAGTAACGTGCTTTCTGAGATCTACGGTTGTGTTTTTGGCGAGTTTAAATTCTTATCGAAATCTCTCATGTACCAGTTTGTATCTGTAAGACGGCAAAATTTGAAAATGGTTGCCCAAAATAAAAAAGTTGCATTTTTTTATTATACTTACTATCTTATATCTTGTAGATGGGCAACTGTTGGATAACTTGAGGATATGGGGCAAAGTTAGCAATTCGGTTACCGACTGGTAAAAAGCATTAGAGAATATAATAAGGTCTGCTATTTGCTGTTAATTAATTAAAATCCAAGATTATGAGCTATAAAAAATTATTCATTACACTCTCAATCTCAGCTGTTCTGATGTATTTGATGATGTTCTTAAACATGAATTCCATTAACGATTATTATACTAGCCTTACCAGAATCTATATGGCACTGATGATGGTGAGTCCTATGGCAATCCTTATGATCATTATGATGGGAAAGATGTATCCCAACAAAAAGTACAATAGTATTATAATCGTAGTTTCAGCCTTAATTTTTGTACTCACTCTCACAGGTCTCAGAATGCAGATACCTATTAACGATGAACAATATCTTAAAGCCATGATTCCTCACCATTCCTCTGCAATTATGACCAGCAGAAATGCAGACATCAAAGATCCTGAGGTCAGAAAACTCGCTGACAGCATCATCAAATCGCAGCAGAGGGAGATTGATGAAATGAACAGAATGATCAAGAGATTACGGTAAGTATTAGCATTTAAGTGAACTGCTTGGCAGAAAAATAAAACCGAGTATATTCTCGAAATTATTGAGTTGCCCGAGATCAATTCAATTTGTTCTTCGGGTAAGATTCCAAATGGTAAGACGTCCATAATTTCTTCCTTGTATAAAACTATCAAATTAGCAGACAATATGATTGATACCACATACCCTTTTCTCATTAACACAATCGTTTAATTGTTATATTTTCTTTAGTGTATAAATATTGCTTTCCTTTCTACTGAAACCCAGCTTTTCATATAAGCTGATGGCCGAAGTTCGGTGCTCTTCGGTAAAGAGCAATACTTCACTCAGCTGCTGCTCGCTGGAGATGGCCATCAGCTTTTCGATGAGCCTCATCCCGATTCCTATTCCACGATAATTCTCATCCACGATCACATCTTCGATCCAGCCCTTCTTACCCGAAATTACCTTATAGATAGCCATGGAAGCAATTCCCACGATTCTATCCTCTATGAAACATCCGAGCAATGTCACTGGGTTGTTCTCCATTAAAATCTCATCCAGTTTAAGCTGTTTTTTGTCAGGACTCAGTTGTTTAAATAGCTCATAAACCTGAGACTGGGTATTTGCGTTGAGACTGGTTTTATTTAAAACGACGATTTGCATTATTCTATATCTTTTAATTTTACAGCTGCTTCTGCTTGTAGGTCCTCAGTTAGATCCATTGTTTTTCCCAGCTTTTGTGACGCATTTATAAAGGCAATGAAAACACATAATTCCGAAATTTCTTCATCCGAAAAATATTCCCTGAGCATCTCAAAATGTGCATCCGAGATAGAACGGTGATCTATGCAAAATAATTCGGCAAAAGAAACCGCCATAGAGATCTTCATCTGTGATTCGTCAAAATCAGGTTTTCCGCCTTTTACCATGCAGTATTCACAACCATTTCCAAAAGCCATTGTTCTTCGAACCTGCTCTAACAAATCCGGGTCCAACAACGTTTTCTTCCATAAGGTTTCCTCCAGATCATTCCACTTTTTAAGAAGATCGGTATTGTGCCCGATAAGTCTTTCAAATGGAGTGTTTCCATTGTTCGAAAATTTTATTCTTGTCATATTTTTTATTTATATCACAAATTTCAATATTTAAACATACTTGATAAAACGGAATTAATGGAATTATTTATTAATTTTGATTGATTCAATTGATAATATTTAATTTTAAAATGAAAATAACTTTAGATGATTTTGACCAAAAGATTCTTCAGATTTTAAGCCAGAATTCAAGGCTTAGTTATGCCGAAATAGGAAGACTAATTTCGCTGTCACAATCTGCAACAAAAGAGCGCGTGATGAATTTGGTTGATAATGGGATAATACGTCAGTTCAGCGTGGAAATAGACCATCAGAAATTAGGTTATGATCTGAAGGTACTGATCAGTATGAAATTTAAAAATGATGATTTCAGAAAATTTACTGCAGATCTGGAGAAATTTCCGGAAGTTCTGAACTGCAAAAGAGTTACGGGCGAATATTGCCTAATTACCGAATGTATCTTACGGGACAGTTTTCACCTTGAAAACCTTATAGACAGGCTAATCCCCTATGGAATCCCAACGACATCCATTCAACTTTCAGAAATAAACCGGCAGAAAATTTAAAACCAAAGAAAAAAACTAAAAAGGCAGCATATATGAAGCATCGCTCAACCTTTTAATGATTTTCTTGCCACTTGATTTTCGGTATAGGAAAGAAACCCCACCGCTGATTCCGGATAGGTCAATATCATTGAGCATTTCCGGATCCAAGCCTAACCACATCACATTAAAGATGCTCAGGGTATCGCCGTGCGAAACAATGATGATATTTTCATTGTCACTTGATATGATCTCATTGTAGAAAGGCAATAGTCTGTTCCAAACATCAAATCTGGATTCCGCATCGCTGAAGCATTTGTCGTAGATTGTTTTTTCTTCGTTTTCAATGTTTTCTTTCAGCCATCGGACAGATTTGCCGATCGCCTTGCCAAGGCTTCTCTCCTTCAGCGCATCGATCAGCTTGGAAGTGCTGCGTAACTCTTTCCCAAGAATTTCGGCAGTTTGTCTTGTCCTTTTGAGAGGTGATGAATAGATTGCAAACCTGATGTCCTGAAATTCGTTCCTGATATTGCGTGCGATGTTTTCCGCCTGAATGATTCCCTTTTCAGTCAGTTCCCAGTCAGTCCATGAGCCGATCATGCCATTTGTATGATGAATGGATTCTGGGTGTTGGATCGTGATTATATTTTTATTTAAAAGCATTGATCTATTGCCGTTTAAAACAAAATTAGAATTATACGCAAATTTTCAGGCCAGATAAATTTCGATCCTTTCTTTATTTTTCCCCTGCCCGCTCCTTTTTAATTTTAAAGAACCAAGCTCACCGGTCTTTTTGATATGCGTTCCACCACAGGCTACCTGACCAAAACCGTCAATTTTCCAGTATCGCCTTTCTTCTGCTTCGTCACTGAACGCGCTTACAATGACCCTATCTGCAAGAACGATCTCTTCTAACTTTTGTTCCAATACCGGAAACATCTCCGAGATATTACTGGGCCATATAAAGTCGATCCTCGATTTTTCTGAGGTTATGTTTGCGCCTATTTTCTCAGGCCTGTCGAAGTGCTGATTCACAAGTTCCAAAACGAGTTCCGCAGCAAAATGAAGCTTCATAATTTTATAACGCTTGTCCCAGTCTATTTTTACTTCTACAATATCGCCAGGTTTCAGATGATGGCCTTCCTCGATCGTGTAGAAGATTTCTTTGCCGGATTTTTGGGCCTTAACGATTTTAAAGCTGTTGATCGTTCCGTCGTCTGACTGTTGTCCACCAGAAAACGCATAGGCAATGGTCTCCTTTAATGTTACCACATTACCGGATACGCCGGTAAGAGTTGTTGTCAACTCAGTCTGATAGGGATCTTCCCAGAATATTTTTCTTACTGTCATGGTTGTTAGGTTGTTTTGTTAAACTTGATTAAAGCCTATCTGTTTATAAGATTGAAAAACCTCTCAGGCATTATCATACTTTTTATAAAAATCATACAGGCCGTCGATATTGCTGTCACATAGCAAAGGGATTGCTTTTTTCAGAAGCTCTTCATCCCAATGCCACCATTGCATCTCCAGGAGCTTATCAATATGTTCATCAGAAAATCTTTTCCTGATCTGTTTTGCGGGATTGCCGCCGACAACCGAATAAGGTTCCACATCTTTGGTTACTAAAGCCCTGCTTCCGATGACGGCTCCGTCTCCGACCGTTATACCAGGCATGATCATGGCCTCACTACCGATCCACACATCATTTCCTATGACGGTATCTCCCGTTCTTTGAAATCCGTCAGCAGCATTTCTAAAATCTTCTTCTGACATATAGAAAAACGGGAATGTTGAGATCCAATCGTGCCGGTGTCCCTGGTTTCCGGCCATGATAAAACTGGCACCGCTCCCTATCGAACAAAAGGAGCCTATAATGAGCTTGTCCACATCGTCCCGGTCGGGCATCAGATATCTTGCACAATCATCAAAGGAATGACCGTGGTAGTATCCCGAATAGTAAGAATATTTACCAGCGATGATATTTGGGTTTTTAATATGATCCTTAATGATTTTTCCCTTGAAAGGACTTTCGAAGAAATTTTCCATTTAGCTTTACTGTAGTTATACAAATTTATAAAAACAAAAAAATCATCCTGCCAAGACCACTTCTATAAGTCAATGCTACATTCGATTTCCAATGGTTTGGCCAGTATAAATCTATCACTCTTTAGTAACGTTGACCCATCTTACATATTCAGAACTCTGTTCCAGCTCTGCAATTGAAAGTTTTATAGCAGAATTGCCACTGCCGCACGCAGGATACACCCATTCAAAATGCTTTAGAGAATCGTCAAGATAAACATTGACTCCCTGCTTTACGCCAAAAGGACAAACGCCGCCGACAGGATGCCCTACCAACAGCTCTACATCTTCGGAGGAAAGCATTTTTGCCTTTAGCCCAAACTCATCTTTAAACTTCCTGCCGTCTATTCTGGCCGTGCCGGAAGCAACGATCAGGATAACACCGCCACTTTTATCGTAAAAGCTGACCGACTTTGCAATTTCGCTGCCTATCACTCCCAATGCCTTAGCAGCAAGTTCGACGGTTGCACTTGACTGATCAAGGATTGTGATATCGTTATCTTTCTTCCACTTACTTAAATGCTCTTTTGCAGTTTCTATGCTCATTGCTTTGATCGAATTTTAATTTTTCCTTTTTGTTAAATAAAGCATTGTTCCAGATTGCTAAGTATGCTGATTAAACAAAAATAAGAAAACGATTTTTGAAAATCAGCCGAACCTGCCAGGGTATTCTTAATTTGTAACATCAATCCTCATTTTCTATAAATAACTTAGAATATCGGCAATACTTTTCAACTCCATAAAATTTTCGTGCTTCAAAACAGGTTCATGCTGCTCGTGAGCCCAGGTGACGTGGTAAGGAATATGTGCTGCATAGCCACCCAGCTCCAGAACAGGCAACATGTCGGATTTAATGGAATTCCCCAACATCAGGAAATTTTCCGGTTTGCAGTCGAGATGTTTTAATAATTTCTGGTAATCGCTTACTTTTTTATCACTCATGATTTCGATATGATGAAAATAACCTTCCAGTCCCGAGTTTTTCAGTTTCCGTTCCTGATCCAGCAGATCACCTTTAGTAGCTACGATTAACCTGTAATTGCCTTTCAGCTTATCCAGAGTTTCAGACACGCCGGATAGCAATTCGATGGGTTTCTGCAATAATTCATGTCCTATAGAGACGATTTCATCAATTAATTTCACCGGAATCGTAGCGTTGGAAATTCTGCTTGCAGTCTCGATCATGCACAGAACAAATCCTTTCACACCATAGCCGTAAAGGTGCAGGTTTTTCATTTCAGTTTTAAACAATTCCTGCGACACAGAATGTTGAGGCAAATAGTCTTCCAGTAATCTGCAGAATTGTTTCTCAGCTTCCTGAAAATAGGGTTCATTGCTCCACAATGTATCATCTGCATCGAAAGCGATCGTTTTAATCTTGTTTTTCATTTCTTTATTTTTGTATTTTGAAAAAGCAAAATTCAGAAAAGCAATAACCTGAAAAAAGGACATTTGTCCCGACCGATATGTTACGAACCAACCAATCTTTTTTGAAATATGTCCAGGAACTTTACGAACAGCAGGTACGTAAGGAAAATATTATGATAAGGCAATATGCCAAAGAACAGAGGTTGTTTTCTCAAAATGAAAACGCAACAAAGGTAATGGTCATCAGAGATGGCATTACCAAATGTTTTTTTACGGAACATAACGATAAGGAATATATCGTCGAATTTTTAGGCACTGGCGAGATCATCGGTGAAATTGAGCTTATCCGGCAGATCGCATGCTTATGCAGCATTGAAGCGGTAACAGACGTCACGGTTTATGCCATCAGTATCGATTATTTTTCACAGCTTATTAATAACAGCCTTCAACTGAACAACCTGTTGCTGGATGTATTTGCCAAACGTATTATAGATACGTCAAGCAGAGCTTCCTATCAGCAGGTCTACACTATTGAACACAGTCTGACTAAGCTTTTAGACCTGCAATCCAAACAGGAAATTTCTATTTCAAAAGAAGATATGGCCTCTTATCTTGGAGTTACTGTTAGAAGTCTGAACAGGACATTGAAAAACATTTGTCATAAAAATATATATTGATTTCATACTGAAAAAACAAAATACTCTTATCTGAATATTTATGTACATCATTATCATCCATGCCAATCGTGATATTGATGGGCTTCTGATTGAGTTCTGCACGCCAATGAACCAATAAAAATGGATAAAACGGCTCAGTGACAGGATTAGGATTTCAGATGTATGAACATCACCAATCTTTAACTAAACGACTGTCTGAACTCCACCGGCGAAATATTGGTCTTGGTCTTGAAAAGTTTACTGAATGACTGTGAATGTTCAAAGCCCAGCTCATAAGCAATTTCCGAAACTGAAAGATTCGTTGTTGATAATTTTTCCTTGGCTTTCTCGATGATGGCATTTTGAATGTACTGTTGTGTATTGAAACCTGTCAATGAACGCAACATGTCACTCAGATAACGCTGCGAAAGCTTCAATTCACCACTGATGTGTTTCACGGACGGCAAGCCGTTTTTCAAACTGTTTCCTTCCTCAAAATAATCATCTAAAAGCTTGTCCAGAGAAGTGATAATATCGTGATTGATTGCTTTCCTTGTAATAAACTGCCTGTTGTAAAAACGATTGCTGTAATTTAACAACAATTCTAGCTGTGATACCAGAACATCCTGACTGAAACTGTCGATATTGCTGTTCAGTTCATCAGCTACAGAAGCAAATAAACGGGCTATAATTTCTTTTTCTTTTGCAGACAGAAACAAAGCTTCAGAAACATCATAAGAGAAAAAACCATATTGGTGTATGGTTTTTCCTAATGGATAAGTTCGGATGAAATCAGGATGAAAATACAAAGCAATTCCTTCATAACTTCCCATATCTTCCGGTGGGGAAACGATCTGTTTCGGCTTTAAAAACGCCAGGCCGCCTTCTTCAAAATCGTAAAAGCCCTGTCCGTACTTTATTTGTCCTTTGAATGTTGTCTTAAAGGATATTTTATAAAAGTCAAGGCTTATTTTTTGCCCTTTTGGAAATGTTTCCATTGGTACATGATGGTAGTCGACCAGCGCGACCATGGGATGCAATGGTGCAGGAAGTTCCAATAGTCGCATCAGTTGCGATATACTTTTAATGTTATGGATTTCAGATGGTGTTTGCATTTCTTTTACGAATGTAATCAATTTTGTTTTGACGGGCGAATCACAATTTCGCCAATTTCAACGTCGTCTGGCTGGCTAACTGCATAAATCACTGCGTTCGCAATAGCTATAGGATCAATAGCCATTTGCTCCATTCCTTGTTGAATGGCTGCCTTCATTTCTTCGTTCCTGATGTTGCTTGCAAAGTCTGTATTCACGTAGCCCGGCGATATTCCTGTAATACGGATCTTCCCATCCGATTCCTGACGAAACGCTTCTCCTATAGTGCGAATGGCGTTTTTCGTCCCGGCATAAACGCCCATCATGGGAGTAATTTTTATACCTGCCGTTGAGATAATATTGACGATATGCCCCGCTTGCTGTTGTTGGAAGACCGGAATTGCAGCCGCCATTCCATATAAAACGCCTTTAAGATTAATGTCGATCATTTCTTCCCAACCTTCAATATCTAGATCATCGATGCGATTTAACTGACTAATGCCGGCATTATTTATCATTACATCGAGTTTTCCGTATTGCTCGACTGCCTTAGTAACCAGTTGAACCAAATCAGCTTTATTCTTTACGTCGATTGTTGTAAAAGAGGCTTCACCACCTTTACTTTTTATATCTTCAACCAATTGTTGCAAGCGTTCCGTTCGTCTTGCACCTAAAACAACTTTAGCCCCTTTTTCTGCTAATTCAACGGCGATGGCTTTACCCATTCCACTGCTTGCCCCGGTAATGGCAACAACTTTTCCTTTAATATTTTGCATTTTTAATTTTTTATCGGTCGATCTGCTTTTCTAAAAATTCAGGATAACGGTCACCTACTATTGTGATTCCACTGACTGTTTTGTCGATTTCTGCCAGTTCATCGGCTGTTAATACAATATCTGTACTGGCAATGTTCTCTTCCAGACGATGTAATTTTGTCGTTCCCGGAATAGGTGCTATCCAAGGTTTTTGAGCCAGAAGCCAAGCCAATGCTAACTGTCCGGTTGTAATTCCCTTTGCTTTGGCAATTTCGGAAAGCGCATCTACTAAAACCAAATTGGCCTGTATATTTTCTTCACTGAAACGAGGAATAATATTTCTTCGGTCGATATCCTCCAGCTTTTTGTTTATGATACCTGTAAGGAAGCCTTTGCCCAAAGGACTAAACGGAACGAAACCAATTCCCAGTTCCTCCAAAGTGGGAATAATCTCATCTTCCGGTTCACGCCAGAATAATGAATATTCGCTTTGCAATGCCGATACCGGTTGAACTGAATGCGCTCTTCGAATCGTTACAGCACTGGCTTCAGATAATCCGAAATACTTTACTTTACCCTCTTGTATCAGATCTTTTACTGTTCCTGCCACCTCTTCTATCGGAACATTGGGATCTACCCTATGCTGATACAACAGATCGATGTAATCTGTTTTCAGTCTTTTCAAAGACGCTTCGGTAACTGCTCTTATTGTTTCAGGCCTGCTGTCCAGTCCTACTGCCGGTCTGGCATCTTTACAGCCAAATTTGGTGGCAATCACAACGTCTTTTCTAAAAGGCTCTAATGCTTCACCAACAAGTTCTTCATTGGTATACGGTCCATAAGCTTCTGCTGTATCGAAAAATGTTACGCCCATTTCAACAGCACTGTGTAATAAGGTTATCGCATCTTTTTTATCAAGACCTTTACCGTCCAGGAAGTTTAAGCCCATACAACCAAAGCCTAATTCTGAAACTTCTAATCCGCTGGTTCCTAATTTTCTCTTTCGCATAATTTTTTTTTAAAACTGACTTTATTTTCATTGACAAAGTTCCTGCTTCTTGTTTTGCAAAAAGTAGTTCAATTGGTAATTGTTGTAGTCAGATTTTCAAGCATTTTTAAAGATTGAATCTCTTCGCTTTACAGTCAGACAGCCTGATCAATATTACAATGTGAGACATACGCTTTATATCAAATTTTACTTTGAAGATAATGATATCTCTGGTCTCTTAAAAACAGATCCGGAAGCCGTAATCTATGCAAACTTCCAAATTACGGTATTGCTCCTATTTTTTAACAATTTAATATAGTTTAAATTCAAACTATTTTTTATAGTTTTGCAAAATGAAAATTAGTCAACATAAGGATCTGGCCAAAATCTCAAGATTAATTGATACCATGCGCGATACCAGGAAAGCGGTACGCACTCAGTTCATGAAGAAAATGAAAGATCATGATCTTGACCTGACCATTGAGATGCTGGAAGTGTTATATATTTTGTGGGATAAAGACAACGTCAACCAACAGGAAATTGTGGATAAAACCAACCGGAATAAAGCCAGCATCACCTCTCTGATTGATAATATGAATGCGCGCGGACTTGTGCAACGGAATCCCGACCCGCAGGATAGGCGGAATAAGCTGATCTCATTGACGGAAGAAGGTGAACATTATCAGAAAAGGTTAATTCCCCTATTGGAAGAGGTCTACGCACCTTTACTAACTGCTGACCTGATACAGGAGATCGAAAATACAACGATCAAACTCCAAATGATACTACAGACCATCAGCGAATAATCCTATAAGGATAAAGATTTTTTGAAGAGCCTATTTAAAATTTTAAACATATTAAAATAGTTTGAATTTAAACAGTATGAATACGAATTAATAATGAGATGAACATAAAAACATTAGTAATGGCTTTAGCTGTAGGCATTTTGTCTAATATTGGCATCAACGCCCAGCAAATAACAACAAGAAAAATATCTGTTCCGGAACTTTTTGAGCTTGTCCGGCAAAATCATCCTAATCTGGCCGTATCTAAGGCTGATATCGCTATTGCAAAACAAGATATAGAGATCGCAAAAGATGCGCGGCTCCCTAATGCCAGCGCAGGCCTTCAGGGATATTATATAGGCAATGCATTTATAATGAATAAAGATTTTTCAAACTTTACCAATGTTGAAATGCCTCATTTCGGCAATACTTTTTCCCTGGACGCCAGCGAACTGATCTGGAAAGGAGGTGCTGTAAAGAACAATATCAAAGTACAGTCACTCCGCGCAGAATTGGCAGAATTGAATTATGAGTCCAATGAACAAAACATCAAGCTTTTAACGCTGGGATATTACCTGGACCTTTACAAACTGACCAACCAACGGTCCGTATATCTGGAAAATATCAAGCTTGCCAAACAACGGCTGGAAAATATCAACAAATTTTATAGTCAGGGTATGGTAACGCGTAATGATGTCATCAGGGGCGAATTGCAGCTATCCAATCTGAACATGGCCCTAGAAGTAGTTGACAACAACCGCCAGATCCTCAACAAACAACTGACGACGGCTTTGGGACTAGCAGAGACAACAGAAATCTTGCCGGACGAGACGCTTCTTGAAAATACCCCAAAAGCATTGTCCATCAGCGATTATAGAGAATATGGGAAATTTAATCCTTCCCTGCAGATCACTAAAAAAGCGGTCGATGTTTATAACCTGACCGAAAAAATAGCTAAGGCAGAAATGCTTCCAACGCTGTCGGCTTTTGCAGGCAATAAACTTGCCAGACCCATCACTACCGTCATACCAGCTTTGGATATGTATTCCAATGGCTGGAGCAGTGGATTGTCGCTGAATTTTAACATCGATGCTTTATACAAGACACCAAAAAAATTGAAACAGGTAAGGCTTGAAAAAGATAAAGCTCTTGCTCAGGTCAATGAGACCGAGAAGGCCATCGATGTTGCGATCAACGCGGCCTATATCAGGTATAATGAATCCGTCACACAGAATATCGCCCTTGAAACCAACAGGAGATTAGCGAATGAAAATTACCGGATCATGAACAGCAAATATAACAATCAGCTGGCTATATTACTTGATCTGATCGATGCGAGTAATGCCAAACTGGATGCTGAACTTCAGTTCGCCAACTCAGAAATCAATATCGTCTATGCCTACTATAAACTGCTGAGAGAAAGCGGAAGCTTAAAATAATTCAACAAAAAAAAGAAATAAAATGTCACAAGATACAGCGAATCATCAGCCTGAAAACCCTAAGAGCGGAGAACATCATACACAGAAATCGCACCCCCCGCATGAGTCTAAGAAAAAGAAGAAAGGAAACAGTATGAAGATCATTAACCTTTTGATACTCGCACTGGTCCTGGGAGGTCTTTACTTTGTTGTACGATCCTATTTTAATGTAGGTAACGATAAGTTTACCAACGCAGCCCAGATCGAATCCTACATCAATCCCATCAATACCCGGGTATCCGCCTATATCAAAGAGATACGTTTCACTGAACACCAATATGTAAAGAAAGGCGACACCCTGCTGATCCTGGATGACAGGGAGATCCGGACCCAGCTCGGACAGGCGGAAGCCGCCTACATGTCAGCACAAGCGTCGAGAAATGCAACTTCCACCTCAGTGAAAACGGCTGCCAATAATGTGTATACTGTTGGTGCGAATGTAGAAGCTGCCAAGGCCAACATCGATGCTGTGAAAGCCCGTTTATGGAATACGGAGCAGAATTTTAAGAGATACCAGAATCTATTGAATGATGAGGCCGTGACCAGGCAGCAGTTCGAACAGATAAAAACGGATTATGAAGCACAGAAGGCTCAGCTGGAAGCCCAGATCGCGCAGTACCAGTCTGTCATCAATTCGAGAACGACCAGCGAGCTTTCCGTCCGGGAAGTGCAATCCAAATTAGGGCTTAATGATGCTGAAATCAAGAGGTCGGCCAATGCGTTGGCGATGGCAAAGCTTAATCTGTCTTACACCGTCATTACTGCTCCACATGACGGAATTATGGGCAGGAGAACGGTGAATGTCGGCCAGTTGCTGAATGCAAGTCAGCAGGTCGCAACCATTGTGGATATCAACAACATTTGGGTAACGGCCAACTACCGGGAGAAACAGCTGGGCAATATTAAGATAGGCGGTTTGGCAAACATTAAGGTTGATGCTTTGGATGGTGAAGAATTTGAAGGAAAGATCACAGCAATTTCCGGCGCAACAGGAGCCAGATACGCCGCTGTGCCTGTCGATAATTCAACGGGAAATTTTGTTAAGGTTCAGCAGCGGATCCCGGTGCGCATCGAATTTACCAAGAACAATCCGCCACAAGAGCTAAAGAAACTCCGTGCAGGAATGAACGTTGAGATCAATATAAAATAAAGAAGATGTACAACAAAGGACCATTTGCCCATTGGGTACCCAAGCCGGTGATGCTGCTGCTTATGATGATCATTCTTTTTCCCATGATGGCGATTTCGGGCTCGTATACGACTATTGCCTCTGATCTCTATGGGGCCATGTCGGTCTATCCTGAATACATCTCATTGGCATTTTATGCCGGTTCTGTAGGTATGGGACTTTCGATCATGATCATGATGCGTGTCAAGATGCGTTTTCGCAGCAAAGAGATCATTGTGGTGTGCTCACTGTTGCTGGCTCTGCTATCTTATATGTGCGGGACCACCGAAGATCCCCGGGTGCTGGTCGTGTGCAGCTTTCTGATAGGCTTTCTCAAAATGTTTCCCATGATCGAAATATTGTTGCCGGTCATGTTTATGATCACCCCTACCGGTGACCGCGGAAAGTTCTATTCTGTATTCTACCCGCTTTCCATAGGATTCGGGCAATTGTCGGGGTACTGCTTTTCCAGCCTTGTCTATAATGGCAGCTGGGAAAGGCCATACATTCTGATGACAGGATTAATGCTGCTCATAACGCTTCTTTCACTGATCTTTCAGCATAATCAGAGATTCAGTTTCAAAATGCCGCTTCACCAGATCGACTGGCTTTCGTTAGTCATGCTGGCTTCCTCATACATGCTGCTTGTCTATTTCTTCATATTCATGAAGCAGCAGGCGTGGTTCACTTCACCGTATATCACCGGATCGTTAGCCTTAAGCCTGATCCTGTTTTTGCTGCTGATCTACAGGCAGAAGTTCCTGAAAAGAAAAATGATCCATTTTGAATGTTTCAGGCATAAAAATGTCATTCACGGAACCATCCTGTTATTGTTTATGGGAATATACCTGGGAAGCTCTACCGCATTTTCACAATTCACTTTGGGAATTTTAGGGTATAATAACCTGATCAATGCAGATATCAACTTATGGATGCTTCCGGGAATTGTCATGGCGGGAATCATGGCATCGTTCGGATTTAAATACCAGTGGCCGGTCAAATATTATATCGGTTTCGGTTTTGTATGCCTTTTCTTACATACCTTAAGCCTGTATCTTTTGATCCAGCCTCAGATGGACATCCGCTATCTGGAATACACCATGATCATTAAAGGCCTGGGGATGGCAACGCTCTTTATCGGAATATGGTTTTATACGGTGCTTGGCCTTTCACAGGAAAAGATGCTGGGAATAATGGCTGTGCTGATACCTATAAGATCAGCAATATCCACGGCTGTAGGTTCTGCGCTGGTAGGATGGGCAACTTACCAGGGACAATGGCAGAGCCTCAGTGATATTTCCAATTACCTGGATAGTGGGAATATACAGGACGGAATGGGCATTTACCAAAATATTAACTACAATGCGATGATGGCCTCTTCAAAGATCGTGCTGGGCTCACTCTGCTGGTTGATCGTTCCGGTACTGATATTCATATTCACCCATTCTTATGGCAATTTTAATATCCGACGTATCATTATGTTGCGAAAGATGGTGAGAGGCAACAGCATGAAAGGTTATAAATTATCTTAGATCCTGAGAAATGTTTTCAAATAAGAGATTATATTTTGGTATATCTGCTTGTGCCCGATTCAAAAATCTTATACATAATTGGATCAAAGGATATTTTTGTTGATATAATCCATGATATCATCAACCGTACATTTTTCAGTATGTTTTTGTGATCTCTCACGCCTTCTTCCTTTGATGATCATCTGCTTGACCAATCCAAAGATCGAATGGTATAAAAGGTCGCGATCGGAGTTTTTAACCTTAAGTTGGGTACGCTGGGTGTCCATGATCTTACAAAACCTGTAGAAATGAGCCTGTTCCATTTGGGTAATCAATTGTCTGGTTTTAGGCGTTGAGGCGTGAACCTGCTCGCTGATAAAAAGTAGCGATATCCCGTCCAGCCTGAATAGTTCCTGTACCGAAGATCTGATATAATGTTCGAGCTGCGATTTTTCCTCAGTATTATTTTCGCTCAGCTCATCAATTGAAGCTATGCTGACATACAGATCCTGAAGTATCGTGACCAAAAGATTTTCCTTGCTCTCAAAATGATAGTTGATCATGGAGCAGTTGATGTTGGCTTCGTTTGCAATATCACGAATGCTCGTCTGCTCATAACCATTTCTGGAAAAAAGCTTCACAGCACTTTTGAGGATTGTTTCCTTTGTATCCCTGCGTTCATTCACTTCCTGATCTTTCATCTCATTGATCTGATTAAATTTGATGTTTTGAATATGTTACTGAAGGCTATTTTAAGATCAGCACAGGACGGCTGACATTCTGATAGATTGCCTCCGAAATACTGCGATTGGCCATATGATAGAGAAAACTGTGTTCCCCGGGCAAGGCAATAATAAGGTCCGTGTGGTGAGACGCTGCAAAAGCCAATATTCCTCGTACGATTTCTTTACCGAAAGAATAATGGATGCTGTAAGGTATATTTTTTAAATAGTCATTCACGTAATCTTCCCAAATCTCCTTATTGTGATCCCTGGTATCCTTGTCACCTTTGGTATCGATATAAAGCAGCATCAGATGATGGTTCCGGTTTTTTAGAAAAGACTTATAATCTGACAGTCTTTCCAGGTGATCCGCCCGGCTGATATCACACGGGATAAGAACATTGGACACCTCTTTATAATGATCCCCTTCGGGAACAATTAAGGTCTTAACCCGGCTTGTCCTTGCAATACTGATAATATTTTCCGAAACAGTGCTGCTGGTGCTGCCTGCCCGATTTTCAGTTCCCAGAACAAGCAGCTCAATGGTGTTGTCTGCTTTGAGATAATTATTGATGCTGCGCAACATGGTAAAAGAGCTCGTAACCTTTGATACCCTGGTGGTAAAACCTGTTTTTTTAACTAAGTGTTCCAGGTGATCCAGCAATGCTTCGTTGTTTTCATGGATCCTGTTGACCGTTTCTTCGTTCACCAGTGCGTAACCTTCCGAAATGTTGATGTAATCAAATACAGAATCATATGTTTTCATCAGAATGATATGATCATAGCCATATTCTTGAGCCCATTGTGCTGCAAATAAAACGGCATTTTCGGTTGTGGCAGTTGAGTCAACCGGTATCAGAATTGTTTTCATAATCGCTCAAATTTTTCCTGGTTGAAGAAGTCAGATGTCAGCGAAATTCTGCATGATGATTATGCTTATATGATGGCAAATGACCATATTCTATTTCAACAAATATACATTAATTAGTTTAAATTCAAACTATTTTTTTCAGATTTTTAAATGATAGATATAAGGTGTCAAACGGTTTTAACCCGGCCAGGTTCTGAAATTAAATGTATCTCCAGAGTTGTTACAATCAATTTTCGAGTTAGAGATTCTGCTTCAGTCTTTTATCTTTTGAGTTGCCTTACATAGCTTGGGTAAAATTCCTTGCCGGAGTTTTTGTCGCGCAAGTTTATCATTAGTTCCTTACTACTCCATATATTTCTGGTTAATTCAAATACATATTGCCTAAAAAACCGCCTCAATGGTGAGACGGTTACCTGCAAAATTTGTAGCGTATAAGTTTAATACGGTACTGCATCATAAGATGGACTATTTTGGTAAGTTATCGGCAGTCAATAATAACTTTTATTCAAAAAACAAAAAGTCGTATTAACCAGCCATCGATATTATTTAAGTTTAAAATTTGTATAGCTGCAAAATGTATTTTAAAAAGACGTAATTACAGACCTTCCTATAATTTTTCCTTCTGCTAACTGATCGTACGCATCCTGAACCTGGTCGAGGGATATTTCCTGGTAGATCAGGTCATCGAGATTGAGCCGGCCCTGCAAGTATAATGCGGCGTACATCGGGATATCGCGTTTATGGTTGGTAGATCCCATGATCACCCCTTCCAAATGTTTACTTTGCCCCATCAATTCTTCAATGGATTCCACTTCAATAGCAGTACCTGGTTTGGCCATTCCGATTATATACGCGCCGCCACCTTTGCGCGTCATGTGAAAGGCCTGTTCCGATGTAACTTTAAATCCAATGACTTCAAAAGCCGCATCAACCCCTCCATCTGTAATTTCTTTCACTTTGGCAACTGGATCTTCTTTTTTAGAATTGACCAAGTGTGTTGCTCCAAATTTTTTGGCGAATTCCAGTTTGTCATCTGCAATATCAATTGCAATGATGGTAGTGGCTCCCGCGACCTTAGCACCGGAAATCGCATTGAGGCCAACACCTCCCGTACCGATAATAGCGACCGAATCGCCCGGACGGATATGCGCCGTATTGATAATCGCACCGGCTCCTGTTACTGTTCCACATCCCAAAATACAAGCCTGCTTGAATGGCATTTCGTCAGGTATTTTAGCCAATTGATATTGGTGGACAAGTGCTTTTTCGGCAAACCCGCCCAATCCGAATATCTGGTTTAGTTTTGTGGCTTTATCTTTCAAAAAAATCCGTTCACCCTCTCCTTCTTTTCTCAATGTCTCTTCGGGATGCTCACATAGGTAAGTTTTCCCCTGAAGGCAATTTCGGCAATGCCCGCAATACTGTATCAGACAGCCAACAACATGGTCGCCAACTTTAAATTCGGTAACGGCATCACCAACCGCTTCTACTACACCCGCAAGTTCATGACCTAAAATAACAGGAAACGCATAGCCATAGCCTTTATCCCGTATATGCAGATCTGAATGGCACAATCCCGACGCTTTGATGGAAACCAGGACTTCCATGCCTTTCGGAGAATCTATTTCGATGTCAACGGTATGGAATACCCCGCCTAATCCTTCTACTAATGAAGCTTTCATATAAAAAAATTTTAAGTTATTGTAAAGAGAATTGGCTAAGACAGAGCTCTTTCTTTCCGCGATTGAACCTTACCGGCAAAAGGGGGATGCAATGTTTCGTCTAAAGGTCCGTTACCCGCTTTGTAAACAGGTTTGAGGTGGCTCAGTTCACGAAAACCGTAGACGCCGTGATAAGCACCCATGCCGCTTCCATTGATACCGCCAAATGGCAGGCTGTAGTCGGATGCGTGCAGCATGGCATCATTAATTGTAACTCCGCCCGACGATGTTTCCGCTACTATTTTGTCGATGTTCTTTTGATCCTGACTATAGATATAGAGTGCAAGCGGCTTGGAGTGGGTATTCACATAATCAATCGCTTCTTGCAGGTTGCCGTAGGTTAACACGGGCAGCAGCGGACCAAAAATTTCTTCCTGCATGATCTTGCTGTCTAAAGAAACATGAGTAATCACCGTAGGCTCTATCTGAATACTATCGTCATGAAATACACCGCCAAATTCTACGTGTGCGCCTTTATCCAAAGCATCCTGATATAATCCTTTCAGTCTGTCGTAGTTATGCCGGTTGATGATATGTGACATATCTTTTCCGTTGAAAGAGCCATTGGCGTAATAATATTTTTCAGTATATTTTTTTAAGGCGGCCAGTAATTCATTTTCACGGCTTTTATGTACCAGCAGATAGTCTGTAGAGATACAGATCTGGCCACCATTAATTGTTTTTTTGTGCATAATGGACGCTGCTGTCCTTTCCATATCTGCGGATTCGTCAATAAAAACAGGTGATTTACCTCCCAACTCAAGCGTTACGGTGGTCAGGTTTTTTGCAGCCGCAGCCATTACGATCTTTCCTACATTTGGGCTTCCCGTAAAGAAAATGTGATCAAAAGGTAACTTCAGCAGTTCGGTTGTTTCTTCCACGCCGCCCTCTACTACAGAAACGATTTCCGGAGGAAAAACAGTCGGAATAAACTCTGCAATTACATGGCTTGTGTACGGCGTTAATTCAGATGGCTTTATCATCACACAATTACCTGCCGCGAGTGCCGTAATCATGGGTTCGATAGCCAGAAAAAACGGTACATTCCATGGCCCGATTACCAGCACCACGCCTCTCGCTTCCGGGACGATTTCCAGGGACGCAGTCTTGTCCATAGCAGAAGTAACACTTTCCGCTTCCATCCATTTGGCGAGATTAGCACATATTCCATCTATGATCCCGGGCAACCCGGCCAGTTCCATATATTGTATTTCAAATACCGGCTTAGCAACGTCTTTAGATAAAGCATCAATTACCTTTCCGTAGATGTCGGGCAATGCATTTTTTAATTTCTGAAGCAGACCGATACGTTCTTCCGCTGTTGTCAGGCGTTGTTTAAAAGAATATTTTTTCTGGGTTTCAAAAAGTTCCTGAATGGAATAAATTTCATTTTGGTTCATGACAGTTACAATTTTATGTTAGAAAATTTCCCTATTACAGCTAACAAACTGAGCGGAAAGATGTCATTCTAACATATTTAGAAATAAATGTCTGCACCGGGCATGTTTGCTATTCTGCTAAGAGTATTCCAAAGATCGCAATCGTCAACGGATGTCTGTTTGTCCAATTCTGATTATTTTGTTTCCTAAAATGACAAAATATTTTAATCGGCATTAACGTAATGGGATGGAGATACACCCGTATGTTTTTTAAAAAATTTACTGAATGAATGCACTGAGCCGAACTGCAGCATATCGGCAATTTCGCTGATGTTCTTATTAGAAAAAGCCAATAACTGTTTAGCCTCCTGTAAAACGGATTTATGCAGGATATTGATAGGAGTTGTATTAAGAACTTTTTTAATCGTGCGATGCAGGTGGCCAACACTGATATGAAGCTTTCCGGCATAGAAAGCGACCTCTCTGTGCTGTATAAAGTGCACAGACGAAAGGTGCAGGAAACTGGAAATCAATTGCTGTTCTTCCGCATTGGCAAACAACCGATTGGATTTATAGTGCTGAAGAATGCCATCTGTTTCGTTTACTAACGTGAGAAAAAGCCCCTTGGCGGAATAGTTCCACTGATGTGGTGTTAGCGTTGTCAACAATTCAAATACCTGTGCAAATAAAACCGTAAGTTTTGAATAATCAGCAGCTTGAAGCCCTATCACGTGTGCTGACAAAGTGTTTATAAAAGAATTATGCAGCAGATAAAACACATCCTCTGAAAAACTGACCAGAAAATTTCTGTTGAAAAGAATACCCGCACCGGTTGTACCGGGAAGAATCTCCAGGATTTTATAGGTGCTTGACGGTTTAAAGAGTATAAAGCTGCCTTTTTCTGCCGTCTCAAGGCCACCCGTTTCATTTTCAATAACAACTTTTCCGCTGTGAATAATCGCAAAGCAACAATACTCTGGCTGAATCCAGAAAGATTCAAAATTGATCGGCACTTCCTTTAGATAGATAAAATCATTAGAATGAAACCAATTCAGCTTCCTGTACTCTATAACTTCCTGAATTGAATAACCTTTCTTTTTGTTCATAGAACTTTTCCTAATCACTAAATTCGATTGTCAATATTACTAAAAAATAAAATGTGTTGAAATAGAGTATTTTTTAATAAACCGACATTTAAGAATTGGCTGCGAATATCTTACGTTACTTTCATCTTTTCTAATTAAACAGAATCAGCAATAGCAGCAGCAATGAAGTTCAGGAGTATCATTTTATGAATAATTTTATGAATGTAACTACTCAACTTATTTAATAAGTAATAGTATAATATATTTTTTCATGTTTTTTTATATTCTTGTAGCCATTCACCTAGATAATGTTTATAGCAAAATTATGTCGTTACAGCTTCAATATAAAACGTCGGCATCTTTTAGGTAAAACGTCGAGAGGTTTTGACTAAAACGTCGAAAGGTTTTGTCCGAAACGTCGAGAGGTTTTCGAACAATGACAAGCATCACTGATAATCAATACTTTACCAGACGCAAATTTTAAGTAAAGCAATCTGATTTTTAACCTATATTATTTCATATAGTCAGTAACAAAAATATACGATTTGTATCATATAGAAATTCAAAATCAATCAGTAAAGTTTAAAAATTAAGATCGATAAGTTTATTAAATACTTAATTTCATTATACCAAAATTATCTCTTTGAACCGTATAAGCAAGTAAATTGAACCATACACTAAAGTAGCGTATTCCATAAAAACTGAACTTTGCCTTTATCAAATTAAAATAAATCAAATGTCAACAATTAAGAAAATACAGTTGGGTCAAAATGGACCTCTAGTTTCAGAACTTGGTTTGGGATGTATGCGTATGTCATCAGTTTGGGGCAGTCCGACACCTGATGAAACAGAAAGTATTGCAACCATCCATCAGGCTTTAGACAGTGGCATCAATTTCCTGAATACCGGAGATTTTTATGGTGCAGGCCATAATGAAATGCTTATTGGAAAAGCCATCAAGGGAAGACGAGACGACGCGTTCATCAGTGTGAAATTCGGAGCTATTTTCTACAATGGTCAATGGATTGGGATGGATCTTCGTCCGATAGCAATCAAGAATTTCGTTACCTATTCTCTTACCCGCTTGGGAATTGAGACGATTGACCTTTACCAGCCAAGCAGAATGGATGGTAGCGTGCCCATCGAAGACATCATTGGAACGATCGCCGACCTTGTTAAGGAAGGAAAAGTGCGTCATATTGGAGTATCAGAGATTACATCGGATCAGCTTCGCGTGGCCAACAGCATCTACCCGATCAGTGCATTAGAAATCGCTTATTCTTTAGCAGACCGTCAGATAGAAAACGATCTATTACCTACCGCCAGAGAACTAGGAATCGGTGTCGTAGCTTTTGCGAATACCGCGGAAGGTCTTTTGACCGGCGATCTGCAAGCTCCTCTCGCAGCGGATGACTACCGAAACCACTTCTCCCGTTTTCAGGGTGAGAACCTTGTTCATAATCTTGAAAAAGTTGAAGTATTGAAACAGATGGCCAACAATAAAGGTGTCACACCCACACACCTCGCGATTGCCTGGGTAAAAGAACAGGGCGACAACATCATGCCATTGGTGAGTATGAGCCGCAGATCAAGACTGCCTGAGAACATTGCTGCCATGGAAATTGTTTTCACAAGTGAGGAGATGAATATTTTAAATAGTACATTTGCAATAGGTTCCATAAGAGGCGGCACCTACCTTCAAAGATAAATGGAAAGTCCAGCAGAAATCCTTCCCGGCGTAATATTTTATTCTTACCTCTCTTCAGAGCGAAAAGAAAAGGCCTGCATATGGAATCATCACACTTTGGTCATGCAGGTTTCGGGTCAGATGATCCTTGAGACCTCTGAGCAGAATCTCATTATTAGTGCCGGAGAGGTTTTACTGATTCACAAAAATCAATTGGGAACGCTTACTAAGACTCCTGAGCCTGGCGGACATTATGAAACGATCGTCATATCGCTCCAGGAAGATCTTATGCGAAAGATAGCCCTGGAAGAGAAAATAGAAGCTGATGGTAAATATACCAGTTTTCCCAATCTTATTCTTCCAAATAATGAGTTCCTGAAAGGCTATTTCCAATCCATTGTGCCCTATGCCAGAAGCTCCGGTGATGCGATGACGGATGAACTGGGACTTTTAAAAGTGAAAGAAGGTATTAAATTAATGCTTCTTGCCTTGCCGGAGCTTCATAATTTCCTGTTCGATTTCTCAGAGCCTTATAAAATAGATCTTGAAAGATTTATGCTCAGTAATTATCAATTCAATGTTCCGGTCGAAAAATTTTCTCAATTGACGGGAAGAAGTCTTTCCGGATTTAAGAGGGATTTTCAGAAAACATTTGGAATGCCACCCCGGAAATGGTTGCAGGATAAAAGATTGAATGAAGCACGGCATTTAATTGAAAGTAAAAATAAAAGACCGTCTTCCATCTATCTCGATCTTGGATTTGAGAGCCTGTCCCATTTTTCTCATGCCTTTAAAAAGAAATTTGGAAAAGCACCAACATTAGATTTGTAAAAGATATCTATCAATAATAAACAGCCCTGAGGTATTGATACTTCAGGGTTGTTTGTTATAACTGACCATTCTATTATAAGTCTTAACATTGTATTGTACCTGAACAAAATAGAGGTTATACAAATATCTTGGAAATCATTTTACTAAAGTTTAAACATTTAATATTTTTAAATTCCAATTTCTTTAAATAAATTCATAAATAACCCTTTTTATTCCGGCTGGATAATAACATATCGTACGAATTGAAATTCATTTTTAATATGGTTACGTATACGTACGATCGCCTCGGTGATATCATCGGTATCAAGATGATCTTGAAAATCAACGATAAGCATTAATACGACTTCTTCCGGTGATTGGTATGTTGAAAGTATATTTTTTGTTTTTATCACCGCAGCATCCTGCTCAACCAGCTTAGAAATTTTCAGCCTGGTTTCAGGAGCGATTCCCTCGCCCATTAGTAAGCTCCTGCTTTCCCGGGCCAGAATAAGGGAAACAAAAACCAGCAACAATCCTACAATTACGGATGCCAGGCCATCTAATACAGGCATCTGCAGGGAGTGGCTGAATGCCATCAATACCGTAACAATAATAAGCCCGGCAACAGCTGCGCCATCCTCAAAAACAACGAGAAAACTCGACGGATCTTTGCTTTTTATAATAGCATCCCACCATCCTAAACCATTACGCGTCTTGTTAAATTCTTTTATGGCAATAATAAAAGATGTGCCCTCAAAAATCAATGAAAGAAACAGTACAATATAATTCCAGAAGGGATTTTTCATCAATTCAGGCTCTATAATATGTGAAATACCCTGATATATTGACAATGCCCCACCTAATCCGAATATCAGTATAGAAACGACAAAAGACCAGAAATAAAGTTCTTTACCATATCCAAAGGGATGCGATTGATCCGGTAACTTTTTACTTCTTTTTAAGCCGTAGAGTATCAGCAATTGATTAGCCGTATCCACCGTTGAATGGATACCTTCTGAGATCATGGACGAACTATTTGTAAATGCTCCCGCAATGAATTTCGTTAGCGCAATCAATACATTAGCAGCAAGAGCGCTGTAAATCGACTTTCTATTATTGTTCATTCATTAGCTTTATTATCCAGGAAAAATCAAAATTTAATTATTAAATCTCATTACAAGAGTAACACGGTTTCTTGTCATGTATACTTTTTCAACTATTTTAAATTCCTTCCATCATCTTCATAATGCCTCAAAATGTTTCGTCCACCGGCTCAACCTGATCAGGCAGCGTAAACCAGAAAGTGCTTCCTTTACCTTCGACACTTTCAACGCCGATCTTTCCGCCATGACGCTCGATAATATCCGCACTGATATACAATCCTAAGCCTAGTCCTGAAGCCTGTATACCCTTAGGATCTACCCTATAATATCGCTCAAACAGATACGGTAATTTATCTGCCGGAATACCGGGACCTGTATCTCTGACTGAAACTTTAACCGAGTCGCTGATGTGTTCAATGGCCAGAAATATTTGTCTGCTTTGGGGTGCATATTTAATGGCATTATTAATGAAATTAATGATAACCTGCTGTATTCTGTTCTCATCTGCCATAATCTCCAGATTTCGTTCACCTTCTACCACCAGCTCATGAGTTCCTAGGTGTATAACATGCGAGCAGCATTCTTCCACCAGATGTGCCAAATCAAACTTCTTTTTGTTTAGCATGACTTTACCTTCATTTATTCGGGTCACATTTAATAATTCCTCTACTAACTCAGAAATCTTTTCCATACTTCTGTTAGATTGATCAATTAACCTCGGAAGCAGAGCTGTCGGGGTCGTTTTCATTCGTTCAAGAAGTTGTAAAGAAGCCTTTAAACTGGTAAGCGGTGTTTTAAGCTCATGGCTGGCAATCGAAATAAAATCGTCCTTCTGCTGCTGGATTTGTTTTAAAGCGGTAATATCCATCACAGTACCAAGTAACTTTTTCACATTACCTTCGCCATCGTAATGAACATTTCCATGCAGACGAATCCATTTTACAGAATCATTTGCAAGCACAATACGGGTTTCATAAAAAAGCTTTCCTGTTTTTCGGGCAATATCGTGAGCCTGATCGCTAAGATGAAGATCCAAAGGGTGATAGGTCGCAAGCACCTGTGCCCTTGAAACAGGACTGGTTATTCCAAAGATTTCATCAAAACGCTTAGAGCCAATCACAGACTGATCTGCATAAGTTAATTCATAGGTCCCGATCTCGGCTGCTTCGATAGCAAGACGGTTACGCTCCTCAACATCTTCGATCTGCCTTCTTGCCAGTACTTTATCCGTCACATCATTTCCTACCACCATGATTGATATGACTTTACCTTTTAGGTCTGTCACCGGTTCGTAAACAAAATCGACAAATACAGTTTCATCCACGCCATTTCGGTTTAAAATGAGTTCGTGTTCTCTTCCGTGAAAGGCAACTCCTGTTGTAATTACCTGCTGCATGATCGGCGAATATACTTCAGCAGCTTCAGCCACACCGTCCCAAATCAAACGTCTTTCTAACTGCTCTCTCGATTTGCCGACCAATTCCAGATAGCCGTCATTCACTTCGGTAACAATAAGATCTCCGGCCCGGATTACGCATATAGCAACTGGCGCCTGTCTTATCAGATTCCGGAATCTCGCTTCACTTCGTAATAACTCTTCATTGGATTCGGCAAGTTCTTCATTGGTTGTTGCAAGCTCTTCATTGAGAGCAGCAAACTCTTCATTAGAGGCTGCTAATTCTTCATTCATATCCTGCAGTTTCTGCTCACTTAGTTTTAGCGGTGTAATATCAACACAAGAGCTGATAAAGCCGGCAAAACTACCATCAGAAAGAAATCTCGGTGTTCCTTTTTTTAGCAACCAATGATAAGATCCATCTGATCCAAATAGTCGTATTTCAGCACTGTATGAAACTTGTCGGGCAAATGCCTGCTGATGAATTTCTAAAAATTTTTGTTTATCCTGAGGATGAATCAAATCATGCCATCCCATGTTAATAAGCTGATCTTTGCTTCGTCCGCTAAGTTGTATCCATGCTTTATTAAAATAAATCAGCTTTCCTGTCTCATCACGTACACCTATGAGGACATCTGTATTATCGGCCATTGATCTAAAACGCTCTTCACTCTCAACTAATGCTTTCACACGATCTTCCACAACATGCTCCAGCTCGGTATTCATTCTTGAAAGCTCTTCCCTGCCGGCATGAAGTTCTTCATTGATCGCACTTAATTCTTCATTTGCTGCTGCAAGCTGTTCATTGAGTGACTGCTCACGGATCAGTAATTTTTTATTCTGGCTGGCCTCTTCCAGTTCGCGTCTGTTGAGATAGCGCTCGGTCACATCAGTGGCGGTGTGCAATATAGCTATTACACGTCCGTTTGCATCCTTTATGGCACGGTACTCAAAATCAAAGTAATAAGTATCGATTCTGCCATTTACCAATATTTCGGCAGGTGTATCTCTTCCCGAAATGGTAATGCCTTCGCGCCAGACTTTTGCAAACATTTCTATAAATGGCTGATCTGATAATTCGGGCATTGCTTCTCCAAGGCCTTTTCCGATAACCTCTGGCCCTCTGCCCCAAATGGCTAACATTGCCTGATTTGCAAATTCAATCCTTGCATCTTCTCCAACATGTACAGCAGTAGCCATATTTGTGAAAGAAAGTACATTAATCAGTTGTTCAAAATTTAAAGTAGGTACTGGATCCTTCATTGTTGCTTAAAGTTTCGGTACACGAAAATACAAAAATAGGAACTATATGTCATGCCCATCCCACTGAAAAGCGTACCACAAACCTAACTTCATGAATAAACTTTCGGAAGTATATTACTGCTTTTACAATAATTACTTCATAAAATCTTTAATGGCACTTAATCCCAGCTTTATTTCTTGTTTTATTTCACCATTCATCAAAGAAAAATTCATTTGATCTTCCGTTATTTTTTCCCATTTCAGAGCACATTCCGAAAGTTTAAAAAGTCCGGCACTTCCTGAGGTACCTCTAAGTTTATGAAGGACAATCCGTGTTTCTGCAATATCCTTTTCTTCTGCCGCCCTTTCTATATTATTTTCTGCCTGGGCAAGTTGCTGGATCAGCAGATCGAGGAACATTTCCTTAAAATCATCATCATCACCAATCTGCTCGTTGAGCATCTTGATATTGATGTATTTTTCTGGCTTTTTTTCTGATTGATCTTCTGTATAATGATTAGCGTCAGCACTTTTATCATCACTGGCATTAGCACTGATATATTTTTTGAGTATTTCCTGAAGGTCGGCCTGGCGGAGAGGCTTGGGAAGGAAGTCTGTCATACCAGCTTCCAGACATTTTTCTTTTTCGCCCAATACATTTCCAGCTGTAACTCCAATAATAGGTGTATTTTGATATGCAGGAAGCATTCGTATCTGTTGTGTTGCTTCTATACCGTTCATCACTGGCATCTGTACGTCCATAAGAATAATAGAAAACTGTTTCTTACGGCACTCTTCCAAAGCTTCCAGACCATTGACAGCCTCCGTAATGTAAGCATCAACAATCATTGAATGGATCATTTTATTATTGAGCACCATATTTACCGGATTATCATCGACCAAAAGAACTTCAAGCTCCCGGGTAAAAGAATAAGAATCTTTTTCGGACTCATCCTGAATAGTTTCTACCATATTAGTATGAGCCACCTTTCGCAAGGTTTTATATAAATCATCTGATTTGACCGGCTTTAAAAGTAAATAAGAATTTTCCCTTTCCCGAATTGAAGTAATTACCTCTATCTCTTCCGAGGAAGAAGAAAGTATGATGAATGGAGAAATCTCTTTTCGCTGATTAAACAGTTCTCTTATTTTATCTATGGTTTCCAACCCGGACATGATAGGCATATGATAATCCATCAGGATCACATCGAAGCGATCACCTTTCAGCAGTATCTCCAAGGCTTCCATTCCGTTGGCAGCCAGCGTGGATTCTATATTCCTATAGGCAAGCATGTGCTCCAGAATAATTCTGTTGGTTTCATTATCATCTACCACCAAGACCTTTTTGATGATGAGATCGTTTTCTTCTCTCAATTCAGAAATTTCGTAAGGAATTTCAATATCAAAGAAAAACACAGAACCTTCTTCCGGTGCGCTGATCAGCGAGAGATGGCTTCCCATATATCCCAGGATATTATTTGAGATTGTAAGTCCGAGGCCTGTTCCGCCATATTTTTTACTGATGGAACTGTTTTCCTGAGTGAATGCATCAAAAATAAATTTCTGTTTTTCAACAGGAATACCGATTCCTGTATCTCTTACAGAGAAGCGTAACGATATATTTTTATCATTCATGCTTAACTTCTCCACTTTTAGCTCGATCTCTCCTTTCTCTGTGAATTTCACAGCATTCCCCAAAAGATTAATCAGAATTTGTTTTAATCTTGATTCATCAATAAGAAGGGTTTTTGGAAGCCCCGGCTCAATATTCAGAAGAAGCTCGATATCTTTTTTCTGGGACTGATAGAGAATAACATTAATTACCTGGCTTAGCATGTCATAGACGTCAGTTCTATCAATGAAAAGTTCCATTTTCCCGGACTCTATTTTAGAAAAATCCAGAATATCGTTAATAATATTCAGAAGATTTTCCCCCGATTCATTGATATAGTTCAGATATTGGGTCTGTGTTTCACTAAGCGGTGTTCTTAGCAGAAGATCTGAAAATCCTATAACTCCATTCAAAGGAGTCCGGATCTCGTGGCTCATATTAGCCAGGAATTCAGATTTTGCCTTGTTTGCAATATCTGCTATTTCCTTGGCATTTTTCAGCTCCTCATTTACCAGTACGGCATTGGTAATATTCTGTACGGAAATGATTATACCACCCACTTCCTCTTCCGTAAGATACCAGGGTCCTACTTTAAGATCATAATGTTGAAGTTCTTCTTTATCATCTAATTTTGCCGTAAAATCTTCATTGACGTAGGTTTTTCCCATCAAGGCATTGCGGTATATTTCTTTTCTTTCTTCGGGAACATTAGGAGATATCGTAAATAAATTATTTCCGATAAGGTCTTTATCATTCATATTGAATTCCTCCCTCCATCTGTTGCTTACCGAAACATAGTTCAGATCTTTATCAAACATAGCCAAAGGAATCGGGACATCGGTTACAAAAGACTGCATCATGGCTTCCTTTCTGGTAATTTCCAGAAACATTTTTTTATAGGCATCAATATCCTGAATAATTCCGAAAATTCTGTTGCATACTCCATCTTCAAATTCCGGGATTCCTTTTACTCTTACCCATATCGTAACGCCGTCGTTACGGACCAACTGAAACTCTTCATCAAAGGAAATGCCTTCTTTCACGGCCCTGTCAAAAAAATATTTTATTCTTTCCCTGTGGTCTTCTTTATAAAATTCTATGGCGTTTTCAAAATCCGGATGAAAATCATTATCTATTTTATGAATTTCTTTGGTACTCTCTGACCAGAAGAGATTGCCGGTATTCAGATTTACTTCCCAGCCTCCCACCTGTGCCACAGCGCTGGTTTGCTCAAGAATTTCTTTCGTATAAAACAAATCTTTTTCTAATCTGTCCCTGCGAATAAGATCAGATCTTACCTGCATGTAAAAGAAAACGGTAACTGCAATGGCTGCAACTGCTGAGAAAATAATAAACAAAACGGTTGACCTTGAAGACTTGTTAAGATCATTGTTTTTAATAGCCAGCTGAACTTCCTCATATTTTACAAATTGCTGAACCAACGCGCGGCACCTGTCCATAGCGATCTTATTTTGTACAAGTTCTTCCCTGGTCATTAATATGCCTTTTCTACGATTTTCAATGAGTAAAGCGTACCCTTTCATCATGATATCTGAAGTACGCATAAGTTCGTCAATAAGCGCAATCTGATGTTTATCTTTAAGATCCAGCCTGTTTTTATCAGCGACAAGCTGCGGATATTTCTTCTCACTCATCTTGAAAGGTTCAAGAAAACTTTCATGACCGGTAAGCTGATATCCGCGGATCCCCGTTTCTGCATCTAAGAGGGAATTTAAAACATCTTTCACTAAACTTATGGATTCCTTGCTTTTTAAAAGACTTTTCCTATTTTCCGTCTGTTTCTGTATACTAATATAAGATGCGATAGAACTCCCAATCAGCAGGAGTAAAGCGAGTATTACTCCAATCCGAATATTTCGTATAATTCTTTTTTTCATTTAAAATCAGTTTATGGCTATTATTCTGTCAGCGTTTTGTTAATAAGTTCTTCTCTACTCATTTTTTTATAAAATCATTGCCTGATAAGCGTGTATGTTATTTTTCCACTTATTTTCAAATAACTGAACACTTCTTCTCTCGAAATCCTGATTTGCCTGTATCTGGTCTCCCTTTAAACTATTGATTAAACCTTTAAAAGTCCAACCTTCAGCAAAGTCATGCTTTATTTTCAATTGCTTTTGAATTGTTTCTTCGGCTTCATGAAATCTGTTTTGTTTAATAAGCACTTGTGCTTTTATGGGATAAGCCTGAAAATTTTTATTGTCTGCCAGAATAGCTTCTTCAGAATACTTCAACGCTTCAGAATATTTATCAGAACGAAGAGAATGTACAGCTTTGTTATTTAAATCTATTGATTTTTCTGAAATTTTGTCAGAATTACAACAAATCAATATTAAAATAACTAATAATTTAGGTATATTTTTCATTTTGCAGCAGTGATTTACAAATATAGCGTAAGTTTCAGAGACTTTATTATCAAAATTTGTGCTTCAATCACTAAATGCTAATCAAAATTTGTATAATTTTTGGGTTAAGCTATGCATTCATAATAGTCAACGACTCGATTTGCCTGTTCATCGAACTCCAAATGATTTTCCATTGAATTGATAGTAGTTTTACATCATCAAATTAATACAAACATTAAAACCCAAACATTATGGAAATTACTCAAACACCAGAAAATGCATTGTCTCATTCAAGTGTAACTGCTATCATCAATGCACCATTCGAAAAAGTTAACATCGCAGACTGGTTATTAAACTTACCTGATGCTGAATATCAAAGATGCTCAACACAGCACATCGGAGCAGCTATTTCTACCACTTTTGATGGCGAACCGGTTTCTTTAAATGTTGAAACAATCGGAGATGCTTTAATGGTTCAGCATTATGTTGCCACAGTGTATCGCCCGGATTACTGCAGAATGTTATCAATCTCTGATTCGATTACAAAAAACGGAAGAACAAAAGTTCAGGTTTTATGGGAACTGAAAGCGACAAAAATTGATGATAACACCACTTTGTACACCAATGAAATTCACGCCACTGCAACTCCGGAAATGTTCGAATATTTGAAAGAGCACGGCATCGACCTGGCAAGTGCAGCTGCATCAAGACAAGCCGCTTCCGATGCACACAATCACGAAGAAACGCCCAATTTTGCAAAAAGCATCGAAAACAAAGCATTGACAGGCAAATATAATCAGCCCTTTTAATTTAATCAAAAAAAACAATGAGCGTGTTTCGGTACGCTCATTTTATTTATCAGAGATTATGGAAACTACATTATTTGAAAAACTTATCGGAACCTGGACATTAGTTGAACTCATTGAAAAAGTTTCACTTTTTCCAAACTGGACAGGCCAAACACAAAATCGGATAGTTATTTTTAGAGATGGGTTCTTACATCTTGAAAGTGAAAAATCATTCATAAGCAATTTCCGAGAGGTTACTCACAAACTGATTTGGAAGAAAATTTGCAGTTAAGCTAATATTAAAATTAAAAAATGAAAGCAATCGTAATCACAAAATATGGAGCTCCCGAAGTTTTACAATTAAAAGAGTATCCAACTCCTAAAATTGATGGAGACGAAGTTTTAATAGAAGTAAAAGCAGCCGGTCTCAACCGTTCGGATGTTTTTCAGCGTGAAGGCAATTATCCTGCTCCAGAAGGTACTCCCGCCGATATCTTAGGTTTGGAAGTTGCCGGAATAGTTGTCAAATGCGGACCGGAAGTAAAAGATTTCAACGTCGGCGACAAAGTTTGTGCGCTTTTAGCGGGCGGTGGGTATGCAGAATTTGTAGGTGTTCGTGAGGGGCAATGTCTTCCGATTCCTGATGGCCTTGATTTTGCCGAAGCAGCAAGTCTCCCGGAGGCCGTTTTCACGGTTTGGTCCAATGTTTTTCAGAGGGGAAGACTTCAGCCCGGGGAAACATTTTTACTTCATGGCGGAAACAGTGGAATTGGTATTACAGGAATTCAAATTGCGCACGCTTTAGGTTCGAAAGTGATTGTTACTGTTGGTTCTGAGGAAAAAGGTCAAATCTGTCTTAATCTGGGCGCTGATTCTTACATCAACTATAAAACTCAGGATTTCGAGGATGAATTACAAAAGGAAGGCGTTGATGTTATTCTGGATATGATTGGCGGCGATTATCTGGCCAAAAACATCAATATTCTGAAGCCTGAAGGCAGACTGATCCATATCAATGCAGTTGATGGAAGCCATACCGATCTCGATATCTGGAAAGTAATGACAAAACGCCTTACAATTTCCGGAAGCACACTCAGAAGCAGAGAATATGAATTCAAAAAACAATTGGCAAAAGAAGTACAGAAATATGTCTGGCCTTTGATAGAATCTAAAAAATTCAGACCTGTAATCTTTAAAACCCTTCCTTTTTCAGAAGCGGCAGAAGCTCATCGACTGCTGGAAAAAGGAACGCACAGCGGTAAAATTATTCTTGTGAGATAAATCTGCCAATGAAACAGACACCATTTTCTCCTTATCTATTTGATTGGATTTTATCAATAAGATTATAAGTTTTTCTATAAGATGGCTGGTTATATTGCATTAATTTTAAATGATCCACCAGTACCAATTATCCTACTGAAGCAGAAGGAAAAACGTTTGTTTTGAAAAAAATATTTAAACCCTTTCCAATAATTAATCTATTCTTTGTACAACATTTACAGGCCCATATCCTTGTATATTCAACCCCAAATTTTTCAAACTCGGGAACCTGAGCGTGTTTATCAACTGCGATATTAAACCCAGTGAATTTACGGTTACCGTCTACAAAAATTTCTACTTGATTCTATATCAGGCATAGAGTTAATCTTAACTCCTTTAAATCCTCATTTATTTGTGATAATTTCGATTTTATTGTTACTGTAATTGCCGTTAATTCCCCTCTAGTATTTTCTTCTGAAGAAATCCATATATCAGATTGTAATTTCGAGCTGGAAACATCAAACCGAAGATTTAGACCATCCAAAAGCTTTTTATATACTATCCATTCCTAAAATTTTATTTAAAATTCACGAGGTAATGATAAAATCAGTATAAATACTAAAATAAAAAAACAGGTAATACTACTGAAAGATAAAAATTACTACTTCTGTAATTTTAATTTTTAAAGATACTATTTAAAACGACATTGAATAACCATAAAACTTTTCAAAAATGGAAGAATGCTCTCACGGTCATGATCATATGTGTTTTTGCGCATGTACCAATCCCATCGTTACATTATTAAAAAATGATCTTTTTGGGCCTGAAAACCTGTCGCTGATGACCGCAGGCCTGCCTGAAAAGAAACCTGAAGTTGTTCAGCCTGCGCCTATTCTATTTACAGGAGGTATTATCAGGCCGATGATAGACGGTAAAGCCGACATGGTAGAAGCTATCGGGTTTGCCGACGGTCGGGTGGTTGCTACCGGCAGCCTATCATTGGTTACCGCAGAAATGGATGCCAATTTTAAAGATGAATATACGGTGAGGCATCTCGAAACCAACCAGACGTTGTTGCCGGGGCTTTTCGAGCCTCATATACATGTTGTTTTCTCAGGTTTGATGGCTTCTTTCGTAGATGTAGGTCCGTTCGACGGCCAAAACATCAGGAAAGGCTATGACAAAAACTGGGTTAAGGAACAACTGAAGGCCAACCTACCACCAGAATCTGAAGATGCCGTCTTATTTGCTAATGGTCTCGATCCTGCTTTGCTTACTCCTTTCTCTAAGGATAACTTCCAAAACATTGACTATATGTTTTTAAATGAGGTAAGTAGAACAATACCGATAATGGTAATTAGCGCTTCCGGACATACTGTCTATATAAATAGTCCAACGATAAGTAAAGTATATAAGAAAAACGAAGCTGCCCTTAAAGCCGCAGGGTATGCGACAGAAAAGGAATTTGAAGAAAAGGGACGTGGTTTATTACAAGAAGAAACAGGCCTTTTATATGCCTTTGGCACTTTTCAATCACAAATTATGGCTTTAGCAAACCGAGATATGAATAAAAATCTTGATCATTTTTTTGCTGAAGCCAATTCAAGGGGTGTAACATCTATGTATGATGCCATTCTTAATCCTGAATATCTCAAGTATCTCAACAAATACTTAAATTCCAATAATCTAAGTGTGCGATTGGGCGGTGCCAGATATTGTGAGAGTATGAAGGAGTTTCCTGATTTGCCACCATACGAAGCGACGAAAGAATATAGTGATCTTTATTTCGGGCATGTAAAAGTGGTATCAGATGGTTCGAATCAAGGACTTACAGGTTACCAATCGGAAGATTACGCTTGTTTCCCAGAAACTTATAAGGACGGTATATTTGATTTCCATCCGGAGGATAGTTATCCAGCATTGATCAAATCGATCATGATCGACAAGGGATGGCCTATAATGATCCATGCTAATGGTGATAAGGCCGTAAGTCTTACCATAGACGCCTACCGTGAGGCACTAAAATTATATGTAGGAACTCCACTCCGTAACCGCATCGAGCATTGCTCTTTATTCAGCAACCGTAAGCAGCTTGATGAAATGGCAGAATTAGGCATATCACCTAGTTTTTTAATTGGTCATGTAGGTTATTGGGGATTCATTTTTAAGGATATTATCTTCAAAGGCCAGCAATTGGACGGATATGATAAAGTGGATATGCTAGACCTTTGCAAATCCGCTGTTGATAAAAAGCTAAGGATTTCCCTCCATAGTGATCATACAGTAACCCCCATTGGACCATTAAGAATGATGGAACAATCCATTACACGTGTGATGGAATCGCATCCACCAGAGTATGATATCACCCCTGTTCTCAATAAAGAAGAATGCTTGACACCCGAAGAGGCTTTGCGTGCAGCCACTTATGATGCAGCATGGCAATGTTATGCGGAAAAATGGGCAGGCTCTTTGCCAAAAGGACATTTCGCAGATTTCATTATCCTAGCAGAAGATCCATTAAGTATGCCTCATGACAAGATCAGCATGAATATGCGTAATATTACAGTACTAGAAACCTGGCTGGGAGGAAATGTAGTATATAATAATTCAAATATAAAATAGCCCTGTTCGTCAATAATTTCCTTTAATCTAAAAATCTAAACCATATGACTTACAATGATTATCAAATGACATTTATCATGTCTATGATTTCAAACTTCGCACCTAAGCAAGATAATGTAACTGATCCAGCTTCGGCTGCACAGGCAATTCAGGACAATTTTGCAAAAAATCTGCCCGGAATTATTGCTGCTGCTGATTTTCCGATAGATGTTACCGTCGCCTGGGGACCTTATGTTGTTGTAGAACCTAAGGATATAACTAAAGACCACACTGCAACAGCCACAAATACCATGATCATATTCAAATACCCCAGCCAGACAGTTACAGGCGTAAATGAATATGTCGTTTCTATTGCCGGTACTAAACCAACATCTATCTTTGATGAAATAAATGAGGACTTATTGGGTGGTAAAATTGCTGATTGGCCATATTGTCCGACACCTAACAACATCAGGATATCACACGGTACATTAAATGGTATTAATCTTCTGCTTGGTTTAAACTCAGCAAATTCTATTACAAACTTTTTCTCTAAACTGGACGACCCAAATGCCATTATCACTGTGGCCGGACATAGCCTGGGAGGAGCATTATCGCCGGCACTCGCTCTCGTGCTGTTTGGTGCCGATACTAGTTATTCCGATATACCCACACATGCTAAAGCTCAAAATTGGACAACAAGAACTTATGCTCTTGCTGGTCCGGATGTAGGCAACAGCTATTATGTCAATTATCTGAAGACAACTTTTCCACCACAGGCCGAACCTGCCGTGAAATGGCAACAGTTCAACTGCAAAATCTGGAATAGTCTTGACATCGTTCCTCAAGTTTGGTCAAAAGGTTTTGAGTCATATATAGACACTATTTATGGCACACAACTTAATACCCCGCTGGCTGTTAAAACTATCTTGTTCGGACTTAATAAAATGTTGCTACTTAATAATGATGGTAGCAATCCCTACATTTGTTCCGACCCAGACAGAGAGGGGCAATTTGCCGGCACCTTTCAAAAAGTCTTACCGGCAAATGGACCGATGATAGCAGATGATTGTTCCGATAGCGCCTGCTCATCAACCCAAAAGTCGATTGCAGAATGCAATTTTGTTGGTCAGATACTCTATCAACATATCAATGCTTATTTTGAAGAAATTGGAGTAAGCGCATTCCTCAATGCCGTAACAGCCGGAAGTAAACCTACAAGCGTATGCAGCATCAAGCAAAAGCTATTACCATTATAATGCTGTTGATATTGTAAATAGAGTAATAAAAGGCATTCTCTACATTTAAAATGCCCCGTAAAGTTGGACTTATAATAAGGTGATACATTTTTACAAGAGCTCGGTAATTATATCGGGCTCCTTTTATTTAAACGGTTCTTATTATTTTGTGAGATTAAGTTTTACAATTTGCTGTTATTAATCGCATATTTTAACAAACAATATCCGCTGTGATAGCTTAATGAATATAAGAAAGCTTTTTTTTGTAAATTCGTTTATCATAATAAACCGTGAAAACGCCTGTCATGAATTTAAAAATAATAGCTTTTATATTACTCTCCTTCTTTTTTGTATCTGTTACAGCCCAAAATAACGATTGGGAAAATCCCAGAATTGTTGATCAGGGAAAAGAAAAGCCGCACGTCACCTTCGTATCTTTTGATGATCAGCAAAATGCCATTTCCGATGATTATGGCAGATCAGTTAACTATAAATCTCTGAACGGACAATGGAAATTCAGCTATACAGACCAGTACAAAGACAGACCTACAGATTTCTACAAAACTACACTAGACGATTCCGGATGGGCTAATTTAACAGTTCCCTCCAATTGGGAGCTCAATGGTTTCGGTATACCGATCTATACCAATGTTACCTATCCGCATCCCAGAACTCCGCCTTTTATAGGACCAAATAATCCGGTAGGTACTTACAGAAAAACGTTTACCGTTCCTGAAGATTGGGACAAGAAAGAGATATTACTTCATTTCGGTTCTATTTCCGGATGTGCATTTATTTATGTAAACGGCAGGAAAGTTGGGATGACCAAAGCTTCCAAGACTCCTGCAGAATTTGACATCACTAAATATCTGAAAAAAGGACAGAACCTGCTCGCTGTACAGATATTCCGATGGCATGATGGCAGCTATCTGGAAGATCAGGATTTCTGGCGTCTCAGCGGTCTGGAGAGAGATGTTTACCTGTATGCATTACCAAAGTTAGCGATATGGGATTTTTTTCTGAAGGCAGATCTTGATGCTCAATACAAAAACGGATTGTTCAGTGCCGATGTAGATCTTCGCAAATTTAAAGGGAACGATCTTAAAAGTGGAAGCTTAACGCTCAGTCTTCTGGACAAGTCAGGGAAAGCTATTTATAACAAACAGGAAAGCTTTAGCGTAAATGCAGACAGCATTCAAACCCTGAAGTTTCATACTACTATAAAAAATCCCTTAAAATGGAATGCAGAAACACCCAATTTATATGATTGTGTGCTAACCCTTAAAGATCAAAATGGAACGGTGATCAGCATAACTGCTTCAAAAGTGGGCTTCCGTAAAGTTGAGATCAAGAATGCAAGGCTGTTGGTTAATGGAATGTCGATCTCCGTACACGGTGTAAACCGCCATGAACACGATGATGTAACCGGCCATACCACCACCAGAGCATTAATGTTGAAAGATATAAAACTAATGAAAGAGTTGAACATCAATGCTGTGCGGCTTTCGCATTATCCGAATGATCCGCTATGGTATAAGTTGTGCGATCAATATGGGTTATATCTCGTAGATGAAGCGAATATCGAAACCCACGGTATGGGCGCAGAACTACAGGGCGGGTTTGATAAGACAGTACACCCCGCTTACCTTCCGGAATGGGCTCCGGCACACACAGACAGAATTGTAAGAATGGTAGAACGCGACAAAAATCACGCCTCTATTATTATCTGGTCTTTAGGTAATGAGTGTGGTAATGGACCCGTATTCCATGATAATTACAAATGGATCAAAAGCCGGGACACTTCCAGACCGGTACAGTTTGAGCAGGCAGGGCAAGACTGGAACACGGACATTGTAGCTCCTATGTACCCTCGCATCGCCGATATGAAAAGATATGCTGCCGATGCCACTAAGACAAGACCTTACATTATGTGCGAATATTCACACGCAATGGGCAATAGCAACGGTAATATGCAGACCTATTTTGATATTATCCGGAAAAGTAAGAATATGCAGGGCGGATTCATCTGGGATTGGGTAGATCAGGGTATTAAAACCAAAGATGCTAACGGCAAGACATTCTGGGCTTATGGTGGTGATCTGGGATCATTTTACTGGCAGAATGATGAGAATGGTATAGCCGATGGGATCATCAGTTCTGACCGGACTCCTGATCCTGGTGCTTATGAAGTAAAAAAGATGTATCAGAAGATAATTTTTACCGCAAAAGACCTTAGCAAAGGTTTAATCAATATCGAAAATATCTTTGATTTTACCAATCTTAACCAATATGCATTTAAATGGCAACTGCTTAGGAATGGTGAAAAAGTAGATGAAGGAACATTTGATGTTCAGCTCGATCCTCACCAGTCAAAAAATCTTAAGCTTAACCTTCCACAATATAAATCGATTGCAGGAACCGAATATTTCCTTAATCTCTATGCCTATACAAAAGCAGCTACAGAAATGTTGCCTTCCGGATCAGAGATCGCCAAAGAGCAGTTCAGTTATGCAGGTTCTTATTTTGACAAATATTCATCCACAGCACCAAAATTAGTATTTACAAATGATAATAAAAAGTTGAATTTCACTGCTGGTGATATAAAAGGTGAATTTGACCTGCAAAAAGGAAAGTTCATACGATATAGCAAAAACGACAGTAATTTCAATAATTTTCCGGAACCCTATTTCTGGAGAGCTCCTACCGATAATGATTTCGGAAACGGCATGCCTTCAAAATTGGGCTTATGGCGTTCTGCCCATGACCAGAAAAAATTAAAAAAGATTACCGTTGGAGAACAAACTGAAAACGGATTAACAATCCAGGTCGAATGGCAACTAGCCGGCATCGATGTACCTTACCAGATCAATTATTTTATCCATAATAATGGGGATGTACAGATCACCGCAACAATGGATATGACCGGTAAAGAGCTTCCTGAACTACCGCGCTTTGGAATGCGTACCACATTGCCCGGAAGCTATAACAACCTCAGATATTATGGAAGAGGCCCATACGAGAACTATATTGACCGGCACAGCGCTTCCTTTATTGGTATTTATGAGGATAAGATAGAGAATCAATACTATAAAGGATATATCCGTCCGCAAGAGAGTGGCAATAAAACGGATGTTCGTTGGTTTACCCTGACCGATGAATCTGGCAGCGGAATAAAAGTGGAAGGTACGCAGTCTATTGCTTTTACTGCCATTAACCATAGTGTGGAAGATCTTGACCCGGGTCTGACTAAAAAGCAGCAGCATCCTGTTGATCTGCCACCGAGACATCAGGTATTTTTAAGCATTGACCTTAAACAACGCGGACTTGGGGGTGATGACAGCTGGGGAGCATATCCTCATGAGGAATACCAATTGCTCGATAAAAAATACAGTTACAGCTATACGATTAGTTTGCTGAATGAAAAAATAAAGTAATAATATGCTTTGGTGTATTTTTTTCAATATGATTTGAATTTTAAAGATTTTTTACGCAAATACTATTAGTCAATTAACGCATCATATTTTATAAGCCTGTGTTATATTCAAGTAATCGGTATCTAAATCACAGTTTTCAGAATATTTCTACGGACACGCGATAATGTTTCCCTCGAAAGCCCCAGATAAGAAGCAACCATATGCAGAGGAACTCGATTGAAAATGTCAGGATAAGTGTTGATGAAATCCAGATATTTTTCTTCAGGATTGCTGCTGATATTCATCAAAAGCCGTTTATGGATTTCCATAGATTTTCTTGTCAGAATGTTTTCTACAAAAATATTAAGTTCAGGAATTTGTTCTCTCAGTTCAGCAAAATCTTCAAGATTGAAAGCGAAGATTTCAGAAACTTCCATTGCTTCGATATTGAGTTTAGAAGGCGAATTATTGTAGAAACTTTCGGGATCTGTTGTCCAGGACATTTCATTCACAAACTGAAGAATATGTTCATTACCGTCTTCAGAGATTGAATAATTTCGTAGTAGGCCTTTTGCCACAAAGATTTTCAAATTGCAAATATCGCCTTGCTTGCATACAATCGCTTTACGCTGAAGCTTTATCAGTTGACTTTTATATAGAATGAAATTGAACTTTTCATCCGTGAAATCGGGAAGGATTTTCTGAAAGTAATTTTTAAGAATCTCTGACATTTTCAAACCTAAATAATATATAAAATTAATTCTTTTTATTGAATTAATATAAAAATTGTGTCAAATGACCTCGTTTTTAGGATTCATCCACAACTAAATTTGTATTAGAAATTATAACAAATAAAATTTAAGAATATGAAAGTATTTGTAACAGGAGCTTCAGGATTTGTAGGCTCAGCAGTTGTAAAAGAATTATTATCAAACGGACATCAGGTACTTGGATTGGCACGTTCGGAAGAATCTGCAAAATCCATTAGAGAAGCAGGAGCAGAAGTTTTAATGGGCGATTTGGATAGTCTTGATATTTTGCAAAAAGGAGCAATGGAAGCGGATGGCGTTATCCATACAGCTTTTATTCATGATTTTTCAGATTATCAGAGTAATGCGCTCAAAGATCAGAAAGCCATTGAAGCAATGGGAGAAGTGTTGAAAGGAACGGATAAACCCATTGTGGTGACAGGCGGAACCTTAGGACTGCCACTTATCGACGGAAAAATCACAGAGGAAAGTAAAGCACCGGCAGAATCAATCAGATTCTCTGAAAAAGCTTTCGTAGATTTATCAGAATCTGGTGTTAGGGCATCCATCGTTCGACTTTCCCCAAGTGTTTATGGAAATTCTGAATCGGGTTTCAAAGGAGGCTTTGGAGTAATGCTTGCTGAGCTGGCAAAGGCTAAAGGATTAGCGGCTTACATTGGAGAAGGAAATAACGTTTGGCCATCTGTTCATCGTGTAGATGCTGCGAAATTATTTCGTTTAGCACTTGAAAAAGGAGAAGTTGGAGCGAGATATAATGCCGTTAATAATGATAAACCATTGTCAATGAAAGAATTTGCAGAGTTAATTGGTGATAAATTTGATATTCCTGTGAAATCTTTGTCTCCAGAACAAGCACCAGAATATTTTACATGGATGACGTTTTTTGTCGGAGCAGATTGTCCCGCAACAAGTCTGAAAACCCAAGAAAAATTAGGATGGGAGCCCTCTGAAAATAGTTTCATTGAAGAACTGAATCAATATTTCTTTTAAAATTCAGAAAAGTTTCCATCGAAGAATCGAAGAAACAAGATCACAAAATTTAAAATCCCAGCAGGCAAAGCTGGGATTTTTCATAAAAACTACCAATAAAAATGAAATCAGTAATCATTGTAATTTAATTTTAGTGAAACTAACTGTTTAACAATATTTTACCTCTCCGCTGTCTTTTTAATAAACGGATCGAAAGACAGTCCCACGTTCACATAAAATGCAGCCTCCGGTTTTGCCTGGAAAACATACGATCCATACGATGCAGATTTCTCGAATACCCTGCTCCTCATCATACTTTTCGCTCCCCCTTTAAATGTTGCAACGAAAGAATTTCCAAGATAATGTTCATACATCAGTCCCGAATTGATCTCGATCTGCCGGAATTCATATTTTCTATTTGCAGGGTCTATATTGTAGAGATAAAACGATGTTACATCAAGTTCACTACCAACAGACAGTCTGCTGTTTTCCGTAATTTTTTTTCTAAGGTAGACACTCTTTGGTAAAATGACATCGGCAATAAGACCGTGGCTGAATTTATGTTCATAAGTGAATGCCGGAATAACCGGCGTCTGCACCGTAGGATCTATCGCAACCAAAAGCCCAACGGTCATTTTCGTCCGAGCATCGGCTCTTAGGACCATCGTTGCCGTGGCTATCCCTCTAAGTCTTTCAAAATGTCGTTCGCTGCCATCTACTGAAATGCTTCCCGTATAGATCATCATCTTGCCAAACAATTTTGAAAAATAAGTCAGGTTCAAGCTTTCGGAATGATAGTGATAGTCCTCCCGGCTTCCGAAATCTATGTTTTCTGCCGGATCTTTCGTATAAGTTTTTATGGAAAGGTACCGGTAATTGAGATTTGTGCCGAGCACCCATTTCGGTCTTTTTATTAAGTTGATATTGGCACTCATCCTTGCTTTGTAGAAATCCCTGACCTTTGCTTCCGGTATTTCCTGCTCTCTTAATTTTGAAGTAAAAGTGTAAGGTGTCAGATGATCATATTCTATATTGAGGACCCGTGTAATTGGAAATTTTTCTGCAATATAAGCCATCGTTTTTACCGATGTGCTGTCCTTTACCTGAGAATAACAGATTGTACTGATGAACATTAATGCTGTTAAAGAGAATTTTGCTTTCAAAATGTAATTATTATTTTATGATTTGAACCTGAGACTGTAAGAAATCAAGGCTGAATATTTTATCGCAGATCTTATCAAGTGACCTATCATTGATCATGTTTTTTAATGATCTCAGATCATTAGTCCCACCACTGCTGATAACGACGAGCCATAGGTCTTCCAGCTGCTCAAGTTTTTTTAAGTTAGCCAGGCTCGCATTGGAATAAGATGTATTTGCTGAAAACAGATCCTTATGATCACAAAAGATAACTCCCTTATCTGCTTCCGTGTGTCGTATAATGCTTACCCTGTACCGCATCCAGCTAACGATCTCAATGGATGGATCGTAAGATCGAATAAAACGGCTAAGATCTGCAACCTTTGTGATCATTTCTTCCTGTTGCTGTACTGATAGACAGGAGTGCTCTATTTCTTCAACAATTTTTAGAAAATCCTCAACCTTCATAGATCATATTTACGAAGCAAAACAAGCGATTTTCGGTGTTGGTTTTTATTTTTTTATACCAAACACCCCTGGGCATCTACCAAAATCCGGTTATTTTTTGGTAGCCAAAAACTGCTGCTTTGTATAAATTTTAAAGCGAACTATTGTAAATGACCTATTTTTGTAATAATAATAGAGTATGAAAGTCTACCAACACAATAAAAACAGTGGTATCATCAACTTTTTAGTAGATGCACGTTATCGCCTTTTAAGGCATATGCTGCTTTTGCTGTGGCTGTTCTCGCTATTGGCTAATGCCAACTTTACTTCTGAGTTTACGGAAAACTCAAGGTATCTTCTGTTTCTCGTGGTATTTTTGACTTTTGTCACGATGATCTATATCAATATGTATTTCATTGTCCCATTATTCTTTTTTAGAGGAAAGTACGTTGCCTATTTTTTGACTGTAGTACTACTCTGTATCCTGGGGCTTGTCTTTCTCATTGCCATTATTGGAGATCTTTTTGCTAAGTATCATATCAATGATCCGCACAAAAATTTTGAGATCAATGAATATTTCGCAAGCGTAAACTTCGTTATGCTATTCATTTTGCTCACCACGACCATAAAACTTCTGCAAAGGTGGATCAAAGACAGCGACAGAATGTCTGAGCTTAAAACCCTGACCATGAATCTGGAGCTTAACGAATTAAAGAATCAGATCATGCCACATTTTTTGTTTAATATGCTCAACAATATAAAGGCACTGATCAGAAACGATCCTTCAAAGGCTACCGATATTATCGTGAGATTATCCGACTTATTGAGATACCAGTTATATGAAAGCAGCAATGAAAAAATAAGATTAACATCAGAGATCAATTTTATAACCAATTTTTTAAGCCTTGAGAAGGTAAGAAGAGACCACTTTGATTTTACGATTCAAACCCACGATAGATCGTCGGATTTTAAATCAGTCAAAATACCTCCTAATCTCTTTATGCCATTCGTTGAAAATGCGGTCAAACACAGCGCAGATATTATGGAAAATGAGAGTAATATCAATATCGTGTTTTCCATTACCAAAAAAGAAATATACTTTTCCTGTATTAATTCTGTCTCCGCAGATCAGGAGGTGGTTAAGAATCTTTACGGAGGCCTGGGACTTAAAAATATTAACAGGCGTTTGCAGCTTTTATACGACAAAAGTGATTATGCCCTTGAGATTTCACCTTCATTAAAGCAATATTCCATTAACCTAAAAATTCCGATATGAATTGTATCATAATAGATGACGAACCATTAGCAAGAGAGGAGTTACACTCAATGTTACAGGAGATTTCCGGCCCCCAGGTTATCGGAAGCTTTTCAAATACCGTGGCTGCAGAAAAATTCCTTTCGGAACATAGCACAGATCTAGTCTTTCTTGATATACAAATGCCCAAAACAACGGGATTGGAATTCGTTGAGAAGATACCCAAAAGCAGTATGGTCATTTTCACGACAGCTTATCCTCAATATGCACTTGAAAGCTATGAATTGGATGCCATCGATTATCTTTTAAAACCCTTTAATAATGAAAGGCTCCAAAAAGCAGTTGATAAAGCCATGCATTACAACGATCTTTTGGCGGCAAATAAGGAAAACCGGCTGGAAAAAAGTACGTTGGAGTTCATGATCATAAGATCTGAAAAGAAATTTTATAAGGTTAATTTTGCAGATATCAAATATCTCGAAGGTTTAAAGGATTACACCCTGATCCATACCACATCACAGAAAATCATAGCGCCGATGAATCTTAAAACCATTCATCAGAAAATTCCTTTGCCAAGTTTTATAAGGGTCAGCAAGTCGTATGTTGTCAACACTGCACATATTATTTCATTTGATAGCTATTCAATCAATTTTGATGATGGGGAGGTACCGATTGGTGAGACCTATAAGGAAAATTTCATCAGAATTTTTACAGATGGACAATTATGAATATCTGTGAAATCTACTTAGATGCTTTCAATGGTCATTCCTTGCCTGTAGTCCGAGAAGGACCTTATATAAAACAGATTGTTTCTGAAATTTTCATTTCAATGCTGCTGAATTTGCATTTGTTCGTATTTTATCCAGATTCTTTTGGAAATATTCTTTCAATTTTTTGTCGGAAGTGGTTTTAACAAGATCTTGTAGTGCAATGATATGTGTTTCACGTAATACATCCTTTCCTGAATTTTCGATATCCGGTTTTACACCCGTTCCTTCCCAATTTGTTTTTGTTAGAGGGTTGATAGCTTTTCCATTGGGTATAAAAGCAACAAACTGTCCTTTAATTTTAACTTCATCTCCCGGGTTTGCACCACCTGCCGAAGTTTTGCCAATTACGGTTGCTCTTTTTAATGCTTGCAGATCATAGGTAAATTCCTCACCAGCTGAAAATGTTTTGTCATCGATGATAATATACACAGGTCTGTTTAAATAACGTTTTGCCGGCACATATGGCAACGTCCAATATTGTACAGTTCTGCTGCCTTCTCTCCAATACATGTCGTTTAAATGTACCGGGTCAGAATCAAAGAAATGACTTGCCAAGAACTGCACCATTTCCGGTTCGCCCCCGTGGTTTGCCCTAAGGTCGATAATCAATGCATCGGTGTTTGCTAAATAGTTGATTACGGCAGTTGCTGTTTGGGCAGCGTCATTAACAGGAAAAAAAGAATCTATTTTCATATATCCAATATTTCCTTCCAGTATATCAATTTTTGTAAAGCCAAAGTTTTTCTGAACTTTAAATCGCTGAATATTTTTTGCTTTTTCTTTTTCAGCCTCCCATGATGTTGGCTGATTGGCCTCCTCCTTGTTGTAATAAACTCTCAAATGTTTGTCGTGGGTAATGGTAAGAAGTTGATCGGTCAAGGTTTCCGCAAAGGTTTTAGCATCTGTAATTTTTAGATAGTATCCTTGCTTCTTGTATTGCCTGATTCTATTTTCAACTTTGACGGCGACCTCAGGAAAAACATAATAGTCATTCAGCTTTTGAAGAAGCGAATCCAGAACTTCGTTTTTTGCCTGTTCACTAATCATTATTTTTGCCTGCTCATCCGATTGCTGAGCTGGTATATTTTGGGCAAACAATAAAAATATCAAAAGAACAAGATAATTATATTTCATATTACAATGTTTAGTATATAGAATCAATATTTTCAATTGGGTTTAAAAGATCTCCGTGACCACTTCAAATATCATTAATTATTTTACAAGATATTGACCACGACCGGATGATCTTATTCTATTCAGGTTCCATCTATTATATGACAACCTATTTATAAAAAACATTACATCTTTAAATTCTTCTGTACTGGCCGAAGCAGTTTCACTGTATGTTAGAAAGACCTGATCATTTGTCTTATCTGTAATATAAATTAGTGCAATGGAGCGAATTTCAAAATTTTCGGATCAGCGAGCCATATTGAATCCTCAATATCAGAAGACATATCCTGAAAACTTATTGTCAAAATTTAATTCAATATGAAAAATCTACTTTTATTTTTATGGTCATCAATGCGACTTTCCCTAACTTTTCCCAGTTTTCAAATAGCAAATCTTTCATTTTTTATCTTTCTGTTTATGTTGATAAAATAATGCCAGAAGAGATAACATCAGAGAAATAAATCTTACTAAATAGACGACCACAATTTCAAGCGTTGGTTTATAATATTTTCTTCCTTTTATAAACAAATAAGAATTTATGTGAGAGAACTTGAATTTATTGCACATTAAATGCTTTTAAAGTTTGTTATATTTTAAATTATGACTGAAAAGCCATCAGCCTTTCATATTCAGTCTTTCCTCCTGTAAATCCAATAAACGCAAATGTTTTCTAATGATATTTTCATCAAGTAGCAATTCTTCACGATTTTTATGGATCAGCCAGCTTCTTTGAGTGTTGAGAATGTCAATATAAATATGCCTGTATTCTTCATAATTTAGAATAATTTCAGAACTGCTCAACTGATTTTCATATTTCTGCAACTGATCTTTCAGTGCCGGAAAACTTTCTATTTTGTCAGCATAGTCGTTCCGAATTTTATCGACTGCCACTTTTGCCAGACTGTTCTGAATGTCATAATCGATTTCTTTCACACTTCTCACAAAGTCCCGGTCTACCGGAGGAAATTTCTTAAGTAAAAAAGGGAGGGTAAGCCCCTGTAAAAGCAGTGTCAACAGAATTACAATAAATGTAATAAACAGAATCATATCTCTTTGTGGAAAAGGAGACCCGTCATCCAACGTCATGGGAATGGAAAGTGCAGCCGCTAAAGAAACTACTCCCCTCATGCCGGTCCATCCAATAATTAAGGGTGTTTGCCAGCCGGGTGACTCAGGATCGGCAACGGTAATAAAATTTCTCATAACTAAAGTTGTAACCAGTGCTCCATACCCCGCTAAAACTCTTACAATAATCAAAACTATGGTGACTGCAACTCCGTAACCGATAGCAGTATAGATATCTGTGTCGCCCAAGCCTGAGACAATTTCCGGCAAATCCAGACCGATAAGCATAAATACTACCCCATTTAACAGGAAACAAAGGCTTTCCCAAACGGTTACGGTACGTATTCTTGATGCACTGCTTAAAAAATCATGGCTTCTGTATGAGAGAAACAGTCCACCGGTTACAACAGCCAAAACGCCGGACGCGTGAAGCTGCTCTGCTGCCAGATACATGGAAAACGGTGCAATAAAGGTCAGCAGAATATCCATATTTGAATCGGTAGGTAACATTTTGTGAATTTTCATAAAGACATATGCAATGGCCAGTCCGATTCCCAAGCCACCGAAGCACATCCATACAAAGCTTCCGGCTGCTTCATGCCAAACAAACTGTCCGGTCGCAGCAGCAATCATCGCAAACCTGAAAATAATCAAAGAAGAAGCATCATTCAGCAGGCTTTCTCCTTCAAGAATTGATGCCAGTCTTTTCGGAACCTTTACAAACTTTAAAATTGCTCCTGCACTCACGGCATCAGGCGGCGAAACAATACCTCCCAGTAAAAAACCAAGAGCCAGAGAAAAGCCGGGAATAAAATAATTGGCAAAAACAGCAACTGAAAGTGCAGTAAAGAAAACGACAACGAAAGCAAAGCTGAAAATAATCCTTCTCCATCGCCAAAGTTCTTTCCATGAGGTCGACCATGCCGCTTCGTAGAGTAAAGGAGGTAAAAAAATGATAAATAATAATTCAGGTTCTACTTTAACGGCTGGCACACCCGGAATAAAACTTATCAGAAGCCCTGCTAACACCAGTAGAACAGGGTATGCAACTTTAATTTTATTGGCCAGCATGATCAGCATGGTTATTAAGAAAACCAGGAAAAGATAAAATTCAAAGTCTTTAAGCATATAAAAATTTTAGATACTTAAATATATATTAAATTCTCAAAACTTCACCATTAAGAATTCTACGGTTACGGTTTTATATTTCATCCGAATCTTTAATAACTCACAAAGTTGTAGTGTTCTTTGAATGGTTTAAAAAGAGATAGAGTGATTTTATTTTATCATCTTCGATAACTGCAATATCGGATCCTGTGGCAACTGTCAATTCAGACGTCCCAAGTTTCCAGCTGATATGCTGGACGTTATGGTTGGATTTTGGAGCTTCCGTAAGAAATAATATATTACAATCTAACAGTTAAAAATCAATTCACTATTCTACATGAAGTGAGGCTACTTCCCTGTTAATTTTCCTTTGCTTCACAAACTGAACAACAGAACCTGCGATGAAAAGAATGAATAGGGCCAAAAGTGTCTGACCAATAATCGGATCTTTAATATCCTTCGCCAACGGATGACCGATAGGAACTCTTGTAAATGTTTCATTTACTGTTGGTACAAGCGACAGAAAAAAGCTGAATGATAATAAAAAGTTCTCAAAATATCTGGCTTTCTTACTATCCTTTTTATTTGAAAATAGAAAAAAGGCAATAGCAATCAAAACGATGATGAATAATGAAAACACGTGTCCAGCATTAAAACCGCCATGTTTTGAAATTCCTAATGCCGTAACTGAGGTCACGAGCGTTGCATAAAAATATAATTTTCCGGACCTTGTGGCAAGATTGATCTTTCCATATTTCACAAATCCTATGATGGCACCTGCAATGGCCGAAATACCAATAATGGTATGAAAAATTCCTAAACCTGATAAACTCATTTTCGTTTTATTTTTGTTAATTAATATTCACTAAAAACTCTGTTATGATAGTTCCTTAATCATTTCACATAAAAAATGTAATGAGAAATGATTACCTAAAAGGAACGATACAAAGTTGCAGCAGATCCACGAAAATGGTTTTGTGATTTGGTTCAGATATTTGAGATTTTAGTTCAAAAAAATATTTTAATTCTATTAAAAAAATGCATGATTCATTAAATATAAAATGCTTTTATAATAAAATTCAGGCGTAAATTCCTTTATCTATTTACGTTCTATGCGATAATTGGTAGGAGTAGTGTGAAATTTATCGCTGAAGTTTTTTGTAAATGTGGCAAGGTCGTTAAACCCGCAATCAAAAGCAATATCGGTAATTCTTTCGTCGGAGATCAGAAGCAGTTCAGCTGCTCTTTCAAGCTTTTTATTTTTAATATAATTTGCAGGTGTATCATTGTATATTTTTGCAAATTCTCTTTTGAATGATGATATGCTTAAATTATTTTGTTCTGCTAACTGTTCAATGGTGAGCTGTGAGAATAAATGAGCTTCAACAATTTGTTTAAAAGAATAAGTCGTCGGAGAAAAAAGTTGCGACAAAATCAATTGAATAGAATCTGCACTCTGCGATTGAGCCAGTAACAATATAATTTCCTTTAGTTTAAGAATCAGAATATCTTCATTGACAAGCGATGGGTTTTCAAAATAAAAAAGTAAACCTTCAACATATTTTTTAATGAGAAAATCGTTATTAATTTTTTCACTGGATTTATTTGAAATTAAATGCTTCGGTTTCTGCAAAAGCATTGGAAATTCCCTGTCATAAATCTTCTTTAAAATATCCGGATAAAAAGTAACAATAACAATCTGACAATTTTTTTCCTGTTTCGAATGATGGATTCTCTTTCCTGAACTTATACAATTCTGAAACAATGAATAATCGGCAGGAATTTTTGTTTCTTCCTGATTTACCTGATATTCAAGCTCTCCTTTTAATACATATATAAAGCAGGCTTGCTCAGCAACCGGAAAATCATATCTGAAAGGTGCCGTCAGATCAATTCTCTGCATCAGCGTTTTCCCGAATAGTTCGTATTTTTTATAATCATTGACCATAATCTGCCAGATTATTTAATTTAAATTGTTATTCTGATTTTCAAATATAGAAAGTTTTCAGGTAAATTTAATTGCGATGCTTAATGCTTGTTTTAACCTGTTATTTAACTATTTAAAAATGATAAAACTTGATCTCTGGAAATTGTTTAATATTAATTTCACTTTACAAGGATAAAAATCATAATTTGCACAAGATTTGCTGCATATACCACATAATCAAACACTCACTATTATGCAGTTTATCGATTTTAAAAAAGAACATTTTACACAGGATGAGAAAACTAAAGATTTTGTAATTGATATTTCTAAAGAGGAAATAGGATTTGGTGAAATCACGGTACAGGAAAAAACAGATGATGAAACATTCACTGATGCAGATTATGAAATCAAAGATGATCTCAACAAAGTAACTATAAAAATGAAAAAGCCCGCAGATATAAGGGTTAATTTTTAATCAAATTCTTTTCAGGCGCTATTGCTTAATTATATTTTCAGTATTGTTTATTAAAGTTTGTTCGTTTAGGTTAAGATAAATAAGAATCTTGCATAACATTTTTAAATTGAGGCTTGATTTCAGTCATACTCAACATCGAAAGTATATTTTACATTAGGGCTTTAATACATTAAAGTTATGGGAAAATTTTATCAGCTTAAGGATATTTACGGAAATGACATCTCGCGAGAGCAAAGTAACGCATTAAAACTATATTTTAAAGAAATATATAGTGAAGATATACTTAAAAAAAGGTACCTGATCGAGGATAAAAACATACGCCACGTACACCATTATCTGGAGCTTGAAGAAGATCTTAAAAGCCTTTTACACGAATATAAAGACTGTAAGGTATCTTTTTATCGTACTTCTTACGAAGGACCTTATCAAATTCAGGAGATAGATCTTTACGACCGCGGTGTTGTAACAGAAAGAACCAAAACATTGAGCAACGATCACAAGATAATTTGTTTTCATGCGATTGATATTTTATCCGGGCATGAGATTCACAGGGAAACAAAAAAATACTGCCATTTACCCAACGGCTCTACATACATGTTTTCTTATGATGATCAGGGACAGTGTATTACGATTGATAATCAATCCTGTAACAAGGTTTAGCAAAATAATACAAAATTGCCAATTCCAAGCCTTAGCTCTGAAGAAACAAAATATTATCAATCTTCAAAACCGTTTATTCCTTCCCTATCTATGGTACCTGAGACCTGTGAAAGTTATCACGATTAGAATATGCTATTCAGATATTTTTAATTTACATTTTCCGTAAATTACATCATTAGATCATTTCAGAATTTTTATAATTTTGAATACACTTTATATGGCATAAAACTGCTTTTGCATATATTTGCTAAATTTATGATTACCGAAGAAAATTCATTCTCCAACAGCTTCAGCTCCGACTTAATCATTCAGGCATTGGCCGCTTCTCCGGCTCCTACATCTATTTATTCAGGTGAAGATATGATCATACGCTTCGCCAATGCAGGCATGCTGGCGCTTTGGGGCAAAGATGCCTCGGTAATAGGTAAACCTCTGATGGATGCAATTCCGGAATTGGAAGGACAACCGTTTTTAGCTTTATTACAGGAAGTCTGGCGCTCCGGAAAAACGTATTCTGTTTCTGATGCTCCTGCAAAACTGATAAAGGACGGAGTGGAAACACTTGATTATTTTGATTATGAATACAGAGCACTTCTCGATGAAAATAAAAAGACATGGTGCATCCTTAATACCGCGCTTGAGGTAACCTCACGCCGGGACTTTCTGCAACGAATACAACAGAAGGAAGAAAAAGAACAGGTGCTGAAAGAGGAAATGGCAGCAACCCTTGAAGAATTGACCTCCACCAACGAAGAACTCAATGATTCAATAAAATTACTTGCCCACAGCAGGGAACATGTTCGGGCTATTATCGAACAGGCTCCTGTAGGAATTACCATGTTAAGCGGACCGGACCAAATAATTGAAATCGCCAATCCGGCAATACTTAAGATCTGGGGACGAAAAGAAGAAGAGGTAATCGGCTATCCACATGAAAGCGTACGACCTGAGTTACGTGGACAACCTGTAAATAAGTGGATTAAGGAAGTTTATGAGAGTGGAAAACCAAAAATTAACAGTGAGTTTCTGGTTAAATTGCATCATCATGGCGGATTAAGAGAAGCTATTGTCAACTCGATATATCAGCCTATTTTTTCCGCTGACGGCAAAATATCCGGTATTCTGATTATTCTTGAAGAAATCACTCAACAGGTTTTAGACAGACGAAAGAATGAAAACGACCAACAAATGCTTGCCCTGGCCATTGAAGCAGGAGAACTTGCTACATTTTATTACCAACCTGACACCAACCTCTTTTCCGGAAATGCGCTCCTAAAAAATTGGTTCGGCCTTTCTTCTGAGGACGATCTGGACCTGTCTTTGGCATTAGAAGTAATTGTACCCGAAGATCGTGAACGCGTAATTTCAGCCATTACAGACTCTCTTAGCAAACATTCTGACGGAAATTATTTTATAGAATACCGAATTAAAAACAGCATAGATATGAAGACCAGGATGTTGCAAGCCAACGGAAGAGTTTTCTATGATGCGCAGGGTAATCCGCTGAGCCTTAATGGCACGCTAAGAGATATTACGGAACAAAAAAAAGAGGAAGAACGAAAAGATGATTTTATGGGAATGGTGAGCCATGAGCTTAAAACACCGCTTACCTCACTTAAGGCTTATCTTCAGATCCTTCAGAGAATGACGGCAAAATCAGAAAATCTTATGCAGCAAAATACCCTTGAAAAATCTTTAAAGCAAGTGGATAATATGAATAGCATGATCAATGGTTTTCTTAATGTCTCACGTTTTGATACCGGACAAATGCATATTGAGAAAACAGTTTTTGATTTCCAATTATTATTCTCGGAAATTGAGGATGAAGTACTTTCAACGATCCACACTCACAAGTTTCTTTTTAAACCATCCGGGTCATTGTCGGTACTGGCAGATCGCGAGAAGATATCGCAGGTAATTCACAACCTGATTGGAAATGCTGTTAAATATTCTCCGATGGGAACAGTAATCACTGTAGAATATTTAAGAACTGGCAATAACAGTTTAAAAATTAATGTCTATGATCAAGGGAAAGGAATTTCACAGGAGGATCGACAGCGGATATTTGAACGCTATTATCGTGTAAAAGATATTCAAAGTGCGTCGATAGCAGGTTTTGGTATAGGACTTTACCTTTGTAAGGAAATTATTCAACTTCATAAAGGTAGTATTGATGTTGAAAGCTCTGAAGATGAAGGTTCCGTTTTCTCATTTGTTTTACCGATTGACGGGACTGGGAATTTTTTGTGATTCCAAATATAGCAGATCGATTTTAAATAGAATTTTCAAAAGAAAATGCTGAATATTCCGTTTAATTCTTAAATTTAGACCATGCAAAAATTTTTTCTTCTTATAATTATCTTATTTTCGCTCATCAGTTGTTATACTTATCAGGTTAAAAAACAGCCAGATATGCCGTCTGACAACAAACAGGAATTTAAAAATGGTGCAACTCTTGCCAATAATAATTCCCCCCAAACGAAAAATACGGCAGCTGAATCAAAAAATGTAAATTCAGAACAAGCGCCGATTCCCATCAATGTTCAGGAGAAACTTAAACCTGGCAAAAATTTTAAAATACACGCCGATGGCAAGACGTATAAAATAATAGTTGACAAATGGGAAAGCGACAGCCTGGTTGCACATGCGGTTCATAATCCTAAAAGAATTCTGAAATTCCATAAGAATCAGATCAACAGCGAGAGAATTGCAGAAAAACGCTTTTCACAGCCCATCGCTGATATTATTACCGTTGTGGTTTATGCAGGTATTGGTGTAGCAATATATTCTCTCATACGATAATCTTGCTTTAAATCGATGGGATTTATACATTTTTGAACAAATGCATCACTAAATCCAGAAATTATAATTATTCCACAAACCAGATCTCAAAACGGCTTCCCTTTTCCAAAGGCCTGTAATTTAAATAACCTTTATGCGCTTCAATAATACTTTTGCTAAGCGTCAAACCAATTCCCGAGCCATTGCTTCTCGTCGTGAAAAACGGAAGGAAAATCTTATTCTGAATTTCCTTTTGGATTCCGATTCCGTTATCCTCCACACTCAGAATAATCCGTTTGTTCTGAGTCTTGATTTCTGTTTTAATGATTCTTTCAACATTATCTGAAACAGCATAAATTGCATTGAGATAGAGATTTATCAAACATCTTTCAATCATTTTTTCATCAGCCGAAATCGTATTATTTTCCAGTAAATTGATGATTTTAATATGATTTTTTTCAAATTCAGGTTTTAAGAAATTAAGCGCTGATTCTACAATCTGAGTTAATGAAATTGTTTTGAAAACAGGTTTCGGAAGTTCTGCAACTTGTCGGTAATCATCCACAAAATTTAATAATTGTTTTGATTTTGAATTGATAATCATCAGGCTTTCCTTCATATCCTGCTGATCTTCCTTTTCTATAATTTCCTGATTTGCAATATATTCCAAATTCTGAATCAGACTATTCACCGGCGTAAGAGTATTCAGAAGCTCGTGCGAAATTACTTTCATCAGATTGTTCCATGCCAGTTTTTCTTTCTGTTCGATAATTTTCTGAACCGATTCTAAACTGATAATACAAAAACGGTGTTTTGCATTCTGAACTTTCTTCGTTCTGAGCGAAAATGATTGTTTCGTATTTTCATTAATTGAAATATCAAAAAATTCCTGAGAGTTTTCATAGTTGGTTTGTTCGATGATTTTATAGAAATCTGAGGCTTTATTTTCATAAAGATTCCATGAATTGTATTTCGGAATCTGAAGGATTTCGAGAAAAACAGGATTTACATAAAAAACTTCCCAATGATTATTCTTTTCGGACAAAATCATTAATCCTATTTCCAGCTGATTCAGAATTTCTTCATATAAAAGCTTGTAAGATGATTGTGAAAGATGCTCTTCTTTGCTTTGATAATAAAGCTTTACGGCATTATCAACCAGACTGTTTTCTTCGGTTTTCGGAAAAAGTGAAAAATCTTTTTTCTGAATTGCTAACAGTAGTTTTTCCGTTTTCTGAACATAAGACAAAGCCGAAGTCTGCGCCATAACAACGCAACCCAAACTCACTAAAGAAAATAAAATACAGTTAATCCACTTGTGCTGTGAATAAAAATCAAAGGCAAAAATTCCGCAGACAATTGAAAGCAGAATGAAGATTAACCAGAATATTTGTTGTTTTTTCATTTTTTTTAAGGGGATGAAGGGCACATGATGTCTTGCAATTCGGAAATTATTCTATACACAATATAAAAAACATCCATCACCTAACATCAAGCACCCGTCTCTATAAACTAAATTTTTCCATTCTTCTGTACAATGCTGCTCTCGATAATCCCAGATCTTCCGCTGCCAGAGAAATATTTCCACGGTGTTTTTTTAAAGCTTTTTTGTCAGTATTTCTTCCATTTCTTCGATATTCAGATTCATAATCGTCTTTTCAGACTCTTCATCCTGAGGCATCAGCAATTTAAGGTTTTTCTCATTGGAAAGAATCACGCTTCTTTCGATGCAGTGGTCGAGTTCACGAATGTTTCCGGGCCACGAATAATGTTTTAATTCTGAAATTAAAGCTTCATTCAAAATCAAATCAGGTTTATGATATTTCTGCTTGTATTTATCCAGAAAATAATCAGCCAAAGTCGGAATATCCTCTAAACGTTCTCTCAGGCTTGGAATGTTTAATTCAACCGTGTTGATTCTATAATATAAATCTTTCCGGAAACGACTTTCTGCAACAGCTTTTTTAAGATTTTCATTAGTTGCAAAAATAAATCTCACATCCAGTAAACGTTCTTTACTCTCCCCTATTCTGGATAATTTTCTGTTTTGAATCAAACTCAATAATTTAGTCTGAAGATGTAGTGGAAGATTCCCGATCTCATCCAGGAAAACAGTTCCATTCTCTGCATTTTCAATTTTACCAGCATAATCCTGATGGGCATCGGTAAATGCTCCTTTTTTATATCCAAATAATTCAGCTTCAAAAAGGTTCTCAGAAAGACTTCCCAAATCGATATGAACAAAAGGTTGATTTTTTCTTTCCGACAATTCGTGAATACGTTCTGCAAGCACATATTTTCCGGTTCCGTTCTCTCCCAACAACAAAACATTGGCATCCGTTGCAGCCACTCTCTCAATCTGGTCCATCACTTCCTGCATCGCCGGAGATTTGGTTTCCAGTTGGTATTGATTGGTTTTGATGCTGACATTTTCCCACTGGCTGAGCTTTTTGTTTTTCCGGGAAATATCAACGGCGAGATTCACGGAAGCAAAAAGCTTATCATTATTCCAGGGTTTCAGAATAAAATCAGAAGCTCCGTTTTTGAGAGCTTCCACAGCCAATTCAACTTCCCCATAAGCCGTCATCAGAATAATCGGGAGCTCAGGCTCAAGGGTTTTAATTTCCTGCATCCAGTACAATCCGTCCTGTCCGTTCTCAAAACCTTTCCGAAAATTCATATCGAGTAAAACAGCATCAATCTGGTGTTCCGACATTAGTTTCAGAATATTTTTAGGCTGACTAAGGCAGCTGACTTCCGTAAAAAATTTCTTGAGCCAGACTCTTGCCGAAAACAAAATGTCCTCGTCATCATCAACAATTAAAATATGGGCTTCTTTTTTTCGCATTTTCTTCTATTGTTTGTCGGTTCATAGTTTTTGGTTGATGGTTGTGATTGCAAAATTTTAAAATATATCAAAACAATTAACTACCAACCGACAACCAACTATTAATTGTCCATTTCCGTACAAAAAGTGTCCGATAATGAACAGTTTTAAAACAGAGAAAATTTAATTTAATCTTATTTACAGAGAGTTACAGTGTTATAAATTCGTGGCATCTGCATTGTGTAATATCCTGTAAGCAAAAGACTTATCTCCATTATGGATACGAAAATAGTAAAAAAGAAATCTAAACTGAAATTTGTCCTTATAATTGTTGCTGTTATTGCAGCGGTTGTGATCTTCGGATGGTATTTCCTGAATCAAAAAAAAACATATAATGTTAAAGCCGAAGATATCACGATTGATGAAGTGACAAAAGGAAAATTCGAAGATATGCTGATGGTAACTGCACAAACACAATCTCTCAATTCTTCCCTTGTAAATGTTATAGAGGGCGGAGCTGTAAAAGAAATATTTGCAGAAGACGGACAAATGGTGACGAAAGGACAACCAATCGCAAGGGTGCATAATCCCAATACAGAATTTAATTACCTGAATCAGGAAACGGGAATCATGCAGCAGATCAGCCAGATGAGGAATTCACTTCTTGAGCTTAAAAATCAGGAGTTTAATCAGGATAAGGAATTATTACAATCTCAAAATGATTATAATACAGCATTGCAGACTTTTAATCTTCAGAAAAGATTGTACGATGCGGAAATCGGAAAGAAAACGGATTATGACATTGCACTACAAAACCTGAATTATCAGAAGCAAAGAAAATCGATTGTGGAAAAAGGTGCTTCTAATGAAAAGGCTTCAAGAAATTCACAAATATCAGCCATTAACAGCTCCATAAGTCAAATGGAAAAAAGCTTAAATATTCTTCGGTCAAACAAAAATAATTTCCTTATTATGTCGCCGGCATCAGGGAGACTTTCATCTTTTACGATTTCGCTTGGGCAAAACCTCACAACAGGAGAAAGCATCGGAAAAGTTGATTTAATGGGTGGTTATAAATTAGTAGCCAAAGTAGATGAATATTACATCAACAAACTCACAACAGGAATCAAAGGAGCATTGGATAATAACGGAAAAGAATATGAAGTTATCATCACAAAAATTCTTCCGGAAGTGAAAGACGGACAATTTTCAGTGGAACTGAATTTCATTGATGCCAAAATTGAAAATTTGAAAATCGGAATGACATTCGGCGTAAAGCTGAAATTATCTGCAGACACGCAAAGTATGATGATTCCGAAAGGAAATTTTTACAAAGACACGAACGGAAAATGGATTTTCGTAGTAAAAGGCAATAAGGCTGAAAAGAGAAATATCAGTATGGGAAGAGAAAATCCTTTGTATTATGAAGTGGTTTCCGGATTGAAACAAGGCGAATCGGTTATTACTTCGGATTACTCTGAGCTGAAGAAATATGAAATTCTTGATATTCAAAAATAAAATTAAAAAATATAACTATGCAAAAACTATTAATACTCCTGATAACAACGATTATTGGACTTATCATGTCTCTCACGACATTTAAAGGTAAAACGATTGAAAACATCAGCGAAACGAAAACTATTCCGCTAAGCCACTTCGAAAACATTGATTCTGATATGATCTTCAACGTGGAAGTGGTGAAATCCAATGAAGAGAAAGCTGTAATCACGAGCAACTATATGCAGTTTGTTGAAATCAGCGTGAAAAATAATACGCTTCATATAGGTTACAAAAGAAACGAGTCGATGAAAAATGTAGAAACAAAAATTGTCATCTTTGCTAAAGATGTGAAATCGGTAAGTGCAAGTACCGGATCAGTTGTAAAAATAAAAAATGTATTTAATATTCAGAAATTCAGCACAGAAAGTGGCGGAAAAATCTTTGGAGATTCTAAGGCCAAAAATATTTCCATTAGCACACAATCTGGTGGTTTTTTCCTGGGAGTTGTAAACACGGATAATCTGGTGCTCAATGCAGAATCCGGAAGCTCTATTGATATCCAGGGAAAAATCGGAGTGGCAACTATCTCATCAGAAGAAGCCTCTAAGATCACTGCAACCAAAACGGATATTTCTATAGCCACCGTGAGTGCAGAATCGGCATCATCCGTAACTTTAAGTGTTTCAAAACAGCTGATTGCTTCGGCAAGTTCTATGGCAACTATCCGCTACAAAACATTGTCCGGGATTAAATTCACGGCGACAAGAGATTCCGGGGGAACGATCGACATGCTTTAAATATAAATGATATCTAAACATAGAATTATAAACGTTAAACTAAATTAAAAATGATAAAAATTCAGAATCTTTCAAAAATCTATAAAACTGAGGATGTTCAAACCAACGCGTTAAACAATGTAAGCCTACAAATCAAAGAAGGTGAATTTGTGGCGATAATGGGACCTTCCGGCTGCGGAAAATCAACTTTCCTTAATATTCTTGGGTTGTTGGACAGCGCTTCTTCCGGCTCATACCAGTTTGAATCTGTTGAAACCATCGGAACTTCTGAAAAGAAAAAATCGGATATCAGAAAGAAAAACATCGGTTTCATTTTCCAGAATTTTAATCTGATTGATGAACTGACGGTTTATGAAAACATCGAATTACCACTGATTTACAATGGTGTTTCTTCCTCGGAAAGAAAAAGAAGAGTGGAAGAAATTATGGAGAAAATCAATATTGCTCATCGGGCAAAGCATTATCCACAGCAGCTTTCCGGCGGTCAGCAGCAAAGAGCAGCCGTTGCAAGAGCATTGGTGACAAGACCAAAATTAATTCTTGCCGATGAACCAACAGGAAACCTCGACAGTTCCAACGGAAATGAGGTAATGAACCTTCTCGCAGAACTTCACCGCGAAGGCTCTACGATTGCAATGGTAACGCACTCTTCCTATGATGCCGGGTATGCTTCCCGAATTGTTAATATGAAAGACGGCGAGATTTTCTCAGAAGAACATTCTTCCCAAAGAAAAGATGTTTTCGAAAAAGCAGATGCAAAAAACTTCGAGTAAGAAAAGCGGGAAGCCGGATGTTTAAATTATTGCATTTAATAACTTCCTACTTCCAACCTAAAAAACTACAATTATGCTAAATAACTGGCTCAAAATTGCCTTCATCAATTATAAAAAGAATTGGCTTTCCACTATCATTAATCTGTTTGGATTAACGATCGGACTGACAGGTTTCATGCTAATTCTCATGCACTGGAATGACGAGGAATCCTTCGAAAAATGGAATCCGAAGAAAGATATGATCTATGGATTTCAGCAGCATAACAAAAAAGAAAACACGTACAGTCCAAGCATTTCTTATCCTATTGCAGAACGTGCGGTAAAAATGATTCCTGAAATTAAGGACTATGTATTGTTTAGTGGTTCTGGAATGGGCTTTAAAATGACAACCAGAAATAAAACCATTTATCAGAAGGATGGAATGAGCGTTTCTCAAAATTTCTTCAATTTCTTTCCATTTAAATTGGTAGCAGGAAGTTTCAAAGATGCTTTAAAAAATGAAAATTCACTTGCCATTTCGACCAAAGCAGCAAAAAATTTATTTGGAAAAACTGATGTTGCAGGAGAAAATGTGAAGTTTGACAATAAGAATTACATTATTACCGCTGTTTATGAATTACCAAAAGGAAACAGTGTGATAAATCCGGAATTTGTAATGTTGGCCTATGAACAGCTGAAGAATGATAAAGAAGCCTGGGGTAATTTTAATTATGGATGCTTCATGATGCTGGACAAAGATGCTGATCCGAAAATTGTTCAGGACAAGTTATTAAAAGACATCTTTGAGTACAGAGCCAAAATAAATGCACAGGGATCAGGCGTGACATCTCAAAAATATCTGGAAATGTACGGTCCCCAGGGAAGTTTACTGACTCCTTTAGGTCAAATGAAACTTCATGGAAAAGCCTATTGGTTTGGCACCGGAGATTTTAAAACCATGATGATTCTCTTTAGCCTTTCTGTATTAATTGTGATTTTGTCAGCCATCAATTTTATTAACCTTAAAACAGCACAAGCTTCTCAACGTGCGAAAGAAATTGGGGTAAGAAAAGCGATTGGAAGCAACAAATCAAAACTTATATTGCAATTTTTATTAGAAACCTTTCTTATTTGCTTTGCCTCTTATGTTTTATCGCTGGCATTAACCGAACTTCTCTTACCGAGCTTTAACAAATTCTTTGACAAGGAAATTGTGATGAATGATTGGCATATTTATTTTTATTCATTCGCAATGGTTTTGGCAGTTACATTGATTTCCGGCTTGATTCCTGCAAAGTATTTGGCCAACTTTAAAGCCATTGAAACGCTGAAGGGAAATTTCGCCAGAAGCAGACACGGAATTTGGCTCAGAAACAGTATCCTTATATTACAATTAATCATCTCATCCTTTTTTATCATTGGCGGTTTGATTGTAAATTCTCAGGTGAATTACATGATGAGTAAAGACCTCGGCATTAATGGTAAACAGGTTTTTCTAGTTTCTTTCAGTGAAAATAATCCTCAACCCTGGCTGAAGTATGAGCGCATTAAAAATGAAATGAAAAAAATAAAAGGTGTTGATGCTGTTTCTTACGGAGAAGCAGTGGCAGGAAGCTACCGTTACAGCAATTCCAATATGGACTATATGGATAAAACGATCTATGCACAGCACGGTTCGATGGATTATGATTATCTTCAGTTTATGGGTGTTAAGCTTCTCAAAGGACGTTGGCTGAATCCTAAATTAGCTTCAGATACAATTAACAACGTTCTGGTAAATGAAACTTTTGTTAAACAGTTCGGATGGACGGATGATCAGGCCTTTAAGAACGAATTCCGTCCGGGTTTTGATGATAAACCATACAAAATTGTAGGAATTGTAAAGGATTTTAATATCAAAAGCTTAAAATCTGAAATTGAGCCTATGGTATTCTTTCATTATCGTGCAACATCCTGGAAGCGATACAATGTTTACAATATCCAATTAAAACTAAAACCAGATGATATACCGGCAACGGTAAAAAGAATTAAAAAATATTGGGAAAGTAATGTAGAACCCGGCTATCCGTTTGAATCCTATTTCATTGATAAGCAATTTGCCAAAACGTTTGAAACTTATCAAAAACAACAGACACTTTTTACCATTCTTAACGCAATGGTTTTAATGGTGGCTCTGTTGGGATTATTCGCTTTGTCTTCGTTGATGATCGAACAGAAGCTGAAAGATGTTGCCATCAGAAAAACGTTGGGCGCATCAGACAAAACCCTGATTATCGGACTGACTAAACAGTTTCTATGGATTACACTGATTGCCGTTTTAATCAGTATTCCAATCAGTTATTACCTAATGAATGAGTGGCTGAAGGATTTTGCCTACCGAATTGATATGCCAGTTTTTCCATTCGTACTAAGTTTGATTTTATTATTGATTCTGACATTTGCTGTGGTAAGCATCAAAGCGTACCAAGCGACAAAAGTAAATCTTGTGAAATATTTAAAATATGAATAAACGAACCCGAAGGGTTCAATATAAATAGCCGCAGGTTAAACCTATGGAAGCTTGTGAAATATTTGAAATACGAATAAGATGGAAGCTAAAAGATGGAAGCTAGAAGTTTTTCCGTACAATAATTAACATCCACCTTCCCTCATCCATCTTCCAACCTAAAAAACTACAATTATGTTAAAAAACTGGCTCAAAATAGCATTCATCAATTACAGAAAAAACTGGCTTTCCACCATCATCAATGTGTTGGGGCTGAGTGTCGGGCTGTGTGTTTTCCTGTTGATATTTATCCATTGGCAGGACGAAAAATCTTATGAACAATGGATTCCGGACAAGGAGAATATCTATTTCGTAGAAAACGGCAATGCTGCCTTTGGAATAATATCCAGCTCCAGCTATCCGGAAATTTTTGTCTCGAAAGAAAAATTTTCCGAGATTGAAGATGCTACGATTCTCAATGATTGGGGAAAGCAGAAACTCAGCTTTGGCGGGAATTCAGCCTATACTTCGGGAACTGCATCGGTAGATTCTTTTTTCAGATTCTTCACTTTCGAAAAGGTGGCAGGAAATTTTCAAAATGCTTTGTCGGACGATGGAAAAATAGCCTTGTCATTGGAAACAGCGCGCCTGCTTTTCGGAGATGATTATCTCAATGCTATTGGAAAATCCATTAAAAATGATTCGAATGAAAAGAATTATGTAGTCACAGCGATTTATAAACTTCCGGAAGGCAACACTGTTTTCAAGCCGGGCTTTATTTACAGAAATCCTTATCTGGAGCAGTCTAAAGACCAGTGGACGAGCTATAGTTACAATGGTTTTTTCAAGGTTAAACCTGGAACGGACATCCAAGTGCTGGAACATAAATTGTCAAAACAGATGCAGGAACAGGACAAAATTTCAGCCAAAGAATTTGGTTATAAGACAGATGATAAAAAGCAGACAGCGGTCTATCTGACGCCAGTCAGCAAGATGAAACTGGATGCCAGAAGTGACGGCATCAGCAAAGGCGACAAAAAATCGATTATGATTCTGCTGGGATTATCTGTTTTGATTTTAGCCTTGTCGGGAATCAATTTAATTAATCTTAAGACCGCTCAAGCCTCTCAAAGGGCGAAAGAGGTTGGTGTAAGAAAAGTAGTGGGAAGTTCAAAAACAGCTTTGGTTTTACAGTTTTTGCTTGAGACTTTTATGATTTGTCTGGTAGCTTATGTAGTTGCTTTTGCAATGGTGGAGCTGCTCCTGCCTTCTTACAACAAATTCCTAAGCAAAGATATTAAGCTAATTGATCCGAATCTCTTTATTTACACAGGATTATTACTGATAGTCTTTTCATTGATTTCAGGATTGATTCCGGCACTTTATCTGTCGAATTTCAAGCCGATCAATACACTGAAAGGTAATTTCGCTAGAAGCAAAAACGGAATTTGGTTAAGAAATTCTATCCTGACCTTGCAATTGATCATCTCATCATTTTTCATCATCTGCTCATTGATAATCCATGCTCAGGTCGGCTATATGATGAATAAGGATTTGGGGTTCAAAGGCGACCAGGCAATTCAGATTAATTTCAAAAAAGGAAGCTGGGAAAATAATTTCAATGTCAATAAATATAAAAGACTGAAAGCGGAACTGGCAAGGATTCCCGGAGTAAAGGACATTACAGGTTCTGTTAATTCGATAGGAAATGGAACTGCCAATGCCTCAATTGTAAAATTGTCTACAGATACGACCAAAACAGCTCAGACAATGCTTGGCGGTATTGATGAGAATTTTCTGAAATTCTATAAAGTGAAATTTGTTTCCGGAAGGGATTTGGATTGGAAGAAAGCTTCCGACACCATTAATGGTGCTGTGGTCAACGAAACTTTTGCCGGTAAATTGGGATACAATCCGAACACAGCTTTGGGAAAAGAATTTTTCACCGGTTGGGATGGTAAGAAAAAATATAAAATTCTTGGCGTGGTAAAAGATGTCAATTACAGCGGTGTAAACCAGCCTGTGGAGCCGATTGTTTACTTCAACTATGACAGAAACTGGGTGAAGAATAATATGAACAATCTACAGATCAAAGTTTCTGAAAATGACATCAACGGAACGTTGGAACGCATCAAAGAATTCTGGACCACAAAAGCGGAACCCGGCTATCCTTATGATTTTGAATTTGTAGATAAGCAATTTGCCAAAACATTTGAAAAATTTCAGAAACAACAAACACTTTTCACAATTCTGAATATTGTCGTTCTTGTGATCGCATTGTTAGGGTTATTTGCTTTATCATCATTATTAATTGAACAGAAATTAAAAGATGTCGCCATCAAAAAAACGTTGGGTGCAGACGAGAAAACAATTGTCTGGGACTTAACCAAAAGATTTCTGTTGATTTGTGTCCTTGCCGTTTTTATCAGTATTCCATTCGGTTACTATGCAATGAATGAGTGGTTGAAAGATTTCGCTTACAGAATTGACATGCCAGTCTGGCCATATGTTTTGAGTCTGGTTTTATTATTAATTCTGACGTTCATAGTCGTTAGCTTCAAAGCATACCGCGCTACAAAAATCAATCTTGTGAAATACCTAAAATATGAATAAAGCTGGATGATGAAAGCAGAAAGTTTTTTATAAACGACAATCAAACTTCCATCTTCCAGCATTCCTCATCCAACCGTATAAAACAATGAAAAAACTATTCTTCATATTATTTATCAATTTTCTTTCAGCCCAGGAAAGCTGGACGCTGAAACAATGCCTGGATTATGCTGCCGCTAATCACCCTTCAGTAATGAAATCAACGGTGAATGTCCGCAAAAATGAAAGAGAAATTTCTGCTGCCAAAGGAATGCTGCTTCCGTCTGTAAATGCCGGAGTAAGTCATAATTATGGCTTCGGATCTTCTATTAATCAGAATACTAACCAGAGAGAGGCTATTAATACACAATATGACCAGATCTATGCACAAGCCAACTGGGAACTGATGAACTGGAGAAATTACCTTACCATTTCTCTTTCTAAAATTAACAAGGAAAGCTCGGTTTACAAAATGAAGCTGGCTCAGAATGAGGTTAAAATGAATGTGATTATGATGTTTTTCGCCTATCAGAACAGTAAAAGCTGGCTGGAGGTTTTGGAAACTCAGCTTTCTGGAATTGAAGACCAGATCAAACGTACTGAAAAGGAGGTCGAAATAGGAAATCGTCCGAAAAGTGATATTTATGATATCAAAGCCAACCTTGGAACAATGCAGGAACAATGGGTGACAGCTAAGAATTCCAGGGACCTTTCAAAAATCAATCTGCTGAATGCACTAGCGATTACAAAAGACACGCTTGATTTTACCATGACTGAAGAGCATCTTATTGATTCAAATTTTAATGACCGCAATTTTGTTCAGAACCTTTTAGAAAAAAATCCGGCTTATCAGTCTGTTTTAAAGGAAATTCAGGCACAACAGAAAAATGTAGATATTGCAAGATCAGCATATCTGCCGACCCTGAACGGTTCTTATACCTGGTCAAGCTTTTACAATAAAATTTTAGGACAACCCGCTGCTGATTTTTCAGAACAGATAAAACTTAATAAAAATCAACAATTATCTTTTGGGCTCAATATTCCGGTTTTCAACAAATTACAGGTAAAGAATAATGTAGAGATCGCCAAACTGAATGTCATTAATTCCAATTATGATAAAGACATTATTATTAATGATTTAACAAAAAGTATCAATTCCATTAAAGCACAATTTTTGAATGCCCAGGAAAAATACAACCTGCTTTCAGCCAACTTCGAAAATCAAAAGTTATCATTCCAAAAATCTGAAGAAAAATATAAGGAGGGACTGATGGATGCCTACACTTTTTTCCTGGTAAGAAACAACTGGCTACAGGCTAATTATAACGTAATCAGCAGTAAAAATGATGTTATGCAGCAGACTGAACTGCTTAGGGTTTTAGAAAACGGATTGTAAAATTTAATTATTCCTGACATACTGTTGTCGCAACTCCATTTTACCTTTGTATTAATAATATAACAAAAAATGAACAAGACAAATTTAGTATCATTAAGAATAATTACTTCCGACATTAAAAGATTGGTAAAATTCTATGAACAGGCGACAGAAGCGACAGCCAAATGGTCAACAGATGACTTTGCAGAAATACTATCAAATTCTTTTACTCTGGCCATTGGAAGTAACCGAACCTTAGCTTTTTTTGGAGAAGGAACCGCCGAGCCTGCTGCTAACAGAAGTGTAATCATAGAATTTCTCGTAGAAAATGTAGACGATGATTATGAAAGGATTAAAGATTTAACCCATGAAATTGTTCAAAAACCGACCACAATGCCTTGGGGTAACAGATCATTATTGTTCCGGGATCCGGATGGGAATCTGATTAATTTTTTCACTCCTGTAAATGAACAAGCGAAAAATAAATTTGCATAGAGTGATAAAAAAAAACAACCTTCAAAATTATTGAAGGTTGTTTGATCTTATTTTTCAGGAATTTCGATCTTGGAAATCAAAATTTTACTGTGCTGTAAATGACATTTGATATTGAGATCTTTTTTGAAAAAATCCGTTTTTTGCAGTAAATTTTCATAATAGTCGATCCCTTGTAAAAGATTTTCCTTAAAAACTTTCCATTTTTTTATCTGGCCTGTAGTGAAATTTCCACGCCATTCTTCAATCTCATTTTTAAGATAATCTATATACATTTTCAATTCATTAATAAAAATATTAGGTCTGCTTTTGTGTGAAATAACATTGGCTTTCCCGTAAATATGCTTTACCATTTCAGAAAGTGAAATTTCCTTATCAAAATACGCCAGGTTTGGTCCGGGGCAGATTACAACACCTTGTTTTTCACCTTTTATTTCCAGTCCGTTTTCGAGATATGCTGAATTTACAAGTCCTACACAAAGGCAGGCTTTTTCAGTGATCTTTTCTTTTTTCTTAGAATAAGCTTCAGGTGAAATTGTATTTTTTTCAGCTCTAAGTTCCTCCAACTTTAGATCCTGATATTTTTTTGAGGCAGTACAAATTCCTTCCGGTGAATATTCTTTGCTTAATGCCAGCAGTTTTTTCGGGCAGGAACTACCAAAACGGTTTTTAGCTTGTTTCTGATGCCTGATCATTTCATTGGACGATCCTTTAACCGTATTAAAAGGTACTCCAAGCGGTGAGAGATGACTGATATAAAAATCTTTTTCTTTCGATTCCAAAAGAAGTTTTCGTGTCTCCTGATCTACAGATGTAGCTTCCGGAACGAGCAGGAAAGGCGATCCCCAACCGACACTGTCAACATGATAAGTATTAAGAAGAAATTCATGCTCTTCGGCTGTTCCTACTCCACCCTGCACGGTTATTTTCATATCCAATGGCTTTGTAACCGTACATTTTCCCTTCTGTTCCAATGCTTTAATCATCAGTAGATGCGAAGATTCAACAAGCTCATGTTTTTTATGTTTAAATTCTTCGAGAATTGGGCCCAGCAATAAGCCTTCGGTCGCAAAAGCGTGTCCGCCACAGTTTAGTCCGGATTCAATTCTGTATTCTGAAACCCAAAGTCCCTTTTTAGCCAAAAAATTCCCCTGAATCATCGCCGAACGGAAATCACTGACCTTTAGGATAATTTTCTTTTTAATATTTCCGTTTTCATCCGGATAAAAATCGTCAAATTCTTCTATATAACTGTACAACCGGGGATTCATTCCTGCAGAAAGAACCATGGAAGACGACAATCTGCTTTTGGCAAAACCACGTAACGAAGCATGCGCATCATTGTATATGACGGGCAATTGCTGATGATTTTTAAAATTGTCCTTATCTACCTTAGTCATAATATTGACGTCAATATTTCCGGGAGAAAGGTGTTTTTCGATAAAGCCTTTAATAGATAAAGTAATACCCTCTTTTTGGGTAAGGAAATTCTGTAATCCGGTTTTTACTTCTGAGGTACCGGGAAGCATTTCCACAAAATTCATCAGTGCTGTTTTGTTCTTTGAAATCTCTTCTTTAAAGGCTTCGAACTTTTCATTAACGATATCATCCAGCATGTCAAGATATGCGGTGATCCTTTTTGCACGGTAGTCTTCCACCCTGGTGGAAATACTTGTGTAATTCAGGTTGAATTTTGTACTGTAAAAATTTTTCATTTTCTCTATAATCTCATCATCGATTATAGAAACTACGGATGAAATACCGTATTGCGCTACACGGATAGGACTGTCTATCGTATAAGCCAATCCCATAACGGGAATATGGAAATTGTGCAAAGGCTTTTTGATCATTTTTATATTGATTAAAATAATTTTTTACCTCTAAATTCCCATCAACTATTCACTGGCACAAAAGTATAAGTTTAAAATTAATTATGCATACAATAACAGCTAATTTATTCATAAATGTTTAAAATCATTTTACATAAAAAAGTTTCCGGGCAAATCTTCGATTTGCCCGGAAATTTCCCTGTATGCTATTTATAAATCTCTTGTAATATTTAATCTTTATTCTTCACTTCCGGAAGATTTTACTTTAAGAAACATGTAAGCAAGTCCCAATCCTAGTCCGGCCAGTACTGCTAATCTTGTCTTTTTTGACGGAACAGGCAACATCGTTTCCCCATAAATTTTGTGTGGCTGAGTTGAAGGTTCTAAAACATTTCCTGAGTCTGAAGGAGCATTTTTTAATTTCATCATTAGTCTCATTCCGGCTGAAGCGGTATTAATAACAGGTTTTGGAAATAACCTGTACATTCCTGTTAAGAGTTTTGAAGTAACATCCGGAAACATGTCTTTTTGAGGATTTTTTGCCAGTTCGACAAATTTCGCAGCTGTATCTCTGGGATCCGCAGCAAAAGGCGGAATTTTAAAATCCAGACCGGAAAACTTCGCCGAATGCATATTTCCGGTGGATCGTTGTATTTGTGGGTAAAGATTACAGATATAGACATTAGGGAAATCTGAAATTTCACCATGAAGACATTCCATCATCCCACGGATTCCAAATTTTGTGGCAGAATAGACTGCGCTGTAAGGAGCCGGCATGAATCCGCCTATCGAAACATTGTTAATCAGCACCCCTTCCTCCTGTCTTTTAAAAATCGGCAAAACACTGTAAGCACCATGCATGTAGCCGAAAAGATTGGTTTTAATGACCTGCTCGTTTACATCCATCGGGATTTCCTCAAACTTTCCACTTGCCATTACCCCTGCATTATTGATCCAAATATCGATTCTGCCATTGAATTGTAATGCTTTATTCGCCAGGTTCTGAACATCTGCAGCGATTGATACATCAGTTGGTACCGCCAGTGCGGCAACGCCCAGATCTCGGCATAAATCTACCGTTTCATCCAGCGCTTCTTTCCCTCTTGCGGCGACTACTATATTGCAGCCTTCCAGGGCAAACGCTTCGGCAGCAGCTCTTCCTACTCCACTGCTTCCTCCGGTGATCACTACTGTTTTTCCTCTAAGGCTTTGTTGAATTTCATTATTGGATTTCATTTTGCAATTGGTTTTGGTTAGTTATCTATAACGAACCTATTATTATGCCATAAGCGAATTTATATGGCAAAATAAAACCCGAAGATTATTCGGGTTTTACAGTTTATTCATCAAAAATTACTCTTCCGTTGAATGGCTCACTCCAGCATACAAAAATGCTGTCGTCATGTCTTCTGATTTCAGCCTGAAGTGTTTCATATTCGCCATTGTCATTTTCTCTTTCAACAATTAAGTCAGAACCTATACCAATATTTCCTTTCCGGAATTCAACCTGATATTGTTTAGAACCTTCATCCTTTACAAAATCTTCTTTTCTAAAATTTCTATGTGCCATAATTTATTTTTAGTTTGGATAAAGAATAAACTGTGCCAAGAATGAAGATTATTATTTTTTCTTAAAATATCATAAATACTATTAAAAATATTCTACCATTAGATTTTATGGCATAATATTTTAATACTAATTAATACTCATGTTTAATTTGAGTTTTCATGGTTATTAGTTTTTATCCTCAGTTTTCTGAGGATTTTTTGTTTTTAGAAAGAATCTGTTGTTGATGTGTTAAAAATTGTATTTTAAACATTCAATATGCTACTGTTTTCTGTTAAATGTCATTCATTTTAAATCGAAAATTTAATTTTTCTCTATAAATTTGTTTACATTCAACAAAAAAAGAGCAGCTTAAAAAAAACTGCTCCTATTTATACCGATCTGTTGTGTTGTTTAGATAGCGTACGCTCCTTTATTTTGAAAAACATTGATTCCTTCAATTTTATCTTTCTGAATATTGTAAATCATTTCAACTGTAAAATGTGAAATTTCATAAAGAACATATCGTAGTGTATTAACGGTTCTCTCATTCATGACGCGTCCTTCATTCATCACTAAACTGAATTGATCCTGATTAGGCATATTTTTAAAATCGTAATAAGAAATATTCATAGCTGATGTTTTTAATACTTTGGTTATCAATAGACAATTTCTTTGCCAAATTATGTTAAAGAATATTTTATTTTATATTTTATGGTATTAAATAAATAATTATTACTATTTATCAATTAATCTCACGGATTAACCTGAACGTCAGATTGATTCTCGGCTTCATTTTCCGGGATGATTTGGCAATCCGGTGTTCCCAATGCATCTGCAGATCACCTTTCATGATTAACAATGAACCATGATTTAAAGCAATGCTGTATTTCTTTTGGTGGTTATCAACTTTTCTGAAATCGAAATTTCTTACCTGCCCCAAACTTACGGAAGCAATGACAGGACGATTTCCAAGTTCACTTTCCTTATCACGATGCCACGCCACTGAATCATTTCCATCGCGATACAAATTGAGAAGAACAGAATTAAATGTATAACCTGAGTATTTTTCAATCTTTTCTTTTAAAGTAAATAATTCCGGTGACCATTCATTGACAGTAAAATCATTGTTTCCCAAATGATACATTTTATTGCTGTCGCCGTACCATGCCGTTAAACGTGGAGTCAGTACCGTTTTGTCGTACATTTTCTGTGTATTCTGCTTCCAGGGTGTTGAAAGCATCAGATTTTCCTGCAGTTCTGTTGCTTCCTCATCTGTTAAAAACTGATCGGTATACTCTAAAAGTTCTTCCGGAAACTCATAATATTCATCTGAACCGAATAGACTTAACTGGCTCATTTTATTTTTCCTTTAAATCTTTAGTAATCTGCTTTTCAGCATTTTTTGCCCGCTGTTCCTGCGCTTCTTTTTCTTTACGCTGTTGCCTTTTCGTTTTTCTTTCGGCTCTTCGTTCCTCTCGGATAACTTTATTAAGTTTCCTGTTGTAGGCTGCATCCAGAATGCCCTGACCTTTTTTACTGAAAATTTTAATCTTTGGATTTTCATGTGTTCCGGTCACCACAATCGGAAATCCAATGATGCCACCCGGAAGAATTCCAATTCTGACCCTAAGATCAAGCAGTCCGTTGAAACTTGTTGTTCCGCTAATGCTTGGCCTTAGAATGGAAACTTTGAAGGTGAATTTATCCACATGAATAAGATTATTTTTAATATGGGTTTCAATATTCACACCTTTCATATCCGGATTATTGAATGCTTTTGCACCGATATTATCTCCAACTGCAGAAAGCATTTTTAAATTTTTAACTTCAACATCCCGAAGATTGACAATACCCCCACCCTCAAGCGATGGATAAATAGGCTTCATATTTTTGTCAAAGTCTCCTTTTAATTTATAATCAATGGATACAATTCCTTTCACATTTTTGGCGGCAGTTGCCATTTCCCTCACCATATCAATTTCCTTATAAGCCCGCTGAACATCAAAATCCAATACCTTCAGCGCAATATCATAGTTAGCTGTAAGCGGAGATTCATCCTGATATCGTGCATCAATATTCATCTTACTTCCGATAATGTCAAACGATGTATTTTTAAGATAAACCTGACCTTTATCTACAGAAGCCTGACCTTTAAGATGGTTTAAGCCTAATCCTTTAAACTCTACTTTCCTAATATTGGTTTGCAGGGAAACATCCAGGTTTTTTGGAATGATTACTACCCCACTGCTTTTTGGATTTTCTACTTTGGCATATTCTACGTCAATTGATTTTTTTGAATTATCTCCATTTTTTAAAGCCATGAATTCATCAACAAGAACATAATTGGAATTCAACGTGAATTTCCCGTGGAGCGTCCCTTTTCTTTCAATAAAATAATTAATTGTATTTAAAAGATAACCATTTAATGCAAAATCAGATTTTCCATAGGTAGCAAGAAACTTAGTAAACCACATTTTTTCATTTTCAAAACGGAAGTTCCCTTCTTTGATAAAGAATGATTTGGGTAAAAATTCGGTGGTCGCCTTTATATTTTTTAAAATTAAAGTTCCTTTATTGTCCAGCTTGCTGTACTGGCCTGTCGTAGCATAGCTTTGTCTTCCGTTTAACGAAAGATCCGCCATTATTAGTCCGCTGACATCAAAACCTTTTCTGGCAAAAACACGATAGATTCTTCCAACATTTAAAACCCCTTTTGCCCTTACTTTATACAAAACATCTTCAAAATTCTGAAGGTCTGCATTCACAAATACAGGATTACCTTCGAAATCAAACTTGAAAGGATTGAGCTTCACACCAAGACTTTTAAATGTTCCGTCTGTATTGATGATATTCGCTACAATATTGATATTCTGAATAGGATTCGGATAATATTTTGTTTTAAGCCATCCATTTTTGAGATTCAGGTAACCATTTGTCTTTGGAAATAATTTTTTATCAAGACTGAAAATTCCATTCGCTTTAATATTGGTATTCATTAAACCGCGAACATCGATATCCTTCAGTCCTAATGCCTGATCAAGAGTTTGAAGATCAACAGCGCCCTTTATATCAGCATTTACCGGCATTTCGTTTAAACCTTTTGTTTTAACTACGGCTTTAAAGCTGTTGTTCGGTCCAAGATCAAAACCTAAATTTTTAAGATCAATCGCCAGCTGATTGGTATCAAGTGAAGGCAGATCTACATTAAGGTCCATATTAAGGTTGTTCATCGGGACCGGTGCTTTTCCATTGGAAACAAAACCGTCTGATACCAGTAATCTTGCTTTAAGTCTTGGCTTAAGATTCTGTTGTTCACTAAATCGGCCTTTCAGATTGAAAAAAAGATCACTATTCCCTTCAATTTTGGTATCTTTTGCCCAATCAAGATACTGTGGCGGAAGAATGGAGATCATATCACGAATGGTCGTTTTTTCTGAAGCAGCATTGATATCCAGGTTATATCCGTCTTTCAGAATACTCAAGAAGCCTGTAAATTTCAGCGGCAGATCGTTGATTCTTAATTCATTTTTCCTTAAAACAAAAGTCAATGCATTGGTGTTGATTCTTGTTATAAGGTCAGCATGTACCGTTTTCTGTTTTGCATAATAAATCCTGTTAAGACTAAAATCAATTTTATTAATATCCAGATTGGTTTCCAGATCGAAAATATCTTCACTAAGTCCGCCCCTTCCAGTATAATTAAGGCCTTTGGCATCTACCAGAATTTTTGCAGAATGATCTCTGTATGTAATATTCCAGTTCTTAAGTTTAATAAGATCAAGTTTTATAGAAGTTCCTGAACCGGTCGTATCCTTAGGCTTTTTGGAGGGCTTGGAAACATAGACATTGTAATTTGCCTCTCCCTTACTGTTGACAAAAACATTTCCATAGGCATTGGTAACGTAGATTTCATCGATCTTTACTTCACGGTCAAATATTAAATTTTTAAGATTGATTCCTACCGCCACTTCCCTTGCCGCCAATAAAGTATCGTTCTGGAAAGGCTTTGAACCTTTCAGTAAAAAATCATCTACAGAAACAGTAAGCGACGGGAAATGCCTGAAAAACGTAAGATGTGTTTTTCTGTAATCCAGCTTTCCTGCAAGATGTTGATTGGCAAATATTTTTACCTGCTCCGAAATCGTTCCCGGAAACAGAATGGGGATAATAAACATTAAAAAAAGAATGGATGTTATTGAAATACCCACCCACTTCAGAATCTTTAGAATTATTCTTTTAAACCGTTTCATCAGCATGTAATTTGAGTTTAATAAATTACACTTATCTAAAATCACGCCACAGAAACTAAAATAATTTTATAGGAATACCATAAAGGTTTAATTATTATACAAAAATAACCGGGATGGCATAATTTATTCATTAGCCAAAAAATTAAAAATAGTAATATGAATTTCAAAGAAGCTAAAGAACATAAAAAAGAATCACTGAAAAATGCTGATGAATCGGTGTTAAATCTTTTTCATGTAGTCATCACCCCTTCCAACACAGATGAAAGTGCAAAATTTATTGAAGATTTCCTGAAGTCTCCGGAATCATTTAACGATGAAAGCTGTAAAAAATATTGCTCTGACGGGAATTATGAAGTAGTAAGCTTCAAAAAAGAAAATAGCAACGAATAGTTTTATTTCATTGAAAAAATTTCTTCAAGCTGTAAAATAAATCCTCTCTGTGCAGGATTTATTTTTTGCTTTGCTTCATCGGAAGAAAACCATTCCCAACAATCTACCTCCGGAATTTCCATCTTTCTGCCGGATTTTGGTGGCCAGTCTATGGTTATCATATTGCTGCTCATGTCAGAAGTTTCAACATTTCCTTCCACAGCCCATGCAAAGACTTTTTTACCTGCCTTTTGAGTAATGGAATTTAATTCAGTAAAATCTCCGTCAATTGTTTTTCCTGTTTCTTCTTCGAATTCTGTCTTGGCGCGTTCCAACAAATTTTCGTCTTCAGAAGCTTCTCCTTTTGGTATCGACCAGGCTCCCAAGTCTTTATTTTTCCAGAAAGGTCCGCCGGGATGTACAAGAAAATAAAAGAATTTTCCTTCTTTTCTCTTAAACAATAGAATTCCTGCACTTATTTTCATGGATTACCAGCTGCTTAATCCGTTTTCAAGCGCTTTAAGATAATTTTCCTCATCAAAAGAATACAGATCAGGAGCTTTGTGCGCACCACCCTTTCTCTGTTCGTCAAGTTTTTTCAAAATCCCAAGATTTTTGATTTTCCTGTAAAAATTACCTCTGTTAAGCTCTTTTCCGAGAATAACTTCATACAATTTCTGAAGTTCCGAAAGGGTGAATTTTTCGGGCAACAGGTTGTATCCTATAGGTTTATGCGAAATTTTTTCTCTTAATGTTAATAAAGCCTTCTCAATAATATCTCTGTGGTCCATGGCCAGTACAATCTCCGGAAGCTTACTCAGATAAATCCATTCGCAGGTTTCACTAAATTCATCCGCTATCAGATTAAATCTGTCTGGGTTATATAGTGCATAATACCCTATCGTAACAAATCTCTGCTTATGAAAGAGCGTTTCATCAAAATCTTCAAAATAAAACTCACTTCTGTTCTTTTTACCGAACACTCCAAATTCCTCCAGATACACATCAGTAATACCTGCTCTTTCCTTTAATATCCTTACCACAGCTTCATCGAGATCCTCATCCTTTCTAACGTATCCGCCTGGTAAAAGCCATTGTTTACGATAGTTCATTTTGAGAAGCAGAACTTTCAATTCGTTCTGATCAAATCCGAAAATGACAGGATCTGCGGAAAGATGAGGTAAAAAAACCTCTTTAAGCTCATTAGATCTATTTAAAATTTGTTGTCTGGAGTCCATTAGAGAATTTGGAAAATTTAGTAAACAAATTTAATAAAAATCTTATATAAGTAGAAAATTGGCAAACTGAAGTACTTTTTGGGGAAAATTTTGGTTAAATCTAATCATTGTTTCGTATAGAAACAATGAATTTCTATAAAATAATTTTAAAATAATAATCTGACATACAGCAATTTAATTACAATATTAAATTTTTATTAACATTTTTTTGCATAATTGGAAGAAAGAATGTAGTATTGTAATGATTCATAATGAAGCAATGAATATAAACACTACGCTGAACGAAATTACTTTGATATATACCCCACCCGGAGTATATAAATTAATGGAAAAATAGTAATGTTTTCCTAACCGAATCGAAATATATCAGTAAAAAATGGTGCTGATACATTTCGAAGAATCTGATGCTGAGGAAAACCGGCAAAAAACAATCCCGGTGCTGAAATAAAGTTTCATCCATACATTTTTTGGATGCAGGATGAACTATGCCTTTAAACATGTACGATAACAACTATATAGAATTTAGACAACTAAGCAATGAGAAAATCAACTCTTAAAATTTCGGCATTGGGACTGATGCTTTCCTTCGCAACAGCTTTTGGTCAGGAAACCGACAGTGCTTCTGTAAAAACTGCAGTGAAAGCAGCAGTAAAAAATGAAGAAGGGGTAAAAACAGTAGCCACTTCCAAAGAAGACAATAACAGAAATGTAATGCTGAATGCAGCAAACAATACAAGCCCAAGAGATGTAAATATCGGTTTACCTTCCACAGTAGGCGGAATAACGATTCTTGAGAATGATCTTCCTGTAGTTTATTTTTTCTGGCCTGAACTTCCAAACAAAACATGGAGACAAAGTGTAGGCCTGGAAAAAACAGGACTTTTGAAAATGGACCAATTAGCCAACACAATGGGTGACCTTGGTTTTGCAGTAAATTCTTATTCTCAAACGGGAACTAAAGATTTCAAATTAAAAGGAAAGCTTACAACAAGTACTTTCGGTTGGTTGCAAGGTGACGTAAACGCTTCAGGACCGATTTCTAAAAACGGCTGGACTTATACAGTAGGTGCTTTTGCCAACTTTGACCCGAGTACCTACAAATTAGGCTTTGCAAGAAATGCCGATGAAACCAAAATTTTCAGAGCAGGCATTACCAAATATTTCAACAATGACAAGGGAAAAATCTCCGTTTTATACAAATATGCAGATTCTTACAGCATCACCAATTATGCCGTTTTCCAATACGGAGCAGAGGGTAAAGTAACCGAGCTGGATAATTTTAAAATCGGTAGAGATTCTTATGTGGTGAGAGACGGACTGATGAAAGTCAAAGATATTCTCACCGGTGAGTATTCGTGGCGCTCAATGAGCGGAAATGATAACAGGTCAAAATCGCATAATATCGATATTTTCGGTAATTATCTTTTAGACAATGGTTGGAATTTTAAATTCTCAACAAGAGCACATTTTTCTAAAGTAAAAATGTCCAATATGATTCCTTTAAGTATTTTTAATGCAGATTCTTCAGCAGGATATACACTGGCTTCTAACGGTCAACCTTATTCCGGACAGGTAGGAACTATTCTGGGGATGTACACTCCGGAAACCCCGATTACTAGTGTTGCCGGTCGTTTTTCTTTAAATAAACAGCTTGGAAATCATAATGTGACATTCGGATTATTGGAACAATATTATCATGTTGATAAATTTACATCCGACCGTACTTTCTTCTTCCAAACTGTTGAATCACAGCCTCAGAGACTGATTGGTCCAAATACTGATGCAGACGGATTCTACAACTACAATGCGGGTGGAGAATATCACAGCGGAACAGAAAACAAACTTTCACTGTATGGTACAGATGAATGGAAAGTTACCGACAACTTTAATCTGAGTTATGGTTTACATTTGAGAAACCACATCCTTGACGGAGAATATTCTCTGACGCCAAGAACCATTGGTTTCAGCTTTACAGATCCAGCTCAGTTTGACCATATCAGTCAAAGTTTCTTCCAGATTGCGGGAAGTTTAAACGCGACTTATAACATTACCAAAAACTTCGGAATTTTAGCCAACTTCTTGTATACTGAAGAAAACAGAAGACTGGAAAGTTACTCTCAGGCTTTTGAACCGAACACTAATAAAATTAAAAGCCCGTTGGGTGCATTCGGAGTTTTCTGGAATACAAACTGGATTCAATTTATTTCTCAGGCGACTTATCTTAAAAAGAACAACAACCTTAACCGGTACAACCTTGTAAATCCTGCCAACAGTTCTCAGGCGCAGACTACAACGGTTTATTACGATATTCAGACTTTGGGCTGGACGACGGATTTTGTTTTAAAACCATTCAAAGGATTTAATTTACATTATCTCGTGACGTTCCAAAATCCGGTTTATAAGAAATTTAATTTCAATGCCTTCGGAAAAGACTATAAGTACAGTGACAACAATGTCTTAGGTGTTGCTAAAGTGTTGATGGAAATCGATCCAAGCTATTCTGTCGACAAATGGAGGTTCTGGGCAAGTTTCAGGTATTTCTCAAAACAATATGCGAACCTTACGAATGCCTTATACTTCGCTCCAAGATGGGAAACATTCGGAGGGGTAAGTTATACAGTTAACAAAAATATCAATATTGGTGCAACAGTCATCAACTTCCTGAACCAAAGAGGAGCCAGCGGAACCATCAACGGTGCCGAACTGATTACCGATGCTAGTCCATATTATGGAAAATTGTTGACTGGAACGTACATTATGCCGTTGACAGGTCAGTTATCAGTAAGCTTTAATTTCTAAAATGTAAACAATGAAAAGAACAGTTTTAAATGTTGCTGCATTATTTTTAGGAATAACAGCATTTGCACAAAATATTCAGACAGTTACGAATTCTAAAGGTCCTGTTTTAGGATATTCAGCAGATTCAGGGGTGAAAATTCTGACGATTGGCGGAAATAAATTCAAGGATTTAAACAAAAACGGAAAACTCGATAAATACGAAGACTGGAGACTTCCTGTTGACGAAAGAGCAAAAGATTTAGCTTCAAAAATGACGATCGAGCAGATTGCAGGTCTGATGTTATATAGCGGTCATCAATCGGTTCCGGCGCCTCCGGATGGCATAAGAGCAGGAAAATATAACGGCAAATTTTATAAAGAAAGCGGCGCAAAAGCCTCTGATTTAACAGACCAGCAAAAGAAATTTTTAAAGGAAGACAACCTTCGTCACGTTTTAGTAACAACGGTTGAATCTCCTGCAATTGCAGCACAATGGAGTAACAATATTCAAGCTTACATCGAAGGTTTGGGATTGGGAATTCCTGCGAACAACAGTACAGACCCGAGACATTCCGCAACGGTAACAGCCGAATTTAATGAAGGAGCCGGCGGACAGATTTCTCTTTGGCCGGATGGTTTGGCAATGGGCGCAACATTCGACCCGGAATTGGTTAAAAAATTCGGGAATATTGCCGCTCAGGAATACAGAGCATTAGGAATTTCAACCGCATTGTCACCTCAAATCGACTTAGGAACAGAACCTCGCTGGTACAGAATTGCTTATGTTTTCTCTGAAAGTCCAGAATTGACAGCAGACATGGCCAGAGGCTATATTGACGGTTTCCAGACAACAACCGGGAGCAAAAACGGTTGGGGAAACAAAAGTGTAAATGCAATGGTAAAACACTGGCCGGGAGGCGGACCTGAAGAAGGTGGTCGCGACGGTCACTGGGCGATGGGGAAATTTGCGGTTTATCCGGGAAATAATTTCCAGAATCACGTAAAACCTTTTACAGAAGGTGCTTTCAAACTAGCTGGAGGAACCAGAGAAGCTGCTGCGGTGATGCCGTACTATACAATTAGCTTTAATCAGGATACTAAGAACGGCGAAAATGTTGGAAATGGTTACAGCAAATATTTAATCACAGATTTACTTCGTGGAAAATATAAATATGACGGTGTAGTTTGTACCGACTGGTTGATTACAGCTGACGAACCAAAAACGCCGGGCGGATTTGCCGGAAAACCTTGGGGTGCTGAAAAATTATCCATCGCTGAACGTCATTATAAAGTATTGGAAGCTGGTGTTGACCAGTTCGGAGGAAACAACGACAAAGGGCCTGTTCTGGAAGCCTATCAGATGGGCGTAAAAGAACACGGCGAAAAAGCGTATCGTGCGAAGTTCGAGCAGTCAGCGGTTCGTTTGCTGAGAAATTTCTTTAGAACCGGATTGTTTGAAAACCCTTATGTCAACGTAGAAGAAACCAAAAAAATCGTTGGTAATCCTGAATTTATGAAAGCTGGTTACGAAGCTCAGGTAAAATCTATCGTATTGTTGAAAAACAAAGCCAATATTCTTCCAATCAAAGAAAGAAAAACGGTTTACATTCCGAAGAGATATTCTCCTGCAACGTTCAACTGGTGGGGAGTGTATACAGCTCCGTCTCTAGAATATCCCGTTGATATCGAGAAAGTAAAAAAACATTTCAACGTAACCGAAGACCCTTCAAAAGCAGATTTTGCATTGGTTTTCGTGAAAAGTCCACACAGTGAAGAAGGCGGTTACAGCGACATCGATGCTAAAGAAGGCGGAAACGGTTACCTTCCGATTTCTCTTCAATACAAAACGTACACAGCAACAGAAGCTCGTGAAAAAAGTATTGCAGCGGGCGACCCGGTTGTTGCACCCAATGTTCACGACAGAACATTCAAAAATAAAACTTCTACCGCGACTAACTTCACCGATTTGTTAGCCATTGAAAATGCTTACAAAGCAATGAACGGAAAGCCTGTTATTGTTTCTGTAACAGCTTCTAAACCTATGGTTTTCAACGAATTTGAAAAGCACGCTGATGCGATTCTGATGAACTTCAATGTATCCAATCAGGCGGTTGTGGATATCATTACCGGAAAATATGAGCCTTCAGGACTACTTCCGCTTCAGATGCCTGCGAATATGGCAACCGTTGAAAAGCAAAAAGAAGACGTACCTTACGATATGGAAACGCACAAAGATTCCGAAGGTCATGACTATGATTTCGGATACGGAATGAACTGGTCTGGTGTTATTAAAGATGCGAGAACAGAGAAATATAAAAAATAATTGATAATTCTGGGTCTGTATTTTACAGGCTCAGAATTTTATTTTTGAATTAAAAACTGTCATTAATAACCACAAATCAAAGATTCGACGGAGTCAAAAGTCACAAAAGATTAAGAGCTAATTAATATTTTAAATAAGTTCACAAAACTAAAAATCAAAGATTTTTAAACTAATGTGTTCTAATATTTCCAAAGCTTTAAACTTAAATCTGATGTGACTAATGTGTCAAAATCAAAAACTTTTGTGCCTTTTGTGGTTAAAAAATAAAAACAATGTAATATGAAAATCAGATACACAATCTATTCATTAATGCTAAGTTCATTAATGTTTGCTCAGGAAAACCTTGATTTCAGCGGAAAGAAAAACTTAATTTCTCCCGAAATCAACGGTCAGAATGTGACCTTTCGTTTGCTCGCTCCCAATGCAAACAGCGTAAAACTGCAGGGAAACTGGTTTCCGTCCAAAGGAATGGAACCCGGTTCCGTCGATTTACAGAAAGATAAGGACGGTGTTTGGTCGTTCACAAAAAATGATTTCAATCCCGATATTTATACCTACTCATTCGTTGTTGATGGTGTAAAAGCCAACGACCCGAACAATTCGTACCAGGTTCGTGATGTTTCGTCGGTGATGAGTATGATTTTGATTGACGGAAAACAATCCGAAAATTACAAAGTTCAAAATGTTCCGCACGGAACGGTTTCCAAAAGATGGTACCATTCAGATGGACTGAAAGAAGACCGAAGATTAACCATTTACACACCTCCAGGATACGAAAACTCCAAAGAAAAATTCCCGGTTTTGTATTTGCTTCACGGGATGGGTGGCGACGAAGAAGCGTGGATGACGTTGGGAAGAGCATCGCAGATTTTGGATAATTTAATTGCCAAGGGAAAAGCCAAGCCGATGATTGTCGTAATGCCAAATGGTCACACCAGCAATTCTGCAGCGCCGGGCGAATCTTCCAAAGGGTTTTATAAAATCGATATGAGGACGCCGGATATTTTTTCGGGGGATATGGAAACCTATTTCAAGGAAATCATGGATTTTACCGAAGAAAATTACCGTACAAAAGCTGATGCTAAAAATCGGGCAATTGCCGGACTTTCGATGGGTGGTTTTCATTCATTGTACATTTCTGCGAATCAACCGAAAACATTTGATTATGTAGGTTTATTTTCCCCGGCGATTCTTCCGCCAGACGAAAAGAAAAGTCCGGTTTACCAGAATTTAGACCAAAAACTGAAAACCCAACAGACCAATTCATACAAACTGTATTGGATTGCCATCGGAAAAACCGATTTTCTTTACAAAAACGTCACAGAATACCGTCAGAAGCTCGACAAGATGAACTTTAAATATCAATATGTAGAATCAGAAGGAGGTCACACGTGGAGTAATTGGAGAACCTATCTTAACGAATTTGTTCCGCAGTTGTTTAAATAAAATAGTATTTATTTGGGCAGCTATTTCCGCCTGAAGTTTATCCTGAGCGAAGTCGAAGGGCTCCCAATCTTTTTTGCAAGACGATTTCAGGTTACTAGAACTTAAAGTATAAGCAAAAAAGGATTTCCGCTCAAGTCGGGCTGCGTGAGATTCGCAGGTTTAATTAACAAAATAATTCAACAGCATTTTTGTCATTCCGTAGGAATCTCAACGATGATTATAAAATTCTATACTTACGGAATGACAAACACTATGATAAGAGATTGTATTACTTATTTAAGTGAAACGCCTTTGCGAACTTGAAAACGGTTTAATAATCAAAAAAACTTTGCGCTCTTTGCGTGGTAAAATTTAAAATCAATCAAAATGAAAAAATTCATCATAGCAAGTCTATTTCTTGCAGGTTTAACGAGCATCAACGCTCAAAAATCAATTCCATTATACCAAGGCAAAGCACCAGGCTCAGAATCCTGGACGTATTCCGAAAAAGAAATGGATTCCGATTTATTCAAAACTCATTTGGTATACAACGTTGCCGCTCCAGCCATAGAAATCTACGAAGCACCAAAAGCAAAAGCTAATGGTACAGTAATCGTAATCGCTCCCGGAGGTGGATTTCAAAGTCTTTCCATCAATAAAGAAGGAAGAGATTTAGCCAAAATTCTTCAGGAAAAAGGAATTACAGCGGTTGTTTTAAAATACCGTTTGCTGGAAACCAAAACCGGAGACCCGGCGCGTGAAATGATGGAAAACATCAAAGACAGGCCGGCTTTTGATGCGAAAACTGCACCGATAAAAGTGATGGCCGGAAACGATATCAAAACTGCCATTTCTTACATCAGAAAAAATGCAGCAAAACTCAATGTTAATCCGGAAAAACTAGGCGTTATCGGCTTTTCTGCGGGTGCAAGTGTGATTCTGGAAAGTGTGCTTCACAGCGACGATGCTTCTACTATTCCGAATTTTGCCGCTTCCATCTATAGCGGTCCGAGCGATGCCGTTTTAGGTTATCAAGTTCCTGAGCAAAAGTTACCATTGTTCATTTGCGCAGCAGACGATGACCAATTAAAACTGGCTCCGAAATCTATTTTATTATACACCAAATGGCACGATGCAAAACAGCCTGTAGAACTTCATATTTATGAAAAAGGTGGTCACGGTTTCGGAATGGCAAAACAGGATAGTCCGGTGGATAACTGGTCGAATGTTTATCTGGATTGGCTGAAATTTCATAAGTTTTTATAATCAATTAGAACAAAAAAAGTTAAACCACAAAAGTCACAAAAACGTAAAGTTTAAATAATGCTTTTGAAAAGTTCACAAAAATAAAAATCAAAGATTAATTTCTATGTGATAAGAATTCCATGAATTTTACAAATTCATTTTTAGGCTAAACCATCAGGTCGCTCCTACGGAGCTTTGTTTTGGTACTACATTTTTTTCTATTAACAGGAAGTCCCGATGGGACTAATGCAGCTCCATTAGAAGTAAACTTGCTATGGAAAGTCATTCTGCAGGTCGTTCCTACTGAGCTTTTTTTTTCACTGCATTATTTCTATTTAATAAATAAGTCCCGATGGGATTAATGTAGCTCCATTAGGAGCTAACTGATAATAGAAAGTCATTCTTTTTTGTGATTAAAGCTCCGTAGGAGCGACCTGTTAAATGTATTTTAATTTTATCGGATAACAATTCTTAAAATTAATGTGGTTAAAAAATGCCTTTTGACTTCGTCGAAATAAATATTCATCAACTAAAAGGAGATAATCATCGATTTGCGGTTAAAAAAAATAAAATATCAAACAAAGAAATAATTATGAAGAAGAATAGATCAACATTGACAGCACTTTCTCAGAAAGCAAAATATGCAGGATTGTTTATGGCTTTATTAGCAGCTTCACCGCTTGCTAAAGCCCAGAATAATCCAACCGTAATGGTTAACGGAAAAACATTCAAAGACCTTAATAAAAATGGTAAACTCGATGTTTGGGAAGATACAAGACTTTCCGTGGACAAAAGAATAGATGCCATCATCAGACAAATGACCAACGAAGAAAAAGTCAATCTTCTTATCGGAACGGGAATGCCCGGAATTGAAGTACTGACGGGTCCTGTCGGAGATTCAAAGCAAGGTTTGGTTCCCGGAGCAGCGGGTGGAACGGCAGATTTCGAGAGATTCGGAATTCCTGCGACGGTAGTTGCGGACGGACCTGCAGGTTTGAGAATTGCACCAACCAGAAAAAATGATTCAAAAACGTATTATGCAACAGCATTTCCGGTGGGAACAGCTTTGGCTTCAACTTGGAATAAAACACTTCTGGAGCAGGTCGGAAAGGCAATGGGAAATGAAGTGAAAGAATATGGCGTAGACGTACTTTTAGCTCCGGCTTTAAACATTCAGAGAAATCCGTTGAACGGCAGAAACTTCGAATATTACTCTGAAGACCCTTTAATTTCAGGAAAAACAGCTGCCGCCATTGTAAACGGAATACAGTCTCAGGGGGTAGGAACTTCCATCAAACATTTCGCGGCGAATAACGAAGAAACCAACCGTTTGACGATCAATGCCCACGTTTCTGAAAGAGCGATGAGAGAATTGTATTTGAGAAACTTCGAAATCGCCGTTAAAGAATCTCAGCCATGGACAGTAATGTCCTCTTACAACAAAGTGAACGGCGTTTATACCTCAGATTCAAAAGATTTATTAACTCAGGTTTTGAGAAACGAATGGGGTTTCAAAGGCATCGTAATGACCGACTGGTTTGGAGGTTTCCCGGGATTTGAATCCATCAGAAGCGGCGGAATTTCTGACGTTGTAAAACAGATGAATGCAGGAAACGACCTTCTGATGCCGGGAATTCCTGCACAGAAAAAAGTGTTGCTGGAAGCTCTTAATTCGGGTAAACTTTCTCAGCAAGTGGCTGATTTAAATGTAAAAAGAATTTTAGAATACATTTTTAAGACACCGACTTTCGCACAATATAAATACAGCGATAAGCCAAATCTGGCTGAACATGCAGAAGTAACCAGAAACGCTGCAACAGAAGGAATGGTTTTGCTTAAAAACGAACAAAATACTTTGCCTTTTGACAACAAGCAGAAAGAAGTTTCGTTATTCGGAGTGACTTCTTACGCATGGATTACAGGTGGAACAGGAAGCGGAAGCGTAAATAACAAACACACGGTCTCTCTTTTGGAAGGTTTGAACGCAGCAGGTTACAAATTAGACAAAGAATTAGTTGATCTGTACAAGCCTCATGCTGAAAAAGAAGTAGCCGCAGAAAAAGAAAGGAGAAAAGCAAAAGGAATTTTGGCTTTGCCGGAAAGACTTCCCGAAATGAAATTGGATGATGCTTTCTATGCTAAAAAAGCAGAAACATCGGAAATTGCTTTTGTAACATTAGGAAGAAATTCCGGAGAAGGCGGCGACAGGGTTGTCGATAATGACTTTAATCTGGCAACAGAAGAAATAGAAATGCTGGATAAGATTTCAAAAGCATTCCGTGCCAAAGGAAAAAAAGTTGTCGTTATTTTAAATATCGGCGGTGTTATAGAAACGGCTTCATGGAAGCATAAAGCAGATGCCATTTTACTGGCCTGGCAACCGGGACAGGAAGGTGGACACTCCGTTGCTGATGTGATTTCAGGAAAGGTAAACCCTTCCGGAAAACTGACAATGACTTTCCCAGTGAACTATACAGATCATGCTTCAGCAAAGAATTTCCCGGGAGTACCAGCGGATAACCCTAAAGATGTGACTTATCAGGAAGGTATTTATGTCGGATACCGTTATTTCAATACATTTGGTGTGAAACCTTCTTATGAATTTGGTTATGGTAAATCTTATACGGATTTTGTTTATTCCAATATTAAAACCAATTCAAAAACTTTTAATAATAAACTGGAAGTAAGTGTTGATGTTAAAAATACCGGAAAGGTAAACGGAAAGGAAGTTGTTGAATTATATCTTTCTGCACCGAACAAAAGTATAGACAAACCAACATCTGAACTGAAAGCTTACGCTAAAACCAAAGATTTGAAACCGGGAGAATCTCAAACGATTACTTTGACTCTTAATCCCAAAGATTTAGCATCATTTGAAACAGCAAAATCAGCTTGGGTTGCCGAAGCAGGAAATTATAAAGTTTCTGTCGGAGCCTCTTCTTTAGACATCAGACAAACGGCGGAATTCTCTGTTCCGAAAGAATTGGTCGTTGAAAAAGTTCAGCACGTTTTCCCTGCGGATACTAAATTTGAAGATTTGAAACCATAAAATTTACATAAAAGGAGCTGTAGATTTAAATGTACACATTCATACACTTAATTCAAAAATTAGAACCCAAAACATTTTTAGGGCATTTATTTCTCAGCTTCTTTATGTTTAATGATATAAAGATATTTTCATGATAAGTTTAATGTCTCGAATTAAGATTTTATCTTTAAAATAGGTATCTTTAACCACTTTTTAAAATAAATGAATGTTATGATCAATGATGTAAAGGCTAAAGGCAGGAATTATACAGTTCCTCTCGTTACCATCACCCTTTTGTTTTTCATGTGGGGATTTATCACCTGTATGAATGATATCCTGATTCCTTATCTGAAACAGCTGTTTAACCTGTCGTTCTTTGAATCGATGCTGGTGCAGTTTTGTTTCTTCGGTGCCTATTTTATCGGTTCCCTGATTTACTTTTTAATATCGAGTACGCAAGGCGACCCGATTGACAAAGTAGGTTATAAAAAAGGAATTCTTTTCGGAATCTTCCTTGCAGCTTTAGGCTGTGTTCTTTTTTATCCTGCAGCAAGCTTTGCTTCTTACGGATTATTTTTAGGGGCACTGTTCATTTTAGGATTAGGATTTACAGTTCTGCAGATCACGGCGAATGCCTATGTTTCTTTGCTTGGTCCGGAAGAATCTGCATCCAGCAGACTGAATATGACACAGGCTTTTAATGCTTTCGGGACAACGATCGCACCGGTTTTGGGCGGACACCTTATTTTCGAATTGTTTTCTGCACCTGACGGCTCGTTTTCTGCAGCAGCAACTAAAATTCCTTATCTGATCTTTGCGGGAATTCTTTTACTCGTAGCTTTGTTAATTTCAAGAGTTAAGCTTCCTGATTTCCAGGTAAAAGGAGAAGAAATCGTAAAAGGATTCGGAGCATTGCAACACAATCACCTGAAATTTGGCGTTCTGGCTATGTTCTGCTATGTCGGCGGAGAAGTAGCAGTAGGAAGTTTTATCATCAGTTTCCTGGAACAGCCACAGGTTATGAATTTATCTGAAGTGGTAAGTAAAAATTACCTTTCTTTATATTGGGGAGGCGCAATGATCGGACGTTTCCTGGGGGCTATATCATTAAATCAGTCTATTAGCCAGGGAAAAAAAGCTTTGTATATGCTGGGAGCAGCGGCGGCTGTGTTTTTAGTGATCTTCAGTATTGTAGATCTTAGTTTTGCGCAGATCAGCTTTTTCCTTGTATTTATTGCATTAAATTTTATCGCATTCTTTATCGGGAAAGCAGCTCCGGCAAGAACCTTATCTATCTTTGCAGCAGTGAATGTCGTTCTGTTGATTTCCGCTATGTTAAATCATGGTGAAATGGCAATGTACAGCATTCTGGGAATCGGAATATTCAATTCCATTATGTTCTCGAATATTTATACGTTAGCTATTTCAGGATTAGGTAAATATACGAGTCAGGGATCTTCATTAGTTGTAATGGCTATTTTAGGAGGCGCTATCGTACCTATCTTCCAGGGATATCTGGCTGATGTTTTCGGAGTGCAGCATTCATTTATCATTCCGGTATTCTGCTATGTCGTGATTCTTATTTTCGGAGCTTACTGTACCAAATATCTGGGGCATGTAAAGCAAGATGCAGATGCAAAATCAGGACATTAGATATTTTTATATAGTTAAACCTGCCGTTGGGCAGGTTTTTTTGTTTTTATATTTAATAAAATTATATCGAAACTGTTTTTGTTTGGTATTGTAAATAATTACTGCTAGCGCGAGCGTCTCGTGCTTATGCTATAATCATGATATTTATATTGAACACGAGCGGGACGCTCGCGCCAGCAAAGGAAATTTAAGATTTTAATATTATAAATTAACATCAATCTTTAAAACTCCATTATAATCATCATAATAATTGCGAGCACTGCTGTATTTCCATTCCCAAGGCTCAATAACAAAACCGGCCTTTACAGGATTTTTATGTGTATACATAAGCTTCTGCTCAAATACCTTAAGTGACCATATTTCTATAGGATGATTATGCTGTTGCCAGAATTGATATTCCGTCACATTAGATCTTCTGCTTCCTGCCTTTTTAAACATCCATAGCATCCACTCTCTCCTGCTTTCCCGAAAATTTCCCTTAATCGCATTTAGCATTTTTTTGGATGTAAACCCCTTAAAATCTCTTATTAGTTCTGATGGCTTTCCATCTCGTGACCGAAATATCAGATGAATATGATTGGGCATGATACAATATCCGAAAATGACCATTCCTTTGTTCTTTCGACAATAATCTAAAGAGTCTATAATAATATCAAAGTATTCGTTTCTGGTAAAAACATCGATCCAGAAAACTGTTGCGAAACTTATAAAATAAGCTCCTTCTTTTTCGTTAAACTTATATTTTCTACTCATTTGTATTTTTCGTAAATATATAATATAGTCAGGAAACTTTATTAAAAGTATAATGAATATTTTAGCACGAGCGGGACGCTCGCGCTAGCGAAAGATATGTAAAGCAATATGCAGATGCAAAATCAGGACATTAGATATTTTACATAGTTAAACCTGCCATTGGGCAGGTTTTTTTGTTTTTATATTTAATAAAATTATATCGAAACTGTTTTTGTTTTGGTATTATAAATAATTACCTCTTCAGGATTTTTTCCTGTTTTGGATAAGCCTTCTACGTGAATAATCTTAAAATTCTGTGGCTTATAAATTTTCACTTCATTTGTCGTTTCATCAACAATTACCTTTTCTGCATTTTCAAAACTAATATTCTTTGATGATAAAGAAACATTTCCTGTAAAAACAGTTGTTTTATCTTTTAAATTTCTTTTGGCATTATCACCTTTGAATCTCAATTGATCATCATCTGTCTGCTGTTGAGAGAAAATTTGCTGTGAACAAAGCAACAGTAAAAATGCTCCCAAAAGTTTTAATTTTTTATTCATTTCTATTATTTGGTTTAAAACTATACAAAAGAACAAATAAATTTATTAGCTGATAAAAAAATAACTTTTTTTAACGCTTCTCAATGCTGGCACGAGCGAAATGAGTCAAAGACATTGTAATGCCAACCCGTTTTCCATTTCATTTCAAACCATCAGTTTAAACAAAATCAGGACTCCGTTTTAGTCTAAACTACCAGATTAAACAAAAACAGAGAACTGTGAGAGTCTAAACTGACAGATTAAATTAAATCAGCACTCCGGGAAAGTCTAATCTGCCAGAATAGGAAGAAACGGCAAACTGTTTTATTCTAAACCAACAGATTTGGTTTGAAATGGCAATTTATTTATATTTAAACCTTAAAATTTAATAAGTATTCACAATTAAAACGCAGATGTTATGAGAATTACATTGTCAGATTTAAATACAAAAGACCTGGCTACCTTGGTACAGAGAACGATTACAACTTCCGATTTGGGAAAATATGCAGTAATCTCCAATCATCCCCTACTTTCCGAACTTAAAAAAGTCTATACAGAGTATGATGCTGTTTATACAAAATCTACTTACAGTGGTAAAGGAACTGATGTCGCAAGCGCAGACAGGGATAGGGACGTTAGTTTCAGGGCATTAAAAAATTTCCTTGACGGATACAGAAAAATGCCCTCGTTATCTAATTACCAGTTTGCAGAAGACCTGTACCAGATCTTTAAACTATATGATTTGAGTCTGGACAAAATGAGCTACTCTTCTCAAACCGCCCAAATGAAAAAATTAATCGAAGACCTTGAGAAGCCGGAAAATATTCAGAAGCTGAATGCACTGTCTTTACTTCCTGCATTTAATGAAATGAAGTCTAAACAGGACGTATTTGAACAGATATTTGCAGAACAAGCAGGAGCAAATGCAAATCTCCGAAACATGAAAAGTGCTTCTTCGATCCGTAAAGATCTGGAAAAAGCCTTAAGATCTTATATCAATTTCATTACGGTAATGAAAGATGTCACCGGTTGGGAACTGTTCTATGCAGACATCAATGAATTGGTAAAAGCGGCAAAAAACTCTACAGTTGCGGATCATGAAAAGAAATAACTTCATTCCGAACTAAAAATCAACAACAAGAGGTGGAAATTTCCATCTCTTTTTTGTGGTTCTTTATTACTATAAAATATTCTGATGTTACTGCTACAAATAATTAATGATATAATATATTTTGAGCGTATTTAAATTCTAAATATATTTTAACATTAAGGAATTAAGGTTTAATTTTCTAATTAACTTAATTTAAATCAATTAATTGATTTCTTATTTTTTTCTCGCTTAATAAACTAAATTTCTTAATGTTAAGAATAAACTTTGTTTATTTGGATAAAGCACATTAAGTAGAATTCCAGAGGATTATTAGATAAAATTTCACAGGCTCTTAATCTACTCTTTCGGCTTCAATGCTGTCAAATAAAAAGCAATTTCATTATCTTTAACCTTTCAATCGAGGGCAATGGATACATCTGATCAGAATCGCTTACTTACCAAAAGACTTCAGGAAATGCAAAAAGAGCAGTTGAGCATATCGGCTATCAACGTGGCACTTTCTAAGGCGTTGGACCGTTCCCAATTCGGCATTGCTCTACAGAACCATTGTAAGCCAATTCTGAATTATGATGAAATTATTTTGCTGAACTGCGATAAAGATGACAAAGGTTTTAAGGTCTTTCACAGCAGTGCTGCAGCAAATAAACTTCATGGAGATCATGTATACCTTGCGAAAGATGAAATCATTGCACAATGCCTGCGCTCTGCAGAGCCTGTTCTTTTTGATCTTAGACATTTCAGTGAGAAAAAAGATCAGGAAATCGCCTCATTCCTTTCGTCAAAAAACACAGGAATGCGTATGGCGGTCGGTATTGCCCTCCCTTCGCTACATGATCATGAAAGCATTGTATTTTTTCTTTATAAAAATTATATGACTTCAGATGATGTTCCGGAAAGAATATTGACTGCTATTTCCACCCAGCTGGCTGTCAGTGTACGTATCATCCGGATCTTCATGATGGCAGGTTCCGTAAAGATCCCTCATGAAGCGGAAAATGATGAGGTGCAGGAAATAAAAGTTAAGAAAGGTTTTAACGGAATCATCGGAGAAAGTGCCGTAATGCAGGATATTTATGAGCAGATCTCTCAGGTTGCTCCTTCACAATCAGGAGTTTTGATCTATGGAGAAACAGGCACCGGAAAAGAACTGATTGCACAGGCGATCCATGATCTTTCGTCTTCGTCGCATAAAAAAATGATCAGGATTAATTGTGCGGCCATCCCCTCCAACCTCATCGAATCGGAGCTTTTCGGACATGAGAAAGGAAGCTTTACGGGGGCAACGGAACAGCGCAAAGGAAAATTTGAACTTGCCAATAACAGCACGATTTTTTTAGATGAGATCGGTGAGCTTCCGCTGGAGCTTCAGGGAAGGCTGCTTCGGGTACTGCAGGAAAAAGAAGTGGAGAGGATCGGAGGAAGTCAAAGGATCAGAGTAAATGTGAGGATCATTGCTGCAACCAACAGGAATCTTGAGAAAGAGGTTGCTGCCGGGAAATTCAGAAGTGATCTGTATTATCGTCTGAATGTATTCCCGATCGAACTGCCTCCTTTAAGGAAACGAAAAGAAGATATTCCGCTTCTGGCAGCCCATTTCCTGGAAAAGCATGATAAAAAAACCGGAAAAAAAATCACCGGATTTTCACAGAAAGTGCTGCAGGAAATGTGTCGCAATCCCTGGCCGGGAAATATCCGCGAACTTGAAAATATGGTTCAGAGAAGCATCATCACCGCAAAAGAAAATATTATAAAGGAAATGACTTTTCCAAAAATTCCTGATCTTCAACAGGAAAACTCGCAGGAATGGCAGATCAAGACGCTTCAGCAAATCGAAAAAGAACATATCCTGAAGGTTGTTGAAAAGTGCAACGGCCGGATTTCCGGGAAGCAGGGCGCAGCAGTATTGCTGGGGCTCCCATCGACTACGCTGATCTCAAAAATGCAGAAGCTTGGTATTCATAAGCAACATTATTTTAAGAATAAAGATTAATATCTTTTAAATATTAAACGTCAAATTTCAGTTTCCAGCTCTTTTTTAATTCCCATTTCTATTTTTCCGGAGGATAGTGCCCAGAAAATCCAAAGTCCTAAAATAAGAATAAGTGCCACAGCAGGAACAATGAATGAGAATATTAGGGCGATTAGGTAAATCGGAAATCCATACAAATAATTGTTTTGGATCTTCCGTATTGCTACATCGCTAATTCCGGGACGAAGAAGCGTTTTATTACGGCTTGCCAGAAACCAGAGCAGATTATACGCCAGGTTGATCAGTACGAATGTTCCTGTATAAATTCCTACAACGACAGAGGAAGCTTCACCATTAAAGAATCTCGCCAGCAGAGAGGTAGGATATGAAACAGCAGAAACCAGAAAGAGAATCAATCCATTGGCAAACATGATTCCTGAATTGCGGCTGTAGATCTGTTTGAAAATCTTATGATGATTGACCCACATGATAAAAATACTGAAGAACGAAAGGAAAAAAGCCAGAAATGCCGGCCATTGGTTTTTAAGAAAGATGAGCAGATCATTGCTGTTTTTCACAGAATTTTCTTCCGGCATATGAAGATCCAGCACTAAAAGTGTAATGGCAATAGCAAAAACGGCATCACTGAAGCCTTCGATTCGTACGGTTTCTTTTTCCATAATAGATATGATTTAATGTTGATAATAATATATAGGCAATGCCTCGCTTATTGAATAAGTGAATTGTTTTGAATGGATGTTTCGGCTAAAGCCTTTATTTTTTGTTTAATGATAAGCGGACTAAAGTCCGCTCCTATTGAATCGCCGGGATTTATCTGTAGCCTTTGTCAATTCCCAGTTTTTTCATTTTAGAATACAACGTTTGGGGCTGCATTTTTAAAAGCTCTGCCGCTCCTCCGAATCCGGAGACTTTTCCACCGCTGCTTTCCAGGGCATTCATAATGTGATCCCTTTCCATTTCCTCCATGGATTTCAATATTCCTGAAGATCCGGTTTGTTCTTCCTGTATTTTGGGAAGATCAAAGCTTTCAATTTCCGATGTCCGCGTGAGAAGAACGCTTCTTTCGATGAGATGTTCAAGTTCTCTGATATTTCCCGGCCACGAATAATTGAGAAGTTGTTCGGTTGCTTTTGCACTTATTGAGTTGATATTCCGTTTTGAAGCAGCCGCATATTTTTTCAGGAAAAAATGCGCAAGCAGTTCGATGTCTTCTTTCCGTTCCCTTAAAGGAGGCAGTTCGATCGGGAATACATTCAGACGATAATATAAATCCAGCCTGAATCTTCCTTCTGCCACTTCTTTTTCCAGCGAACGGTTGGTGGCTGCAACAACCCTGACATTCACTTTTATGGTTTTATTTCCTCCGAGACGTTCAATTTCTTTTTCCTGCAAAACCCGCAACAGTTTAACCTGAGAGTCAAGAGGGAGCTCTCCTATTTCATCAAGAAATATCGTCCCGCCGTTAGCTTGCTCAAATTTTCCGATTCTCATGGTATTGGCACCTGTAAAGCTTCCTTTCTCATGCCCAAAAAGCTCCGATTCGATGAGGGAATGTGGCAACGCCGCACAGTTTACAATTACAATCGGGTTATGGTTTCTTTCTGAAAGATCATGTACCGCATGGGCAACCTTTTCTTTTCCGGTACCACTCTCACCTACGACAAGAACAGAAGTATCTGTTGGAGCTACCACTCTTATTTTTTCAACAACATCCTGAAGTAGTTTGCTTTTGCCGATAATACCTTCAATTTCCTGTGTCCCCGAAACTTCCGGACTATCATCTGAACCTTTTTCAATATCAAAGCGGTATTTCGCAATATCCAGCATTACGATGAGGTCGCGTTCGCGGAAAGGCTTAACCATGAATCCGTACGGCTGTGTTTCCTTTACTGCCTCAAGGACAGACTGATTGGTATTGGCAGAAATATAGAGAAAAGGTAAATTGATTTTCCTCAATTCCCAAGCGAGATCAATGCCTGTAAGATCACCCTTAAGCATAATGTCAATCAGTACCCAATCCGGTCTCTTCTCTGCAATAGACTTCCTTGCCTGCACCACAGAAGATGCAATTCCTGTGACCTGATATCCTGCTTTTTTGAGCATAAGTTTAAGATCATTGGCCACAATAAATTCATCTTCTACAATTAAAATTTTTTCTTTCATTATTCTGTTACGATATCAAAGTCTGTATGCTGATCATCGATATCTGTATTTTTTCTAAAATTGATTATTATTTTTAACCCGTTTTTACTTTCAAGGGTAAAATTTCCGTCCAGCTGATCGGTAAGACCTCGCATGAGATTCATCCCTAGAGATTCTGTTTCATCAATATCAAAACCATCAGGAAGGCCTATTCCGTTATCAGAAATGATTAGCTTGTAATGATCTTTTTCCATATTTTTAAATGAAACCTGAACCTCCCCTTTTCTGCTTTCGGGAAATGCATATTTGATCGTATTGTTTACCGCCTCATTAAGAATAAGTCCCAGCGGAACCGCCTGAGCAACATCAAGAAATATCTTGTCAATATCCATTACAAAACTGATATTTTTTTCTGATGAATAGCATTCCTTGATATAATTGATCAGCTCGTAGATATACCATGACATATCAATGGTTGCCAGATTATCAGACTGGTAGAGTTTCTGATGGATCAGCGACATGGCATGCATTCTGTGCTGACTGTTCTGAATCGCCATTAAAGCATCTTCATTATCAAGATAAGCAGATTGAGTGTTCAGAAGACTGATCACGATCTGCAAATTATTTTTGACCCGGTGATGAATCTCTTTCAGCAGCCATTCTTTTTCACTGAGAAGTTTTTTCAACTGCTCGTTCTGCTCATCGATCTGCTGACGTTTCAGTTCCAGCTTCTTATTTGCACGGTTTTTAAGCCTTGAACGGTTGTAAAGAAGCGCAGCAAAAAGGATAAGGACAATGATACTGCCGATGAAGACATAGCGTATCACTTTTTCGTTTTGAATTTTAGCTTCCTGGAGTTTCCCCTGCTGTCTCAGCAATTTGATATTCTTATCTTTCTTTTCGGTTTCAAACTGAAGTTCCAGCGCAGTAGATTGTTTAAGTTTCTCTAAATTAAAGATAGAGTCTTTATATACCTGATGCTGCTTTAAATGCTTAATAGCAGATTCATATTTCTTACTGGCCTGATCAGACTGAAAAGCCAGAAGCTCGATCTGCGAATAAAAGACAAGGTTATTCGACTCCTCAGCAAATTTTCTGAATTTTTCGAGATAAGCATATGTTTTTTCGGGCTGACCAGATTGCTGTAAGTAAATAATGATTCCTGTAAGTTTATAAAACAGACCCAAATCAGATTCATTGTATTTTTTCAACAGCTGCTCATAGTACGGTCTCGCCTTCTCCGTTTCTTTAAGCATAGAATATGATACTGCGAATATAAAAAGCTGGCGTATTTTGGTGATTTCGTCTGTAGGAGGAAAATTCTTTTCCGTACGTTTTAATGTGCGCAAGGCTGCCTTGTAGTTTTTCTTGTGACAGTAAAGCGACGCAAGGTTATAGGTAATGGCATTCACATCACCAATATTTTTATTTTCCAACGCTATATTCAGAGCTTTTTCAAAATTGGCAAAAGCAAGATCAAACTTAAGAAGGTCATAATAAGCAAGACCGAGATGGTTGTAAATCGTACACCACTGGTAACTCTGATCCTGAACTTCTTCTGCCGTTTTTTCTGCCAACAATGCATATTGCAAAGATAATTGTGCATTTTGCAATAATCCGTAATTACCCGACATTAACGTATAAACGCCCTGAAGTTCTTTGAAACCTATCGACTTATATAGACTAACAGCATTTTCAAGAAGACCTAATGCTTTTTGATTCTGCTCTAAAAGTCCATAATAATCGGCAAGATCTTTTAAAGCATCTGCTTCTTTTTTAACAGCCCGCCCCTTTCTATACAGTGGAATTGCCAACTCCAGATATTTTACTTTTTGCTCTATATCTGGCCTCTCATAGCCTTTATAAGCACAAAGTTCTTTATAGGTATCAGCAGTGATTACAGGCAGATTATTTCTTTTTGCGTAAGCAAGTGCCTGGTTTGTTAGTTTTAATGCTTTTTCCCGCTCCCCTTTTTCTCTGTTAATTTGTGCACTAAGAAGCATTACCTTTCCTGTTCCGGTTTTATATTTTAAGATCGTACTTAATTTTCCGGCCTGAAGATTAAGACGCTCCGCTTCCTCAATATCTGCTTTTTCCTCTCCCGGCTTATTGAGATAATAACTGCTTAAAGTAATCAGTAATTCGACCTTCTGATGATCATCTGCTGCGTTGGCAATTTTCTTTTCCAATTGCTGCGGATCAACATTAGACTGTGCTGTCACCCGGATATTTCCAAGCAATAACAACAATACCAGGCATAAGATGCGTATAAATTTTCTTACAGATATGGGAGCAGTGAGATTCATTTTTTAAAGATAATTCATTATGCTGTTTAATTTTTTATTTTTAAAGCTAAATTTTCCGGTGATAAAAATAGCAGATCAGCATTCCTATTCCCGGAGCAATAAGGGTAACCAATCCGAATTGCTTTCCGGCAAATGCCCCCAGAAAACACCCAGTAAGAAAGCCAAAGATTGTTACCATCTGTTTTTTCAGACTGGCTGTAGCATCAGGGTCTTTAAATCCATTTCTTAATAAATTCCCGAAATCGAGAGAAGCCTGCGTCACATTCCCGGTCATCATGGTTGTTGGGCCATATGTTTCTTTAGCATAGAGTTTTCCAAATGAATTCTGTAATCCCATGGCAAAGACTGCAGCCATGGCTACGGCATACATCATCCATTTTTCAAAAATTCCCAGATACGTAAATACGGCTACAAAAATTCCGCTCAACAACAACAGCAATCCTTCCCAAAACATAATGGAATAATGATTGGTAAATCTGTACGCCATTCTTCCGCCCGTAATCACAGCCATAATAAATACGGGGAAAGTCAACAGCTTTACCCATGCATTTAGTTCAGATCCTTTTATCAGCTGGTAGGCAAATACAATAAAGTTGCCGGTAACGTGAGCAGAAAAAACGGCATCTGCAGATACGAAAGTTACCGTATCACAATATCCGGCAATCATGGTCAGGAGTAACGTTACAAAGCCTATATTGGTTTTTACTTCCATATTTTTATTTTAAATGTGAGCGCAGCATCCAGGCCATTTTTTCATGGGTTTCCATTAAACCTGTGATATAATCGCTGGTTCCTGCATCGTGAAATTCAGAAGCAAAATTATTGATATTTTCCCTAAGGTGGATAAGGATGCTTTCGTGATCAGAAAGAAGTTCCTTGATGTACGTCAGACTGTCATTAGTCTCAAGATGATGTTCCGAAAGGTGTGTTAATTCAAGATATTCTCTCAGAGTAGCCGGTGCATAATGTCCCAGTGTTCTGATTCTCTCTGCCATATCATCAACAATACCATCCAACTGCTGATACTGGGCTTCAAAAAACAAGTGTTTATTGTAAAAGTCTTGCCCTTCCACATTCCAGTGGGCTTTTCTTGTTTTGGTGTACAGCACGAATTCGTCCGCTAATACTTTCACCAATACTTCAGCAACTTTTGCTAAATTTTCATTTTTAATTCCGATTGAAGTTTTCATTTTCTTAAAGTGTATTTAATAGGTAATAATCAAGTGAATAGGTTCCTGCACCTAAAGCAAGAATTAATAATAAAGATAAAGTGTACATGTAAGGAACGTCCCTTACTTCCAAAGAATCATTTCTGTGAACCACGAAATATCCGATAGCCGTAACACCAATGGTCGGGAGTACCACGAGTCTCGTTCCTAATCCGAGAATAATTAAAAAAGGGACTATCAGATCGGCAAAAGAAGCCACGAGAGCATTCAATTTCGTTGGCAAACCTAAAGGATTGGGGATAACTTCCTTCTTCCCATTTTCCAGTCTGAATTTTTTCAGTCCGTGTACCCTGAAAAGCTCAAATCCCAGCAGTATTCTGAAGATAAGCAATGACACATTGTTGAATGATGATCCCAGATCTGAATAGAGAATTTTATGTAAAATTTCCATAATTTTTAAATTTAAAAGGCAAAACAAGAACATCCTAAAGCTCCCCAAAACGCATGATAATTATTTACCGGCAAATTATTCATCCTTGCCTGATCATGATTGTGGGAATGGACATCACAACTTCCGACACAACTGTGAATCTGGGAAGTAAGGGGTACTTTATGAGCAGACTTTGAATTCTTTTCAATTTCTTTCTGAATGTGTCCTCCTACCGGATAATAACCATTATACAGATTCGTAGGCGACCATTCCGGAAGAATGGGAACAGACGGTGGCGCAAATGATGAAAATTCTCCTTTCGCATAGACAATGTTACCATCAACGACCGTCATCTCCGCTTCAATATTTTTAATATCTTCTTCCTCAATGGTGAAATAATCCTTATCAAGAACTGCCAGATCGGCAAACATTCCTACTTTAATATCTCCTTTTTTATGATGTTCCTGAGAAAACCATGCGCTTCCTTTGGTGTAAAGTTCTAACGCTGTTCTTCTGTCCAGCCGTGATTCCTGATAGAGCTGAAGACCGCCAACCGTTTTCCCAGCTGTTAACCAATACATAGAAACCCAAGGATTATAGCTACTAACTCTTGTAGCATCAGAACCACCTCCTACCGGTACTTCCATGGCAAGCATTTTCTTTACCGGAGGTGTATTTTCTGCCGCTGTTGAGCCGTAACGGTCGGTAAAATATTCTCCCTGGTAAGCCATTCTGCTTTGGATGGCTATTCCGCCACCAAGATTTTTCACTCTTTCAACATTTCTTTCGCTGATCGTTTCCGCATGATCAAAAATCCATGGCAGACCATTGAAAGGAATTTCCTGATTGATCTTTTCAAAAACATTTAAAAACCTCGTAATACTTTCATCATAAGTGGCATGCAGTCTGAAAGGCCAGCGATTTTCAACCAAAAGACGGACAACCTTTTCCAATTCTTCTTCCATATTTTCCGGAAGATCAGGTCTTGGCTGTAAAAAGTCTTCAAAATCTGCGGCAGAGAAAACCAACATCTCGCCAGCCCCGTTATGGCGATACATATCATCACCCTGATAGAGTTTTACTGTATCAATCCATTCACTGAAATCCTCAAACTCATTTTTTGGTTTTTGGGTAAATAAATTATAAGCAATTCTTACCGTAAGCTGTTTCTTCTGATTCAATTCGTTCACCACCTGGTAATCATCCGGAAAGTTCTGAAAACCTCCTCCGGCATCAATAACACTGGTTATTCCGAAACGGTTGAGCTCTTTCATAAAATGTCTGGTAGAATTCAGCTGATGCTCATAAGAAAGCTTGGGACCTTTAGCCAGTGTTGAATAAAGAATCATGGCATTTGGTGTTGCGATGATCAGTCCTGTCGGCTCACCATTGGAATCTCTTTCGATCTGTCCTCCGGGAGGAGCAGGTGTATTTTTGGTATAGCCTACTGCTTTCAAAGCAGCCCTATTCATCAACGCTCTGTCATACAAATGGAGAATAAAAACAGGAGTTTCGGGAGCAATCGCATTAATCTCTTCCAGCGTCGGCATTCTTCTTTCCGCAAACTGAAATTCTGACCAGCCACCAACGACGCGCACCCATTGCGGAGACGGCGTACGGTCTACCTGTTCTTTCAGCATACGCAATGCATCGGCTAATGATGGAACTCCATCCCATCTTAGCTCAAGATTATAATTCAGTCCGCCACGAATTAAGTGAATATGCGAATCATTGATTCCCGGCACCACTCTTTTCTTTTTAAGATCGATGATTCTGGTCGTTTCATCAGCAAACTGATCGGTCAGTCCGTCATTTCCTACCGCGATAATTTTTCCATCTTTAATGGCAACTGCTGAAATATCCTGGGCTTCATTGCTGAAACTGTGGATTTTTCCGTTATATAAAATAAGATCTGCTGTCATGGTTATTTAGCATTAAGTTGATCAATCGCCTCTTTAATTCCGCCACCGGCAACCGTAAAAAATGAAGGTCCGGCCAATAAGATCAGCTTCTTCACTGTCATTTTCTCGGATACATGCTGAGTATTCAGGTAAGCCTGCGCACGGTAAGCATCAAATGCACCCAACACGACATTTCCGGCAACAAGCGCTGTAGGAGAATCGATACCGGCATCCTTAATGTCGCTGGCAAATGATACGGTCTGAACTTTCAGCCTCAATACTTCTCTCATCGCTACACTTCCTACTTTTTTCATCAATTCGGCATCGAAATTATTTCTGTCGCCAAGTCCGATGAGCAATAGTTTTTTAGAACCCATGCTTCCTTTTGGCGGATCCATCAGTAATGTTTCCAGCGCATAGCCTTTAAATTTTCCTGTTTTTCTTACTTCAGTGATGATTCCTTTCAATGCTTCATCTAAGTGCACCATCCCGTTCAGTTCTGCAGGAAGCGCTGGAGATTTAAAAATATCGCCTTCCGTATATTCAAAAACGCAGGCAATCTGGAGATCTGCCACTGCAGCAGAAGGACCATTCACCAAGCCTTCAATGGTCACACCATCTACTGTTCCCCATACTTTCTTTGTACCGACCGCTGTTTTTACCTCTGCTGTTTGTTGAGCGGAAACATAATTTGTTATTGAACCTCCTACAAGAGCTGCTACAAGCAATATTTTTGAGATTCCGAAATATTTTGATATTAAATTTTGCATAATAAATAGTTTTAGTGATTTACTTTTTAAACTAATTTGATTTTAACCGCAAAAGAGACAAAAGATTATTTTAAAGTTTAGATAAAACAAAGCTCTCAAAGAATAGAAATCAAAGATTTTCAAAAACTATTGTGGTTAAAACAAAAAGCTTAAACAAGGTTGTTAATTTTTTTAAGTGATAATTAAAATTTAAAGCCTAAACGGATATTATAAAACACGCCGCTTTTGGCTCCGGGAATAATGTCTTCAATGAACGCCCCTTTCCTGAAATACTGGATACCGCTTACTAATGAAATATAACGGCTGAAGCTGTAAGTAAAATTGGTAAGATATGCTGTCCCGATATACCTTTTACCAGAGCTACTACCTGGCCGGTTCAGGACTCCACTTGGTCTGTAGACACCGTCCTCTAGGGAATATCTCCAGTTGAATACCACATCTGCCTGCATTTTAAGCTTTGAAGAAAAATCTAACGTAATGTAAGGATGAATGTCAATAAGATTCACCGGCCCGACCTGCGGACTGAAACCGAAGTACCCGCCTTTCGGATACAGAGGATTAAAAGTCTGAAGCGTATTGTCATCTTTGGTACGGTCTCCCGAGATATAATCATTGCGGAGATTAATGCTAGGCCTGAACTTTACATTTTCAAATAAATATCCGAGATCTACCGAGCCCGTCCATGCGCGTATCGCTTTATCTCCGAAAGTTCCGAACTGGTAGGCAGCTTCCAGATTATAGATAAAGCCGCCGCCGTATTTCCAGAACCGTGCGCCTAGCGTATGTCGTTTTTCTTTGGCAATTCCTGCTTCAAAAACTGCATTATCTCTGCGTATCCCCAGATAGTACATATCCAGATTTCCGGCTTTCTGAAAGATGATTTTAGAATAAGCTCCCCAAAGGTTGAGCTGTTTCGATATTTTATTATCAAAAACTCCGGCGTTAATGCTGTCTGCCATCATCGCAAAAGCATCCACCGAAAAATCCTTCTGGTAATACATCAGTTTAGCTCCGGTAAATGAAAGCCGTACATTCGGGCCTTCCCTTACGGATATTAATCGTCCGGAACCGTAATCCAGCTCCTGTCTTCCTACACGGAAAACGAGATTTTTATCCTGATCTTTAAAAGCTTTAACATCAACAAAGAGATTCTGAATACTCAGCTCATCTTCGTCGATTCCTCTTGGTCCGTTTTTCCTTCCATTCTGCAAGGCACTCCGCACTTGTGAAAATATCCTGACACGCTCTCCCAAATGAAGATCTGCATGCAGATCATACCTTTGAAGAAAAAAGTTATTGTGTCCGATATTCAGTCTGCCCCAGTCTTCATTCTTGAAATCTACATATTCATATCTTGCTTCTCCCCCGAAAGATAAATAGATATTTTTCTCATTATTAAGTGGAAGAAATTTTACCTTATTATAAAAAGTATCCGCAGAATCTTTAAGATATTCATAGTTTTCATCGTAGCGCAACAGCTTAAAAGACTGTGCAGACAGCTTTCCCGAAAACAGGATGATCATTAAAATTCCGGAGAGGCATGATATGAAATATGAAGACTTCAACATTTTAATTTTCAAATATTAATGATTCAGCATATTGTGAGCATAGTGAATTCCCAGTCCGTAAGAACCTCCGTACTTTTTCATCAGGTCGGTTACTGCTACATAGGTTTCCTGACGCGCCCAGTCTCTCTGAAGTTCCAGCAGATACTGTACGGAAGTCACAGGTTTCACACCCGCGTGGATCATACGCTGAACTGCTCTTTCATGGGCTTCATCGCTTACATCGCCGCAGGCATCGGTAATGACATATACATCATAGTTTTCTTCCAGTGCAGACAAGGCAGGTCCTACGATACAAACGCCTGTCCATAAACCGGCAAGAACAAGCTTCTGCTTTTTAGTTCCTGTAATGGCTTTGTAGGCCGCTTCATCTTCCCAGGTATTCATGGTAGTACGGTCGATATAGTTTGAGGTTTCCATAGGATAGGCTTCCTGAACTTCAGGAAAAACCGGACCTGAAAAGCTCTGCTCGGCAACGGTTGTCACGATTGTCGGAACATTGAATATTTTGGATGCTCCACTGATGATAGCTACGTTGTTTCGCAATTCACTGATCGCGATGCTTTTAGTTGCAAATGCCATCTGGCCTTCAAAATCAATCAGTACAAGAGCATGATTGTCGGGAGATAATAGTTTTGTTGATGGTTTCATAAAAAGTTTATTGGTTGTTAATTATTTTATTTTAGATCTGAAGAAAAAATTGCCTGCAACCTCAGCCACAGGCAATCGGGGCTAATTATTGTTTTAAAAACTTAAGGAGTTCTGCGTTGAATTTATCTCTTTCTTCCAGGAATAATGCGTGTCCGCTGTTTTCAAAAGGAATTAAGGTAGATCCTTTGATGGCTTTATTCATTTGTTCTGCTAAAGCATAGGCCACAATTCGGTCCTGTTTTGCCTGCATAATAAGCGTTGGAATCTTAATTTTCGGCAGATCGCCTCTTAGATCTTCATCTCTTAAAGCAATTAATGCCTGTTCCATGGCGTACGCCGATGACTGCATTTCGATTCCACCTAACCATGCACCTATACCAGGAGAAACAGAAGTTGGAGATAAAACGAATCTTTCACCAATGGTGTTCAGTAATCCAGGTCTGTCTACGCTGACAAGGTCTACCCATTTGGTGATTTCTTCTTTCGTAAATAATGGATAAGGATAATCCGGTTTTTTGGTATGAACAGGTGCTGCAGCAGCGAATAACGCTAATTTGCTAACGTGATCAGCGTTGTATTTTGCCACATAATGCAAAGCAATAGCACCGCCCATTGAGTGTCCGCCTAACGTAGCATCTTTGATATCCAATTTGTCTAAAACCGTTTTGATATCAGAAGCAAACTGATCGTAATTGTATTTTCCATACGGTTTATCTGACTGTCCGAATCCTCTTAAAGTGATCCCGATCACACGGTATCCTGCTTTGATTAGAGGAAGATACTGATACTCCCAGGAAGCATCACTCACCGGATATCCGTGGATTAAAACCACCGGTTTTCCTTCACCAAGGTCGGTTACGTGAAGTCTTACGTTAGGCTCAACTTCGATGTATTCTGCTCTTGCCTGGGCAGTAGTCTGTGCGGCATCCTGAGATTGATTTTCTGATTTGTTAGTCTTCGTGCAGGAAACAAACATAAGTGCTGATAAAACAGCTGCTGCGATAATGGGTTTAGTTTTTTTCATGATAAAATATTTTAAAGGTTTATATTATTTTCCTGGTAAGTGCCAAAAAACAACCTAAATATTTAAAATATTGATTTAAAATCAATTAAATAAAAACCAGAATTAAATATTTTACGTAATACCGTAAATTTATTAACTCATTATTCGCATTTATAAAGAATTATGTATTTGTAAAAAAGGAATTGGCTTTAAATTTATATAAAGTTTATATTTAAATTTTGGCTAAAGCCGAATATAGTATTTGGTAAGAAAAGCGGGCTAAAGCCCGCCTCTATTGAATGGAGAATATATTTTAATTTTCAAGCACCTTTATATTAAATAAAACCGGGCTGTGGAGTTTCTATCGTATCTATATCTATTAAAAACAGACCTAAACAGGTTCTCAACATATCCAGAGACGTTGTTTACTGGTCCGGACACTTTATTCACCGCAACAGATACGTTATACAACCTATCCGATGACGTTAATTACCTGTCCGGCGGGGTTCAGGACGTGTATTTTGGGTCATATAACGTATCGCGAGACGTTCCTCACCTATCTAGACACGTCATTTGATGATCCGGAGACGTTATTCACTGCTACAGACAGGTTGTATAACGTATCCAATGACGTTAATTACCTGTCCGGCGAGGTTCAGCACGTATATTTTGGGGTTATATAACGTATCTCGAGACGTCAGCGACCTGTCCGGCGGGGTTCAGAACGTGTATTTTGGGGTTGTATAACGTATCGCGAGACGTCAGCGACCTGTCCGGCGGGGTTCAGAACGTGTATTTTGGGGTTGTATAACGTATCGTGAGACGTTATTTGATCGTTTGGAGGTAGTATTTATAGCAACAGATAGGTTCTATAACCTGTTAGAGATGTTCCTTATCATTCCAGAAAGGTTAGCTACATATCGGAAACATTAAAAAACCTCATCGATGAGCTTAAATACCTGTCCGCACTATTGCGGAATGGCAGCGGTCCATTGTATTAACTGTTCAAATATGATTTAAACGTATTGGAATCAGGCTTCCACTTCAACAACAGTTTTTTCTTCATTCTTTCTAAACAATTCGAAGAGAAAAACATTCCAAAGAATCAGTTCATAGCCATAAACGACATCTTCAACAGGGATCGTTAAAATTCTTAATCCAATAAAATGTTCAGGATTGTAATTGACAATAGGAGATTCCAGGCCGGTGCCGGTAAGAATTCCATTTACCATTAAAAATCCGGGCATCAGCAGCAGATATACGAAGGATACTTTTCCAATCCATTTTACTTTCAAAATAAAATACAGGATAGAGAGGCTGCATCCTGTTGACAGAAAAGTGATAAAAGTATAGATCCGGTCACAGAACCAGGAACTGATCAATAATGCCCCGAAAATACTTATTAAGACGAAAATCTTTTGGGGAAGAGGTTTCCAGTCGAGCTTAAAAAATTTATCCAGACAATAATAGGTAAAAATACAGGCGAAAGGAATACAGATAAAAAAAAGCAATTCTTCAAGCGGTAGCCCGAATAATCGTATTCCCAAAAGGTATTTATCATTAAACCACCACACTCCTATTTTGGTAAACCAGGCATCCCATGCTACAAATACAGCACCGACGATCAGTGAGGCAGTAAGAAACGGACTGAAATATCTACTAAATCTTATCTTTTGATGAAAAGAAAAAATAAAACATATTATAACAGTGAAAAAATTGATAAGAAGGTAGATGTATTGCTGCATTTATTTATTTTTATTGAAGTACATTTTAAAGTATTTGACGGGAACCCAGAGAAATCCGAAGCATTCTCCTTCTTCCTTTCCGGTATGTTTATGATGTTGTTTATGCGCGCGTCTGATCGCTAAGAGATAAGGGTTTTCAGTATTTCTTAGCAGCTTTATTCTTTGATGAATGAAAATATCGTGAACAAAAAAGTAAGCCATTCCATAGAGTGCAATTCCCAATCCGATATAGAACCAATGATTAAAGCCATTGATTGTTCCGTAATACATCAGAATAATGGTAGGAACAGCAAATATCACAAAGAAGTAGTCGTTTTTTTCCATATGTCCATCATTGCTGTGGTCATGATGATCTTTGTGCAGCACCCACAGCAGGCCGTGCATAATGTATTTATGAATGAGCCATGTCATGCCCTCCATCACAAAAAAAGTAGCTATTACAATTAGGGAATTCATCTTTTAACTGGTATAAATGTCATTATAAAAAAGAAGTTTTGTACTGAACATAACAGCTCATCATCAAGGAGATCTTCGCACCGTTGGATATCCTGATTCTTTCGCTCATGATGGTCTGAGCCGATTTTCTCTTAATCTTTTTAAACAAAGAAACATAATATCTGTAGGCAAGATATACTCCGAATCTCGAGGATGCAGGAAGTTTTTTAATTCCGATCAGTGCCTGTCTGAACTCTTCTTCGATCTCTTTTTCTATCGATAGTTTTACGTTATTGTCAAATGAAGTCATATCAAGATTGGGAAAATAGCTTCTTCCTAACGTGTAATAATCATCTTTCATATCTCTTAAGAAATTGACTTTCTGAAAAGCCGACCCTAAAATCATCGCATATGGTTTAAGGTTCTCATATTGTTGCCTATTACCATTTACAAATATTTGAAGACACATGAGGCCTACCACTTCTGCGGAACCCAGAATATATTCTTTGTAAAGATCGGAATTATAATCGATTTTCTGAAGGTCCATTTCCATGCTTTTCAAGAACTGATGAATAAGCTTATCATCAATATTGTACCGGTGTATCGTTTCCTGGAACGACTGCAGTATGGGATTGAGTGAGATACGGTCTTCCAACGCCTGAAAGGTTTCTTCTTTGAATTTTTTTAATAATCTTTCTTTATTATAATCATGGAAACTGTCTACAATCTCATCTGCCAAGCGTACATAGCCGTAAATGGCATAGATAGGATTTCTGATCGTGGATGACAAAGCCAAAATTCCCAGGGAAAAGCTTGTACTATATTGTTTTGTAGTCTCTTTACTGACTTTATAAGAAAGTTCGTCAAATAGTTTTTTCATAGTAATCAATTTTTGTTGGCTTGATTTGCAGCTATTTTTCCTGAAATGATGGATGGCGGTACACCCGGTCCGGGTACGGTAAGCTGCCCCGTATAGAAAAGATTCTTTATTTTTTTATTTCTGAGTGATGGCTTCAGCACGGCGGTCTGGGACAATGTGTTGGCAAGTCCGTATGCATTCCCCTGATAAGCATTATAGTCTTCTTTAAAATCTTTTACACAATAGCTTCTTTTATAATCGATTTTCAGCAGAAGATCGGTTGCACCTGTATGCTTTTCTAATCTTAAGATCATTTCCATGAAATATCGTTCTCTTATCTCTTCGGAATCTTCAATCCCCGGCGCTACAGGCATGAGAAGAAAAACATTTTCACAATTTTCCGGAGCTACGGAATCATCGGTTTTTGAAGGACAGCAGGCGTAAAACAAAGGTTTTGTCGGCCATTTTTTATCCTTATAAATTTCTTCCGTGTGAAGATCCAGATCATTTTCAAAAAATAAGGTGTGATGCTTGAGATTTGGAATTTTTTCTTTAAATCCAAGATAAAAGATCAGGCAGGAAGGAGCGAAAACTCTTTTCTTCCAGTATTCTTCATTGTAGTTTCTGTAGTTCTCAGAAAGAAGTTTTGTTTCGGTGTGATGATAATCTGAAGAAGCAATGATCATATCGAAATCAATTTCCTTCTGATTTACCACCAATGAAGAAGCTTTTTTATCCTTTACATTAATCTTTTCAACATCTGCATTGACGTAAAAATGAGCTCCCTGTTCTTCTGCAATATTTTTCATTGCATCGATGATTTTTGAGAAACCGCCCATTGGATACCATGTCCCTAACTTATATCCTCCGTAGTTCATTAAACTGTACAACGCAGGAATATCCTTTGGTGCAGCACCCAGAAAAATAACAGGGAACTCCATTAAAACAATCAGTTTTGGATGAGTAAAATATTTTCGCACAAATCGCTGAAAATTGGTGAGAAGATCAAGCTTCAAAGCGCTCTTGGCTATTTTGGGTGAAACAAATTCAAACCATGAATGGCAGGGTTTATTGACGAAATCCTGCATTCCGACTTCATATTTGTATTGTGCATCTTCCATAAATGCATCGAGCTTATCTCCGGCTCCGGGTTCTGTTTTCTCAAAAAGGTCTTTCATCTCCTGATAGTTGTGAGGAATATTCATTGTTCCGTCGGAGAAAACCATTTCAAATTGCGGATCTAATGGAACAAGCGTGTAAAAGTCAGAGGCTTTTTTCCCGAAATCATTAAAAAAGGATTCTATAATATCGGGCATCCAGTACCAGCTGGGACCCATATCGAATGTATACCCATTTTCGGTTTTAAAATTTCGTGCTCTTCCTCCGAGATCATTATTTTTCTCAAAAAGATGTACTTCATGACCTTCTTTTGAAGCATAAGCTGCAGCCGAAAGCCCCGAAAATCCTGATCCTATTACCGCAATTTTCTTTTTCATAGTTAATTTTTAAATGAGTATTCTTCGTAAACGGTTTTGATCAGATCTTTGCTGTCGATATTTCTGGAAAAGATGGGATAATGAAAGCGATCCAATTTATTAAGGATCCTGATGAGTTCCATTTTTTCATGATAGGTAAGATTTCCGGCAACGATGTCGGTAGCTTCCCTTATCTTTTTCATTTGTCTCTCAAGGGCTTCTTTTCCTTTTTCTGAGATGGATATGATTTTATTTCTTTTGTCGATATCAGATTCTGCCTGTTCAATCCAGCCTTGCTTCAGAAGTCTTGTAATAATGAGCATTCCTACAGGCTTATCATGGATGTTTTTTTTGATCAGCTCCATTTTCGTCATTTTACCGAACGCCTTAAGATTAATAAGATAAATAAAATCTTCCTGCGTGGTAAAATCGGAATCTGAAATAGCAGACTTGGAATAAGTCTTAGCGTATCGGTTTACATGGACTAATAATGTGCTTATAGCACTTTCGGGAGTTCTTCCATTTTCTTTTCCTTCCCAGTATGGCTCTTCTTTTTGTTTGTTTTCAAATGAAGATTTATCACAAAGCCATTCTTTAAAACCACTGATGTTGGCTGGGTAATAGCTTTCGGTATTTTCGATTTCAAACTGTTCAAGAAGATCAATGACTTCTTTTGTCATTCTGTAATTCATGATATTGAATTTAATTGATAAATATACTAATTGATAAAATTTTAGTATAACTATAAACCATCATCATTTTTTATGCCAAACATTTTATTTTAAATTTTAAATAAAATTAACGTGAGAAGGCATGCTTATTGTAAAATACAAGGGACACCAATAAAAAATTTAATATGAACAACGAAAAAACGGTTTCAGTACTAAACGATTTACTGAACATTACGAATGACAGAATTGAAGGATTTTCTAAAGTTGAAGACAAAGTATGGGATACCCATTCTGCGTTAAAAAACGATTATGATCAAATGGTCTCTCAGTCTCAAACCATGAAATCTGATCTTGTCAGACTTATCAATGAACGCGGAGGTGAAGCAGATAATACGACAAGTACTGCCGGAGCTGTTCACAGAGCATGGATTGATGTTAAAAATTCATTCACTGGAAACAAAGATGAATCTACACTTGAAAATGTTGTTTTTGGAGAAAAAGCAGCGATTAATGCATATGAAGATGCATTAGACAGCGGAGATCTTTGCCCGGAAAGCTCACAAGTCGTTTCTGACCATCTTCATCATCTGAAATCTTCTTATGCAAGATTTGAAAATCTGGAAGAATTAAATTAATGACTATTAGATAATATCATTGAAGTAAGAGAGCCCTGTTTAGAGCTCTCTTATTTTTTTAAAAATTCTAATATCTCAATTTATAATGTACTGTTGAAAGATTCTTCAGGATTTCTGCGCTCTGTTCGGGAGTTATGTCTCTTTGTGCTTCGGCAAGCATTTCGTAGCCTACCATAAATTTTTTCACCTCAGCACTTCGAAGCAACGGTGGATAAAAATGCATATGAAAATGCCATTCGGGATGCTCCAGTCCATCTGTCGGAGATTGGTGAATGCCCGCCGAATACGGAAATGATATCTCAAAAAGATTATCATACTTCGTTGTAAGATCTTTGATAATTTCTGCAAATAATATTTTCTCCTCTTCCGAAAACTGAAGCAGATTACCTATTTTTCTTTTGCTGATAATCATGGTTTCGTAAGGCCATACCGCCCAGAAAGGAACCAGCGCCACAAAACTTTCGTTTTCCAGAATAATCCTTTCACGAGCTTCCAATTCCTTTTTTAGGTAGTCCTCTAAAAGTGATCTTCCGGTTTTCTTAAAATAAAACCTTAAATTTTCCTGAGTTCTAACCACTGCAGACGGAATAGATGATTGCGCCCATATTTGTCCGTGCGGATGAGGATTGCTGCAACCCATGACCTGTCCTTTATTTTCGAAAATCTGAACGTGGTTGATAAAATCTTCACTTCCAAGTTCCTCATATTGTTGTTGCCAGGTATCCACAACGTTTTTAATATCTTCACCCTCCATTTCAGGTAATGTCAAGCTATGGTTTTCTGAGAAACAGATTACCCTGTTGATTCCGCGTTCCGGCTTAAGAGAAAAAAAATCTGAATGATCCTCAGAGAATTCGACTTTTTCATTGAGCAAAGAGCCAAAATCATTATTAAAAACATACACCCCTTTATAATCCGGATTTCTCTGACCATTCACCCGAACATTTCCTGAACACAGATAGCATTCCGGATCATATTGCGGAAGCTTTGCTTCTACAGGTTTTTCAGTCTGTCCCTGCCAAGGCCTTTTGGCGCGTTGGGGAGAAACCAAAATCCATTCGTCCAAAAGCGGATTGTATCTTCTGTGCGGATGCTGCTTACTGTCAAATGCTGAACTCATTGGTTGTGTATTCTTTTGTTCCTTCTGAAATTTTTACCTGATATATTTTCATCTGAATATTAAATTCAGCCTGATAATTTTCACTTATGGTGTTAATGACTTTATCTACAAAATCTTCTTTAATAAGATTGATGCTACAGCCGCCAAATCCTCCGCCCATAATTCTTGCGCCGAGAACGCCGTCTTCTTTTAAGGTCTGTTCTACAAGGAAATCAAGCTCATCGCAGCTGACTTCAAATTCTTTAGAAAGTCCGGAATGGGTTTCGGTAAGAAGTTCTCCGAGGCGAACTGCATTATTTTCAGACAAAGCCTGTGCTGCCTGCTCTACTCTTTTGATTTCTTTCAGGAGATAAAGACATCTTTTATATGAAATCTCTCCTATTTCCTCACGCACCTGGTCAAGCATGTCAAAGCTGAAATCCCGGAATCTGGTAATATGTGGAAATCTTTCCCATAAAGCTTTTTTCCCATTGTCAACATCCCGACGTCTGTCGTTGTATCCCGATGTGAGATGCGTATGTTTCACACAGCTGTCGAACAATACCAAACTGTAGCCTTCAAGATCTGCATTAAAATATTGATGATCCAGCGAATGGCAGTCGAGCATAATAACTTTTCCGTCTTTTCCAAAAACGGAGGCAAACTGATCCATAATTCCACATTTGACGCCAACGAATGTATGCTCTGATTTCTGACCAATTAATGAAATTTCTTTTTTGGAAAAATCAAGATTAAAAATCTGATTAAGGATAAAAGCAAATCCGCACTCCAGCGCTGCAGATGAAGAAAGTCCGGAACCCATCGGTATCGTACTGCTGAAAGCAATCCGTAATCCTCCGATTGTCTTTCCTTCTTCCTGAATGGCATTGAAAACACCGAGTAAATAATTGACCCAGGTTTGTACAACAGGCGATTGTTTTTCATTAATATTAAAACTGAAACTGTCATTAAAGTCCTTTGCAAAAAAAGTACAGGTTTCAGAATCCACCTTTTCTACTGCAAAGCAAATATACTTATCGATTGCGGCGGGTAAAACAAAACCATCACTGTAATCAACGTGCTCACCGATAATATTAATTCTTCCCGGTGAAAGAAAGATATGTTCGGGCTCTGACTGAAAGGCAGTTTTAAAAGCCTCTTTTGTATCATTAATTAATTTTTCCTGGATCAAAATACGAATATTTTATGCTGTAATTTATAAGTGTTAAATTTACACGTATATTTTAAATAAACAATTATTGTCTTTGAAATTATTCCATAAAATAATTAAACTCTTTTCTGTACTGTGACGGACTTTTTTTAATGTATTCTTTAAAAGTTTTATTAAAATAACTGAAATTGTTGAAACCCGATTCGAAACAAACTTCAGTAATGCTTAAAGGCTGTTCTGCAAGGAGTTTCAGAGAGTGCGTAATTCGGTATTCATTCACGAACTGGGTAAATGTTTTATTCGTAATTTTCTTAAAATAACGGCAGAAAGACGGCACTTTCATATTGGCAAGATCGGCAATTTCTTCAAGGGTGATCTGTTCTTTGAAGTGATCTTTCACATAATTAAAAATATGGTTGATTCTTTCATTATCCTCAACCTGTGTCTGCAGATAATATTTTCCGGCGTTTAATATTCTATAATCCTGTGTAGTAGCCAGTTCATCCAATATTTCGAGAAAGCTGATGAGCTTGTTCAACGATGACATTTCATGCATATCAGCAATTTTTTTTCCGACTGTTTTTTTAATGTTTTCCTCAAAAACAATTCCGGCTTTTGATTTTTCAAGCAAAGCAGAAATTCTGTGCATCTCAGGAGTTTCCCAGATATTTTCTCCCAGGAAATCAGGCTTGAACTGAATTACCATTTCGTAATCATTGTTGGTATTTTCATTGGTGAGTCCACAATGGGGAAGATTGCTCCCAATCAGTACCAGGTCGCCATCTGAAAAATAAGAAATATTACTTCCTATCTGTCTTTTTCCTGATCCTTTGCAAACAAATATGAGCTCAACTTCCGGATGATAATGCCAGACATGTGATTTTATATTTTCATTCCTAAGAAATTTGAGGCTGGTAAAACTACTGCCAATATTAGGTTTTATGGCTTCAAAAGCGGGATGTGAATGTTTCATATTATACCTTCTATTATATATGCAAAATTAACAATTAATATTTAATTAACATACAAAAAAGGTTAATATTGTACATATATGTGAAAATTGTATTGTAGAAACGAAAAGATTACTGGTGTAGATTTGCAATATAAATTTTCAACAACAAAAAACTTATCATTATGAATAAATTATTAAAATCTGGTTTTCTTGCAGGATTCTTATTAATCTCAGCAAGTTTGATGAGTAAGGACAGAGATTTTTCTATCTCTTTGGGAAATGTAAATTCAAAAACATTAAACTTTGAAATATCAAATGCTAAAAATGTTTCATTGTTTGTTTATAACGATATTGATGGTGAGTTATTTTCAGAAAAATTAAACACTGAAAATTCGGTATCAAAATCTTATGATCTGAATGAATTTGCTTCAGGAACGTATTACCTGGTTGCAGAATCTGAAACAAAAGTTGAAAAGTACAGAATTAGTATCACTAAGAATAATGTGATGGAAGTGGATAAAACTCCTGTGAGCGTAATCAATAAACCTGAATATACAATTTCAGATAATATGGTGAAGCTTCATTTATCCAACACAAAAAATCCGGTGAACATTTCTGTGATGGATTTTGCAAACAACAGTTATTATAATCAAACTAAACAATCTGCGAATGGGGAATTGGATTTGACATTTGATCTTAACCGAAATACTTCAGAAAACTACATCATCCGAGTAGAAGAAAATGGAAATATTTTTAACAAGATAATTTCTCTGAAATAATCTTAAACTAAATTATTTATATAGTTGATCCGATTAGTCCCGGATAAATTTTACGTACAGTTATTTTTTTATGAGGCAACTCTTATTTTCAAATTACGGAAAAAGAGTTGCCTCATTTTTTTTAATTATGGTGGCCCATCTTGAGCTTTATTTTTTTCAGATCTTCCAGCTCATGCACCGGTCTTTCTATTTCATAAGGAATCGGCATCTGAGAAAAAGTCTGGAAATACAATAAACAGGCATCTTTCCACCAGACTGCATCTTTAGACTGGATTTTCAGTTTTGACTGTACTTCTGCAAATCTTTGTTCATCGATGTAAGGTTCCATCTGATCCCAGATTTTCTGATAATCTCTCACTTCATGAACTCCTGAATCATATTTATAACAAAGTTCTTCCCACAGGGTTTTTCCGTCTTTCATTTTATAGTCCCACGGAACATGGTGGAACCATAAAATAAGATTTTCAGGACAGGTTTTAATATTTCCATAGATCTCATTAAGCGGTGGAAAATATTGAGAAACAGCATCGCTGCCCGTTTTGGTTCTGTCGAATCCTACTCCATTTTTATCGGCCTGATGATAATATACCGGCGACCAGTCAGGTCTTCCTCCTTTATAATCTCCCCAGGGTTCTGGTCCATAGTGGTGTCCTCCTGCAAAAATGTGGTGAAGACCCAAAGGCATCATATAATCAACAGCGGTTTCTCTTGAAGTGAGCATCATTTCTTTAACAGGATTGACAAACTTTTCATTATCGGTAAAAGTCATGGTGATCCATTCCTTTGCAATCTGATCTGCGCTGAGTTCATGATTCCAGGCCAGGCGTCCGAAAGCATACCAGTTGGCCTGTGCAAAATGATGACCTGTCCAGTTGGTATCTTCTCCGATATTGGCAACAGCGGAAATGGCCGTAATTTTTGCAGGTCTTAATGTCCCGTCGGTAATTTTAGCAATTGTGGAACCTTCGCCATTCGAATAAGTATCACTTTCCAAAGTTTCTTTAAATAATGGAGCAAGATAAACGAGATGATTAGCCTGTCCCAGATATTCCTGCGTGATCTGAAATTCTACCATTTCAGGAGTTTTCTTTAATGCTCCAAACAACGGATTGAATGCTTCGCGAGGCTGAAAATCAACAGGTCCATTTTTAATCTGAATAATCACATTATCCCTGAATTTCCCATCAAGAGGAACAAATTCAAGGTAGGCTTGCTTGGCACGGTCATCTTTGCTTGGGCTGTACACAAAAGCTCTCCACATAACGATTCCTCCGTAAGGCTTCAGGACATCTGCCATCATGTTGGCTCCGTCAGCATGCGTTCTCCCGTAATCCTGAGGTCCGGGCTGGCCTTCTGAATTGGCTTTCACTAAAAAACCACCGAAGTCCGGAATTAATTTATAAATTTCTGAAGCTTTATCTTTCCACCATTTCTGAACGTTTTTATTTAAAGGATCTGAATTTTCGGTTCCTCCCAATACTTTAGGTGAGGCAAAATTTACCGAAAGATAAACTCTGATTCCGTACGGTCTGAAAATATCTGCCAGCACTTTTACTTTCTTCAGGTAATCCTCCCGAAGCATGTTGGGAGAAGCATTAACATTGTTCAATACCACAGAATTGATGCCGACAGAAGCATTTGCCCATGCGTATTCTTCATATCGGGGAGAAATTATATTTGGTAAATCTTCCCATTTCCAAAGCGAATGCCCTGCATAACCACGTTCGATGGTTCCGTCAAGATTATCCCAATGATTGAGAATTCTTACATCGTACGAAGGTTTTTCTGTAATATTTAAATTTAACGTTGAAACTTGATTCTGCTGAAGCCTTAAAATATGATATACTCCATACAGCAAACCTATTTCCTTTCCGGCAGAAATTACAATTTTATTCTGGCTGGATTTTATTGTGTAGCCATCCTTTAGTTTTTTTAATGATTTATCAGTTCTCAGCTCCACTGTTTGTCCCTGCCAATGACTGCTTAATTCTTTTCTGGCAATATTTAAAGTCGGACTGTTTCCTTTAGCAATGATCTGATCTGCCGATATCCCATTTTTTGCAGGAAAGCGAAGCCAAAGCTGACTTCCGTCTTCCGCAAAGATCATTAACGGAATTATTAGAAATAGTACAAAATAAGCTCGGAAATGTTGCATTTAGATTTACTTTAATTAATTTTATTTTCCATAGATTTACCTACGGCTATTGTTATTGAACCCTTCGGGTTCCGTTGATAATTGAAAACTTTGACAAAGTTTATTGATTTTCGTCCAATCCTTCAATAGTTTTAATTTTACCATCAGCATCATATTCCAGTTCAACAACTTTCATGCTTCGAAGCCAGGTTCTTCCGCCGCTTGGAACGCTGTCGTGAAAGAACAGATACCATTTTCCTTTAAACTCAACAATACTGTGATGGGTCGTCCAGCCGACCACAGGTGTTAAGATTTCACCCTGAAAAGTAAATGGTCCGTAAGGATTATCACCGGTTGCATAACATAGTAAATGAGTATCGCCCGTTGAATATGAAAAATAATATTTGCCATTGTATTTGTGCATCCAAGAAGCTTCAAAGAAGCGGTGTTTGTCCCCATGAAGCAGAGGATTTCCGTTTTCATCGAGGATAAGAACATCTTTAGGCTCTTCGGCAAACTCAAGCATATTTTCGCTTAACAAAGCAACTTTGGATGGAATGGCAGCTTCATCATCCTGAGGAATTACTGCGGATTCCAAGGCTTTATTGTTTCTGTAACGTTGTAACTGTCCGCCCCAGATTCCTCCAAAATATATATAATGTTTTCCGTTTTCTTCAAAAATACATGGATCAATGCTGTAACTTCCCATCATCGGATGCTTTTCGGGAACAAAAGGTCCGTACGGTTTGTCGCTCACTGCAACACCTATTCTGAAAATATCATTTTTATCTTTTAATGGGAAATACATATAATATTTGCCGTCTTTAAAAGCAACATCACAGTCCCATAACTGTCTCCCCGACCAGGGAATATCCTTCACGGAAAGTACAACTCCATGATCGGTAATTTCTCCATTTTCTATATCATCTAAAGAAAAAACGTGGTAATCATTCATATCGAAGTGATCGCCGTTGTCATTTTCTTCAATTCCGCTTTCACGGTCGTGGGAAGGATAGATATAAATTTTACCCTCGAAAACATGTACGGAAGGATCTGCCATATAGTCTTTCGGGAATAGATATTTTGCTTTGTTCATTTTAGTTTAGACTTTTAGATAATAGATTTTGTTTTTAACCACAAAAGATTTATTTTTTTAATAAGTTTTTCAAAAGTTCAAAAAAGTATTATAGGAATATTCCGCTTTTTTGTTCTTTTAATCATTCTGTTTCCAATTATTTCTTTTGTGGCTTTTGTGGTTTAGTAATATTATTTTCCTTTGTTAATTGAATAATTTTTCCCACAACAGGTTTTGCTTTAAAATTGCGTTCGAAGAGTAATGGATAATCAGTTCGGCCTTTTACAGGGAAATCATTTTTCCAGGATTGATTATCCGTCACACCCCATAACGTAACCCTTCTGATCTTATCCTGATGCTTGATGAACAGACGGAAAAAACTAAGATAGCGGTTTTCCCAATCCTTTTGCACATTTTCAGGAAGACCTTTAGTGTAAGGATTCATCTTTGCATCATACTCTACTTTGTCGGAAATGTTGGCAGAAGTTCCCCATGGTGAGGGCAATGCACTGATTTCCATTTCAGTGATATTCACTTTTACTCCTGCGGCAGCGTAATCTACCAGGGCTTTTTCATATTCTGCCAGTTTCGGATTATCAAGACCAACGTGTGTCTGCATACCAACACCGTCAACTCTTATCCCTCTGGATTTCATCTTTCTAACGATATTGAGTACCGTTTTTACTTTTTCAGGAAACCATTCGTTGTAATCATTGTAATACAATTCAGCATTCGGATCGGCTTCGTGCGCGTACTGGAAAGCCAGCGGAATAAATTCTTCTCCGAGAATCTCATAAAACTTGCTTTTTCTGTACGTCCCGTCTTCCATAATAGCCTCATTCACAACATCCCAGCCTTTCACACGACCTTTGTATCTTGAAACAACAGTGGTGATATGACTTTTCATTCGCTGTTTAAGCACTTCAGCGGAAACATTTTTACCATCTTTGTCCACAAAAAACCATTTTGGCAACTGCGAATGCCAGATCAGTGTATGACCAATGATAAACATGTTGTTTTTTTCACCAAAAGACACAAAACGATCGGCATCATCAAAGAAAAATTTTCCTTCCTGAGGTTGTAAAAACATTGATTTCATACAGTTTTCTGCAACAATTGAACTAAACTGTGAAGTGATAATCTGATCAGATTTCACATCCGTTCCGTTAATTTGCGGAAGGCTCATGGCTGTTCCTATATAAAATTTATCTTTAAAAGCTTTCTTCAGAGAATTATCAGATTTTTGGGCTCCTACATTTGAAACAGCCAAAGTCATTAAACTAAATAAAATAATACGCTTCATATTCATAATTATTGTTTTCTTCTTTCCGCCAGATCTTTCTCAATCTGAACTTCCATTTTCTTGTTAATTTTGTAAAATAAAAGCAGTCCGCATGCGATGAAAAAAGGGATTGATGGGAACACACTCACCAACATTTTTGCACCCGCTGCTACTGTTTCAGGCTGAACAACATTTACGCTGCCTTCCGTAGAAATATATCCGTATTTACCGATAATGAGGGCTACTAACGAACTTCCTATACTTAAGCCAACCTTTAAACCTACCATCATGGCAGAAAAGATAATCGCTGTTGCTCTTCTGTTGTTTTTCCATTCGGAGTAGTCGGCAACGTCGGCAATCATAGCCCATAGTAAAGGCGTGCTGATTCCGTAAAAGAATCCATGTAAAATCTGTGACAGGAACATAATCCCTACCGCTTTCGGAGGGTAAAAAATAAAGAACAGAACAAATAAAGTAGAAATAAAAAGCGATGCAATGAAGGTGTCACGCTTTCCGTATTTATCCGCAAATCTTTTAGAAAAAGTAATTCCAATAATCATCATAATAATTCCTCCTGCATTAAATAATCCGAAACCTGCTGATTTAGGATCTTCCCCGAAGAAATTCATTCCGATCGAGTTGAAAAAAGAGGTGATGGGAGAAATAAAGCTTTTCAGCGATGTTTCATCTACATAATTGTTAAAATAATATACATACGCCCCTCCTTTCATCGCCAGCGTAATGAAAATAAAAGCCGTAACGGTGAGCATGATAATCCATGGTCTGTTCTGGAAAATATCCTTTAAATCCTCTTTTAAAGTAGATTTTTGTTCCGGTTTAGGAATAATTCTTTCTTTCGTGGTGAAAAATGTGATCAGAAGCATCACAGAGCCTATCACGGCAAGCCATGTCATAACGGTTTCGATACCGGCAGCTTTATCACCATGGCCAACGGATAAAATGATCGGCAACATGAAGACCTGAACAAAAAACTGGGCAAACATCACCGCTACAAAACGATATGAAGAAATACTGTTTCTTTCCCCCATATCTCCTGTGATCACACCGCTTAGTGCTGCATAAGGTAAATTATTAGCAGCATATAATAGCAATAATAATGAGTAAGTTGCCGCTGCATAAATCATTTTTCCTTTGTAAGAAAAACCGGGTGTGCTGAAGGCCAGCAAAGCAGCAATCCCCAGTGGAACTGCAGTAAAAAGAATCCATGGACGAAATTTTCCCCATTTCGTACTGGTACGGTCGGCCAAAGCCCCGATCATCGGATTGAAGCCGAAACCGGCAATTAATCCTACAATTAGCGTGATTACCGAAGCATCTTCTGCCTTTAATCCGTAAATATCCGTGTAAAAGTAAGCGAGATAGGTTACAAGGGTCTGAAAAACAAGATTGGCAGCAAGATCGCCCAAACTGTAGCCTACTTTTTCTATAACCGATATTTTTTGTGGCTGATTATTCATTTCAAATATTTGATTTCTATAAGTTATTTTATTCTGTTGTAAAAGATGAAGCGGGAAGCCCGGCTTTGTTTTTTAAATTTCCATCGGGATTGTCTGCCCAGTCATATCGTACGGAAACCGGATCTTTTATTTCGTCATTCCACACAATGATATTTTTACCCTGAATTTTGGCTTTTGCCCATTGATAATTTCCATCTCTTCCTTTGATCGCAAAGCCTTTTAATTCCGAAACCGGTGCAAAATCATCAGTTCCTTTTTTGAAGGAAAGGATGATCTTATTTCCATCAGTTTTCATTGATTGATAAACAGGTCCGTCTGCAATAATATCTTCTTTATCGGCAATTTTTAATGCCTGTAAAGCCAGCCTGTCTCCTACTGTTTTTTTATCTAAAGGGTGAATATCATTCCATTCTCCAACGTCTATAATTACGGCAAGCCCTGATTTTGGAACATTGAGCGAAACTTTGCGCTGCTGGTCTCTGAGTTCTGCCCAGTTACTTTCCACAGGCTGATTTTTAGCTTCCATAAAATTAGCAAGCTGAACAATCAGGAATGGGGCATCTTTTTCCTGCCATTTGGAACGCCAGTCGTTGATCATTGTCGTTAAAAGATCACCATACTCATTAGGTTTTCCGGTATTGCTCTCTCCCTGATACCACAGAAATCCTTTCACTTTATAGTTAATCAACGGATTGATCATCGAATTGTATAGTCCGGTCGGTTTCCAACGGATGAAAGTCTGCCCGGGAGCTATTTTTTCCATTTTAGCACCAATTCTGTATTTCCATGGACCTTTAAGATCGATTTTTTGGCCACTTATTTCAAGGTAATAAGGTTTATCCGCAATGAACTGTCCTTTTCCGCTTCCGTTGATCACTCTTACAGTAATCATATTTTTCCCGTCCTTTAAAACGCCGGCAGGAATATCATACCATCTCGGAGGATATTCGTAAGTAACATTTCCTACTTTTACTCCATTGATGTAAGTAACATCAGCATCTTTTATTCTTCCCAAATTAAGGAAAGCTGTTTTTTGTGCTGAACCTTTCGGCAGAATTATTTCTTTTCTAAACCAGACAGAACCTTCAAACGGGCCTTCCTGATCTTCCCATGATCCCGGAACATTCATAGTTTTCCATGACGAGTCGTCAAGATCAGATTTTTCCCAGTGCTGATTCAGACCGATATCGCTTTGGTCAAGTTCTGCGTACCATGCTTTGCTTAATGACTGTTCGTTGGATTCTGTGGATTTAATTAAATCATCATTTTTCCATTTTTCTGCTTCTTCGAGATATTCAGGATATTTTTTTAGTGAATTTGCATCCATCCATGCCTGCACCGGAGAACCGCCCAGACTGGTGTGAATAATTCCTACAGGTACTTTGTTTTTTTCATTAAGATTTTTAGCAAAAAAATATGCAACTCCTGAAAAGTCCAGGATAGTCTGCGGATTGGCTGCTTCCCATTTTCCTCCATTCAGATCATTCTGCGGAGTTTTAAAATTGTATTGCTGCGGAACGGTAAAAAACCTGATATTCTGATTATTAACGGTTTTCATTTCTTCTCCGTACAGCGGCGTAAGCCTTCTCATCGGAAGTTCCATATTCGATTGACCGGATGCTACCCAGACATCACCAATTAAAATATCTTTAAGGGTGATATCATTGATGGTCATTACAAACGGTCCGCCGGCTTTGAGCTCGGGAAGCGTAACATTCCAGTTTCCTGTGTTATCAGCTGTTGTAGAATACGTTTTATTTAAAAATTTAATATTTACCTTTTCGCCCGCATCTGCATAGCCCCAGATCTTCAGTTTCTGATTCCTTTGGAGAATCATTCCGTCTGAAACCAATGCGGGAAGCTTTACTTTAGCATCAAATAAACAAACACTGAAAATGGCTATAATTAAAAATAAAATTTTAGAACAATATACTTTCATGGAAAATCTTTTTTAATTTAATGTGTCTGATTTATTATAATCCTTTGTCAGCAAACGTACCTCAATGATCTTTGAAGTGGTCATCTGCTCTTCAGTATAAAATTTTACACTAAGAATTTCTTTATTCTTTTCTGTTTCCGGAATCGGCAAAAGCATGTACTGGGGTGAATTCCCTGCTTTGCCATCAAACTTCTTAGCAGATACTTTTTTCCCGTTAATGTCTATATTCAAAGCGCGGTTTGCATTAGCATCAAAATATAAAATATACAGATAAGCAGCATTTTTGCCCGGATTTTTCATCCGGTAGCTGAACCATCCTTTAGCATCGCGGAAATGACGGTCTTCCATATATCCGGTGTTCGAATCTTTGCTTTCAAAATAATGATCAGATTCCGGCTGTTGCTCACCCAGTTGAATTTTATCTGCGGTGATGAGATCAAGTTTTCTGGTTTCGGCCTCTTCTTCCGCTTTCTTTTTCTGGATGGTTTCTATTTTATCCTGATCTGCCTGTGGCCAATACAAAATATATCTTTCTTCCTGAATTTTATAAAACGGAACCAGCTGAAATGCTTTATCAAACTTTTCCTTAGGATAAAGTCCTGTAAGACTGAATGTAAGATCTTTATCATTAACCGGTTTCACGTGATTAATAACTTCCTTGCCATTTCCTAAAATAACAGGAATATCATTTAACGGAATTTGCGGTCCGTGGGCAATATGCCCTCCACGGCTGTCATCAGCTAATAATCCCTGTTGATTTTCTGTTCCGTATGTAGCAGCAAGAACAACAGGTCCGTATTTAAAAGCGTAATAATCTGATTTATCCGGCAATTGCTCTGCAGAAAGATGCATCGGAAGATTCATTTCGATCACATCTCCTTTTTTCCATTTTCTGGTTAAAGTAAAATAGCCGTCGGCATCAGGCTGTACATGTTGCTGTTTTCCATTAATTGAAATGGTTGCTTCAGAAGGATTAGCCCATTCCGGAGATCTCAGTTTCAGATTGAAATTTCCCTTTCCGGCCAAATCAACAATCAATTTGGTGGATGGAGTTTCCGGAAAATTATTTTCCTGTCTGATCAGAATTTTCCTGTCTGCCCATTTGACCGTTGATGGAATGAACAGATTAACGTAAAGGTCATTATCTGAATGTGCATAAATCATTTCACCATATTTAGCGTGATTTTCCAGTCCTGAACCGACACAGCACCAAAAGCTTGTCTGAGGTTGTGAGTATACACGATAATGTCCGGGACGCATCGGTGTGAAGTACACAAAACCTCCTTTATCATGATTTTCGGTGGAAAGAATATGGTTATAAAGCGCTTTCTCATAATAATCCATATAATATGACTTGGGTAATGTTGCAAAAAGAGCTTTTGTGAGCTTTAGCATATTGTAGGTATTGCAGGTCTCAGGACCTTCGATACTTTTGATCATGCTGCTGAAGTCATTAACAGGATTAAAATGTTCACTGACGCTGTTTCCTCCGATAACGGAAGATCTTTTTTCAGTAACATTGTGCCAGAAAAAATCCGCTGCATTATTCCATTGCTGGTTGTTTTCAAGATCGGCGATGCGTTTATATCCGATTACTTTCGGAATCTGAGTATTGGCATGAATTCCTGTAAGTTTGTCTTCTCCCAGAAGCAAAGGATTAAGAATTGCCTGATGCGAAAATCTGTGGGCAAGCTTAAGGTATTTTTTATCTTTTGTAATTTCATAAACATCCGCAAAAACCTCATTCAGTCCGCCGTGCTCACTTCGAAGCATATCCTGGATCTGTTCATCAGAAAGTCCGGAAACTTCATTGACCATCCAGTCGGTAAGCTTAATGAGCATATTTTTTGCCTTTTCGCTTCCGGCATACCAATAAGCATCCCGGAGCCCGGCATACATTTTATGAATATTGTATAAAGGAACCCATCTGTCATTCAGTCCAAAACTGGAAGCGCGGATGTTACCTTCTGAAATTTCTTTCCAGATTTTTTTGCCTGCAGGAACTCCTGAAATATAACCTTCCCCGGACGTCATCTGACAACGGTCAAGCTCATCAATCATGTAATCCAGTCTCTGTTTGATCTTAGGATCTCCTGTTGACGCGTACATCAGTGATAACGCCGAAAGATAATGCCCTCCGATATGGCCGTCAAGACCTGTATTTTCCCAGTTCGGATAGTTTTCCGCTTTTGGTTTTAAGCCTGCTTCCTTGAGATAAGGTGCCAAAAGTCTGTCGGGTTCCATAGAGAGGATATAATTTTTATCCGCCTGCATGGCTTTATTGAAAACACTTTCCGACAGCCTGACATCTCGCAATGGAAAATATTGGATTTTCTGACTCACTTGTGCGAAAGTCAACGATGCGAAACCTAATGCTATAATGGAGAATTTTTTATTCATTAATAAATGTTATTTCAACATTTCTAAAATAAAAGAAAGAATCTATATACAAAACATTTTAAGAATTTGTAAGGTAAAATCGTTTAAGCAGAAAATTTAAAATACAATTTAAAACAGACAAAACTTTAGTAACTTATCATAAAAAATAAGATTATTAATCGATAAGAAAATCAGACCAGTAAATTTAAATGATTGTATACAAAATGAATACACGACATTTAACTAAAATTGTTAATAATTCAGAAAACCACTTATCGTATTTTTAATAGTAAGGCCTGAAAATTATTTTCTGGTTATTGATTGAATAAAAATTTAAAAATTAACATAATTTTAACATTGATTTCATGTTCAATTAATGCTTTTTATTGATAAAAATTACGCTAAAATGGATTTTTATTCTCCCGAAATCATTTCCAACAGACGTATTTTTAAGCAAGCTAAAAAATTTCAGAAAAAAAGTGTAAAAAACACATTTCTATATTATCGTAACACTAAATACTTTACCTTTGTATAAAATATAAAGATGACGCAGGATTATTCTCAATATCCCAGACATTTAGTAGCTGTTGACTGCATTATTTTCGGATTCGATGGTGAAAATCTTAAAATACTTCTTGTACAAAGAAATTTTGAACCCAAACTGGGAGAATGGTCGCTAATGGGCGGTTTTATTGATGATAAAGAAAGCTCTGACCAAGCGGCCAATCGCGTTCTGAATACGCTTACCGGGCTTGAAAACATCTATCTCGAACAGCTCAATTCATATACCGAAATTAACAGGGAGCCGACAGCCAGAATTATGTCGATTTCGTATTACGCTTTAATCAATATTGAGAAAAATATTCAGATTAATGAGAAATACAGTGCCAAATGGTTTGATCTTCAGAATTTCCCTACTCTTATTTTTGATCATAATGAAATGGTGAAGGATGCAGTATTACGATTAAGAAGAAGAGCTTCTACAAGACCTATTGGATTTGAGCTGTTACCGGAAAAGTTTACCATGAAAGATCTTCAAAGTCTTTATGAAGCCATTTTCAATGAGCAATATGACAAGCGTAATTTCATCAGTAAAATCAATGCGCTGGATATCCTTGTGAAAACAGAGGAAAAAGATATGACATCTTCGAAAAAAGGATCATTTCTGTACCGATTTGATGAAGGTAAATATAAGAAAAAGCTTGCTGAGGGTTTTATGTTTAAGATTTAGATATCATTCTTTTTACCGGCCCAGCCTAAATGGGTATGCTTAGAATGATCGTTGAATTTCAGTCCGTATCCGAAAATCCGGTCCATCGCAGAATGTGCGAATAGAATAATTCCAATAAATTCTACAACTTGAATTTTAAGGTAAAATCCTAAAATCAAAACAACGACTGCGAACAATTTATGATGGAAAAAGTTATAAACCCAAGCTCCAATTTTAGGACTGATTAAGTAACCAATCATGGATACATCTGGAAGCAAGAGGCAAAGCGGAAAAAGCCACCATGAATACTGTAACTGACTGAAAAGGAAAATAGCGAGACAAAATTGTCCTAATTCTTCAAGCATCAAAAGATTTTTCATTTCGAATATTTATCAGACAAATGTCTGACAATTCAAAATATGTTCGCTTGACAAAAATCAAGAATTTTCCGCCTGTCGCTTTCTGATTCTGCTGAATGTTTCCGGCGTCATTCCCAAAACTGATGCAATATACTGCAACGGAACCTGATGGAATAATTCCCTATTTTGCTCAAAATATTGATTGTACCGTTCCTCTGCCGTCATCGAAAGATGCGAAAAAATTCGGTCTTCCATCATTGCAAAACATTTAATAATAAATTGTTTCTCAATTTCAAACCATTTTGGAAATTCCTGACAGAGTTTTACATAATCTGTTTTGGAAATGGTCAGTAATTCGACTTCGGTAAAAGCCTGTATCGTCCATCGATTGGGTTGATTAAAGAAGAACCCCATTAATTCGGTAACAAAAAAATCTTTGGTGGAAAGCCATTGCGTAATTTCTCTGCCATTTTCCGACAAAGCAAAAACACGTAAAATACCAGATTTTACAATGCTTAATCTGTTGCAAATCTGTCCGGAATTTGTAAATATTTCATTTTTACATAATTTCTCTTCTTTAAAATAAGACTGAATAACAGAAAGTTCCTGAGAACCCAACGGACCAAAATATTGCTGTATCAATTCCTTAAAATCATTCATTTAATTCTTTCTAAATTGTGAATTAAAATTAAACAAAAACAGGATACCATTTCGGCATCCTGCATTTATTTTATTGTATGATAATTTTACCAGAACCTCACATAAAGTGCTGTCAGTAAAAGTAATGTTACTACAATCAGAACCAACGTTCTGTTATCCACTTTGAACATTGAAGCGTCGATAACAAAAGCTTTTGGATTCACTTTAGGGCCGGCAAGACTTATGAGAATCATAACAACAATTGTGATAAAGAATGACCATCCCATATTAATCAAAAATGGAATTTCGGTAATCGTGTGAACTACGCCATTTTCCAGTTTTTCATAAGTGAAAGCTGTGTATAACCAGGTTTCTTTTCCGAAAATTTCCACAGCAAAGCTGTTGAAGAAAATCGCCAGAACGAATCCTAAAATTACGCCTACCAAAGCTGCAGTTCCCGTCGTTCTTTTCCAGAACATTCCCAGTAAGAACATCGCAAAAACTCCCGGACTTATGAATCCTGTATATTTCTGAATGAAGGTAAATCCACCTTCACCGCCGATTCCTAAAACGTCTGTCCAGGTAAATGCTAAAGCGACAAACATCGCAATAATAATTGCCCAACGTCCGGTTCTTACCATCTCAATTTCTGTGGCATCAGCTTTTAAATACTTTTTATAGATATCTAAAGTGAAAATCGTCGAAATACTGTTTACTTTCCCTGCCAGTGAAGCAACGATTGCTGCCGTCAAAGCCGCTACAGCAAGACCCTTCAGACCAACCGGCAAAAATCCTAATATTGCAGAATAGGCGCCGTCTTTCACTCCATTGAAACCAGGCAAGTGACCTTTCGTGTATAAAACATAAGCTGCAATTCCCGGAAGCATTACGATAATCGGCATAAATAATTTTAAGAATCCTGCGAATAAAATCCCCGTTCTCGCCGTCTTCAAATCAGCTCCCAAAGCTCTTTGCGTGATGTACTGATTACAACCCCAATAATTTAAATTTACAATCCACTGTCCGGCAAAATACATTGCTAATCCAGGAAGAACGACATATTTCTGAACATTCAGGTTTTCAGGCATTGCCAACGTTGTAGTTGTGGTCGTTGGTTTATCAAGCATTAATTTAAAATGTTGTGGTGCTTCATGTATTAATGTATTGAAGCCTGCCAAAGCATTTCCTACCGCCGCGCCGTTTACTCTTTGGTCAACGATCTGAAGCGCCATATATACCGTGGCAAAACCTCCGATAATCAAAACCGCCACCTGAATTACGTCGGTGTAACCGATTACTTTCATTCCGCCAAGACCGATTAACAAAGCCATTACAAGTAATCCGATCATGATGATATGCAGACTGCCGCCGCCAAGCAAAGTATCAATTGCCAAAGCACCTAAATAAAGGATTGAGGTTAAATTTACAATTACATATAAAAACAGCCAGAACACAGCCATAATCAGGGAAACCGATTTGTTGTAACGGGTTTCCAGGAATTGCGGCATGGTGTAAATTTTATTTTTAAGATAAATCGGAATGAACCAAATCGCAATAATGATGAGAGCCAACGCAGCAATCCATTCGTAAGCAGCCACCGCTACGCCCACGAAAAATCCTTCGCCGGACATTCCGATGAACTGTTCCGCCGAAATATTAGAAGCAATTAAACTCGCCCCGATTGCCCACCAAGTTAATGAACCTTCCGCCAGGAAATAATCTTTACTGCCTGTTGCTGCAGATTTTTTTCTGTTATAAATCCAGATTCCGTAGCCTGCAACCACCACAAAATAAACCAGAAATATGATGATATCAAGAGTTGCTAAATTTCCCATACTTTATTTTTTAACTGAGAATTTATAAATTGTTTTCGAATGATATTTTTGTCCCGGCTTCAACTCTGTAGAAGGGAAATTCGGTTGATTCGGAGAATCCGGAAAATGCTGGGTCTCCAGACATAAACCTGTTCTTAACTCATTTTTACCACCGGTTTTGGCATCGAATTTTCCATCAAGGAAATTCCCTGAATAAAACTGAACACCTGGTTCATCGGTTAACACTTCCATTACTCTCCCTGATTCCGGGTGATAAACTTTGGCAATGCTTCTCAATCCGCTTCCGTTCAGAATCCAGTTGTGGTCGTAACCTTTTCCTTTTTTCAATTGGTCGTCATCAGCATTGATATCTTTTCCGATAGGTTTTGAAACTGTGAAATCGAATGGACTTCCTTTTACTGCTTTTTGCTCACCAGTAGGAATCAATGTTTCATTGACAGGTAAAAATTTATCTGCATTGATTTGTAGTTCGTGGTCAAGAATTGTTTTTGAGAAATTTCCTGAAAGATTGAAATACGAATGTTGAGTTAAATTAACAACAGCCGGCTTATCGGTTTCCGCTTCGTAAGAAATTTCTAAGGCATTGTCGTCGGTTAAAGTATAGAAAACGGTTGTCGTTAATTTTCCAGGATAACCTTCTTCACCATCTGCGCTGGTATAAGTCAGTTTCAAAGTCGGAAATTTGGTATCTTTCAACGGTTCGATATTCCAGAATTTGGTATGGAATCCTTCTTTTCCACCATGAAGGCTGTTTGGTCCGTCATTTTTATCAATGTCATACGATTTGCCATCCAAAGTGAACTTCGCATTCGCAATTCTATTTCCGTAACGGCCAATTAATGCTCCGAAATAGTAAGGATTTCCGTTGAAATAATCTTCAGGCTTGGTAAATCCTAAAACGACATCTTCATATTTTCCTTTTTTATCAGGAGCGGTAAGTGAAGTGATGATTCCACCGAAGTTAATGACTTCCAGCTTCATCCCGTTTTTATTGGTTAAAGTATATTTTTTGATAGAATCACCTTTTGAGGTAACTCCGTAATCTGAAACCTGTATGTTTTCCATGGGTTGCGCTTGAGTTTTTGATTGATTTTCCTTTTTATTGCAGCCGAAAATACATAAAAAGGCAAAAAGAATGAGCAGATTGATACTTGTTTTTTTCATTGTTGAGAAAGTTTTGCAAGTTTAACGATAATATATTTCATTCCAGCGAAGCGTGTTCTTAAAATCACGGATTTTCGTATCTTCATCGATAACAAGCGATTCGATACCTGCAATCTCCGCAAAATCTTCCAATTGTTCCACGCTGATGTTTTCACTGTAACACGTGTGATGCGCACCACCTGCCAAAATCCAGGCTTCAGCTGCAGTGTACAGGTCAGGAAGCGGTTTCCAAAGCACTCTCGCAACAGGAAGTTTTGGTAATTCTTCGGTGATTTCCAATGCTTTTGTTTTATTGATTAATAGTCTGAAATGATTTCCGAAGTCCATCAACGCAGCATTTAAAGAATCAATATTTCCTCTCGAATTGAACACCAGACGAACCGGATCAGCTTTTCCACCAATTCCCAATGGATGAATTTCACAAGAAGGTTTGTCAACCGCCAAAACAGGGTCAACTTCCAACATGTGCGAGCCTAAAATCGAAGGATTTGAAGGGTTTAAATGATAAGTATAATCTTCCATGAAGGCATTTCCGCCTTCAAGACCTTGTCCCATTGTTTTCATTGCACGAACTAAAGCGGCAGTTTTCCAATCACCTTCTCCAGCGAAACCGTAACCTTTTTCCATTAATCTTTGAACGGCAATTCCAGGCAATTGTTCCAAGCCGTGAAGGTCTTCAAACGTGTCTGAAAAACCTTTGAAATTTCCATCTTTCAGGAACTTTTCCAAACCTAATTCAATTCTTGCAGCAACTTCCAGAGATTTTCTGTTTGAACCTCCGGAAAGAAGAGATTCTGCCATTTTGTAAGAAGCTTCATATTCTTCAATTAAGGTTTTGATTTCACCATCGCCAATCGAATTGACAACGCTCACCAAATCTCCGATTCCCCAGGTATTGACTGAAAAACCAAATTTGGTTTCCGCTTCCACTTTATCGCCATCCGTAACGGCTACAAATCTCATATTATCGCCAAAACGGGCGAACTTCGCACCTTGCCAATCATCCCAACCTGCGGCAACTCTACTCCATTCTCCGATTTGTTTTTGAACTCTTTCTTCAGCCCAGTGTCCTACGACCACTTTTCTATTTTTGCGAAGACGGCTCACCATAAATCCGAATTCCCTATCACCGTGCGCAGCCTGATTTAGGTTCATAAAGTCCATATCCATTGTAGACCACGGAATATCCTGGTTGAACTGTGTGTGAAGATGCAACATTGGCTTTTGTAAAGCGGTCAGTCCGCGAATCCACATTTTTGCGGGTGAAAATGTGTGCATCCAGGTTACGATTCCGATGCAGTCTTTTGCGAAGTTTGCAGCGGTAAGTGTTTCAAAGATTTCTTCCGTCGTTTTTACGGTTGGCTTCAAAACGACTTTCACAGGAATCTGTGAAGAAGCGTTTAAAGCTTCCACGATTTTCGCTGAATGTTCTGCAACCTGCGCTAATGTTTCAGGGCCGTATAAATGCTGGCTTCCGGTGATGAACCAGATTTCTTTCGTATTGAGAGGTGTTAACATATTTTATAAATGATGATTTATAATTGATAATTGATTTTTATTTTCATTTTTCCATAGGTTTCACCTACGGTTACTGATGTTGAACCCTTCGGGTTCGTAGTGTTCTATTGAACGATGACAATTGCCAAAAGCTAAAAGCCATTCGCCAGAAGCCAAACTACTGTCCGTAATAGGCATTTTTGCCGTGTTTCCGTTCGTAATGTTTTTTGATGAGTGAATCTTTCAAACGGGGCGCATTTGGGTTGATTTGTCTTGTGAGATAAGCCATTTCTGCGATGGTTTCGAGAACTTTGCTGTTGTAAACCGCTTTGTCTGCATTTTTTCCCCAAGTGAACGGTCCGTGATTTCCGATGAGCACCATTTCTACTTCTTCGTAAGACAAATCTTTTTCTTTGAAACAGTCGAGAATCTGGATTCCGGTGTTGTATTCATAATTGCCTTCGATTAAATCATCGTGCATCGGTGGTGCGCAAGGGATATCCGTTGTGAGATGGTCTGCGTGTGTCGTTCCGAAAATCGGGATATCCAGTTGCGCTTGTGCCCAAGCTACTGAATAGATAGCGTGCGTATGTGAGATTCCGCCGATGTTTTCCCAGTTTTTGTAGAGATAAGCGTGGGTTTTGGTATCGGAAGATGGTCTTAAATTTCCTTCGACCACGTTGGCATCGTAATCTAAAATCACAATGTCTTCCGGTTTCAGTAATTCGTAAGGAACACCGCTCGGTTTGATGGCAAAGATTCCTTTATCACGGTCAACCGCGCTTACGTTTCCGAATGTGTAAACTACCAACTTCAATGCATCGAGCTGCATATTGGCTTCGTAACATTCTCGTTTTAATTCTTTATAGATGCTCATTTTATTTGCATATTTTTTGAAAATCTGTTTTTTCATCCATAGGTTTCACCTACGGCTATTTATATTGAACCCTTCGGGTTCTCTCCTACGAATCAATCGCAGCCCGGCTTGAGCGGAGCTCTTTTTGTAGCATAGCGGAACAAAAAAGCGGGAGCCCTTCGACAAGCTCAGGATAAACTGCAGACGGATAAAGCTGCCATAATTATTTTAGTTATTGGTTGATGGTTGTTGGTTGATGGTTTTTAAATGATTGTAAATATTTAAAAGGTCGCCTCTACGAGGCTCTCTTTATGATGACAATATTTACATATTTGCTATTAACAGGGCGCTCCTACGGAGCTTTTCTGCTTTAACTTCTATCAACTACAAACTGTCAACCGTCAACTTTTTCTTTGATTTGATATTGTTTTCTGTGAAATCTGCGAGAATCTGATATTGTTTCATAAATTCAGCATATTTTTCTACCTTTTCCACTTGTGGGAAATATTCTGCTTCGAAATCGGAGCCCATTTTCTGGCTGGCTTCCTGAACAGTCGGGTAAATTCCAGCCGCAACAGCCGCATAAATGGCTGCACCCAAAGCCGGAGCCTGGTCTGATTCCGCCACTACAATCGGCATATTAAGAACGTTGGCCAACGTCTGCATAATGAAAGGGGATTTTCTGGCAACGCCTCCGATTCCGATTACTTTTTCGATTTTTACGCCTTCTTCTTCGAAACGGTCGACGATTTTTTTGGCTCCAAAGCAAATCGCATTCACCAACGCTTTAAAAATATGCGGTGCTTTTGTCCCCAAGGAAAGGTTGCTGATCGCCATTTTCAGTTCCTGATTGGCGTCTGGCGTTCTTCGTCCGTTAATCCAATCCAAGGCAACCGGAACCACCTCCGAAAGTGGAATTTTTTCCGCTTCCAAAGTGAGATTGCGGATAAGATTGTTTTCTATTTCGTCTTTCAATAATTGCTTTTGATTGTCGTCAATCACGTTGGAACTCATCAGAATATTGTGAGTTGGCCAGGTCAGAATATCTTTGTACCAGGCCAGAACATCGCCAAATGCAGATTGCCCTGCTTCCAATCCCATCAAGCCTGGAATCACGGAGCCATCGACCTGTCCGCAAATCCCTTTAACCGTATTGTCGCCGATGATTTCTTTGGGAGCCACCATAATATCACAAGTAGATGTTCCCATAATTCTGATCAGCGTATTTTCCTCCACTTTTGCCCCCACCGCTCCGGAATGAGCGTCGAAAGTTCCGACAGCAATTACGGTGTTGGTTGTTAAGCCTAATTTTGTTGCCCATTCTTCATTCAGATTTCCGGCAATTTCATCGGAGGTGTAGGTTTTTTCATACAATCTGTCGCGAAGCTCTGCCAGTGAAGAATCCAGCTGACCGAGAAATTCTTTGGAAGGCAATCCGTCCCATGATTCGTGCCACATTGCTTTGTGACCGCCTGCACAACGGCTTCTTTTAAACGTTGCTAAATCCTGATTATCGGAAAGTAAAAAGGTAAGGTAATCGCAGTGCTCCATCCAGCTGTATGCTGCATTTTTTACGGTTTCATCTTCTCTGTTGATGTGAAGAATTTTTGCCCAAAACCATTCGGAAGAATAAATTCCACCTTCAAATTTTGTATAATCTTCGCCGCCCCAGTTTCTTGCCAAATGATTGATTTCTTCAGCTTCGTTGATGGATGTATGGTCTTTCCATAACACCATCATTGCATTCGGATTTTCTGAAAATTCAGGTAAAAGTGATAAGGCAATTCCTTCTTTGTTCACGGGAAGCGGTGACGAACCTGTCGTATCTATACAAATACTGACGATATTTTCAGGAGCAACACCACTTTCTTTGACAACAGTTGAAATGGTTTTTTCCAACCCTTCGATATGGTCTAGCGGATGCTGACGAAATTGATTTTCTTCCGGCTTACAGAACTTTCCTTCTTTCCATCTTTGGTAATAACTTACGGAAGTCGCCAGTTCTGCCCCATTCTCCGTATCAATCAAAACGGCTCGAACAGAATCTGTCCCATAATCTAAGCCGATAACGTACTTTTTCATTAACGAAAGTGATTTATTTGATTATTTGTTTTAGCTCTTTTTAAAACAACAGATGTAATGGATTACATTCTGCAAAGATTTCTCCTTAAGTTTTCATTTACCTTAAAGAATCCTTTAATTTTCTATTTAAGAGATAAAACAAATATAAGATTCTATTTTAAATAAATGTAATAATCACACTTAATTTTAAAATTTCCTTTATTAATGGTAGTTTACAGCTATTTTATTTTCAAAATAACTAAAGAATTTGCCGGAATTTCAACAGAAATCTTTCCTTTTTTAATGGCCTGCGTTTCCTCTTTTGGCGTAATGGTTTCTGATTGGAAATTATTTTCATCGGAAAGTCCTGCAGAGGTCAGCACAATTTTGGTGAGTCGACTGCCCATTTTGATGTTTTTCGGATTGATTTCAACGGAAGTTTCCTGAGGATTAGAATTAACAATTTTAATGATGATTTCTCCTTTTTTAAGGTCACGAACTGCCGATGCGTAGAGATTATTCTCACCTTTCAACGGTTTTCCGTTTTCTGAGATTTTAATTAAATCCGTTCCTTTGTTGTTGGAGAATAATTTCTGAACGTAATAATTCGGAGTGGCATAAGATTTTAAATTATTGAACCAAATCAAATCCGGAGTCCATTGCCAACCTTCTGCGTGAGCGAAAAGCGGTGCGTAGGAAGTCATTGTCACAACATCTGCGTTGCGTTCCAATCCGGTCATAAAAGCAGCTTCTGAAAGTGCGGTCAGCCAATTGTTCTTATTGTCGGGTTTTACAACACCAACCGATTGCGCGGCATATTCTCCGGCAAAAACTTTTGGTCCTCTTCTATCGTATTTATCGTATCTGTCAGCATTTTTTAAGAACCATTCAGGGGAATTGTAGTAATGTTCGTCCACAATCTGAGCATTCAGTTTTTTAAGTTCTTTCCAGCCGTAATCGAAAAATTCGCCATCGGGAGACGGTCCGCTTCCGGAAATGATTTTGATGTCGGGATATTTGTTGTGAATCGCTTTTTCAAAAACTTTGTAGCGTTCAATATAATCCGCGCCCCACTGCTCGTTTCCAACGCCAATGAATTTCATATTAAAGGATTTCGGATGTCCCATTTCAGTACGGATTTTTCCCCATTTCGTGTTGGAATCACCGTTTGCAAATTCAATCAAATCCAAAGCATCCTGAACGTAAGGGTCTAAATCTTCCATTTTTGCAAGTTCAGCTGTGTTAAATTGGCAAGCCATTCCGCAGCTGAGAATCGGAAGCGGTTCTGCTCCCAAATCTTCCGCCAACTGGAAATATTCAAAAAAGCCAAGTCCGAAAGACTGCCAATAATCCGGAGTGAGACGGTGGGCAAATCCATTGTTCCATTTGTTAATCAAATTTTCGCGGTCTTCTACTTTACCAATCGTCTTTTTCCATTGATATCGCTCTGCTAAGGTTCTTCCTTCGACGATACAGCCACCAGGAAAACGTAAAAATCCAGGTTGTAAATCATATAATTTTTGAACCAAATCCTTTCTTAAACCGCCTTTTCGGTTTTTCCAGGTGTCTTGCGGGAACAGTGAAATCATATCCATATTCACAACGCCTTTTCCTGTAAAAGTGATTTGAAGCTTTGCTTTTTCAACAGTTTTAGAAGGTGTGAAAACAGCATTGTATTTTTGCCAGCCTCTGCCTTTTATAATTGTTGAAACTGAAGAAATCACTGTTCCATTTTCATCAATCAGGCTTGTATTGATGGCAGAAATATTTCCTGAAATGTTTTCTAAATTGAAACTTAAGTCATATTTCTCCCCTTGATGCAAACCAATTCCTCGGAAACCTTCGTTTTCCAGCACATAATTTTTGTCATTCCAGACCGTAATTCTTGCGTAGTTTTTATTGGTTTTGGATTTGTCGGTTATAATCGTCAAAAAACCGGAATCCAGATTCGGAGACAATGTTTTTGTGTTGGGTTGTTTCCAGCCTGTCAGAGGTTCGTCAAACTCGAAACTGCGATTTTTTATGAGCTCAGCATACAATCCGCCGTCTGCCGCAAAGTTGATGTCCTCGAAGAAAATTCCGTACATTGTTGGTTGGATTTTGATGTTGGTGGAAGTTCCGTCCAATTCGAGAAAATGCTTTTTTATATTTCCATTTTGTGCCGAAAAGAAGGTTACGCTTAAAGAAAATGCGGTTGCGAATATTTTGGATTTTGTTTTCATTTTTGAGTTGAAAAGTTGAATTTTTTATTGATAAACCTTATAGGTTTTTAAAAACCTATAAGGTTTCGTTGTCTGAGGGCTAATTAACTTTCATTTGAATACTTTTCAATCCGGATTCATCGGAAGTTCCGCCGTAGAAAATCGTGTAATTTCCAGCTTTTGCAGCCAAATCATCTACTTTTTCATCATAAAATTTGAATGAATCCTGAGAAATAGTAAGCTGAATATTCTTTGTTTCGCCCGCTTTAATCAACACTCTTTCAAAAGCTCTCAAAGTCTTTACTGGTGCGGAAGCATCATTATTTCTTTTTACATATACCTGAATCACTTCCTCTCCATCTCTGATCGAACTGTTTGTAACAGGAACTGTAATCGTCAGATTTTCATTAGAATTGATGGTATTTTTGTTCAGTTTAGCATTTCCGTAAGCAAATTTTGAATAACTCAACCCGTGACCGAAAGCATACAAAGGTTTTTCGGTCATATAACGGTAGGTTCTTCCCTGCATATCGTAATTTTCAAAACCCTGATGCTTACTGGTTTTTGATAAATTATTATCGAGTTGTGCCAGATTTTTGTAGAAGGTAATCGGCAATCTTCCTGACGGATTGTAATCTCCCGCCAACACATCTGCAACCGCAGTTCCTCCGGCTTGTCCGCCATACCAGGCATTCAGTAATGCATCATAATTTTTTTCATCCTGTTCCAAACCAAGCGAACTTCCCGTACACAGTACAAAAACGACTGGTTTTCCGGTTTTTCTTAATTCCGCTAACAATTCACGCTGGACTTTTGGAAGGTCGATGGAAGTTTTATCACCACCTTTGAAACCTTCTGCATTCACCATCATTTCTTCACCTTCCAGACTTGGAGAAAGTCCACCTGCGAAAACGATAACATCTGCATCTTTCACTTTTTCCCTAACCGCAGCAAAATTCACAGGGTCTTTTCTGTACACATCGAATGTGATGCTTACATATTTCCCTTTTTGCGTGTGGCGTAATTCAATATTATATTCCTTGCCCTTTTCCATTTTTACAGGAAATTCTGAAGGATGTCTCGCATCGGGACCTTTTCTTGTGGCAATTTCTTTACCATCAACAAAAAGTGTGTAAACATCGGATGTTGATGGCGAAAGAATCACATCACCCGTGTAAGGACTTTTGAAAATGCCGGAAATAATCGCCGAAGTATTTTCCCTTCCAACGTTTGGGGCAAGCTGAGTTCCCCCAAAACTGTTGTAGTTGATCCCTGCTTTGTTGACTGAAATATTAGCCGGAGTTCCTTTAAATTCATTGTTGTTGAAAAATGTTACTTTCATTCCTTTTTCGCCTTTTTTCTGGCTTAAAAAGTTTTGATAAAGCGAAGTTCTGGAAGATGGATCGGCAACTTCAGTTCCTTTTTCATAAATGATTTCTGCGTTTGGAAATTTAGTTTTAATTCCATCTAAAATGGTAACGATGGATGAAGGTGTTCCATTATAGTTTCCTAATTGCATCAGTCCGTCATCGGCGTTTGGACCGACAACAGCGATTTTTTTGATGTTTTTATGTAAAGGCAAAACATTATTCTCATTTTTCATCAGCACAATAGATTTCTGAGCCATTTTCAACGCCTGTTTTTTATGCTCTTCAGAATCCACAACAGAATATGGAATTGAGTTCCAGTGAACGGAAGATTTTGGGTCGAGCATTCCCAATTCAAACCAGCCTTTCAGAATTCTTCGCATTGAAATATCTAAGTCCTTTTCGGTAATTAATCCGCTTGCGAGAGATTTGTTTAAGTTATTATAAGTATCGCCACACTCTAGATCTGTAGAATGTTTCAAAGCATCTGCAGCGGTGCTTTTTTCATCAGGATGTGTTCCGTGGTATTGTTTCTGGTAGAAGTCTGCCAAAGCCCAGCAATCGGAAACGACCATTCCGTCATAGTTCCACTTTCCGCGGAGAATTTCCGTCAATAAAGTATTGTTGGCACAACAAGGCTGTCCGTCGAATGCATTGTACGCACACATCACTTCCCTTACATTTCCTTCCAAAACCAATGCTTTGAAAGCCGGCAGATAGGTTTCATACAAATCTCTTTTGGAAACTTCGGCGTTGTAAGAGTGTCGGTTCCATTCCGGGCCGCTGTGAACGGCGAAATGTTTGGCACAGGCGTGGGTTTTAAAATATTTCGGGTCGTTTCCCTGTAAACCTTTTACGGCAGCAACACCCAAAACGGAAGTCAGATACGGGTCTTCGCCATAAGTTTCCTGGCCTCTTCCCCATCTCGGGTCACGGAAGATATTGATGTTCGGTGTCCAAAATGTAAGTCCTTCGTAACGTCCAGTTTTTTGAGATTCGTCAAAAGATTTATTGTATTTTGCTCTGGCTTCGTCGGAAATCATTTCAAAAGTTTTGAGATGTTCGGGAACGTCCCAGCTTGCCGCCATTCCGATGGCTTGCGGAAAAACCGTTGCTGTTCCCGCTCTCGCGACGCCGTGAAGTGCCTCATTCCACCAGCCGTAACCGGGAATATCCAACCTGGGAACGGCTTTAGAATTATCCATCATCATTCCGATTTTTTCATCCACCGTTAATAATCCGAGTAGATTTTCGATTCTCTGATCGACCGGAAGCTTGGGATTTTGGAAGGGATATTTGAAATTCTGTGCTGAAGAAACGGTACAAATAAAAACCGATATATTTAGTAATAGTTTTTTCATTTGATTAAATCAAAACATTTTAAGGTTAAAATTTATTAATCATTACAATATATGATTGATCATTTTGTAAGAAAAACAAATATAAGATTCTATTTTAAATAAATGTATTGTTTACACTTAATTTTTCAGATTGATTCTTTTCAAAAAAGAAGTTTATTCTTATTGCAGCACGCTAATGAGTTTAAAATGTAACGGAATGATGTTTTTATGTTTGAAACAGATAATTATTTCCATAAGACTGAAAATATCGCTTTAAAGTTTTAAAAAAATATATTTGATACTTAAATTTTTAGGTCTAAGACTTAAAATTTTAAGTTTAATGTTTAAAAATTTACGTTTAATGCTTAAAAATTTAACTTTAAGATCTAAACTTTTAATGATAAGACCTAAACGTATCATTAAAAGACCTAAACTTTTCAGAATGAGACTTAAATTAAATGATTGGGCTGTTCATTATGGTATTAAAAAAAAAAGAGACTGTCCAACTTTTAGGACAGCCTCAAATAAAATTCTTCACTGGTGATCTGAAATAACTTACTGCTTAATAAATTTGCTGTTTAAAATTTTATTTTTTCCATCAGCTATTTCAATGAAATAAATCCCTGAAGTTAATGTTGAAATATCGATCCTGTTTTTTCCTGATTTCATTTTTAAATCTGAGATGATCAGACTTCCTTTGGAATCAAAAACTGAAGCTTTAGCATCGTTCTTTATTTCAATAAAGATCTCTGTTTTGGCAGGATTAGGATATATTTTAGATTCATTATTTGTCATTTCTTCTTTTGTAGAAAGAACTGAGAAATTTAAAGGAAGAACACTTGCCGAATATGCATTTTCTTCGCTCAGATAAGCTCTGAAAGGATTAATCAATGGCTCGCTTCCTACTGTTACTTTGTAAAACCCTGTCACTCCATTTTCTGTTTTTAAAACATAGGCATTGGCAGGAACTTTAATAGCCTGATAAACTCCGTTCATCTGATTTACGGTAATGGCCTTCGGTGTAGAAACATTTCCTGTACCGGTAAAAGTAAAGCTTCCTGTTGCATTTACGAGAACCGGGGTGTTCGCAGGAACTGTATTGGAAAGCGGGGTACAAGAAACTGCCGCTGAACCTGGTGTCATGAGATATGCATTTACTCCTGAAGGAATATTCGCTTCGAAAGGTAATAACAACACATCGTATCCATTAAAAATCCTGCTGTAAGAAGCTACCGCGGCGGTAAAATTAAACGGAACCTGGAAATCTTTACCCTGATCTGAAAGTGTCAGTGTGGTGCAATTTGTTCCTGAAATGACATTGGTATTGGTATTTGCCACACTGCTGTTAACATAAAAAATACTGTTCTTGTTCTCAGAACCAGCGATCCAGCTTGAAGTTGGCGTGATGCCGGTTGCCGTACGGAAATCGAGTGAAGTATACTGATTGTTTTCCATCGCATCTAAAAGACTGCTGTCTGTCTCGGTATATGCTCCGGTAAACTTTGCCGCTCTTTCGTTTCCGACATTAAAATAAACATCACCCAGGTTTAAGGTTAAGATCGAACTGTAATTTCCGCTTCTTAAACCCAAAATCCCTTTGCATCCGAACGGAAGCGTCGCCCTCGAAAGATCAAAGACCAGATTAAAGCTTCCGGATCCGGGTGCTGGCAAACTCACACTTCCATAATTGTAATTTCTTACCACATTATCATTATCAACATAGTACAATGTCGTATTTGATGATGACTGACCAAGCGTTGTCGTATAACTTAGAACATTTAAAACCAATTTATTATAACGGTCATTCAAAGCAATATATCCGTTTGCTGCCGTCATATTCTGGCTGAAAAGCGGTGTTGAATTATAAAACGTCACAGTCTGCCCCGAAATCTGGTATGCTGTACCAAAGGCCGGATTTGTCGTCGCTAAAGTTTCAATTTTGTTGTAATGAATTTCAGTTCCGGTCATGTTAGAAACGGGTCGGTCGCCACTTTTTGTAAACACAAAAGTCATTACACTAGACGGCGCCACAGACACCTGCGGTCTGAACGTATCTGTAGTAAAGGTTAGCGGTGCCGAGGTCATATTCTGCGTTTGGGAAGTAGTAATGCTGTTCGCAGAATTGGTATAAAAAGGAAGATCAACCTTAAGATTATAAGTGTTTGAGGAAGAATTTATAACCATTAACGTCACCTGATTTCCATCCAGAGAAATATAGGAAGAACCTTCCAGACTGCCTGTCGTAACCTCCCATTTGGTATCAATTCTGTTTTTGTTGGTGGTGGTTTTAGCATATTGAGATAAAATGTAACCGCGTTTGGTCATTTCACCTGCAACGGTTCCGTTTGTACCGTCCCCCATCATTCCATAATATCTTTTGGATGCATAATGTACCCATGCGTTCACATTTCCGAGCATCGCATTGTTGACCGCTCTCGCAAAAGAAAAACCATCAATCGACCAGCTGAAATCACGTGCAGGAACACTTGCATTAGAGTTCCAATTGATCAGATATTCTGTCTGCCAGATCTGTTTATTATTCGCCTGAAACTGCTTGTAAACGGACTGCATACTTCCATATTGGTGTCCGCCATAGACTTCAAAATTGGCCATCGTTGCCGTATTTAAAAAGGCATTGGCAAAATTATCTGTAAAACCAACGCTTTCGGGAGCAATGACGTTGCAGTTGATGAGCTGGCCGTAATCCCTTACAAAATTTGCGATCTGTGTCGGCGTCCATATACAACCAGCATATTGCGCCATTTCATCCGGCTCGTTTTGAATTGAAATGTAATCCAGCGCCACACCATTATTTGCCAGATAGGTTACGAAACTGTTCAAATGCAAAGCGTAATCCTGATAATGTTCCGGCTTCAGATAGCCGATCTGCTGCACACCATTGGTATCCGTAAAAACTGCATTCGAATTGTTGTTGGTTTTCCATGCCGCGGGCATTGTCCATGGACTTGCGAAAACGATCAGTCCCATTGCTTTTGCCTGTTGAGCAGTTGCCAAAACCTGCGGCCAGTCCGCTTGATTTTCAGGAATATATAGCCTCAAAATATTGTATCCTGCGTCGGTTGTGCCGGTTCCCCAAAGTTTCTGAATCTCCGCCGGAGTCATGTGATTGTATGCAAACTGCGGGCTGCATACGAAACCACCATAGCCAGTCACCTTTTGATACACAATATTTTTGTCGATTGTTACTTTTGCAGGCAACGCTGTCTGTGCATCTGCAAATTGATTACAGGTGATGCCTACCGCCAGAGCAAGCATCAGGTTTAAAATTTTTCTCATAATGTTCTAGTTTTAATTTTGATAATTTTCAGTAAAGTTTGGATAATACAATCCTCTTCAAGACAGTTTATGATTAAAAACCATCAAGAAAATACCCTGAAAAGTTTCAGGCAGCTATCGTAAATAAAGTTATACTACAAGATCCTTAGCTCTTCCTGTACATTATTTTGTTGAAAAACGATACTTAGAATTCAGATGTGAAATAGATTAATGCTTCATAGGCAAAACGTAGATTATTATTAATATTCTGCTGATTTTTAGTGAAGAATTTCACTTTCGGGTGCACCCAGATAAGAAGGCTGTAAACCTCCCGTATTGATCAATATTTTTTCCATCACGATTCCCGGCTCAAGTACTTTGAATCGTAACGTATGTTTTCCGGGTTGAGAAATCTGGTGTTTCGTTGTAGACTTAATGATATGTTCGGATTGCCATCTTCCCAATTCCCCTTTGTAATGACCATTGAAATTGACAACTTGCGGAGTTCCGCCATCAAATGAAATCTCATAACGCAATCCTTTATTATGATTGAAATTCAAAGTCGGAGCTAATAACAACTGAACTTCAAATTCGCCTTTGGATTCAAAATTTACATCGTACTCCAGATAAATATTTTCATCAGCTTTTGGATAAGCATTTTGAGGAAAGGTTGTTACACCGGATTTAGTTTTTCCGAAATAAGGAATCACTTCCCAATGGATTCGGTCTGAATTATTCATTCTTGCAAAATTTTCAGCTTCAATAGAAACATAACCGTTTTTCTCCTGAAATACTTTTTCTTTCGGAACTTCAGACTCGGAAACACGGGTAACTTCAGGCATTATATTTTCTTTTCCGTCAAACCAGGCTTTGTAACCTATCTTCATCTGGTCCATCATATGCTGCCATTTTCCACCGGCAATGACGTTGTTGTACTGATTGTCGAGATAAGCGTTTCTATCAAAACATTCTTTGACTTTATCGGCATAGACATTAGCTTTAACATCTTTTTTAGCTGCCAATTCTTTGTTTTTTGCCACTGCGTAGTACATTTCATACAAATTGCTGCACGCGTCAATCGGATATAAAACCAGCTGAAAATAGGCATCCTGATATTCTGCAGGAATCTTCTCTTTCAAACGTAAAGCTTCTAATGCCAAAGACTTGTAATCATTTAGAACCGTTTCAAATTCATTATAATTTTGAAGGCTGTAAGTTTTCCAGTCTAATGTTTCTGGCGTTACACGGCGGTTATATTTTGAATAAAGATTAATCATTGCCGCAATTTCTTTGGCGTACTTTTCTCCAAATTGCTGTGCTGCCCATTTTTCGGTATATTCCAAAAGATTTTTTGAATTGAATTGTTTCGGATTCCAGGCCATTTCCAGGAAAAAGCTGATTGGGAATTCCATCGGCTTCAAATCCCCGACATTGACGACCCAAACCTTATCCACATTATGTTCGTAAGAAAGATTCATCTGTTCCCAAACTCTCTGAATCGGACTGATATTAATCCATTTTGAATTTCTCGGTCCACCAACATAATCGAAGTGGTAATACATCCCGTAACCGCCTTTGTGTAAAGGTTTTGAAAGGTCCGGAAGTTTTCTCACATTGCCCCAGTTGTCATCACAGAACAACAGAATAACATCGTCCGGAACTCGCATTCCTTTGTCATAATAATCCTGAACTTCTTTGTACAAAGCCCAGACCTGCGGTGTTTTCTCCGCTTTTTTTCCTGTTACGTCAGCAATAATTTTTCGCTGGTCTTTCACAATTTTTTCAAGTAAGGAAATATTGGTTCCCTCTCCCATCGCTTCATCGCCGTCGCCACGCATTCCTACTGTAACTAATTTTTCCCAGTTTTTACTTCTTTCCAGCCCCAATTTCCAGAATTCCTGCAAAACTTTCTCATTTTTCGAATAATCCCAGACGTTCGGCAAATTATTTTTTTTGATGTATCGATGCCAATCGGTTTGAGCCTGAGCCATCGGTTCGTGGTGCGAAGTTCCCATAATGATTCCCATTTCGTTGGCTAAAGGTCCGTTCAAAACGTCATCATCATAAAACGCTTTTCCCCACATGGCTGGCCAGATGTAATTACCCTTCATTCGTAAAATCAGTTCAAAAACTTTTTCGTAAAATTTAGAATTGATTCCTCCAAAAGTAGCTCTCGCCCATCCTCCGAGCGAAGGTTCTTCATCATTCAGGAAAATTCCGCGATATTCTACTGCAGGTTCTCCGTCGGTATAAATTCCTTTTTTAAAGTATAGATTTTCTTTTTTCTCAACCGGAACATCCGCCCAATAATACCAAGGTGAAACCCCGATTTGCTGGGACATTTCGTAAATTCCGTAAATTGTTCCGCGTTTGTCGCTTCCGGCAATCACAATTGCTTCGGAAACGCCGGGAAATGGATTGCTGACGTTCTGAATGATAAATTTTTCATTCTTTCCTTTGATTGAATTTCCGTCAATTTTTTTAGCTTTAATCAACGCATCAATGGTCTTGCTTTTCCCGGCTTCACCAATAATGATGAGCATTCCGCTCGCTCCGGAACTTTGGGAAATAAGATTCGGCTGAATGCCTGTTATTTTTTGAAAATCAGATTGAAGATTTGCAACTGCACGAAGAATTCCTTTGTCCGAATCGTTATCCGAAAACAGCATCAAACCTGAATTGTGCTCTTTTAACACAACCGAATTTTCCGTTTTAGTAAAAGAAATAAAAGGGTCGGCAGCCTTTACAATCGTTGTAAAAACCAATGTTATCAAAAGAGAAAAAAAGTTAAAAATCGTCTTCATAATCAATATTTTATGAGTATTTATTTTAATATTTACTGATTTTTAGTCAGACTTTGAAATTTTGAACACTAAGTTCACAAAGTTTTTATTTTAAAAAGAATTGTTTTGAGACTCACAAAGCCGCTATCGCTTATAAAAGTCCACTATCATTTTAATTATAAAAACTACCAATCATCCGTTCTGAATGGCGACGCCAGCAAACCTTCTTTATTTTGTAGGTTGGCATCTTCGGGATTATTGCTCCACGCATATCGCACTGCAACAGGATTTTTGATTTCCTTGCTGGTCACAATGACTGTGTTTCCTTTAATTCTTGCTTCAGCCCAGACAAATTTCTTGTCGCTTCCGGCAATTGCAAAATGTTTCAGGTTTCCGTTTTTACTTTGCAAACCGCTTCCAACATTGTCAAACGAAAGGATGATATTTGAATTTTCAACTTTCATCGAATTGAAAACAGGTCCGCTGCTTACCAATTTTTCACCATACACCAATTTTCGGGCAGCCAGAAATAGACGTTTTGCCATATCTTTTTTATTGAGAGGGTGAATGTCATTCCATTCTCCAATATCATAATTGACACTCATTGCCGTGTACGGAACCGTCTGTGACGTTTTAAACTGAGCCTCACGAATTCCTGCCCATCCGCTTGGTGCATTCGGGTCGTTTGTTTTTTCCATAAAATTCGGAAGCTGAACCAATAAAAACGGCATCTGACTCCATTGAAATACGTCCCGCCAATTTTCGATAAGATTTTTCAGCAAACCGGCATAATCTTCTGATTGACCGGCATTGTTTTCGCCCTGATACCAAATAGCACCACGAACTTTGTAATCCCGAATCGGATAAATCATTCCGTTGTACAATCCGGAAGGCGTGCTTCTCAGGTTTTTCAGTTTTGATTTATATTCTTCATCTTTGCTCGTATCTCTACCGATGTTATATTTCCATTCGCCCGTTAAATCAACGGTAACGCCATCTCCAACAATTTTATACGGTTTATCGGCTACAAATTCTCCGTTTCCGAAATTGGAAGTCAGTTGGATGGCAATTGTATTTTTTCCCTGTTTTAAAATTCCGCCTGGAATATCATATTTCCTTGGTGGATACGTGTATGAAGTAGAACCTACGAATTTTCCATTTACAAAAACAGAATCGCTGTCCACCATTACTCCCAGATACAGACGGGCAAATTTTCCATCCATTGAGGCTGGAAGTTCAAAGTTTTTTCGAAACCAGACCGTTCCTTTTGCGCGGATTCCATTATCTTTCCATTTGCCGGGAACTTTTGCCTTTCCCCAATTCCCGTCATTAAAATCCTTTTGATTCCAAAGATTTCTTCCCTGGTCCAGTTTTGAAGAATTGAGCGCTGACAATGCCTGTTTATCAATAATATCATCAGGAAAATTCTTGAGATGCTCCTGACTGACCCAACTCTGAATTGCCGAACCACCCAAACTGGAAACCAGCATTCCCTGCGGAATTTTGGTGTGTTCATACGCTTCCACCGCATAGAAATACGCAAAGGCCGTCCAATTCATCACTTCAGAAGCCGTCCCTGTGAACCATTTTCCGCCGGATGCTATATTTTCCCGGACAGATTCAACAGTGTTCTGTGTAGGAACTTTGAAGTAGCGGATTTTATTAAAATCAGAAACATTAATCTCCGGAAAACGGTCTGTTAACCGTGCAATAGGCGTTTCCATATTGGACTGCCCGGAAGCTAGCCAGACATCTCCCACCAAAATATCGCGAATCGTAATTTCGTTAATTTCCATCACAAACGGTCCTCCTGCTTTCTGTGGTTTCAATTGGACAGACCATTTTCCGTTTTTATCCGGTGATGTATTGTAGGTTTCATTTCGGAATTTGATGGTAATATTTTCACCAACATCTGCCCAACCCCAAATTTTAAGCCCGACATCACGTTGCAAAACCATCTTATCACTTACCAAATCGGGAAGTTTAATTTTCCCGAAAGACAATTGATGGCTAAGAACAATCATCAAAAAGACAATTTTAAAAACCGTTGAGAATTTGAAATTTCTGGATTGCATTTTGAGGTTTATTTTTCGGGTTAAAATGAAATATTAATGAATTACAAATCCGCCTTTGGATTGGATTTCTATTTTGAGTTCTCCGTTTTTGCCAACAGTAATTGTTTTTTCAGAAGTTACCTCTTTTGAATCATCATTAATCAACCTAACCGACTTTCCGGCAAGCATCGGAAGTTTTAAAGTAAGCTTCTGAACAGCATTTTCAGCGTTCACACCTGCAACATACCATTGATTCTGATGTCTTCTGGCAATCACGGAATATTTCCCGGGGTATCCGTCGATGAACACCGTTTCGTCCCAAAGCGTCGGAACTTCTTTCATAAAATCGAGCTGGAATTTCGGTGCGTCGCTCAGGTTATTCGGCATTACACCAAACATCTGAACCGGATTTTGAAATAAAACGGCCGTTGCCAACTGGAAACCATCTGTTGTGTATCTTTTATTTTTATCCTTGTTGGATTTTGTCAAATATTTGTTGAGGAAAGTTCCGCCAAACTCCATACTTCCGACCGTATTTCTGATGAACGGATGTAATGTTGCGAAAAAAGCTTCCTGTTTGCGGACGTCTTCTGAAAAATAAAGCATTTCCGAAGCTAAAACCGCTTCGCTTCCTGCATAATTCGGGTACATTACTTCCCAGCCTCTCGGTAAAGTTGCCCCGTGGAAAATAATTTTTAATCCAAAATCATTAGCATCGGAAAGAATATCTTCATAAAGACGCATCGTTTCCTGCTTGTCGCCTCCGAAAAAGTCGACTTTCAGACCTTTTACACCAATATCTTTCAGCCATTTCATTTCTTTTTTTCGTTCGATGGATGAGCTCATTTTATTTCTCGGTCCCATCGGTGCATCATTCGCAGCACCGTTGGAATTGTACCATAACAGAATTCCGACATTTTTGGATTTTGCATACTGAATAAGGTCTTTCATTTGCTCTTTTCCAATATTTTTATCCCAAAGCGCATCAATCAAAATGTATTCATAACCGAGTTTTGATGCTAAATCGATAAAGAGACTCTGGTCTTCAAAATTCATACTGTTGTCCTGCCAGAGAATCCAGCTCCAGGTAGATTTTCCGAAAGTGTATTTTTGTGAAGGTTCATACATCGCTTCTACGACATCAAAAGGAATCGTCGTTTCAACAATCGGTTTCAAAGAATCGCCAATGGTGATGGTTCTCCAAGGTGTTTTTCCCGGAAGTGAAATGGCAGCTCCGGTACTTCCGAAACCATTGTTTTCAGCCATATTCGGATAAGCAACCTGATAAAGATTTTTTTCTGAAGTCGTATCCAAATGAGAAGCGCAGTACAAACTGTTCACTCCTGTTTCAGACAATAAAATCCAGCCGTCGTTTCCAATATGAAATAGTCCAGGGAAAACGTAACCATAATCGGCTTTTCTTCCTAATTCTGCATCAGCTTTGTAACCGCTTTCGTAGCTTGGAGCGGTTCTTGCAAAACCTGTCATCGGTTTCATCATCGGAGAAAGGAAAGTTGTAGTTTGAGACGGAAATCTGTAACCTGTAATTTCCGATTGTACAATTGCGCTCAAACGGTCTTTCATCGACTGAATCTCATACCTAAAAGCTATATTATTATCACTCACCTGAAATTCAATTCCGATATTGAAGTTATCTGCATTGGTAAAATTGACTGTCAGAGTATTAGCCGAATAACTGACTTGTGATTTTTTGATTTTTTCGTTGGTGTAATTTTTGGAAACCTTATCTTTTTTGCTGTCAATGAATTTTAAATTTTTAGAGAAATCAGATTCATTGGTGACTAAGCCCAATGGAGATTTATCAAGCATTGTTTTTCCCTGAAAAGTAACATTATAAAGCGTTTTTCCATTCTCTGAAAAGACATTCAGTTTCAATTTTCCATCAGGACTGGAGATTTCTGCAACCTGTGCAAAAACAGTATTCATAATGAGAATACTAAAGGCGAGTGATAGTTTTAAAAAAAGTTTAATCATAATTAATTATTTTCAAGAAAAGTCCAATAATCGAAAAACATAATATCCTTTGCTGCTTTTCCATTAAATACAAAATACACATCGTGAACACCGGAAACTTTTTCCTTAACTTCGGCTTTCACGGTTTCCCAACGGTCGTCTCCGCCGGTCAACGGAACTTTTACCGTAGTGATAACCGGTCCGTTAATACTGTCCAAATGAACGTCCATCGTCACATCGCTGTTGTGTGTCGTTCCAACTCTGGCCGAAAATGCTGATGCTCCTTTTTTACCAAAATCCACATTTTTCACACTGGTGTAAGCGCCACTTTTTTTAGCTTTGATGAAGACGCCTGCTTCTTTGTTCTGATAAGATTTCACATTTTCAGACCAGGCAATCATTTCTGCCTGATTAAAAGCATAAGGATTAACGGTTGCAATGGCTTTGGTAATTCCATTGGTCATTTTGATGGGTGAAATAGAACCGTCTTTATTAAAATTAAGTTCTTCCACACTCACCGACCTTGTGAAACCGCTTCCTCCCGGCAACGCGCCGTTGTGATAAAAGAAATAGGATTTTCCTCTGAAATCGACAATTCCGGGATGGTTGGTGAAAGATTTTCCTTCGGTTGGCATTACGATTCCACCGTCTTTCCACGGTCCCTGTGCACTTTTGCTGGTAGAATATCCGATAAATTCAGGGAGCGGACCGCCCGGCCAAAACAGATAATACAATTTTTTTCTTTTATATAACCAAGGTCCTTCCTCGTATTTTGTCGGTCTTTCAGGGTTTTCTTTTCCATCCCTTTTCCCGAAAGATTCTGCGGTCATTGGCACTTCCACAATATCGCCGGAATAGGAAATCATATCCTGATTGAGCTTAACCATTTTAAGTTTAGGATTTCCCCAATACATATAGGCTTGACCGTCATCATCAATAAAAACCGTCGGGTCAATGTCGCCCCATTCGCTCTGTACCAACGGTTTTCCAAGCGGGTCGTGAAATGGTCCAAACGGACTGTCACCTACCGCAACACCAATCGCTCCTTTGTTGTTGGTTTTGGACCACATCGGAACATACATAAAGAATTTGCCATTTCTTTCCACGCATTGCGCTGCCCAGGCATCACGTTTTGCCCAGTCGAAATCTTTATAGCTCAGAATACTTCCGTGGTCGGTCCAGTTCACCATATCGTTGGTGGAATAGACCTTCCAGTCGTTCATCACAAACCAAGTGGAATCGTCCTCATCGTGCGTGGTGTAGACATAAAGCCTGTCGTTATACACCATCGGCGCAGGGTCTGCCGTATAATTGGTCTGAATAATGGGATTTTGAGAAAATAATATTCCCGAATAGCCTATTAAACAGAGATTGAGTATTGTTTTTATTGTTTTTTTCATATTTAATTTTTTGATTTTGAACACTAAGTGCGCAAAGTTTTTTTATAAATATTTTTTTTAGTTTCACAAAGCCGCTGACGTTTGTAGAAGCTGTATAATTGGGTGAATCCAGTTTTTATATTGTTATACAGAACATTTTAACCACCCCGTCAAAAATTCTTTGAATTTTCGCCACCAGTGTCTCAATATTTATTAATTGATTTTTTGTTTCGGCGAATCTCGTCCCTCGATTTCCAGAGGAGGGGAATTTTTATCTTATTTCTTTTTAAAACTCCAATAGTCGAAATTGAAAAGCACCCTTCCTGCCGTAATGTTTTTACCTTTAAAGACAAAATATACATCGTGAACGCCGGAAACCGATTCTGAAATTTTTGATGTCAGGGTTTTAAATTCTTCCCAACCTCCGGTTCTCGGAACTTCAATCTCGGCAATTTTATTTCCATCCAATTTATCTAATCTGACTTCTAAAATTCCTCCGTCAACACCTGCGGCAATTGAAGCTGAAAATTCAGAGGGACCTTTTTCAAAATCTACCGAACGAACTTTGATATAACCACCTACTCTGGTATCGGAAACATAAACTCCCGTCTTTTTGTTTTCGGAAGTGCTGCATTTCTCTGACCAGGCTATTGTTTCCGCTTCGTTTCTTTTGTAGGGATTGAGTGTTGCAACGGGATTTACGCCCTCTTTGGTCATTGCAATTTTCGGGATGCTGCCATCCTGATTGTATTTGAATTCTTCAATAGACGTTGACCTTCCGTAACTTCCTGCGCCGGGCAATAATCCTGTGTGATAGAACAGGTAGGATTTTCCTTTAAAATCGATAATTCCGCCGTGGTTGGTGAAACTGTTGGTCGGCTGACCGGTCATTATTTTTCCCTGATATTTCCACGGTCCGGTCGGCGAATCGCTTATGGAATAAGACAGACATTCGGTTCGGTCGGTCATCCCGGCGTACATCATATAATATTGCTTGTTGCGTTTGTAGAACCAGGGACCTTCCACAAAAACATCTTTAAAATGTTCCTGTTTCTGTAAAACCTCATCGCTTCTTCCGGGACGTCTCAATCCTCCAAAAGCTTCTACAGATTGTGGAATTTCGGTGATTTTCCCTTCATAAGAAACCATATCTTTGTTGAGCTTCACGTAAAATAATTTGCTGTTTCCCCAATATAAATAGGCTTGTCCGTCATCATCAATAAAAACCGTCGGGTCGATATTATCCCAGGTTCCTGTTGTCACCAATGGTTTTCCGAGTGCATCTTTAAAAGGACCTGTCGGACTGTCGGATACCGCAACGCCAATCGCCATATTGTTATCAACTGTCTGAACGCAGATGTACCAATAGAATTTGCCGTTACGTTCAATGCATTGCGCCGCCCACGCTCTGTCACGAGCCCAGCTGAAAGATTCCAGTGAAAGCGGAGAACCGTGGTCGGTCCAGTTGACCATATCATCAGAAGAATATACTCTCCATTTCGTCATATAATAAAAATCATAGCCGGGAATATCGTCTCCGGTGTAGACATACATCTTATTTTTGTACACCATCGGCGCAGGGTCCGGTGTAAAATGAGTCTGGATTACGGGATTCTGGGCAAATAAAGTATTTAAGCCACCATATAACAGACTAAGTGTAATGAGTATTTTTTTCATATCCTTTTCATTTAAAATTGAATGGTAAGTTCATTGCCTTCGTAAGAGACCTTCCGGGTGATAACTTCCTTATTGATTCCTATAAATTCCAGATTAAAAATTCTATGGTTGTTTTGTCCTGTGTAAATTCCTACACGTTTATCAATCAGTAATTCTCTTACTTTATCATTCCATTTGAAATGAATCAGGGTATATTTTCCTTTTTCGTAGTTATAATTATCGCCTTCATCTTCATAGAGTGTAAAATTTCCATCATTGCCCGCATATACTTTTATGGTAAGTTCCTCATTAGATTTTTCCGAAGTATATTGCATTATTTTACCAATAGGAATTATAGAACCTGATTTTATAAAAAGCGGAATCTTATTGTGTGAAGCATCAGCTAAAACAGTTTTTCCTCCATCATTTTTTTGGTTGGTGTAGAAATCATACCAAGAATAACCTTTTGGAAGATAAACCTCCCAATTTTCAATATTTGGTTTAATAACAGGAGTAACCAGTATAGATTTCCCAAACATATACTGATAAGACTGTTCAATAGCTTTTTTATCCTTGTGAAAATCCATTACCATTGGCCGCATAATGGTAGAATTATTTTTTGAAATTTCCCAAGATTGAGAATAGATGTAAGGCAATAATTGATATCTAAGATTCATCAAATCGCGCATATTGCTTTCCACTTTTTCTCCATATTTCCAAGGTTCTGTTTCGGTCTGGTAACCGTGCATCCTGAAAATCGGACTAAAAACACCCCACTGAAACCATCTCATCAAAATATCGTGATATTTCGGGTCAGAATATTGGGAAGAACCGGGACGGAAAAATCCTCCAATATCGGTTGTCCAATAAGGCATCCCTGAGATGGAATAATTCAGTCCAGCCACAATTTGTCTTCTGTAAGCATCCCAATCCCAGCCAATATCACCGGACCAATTGATGGTTCCGAACCGCTGTTGCCCGGGAAATGCAGACCTGGTTAAAATAACTACTCTTTTATCAGGATTAGTTGCTCTCTGTCCTTCGTAAACTGCTTTGCTTACGAAAAACGGATACGTTAGTCTGTAAAATTCACCAATTCCTAAAAAAGTATTTTTGCCGACCAATGCATCATTTTCCGGTTCCGTTGCATCCATCCACCAGGAATCTACTCCATTCTGAAAAAGATTTTTGTTCAAAGCATTCCAATGTGTTTTTTGTGTTTTCGGATTAAAAATATCAATCCAAGGACTGTCTGGTATGTATAGTCCATCATAATCTTTGGCGACCTCAGATTTTTTATCTAAATTTTCCCAAACAGATACCGAAAATCTAGAATGTAGCCGATGCAATCTTTCAATAAATTTTTCGGGCTCAGGATAATTCTGTTCATCAAATTTAGGTACACCCCAACCATATTTTCCCCAATATTGCCAATCCTGAACAATGACATCTACCGGCAAATTACGCTTTCTAAATTCCTCTACGGTCTTTACCAGATGCTCTGCAGAAGTATATCGCTCTCTGCATTGCCAATATCCGAAAGCCCATTTGGGCAACATTGGCACTTTACCCGTGATTTCCCGGTAAGACGAGATAACCTCATCTGCATTATTTCCTGCAAACAAAATATAATCTAATGACTTGCTGTGCGGTGAACGGAATGTAGTCATGTCCTCCGCCAATTTATATTGTAATGAAGGCGTGTTGGTGGCTTTACAAACCACCTGGAAATAATGTTCTCCTTTTGTAAGAAAAACTTTAGTGCTCACCGCAGGAGGAAGCCAAAGGTTGGACTGGTCGATTACAGGTTTTCCATCAATGGTAAGAAAATGACGGTTATCCATGTTCCCTAAATCCAGCATAAAAGTATATTCTCCACTTTTTTCAATTAAAATCTTACCATTATGCAAGGCTTGTTGCTGTGAAACTTTTATGGTTCCTGAAGTACCTGTGACTTCTCTCTCCTCACCATTAGTAACGGCTTCTTTTTCTAAAGGAACCGATTGGTCTGCCGGATTATACCAGGTTAATCCAAACTGATTCCACAAAATCCCGTATCCTTTTGAAGAGTATAAAAAAGGTAAAGCAATCTGGCTGTTGACCTGAATCAGTTTCCTGCTGATACTTTTCAAATTATAATGACCATCCTGAAACTGACCTAATCCCAAAAGTTGCTCATCTTTATCAGTGATAAAACTTTGCTCCGCAATATAACAGGGCTGTGAAGAGACAGTACTTTCTATCAGTTTTCGGCTATTTACAGCTTCTGAAAGTAAGACTTTACCATTGCCATTCAAAAAGCTAAGCTGAGCCGTTTTTTTATTGAATAAAACAGCATAATTTTTAGTTTTTAGTTTTAAAGAAGAAGCATTTTCTTCCAATTTAAAATCTGAAGAACTATTTTCATTGACGAAAACAAACTGATTTTCTTCCGGTTTTATTTCTTTTATAAACTGTATTCTTACCGCATTTTCGTTCATAGGTCTTAAGACTAAATATCCATCAGAAAGTTTTACAGAAACCTCTTCAGCATTTCTGCTATAGGATATGTAGTGCTGCCCAAAAATTAAAATGGGAAGAACAGTGAGCCAATATGTTATTATTTTAAATCTCATCATTAAACTTTTACAATGGAGAAATTACTGCTACAAAACCGCCTCTTCTTAAAATTTTCACGTCAACAGAATCTGTACTTTCTATCACAGAATCATCTGTTACAAGCTGTTTATCGTGTTTTCCGTCTTTTATTAATCTCAGTTTGTACTTGTTATGTTTATCTAAAAAATCAAATTTAAGGTTGATGTTTTTTTCAATATTTTCCCCGTTGATTCCTCCAATATACCATGCATTATTTTTTCTTCTTGCTATTACAATATCTTTTCCCGGAAACCCTTGTAACATTCGTGTTTCATCCCAACTGGTCGAAACTTCTCTTAAAAATTTCTTCGGCTCATCCGGCAATTCGTAATAACCTTCCGGTCGGTCGGCAAAATGTTGCAATGCAGATTCAAATACTACACTTAAAGCCAGCTCGTGACCATAAGAAGTCAGATGCGGAAACTGTGAATTGGTGAAGGTTACTGGCGTGTAATCCATAGAACCGACCACATTTCTGGTAAAAGGGAGAATCGTATTATGAACAGGCGCAGTTGCCGTAAATTCAGGGCCGTTGTTGTACCATTCCGCACCACGAACGGCTTCGTAAGTCATGAGGTTCGGATAAGTTCTCGACCAGCCTCTCGGAACCAGGCAGCCGTGGAAGTAAACCATCATTTCAAATTGGGCAGCATCTTCCAGAATGTCCAGATAATATTGAATCATATCCTGCTTCTCACTTTCAAAGAAATCTACTTTTACTCCTGCAACACCAAGTTTTTTTAGTTTAGTAAATTCTTCGATTCTGTTTTGGTGAGTCAGCATTCTGTCTTTCGGTGTAGAAGCAACCCACGTATGGTCGCCACCTGAATTGTACCACATCAAAGGCTTTATCCCTTTGGAATGAATGTATTTTAAAGCATCTTCCAGATTTCCGCCATTTCCCATAGAGTCCCATTCCCAATCCAGTAAAGTATAAGGCCAATCCATTGCAACAGCCAAATCTGCAAATTTGCAAACCGTTTTAAAGTCTTTGGTTCCGTGATTACTCGACCAATAATTCCAGGAAACTGCGCCCGGTTTTATCCAATCCGTATTTTTTATCACGGAAGGCGGCGCAACATCATCAACTAAAGTAGAAGCCACAATATCATTGAGGTTTCCAACGATAATCACTCTCCAAGGCGATTTCCAGGGCAGTGAAATTTTGGGCAACGATTCTCCTTTTCCGCGTCCGTCTTTTGGGTCGGGGAAGGTGATTTTATATTTATTTTTATCCTCTTTATTACTCAGTTTAGACCCGCAGTAACTGCCATCAACAGCCGATTCGTGAAGCAAAAACCAGCAATTATTATCTTTTGTCTGAAACAATGCGGGATAACACCACTCTTCCTGCTGAATTTTTTCGCCAACCATTGAAGCATAAAGTCCTTCGTTCGCAGGATTCCATTTTTCTGCCCAGCGAGTAGTTTCCTGATTGATAGAATAAGAAGTCAATTCATCCTGTACTATAAAACTTCCTTTTCCTGACAACGAATATCTGAAAGCAATCCCATCATTATAAACACGGATAATCACATCCAGTTTTTTCCTTTCTTTGTTTTCGAATGTGAAAACAACTTCATTTCCCGTATTATGTCTTTGGGCAGATTTCCCGTGAGGCATTGTGTAATTTTCTTTTATTAACAAGGGTTTTGAAGATTTCAGAAATTTCATATCCGTAAAAGAAATACCATCAGAAAGAATCAATCCCAAATCTATTGACGAGATGGCTTCTGTCATTTTACCATCATTAAAATAATTTACCTTCAAAAACCATTTTGCATTTTCAGTACTATTTTCATTAAAAACTTGGACTGAAATCTTTCCGTTGGGTGATTCAACCGTTAAATTCCGGGCTGAAACAGCCATATAAGAATACAGCAAAACCATCATCAAAATTGCTTTTGAGAAGATATTTTTTTTGATATGATTTTTGATGCGATTCATTTTTTTTTATTTGGAATGTCTAACTGAATTATTTTGAAATGAATTTGTAAAAAGCAACGCCGTGCGCCGGAATATCCAAAGCCAGATTTCCCGTATCAGCATTGATTTTCGAAATATCTTTCTGTCTCCAAATATCTCTCACTACCTGATTTCCTGAAATTCCCAATTTTTTAAAATCATTGTAAGACATATCCACTTTTTCCCTTCCGAAATTGGCAAAAGCCACCGCTTTTCCGCCATCTTCAAGGTCTTTTACATAAATTTTCAATTCGCCAATGGTCTGCAGACAAACGCCCTGTTTTCCCAGAGCATCCTGATTAACGGCAATGACCTCATCATTCGTTAAAAGATTTAAAGTAAAATCATCCAATTTCTCAAGGTCGCAACCAATCAGTAATGGCGCAGAAAAAATGCTCCAAAGACTGATGTGTAAATATTGTTCGTCCGGTTTCAATCGGCTCTGGTGTGGATTTCCCCAACCTACGACGCCTACCACCAACATATCGGGGTCGTTCCAGTTGCCGGGTTTTGCGTAGGGTGCGGCTTTATCCTGAGCCAATGCTATATTTTTGACACTTGCCCAGGTATCGGTAATGTCATTGGTCGTTCGCCAAGATTGCGCATCCGCATCATTTCCCCATTTCCAGACATCGCCCATCCCGTATTGACAAAGATTGTACACAATATCACGAGGCTGATTTTTTAATAAATCTCCCATTAATTTAAATGGCTTTACGCCTTTATCCAAATCTCCTCCACCCTGAAAATTGAGTGAAGAAACTTTGTTTGGGTCATTATCGGGCAAACCGTCAATCACGCCACCGTAACTGCACCAATCGTATTTCAGATAATCGATTCCCCATTTAGCGTAGCTTTCTGCATCTTGTTTTTCGTAGCCGTAGCTTCCTGCACAACCGCCACACGTCCAAGGTCCGGGAGAAGAATAAATTCCTGCTTTCAGTCCTTTTGAATGAAAGTAATCGGTTAATTCCTTCATATCCGGAAATTTGGAATTGGTCAGAATATAACCGTTATCGTCACGCATTTTACCTTTGAAAGACGGGTCTTTTCCGTCTCTGTTAAATTGCCACGAATCATCGATGTTGATGTAGTTCCAGCCGTGGTTCACCAATCCTGATTTAACCAAAGCATCGGCGGCACGTTTTACTTTGTCGGCCGAAACTTCGTGTCCGAAACAATTCCAGCTGTTCCATCCCATTGTGGGTGTTAAAGCTATTTTGTCACCGCTTTCTATTCTTAATTTTTTGGAAACCGAGCCTTTAGCATTTTTAGCTGATAAAAGGACTTCATAGATTACTTTCGTATCTATTTTTCCGGTGATGATTCCGGTTTTGGAATCTATTGTTAAACCTTTCGGAAGATTTTTTGCCGTAAAAGTCATCGGTCTGTCACCCGTTGCTGCAACCCTGAACAAAAAAGGTGAGCCGGGACGAACGCCATAAACGCCTGCCGAATTAATTTTTGGAGTTGCCGCTGGTTTTGGCGTTAAAATATAAGGGACTGATGAAATCGGGTTAAATGTTATCAGTTTTGCACCGTCTGTTGTTTCAAATTTGGCATCTGCCCAATCGGCGTGGTCATAATACGGTCCGTTTCCGCCATCTGTTACGACTAATTCTAATTGTTTTACACCTTCCAACGAAACGGAAACAGGCTTTGCTTTATCGCCTAATTTCATTATTCCGCTTGACCAAAGCTTTTTGTTGTCGCCATAAATTTCAAATTCAACGGCGGGATTTTGACCTTTCATTTCGTCATCCAATCCTACCAAAGCTGAAAAGCTTTTTGCCTTACCGTTTAATTTAATCAATAAAGAACTTTCTGCGTGCGTACCAAAACCTCTTTTGAAAACCTCACCGGCAATGGTCAAAGGTTTTCCGTCAACTGAAGTATTGATGCCTGGTTTACCGTGTCCCTGAGTTGCCACGCTTAAATCCAACTGGTCTAACCAAACGGTTGACTGCGCCTTGGAAATATTTCCCGACAGCAAAAATGTTACAGCAATTAAAAGTATTTTCGTCTTCAACATTATTTAAAAATTTGGATTTAATTAAATTTCCACCAATCAAAATAGAAAAGGTCTTTTTCCCCCTTAAAAACAAAATATAAATCGTGGATTCCTTTTATACTTTTCAGAGGTGTATTAATGGTTTTATATAAGTCGCCCTCACCTTTTCCTGTAACGTTAACAACTCCCAGCAATGGCCCTTTAAGAGCATCTGAACGCACTTCTATTTTTCCGCCATAGAGAGAAGCGACATTCACATCCAAAGATTTTACGCCTTTGGAAAAATCTACCCCCTGGATTTTAATATAATCACCATTGTTAATTGAGGTAACGATGACGCGGTCTGTGATTTTTTTGCCTCTGTTATAGGGTTGATTGCGTTCCCATTCTGTGACCATTTCTGTTTTCAGACCTTCGCTGTAAGCCATCGTTTCTGCTTCAACTTTTTTATAGGGGTCCAGAGTACCCACTCTTTTCGCACCATCCGTAGTCCAGAAAGGAAGCTTCTGAATTGTTCCATCTGCATTGTAGGTAATTTCTGTGACACTAACAGACCGGCGTTCGTAATGTTTGCTCATCGTCTGCATTCTAAGCATATGATTGAATCCGAAAACATAAGATTTACCTTTGAAATCTATGATACCGGGATGATTTCCGCTGGATCTCTGATCGCCATCCATTATTACACCTCCATAATTCCAAGGACCTGTAGGTGATTTTGCCATTGCATAACCAATCCCTTCCGGACAACATTTAGAAGCGTAAGCCATATAGTAAATTCCGTTTCTTTTCCACGCCCAAGGTCCCTCCTGATATTTGAAAGGATCTGGCTGGTCTTTGACCTTCGCAAACGAAGGGTCTTTGGTAATTGGTCCAGCAAGAGATATCATATCTTCGTTGAGTTTAGCATACCAAAGATTCGGATTTCCCCAGTACAGATAAGCCTGCCCGTCGTCATCAATTAAAACTGTGGGATCGATGTCATCCAGAGAATTTTTGATCAAAGGCTTGCCGATAGGATCGGTGAAAGGACCATACGGACTGTCCGCCACCAAAACGCCAATACCCATATTGTTGGGCATTGGACAATACATATAGAATTTTCCTTTTCTTTCAACAACCTGTGGCGCCCAGGCACCGTTGTCGGTATTTACCCATTTAAAATCTTTAAGAGAAGCCACTACACCGTGGTCTGTCCAATTGACCATATCTGTGGAAGTGTATAGTAACCAGTCTTTCATTTTGAATCCGAAGGCATCGTCTTCATCGTGACTCGTATAAAGATAAACCGTATCCTTATAAACCATCGGTGCAGGGTCGGCGGTGTACTTGGTTTGGATAATCGGATTTTGAGCGAAGGAAATCTGAAAAAATCCTAAAATGGTTATTATACTTAAAAATTTCATCGTTAATACTTTAAGGTTATTTAAAACTGACATTTATTTTTTTTCCGGAATAATTCACCGATTTTTGTTGACCATCAGGAAGGATTATATTGAAATTCCGTTTTTCAATCATTCCTTTAAAATTTCCTTTTCGGGAATCTATCGTCAAGGTTTTTGATTTTTCGTTCCAATGGAAAGGGATTTCTGTATAATTTCCTTTTTCGTAATTGTAATTATCGAATTCGTCTTCGTATAAGACGAAATCTGCGTCAGTTCCCGGGTAAATTTTCAACGTAAGATTGTCCCATTTTTTCTCGGTTGCGTATTGTACATCAGGACCAAAAGGAATAATACTTCCCGCTTTCACATACAACGGAATACTTTGAAGATTAACAGATTTTTCTATTTCCTGACCACCTTTATATTTTTCATTCGTCCAGAAATCAAACCAGTCTGCGGCGGCCGGTAGATAAACTTTCACGGTTTTATTTTTTGTGAAATCTACATTGGAAAGTGCATTTTCTTTTTTGGTGGCATCGGTTTTATTCCAGCCTTCATTTTCATCGGTTTTTACTATTTTTTCAGGAGTATATTGAGCATTTAGAACAGGCACAACCAGAAATGATTTACCGAAAAGATATTCATTGTTGATATTCCAGGTTTTTTGGTCTGATGAAAAATCCATCGAAAGTGCTCTCAAAAAACTGGAATTATTTTTAGAAACATCCCAAGAAACAGAATAGATATAAGGCAGCAAACTATATCGTAGTTTAATGAATTTTTCTATCGCATCATAAACTGTATCTCCTTTTTTTCCGAACTGGTAAATTTCCCTCGGGACATCAGTTCCGTGCGAACGCATCATTGGTGTAAAAGTTCCGTATTGCAGCCAGCGAACGTACAATTCCTGAAACATCGGGCTTTTTGCACCGCCGTTTCTTTTATAGACTCCGGCAAAGAAACCGCCGATATCAGAATTAAAATTCGGATTTCCTGTGAGGCTGAAATTTAAACCTGCCGGAACCTGATTGCGCAAAGATTCCCACGAAGAGTTGACATCGCCCGACCAAGTGTTTGCTGCGTATCTTTGCTGTCCTGCAAAGGCTGACCTCGTTAATATAAAAACCCTTTTATCACTCGTAGTTTCACGCTGATGGTCGTAAACGCCGCCAACCGTCATCAGCGGATATGCATTTCTCACTTTTCGGAATGAGCCGAGGTGCGTTTTGGTGTCCAAATCTTCCGGTTTTTGGCTTAGATGGTCGGGTTCCGTAGAATCCATCCACCAGGTATCGACACCCAGACTGAAAACGCCTTTGTTGAGATACTGCCAGTAAATATTTCTGGCTTCGGGATTGTAAGCATCGTAAACACGGACTCCTGAAGGATAGTTCATATCGGGAGGCCAGACTTCCCGGCCAGATTCCGGCCAGGTTTTGAAATCGAACAACATTCCTTTTTTATCCATTTCACGGTACTGATTGGTCATCGGTCCGAAAGACGACCAGATGGAAACCGAAAGATGCGCATTCCTATCGTGGATATCCTGTATCATTTTTTTGGCATCGGGAAAATCAGGGCTGATGAAATCCATCGCATTCCACTGGTAATTGTTTCCCCAATACTGCCAATCCTGAATGATTCCGTCAAGAGGTACTTTTAATTCCCTGTATTTTTTCACTACATCTACCAGTTCATCCTGACTTTTGTAACGCTCTTTGCTTTGCCAATAACCATAAGTCCAAAGCGGAATCATCGGGACTTTTCCGGTCAAATTTCGCATTCCTGCAACTATGCCATCCGCATTTTTTCCGTAGATAAAATAATAATCAACTCCCTCCCCAACTTCCGATGAGAATGATGTTTTATCTGGTTTATCGGTAAATTGCGTCGGAGAATAATTATCCCAAAAAACGCCATACCCTTTCACAGACTGAAAAAACGGCACAAAATCCCAGGTGTTATTCTGAATCATTTTTACATCCGTATTTCGCTGAGACATTTTCCCGTTCTGTAAAATTCCTAAACCGTAGATGGGTTCGTCTTTTTCCAGCTGAAAAGACTGTGTCACCGAATAAGTCGGGTTTCCTGCATCATTAAAAGGTTTGAAATCGCTTCCGGTTTCTTTTAATAGTTCTTTTCCTGAAGGTGAATTGTACGTTATTTCACCATTTTTAGCATCAATAAAAAGCTGTACATCATTTGTTTTTAATGAAATAATATGATTACTTTCCGAAACTGAAAATCTGGTTTTCTGTTCTTTTTTGATAACGGACAAACTGTTTTTGTCAAATGCTTTTCCGGCGGGATACTTAATAATTCTAACTGTATTTTCACCGTACAATTTCACTTCAACAGTCATATTATCCATAGAAAACGTCAATCCCGAATCTGTTTTTTGATAAGATTGTGCATTAATATTTCCCGATACAAGAACAACCGTAATAATGAGTGTTTTTATTTTGTTTAAATTCATTTTGGATGATTTTGGATTAAAACATTAAGAAACCTTTAGGTTCGACGGAGTCAAATTAAGCTTAACATTTCTGAAATCAAATTAATCATCAATTGTGTTCATTCTAATTAGCAAATAATATAAAATGCTTAATGCCTTAATGTTTTTAAGGACAAAGTTTATTTAAAAAGTTCCTGTGCAAACTGGTGCAGACTGTCTCTCCAAACCGGCCAACTGTGACCGCCCGGATAATCCCTATACGAATATCTAATTCCGATTTTATCCAGTTCTTTCAGCATTTTCTGACCGTTTTCGTAAGCAATATCTTCTTTTCCGCCCATTGAAATCCAGAAATTTTTGACGTTGGATGAAAAGGCAGATTTATTTTCATTTAAAAATTTGTACTGTTTATCGGCAACGTCCTGAAGCATCGGCAACATATATCCTGAACTGAAAACGCCCAAGCTTGAGAACATATCAGAGTTCTGAATCCCGGCATACAATGTATAAATCCCGCCCATTGAAAGTCCGGCCAATGCACGGTTTTCTTTACCTTTTTTAATTCTGTAATTGGATTCGGCAAATGGGATGATGGATTCTTTCAGCTCTTTTTCAAACATCTGAAGATTGCGCTCGCCAAAATTTCGGATTCCGCTTTGACCGATATTGGCATCGGGCATAATAATGACCATCTTTTTCGCTTTACCTTCCGCAATCAGATTGTCTAAAATCAAATTGGTTTTACCCTGATTTGCCCAACCGCTTTCATCTTCTCCTCCGCCATGTAAAATATACAATGCCGGATAAGATTCAGAAGAATTTTGGTCGTAACCCGGTGGCGTGTAGATGAAAACCCGTCTCCAAGAATTGGTTACTTTTGAATAGAAATTTTTAATACGAATATCACCGTGCGGAACGTCTTTTAATGCATAAAAATCATCGCCATCAAAAGGAATATCGATTCCGCTGGCGTATCTTCCCATTCCGTAGAATGTTTCGCTGGACGGGTCTGCAACTGCAACACCATCAATCAGCAAAGAATAATAATGGAAACTTCCGCTTTGAGGCTCGGTCGTTCCAGTCCAAAAGCCATCTGTATCTTTTTTCAGGTCATATTTTTTTCCTAAATCGATTTGAACTTTTTGTGCTTCCGGCGCTTTTACCTTGAACATCACTCTTCCATCGGGAAGGATTTGAGGATATTGAGCGTTTCTGATATTGGTTGCTGCAGGCGTTCCCAAAACGGTAAATCCGTCAAATTTAGTTTTATCAACAGGCTTAAATAACAGCTGTGAAAAGATGTACAAATCATTTTTCCATACCTTGAAATCATGACCGCCCGGCTCTATGTAAAAAATGTGCGGAATTTTATTTTTCTTCAGATAATCGCTGGTTCTTTTGCTAAAAGGCATCAATCCGTCTGCATCGCCGCAGGAAATAAAAATGAGCTTCATTTTCAACGCATCTTGCGGATTGGGTAAAAGCTTGCTCGGTTCTTTCGTATTGGGTGCTGAAGAAAATGCGCCCAACCATGCAAATTTATCGATGTTGCCGAAAGCAAAATTTTGCGTTTGTCCGCCTCCCATTGATAGTCCAGCCAAAGCCCGGTTTTCACGGTCTTTTTTGACAGGATATTTTTTTTCTACGAATGGAATAAGGTCGTCCAGCAAATCTTTTTCAAAAGTTGCGAAAGCTTCCACTTTATCCGGAGCCATAATATTTCCTGTTGCCCTGTCATCTTTCATCGCACGACCATTCGGCAAAACGACAATCATCGGCTGCAGTTTTCCCTGTGCGTACAGATTATCCAGAATAACATTCGGTTTTCCCTGGTTGAACCATTCTTTTTCATCGCCGCCAATGCCGTGAAGAAGATAGAGAACAGGATATTTTTCCCCTTTTTTGAATCCCGGCGGTGTGTAAATCAATGCTTTCCTTGTAGTTCCAACCGTTTTTGAAGCATATTGAATTGTATCGATTTTTCCGTGGGAAATGGCTGGGTTTTCAATATCAAAACCCTGTAGAGCCTGTTTATCAATAGTTTGTGCCGAAACAAATATTCCGGATAACATAAAACTTACTGCTAATATGATAGATTTGTTCATGATTTTTATTTGTATTTTTTACACTTATTAATTTAGGTAAAAAAATAATACCGACAAGGGTTTTATCTTTTTCATTTCTATTATTGGGGTTTTCAGCTGTTTTATGAACAGGTCGCCTCTACGAGGCTTTGCTGTTCTTGTAATAACGATCTATTAACAGAATGCTCCTACGGAGCTTATATATTTTTAAATAGCGAATTATTCGCAGACCAAACTAAATAAAGCTCTTTTGAGCGAAATTCTAAGCTTTCCAAATCAATTCCGATTTAATTATTCTGAACTCTTATTCACTCTGAAAAAATCAACATCTATAAAACCTCCCAGATTTTTGGTTGCATAATTGAAAATCGCAAACTTGGAACCCATAAAAAATCTTCGGTAATCGAAAATCATTTTGTAATCTTTTGCCATTTCGATCCAGTTTTTTTGGTCGGTGCTATAATAAAAATCGGCCAAATCTTTTCCGAGGTTGAAATCGGCATCAATTTTAAAATAAACTTTGTTCGAGTTTAATGCAATTCTCTTTTTTTCATCTTTTTTAACACCTGTAACCGCCTTAGTTTTATTATCTAAACTGACTTCATTGGTTGAAAAGACAATAAACTTTTTACCATTTTCCATTACCACAGATAAAATCCCTGAATCGCCGTTGAAAGCACTGAAACCGGCAACATCACCGTCTTTCATCCCTTTCACATCCAAAGCCACTACGCCGCTGGATTTCGGGCCTTCCATTCTTTGCGTTAAAGTATTTGGAGCGAGGTACAGATTATCGACCACTCTACTGGTTTTAAGCCTTAAAAAGCCTTTCCTTTCGGATAAAGACCAAGCTGAATTGACAGGATTATGATTCCACTGCCACTGAATTTTCATTTTTTTGTCGGAAAATTCGTCACTTTCTACCATATGATTTTTGGGTTTAAATGGTGAAAGCGGAATTTCACCCGTCAATGGCACTTTTCCGTTGTCGCCCAAAATTGGCCAGTCGTTTTCCCATTTAACAGGAAGCAAAATCGGAACTCGTCCTACTCCATTTCTGTCCTGGAAAATCAGGGAATACCAATTTCCGTTCTTATCATCAATCAAAGCACCTTGTCCGGCATAGGAAAATCCAAGAAAATTGTCTTCAAGAATGACCTTTTTCTCATAAGGTCCGGTTACTTTATCAGCCCTGTAAACTTCCTGACGGCGTTTTCCGCCTCTCGGCCAGGAAATCATCATCATATAATATTTACCGTCTTTTTTAATGATTTGGTTACCTTCCAAAAGTCCGGTTTCCGAAGCATCTTTCTGGAAAACTTCCGTTCCGTCATGATTTCCGATAATGGTTTTAAAATCCGGACTCAGCTCAAAAACTTTGTTGGAAGTAAAAACGTAAACTCTATCATCATCATCAAAAAGCAAAGATGCATCGTGAAAATGTCTGGTTCTCGTGATAAGCTTCCAATTGCCTTTTTCAGGATTATCGGTTACATAAAAATACGATTTGAAAGGTTCGTCATTCGGGGAAAACAGAACGTAATATTTTCCTTTATGATAACGGATGGAAGAAGCCCACTGTCCACGTCCGTAAACACTTCCGTCAATCAAATCATATTTTGAATTGTCATTTAATGTATCAAAAACATAACTTGACATTTCCCAATGAACAAGATCTTTTGAATGCATAACCGGAGCGCCGGGCATAAGATGCATGGTGGTGCTTATCAGGTAAAAATCGTCGCCGTTTCTTGTGATGGATAAATCCGGAGCATCTGCCCAAATGATGGGATTTTTAAACTCGGTTACTTTCTTTTGAAAAGGGTCTATCTGGGCTGAAAATTGATTCAGCCCGATAAATCCCAAAAAAGAAACTATATAAAATGATTTTTTAATATTCACGATTTTGATATTTTGGTTGGTTCGATTCTTAATCGATATCAAAGAGACACTTCGACAAGCTCAGTGTGACATTGCTAATCCTAAAAGTCTACTTAGATTGTCTTATTATACCGAAGCCTAAATATTATTTAAATTTTAGCTAAAGCTAAATAATCTTTTCTTCTTTGAAAACGGGCTAAAGCCCGCTCCTATTGATATCATATGATTATTTTCAATTTTAATTCGGTACAATATCATTTGAAGACGTGCTGTACAATCCAATCAAACTTCCTGTGAAACCACCTGCAACATCGGTAGAAAGGATGTCTCCTGATACCGGACCTCCCAGATTTTTAAAATTTTTGCCGTCCAAAGAATAATTGAAGCTGATTTCATCTTTTTCTCCAGTCACCTGAAATTTAATGCTTTTTGAAAGTGAAATTTTTTCACTTGCGATCAACTTTGATGTCCCCTTTTCAGTCCTTTCTAATACAATATAGTAGTCTTTGTCTTTTTTCGTAATTCCGAAAACGTAATTGAATGTTTCGCTTTGGTAACAAGTGATTCCCGCAAGTTCCTTTTCAGATTTTGGCTTATAATCAAGCGTTACCGAGGTTTCAAAATCTTCGTGCTGCAACCTGTGGAATAGTGCCGAAACCGGAGCTAAAGCTTTGATATTCGTCTCCATAGGATTCACTTTCACCCCATTTTTAGTCACGTTAATGAAATTTTCACGAGGTCCTCGCATCGCAATCCAACGGAAATCGAGATTTTTATCGGTTAATTTATCGTTATACGTGAAGTTTCCGTTCGGGAAGAATCCGTTTTGTCCGGTTTGATTCTGAACGCCTTGCGGCATTTTCAATTTTGGTTTCATAGGAACTAATCCGTTCTGGAACACAGGATACGTTCCACTCCAGTCAACCGGAAGAATGAAAGTTTCTCTACCGTGATTTACACGTCCTTTTTCGTTGGGACGAATGGCTAAAAATACACCGTACCATTGCCCATTCGGACCTTCTACCAAATCGGCATGACCAGCCCAGTCTACTTTTTCTTTTCTGTCTTTCGGAAAATATCTTTGGGTAAGAATTGGATTGTTTTTAGCGGGAACAAATGGTCCTTTCGGAGAATCAGCCATAAAAATCACTTCACTGTGGTTGCCTCCGGTTCCGCCTTCTGCACACATTAAATAATATTTTCCTTTGTATTTGTATAAGTGCGGACCTTCAATCCAAATTGGCTTTTGAGAAAGGTCGACTCCACCGTTTACAATAATTTTGTCAGAACCTGCTACCACCTGATCTTTTTCCAAATCGTAATCCCACATTTTGATTACTCGGTGTCCCTGATACTGCTCTGTTCCTTTTGGAGGAGCATCATTGTGTACGATGTAGGCTTTCCCGTCATCATCGAAGAAAATAGCAGGATCGATACCGTCGAAATTAAGTTTTTGGACTTCGCTCCAGCCTTTCGCAGGATCTTTGGTTTTTACGACCATATTTCCGACTCCGCCCGCAATCTGCGTGGTAATCATATAAAACGTGTCGTTGAATTTGTTGTATTTGATGTCCGGTGCATAGATTCCCTGAGAAACTCCGCCTTTTTCGACTTTTAACTGAGAAGGCCTGTCGAGAACGTGACCTACCTGTTTCCAATTCACTAAATCTTTAGAGGTGAAAATCGGAACTCCTGGAAACATTGAAAATGAAGAATTAACCAAGTAATAATCTTCTCCTTTTTTGGTAATACTAGGGTCCGGATAACATCCCTGAAGAATCGGTGAATAAAATTCGTCCGGTTTCAGCGGGTTGTCGTTGTATATTTTGTCGTTTCCTTTATATTGAAAATCGGTGAATGTCTGTGCTGAGATTCTTGTCATCGACAGTAAGGCTGCTGCTGCAAAAATGCTGGTCTTGTTTTTTAGAAAATTGGAATTCACTGTTATCTTTTTCATATATAATTTTTTTTATTTAATTTTTTGTTGAACCCTTTCAGGGTTCGTGGTTTATTTTCACATTGTCCCACAGGTTTCACCTGTGGCTATTGTTGTTGAACCCTTCGTTCTATTATCAGGTCACTCCTACGGAGTTTCTTTATCATTAGACTTTACTACATTTACACAGATATTGCTCCTACGGAGCGCACTTTTATTTCATTCTTAAAATATAAGTTTTTCCTGCTTCTGTTGGGAAATCGTACATCACCGATTCTTTTATTTCGACAGGATTTAATTTGGCTTTGTTAGAAATGATTGGTTTCTTAATCTCCGGAACATCAAAAAAAGGATTGGGATTTTTGCCTTCTGCTTTTTTGAGTTTTGATTTTCCTTTCAGTTCCATTTCGTTCGGGATTCTGAGCCTACAATTTCCGCCTAAATTTGATTTTATTATGATTTCTTTTGCTTTATTGTTTTCCCAAACAATGCTGATTTCAAAACCACCGTAGGTTTTTAACCCGGAAATGTTTCCATTTTTCCATTCATCAGGAAGCGCGGGAAGAATGTCGACGAAGCCGTTTTGCGTCTGTAGCAGCATTTCAGTGATTCCCGATGTACAGCCGAAGTTTCCGTCGATCTGGAACGGCGGATGGGCATCGAAAAGATTCGGATACGTTCCACCTTTACTGCCCCAGCCATCTTTTTCTACCAGCGTTAATTGGTCTTTGATTAATTTATTGGCATGGTTCCCATCGAGTAATTTTGCCCAAAGATTCACTTTCCAGCCCATACTCCAACCTGTGGAAACATCGCCGCGATGGATGAGAACGGTTTTTGAAGCCTCCAGCAATTCCGGTGTAGTGAAGGGATTAATTTGATTGGAAGGAAACAAACCATACAGATGTGAAACATGCCTGTGATTGTCTTGCGGATTATCAAGGTCTTCCATCCATTCCTGCAGTTGTCCGTATCTTCCGATCTGCATCGGTGGTAATTTTGAAATAATATTGTTCCAAACCTGGATTTTATCTGAATCTATATTTAAAATTTCTGCTGCTTTCTTTGTTTTGCTAAAAAGGTCGAACATTAATTGATTATCCATTGTATTTCCAGCTGCCAAAGCACTCCCCTGATGTCCGTTCGGAATATTCTCGGGAGACATTGACGGACTTACCACCAACCATTTGTGGGTTGGTTCTTCAATTAAAAAATCTTCATAAAACTGAGTGGCAGATTTCAAAACGGGATAAATGGATCTAAGATAATTAATATCCCCACTATACAGATATTTGTCCCAAAGATGCTGGGAAAGCCATGCGCTGCCTATCGGCCACATTCCGGCATTGGCAAAATCTACCACTCCGGTGATCCTCCAGATATCGGTATTGTGATGAGCAACCCAGCCACGGCTGTTGTACATCACTTTTGCCGTTTCTTTTCCTGATTCGCTTAAATCTTTTACCATCTGAATCAACGGCTCATGCATCTCGGAAAGATTGGTATTTTCTGCCGGCCAGTAATTCATTTCTGTGTTGATGTTGATGGTATATTTGCTGTCCCAGGCCGGTTTGTTGGAATTGTTCCAGATTCCCTGCAGGTTGGCTGGCTGACCGCCAGGTTGTGAAGAAGAAATCAGGAGATAACGCCCAAACTGATAATATAACGAAATAAGTTCCGGATCGAAACCTGTAGCAAAGTTTTTAATCCTGATATCAGTCGGATTTTTTGCAGCTTCAGAAGTTCCTAAATTAAAATCAACTCTTTTGAAATATTTCTGATAGGCAGCAAGATGATTGTTATATAAAGTATTAAAACCTTTATTTTCAGATAAATCGATATATCTCTTGCTTTTTAAAACCTCGTCTGTATCTAATGTTTTATAATCTGTAAAATTGGTTGCGATAGAAATGAGAATCATCACTTCATTAGCATTACTTACCGAAATTCCATTTTCTGAAACTTGCGTTTTGCCGCTTTTGGTGACGAATTTTGCGAGTGCATTGAATTTAACCTGACCTTGAACCCCGTCTAAAGTGGTGGACAATCCATCGATCTGTAACGTGCTGGCATCAATAGCCCTGGCATTTTTCTTAAGTTCGCTGTTAAAATTGGCTGTGAAATTCAAAGCGTTCTTCTTGTCTGAACTTAATTTAATGACAATAACGTTATCAGGAATTGAAGCAAAAACTTCTCTTTTAAAATGAATTCCATTCGAAGTAAATGTTGTAGTAGCAACAGCCTTTTCAATATCTAATTCCCTGTGATAATTTTTAACATCATTAAGATTATTAAAATTCAACGTAAGGTCGCCAATATTTTGATAAGCCGAACCATGGAGGGTTTTCGCTGTTAAACCTTTATCAGCAAGAATCTGCGCACGTTTGTAATTTCCGTTAAATAAATAATATCTGATGGAGTCCAGGAGTTTTGGCCCGTCCGGATTATCATTCCGTGAAGGACCTCCGGACCAGAAAGTGCTTTCATTCAGCTGAAGTTTTTCTTTAGAAGGATCTCCATAAATCATTGCAGCCAATCTGCCATTTCCGATCGGTAACGCTTCGACCCATTGTTTGGCAGGTTTATCATACCACAGCTTATATTTTCCTCCTTTCTGGGCAGAGGAAAATATACTTATCAAAAGACATAATATGATATAAAGTCCGGCTTTCATTTTTACTTTCTAAACTTCAAACTGTATTATTTTGATGTTAAGCTGTTTTCTTCCTGTTAATCAACCAAATAATTCCCCATGCCGCAACATACGAGATTCCTGCAATGAAGAAGATGATATTGTAACCGCCGTTGATGTTTCCGGCTTTTTTAAAAGTATCCAAAACAATCCCGATGAACAGTGGAAAAATAATTCCCGCTGCCGAACCGAGCATTCCGCCAAAACCGATTACAGAACTTACATAATTGTTCGGTAATTTATCCCCAACCGTAGTCATCAGATTGGCTCCCCAGCCCTGATGTGCAGCCGTTGCAAAGGCTATAATAATGGTTATCAACCACATATTATCAACATATTTTGAGAACATTACCGGAACGACCATTAAAGCAAATAATAACATTGTAAAGCTTCTTGCTCTACCGATCGCCCATCCTTTTTTAATTAACAATGAAGAAAGATACCCGCCGCCTATACTTCCGATCGTTGTTCCGCTATAGATGATAATCAATGGAATGGAAGGTTTGGTTAAGTCCATTTTAAAAACATCTGCAAAATAAGCAGGCAGCCAGAACATAAAGAAATACCAGATCGGGTCGGTAAGGATTTTTCCTATGGCAAAAGACCAGGTTATTTTATATTTTAACAATTCAGAAAGTGGAACTTTTGACTGTTCTTCGGTTTTTCCTTCCTGGTCACTTTTGATATACTGAAGTTCCCCGGGACTCAGTTTTTTTGTTTTTTCCGGAATCTGGTAAAATTTCCACCAAAGAAGAATCCAGACTAATCCCAATGCTCCGATCCAGACAAAAGTCTCTCTCCAGCCGTAGTGCCCCAGAATAAACGGTACCAGAAGCGGCGCTAATATAGCACCCACTGTAGCTCCAGAATTAAAAATTCCGGTTGCCAATGCCCTTTCTTTTTTCGGAAACCATTCGGCGACAGATTTTATTGCAGCTGGAAAGTTTCCGGCCTCACTGATTCCCAATGTGCTTCTCGCGATGATGAATCCCAACGTGCTTTTCACAAAACCATGTCCTATAGAAGCCAAGCTCCAGACAATCAAAGAGACCGCATATCCGATTTTGGTTCCGACTCTGTCGATAAATCTCCCCATTGCCAGATAACCAATCGCATAACTTGTAGTGAAGGCCATTACGATGTAGCTGTAATCTTTTTCATTCCAGTCAAATTCTTTTTCCAGAATAGGTTTCAGCAAGCCCATAACCTGACGGTCAAGATAATTGATCGTCGTTGCGAGAAATACCAGAGACAGCATAAACCATCTTATATTGCCATTTTTTGGAGCCTGCATTTAGTTTTGATTAAGTTGTTGTAATAGATTCTGAACTTTTTCTGTAAGCTGTTGCGATGTGAAATCCTTTTTTATTAATGAACTTCCCAAGCCGACTGCTACCGCTCCGCCTTTTAGCCAATCGTTAATATCGTCTGTATCAGCATTTACGCCTCCCGTTGGCATAAAATTCATTCCCGGAAAAACGGGTTGAATGGACCGGATATAATTTTTACCCAGAGCATCAGCAGGAAAAATTTTAACTAAATTTAATCCGTTCTGAAAAGCAATATTAACATCAGATGGCGTGAAACAGCCCGGAATCAAAAGAATATTCCTGCTTACCGAATGTTTTACCAATTCTTCGCTGATCACCGGAGTGATGATGAAATCGGCTTTTGCACGGGCATAATCATCCATCTCCTTCGTATTTTTTACCGTTCCTATTCCAAGTAAAAGCCCTGGAAATTCTATGGCGGAAATTTCTTTCAGCTTTGTAAAATTTTCTAATGCCTGAATACCGCGGTTGGTATATTCTATTGCACGAATTCCGGCTTCGTACAAAGCTTTTACGGTATCTTTTGAAACTTCAAATGATTCGTTGTAGAACAACGGAACGATTTTTTGGTTTTTTATAGTTTGTATAATTGAATTCATAATTTCTCAATGTTAATAGACTCGTCAATAGTATCACCCTTTACAAAAAGTTTTTTAAAGGCAACCTTTGTGGCATCTTCCAATATTTTCTGTGACAAATTTCCTTTGAGCTTTCCGTGAATCAGTGCAGCCATAAATGAATCTCCGCTGCCTACTCTTTCTTCTACTTTTTCGGAATTATATTTTTCTGAAATCAAAAGCTCATTATTCTCAAATAATGTCGCATAGTAATTGACTTTTTCACCGTTTGTAAACCGGAAAGTATTAGCAATTATCGCAACATTCGGAAATTGTTTCTGAATTTCTGATGCTGATTTTTCAGCTTGCCTTAAAAGATTTTCGTCATCAAAATTTCCGTTCAGTTCATATTCTATCGGAATCTCCAGAAATTGCTGAATCGACCAGATATTTCCCATTAATACATTAACAAAAGGCATTAATGTTTTGATTGTATCCGAAGCAATTCTTCCCTGCCAAAGTGCTGCACGGTAATTCAGATCTAAAGAAACGATAATATTTCTTTTTGACGCTTCCTCCATTAAACTCACACATTTTTGACAGGCATTTTCACTTAAAGCCGGTGTAATGGTGCTGATATGAAGCCATTTTACCCCGGAAAATATTTCATCAAAAGTAAATTGTGAAAAATCCGACTGTGTAAAAACTGAGGGGAAACGGTCGTATACTACCGAAGCATTTTGCATATCGCCATCTGAAGACAGGTAAAAAGTTCCGATTCTTCCGGTATTTTTTTCTGCAAGAACTTCAATCCCTTTATTTTGAAGCTGACTTTCCAACTGATTTCCAATGAAATTTTCAGGTAAAGCAGAAAGAAGCTTTACAGGATTTTTCCATTGGGCAAGAGCCGAAGCCACATTGTATTCAGCGCCGCCTACAAAAGTTTTCATAGACTGATCATTGAGCCAGTTTCCATGAGAATCCGGTGCAAAATGGAGCAATAGCTCTCCGAAACACAATATTTTTTTGGAATCAATCATTATTTTGGTTGAACCCTTTCGGGTTCTGTTTATTTAATTTTATATTTTTTCCATTAGGTTACACCTACGGCTATTAATATTGAACCCTCCGGGTTCTTAACTTCGTCTCAGTCTATTTGCTAGATATCTGCCTGAATTTTATATTTCAAAATAATTTTTGGTGTTGTAATAACAGATATCCTGAATGATCTTCCCTACCCACTCTTCGTCATCGGGAAGCAAGCCTGTTTCCATGTCACTGCCAAACATATTGCACAAAAGTCTTCTAAAATAATCATGTCTTGAGAACGATAAAAGACTCCTGGAATCGGTAAGCATACCTACAAAAGTGCTGATAAGTCCAATATTGGAAAGCGTGTTCATCTGTTTTTTCATTCCGTCGAGCTGATCTAAAAACCACCAAGCCGCCCCAAACTGTACTTTTGATTTAATTCCGCCTTCGTTGAAATTTCCGGCAAGTGATGCGAGAACTTCATTAAATGTGGGATTAAGATTATAGATTATGGTTTTGGTAAGCTGTCCGGCTGTATTTAATTCATCTAAAAGAACACTCAATCGTTGAGCAAAATATTGTTCTCCAATCGCATCATAACCTGAATTAATACCTATCTTATTAAGCATTTGAGAGTTGTTATTCCTCGTTGCTCCAACGTGAAACTGCTGCACCCAGCCTTTTTCGTTGTACATTTTGCAAAGTTCCTTAAGTACATAACCGCATAAAGCTTCCGGATTAGAAAATACAGTTTTATTTCCTTTCAGAAATTCTGAAAATTCGTTTTCAAGATTCTGGTTCCAAAGCGTTGTATCAGGAAAATATTCGAACCCATGATCTGCTACTTTTGCGCCAGCCTCTGCAAAATAATTAATTCTCGACTGAAGCGCATTAAGCAAATCAGACACTGATTGTATTGAAATTCCTCCGACTTTTTCAAGTTTTTTAATGCCTGCAAGATATTGCTGAGGATTAATGATATTAATGTAAGAATCGGGGCGAAAAGCTGGTAAAACCGATGTTGCAAAACTACTGTCCTTAATTGCTTTGTGATAAGCAAGATCATCAGCTGGATCGTCTGTCGTACAAAGCGTTTCAACCTTAAAATAATTTATAATTGATTGTGGTAAAAAATCGTTTGTCTGCAAACTTTCATTCATCTGAGAATAGATAGAATCTGCATTTTTGGGCGAAAGATATTCGGTAATTCCGAAAGGATTTTTAAGCTCAAGATGTGTCCAGTGAAATAATGGATTTCGAAGGGTGTAAGGTACAACTTCAGCCCATTTTCTGAATTTTTCGATATCCGAAGCTTCTCCTGAAATGAATTGCTCATCGATCCCGAAATTTCTCATCGCACGCCATTTGTAATGATCACCATCCAGCCAAATTGCCGTTGGAGATCGGAAATTAAGATTATTGGAAATGACATCCGGCTCCAGATGATTGTGATAATCAATAATCGGCATTTCTTTCGCAAATCCGAAATAGAGATTCTCTGCCTTTGCCGACTCCAGCAAAAACGACTCTCCGAAAACTTCTTTATTTTTATTAGAATAAGTCATTATCTGGTTTAAATGATTTAAAATTTTATTTAAAAATCAATTTTTTAAAAACAAGACCTTAAGTTATTTTAAGATCTTGTTTATTTAAATATGAAGAAAATTTAACTTTAAACACCGCTAAAAGCACTGAAACCACCATCAACAGGAAGTAAAGCGCCCGTAATAAAACTTGCGGCTTCTGAGCAAAGGAACTGTACTGCTCCGTTCAGCTCTTCTACTTCTCCGAATCTCTGCATCGGCGTTTTAGCAATTACTTTTTTACTTCTGTCAGTCAGGGAACCATCAGAATTCAGGAGAATAGCACGGTTCTGATCACCGATAAAAAATCCAGGAGCCACGGCATTTACCCGGATTTTATCTCCGAATTTTAAAGCTACATCAGAAGCCAGCCATTGCGTAAAATTGGTGATCGCCGCTTTCGCTGCCGAATATCCCGCTACTCTCGTGATCGCCGAATAGGCTGCCATTGATGAAATATTTACAATACTTCCGTTTCCCTGCTCTGCCATTACTTTTCCAAAAACATAGCTTGGATATACTGTTCCATTGATATTGAGATCAGTCACCTCATCCCATCCTTTCATATTCATATCAAAGAATGACTGTTCGGGAGATAAGGTGGCTGCAGGAATATTTCCTCCGGCAATATTTAACAGAATGTCTATTTTTCCGTACTTTTCTATGATTTTTTTTGACGCTGATTCAAGACTTTCGATGTCCATCACGTTGGCTTCGACGGCAAATGCGTTACCTCCGGCATCGGTCAATTCCTGTATGCGGACATCCAATGTCGCCTGATTTCTGCCTAATGCAACTACTTTTGCACCGGCTTCAATGAAGCTTTGTGCCAGGCTTCCACCCAAAACACCGGAAGCTCCTGTGATGACGGCCACTTTATCTTTTATACTGAATATTTCGTTCATTATAATATTAATGATAATTTATATTGAACCCTTCGGGTTTCTTTTATATTAATCCTATTCTTTGCCATAGGTTTTAGCTACGGCTATTGTTGTTGGATCCTTCGGATCCTGTTTTGCTTAAAATGTCTTCTGCATTTCATTTTGGACAGCTGCCATTACCCCTTCAATCTGACCTAAAGCCAGCATTCTCCCTAGAAATGAATACCCTGGATTGTAATCTTTATCGATATCTTCGGTTAAGAGTCTTCCGTGGTCAATTCGCATTGGTAAATCTGGACTTTCCTTTTCAAATACACGGATAACATCAATCAGTTTTCCTCTTCCACCCAAATGATGCGCTTCTATAAAATCACCGTTTTCAAAAACATTGGTGCTTCTGAGGTGAACGAATTTTGTACGGTGTGCAAATTTATGAGCCAGTTTCGGAACATCATTGTTAAGGTTAGCACTTAAAGATCCGGCACAGAAAGTAAGTCCGTTATGAGGATTATCCACTGCATGTAAGAACCAGTCTATATCTTCTTCATTGGTAACGATTCTTGGCAAGCCCAGTAAAGCAAATGGCGGATCATCTGGATGTACACACATCTGGATATTCCATTCTTCGCAAACCGGCATTATTTTTTCGAGGAAATATTTAAGATTAAGGCGAAGCTGGTTTTTATCAATTCCATGGTATAAGGCCAATAAATTGTTGAACTTTTCGACAGGATTTAAATCTCCTTCTTTTATGTTTCCGTTGACAAATCCCTGAGTTTTTACAATGACTGAATCAATCAGATCATTGTTGTCTTCTTCAGTCAGCGTATTTTTAAGTTCTTCTACTTTCTGAAGAATTTCTGCATTATAATCCTTTTCTGCTCCTTGTCTTTTCAAAATATGAATTTCAAAATAGGCAAATTTAGCTTTATCAAAATATAGCGATGAGGAACCATCTTCCCATTCGTGGAAGAGATCTGTTCTGGCCCAATCCAAAACAGGCATAAAGTTGTAGCAAACTGTTGTCACTCCTGCTCTACCCAGGTTTTCGAGACTTTTGATATAATTTTCTATTAAAAAATCCCGGTCTTCACCTCCGTATTTGATGGCTTCGCTCACGGGAAGACTTTCCACGACAGACCAGCGAAGACCGTGACTTTCTATATAGTTTTTATAATCATTGATCGCCTCTAAACTCCAGATTTGTCCATTCGGAACATCATGCAGTGCGGAAACAATTCCTTCTACTCCTATTTGCCGAAGTGTATTCAGACTTATTTTATCGTTCTTCCCAAACCAACGCCATGTTTTTTCCATAATCTTTAAAATTTTTATTCATTAAACAAAGCAGGTGCTTTTTTACAAACACCTACTTTGCTGTTAATATGAATGTAAGAATAAAATCAATTAATAACCAGGGTTCTGGTATTTTGCTTTCACATCAGCAGAAACTTCCATTGCATCAAGCTGTCCCTGAGGGATTGGTCTCAGATAATGGAAAGGCTGAATATTTCTTGTAACAGTCTGAGGAGTATGATCTCCATAAGATGCACCACCAATTTGGTAAGTAGCAGCATATTCTGCCCATTTCTGAGTACGTACCAGATCATACCATCTGTAGAATTCTCCGTAGTATTCTCTTGATCTCTCTGCAAGAATGTAATCAATAGTAATTGTTGCCGGAGTTGCTGCAATCATCGCCGCACTATTATCAGCTACATAAGATGTATTCTGAGCATTATTGAATTTCCATTTTCCCGCTCTTGCACGGATAACATTGATAAGATCTCTGGCGCTCATTGCTCCTGATGCTCCTTTTACAGCTGCTTCTGCAGCAATAAAATAAAACTCAGAGAATTTAGCTATTGTAAAAGGACGAGTAAGACCCGCATTTGGATAACCTAAACCATTAGGATCGTCCGTACGATACGTTCCTATCTTCCATAGACCAGGATATACAATTCTGCTGATTCCGCTTGGTGCAATTACCCAGTCTGCCCTATTTGGCAAAGTACCGGCTCCCACTCCATTTTGACCTGCACCTGTAGCATATGTCGGAGTTTGAGAATCATCACTCAAGAAACTAAGAATAGCACCACCTGGCTGTACTGGCAGATTATTGGCATTGTAAAGGGTACCAACACTTGTAAGACCTGTTCCATTTTTATTCCAGTTTCCTCTGTATGTAGTAACAAAAGTACCATCATAACGGGAGTCATTGGTTTTGTCTGCAAATGTATTTTTTATTACTCCTATGGTAGGACACATACGAACCCAAGGACGACCTAAAGACTGTGCTGCCTCACGCTGTACGGAACTTACAACATCCGCAGGAGCCCATGCTGTTGTCTTGCTGCTTTTAATTGCAGTGTAATTCCAGGTCTGCATCCATGCTGCAAAATTGTCCGGAGCCCATCCTGAACCAAATCCTACAGGATCACTTTCATTGTAATATGTGCTTGACTGCGTGTGATCTGCATATAGCATGCTTTCTGTATTTCTGTCGTTTGATCCAACATTTACATCATAGAATGTAGGCTGCAGAGCATATCCTCCAGGGTTATTAATTCCCGACATAGCCATATCATATGCCTGTTGGAAGTACCATTGAGCATTATGTCCGTCAGGATCATTTCTTGCTGCTTCAGGATAAGTAGGAATGTTATTAGGGTTCTGTAGCCACCATCCATAAGTAAGATAAGCTTTGGCTAAAATCAATCTTGCAACATTTTTGGTTACTCCTCCTGTTACTCTTGGTGATGTCGGAAGATTATCTATTGCTTTTTTTAAGTCCGGGAAAACCGCTTTCGTATATACTTCCGGAACTGTATTTCTTACAGAAGTTGTCGATGGAAGTGTATTGTATTTTAATTCTCCTGCTCCTAAATCTAAAGGAATTCCTCCATATGTCTGTACAAGCATAAAATAATCAAATCCTCTGAAAAATCTTGCTTCAGAGATCATTGCCTCAGGAATATCGAATCCGGGGCCTTTTTCAATAATTCCGTTTGCTGTATTAATATATGGGAAAAATGCTCCCCAAACCATACTTGTAGGAAAGGTATTTGGGTTAATATTTCCCTGACCTGACATATCTAATTCTTTGAAGTTACCATCAGCACTTTGTGCCCAGGTAGATTCGTCGGTACCATTCTGGCAGTTGCTCATGAAGTACCCGTTTCCGTACAACAATCTTAATTGTCTGTACAGCGCAGTAAAGCTCTGCTTAACACCATCCGGTGTATTAAAATATTCAACGCTGTATCCTGATCTTGGCTGCTCGTCAAGAATCTCATTACAACCAGTAAATGTTAATGATAAGAAGATTGCTCCAATTATCATTTTTTTATTAAATTTTATCATGACTATACAGTTTAGAAGGTTAAATTAAGTCCCATTAAATAATTTCTTGTAGAAGGGTTATTTGTTCCTATGATCAGCTGTCTGCTTTGGTATCCGCTTACAGCCTGGTTTTCATTACCCATTGAATTCGGTTCAGGGTCCATTCCTGAAAATTTATGGTAAGGTGAGAATAATACAAGAGGATTGGTTACTGTGAAATAGATTCTGAAACTATTAATTTTTAGATCTTTTAAAAATTCTTTATCAACATTATATCCTAAAGTAATTGTACGTAATTTAAGATATGAAGCATCAAACATAGCCAATGTAGAAGAATATTTCGGGTTGTCACCACTTAAATGGCGCCCAGGACGTGGGAAATAAGCATCTGTATTATTCTCTGTCCAATAATCTACATCAACATTATTCCCTCTACCGGTCAATCTGTTAAGGTAACTTGCAGATCCGTACAATGAACTTATTAGAATTCCTCCGTGCTGAAATGCACCTACGGTACTCAATTCAAAGTTTTTGTATGAAAATCTCATATTAAATCCTCCCTGATACTTTGGAGCCGTATCAAAAATCTGTCTGTCATCGGGTCCGATTGCTCTTACAGGTGTTCCGTCAGCATTATAGCCCCCTGTGTATAGAACTTTTATAGATCCAATCACATCTGCAGCGGTTCCAGGCTCTAAAATATTCTGGTAAGGATCACCTGCCTGCCAAAGACCTATATACTGGTAATCGTAAAGAGAATTGATATTATGGCCTACAAACCACAGGTTATTCACATCACGCTGTGTTCCCGATGCAAGAGATAGGATCTGGTTTCTGTTTGTATAAAAATTAAATCCTGCTTCCCATGAAAAACCATCCGGGTTATCAAAGATAACACCATTTAATGAGAGTTCCAACCCTTTGTTTTCAGTTTCAGCTACATTGGAAACGATTGATCCCCAACCACTTGAAGACGGAAGACTTTTTTGTGTCAAAAGATCTACAGTGTGAGTTTTATAATATTCTACACTACCTGATAATCTGTTATTAAATAAGCCAAAATCAACTCCATAGTTTTGTGTTCTGGAATATTCCCAACCTAATCCAGGGTTTGGTGCCTGGTCTCCGTATACTCCTGTACTTCCTGTACCTCCGAAATTATAAGGAGCAACATTCAGTCTACCCATAGTAGAATAAGGGCTTACCGCCTGGTTTGAGGTTTGTCCCCATCCTGCTCTGAATTTAAGAAGATTAAGAGCCTTTATATTTTGCATAAATGACTCATTAGTTACATTCCAACCTAATGATAATGCAGGATAAGTATGCCATTTGTTTCCCGGTGCAAGTCTTGATGATCCATCAGCACGAAGTGTTGCAGTTAACATATATTTGTTATCATATGTATACATTACTCTTCCCATTGCAGAAAGTAATCCCGTCTGATTATATGTCTGATCTTCAGGTCTTACTGTAATATCTGCCTGAGGAGACTGTCCTAGGTTATAATATTGAAAGAAATCTGCAGGAACGTTCTTGGCGCTCATATACGAACTTATATATCTGTTACCTTCGGCAGAATATAATCCTACTGCATTGATTTTATGTTTACCAAATGTACGGTCATAGGTCAATAAATTTTCCAAAACCCAATGGTAAGTCTGATTATTTCCTCTTCCTGCTGCTGACGGTGCAGAAGGATTTGTACTAAATACTCCTACACCAGTATAATTTCCACTGTTTGAAGTACGGTAATCTAATCCTACATTTAGTCTGTATTTTAAACCGTTGATAGGAAGATTCAATTCACCGTAAAGGTTGTTGTATGAGGCAAACGCTTTACTCTCATCAACATACTTATCTTTTAGTGCTTCCAGGTTTTGACGGGTATAGATCCAGCTTTGGTCTATTCCTCCTGCCGTTGTCATCAACGTTTTTGGAGTTCCGTCAGCTTTGTAAGGATCTACCAAGGGTGAATATCCCAATACTGCTCCAGGACTTACTCCGTTCCCTTCAGATATAGAATAATTGGTATTTGTAGTAAAACCAAAACGGAAAATCTTTCCTACCTGCTGATCAATTGCTGTACGCAGAGCAAATCTTTCATAACTCTGAAGAGGAACTAATGCATTTTGCTTATAATAAGACAATCCCACATTATAGTTTCCACCTTCTGTTCCTCCTGAAACACCTACATCATGGCTTGTCATCATGGCAGGTTTGTAATATAAGCTTTGCCAGTCTGTATTAGTACTGTTGCTTTCGTCTGCGCCATTACTATATAAGGGCGTTGAGTTTCCTGCTGGAATGGCGTAAGCACGAAGCTGTGCAAATTTAGGCCCATCCATCATTGGATACTTAGAAAATAAAGTTTGAACTCCAGTAAATGTATTGTATGTAAATCTCGGTTTTTGTCCTTTTGTTCCTCTGTTTGTTGTAACAAGAATAACTCCGTTTGCCCCTCTTGAACCGTAAATGGCTGTAGCAGAAGCGTCTTTAAGGATGTCAATACTTTTTATATCGCTCGAACTAATGTCACTCAGGGATCCCACAAACGGAATACCGTCAAGAACAATTAGCGGGTTGTTATCACCTGTTAATGATCTTGTACCTCTGATCCGGATCTGCATGGCTGCACCCGGTTTAGTAGAAGTTTGGGAAATATCAACCCCCGCAGTTCTACCTTGTAAAGCCTGGGTAATGTTGGCTGAAGGTACCTCGCGAAGTGCATCTCCTTTTACGGTAGCCACTGATCCTGTTACAGCCTCTTTTCTTTGAGTACCATATCCGATCATGACTACTTCCTCTATCTTTTTCTCTTTGGTCGCCGTATCTTTCTTAACCTGGGAATACGCCAAGCCGGAAGGTAATAAGGCCATGGCAAAAAACAAGGCCGCCTTATTGGTTTTAGCTAAATAAAATCGGTTCATAATTATTATTTTTAAATATTAGGGTTGAATAAAAAGGCCATTAATAATTATAATTCTGAAAATCCTTAGTGTTAGCAGCCTTTTCATTTTTTTGTTAGATATACATATTCACAATAGCTTCAAACAATTCCTGTTTGCCGCTTTTTGGCTGAGGTTCCCCGATTTCATGTGCTATTCTCTGAAGATCTTCCAATGTAAGATTTCCTTCTTCGAATGCCTTCCCGTTTCCGTTGTCAAAAGAAGCGTAGCGATCTGTTCTTAATTTTTTATAATCTGAATTTTCAAGGATATCGGCTGCAGCCAGAAGTCCTTTTGCAAATACATCCATTCCCGAAATGTGAGAGATGAATAAATCTTCAGGATCAATAGAGTTTCTTCTGATTTTAGCATCAAAATTTACCCCTCCATTTCCTAAACCTCCTGCTGGAAGAAGTACAAGCCAAGCCTGAACCATCTCAAGGTAGTCTACCGGGAATTGGTCTGTATCCCATCCGTTCTGATAATCTCCTCTGTTGGCATCAATGCTTCCTAAAAGTCCTGCATCAACAGCAACCTGAAGTTCGTGCTCAAAAGTATGACCTGCCAATGTAGCGTGGTTTACTTCGATATTTAACTTAAAATCTTTATCCAATCCGTAATGTCTTAGGAAGCCGATTACCGTTTCAGAATCGTAGTCGTACTGATGTTTTGTAGGCTCCATTGGCTTAGGCTCGATCAGGAAAGTTCCTTTAAATCCTTGCTGACGTGCATAATCTCTGGACATTGAAAGAAAACGTGCCAAATGATCTTTTTCACGCTTCATGTCAGTGTTCAGAAGGCTCATATATCCTTCTCTTCCTCCCCAGAATACATAGTTTTCACCACCTAAAGCAATTGTCGCGTCGATGGAGTTCTTCACCTGAGTTCCTGCGCAAGCCAATACATCAAAATTTGGGTTTGTAGAAGCACCGTTCATGTATCTTTCATGAGTGAAAACGTTTGCTGTTCCCCATAAAAGTTTAATTCCTGTTTCAGCCTGTTTTTGTTTAGCGTATTCAACAACTGTCTGAAGATTTTTCTCATAATCTTTCCAGTTATTTGCAGGGTCTACCAAGTCGATGTCGTGGAAACAGTAGTAATCGAAGCCCATTTTAGACATAAATTCAAAGCCAGCATCCATTTTGTGCATCGCTCTCGTAACAGCGTCATTTCCAATATCCCAAGGATGATGAATTGTAGGTCCTCCGAATGGATCGCTTCCGTTTGCACATAAGGTATGCCACCATGCCATTGCAAAACGTGTCCAGTCTTTCATAGGTTTTCCCATGACAACTTTTTCAGCATCATAATAGCGGAATGCCATTGGGTTTCTGCTTTCCTTTCCTTCAAATTTAATCTTGTCGATACCTGTAAAAAACTCTTTCGTACCTGTTAAAGTGTTCATATTTTATATTTATTTTATTTTAAAGTTTGCGTAGTCATTCCCTTCTCACTGATTTCTGAAGTCAGTAAGTGTATGGATATTTTTCCGCTGAATTGTTTTTAGATTATTTCATTAAGATGATGTTTCCATCTTGTGTAGGCTTCCAGATATTGTTCTTGTTTCTCGTGTTCAGGCTCTATCACTGCTATTTTTTCGAGTGATGAAAATGCTTCTTTGGAATCTGCATAAAATCCTATTCCTATTCCCGCAGCTCTTGCAGCTCCCACAGCTCCGTCGGTATCATAAAGTTCAATAACCGCATTGCTGACACTTGAAAGTGACTGACGAAAAATTGAACTTAAAAACATATTGGCATTTCCTGCACGAATCACCTGAATGTCCATCCCGATATTTCTCATGATGTCCATTCCGTATTCGTAAGAAAATACAATTCCTTCCTGCGCCGCACGTAGAATATCTCCTTTTGTATGGATATTGAAATTAATTCCGTGAATTGAGCAGTTGGTTTCCTTGTTTTCCAATACTCTTTCTGCGCCGTTTCCGAAAGGTACGATGCTAAGACCTTTAGAACCTACAGGCGAAAGTGAAGCCAGTTCATTCATATCTCCGTATGAAGATAACGAAGTCGCAAAATTATGCTTTAGCCATGAATTCAAGATTCCTGTTCCGTTGATGCACAGTAAAACGCCCAATCTGATCTGTTCCGGTGTATAATTAACGTGAGCAAATGTATTAACTCTTGATAATTTATCGTATTCAAGCTGATCCAGCACTCCATATACAACTCCTGAAGTTCCGGCAGTGGAAGCGATTTCTCCCGGATTAAAAACATTCAGTGAAAGAGCATTGTTTGGCTGATCTCCTGCTCTGTACGAAATCGGCGTTCCTTCTTTTAATCCTAATTCCTGAGCTGCTGCTGCAGAAACCGTAGCCTGAATTCCAAAAGTAGGAATAATCTCAGGGAAGAAGCTTTTCGGGATTCCGTAATGGCCGATCACATCTTCCGAAATACAGTTATTCTTAAAATCCCAGAAAATTCCTTCTGATAATCCTTCGATGGTCATTCCGATCTGCCCGGAAAGTCTCATGGCGATATAATCTCCCGGAAGCATTATTTTATCAATTTTTTCAAAAATTTCCGGTTCGTTTTCTTTTACCCATGCTAGTTTTGATGCGGTAAAATTTCCCGGGGAATTTAATAGATGAGATAAGCATTTTTCTTCTCCGATCTCTTTAAAAGCTTTTTCACCGTAAGGCACCGCACGGCTGTCACACCAGATGATTGACGGTCTGAGTAAATTCTGATCTTTATCTACCAGGATAAGACCGTGCATTTGCCATGTAATCCCAATTCCTTTGATATCTTCAGCATGTACTCCGGCTTCGTGCATAACCGCTTCATGAGCAAGTTTCAGATTTGTCCACCAGTCAACAGGGTTCTGTTCTGCCCATCCGGGATTCACAGCGGTGATTTTCATTTCCTTTTTTGGGGAAAATTCTGAAGCAATCACTTTTCCGCTGGATGCCTCGATGAGACAAACTTTTACAGAAGAACTGCCGATGTCATAGCCTAGTAAGTACATAATTTGTATAGAAGCGTGTTATTTGATTAGTTTAGTATTGTTTTTCTTATAAATTTTAGCATCGAACTTATAATATCTTGCTGCCCGGTGCGATACATTTTTTTCAATTTCATCCAATGGCACAATGTAATTGAATGAGGATATTTTTTTATGAAAATTTTTAATATCAATATATTTTTCACTCAGCGCCGTGTAAAGCTGATACAGTTGCCTGATGGTAAATCTTTTCGGCAACAGCTCAAAAATAATGGAGAAATCTGTTTCGATCCATTTTCTGATTTCTACGAGCGATTCACTGATGATCTTATTGTGATCGAACGGCAGCTGCGGAACTTCATCAATCGGGAACCAATCTACAGTGTCATATTTCGTACTGTTTATCTTATGGTCGATCTTACATAGAGAAAGGTAGGCAACCGTAATAATCCTGTCGATATCATGTTTGTACTCTTTGCCCATCCATTTAATATCATGTACATTATTGGCACGGGTAGGATCTGCAAAACACTTAAACTGTTTAAGAACCATTTTTTTGATTCCTGTCAATTCATGAAGTACTCTCTGTGCAGCATCGTCAACATCTTCATCACTAAAAATCAGACTGCCGGGTAATTTTCGCTGTCTTTCCAAAGGTACCTCATCCACATGTCGCTGAACCAATAAAATGTTTAAGCGGTTTTCGTAATCAAATCCGAATACTACACAATCTACAGATACGTACGTATGAATAAAGTTGGGGCTCATTTAATTGTTAACATTTATGTAACATCACAAATATAAAAATTCAATCGAATAAAAAAAATAAATTTACTCCTACAACCTACATATCAACCATTTACATATCGATATTTTATGATAACAATTGTATATTAATTATGATAAGGTTATCATTAATTTTACACTTATCATAATCTTAAAACATGAGTTTACAACATCTTGCAAAAAAAATATTCAAAAAAAATTATTGAAATTCTTATCTAAAATACTATGATAAGAAAGCTTAAAAAAAAGATTAACTTTTTTATTAAAAAGTGTAAAAAAAACACTTTTTAGCATTAAAATTCCTTAAAATTTAGATTTTTTCTTTACCATTTTTATAGGCAAGACATAGAATTTGCACAAAAAAGGAAATATGGATAAAAAACCAAATTAATTTTAAGATAACCAAAATTTAAATAAAAAGGACGGGTGCTTTTTATGTTTAAACCCTATAAATACACAAACAGAGTGTAGTGTAAATTTTAAACTGAATTCAAATATACTATTTGAACTATACCGCCAATAATGAGTATTATTTTTATTTAAGATTTACATCTATGGCACAACTTCTGATATAATAATAGTAATCACTTAAATCAAAATGTTATGTCAATAAAAATACAAGTTGCCACGTGTACAGATTGTAACGGGTATTATTCCTCGGCTCCTTTGGAAAAAAAAGATATCTTTCACCCTGAAATTACCGACCATTATTTTTATCACGGTGAGCCAAGGTTCACTTTAGACATTAATGGATTTGAAAAATTTAAGAAATTCGAAAATACTGAAATCAAGATTATAGATCTTGATGAGCACAGAGCACAAGATCATTTGCACTGTCATTGCCTGAAGAAAAAAGCAGCTTCAAAAAAGAAATATACTTACAGTGCTTCAAAAAAGGAAAAAAACATTCCTATGATAGAAAAGATTGATGCAGAAACAGATATTTATTTTAAAGATCTTTACTATACATACAATAACTTCCATGGCATAAGTGCCAATAATTACAGTAATTCCAACAGGAAATATCATTAAGTTACAAAAATAATATATAGAGAAAAGCAGGAATAAATTCAATTATTCCTGCTTTTATATTTTTTGGTTAGTATTATTTGTTTTAAATATTGTTTATCAGTCTTACGATAAACTAGTGGTATAGGTGTGAATTATTTGCGAATAACATTCAGTTATTCAATGGTATCAATTAATGAGATATCAAATGACTTTTTTTGTTAGTGAGAACACTAAGCATAACTTTCTCAATTCTGCTTCTGTCATTATCCGTAAGATTTGATCCAGAAGGAAGGCACAGACTGGTTTCAAAAAGTTTCTCGGCAAAATTACCTCCATAATAAGGAGCATCTTTAAAAACAGGTTGCATGTGCATCGGTTTCCATATCGGTCTTGATTCAATTTTATCTTCTAAAAATGCAAGGCGAAGGTCTTCTCTGTTTTTTGATGCTAATTTTTCATCTATTGTGATGACAGACAGCCAATGGTTACTGTAAAAATCACCGTTAGGTTCACAAAATACTTCTACGCCCTCCAGGTCTTTAGAAATTTCAGTATAAAAATCATGCATTTTTCTACGTCCTTCTACTCTGCTGCTCAGAACTTCCATCTGACCTCTTCCTATACCTGCAGATACATTACTCATTCTATAGTTGTATCCAATTTCTGAATGCTGGTAATGTGGCGCTTTATCTCTTGCCTGAGTTGATAAAAACACAGCTCTGTCTTTGTCTTGCTGGGAATGACAAACCAGGGCACCTCCACCGGAAGTAGTTATGATTTTATTACCATTAAAAGATAAAATACTAAATCGTCCGAAAGTACCACATGCCCGACCTTTATATTTAGATCCCAGCGATTCTGCTGCATCTTCAATCAAAGGAATATCAAATTCAGAGCATATCGCTAAAATTTCGTCCATTTTTGCAGGCATACCGTACAGATTAACGGCAATGATTGCTTTTGGCTTTTTATTTTTGGCAATTCTATCTTCAACGGCTTCCCTTAAAGCTATCGGACATATATTCCAAGTATCTTTTTCTGAATCTACAAAAACAGGAGTTGCTCCAAGATATACGATGGGATTGGCAGATGCTGAAAATGTAAGTGACTGACAGATCACTTCATCGCCATATCCTACCTTACACTCAATCAGTGCGAGATGCAGAGCAGCTGTTCCTGATGATAATGCTGCAACTTTTACTTTCTGATTCAGAAATTTTTCCAGATCAGTTTCAAAGCCGTTTACATTAGGCCCCAACGGGGCAATCCAGTTTGTATCAAATGCTTCGTTGATATACTTGATTTCATTTCCACCCATATGTGGGGATGAAAGCCATACCTCGATGTTCATAATTTTACTTTTTTTATTTATAATTCGGTTATTTTTCTAAATCTTATCCTAATCCTACTAGTTACTATTCTACATTCCTCATTTATAGCTGTGTAATAGCTATCCACTTTTTAGTAGATGATATCTCTTAAACATTTGTGATATCAAATCAATGATATATCATATACAATTGAATAACGTGTTTTCTTCAACTATATTCTTTCTTATACTGTTATTCACTATTGGGACTACAGCATTTATGTTTTGGCGGATTGTGATGTAGAGTATAATTCAGTAGTCATTTTTAGATAATTTGTATCTATGCAAGCTTCAGTATTATAACCACTTTCTTCTCCAATTTCAGCAACTACCTTGCCATGACCAACTGCTCCGTACAAATACATTGTTATATTTTTAATTACTTCCGTTAAAAGCCTCCGTAGTTGCCTGTCCTTCCTTGTTAATTCCTTCTTTTTTAAAAACCTTTTTAAAAGTGAGAAATATTATCTTGCAATCCATCATAAAAGACAAATGATCAATATACCAAACATCTAGCTCAAATTTCTTTACCCAAGAAATTGCATTTCTTCCATTCACCTGGGCCCATCCGGTAATTCCGGGACGAACTTCATGCCTTCTTCTCTGAGATTCATTATATAAAGGCAGGTATTGAGGTAGTAAAGGACGTGGACCTATCAGTGACATATCTCCTTTCAGCACATTGATGAGCTGTGGGATTTCATCAAGAGAGGTCTGTCTTACGATGCTACCAACTTTAGTCAGTCTATCAGAATCTGGCAATAAATTACCATGACTATCTTTTTTATCAGTCATTGTCTTAAACTTAATAATATTAAACATTTTCTCATTAAGTCCGGGTCTGGTCTGAAAAAAGAACGGTTTTCCGTCATTTTGAAAATACAGGACAATCAGAACGATAATAAAGACAGGTGATAATATGATCAAACCTACAAAAGCGATCATAAAATCGATTATCCGTTTAAATACACTTTTATACATTATATCTTCTATGAAAATGCTTTATTTTAATAATTCATTCTAGATTACTGTTCACAATACAGCCGTAATATATAGCAACCAATCGCATAAATGCAAATTTCAGGAAACAACAATTAGCTTTTAAAGCACATTTTGTTATTTCCTGATTGCTATTTTGACATCAATATCATGTAACAAAATATTTATAGTTTATAAACAACTCCTATTTTATCTGTTACAATTATCTGTGGAATAAAGTTAAAGCAATTGCAACAATTAATTACAATGAAGTATATTATAATCTGGAATCACATTCCTCCAGAATTCCTTTTACATCATAAATTACTCCTTCGTCTTTCAAATAATCATTGAGATTGAGATCGATGAATTCGTTATGAGCAACAGTAAGAATGATTGCATCAAATTTCTTATCAGGGATTTCATTCACTACTTCAAGGCTATATTCATGCTCAACTTCATTAGGATTAACCCAAGGATCAAAAGTCGTAACTTTTAATGAATAATCTTCAAGCCCGTGAATAACATCCACCGCTTTAGTATTACGCACATCCGGACAGTTTTCTTTAAAAGTTATTCCTAAATTTAAAACTTCAGCACCGTTGATGTTAAGATTTTTCTTGATCATACATTTTACAAGCTGAGAGGCTACATATTGCCCCATAGAATCATTAAGACGACGTCCAGCCAGAATAATTTCGGGATGATACCCGTTTTCCTGAGCTTTTTGTGCGAGATAATAAGGATCTACTCCTATACAATGACCACCTACCAATCCTGGTTTGAAAGGTAAAAAATTCCATTTTGTTCCTGCTGCTTTCAGTACTTCGTGAGTATCAATTTCCAATAAGTTGAAAATTTTTGCCAACTCATTTACAAAAGCAATATTAATATCTCTTTGAGAGTTTTCAATTACTTTTGCCGCTTCAGCAACTTTGATGGTTGGCGCAAGATGAGTTCCTGCCACGATTACGGATTTATAAAGATTGTTTACTATTTCACCAATCTCCGGTGTGGAACCCGAGGTTACTTTTAGAATTTTTTCTACAGTATGTTCTTTATCTCCTGGATTGATACGTTCCGGTGAATAACCTGCAAAGAAATCTTCGTTAAATTTCATACCTGAAATTTTTTCCAAAACCGGTATGCATTCATCTTCGGTCACCCCCGGATACACAGTTGATTCGTAAATAACAATGTCATCTTTAGATAGTACTTTACCTACTGTTTCTGATGATTTGTATAATGGTGTTAGATCCGGGCGGTTGTGTTTATCTACAGGAGTTGGAACTGTCACTATATATATATTTGCATCTTTAATATCCTGGATATCTGCAGATGCAAAAAGGCCATTTACATTATTGTTAAATGGATTATCGTTGACCAATACCGATTTTAAAACATCACTTTCTACCTCTAGGGTACTATCTGTTCCGTTTCTTAATTCATCAATTCTGGATTGATTGATATCAAATCCCACAACCGGATATTGGGTTGCAAATAGACGTGCTAAAGGCAGACCTACATAGCCAAGACCAATAACAGCAATTTTATATTGTTTTTCCACAAGATTCTGTTTAATTATTTACTTTAAATTCTCCCAATACCAGGTAATGGCTTCCTTTAATCCTTTTTCAATGGGATGTGTCGGGTTATATCCTAAAAGATTTTTAGCTTTGTCAATCGAAGCAAGTGAATGAGGAATATCTCCCACACGGTTCGGACCGTGTATGACTTCTACATCAGCAATCTTTTCATCATATTCAGTTAAATATTTTTTAATATAAGTCACTAAATCATTTAAAGTTGTACGATCTCCTACCGCTGTATTATAGACTGTATTGATTGCTTCAGGATTGTTTGTAAGCATTGCCAGCTCATTCATTTGAATAACATTATCAATATAAGTAAAATCTCTGGAGTAGTCTCCTGTTCCGTTAATTTTCGGAGATTGATGATTCATTAATTGCTTTACAAATAACGGAATTACAGCAGCATACGTTCCGTTAGGGTCTTGTCTGCGACCAAAAACATTGAAATATCTTAAACCAATGCATTCTATCCCATATGTTTTAGAAAAAACATCTGCATATAATTCATTTACATATTTAGTTATCGCATACGGAGATAATGGCTTGCCTATCACTTCTTCAACTTTCGGAAGTGCAGCAGAATCACCATATGTAGAAGATGAAGCGGCATAAACGAAACGTTTCACCTTCGCATCTCTCGCAGCAACAAGCATATTCAGAAAACCTGAAACATTGACTTCATTGCTGGTAATGGGATCGTTGATTGATCTCGGAACCGACCCCAATGCTGCCTGGTGTAGTACGTAATCTGCATTTTCTACTGCAGCTCTGCAGATTTCAAGATCACAGATACTTCCTTCGATCAGTTTATAATTCGGATTTTTTAAGAAAGGCTCAATATTATGACGGTGTCCTGTAGAAAAATTATCCAGACATACCACTTCAAAGCCTTTATTCAAAAAATACTCTGTAAGGTTGGAGCCTATGAACCCTGCTCCTCCCGTAATTAAAATTTTACCCACTTTTATGATTTAAAAATTTTGCTCCACCACTTTTTCTTATTTTTATCTTCACTATATCCATAACCGTAACTATAGTTGTATCCATAACCTCCTGCTCGTTTTGTAACATCATTAACAATAAAAGATACATTAGAAAGCTTACCATCATTGACGAGATCATTCGCAAAATCGATAAGTATATTTTTTGACTCACCCGATCTTACAACATATAATGTAGCATCTGCAACATCCGCTATACTCAGTGTATCAGAAACCAGCATAAGCGGAGCCGAGTCTATAATAATATATGCATACATAGAAGACATCTGAGCTATCAATTTCTGGTATCTTCCATTAGAAAGAAGTTCCTGAGGATTGGGAGGAATAGTACCGGCATAGATCACATCACAATAAGGATTGGTATAAGAATTATGGATAAGATCTTCAACATTTACTGACTCATCATATAAAAACTCCGTTAAACCTTTTCTTTTCACAGGCTCGCTATCATACCTTTGAATCTGAGGATTTCGGATATCTGAACCTATCAATAGTGCTCTTCCATTTTTATTACCGATCGTTAAAGCGAGATTGACAGATACAAGCGTCTTTCCTTCTCCCTTTACTGAAGATGTAACCATAATAATCTTTGCAGAATCTTTTTTCGGCAGTACAAATTTAAGATTTGAAACTAAAACTCTAAAAGCTTCCGCAAGTTCCGAAAAGTCCTTTTTCTGTACCAGATGATTGTCATTATCTTTTAGTGATGGTATATCTACCAAAACACCAAGACTAGACCTTTCTTTAATATCTTCTCTACTGTAAATTTTATCATCTAAAATAAAAATTAAATAAAAGATGGCAAAAGGAATTAATAAGCCAAGTAAAACCGCTCCCAAAACAATGATATTTTTTTTGGGGGAAACAGGCTCATCTTCAGTAAATGCTGGATTTACAATTTTAGCTTTTGGAACATCAACCGATAAGTTGATTGCATTCTCTTCTCTTTTCTGAAGAAGAAATAAGAAAAGTTGTTCTTTAAGATTCTGCTGGCGCTCAATTCCTCTGTAAACTTTAGATTGTCCGGGAACCTTTTCAATCATCGAATTACTTGTTGTAATCTGATTTTGCAACTGTGAAATAGTGGCTTTTACTGCATCTTTCTGCTCACGTATATTATCTCTGATAATATCTTTTAATGACGCGATTTCCCGATTCATTTCTATAACAGCAGGGTTTTCGTTTGTTGCCTGCTTCAGCGTCTTGTTTCTGCTGATAAGTATTTGATTATATTGTGCAATAGATTGCTCAAGTGATGGATTAAGTCCTAAGTTAGAGGGCATTAGCTGATTATTACCTTTTAATGCCTCAGCAGATAGAGAATTTAAAAGATCAAGCTGTGCTTGTTGCTGAAGAAGCGTTTTCGTATTTTCGCTCGTATTTTGCATCGCTAATTCTGCCTGCGCCTGCAAATCAACAATACGATTACGGTTTTGGAAATCTTCTTTCTGGTTTTCTACTCCAGTAAGATCACGGGTAATAACCTCTAGTCGCTTATCAATAAACTTCTGTGTATTTTCAGCTTGCAGATTTTTATCTTTCTGCCCGTCTAAATTATACTGGCGGGTAACTTCATTAAGTATTGTTTCCGATTTTTCCGGAACCGATCCTATAAGACTGATATCCATCAACATGGCTTTTTCATCCGGTAAATTCACTTCAATTGTTTTCTCAAGTTTCTTTACTTTTTCAATAGGATTCCAAAAAACAATTTTATATCCTGGTTTAACCTCATATTCTGGATTTCTGGTTAAGACTACAACCCCAAAATCCAACTTTAAAGGAATATTAAATTTTCCTAAAAATTTAATATTATTATGTTCATTTACAAGGGTAAAGTCATTTCCAGAAACCTTAGTAAGATTATATTCTGAAGATACAAATTTATTATCAAAGGTTACAATTTTTCCCGCCACAGGAACTTTACTAAAGAGCTGATTATCTTTAATTTCTCCCGTATTATAATATTCTACATTCAGATTAAGATTATTTACCACTTGTGTCAATATGGGTCTGGATGTGACAACGGCTGCTTCACTTTTCAGCTCGTCGGAATTTCCAAGACCTATTCCAAGATTACTCAGATCAGAAAGGGCTGACGTAAGATCATTTTCTTTTTTATCAAACTTTAACGTTGTTTTTGTCTGATATTTTGGAACGCTGTATCTTAAATAAACAAAAGCAATTAATAAAAATATCAATACCGACACTAAAAACCAAGGCCATTTATAGAGGTATTTTGTAATCACTCTCCTTAAATCTATTTTTTCTTCATTTTCCAGAAGTTCTATCTGTTGCATATTTACGGTTATCTTTTTAAAGCAATAATTAAGGTAGCTACGGTTACTAATGTACCAATAATTTGGAAAGTAAGGGCTCTGTTTGGATTTGAATTTGCTTGAATCTGTTTATTATGATCAGGTTGCACGTATAATATATCGTTTTGCTTCATATAGTAATATGGCGAGTTTACAATGTCGGATCTGGTAAGATCAAGATTAACGACTTCATCGCTGCCTTCGTCTGTTGTTCTGATAAGTTTCACATGGGTACGATCACCAAAATCCGTCATATCTCCTGCAAGACCAAGTGCCTGGAATACATTAATTTTTTGTGACAAGCTTTCTTTTTGTCCGGGCTGTTTCACCTCACCTAAAATACTGACATTAAAGTTTTTCAGTGTGATCGTTACTAAAGGATCGGTAAGATATCGTTTTAGGCGGGATTCAAGATCCTGTTTCAACTGAATTTGTGTCATTCCTTTAGTATATACATCGCCTAATACGGGAAAATTGATATACCCCTCAGAGTTTACTAAATATTCACTTGGTTGAACATATTGATTCACTCCCATTGTACCTTCACTTCCTACTTTGTTAGCTGTGTTAAGATTAAAAGGCTTTACAGCAGCTTCATCAAGTGCAGAAACAAGGATAAGAAGAACATCTCCCTCCTGAATATGTAAGCCCTGAAATTTAGCTCTGGCAACTTCTTCTTCCATATTGTCTTTCGACATATACACCATATTCTGCTTGGGTTTGCACGATAATAAAGTAATTGATATCAATAATAGATACTTAATAATATTTCTATTCATAGGATTTTAATCTGCTAAAGTTAGCACTCTGCTTTTTAAAAAGAGCAAATTATTTTTTAAAGTTATAATATATATATGTAAACTCACTTTTAATTGTGATTTTTTTAATGCTTTCCTATAGCAATTTTTTTGCCGAAATCTTGCTATTTTAAAAATAATCACCCTATCACGTGGAATCACCAGATTATCAGTATAATTAATTATTATTATTTTTTTGTTAATTACTACAGCTTCATGGATTGTAGTATTAACCTATCAATAAATCAAGATCATTTTTGGCTATTTCACGCTCCAGTCATAAAATATATTAAAAAAATCTCTAAAAAATATTATTTATGTAATGGAAATCATAGTCCCACTATATACTCTATCTTAATAAAATTAATTATTAATTTTTTCTCAGATTTGTCAAAGCGTTATAACCATTCTAATTTTATACATCACAATTTTGGCACGCCAAAGATAATAAATTATGTCTACATTGAATATAAATAATTCCAACCATCGGGATATTAGCACTACTGATTATTACTTACTGAAAATATCCTACAATAGTGATAAATACTAACATTCTGGGAACCTGTATATATTATACCTTGTCAGTTGAATATTTAAAAATCATATTTAATTATAGTTATTAAAAAAATATCTCAATAAACAGTAAAGCGGTATAGAAAAATGTTTAAATTAAATTTGAGTTTTTATAACAATAATTATGTTTTAAGGATTGATCTAAAATACAAAACAATAATGATTTCTACAGTTATAATAAGATTTCAATAAGAATAAATTACTATATATTTTAATATATTTATAGAATTATGTCTAACAGAATAATATCAATATAACCTTAGCAAAAAATTATCTTAGCACGCTATTAATTTTATGTAAAGATAAAATGTATATTATTACAAATCAGTTAAGAGAAAATGGTTTTAGTGTTAATCGTTTAGATCAAATTATTAAAAGAAATAATAATAAGAGAAAATTTAATACACTGGAATACTTTTGCATTTACATTATCATGGAAGATATCCAGCTGAAAGTAGAAAATAATATATATGACGTCAAAGCCGGAAATATCGTCTTTGTAGGACCACACAAAAATGTTGAGTTCGGGAATATACACGGATACGATACTTTTCTAATTGTTTTTTCATCAAGCTTTTATGAAAGATCTATAAAAGACAGTTTATTTTTAAATTCCCAGCTATTCTTTAATTATAATTCTGATATTTTCATTGCTCCATTTATCAATATAGAACAGATGCGGGTTGTATTTATGGAGAGAATGGAAAATTTCAGATTAAAAGACAAAAGCCTGTATGTCTCAGCAGCGCACAATGCTATAGAAAGACTGATTCTTGACGCTTTTCTACATATTCCTACTGAAGAAGTAAAAAAAGACATAAAATTTGATTATCTTTATTGTGTGAATAAATTCAAAGTCATTCTACAGAGAGATTATAAAAAGGCTAAAAAAGTCTCTCACTACGCCAGCGAATTAAATATCACCCCCAGAAAACTGACCGAGATGACAGAATATGTATTAGGTAAAAGCGCAAAACATGTTATTATTGAGAAGCTTATCAGCGAATCTAAAAAGATGCTCACCTACACAAATTTTACTATTTCTCAGATCGCGTACGAGTTGGGATTCAGCGATGAAGGCAACTTCACAAACTTTTTTAAAAAACATACAGAAAAAAATCCTTCAGAGATGAGATAATTAAAAAATATTTGTATATTTGATTATGTAACCACACGGTGATAAATCAGGAAATGTATACCAAATATTTTTTTATTATAGTTTGTCTTCTTGCTTTCACTTTCTTCCATGCCCAAAATGACGGAACGACTTTAAATGTGCGGTTATACCCGGTTCAGACGCTTGCCATTAATCCGACAACTACAGATTCTGATGACAAGAATAATACCGATGAATCAAAATTTGTAATGATTTCAAGTCCGTCAGGATTTGAAATAAAAATGCAGCAAAATGTATATAATCAGTCTGCAGGATTTAAAGATGTTGATTATGAAAAGCTATCCCGGGGAAAAGATAAAGTTCACAACCTTATTAAATACAAAAAAGGGGTGATTGAAAAAATATTTGAGTTTAGTCATCATGCAAAATATATTAAAACAAGTCATAACTCATCAGCTGATCAGGAATATTATGTACTAACAATGATGTCTAACTAATGAAAAAATAACAATTAAAACGAAAATTTATAAATTTAAAGTTTTATTAATTTGACACCCATAATTAATTAATGATTACTTAACTTTAAAATAATCATTTTTATGGAGTTATTTCCATTTTCATAAATATCTTTTATTGAATTATCAATAAAGGGCTTTTTCTATATAGCTTATTATCAGCTACAAAAATTACAAAAGATTCGTATTTTTTCACAATAGCTCTAACAAATTTACTCAATACATTTGCACCATAATTTTTGAATTAAATTAAAAACAAATAATCGTATTATGAAAAAGTGTATTTTAGCTTCATTTGCTTTGTTAGGGTTCGCAGCAATGAAGGCACAACAAACTGTTACTTTAAACGTTAGATTAAAACCAATCCAAACTTTAGTGGTTAACAATTCACAAAAAATTGTAAACTTAGACTACGTTACTAAAGATGACTATGCTAATGGTGTATCATCCATTAATCCTGACCACTTGAGTATTTATAGTACAGGAGGATTCCAGGTGAAAGTAAAAGCTGCTAATTCGGCTTTACAAAACGTAAATAACATAAATAAAAGCATTCAGGCTAATACAATTCGGATTAAAGCCAGCGCAGGTACTGATGGCTTAAGCGGAGCGCAATATGCCCAAAATGCTACTCTATCTGCAAACGAAACTAATTTAGTAACTTCAACTTTAGGAGGTGTTGACAGGAAAATCAATATCGAATACAAAGGTGCAGGTGCTAATGCCTATCTAAATAAATATATTGCAGGACAAGATCCTACGGTATATACTACTGAACTTACCTACACTATTATTTCACAATAATAAGATATTGTAGATTATAATTAAAATAAAATGCTACAAGTAATTGTGGCATTTTTTTCTGCTGTCACAGTCTTTACTTTTACAATGAACAAGACCTACTCACTCCATTTTATTTTAGCTTTTTTTCTGGTTTCCTTTTTTTCAATGATTCAGGCACAGACCGGTATTTCGGTTTCGCCTCCGAGACTGTATTTTGAATCAACCGTAGGAAACAGCAATACACAGAAAGTAACAGTTACCAACGTGAGTGCAAAAAACTCTTTGGATTTAGCCATAAGTCTTGGTGACTGGGAATACAATGAGAAAGGTGAAAACATTATGTCTGCAGCCAATAGCCTGAAAGTATCCTGTGCAGGATGGATCAGTGTAAAAAAAGAAGACAATTATTTTACATTAGGACCGGGAGAGAGAAGGGATATTGATATTACCATAACAGTTCCCAGTAAACTATCTGATACATTGGAAGCGCATACTGCAGTTTTATATGTGAACCAGATGAATCCTGTGGATGATATGGACAGTAAAGGTGCAAAGATAAAAGTAAGTATCCGGTCAGGAATAAAAATATTTCATAAAATTCCTTCTGCCAAAACAAAAAAAATAGAAATACAGAATCTGACTTTTGAGAAATCTAAGAAGCAACTGAACCTGTTTTTCGAAAATGAAGGAAATATATGGACGGACGGCAAAGTATACACAGATCTTGTCAATATGGAAAACGGCAAAAAAGTGTCTATTGAACCTATCGTATTTTATACCATGCCGGGTAATAAAAGAGAGATGGGCATTTCTCTTCCCGAAGATCTTCCGAAAGGAAAATATACAGCATCCGTAATGATCGATTACGGTGATAATAATCTTGAACTCGGCGAGTTAAATTTTATGTATGATTAAAACACTCTCACTCGTACTGTTGTTAGCAGGGCAGTTTTTATATTCACAGATTTCTTATTATTCGTGGATCAATAGCTACCTGCAAATCAATTCTTACGATGGAAATACTAATCCCGATGCCTATACCGCAATGTTAAGCGGAAACGGCAATTTTAATGTTCCATCCTGGCGTCTGTCTGCAAGGCTAAAGCAGCCCATAAGATCTACTGATGGAAATTATACGATACCCGGAAATAAGATATCCTTTCATCCCGTATCATCTTCGGGCCAGGCTTATCCCAATCCGGTACCTACCATTCCGCAAATCGGCATGCCATTAAATGTCATTCTGCAGGAAGGCCAGGAAGTATTTTTGGTTCCAAGTTCCAATGCACCATTGTACAATCAGCCAAGCCAGCCTAATGGATATTATAATTTACAGATTAAATTCAGCCTTACGGTAATGGGCGGAGCTTATCTTGGAAGTTATCCTGCCTGGATGAAGTTTTACGCACCTGTAGAATTTACATTATATGATCAGTACAACAATGTAATTGGTAAAATGAGTCACGATTTTGAGCTGCAGATCGGTACACTTTCCGGAATTCCTCCTACGGATATTCCTGAAATGTCTTTGACTTTTGCACCAAGCGCTCAAAATGCATTATTGGAATTCAAAAGCATGGACGATTATAGCAACGGAGTCAGCGTAACGTATAATAATGCGCTCATTGTGAAAAGCAATACGAATTATCAAATCAAACTGAAATCATTACAATCTCAGTTTACCTCTTCTTTTGGTAATACTATTCCTATTGATGCCGTAAAAATGGTTCTTTCCTCTACAACGGCCAATACAAACGTATTTCCTATTTCACTAAGTCCATTATCACAACTGGTTGCCAAAGGAAATGCCACCCAGGGTAATACGGTTAATTACGACATAAAATATTCAACAACTCACAATGATGAAATCTTCATCAATGCAAAATCAGATGACTATTCAGCTACTCTTCAGTACGAGATAACACCTCAATAAAAACTAATGCCTTTTAACCATTTTCGGAGAATCATCGTATTTTTCATTTTTTTCATTTCATCACTGGCTTTTGCACAAACCATTGACGGCCTCAGCATGGATATCCGTGAGGAATCCGATATGGGAAGGGACCGTATTATAAGTACTATTGTTGAAATCAAAAATAATTCTCAAAGCAAATTTAAAGGAAAACTAAATATTACCGTTCCTACCGGCTTCAGAAATATTTCAGGAAATACTTCAGAAATTGAGATTCCGTCGGCTGGAAGTATTTATCTGCCGATAAAAATTCTTATCAACAGCAACGCTGGTTTTGGTGAAAGTAAAATTGATTTTAACCTTACCAACTTTGAGAATAAGATTTTATTGACTAAAACAATCACTCATCATATTGCCGAAAACAATTCGATGGCGATCAGTACAGATACTCCTGTGATTTATATGAGTAATGTTAATGACTCTATAGAAGTTCGGGCAAGAGTTTCAAATTTAGGGAACAAAAGGCAGGATGTCACGATCGTTTTTAAAATTCCGGAAGCAGATCAGGGAAGTTTTTTTGTGGAAAAGAAAGGAAGTATTGCTGTTCAGAAAGATTCAGTATTCATCTATAGATTCAGGCCAACAAATAATATGACAAGAATTCCTCAGTTCAATGTAAATATTGTAGGCTTCAGAGAACCTGACAAAGAAATATTCGGAAACAGTTCAGTTTCTATTCAGAATAATTCTTCTATGCAACGGTACCAATCTTTAGATAATAACAATCTCGGCTACACGAAAAACAGTATTACAGCAAGTTACCGCTATCTTGGAAGAGAATCTTTTCTGTATCAGCTGATCGGTTCCGGAGGTTTCAATCTTCCGTCAGGATATGTTTTTATAAGAGGAAATATCTATAAAACAAATGGTCCGGAAGATCCTATGGTAAACAATACCTTCATAACCTATAAAAGGGAAAAAAGTGAATTTACCTTGGGAAATATCAGTAAAATTATAGAACTTTCTCTTTACGGAAGAGGCGCGGAATATGCCTTTACTTCCTCTGATAAAAATAAAAAGCTGGAATTCGGGTTTATAGATCAGAGTTTCAGTCTTATTGAAAGAACTGCTTTCCTGAAATTAGGATATGGTTTCTACGTTCGCGGAACATTGGGGGCTAGCAATGCAAGCCGTAATATATCAGCAGCATATATCTTTAAAAATGATCCTTTTGAAAAGGCGAAGCATAACTTATTGGGAACCGATTTTCAGTATGTTTTTAATAAAGACTGGAAGATTAGCGGGAAACTATTCAGCGGAATAAGTACCTATGAAAGCCTTAACATCACAAAACCGTCAGGAGCGTTAGAAACACAGTATTCAGGGATTATCAACAAGATCAATCTCAGCGGAAATTATTCATTCAGCAGCAATTATTATCCGGGCAACCAGAGAGGGATTTTCCAGTTGCAGCAGAATATTTCCAGCATTATAAAGGATAATTCCATTTATGCTAATGTCATGATTTCTAACTTCTCTCCTAAATTTTATTTCTACAATAATAATTTAGAAACCAACAGCAGCAGATTTGAAACAGGACTTAATTTTCCTAAAAAAAAGAATTTCGGACTGGGAATCAGCCTGCAATATCAGAATGAAAATTCCAATACGTACAACACTTTTTTCGGACTGACAGAAAATAAAGACCTGAAAGAAATGACCGCCAAAAGGCTGATCGAGCGTGTGAGCTGGTCGAGCACAAACCGAAAACATTCATCCATAGTAGGTATCGAAACAGGATTGGTAAATTATCCGGATTCCGAAAAAAATCAGTACCAAATGAAATTTACGGGAACCTATGCTTACAAATGGCTTAATTTCCAGCTTATTTATCAGTACGGAAGCTATTACCTGTCCGAATATGCTTTCTCAAAATTATTAGGCGGTAACAATACGTACAAAAAAACATTGGCCTCAGCATTTATAACCAATACAATGCTAAAAGGTAAATTGAGTATCAATTCGGGATTCTCTTACACCGATGATACACTTTATGGGAAGTCTCCATCCGGATTTGTCAATGTAAAATATTCTAAAGAACGGTACGGGCTTTATCTCAATTCATCATGGTTTAATTATTCCATGAATAATTTCAGCAACAATCTTTTTACCATTGAGGCGGGTGTTACAATCAATTTACGAAGCAATAATCTGGATCCGGGGAAGAAAAGCAATATTAAAGCCTTTGTTTATTATGACCGTAATAACAACAACATATATGATGAAGGTGACGAAAAAGCCACAGGATATATTATCATGCTCAATAATATATCATTCAAAACCGATGAAGACGGAGCTATTACATACCGCGCAATTCCTTACAACAAATATACATTACGACAGGTGATTCAACAGGGATGGTATTATGATGAAACGGAGTTTGATGTAAATACCCATCAGCATTTTTTACAGATCCCGCTACATCAGAATGGGACAGTTCAAGGAAAAATAATGTACGAGTATGATACCAAAACTGCCGTCGAATTTGAACCTAAATCCGGAGGAATCGCTTTTGACATCTACAAAGGTGATAAACTTATAAGACACACGATAACGGATGATAACGGCGAAATCGTATCTTTTATAGAATCCGGGGAATACAAAATAAAGTTGAACGAAAACTCATTGGCAGCCAATACTTACTGCGAAAATACACTACAGGAGTTTAAAGTAGTACCAGGCAAAATAAGCCAGCTTAATCCTTTTATCATAAAAGTGAAAGAAAAGAAAATAAGGGTGAAGAAATTTGACAGTAAATAAATTTTAATGTAAAAAATGATACCACAAAAAAGGTAGAATAAAAATAAATTGCTATAAATGGTATATTAGTTGATCTATTTATTTTGAATTTTTTCAGCTTCTGATTACATTTGTACTAAATTTAAATTTATGAATTATACGCTTGAGCTCAACACGCAAGAGTCTGGCTCTAATCTTGTCTTTAACACCATAAAATTTGATACATTTAAGGTTAATATCATTGAAAGATATACCGGTAAAATGAATTTTAATGCCAAATTATGTGAAGTTATCTTCAAGTTACGAACACTGGATGATGAAATTATAAAAAGAAGAGACGGAAATCTGAGAGTAAAAATCAAAGATGACAAATTTGAGGATTATTCACAATTATCAAGAATCTTAAACTCATACGATTATAAAAACAAACTACTTAACAGAAAAGAAGCTGATCAAAATTATATTCATTTCATGTTGAGTCTGATTATCGCTAATTATGAGTTAAATTAATACCATCTGTATTGGGTTTGGTCAGTAACGAGATGACAATTTTTTGCATCATGCATACCTATTGCCTCATCAGTGGCTAAACTCACATACAGCGTAAAGTTAACTTTAAAAAAACAGATAAACCTTCTAACAATAGAAAGTTTATTTCTTATTCTATTCCCTTTTTTTATTTTCCTTTTACCAAGCTTATCATAATTTATAGCTTACCATTCTTTATAAACTGTTATTTTATGAATAGTTTAAAGTCTGATTTTGAAAGCATTAAATATTTAACATAAAAATCAATAATTGCGAAATAATTTCTTTAAATTTATTTCAAGATTAAAAGATTTATTTGATGATAAATAGTAATCTTCAACATCACACAAAATACTATATCATGAAAAACCATCACCTGAGTTTATTAATAAGCGCTATGCCATTTGCGCAGTGTACACCTTCTAAAAATTCTACCAAGGTAACTTACCAAATTCCGCTAAATTCCATTATTGCTTCCAGTTTAAATACTTGCAGCAATATTACTGAAAAGCCCATCCAAATATTAAAGTATTAAAACCTTTAATTTTTGAATCATATTAATTCGGAAACCAACATTTCACCAAACACAATATTATGGCTTTTCTTACCCAAAAGGCTGCACTACCTTTCTTTTTGATACTTTTCAGCATTGTGTATGCTCAGAAACCTGATTCTTTATACATAAACCCGGAAAAAGAAGAAGTAAAATATCCACAACTCCAGATAAAAGGATTATTCCAGGCCCGTTATCTGGTAGGAATGAGCAAAGATGTAGATGTAAATGGTCTTCATCACTCCGATCACAGCGGTACGGATAATAATTTCATGATCAAATATATGAGGGTCCAGTTACGAGCGCAGATCAGTAAACGCACGGAAGTTGTCGTTCTTGCCAATCTCGCCGATTTCAAGAATGATCCCAAATCAAGAGTGCTGGAAAATGCGTATTTAAAATACACATTCAACCCTAAGCTCGCTTTTACTGCAGGACAGTTCCGTCCATGGTTTGGAATTGAAGAGACCTACCCTATCGACATTATCAAATCGCTGGACTGGTCCAACCAATATACAGAGTTTGGAAAACTGGGCTGGACAAGCTTTCAAATAGGACTTTCCGCAACCGGCCAGCTCAAACTGGGTGAAATGCCTTTTCAATATGCAGTATCAGTCGTTAATGGTAATGGTAAAAACCAGATTAATGATAATGATAATGGCAAACAATATTCAACCCGGCTTGTATTCGGTCTGTCGGAAAAATACAATTTAAATTTAGGTTTAAATGGCGGCTACGGTGAAGTTTTAGGTAAAAAAGTATATGCAGTTGGACTCGATCTGAGTTCGCTCATCAAATTTGATCCCAAGTGGAGTCTGGATATGCAACTTGAAGCTAAACAGGCAACGAACCATCTGCTTTATTTTGCTGCCGATCCTGAAACCAGACCTCAGAATCCTGACGAATATTTAATCCGGGGAGCTTATTTCCTTCCTAATATACGCTATGAAATCAACCACCGGAACCTGAGTGCTTTTGAGCTTTCCTGCCGCTATGAATATTTAGACACCAATTTCAGATTAAATTCAAATCCGAGACAAACCATTACCCCGATGTTTGGCCTTGAATTTCTTAAAAATTACGGTGCACGAATCCAGTTGGGAATGCAGCTTGACCGCTATAAATATCAGGTAGAAAATACAAATCAGTACAACAATAATCTCTATATAATTCAGGTTCAGAGCAGATTCTAACACATTAAATCCAATGATCATGAAAGAAATAAACATTAAAAATGTAGCAATCACTTTTGCAGTGGCACTCATCATTTGGTTTATCCCCGTGCCGGAAGGGGTCAGCGAGAATGCATGGCACCTTTTCGCGATATTTGCAGCCACTATTTTAGGGATCATTCTAAAAGCGGCCCCTATGGGAACGATGTGTATGATGGCCGTGGGCTTTACTGCGCTGACACAGGTTGTAGCTCCCGGAGACGCAGGAAAATCAATCACCAAAGCACTTTCCGGTTTCGGAGACAAAGTGATATGGCTGATCGGAATATCTTTCTTTATAGCCAGAGGTTTCATTAAAACAGGACTGGGCAACCGTATAGCTTTTTTATTTATCAGAATTTTTGGTAAAAGTTCACTGGGATTAGCTTACGGACTTGGATTAGCCGACGTTTGTCTTGCCCCTGCAATACCGAGTAATACAGCAAGAGGCGGTGGTATCATTTACCCGATTATGAAATCGATGGCCATCAGCTTCGACTCCGTACCCGAAAAACCTGAGACTCACAGAAAATTAGGTTCTTATTTAACCTTAAACAGTTACTACATGAACCTCATCTCGTCTTCCATGTTCCTGACCGGAACTGCCAGTAACCCGATGTGTCAGAAATTTGCCGCCAATCTGGGAGTTAATATTACCTGGATGTCCTGGGCTGCCGCAGGTTTTATTCCTGGAGTAGCAGCTTTTTTTATCGTTCCTTTGGTGCTGTATAAACTGTATCCGCCAGAATTAAAGAAAACAGGCGATGCTCCGAGAATGGCCGCGGAAAAATTAAAAGAAATGGGTCCCATCACAAAAAACGAATGGCTGATGCTGCTGGCCTTTTTCATATTATTAGCACTCTGGATTTTTGGAGGAAGTCTTTCTATTGATGCAACCACGACCGCTTTCATCGGACTTACTTTACTGTTGCTCACTTCAGTGCTGACCTGGGAAGATGTAAAATCTGAAAAGGGAGCCTGGGATACGATTGTCTGGTTTGCCGTTCTGGTGATGATGGCCAGTTCACTGAATGAATTAGGATTTATCGGCTGGTTTAGCAACCTGATCAAAGCCGAAATTGGCGGAATGACCTGGACGGTAGCTTTTCCGGTAATTATTCTAGTGTATTTTTTCAGTCACTATATTTTTGCAAGTGCCACAGCGCATGTGGCAGCCATGTATGCCGCATTGCTGAGTGTTGGTATTGCAGTCGGAATTCCTCCGATGCTGTTGGCGATGATGCTTGGTTTCCTGGGATCCATTTATGGAGTGCTAACTCATTACGGCCACGGCCCGGCACCGGTATTTTTTGGTAGCGGATATGTAGATCTTAAATCCTGGTGGCTGCGCGGCCTGGAAATAGGAATCGTTCTCCTTATTATTTACATGGGACTTGGCGGAATCTGGATGAAAGTATTAGGATATTATTAATGATAAAAGTTGTTTCCTGAACAATTTCTTAATGATGTCAGTAAAAGCATGCCTAGTATTCCGCACGTAAGTGTGCGTCGCTTAGCCTGCTATGGAGCTCACACTACGCTCCCTAAGTGACACCCACTTAACCACCTAAGTGTCATCCACTTGAAAATATTGATACAGACAGCGAGTAAAAACCCTTCAATATATTGTCATTTAGCTTTGCTTAGAAGATATTTCATCCTTACCATCAGGAGAACTACAAGAACTACGAGCAATAGTAAAAGATGAACAACGGAATCCAGATTATCTGTAATCGATCCACCGGCCTGAACGATAGAAATATATACCTTCAGAAACGGGGAAGTCGGCAGCAAATCAGAAAAAAACTGAATTCCTTTTGGCAAAGACTGATAAGGCATTGAATATCCAGTCACCAGAAATATAGGATAAGAGGAAAATACCAGAACCTGAAACGCAAAGAGTTTGCTTTTAAAGAAGCTTCCGATCAGCATTCCTAATATAATGACCGAAGCAATAAAGGCGGCTGTAATAAAAGCGAGATCAGGAAAGCTCCCTCTCACCGCTACACCAAAAATGGAAAAGTTAACCACCGCAAAAAACAACCCGAAGATCATAAAAATACAGAAATAAAGCATTCCTTTACCCAGGATTATTTTAGAAATGCTAAATCCTGAGATTTCATAAAGATTGTGAAGCTTTCTCTCTTCCCGTTCTGATGTGAAAGCGGCAGCAACCCCAATCAGAAGCGTCTGCTGGAGGATAATAGCCAGTAATCCCGGCAAAAGAAACGAGCCGTACGTCATCCCGGAATTGTAAAGCGGGCGGTAATCCATATTGATGGGATTGGTCATTTTCATAGATTCATCTTCATTCATACCCTGCTTATTGAAATAGGTTTTCCGTACGCCTGCTCCTACCGTAAGAAAGACTTTGGTTACGGTACTCAGTAAATCGCTGGAAGGCAGAAAACGGGATGCATTAAGAACAAGATTTACATTAGCCTGTTTTTGTGAAAGAATATATTTTTCCAAATCCTTCTGAATATATAAGTAACCTTCAACTTCTCCTTTATACATTTTTTCCTGCGCTTCAGCAATATCTGAGCTGGGAACAATTTCAATCATCGGAGTAGAATTAAGCTGATCCGTAAGCAGCCTGGAAACTGCTGTTCCGTCTGCATCGATCAGGGCAAGCTTTACCTTTTCTTCTCCTTTATTCAGATAAATACTACCATACATAAAAGCATACAGCACAGGAGCAATCAGCAAAATGAGAAACAGACTCGAATCTTTCGAGATATTCCTTACTTCTCTTTTCAATATGTAAAAAATTTCTTTCACTGCTGAATGTTTTTTAAATATTGATTAATCTTCTTCTGAAAAACGACAATCGCAACGGGAAATGTGATACCGATAAAGATCAGCAGTCTGACCATTTCAGGATATGCATACCTGATGGGAAGTTCCATGAAGTACAGTTTAATAAATCCGTCCAGAAAATGCGTATAAGGCATGATCTCCGCATAGATCTGATCATACCATGGCATTGCCCATCTGGGAAACGTAAAACCACTAAACACGAAAGCCGGTGAAGTGAAAAACAGGGCTACATCCACCACAAAAAGAAGATTATCAGAAATCGCAGAAAGCATCATCCCGATTCCTATGCAGGCCAGTGCCAATAAGGTATATAGAATAAAAAAACTGAAATCCGTTTGTGGCTTCCCCAAATCAAAAACAGGAAACACAACAAAGCTTATGAGGATAAATAAAAGCCAGGCAATACAAAGGTGAGCTAGCATTTTACCGATAATGATCTGTGAAGATGAAGTGGAGATCTTCAGAAGGCCGTCGATAGTATTTCTTCTAAATTCGAGATTAAGAATAAGAACAGAAGCCACAATTAATGCCATCTGAAGCCCTACCGTTACGAGTCCGGGCGTGAGATACATTTGGTAATTAAATTCCGGATTGTAGAGAACGGTGGTATTCAACTTAATCGGTTGAACGAGAGTATTTGCTTGATCGGCAGGCATTCCCTGCTTTTCAGCTTTTTGAAGGACTACGGCAAGCCCTCCTTTAATGATGATCTCGGCAGCCCCTTTATAAATCATTTTAGCAGGAACCAGATAAGCACCGTTAGTATATAAGGTAATATTCGACTGATGGTTTTTCTTGGCATCCGACTCCATATTTTTCGGAAAATGAACAGCCCCGAATATTTTCCCTTCCTTCATCAGCTTTTCGATTTCAGCATTGCTGAACACCACATGAGTAAAGTGAATATTTTCATTCTGCTCCATCATATCGGTCAATGTTCTTGAAACTGAAGAACCGTCTTCATCCCAGACCGCCATCGGAAGTTCACGGGCAAACTGCTTCTGATAAATAAAACCATAAAACAGAAAAATAATAGGCGGAATAACCAGTAACACCACATAAAAATTAGGAATCGAAAAAATCCGTTTCCATTCGCGTACCATGATGATGCTGATTTTTTTCAATGTTAAAGGTTTAATTATGGTAAAATAAGCTGTGCGGTCATTCCTGAACGAAGCCCTTTTATTGTATTTAAATTTTCAGGTTTTACTTTGATCTGAAAAGTTCTGAGCTCAAATTCTCCGTTTTGTTTTTCGGGAACCCAGTCGGCATATCCTAATGCCGGAGCCAATTCAGATACTCTTCCTTTCATCGTTTCCGGAATACAGCCCGGAATTTTCATCGTTACCACACTCCCCTTCTCTATTTTTGTCATCTGATTCTGACGCAGATTGAACTTTACAAAAAATGAATTGTCCTTCTGGATGGTCATCATCGGATATCCTGCATTTACCATCTCACCTTTATTGGAAACAATCGTTGATATTTTTCCTGATACCGGTGCTTTCAGAGAAGCATTATCTTTAATTTCCTGGGTCAGTCTTTCCGCATTCTGAGCCTGATTAAGAACAGCCTGTGCAGAGTTCTTCAGCTCTTTATTGCTTCCTCTTTGTAATAGCTGTACATTAAGTTTTGCGGTTTCAAGTTCTTTCTGTGCTGCTTTGTATTTAAAATAAATCACATCCCGCTCCTGCCCGGAAACCACTCCTTGTGAATACAGATTCTGAAAGCGACTGTACGTTTTAGACATCAGATCCATTTGTTGTTGAGCAATCTGCTGGAGATTTTTTGCCGAAGCCAATACTTCAGGCTCTACGCCACGGTCGACTTTATCCAGCTGGTTTCGGGCAATTTCAACAGCATCGGCAACCTGAGACTGAATGGTTTCAATCTCGGAAGTTTTCATTTGGGCTACTACCTGATCTTCTTTCACCTCATCCCCTTCTTTGACCGGAATATCAAGCACTCGCCCGGGAAGCGACGCTGAAACATCGACAAATTCGGCATCTACCATACCGATGACGGCATCTTTCGGGGTTTCGGTAGATTTATCTTTCAGGAGATAGACCAATGCCGCCGCAAGTACAGCAATCGGAATAAAAACAGCCCAATAGTTTTTTATAAAGTTTTTCATCTGTTATTTGGTTATGCTTCGGATCAGGTCCGGCTTATGATTGATTTATATTAATATCTAAAGATTATTTTTAGTCTAAAACTACGATCACGGAATATAGTTTGTGATGTTTTCAGGATTTCCGGTAACATAAAAATAGGTTGCCAATGCAGTCTGGTAAGCTACCAGAGAGGTGTAATACAGCTTTTCAGTTTCGTACTGTAATTGTAAAGCATCATTTACATCTTTTACGGATGAAAGGCTGTTTTCCATTCTTTTTCTTACCATTTCGGTGGTGTTGTATGCCTGTTTTCGTGATGCATCGAATGTTTCACTTTGTTCTTTAAGGCTTACCAGTTTGTTCTCCGCTATTTTGGTAGCAAGATTCACCGATTTCTGTTTTTGTTCTATGAGCAAATCTGCTTCTTTGACTAAAGATTCAGAAGCCAGATTTCTGGAGCGGCGTTCCGGATCAAAAAGCGTCCACTGCAATTCCAATCCGATAAGCCAGGGAGGAGTGATGACAGGAAGGTCTTTTCTGAAGAACTGCAGATTTCCGATAGCAAAGAGATTGGGCCTTGATAAAGATTTTGTAATATCCAATCCGGTTTCGGCTTCTGCTTTCTTGCTTTGAAGAAGTTTTATATCTGCATTATTCTCAGAAGATATGAAAGGAGGAATTTCGGTAGATTCATTTAGCTTTTCGTTGATTTCTACCGGTTCGTCAAGAGAAATCCCCATCAAATCTTTCAGCGTAAACAACGCATTCTCTTTTTCCATCACCAAACTCTTCAGGTTTGTTTCCCCGTGAGCTCTGGCAATATCTGCCCAGTTTTTCTGATATGGCGGGATGATTTCAGCTTTCAGAAGATTATCTGCATATGCTTCATTTTTCTGCAGAGATTCCAGGCTGTTTTTTTGTTTCTCGATCATTGAATTCAGATACATGATCTGAATATACTGTAAAGCAATATTGTATGCCGTAATATCTTTTGAAGACTGAAGGTTGGCTTCCCCACTTTTCAGCTGTTCTTCGGAGAGCTTGCGGGATGACTTTAATTTTCCTCCAAGATATATCGGCTGACGCACGACCAGCCCTGCAAGAAAGTAACTCTGTTTGGTTATTTCCGGATTGTAATTGGGATAGACGGCACTGATGATATCTTTTGAGGTCTGATAAATAACATCCTGTACCTGTTGAGAAAGCTGGTTTCCTGTTACCTGCTGATACACGGTGTTAGCAGAATATACTGCCTGATTAGCCGAGCCTTCCACAATACCGTCTTTTACCTGTTGGAGATTCACGCGCAAAGGTTCACCGATGTAGTTGTATCCTGCGAGAAGATCCAGCTTGGGGAGCCCGTTGTTTTGGGTGGCTTTAAAAAGTTTCTGCCTTGTTTCCAGAGACTGTCCGGCAAGCTTTACGACTGTATTGTTCTGCTTTGCCTTTTCTATACAGTATCGTAAAGAAAACTGCTGACAAAATATTTTTGCTGAAAGCATCAAAAAAAGCGGCACAGAAGTTTTCTTTATGTTCATAGACATTTGTGAATGGTGATTAATTTTTCAGAACACTAACAAATTTAATGAAAAGTACCTTATTTTCGCGATGTATGAGTGTTAAAAAAACAATGACCCGAATAATGTTAAGTTCTTCACTTCTTCTTATTCATGATTTAAATAACGGTTACACTTCTTTTTAACCGAAAGAATATTAATTGCGGGCACGAGAATGTGATCTTACATGCAAGAAAGTAAATCTACATTGCAAAAAAGTAATTTTACCTCACAAGAAAGCAATCTTACTTCACAAGAAAGTAAACTTACCTCGCAAAAAAGTAAATCTACCTCGTAAGAAAGTGATCTTACCTCACAAGAAAGTAAGTCTATCTCGCAAGAAAGTAAATCTACCTCGTAAGAAAGTAAGTCTGGATTGAAAGAAAGTAATCTTATCTCGCAAGAATGTAAATCAACTTTGCTCCAATGTTTCTGACATTGCAAGACAATGATCCCATTCTAATAACTTGTCATTCTTATGGAAATGATAATTAAAGTCAAAGATTTTGAAAATGAAGGTAAATCAGATGATGTAATGTTAGCAAACCGAGTTTATTTTTTGTGTAGATTATATTTGTAAAATGAATAAAACAATACAAAAAGGAAATTTGATTTTAGCTAATAAATATTTGGCTAAAGTTGAAAAAATACATGCTAATGGATTATCCGTTAATTATGTGAGAAAAGATTTAGAATTATCAAAATTCATTTTATTAAATGAATGCGAAAAGGTTCCTATTAGCTATGTGGCTCTTGAGGAATTAGGATTTAAAAGAGTTTCTACTACCATTCACAATTTAACATACATTGACCACAACCAAGTTTTTATCATTGATGATGATATGACGTTTACTTTAATATACAAAGAGAAATCATTCCATGATATTAGAAGCATTACGGATCTTCAAAATGTATATTTTGAGGTCACCGGGAAAGAATTAACTTTGAAAGAGAATCAATATTAACCAAAAAAATAAAGCGCATGGGCAATAAAATCATTGTTATCAAACATTTTACCGGAGAGTATCATTTACCTGTAGAGCCAGGCAAACTACAAGAAATGCAACAGCAGATCGATAGATGCTTAAATGATGAACAACCGGCTATTGTTGTTAAGAGTGCCAATGGCGATCAGCATATTTACCCCACTGATTTATTAAAAAATAGTTATATCAAAATCGTGGACGAACCGGATAACGGTTTTTCAGAATAAAAATAAAATAAGGCGGTCCTAAAAGTTTGTATAGTCCTTTTTTGTTACAGCCACGACTTCATCTGACAGTTAGGATTTTAAATAATGATTTTATAGCATAGCGTAGGATTTGCTCCCGAGGAGCAATATCTGTGTAGATCAATATCAGCATATTGTACCGGAACTCCAGAGGAGTTCTATCTTATAATAGCACACCTACGGCGTGCTTGTGATATTCTATTGTTTTTTTTTACTACACAGATATTGCTCCTCCGGAGCATAAAAAATTACTTGTTAAATTTTCAGGCGTAAAAAAAAGAGGCTGCCCAAACTTTTAGGACAGCCTTATTCATTATATTTTAAATTATCTATTAATTTCCCATCGCTTTATGATCGGTAAAAAATCTGAAGTTTTCCTTCTTCTCAATAAGCTGCATTGGATATAACTCCGGGTTGTAGGCTCCGTTCAGGATTTCATTCAGAGCATTTCTTTTGGTTTCACCGAAGGCAACGGTAAGTATATTTTCAGCCTTATTAATGATCGGCGCTGTGAGTGTAATTCTGAACATTTCCTGGGGTTTCAGGTAATAGGCATCTACCCATTTGTCTTTTTCATTAAGGATTTCCTCACCCGGAAACAATGATGCGGTGTGACCATCGTCTCCCATTCCCAGAAGGATGAAATCAAAAACACCATTATCTCCCAGCACTTTGCGAATCTGACCTTCATATTCTTTTGCAAAGTCTTCGGGAAGAACATTTTCCTTATACATTGGAAATACGTGATCTCTGTTTACCGGCACTTTGTCGAGCAATGTTTCAAAAGTCATTTTCGCATTGCTTTTTTCATCGTTTAACGGAACCCATCGTTCATCGACCCAAAAGAAGTAGATCTTGCTCCAATCGATTCTTCCGGCGTATTCATCTGTTGAAAGCAATTTAAAAATAGCTTTAGGAGAAGAACCTCCACTCAGCGCTACTGCAAATTGGCCTTTTTTCTGTATTGATTTTTCTGAAAGCTCAACAAAAGTTTCTGCTGCCGCTGTATATAATTTATCTAAATCATCAAATACTGTGATATTCATTTTCAGTTCTTTACATTAATACTATTTTACCACCAGCTGTCGCCCTGTCTTTCTACCAGTGCAAAGCTTTCGTCCGGACCCCAGCTTCCTGCCTTGTAATTCGGGAAAGAAGCATCTTTATTGTTTTCCCAGGCTTCCTGAATTGTTTTTACCACATCCCAGGCTTCCTCTACCTGATCGGAACGCATAAATAAGGTTAAATCACCCAAAAGCGCATCCAGCAGCAAGGTTTCATAGGCTTCAGGAGTATCTTCCTGACATACGAAATAGTCGAAAATCATTTCTACCGGTTCAAGCGCCAGTGAAAGTCCAGGTTTTTTAGCCATAAACTGTAATCTGATATCCATTAATGGCTGGATATTAATGATAAGCCTGTTGGCCGATAAAAGATGGGGCGTATCTGAAAAAGTAGAATGCGGTAACGGTTTAAACTGTATGGTAATATAAGAATGTTTCTCTTTCATTTTTTTCCCGGTACGAACGTAGAAAGGAACTCCCTGCCAGCGCTCATTATCGAGATAAAACTTTACCGCCGCGAAAGTTTCTGTGTTGGAGTCTGGTGCAATACCGTTTTCCTGGCGGTAACCTTTTGTTTCTACTCCGTTCACAACATTTTTTCCATATTGTCCGCGTACGGCATAATGGTCAACTTTATCTGCAGGAATTCTTCGGATCGACTTCAGGACATCCACTTTACGGTCACGGATTTCACCGGATTCGAGAGATGCAGGCGGTTCCATGGCTACCATGCACAGAATCTGGAGCAAATGGTTCTGGATCATATCACGGAGAGCTCCGGTCTGTTCATAGAAACTTCCTCTTGTCTCTACCCCGACTTCTTCGGCAACGGTAATCTGTACAGATTCGATGTGCTTAGAATCCCAAAGCGGTTCGAAAATGGAATTTCCAAATCTGAAAGCCAAAATATTCTGTACGGTTTCTTTGCCTAAATAATGATCGATACGGTAGATCTGCTCTTCTTCAAATGTTTCGGAAAGAAGACTATTCAGCTCAATGGCAGACTGCTTATCATGTCCAAACGGTTTTTCGATAATGATACGGTCTTTTTTAGGATCAGATGCGAGCGAGCTGCTTTTAATATGATTAGAGATCGTAGAAATAAAATTAGGACCAATAGAAAGATAGAACAAACGGTTTGCTCTTGTACCGTAGATCTTATCGAAGTCATTCAGCTTTTGCTGCAACTCTTTGTAGGAATTCTCTTCGTCCAGCTGATGTCTGAAATAGGTAATGTGCGCCTGAAAGCCTGCCCAGTCTTCCTGGGTAAGCTTCTTCCTTGAAAAGCTCTCCAGATTTTCTTTTACATAGCTTTTAAAATCTTCATCCTTATTTTCTGCCCTTCCTAAAGCAAGGATATTAAATCCTTTGGGCATTCTTCCGTCGATATATAAATTATAAAATGCCGGAAAAAGTTTTCTTTTTGCCAGGTCGCCTGTTGCCCCAAAAATAATAATGGTAGTAGGTCTCAGGCTTTTATTGTCATTCATTTTTCCGAAATTTATTGATTTGTACTGTTCCATGACGTGTGGAAAACACCTTCCCTGTCGATTCTCTGATACGTGTGTGCCCCGAAATAATCTCTTTGTGCCTGGATAAGATTTACCGGAAGCGATTTTGTGGTATAAGCATCAAAATATCCTAAAGCCGTCTGTAATCCGAGACTTGGAATTCCGTTTAATACAGCAAATGATGATGTTTTTCGTAATGCGTTTATTTTTGATTTTACCAACGAAGAAATTTCTTTATCAAGTAAGATGTTGGTAAGGCCCGGGTTTTCTGTGTAAGCGGCATAGAATTTCTCTAATAGTAAAGAACGGATGATGCATCCGCCTCTCCAGATTTTCACAACATCTTTTAAAGGGATTTCAAACTGATATTCTTCAGAAGCTTTGATCAGTAAAGCCAAGCCTTGTGCATAGCTGATGAGTGTCGCAAGATAAAGCGCATCTCCCACTTCACGGATAAACAATTCTTTGTCTTCCGGACTTGTGATTTCTTTTTCAGCATATATTTCTGAAGCCAGAATTCTTTCTTCTTTATAGGCAGATAAAATCCTTGATGTTACCGCAATATCAATGGTCGGAATAGAAACCCCTATTTCCATTGCCTGCTCGGAGGTCCATTTTCCTGTTCCTTTTGCACCGGCTTTGTCTAAAATCTGATCCAAAAGATCATGATCTGTCAAAGTATCTTTCTGTTTAAATATATCTCTGGTGATTTCAATAAGGAAAGAGTTCATCTCACCGTTATTCCAGTCTTTAAAGACTTCGTAGAGCTCATCATTATTGAGGCTGGCTCCTCTTTTAAGAAGATCGTAAGCTTCGCTGATCAGCTGCATAATGGCATATTCGATACCGTTGTGAACCATTTTCACATAATTTCCGGCTGATCCTTTTCCCATATAAGCGGTACATGGTTCGCCATCCACTTTCGCAGAAATAGCTTCAAGCATAGGCTTAAGGAGGCTAAATGCTTCAGCATCTCCGCCGGGCATGATACTAGGGCCTGTTCTGGCTCCTTTTTCTCCGCCTGAAACGCCAATTCCCATAAAATGAAGATTTTTAGATGCCATATCGGCAATACGTCTGTTGGTATCCTGGAAATAAGAATTCCCGGCATCAATAACGATATCTCCTTTGCTTAAAAGTGGTGAAATGTTATCCAAAACGGCATCCACCGGTTTTCCCGCAGGCACCATAAGTATGATTTTTCTTGGCGTTTCGAGAGCGGCCACAAATTCTTCCAGCGAGCCTGTGCCTTTGATTTTCATTTCTGAAGTGGCATTGCTATGCAGTTGATTCACTTTCTCTTCATCGAGGTCAAAACCCGCTATAGAGAATCCGTTATCAGCAATATTGTAGAGAAGATTTCTCCCCATCACTCCGAGGCCGATCATCCCGTAATTATATCCTTCCATTGTAATGATATTATATAAATTCTGTTATACAGAGAATAAAATTACGTAAATGCTCATGATGAAAAAAATAATGGTCAAAAAATTGTTTATTTTATAAAAACATGGAATCATTAAATCCTTATTAGAATCAATATAAAATTGATTTTTATTTAAGACAAAATGGATTTATTTAAGATTTAATTAGATTTTATACACTTTTTATTATTGATAAATTTTACCGAAAGGTAGTTTAGATTTTTTAAATATTTAGTGGTCTTTTCATATTTAATACAGAACTTTTTAATTACTTTTGATAAAAGCTAACCCAAACTGACTGGTATGAAAACTCACAAAATATCAGGCGTATTTAAACAAATCCGCTGGAAAGAGATTCTCGCTGTTGTCGTACTTCTTCTGGCTTTCGTTTTTTTCAGAAGTGAAAGGCACGAACTTGCCTCAATTGGCCCGCAGCTGAAAAACTCTGATCCAACCTGGATTCTCGCAGGAATATTTTTATCTCTGATCTATATTTTTCTTCAGGGATTAATGTATGTGACGAGTTTCAGGAGCGTTGATCTCGATATCCGGATTTCTGATGCGATTGGTTTATTCCTGAAACGTAATTTCCTGAGTGTTTTTCTTCCTGCCGGCGGTGTCAGTTCACTCGCTTATCTTCCCAGAAATATAAGAATTCTCGGATACAAATCTTCTAAAGTTCACCAGGCCAGTGCCATCTATGGCTTTGTAGGTCTTCTGACGGTAGTCATTGTGGGGATACCTCTACTCTTTTATGCGTTCTCAATTCACAAAAACTTTGGTAACAGCTGGGTTGGGATCATCATCTTAGTAAGTATTCTTCTTTTAGCATATGGTGCATTTGTTTCATTTAGAAAAAAAAACCGTTTGTATCGTTTTGCTGAAAAAAGATTTCCTAAAGTCATCAGTTCATCTGAAGAAATTTTCAGCAGTGACGTTGATAAGAGAAATTTCTGGTATACCGTTGCGGTATCGGTTATCATAGAATTTTGCGGAGTCTTTCACCTTTTGATTGCCATGTATGCATTCGGGGTAAAAGATTCTTTTTCTGCGGCTGCAATTTCATATGTAATTTCTGTATTACTAATGATTGTATCTCCTTTTCTACGAGGATTGGGTGCTGTGGAATTTTCACTTACCTATATCCTTTCCGTTTTCGGGTATCAGCATGCAGAAGGATTGGGGATCACGCTTCTTTACCGGTTTTTTGAATTCTGGCTTCCACTTGTTTTTGGAATAGCAGCATTTCTATGGGGTGGCAGAAAGTTGTTTGCCCGACTTTTGCCTGTTATCATGATCTTTCTGCTGGGCGTGATTAATATTCTCTCTGTCATCACGCCCGCATTGGCCAACCGATTAAATCTTGTGAAAAATTATTTATCATTAGATTTTATTCATCTTTCAAAAATGCTTACACTGATGGCAGGAGTTTTATTATTGGTGACTTCCGCCAATCTTTTTAAGGGGACAAAAAGAGCTTGGTACTTTGCGGTGATTCTTTCCATTACTTCAATTGTTTTCAATATCGCCAAAGCATTGGATTATGAGGAAGCATTGTTTGCACTTTTTACGCTCGGATTGCTGATATACAGCAGAAAAGAATACACTTTCACAACAAACAGACTTTCACTTCAGCGTGGGTTCGGATGGTTTGCAGGTATTTTTGTGGCCATCTTCATTTTTAATTATCTGGCATTTTATTTTATCAGTAAAACACATTTCGGAATAGATTTTACAAAAGAACAATCTCTATATTATACCTTACACACTTTCCTTTTATTTAAAGATTCCGGGCTGATTCCCAAAACGGGTTTTGCAAAAGATTTTCAGCAGCTTAATTATATTCTGGGCGTTATTTCCTGGCTGGTTCTCATTTTTTCATTTTACAGAACAAATACTTATAAGAAACAATATGATGCACAAAATCATACTGATGCAGAAAATCTGGTAAAAGAGTACGGAATTTCTTCTTTAGATTATTTTAAACTGACCTGGGATAAACAGTTTTTTTTCACGGAAATGAGGGAGGGCTTTTTGTCTTACCGAACGGCCAACGGATTTGCAGTAGTGCTGGAAGATCCTGTTTGTGCAGAGAATAATAAAACGAATCTTATTCTGGAGTTTGAACATTACTGCAGTAATCACGGCCTCAAAACCTCTTATTATCGTGTCGGAGAAAGCAGCTTAATCTATTTTGATCCGCTTCATAAGCAAAAACTCTTTATCGGCCAGGATGCTATTCTGGATGCTGAAAATTTCAGCCTTACGGGAAAAGAAAGAAAGTCTTTAAGAAACGGAATAAATGCGCTTCAGAAATCAGGATATTCAACAGAAATCAAATATGCTCCACAGGAAGAAAAAACATTGGATCAGGTAGAACATGTTTCTACGGAATGGCTGAAAGAGTTCGACAAAAAAGAAATTGTCTTTGCCGAAGGAATGTTTGAGCGTGAAGTCATCAGAAATCAGGACCTGATAACGATTTCCGATCCGGAAGGGAATTGTGTTGCCTTTCTTAATATTATTCCGTTCTGTGCACCGGATGAGTGCAGTTATGACATGCTCAGAAAAACTGAGAATGCGCCTAATGGATGCACGGATGCCCTGATCATAAAACTCGTTGAATATTCTAAAAGTAAAAATTTGAAGTTTATCAATATGGGAATGACCCCTATGGCCGGAATGGAAGAACCTAACAACACCGCTGAAGAAATATTAAAATTTGCTTATCACAGAGTGGGAAGCTTTAAACATTATCAAACTTTGAGAAATTTTAAGGAAAAATATGCCGACCTGTGGGAAAACAAATATCTGGTATATGATAATGATTTAGATTTACTCCAGCTACCTGCCGTTTTAAATAAAATAATGAAACCGTGAAACAAATTTCTAAATTAATCGTCAGCATTATCTGTTTATCAATAAGCCTGGCCACATTAGGATGCAGCTCTGAAAGTGATTTTAAAATTACTCAATGGAATAATCATTCTGATAAACCTATTATTTTTTATATCAGCGGAGATGCCGGCTTTAATACCTTCTCAAAGAATTTTGGAGAAAATCTGCATCATTTCGGTTACGATGTTTTTGCTTTAAATACGAAAACGTACTTCTGGAATAAAAAAACGCCGCAACAGACTTCTTCTGATATTGAGAAATACATCAACGAACAGCTGAAAGGAAGAAAAAACCAGCATGTTATAATTGTGGGATTTTCGTTTGGAGCTGATGTAACCCCGTTTGTGTACAACAGATTTTCTGACGATTTAAAGAATAAAGTTCAGAAAATTTTTATCATTGGTCCTTCAAAAAGTAATGATTTCAAAATACATCTTGAGGAATATTTCGGGCAGGAACCGAAAGGAAGCTTACCTGTAATTCCTGAGATTAACAAAATAACGCAAGTACCGGTAATGGTCGTTCTAAGCGATTTTGAATATGCTCATTTTCCTTATCAAAAAATCACCCTTAAAAATAATTATCAGATGAAACATATCCCCGGAGATCACCATTATGGCGGGAATACCAAAATGCTGGCGGATTTTATTAATACTAATCTGAAATAAACTGTTGAGCAATAACAATTATTGCAGGCTATTTTTCGGCTGATACAAATGAAAAGTTAAGTGCTTTATTCAATAAATCTGAATCAGCACTTAACCAAAAATATTAATATATGATAGATTTTCTATGCGTACATTTTGGATTCAATAGGCAGGCATAGAAGATTTTTCTTGACTAACAAGAATAGATCATCAAAGAAAAAATTGATGGAAATATCATTGATTTCTGTAAGGACATTTCCTTCTTCATCTGTACAGTAAAGCATGAAAGTACTGCCTTCTACTCTTTTAAGATGCCAATACTGAAATTCACAGTATAGGCTTGATTGCTCATTTAAGATGATTTCCAATAGCCACTTACAGTCTTCTTCATTGGATATATCGAAAATTCCTTTTGATAACTTATAACCTTCCTTGTAATCGTAAAGGTCTTCAACTGCTTTATACGCATCGTAAAGGGTATTTGCAGAGTTTCTTTTTTTGTTACGTCTAATAATACTCATGAGATTAGTTTATAAAGGTTTTTAATTCATTTCTGTTCTTATATCACTATTTGGATTAGGTTCTGTACCCATCTCATTTTTAATATGCTTCATAAATTCATTATATTCACTCGGCAGCAAGAGATAATTACCTATCTTCCAGATAATGATTTCATTAAATAAAAAGTCAGGAGAAACAAAAGGCTTATCAAAAATTATATCACCTTGGCTGTTTTAACATTGCAGCACATATTCTAAACCTTCCTTTCTTTGCAGGGTCCAGAATTCAAAAAGCTCTGTTTCTGATGTTTTAGACTGAAAACAAATAATCTGTAATAGCCATGAACAATTTTCTTCAATAGAAATTTTAAAAAGTCCTTCTGAAAGAAAAAACCCTGAATAAAACTCAACAAAATCTTTAGGCTGTATAAAATGACGATAATAGTCATTTGCCGATTGCATATAATTTTTCATTTATACTAATATTCTATAATTTTGTTTTATATTTGCAAATATAGACTAAATTCCGACTATATAAAAATAATTATGGACAAAATTCAGACTACAAAGGAAAGAATTTTAATTTTTCTAGAAAAAAACGGCATTAAGAAAGAATCTTTTTACCGAGAAACCGGAATATCCGCATCAAATTTTAAAGGTGTTGGTTTGAAAAGTGACCTTGGGGTAGACAAACTTGCCAGGATTCTAAAAGTATATCCTGAACTAAATGATAATGTTGTTTGGCTAATCACTGGTGAAGGAGAATTGTCGACGGAAGTAGACAACAACAAAAAAGACCATCAAAATGATGATCTTTATACTAGTGATATTAATGATAAAATTGGAGATTTGCTTGCTAACCTTTTTGCCCAATATAATACTCAGGACAAAAGTCTGATGTTTTTGCAAAGTCAAATCACTAAACTTGAAAAGCAATACAGTAAAGCTATTTCAGAACAAAACAAAATGCTCAATGAAATCCTTTCAGAAATGAAAGCAACTAAGTAAATCAGTTTTTATTAATTATAATCTTTTCCGAACCATAGATAAAACTTTTGGTTGGAACAGACATAACCAAATACCCGAGCTCGTTAGTGAACACTTCCAGATCTTCCAGGGTTTTGATAAATCCGTTGTTAATTTCTTTCTTTACCAGATTCATTTTTTGAATATACTCCTCTTCAGATATTACCGCATTGTCGTAATCTTCCCATAGTTTATCCGAAAGAGCAACAAGAATCTTTAATCTATCTCTATGACTACTCATGTTTACCTAATCGTTTAAATAATATGGAAGAAAATCTTTCTAATGTACTGTTGTTAAATTTATCCAGAAGATAAATTTTTCTGTAGTACCTGTCCAGCATAAATACCAAGACAATAATCACGAGAAGCAGACTTACAATGGCAAGGTCTGCAATAGCGGAAATTTTGTTTTGATTGAAAAAAACAAATTTCACGTAAGTACTCAGGTGAAAATATCCGGATATTAATGCGGCATAAAATGTAAATCTGTTAGCTCTGAACAATCCGCCCAACGCCAACAGTATCATGCAAACCGGTATCGACAAAAAATAGATCGCGGAATCTAAATCAAGGCTTCTTACACCGGCGTTATTATCAAGCTGCACAGTAACGTCCATAAAATAACCTACTATATTGTTTAGAAATGGCAATATAGCAGATACAATGACAAAAACAGACGCTGTTATCTCAATAATGAGCTTACTTAGGCCTGTCCGGTTTTGTCGGATCAATTGTTTCTCCTGAATTGTTCCCTCCTTGTTCTGTGGGAAGTTCGGTTGAGATTCCTTGTGTTGCATTAATAATTTCCTTGGTTTTAGTTGAATCCACTACTACTTTGGCTGTTGTTCCGTCATCCTCTTTGTTTAATTTTCCGAAAACTTTGGAACTTTTAGTTTGTTCAGGTAGGGAATCTGTTTCTTCATTCCTATCCGAACAAGCTGCTAAAAGTGATAATAATAAGACTCCGGATAATAATAGTTTTATGCTCATAATAAAAAAAATTTATATCTAATTAGATAAGTTTTAGTTTTTAAATTTTAGAATAGTAAAAATAAAATAATTACTTCTTATTTCCTATACTAAAAAGACATAAAAAATACTTTTCTGGACTTTTATATCACCTTTTATTGAATTCAAATTTACTAAAATAAATTCAGATTTTAGAAAAAATAAAGAATAAAAAATAGATTTTATTATACATTAATCAAAATTTTGAAAAAAAATAATTCAAATATTTGAGAAGTATTTTTAATAACATAAAATGAAATAAATTACATAAATAATTGATTTTCAATATATTAAATAATATAATTTTAATTAATTCTCAAATAACTGCAATAGACTTAAAATCAAATAACTCCACTTTTATATAATGATAATATAAAATGAAAATTTTAAATAAAAATATTTTGTTATACATCAATTTAGACAATGAAAAGATAAAATTTAAAGAAATAATTACGTTTTGAAAGAAAAAAAAATTTTAAAAAATTTAAAAAAGTGGTATATAAATTCAATTTTAAATAAGAATAAAAGTAAAATATACCATAATACAGATGATTTATGATGTAAAAAAATCTTACTTCTCACTAATTTTGTATTCTTAATCACAATGATATGGAAAAACATACCAAAATAAAAACAATACTTGTTGCTGTAGATTTTACAGAAAAAACAGATAGCGCCACAACGCTCGCTGCTCACATGGCCAGAAGACATAATGCACGCGTCATTCTGTTCCATAACCTAATGAACTTCTATATTATTGACAGAACAGGGAGGCAGTTGGTAGGAGAAGACACCGTAAGTAAACATTATAAAGAAGCAGAAAACACTCTTGAACTCATGAGAGAGCATCTGCAAAAAATGTACAGTGACATTACCTTTCATAAAATCATAGGCAACGATCATATTGTAAACAGCATTAACAAAATTATTGATTCTGAATCCGTCGACATCGTCATTACCGGAACAGCCGGAAAACAGGGACTTCGTGAATTTATTTTAGGTTCATCCTCCTACCAGATACTCACGGGAATTAAATGTTCCGTCCTCATGATGCCGGAAGATTCTTATCAATATAAGTTTGAAAAAATCTTAGTCCCCATAAGAGTTCTCGAAAAGCTTGATGAAAAACTTGAAATTTCTAAGCTTATTGCCGAAAAAAATAACGGATTTATAGGTTTACTTGGGATTTCAGGAGATGAGCATTTCCGTGATATCCGAAAAGCTTTTATAAAAATAAGAGAGTCTTTAAAGGGAGATGAGCAAGAACATTACGCATCTTTCGTTGTGAGCAATGACAAAGCAGTGGAAATCTCAAAAGCTTCCAAAGATGCCGAATTTGACCTCATTATTCTGAATTATCAGGATGAAGAAGGCTGGAAATCATTTTTTTCAGAGAATTTTTTTAAACAGATTATTAATAATACGTCCGTCCCTTTATTATTTTTTAAGGATGGCGAAGCAATAAATCCAGGTCCCGAGCCAACAGGCTATGATATTACCCTACCCTTTCCTGGATAATAACAAACAGATGACAACACTAGAAATATACAAACCACAACAATTAAATGAAACAACTGATATTAATAAAATTTCCGGATTTCTTTTTGAACATCTTGAACAATATGGAGATTCACAGGCAGATATTACAAAGGCAATACATTATGCTTTAGGCAAAGAAAATAAGCCTGGCGGCCTCATTATAATGGCTAAAGATCAATCGACAGAACAACTGAAGGGAGTTTGCGTAGTCAATAAAACAGGAATGAGCGGATATATTCCGGAAAACATTCTTGTTTATATTGCCACAGATAAACAGACCAGAGGCCAGGGAATCGGAAAAAGAATACTCGAAAAAGTAATAGAAAACACAGAAGGAGATATCGCACTCCACTGTGAAAACGAAAATCCCGCCCGACATCTTTATGAAAAATTGGGATTCAAAACCAAATATCTCGAAATGCGATTAAAAAAATAACATGTCTTATATAACTTTAAATACCCAAAAACTAACTCATAACTATAATTTTTTAAATCATCTTTTTAATAGACACGAAATAGAATGGGCAGTCGTTGCCAAACTCCTCTGCGGAAATGAAACATTTTTAAAAAATCTGTTATCCGTGGTTGATAAGGATATCTGCGATTCCCGTCTCAGCAATCTTAAAAAAATCAAAGAACTTTCACCGGAAACCAAAACGGTTTATATAAAACCTCCTGCAAAACGTCTAGCGGCAAGCATTGTAAAATATGCTGATGTAAGTTTTAATTCTCAGCTTGAAACGATAAAAGCTTTATCAGAAGAAGCTTTTAAGCAGCAAAAAATTCACCGTATTGTCATTATGATAGAAATGGGTGAACTTCGTGAAGGGATCATGGCTGATTCTCTGATTGATTTTTATGCTGAAGTCATAAAACTCCCCAATATTGAAGTTTCCGGAATCGGAACCAATCTGAAATGTCTCAACGGAATTCTGCCGGACCGAGGGAAGCTCAATACTCTCCTGAAGTACAGACGGGATGCTGAACGCCATTTTCAAAAGAAAATTCCTTATATCAGCGCCGGATCTTCGGTGACAATTCCATTGCTGAAAGACGGTAATGTTCCTGAGGGAATCAATCATTTCCGGATCGGCGAAAGTCTTTTTTTCGGAACCGATGTTTTTAACGATACTTTCATTAACGGGATGCATCGTGATGTCTTTAAATTAACTGCTGAAGTCATTGAAGTGATAGAGAAGCCCATGATTCCTACCGGAAAAGTCGGCAAAAATCTTACGGGAGACAGTCCGGAGTATAACCAGAAAGACAAAGACAAAACTTCTCTCAGAGCTATAGTAGATCTTGGTGTGCTAGATATTGACATAAAACAAGTCTACCCTATTGATGAAGATTTTGAAGTTATCGGAGCAAGTTCAGATATGATGATTTTAAATATCATCGACGAAAAAAAACTTGTAAAAGTGGGTGACGAAATTGACTTTGGTGTAAGCTACCTCGCTGTTCTGCGAGCGATGAATTCGGATTATGTTGACAAAAAGGTCGTAAATACTCAGAAAATAAAGAAAATACACGAAAAGTCAGAAAATTAATTCTAAGCAATACCTCAAAACCGCAAACAGTTTGCGGTATTTTTTTTATATTTAATGGATCACAGAAGCTTAATATTTTGAAAAAAGACATTAAAATGCTGCAATTGCATCATCTGGAAAAAGTTCATCCTTTGAAAAATGACCTACTGATTTTGCCTATTACTGAGTTCTTTAGCAGATTCGATCTGCAGAAGCACTGGCGAAACCGTTTTTATGCCATTTTTCTTTTTAAAACAGGATCGGGATCATTGGTTATCGATGATCAGCTGTATGAACTGGGAAAAGACCGTTTATTTTTTTTAAACTATAATCAGGTATTTTATTTTAATCCGCTATCAGAACCTGAAGGTTATGCTGTTTTGTTTACCAAATCTTTCTACAATCATGTATACACCGGAAATAAGCTTATCCGAAGTGATACGGCACTGGCAGAAATGCCTCAGCATATTGAACTCAGCACTTCATCTAAACATGAATTCTGGCAAAATTTATATAACATCAAAAAGGAATATTCGAAAAACAGGATGTTTAACAGGGAAATCATCTGTATGCAGCTTAAAATATTCATATTGAGAGTCATAAGAGCTTCAAAACTGATCAAAGAACATCATCTGCCTGCTGATCACAAAAGAGAAGTTGTAGAAAAATTTTCGGAACTTGTGAATCAATTTTATAAAGAGTACAAAACGACAGCACCATATGCTGCAAAGCTTAATCTTACTCCTAATTATTTAAATACACTTGTCAAAGAACAGCTGGCTTTAAGCGCAGGAAGATTCATAAAAAACAGGGTAATATTAGAAGCTGAAAGACTTCTTCTGCATACAACATTATCTGTAACAGAAATTTCATATGAACTTGGATTTAGTGATAATTCACATTTCGGGAAGTATTTCAAGGCTGCTCACAATAGGTCTCCCAACAGCTACAGAACACAAAAAAGCCTTTAAGGTTATCAGTTTTATCTCACAATCGATATCATAAAGCATTATTTTTGAACAGTTTTTAATATACACTAGATACCACATTATCTACATTTTATCTGATGTTTTAGTACTTTAGCAAAAAAAATACACCCGGTGCCTTATACCATTAAAACCACAAAAGAGGGGCTAATCTACATTAAAGCCTCAAATATCATCAAAATCAGTAAACCAAATTCTATTGATGGTGCAAAGGTTTTAGGATATCCTTTAATTATTAACGCTAATCAGATAACTTTCCTGAGTTTTGATACAGAAAATAAAGTCACCTACTTTATGATGAATGGGTTTCAAATATCTATGAAAGTCCTTTTTGAGGATGCTGAAGAAGCATTACAAATTGCCAGATCCAACATTGAAAAAATTATAGCTTAATAATAATCGATTATTGCTTAAACATTCAATAAATCTATTCATAGTACCAATTTTATACATTTCAGCCTTATATCTACTTAAATTTATAATTAATAAAGTGACGGCATAACCTTTGAATAAAGATAAAAAGTTATCTGTACAGTAAATCAACGGATTGTATTCACTTTATATTTATGAAGAAAATTTTATCTGCATTTGTAGTCACAACCTCAGCATTAGTAGCGGTCATTTATCTTTCGGGATATAATTTTATATTTAAAGCTTTTGCATTGAATATAAAAAAGGGACCTGTGACACCTTCAAGCGATGATGTGGATAAATTTTCATCACGTAGCATTGCTAACTCAAATCCTGAACTATGGAAAAAAGCGCCGGATTATAATTCAATTGAACTTTCCGAAGCAATTTTAAAAGAATTAAAAAAAACACGTGCATCGTCTCTTGTTGTTATTCGTGATCAGAAGATTTTTTATGAAGAATATTGGAAAAATCATAATTCTTCTTCATTAATGAATTCTTTTTCAATGGCAAAAGGTGTTCTTTCCATATTGGTAGGATGCGCTATTGATGATGGTTATTTGCAATCTGAAAACCAGCTTTTGTCGTCAATTTTTCCTAAATATAAAAAAAGTCGATATGGAAAGCACCTCACTCTTTATCATCTGATGACGATGCAGGCGGGATTGGATTGGAAAGAAGAATATCACCACCCTTTCTCGGAAAATTCAAAACAATATTTCGTTGATGATCTTGCAAAACAGGCTTTTGAAATTGAATGTAAAGAAATGCCCGGTCAAAATTACGAATATCAAAGTGTTGCGGCTCAGCTTTTAGGATTGGCGTTAAGAAAAGCCACACAAAAAGATCTTGCCACCTACCTTTCAGAAAAAATATGGAAGCCCCTTGGCATGGAATCTCCTGCAAAATGGAGTATCGATAAAAAAGGGGTTGAAAAAGCTTTCTGTTGTATTCATGCAACTCCACGTGATTTTGCAAAATTGGGGCAGCTTATTATGCAAAACGGGGAATGGAAAGGAAAACAGCTGATCAGCCGGGATTACTGCGAAAGAATGCTGGCCCCCACAAAAATAAACGATGCATTCTGCTTTACGATATGGGCAGATGATGAAAGTCAACTGAAATACCGTTTTTTCTACGGATTTTTAGGGCAGTTTATCATTATGATTCCGGAAAAGAAAATGGTGATCGTAAAAACCGGTTTTTACAACAGACTTGATGTAGACGAGAAGAAAAGACCTCTGCAGGTAAAACTTTTTGCAGAAGAATTTGCTAAAATCATATAATGTATTTCACAAAAAATCAGTTAATTTCTTATTGCCAATAGATACCACACTTAGCAGTATACCCAGGTACTGGCATACGCTTTGAAGATACATCATGACTGCAATCATAAACCGGTTCAAAACATTTATAATTACCGGCCTGATGGTGCAATGAAATCACTGCAAACAGAAGTATAGATATGGAAAAAATCGACAGTATCGGAATTGTTGGAGGCGGACCTGCAGCATTATTTGTTGTAAAACATTTAATCTCCGAAAATATATATCCTAATACATTGTATATCTTTGAAAAAGGGACAAGACTTGGAGCGGGAATGCCTTACAGCCGTGAAGGCGCTGATGTTGAACATGTAGCTAATGTTTCAGCTAACGAGCTTCCTGAATTGCCAGAGAATTTTTCATCTTTTATCAAAAGAAAACCCTACCCTAATCATCCTGATTTTTCCGATTATCACAATATCAATGAGTATAAGGTAATTCCACGGCTTATATTAGGCGATTATCTTGAGGAACAATTTAAACTACTTCTGAAAAGTGCCGGCAAAATGGGTGTTCATGTAAAAATACACACAGAAACAACAGTTACGGACATTCGCAAAAAAGGTGACTTTTTTGAAATAATTACTGACAAGAATGAAATTTACGACTGTTCTGCAACAATAATATGTACAGGTCATCACTGGCCTAAAAAAAATGAAGGATCTATAAACGGCTGGTATGATTCTCCTTACCCCCCTTCCAAATTCTCCGGTCCTACAAATTACCCGATTGCCATACGCGGAACTTCTCTCACTGCAGTTGACGCTATCAAAACACTGGCAAGACTTAATGGAAAATTCAGTGAAAAAGATGATGAAACTGTTTATACTTTAAATGAAGAAAGCAGGAATTTTTCACTTACTTTATTTTCAAAAAGAGGTTATCTGCCTGCATTACGTTTTCATTCGGAAGGAAGTGCTTTTTCAGAGGGATGGATCATGTCGCAGGAAGAAATTTACGACTATAAAAAAAACAACGGCGGTTTTGTAGATCTGGATTATGTATTTGAACGTAATTTTAAACAGCCGCTACGTAAGAAAAATGAAAAATTTTATAACGAAATCAAAGATCTAAGTATTGAAGATTTTGTAAAAAAAATGCTTAGTATACGTGAAGAACTCGATAGTTTTGAACTTTTTAAAGCTGAATATTATGAAGCCCAGAAATCAATAGAAAGACATCAGACGATTGCCTGGAAAGAAACACTTTCAGCATTCAGCTATGCTATAAATTATCCTGCCAAACATTTTTCTGCTGAAGATATGCTCAGAATGCGGAAAACATTACTCCCATTAATTTCTGTGATTATTGCTTCCCTGCCCCAATCTTCATACAAAGAAATCATTGCACTGTATAATAAGGGATTGATCAGCCTCGTAAGTGTAAGCGATGACAGCTCTGTAGAGCCAAGTGATGAAGGCATTGTGTATCATTACACTGACTCTCATACAGGTGATCAAAAATCTGATCACTACAAAATGTACATTGACGCTATTGGCCAGCAGCCGGTCAATTTCAATGATATTCCTTTCAGAAGCCTACGTGAAGAAGGTTTCATCAGTTCAGGTTATTTAAAATTTAAAGATAGTCATATCGGGCAGGTTCAGTTTGAGGAAGACAGCAGAAAAATTCTCAGAATGGACGATGAAAATTATTATCTCCGTGTTGACGGATTAAATATTAATGATTACTTTCAGGCACTCGATTATTACGGAAAAGCCACGGAAAATCTTTTTATCATGTCTGTTCCATTTATTGCAGGGCTAAACCCCGATTATTCCGGTCTGGATTTTTGCGATACTGCCGGAAAAAGAGTGGCTATATCTTTAAAACCGGATGTAATTGCTGATAAAGTAGTTTCGTAATCGTAAGATCTAAATAGGATTTAAAGTGTTTGTTATCATTAAAATCATTCATTTAATGATATATGAATTGTTGATATGAGATCATTTGATTATTGTTTGTAGTGACATCATATAATCAGTTGAAAATCTGAATGCACTGCTACCTAACGTTATCGAGGAGAAAGAAGTTCATCATTATCGTTAATGCACAAAAATTGAGCGGTAAAAAATAAAACCTTTGTCATTTAGGAGATCATTAAAATATCACTTTTATTGATAAAGCTTCAACGTAATAATAAAATGAATTAATTTAAATTTTACAGATGAATACAACCACAAATACGATTATAAAAGGAATTGCTGTAGGATTGTTGGCTTCATTAATTAAATCACTGGTAGAGCCACCCCTGCAAAAGTTGGGAGAAAAACAATTTCCACCAAAACCGGATGAACTGAAATTACGTGGTGCAGATGTAACCCGCCAGCCGGAAAATATGCCGCCGGCAATTTTAGCCAAAGAGATGTATACTTCCATTACCGGAAAAGAACTTTCTTATCATGACACCTTAAAATCTATGAAATCCATCCACTACACATTGGGAATATTGATTGGTGTGAGTTATGTGATGCTGGCCAATAATAATAAACGTTTTACAATAGGTGAAGGCATAGGAGCAGGTATTACGGTATGGGCATTGACACATGGTTCTATTGTTCCTACCCTGAAACTGCAGGGAAAAGTCTCTGAGATGCCGACATCATGGTGGGTATGGGAATTTGGTTCCCATATTATTTTTGGCGTAAGCATGGAACAGACAAGAAAATGCCTAAATATGCTTTTTTAATTTCTAAACTTAATAATTTAATTTAAACAACAAATCATATATTATGGCCAGAGAATTTTTCAGCCTCCTACGATGGATATATGAAAGTATTGTTGTGAATACCGCAGATTCAAATAATTTAACAAATTAACAGAAGCCTGTACTCTCCTTCTTTCTCCTGTGGCGCCCGGTGAATACAAGGTAAAACTTTTTGATCGGGATGATCAACCGCCAGTCTCCAAAGATGACCATTTCCTAGATTAACAGGTGTGGCACCAGGCTTAGGCAGATAGTGCAGATCAAAATAATTGCCTTTCAGGAAAGTTTCAAATTCTTCATCATCACCATCGCATAATGTCCGAAGTTTTTCCCGGATTTCAGGGATCATAATCTTCTGTACACATTGGTCATTTGGTAAAAAATCACTGGCTGCACCAAAATAGGTACATAGAAAAGTATCTGTAGCTACAGGTGAACGGTCGACGTGATATGAATAAACATCAGTTGAAATAAAATCGAATTCTTCGTCCCTGTCGTAGCTTTTTAAAAGATTAAGTGAAGGTGCTGCTCCAAACTCTGACAACATCTGCATATCACGGATTATGATTTCTCTTGCCGAATTTCCCCTTTCAGATAAATCAAGTTTCATAAGATCATCAATAAAAATCTCTGTGATATTTTCTTTTAAGATAAGCTTACCTACAATTTCATGAAAATCAACGTCAAGTTCTCTCTGCCAACAAACAGCATTCACATTCCCCTGAAAACCTACAGAAACAAGATCTGAAAAAGAAGAGACGATCCCATAATGACTTTCCGACGAAATGTAATTCATAATAAATAAACGTTGTTTCAACTGCATACAAAAATAAACATTTACCATAACTTTATTGAGATTCGATTGAAGCACTTTCAATACCACATTTTATTTTTTTTAAAATATTAGTACACATTTTGTACTGTTTCGAAAAAAATCGATGACACATCATTATTATAGCATGCTGAAATTCATTGCTCCTGTATTCTTTATTTCAAATCTGTTCAATGCCCAACAGGAATTGCCAAAAAAATATTCTCTATTTAATCCTGTTCCTAAATCGATGATGCGGGAAATGGAGACAGACCGTCCTGATGTCACTGAATCGCCTTATACTGTTGATGCCGGTCATATTCAGTACGAAACGGATCTGCTCAGGCTGAGGAAAGAAAATTCGGAATTAACACAAACCCGTACACTGCTGATCAATCAGGGGAATATCAAAATTGGAATTACTGGATCAACCGCTATGCAGATCGGATTTCAGACTTATGGCGTCCAGAAAGAGACTGAAAAGAGTTCCGGAAATATTTCGCATACCGATGGTTTTGGAGATATCAATTTTAGGATAAAACAAAATCTCATCGGAAACGATAAGGGAAATTTTGTAATGGCGGTTTTGCCTTATATTAAATTTCCGACTTCACAATATGATCATGAAAGTCGCCTGGAATACGGTCTGATTGTACCGATGCTTTATAAATTTGCTGGTGACTGGAATTTAGGATTTCAGGTAGAAGTTGATAAATTAAAAGATCAGGATCAACCGGAAATGCATACCGAATTTCTACAGACTCTTACGATCAGTCATCCTTTGACAAAAAGTATTGATGGTATCGCTGAAACCTATTATACGTATGATTTTAAAGCTCATCAGTTTTCAAATTATATTAATGCAGCAATTCAAATGGAAGTGGTTAAAAACTTTAAAGTTGATGCCGGACTCAATTATGGACTTCAGCATAATGCAGAAAAACATTACTTTGTCGGCTTTTCATATCTGCATTGATTGAAGGTCCAAAACCTTTACATATGAGGATTATTTAATATGCTGAGAAGTCCTTATATCTATTTCATTATCTGATCTTTAGCCAGATTTAGTCAGGGAAATACGGTAATAAAAAGATAAATTAAAAAAATACCGACTAGAACGACACCCTGCATAATATTGGTTTTACCGGTTGCCAGTGATACGGTGATGATGAATAAGGAAAGTCCAAGAAGTAATGTCGATTTTATATCAATGCCTAATGTCATTCGTATCCCTGAAATAACTGATATAATGGCAATTGCGGGAATACTTAATCCAATACTCGCCAACGCAGAACCAAAAGCGAGATTCAGAGAAGTCTGAATCTGATCGTTTTTTGCGGCCCTAAGAGCTGCCAGCCCTTCAGGTAAAAGAACTATACCTGCAATAATGACACCTACTATAGATTTTGGTGCGCCAAGCGAAATAACGATATGCTCAACATCTTTTGAAAGCAGTTTTGCCATCAAAACTACAATCCCTAAGCATAATATGAGCATAAAACAGCTAATATATACCTGTTTCCATGAAGGTTCATCAATATCTTTCTGATCCTTCTGTCCAGCCAGAAGTTTGTTTTGCGGAGATATAAAGAAGCTCCGGTGTCTTATCGTTTGCACCATTGTAAATCCAAGATAAAGTGCCAGTGAGATCAACGCAATAAAAATAAGCTGAAAAGAAGTGTATTCGCCACCAGAGTGACTAATGGTATAATTGGGCAGGATAAGTACAAAAGCCACTACGGCTGTAAGTGTTATTAAAGCTGTACTTACACCCTGTAATGTAAAAGTCTGCTCTCTGTATCTGATCGATCCTGTAACAATACAACTCCCGATAATACCGGTAAGAATAATCATTACAGCTGCAAAGACAGTATCTCTTGCCAAAGTAACCGTTTCAAGACCTTTTGCCCCCATCATAATACTGATGATTAATCCTACTTCTATAACGGTAATCGCAAATGCAAGGAGCAGTGTCCCGAAAGGCTCCCCCAATCTTTGGGCAATAACTTCTGAGTGATATACAGCAGTAAGAACACTTCCTAAAAGTAAGACGGCAAGAATTACGGAATAATAACCCGAAGAGAACACAGCATTTGCAAAATAAAAAATCCATGCAAAAATTGGGACTACTATAGTCCACATCATTAAATATTTTTTTTTAATCATTAATTGTAATCATTTGATTTGATTTCTTTCTGAGTCATGCAATAAAGGATATTATCTCATGCAAAATGATAAAGAAATAATACGTCTCCTGTGTATGCGGGTTTTGACTGATCTTTAATAAGAAGCCTGGCTCCGACCACTACTTTCACTGTTCCTTTAAGGTCATTAACAGATCTTATAGTTGCCTGCAGACATACCTGATCATTAACTTTTACGGGCTGCCCAAATCTGAAATTTTCTATTCCGTAATTGATTTCCATGGTTATATTTCTGACTTCTGCAATCTGTTTCCAGAGATAGGGAATCAGGGAAAGCGTTAAATATCCGTGAGCTATTGTAGATCGATAAGGGCTTTCCTCCGCAGCTCTTTTTTCATCAGTATGGATCCACTGGTGGTCCAGCGTTGCATCTGCAAAACGGTTGATCTGATCCTGATCTATGGTGTGCCACAAAGAGGTACCAACCATAGAGCCTTCCAGCAATTTGTATTCATTAAAATTATTGATAATGATCATTTTAGTAAGTATTTAATTAAACTTTAATAATAAATTTAAAGTGTTTAAATTATTAAACCTCTCACTTAAGCAAGAGGCTGATGAACATGGAAAACGATGTAGTTTGCATCAATATTCATTCAAACAATATATTAAAACAGTCAAGTATAATATTTAGTGAGACAATAGTGGTGTTAATAATAAAAAGTTTTGCCATATGTAAAATCAATGGTCTTTCCGGTAGTTATACCAGCCTTACATTGACAGCATTCAAACCTCTGTCTCCCTGTTGGATATCGAAATTTACTTTGTCATTTTCACGAAGAGACCTCATCGTCAATCCTGAAGAATGTACAAAAATATCTTTACTCCCATCTGCAGGAGAAATAAATCCGAAGCCTTTTGCTTCGTTGAAAAACTTTACTGTGCCTTGTTGCATTGTAATTATTGTTAAATTGTATAGGATAATCTGTAAATTTTACAGCTTTATTTTATATTGTTCCGACGGGCATTGTAAAACCAATCAGACTCTGAATATTCTTCAGATCGATATGCTCGTCTGCCGTACAGAATGAAATTAATGACCCTCCATTTCCGAATTTTCTTATTCTTTCAATTCTCTGAACATAAGTCTGAGGAATATCGGGAAGATCATAATTCACGATATGTAACAGCTGATCCAAATCAACGCCTTTTGCGGCTATATCCGTGGTGATCAAAATCTGGATTTTTCCATTCCTGAAATCATCCAATACGCCGTTTTTAGCAGTCTGAGTTCTGTTTCCATGTATCGATCCTTTGCTGATTCCTGCTTTTTCGAGATCTTGCACCAGTTCATCAGCAATATATTTGCTATGGGTAAAAACCATGGAGCATTTCATCTTATTGCTTTTCAGTAAATCGATTAGCAATCCGGATTTATCTCTTTTCTCAACAAAATATACACACTGCGAAATATTATCCATCTCTACCGATCTTTCGTGTATGGCAATCTCAACAGGATTTCTGAGGAAAACCGATACATATTTCCTCACATAAGCTGAAGGCTCTGTGCAGAAAACCAAGGTCTGTATATTTTTAGGAATTAGTTTCTGAACATCTTTTACCCGGCTTATAAGTACTTTTTCAAGCATTTTATCTGCATCATACAGAACCAGAATTTCCAGTTTAGAAAAATTAATTGGTCTTTTATGAATGATCTCCAGTAATCTTTCGGGAGTTGCTACCAGCACATCTACCCTCTTTCTAAAGGCCGCAAGCTGACTTTCTGTTGATTCCTGGTCGTTAATACGAAGATGCAGCAAAGTCAGATACTTGCTCGACTGATTGATTTTTTCTTCGATTTCTATGGCCGAACGGTCTGTAGAAGCAAGTACCAGAACCCGGATGTTTGTATGCTCGCTTGGATTTCTTTTCAATAGCTGAAGTATGGGTACCGTGAAGGCCGATTTTTTTCCGCTTCCTTTCGGGGCAGATGCCAGGAGATCTTTACCTTCTAAAATAGTTGGTATTACAAAATTCTGTATTTCGGTTGGCTTAGAATACCCGGCTTCCGTAATGGCACGGATAATCGGATTGATTAATTTTAAATTTTTGAAACTTATCATATTTTTTGCAGTTCCCGACACTTTACGGAAAATACATTTTCAAAAGAATTAATTGTACTCATAGGAATTGTATTCATTCCCTATGTTTAACTCACAAAACTTTTCTTTTAAAATTTGGATAGCTTATAAGTTGAAGCTTTTATTTTAATAAGATAAGTTGACAATCGGGCAGCTGAAAAAGCAAACTGAATGATAAAAATATGATTTTAATTATTGCAGAATAGCAAAGCAGGAACCTGTTTTATAAATGCAATGCAAAGCTACGTTAAAACAATTTAGTAATACCACAATATAAATAACTGATTATCAAAATAATATTCGTACATTACGCAGATTAACCAAATTATTTGCAAAGTGCGGATGATTTTAAAACTCCAATCTTATGCAAGCTCTTGCTGCTACGCCAAAGCCACAATCACAAACATCAGACACCCTTCAATCTCCATCTATACGAATTGCTTACTTTATAATGGTACATCATAAGCCGGAGATCTTTAAAGCAATGTTCAGCAAAATCTACGCGCGCGATCAGTTTTATCTTATTCATATAGATCGGAAAGCAAAAGCGGAAGTAACCGAAGAAATCCAGCTATATCTTACACAATTTCCCAATGCATATATTTTAGAGAGCATGAATATTGTCTCGGGAGGATTTAGTATGATCCAGGCAGAGCTTAACGCTATGGAATATCTGTTGAATGTAAGCAAAGACTGGGATTATTTTATCAATCTAAGTGGCGAAGATTACCCTCTAAAATCACAACATATTATCCGCCAGTTCCTTACTATCAATAACGGTAAAAATTACCTTTTTTATTATGATCAAAAATTTTACAGGCCTGATACGCTCCAGAGAATACAGAATCATTTTACGGAACTGACCCATAAAATCTCGTCATTAATCTACAAAAGAGAATTCATGGAAGGTGTAACGCCTTATATCGGTGGCAAATGGTTTATTTTCACCCGAGAAACATGCATGTTCCTGATCAATAACAAAAGGGTTATCGATTTTGAAGATTATTATCTGCATACTCTTCTACCCGCCGAGTCATTCTTTCAGACTGTTCTGATGAATACGATCTTTAAAGATATCATTGTAAACGATGATAAAAGAGCATTTATTGAAAAAACATTTTTTAATAAGAACCTGTACAACAATCATCTAATCAGATCATTAAAAGTTAAAAACCAGCTCTTTATAAGAAAAATTAATGCTAAGACCAACGAAAATATTCTTAACTATATAAACGAAAGTTATGATCTCCCTTTAGCCGAAGTTGATGAAATTGAAAGAGAACTAAAACGTGATGATCGGGATAATAATTAACAAACATCAAATATAAAAAAATATAGCTATTGGATTTTTCCAACAACTATATCATAACATTATTATTTTTTATTATTGATAGACCTATATCTGTTGCGTCTGCCAGTTAATTTTATTAACTAAATTAACCTGTCAAAATGGATAGGAAGGTCATAAATTCTTTTTCCTGTAGCGTGAAAAATGGCATTTGTAATAGCAGGAGGCATTCCTACCCCACCAATTTCACCGACTCCTTTAACGCCTAAATCATTCACGAAAGAATCATTTTCTTCCACAAAAATCACATTAAGATCGTGAATATCGGCATGCACAGGAATATGATATTCTCCAAGATTGGCATTCATATATCTTCCAAATTGATGATCGAGTATTGTTTCTTCATGCAAGGCCTTGCTGATTCCCCAGATCATTCCTCCCAAAACTTGACTTTCTGCTGTTTTAGGATTAATAATTTTACCGGCTGCCACGGCTGTAACAGCCCTTTTCACTTCAATAACCCCAAGTTCTTCATCTACTTCTACCTCAACGAAGACTGCACTATGAACGGCTCTTGCTTTCTTTCCGAAGGTTAAAGGATTAGGCATCGCAGAATTGGTTGTTCTTATTGATTCTTCATCATTAACTTTGAATATTTCTTTGACATCCAGTTGTATCTCTGGTTGATCTTTAACTAAAATAAATCCATTTTTAAAAACGACATCCTTAAACTTGAAATTTTTTAAAGCTGATCCCTTCAATTCTCTGGCTTTTTTGAAAAGTTTTTTATTTAAAGCCTGACAGGCGTTTTGTACGGCAGGTCCAACGGTTGCTGTAGTAAACGACCCACCCTGAATAGGAGCAAACGGCATCTTACTGTCAGCATATGAAAATGTAATATCTTCCATCGGAAGTCCCAGTTCATCGGCTGCAATCTGCGTCATAACCGTCTTCGTGCCAGTTCCGATATCAGTCACGGCACTTTTTATTTCAACTTTTCCATCAGCAGTCATGATCGCTTCTGCGCGTCCCAAAATACGATTGGCATCCCAAATTCCGGTAGCCATTCCATAGCCGACCAGCTTATTTCCTCGCTTCATGCTTCGGGGTTCTGGATTTCTCTGATTCCATCCAAATTTTTCTGCACCTTCCAGATAACATTTTCTGAGCTCTTTACTGGAATATTCCTTATCGCTGCTTTTATCAATCTCAGAATAGTTGATAAGCCTCAAGTCTAGCGGATCTATATTTAATTTGTAAGCAATTTCATCCATCGTTACTTCGACAGCATGCATTCCGGTGCTTCCTCCGGGCGCCCTCATATCAAGCGGGCTGTAAACATCTAATGGAATAAGCTGATGTTCCAGTAACGTATTTTCTGCCGGATACAGCATATTCGCCCAATTGACAACAATTTCCACATAGTCTTCAAAACGCGAAGTTTCACCAACTGCTTTGTGATAAATGGCATTTACTTTACCATCTTTATCAGCACCAAATCTCGTATGCTGCAACGTCGGTGGTCTGTGTCCGATCATGTACATCTGCGCACGATCAAGGGTTACACGAACATTTCGTTTTAAAGACAACGATGCCATTACTGCCATAAAAAGCTGCTGTTGCGGACGAAGGCCCGAACCAAAACCACCACCAACGAATGGTGAAATCACCTGCACATTTTTCATTTTAAGCCCGAAAACATTGGCAACATACATTTGGGAATTGATGGTTCCCTGGGTTTTATCAAAGATGATTAGCTTATCTTTTCCTTCGTAAATTACGGTGGAAGCATACATTTCCATGGGATTGTGATGCTCGGTTCCGTGACTGAAGTGACTGTCTGTTTTTACAAACGAATTCTTATATTCTTTTTCAAAATCACCGGTAGGTTTTGGCGGAGGCGGTTTCAGGAGCGAGGCTAAACCTTTTTTAGGATCTCTCGCCTTATCAAGATTCGTTTTCATATCTGTTTGAAAATTATCCTCTTCGTAAATGACTTTTATTTTTGCTGCAGCATAACGCGCTATTTCAAAGGTTTCTGCAACGACCAAAGCAATTGGCTGACCATTGTATTTAATCTCATTATCTTTAAGCGGTTTAAAAACAATTCCCGGAGGAGCATCCATATCAGCATACTGAAAATCAAACCAGGCAGTCGAAGGTCTGTTATCGTGGGTAAAAACCTCAACAACGCCTTCCATTTTCTTTATTTCTGATGTATCGATGGTTTTAATTTTACCTTTTGTGATCGTACTGTTCACGATATATCCGTACAATAAATCGGGAGCATCATATTCCGCGGCATATTTTGCCTTTCCTGTGACCTTCAGATGACCTTCCAGACGACTTATGGGTTGTCCGACAGATGGTGTATTTTTCATAAAATTTTAATTAGCATTAACAATAAATTATAAAGAAGGTTTTGCCCCCGGTCTCTGAGAGCTTGGGTCGAGCGCCATCATACAATTTCTCACGATCGCTTTTTTAGCCAGCTTAATTTTAAAGCCGTTATGTTCAAAACCTGCTGCTCCCTGTAAAATAATATCTGCTGCAGCCGCAAAATTTTCTGCATCAGCTTTTTTGCCCTTTAAAAATTCTTCAGCTTCTTGTACACGCCAGGGTTTGTGCGAAACGCCGCCCAGCGCAATTCTTGCTTCTTTAATTAATCCATCTTCAAGTTCCAGACCTGTTGCAACCGAAACGAGGGCAAATGCATAAGAACTTCGGTCTCTCAATTTCAGATAAGAATAATTTTTGGAAAATCCATTTCCGGGCAGCTCAATTCCGGTGATTACTTCTCCTTTTTTCAGATTATTGTCTATGTTCGGAGTATCACCCGGAAGCCTGTGAAAATCGGAAAATGCTAACGTCCGATCTCCGTCTAGTCCCGATATATGGACGATTGCAGCCAAAGCAGCCAATGCTACACACATATCCGAAGGAAAAACAGCAATACAATTTTCACTGTGCCCTAAAATGGCGTGAATACGGTTGTATCCTTTGATTGCTGAACATCCTGATCCAGGAGTTCTTTTATTACAGGGTGTGTGGATATCGTAAAAATAATAACATCTTGTGCGCTGTAACAGATTTCCGCCATTAGTCGCCATATTTCTGATCTGTGCCGAAGCTCCTGCCAGAATTGCTTTTGAAAGCAGCGGATATTTTTCTTCAATGAGTGGATGATATGCCGTGTCGGCGTTGGTCATTAAGGCTCCGATTAAAATTCCTCCGTTATCGAGTCCGACAATATCACGTTTTCCCTCAATTTTATTAATATCGATTAAGGTTTCTGCTTCAGTAACAAAATACTTCATCAGATCGATAATATTGGTACCGCCGGCAATGAATTTGTTATCTTCATTTACATTTGTCAATGAAACTGCTTCATCAACACTGTATGCTTTTGTATAGGAAAAATTATTCATAGATACCTTGTTTTACTGATAGTACAGCGTTAATTATTCCTTTATTCGCCCCACATCGGCAAAGATTACCACTCATCAATTCCTGAACTTCTTCACGGGTTTTTGCTTTATTTTCATTTAATAATCCTATGGCACTGCAGATCTGTCCCGGAGTGCAGTATCCGCATTGAAAAGCGTCGTGATCGATAAAAGCCTGCTGAACAGGATGCAGGCTTTCACCTTCGGAAATGCCCTCTATCGTTGTAATTTCCGCATCAGTTTTCATTACACAGAGACTAAGACAGCTCAAAACTCTCTTTCCGTCGATCAAAACCGTACATGCTCCGCACTGGCCATGATCGCAGCCTTTTTTTGTTCCTGTAAAATGCAGATTTTCACGTAGAGCATCAAGAAGTGAAACCCAGGGAAGTACATCCAGATGGTGTTCCTTTCCATTTACTTTCAGTGTAATAGATTGTTTTCCAGTATTTGACATAAATCTGTAATTTGGTTATCGGTTATGATACAAAAAGGAAACCGTTATTCATGAAAACAGGTCATGTGTGGTATATTACGTACTGAAATGATTTTAAATGTATTCAATCTAAATAAGAATATCAGGTCATTAATGAATAAAAAAATATTCCGTACCATTTCGATACAGAATATTTTATGATTGTAATAGTTGAAAATGTTACTTAGTGTGATAATGCCATTAATATTTTATCGGGGGTAATCGGTAAATCTCTCATCCGTACACCGATAGCATTATAAATTGCGTTTGCTATTGCCGGTGCCGTACCAATAATTCCCACTTCTCCCAAACCTTTGGCACCTGACGGATTGATATTCGGGTCCGGTTTATTAATAAATTCAACCTCAATAATAGGTGCATCAGCATTTACGGCAAAGTGATATCCTGCCAGATCATTACCGATGAGTGTACCTAATTTTGCATCGATCTGATTTTCTTCCATTAAAGCCATACCGATTCCGCCAACCGCAGCTCCTGACATCTGATTTGCTGCAGCCTGCGTGTTGATGATTTTTCCGCCATCTCCCACGACTGCCAGCTTTTCTATTTTCACTTTTCCGGTTCGCTTATTGACACGCACTTTACAAAAATGTGCCGCAGATGAACAGAAGGCAAATTTTTCACGCTCACTTCCCGGCTTTGATGCTACTTCAAGACGTACTTCGGTAAGATTATTCGTTTCAAACAATTCTTCGTAAGAAACAAAAACTTTTGAATTATTTTTTAAACTGATGCCTTTATCCGACAGAAGAATATTTTCCAGAACAGCTCCTTTAAAGCCTTGGTTAACCGACGATGCATATTCTGCCAGCTTCTGTTTTAGCTGATTGCTTGCATCATACACGGCTCCACTCACGGAAGACAGCCCTGTACTTCCACCCTGACTTGGTGCAGGAGGCAGCGCTGAATTTCCCAGTTCTATGCTGATTTTATCTTTTGGAATTCCGGTAATTTCGTGGGCAATATTCTGCATTCCGGTTCCGGTTCCGGTTCCAATATCGGTCATAGCGGTCTGTACAACAATATTTCCGTCTTTACGCATGACAATCGCTGCTTTTGCTTCTCTCCTTCCTGCATTCCACATTCCGACAGCCATTCCGTAGCCAATGTACCAATCTCCATCAGTGACGGTAGCAGGAGTTGATTTTCTGGCATTCCATCCAATCATTTTAGCACCTTTTTTTAATCCTTCATCAAGAAAATGAGTAGACCATGGCAGATTTGAATCGGGATGTTTTTCCAGTGAGATATTCTTTAACCTTAATTCAACGGGATCCATTTTAAGTTTATAAGACAATTCATCGATTGCCGACTCTAAAGCGAATACTCCGGTACAGTCGCCCGGGCCTCGCATCCAGGTTGGTGTACTTAAATTTAAAGGGACATTTGCTGCTTCTGTTTTTAAATTGGGAAACTTATAGATTAATCTTGTAACGCGGGTAATACCGTCGTTAAAGTTTTCATAAACAGATGTCTCATTCTTTGCCTGATGTAGAATTCCTAAAAAATTCCCAGACTGATCAGATCCTATTTTGACTCTCTGCCAGGAAGCTGGTCTGTATCCGGTAGCCGCAAACATCTGCGGTCGGGTAAGCATGAGTTTTACAGGGCGCCCAGCCTGCTTTGCTGCCATAACTGAAGCCAAAACGTGAGGCCAGACCCTTAATCCGGAACCGAAACCACCGCCTACAAATTCACTGAATACTTCTATATTTTTTTCAGGAAGTTCAAATAATTTGGCAAACGTTTTCTGAACATTGTTTACGCCTTGGTTTTTGTCATAAAGACGCAACGTATCATTCCCAGTCCAATGCGCGATTGTGGCATGCATTTCCATTGGGTTGTGCACATCAGCCTTAATATTGTATTGCTGATCTATAATAAAAGGTAAATTTTGCCAACTGTCAAAGCTTCCTCTTTCTTTCCCTTCTGCTTTTAAAGCAACGGATTCTTTTGCAGAATCAAAATCGACATTAAAATTATCTTTCTGATATTCAGCTTCTACCAATGAAGCTGCGAAAGTTGCGTCTTCCAGTGTCTCTGCAATGACCATTGCAACAGGCTGACCTTTAAAAAATATTTTATCAGTATGAAAAATCGGTAATCCGAATTTTGCTTCTTTAATTTTTTCTTCAGTCGCCAAACCAGGAACCGAAGGCTTGTGTAAATGTGTGATCACATCAATAACACCTTCTACCGCCTTAGCTTTATCAATCAATATCGATTGTATTTTACCGGAAGGCACTGTACTGTTTACCAACACGGCATAACACATATTTTTCACTTCATATTCAGCAGCATATTTACCGCTTCCGGTTACTTTTTCGACTCCTTCAACACGTCCTTCGGGTCTTTTGGATTTAATTTTCAGTAATTCGAGTAATCCCATAATTGTTACTTTTTAATATATCCTAACCTTATTGATTTACACAACTTTGCAGTGCTGTTACCATAGCTCCCTGAAGCATTGGAATCTTATAGCCGTTTTCAGATAAGGGCTTCAAATCTTTGGTTGCCAATCTTGCTGCCGCCTCAAAAACATCTGTTGTAGCGCGTTTGCCATTCAGAAATTTTTCCACTTCAAACCAACGCCATGGCTTGTGTGCCACTCCTCCTGATGCCAAACGTGCATTTTTTATTGTTTTTCCGTCAAGATCCAGTGCTGCGGCAACCGAAACCAATGCAAATGCATATGAGGTCCGGTCTCTTACTTTTACGTAGGCAGAATGTTTTTCAAAAGCATTATCCGGAATTTCGATACTGGTAATAACAGCGTCCTGTGGCAAATTATTATCGAGCCAAGGTGTGTTCTCCGGTAATTTATGAAAATCTTTGAATGGTATTTTAACTTCTTTCTGATCTTTTGTCTGTGCTATTACAGTTGCATCAAGAGCTGCCAGAGCAACACAGAAATCGGAAGGATGTACAGCTACACACTGATCATTATATCCTGCAACGGCACTCATTCGGTTCGCTCCATGAAGCGCACTGCAACCGCTGTTGGGTTTTCTTTTGTTGCAAGGTGTTGTGATATCATAAAAATAAGGACACCTTGTACGCTGCATCAAATTTCCTGCTGAGCTCGCCATATTTCTGATCTGAGGCGATGCTCCGGCTAAAATAGCTTTTGAAATAAGAGGAAATTTTTCAACAACATCTTTATTATTTGCTATTTTACTGTTGCTAGCCATTGCTCCAATCTGTAATATGTTATTTTGATGATTTACCGTATTAGACAACGCTATTGTTACATCAATCAGGGTTTCCGGCTGAGTAATATTTTTTTTCATCAGATCTACCAGGTTCGTTCCGCCTGCGATATACTGACCGACTGCTGATTTCATTGAAGAAGCTTCAGCTGTAGATTTTACTTTTTCAAAATTAAATGGTCTCATCGGGCTGCAACTTTTTGAATGGACTGAACAATACCGTTATACGCTCCGCAACGGCAAAGATTACCGCTCATATATTCTTTAATCTCTTCCACAGAACCTGTATGGCCTTCATTTACACAGGCAACAGCAGACATAATCTGACCTGGCGTGCAATATCCACACTGAAAGCCGTCGCATTCCACAAAAGCTTTCTGCATTGGATGAAGCTCATCACCATTTGCCAAACCTTCAATCGTTGTAATCTCTTTTCCTTGGGCCATCGCTGCCAATGTAAGGCAGCCCAATGCTCTTTCACCGTCAATGTGTATGGTACAGGCGCCACACTGACCGTGGTCACAACCTTTTTTTGATCCTGTAAGATTAAGCTGTTCCCTTAAAAGGTCAAGCAAGGTAGTACGGGTGTCAACATAGAGGGTATGACTTTTTTTATTAATGGATAAGGTAAGCCTCGATACATTTTTCTTGGGAACAAGATATTGCTTTACGTCCTGATAGAAAGCTTTTACCGACGACGGAATAGCCATAAAACCAGCCAGTAATCCCGAAACCTTGAGGAAGTTTCTCCTACTGTATTGTCCTTTTAATTCCATAAAAATATTTTTTTAAATCAATATAATTGTATACGGATATGGTTCTAACAAATATCAATAAATAAAATTACAAATCGATGATACAAATTACAGTTTTATATACCAATATTACTGTTTTCGATTAAAGATGCGAAAAAAACAGATATTATTTATGTAAATTTGAATAGATAATAACTTTTTAATGATTTTAATTCAACAAAAATCATACTTAAAATTAAAAAACAATTATTAATCCATAAAAATGTTTTCTGATGAAAGAGATCAATGATATTGTAAAAGCTTATAAACAAGCGCAGATTAATGGGTTAAAAACAGCTCTCGCAACAGTTGTAAAGGTTGAAGGTTCTTCTTACAGGCAGGCCGGAGCACGAATGCTGGTTACCGAAGACGGACAACTCACCGGTGCCATCAGTGGCGGATGTTTAGAGGGAGATGCTTTAAGAAAGGCATTACTTGCAATCCATCAGAAAAACAACAAGCTTATCACTTACGACACCAGTAATCCCGATGATGTGGAATTTGGTGTCCAGTTGGGATGCAACGGAATCGTACATATTCTTTTTGAATACATTGATGAAAATTCCTCTCAAAATCCGATCTCTCTTTTAGAGAAAACAATTGAAAACAGGAATGAATCTGTCATCACCACCTTATTTTCACTGGAAAAAAGAAGCAAACAGGCCGGAACCGTTGGATTGGTACGAAATCAAAATACTGTTTTGTCGGATTCAAGTTCTATTTCAGAAAGAGAACTGCTGAATTTTTCTTCAGAAGTTTTAGAAAAAAAACAAAATATACTGACCAGACTTTCATCAAATGAAATTTTGCTGCAATACATTCCTCCACAAACAACGCTAATCATTGCAGGAGCCGGAAACGACGTTAAACCTCTGGTAGACACCGCTTCCATTTTAGGCTGGAAAACAGTAATTGCAGACGGAAGATCAACGCACGCTCTGAAAAAGAGATTTCCTCTCGCAGATGAAGTATTGCTTGCCACACCGGAAGAAATCATTAAAGCAATCGAAATTGATGAGTCTACGGTTTTTGTTATGATGACCCACAATTATAATTATGACCTTGCTTTGCTGAAACTCATCATCCATAAGCCCGTGCAATATATAGGATTATTGGGGCCTAAAACCAGGTTCAACAGAATGATGGATGATCTTAAAAGTTCAGGAATTGATATCGGTGAAAAAGAATTAAATAAACTTTATGGTCCTGTTGGAATAGATATTGGTGCTGAAACTTCGGAAGAAATTGCCATTTCAGTAATTGCAGAGATCAAAGCGGTCTTGAGCCAGAAAAAGGGTTTATCATTACGGGATAAACCGGAAAAAATACATACTGATATTCTCAGTATATAAGAAAAAATTATGCTAACAGATCAATTCGGGAGAAACCATAACTATCTGCGGATATCTTTGACGGACAATTGTAACCTGCGATGCTTCTACTGTATGCCGGAAGAAAATTATGATTTTACACCACATTCAAAACTTATGCAGATCGATGAAATTGATACCATAGCAAAACTATTTGTAAAACAAGGCATTAATAAAATAAGACTCACCGGTGGCGAGCCATTCGTAAGAAAAGATGCTTCAAAGATCATCAGGAATTTAGGTAAACTGCCTGTCCAATTCACCTGTACCACAAACGGTATTCGTATTGATGATATGCTTCCTGAGATTATTCAGGCAAATTTCCACAGCATTAACATCAGCCTTGATACTCTACAGAAGGAAAAATTTCTAAAGATAACCCGCCGTGATTATTTTGACCGTGTTGTAAGAAATATTGATCTTTTACTGCAGCATAATATAAAAACCAAAATCAATGTTGTCGTAATGAAAGATATCAATGATAATGAGATTCCAGATTTCATAGCTTTTACAAAAGACAATCCTGTAGAGGTTCGGTTTATCGAGTTTATGCCTTTTAGCGGAAATAAATGGAGCAGCAATCAGGTGATGACGCAAAAAGACATTTTAAATATCATCAGAGAAAAATACGATTTTATTCCGTTGCCTATCGGTTTTCATGATACAGCGAAGCAATATAAAATTCAGGGTCACCAAGGAAGTTTTTCGATCATCAGTACAATGAGCGAGCCTTTTTGCAGTGGCTGTAACAGGATAAGACTAACAGCAGACGGCAAATTAAAAAACTGTCTGTTTTCAAAACAGGAAACCGATCTTCTGACCCCTTTGCGAAACGGCCAGGATATTTTACCAATCATACAGTCTGCTGTCTGGTCAAAAGCGAAGAAGCAGGGCGGGCAACTGAATGAACAATTTGAAAAAATAAATACTTCCATCATTCAGAACAGAAGCATGATCAATATTGGCGGATAATGAAAAATACAGGAATTATATTACTGGCAGCAGGAAATTCTTCGAGGATGGGATCTGCAAAGCAACTTTTAAGCTATCAGGGAAAAACCTTTCTGGAAAGAATCATTGATACTGCACTTGAAGTATTTGATAAAGATCAGATTATTTTGGTTTTAGGAGCAAATCACCATGAAATATCTTCAACTATTAAAGATAAAAATATATTGATTGCCATTAATGAAGATTGGGAATCAGGTATGGCCTCGTCGATAAAATCAGGACTGAAAACCTTATCAGATCATTTTCCCGAAATGGAAAGATGTTTTATTTCGGTATGCGATCAGCCTTACCTTACCAATGATTTATTTTTGAAAATGTCGCAGTTACAAGACACTTCCCAAAAGGAAATTGTTGTCGCTACATATGCCGATACGGTTGGCGTTCCGGCTTTATTTTCTAAAAAATATTTTAAACAATTAATGGAACTTACCGGTGAACAGGGTGCAAAAAAAATCATCCGGCAAAATATGGAAAATGTCGAAACGTTTGCATTTGCAAAAGGCGCAATTGATATCGACACCCCATCAGACTATGATCATTTAAAAACTAAAGCATGATAAGCGTAGAGGAAGCAGAAAAAATAATCGAACAAAACACCCCGGAAAGCAAACACGAGATTCTTCCTTTGAAAGAAGCATTCGGATATACTACTGCTGAAGATATCTATTCAGGATACGATACCCCGAATTTTTCCCAATCTTCGATGGACGGCTACGCAATCCGCTTTGAAGATAAAGATGTAAAGTTAAAAATAGCAGGTGAAATGCAGGCCGGATCGACAGAACAGTTTCATCTTGAAAAAGGAACTGCCTGCCGTATTTTCACAGGTGCGCCGCTTCCAACAGGTGCAGATACGATCGTTATGCAGGAAAAAGCCTTCATTGAAAACGGATATCTTACAGTTAATGATAATGAACTCGAAAAAGGATTACATGTAAGAAATGCCGGAAGTGATGCAAAAAAAGGCAGTGTGGCGATCAGTTCTGGAAGTTATCTTTCTGCTGCTGCAATAGGCTATCTGGCAGGCATCGGACGTACAGAAGTGAAGATTTTTGCGGCGCCATCGGTTTCCTTAATTCTTACGGGAAACGAGCTGGTACAGCCCGGAGAAAATTTAAGTTTCGGGCAGGTTTATGAATCCAATTCCTATCAGCTGGAAAGTGTTTTAAAACAATGTGGAATTAAAACTATTGAAAGCTTTTGGGTAAAAGATGATCCTTCTGAAGTTGAAAAAACGTTGAATTTGGCAATTGCCAAAACAGATATTGTAATTTTAGTAGGTGGCGTGAGCGTTGGCGATTATGATTTTGTGATTGATGCCACAAAAAAATGTGGTGTCGAGCAGAAATTTCATAAAATCCGACAAAAACCCGGGAAACCGTTCTATTTCGGAGCCAAAGCAGAAAAGCTCATTTTCGGACTACCAGGAAATCCTTCGTCCGCATTGACCTGTTTTTATTTATATATCGCTCCTTTACTCTCAAAAATGATGAAACGTAAAGCTATTACAGAAAAAGCCAATGCAACTTCAACTTCTTCGTATGAAAAGAAAACAGGACTTACTCATTTTCTGAAAGCAACTTATGACAACGGAAAAGTAACGCCACTTCACGCACAGGAATCTTATCGTCTTCAGTCTTTTGCAGAAGCCAACTGCCTGATGGTTTTACCTGAGAATTCTAAAGGCTGTAAAAAAGATGAACTGGTTGAAATTATATTGTTAAAATAAAATCACATAATGAGCGTAGAATTTTTTTATCTGATTTTATTCGTCATTGCGGCTTTGTATGCAGCAGTTGGGCACGGCGGAGCTAGCGGTTATCTGGCATTGATGGCTCTATACGGAATAGCGCCCAAAGAAATGAAGCCAACCGCTCTTGTGCTTAATCTGTTTGTATCACTCACTTCTTTTGTTCAATATTATCGTGGAGGACATTTTAAACTCCGCATTTTTATTCCGATTGCTCTGGCGTCTATTCCTCTGGCTTTTGTAGGAGGAATGATTCATGTTGAGGATACCCTTTACAAACGTATTTTAGGCATTTTACTACTTTTTCCGGTTTTTCGTTTTTTCTTTTTTAAAAGTCCGGATGACAGTGAACTGAAAGAGCCCAAAATCTATTTATCCTTGCTATTCGGAGGTGTTATTGGTTTATTATCAGGGATGATCGGTATTGGTGGAGGAATTTTATTATCTCCGGTTCTTATTTTATTGAAATGGACGAACCAGAAACAGACGGCGGCAATCAGTGCAGCCTTTATTTTTGTTAATTCCATAGCAGGTTTGGGAGGAATGCTTACAAAAGAAATTTCCTTTACAAGCGATATGTGGATGTACATCATCTGTGCGTTTGCAGGAGGATTGCTTGGTGCTTATTTAGCTTCAAAAAAACTCAATCAAAACGGTCTGAAATATGTACTTGCTGTTGTACTTTTGATGGCTTCCTATAAATTAATATCAAGCACTATTTAAAATAACGGAAGATAATACAATGCAGCTAAAAAAGTAAATGAATGAGTACTGTAAAAATAATAAGCTTTGGCAGACTGAAAGAGATTTTAGGTCCGGATTTTGAAATTGAATCCGAAAATACTGATGAATTGCTTAGTCAGCTGACTGAAAAATTTCCTCAGTTGAAAGATTTGAAAGTAAGAAGTGCGGTCAACCAAAAAATTATTTCAGAAAACAAAGCTTTACAAAACAACGACGTGGTAGCTTTAATGCCACCTTATTCAGGAGGATAAATTATGCTAAATTTAGAACGATACGACAGACAAATCAAATTGCAGGGTTTCGGGATTGAAGCTCAGAAAAAACTTGTCTCAGCAAGGGTTTTAGTGATCGGAGCCGGCGGTTTAGGATGTCCGGTTCTCCAATATCTGACTGCAGCCGGTGTCGGCAATATAGGCATTGTGGATGATGACCGGGTTTCATTAAGCAATTTACACAGACAGATTCTCTATAATCCTAATGACATCGGGAAACTGAAAACCGAAACTGCTTTTGAAAGGCTGAATGTAATGAATCCCGAAGTAAAATCCAGCATGATTCCTGAAAGAATTGCTACAAAAAATGCCGTTAAGATCATATCCAATTATGATATAATTATTGACTGCACAGACAATTTCCCGACACGCTATCTGCTTGACGATGTGTGCAGGATTTTACAAAAACCCCTGATATTCGGGGCAATTTATCAGTATGAAGGTCAGGTCGCTGTTTTTAATGTCAAAAATAAAGATGAATCTGTCACCCATTACAGACATCTTTTTCCTGAACCTCCAGAACCGGGAGAAGTTCCGGATTGTAATGATGCCGGAGTTTTGGGCGTTTTACCAGGAGTGATAGGAACTATTCAGGCTGCCGAAGCGATTAAATTAATTACAGGAATCGGAGAACCATTGATCAATAAATTAATGACCATTAATATCCTGAATTATCAGACTGCTGTATTTGAAATTCCTTCAATGAATTTAACCGATAAAAATATTCCTTCAAGTGTAGAAGAATTTGAGAATATGAATTATCAGCTTCACTGCGGAATTGAATATGATGGAATTAAGAATATTTCACCTTCAGAATTTAAAAAAACAGCACAACTTCATGATACAGTCATTATTGATGTTCGTGAACCTGATGAAAATCCAAAGCTTGATCTTCCGTATATTTCGATACCTTTATATCAATTAAAGGAAAATCTCAGTCAGATCCATAATCGAAATATTATTGTTGTCTGTCAATCCGGTAAAAGAAGTATTACCGCAGCGAAAATTTTGCAGGAAATTTTAGGAGCGGAATACAAGATTAGCCATCTGGAAGGCGGGATCAATCATTTAAATAAAAAAATTAATGAGCAAGATTAAAAATATATTTCAGGACTCTCCTATCTCCCCTTTATTCATCGCGGAAAGTATTACAAAACATTCCACGAAAACTGAAATCGGAGCGCATCAGATTTTTCTGGGCCAGATCCGGGCAGATGAAATTGGCAATAAAACTGTTAAAGCCATTGAATATACAGCGTACGAAGATTTAGCACTGACTCAAATGGCAACGATACGCGAAGAGATTTTTGCAAAATATAACCTTAGCTGCATGCATATTCATCACAGCTTGGGTATCGTTCATACAGGGGAAATCTGCCTTTTTGTATTCACCTCATCCAAACATCGAAAACAAGCGACACTTGCCTGCAATGAAGTAGTTGAACGTATCAAAAACGAACTTCCGATCTGGGGCAAAGAAATCTTTGAAGATGAAACGCATCAATGGAAAATAAACCAATAAACCATGGTAGATATTACTTTTAAAACTTTTACGCTGCGAAAGGCAATTGCGGCTGCAACCATAAAAACTTCGGACATTTCAACAATAGAAGCTGTTCAAAACGGAACAGTTCCGAAAGGTAATGTTCTGGAATTTGCGAGAGCTTCCTCTTTATTGGCGATCAAAAAAACAAGCGATGTTATTCCGGATTGCCATCCTTTGCCTGTAGAATATGCTGCCATTAATTATGAAATGAGCGGTTTACATATTAACATCACTGTTGAGGTTCATACCATCTACAAGACCGGCGTAGAGGTCGAAGCCATGCATGGAGCTTCCGTAGCCGCTTTGGTGATCTATGATATGCTGAAGCCCATTGATAAAAACGTAGAAATCTCCAACATCAGGCTTTTAGAAAAGCAGGGCGGAAAAAGCAGTCAGAAAAATATAGAAGCTGAACATCTTACAGCAGCGGTAGTGGTGTGCAGTGATACTGTTTCTCAGGGACTTAAAAATGATACTTCCGGAAAATTTTTGGTTGAATCTCTTAAAAATCAGGGAATTGCTGACGTTAATTATTCAGTTGTTCCAGATGATATTTCTGCGATTCAGGAAAAGATAGAACTTTTAAAAAATAAAGGCTGTAATCTTCTTATTTTTACGGGCGGAACAGGACTTTCCGATCGGGATGTTACTCCGGAAGCGGTTTTACCGTTTATTACGAAAGAAATTCCGGGAATTATGGAAACGGCCAGAAACTATGGGCAGGATCGGATAAAAACCTCCATGCTTTCACGGGGAATAGCCGGCTTTTCTAATGATATGCTGATTTTAACCTTCCCAGGATCCACTGGTGCTGTAAAGGAATATTTCCAGGCTCTGTTTCCGCAGGTTTTACATGTGTTTTCCGTAAAAAAAGGTGATGGCCATTAGTTTCCATTTCTCAGCTGAAGTACTGCTTTCTGTATTTTTTCCACGGCTAGTTCAATCTCTGAAAGTGTGGTGTATTTCCCTATGCTGAATCGTATTGAAGACAACGCATCTTGATCGCTCATTCCCATTGCCTGAAGAACGTGAGAGGGTTTAGTAGTGACTGCATTGCAGGCAGAACCACTTGAAACACAGATATTCCCTAAAGAAATAATTAATTCTTCGGAATTGATCCCTTCAAAGCAGATATTTGTGGTATTGAAAATTCTTGCTGAATGATCTCCGTTAATAGATGTTTGAGGAATTTTTAACAGTTCGTTTTCAAGTTGATCTCTTAATTTTTTAGCTTTTTGAGCATCTACTTCCATTTCCTCAACTGCGATCTGAGCGGCTTTTCCCATTCCGACAATTCCCGGAACATTTAAAGTACCGCTTCTCAGATTATTCTGTTGCCCACCGCCCTGAATTTGTGGCTGTATCTTATTTTTAATGTCAGAAGAAATATAAAGTACCCCTACTCCTTTCGGCCCGTAAAATTTATGTGCTGAAAAAGCCATCATATCAATATGTAATGTTTTTACATTAATCGGGATTTTTCCTACAGCCTGTGTTGCATCACAAAAAAAATAACAGCCGTTTCGATGGGCTAATTCAGCGATTTCTTTTATTGGGTGAATGACTCCTGTTTCATTGTTAACGAACATGATACAAACCATCAAAGTTCTTTCATTGATCAGAGATCCCAATTCAGAAAGATTGATATTCCCCAAATGATCAACACGTAAATAATCAATTTGAAATCCGTCTTTTTCAAGTTGCAAACAGGTATCTAAAACTGCCTTATGCTCTGTGGTAATTGTAATAATGTGGTTTTTATTTGCCTTAAATCCTTTTAGTGCAAGATTTACAGATTCTGTTGCGCCCGATGTGAAAGTAATTTCTTTAGGATGCGCTCCGATAAGTTCTGCAACTTCTTCTGCTGCATTTTCAACCGACTCTTTCACAGTAAGCCCGAAAAGGTGAGCACTTCCTGAATTTGCATATAATTGATTGAAAAAAGGCAACATTTCATCGAGTATTCTTGGATCGACAGGAGTTGTTGCATTGTAATCTAAATAAACGAAATCATTATCCATCTTGACATTTTAATTCAGTATAAAAATAACGATCTTTTTTAGTTTAATTTAAATCTCAGTAAAAGATGATTATTAATTTTAAAATAAAGAATCTAATTCTGTTTTAAAGCTTCGCACAATCCTGTACTTTATTCAACTTTCAATATAGGATTCTTTAACAATAGCTGTTACTTACAATTTAATTTCTATTCTAATCAGTTCTCCATGCAGTTTTCACCTTAAAAACTTATATTTGGCATCCCAAACGCTATTTCCATGCAGAATTTCTTTCCCGCACAATATTCTACGTTATCCGCTACAGCTTTAAAGGATTATTTAATTACAAAATATCGGTTAGACCATTCCACAACATGCCGATTACTTATCAGAAATGTAAGCGATACATATATTGTTGAAACTCTAGATCGAAAATATATTTTTAAAATTTACCGTGATGCTCACCGTAAACGCAGCGAAATTGAAGCTGAGGTAGAACTGCTCAACATTTTAAGAACAAGTGGAAATTCAGTTGCCTATCCGATTAAGGATATAGAAGGAAAACAGGTTCAACAGCTTAATGCCATTGAGGGCATACGAAATGGTGTATTATTTTCTTTTGCTGAGGGGAAAGTGATTGTAGATCTCACGGATCAACACCTTATTCAGTTGGGACATGATATGGCTAAATTACATCAAACCACATCATCAATAAAACTGAACAATCCCAGACCGTTATGGAATTTTGAAACCACTTTGTTTGAGCCCTTAAAAGATCTAAAACCCCATTTTTCAGAAATGAAAGAAGAATATGAATATTTGTATAATATCTCAGGAAAAGTAGTTGAAAAGTTTAAAGATTTCGATACCTCAAAATTCAGCTATGGCTATTGTCATTATGATTTCTTCCCTAAGAATTTTCATTTTGATGAGCAGCGGAAAATCACGTTTTTTGATTTCGATTTTGCTGGAGAAGGCTACCTTATCAACGATTTAATGTCATTTTTCAACCATTATTTCTTTCACCAATTTAATAACTTAATTTCAGCCGAACAGGCAGAAAAAGATTTCAATGTCTTCCTAAATGCCTATCAGCAGCAGCGGCCTTTAACTAACGATGAATTACAAGCCATTCCTTATTTAGGCATTACTTTTCATATTTTCTTCCTGAAATTCTTTTATGACAATTATGATGATTGGTCTAATGTTTTTTTAACTCCTCGATATACAAAACATCGTGTGGCATTGATTAAAAGATGGGAAGAAATGTATTGTAAATTTTAAGATTTCTATATATGATTCATTCCATTGATCATCAAAGCGGCTCAGGATTTGTTAATTTTTAACGATAAATTAAAAAATGGAAAAAAGACCCCATTTCAAAGCAACACTTACCTATCTTTCAACGGAAGACGGTGGTATTGTAACGCCTGTATCCTCGGGTTTCAGAGCAATCATTAGATTTCCATATGATAACCGGGAATTAATTGTCAATCAGACATTCTTAGAAACAGATATCGTATTTCCGGGAGACACTGTGATTGCAGACATGTTTTTGTTAGATGCCAAAGAAACGTTAGAAAAAATATATACAGGACTGGGCTTTGATCTTCTTATTCAATCAAATATAATCGCAAACGGCGTGGTCACTCATATTTATCGTATGAATGACAATAAATAATGTTTAAAAGAATTCAGCAAATACTTAAAAGAGAGGATCATACCATTTCCCGAAATCTGATCGGGGTAATCTGCATATTTTTTTTGAAAAAATTATTAAAATGTGTAGCCTCCTTAAATCCAAGTGAATAGGCAATTTCCGAAACGTTCCATTCGGTATGTTTGAGTAAAATTTTTGCTTCTTGTAACAGCCGTTCGGTAATAATTTCGGAAGTTGTTTTTTCAGTAATTTCCTTCACAGCTCTGTTAAGGTGATTAACATGAACAGAGAGCTGACCGGCAAATTCCGAGGGCGACCGAAAGTGTATCCGTTGTCTCACATCTTCAATGGGAAATTGACGCTCTAAAAGCTCCAGGAACAGATGGGTGATCCTCTGAGAAGCGTTAGCCTGTTGTTTTTCAGCTTTTGAAGCCGGTTTCATTTTGAGTGTATAATGCAGCAAGTCAAATACCAGGTTTCTTAGGAGGTCATATTTATGTACATAATCAGAACCAATTTCAGCCTGCATTTTCCTGAAAATCTGCGTTACATCATTCAGTTGTTCATCTGTCAGTTCAAAAACAGGTACTGCATTAGGTTTAAAAACTTCATAGTCATTCAGGTTTCCGAAATGATGAAAAAAAGCAGGTGTGAAGACACAAAAAAATCCTGATTTATGATCGTCAATCCATTCAAATTTGTACGGAATCTGGGGATTGGTAAAAAATAACGCATGCTTTTGAATATCAATGACCTTATCTGCATAATGGATCCTGTTTTTACCAATAATCAGGGTGATTTTAAAATAATCTTTCCGGCTATAGACTACAGGTTTAGTGCTTTTACCGATATATTCATCTATTGTGAAAACATTAAAATGCCCTACTCCATTTCTGATATTTTCAGGAATTTGGTTAAATTTTGAGCGGTAAAATTCTTCCAGTGACTGCATTTTTTCCATTTGATAAATGTACGAAAATCAAACAAAAGCGCCGTCTATTTATAATGACAACGCTTTAATTTTCGCCTGAAATATTACTAAAAATCAGTAGAAAAAGAAATTTCTTTATTGCTTTCCAATTCTTTTGAAAGTAAACGGATTTTTTCTTTTGCACGGGTATAGGCATCGCTTCCGACATATAGACGAACAGGCGGATTCGGGTTTTCTGCCAGATCGATAAGAACCTGAGCCAGCTTTTCGGGATTACCGATTTGTGTTCCGTTCATTGTAGTGTATTTCTCGTGTGAAGCTCTGATTGCATTATAACCTTCGATTTTCTCTTTAGCAAAAACAAGGGAACTGTCTTGTAAAAACTCAGTCCGGAAGGCCCCTGGTGCAACTACCGTCACTTTTACACCAAACTCTTTTACATCTTCTGCCATGACTTCGGAAATTCCCATTACCGCATATTTTGTTGCAGCATACATTGCCCAACCGATTCCCGGAGCAAACCCTGCAATAGAAGAAATATTGATGATATTTCCCGATTTTTGCTCCTTGAAATAAGGCATTATCGATTGCATTGTTTTGATAACAGCCAATACGTTTATATCAAAGCTGTCTTTGATTTCTCTTTGATTTAATTCTTCCACAGCTCCACCAATCCCATAACCTGCATTGTTTACCAAGACATCTATTTTTCCGAAGTGAGCAACCGCTTTTTCAACAGCCTCACTGATAGATTTTTCACTTGTCAAATTAACTTCCAGCGGTAAAAATTTTTGCTCATTAAAATTTCCAACGGCATCAATTAAGCCCTGAGATTTTCGGCTTGTTGCCGCTACTTTATAGCCTTTTTCAAGGAGTTTTTCCGCTAATGAAAGTCCCAATCCTTTAGATGCTCCTGTTATAAACCATACTTTTTTTGTGTTCATAATTTTTAAACTTTTTTATAGTACAAAGGTAGAACGCAATAAAAATCATGGGTTAACAAAATCAAAACAAATTCTTACAAAAATCAAACAATTACGCTCAAACCATCATATTCAGCACATCAGGATTATCATTAAGATAGGATTCAAAATAACCAAGGTTTTGCATTCTCTGTCTCAGGCCATTAAAATCAGAAATGCTGGAAAGCTCTATGCCGACGATTGCCAGCGCAGTTTCTCTTGAGTTTTTCTTGGTGTATTCGAAATGGGTGATATCGTCATTTTCTCCCAAAACATTCAGAACAAAATCTTTCAGAGAACCGGGACGCTGCGGAAATTTTACCATAAAATAATGTTTCAAACCATTGTAAAGCAAAGCGCGTTCTTTGATTTCCTCCATTCTGGTAATATCATTGTTGCTTCCGCTGACGATGCAGACCACATTTTTACCTTTAATCTGATTTCGATATTCTTCTAAAGCTGAAATAGACAACGCTCCGGCAGGTTCCAAAACAATTGCATCTTTGTTATAGAGTTGAAGAATCGTATCACAAATCTTCCCTTCATCCACAGGAATGCAATCTGCAAGCGCATTTCTGCAAATCTCAAAAGTCAAATCCCCTACTCTTTTTACCGCTGCTCCATCTACAAAACCATCAACTTCCTGCAATTCTGTATTGAGATTATTATCGATGGAGGTTTTCATAGAAGGTGCTCCTTTTGGTTCAACTCCAATCAATAGCGTTTCTTTTGATAATTCTTTAAAAACAGTAGAAATTCCCGAAGCCAAACCACCACCGCCAATCGGAATGAAAACAAAATCTATATTTTCTTTTTGTTGTTCTAAAATTTCCAGTGCCAAAGTCGCCTGTCCTTCAATAATCTGAACATCATCAAAAGGATGAATAAAAGCTGCTCCCGAAGTTTGCGCAAATTCCAAGGCTGCATTTTTTGAAGCATCGAAAGTATCGCCGACCAACTTGATTTCGGCAAAGTTTCCGCCAAACATTTCTACCTGTTCCAGCTTTTGTTTCGGAGTTGTCACAGGCATAAAAATCGTTCCCTTAATCTGAAGCTGTTTACAGGAAAAAGCCACTCCCTGAGCGTGATTTCCGGCGCTTGCACAGACTATTCCGTCCGAAGTTTTGCCTTCATTGTAAAGACTTTTGATTTTATTGTAAGCCCCGCGCAATTTATACGACCTCACAGGTTGCAGGTCTTCTCTTTTGAGAAAAATATTGGCTCCAAATTTATCTGACAAGCGGGCATTGTATTGCAATGGTGTGTAATTCACCACATTCTCTATACTTTTCCGGGCGTCTTTTACCGCTTCCAATGTTGGAAATATCATCGTTTCATTCATCTTCATTTATAATTACAGATTCTTTGATTTTAGTTTTAATCACTTGTTTTACTTAATTTTCTTAATCAAAATAAACTTGTTTATTCTGAATTTTTTGAAACATTAAGAAGTTTAGATTTATCTTTATTTGATATTCTATTTTTAAGAAATTGATAAATCAATTTAATTTAAGAATATTAAGTTCTTAATTCCTTAATGTTTTAATAATTCAAATGAACTATTAATTTTTCCGTTTTCCAGAACGAGTTTGTGACTGAGTTTTTTTGGTAATTGAGATTCAAAATGCCCAACGTAAATCAACGATTGTCCCTGGCCTGCCAAATCATCAATGACCTGATTAAAATATTGTGTCTGTTCGTTGTCCATTCCCTGACAAGGCTCATCCAGAATCAAAAGCTTTGGTTTTTTAATCAATGTTCTTGCGAGTAAAGCCAAACGTTGTTTCCCAAGCGGTAAAGTATTTAACTTCTTATTTTTATCATCTTTCAAATCGAAGAAATGCAGCATCTGCTCCAATTGTTGTTGCTGACTAAAACTCAGTTTCTGAAACAACGACATCGAATCAAAAAAACCGGAAGCAATGGTTTGTCCGACATTCGCATTCATATCGAAATACCAATGCAACTCAGGCGAAATCATTCCGATTTTTTCTTTGATGTCCCAGATACTTTCCCCGCTTCCCCGCTTTTGTCCGAAAAGATAAATCTCATTGGCATAAGCCTGAGGATGGTCACCATTTAACAAACTGAGCAATGTTGATTTTCCCGAGCCATTGTGACCCTGCAACAGCCATTGCTCACCGGAATTGACTTCCCAATCGATATTTCTCAGTACTTGTTTTTCACCATAAGAGATATTGATATTTTCCAGTTTGATGAGACTTTCCTGTTCGTTTTCCTGATTGTCTTGAAGGAAAAAAGGAAGCGATTTTGGCGTTCTTTCTTCTCCTTTGGAAAATTCTTTTGGAGAGTTTCTGTGAACTAATTTTCCGTTTTCTATTTCTACAAAATACTGAACACTTTCAGGATATTCTTCATCGTTATTTATCAAAATCAATGTGACATTTTCCTGAATTAAATTATCAAAAGCCTGATTCAAAAACTGTCTCGATTTGGTATCCAATCCTGTGTAAGGCTGGTCGATAATCAGAACCTGAGGTTTTAGCCAAAGTGCTTTCAGTAATTGTAATTTCTTGTGTTCGCCGCTTGACAATTCTATCAATTGCTGATTTTTAAAATTTTCAAATCCAAACGGTTCTAAATAGGATTCTAATATTCTGAAATCCAGATTTTCTTCTTTTCCAAAATGATTAAGCTCTGCAAAAACAGTGAGTGTATCATTTTTAGCAAATTGATTATATCGCTGTTGATAATAAAAATTGCGGTCGCCTTCCAGATTAGTGAACTGAAACCAATTGGAAACGTACAGAACTTTCCTCTTCAAGTTTAAATTTTCATTAAAATTGACCTCAACTTTTCCTTCAAAATTTTTGATTTCTCCGGAAATGATTTTGGCTAAGGTTGTTTTCCCGCTTCCGCTTAATCCGCCTAACATCCAGCATTCCCCGGAAGATATTTCCCAGTCGAAATGGTTCAGCATGAGTTTGTCATACTGGAAATTCAGGTTTGAAATGTGGATGATTGGGGTTGACATTTTTTAAGTTTTTTGAATCAATTTTGAACACAAAGTGCACAAAGATTTTTTATTAACTAACTGCTTTAAGTTCACAAAGCCGCTTCGCTTATAAAAGGTTTTGCATATAATTTGTCATTGACTTCTTCGAATCTCTGATTTCCGTAGGAATCTAAACTTAGTATTTTAAATTATTGCTGAGATTTCTACGAAATGACAAAAATGCTGTTGGTTTTAACGTGCCCCGGCTTGAACGGAGCTCGTCATTGCGAGGAACGAAGCAATCTGGATCTACTGGAGATTGCTTCGTTCCTCGCAATAACAGCGGGAGTGGAAGACGGATAAAGGCGCCCAAATAAATATTTTATACTGTTTTGATAGACTTCATCGCCGTCATTGCAGAGCGCAGTTTTCTGCCGACAATTTCTACCGGATGATTTCTCAAAACATCGTTCACATAAACCAATTGAGCGTTGTCAACCGAAGTTTTTTTGCCTTCGTTGAAGTCTTTTCCAACCAAATCCGTATCCACCGACTTCATAAAATCTGCCAGCAAAGGTTTGCAAGCCTGGTCGAACAGGTAACAGCCGTATTCTGCAGTGTCGGAAATCACACGATTCATCTCGAACAGTTTTTTTCGTGCGATGGTATTGGCAATCAAAGGGGTTTCGTGAAGCGATTCGTAATAAGCGGATTCCGGCTTGATTCCGGCTTCAACCATCGTTTCAAACGCTAATTCAACACCCGCTCTGATGAAGGCCGACATCAAAAGATAATTGTCAAAATATTCCTGCTCCTCGATTTTCACATCGCTTACAGGTGTTTTCTCGAAAGCGGTTTCTCCTGTTTCTGCACGCCATTTCAAAAGATTGGCATCGCCGTTTGCCCAGTCTTCCATCATTGTTTTGGAAAATTCGCCGGAGATGATATCGTCCTGATGTTTCTGGAAAAGCGGGCGCATAATATCTTTCAGTTTTTCTGACAACTCAAAGGCTTTTAGTTTCGCAGGGTTAGAAAGTCTGTCCAGCATTCCGCTTACACCGCCGTGTTTCAAGGCTTCTGTGATGACCTCAATACCGTATTGAACCAATTTGGAAGCGTAACCTGCATCAATTCCTTTTTCGACCATTTTGTCAAACGAAAGAATAGAACCTGTCTGCAAAAGTCCGCACAAAATCGTCTGTTCTCCCATCAAATCGGACTTCACTTCTGCCACGAAAGAGGATTTCAAAACACCGGCTTTGTGACCGCCTGTTCCTACACAATATGCTTTTGCTTCTGCCCAGCCTTTTCCTTGAGGGTCATTTTCAGGATGAACGGCAATCAGCGTCGGAACACCGAAACCTCGCAGATATTCGGCACGAACTTCGGAACCTGGGCATTTTGGAGCGACCATAATCACCGTCAAATCTTTACGAATCTGCATCCCTTCTTCCACGATATTGAAACCGTGTGAATAGGACAAAGTCGCACCCTGTTTCATCAAAGGCTGAACCGCATTGATTACCGAAGTGTGTTGCTTGTCAGGCGTTAAATTGATGACCAAATCCGCAGTGGGAATCAGTTCTTCGTAAGTTCCGACTTTGAAATTATTTTCGGTTGCGTTTTTCCACGAATCTCTCTTTTGGTCGATAGCTTCCTGACGCAATGCGTAAGAAACGTCCAGTCCGCTGTCTCTGAGATTCAGACCTTGATTCAGCCCCTGAGCGCCGCAACCAACCACTACGATTTTCTTTCCTTTCAATGCAGAAACGCCATCAGAAAACTCTGAACTGTCCATAAATTCCGCCTGTCCTAACTGATGCAACTGGTCTCTCAGTGATAAGGTATTGAAATAATTTGCCATTATAATATAATTGATAAATGATTATTGATAATTGATTTTATTTTATTTTTGAACACAAAGCGCACAAAGGTTTTTTAACAATTGAATGTTTTTAAGTTCACAAATCGAAGATTCATCGATTTCTTTGAATTCAATAAAAACTTTGAGATAAAGGCGCTTACGCTCAACAAAGTTTGATTGTTTATTTACATTGTGAAAACATCGTCTCTTTTATCGAGATATTCGTTTTCAATAAGTTCGGGAGATGGTTCTCTTTTTTCAAACTCGAGGACTTTTTCGTGGATTCCTGCGCTGTTTTTGATGATAGCGATTCTTGCTCCACGCACGAATTCGATGAGTCCGTATTTGTTGAGCTCTTCAGTTAACCGGTCGATTTCTTCCCGATGTCCTGCCGTTTCAAAAACGATGTAATCCTGACGAATCACAACTGTAGATGCGCCATACTGACGAAGCAATCGTTCTACATAGACCTTTTCTGTCACCACATTTGCGGGGACTTTGTAAAGTGCCTGTTCCTGCCAGACAATCTCATCATCTGTATTGAAATAAGCTTTCAGAATGTCGATTTGTTTTTCCAGCTGACGGCAAAGTTTTCTTACGACTTCTTCGGTTTCATTAATGAGAATTGTGAATCTGTGAATGCCTTCCACCTCGGAAGGAGATGTATTAAGACTCTCGATATTGATTTTTCTTCGTGAAAAAATCCCTGAAATTCTGCCAATTAATCCAACAGAATTTTCGGTGTATAATGTGATGGTAAATTCTTGTTTTTCCATTGTTTTTTCAAAATTTTCCATTATTGGAATGATATTGAACCCTTCGGGTTCTGTGGAATGTTGATTTTATGTTCCATAGGTTGCACCTACGGCTATTCATATTAAACCCTTCGGGTTTTGATAGGATTTTCATCCTATCATTTATTAAATCGTCCTTTCAGGACCCTATTGAAAATTTATTTCAGGCGAATTTCTGATACCGAAGTACCCTGCGCTACCATTGGAAAAACGTTATTTTCTTTTCCCACCATTACTTCCAAAAGATAAGCTCCATCGTGATTAAGCATTGTTTCCAAAGCTGTTTTGAGGTCTTTCCTTTCTGATATTTTTTGTCCGTCGATGTAATAACCTTTCGCAACGGCTACGAAATCCGGGCTCGTGATATTTACAAAAGAGTAACGCCTGTCGTGGAACAGCTGTTGCCATTGTCTTACCATTCCGAGGAATTCATTGTTTAGAATCAGGATTTTGACCTTCGCTCCAAACTGCATAATGGTTCCTAATTCCTGCAATGTCATCTGGAATCCGCCATCTCCAATGATTGCAACCACTGTTTTTTCCGGTGCGCCATACCAAGCGCCGATTGCCGCCGGCAAACCAAATCCCATTGTTCCCAATCCGCCTGAGGTTACGCTGGATTTAGAATTATTGAAATTTGCATAACGACAGGCAACCATCTGATGTTGACCAACATCGGTCGTTATAATGGCATCGCCATTTGTCAGCTCATTCAGAACTTTGATGACTTCTCCCATTGTCATTACATCGGTGGTTGGATTAAGTTCATTTTGAATGACCTCTTTGATTTCTTCTTTTTCCAACTTACGGAATTTTTCCAACCAAAGTGAATGGTCGTTTTCTTTGAGAAGCGCCGTCAGCATCGGAAGTGTCTTTTTACAATTTCCCCAAACCGGAACGGTGGTCTTCACATTTTTATCAATTTCGGCCGGGTCAATATCAAGATGAATTATTTTCGCCTGTTTTGCATATTTATCCAAACGACCTGTAACCCTGTCATCGAAACGCATTCCGACCGCAATCAGAACATCACATTCGTTGGTCATTACATTGGGTGCGTAATTGCCGTGCATTCCCAGCATTCCGACGTGTAACTTGTGGCTGGTTGGAAGCGCACTCAATCCCATTACAGTTGCTGCCGCAGGAAGATTGATTTTTTCAATAAATGCTTTGAATTCTTCTTCGGCTTTTCCCAAAATCACCCCTTGTCCAAAAAGAACAAATGGCTTTTTTGCCTGATTAATCAATTCTGCAGCCTGTTCGATATATTCATTTCTGATTTCCGGCTCCGGGCGGTAACTTCTGATATGATTGCATTTTTTATACCCCGAATATTCGAATAATTGCAACTGGGCATTTTTGGTAATATCAATCAAAACCGGACCTGGTCGACCCGTACTTGCGATATGAAAAGCTTTCGCAATCGCTTCCGGGATTTCGGTTGCATCGGTTACCTGATAATTCCATTTTGTAACCGGCGTTGTGATATTGATGACATCGGTTTCCTGGAAAGCATCCGTTCCCAAAAGTGAGGCGAAAACCTGACCTGTAATACAGACAATCGGATTGCTGTCTATCATTGCATCCGCTAAACCTGTCACCAGATTGGTTGCTCCCGGACCACTGGTTGCAAATACAACCCCCGTTTTTCCGGAAGTTCTGGCAAATCCCTGTGCAGCGTGAATTGCGCCTTGCTCGTGACGAACCAAAATATGTTTCAGTTTTTCGGAATAGTCGTACAAAGCATCATAAATCGGCATAATTGCACCACCGGGATAACCGAAAACCGTGTCTACATTTTCCTGCAACAGAGCTTCTAAAACGGCTTTGGAACCGGATATTTCTATCGATTTTGGCTGTTCTAATTCTGTGTTTTCTACTTGTAAAATGGTATTATTCATTTTTAATATTTTTCAGTTTAAAATTGAACCCTTCGGGTTCTGATTTGTTTGGGTTTATATCCGTTCCATAGGTTTCACCTACGGCTATTCCTATTGAATCCTTCGGATTCGTTTTGAGTTTTTATCCTGTTTTCAAATTTCACCTCCACATTTATATTAAATCCTCCAGATTTTTTTAAAACATTAATTTTGGAACGCAATACGATTGCAGCCCGGCTTGAACGGAGCTCTTTTTGCGATTCCTAATAGTTCAACTTATTGCTTCACTTCGTTCGCAAAAAAGCGGGAGTGGAAGACGGAAATAGCTGCCCCAAATAATATATTTTACAAATCGGTGACACAGCCTTGTGAGGCATCTGCTACAGATTTGGCGTATTTGTACAACACACCGCTTTTCACTTTGTATTCCGGTTGTTGGAACTCAGCCTTTCTTTTGGCGATTTCATCGTCTGACAGCAATGCGTGGATGGTATTTTTTTCAGCATCCAATTCAATCACATCTCCATCTTTAATTAAGCCAATCAATCCTCCGGCAAAAGCTTCCGGCGTGATGTGACCAACAACGAAACCGTGCGTTCCTCCGGAAAATCTTCCGTCGGTAATCAATGCGACATTTTTACCTAAGCCTGAACCCATCAAAGCGGAAGTCGGTTTCAGCATTTCCGGCATTCCGGGTGCGCCTTTTGGGCCTTCGTTTTTAATAACCACGACGTTTCCTTCATTAATTTTTTTATCTTCGATACCTTTGATGAATTCTTTTTCTCCGTCAAAAACAATCGCCGTTCCTTTGAAATAAGCGCCTTCTTTTCCTGTGATTTTTGCAACAGAACCTTTCTCGGCAAGATTTCCGTACATAATTCTGATGTGTCCGGTTTCTTTGATTGGATTTTTGATATCGTGAATGATGTTTTGCTGTCTGTCAATAATTGAAGTGACGTGTTCCAGATTTTCCGCAATGGTTTTTCCCGTAACCGTCAAACAATCACCGTGAAGCAAGCCTAAATCCAATAGATATTTCATCACGGCTGGAACTCCGCCTACTTTGTGAAGGTCTTCCATCAGATATTTACCACTTGGTTTAAGGTCGGCTAAAAATGGTGTTTCGTCGCTGATTCTCTGAAAATCATCTAAAGTCAAATCGTATCCGATGGATTTTGCAATGGCTATAAAATGGAGAACCGCATTGGTACTTCCACCCAGAATCATAATCAGCCTCAAAGCATTTTCGAAAGCTTTTGGCGTCATAATATCAGATGGTTTAATGTCTTTTTCTAAAAGAATTTTAATGTAATGCCCGGCAAACTGACATTCTTCTTTTTTTTCACGACTGAGAGCCGGGTAAGACGAGGAATAAGGCAAACTCATTCCAAGCGCTTCGATTGCGGAAGCCATCGTATTGGCTGTGTACATTCCGCCACAAGCTCCTGCACTTGGGCAGGAATTCTGAATCACACCCTGGAAATCTTCTTCGGAAATTTTACCTGCGATTTTATTTCCCAACGCTTCGAAAGCTGAAACGATGTTCAAATCTTCGCCTTTGTAATGTCCCGGCGCAATACTTCCGCCATAAACCATTATCGAAGGTCGGTCAAGGCGTGCCATTGCTATAAGAGAACCCGGCATATTTTTGTCGCAACCGGGAACTGTAATCAATCCATCATAATATTGTCCTGCGCAAACCGCTTCGATGGAATCTGCAATGATATCGCGACTTACGAGGGAATAACGCATTCCGTCTGTTCCGTTGGTCATTCCGTCGCTGATTCCGATGGTGTGGAACATTAATCCAACAAGATTTTGTTCTTTAACACCTTGTTTTACAATCTCCGCAAGACCATTGAGGTGCATATTACAGGTATTTCCGTCATAACCCATACTTGCAATTCCAATCTGTGCTTTGTCGAAATCCTCTTTTTGAAAACCAATCCCGTAAAACATCGCCTGAGTTGCCGGCTGCGTGGGGTCTTTTGTGAGGGTTTTAGAATATTTGTTTAAATTTTCTGACATATTTTATTTTTTTTGATGATAGGACTTCATCCTATCCTGTAATAGGACGTCCCTTTGGGACTTTTTTGATTATTTTTCGAGAATTAAATTTTTATTTTTTAAATAAGAATAATCTTGTTCTAACACTAAATGACGATAAGCTGTCTGAATTTTAGATGCTAAGCTTTCTTCCCAGTTCAGTTTGAAAGGAATGTTATCAAGAGAATCCAATGCTACAATTTCCGCCGCTGTACCGCAGAAAAAACCTGCATCTGCACCGTGCATTTCTTCCGGTTTGAAGAATTTTTCTTCGTAAGGGATTCCCAGATTATCACAGATTTCAAAAACTGTAGCTCTTGTGATTCCCGGAAGAATACTTCCTTTTGCAGGTGTAAAAAGTTTGCCGTCTTTTTCAAAGAAGATATTGGCTCCTGAACTTTCTGCTACATTTCCTTCAGCATCAAGAACCAACGCTTCATCAAAACCTTTGTCTTTTGCTTCCTGGCAAGCTAAAATAGAATTAACATAGTGACCGCTTACTTTTGCTTCAACTTTGAAAGCTTTTGGATTCGGACGTTCAAAAGAAGACGTCATAATTCTCATTTTGTTTGCCATATAACCATTATCCCAATTCCAAACTTCGATTACAAGATAACTTTTTTGTCCTTTTGATAATGACATATTCGGAGAACAAATGACCAATGGACGGATGTATGCATTGCTCAAATTATTAATTTCCAATAATTTGTAAGTTGCTTCTACCATTTCTTCGGTAGAATAATCAAAAGGCATCATCATCGTTTCGGCAGATTTTCTAAGTCTGTCGTAATGTTCCTCTGCTTTGAAAATTTTAGTCCCATTAACTGTTTTGTAAGATTTAATTCCCTCGAAAACAGCATATCCATAGTGTAACGATTGACCGTACAGGTCGGTTTTGGCTTCTTTAGCTTTCACATATTCCCTATCAAAAAAGAGAATACTGTCATCATTGTAATACATTCTGTATCGTTTTTATATTTATTAAATGTTTTGTTTTTAAATAAAAAAACCATTCTCGTGATGAGAATGGTCTGTCGTATTTCAATTTCAAAAATTATCACAAGCCATCGCTCACCACCGGAATCCGATAATGACAGAAATGACAATAATAATAATTGTGTTATTCATCTGTTTTTGTTTTGAACAGTACAAATGTATAAACTAAATTCAATAAATATTATATTTTTCACAAAAATTATCTTCAAAAAATATCGAAAATACATAATTTATCAGATTTTCTACGATATTCATTAAAAGAAAATCACATATAAAGTATTGATTATCAATCATCGATCGTTATAAAAAATACGACATCTGAAATTTGATAAAATTTGATTATTTTTAGACCTAATTCAAAGAAAGTGCAGAACTTGAAAATGTAACCTCTGAGTAAGGGAACTTCGAAATCGATTCCACCATTTTTGAAAGCTAACCTGTTTTCGATTTGTAGAAAACAAATTCAAAGTAAATTACGATTATTTTATTTGCGATGAAATAATGATGGGCAAATCATGTAGGATTGAATGAAGAATCACTTGTTTTCTACCATTCAAAGCATAAAAATTCAAATTTTTCAGCATCTGATTTTCAAGATATTGATGGACAAGCTCTAAAAAATTTAAGTAATTCATCCCCCTTCAGATGATCAATGGGATATAAAAGTTCATAGTTGGATCGATATACCTTTTAGCAGCAATGTCTGCTATCTTATCTTCTACAGTGATTCTCAAATAGACTGGAGCGGTACCGTTTTTAGCTTATTTTGGTTTCTAACCTAGCGGAAAGTGAGGGATTTTGTACCAATTCCTCATCGCTTTATGGATAAGATTTTCGCTGTAGCATCTCTGTGAATGGCCTCAAATAGGACATTTGCAAAAAAGTGGTAAAATCCTAATTTAAATTTTACGTAGTAAAGCTAAAAATTTCTGCTCAAATCTGCAAGTAAAAAGTCCAAAATTTGAATAGGTTTTTAGAATTCAAACCAAGAATCTATCTTTCTCTTTGCGTCTGAAATTTCTCAGTTGAAATATTTCTAAAAGAAAACGAAGAAAAAAAATTTAAAAAAAAGAAAAAAAGAAAGCCTTTTGAAAATGAGCGTGGTATTCTGTCAAGGTTTTTTGGAAAAAGTTTTTGCGTAGATTTTATACGTAAAAAGTTTTTCTGAAAATCCGGAGGGCTTGACCTTGACAGAATTTAGCTGTTGGATTAGGGAGCGAATTATTTTTGGTTTCTGTTTTTATTTTATGCAAATATCTGTAATTAGCCTTATGAAATTACTATATAGAATTGTAATTCTACTTCTTAATTATATTTAATAATTTAATTCCAATAGTATCATCTAATTGTCCAAAAGAGTTCAAAACAGAAATCTTACCCGAACCACATTGATGATGTTCATTTTCTGTAATTTTCTCAAAACTTAAAAAACTCTCTAAACTATCATCATTTGAAGGATAAAGTAAAAGAGCTTTTTCACTCTTCCAATACTCATTATAAACATACATCTGCCTTAGGTCATGAGTTGAAGGTTGAGACTGATCAATATTCTTCCATTTGGTATCAATTATCAAAGCAACCTCATCATTCTTTTTCAAGACGATATCAGGGCGAATCGTAATTCCGTTCCAAAAAGCCTTTGAATCCTGTCCATAAACTTCTATTCTGCTTTGACTTTCCATTGCTGCATGTTTTAATTTAATTAAAACATATTCTTCCCAAAGACTGTTCATATCAAAAAGTAAGGCAAGCATATTTTCTGATCCGCTGGAAATATTGGGTGCGTAATTCAAAATAATAGGTCTGGCAATTGCCAAAGCAGTTTGGTAAGGTGCCGTCTTTCTGGATTTAGGAATTTTGCTGAATGTATTTTCATTGGCTTTGATAGCTTTCACTTCTGGAAAATCAAGCTGTAGGGTTTTGCATTTATTGTACAGATAGCTGCCCTTTGAAAGATGCTCAATAATATACAATGCCTGACCTAATATCTGATGAATCAGATGATCTTTATCATATACTTGATGAATCGTATAAAATCTCTCCTTATGAACCAGATTTTTCTGAATATGACCAGCAAATTCAAGTTTACCTTTTAATGCTTTGACATTTCCTGTCTGCTGATAATATTGTTTGATTAAGCCTTGATGGATTAACAGTTGTACCTCGCTCAAAAACCATTCAAAATAAATATCCAAAAGATGAATAGACTGTTTGGAAACATTCGCCTGACCTACCTGCTTAATTTTCAACTTTCGGGTAACGCGAAGCATTTCTATCAAAACCTTTTGCCATTTGTTTTTGTTTGTAATATTCTCTGTTTCATAACGGTCAATTTTAGGTAAAATTTCTATTGTCAAACTATCTATCTGAATTATACCCACAAATTGTTTAAATACAATACCATTATGTTTCAAATCAAAATATTTGTAATTGTGTAATTCATTGAGTCTTGATAACGCTTTAAAATGTCGTTTTTCAAAACCTTGCTCTCCGATGGATAAAAAGCTATGTTCAAAAACCTGAATTCTACTCATTGTCGCTTTTACTCTTTTTTTGAAGAATGTTTAAAGCATCGATAATATTAAAATCGTTATCAATTTTTTTAAGTCTATTAATGCTCCCTGCTTCAGGAAAATTTTGAGAAGGAAATTCTGCAAATATATTCTTATCATATTTTTCAGTAACTTCAAAAAAACCATTTCCTATAACCATTCCTATTTTCTCATAATCGCCGTAAAAATATTCTTGTAATAATGGGATAATGTTATTTTTAAAGGCACTTCTAAGATCTTGTTCTGTTTCTAAATTAATAAAATAAGAATGCCCAATGGTATGATCTCTATCCAATAATACTTCAATTCTTTTGTTGATTGTAATTAACAGTTCCTTTAAATTAACTACACCAATATTCTTATCTATAAGCAGGTCGGGCTTTGGTAGCATTTCTTCAAAACAAAACCGCCTTCTTAAAGCAGTATCTAAGGCTTCTACACTTCGGTCAGCAGTATTCATTGTTCCGATGATATAGAGATTGGGGGGAACACTAAACTTATCTTTACTATAAGGTAATATAACTTCAAGTTCTTCAGAATTTCCCAACCGTTTACCTTCCTCAATAAGAGTTATTAATTCACCGAATATCTGTGAAACATTGCCTCGGTTAATCTCATCTATAATTAAAACGTATGGTTTAACATTTTTTTCTTTAATTAATTCTTTATCGACAACTTCATATTGTTCTCTTACTTCTTCGTAAGATTGATCTTTATAGTTAAAATGTACTGCTTCTACTTCACCTTTATTAATAATTACAAAATCATAAAATGACTTATAAACAGCAAAAAGCTCACAATGAATATAGCCAATCAAAGGATCTAATTCTAACTTTAAATTTTTTACTTCAGAAGGGTTAATACCTTCTAAAAGTACTTTTTTAAGTTTCTCTTTACTTATAATAAATGGTTGTTTTGCTTCTTTATCTTTTGTTTTATTATTATCCCAAAGATATTTTACGACAACAGATTTATCATTTGCATTAACTAACATCATTTCTATTCCTGTCTTCGTCGTGAACGTGCCCTTTCTTATCCCTTCTTCAGGTTTTATACTTTCAATAAAAGAGTCATAAAGCTGATCAAAATCTTCTTTTTCTGAACCGTTTTCGATATCATCTTTGATATATTCAGAAAGTGCCATCTTTACTATGTTTTTAAAAATCCCATCTTTTACTGAATATGTAACTATATCATTTTTAGTTTGTGGCTTAATCCCCTCAATAAAATCCTCATAGCTCATACTTTGATGAAATGTTGTAAAAACTATTTGTCCAGACTCAACTAGAAGCTTATATTTTTCTTTTAAAATTTCTCGATTCTCAATTTTACTAAAATCTGGATGTATAAGGCAAACAGCTTTATTCATCGTGTTATATGTTTTCCCTGTACCCGGAGGGCCATAGAGAATTTGGTTGATTGCCATAATCTTTTGTTGAGGATGATTTAATTTGAGTTTATTATTACTTTGTTTCTCAAAAAATTCGTTAAGAAAGGTGATATAATTTTTATTTCCTAAAATAGCTTTCGGACGACCATTACCAGTAAGGATATACTTGGAAAAACTGCTGGTGGAATTATTATAAATGTTTTTAGAGATTTCATTTATTTTGCTGATAAAATTAGTAGGATTTACTAGGAATAGATCATTCTTAAAATCATTTTTATATAGTTCCTCATACTTTTCAACTTCACTTGTAAAACGTGATAGACTACTACCAAATTGTTGATTAAAATAATTATTTTCTAGCCCATCTCTGGATACAAACCAGTTAATAAAATCATTTTTAACATTAACTGAGTTAATTATATCCTTTATATTTCTTACTTTATTTCCTAAGTTTACTTCTAAATATAATAATGCTTCTTCAATTTTCATTAAAAGTTCAGGATCAGAATAACTAAAAATATTTTGATAAGTTATACTAATACTTGGCTTATGCTTATCATTCCAATATACATCTGATGGTAAATTATCTTTCAGTAAAGAAAAATACTGTTTTTTAAATTTATCTTCAAAATGAATTTCTACAGAAAGACCTTTAGTATTGTCCAAACCATTTCTTTCTATTAATTCGTAATGACAGTTATCATCGCAAATTGTATTTGAATCATCAGAAATCCAAACATATTTTGCTCTTGCACCAAATTTAATAATGGAAAATTTAGATACAATTGAATCACTAATCTTTAAATAATCTATCAATGCATCTACTGCTTCAGAAAATTTTGTAACATTAGAGTTATTATGTGCTTTGTTTTTGATAACAAAACCTTCATTTTTTAGCAAATTAAAGGCTGGAGTACCTTGACCACCAGCAAAAGTATTATGATCCAGTTCTTCCCCCGTTGCATATTTATTTGCTATGCTTATCACTAGTTTTGGAGGATATGGTTTATTATTATATATCAAATCATATGTACTCGAGTTTCTTCCTGACCTTATCCCTTCATTGTCTATTTCTTGTATTGCTTTTAAAATATGTTCTTTTGTTATTAGTTTCATTTATATATTTTTTTTAATTAAAATATCTTCAAAGATAATTTAGAATAAAGTATAGATTATATCAAACCCAACTGCTTAGCGATATCTTGAGTATATTTTGCCATTGGTCTCTTAAATGTGTCGGAAGAATTAGCATAGTTTCCTAATATGAGATTTTCCAGAATCTTCTTGTCAGGAAATAAATCATGAAAAGTACTAACTAAGCTTTTATTATACGCATCTGTATAAACTTTAGCCTTATGTACAAGTTCTTCAGCAATATCATTCTGAGTGTCGTAGATTCCCTGTATTCCAAAAATTTTATTGTATTCATTTAACAGCTCATCATCACCCTCTATAGATTGGAAGTGAATTTTCAGCTTAGATGAATCTGATGTTTTTTCTAAACAATAATCAATGACTGTTTTATCATCAATCCAAAAATTAAATACATCTAGTTTAGATGGATCATCGGTATAGAGTTCAAATCTTATATCTAATTTAGACTTTGCTCTATTACAATTTCCACAGACTGGATATAGGTTATAGAAAGATGTGCATAGAAAAGGATATTGCGATTTTGAATGATAGTGGTCTAATTCAAATTTTGCTGATATTTTTGGTTTTCTTTTTTTCTCTTTTTTATCATAAAACGAGATCTCAGATATTATTGCTAATTGAGAATTACAGTAAACACAAGTCTTGATTCCAGAAGAACTAACAAATTGACGAAATTCTGAACTTCTTAGCTCATCATACCTCATTGCTTTTACTATTAATTCATGAAATTTTAATTTATCCTTTGTTTTCAGCTTGCTTTCCAGTATGTCACTTTTAGCAATTGTTTGAAAAGAAGTTATTAGCAATCTCATTTCTTCAGGAGAAGCTTTTAAAATTTCTTGATATTGATCAATAATCTTTTGAACATATTGTTTTTGTACTCCATGTTTCATTTGCAAACTATCCCTCAGTTTCTTGAGTTCATCAAGAGGAGTTTTAAAGTTTGCATTTCTACCCGTAAATAAGTTTTTACTATAGTTTTCAGCCTTAATCTCTAATTCACTATCTATCAGAATTCTTCTCATTTAATTCTTTAAGTTTTTGTTGAAGTTCATTGATTTTAGATTCCAAAGCCTCCTTTTCTGAGATATTAAATTTAATATCAAATAATGATTGTAGTCTCTGTTGAATAACTGGTTCACCTACGATTTCAATTAATTGCTGGGCTGAACTTTCATCCCATATTCCAATCGGATGATTTTCATTTGACGATTCCATATCAAATGTTAAAAATGCAATCAAATCCCTAATTTTCTCTTTTGCAAAATCTCCCATTAAACCATCTGAGATAAAAAAGCTATCTGCCAAAAGTTCATTGACGTTTGCGCCAAATGTTTCTATGTTCTGTTCACTTATGATAGTCTGTCCTTCATCATTTTTATCTAAGAAAATGACATTTTGTTTTGGCACGTCAGATAATGCCAAGGGGTCATGGGTCGTAAAAATTATTTGTATTTTTTTTCCTTTAAAAATTACTGGTAAAATTTTAATTAATAAAGAAATGTAGCGTTTTTTCCATGTTGGGTGGAAAGAAAGGTCAGCTTCATCTAATAAAATAAGATATGTTTCAAACTCATTTTCAAAATTAAATTCTCCATTTGATATTGCGATTTCCAACTTATACATTTGTGAAAAAAGCTCATACATAGAACGCTCTCCATTACTTAGCAGTATGTCTGTACTTAATCTTAAGATGGGATAATCATCATAAGTAAAATTAGACTTAAACGCTCTAATAAAACTTTGATACTTTATAATAAAATTATATGCAACATCTGAATTTACAGAAAATTTCGTCCAATTTGAAAAATTTTGCTGCTCTTCTACTATTGAAAGTAATGCATCCGCGAATTCTTTTATTTCTTCAAATGGTAAAAATATAGGCTGAGAATCCTTGGTTAATTTAAAATATGTTTTTTCAATAATCCAATAAAATGCTTCTTTATAAGAATTTACATTTTTCAACTCAGAAATTGGCTCATCAATAAAGCCTTCTTCTAAATATCTATTGCCTGTTCTTTCTAAAATTCTTTTAACCTTTAAGATTACAGCGTTAATTACCTCTAATTCCAAACGAATCTTATATGAGGTTTCATAATATTCTTTACTGAGCTTGATTTCGTCAACGTTTTTTAATCCTAGGTCGTCGATTTTTTGCTGTTCCCTTACTGAGCGTTCTTGATCCTTTTTTAGCTCTAATTCTTCAAAATAAGGTCTCAAATTTCTAGAAATATTCCAATCATCTTCTTTCAATTTAAGAAGTGAAATTTCATATTTTTCGATATGAGGTAATCCCAAATCTAATAAAAGAGAGTTTAATTCTTCATTTTTCTTAAGTTGAATTAAATCTAAATAAAATTCTGAATTATGAATTTCAAGCATTTCTGTAACTCCAATTTCATCTCCCCGCAATTCTCTTTTTAATCTTGAATATAAAGAGAGATTAATGACTGTGTTATCTTCAAATTGGTCATTTTCATAACTTAAATTAGATGTATAATAAATTTTTAAAAAAGTAGACACAGGAACTTCTTCTCCTAAGTCATTTACTGCATCTATATACGAATCTTTGATTGATCTTAGTATGCTAGTTTTGCCAGTTCCATTCTTACCTACAATGGCGGAAACCATATCAAGATTTCCTCCCCAAAAAGAACCTTTAATAGAGCCTAAATTTAATTCTACTTCAACTTCTTCATCTTTAAAAAGAAAAGGGAAATTTGCAGTATTTAATATTATTTTTTGTATCATTTTATTAATTATAAAACACAACAATTTTTGCTTGTTAGCTTCTTTGTTGTAAAATAAAATCTCTCATCATATTAACCGAATTTTCTAACTGTTCAAATGTAAATCGTAGATTCAAAGTATTCTCTGGATGATGTATTTGATGTCTTACATATTCTGTCAAGATAATCTGATGTACAGTTGTATTTCCTCGATATGTTTTATTATAGTTCATAGTTGGTTTTCCATTTTTATAATCATTCCATAATTCTTCGGCTTCAATATAACCATGTAGCTCATTATGATATTCTACTGTTAAATCTCTGAATGCAATAAAGTTAATTTCATTTAAGGAAGGATATGGAAGTTGATTTGGGATAACTTCCTCAATTAATTTATTACCATCATCGTTTTTAGACACTAAACGTAAATGATCAAATGATAAACCTTTTACCACTGTAGAGCTATGTGTTGTTAATAAAACCTGTGTCTTATCTGCTGAAGAAAGTTCTAAAAATGCTCTAATTAATATTTTTTGATGTTCAGTATGTTGAGATGTTTCAGGTTCTTCAATTGCATAAATAATAGACTGAGAATTAACCGAAGACATTCTTCTCTCGGCTTCTGCTCTGAAAAAATTTAACAAAATCAATCTCTTAACTCCGCTACCTCTTTTATTTACAGGTATATTTTCATCGCCTGAAATTGAGACACTTTTAAAAACATCAACCCATTTTAGTGCATTAGCAGGTGGTATAATAGGATTTAAACTACTAGCAATCTCAGGATTCATTTCTCTGAGTTTTTCTAATGTGGAATCTGAAACTTCTGTTAGTCGCTGCGAAACTCTTTGTGCAATATCTGCAAACATCGTAACTATTTCTTGATCTCCAAGAATCTGTGCAACAGCTTTTTTTAAAGGATCTTGAACCTCGCTATCATTATCGCTATTTTTTCTATCAGACTGAAACAAACAATACTGAGGAAGATATTGCTGTATTTTTTCCCAAATATTTTTTGCATCTTCTTTAGAAGCATCAATTTCTAATTTCTGTAATTGTAAATTACTTGAAAAATGTGACCAAATAGCGCTTCTCATCACTGCATTAATAGTATTATTCTCACAGACAATATTATGTTGCTGAATTATTTTTCTATAATCAGTACTTTTCTTAAGTAATAAATCTGAACATTCAACATTCGTAGGGTGATATGCTTTAATAAAAACTTTTGCAGACCCTGCATTCGGATACATTTTTGTAATTTCTAAGTTTCCGTCTGAGTTTAAAAGATATTCTGCGTCAAAAGAAGTCTCGTTTGTAGTATCTATAACTATTGAATTTGGTAATTCTGAAAATACTGTTGTAATAGAAATAACATTATCTCCTTCATTAACCGCAGATTTATTAACATCATCTTTATCCAATTTAACAGCACCTTTATTATCATTAAAGAATATATCTAACGCTTCTAAAATTGTTGACTTACCAATATCATTTTTTCCAACAAATGCAGTTAAATCATCTAAATTTATTATTACTTCATCTTTATAACTTCTAAAATTTTTTGAGTTTTAATTGTAATAATTTCATGGCTTAGTTATTAGTTTTTATTATTTATCATTCAGTCATTTTTAATAGTATATAATATTTTGACACCTAAGATCATATATTATTTAAAGTTTTAAAAGTACAAAGCATTACAGCATGAAAATTATGGTAATCCGTAAAAACGATTTTTATTTTTAATTTCTACGATGCCACCCCATCAATAAACACATCCACAAAATCCTGTACCTTCTGAATAATTCTTCTTCCGATATTATTACGTTCAGTAAGCTTTGGCTTTATTTCAAGGAGTTTTAAGGTATCACTTATTTTTGGAGTTTTGGAAGTGAAAAGAAAATCATCAATAGCATCTCTAAATCTATCTTTATTCAAAGATTCTTCGGTAGCAATTTTCTCAAAAGCAGAGTTTTTTTCTCTATTCCAGTATTTTTCAAATTCTTCACTGACGTTGTCTCCGTCAGAAATATGAGGAAGATTTTCTTCTATGAATTTTTCTATCAGTTCTTTTTTACTTCGAAGCTTGGCATCGCCGGAAAGAATATCTCTGATTTCTTTTTTCTTTTTTTCTAATTTATCACCTTTCAGATTTGAATCAGTAAGATTGGCTAAAAGTGATAGAATATAACTTACATTAATTTCATCACGATGGATTAGTTCTAGCTCAAAATCAACATCATCTAAAACACTTTCTTTTCCTTCTCCTCCTTTTGGTTTGGTTTCGTTCCAAATATCCAAATACTTGCTTTTGTAACCATCAAATTCAAATTCAGTCATTTCCAGTTTATCAAAATCAAAATCCGCAAATGATTTTAAAACATTCAGAACACGCATTATCTCACGGAAAGCAGTGATAAATTCAAATTTTTCCTGCTCGGTTTGGTAAGCATTAACACTGTCAATTTCAGGTGCAACTATTTTTAATTTATCCAGCGCTGCATTGAAAAGCTCAATATAATCTTCAATCGGTAGAATGATAATTTCCTGAATCGCTTCTTTATTGGAAAACAAGGTCACGGCATCATCAGTTGCAGATTTTAGATTTCTAAAACAAACAATATTTCCTTGTGATTTCTTTTCGCCTAACAATCTGTTGGTCCGGGAAAAAGCCTGTATTAATCCGTGATATTTCAGGTTTTTATCAACAAATAAAGTGTTCAATTGTGGACTATCAAATCCAGTCAGAAACATATTCACTACAATAATTAAATCAACTTCTTTATTGCGGACTCTTTTAGCAATATCATTATAATAATTATAAAAACTTTGGCTGTCTTTGGTCGTAAAGTTTGTTCCAAACATTTCATTGTAATGACCAATATATCTTTCTAACACATTTCTGCTATGAGAATCTCCGTATTGTGCCTGCGGTTCTGCAACCATTCCAAACTCAGGTTCATCATAGATTCCATTGGCATCTTTAGATTCTTCATTTGTTCCATAGCTGAAAATAGTAGCAATTTTTAATTGATGCTTACCTTCTTCTTTTTTCTTCTGAAAAAGGTCATAATATTTCTGTAAAACATCAATACTGCTTACACAAAACATTGCATTAAAAGTACCGCTGTGCGTTTTTCTACCGTATTCTGCGATGAGATAATCTGCAATTTTTTCAAGACGTTTTGGACTTTCAAGAAGTTCTTGTGTATCGATTGCTTCAACATCAGTATCAATATAAGTATTGCTGCCTTCTTTTTCTTTGTATCTTCCGACATATTCCACAGAAAACTTCAAAACATTATCATCCCGAATGGCATCTGTAATCACATATTTATGCAGGCAATCTTCAAAAAGTCTATTAGTCGTTGCAGGAGCTCCGTCTATTTTCCCAATTGAATTCACTTCAGAAATCGGAGTTCCTGTAAAGCCAATAATTTGGGCGTTCTTAAAGTATTTTTTAATATTCTGATGTGTATCTCCGAACTGGCTTCTGTGACATTCATCAAAAATAAAAACCACTTTTTTGTCTTTCAGCTTATCAATTTTATTGCCGTGCTTTTCCTTTGTAATAGCAGTATTCAACTTCTGTAAAGTAGTTACAATCAATTTTGTATTGTCTGAAAGTTGCTTAACCAAATGTGCTGTGTTTTCAGTGGCATCAACACTTCCTTTTTCAAAAGCATCAAATTCTTTTTGGGTCTGATAATCCAAATCTTTTCTGTCAACTACAAAAACAACTTTCTCTACTTTCGGAATTTCCTTCAGAATCTGACTGGCTTTAAAGGAAGTCAATGTTTTTCCTGAACCTGTTGTATGCCAGATAAATCCATTCTTATCGGTATTTCTTACTCTATCAACAATTTTCTCAACGGCATAATATTGATAAGGTCTTAAAACCATCAGTATCTTATTCGTTTCGTTCAAAACGATATACTTTGTAATCATTTTTGCAATGTGACAAGGCTCTAAAAATGCAGGAGCAAAATGGTCGAGTTGAGTGATGTTATTGTTATGCTCATCAGACCAAAAGAAGGTTTGCTTAAAAGTTTGCTTTGCGTTGTTGGAATAATATTTTGTATTGACTCCGTTACTGATGATAAACAACTGAACGTAATTAAACAATCCACTTCCGGAATTGAAAGACTGATGATGATAACGATTGATTTGATTGAAAGCTTCTTTCATTTCCAACCCACGACGTTTCAATTCAATCTGTACCAAAGGCAGTCCATTGATGAGAATGGTTACATCATATCTGTTTTTGAAATTTCCTTCCTGAGCAATTTGATTCGTTACCTGAAACTGATTCTGACACCAATGATCTTGGCTGATGAATTCAATCCACTCTGAAGTCCCGTCATCTTTTATGAAATGAAATTTATCGCGTAAGATTTTGGCTTTTTCAAAAACATTTCCTTTGGAAAGATGATTGAGGATTTTTTCAAACTCGGTATCTGAGAATGTTTTTTTATTATGAATTTCGAGTTGAGTCTTTAGATTTTTAATAAGGTCTGCCTCATTACATATCGTAACTTTTTTGTGACCTAACTGTTGTAATTGTTCTACTAATTTCTGCTCTAAAATATATTCCGGCTGACTTGACATTCGGTTTTGAGTTTTTGGTTAAAAACTTTGTCAGAAGTATGAGTTCTGACAAAGTGATTGATAGTTTTCCCAAATGTAAGAAATTATCAATTATAATTACAACTATTTTAGCGCTTTAAACATCTGGTCAATTGCTTTTTTCTTTTGTTCCAGATTGGGATGAACGTATAAGTTCAAAGTTGTACTGATATTGGAATGACCTAGCAAAACACTCACGGTTTTATAGTCACATTTGCTTTCGATACATCGGGTTGCAAAACTGTGTCTAAGGCCGTGAAACTTGATATCAGGAATTTCTAAAAACTTCATCAGGTTTTTATAATAACTTCGGTAAGTTCTTGGTTCTGTTGGTTTAGAATCGTTGGTTAACACATAGAACGCCGGATTTACAATTTTCTTAAAAGGTTTCAGCATTCTCAACAAATCCCTACTCATCGGGATTTCACGTATGGAGTTTTTGGTTTTAGGCGTATCAATCAATAATTCTGTTTTGCGTTCCCCATCCTCAATCACATAAATTCTTTGAATGGTTTTTCGGATATTAATAATCCCATTATCCGTATCAATATCTTCCCAAGTCAACGCACAAATCTCGCCAATCCGCATTCCCGAACAAAGACAGATATAAACGCCTAAATTTCTAAAAGTAAAATGTTCCTGAATATAGCTCATCACTTTTTTCTGATGTGTTCTACTCAATACTTCAATTGTATGCGTTTCCCTCACTGTAGGATATTGCACATCAAAATTGATAAACTCAATCCATTTATTCTTTGCTCCAAACTTCAGCACCATTTTCAAAACAATGAGAATATCTTTGATACTTTTCTGACTTAATCCTTGTTCTAATTTTTGAAATACAAACTTTTGTACCTCCTCATCTTCAATCTCAGAATAGTCTTTAAATACAGGCAATAAATGATTTTCCAGCAACAGCACATAAGCCGAAAAAGTTGATTTTTTCACATACAGCTTTTTGTCATTCTTCCATAGTTCAGCGATTTCTGCCAATGTCTTCTTTCTTGTCATAATTTTTTGATTTTATATTTATTATTTAAAATCCTAAAAGGTATGAATTGATAACAGCTAATCAAAAATTTAGGATTAGTGGATAAATTTCTCCTCAATGTGCGGAAAGGAGATAATTATGACTTTCTTTCCTAATTTATTACCGAAGCTTAGATTTCCCGAGTTTGAGAGGAATTGGGAAGTGAAGAAATTGGGAGATATATGTAAAATGCAAGCTGGAAAATTTGTTAGTGCTTCAGAGATTTTAAAGGAGACAAATAATAAATTATATCCTTGTTATGGAGCAAATGGATTAAGAGGATTTACTTATTCATATAATTATGATGGAGAATACTCTTTAATTGGTAGACAAGGAGCACTTTGTGGAAACATAACAAGAGTATATGATAAATTTTATGCAACTGAGCACGCAGTTGTTGTAACTCCTAAAGATAAAGTACATTCCAATTGGTTATTTTATTTATTAAACTACCTAAATTTAAATCAGTATGCTACTGGTATGGCTCAACCGGGATTATCTGTCCAAAATTTATTAGAGGTTGAATCAATAATTACAGATTCCATAGAGGAGCAGAAAAAAATTGCATCTTCATTATCATTAATCGACATCAGAATTTCAACCCAAAAGAAAATAATTGAACAATTAGAAACCTTAATGAAAGTAAGTCGTACAAATATTTTTTCTCAAAAATTAAGATTCAAAAACGAACAAGGATATGATTTTCCTAATTGGGAAAAATTAAAACTTGGTGAAATTGGAAATTTTCAGACAAGTAGTATTGATAAACTTTCAAGGGAAAACGAAAATGAGGTCTATCTAGTAAATTATATGAACGTTTACAGACACGAAGATATAAATTCTACGACCATAAAATCGTTTCAAAAAGTAACTGCAAAAGAGCAGCAAATTACAAGTTGTAATTTAAAGAAAGGAGATATTCTTTTTACTCCATCATCAGAAACCCCTGATGATATTGGTCATTCAGTTGTTATTTCTGAAAATCTTGAAAATGCTGTGTTTAGTTATCACTTAATGCGTTTTAGACCAAAAATTGAGATTGACATATTATATTCTCACTATTTCTGTAATGTTCCAATTGTTTTAAGCCAGTTATCAAAATTTGCAACAGGGAGCACAAGATTTACAATATCTGTTAAATCATTTTCCGATGTTGAAATTAGTATTCCAAGTTTACCCGAACAAAAAGTTATAGGAAAGTTTCTTTCTGTAATCGAAAATAAAATAGAAGCAGAAAAACAGATTTTAGAAAAGTTAGAACTTCAAAAAAAGTTTCTTTTGGCTAATTTGTTTGTTTGATGGAAAAAAAGTCTTTTCAAGTTTTAAAACTTGAAAAAGACTTCTCTAATTCCCAATCTCTTAAACAAAAAGATTTTGTAATAAATATTTTTTCTGATTTTCGTATTGAGTTAGTAACTCGTTCTCTAAATTTATTTTTTCATCAAACTTTGATAAAAACTCAGCTATTTTAATTTGTTCCTCAATAACAGGAACTAATACAGATTCATTATTTACAATTTCCGAGTTAAGGTTTATTTGAATTCCTGGCTGTCCATACTTATACCAATTCAATTGAATAAAATCTAAATAATAATATAGAAACTCTTTATCGAGCGTTAGGTTTTCAAAAACAACAAAACCATCGTGTATACAAACATCAAAATTTGTGTAAATAGGCTTTCCTATAGTAGCACAAATGCTCATTATCATGTTTCCTTTTTTCACCAATCTGCTTTTCGAAATACCTGCATTAGATAAATATTGTTCTGTCTTTTCTAAATACTTATTAGATTTTGTAACGTCAGAAATTCTTACCCATCCAATTTTGGAATCTTCATCAAACCATTTACTCTCTGAAATAGGGCGTGGGGAAGCGCCTCTTTTTATTTCGCAAACATCTCCTAGCTTTTTAATATCCCACTTAGGAAAATCATTATCTTCAGAATCTTTAAATCTAAAAACTTGATTAAATATATTTTGAGCAGTACTAGATTTTAAAATAATTAAATCCTCAATTATTTTCATTGAATATAATATCCTCTTATCCAAAAGAGATAAAAATTCAGAAATCTTTTGTTGCTCTGGAATTGAAGGATATACTAAATGAATATTAGAAATCCTACCCACATTAATGCTTAATACCTTAGACCCTTGTGATTCTCTTTTTATTTGATTTCTTACATAATCAGATTTTAATAAATATCCAAGAAATCCTTTAGAGAAATTATTTTTTTGCGGTCTTGCTAAAAGAGTATGCAAACCGGAAAGTAATTTTTCTCCATTAACATTTATAATTTCAATACTTTTCCCAACATCGTTTAAATCTTCAGAAGCATCTGCAAAAATTACATCTCCTTCTTGGCAATAAAAATCTTCTGAAATCCTATTCAGAGAAATATCTTCATTTATATATGGAACATTTTCTTTTTCTAAATCAAAAAGAGTTTGAAATTTGGTATGGATATCTCCATAGTGAATATTTTTTACGGTTCCTGATTCATAATTGAGATTATCTCTTGAATAAGAATTAGTTACTTTGAAATTCATTAAGTCTCCAAGTTTCTTATCTTCCCATCCATCATTGAATTTTAAAAACCTCAATTTGGGTATGTTTCTCGAATTAGGAAAATTCTTTACACTTTTATTTTCTTCTGTCATCTTTATAATTTATTTGTTAAAATTCTAAACCTTGAGGATTTTACTAAGCCAAAAAAAATTTAGCTGACTAATCCCAATTCTTTCAAATAAACTTCAATTTCAGAATCCAATTGAGAACGCTTTGCTTCAAGCTCCTTAATTTCTGCCATTACCGCCTGAATATCAATTTCCTCTTCTTCCTCAAAAGCATCCACATAGCGAGGAATATTTAGATTGTAATCATTATCTGCAACCTCCTGCAATGTCGCTTTATGACTGAACTTTTCAGTTACTGTACGATTTTGATAAGTGTCAACAATTTTATTGATATGAGCATTGAGCAATACATTTTGATTTTTTTGCTTCTCAAACTCTTTGCTTGCATCTACAAATAGGATATCTTCATCGGCTTCACGACATTTCTTAAAGACTAATATACAGGTAGGAATACTGGTTCCAAAGAAAATATTGGAAGGCAAACCAATCACAGCATCTAAATAATTTTTCTCTTTAATCAGATATTTTCGGATAACCAATTCGGCTGCACCACGAAACAGAACTCCGTGTGGCATTACGACAGCCATAATTCCGTTTTCATCCAAGTGATGAATCATATGCTGGATAAAAGCAAAGTCTGCTTTTGAAGACGGCGCTAATTTTCCGTATTGTGAAAATCTTTCATCTAATAAAAGAAGTTCATTAGAGCTCCACTTCGCAGAAAAGGGAGGATTGGCTACAATAGCATCAAAGGTTTTATCTAAATGTTGAGGTTTTTCCAGAGTATCTTCCTGACGGATATCAAAGTTGCTGTAATTGACACCGTGCAGAATCATATTCATCCTTGCTAAGTTGTAAGTCGTACGGTTCATTTCCTGACCATAGAAATCGCTTACTTTTGCTTCACGGGCAACTCTTAAAAGCAATGAACCACTTCCGCAAGTCGGGTCATATACAGATTTTAATTGTGATTTTCGACTCGTAACAATTCTTGCTAAAATAGTAGAAACCTGTTGCGGAGTATAAAATTCTCCTGCTTTTTTACCAGCCCCACTTGCAAACTGTGCAATCAGATATTCATAAGCATCGCCTAAAACATCAGCATTGGTATCTGATAAATTGAAATCAATATCATCTAAATGATACAGAACTTTGGAGATTAATGTATTTTTTTCGTCTTCAGTTCGTCCAAGTTTTGCCGAAGTAAGATCCAAATCATCAAACAATCCTTCAAAATCATCTTCACTATTTGTTCCTAATGTGGATTGCTCAATATTATTGAGGATTTTAGAAAGTTCAGCTAAGATAAAATTAGATTTCCCTTCCTGTTTCTGATGTCCTTTTTTGGCAATATTACTGAAAAGTTCCGAAGGTTTCAGGAAATATCCCAAATCTTCAACGACTTCTTCATAAATGGCTTCTACAATTCCTTTCCCTTCTTCAGTATTTTCATCAACATCATTGTAATCAACATCTTCTCCTGAATCTAATAAAATTTTGTTAGCCGTAAAATGTATTTTCTCTGAAAGATATTTATAGAAAATAAATCCTAAAATATAATCACGGAATTCATCCGCATCCATTTTACCTCTTAAAGTATTCGCTATATTCCAAAGTTGCTGCTGCAACTGACGTTTCTGTTCTTCTGACATTTAATGATAATCCTTAAGGTTAATTCCCAAAGATAAAAAATGTTAAATGTATAAACCCTAAAAATAGCTATAAATATTAAATCAGTATTGGAAAAGTAATAAAGATTATTTATTTCTTTGCTGCTGACCAACCTTCAACTCCCCACCAAAATCCACCATCACCACCTGGCTTCCCTGAAACGGATTATACGACGGCTGATAATCAATATAGCCCGAAGAGTGAAGATTCTTCAGGCATTTATGATAGGTGGCCTTTGAGCGGATTTTACTGATACGCATCACTTCATCGCGGGAAATACTGACCGGATTTCGGAAACGGCTGAAATTCCAGAACTGGAATAAGGCTAAATAGAGGCTGATGTGTGATGGGTTGAGCGTATTATCCTGAGCCACCTTTTCATAGAAAGCTGTGAGGTGTTTGATATAATTCATAATTTGGTTCGCTGTTGTTAAATATCATTACTTCTTTTTCAGCATTTCTTCAATGTCTTTGTAATTGTAATATAATGTCCCGCCGACACGGGTGTACGATAAGCTTCCATTGGTACGGAGGTTTTGCAGTGTTCCGGAGGAGATTTTTAGAAGTGCTTTGACCTCTGAGGAGCGGAGCCATAATTTCTGCTGGGAAATCTTGATCTGAAATAGGTTTTGTAGGTCTTCCAGCAATTCGGTTCTAAATTCCTGAAGGTCTTCTTTGGTGATTAGGTTTACGATCATAACTACTTCATTTTTGTTTTTGACTTGGTTTTCTTCTACAAAGTTGTAGCATTAAAACATTCAAAACAATAGTGTTAGAGGGGCGTGGGCTAAATAAGAACAATCTGGATGATGCAGGAATCTTTTAGAGATTAAAAAAGAATAAATTGGAATCAACTAGATGGTTTACAAAGAAAAAAGACGAGTTTCGAAGTCTTTTCCCCTTTTTGCAAAAAAGGCAAGAGAGTCTTGGATATAAAACTTGAAAAGTTTGTATATACAAAGACACATCTTGCTTAATTGTATCGCTGATTTTTCAGAGCTCTGAAATGTGACTGCATTTTATTGATTATTAATCAGTTGTATTAATTGCTTTTGAAAAGAAAAAAAGCAGAAAAGACAATGACATCAGGGTTGTTCAATTTTTGAGCCGCATTGACAGTACACGGCTCAAATTCTGCACCGGGTTAGGATTGGCCGGCTCACTTTTTGAGCCAGGTCAGCGTGTTGTGGTTATAATTTTGAGCCGGTTTTGCAAAAAGTGGTTCAGTTTTTAAGCAGAGTTATGAGCTGCTTTACTTTCTTGGATACAATTTAGAGATATGGAGGTTTAATTTTTAAGCCGCATCGACAGTATTTGGCTCAAATTCTGCGCCGGGTTAGGGATCACCGGCTTATTTTTTGAGCCAGGTAAGTGTGTTGTGCTAATATTTTTGAGCCGGTTTTCATAAAAGTGGCGCAATTTGTAAGCAGAGGTATGAGCTGCTTTATTTTATTGAGATACACTTCAGAAATATGGTTGCTCAAATTTTGAGCACGCATTTAAATATCCGGCTCAATTTTTACGCAGGATTAGTGTTGAGTTGCTTAATTTTTTGAGCCGGTTTTACGCTGACCTGTGCACATTTTGCGCAGACTTCCAGCTAACCTGTATTTCAATTACGCAGGTTTATAATAGGTTATCCATCAATCTTTCCATACGATTGATTATATTTGAATTGCTTAAAATAACTCTTATCAAAAAAGCCAATGAATTACCAGACATTTGAACCGGATCAGGACTTAGCAGCATTTATCAAATGTTATTGGACAATGGAAAGCCCGAAAGAAGAAACTCCGGAAAAACAAACCATCGTTCCTGACGGATGTATGGAGATGATCTTTCATTATGGCGATCTATACAAACAATTATTGGATAATAGGAACAGCATTATCCAGCCCAGATGTTTTGTCATCGGACAACTGACTGGACCACTTGAGATCGAACCGACCGGCGAGACCGGAATTTTCTCCATCCGTTTTCATCCCGAAGGGTTTTTGCCTTTTACCACATTTTCTATAAAAGAGATGGAAAATACCGCTGTTTCATTGGAAATGATGTTTGGAAAGGACGGACAGGAAATTGGACAACAGATCTTAAATGCCAATTCCACTTCAGAGAGAATAAAGCTTATTGAAATATTTTTACTTAATCGGCTGACTAACATCGAAACCATTGACCGCATTGTAAAATCAACGGTTGAAACCATTATAACAGCCAACGGACAACTCCCGGTTGACGAACTGTCTAAACTTAACAAAGTCAACCGAAGACAATTGTTACGCAAATTCTCTTCAGCCATTGGTCTAAGTCCTAAACAACTATCGAGGACGATTCGACTGCAGACTGCGCTCAAAATGTTGCTCAACGATCAGTTTACAAACCTCGCACAATTGGCTTACGAAAACGAGTATTACGACCAAGCACATTTTATCAAAGAGTTTAAAGAATTTACCGGATCTACGCCCAAAGAATTTTATGGCCCTCATCTTAAAATGTCTTCACTTTTTTACGGAACGGATTAGACTTGTCCCATTTTTACAATTTTAGTTTTCAAAAACATTGCAACTTTGCCATCTCAACTTTCACAAATAAGTCATCCGGTGTTTGGAAATTAAATAAAATGACAATTATTCAATCAGCTAAAGTTATGAAAACAGGAGCAAAATTTTTTATTACGGTTGTGAGTTTGGCTATTCTTTATGCCTGGACAATAAATCAGGCCAACGACATTCAAAAAGCGGAATGGCTGATCGGTACTTGGGAAAACAAAACCCAGAAAGGCAGCATCTATGAAACCTGGACCAAGACTGGCAATACTGAATTTTCGGGGAAAAGTTATAGTGTCAAAGACAAGGACACGATCGTTTTTGAAAGCGTTCGGCTCGTGAAGGAAAATAAAAAGTTGTTTTACATTCCAACTGTTAAAAATCAAAATGATGGTCTGCCTGTTCGTTTTGCCGCTAAAACTATTTCTGAAAATCAGTTGGTCTTTGAAAATCCTGAGCACGACTTTCCGCAGATCATCACTTACACAAAAATCACTTCCGATTCATTGATCGCCGAAATTTCAGGAATAAAAAACGGACAGAAACGCAAACAGGCCTTTCCAATGAAACGAGTGAAAAGGTAGTAATGTCAACAAGCTTAGGTTAATTTGTTAAATTCAATTATATAACTGAAAAAATTCTACAGATTGTCCCTTCCTTCACTGTCAGGGATATCAAGATCTTCCAAAGAACTTTTACCACCCAGAGTATCCGATTTTTTGATGACACTGATCTCTCCATTGAGCTCGATGACAACCGCCAAGACATCATCTAACTTTTCAAGTCCTGCCTGACGTACTACAGCGTAGATCTCATCAACCGTTATGGCCTCGGTGTTCATATTGTCTTTAAGATATTTGCCTTTATAGAACAGTAAGCGTGGAGAGGAATTGATCAGGTGTTCCATCTTATCGGATGTACTGGCCAATTTTGCAAACAGGTATTGTAAGGCAATTATCAGAAATAAGACCATTACACCTTCTGCCAATGGAACCATCGCAAGCATCATATAGGCCAATGTGGAACCCAGAGCGACCGTGACCACAAAATCAAAAGCGTTGAACTTGGCCAGTGTCCTTTTTCCTGAGATCCTGATGAAAAGGAATAGAATGACAAAAGAGGCAATGGTCATCAGTGCGACCTGTCCAAGTTTTTCCCAATTTTCAAGTAGCAAATCTTCCATTTATTATCTTTATCATTAGTGTTGATAAAATAATGCCAGAAATGATCTTGAATGGGAACGATTTTCACATAAATGTCTACGGTGCAATCTCTTCGTCAAAGTTGTTTATACATTACTCTTAAAATAAGCCCGATGTCCGGTCGAAACACTTAAATCATTTGATTACTAACAACGTTCAACCACATATAAAAAGAAACCGTAGCAGAACAAAAAACTGCATCAGTACTAAAAAGAATAGTGATAGTCCACATAAAAGCTACCATCTTGGCAAGCCTAATAATATCTTCTGCTTTTCTGTATTATTAATTTTTAATGTTCGGGCTTGAAGTTAAAGTTTCTGAGAAGGGTTCAAGAATGTGGCAGCTTGTGACGTTCTGTGGTAATGTCTGACTAAAATATTATTGTGATACATCTTTTATTGTTTTATGGTTCTCTAGCTCGTCCGGCGATGCGAAAGGGACATTTGTCAATTCCCCAAAATATTGATTAATATAGTCAGTACGTTGCTTAGACTTTTCAGCAGTAATGTGTTTTAAGGATTTTCCTCTCGTATCAGTTAGAGTTATTTGTAAATTTTCTCCATTATCTGTCATTGTTAAAATTCCATTTGGTACGGATACTATCTCTTTTTTCTCATAAGGGAAAATGTCGATTGTAATATTCAATGGTTTATCTCCCAAATTGTATGAGTATATTTTGGTCTTCCCGTCCTCTGAATAGTTGGCACGATATAAATAATTACCTATAATAAAACTGTATGTTAAGCCTTTTATCTCGTTTGGTAATCTTGGTGACAAATGTAATCTGCCACTGATCATATCAGGTCTGATACCCAAAAAATACTGATACCAGATACGAAGCTGTTCTGCATTCGACCAAGCCTGAAGATAGGTTCCGGTAAGTACCGGGAAATTTTGTCCCTTGTGCGGAAAAGCATCCAGATTTTCGCTTAAACCTCCTACTACCCCTTTGGTAAGTGCCATTTGATTTACATTTTTAAAAAGCTGGTAAGCTACTTCCGGTTTTTCAGCCTCTAACATTCTTTGCATTGCCATTCCGTTTAGCCAAGTCCAAATAGTACCATTATGATATGCTGCATCTTTATGATAATCTTTTGTTCTATGGAAAGGATGAAATAATATGTCTTGCTTGTTTAAAGTTGCTACACCCCAAGGATAGACAAGTTCTCGCCAAACCTTGTCAAGACTTTTGCTTCTTGTTTCAGCGTTTTCTATCATATCCAAGGCAAAGAGTTGGTTGGGTCTCAGAGAAAAATCCTGTTTTCCGTCTTTTGTAAGGCGATCTGCAATAAATGGGTACGCTGGGCTAGTAAAATCTTTCTCAAAATTATTTCTTACTTTCAAAGCAATAGCTTTCCATTTTTGACTACTTGATTCATCTCTCATATAATCTGCAAAGTAAACTCCTGCCAAAAGCTGCTTATACCAAAGTGCCTGTATATCATTCGCCCGGCTTCCTCTTGGAGAATAGGATACTAGATTCTGGTCACGGGCATCCATCCAGGTTTCATTGTCTTCGTGGAGGAGATAACCACGTTCATCCATCCAATATTTCATCGGACCCTCAATACTGTTCTTGATATTTGAATATAGCTCCTTAATGATGGAAGTATCTCCCGAATATTTTACGTAGTCCTGAAGTTCTATGATAAAGCGAGGCGTTCCGTCAGTGGTATGATAATCTATATTTTGAGGATTGACAATATTAGGTACTCTTCCAAAAAATTTTGAGCTTGGATTGATGTCCTGATATTTTGCAAACGAGAGAAGGATTTTTTTTGCAATATCAAATTGTCCAGTAACCAATACAGCTCCAGGAAATGAAATAAACTCATCCCGTCCCCAATATTCGTTAAACCATGGAAGCCCTGCATAAATACCGTAACCCTGCTGTTTGGTAACCAACTGGTCCATAGTGATTTCCAGCCAGTTCAAAGCCAAGGACAATTCAGGGTCAACGGATGAAATAAACACATTCTTCGTCAGAAGATTTTCCATTCGTGTGATCCGTTCTTCTTTAAGTCTAAGATTATTTTTTCTTGTTTCCTGAATTAATGAAGAAACTTCCTCGATATTTTTTCCAACGGCAATAAAGAACCCCTGGGACTTACTGTCAGAAACTATAAAATTCCCTTTTACATCAATGTTTACCGGCATTTTGGCACTCACGCCAATAATATAGTCTTTTGCCATTGATTTGAAATAAGAGATTGATGGAGTTTTGTTTATAATAGAAATATCATTTCCTTTCAACTCTATGCCAATTGATTTTGCTTCTCCTGATAAAGAGACTTCAATAATATTTTTATTATCAAACATCCATAGTTCTTCTTTCAAGCCAACTTGATACTGACGAAACATTTTATAGGGATAAACTTCAACCTTAGAGCCACTGTTATTTAATTTTTCCCCGTCTGAATAAAGGTCGTATCCCTGAAAAATTCTGTTTTTGGAAACATTCATTCCTTCAAACCAAGCATATTCAGGATGATTTGTAACGTGGGATTGCATATAATAATATGCTGCCTCTTTATTGGTAAATGATATGCTACGGTTTTCAGATTCCAAAGCATCAATTCTCATTTTATCCAAAACTTTTGAGGATTGTGCAACCATTTGCGAAGGTGCTGATAACACGGTTAGAATAAATCCATACGTTACGTTTTTAAAAATTTTCATACTAATAAATTACCTTATTATTTTTTTTGAAGAATATTTATAAATAGAATCCTATCATTTTTTAAGTGAAGAAATGCTGTTTAATCTGCTAAATTTACACATTTTTATTAAAGATACTTCAAAAAGACACCATCCTACGAAGTTTGTAAGCTAAAGTAAGGGCATTGAATTTATAATCTGAAACTTTTCTATCAGTAGGATAGAGATTTATTTTTGGCGTATTTTCTGATTCCCTCGTTTAGAATTTCAATAGAATTTTTGAAGTCCAATTTGAAAGTATCAGGTACCTCTAAAAGCTATTCGCATAATGAATGTTGTAAAACTTTTTAATTCAATGTTTCTCCAAAAGTTATCAAATTATTATCAGGGTCAAGAATAGAAAATTCTTTTTGTGCCCAAGGTTTTTCCGCTAAATGTCCATTGGGATGTATTGGAACTTTATTTTCGATGAAACTATTGTACAGGTTTTCGATGGATGTTGTACGGATATAGATCTGTCCATAATTTTCGCCCGGAACAAGATCCTTAAATTCAAAAAAATGCAATTGCAGATTATCTTTCTGTAGCATTAAGTAATGATCAAATTCATTTCCGAAAACGGTGAAGCCTAATTTTTTATAAAAATCTGAAGTCAATTCTTTTTGCCTCATCGGCAATTTTGCAATAATATCAGTGATCATTTTTTTTCTTTCAAATTTCTATAATTAATCTCGAAGCAACACTTGACTGAAATCAAAAAATCACATTGGCTCTTACCCGGCTCAGAGTTTCCTGGCGCATTTTCAGATAAGAAGCAATCATATTCAAAGGGAAAATTTTTATGATCTGAGGTTTATTGCTAAGAAGGTAATTATACTTTTCAGTCGGATTCAGATTGCTGTCATAAATATGGATTTTAGCAGACAAAGAATTGAAGATCTTGTTGAGTTGCAAAAAGTTTTGAGAAATTGAAATCAACTTATGTAAGTTTTCCAACTTTAGCTCTACAACTTCAGATCTAGTAAATGCCTTTATGATTGTATTAGAAGGAATTTGATTTGTCAAACTATCAAAATTAAAAACCCAATCATTCTGAATATTCAGATCAATAATTTTTTCTCCATCATCAATCTTTTGGACTTGAAAAAGAGCTCCGGTTTTAATAAAGAAAATAGATTTTGAAATTTCACCTTCAGAAAGTAAAACTTCATTCTTTTCAACGATTTTAGTCTCAATATTTTGATTAAATAATTGAACTTCAAAATCCGAAAAAACTCCCAGGCTTCTTAACATATTCTAATAATTAGCGATCAGCTATCAAATTTAAACAATAATCAAATCTCTTCAATCTCCTTCAATCTCTTCTTTATAAATTCGGTCGGTCTCATCCCGTTGATTTCGAGAAAGTGTGCGGAGAAGGACTGTCTGTTAGACATTCCACATTGATCAGCTAAAACGTGAATATTGTATTTGAGATAGTTCTTGTCTTCTAGCAGAATATTAGTTATATACTTGATTCTTAATATTTTTAGATACTGTGTGAAAGACATTTTCAGATGCTCGTTAAGTACGTAAGACAATTGGGAATGGTTTCTGCCAAACATTTTGGCAACCTTTGGTAAAGTGAGATTTTTGGTAAGAAACTGTTTCTGCTCTTCAAAATTTTTAAGTTTAACTTTGATATCTTCTATAACTTCCGGACTGAAATGCTCTTTTTTACTGGAAGGAATGGGAACTGCCCCAACAAAACCATCTTGATTTCTCATTCTCTCCAGCAATTCATAATACTTAATATCAATCCTTTTCTTTTTCATCCGCCGCCGGTAAGCCAGTAGAATAAAGAACATAATAGTGATCGTTACAGCCGCAGCAATATTCAATAGGTTAATATTATGATTTTTCTTTTTCAACAATTGTTTGTCCTGTAATAATGGAATCCTGTCATATTCGTGATAGATTTTTGATGCCATCATTGGAAAATCAGCAATGAGAATTGAATCCATTTTCAACAGCTGGTCAATATAATATAATTGCCCGTCAACATTACCATTCTGTTTTGCATCATCAAGAAGATACTGATAATTCGAGCGGATCTCCGGACTTATGAAATGGAATTTATGAATCATAGAATCTACTTTATTCAGGTAACACAAAGATTCCGTCCTGTTTTCTTGGAGCCAATATGCTTTTCCTAGATAATAGTAAACCATTGTCAACGAACCGTAATCCTGATTATTAAGCAAAATATCACGGGATAGTTTTAAATGTTTTAAGGCTTCATTTTTATCTCCTTTTCTCAAAAGCTGTAGGCCTTTTCCTGTTTGCAAATAGCCGTATTCCAATAGATGGTTATTGATATTTTCCAGTTTTTGCAAACCCATATCAACCAACGAATCTTCCTGACCGTACAACCCTAAATTTCTATAACAGGTGCTAAGCCGATAAATGCTGTTAAAATATCCCGCTTCATTATTCAGCCTGGTGTTTGGACTAAGATTTTCTTTCAGACGTTCCTCAAAATATCTCGTTGTATTTCTAAAATGTCTGGACGCTTCCTCGTAGTCACCCAGATAACTTTTTACCATTCCGAGGTGATAGACAACCTTATTTTTCTGATAACCGTTGTCTGAATTTTGAGACCATTGATAAGCTTTAAGGTATTGTTCCAAAGCTTTCTTATACTGTCTTTTGTTGTAATAGTAAATAATTCCTTTTCCGAGGTAAGACCTTGAGATGACATCAGGGACTTTTGCTTGTAATGCCACAGAAATGGCACTGTCAGCGTAAGATAATTTGCGGTTTACATTTTTAGTATAAAAGATGGCTTCTTCATAACCGATGATTTGCTTATTAAGGCAACGCTCTCTTTTGGCTTTTTCGATATAGCGGTTTACAAAGACCATTGCTCTTTCATCATTTTCAGGATAACCCTCATACAAGTCTGAAATCGTCTTGTATGTCAGTTTTTCTAAATCCTGCGCCATCATAAAGAAGGACAATAGATTGAAAATCAGCAGTAAAATCTTATGATGATAATTCATAGCGATAAGATATACTCAAATTTACCGGAAAAATCTTTTTAAAATCACTTGTATGAGCCAATGCCTTGATAGAAATCACGAAAACGACACAAATATTTTATTTTCAGTTATTTAAAAATAAAAACAGTGGTAAAAATGTATCATTTGTTCCTTCTAAAATATAAATCGTTCCCACGATTTCTTTTAGTAACGTTGCATTCACTGTAATTTAGTCTTCAGAATTCAAGGCAAATAAACTGGAAGAAAAATTTAAAAACTAATAATGATTATGAAAAAGTCGAACACAAGAATCGTAGAATTCATCAGCTACTTTTTTATCCTGCTATTTTGTTACGCTGGTATCAGTAAGTTAACGGATTTTGAAAAGTTCCGGGAGCAGATTTCAGCATCACCATTGTTGAATGGATCATCGCAATTCCTGCCTTATATTTTGATTATTGTTGAGTTTCTGATTGCAGGATTGTTATGCTACCGGAAAACCAGAACAATTGGACTGATAGGAAGCCTTTTTTTGATGCTCATCTTTACTGGATATATTGCTAAACTATTAAGTACAAGTAAAAATCTCCCTTGCTCCTGCGGCGGAATTTTGGAGAAAATGAGTTGGAACCAGCATCTGTATTTCAATGTTGGCTGTGTCATTCTTTCTATCATCGCTTTAAGTTTAAATCTAAAATACAGCAGGCCTGCTGAATAATTATGTTACCGTATTTACGGACAATTATGACTGAATTTGTAATTAATGTTCAACCTTAAAATTAGACAGCCGAAAGCTGTTTAACAACCCGAAATTCTAAAATGATTTTATTAACAACAATTTGTTTGAGAATATGTAGAATAGGATATTTTGGTGCGATAAGATTTGTAAATCTATCGATTTAATTAAATGACTTAACCTACTCAGTCTTACTTCTCACGCAGGTTTCTAAAGTTTTTATGGTAATCTTTTTTGATGTATAAAAAGACCGGAATTATGAAACTTAATCAAATTTTGAAAGCCAATGCGGTAGCCATTGCTGCCGTGATATTCTCTGGGGCTGTAATGTCCTTTAAAGTGATGGAGAAAAAGTCTGCTGACAAACAGTACTTTTACAACAGCAGTGATGTGTCAGAAGGTGCATTCGCTGAAGTCGCCAACTGGCAGGAAGGAACAAGCCCATCTTGTATTACTTCAGGAAACAGACCTTGTTCGATGACCGTTCCGGAAGGAAGCAGCCTGAGTGATGTGATCGATGGGCTGACCAATGCCCAGGTTCTTGCGATTAACCCAAGTGAAAGAAGACCGTAACTGATCATTTTTTAACAATGCAGGGCTGGAAAATTCCAGCCCTGTTTTGTTTATCTTGGATTCTGTGGCATTCCGCTCAGAGTTATAATATCTTCCGGAATAGCGATCGCATAGCGAGGGTCGTTCGGTGGTAAAGTATAAGTTTGCCCTTTCACTGTTCTTGTCAACGTAATATTAGCTCCGTCCCGATTATACCGTTTGAGGTCTGGCCACCGGAGTCCACGGATCAAAAGCTCTTTCCGCCGTTCTTTCAGAACAATATCCAAAGCCTGTGCCTGTGAATTGGCTGTTATCGGAACAAAGGCTCCTGTTTTCCACCTCTTGACAAGCAAGGCATTAAGATAACCGATACCTTCCTGAATTTTATTCATTCTTACCTTACATTCAGCTGCCATCAAATACAACTCATCAGTGGCCACACTTACGAGCGGACCATTGGCATTATTGTAATACGCTTTAAATAGCACCTCGTTCGCTGCATTCTTCCTGAAAATACGGTTTTCCGTAGATCATTATTATCGTACATCTGATAAATGTGGTCAGGAATTTTGGCCGGAATCAGATGATATTCGTATTTCATCGCTGCCCAGAGCAGGACCTCTTTGTTCATTTCAGCAACAGGATAATCTAAATTAGGATTCAGGGAATTAAAATCCATCAGCTCGCTGTTGATGTTTAGTGCCGCTTCCGTATTGCTGAGCGCTTTCTCATAATCTCCCATAAAAAGATAGGTACGGGCCAATAGACCATAAGCCGCTGCTTTTGAAATCCGCATTCCGGAAATCTGCTTTGGCAATAGTAATGGAATGGCCGTCTGAAGGTCACTGATGATCTGCTCGTAGGTCTGCTTAACCGTTGACCGGACTGACGGAATATTCATATCCGGATCTAATCTGAGCGGAAGTCCCAAGTCTGTTCCTGCGGTTTGAGGATTATAAGCCTTACACCAGATCTGCGCAGCATCCAGGTAGCGGAATGCACGCAATGCCAACGCCTGTCCTCTGATGTTATCAGCCTGTTCACCGGTGTAGTTTTTATCCTTCATATTGAAAAGTACGGCATTACATACATAGATGCTTCGGTAACAGGCTGACCAGTCATTTCCGGAGGAAACCGGAGTGGCCACATAATCCGGCATCCAGGTATAAAGCCGTTTGGAGGCCTCAAAGCTTAATGCGTTATAATCAGCATCCGTCAGGTAATAGTCATCCGAACTCGTTTCACCACTGGATGCAAAATCCACATTCAGAAAACCATAATTGTTGAGCAGCATCTGGTTGTCTTCCAGCTTATCAGGCGTAGCCAGCTTAAGGTCTGATTTTTCATCTAAAAAATCACTACAACTCAAAACGGATAGTATTAACGGTATTAGTAGTGATGATTTAAAGAGTGTTTTTATTATTTTAATTGTGTTAATCGTTTTCATATCTAACTTTTTTCATTCCATATTTAAAATTTAGCTTTTAGTCCTAAAGTGTACATCACAGGAGGCTTTACCACGTAGCTGCCCAGATTAAAATCCGGATCGATCCCGCTTTTGCTTTCCTGCCATAGGATTCCCAGGTTGCTGATATTGGCATAAAGCTGTAAGGCTTTAAGCGGCATCTGCTGCCACTGCTTTTTGCTGATCTCATACCCCAGATTGATGTACTGCAGACGGATGTGGTCACCCTTTTCGATAAGAGCCGCCGAACCTGCATAAAAGGCATCACGGTTGGAGTTGGTCTGGTACTGGTTGGAAGGGACATCGGTAAACGCTTCATCCCCGGGTTTCTGCCACCGTAAAGCATAATCGCTGTGTCCAACCCAATCCTTAAAAAGACTGGTGTAATTGATCGAAGGCCTTCTGAAATAATATCCCAGTTTGTAAGTAACTCCTACATCCAGCGTAAATTGTTTATAAGAAAAAGTATTGGTAAACGAACCATACACCGTAGGAATCGCAGAACCGAAATATTGCAGATCTTTCACATCAGCGCCCATCATCTTGGCGTAATCCTTACTGACCTCACCATTCAGATAACCTCTGGGGTCACCATTCTGAGGATCAAGCCCTGCCCAGCGATAAGCGAATATGGAATAGACCGGCAATCCTTCAATCCCCGAAATAGGAACGCTGGAAAGCACAAAGTTCCTTGCAATGGTGCTGCTCGGATAGTATTTCGTCACCTTGTCCTTGTAAGTGCTGAAATTAGCCGTGGTTTGCCAACGGAATGCTTTATTGATGTTGATGGTCCTTAATTCCACATCAACACCGTTCCCTTCAATACCTGCCACATTCCATATCAGGCTGGTTAAGCCTATCGTATAATCCAGCGGAACCTGTCCGAAGAGGTTTTCTCCTTTTTTACGGAAATATTCTACAGAGCCGGAGATCCTATTGTTGCGGGTCGCAAAATCCAGTCCTGCATTGATCATCCTTACCGTTTCCCATCGAAGCTGTGGATTGTAATAGTTGTCAAACCTGGCCATCTGCTCTTGGGTGTAGGTGGAAACGCCGAGTAGGGCCATTGTGGTTACAGCAACCATTGCAGGGTTAATATTACCATTATAGCCATAAGAACCCCTTAATTTTAGTTCAGGGAGCCAGCTGAAAGGATAGAACTTTTCGTTAGAGACATTCCAGGACAGTCCTGCCGACCAGAACGGATTCCACTGGTCATTGGTCTTCAGCCCGAACAGGTTGCTGGCATCTCTTCTGGCACTTCCTGAAATGGTATAGCGGTTATCGAAGGTGTAGGCCGCATTGGCATATACGGAGACGAATCGGTTATTGGTCTCCCGCAAGGCATTAAGGTTATCAATGAAAGAAGTACCGCCTGTGATCAGCGGGTATTTATTTTTAAAGTCGACGGTGCCGAATGAAAGATTATTCGGATCATAGCCATAATATCTGGTATTGGCAGACTGGGAATTGGCGTCCCGGACCTCTCCGCCGGCAATGGCTGAGACCTGATGTTTTCCAAACCCTCTGTTGAAATTCAGCTGGCCACGGAAATTGTTGATGAGCAGTTGTGAGGTCGTTTTATCCAGTATGCTGCCTTTCGGAACGTTATAGGTAAGGCTGCCGTTGGAATTGATGACTGTGAAGCGATTGACATAATCCCTGACATAGTAGCTTTCTTCATCATAAAGACTGTTGGATATACCGGTAGTTCTCTGGTACTGGTATTTCAGATCAGCATCCAGTCCCTTCAGGATCTTGTAGTTCAGTCCCGCATTGAGGATGACCTCCGAGCTTCTGCCTGTTCCTGAGAAATGCTGCCAGTCGGTCAGCGGATAGTAGTTCCAGTCCAGTAATTTCCCATTGCCCAATCCCGATTTGTAGCTCTGTTCAAAAGATTTTGAGACAATAAGCGCATTACCGTTGGCATCCGCCATTTCCATATAGGGAACCGCATTGGTCTTCATAATGATGCTTCCGTAGGCACTTCTGCCGTTTTTGGTAGCTGAATGGGTAAAGAAGATTCCGGTGTTCAGGGTCAGATTCTTCAGAGGTTGCCAGTTGTTCTGGAAACGCAGGTTCATCCGCTGGTAGTTCTCACCGAGGTTTCCGGTATTGTCATCGTAGCCCAATGAGGATGTCCACGAAAACTGGGGTGCACCTCCCGACATACTCAGTGAATACTGCCTGTTCTCCAATGGCTGATACATATACTTTTTGAACTGGTTACGGGAATCGATGCCTTTGAGCCGTTCGATCTCCCGCTGGACTGCTTCGTGAGAAAGGAGGCCTTTCTTTTCCTTGTTGAGAAGATCTACAACCGGAGAAAGGACCGGATGGCTTGATGAATTGATGTCCGTATTATAAAAGTTCTTTTTAAAAAGTTCCTGTTCGACATCGATAAAATCTGCGCTGGAGATCGCTTTGAGGTAATTCAGATCCGGTTTGGGGCTTGTTGTGAGAAAGGTATTGAAGTCCACTGTTATCGGCTGATTGTATTTTGATGTTTTAGTAGTAATGACGATGACCCCGTTGGCTGCCCGGGCTCCCCAGATGCTCGCAGCTGCCGCATCTTTAAGGATGGTGATGTTCTCAACAATATTGGGGTTGATATTGCTGATGTCGCCTTCGTATGGAAAATTGTCCACAACGATCAGGGGAGCTTTAGGTCCCTGAATCGTACTGAGTCCTCTGACCATAATCTGCGGCGTTCCCTGTGAAGTCCCACGGCTGATAACAATGCCGTTGGCGGTGGCAGCCAAACGGTCAAGAATATTGGTGGAAACCTGTGTGTTCAGGGCGGTCTTACCCACGGAGGAGAACGAACCTGTGGAACGTTCTTTTGGTATTTTCTGGTACCCGGTAGTTAGCACCACCTCATCAATCTGTGCCACTTTTTCCGATAAGTAAATCCTCAAAGGTTCTGAAAGTGGGAGTTCCAAAGAAAACACCTTTTCCTCATAGCCTTTTCCAAGAATAACAAGGCTGATTCTTTTTTCTTCTGTACTGAGGCTGAATTTCCCGTTTTGGTCTGTTGTGGTAGCAGTTTTTGTATTTTGTATGGCTACCGTCACGCCTTTCACCGGCAATCGGGTTGTTTCATCAATTACGCTTCCCGTAATTATCTGCTGCGCCATTATGGGCAAGGCAAAGCAGATGGCGGGAAGCATTAATAATTTCTTCATAGTTGGATATAGTTTTGAGTTGTTGATAATTCAATGAAATATTTAAATGTTAACCTTAGAATCAAGTAGATCAATGATCCAATTTGTTTGACGCTGGATAGATGACAGATAATTTTCATTATTGATTATCTTTAATGACCATCATCAATAGGTTTCGCTCTGCCGGGATCAGATCCAGATCATATTTTTGAAGTTCTCTCCTGAGGGTCGGGATATCCTTGATGCCGGAGACTTCCAGATCTACATTTCCGGTATAGCCGGTTTCATCGACAAAGATTTCTTTAATGGGAATTTCCCCATTCAGCATATTGATCATATTCCTAAGCGGTGCGTTTCTGAGGATGGATGGTGTCCGTGGAAAGGTGGAACGTTTTTCTCCGCCTTTGCTCGCCATTTTGTCCTTCTGACTTGTTCTTACCAGCACCAGGCATTGTACAGGTCTCTTTTCCAGCGTTACCCTATAATCCGAATAGCGGTTGATATCTTCCAGCATATATTGATAAAGCGCATCAGCCTTACTTTCGGGAATAATGAATTCGTAGTTATAAAGATTAGAGGTATCATTGGAACCATCTGCTTTTTGTTGAAGCATCAAACTTTTGGGGTCTTTAACCTCAATGAGCATTCGTTTACCTGTAAAGGATTCTTGAGAATTATGTCTGAACAATTCAAAACCGATAGCATAATACATATCCCAAAGAGGAAGGTTGGTAAATTGTCTTCCATTGATCGTTCCTGATGGTGTGGTTCGGAATGTTCCGCCGGAGCCAATGTCGGGAATGGAGCCTTTGGCAAAGAACGAATAATTGAGAAGCTGGATATTCTTCTGACGGTCATAATCCTTGGAAAGCATCAAGGGACGTTTTCTGTCCATCTGGATAATGGTTTGCAATGAAGATTGCTTTCCATCGAGAATCTCATTGATAGTTTCTTCGGTGAGCTGCGTGGCATCGGTTGTACTGAGTAGCCTTCCATCTTTGATCCAGATGATAAAGGGGACGCCGGCGTGTGGAAAAAGCTGATGGAAATAGGAATCGTTATAAACGGAGGTTAGTGTATTAAACTTCCTTCCGTTTTGGGACGCAGAGAATTTATCCAGTTCCGGCTTATCCTGGTTGCTTACCGGGAGTATCCTGATCCTGTCCCCGAACTTCTGCTGCAAAGAAGTGATTTTCGGGAGATTCATCAGGCAGGCACTGCACCAGGTGTTCCAGAAGTCTATTAGAATTAATTTGCTTTTATCCTGTAAAAGATTTAACGTTTTCTGTGAGTGGTTGACCACGGAAAGAGAGGTTGTCCAGAAATTTTCGGGTAGAGGTTCTCCGACTTTAACAGACTTGTTCTGGGCAAAGGATGTGCTGGCTGCTACTAGGGTAAAAACAAGGGACAGGATTCCCCTGCAAAAGATATTTTTCATACTTTTGAATAGGTTTTTAATAATTATTAATCACTGATTATGCTCTTTCCGTTTGGTCGCCAAACTCTTGCGGAAAGGGCTTTCTTATTTTAATGGTGTAAGTTCTATGTACTGTTTTCCATTCTCTGATTTTTACTCTTAATGGTTATTGATTCTTTTGGATTCTTCTTTCGAGGATAAGGTGTGCCGCATCCAGCATTTTCGTGAGATAGATATAAGTATTGACAAGGTTACTCTCGCCAGCATTTTTAAATACACCCATTGAGAAATAGACTGCAATGGCTATATGATAGTCGAAATCTTTGATGCTGTATTCTGCAAAAGCCTTTCTAAATACCAGGGTTGGGTTTAGATATTCCTCATCCGAAAGGGAAGCCTGAATTAATGATGAACGATTCTCAGGAGGTATGGTAATCGACCATTTCTCTTCCTTCAGCCTGATAGCATAGCACGCCCGCACGAAGGATCGTAAGGCCTGATGAAAATGGAAAATCTTCGACGAATCCTCATTGATCGCCGTTTTCTTTTTCCCGGCATAGATCATAATCTTGTTGAGCATCTGTTTGGCGGTGACCAGGTCATTAAAATGGAAGAAGGATTCAATAAGTTTTACCCCGGAATGCTTCCTGCTGCCGGACCAAAATCGGGCCTCAAAGTCTATCCTTTTATTTTTCAATCGTTGTTGTTAGGTTTTATGACCGCATAGGAGGAAGCCTTGGAAGTCTTTCTCACGAAGCTCCCTGCCCATACAAGCCAAAAATTAATATGAATGAAAATGTGTCCCGTGAAAGCTGTAAAGCCACAATGGTTGCGCTGCCATTGTATCTGTCCTAATCTGATACTGTATTTTGTAAAAGCAGCTTAGAGAATTGTAGAGATAGCGGACTACATAGGAAAATAAAACGGCGTGGAACTCTACATTATCCAATTCGGGGCACTGGTATACCTTTGACACAGATAAGAGAGCCCACGCCTAGGTCGTGAGCTTTCTGCTTATCGTCTCGTGTCATAAAATTACCAGTTTTCGAATTGAGATTCTAAGCAATAGCTTCTAATATTTCGTTGAAGTATCGCAAAATTACGTTTCAGTAATTTATTTTACAAATATAATAAAAATTTTTAAATCGTTCGCTATAGCGAACGGTATTTTTCTTTTTAATCTTTTCTTTTGATAAAGATTATTATGAAATGCAAAATAAAGAAGTTTTGAATACAAAAAATACACTTGTTAATAAGCACTTGTGTAATTTTATTGAAAGTAAATTTCTACGTGAATATCGTGACCAAGACGGTAAGGTAATAACACAAAATAAATATGCAAAAATGTGTGGAATCACTTCATCAACAATCTCAAAGTTGAAATTAGAAGAAGGGTATAATATTCCAATGTCTACAATTTATAATATACTACGCCACGAGCGTTATTCATTAGAAAAATTCTTCAAAGAATTTGAAAGTGCAAAAGGTATAAATATTCCAGATTAATCTTAATGAAAGTTGGTATTTTCTATTTACACATTTAGCATAGCCAGAAATCTTATTAGCAATTTTATAAGAAATGGATCGTTTAATTGAAATTTATAAATCCTTATCTTTTCTTTTCACGCAAATAAAATTAACAATTCTCTGTATTGAGGAATGTATAAAAAACCATTCGGAATTAAGTAAAATAGAATTTGATGAAAATTTTTATAATGAACCTGGATTTTCAATGGCTTCAAGAGCAATTTTATCAAATCATTGTTTAATACAATTCAAGTCATTTTTAGATGAATATAAAAACTTCAATGAAAGTAATTTTGATAAAAAGTATGCTGAATCGATAAGAAAAGTGCGAAATATCAATCAATACGGAATTAAACGAATTAGTAAATGGAAAGATTTAGAAAAATTCAGAAATGACATTCTCGCACATAATTTTAGAGCAAATAAGAAATCATTTTTTAATAATCCGAATAATGAAGTTTATGAATACTTAATTCCAGATTCTTTAAATGAAAAAAAAGTTTGTTTGATGATTATGCAAAAAATATGTTTGAATATAATGAATGAATTCCCTGAAGTTATAACACATTCGAATGTAATTTATTATAATATAGGTATGAATTTAAAAATAAACTTTGACAGCAAATTGGACTTAGAAGAGGAAATTAGATTAATAAATGAAAATATGTAATGTAATGTTGTCAATTAAATGTAAAATCTGTACAAATTTTAATTTATTGTCTTTTATGAAAAAACATAACTATATGATTAGGGGTCATTTATTCTAAAATATGTTTAAAAAACAACCTGAAAGTTAATCAATATAACAAACAACTAATTATTTAAATTCATTATTATATAACAAATGAGTCTCAACACGCATTAATAATTTGTTATTTTTCTTATAAAATAATTTTAATGAATAATCAAAGCCTTCTCTTATACAACTCGCTAATACTCTAATATCCCAAGGGATATTTTGTTTCCCCTCCTCTTGATTAGCTTTTTCTGTAAGAACCATTGATAACAATCCAAAACCAAAACTTAGCTCGGGAGCAAGTCGATTAACAAAGTTTCTGGCCTTGACTAAATAGCCCGTATTATCTGCTCGACTGACATCAGGAATTTTATCATTTAACTCATTTAAAGGAATTCCTTGAACATAGTATTTTAGGATATCTGCTAATATTCCGATTTTAGAAAGTACATCTGAAACTGAACTTTCTGATTTCAAACCAATTGATTTCTTTATTTGATCTATTGTAGACTTTTTGGTAAATATTTTTTCGATAAAAACTTCGTTAGTACTTATCCACTCAAAAAACCAATCAATGAGTTCAGTAATAGATTTTGAAAGTAGATTTTCTATTCCTCGTTGTTCAATCGCATTTCCTAACTCATAAATTATTAATGGTTCAACTCCAGTCTTAATTCCAATTTCTTTTTGCCATAAATATTCTTCAGATAAATTATATAATTCATTAATTCTGTCTAATAGTCTTCGAACTTGCATATTAAATTGTTCACTTTTACCATTATTTGCTGCTTTATAAGCATAAAACGATTTATTTAACAAATTTTTAGTATCAATATGTGAAATATTCTCGGGCTTAAACCTATATAAAATATTTTTTTGGTCAACAGTCAAATCTTCATTATTTTCTTGCATTGTATCTAAAAAATATTCCAGTGGGTCTTCAATCTTAAGACATTGATCACCTTTCGAAAATACTTCGTTTTTTAAATCCCACCACCTATCGGAAATTGTAGAGTCTTTGATTGTAACTATATCTCCTGGAATTAATATTACCGCTCCCTGCGAAGAAAGACCAGCCCTTCCAGCTCTTCCAGCAGCATTTAATAATTCGTGAGGATTTACCCTTTGTCTATTTTCTCCATCTTCATCGAAACGATCATCACCAGCAATAATAACGATTTCTGCAGGTAAATTAATGCCTTGAGCTAATGTTGCTGTTGCAACAAGTGCAATCGCACCATTCGTAGATTTAAAATAATTTTCAATTAAAGTTCTTTCTAACGGTAATAATAAACCATGATGTACTCCTACATTTTTACAGTCAGTAAAAAATGAATGTTTAAAATCTCCCAATTCAATACGAATACTTTCTATTAAATCTTGGTTACGATGAATATATTCATCATAACTATTTTCTCTATCATTAAGAGCTTCAGCAATAGTGCGTGAAGTTGAATTAGTTATTCTTGGATCATCAACGAAGACAAGTGTTTTGAGACCTAAATTAGAAAAATGTATTGCAAGCATTGCAGCAACATTATTTCTATTGCTTGTTAGTTGCCACCAATTATTAATTCCCAAAAACACACTATGACTAAGAACTTGGGATCTAAAATAATCATCGTTATTATCAGTTTCCCAAACATTTTTTAAACTAAAAAAGCATAAAGCATCAATAATTAATTCTCTTCTAAGTTTTGCAGGTGGAGCTTTAGTAACAGCATTCTTTCTTTGTTGTTGAATTTTTCTATTTAAATTTAAAATTTTATCTTCATCGAATACTAAGCACCCATGTAGTTGACGAGTTGGTTTCCATGTTGAATTAAAAACCTTGCACTCTTTTTTTGTAATTTGTTTTACCCAAGAAGCTATTTCATCTCCGTTTTCAACCATTGCAGATATGAGAAGATAATCAGCATGAGAAGCCAATGTAAACACTGATAATAGACAATACATTGCATCAATCGACCTTCTATCTTTTTTAATATCCGTGCCATGTATTAGGTGAAACTCATCGAAAATTACCAGTCCAACACTATCAAAAAACTCGGGATTAATATTTAGAAAAGTTAAGCATCGTTCAGGAGTCATAACTAGAATTGGAAAACTCTCTATTTCCTCAAAATCTGTATATTCACCACCAAATTTAATATTGATAGGTTCAAATTCATCAAATAATTTTCTTAAATTTCTATTGACCTGATCTTCTAAAGCGTGCGTAGGAACCAAATAGATTACTCTTCTTCCAGAATAAAGACATGATGCTATTTTCAATTCGGATAAAGTGGATTTACCAGCTCCCGTAGGAAGTGTTAGAACTGCTGATATACCAGGGGTCAGGAAGTCAGTTTCTACAGCATCTTTATGATTTTCCCACAAATAGGGACGGTCTTTAGCCAACTTTGATAGGAAATCGTACCAAGAGTGGGGATCTACACCCGTTGGTGGTGGAATGTCAATGACGGCTCTATTAAAAATATCCTCTTCCAGTATTTTTAGTAATTTTGCAAGACGATAAGGTCCTGAAAAAATGTTCCTCTGGTCAAAAATATCCGGGGCTGATATGGAAAGTTCAATTACTCTATCGAAATGGTTTTGTTGTTCATCGTTAAATTGGCCAACTAGTCTTTTAGCTATATTTATGATACCAAGTCCAAGTTCTCGCCATAAATAATTCAACGCTGTCTGCTGAAAGTCTTCTTGTATAACCTCATCTTCATTAAAATTACTATCCGCTATTTTTGATAGTTTTCCAGTCGCTAAAGAAATTATACAGGAAATTAATCGCTGTTGTACTAAGTTTTCGCTGTGTATTTCTGTGATAGAAATAGCTGTTTCAGCAGCATCGGCTTGACTATTACCAATTAAAAAAAGAACTGTTGCTGCGATATAGGACGATATTGAATCTACCTCTAAAAGAGCCTCATTTTGTTCATTAATTAATCCCATCTTATGGATAAGATTATTCGCAGTACCTGCCACAAAGGCGACTGACTCTTTCTGCTCGTGTTGAGGGAAGGTTAGCAATATGGTCTCCAGATTATTTGCTAACTTTCTAAGAAGAGTTAAACCCGAAACAAGATCCTCATCTTGAAAATTAATTGTCCCATCAACAACCTGACGTCTTAAACTGACTATTTGAGCATAGATTCTTGTTAAGTCTTGAGGAAGTCTATCAATATCAATATCTCCAATCGTCGGTATATCTTTTATTTTTTGTTCTGTAGCACTATTATACATTTTAAGACTTTTTGGATTCTAAATAATTGACAACCTTATCTGAAAAGTCCTGCATCCAATTTCTCATATCATCAAGATATATCGTTGCACCGCTTCTTCTAGAACTAGTCGGTCCTGAAACATAGTCATCGTAATTCTTAAACAATCTACGCCTTCCTCTAAGAGATTGGTGAGAATCTTCTCTAGTAATACCTATTCTATACATTCTCAAATCAGTATTATAAATATCATTTTGTACGCTTTGAAAAACAGCTCCTGCATCTAAATGTGCAATTAGACTTGATAAAACACTAATCAACGCAGAATCCTTTTTACCATCTTCGAAACCTTTAAACTCTGGAAAAACTTGTTCTCTAATAGTATCTCTGGGATTTGCAGTACACTTATCTTCAGTTATTATTATTTTATCGATTGTGTTATCTGGTTTTAAAACAATGCTTAAGCCATCAATTCCATGCTGAGCAGGAGCAAAATGAGGATGCTGGGTGTGATAATTACTTCCCAAATTTCTATGAGCTAAAACCAACCATGAAATCATTTGAAATAACCAACCATCTCTATGAATCACATTTACATCTTCTGTAACGTTAAGTTTCTCAATCGCAAAATCTATAATTCTATTTGATGGTGTCGATGAAGATGAAGAAAGTGAGTTGATAATATTTAGTATGTGGAAATAATGTCCGAGAACTAATTCACCTACGTATTCTGCTAACAAATCCTTATTCGCTATTTCATATTCATAGTCTATTACTAAATCTGAACAATCAGTATCAATTAGGTTAAATGGCATAGTTATATAATTATCACTTTATTATGTAGTCTCTATTCTTCATACAATGGAATCTCGGGTAATGCTGATATTTCCGATTGTACCTGTATGTTTTGTTCAATTTTAAATTTTGCTTCTTCGATTTTATCAAGAGAAAGAACGCTTAATAAAACTTGTTCATCAGCATTAACAAACTGATCTATACTACTAATTCCTCTTTTTGATAGTTCAAGGTATTCTCCCCGGTTCAATGTTCTACCTAAAACTTCAGCTAATTCTCTGATTGAAGATGGAATACCCAATTCTAATCTCAAAAGTAGTTTTAAGACTTTATCACTCAAGTTCAGTTCTGGGTGTAATATCTCTGCTATGCTGGTGACTATAGGTAAAATATCACAAGTTCTGGCAACTACAGCTCGTATTGCCCCAGCTGAAGATTTATCAAAATAGTGTTGCATCAATGTAGCTTCGATCTCAGCAAGTTGTTTGTCTGTAATCCAAAGCAGACAAGAAATGGTTTTTTTATATTTTAATGTTGTATCTATTTGATCTTTTGAATGATTTGAAAATGCGTTTACTAATTGTGTAGGTATTCCTTGAGCGTGAACGGCATTTAACCATGTTTGGGATTCCTTAAAAATTCCTTTCCGATTTATGGGCATATATACTTGCTCCAATTCTTTAGAAAGCTGAGTAATGCCTAATAACACCGGACTCGAAAGTTGACTTGAAGGGATTTGTTTCAATACACTAATAATACGAATAATAGATTCAACCTCAATACCCGAATCTCCAACTATTTTGCCAATTAGAGTTGTCTGAAAATAACCATCGCTATTCATTTTTATCAGTTGATGATGTGTCAACTCAGTCAATGCATTGATAATGTCATTTTGATTCCAATCCCAGCCGTCATATTTTATTTTCTCTTGATAAGCTCCAAAACTTTCTGTCAGGAATCCAATAATATTCTCCTGACTCATACCTATTTGAGATTTGGACGCAGAAAGCACTCTCAGCACTAAAGATCTGCAATCTGTATCTTTTGAAACAAAATTGGATTGCATGTCTTCCGGTTTTCCTAAAATGTAATCCTGCCAATAAGTATGTTCGGCTATAGACGTTAGTGCAACTAAGAAGGAGTATCCCCTCTCGGCAAATCCTAAACGCCCAGCTCGACCAATAATATTTTTATACTCTGAAATGGAATAGGGAACATTTCCAGGATGTGTCAAACCTGAAATAATTACTGCTTCTGTAGGAGTATTGACACCCATTGCTAAAGTTGTTGTTGCTGCTATAACTCGTAAGCCAGACTCTTTATTTCTGAACTGATCTTCGATAACAGATCGCTCGTCCGGATCAAGATCGGAAATATGAAAAGCAATACCTTTGTTTAATACTTGCCTTAATTTCTGAGTTGCGGTTGACGGATCTCTTTGAGGTAATAACTTTATGGTCTCAGACGCAGGTGCTAACTCTAAATTATTGGCAAGGTACATCGCACAAGCCTGTGCCTCTGACTTCGTTTCTCGAAAAACGATTACATTTTTACCTTCGTTTACCAGTTTTTGAACTAACGGAATAATAATGTCTTGACCCGAACCTTTTCTAAATTGCGGCGTCATTAGATTTATCGTTTTTTCCTCACCAGTGTCAGATTCAATATATCTAAAATCACCATTAGACTTTATAATACCCTCATTTAAAGGAACTGGTCTTTCTGTGTGCAGCAATAAACGTCCTCCTAACCATCTCTCCAATCCGTTCAAATCACCGATAACTGCTGATAAAGCAATAATTTGAGGTTCAATATCTTCTTTACGCTTGAGCTTCAATAGTGTGAGTAGAAACTCTAGGTTTACACCCCTGTTTTTATCTGCAATCATTTGAGCCTCATCAACAACGATAGTGCCTATCTGATTAAGTATATATGGATTAGCCAAGACAATGGCGGAGAATTTTTCGTAGGTCATTAAACAAACATCATATTGCCCCTTCATCAATGGAGTTATATCATCTGTACTACTTTCGCCTGTTGCTTTGATTGTTTTGATATCAAATGAGCCGTACATTTCATTAAAATGCCTTAATTTGTCATTTACTAATGCTTTTAACGGAAGAAGAAATACAGCTCTTTTTCTTTGTGTAACTCCATATATAGCAGCAAGCTCTCCTACCATTGTTTTACCTGAAGAAGTAGGGGCAGATACTATAAGGTGGCTACCATCCAGAATGCCATAATCATTAATCGCATCTACTTGTAATTGATTTAGAGAGGGTATTTTTGACTTCCACACATTCAAGATACCAACTGGAAATCCAAACCCTAATAGAGAATCGATATTTGAATCTGCCAATGCAAAATTTCTTTCAGGAAAGGCTTCTTTATATAATTTTCCAGGTTTGAATATAGGAAAACTGATCTCTTCTATTATTTGCCCCAAAAGCATCGGATTCTGTTCAGCGCCTAATTGTCCTGCTGAATTTTTTACGCTTGACGTGACATATTCCAACAGACGATAGATGCCTATTTTATTGTCTTTTCTTACTTCATCGGCACCTTGTAATGCTTCGAGAAGGTGGTAAGTTAATAAACCATGACCAAGTTTTCCGTTTTCCCACGCTGGTTCAGTAGCTTTAGAAGCTGTTAGGATAACCCGACCACTCCCTGAAAACTGCTTTATCAGATCTTCTCCCGATCTTAATTCCCTCGAAGCAAAATTTACTTCCAAAGCTTTAGTCCCCATTCCTCCAGAAAAACAACAATCAATGATACATATCAATTGCTTTGCAGGAATGTTTTTAAACCATCCTGCCAAAGTATCCAATGATATAGTGGTTGAGCCTATATCATTAATGTTTGTATCGTAGGTTACTAATTCGTGCGTTGTTGTTCCATGTCCAGAAAAAGAAAATATTACTATATCATCCTCTGAACAGGTTGATAGTTCTTTAATTCTGTTTTCTATTGAGTTTCTTGAAGCATTTTCATCGTACATCAAATGAAAATCTCCCTGAAGATTATCAGAAAACAAAGAATATAAAGCAACTGCATCTCTTTTTGCACAAGAAAGCCAGTTAATAGAAGGAGATTGAAATCTATCAATACCTATGAATATGCCATGTATTTGCATCACTTATAGTTTTTGATAACAATATTATTATTCATATTCATTATTAAAAGTTTTAATTCTGGAAATTATCAATTGATTGTTAAGTTTATTAACAAATATAATCAAATAACATTTTTTTTATTAGGGAAAACCGTAAAATATTGAAACTATATCATTATTCATAAAAATAAACAATTACAAGAGGTGACTGTTCAGTTAATTGATTTTAAATTTTTGTTTAATAGCAAACAAGTTTTGAAAAAAATACTTTAAAATTCTCAATATCCTCAACACCATGTTAACAGCTGGTTATTTTGAAAATTTTACATGTTTTTGTAATTTTATATTTTAGTTTAAAACTATTGCAATGATTTAATATTTTACTGGATATAAATGTAATTTTTAGATACAAAGGTTTAGAAGGCCTAGAGCATTTTTTATAAGAGTTAATTGTAAAGTTGTTTGAAATGAATGTTAATATGCTTAGAAATAAAAATCTCTTTTAAAACCACAGCTTTTTCAGTTGGGATTTTTAGACTAAATTGAAAATTTTAAATCCATTTACAGTAGACGGTTTGTTTTTTTACTATGAAGTTTTCCTCTTAAGACCGCCATATCATCACTCACTTTTTTATCCAGAATCTTCGCATAGTGCTGAGTAGTCTTAATGTTCGTATGCCCCAGCATTTTACTAACACTTTCAATAGGAACACCATTGGATAAAGTAATAGTTGTAGCAAAAGTATGTCTTGCTATATGGAACGTCAAATCCTTATTGATTTCACATACACTCGCAATTTCTTTAAGGTAAGAATTCATCTTCTGGTTGCTTAGGACAGGAAACAGGACATCCGAATTGACACATTGCGGATGGTTCTCATACTTTAAAACCAGCTCCTGAGCCACTGGCAATAAAGGAACTCTGGTTGATGTATCAGTCTTTTGACGGTGGGTAAAAATCCATTGATCACCATCAATTCCGACGTTTATGTTAGATTTTGACAGTTGCTTGACATCCACATAAGCCAGGCCAGTGTAGCAGCTGAAAAGAAAGATATCGCGAACTTGGTTCAATCGGTCAGATGCAAATTTCTTTTCGTAGATCATCTGTATTTCTTCTTTGGTAAGATATGGACGCTCCACCTCTTTGATCTTTGCTTTATAACCAAGAAAAGGATCTTTCGTGATCCAGCCGTGCGCCAAACACAAACGAATGATCTTTTTGAAATTTTTGAGGTATTTAACGGCTGTATTGTTTGCGCATTTACGCACACTGCGCAACCAGAAATCATAATCACTGATAAAACCGTGATCGATTTGCGTGATGTCAATATCAGAAACTTTGTATTTCCAACTAATGAATTCCTGCGTATGTTTTAAAGAAGTTTTGTAACGTTCTAATGTTCCTGGAGCAAAATCCTGACCGACCAAAGCTTCCACTTTGTCATTATGCTCTTGGAATATCGGAATAAGCATTCTTTGCTCAATATCAGTTCCAAGCAGTTTAGATTTTAAACTCTCTGCAGTTACAAAGTTTTCTTCTTTCAGCATCAGGTAGTGGAAATCGTAAACTTTCTGTTCCAAAGTTTTAAGATAGAGATTCAGTGTTTTAGCTTCTTGCGAATTACCCAATGCCTTGTGTGCTTTAACATCCCATTTCTTCGGATCGATATACCTTTTAGCAGCAATGTCTGCTGCTTTGCCGTCTATCGTAATTCGTAAGTAGATGGGAGCGGTTCCGTTTGTTCTGATCTTGTTCTTTTTGATAAAGAATAGCAGGTTGAATGTTTTGTTCATTGTGTGATAACTTTAATGGTTTAATAATTTACTTTTTGTTACCACTTTTTGCAAGATGTACAATCGTTAGACTGCCTATTGGTCGGGCTTTCCTTGATTTTTCGTGACCCATTTTTGTGATTTTTTGAATGGGACACGAAATAGGACATATAAATCGTGACCTATTTTGATTTTTTTTGATACAGAGCCAAAACAAAAAACGCTGTAAACATCGATGTTTACAGCGTTTTAGCTTATTTTGGTTTCTAACCTGGCGGAGAGTGAGGGATTCGAACCCCCGGACCTGTTACAGTCAACAGTTTTCAAGACTGCCGCAATCGACCACTCTGCCAACTCTCCAGAAACTCCGATGATATCGTCGTTTTCAGTGGTGCAAATATAGAATGTTTTTGTGTATTGCCAAAATATTTATGAAACAAATTTTAACAAATCTAATAATATACTATAAATCAGAATGATTATTTTTATACTTCAGCTTATATGCTTTCTGCAAAAGGTTTCCTAAATTTAATACGAAAAAAAACGCACTTCAAGAAATGCGTTTTGTATAATTTAAATTTCAATAATTAATTAATGTAACTCAGCTAAATACTTTTCAGCATCCATCGCTGCCATACATCCGCTTCCTGCAGCGGTGATAGCCTGTCTGTAAATATGATCCTGAACATCTCCTGCAGCAAAAACTCCAGGAAGATTGGTTCTGGCAGAGCCCTTTTCAGTGAGAATATAACCATTTTCATCAAGATCAATCTGTCCTACGAAGATATCCGTATTCGGCTTGTGACCGATAGCAATAAAAATTCCATCTACATCAATCGTAGAGGTTTCATTAGTCTGATTATTGATCACTACAGCTCTTTCCACCAAACTATTTTCACCTTCAATGGCTATCAGTTCGTGATGAAATTTCACTTCAATATTTGGAGTATTTTGGACCCTGTGAATCATTGCTTTAGATGCTCTGAATACATCTTTTCTTACCAGCATAGTAACTTTTTTGCAAAGTTTGGCAAGATAAGTAGCTTCTTCCGCTGCCGTATCCCCCGCCCCTACTACAACCACGTCTTTTCCCTTGTAGAAAAAACCGTCGCAGGTAGCACAAGCTGATACTCCTCCGCCTGCATATTTTTTTTCATCATCAAGCCCTAAATATTTTGCTGTAGCACCCGTGGAAATAATTACTGTTTTTGCAAAAATTTCTTTATTGCCTGCATATAATTTGTGAATTCCGCCAACTTCTTTAGAAAATTCAACCTTTGTGATCATTTCGTAATGCACTTTTGTATCGAATCTTTCTGCCTGCTTTTGCAAATCCATCATCATTTCAGGACCTGTAATTCCCGCCGGATACCCCGGAAAGTTATCAACTTCCGTAGTTGTAGTAAGTTGACCACCCGGTTCCAAACCTGTATACAGTTCAGGTTTCAAATCTGCTCTTGCCGCATAAATTGCTGCTGTAAAGCCAGAAGGCCCAGATCCAACGATCACACAATCTAAAATGTTTTGCTCCATAATTTCTTCTCAAAAAGATGTTAAAATTTACGTTTGCTAAGTTCGTAATTTTTAAGTTTTATTTAAAGTTATTTTAATGATACTTGTCAATATTTAATATGTGAATGATCAATTGTCAACGGTAAATGGTCAATTGTGAATTTGTTACTGAATTTTTTTCAATATCCCTTGACAAATGAAATGAATTGACAGTTCATCATTCACTTTTTCACACTTTCATCTTGATTTTATCGACATTTATAATCTTGTAAACCAGCTCTTTAATAAGTTCCGCTTCACTCATATTCACAGCGCCTAATCCTTTCCCCTTCATATCAAATTCACGAAGAATTGAGATTACTCTCGTCGCATGTTTTAAAGGATAAAGTCTTGCCGATTCAGCATAATCTTTAATAAAATAAGGATTCACCCCCATCTGTGCGGCAATGGCCTGTGGCGACTGACCAGCCATTGTGTTGTAAATAATGACGTTGGAAAAATAATTATATAAACTTGCCAACATCATCACAAAGGGATTATTTTTTGGATTTTTACCCATGAAATGAGCAATTTTAAAAGCAGCATTGGCATTTTTAGTTCCTAATGCTTTCTGCAGTTCAAAAACATTATATTCCTTGCTGATTCCGATATGATCTTCCACTATTTTTCCGTCGAGGGCTTCACCCGGCTTAAGGATGATCTTCAGTTTGTTCAGTTCATTGGCGATCCTGGAAAGGTCGTTTCCGAGATATTCTGCGAGCAAATGGGAAATATTTGGTACCGTTTTGATGTTTAATTTTATACATTCATCGGCAATCCATTTTGGAAGATTGTTTTCTTTTACGGATTCACTCAGAAACAAAGCATTTGCCTTATCGAGGGCTTTTGTCGCTTTTTTACGGCTATCAAGTTTTTTATGTTTGTGGGCAAAAACGAGTACTGTAGAAGGTACGGGATTTGTCACATAGGCTTCGAGAATTCTGTTTTCTTCTTCATTTAGTTTTAAATCCTGCGCTTCCTTAACAATAATCACCTGCTTGTCTCCCATCATCGGAAACTGCCTTGCCAGTGAAAGAACTTCCTGATAAGAAGTATCTTTTCCGTAAACTACCGTCTGATTGAATGCTTTTTCATCTTCATTCAAAAAGTCGTGCTCGAGTGCTTTTACAGCAAGATCAATAAAGTAAGGTTCTTCTCCATGAAAAAAATAAATCGGTAAAACTTCTTTATTTTTAATATTTTTGAGGATTAAATCTAATTCTTTCATCTTATAAATGGAACTTCCAAAACTGAATTTTCAGGAAACTTTTGATTTTAAATTCAAGAAAGACAAAGATAAGTTTTTTATTTATGATTTGGTTCGTAAAACTTACCTTTTGCTTACTCCTGAAGAATGGGTGCGCCAACACTGGATTCATTATTATCTTACTGTAAAAGCTTATTCTGCTTCTGCTTTAATCACTGAAAAGAAAATCGTTTTGAACGGTTTGACTAAGAGAATTGATTTATTAGTAACAGAAAAAACCGAGCCCGTTATTTTAATTGAATGTAAAGCTCCGCAAATTAAATTGACTGAAAAAACGTTTGAGCAAACGGCAAGATATAACTCCATCGTTGGAGCGAAAGAAATTATTTTAACGAATGGTTTACAGCATATTAATGCGTATTATGAAAACGAGCAATATCAGTTTTATAAACGGGATTGATGGAGAGAATAGGCTAAGGTTAAGGCTGAGGCAAGGTTGAGGTTGAGTTAAATAATGCTCTGGAATATTTTACTTTTATGGTGTTAATTATTTTTTTTAATTTAGATTGTTGAGTTGATATCGTCTATGATGAATGGCAAAAAGTAATATATTGCAGACTTCCCTAGCCCCGATTGAGCGGTTTGTTTGAGCTCTTTCCGTGTATCGGCGGCTCCGCCCGCCGATACACGGAAAAGCGAGTAGCGAAAGCGGGAAATTGCTCCTTAAAAAAATAAATAAATACAATTCAACGAAGTCAAAAAGCTTCAACTAAAAATATATGTTGCTTTCCATGTAATCGAAGTGCTCCAAAAAATAAAAATAAAAGTTCAAATTAAATTACAAAATATGATACGTACAATTTTACTTGCAGGAATTCTGATGACTTCAGGAAAATTCTTGGGTCAGAATTTAAAACCTGTTGCTTATCAGGACGGTTCGCAGAAACTGAATGGCCTGGTAACTTCCAATGCCGGAAAAAAATTACCGGGAGTGTTGATTCTTCCCGCCTGGAAAGGAATTGATGATGAAGCAAAAACCGCAGCGAAAGAACTTGAAAAACAAGGTTATATTGCATTTGTTGCAGACATTTACGGAGAGGGAAATATTCCTACTGATAATGCAAGTGCTGCAAAAACGGCAGGTTTCTATAAAAAAGATTATGAAGCCTATCAGAAAAGAATATCGCTGGCTTTGGAACAGCTGAAGAAAAACGGAGCAATCCCAGATAAAATTGCAGTAATCGGATATTGTTTTGGTGGAACGGGAGCTTTAGAATCTGCGAGAGGAAGCCTTCCTGTGGTGGGTGTAGTTTCTATTCATGGAAGTATTGGAAAAGATCAGTCAAGGAAAAACGGACCGATTTCTACTAAAATTCTAGTTGAAAATCCTGCTGATGACCAGGGTGTAACGCCTGAAGATTACAATAATCTGATTAAAGAGATGAATGAAGGAAATGCGGATTGGCAAATCATCACATACGCCCATTCAAAACACACTTTCACGGATCCGAAGTCACCGGATTATAATCCTGTAATGGCAAAAAGAGCTTGGAATCATACATTGATGTTCCTGAAAGAAATTCTGAAATAGTGTAACAATGTAAAAATGTAACAGTGTAGCAATAATGAGATTAAATTGTTATACTGTTACATTTTTACATTGTTACATTTTAATCCACCCCTTCTTCTTCCCTATGCACCGACTCCATGGAAAATGCGGGAAGGCAAATAGAAATATATTCACATTCTTGCTGAAACGGATTGCTGTAGCGGATTCTTGCCCCTTTCTCAATTAAGATACTCTGCCCTTTTTCCAGAACGACCGTTTCACCGTCGATTTCGAACTGCTTTTTTCCTGAAATAATGAGGGTAAATTCATCAAATTCGGGAGTCTGATACGGCTCGCTCCAGCCTGCAGGTGCGATCATGTGTGCGATCGAAATATCGGAATTTCCTGTGGAGTTTCCCCAGTGTTCTTCAATCAGCTTTCCATCTGTCGTTGGGACAATAAATGGTGATTGTTGGATTTTAAATTTTTTCATAACCAGTTTTCTTTTTTGATTTGGTATAAGATGTTTATTTTGGAAGGTTCTCCGAAATATGCAATTTCAAATTCACCCTTATTTTCTGCATTCAACCGTTCCATAGCTGTGCGGGAGCGGATATTGTCTTTTCCGACATGGAAATAAACGAGATCTACGAATTGAAATATATAATCCATCATCAGCTTCTTTATCTGCGGATTGATTCCTTTCCCCCACGATTCTGTTCCATAAAAGGTGTAGCCTATAAAAATACTGTTTTCCTTTTCATTATAATCATAAAAACGAGTGCTTCCCAATGTTCTGCCTGTAGATTTTTCAACAACCTTAAAAGCGCCGGCACTTTCCATAGCGCCTTTAAAAAAGATCTCAAACACTTCTTTTTGGTACCGGTCTTTATTAGGATGCTGTTTCCAGACTTCGGGATTGGAGGCGACTTCATATAAAGACTCAAAATCCCCTTGCTGTAAGGGGATTAATTGATATTGCTGATTTTCTAATATGGTCTGAATCGAGAAATTCATTTTCGTGTCGCCTAGCTTTTTGTTTTGGCAGCGTCAGCTTCTATTTTTTTGATTTCCTTTAGTTTATCTGCAATCTTAGTTACTGCATCAGGACTTGATGGTTTTAAAGCCACTTCGGCTTGCGCCATATCCCATTTCAACACAAGATTTGCAGAATTTTCACCTGTCGGGTTAAGGGTAATTTCAAACCACTCCTGTTTGTCTGCAAGTTTATTTACCGGAACAGTTACATCTACAACATCCTGCTTAGGGTCATAAGTATAAGCTCCCCACTGCTGGAAATCTTTATTTAAGATCACTTTCCATTCTTTTTCTGTAGGAACGATAAACAAGCCGTATGTTCCAGCCTGAACGATTTTTCCTCCGAAATTTACTGATTGTCCGAAAGTAATTTTCGTGGATGAGTTCGCTCCTGCTCTCCAAACCTGACCGTAAGGAACAAGTTCTCCGAATATTTTGCGCCCTTTCACACCTGGTCTTCCATAGTCAATTGTGATTTTAGACATGGAGAACTGCTGCTCCACTTTTTGGCGCGGACTAACCGCCGGCACTGAATAATCCTGTGCAAAACTTAATGCTGATGCTGATATGCAAAGTGCAACTATTATCTTTTTCACTTTTTAAAAAATTTTGTCTAAAAATACGAAAACAAGTGCAGAAAAATGTTTGTTTAGGATGATAAAATTTTGTTAAAACAGTTCTAAAAAGGTTAATAGATCTTCATTTAATATTTGGTGAACTCTGGAGCCGGAACTTTATCTTATTTTGAATAAAAAACGCACCTTTAAAAGATGCGTTTTAAATATATTTTAATCCGAAAAATTACATCGTCTCCATTTTGAAGCTCATGCTTTCGATAACTTTCAGGATAGCTTCAACCGTATCCATGGATGTTAAACAAGGAACACCGTTTTCCACACTCATTCTTCTGATCTGGAAACCGTCTCTTTCTGACTGTTTTCCTTTCGTCATGGTATTGACAACATATTGAACTTTTCCTTTTTGAATAAGGTCGATGAGATTTACACTTTCTTCTCCGATTTTATATCCGATTTTACAAGGAATTCCTTTTTCTTCGAAGAATTTTGCTGTTCCTTCCGTTGCCCAGATTCTGAAACCAACTTCATGGAATCTCGCCGCCAGATCAGCCGCTTCCTGCTTGTGCTTATCCGCTACCGTGAATAAGATCGAGCCATGCATCGGAACTTTTCTTCCTGCTGCAACCAATCCTTTGTAAAGCGCTTTCTCCAATGTTGTATCTTTACCCATAACCTCTCCTGTAGACTTCATTTCAGGGCCTAAAGAAATGTCAACTTTCGTTAGTTTTGAGAAAGAGAATACCGGAACTTTTACGAAAACACCTTCTTTATTCGGAATCAATCCGCTTTCGTAGCCTAAATCTTTCAGCTTCTGGCCTAAAATTGCTTTTGTAGCCAAATTCGCCATCGGAACTTCCGTAATTTTAGATAAGAAAGGAACTGTTCTTGATGAACGTGGATTTACCTCGATTACATATACATTTCCTTCAAAAAGAACGTACTGGATGTTCATTAATCCGATCACGTTTAATCCTTTCGCCAACCTCTTTGTATAGTCCACTAAAGTTTCGATTTCTTTTTGTGAAATATTCTGTGGAGGATATACCGCAATCGAGTCACCGGAGTGAACTCCCGCTCTTTCGATGTGTTCCATAATTCCCGGAATGATTACTGTTTCCCCATCACAGATCGCGTCGATTTCAACCTCTTTTCCAACCATGTATTTGTCAACCAAAACCGGGTGTTCAGGACTTGCTTCTACCGCATTTTCCATGTAGTGCGCCAGCTCTGTTTCTGTGTATACAATTTCCATGGCTCTACCTCCTAACACGTAACTCGGACGAACCAATACCGGATAACCAATTTCGTTGGCAATTTTTATTGCTTCTTCTTTTGAAGTGGAAGTTTTTCCTAAAGGCTGCGGAATCTGCATTTCCTGAAGCCCTTTTTCAAACTTATCTCTATTTTCGGCTCGGTCAAGATCTTCAAGAGATGTTCCTAAGATCTGAACTCCATGAGAAGCCAATTTATCTGCTAAGTTGATGGCTGTTTGACCTCCAAACTGTACCACAACACCTTTTGGTTTTTCCAATTCGATGATGTTCATTACATCTTCTTCCGTTAAAGGCTCGAAGTATAATTTATCTGAAATGGAGAAATCTGTAGAAACCGTTTCAGGGTTGTTGTTGATGATGATTGCTTCGTAGCCCATTTCTTTGATCGCCCAAACTGAATGAACAGTCGCGTAATCAAATTCAACACCCTGTCCGATTCTTATCGGTCCTGAACCAAGAACAATGATTTTTTCTTTATCCGAAACTACACTTTCGTTTTCTTCTTCGTACGTTCCGTAGAAATATGGCGTTTCAGATTCGAATTCTGCGGCACAGGTATCAACCATTTTGTAAACCGGCATTATTCCGTTTTCTTTTCTGAAATTGAAAACTTCTCTTTGTGTAACATCCCAAAGCACAGCAATGTTTAAATCTGCAAAGCCCAGTTTTTTAGCTTCTAAAAGAATTTCTTTGTTGAATTTATTGTCAGCAATCGTTTTTTCGAAGTCAATTAATTTTTTGATTTTCCAGATGAAAAATTTATCGATTTTGCTCCATTCTACGATCTGCTCCCAGTCGTAACCTCTTCTTAATGCGTCACCGATGATGAACAATCTTTCGTCATCACAAACTTTGATTCTTCTTTCGATTTCTTCAGCTGTTAAAGCTGCAGCCTGTTTTGTTTTTAAGCCGATATGTCTGATTCCGGTTTCCAGAGAACGGATCGCTTTTTGTAAAGACTCTTCGAAGTTTCTTCCAATCGCCATTACTTCACCCGTCGCTTTCATCTGGGTTGATAATCTTCTGTCTGCTGTTTCGAATTTATCGAATGGGAATCTTGGGAATTTAGTAACTACATAATCCAAGGCCGGCTCGAAACAAGCGTATGTTTTCCCTGTAACCGGATTCATGATTTCGTCAAGCGTTAAACCTACCGCAATTTTTGCAGCGATTTTTGCAATTGGATAACCTGTTGCCTTTGATGCTAAAGCTGATGAACGGGAAACCCTCGGATTCACCTCAATGATATAATAGTTGAATGAATGTGGGTCTAATGCCAACTGTACGTTACATCCGCCTTCGATTCCTAAAGCTCTGATGATTTTCAGTGAAGCATTTCTCAACAACTGATATTCTCTGTCAGAAAGTGTCTGAGAAGGCGCCACAACGATTGAATCTCCTGTGTGAACTCCAACCGGATCTATATTTTCCATGTTACAAACCACAATTGCATTGTCGTTTGCATCACGCATTACTTCGTATTCAATTTCTTTGAAACCTGCGATCGACTTTTCAATAAGACATTGCGTAACAGGACTATGCTTTAATCCTAATTCAGCAATCTCCTTTAACTCAACCTCGTTGGAAGCGATACCACCTCCTGTTCCACCCATGGTGAAGGCTGGACGAACAATTACAGGATATCCGATATTGTCAGCAAAATTCAATGCTCCTTCTACCGTATTTACGATATCCGATTCAGGAACAGGCTCATTTAATTCTCTCATCAATTCACGGAACAGATCTCTGTCTTCCGCTCTGTTGATCGCTGAAAGTTTCGTTCCCAAGACCTCAACTTTGCATTCTTCAAGAATTCCTGATTTTTCCAATTCTACCGCCATGTTCAGACCAGTTTGTCCTCCCAAAGTTGGTAAAAGTGCATCCGGGCGTTCTTTTCTGATGATATGACTTACAAACTGAAGTGAAATCGGCTCGATGTATACTTTATCTGCGATTTCAACATCCGTCATAATCGTTGCAGGGTTTGAGTTAATCAAAATTACCTTGTAACCTTCTTCTTTCAAAGACAGACAAGCCTGCGTTCCTGCGTAATCAAATTCTGCCGCCTGACCGATGATGATTGGACCTGAACCGATTACTAAAATTGTTTTTATGTCGTTTCTTTTCATTTTTAAATTTATCCTTTTGTTAGTGTTGAACCCTTCCGGGTTCTGATGATGGTTGTTTAACCATTTTCATGGGGTTCACCGTTTTCCATAGGTTGCACCTACGGCTATTCATATTGAATCCTTCGGATTCATTGAATTCTGATATTTAATTTCAGCAGCGAATTGCACGCAGCCCGACTTGAGCGGAAATCCTTTTTTGCCATCCTGCTTGTTCTACTTTAGCTGAAAAGTTCTGCAAAAAAGATTGGGAGTCCTTCGACTTCGCTCAGGATAAACTACAGGCGGATTAAGCTGCCCAAATTAATCTTCTACTTTTTAAAATCTTCCATTAACTGGATAAAATCATCAAACAAATAATTCGCATCTTCCGGACCTGGACTAGCTTCCGGGTGATACTGAACGGAGAAACAAGGGTGAATTTTATGCTTCAGTCCTTCGTTGGTTCTGTCGTTCAATGCAATGTGCGTTTCAATTAAATCTGTATTTCTTAAGCTTTCCTGATCTACAGCGTACCCGTGGTTCTGAGACGTGATGGCCACTTTGTTTTTCTCTAAATCCAACACTGGGTGATTTCCTCCTCTGTGTCCGAATTTTAATTTGAATGTTTTTGCTCCACAAGCCAGACCGATTAATTGATGTCCTAAACAGATTCCGAAAATCGGAACTTTTCCTAAAATTCCTCTGATCATTTCCAGCGCCTGTTGGTTATCTTCCGGGTCACCAGGACCATTGGACAACATTACTCCATCAGGATCCATCAGTAAAATTTCCTCTGCCGTTACATCCTGAGAAACTACCGTGATATCGCAGTTTCTTTGAGACAATTCTCTAATAATCCCTAATTTGGAACCGAAATCTACCAATACCACTTTTAAACCTCTTCCCGGATTTGCATAAGGTGTTTTTGTAGAAACCTGCTCTACCTGGTTTGTAGGGAAGCTTGTTGATTTTAATTCTGCAACCACCGTGCTTTCATCGGCATCAGCGTTTACGATTTTTCCTTTCACAACCCCATGATTACGAAGAATTCTTGTTAGTCTTCTTGTATCAATTCCTGAAATTCCTGAAAGGTGTTTCTTTTTAAATAATTCATCTAACGTAATCTGAGTACGGAAATTGGATGGCAGATCACAAAGTTCTTTTACAATAAGACCTTTAATTGCCGGCTCAATACTCTCATAATCATCTCTATTAATCCCATAGTTTCCGATAAGCGGATAGGTCATACACACAATCTGACCGCAATAAGACGGGTCGGAAATAAGTTCCTGATACCCTGTCATTCCGGTATTGAAAACCACTTCTCCTGCCGTTTCCAATTCTGCTCCGAAACCTTCTCCATGAAATACTTCACCGGACTCCAGTATTAATTTTTTCTTCATTTTAAACTTTTATCTCTTATTATTTTATTCTTAATCTTTTTAAACCACCCCGTCAAAAATTCTTTGAATTTTTGCCACCCCTCCCAGAGGAGGGGAATTCACTCGTGGCTATTAACAGGTCGCTCCTACGGAGCTCGGATTATTACTCCTTTTTATTCCATGGGTTGCACCCACGGCTATTAATAGGTCGCCCCTTCGGGGCTTTGTAACCTTTATGTTTTTTTCCACGGGCCTCACCGTGGCTATTAACAGATCGCCCCTCCGGGGCTTGCTAACTTTTACTTTTCTCTTTTACCTTGGTTCTTATTTAAAAGTATAGCCTTCCTTCTCCAGAGCTTCTTTTAAAATTGCCATTCTTGCGAAAACGCCATTCTGCATTTGTTTGAAAACCCTTGAACGTTCGCATTCCACGAGATCCGTATCAATTTCCACACCTCTGTTGATCGGCGCCGGATGCATGATGATCGCATCTTTTTTCATGGCTTTTTCTCTTTCTTTAGTTAAACCATATTTTCTATGATACTCGGAAGCAGAGAAACTCATTTTTGCGTCGTGTCTTTCGTGTTGAATTCTTAATAGCATTAAAACATCAACTTCAGCAATTAATTCATCTACGCTTAGATATGTCCCATTGATTAATGCTCCTTCGTCAAACCATTGTTCGGGGCCGGAGAAATATACTTTTGCTCCTAATCTTCTCAACGCTTCTGAGTTTGAATTGGCTACCCTGCTATGCTTAACATCTCCTACAATTCCGACTTTTAAGCCTTCGAATTTTCCGAATTCCTGATAGATCGTCATCAGGTCAAGCATGCATTGAGACGGATGGTTTCCTGTACCGTCTCCCCCGTTGATTATCGGAATTTTTATATTTTTTAATTCATCAAAATATCTGTCTTTTTTATCTCTGATTACAACAAGATTCACTCCTAAACTCTCAATGGTCTTTACAGTATCGTACAAGCTTTCTCCTTTGTTTACAGAGGAATTTGAAGCATCAAAAGGCACTACCTGCAAGCCCAGTTTTCTTTCTGCAATATCAAAGCTCGTTTTTGTTCTGGTACTGTCTTCGAAAAAAAGATTCGAGCAAAAAACTTCTCCTTCAATTTTGGCCGTTTTTCCATTCGCAAAAGCTAAAGCTTCTGTCACTATTCTGTTGATTCTCCCGGTGCTTAGTTCTGTAATCGTAAACATAACATTTTAATTTTTTTACAAAAAAAAAGCGAAGAAAATATCTTCGCTTAAAATAAATAAATATCGTAAAGGGCGCTATCGCCCGGTAATTCTAATGATATAAATACTGTGTTATTCATTAGGTGCAAAGATACAACAATTTTACAAACTGACAAAACCAAATTTCATTAATATTAAAATACCATGATTTTTAAATAATTTTAATTTTTAAATACTATTTTTGTTACCATTCAACGTTTATATAATATGGATTTAAAAGACAAAATGATTCTCAGCATTATTCAGGAAGACTCTACTTATTCTGTGAAAGAAATTTCAGAAAAGATCGGCCTTACTTTTACTCCCACCTATGAACGCATCAAGCAGCTGGAGAAAAACGGAATTATCGAGAAATATGTAGGGCTCTTAAACCGTGAAAAATTAGGACTTAATATTGTTGTATACTGCAATATCCGACTCAAAGAGCAATCACAAAAAGTTCTGGAAACATTTGAGAAGAATATTGGCAAATACGATGAAGTTCAGGAAATTATAAGTCTTTCCGGGGAATATGATTACATGCTGAAAATTATTGCGAAAGATATCAATTCATATAATGATTTCGCGGTAAACGTTATTTCAAATATTCCTAATATCGGGCAATATCACAGTTCTATCGTGCTTCACGAGGTAAAAAAATCTACTAAGTTTAAGATTGATTTGGATTAAAATTAAATTGAACCATTAAGGTTTTATTTAAGGAATTAAGAATATTTAAGATTCGAAAGCGAATAATAAAACAGTAATTAAAAATCTATAGATTTTTCTTAATTAAGCTTAACTTCTTAATAGAAATCTTAATGGTTTAAAATAAATCAACCCAATAATTTATTTTTCAGTTTATTAAACTGATATTCTATTTTATCTAAACACAAATTCCCAATACTTCCCTGATGGGTATGGCTAAGATTTCCAATTTCAAAATCAAATGCACCCTTTTCAATCTCCTGCCCTACTTTTATATAAGCATCACGGAATGAACTTCCATTTTTCACTTCTTCATTGATTTTTTCTACACTGAAAAGATATTTATACTTTTCATCCTCAAGAATTCCATCTTTCACCTGAATATTCGGTAAGGTATAATTTAAAATTTCCAGACATTCTTTTAAGGAATCAATAGCAGGGAAAAGAATTTCCTTTGTCAGTTGCATATCCCGATGATAGCCTGAAGGAAGATTGTTCGTCAACAAAATAAACTCATTTGGCAAAGCCTGAATTCTATTGCAACGCGCGCGAACCAACTCAAAAATATCCGGATTTTTCTTGTGAGGCATAATGCTGCTCCCAGTTGTAAATTCTTTGGGAAAGATTATAAAATCAAAGTTCTGGCTTAAATACAGACAAACATCATAAGAAAATTTGCTTAAAGTTCCCGCCAAAGTTGCCATGGCCATCGACAACATTTTTTCAGATTTCCCACGCGTCATCTGAGCATAAACGGAATTATAATTCATCGACTGAAAGCCTAAATTATAGGTTGTACTCTCACGATCAATTGGAAAAGACGAACCGTAACCTGCTGCCGAACCTAACGGATTTTTATTAATGATATTTTTAACCGAAAACAACATTTCCAGATCATCCAACAACGCTTCTGCATACGCTCCAAACCACAATCCAAATGAGGATGGCATGGCAATTTGTAGATGCGTATAACCCGGAAGCAAAATATGTTTATGCTGTTCTGCTAGTTTGATTAATATCTGAAAAAATTCATCTGTCAGTGCTGTAATTTTACGAATTTCATCCAATAAATACAGTTTAATATCCAACAAAACCTGATCGTTTCTGGAACGTGCCGTATGGATTTTCTTTCCGGTATCTCCTAATTTTTGAATTAAAATAGATTCAATTTGCGAATGAATATCCTCAGCATTTTTATCGATTTCAAAATTTCCGTTCTCAATTTCTTCCAAAATTTCAGTTAAAACAGACAACATCTGTTGTGATTCTTCATCGGAAATAATTCCGACTTCTGCCAGCATCTTACAGTGCGCCATAGAGCCTTTAACATCATATTTTGCCAAGCGTTCATCAAAGTCAAGATCTTTCCCGACTGTAAATGTATTGACTAATATGTTTGTGGCATTATCGTCTTTCTGCCATATTTTTTTCATAAAATTTTCTTTTTTTGATGGAAGCTGGGTGCTGGAAGTTTACTACCAACTGCTTTATCTTCCTTTTTTATTTAATTTATAATCTTATTTTGTCATTCCGACGAAGGAGGAATCTGTATAAATATTATTATAGATTCTTCAATCCACTTCGTTTCTTTCAGAATGACAAAGCAAAACATTCATTACGGAAACTGGTTTTAGTGAAAGACTTCTAAACTTCCATCATCCCTCTTCCAACTTCCAGCCTATAAAACCTTTTCCAAAATTTGGATGTAAATCTCAATTCCTTCTGCGATTTCTTCGATGAAAATAAATTCATCTGCAGTGTGAGAGCGCCTGCTGTCTCCGGGACCAATTTTTACTGAGGTACAAGGAATAATCGCCTGATCGGATGAAGTAGGCGAACCGTAAGTTGTCCTTCCAATTTCCAAACCTGCCTGTACGAACGGATGTTCCATTTCTATTTTTGAAGAATTTAGCCTGAAAGATCTCGCTGTCAACGTTGATTTCATCTGCGATTGGATGATTTCAAATGCTTCTTTGTTGGAATATTCATCCGTAACCCTCACATCCAAAGTGAAAGTGCAAGATTCCGGAACCACATTATGCTGAACTCCGGCATGAATTCCTGACAACGTTATCTTTACCTCACCTAAATAATCCGAAACTTTTGGAAATTTAAAGTTCAGAATATGTTGCAGGTCTTCCATACATTTTACAATCGAATTGTCATTATTTGGATGAGCGGCGTGAGAAGGCGTACCTTTCATTTCACCGTCTATCACCAACAATCCTTTTTCCGCGATCGCCAGATTCATCTGCGTGGGTTCTCCTACAATGGCGAGCTCGATATTGGGCAGCTGTGGAAATAAAGCTTCAATTCCATCAAAACCTGAAATCTCCTCTTCAGCCGTCAAAGCAATAACTAAATTATATTTTAAATCTTCTTGAGTAAAAAAATGCAAAAAAACCTGTGCCATCGAAACCAAAGAAGCGCCTGCGTCATTACTCCCTAATCCGAATAATTTTCCGTCCTTTTCGATTGGTAAAAACGGATCTAAAGTGTACGCTTTATTCGGTTTTACAGTGTCATGATGTGTATTCAGCAAAATTGACGGTTTGAAGACATCGAAATTTTTATTCACCGCCCAGATGTTGTTTTTAAATCGCTTCGTCGGAATCTGATGTTTTTTGAAAAAATTTTCAATTTCCACCGATGTATTAAATTCATCTTTGCTGAATGACGGAATTTCAATCAGTTTTTTCAGCAATTCTACTGCGTTATTCAGTAATTCTTCTTTACTATAAACAGATTTCAGTTCCTGCATGATGGTTTTCTATATGGTTTTTTAGTTCGGTTTCTTTAATTAAGAATACCTTATTGACTTTATTTTTTACGGCCCCCAAAGCATTTTCCAGTTTGGGAAGAATTCCTTTATGAAGTTTTCCTTCGTCTTTTAAGTTCGAAAATTCTTCTTCAGAAATATTTTTTATAACAGATTCCGGATTATTTACATCTTCTAAAACGCCTTCTTTATCAAAACAATACAACAGTTCTACATCATATTTTACCGATAGAGACTGAGCAATTACCGAAGCAATCGTGTCTGCATTGGTATTGAAAAGATGGCCTTTTTTATCATGGGTAATGGCTGAAAATACAGGAACTAATTTCAGTTTAAGCAATTTTGAAATCAGTTTTTTATTAACACTTTTTTCGGTGATATCTCCCACAAATCCAAAATCTATTTCGGCGTGCTCCCGTTTTTTAGCTTTAATCAAATTCGCATCAGCGCCCGAAAAACCTATTGCTTTACACTTCTTCTGCTGAAGTTTTGCGACAATATTTTTATTGATTCCTCCTGCATACACCATCGCTACAATATCCAAAGTATCTTTATCTGTGATTCTTCGTCCGTTTACCATCTTTTGTTCAATTCCAAGCTTATCAGCTAACGTTGTTGCTAATTTTCCGCCGCCATGAACAAGGATTTTCTTTTCCTGAATTTCAGAAAACTGTTCTAAGAATTGTTCTAATAATTCTTCGTCATCGATTAATGCACCGCCAATTTTTATGATGTATAATTTTTCTTTCATTTTTATACATTTTTGATTGTTAAACCTCATAGGTTTTTGAAACCTATGAGGTTTGATTTATTTAGAATTCATTTTATCCAAAATTTCAGAAAAAACCGCCTGAGCCGAGAAAATCCGGTTTTTTGCCTGCTGATAAATAATCGAATTTTCGCCATCCATTACCTCATCGCTCAATTCAACATTTCGTCGTACCGGAAGACAGTGCATCACTTTTGCCTGATTGGTGTTTTCTAGTTTTTCGTTCGTTAACATCCAGTTTTCTTTCACTTCCGGCATTGTTGCGTAATCATCAAAAGACGACCAGTTTTTAACATAAATAAAGTCTGCATCTTTCAAAGCTTCGTTCTGATCATGAATTACTTTTACGTCTTTTGTAAAATTTTTATCTAAATCATATCCTTCGGGATTTGTGATGATGAAATCCACATCCATTTCCTGCATCCATTCTGCGAAAGAATTTCCCACCGCCTGAGCAATCGGTTTGATGTGAGGTGCCCAGGTTAAAACAACTTTCGGTTTGCGGTTTTCTTTCCAGTTTTCTGTAATTGTGATGCAATCTGCCAAACTTTGCAAAGGGTGACGTGTCGCGGATTCCAGTGAAATAACCGGAACTTTTGCATATTGCTCGAACTGGCTTAAAATACTTTCATTTACATCATCTTCCTTGTTTTTCATTCCTGCAAAACAACGAACCGCAATGATGTCACAATATTGATTCAACACTTCAATCGCGTCTTTAATATGTTCAACCGTATCGCCGTTCATCACAGCACCGTCTGCAAATTCCAAGTTCCAGGCTTCCTGAGCGGCATTTAATGTTAAAACATTTAAGCCTATATTCTGCGCCGCAATCTGGCTGCTTAAACGGGTTCTCAAACTTGAATTTAAAAAGACAAGTCCGATGGTTTTTCCTTTTCCTTTTTCAGGTTCCGAAAGAGGATTTTCTTTAATTTGTAAAGCTTTTTTTATAATTTGCTGTAAGTTTTCAACGTCACTTACAGAGGTGAATTTTTTCATTTTGAATTGATTTTAAAGATTTTTTATCTTACATATTATGTTGAGTTTTTAACGCTATGATCGCGAAGTTTTTTTTATTAAAATTGAAAGCATTTTCGTTCGCAAGGGCGTTTTACTCAGCTAATGATAATTGTGTTTGTCATTCTGATCATAAACTGAAAGTTTACGAACGTAGTTCAGAAAGTGTAGTGAAGAATCTCTTTTTTATCATATTAATAGATTCTTCCTTCGTCAGAATGACAGACCATATAATTTTCACAGCTTAAATATTCTCCAACACTTCTTTCAAAGCATTAATAAACAAATCAGTTTCTTCTTTCTTAATGTTAAGTGCCGGAAGAATCCTCAGCACCGTCTTATCATTAGAATTTCCTGTGAAAATATGATGATTGTACAGCAGGTTGTTCCTCACTTCCGAGCAATCCCTGTCAAGTTCAATCCCAATCATCAAGCCTTTCCTTCGAATCGTTTTAATATGTGGAAAATCTTTAATTTTATTTTCAATATACTCGCCCATTTTCTGAGCATTTCCGATGAGATTTTCATCTTTCATCACGTCCAATACAGCAATCGCTGCAACACAAGCCAAATGATTTCCACCAAAAGTAGTTCCCAGCAAACCGTTGCTTGCCTGAAATTTCGGATGGATCAAAACACCACCAATCGGGAAACCATTGCCCATTCCTTTCGCTGTTGTGATGATATCGGCTTCAATTCCGAATTCCTGATGGGCGAAGAAATAACCGCTTCTTCCGTATCCTGACTGAACCTCATCTAAAATCAAAACAGCATAATATTTTTCACATAGTTGTTTGATTTTAATTAAAAATTCAATCGTTGGAATCATTATTCCGCCAACTCCCTGAATTCCTTCGATGATTACGGATGAAATTTCATTTCCATGTTTTTCGAAGACTTTCTCAAGCTGTTCGATATTATTCCATTCAGATTTAATAAATCTTTCATCATAGTTTACCGGAGCTACAATTTTTGGATTATCCGTCACCGAAACCGCCGCAGAAGTTCTTCCATGGAATGAACCTGAAAAATACAGCACTTTACTTTTTCCGTTATGGAATGAAGCCAGCTTCAATGCATTTTCATTGGCTTCAGCGCCAGAATTGCACAGAAACAAATTGTAATCTTCCAAACCTGAAAGTTTTCCTAATTTTTCAGCTAATTCAGTCTGTAATTCATTCTGAACAGAGTTTGAATAGAAAGAAATTTTATCTAACTGATTTTTTAATTGAGCTTGATAATGCGGATGATTGTGACCGATAGAAATCACAGCGTGACCACCATAAAAATCAAGATATTTTTCACCTTTATCATCCCAAAGAAATGACCCCTGAGCTTTTACAGGATTTATGTTGAATAATGGATATACGTTGAATAAATTCATATTTTGTTTTTTTATCAATTTCTTTTGCCTTGAAGCAAAAGAAACAAAAGTTCAAGACTTGGAAACTTCCGCTAAAAAATATTTTTGTTCTCTAAAAATTCTAAAACTTGCGCGAAATCAAGATTATTTCTTCAATTCAGCATTTGTGTCGCGCTTCGAACAATAGAATTTTTTTAACGTTCACAAAATTATTTTTCTTAACGCTCCACTTTCCTATGTCGTTTTGATTTGAGTTTTTAAAATTCACGATTGACTTATTGACAATTCACATTTTTAATTCACTTTTAAAACGCAATCGGCTTTAAGTTTAATCCTAAGTTTTCTTCCCACCCCATGGCAATATTCATATTTTGAACAGCCTGCCCGGAAGCTCCTTTTAACAAATTATCAATTGCTGAATGAATAACCGCAACATTTCCACTCTTTTCTATCTGAATCACACAGCGATTGGTATTGACAACCTGTTTTAGATCAATTGCTTTTTCGCTTACCTTTACAAAAGGTTCATCTGCATAAAAATCCTTAAACAATTGCTCAATGTCTGAAAGTTCTAAATCTGTTTTCAGTGTGGAACTCGTAAAAATCCCTCTCGCAAAATCTCCTCTCCATGGAATAAAATTCAGACTGATTTCATTTGTATTATAAGAAACTAACTGCTGTAAAATCTCATCCACATGTTGATGTGTCAATGTTTTATAAGCCGAAATATTATCATTTCTCCAGGTAAAATGTGTCGTTGCCTGCAAAGACTGACCAGCACCTGTGGAACCTGTAATTCCCGTTGTATAAACCTCATTTAACAACCCTTTTTCTGCTAAAGGAAGCAAAGCTAGTTGAATTGCCGTTGCAAAACATCCCGGATTCGCAATGCTTTTCGCTCCAGAAAGTTGTTTTTTGTTGATTTCAGGTAATCCGTAGATAAAATTTCTGTCTCCAAAATTACCGTCCAAACGAAAATCGTTTCCTAAATCAATAACCAACGTTGAATCTTTTACAGGATTTCGTGCCAGCCAATTCTGGCTTTCTTTGTGAGGAAGACATAAAAATAAAATATCTACTTCTTCTGGCTGATCTGTTAAATCCATTTCACAAACTGTCACTAAATCCGGGTACAAATCTGAAATCTTTGTACCCGAATTCGAACGACTATATAAAAAACTCAAAGACACATGAGGATGAAAAGCCAGCAGACGAACCAGTTCGCTTCCTGTGTAACCGTTGGCGCCAATGATTCCTGCTGTTTTATTAATTTCAATCATTTTTTATTTTTCCATAGGTTTCACCTACGGCTATTATTATTGAACCCTCCGGGTTCTCTGTTTATGTTGATCTTTTTTAATCCATAGGTTTCACCTACGGCTATTCGTATTGAACCCTGCGGGTTCATTGATCACCCAATCTCTTGCAGCCCGACTTGAGCGGAAATCCTTTTATGAGGAGGAACGACGAACAAAAGATTGGGAGCGGAAGGCGGATAAAGCTGCCCAAATCTTATTTATTTATCTGATGATATATATTCAAGGAATTGCTTACAATTTTCGTATAGCCTTTCACATCTTCACCTGTCCATGCTCGGTTTGCTTCGCCATAACTTCCGAATTTATCGGACATTAAATCATGCTCAGATTCAATTCCATTTAAAATAAACCGGTAAGGGTGAAGCGTTATGAAGACTTTTCCAGTAACTGTTTTTTGAGAATCAATCAAGAAAGACTCAATGTTTCTCATCACAGGATCCAGGAAAAGAGCTTCGTGAAGCCAGTTCCCGTACCAGTCGGATAATTGAGATTTCATCATCTGCTGATATTTTGAAAGCGTATGTTTTTCCAACAAATGGTGGGCTTTGATAATCACCGATGCTGCAGCTGCTTCAAAACCAACTCTTCCTTTAATTCCGACAATCGTATCTCCAACGTGAATATCACGACCGATTCCATAAGCAGAAGCTAATTCTTCAATTTTTTGAATCGCGTACACAGAATGTTCAAAATTTTCTCCATTTACTGCTACAACTTCCCCATTTTTAAACTCAATTTCTAAATCTGAAGGCTGAGTTTCTTTGATTTGAGAAGGGAAAGCTTCTTCAGGCAGATAATTTCTTGAAGTTAAAGTCTCCTTACCACCAACCGAGGTTCCCCAAAGTCCTTTGTTTACAGAATATTGCGCCTTTTGAAACTCCATTTCATGACCATAACTTTTCAAAAATTCGATTTCCTCTTCGCGGGATAAAGCCATATCACGAATCGGCGTAATGATTTCTATATCAGGACACATTACCTGAAAAATCAAATCAAAACGAACCTGGTCGTTTCCTGCGCCAGTACTACCGTGCGCAATAGCATCCGCACCAACTTCAATAGCAAATTTTGCAATTTCCTGTGCCTGAATCGTACGCTCCGCACTTACGGATAAAGGATAAGTATTGTTTTTAAGTACATTTCCAAAAATCAAATATTTCACACAAGAATTGTAATAATCTTCTTGAGCATCCACGCACCTGTATTTTTCCACTCCAAGATTCAGGGCTTTTTTTTCCAGTTCTTTTTCTTCTTCTTTAGAAAAACCTCCGGTATTTACAGTAACTGCATATACATCATATCCCAGTGTTTCACTGAGATATTTGGCGCAGTAAGAGGTATCAAGACCTCCGCTAAATGCTAAAACTACTTTCTTGTTCATTATTGTATTGATTTTCAGACTGAGATTTCTCAGCACTGTTTTTTATATTTTCCGGAACGAAAAGCATTGCTGTGCAAAGACAGTTTTTTCGTTCTTTTTTCATTAAAATATCATAATTTATACAGCTTTTGCAGCCATTCCAAAACTCTTCATCCTGAGTAAGTTCGGAATAAATAACAGGTTTATATCCTAAATCACTATTAATTTTCATAACCGCTAATCCGGTAGTTAATCCGAAAATTTTTGCATTCGGATACTTATTTCGGGACAAAGCGAAGACTTTATCTTTAATTAATCTTGCTACACCCAAATGCCTGAAATCAGGCGAAACGATCAGTCCGGAATTGGCTACAAACTGACCATGAGACCAGGTTTCAATATAGCAGAAACCAATCCATTTTCCGTTATCAGTAGCTATTACAGCATTACCTTCAATAATTTTCTTACTGAGATATTCAATGGAACGTTTGGCAATACCCGTTCCCCGGCGCTGTGCAGAATCATACATTTCCTGCTGTATTTCATTCACATACATCAAATGAATGGATGAGGAAATTTCTATTTCCATTTATTTATCTAAAATTTTCGGCAAATTTAAAATATAATTTCCATAATAAACAAATAAAAAAGATAATTTTATTGAATTAAATTAATATTCAGGTAATTTTATCTTTATCCGAGTTTAATATTTTGCTAAATTATTATATATTTGCTAAAAAGGTATAGCTATGGAAAATAAGTGTCCGAAATGCAATAGCAGCAAAGTTGTAAAAAGCGGAATTGTAAACGACAAGCAACGTTTTCTGTGCAAATCCTGCAACTATTATTTTACGGTAAAGAAATTAGGAAAACAGATCGATGATTACTATGTCACCAAAGCATTACAGCTCTACCTGGAAGGGTTGAGCTTTCGTGAAATAGAAAGAATTATCGGCGTTTCACACGTTACTATAAGTTCGTGGATTAAGAAATACAATATCACAAGACCACCACATTCTGAATTTCATCCGGTGTACAAAATTTTAAAGCAGAATGAATTGATTGAGTATATGAGCAAGGAAGAAAATATTAAAAATTCCGGATTGATCATTACGCAATTCGCTGATAAATATATGCTAATAAAATGGGAAAGATTTAAGAAATAATTTCTTTAGTCAATTGCTAATAAGTTAGTTGTGAATTTATTCATTATAATTTGCAACTTTAAACTAGAAACTAGAAGCATAAATATTAAATATAACTATACTCTTACCATTAATATATATTAAATTTTTTCAAACAAATTATTAATTACAATTTGGCTTTCATAAAAAACGATACCAAAAATTGATAATTTATGAAAAAATTACTCACTTTTATCGGATTGGCTTTAATCAGCAATTCTTTATACTCCCAAGGTTCACCTGATTACGGAAGTGGACTCAAAGTTAATTTAAATCAACAAGGTGATAAGTACATCAGATTTATTTTATGGGATCAGTTTTGGTTGAGGAATACCGACATGAATCCCGGAAGTATGGTTGGCGGAGAGCCGACTGACAATTCCTGGAGCCTTGGAAACAGAAGATTACGAGCATTGGCATACGCCCAAATTTCCAAAAGGTATATGATCTTAGCACATTTTGGAATTAATAATCAGACATTTATCAACGGAGGTGGTTCGGGAACTTCAGGAACGGGAGGCTACGGAAACGGTAAGAAACCGCAAATGTTTTTCCATGATGCATGGAACGAATACGCTGTTATTATGCCGGGAGAAGCAGGAAAATTCAGTTTGACTTTAGGGGCCGGATTACATTATTATATGGGACTTTCCCGTATGACGATGGCTTCTACGTTGAATTTCCTTACAGTAGACTCTCCTATTTTCACGTGGCCACTGATTGACAATTCCGATCAGTTTGCGAGACAATTGGGAATGTTTGCCAAAGGAAAATATGGAAAACTGGAATACCGCTTCAGTTTGAATAAACCCTTTGCAACCGACCTCGTTCCTGCGAATGTCACAGATCCCTCAAAAGCTGTAGCCGTCGACAATAACGGAAATCCGAACTTCTCAAAAGCAGGATATGTCGAATACCAGTTTCTGGATGAAGAATCAAATCTGCTGCCTTTTAAAGTGGGCTCTTATTTAGGAACCAAAAAAGTTTTCAATGTAGGTGCCGGATTTTATCATCAGAAAGACGGAACGAGAACTTCTGTGAATTCCAATATTGAAAAACACGACATTACACTCGTTGCAGTCGATGCTTTCGCAGATATTCCGTTGGGAAATGCCAAAAATAAGATGGCGGTTTCAGCTTATGCAGGATACTACAATTATCAATTTGGCCCTAATTATATCAGAAATATCGGCATCATGAATATCGCATCTTCCGATCCGAATTTTGTTGGAAATAAAGCCATTGCCGGTCCGGGAAATCTGCAGCCAACTATCGGAACAGGTAATATTATCTACGCACAGGCGGGATTATTATTACCGAGCCAGGCAGAAAAACCAAAAATAAGAATACAGCCTTTTGCGGCGTATACGCATAAAAGCTTTGAAGCTTTCGATAAATCTTCATCACAATTTGACATTGGTGCGAATTGGTTTATAGACGGTCACCATGCTAAAATCACTACTCAATATTCTACGAGGCCGGTGTACACAAGTCCGACTGAAAGTCCGTCTTCCAAAGGAGAATTCATAGTACAGTTTCAAATTTACTTATAGATATACTGAATTTAAATAGCAAGAAAACTCATTAATCAATTCAAATTAACATTAAAAATTACATCATATGAGCGATAACAATCAAGTAAGCTACGAGAATATGACCGAAAGGCAAAAAAATCGCACGATTTGGAGTGTGATTACGGCATCATCACTCGGAACATTAATCGAATGGTACGACTTCTACATTTTCGGGAGTTTAGCCGTCGTTTTAGCTACGAAATTTTTCCCGGCCGATAACCCGACCGCAGCATTTCTATCTACCTTAGCCACTTTTGCGGCAGGTTTTGTGGTTAGGCCTTTCGGAGCATTATTCTTCGGAAGACTGGGAGATATCATCGGAAGAAAATATACCTTCCTCGTTACTTTACTGATCATGGGATTTTCAACTTTCCTTATCGGATGTATCCCAAGTTATGAGACCATCGGATTTCTAGCACCTGTTTTAGTTTTAATTTTAAGATTATTGCAAGGCTTGGCTCTTGGCGGTGAATATGGAGGAGCAGCAACTTATGTCGCAGAATATGCACAGCCCGGAAGAAGAGGCTACTGGACTTCATGGATCCAGACAACGGCTACAGCAGGACTTTTTATTTCATTAATCGTCATTCTAGTCACCAAAACGACGCTTTCGGCAGAAGAATTTGATGGTTGGGGCTGGAGAGTTCCATTCTGGATATCCATTCTAATGGTAGGAGTTTCTTATATCATCAGAAGAAACATGAAAGAATCTCCACTGTTTGCAAAAGCTAAAAGTGAAGGAAAAACTTCGAAAAACCCTTTAAAAGAAAGTTTCGGGAATAAATTCAATTTTAAATTTGTTTTACTCGCATTATTCGGAGCCGCGATGGGACAAGGCGTTATCTGGTATACGGGACAGTTTTATGCAATGAGCTTTCTTCAGAAAGTAATGAATGTAGAATCTGCACAGGTAGATTCATTAATGGCCACCGCATTATTTCTGGGAACACCGTTCTTCGTATTCTTCGGATGGCTGTCGGATAAAATCGGACGAAAAGCCGTGATGATGACGGGAATGCTGATCGCTATCCTGGCCTACAGACCTATTTATGACAGTATGTTTAAAAGCGTAAATCTTGAGAATAAAACTATTGCCGCCAATGGAATTACGGAAACGAGAACAGCCAAAATACATAATGAAATCCCTACGGACAGTTTGGTTACATTTCATAAAGAAACCCTGTTTACAGACGGAACTTTAGTAAAAAAAGACAGTATTGCCCACTTGTCTCCAAACGGTCCCGTAATGAAAGAGGGAAAAGCTGAAGAGCCTAAAGTTTCACAAACAATAAAATTAGCAGATAATACAAAATGGTATCTCGTTTTTATGGTATTCATCCAGGTTATTTTTGTAACGATGGTGTATGGTCCTATCGCAGCATTTTTGGTAGAAATGTTCCCGGTGAGAATCCGCTACACTTCAATGTCTCTTCCTTATCATATCGGAAACGGTGTTTTCGGAGGATTGCTTCCGGCTGTAGCAACTTATCTGGTTACCACAGGAAAAGAAGCAGGTCATGCGACATGGTATCTTGAAGGACTCTGGTATCCTATAGGAGTGGCTGGAGTGTGTTTACTTATCGGATTATTTTATCTGAAAAACAAGAACAATAATATTCATGATTAACAACCGAATCAGTCAATTTTTTTATTAATTTTAAAACAACTAAAATGAACGGACTCAAAAAAATATTAGGTATACTCTGGATCGCCATCGCCCTGGTAGTGGGTTACTTCGGAATTACAGTAATGGGAATCCCGAAAATAACATCAGGGAAACAGGAAGACCTGGTTTTCGGAATCATCATTCTCTTTGTGCTGATGCCGATTATCTCCGGCGGAATGGCCATTTTCGGATATTACTCGCTGACGGGAGAATATTCTGACCATAAAGAATAATTTATAATAAATAATGAATGATAATTGATACGTGATGAGCTCAAAATCGTCAAACTATCAATTATCATTCATCAATCAATCATGAAAAAGAGACACGAACAAAAATTAATCATCCTGAGCATCGGGCTTTTAATAGCATTCAGCATTCCGGTTTCGCTACTTTTTAACAGCGACAGGGAGGTGCTCGGCTATCCGATGATTCTGATTTATATTTTCGTTATCTGGATGATTTCCATCATTATATCTTTTGTAATCATAAAAAAATATGATGAGTAGTTTCGCATTATTCACCGTGGTTTTGTTTTACCTGGCACTTTTATTCTTAGTCGCTTACCTGGCGGAGAAGAAAAAGAGCAAGCTATGGATAAACAATCCCTACATTTATGCACTTTCGCTGGCGGTGTATTGCACAGCCTGGACCTACTATGGCAGCATAGGTGTAGCAGCAACAAGCGGACTCAACTATCTTCCAATCTACATCGGACCTATCATCATTATTCCTGCATGGATCTACATCAATACACGGATTGTACGGATTTCAAGGGTAAATAAGATAAGCAGCCTCGCAGACTTCATCTCGCTGAGGTATGGAAACAGCAGAAGCTTTAGTGCAGTAATTACGATTGTCTGCCTTTTGGCTATCGTTCCCTATATCGGTCTGCAGATTAAAGCAATTTCCGAGACCTTTCATTTGGTAACAGAAACACCAATGTCAAAAAACATCCTTACAGACAATGCTACTTTTGTGGTCGTTTTAATCGCTTTATTTTCATCATATTACGGAACAAGATATGTTGACGCATCGGAAAAACGTTTGGGAATTATTTCCGCGATTGCTTTAGAAAGCTTTCTGAAGCTGTTTTTCATTATCATTTTGGGGCTTTTTGTTATTTACTTTGTTTTTGACGGCTTTTCAGATATTTATCAGAAGGCAAGTCAGTTTAAAGACTTTAAAGAAAAGAATACGTTCAACGGAATCGAAGGAGCAATGAACTGGATGGTTTTGTGCATGATCTCCGGAACGGCAATCTGTATACTTCCGAGACAGTTTCATACCGCGATCGTAGAAAACAGACAAGAGAAACATATCAAAACAGCGATATGGTTTTTCCCTCTTTACTTATTGATTTTCACTATATTTATCTTTCCCATCGCTTGGGGCGGGCGACTGATCTTCGATGGTCAGAAAGTAAATCCTGAATTCTATTCCATTTTAATTCCGCAGCATTTCAACAATACGCTGATTACAGTTTTAGTATTTCTGGGAGGATTAAGTTCTTGTATATCAATGATTATTATTTCGGCCATCACTTTATCCATTATGCTTTCCAATAACCTGATTATTCCGTATGGATTGTTGGGAAAATTTAAATCTGAAAATGAAGTCCAGAATACCCGTAATATTACCAATATCAGAAAATTCAGCATTTTTGCCCTGATTATCATGGCATTTGCCTTTTATAAATATTTTATTTTAAAAACTTCCCTGGATTCCGTCGGATTGATTTCATTTGTAGTCATCGCCCAGTTGGCGCCTTCTTTTTTCGGAGCTATTTTCTGGAGAAGGGGAAGCTATAAAGGTGCTATCATAGGGCTTTTAGCAGGACTGATCATTTGTTATTTCGGGTTAATCATCCCTCAGTACTATTTCTCTTACAATCAGGAATTTAAAGGGGTTCTCAGAGACATGTATAACGCTTTCGATTTTTTCACCATTCCTTATCTGGGAAGGATTCCACAGATTTTCTTTTGGTCGCTGCTAGTGAATACAGGCCTGTTTGGGATTATCTCAGTAAGCATCAAAGGGAATTATCGTGAAAGAAATTTTGCCGAACTGTACGTAGACATCGATAAATACATTCAAAATCATGAAAATGCTTTTATCTGGCGCGGAACGGCCTATGTATCAGATATTAAAAATATTCTGGAGCGATTTTTAGGTAAAAACAAAACGGAACAGGCTTTAAGGATATTTAATTTAAAATATAATATTGATTCTCAGGCGGAAACCGCAGATTCCCGATTTATCAAGTTCTCCGAAAACCTTCTGGCAGGAAGAATAGGAACAGCTTCTGCAAAAATATTAATCGAAGGCGTAACAAAAGAAGATAAAATTTCCTTAAAAGAGGTTTTGAATATTTTGGAAGAATCTAAAGAAAATATTACTCTTAATAAAAAACTCACCGAACAATCGGAAGAACTGCAAAAACTGTCCGATGATTTGCGAAATGCCAATGAAAATCTGATCATCAAAGATCGTCAGAAGGATGATTTTCTGGACTCTGTGGCTCACGAATTGAGAACACCGATTACAGCAATTCGTTCGGCAGGGGAAATTTTAGCCGATGATGACGATATTCCACCAGATATCAAAAAGGAATTTTTAAATAATATCATTACAGAATCCGACAGGCTAAGCGAAATTATTAATGATATCCTGTATCTGGATAAGCTGGAACACGGTGAAATAGCCCTGCACATTCAGGAGAATAACATTATTGAAACCTATAAAAAGGCATTGAATCCGCTTTTGCATCTTATCCATCAGAAAAATATTCATTTAAGCGAGGTTAATCTGCTCAATCATTTTTTATTTGAATATGACGAAGCGCGAATGATTCAATTATTTCAGAATATTTTGGGAAACGCTTTAAAATTTACCGACGAACAGGGAACCATTCAGACGAAATTATCGGATAAAGAAAACCAGCTGATTATTAAGATTTTCAATACCGGAAAACATATTCCTGAAGAAGATTTGGAAATGATCTTTGATAAATTTTACCAGTCGAAAAATCAAAATATCCTGAAACCTACAGGAAGCGGACTGGGTCTGGCTATCTGCAAAAAGATAGTCCAGGCACAAGGCGGAACCATCAGCGCGGAAAACAGCGGATTAGGCGTGACCTTTACGATTATTTTACCAAGTAGAAAGATCGGTGATAAGAACCCGAAAGGTTCAACAACAATAGCCGTAGGTAAAACCTATGGAAATAAAAAATAAATGTAAAATAAACCCGAACCCGAAGGGTTCAATAATAAACACAAATGAAAAAAAATGGGAACGTATAGACAAATATTTTATCATATTGTTTTTGGAACAAAACATAGAGAACCAACAATTAACGAAAAGAATGAAACAGAACTATACAAATATATTTGGGGTATTTTAAGAAATAAAAAATGCAAATTATACAGAATTAATGGAATGCCGGACCACATCCATATTTTCTGTGATCTTAATCCCAATATAAATCTCAGCAATCTGGTAAAAGACATTAAAGTTGCAACAAATTTATGGATGAAAGAATCAGGATTGTTTCCTGAATTCGCGGGATGGCAGGAAGGGTACGGAGCATTTACCAATTCTATAAGAGACAAGGAAATAATTGTAAATTATATAAAGAATCAAAAAGAACATCATAAAACAGAAAAATTTGAAGATGAATTTAAAAAACTTTTAGCTGAACATGGAATTGAATCAGAATGAACATTAATATATTCAACCCTTACGGGTTGGTTTAATAATCACATTCCGTATTCCATAGGTTTCACCTACGGCTATTAAAATTGAACCCTTCGAGTTCCCAGAAAAACAAGCAATGAAGTTGAACCATAAAGAAGAAATCAGACAATGAAAAAGATAATCATTGCAGATGATGAACACAAAATATTAATGTCACTGGAGTACAGCTTTAAGAAAAACGGCTACGACGTATATATTGCCAGGGACGGAACCGAGGTGCTGGAATTTTTAAAAAATATGGTTCCGGATGTTATTTTACTGGACATTATGATGCCCAATCTCGACGGTTTTAGCACGTTAGAGATCATTAAGCAAAATGAAAAATTACAAAATACAAAAGTCATTTTCCTGAGTGCAAAAAATAATCCGAGAGATATTGAAAAAGGCTTGGAAATGGGAGTTGATGCATATGTTACAAAACCCTATTCTGTCAAGAAACTGATGCAGCAGATCGAAGAAATGTTTGAATAGTTTTTAAGATTGAAACACAAAATAAAAATATCATGAATGCAGAAAATTTATTTCAAAGAAGTATAGAAGATAAAGAAAGTTTCTGGAAAGACCAGGCACAGGGAATCGACTGGTTTCAATTTCCTTCACAAATTCTCTCCAAAGACGAAAATAATTACACCCAATGGTTTTCCGATGGGAGATTGAATATGTGCTATTTATGCATAGACAAGCACATCAATGATGGTCATGGAGAACAAATCGCAGTGATCTACGACTCACCGGTCACAGAGCAAAAGAAAACATATACTTTCAATCAGGCGAAAGAGGAAATTTCGAAATTAGCGGGAGGCTTGGTTTCTTTAGGCTTAAAAAAGGGCGACACCGCGGTTATTTATATGCCAATGATTCCACAGACGCTTTTTGCCATGCTGGCCTGCGCACGGATAGGCGTCATTCACAATGTTGTTTTCGGAGGTTTTGCACCGCACGAACTCGTGGTAAGAATCGACGACTGTAAGCCAAAAGCTTTAATTACAGCAACAGCAGGTGTTGAAATTGCCAAAAGAATTCCTTACTTACCACTGGTTGAAAAAGCGATCGCTCTTGCACAGGATAAAGTTGAAAACATTATTGTATTTAACAGAAAATTAGCTGATAATCAACACGAAATGTTTGACGGATTGGTTGATTATGAGGAACTGGTTCAACAATCAGAAACAGCAGATTGTGTTTCTGTTGAATCCACGCACCCACTCTATTTATTGTATACATCCGGAACTACAGGAAAGCCAAAAGGAATTACCCGTGATACCGGTGGCTATGCCACAGCCCTGAAATTTTCCATGAAATACATTTATGGTGTCGAACCCGGCGAAACGTATTGGGCAGCTTCTGATTTCGGATGGGCGGTCGGTCATAGCTTTTCTGTGTACGGACCATTGATCAACAGGAATACAACCGTTATTTTTGAAGGTAAACCCATTATGACACCAGATGCCGGAACATTCTGGAGAATTATTTCAGAATATAAAGTTTCTGTGATGTTTACGGCACCCACGGCAATCAGAGCTATAAAAAAGGAAGATCCAAACGGAGAACTGGTGAAAAAATATGATTTAAGCCATTTTAAAAAGCAGTTTCTGGCAGGTGAAAGATGTGACGTGGCAACGCTGGACTGGTTTGCAGAACACATAGGAATTCCCGCTATCGACCATTGGTGGCAGACAGAATCTGGCTGGCCGATGCTGGGTTTAATGACTTTTAACGGAAATTATACAATCAAAAGAGCTTCCGCCGGAAAACAGATTCCGGGGTATGATATAAAAATCTTTGACGAAAATGGCTATGAGCTGGATCCACACCATGAAGGTTACCTGGTAATCAAACTTCCACTTCCGCCTGGTGCTTTACTCGGAATCTGGAATGATCATGAGCGCTTTCAAAGCAGCTATCTGTCGCAGTATCACGGTTATTATTTTTCAGGGGATGGTGCAATTAAGGATGAAGATGGATATATTTTTATTACCGGAAGAGTTGATGATGTGATCAATGTCGCAGGACACCGGCTTTCGACATCAGAAATGGAAGAAATCGTTTCGTCTCATCCCGATGTTGCAGAATGTGCCGTGGTAGGAATTGATGATGATCTTAAAGGACAAATTCCCTTTGCCATAGTCGTTCTGAAAAACGGTTCCATAATTTCTGAAGAAGATGTAGAAAAAGACATCGTGAAAAATGTGCGTGAAAAAATTGGAGCTGTTGCTTGTCTTAAAAATGTAATGACTGTCACACGCTTACCCAAAACCCGTTCCGGGAAAATATTACGGAAGCTCATCAGAACTCTTCTGGATAAAAAAGATTTTCAGATTCCGTCAACAATCGATGATGAAAAGATCATTGAGGAAATTCAGCAAAAAATCATAGAGTACCGAGCAGAAAAGAGAAATTAAGTTTAAATTTAAAATATAAAAAAGAATAAAATTAAGGGATATGAGAAACTACCTGATTGAAGATTTGCCACATTATTTCGAAGATTATAAAAAATCGATTAAAAATCCTAAAAAATTCTGGGATAAAATAGCCGATGAAAACTTTGTATGGTATCAGCGCTGGAGTAAGGTCGTCAAATACGATATGAATGAGGCCAAGATTGCCTGGTTTAAAAATGCCAAATTAAATATCACTAAAAACTGTCTAGACAGGCACCTTTCCGTGAGAGGAGATAAAACCGCCATTATCTGGGAACCCAATGATCCGAAAGAAGAAGCACAGCATATTTCTTATAGTGAATTATATACCAGAGTAAACAAAACAGCTAATGTTTTACGGGAAATGGGCATTGAAAAAGGAGACAGAGTATGCATCTATCTTCCGATGATTCCTGAGCTGGCCGTTGCGATGCTGGCCTGTGCTAAGCTGGGAGCAATTCATTCTGTAATCTTTGCCGGATTTTCAGCTTCTGCTGTAGCTTCGAGAGTGAATGACTGCGGAGCAAAAATGGTGATTACTTCTGATGGAAGTTATAGAGGTAATAAAGTTTTAGACTTAAAAAGTATCGTTGATGAAGCGTTAGAAAAAACACCAAGCGTAGAAAAAGTACTGGTTGTAAAAAGAACCCGTAATGACATCAAAATAAAAGAACACAGAGATTACTGGATGGAAGATCTTTACGAAAGTGCTTCACCTGATTTTGTAAGTGTGATTATGGATGCAGAAGATCCGCTTTTCATTTTGTATACTTCAGGTTCCACTGGCAAACCGAAAGGAATGCTTCACACTTGTGCAGGGTACATGGTATATACAGCTTATACTTTTAAAAATGTATTTAATTATAAAGAGAACGACATTTATTGGTGTACTGCTGATATAGGCTGGATTACCGGACATTCGTACATCCTTTACGGTCCGCTTCTGAATGGCGCAACAACCGTTATTTTCGAAGGAATACCAACATATCCTGAACCGGACAGATTCTGGGAGGTAATTGAAAAACATAAAGTTACCCAGTTCTATACTGCTCCTACAGCAATCCGTTCACTAGCAAAAGAAAGTGTGGAATGGGTCGATAAACATGACCTGAGTACACTAAAAGTCATTGGATCGGTAGGTGAGCCAATTAACGAAGAAGCGTGGCATTGGTTCAATGATCATGTAGGAAAGAAAAAATGCCCGATTGTCGACACGTGGTGGCAAACGGAAACCGGAGGAATTATGATCTCTCCTCTCCCATTCGTAACTCCTACCAAGCCAACATACGCCACATTACCTTTACCGGGAATACAACCGGTTTTAATGGACGATAAACGTAATGAAATCATGGGCAATCAGGTAACCGGAAATCTTTGCATCCGTTTCCCATGGCCGGGAATTGCGAGAACGATCTGGGGAGATCATCAGCGATACAAGGAAACTTATTTTACGGCTTTTCCGGGTAAATATTTCACAGGTGACGGGGCATTGCGCGATGAAGTAGGCTATTACAGAATTACCGGCCGTGTGGATGATGTGATCATCGTTTCGGGACACAACCTGGGAACGGCTCCTATAGAAGACAGTATCAATCAGCATCCGGCTGTAGCAGAATCTGCGATTGTAGGCTATCCTCACGATATTAAGGGAAATGCTTTGTACGGTTATGTTGTTTTAAAAGAAACAGGCGAAAGCAGACAGAGAGATAATCTTAAAAAAGAAATTAACCAACTGATCTCCGAGCAGATCGGTCCGATCGCGAAACTGGACAAAATACAGTTCGTTTCAGGTCTTCCAAAAACACGTTCTGGAAAAATTATGCGAAGAATCCTGAGAAAAATTGCAGAAGGCGACTTCGGTAATTTCGGTGACATTACAACACTTTTAAATCCAGAAATTGTTGAGGAAATCAAGAATGAAAGAGTATAAAAATGGGCGGAATATTTTCCGCTCTATTATTTTTATAAAGTAATAGATATTTTAAATAAAAATAAATTTAATTATAGACAATACAATAAATCAAATATGATATTGAAAATAATTTAATAATTCAGAAAAATTCCTTACCTTTAATACAAATTAAAAACTATTGCTATGTCAAATATTTTAGCTGGATTATTTGAACCCCACAGCGATTATAAGAAACTGGAAGCCGATCTTGAAAATTCAGGTTTTGGGAATTCAGATTATATTGTGTACCTGAATGAAGATAATCACCATTCACCTTATATTGTAAGTGTAGCGGTGAAAGAAAATCAGATTGACAATGCCAAGAATGTCTTCAGCCAGAATACCGTCATGAAGACTTATCTTTTTGAAAATATGAGTATTGAACAGGCCAATTACGTAGACATTAAAAACTATATAAACGTCAGAAACAAAGCGGAAATCCACAATAGTCCTGACGTAAAGATCAAAGGCTCTACCAGCGGAATGGACTCCGAGGTAAAGTTTTAGAAACAAATGATAAGAATTAATAACCGGAATCCGTAGATTAATCTACGGATTTTTTCGTATTTGAAAAGTGCGAAATTTTTCGTATTTTCGTTTAAATATAGGCTTTAGCGCGAATGAGTTACGACTTAGAACAAGAAAACAAAGAAATCTTAGCCCGGTATAAGGATCTGATTTCTAACACATACAGAACTTTGGATGAGGAGAATAACAAACTTATCCGAAAAGCATTCGATATTGCATTGGATGCACACAAAGATCAGCGAAGAAAATCCGGTGAACCGTACATTTACCATCCTATTGCTGTGGCCAAAATTGTAGCTACTGAAATCGGGCTAGGTGCTACGTCTATTGCCTGTGCGCTTTTGCATGATGTTATTGAAGATTCCGATTACACATACGACGATCTGAAGAAAATTTTTGGGGAAAAGATAGCCAATATTGTCAACGGGCTTACGAAAATCTCCATCATGAACCACCAGAATATTTCGGTTCAGTCGGAGAATTACAGAAAACTCCTACTTACCCTTTCAGAAGATTTCCGGGTGATCCTTATCAAAATTGCAGACCGTCTTCACAACATGCGAACACTGGAAAGCATGGCTCCGGACAAGCAGAAGAAAATTGCTTCGGAAACGGTCTATATTTATGCTCCCATGGCGCATCGTTTAGGGCTGTACAATATAAAATCCGAGCTTGAAGATTTATCATTAAAGTACAATAATCCTGACGTTTATACGGAAATAACAGAGAAACTCGAACTGGCGAAGGAAAGCCGTGAAAGATACATTGAAGAGTTCAAGAAAGAAGTCTCTGAAAAACTGCATGAGGAAGGGTTAAATTTTAAAATAAAGGGCCGAGCCAAGGCTATTTCTTCCATTTACAGGAAAATGCTGAAACAAGGCGTTTCTTTTGAAGAGGTTTACGACAATTATGCAATCAGAATTATTTATAAATCAGACGCTAAGAACGAAAAATTCCTTGCCTGGAAAATTTATTCGATCGTAACTGATGTTTACCACAGCAATCCATCCAGGATGCGTGACTGGATTACACAACCGCGTTCTACAGGATACGAAAGTTTACATTTAACGGTTTTAGGACCTGATAAAAAATGGATTGAGGTGCAGATCCGTTCCGAAAGAATGGACGAAATCGCAGAAAAAGGAGTTGCCGCTCATTATAAATACAAAGAGGGTTACAAGCAAAGCTCAGAAGACAGAAATTTTGAGAACTGGGTAACGGAAATCCGCGAGGTGCTTGAGCAACAACAGAATCTTTCTACTTCTGAACTTTTGGATAATATTAAACTGAATTTATATTCCAAAGAAGTTTTTGTGTTCACTCCGAAAGGTGAAATCAAAATTCTGCCCACCAATGCAACGGCTCTTGACTTTGCTTTCTCCGTCCACTCTGATCTGGGAATGAAGTGTTTAGGGGCAAAAATCAATGGTAAACTTGTTCCTATTTCTTATGTATTGCAGAATGGAGATCAGGTCGATATTCTTTCTTCACAAAATCAGAAACCCAAATCTGACTGGCTGGAATTTGTCGTAACTTCCAAAGCTAAGTCTAAGATTAAGAGTTATTTAAATTCACAAAAAAATCAGCTGGTAGAAGAAGGAAAAGAAATTCTTCAGCGAAAACTCCGCCACGCCAAAATCAATTTTAATGATGATGAGGTCAATAAACTTCAAAAATTCTTTCATCTTAAAACCTCTCAGGAGCTGTTCCTTAAATTCCAGAGTAACGAACTGGATGCAAGCAGTTTAAGAAAATATATAGAAAGTAAAAATGTATTTAACAATTTGCTTTCAAGATTCAGAAAATCGCCATCCAAGAATACCACTTTTGTAGAGCCCAAAGAGCAGAATCTGGATATGATCGTCTTTGGAAAGGATGAAGAAAAGCTCAATTATACCTATGCAAAATGCTGTACTGTAATTCCCGGAGACAAAATTTTCGGATTTATCACCATTTCTGACGGAATAAAAGTACACAGCGATAACTGTCCAAATGCTATCAATCTTCGTGCTCAATATGATTACAGAGTTATTCCTGCAAAATGGGTTAATGCGGAAAGCTTTAAAAACAGGGTAAAAATTGAGATCGAAGGACTCGACAGAATGGGAATGATTAATGATATTACAACGGTAATCAGCGGTGCGATGGGTATGGATATGAAGAGTATGTCTATCGAATCTAATGACGGTATTTTTACGGGAACGATCAATCTTGAGGTTAAAAATAAAAGCCAACTCGAGCAGACTTTTAAAAAACTTAATGATATCAATGGAGTTTCGAAAGTAAGAAGAGTACAATCTTAATTTATGAATTTAACAAAATATTTCAAGAAGTTTTTCAGCAGCAGTCAGGCGTCTGGAATCATTCTTATTTTTTGTGTTTTAATTTCATTACTTATTGCTAATTCGTCACTAGCAGAAAGCTTTCAGGCATTTTTGGATCAGGAAACGGGAACGGATATTTTTCATTTAAAATATTCTGTCAGCATTTGGATCAATGATGGTCTGATGGCTGTTTTCTTCCTTTTGGTAGGATTGGAAATTAAAAGAGAAATGATCGAAGGTGAGCTTTCATCTTTTAAAAATGCCTCTTTACCCATTTTTGCAGCTATCGGCGGAATGGTTGTTCCAGCTGTTATCTATACTATTTTTAACTCTGGGACAATGTATGGAAACGGCTGGGGAATACCTATGGCTACTGATATTGCTTTTTCACTGGCTATCATTTCATTGTTAGGAAAAAAGATTCCGAATTCTATTAAAATATTTTTAGCCGCATTAGCCATTGTAGATGATCTGGGAGCAATTTTGGTCATTGCCATATTTTACACCGATCAGATTCATTGGATGTATTTATTACTTTCTTTTGGGATTACTGCTTTATTATTCTTGTTAAATTTCTTAAAGGTCACGAAAATTATTTTTTACGTAATTCCCGGATTATTTTTATGGTACTTTCTTCATCATTCAGGTATTCATGCAACAATTGCAGGAGTGCTGCTTGCGTTTTCAATTCCAACCAATATTTCAGATACGGAAATTTCACCATTAGAAAAGCTTGAACACCAGCTTCATTTTCCGGTAAGCTTTTTAATCATGCCGATATTTGCGCTGACAAATACCAATATTACCTTTACCAATGAAATGGTTTCAGGCCTTACCAGTACGTTAGGATTAGGAATTATTTGCGGACTTGTTTTAGGAAAGCTTTTGGGAATTAATTTATTCTCTTTATTAGCCATCAAATTAAAGCTGAGTTCTTTACCACAAAATAGTTCCTGGAAACAAATGCTTGGGGTAGGTTTTCTGGCAGGAATAGGTTTTACCATGTCAATTTTTATTGCGTTGCTTTCTTTTAAAAATGAAATTGAAATTCAAAACGAAGCAAAATTTGCAATCTTAATAGCTTCTTTTCTGGCGGCTGTTATAGGTTATTTTATACTAAATCTAAGTTCGAAAAAAAGTTTCAGTGAAGAAGAATAGGCAAAATTTATTCAACATCACGCTCAGAACTAACATTATGATTTCTCGATTGCTTTAATTCATCCGACAACAGTTTCTCGATTCTCAGTTTTCTGATGGCCATATTCAGCTCATTTCCGAAAAGAAGCAGATAGACATTTACATTGACCCAAACCATCAGAAGGATCATACTTCCTATAGATCCGTAAAGTACATTATACCGTGCAATATTTTTAACATATAATGCAAAAAAATAAGTCGTTGCCACAAACAAAACCGTTGTAAGAATTGCTCCAGGTATAGCCTGCCTGAATCTTGTGATCCTCACCGTTCCAAGCCAGTAAAAAAGGGTTAGAAGAATAAAGTAAAAAAGAGGAAAAGATACAAACCCAATGATCTTTGAAAGATTATCTACCAGCCAGGTAATATCATAAACAGGAGTAAAAAGCTTTAAAACTACCTCAGAATAATATACCCCGAAAAGTGCCAGAAAAACGATCAGTACAAAGCCAATGGTAATAAAAAATGAGAGGATAAATTCTTTTACATCACTCATTTTCTCACGCGTGTTTTCATTGAATCCATTGATGAGTGAAAATGTTCCGTTTGTGGCAAAAACCAATGCCAAAACAATAGTTAAATTACTGATTCCCTTCATATTAGGAATAATACTCTTTTCAATATAATTCCGGACATCTCCTTCCATATTGGAGGGGAAAACATTATGCATCAAAACATCGAATATATAAAACTGAAGCTTCTCATAGTGAGGCATATAAGGAATTACCGACAGAATAAAAAGAATAAAAGGAAATAAGCTGATCGTAAAACTCCAGGAAATAGCGGCTGCTTTTCTGCCGATCTTGTCTTTAAAAATCCCTCTGATATAAATCTGAAACATCTGCCAGAGCGATATTCCCAAGAGAGGAATATGTATATCATCGAAAAATTCATGAACTTTTACTATAAATTTCGGAAGTTTCAGACCCATATTATTTTAAAATATTATCTATTTTGTCAAAGTTTCTGTTTACAAATGTAGGAGAATTAAAACGAAAACCAATTCCGGCACGAAAAAGCCATTGCGTCGTGGAATAGAAATTTTCATTGGAACTGTTGACCCAGCTTAACTGTGCTCCTCCACCGAAAAACCATTTTCCGTTGTCGTAGCCAATCCGGGCATTCGAAAATATCCCGACATTAAATTCATGAAAATTTTCACCTACTAATTTTGCATAATATAATTCCGGATAGACTTCCACAATAGCATACCAATTGTTTTTAATTTTTTTCTGGATACCACCACCCGACCTTAAAGCAATTCTGAAATCCTTAGAAGGCGAATTATCACTATCACTGAACGTTTCTCCCAGATACACTGTTTTCCCGATATCACTTAAAATATTATACTGATAAAAAAGTCCTGTACTCACTACAAAAACATCTTTCAACGGTTGATAGGTCATATTGTTGAAGCTTCTGTAGTCTTTTTTATTTCCTACCCACAGATATGTTGTTTCACCTTTAAAAGATCGGTATTTCGCATCGGGAAACTGCAGATAACCTTCTTCATTGTAATCGTTCCCATACAACAGCCGCATAAATTCTTTTGTATCCTGAAAATAAAGACCTTTAACCTGGCTAAAATAGACATATTGCCGGATTTTCGGAGCAAGAAAAAAAGTGAATCCAAAGTTGAAATATTTTGATTTCCCCTTTTCCGGATCGTCATTATTAATGTGTGTCAGTTTAGGTGCAAAGGAAAAGCTAACATCAACCCAGCGATATCTCAGAAAAAATTCAGTATAAAATGCATCATTGGGTCTTAAACGGAAAACTTTATGCTCATACAGCAAGCCAAATGAATTGTGAAGGTAGCTTAATCCACCAACAACAGAGATTTTCTTTTTGTCTTCTTCAAGATAATGATCTGTTTTTTCATCATTAACTTCCTGTGCAAAAGAAATTAATGGAAAAAAGAAAAACAAAAAAGATGGAATTGCTACTTTCATCGGACCGGTGTATTACAAAAATAATAATTTTTTTGAGACTTGAAACCGGCAAAGACAGAATGTGACTATGACTTTTCTTGATTTATGAATATCTTTGGAACTTAATTTAAAAAAATGCAGATTAACTTGCTTTGTATCGGTAAAACAGATGATAAGGAAATTACTTCTTTAATAAATTATTATCTAAAAAGACTTCCCAAGCACTGGAACTTTGAAATCACTGAAATTCCTGATGTAAAAAACGCAAAAAATTTATCTCCAGATCTTTTAAAGAGGGAAGAGGCCAAGCTGTTTATGAATAATATTGACAAAACAGATCTGGTAATGATTCTTGATGAAAAGGGCAAGCAGTTTACAAGCCGGGAATTTGCACAGAAAATTGATACCTGGATGAATTCTTCAGTAAAAAAAATTCATCTTCTGATTGGCGGAGCGTATGGATTTTCCGAGGAAATTTACAACAGAGCGAATGAAAAAATTTCGTTATCAAAAATGACTTTTACCCACCAGATGATCAGGCTTTTTATTGTAGAACAAATTTATCGTGCGGATCAGATATTACAGGGAAAACCTTATCATAATGATTAAGAAATTTTTAGGTTTCAGGCGGCGGCGAAGCCGCCGCCTGAAACCTAAAAATTCCGCAAATATTATTTCTTAACCTCGCATTTAGAATAATACTCTGTGAGCAAAGGCTTTTCATAACCCAAATTTACCGCTTTGTCGAGGCTTGCACACGCTTCTTTCGGCTTTGCGGTTTCAAATAAAATCAGCGCTTTATTTACATATGCCTGAGCGAATTTAGGATCTATGGAAATGGCTTTGTTAACATCAGCCAGAGCCTCTTTGTTTTTCTTTAATTTAAAATAAACATCTCCTCTTCCGGTATACAGGAGCGATTCTGGTTTTTCGGAAATGAGCTGGTTGTATTCTTTTAGAGCGCCTTCTAGATCGCCGCTGTTCTTTTTAAGATTAGCCAATCCTGTTCTTGCATAAATATTATCGGGTGCAAAACTTAAGATCTGGTTCAGATCCTTAGCGGCCAAATCTTTTTTTCCTAAAGTTTCATAAATCCTGGCCCGCGTGAGATACATATCAGCATTTTCCGGCTCAAGTTTAAGGCCCTGATTAAGATAGTCCAATGCAGCTTGCTTGTTGCCTTTCTGCCCGTGAATAGAACCTAGATTGGCATACACAGCAGCAGACATGGGATTTGCTTTTAATGCCGACTCATAGGATTTAAAAGCTGAATTTGTTTTGCCAAGTCTTCTTTGTGAAGTTCCGAGATAATTATAATATTCAGATTTTAATTTCTGAATTTTTTCACTTTGAACTAATTTTGAATATTCTTCTTCAGCACATTTATAATCTGCTTTTTGGAAGCATTCTTCAGCATTTTTTTTATCCTGCGCCTGCAGATAGAAGGTAGAAAACGTTAAAGTTAAAAAGAGTAAATGTTTTTTCATGAGGTAATATTTTGTTTGTTGATCACTTTTTTGGCAAGTGCAGAAAATATCACTCCCAATAAAATTCCAACAAACGCCCCCACCATAATATCTATCGGGAAATGCACTCCTAAATATATACGGCTGTAAGATACTATTGCCGCCCACACAAATATAGCATAAGGAAACCATTTAAGCTTATTTTTTAACAAAATACTTAAATACGTTGCCAAAAAGAAAGTATTTGAAGCGTGGGCAGAATAAAAACCAAACTGACCTCCACATTTTACAATCCTCATATGATGCTCTAAAGCAGGATCATGACACGGTCTTAATCTCTCAATACCATGTTTGAAAATACCGGCAACCTGATCAGAAACCGTCACTCCTATCGCAACAAATATCAAAATAAAAACTAAAGATCTTAGTTTGTAATTTTTAAATAAAAAATAACAGAAAATAATATAAAGCGGAACCCAGATCCAGGTACTGGAAATCAGCATCCAAAACTGATCAAAAGATGAGTTTCCTAAATTGTTAAGAAATAAAAAAAGTCTTTTATCTTCCTGAATAATTTCCTCCATAAATCACATTATCTGCTTACAGGACCTTCATAAGTTTCATCTTCGGAAGGCTTTGGTTTAGGAGGCTCATTTGAAGCCTGAGAATCGGTAAGAATATTTTCCTGAACATCTTTCATCGGATTGAAATCTTTTGCGGCATCCTTTACTTTTTCAATCTCACGTTTAATCTCAGAAACAGGATTATCTGTCTCTTTCATAATTTCCGTTTTGATATCTTCTACTGCACCACGCATCTTTCTTACCCCTGCACCCAAATCACGGGCAATTTGGGGAAGTTTATCCGGTCCGAACAATACTACGATTGCTATGGCAATCAGTGCCATTTCTCCAATGCTTAGTTCCATAGTACAAAATTACAAAAGATATGTGAATCTGAATACTTAATATTGAGTTTTAATAAAATATTAAGCTTAGATATGGAAAACTAAATTTCTTTTCTCTTAATTTCTTTCTTACTGAAATTCAAATAAGTAATAATAACGCTCACCGCCATTAAAATAAATGCCAGAAAGAACGGCGCCCCTGAAAACTTAAATGGAGCCTGATCATGTGTAAAAAAGTAGAATAAATTAGTCATCATCGGCGGGCCGATAATTGAAGTTGCACTCATAAGACTGGTGAGCGCTCCCTGTAACTCTCCCTGTTCGTTTGAAGGAACACTTTTTGTAATAACTGATTGAAGTGCAGGTCCACAGATTCCTCCCAGACAATAGGGAATTAAAAAAGCAAACATCATCCAACCCTGGGTAGCAAAGGCAAACAAAAGCATTCCTATTGCATAAAGTGTCAGTCCGTAATAAATGCTTTTCTGTTCACCAAACTTCGGAGTTGTCCATCTGATCAGTCCACCCTGAACCAACCCTACCAATAAACCGACAACACCTAAAGAAATTCCGACCATTCTTTCATTCCAGTTGAATTTATACATGGTGAAAAAGCTCCAGTTGCTCTGAACCGCGTGTCCTGCAATATAAATTAAAATCAAAGAAACAATCAGTCCTGAAATTTCCGGATGCTTGCCTAAAAATTTAAAAGAACCAATCGGATTGGCACGTTTCCAGTTAAATTCTCTTCTTTTATCTTTATCTAAACTCTCCGGAAGAATAAAATATCCGTAAAGGAAATTCAACAGACACAATCCGGCCGCCGCATAAAATGGAACTCTGGCCCCATAATGTCCCAACAACCCTCCTAAAACCGGACCAATGATAAATCCAAGACCAAAAGCAGCGCCAATAAGTCCGAAATTCTTTGCACGGTCTTCGTCTGTTGAAATATCTGCGATATAAGCACTTGCAGTCGTCACACTGGCACCTGTAATTCCTGCAATAATCCTTCCGATAAATAACCATACTATTGTAGGAGCCAAAGCCAATAAAATGTAATCTATAGCAAATCCGAAAAGGGAGATCAGAATAATCGGTCTTCGTCCGAACTTATCACTAAGATTACCCACAACCGGCGAGAAAATAAATTGTGTAAATGCATAGGCAAACCCGAGCCAGCCGCCATATTTTGCAGCTTCACTTATATCGCTATGAATCAGTTCCTCAATAAGCTTAGGAACTACCGGAATGATGATTCCCCATCCCGTAATATCGATTAAAAGCGTAATAAATATAAAGCTCATTGCAGCTTTCTTCCTAGAGTTTTCCATAATGGTGCAAAAATAGTGAAATCGAAGAATAGTTTGAATTGTCAATTGGCAATTTATGCTGTAAAATAAATTTAAGCAAATTAAATTCACCATTAACCACTATCCATTAATTATAGAATATCAAACAAAAAAGCCTTTCATTACTGAAAGGCTTTTCTTATTTATTGTAGTATACATTATTTTGAAGCAAGTACTTCTTTATTGGTAGTCGACTTACCGTGAACTTCTTCTTCCTTACCGGTTTTCAGGAAGTCATAAGCAATAGCCGATGCTACAAAGATTGATGAATAGGTACCGAATCCAATACCAATTAACATGGCAAACATGAATCCTCTTAGGTTATCTCCACCAAAAATGAAGATCGCTAAAATTACTAAGATCGTAGTAAATGAGGTGTTAAATGTTCTACCCAACGTACTTGAAATAGAATCATCAAATAATCCTGCAAGAGTTAAAGATTTCTTCTCTCTTAAGTATTCCCTGATTCTGTCGAAGATGATTACGGTATCGTTGATTGAATATCCTAATACGGTAAGGATCGCCGCCACAAAATCCTGGTTGATCTCCATATTGAACGGCATGTATTTGTGAAGTAACGAATACGTTCCTAAAATAATAACCGCATCGTGGAATAATGCTGCAACAGCACCCAGTGAAAACTGCCACTTTCTGAATCGTACAAGAATATAGATAAAGATACCTGCCAAAGCTGCAACAACCGCAAGAATACCATGCTTCTGAATATCATCAGCCACCGTAGGACCTACTTTCTCGGAAGAAATAATTCCCGCATGGTCTTTGTCAGCAGATTTAAATGCATTCATTGTCATATTGGCCGGTAAGCTTGATTTCAGGCCTTCGTAAAGCTTTTTCTCAACCGCCTGATCTGCTTTTAGCGATTCGTCATCGATCAGGTAATCCGTAGAAATTTTCAGCTGCTTGTCATTCCCGAATGTTTTCGCTTCCACAGAAGAGTTCTTACCGTCTTCAGTCTGGAACATTTTCACAAGATTGGCTTCAACATCTTCAGCATTGACCGGTTTATCGAATCTAACGATATAGTTTCTACCACCGGTAAAGTCGATCCCGTATTTGAATCCGTGAATTGCGATCGACGCGATAGAAATTACCGTTAAGATCCCGGAAACGATGTATGCATATTTTCTTTTCCCGATAAAATCGATCCAAGTATTTCTGAAAAGATTTTTCGTGGCCCCAGTCCATACGGAAAGGTGTTTTCCTTTATTAAGTCTTGAGAAGATCATGACCCTTGAGATCAGTACCGAAGTAAAGAAAGTCATCAGGATACCGATTCCCAGTGTTAAGGCGAAACCTTTGATCGGTCCTGTTCCGAAAAGGAAAAGTACCCCTGCGGTAAGCAATGTCGTCAAGTGACCGTCTACAATTGCGTTCAACGCATGTTTGAAACCGTCTTTGTAGGCTTCCAGAATGCTTTTGCCGGCGAAAAGTTCTTCTTTCGTTCTTTCATAGATAATAACGTTGGTATCCACTGCCATGGCCATGGTCAGTACTATACCCGCGATCCCCGGAAGTGTAAGGGTAGCATCCACGGAATCCATAATTCCGAAAATATAGAATAAGTTGATGATCATGGCAATCACTGCATAAACACCCGCTCCTCCGTAATAGAAAATGATATAAACAATAATCAGAAGGAATGCGATACCGAATGAGATCATCCCGGCGTTGATCGATTCCTGACCCAATGACGGTCCTACTACCGTCGCCTGAACCACTTTGGCACCTGCAGGCAATTTACCTGCACCCAGAACATCAACCAATTCCTTTGCTTCCTCCTGAGAGAAATTACCGGAAATCTGCGTTCTACCGTTAGGAATTGCATTCACAACGTTCGGAGCTGTATAAACTCTGTTATCAAGTGTTACCGCTACTGGTTTACCAACGTTCTTTTCAGTTAAAGTTTTCCATTCTTTGGCTCCTTTGGAATCCATCTGCATGTCTACCACTACCCTGCTCAGCTCATCATAGCCGATATTAGCAGTTTCAACAGCACCGTCTACCGGAGCTTTTTGGTTAATGTTTCCTCTGATTGCATATAATACCAAGCTTTCCGCATCTGTAGCTTCCGGCTTGTAGCCCCACATGAACTGTGTATATTTAATGTTGGCCGGACGTAAAGACTGTGCTACTTTACTGTTTAAAATTTTATTAACAGCGGCGGTATCAGACAGTTTCACATTGGCAACACCATTGGTTCTCAATTTATCAATATGTAAAAGGTTCATGAAGTTGGTTGTTTTCGCAACCCCCATAGAATCACCTTTTGCAGCAACGGCTGCGGTTAAGCTTTGGAAATAAGGCGCTATTTCAGGAACCTGCTGTACTTCCCAGAACTGAAGTTTCGCAGAAGTCTGAAGCATTTTTTTCACTTTATCGATGTCTTTCATCCCCGGCATTTCCACGGAGATTCTTGCAGTACCAGGGACTCTCTGAACATTTGGCTGCACGGCCCCCATTTTGTCGATCCTGGTTCTGATTACTTCATAAGCAGTTCCTACAGAAGCATCGATTTTTCTTTTCACGATACTTTTTACCTGCTCATCAGGCGTGTTGTACTTCACTTCGGTAAGCGTGGTATTTCCGAAAATTTCCGGATCCGCCAGCTTCAGGTTGGTACCTTTTGCCTTGTTGATTGCATCGAACTGCTCAAAGAAATTGTCGATGTACGATTTTGTAGAATTCTTCTGAGCTTCATCGGTTTTGTTCAAAGCCTCGATAAGAACAGGGTTGGTGGAATAATTGGTAAGATCGTTTACCAGGTCTCTCTGGTTGATCTCCAAAAGAACGTTGATCCCGCCTTTAAGGTCAAGACCAAGCTTCATTTCCTTGTCTCTGGCTTTTGTGTAATAAAGTTTTGTGAATCCAAGATTCAGCGTATCCTTAGAAAGTCTTGCGATTTCTTTGTTATACTTTTCCTGATTGTCTCCTGCAATAGCAGTCGCCTGCTTTTCAATTTTGCTGGCGTACCATGTTGGTAATAGCTCATTTAAGCAAATCAACCCTAGTACAATAGCAACAATTGTAATAAGTCCTTTTCCTTGCATTTTATTATAACTACGTTAAATTAAGTCGGCAAATATAATGATTTACAATAGAATTATAAATTTTTAACTAAAGTTTTTATAAAAGTAAAATAATATTAGGATAATTATTTTCTTATTGGTTTAGTGTTATAAAAAGAATATTTTTGCCTCAAAATTTCCCATGAAAAAATATTTTATTTTTTTTATCTTAATTACTTCACTAGTAAATGGACAAAATATAATTTTTGCCGATAATAATCTTAAAAATGCATTAATAACTTCATTATGCGTTGATACAAATAATGACGGAACTGCGGATACGGATGCAGATGTAGATAATAATGGAGAAATAAGTTTAAATGAAGCATTATTAATTAACACACTTATTTTAGAAAACAAAAATATATCCTCATTAAATGGATTAGAGTATTTTACAAATCTTGAAACTTTAGATGTATATCAAAACTTAATTACTACAATAAATTTTGCAAGTTTTCCAAATTTAAAAGATATTGCGATAAGTAATAACCAATTAACAAGCATTACAATTACAAATAATAATGTTCTTAAATATTTTTTTGCAGATAACAATCAAATAAATAATGTTAATATTACAAACTGCAGCAATTTAGATTTAATATCCCTTGCTTCCAACCAAATATCAACAATAAATCTACAAAATCTACCTTTGTTAGCAATTCTATCTTTAAATAATAATCAGCTTACGAATTTTAATGTTTACAATTTTCCTGAGTTGATAACATTTGAAATCAACAACAATGATTTAACTTCTTTAAATTTTAATAATTCTGGTAAAATAGCGTCAATTCACTGTATAGATAATAATCTAACAACCCTTAATATAAGTAACTTATTATACTTGACCGAGGTACGTTGTTATAATAATAACCTACAATCAGTCAATTTACAAAACACACCACTTTTAAATAATTTTTGGTGCCAAAATAATAGTATTACTTCTTTAGATTTTTCTACATCTCCATCATTAGCAGTTTTGGAGGCTCAAAACAATTCTTTATCCTATTTAAATCTAAAAAATGGAACTTTAGGTACAACTTATGCCATTTGTGGGAATCCAAACTTATCACATATCTGCGTAGATAATATAAACTCAGAAATTCAGCATCTTAATATACAAGTTGGGCCAAATTATTGTGGATATACAAATGTAAATATTGATCCTTTATGTGTACTTTCAGTATATGACCCTTTAAAAGATTATTTTGAAATATTTCCTAATCCATTTAGTGATTTTATTTATTTAAAATCTGACAAAAATATTGGTGAAAATATTGAAATTATAAATAGTGTTGGACAAACTGTTCTTAAGAAAAAAATAACAAATCAAAAAATTGATCTATCTACATTAGCCAAAGGCATCTATTATTTAAGATTATTATCAAAAAATACTACTATTTCTAAAATAATAAAGAATTAATTATCAAACATTATTAAATTTATTTCTTTTTTTACAGTATTTAGATGGTATGAAATTTTCATTGGTATTTAACACACTAAATTTCAAAATATTATGAAAAATCTACTTTTTTGCGCAGGCATTCTTTCCTGTACCATGTTGAATGCCCAAAGCATTAATCTTGAAGAATTTGCCACAGGGTTTACAGCCCCGGTAGAAATTGCAAATGCCAATGACAGCAGAATGTTTGTAGTTCAACAAAATGGCATCATTAAAATCGTACAGCCTGACGGAACTGTAAATACAACTAACTTTCTGAACATCAGTTCCAAGATCACATACGGTGGCGAAAGAGGACTTTTGGGACTCGCATTTCATCCGCAATACTCAACAAATGGGTATTTTTTTGTGTATTACAATGATACCAGCGGAAATATTACTGTCGCAAGATATACGAGAAGTTCCAATCCTGATGTAGCCGATGCTACAACTGAAAAAATTATTTTAAATCAGCCAAAACCATTTGATAATCATAATGGCGGAAGCATTCATTTTGCACCCGATGGCTATCTTTGGATTGTGACCGGTGACGGTGGAAGCGGCGGAGACCCGAACAATAATTCTCAAAATAAAAACTCTCTTTTAGGAAAATTATTGAGACTGGATATCAATTCGACAGGTCCCTACAATATTCCGTCTGACAATCCTTTTGTCGGAACCGACGGAGCCGACGAAGTATGGGCTTACGGATTAAGAAATGCATGGAAATTTAATTTTGATACAACCTCAGGAAATGTGATGATTGCAGATGTAGGCCAGGGACAGATTGAGGAAATCAACAGAATGCCTCTAACACAGGCAGGCATCAACTACGGATGGAGATGCTATGAAGGTAATAGCACATACAATACGGCTGGATGTGCCGCACAATCTACCATGACGTTCCCTGTTGCCGTCTATAATCATTCAGGTGGAAGATGCTCTATCACAGGCGGATATGTTTACCGAGGAACACAATATCCTGCTTTGCAGGGAAAATATATCTTTGCCGATTATTGCTCGACCCAGATCGGAATTCTGAATACTGACGACTCCATTACATGGACACCCGCTTTTTCAGGAAACAATTTTTCCACTTTCGGAATCAATAATCAGAATGAGCTTTTCGTAGCAGCAGTAAATAATGGTAAAATATTCAGGGTCACATCAACATCTTTAGCAACGAACGAAAATGACTTTTCATCTCAAATAAAAATTTATCCTAATCCTGCTTCCAAAAGGGTTTTTATTGAAGGTGTAAAAGATAAAAATACAACCGTGGAAATTGTGAATGCTGAAGGAAGAAAAGTTCTGGAACAAGGAAAAATTGAAGGCGACAACGGGATAAATATTTCAGGAATTCCGAGCGGAGTTTATTTCATCAACCTCAATTCCGCAAATCAGAAAGCTTACAGTAAAAAGATCATTATTAAATAACAAATAAACATCCATAATCCTTTAAGCTCCGGTATTTCAGCCGGAGTTTAATTTTGCTTTCAAATTTACCCTAATGAATTTAAAAATTCATCCTGATGATTTTCCGAAATTATCAGGATAAATTCAAAGATTTATACGGATAAATATCTAGATTTATACGGAGGAATATTTTTAACCATGCAAAGAATAATAAAAAAATGTTTCCGCCTTACTATTCGGACAGAAACATTTTAACAATATTTTTTAACGTTGGTTTTTTTTAAATCGTCATTGAGAAAATCCTTGTTTCAGGTTTATTTCGCATCATTCGCAGGTCAAAAACCATCGCTACATTTCTGGTAAAAGCTCTTCCTTTTTCTGTTATTTTGATTTGGCTGTCATGAATTTCAACCAGTTCATCATTCTCCATCTCTTTTAACATTTCGAATGCGTTTTGCAATTCCGGGAATGAATTATTGATATCGAAATTCGTTTCCAGCTGACACATTAAATTAAGAATGTGCCTTCTTACGACAAGATCTTCTTCATTTAAAATATGACCTTTGACAACAGGAATCTCACCCTCTTCCACTATTTTCTGATACTCTTCCACTGTTTTTACATTCTGCGCAAAAGCATACCATGAATCTGAAATAGCAGACATTCCGAGTCCAACCATCAGCTGGGTCTTGCTGGAGGTATATCCCATAAAATTCCGGTGCAGTTTCTTTTGAATCAGAGATTGATAAAGATCATCATGTTCAAGGGAAAAATGATCCATTCCCACTTCGATATATCCCAAATCTTCCAATAATTTTTTGCCGTCTTCATACAACCTGCGCTTTTCCTCACCGCTTGGAAGGTCGTTTTCATCAAAACCTCTTTGTCCGACACCTTTTACCCAAGGAACGTGGGCGTAAGAATAAAAAGCAAGTCTGTCCGGCTTCAGTTCCATTGTTTTTCGGATGGTGTATTCCATCGCTTCCCAACTCTGGTGCGGAAGACCAAAAACAAGATCGTGACTGATTCCTCTGTATCCGATTTCCCTCGCCCATTCTGTCACCTGCTTAACATTTTCAAATGGCTGAATCCTGTTGATCGCTTTCTGCACTTTCAAATCATAATCCTGCACTCCAAAGCTTACTCTTCTGAAGCCAAGATCATATAAAGTCTGAAGATGTTCTCTGGTCGTATTATTAGGATGTCCTTCAAAAGAAAACTCCTGATCTTCTGCAATATCGACTGTTTCAAAAATACCTTCCAGTAAAGCCTTAAGATTCTGCGGTGAAAAAAACGTTGGTGTACCGCCTCCCAAATGAAGTTCCTTCAGTTTTGGTTTCTCATTAAATAAGTTGAGATAAAGCTGCCATTCTTTCAAAACACTCTCCAGATACGGAATTTCTACACTGTGCTGCTTAGTGATACGCTTATGACAGGCACAAAACGTGCAGAGCGCCTCACAAAATGGCAAATGGATATAAATAGAGATCCCTTCCTCAGCATTCGATTCATTAAAGGTTCTGATCACACTTTGTTTCCACAATTCCGGAGAGAAACTGCTTTCATCCCAATATGGTACGGTAGGATAAGAAGTGTAACGAGGACCTGGAATATTATATTTATCTATTAAAGAATTCATTTTTGATTTAAAATTTTAATGAACTTTTAACAAGTTTCATAATGCAAAATTACGCATAACTGATGAATTTTAAACCATGAAATATATTAGGGCATTTTAAAATAGAAAAACATTTAAAGTTTTTTAACTATAAAAGATATAACCATTATTAAATGAAGTTTAATTAAATTAGTTTTAAAACTTCAGTTTCATAACAGAAATTTTGTCTTTTCCTGCGAATACAAGAGTATTTCCATCGATCCACTGGCAGACGAAAAATCCTTTTTCATCGGAAATCTTTTTCCAGGTTTTCCCGGAATCTGATGAATAACTGATATGCTGATCTCCCACTGCAATGATTTCTTTTCCTTTTGAATTAGGTTTAATTCTAACGCAGGTCGTATATCCTGCATTGTGTCCCGAAGCCTGGATTTGCCATATTTCACCACCATCGTTTGTTGTAGCGATATTGTTGATATTGGCTTCCTGTTTGGTATAATCTCCGCCTACAGCGATTCCGAATTTATTATCCAGAAAATCTATGGAATATATTCCCTGAGAAGATTCACCCTGAATAATTGGTGTATTGAAAACATCAATTTGATTATTCTTAAAATTCAACCTTAAAATTCTTGAAGATTTCCCGCCGGTTGCAACCCACAAATATTTTTTTGTCGAAGCAATATTGGTATTGCTCGCGGCAAATGCGGCCTCTCCTTCATTTAATTTGATATTATTTTGAAAGAAGCTCCATTCTCCATTTTTATACATAGCCAGTTTTAATCTTGCATCATCCGTATCGCTAAACGCAAAAGCTAAATTATTACTAACGAAATGAAAGGCGTCATAAAATGCTCCTTTGCTCATATCAGTAAATACAATCTGATAGGTAAGATTCTTTTTATCAATCTTAAAAAAACGAGCCGGGCTTTCAATATTGGCCGCATAAAAAAAATCTTTATCCTGCGCCAGTGTTCTGAATTGAAGTTTTTCATCAGATAATTTAATCTGATTTTTATGTTCAGGATCTTTCAGATCAACGAAACCGAATTTGGAATCCGTTCCGCTGTACCAAACTTTATTATCATATATTTCAATCGCTCTGATGCTTATTTTATCATTTAAAATGGTTGTAAAGCTTTCTATTTGTTGAGAAAATGTAAAAATGCCCAAGAACAGGAATAAAAATAGTGTGGTCTTTTTCATATGAACAAAAATAAAAAATCCACAGAATTCTGTGGATTTTAAGTGATATTTTTTATAAATCTAAATCAGGTTTATCTAAAGGTTCCTGTTCTGCTTTGAACGTTTCGCCATAACCGACTTTATGAAGCTTACTGTTTTTAAGACTGTAGGTGAAATAAATCAAAACCCCCAGTACAAGCCATCCTAATGAAAGGTATTTTGCTTCGTGGCTCAGGTTCCAGATCAGGTATACGTTGATGCAGATTCCTAAAGTTGCAATTACTGGCAATGCAGGTACTTTAAATGTTCTCGGTAACTGAGGCTCTTTTTTTCTAAGGATCCAAACTGCTACACAAACCATTGTGAAAGCGAAAAGTGTCCCGAAACTCGTCATATCTGCCAGTTTACTGATAGGAGTTAATGCAGCAATGGTAGCAATCACGATTCCCAAAAGCATTAAACTTTTCGCAGGAGTTTTTCTTACCGGATGTACATCACTGAATAGTTTAGGGATCAGTCCGTCCTTAGACATTCCCAAGAAAATTCTTGATTGTCCCATGATCATTACCATTAACACAGATACCAAACCTACTGTTGCTGCGATAGTGATAATATAGCCTGCCCAGCCTTGTCCCGCAATTTCAAATGCATACGCCACAGGTGCCTTGATGGCATCAGGATATTTCCCCTGAGGATCAAAATCTGAATAATGCATCATCCCGGTAAGTACAAGGGATACTAAAATATATAATACGGTACATACCAAAAGAGAAACAATGATCGCAAAAGGAACATCTTTTTTAGGATTGATAGCTTCCCCCGCCTGTGTGGAAACCGCATCAAAGCCGATATAGGCAAAGAAGATCGCTGCTGCTCCTGAGATAATTCCCTGAACACCGTAGGCTTCTTTCATATTCTCGCCTTCCTTTACCATTGCCGGAGCAGGAATAAAAGGATCCCAATTGGCTGTATTGATAAAGAAAACACCGGCAATGATCACAAAAAGCACCGCTGATACCTTCATGATTACGATAAGATTATTGGTTTTGGCAGCCTCTTTTGTTCCTTTTATCAAAATACCGATAACAAATAAAACAATAAGGAAAGCCGGCAAATTCATGGCAAATCCTTCACCCGCATAACTTGCAGGATCTGAAGTAAGATAATCCGGAAGATGTATACCGAACATTTTCAATAGTTTATTAAAATAGCCCGACCATGAAACGGCCACTGTCATTGATCCCATTGCATATTCGAGAATGAGTCCCCAGCCGATGATCCAGGCAAAGATTTCACCAACCGTGCCGTAAGCATACGCATAGGCGGAGCCCTCCACAGGAAGTATGGAAGCAAACTCAGAATAACATAATGCTGCGAAAATACAGGCAATACCTGCAATGATGAAAGAAATGGCTAATGCGGGTCCTGCATGGTAGTAAGCTCCGGTACCTGTAAGTACGAAAATTCCCCCACCAATAATAGCACCGATTCCGATAGCCGTAAGACTCCATTTACCGAGTACTCTTTTGAGCTGACTGCTTTTCATATCATTTTCGAAAGCACTCATCGGTTTCTTGGTCCAAATTTTAGACATATTTTATTATTTATTAAAGATTTACGAAAATATAAAAATTTTAGAAACATTAACGTTTATTAGTAGATTTTCATGATTTATTTTAAACAAAGAAATATAAAAATCTGATTTTCATATTATTTAAATCATTTCAAAGTAAGCGTTTTTTTGCTTATTTTTGATCTCATGAATCTATACGATCTTTTCGTAAAACCCTACGAAAGCTACACTACACTGCAGATTTTCCTTGAAGCCTTCGCTACTGTATTCGGAATTTTAAGCGTTTATTTTTCCATTAAAAAAAATATCTGGGTTTATCCTACCGGCATTATTTCAACACTAATTTATGTGTATATTCTCTTTAACTTCGGACTTTTGGGAGACTGTATGATCAATGTATACTACACGGTGATGAGTATTTACGGATGGATTTTATGGGCAAAAAACTCAGATGATCATGTGCATGTGGATGTTACATGGGCTACAAAAAAAGAATGGCTGTATGGGATTTTACTTTTTGTCATAAGTTTAATCTTAGTAACTGTAGTATATTATTATAAACCGTATATTGACAATCAGTTTTCAATGAAAAACATCAGCCTTGGTTTATACCATCTAGACTGGGGCAATTGGCTGGACGTCGTTACCACATCCGTATTTTTAGTAGGAATGTGGTTTATGGCGAAAAGAAGGATTGAAAACTGGATCTTCTGGATCATCGGAGATTTTATCTGCATCCCCATGATGATTTATAAAGGTCTCGGTATTACTTCGGTTCAATATTTGGTATTTACTATAATGGCGATCCAGGGCTTTGTAACCTGGAAGAAAAGTTTAAGAAAAAAAGTTTAAAGAAAGTCATGAAAAATTTATTAAAAATAGCATTTAGTGTTGTCACCATAGCGAGTTTAGCATCGTGTACAGCCTACGCGGATCCGTATGCAAATACATATGGAGATCCGTATTATGATAACGGATATTATTATGCTCCACAGGGATATTACGGCGGCGGCGGATATTGGGGAAATGATGGATATTATTACCGAAATAATATGAATTATTACTATGATAATGGAATTCCGTACTACTATCAAAACTATAACAATTCCAGAAGAAAAGTTTATGTTGAAAGAAGATCCGATAATGGAACAACTTCTGCCAGACCAAATAACGGATTCCGTGGAAATGTAAATGACGGAACATCCAACAACGGAAGTTTCAGAAACAGTAACAGACAGAATAGTAATCAAAGATCAAATAACGGATTCAGAAATCAGCAGAGCGCTCCGAAATCTCAGAATAATAGTGGCGGATTCAGAAATAACTCATCCAACAATTCAAACAGCGGTTTCAGGAATAATTCGTCTAATAACAATTCCAATAGCGGAGGATTCAGGAATAATTCCGGGACGTCGACTCAGCAAAGTTCTCCTCAGCCAAACACCAATAGGAATACGAACGGGGGCGGATTTAGATAAAACGATTATAAATAAGAAAACGGACAGCTAACACTGTTCGTTTTTTGTTTTAATTGCACTAATTTTGCATGCTTAATTCGGATAAAATCAGCTATTAGATATGGAATTTTATAAATATCAGGGAACCGGAAATGATTTCGTAATGATCGACAACCGTTCCGGGGAATGGGATGACCTTTCTATTACCCATATTCAGAAGCTTTGTGACCGCCGTTTCGGGATCGGTGCAGATGGCCTGATCAAAATAAATGCAGCAGAAGGTTTTGACTTTGAAGTAGATTATTATAACTCTGACGGTTCAAAAAGCTTTTGCGGAAACGGAGCGCGCTGTTCGGTCGCTTTTGCTTTTTTTCTTGACATATTTGAGGGTAATTGCAAATTTGTTGCGATCGACGGAGAACATTTGGCTGAAATTCATAATGGTATTGTAAAATTAAAAATGTCTGATGTCGATACAATTTCTAACGACGGAGACAATACGGTCATGAATACAGGATCTCCACATTATGTAAAATACGTTGAAGATTTAGTCAACTACAATGTTTTCGCTGAGGGCCATGGCATTCGGAATTCTGAAAATTATTCAGAAAAAGGAATCAATGTAAACTTTGTGGAAAAAATTAATGAAGATGAAATCTTTGTAAGAACCTATGAACGAGGCGTTGAGGACGAAACATACAGTTGTGGTACAGGAGTTACGGCTTCAGCTTTAACTTTTCTTCAAAATAACAATCTAATTTCCGTAAAAGTAAAGACTTTGGGAGGAAACCTTAAAGTATACGCTGAAAAAGACGGAAATTCCTTCAAAAATATTTGGTTGGAAGGTCCTGCAAAACAAGTTTTTAAAGGTAAAATTGACCTCATTTAAAACAAACTTAATCAACGGTAAATGAAAAAAGCTATACTCATAATTATCCTGCTTGTTTTTGTTATAGGCGGATTTTTTGGTTTTAGATTTTATATTAAATATTACGGGAACAATATTAAAAATGACGGTTACGTACTGATTCCCCATAATGCAAATTTTAAACAGATTATTGATTCTGCAGCAAAATATGTGGATAATAAAGAGACCTTTGAGGCGGTTGCTAAAGAAAAAGAACTGGATAAGCATTTCAAAGCGGGACGATATCATTTTCAGAAAGGTTTGGGAAATGCGAATCTCGTTAATATGATTAAAGCCGGAAACCAGAGTGAAAACAGTTTCAGGATAGGTGACTTTGGAGACATGTATCAAATGTTGGGTAAAGTAACAAAAAAAACAGAGCTGGATTCTTTGAAATTTGTAAACGGTCTGAATACTATTGCTGCCGAAAAGGGCTATAACAATGCAGAAGATCTTAAAAAATATTTCTTTATTGATACGTACAATTTTTTCTGGACGGTAACTCCTGAAGAGTTTTTCAGGAAATTCGACGATCAGTATAATGAATTCTGGAACGCTGAAAGAAAAGCGAAGGAGCAGCAGTCAGGACTTACAAGAGATCAGATTTACGCATTGGCTTCTATTGTTTATAAGGAATCCGGAGGTAAAAAAGATGAGATGAGAACCATCGCCGGATTATACCTGAACCGATATAGAAAAGGGATGAAACTGCAGTCCGATCCGACAGTTATTTATGCGATTAATAAACAAACTAACTTCAAACAGCCTATTAAAAGGGTTTTCTATAAACATTTGTCTACGCCGTCACCGTATAATACGTATGCCAATAAAGGCATTCCACCGGGACCGATCTGTGTTGTCGATAAAAATTCGGTTGATGCCGTTTTAAATGCTGAAAAGAACGATTATATTTTTATGTGTGCAGATCCGGCGAGATTAGGATACCACAAATTTACAGCAAGTGCAGAGCAGCACGCAATTAATGCAAAAGCCTATCAGGACTGGCTAAATTCGAAAAATATAAAGTAATAACCATATTAACTTTTTTTTAACAATTTAATAATTAACATTTCGCATTTAAAAGCGACATATACATTACAAATAATAAATTAGGCTTAATATTTGAAATTAAAAAACGATTGATAATTTCACAATATTAAGAGAAATCTTTCATGATTTTACACAAAAAAATACCTTATGAATCAGACGGAAATCATTAACATTTTTACAAAAAAAACCTTAGGGCTTACTTTTGTACTTTCGGCAGCCGCATTGGCTTTTGCACAGGAGAAGGTAGGTATTTCGGGGTCGGTGGTAAGTAAGAGCAACCAGCCTGTTCCTTACGCCTCTGTAACGTTCAGTAATAAAGCAAACAAGCAATTCAGTGATGCAACTCTTACCGACGAAAAAGGACAATACAAACTTGATCTTACACCCGGGCAATATGACATTACCGTAGAGGCAATCGATTATAAAAAGAATGTTATTACGAAACAAATCACAGCCGCAGGTAATATAGGAGCGCTTTCTATTGATCCTGAAGCAAGTGCAACCAACATCAAAACAGGAGACATACAGGGGGTTGTAATTACAGCACCTTCTACCAAGCCTTATAAAGTAGAACTCGATAAAAGAACCTACGATCCGTCTCAGGATATTGTAAGTAAAGGAGGAAATCTTCAGGATGTTCTTTCTAATGTGCCTTCAGTTTCGGTCGATACAGACGGTACTGTTTCGATGAGAGGTAGCTCAAATGTAAAATTTTTAATTAATGGAAAGCCTTCTGCCCTACTAGGAATTGATGATGGCGCCAATGCATTACAAAGTATCCCGGCTGACCAGATTGAAAGAATTGAAGTAATTACCAACCCTTCATCAAAATTTGAAGCAAGTGGAACTTCGGGTATTTTAAATATAATCCTGAAAAAAAATAAAAAAGTAGGTTTCAATGGAAACGTTACGGGAACTTTGGGTTATTTACCAAGAACTGCACTTAATACTAATTTAAGCTGGAGAAAAAATAACTGGACATGGTTCCTTAACGGTGGCGGAGGTTACTCTGAAAACAAAAGTAAAAATGATACGGAAACTACCTATCAAAATATTGTTTTGCCAACAATAAATCCTTCTGACCCTTCTTTTGTTCAACCAAAAGATATTGCCACCTATCAGCTTCAAAACTCTACCAATAAAAGTTATAATGATAATTATAACGTGAGTGCCGGTTTTGTGTACGATATTTCAGAAAAAACATCACTGAATCTATCCGGAGTTGTACGAACATTTGATGGAAATAATACTGAACTCCTTAACACTTATGACAGCTTCTTCAGATATTCACAAAATCAGAATACATGGAATCCTATAAATTCTTTTTCACAGAGAGATTCTAAAGGATTTAATAATAATCTCGCTTTTCAGGGTGATATTGGATTAGATCATAAGTTTGATGACAAAGGTCAGAACATATCTTTATCCTTGAGCTTACAAAGAAACAGAAGTAACAACAATTCTGACATTCTGCAAACAATGAATTCCGTTCCTGTACTGGAAGATATTACGCGCCGAAATTCCATCAATAAAACTTTAGTTGGTAAGGCAGATTATGAACTTCCTATCGGTGAACAGTCCAAAATTGAAGCTGGATATAGAATTGATGTAAATAATAATGATTATGACAATTTTGTGAGCAGTACAGCAGAAAATCCTTTTATACCGAGCTATAATAATACTACAGATTACAGAGAGATTTTCAACGCCCTTTACCTCCAGTTTAAAAGTAAAATTGGTAATCTTGGATATCAGGTGGGATTAAGAGATGAACTTTCGAATATCAAAATAAATTATGATAATTTGGATCCGTCTTTTGTTCCCATTAATAAAACAAAAAATTACAATAACTTATTTCCTAGTGTATTTTTAAGTTATGAATTATCTAAAGACAATCAGATCCTGATTAACTACTCTCGTAGAATAGACAGACCAAGATCATTCTTCATGGTCCCTTTCCCAAATTATAGTAACAGTCAAAATATTTTCGAAGGAAATATTGATCTTAATCCATCATATGTAGACTCGTACGAAGTAGGTTACAGCATCTCAAGAAAGAAATTTACAGTTAACCCTACTCTCTATTACAGGCATACAACAGACGACACAAAAATGCTTGTTTACAGACCCGATGAAAGCACAAGTGTTTTCTATACAAAACCGATTAATTTAGGAAATGATGAAAGGTATGGTCTGGACCTAAATTTCACCTATGATCCTTTTTCCTGGCTAAAATTAATGGGAAGTCTCGATGTTTTCGGATATAAAACTTCAGGTATTGCTTATTATGATGCAAAAGATGCTCTAGGTAATGAAAAAGTAGGATCAATGGATTTTACGGGAGATGGCTTTTCGACAAGAGCCCGACTAAATTCAACTTTTAAAATTGATAAAACTTTAAGTATTCAATTGCAAGGTTTCTACAGAGGTGCACAAAAAGCTGCGAATCAAGATACTCAAGATATGTATGCTTTAAACCTGGGTGCATCAAAAACAATTTTGAAAGGTGATGCTACTATTACATTCAATATTCAGGATATTTTCAATACCAGAAGCAGAGAGGTATACAGTTATAATACAGATTATACGCGTCGTAATTACATGCAATGGCAGCCAAGACAGTTTGCTCTTTCTTTCACTTACAGATTCAAGCAGGGAGAAAAAATCGAACAGCCTAAACGAAAAAAAGATATCAACTCCAACGCTGCAGGAGACGATCAGCAGGGAGGGCCAATGTAATCTTCCTATATATACAGCAAAAATCCCGAAATTACTTTCGGGATTTTTTATTTTATGGCTGCTTCAGCTCTTGAAACCTTTTCCAATTCTGCTTCATAAATTCTTCGCCGCAAATCGCTTGACGAAAATCTGTGATCCCTTTTGTTATAAAAAATTTCGATTCCTTTCTCTTCACAGTATTTTTTTCCGGTGAAATCTTTATCCATATAATCGTCACCAATGATTCTGACATCGATAACAAATGATTTTAAAATATCTTCCAGATCCTGCTCCGTATAATAAGGAATAATTTCATCGACAGCATCCACTGCCTTCAGCTGAATATATCTTTCAACAATGGTTTGTGTAGGTTTATTCTTATTAGGACGATCATGCGATGGATCTATTTGCAAACCTACAATAAGATAATCACAAACTGTTTTAGCCTCTTCAAGCATTTTGATATGGCCGGCATGCAATAAATCGAATGAGGAAAATGTAATGCCTATTCTTTGCGTTTTCATATATTTTTAACTAATTATAATTTAATCTCAGTATTTCTGGTCTCAAGATATTTTTGCCATTCCCAGACCGTTTTTAAGGCTTCTTCCAGAGAAGTTTCAGATTTCCAACCGAGTTCTCTTTCGGCTTTGTCTGCATTGGCATAGGCTATGGTAATATCACCTTCTCTACGGTCACATATCTGATAAGGAACTTCTACAATATTAGCCAGTTCAAAAGCTTTTACAACTTCCATAACAGATGATCCTTTTCCGGTTCCGAGGTTATAGATATCAATCAAAGCCTCTTCAGAAGTACTTTGCATTAATTTTTGCAGAGCCGCAACATGCGCTTTTGCAAGGTCTACTACATAAATGTAATCACGAACAGCTGTTCCGTCTTCAGTCGGATAATCATTTCCCCAGATATTAAGTTTTTCACGGACTCCAGCCGCAGTTTGCATTACGTAAGGAACCAGATTATTAGGAATCCCTATAGGCAATTCCCCCAATTTTGCAGAAGGATGTGCCCCTATCGGATTAAAATACCTCAACAAAGAAACTTTCCTCTGATAAGCTTTTGCAAAATCAGATAAAATTTCTTCTCCCATCTGTTTTGTTTTTCCGTAAACGCTTTCCGGCATTTTTAAAGGAGTATTTTCGTCAATCGGCATCTTGTCTGCCTGACCATATACTGTACAGGAAGAACTAAAAATAAAATTTGAAATTCCTCTTTCTTTAAACTCCTGCAAAATATTAATCAAGGAAAATAAATTATTTTCATAATAATCAATCGGCTTCAGCTGGCTTTCTCCAACTGCTTTTGAAGCAGCAAAATTGATACAGCCTTCAATATGATGGGCATCAAAAACCTGGGTTAAAAGCTCCCTTCTTTTTAAATCAAAAGGATAGAAAACAGGCCTTTTACCCGTAATCTCTTCAATATTTTTTAATATAAATCTCTCAGTATTGGATAAATCATCCACAATAACAACTTCAAAATTATTATTCAAAAGTTCTACAACCGTGTGCGAACCGATATATCCTAAGCCACCTGTTACAAGTATTGCCATTTTTTATTTTTTTACAACTTTGCCAAAGTTAAAAATCTTTAATAAAGTATTGTATTAATTATTGCGTGTTCCTATTTCTTCAATTTCTGAAAATTCTACACTTTTATATTTAAAAAAATTAATAACGAATAATAAAATGAAAATTAATGAAAACACAATGATAAACTTGATATTATCTTCTTTATAATAATCATTTCCAAGAAGCATTTTTACAAAACCAGAAGCAAAAAATAAGAAAATTATTGAGTATTGAATATTTAAAAAGAATATACTTTTTTTAGCACTTAATAAAATCAGTATTAAATTTAGAAAGGCTGTAGACGCTACCAGTACCGCAAAAATAAAAATAAAGTTTTGAACAATAAAAATCTGGCTAAGATTAAAATCTATAAAACTGTCATAACTTCCATAAGTGAATAAAGCAAATATGAAGAGTTCTATTAAAAAAATTAATATGCCAATAATTTTATATTTAAAAACCTTCCTTTTCATTATTTCATAAACTCCAACACCGCATCCGTAATATACTTCAGCTGCTCATCATCAAGCTCTGTGTGCATCGGAAGAGAAATCACCTGATCCAAAAGTTTGTCCGTATTTACAAAATCTGCATCATTACTTTCCTGATAATATGCTTTTTGCTTTCTTAATGCTACAGGATAATAAATCATGGCAGGAATTTCTTTTTCTGTTAAAAATTTCTGCAATTCATTACGTTTTCCGTTTAAAATTCTCAACGTATACTGATGGAAAACATGAGTAGAATTTTCTGCTCTTTTAGGCGTTAAAATATATTCATGACCGGCAAAAGCTTCATCATAATAATCTGCAGCTTTTTTTCTTGCTTCGTTATAATTGTCAAGATTCGGTAATTTTTTTCTCAAAATTGCCGCCTGAATACTGTCCAGTCTTGAATTTACCCCAACCTCCTCGTGATAGTATCTTTCGTACATTCCGTGGTTTACAATCCCTCTTAAACGGTGCGCCAATTCATCATTATTGGTAAATATTGCTCCTCCATCTCCATAGCATCCTAAATTCTTTGATGGGAAAAAAGAAGTAGTCCCCACTGTAGACATTGTTCCTGCTTTTTTTACCATTCCGTCAGCAAAAGTAAATTCAGCACCGATGGCCTGGGCATTATCTTCGATGACGTATAAATTATGTTCTTCAGCAATCTTTAAAATTTCCTCCATATTCGCACATTGTCCGAAAATATGAACAGGAATAATAGCCTTTGTTTTTGGAGTAATAGCCTTTTTAATAGCTTCCGGCGAAATCGTAAACGTATCATAATCAACATCCACCAGTACAGATTTCAGTTTCAGCAGATGAATAACCTCAACTGTTGCCGCAAATGTAAAATCTGCCGTGATTATTTCATCCCCTTCTTTAAGATCAAGTGACATCAAAGCAATCTGCAGGGCATCGGTACCATTTGCACACGGAATCACATGTTTTACATCCAAATAAGACTCTAATTCATTCTGGAAAGACTTTACCTCAGGGCCATTGATAAAAGCCGCTGAATCCATTACATTTAAAACTGCATTGTCCACTTCATTTTTTATCTTGTAATACTGACTTTGTAAGTCAACCATTTGAATCTTTTTCATAAATAAATATTTCTGTAAAAATAAGGAATTTAAAATCCTTTCAAAAATTTTATTGATTTTGTTTTATCTTTATCTAAAAATAGATATATGAAAAAAACTTTATTTTTTTGTCTCTTAGCAAGTTATTCAGTAAGTTTTGCACAGACATCGCTTGTTTTTGTGTTTTTTAATGATAAACCTAACAAAGCGGCATTTTATGCCAATCCCCTTTCCGAGCTTTCACAAAAATCTCTCGACCGTAGAGCAACACTGGGCGTAACATTGAATGATCAGGATGCTCCCATTGAGCAATCCTATATTACCAACATTCAAAATCTGGGCTTTACTGTCACCGACTATTCAAAATGGCTGAACGGTGTTGCCGTAAATGCGACTCCTGCTCAAATATCAATACTGGAATCTCAAAGCTATGTTGATTCTGTAGAAAGTTTTGCTAAAAATTCCTCGGTGGTTCCGAAGATTAAGCATTCCAACAAGTGGGAAGATCCTTCATCAGCCACAAATAAAAACTTAACTGTTTTTGATTATGGTTCAGGTTCTGAGCAGATTGATCAAATCAACCTTCGTCCGTTGCACCTTGCCGGCTATACGGGAACCGGCGTCACCATCGCTGTGATTGATGCAGGCTTTCCAAATGTGAATACAGGTTCAGCCTACACAAGATTATGGAATAACGGTCACATTAAAGGCGGATACGATTTTGTGACAAAAGGAACGGATATCTATAATGCATCGCTTAGCGCCCATGGATCTGTAGTTTTGGGAGCCATCGGAGGCTACGTACAGGACACGTTTGTAGGATCTGCTCCGGATGCTGACTTTTATCTTTACCGAAGCGAAAATGCCACCGTAGAAATCCCTGAAGAAGAACTCTACTGGATCGAAGCTGCGGAAGAAGCAGACAGAAAAGGGGTCGACATGATCACAACTTCCTTAGGCTACTCCACTTTTGACGATCCGAAATACAGCTATACATACTCCAACATGAATGGCACTACATCTTTTATTGCGCGTGGTGCTGAAATTGCCGTTAATAAAGGGATTTTTGTACTATTTGCGGCTGGTAATTCGGGAGTACAGCCATGGCATTATATCATGACACCGGCTGACAATGCAAAAGTCTTTTCGATCGGTTCCGTGGATGCCAGCGGAGCATCTTCTGATTTTTCATCTTACGGACCTAATTCTGCAGGGGTAGTAAAGCCGGATGCCAGCGCAAGAGGTACTTTAGCAACAACAGTCAACAACAACGACTCGACGGTTCTGGTAAGCGGAACTTCTATTGCCACTCCGATTGCAGCAGGAGGAGTAGCTTGTTTAATACAGGCTTTTTATACCATGGATCGGGATTTAATGAGAAATAAACTGAGACAAACGGCATCCCTTTATCCCAATCATTATGACCAGATGGGCTTTGGAATATTGAATTTTGGAAGTCTTTACAACAATGTGTTGAATACTTCAGAATTGGTAAAGAAAAATAATATTGCTATTTTCCCGAATCCGGTGAAAAACATTCTGAATGTTGCTTCGGAAAATGAAGTTTTAGCGTTGGAAGTGTATGACAATTTAGGAAGATTAATTACAAAAGTTAACAATCAAAAATCTCTGAAGGTTGAAGATTTTGCCAAAGGAGTATATTACCTGAAAATTCAGACGAAAGGTAAGATTTATTATGAAAAATTCATCAAAGAATAAAGCAAAAAAACCTCTCGGCTCGAGAGGTTTCTTTGTATGGTAGATGACTAAAAATCAAGTCTGTCAAAATCATTAATTTCAGATAAAAGAACAGGCTTTTTATTATCAATAGCAGACCAGGTTTCCTGGAAAACCTCATCGCTGTCTTCTGAATCTTTGTTGATATTATCTTTAAACTGTTTTTTACCCGTCAAAAAATTAATGCTTGTTTCCGACTGTACAATCGGTCCGCGATTTTCACTTGAATCATACCCGATCAGCTGGAAATCAGAATTTCTGTATTTGAATGTATACGTCCAATAGCCATATCTGCCGTGTCTGTAATTCACATACAGATTATTTTTATCAATGGAAACATCCATTTCGGGAGCGTAATAGACGCCGCCATCTTCATTTTCAGAAGAAAAACAACTTTTGTTTTCCAAAATCTTTTCATAGCTGCCATCTTCAGTTTTAAACAAAATGATTATTCCCCGGCGGTTGCGGTCCAGCTTTCCCCGGTATTCGTCATTAATAATTTTATCCTTGTCGGTTCCTTTAATGATCAGAACATAATCGTTGCGTCCGTCATTATTCAGATCGCCTTCAGTTTTATCAAAAATCACAAATCCTTTTGGAACGAAATCAGAAGGCTGTTTCTTCTCAGCAGTTTTCACATGATCTTCCAGCGCTTTTTCTACCGACAACGCTTCATTTTTGGCAGCAGGCGGCAATTTATTCTGTGTTGAATCTTTACTACATGAACCCAGCAACAGTAAAACGATTAATACAGAAACTGAAAAGAAAACATTTTTCATACTCTAATTTTTAAGCTGAATTTCTGCTTGCATTGATATTCCCGAATAAAGAACGTGTCACAAGCTTTTCATAAGCTTCTTTATTTCCTTCTCCTTTCTGAATTTTCATCAACGCATATTGCTGAATACTCAACAATGGAAGCACAATTCTTTCCCTGATTTTCACTGATTTCCTTGAAAGCGGATCTTCTTCCTGAAGCATTTTGAAGCCCGTAAGCTCCAGCATAATATTTTTAGAAAGATTGTATTCATCAAACAAAACATTCCAGAAAGCGCCAAATTTCGGATTATTTTTAATATAGTACGTCAAAGGGAAATACGTTTTGTTCATACTCATCATTGAGTTTAACACCAACGTTTTAAAGAAATCCGAACCTTTATAGAGCTCTTTCACTTCATCAAATCTTCCCTGCTCTTTCATCTGCTGCATAGCAAACCCAAATCCGAAGAACCCCGGAACATTCTGTTTCAGTTGTGCCCATGATCCTACAAAAGGGATAGCTCTCAGATCCTCAAATTTAAGTTCGTTACCGGCACCTCTTTTTGACGGACGGCTGCCGATATTGGTTTTCCCGTAATATTCCAGCGTACTCATTTCCTGCAGATAAGGTACAAACATCGGATGAGCCTTTAAATCTGAATATTTTTTATAGCTTATATCCGCTAATTCTATAATTAATGCCCTCTCTTTTTCCGTGAGGTCTTTTTTGGAATTTTTAAAGACATCATTTTCCATGCCAGCGGTTAAGAGCTGTTCAAAATTATATTTTGCCTGTTCTTTATTTCCGAAAATGCTGGTAATCGTCTGCCCCTGAATCGTTAATTCAATTTTATGATTGGCAATTGTTTTACCCTGAGAGGCATAAAAATCGTGCGTTTTTCCGCCACCTCTTGCAGGTGGGCCACCTCTACCGTCAAAAAATACGACTTTGATTCCACGCTCTTCGGATAGTTTTGTCAGGACTTCTTTAGCCTTATAAATTTCCCAGTTGGCTTTCAGGTAACCACCGTCTTTGGTTCCGTCTGAAAAACCGAGCATAATCGTCTGCTGGTTTCCTCTTCTTTCAAGATGTTTTTTATACACAGGGTTCTGATATAATTCGGCCATTACATTTTCTGCATTGGCAAGACCTTCCATGGTTTCAAAAAGCGGAACAATATCCATATTAATGGCTTCATCCCAATATCCGCAGATTTTGAAAAATGCATAGACATTCATTACATCTTTCACGGCGTCAGAATTGGAAATAATATAGCGGTTCATCCCTCTTGAGCCATTGAGTTTCTGAATTTCCGAAATCTGCGAGACCGTAAGCAGTGTATCTTTAACGATATCTTCAAAATCATCAGGATTTACCTTTTCCGAAACATTAATCAAGGTGTTGAACTTTTCTTCATGATCAGCATCAGGATTTCCGTTTATCTTAGCAAAAACCTCATCAATTACTTTCTGATGAATCCTGCTGTCCTGGCGCACATCCAACGTGGCAAAGTGGGTTCCAAAAATTTTTACACGGTCTCTGAAATCAGTCAGCAGATCAATAAATAATGAATTGTGCTGTTTTGTAAGGATTTCTTCAGCCTCGTCAATTCTTCTGATGATATCTTCCGCTGTTATTTTTTCATTCCTGAAAATGGCCGCATACAACTCATTGCTCAGTTTGGTAAGAACTTCGGAAACACCCCTGAAGCTCAATCTTCTTCTTACCGATTTAAGATTATTGTAATACGCTTTCAGTATAGCTGAATGAAGCTCTTCCGCTACCCTTCTGGTAACGTCTGCCGTCACAAACGGATTTCCATCACGGTCACCACCCGGCCAGAAACCAAGCTGGATGAGATCTTCATGAAGATGGAAATGCTCATTTCCAAAAGTTGATTTTATTTGTGTGAAAAGCTCTCCAATCGAATCATAATACACATATCTCAAATAATAGATGATGCTCATCGCCTCGTCAATTGGGGTAGGTTTTTCTTTATTGACAAATGGCGTTTTACCCAGTTGCTGCAAAAGCATATCGATATTGGTGATCGAGTCTGTGGTAATCGCATTTCTCAGATCATGAAGGATTCTCTGGACAGAGTTTGGATAAAACTGTGTGGGATGCGCTGTAAAAACAATTTTTACGGTAAAATCCTTCAACTTTTGTCGGACTTCCTCAAGTTTATGATCCTGAAGCGAATGCTCATAGAGATTGGTGACCGTCCCTTTATCGCTGTCAGAATGAAGCTTGGGAAATGCCGCATCTTCGATACTGTCGAACAGAACCACCTGTCTTTCGATGTATTGTATGATTTTAAAAAGCAGTTCGAGTTTCTGCTCTTCCGTCTGTAGATCGGTATGATTTTTAAAGAATTCCTCAACGATTTCTTCGGGTGTTTTTCCGGCCTGGTAACCGATTTTGCTTTCTTCGCAAAGAAACGGAAGGAGCATCCCGATATTCGTCATTTTATCATAAGGCAGGCTCATAAACAATGAATTGTAGATCTGGAACTTATTTTCCACGATCTGCCTGAATTTTTCTGCGCGTTGGTCGTGTATCATAATAACAAATGTAGGGGATTTTGATTTTAATTCAAATGCTGTTTTAAAACTTGTTTAAACTTTTATGTAACCTATTTACACATATTCTTTACAGCATTATAGTTCTTTTATGGACGAAATATCAATGGTTTCAGTGCTAAAAATACGCTTAAGATATATTATTTGATATATTGATATTATTTTTCCATATATTATAATTATTCAGATATATTTTATATATATCATTTTATGTTTAAAACTTAAACTAGTATATTTTAAATCAATATTTATCAATGTAATATTAATATTTATATATTTAAAGCGTATATTGACCTTAAAAACACCTGTTTTTATAACTCCTTCACCCATAATTTTGATAGCAGAACTTTAATAATTATTTTTACAACTCACAAAATCAATCCCATGAAAAAATTCATCCTATTCCTCCTTCCCCTTCTCCTCTTCACCGCCTGCGGTGAAGACTGCTACAATGCTCCCCAACCCGTTGTTTTTGAATTCGTGAATGCTGCCGATGAAAATCTTATTGCCAACGGAACAATAACTACCTATTCCATTCAGGATGAAAATCAGACAGGAGTACAGCTGACAAAAACTTCAGACAACAGAGTGTTGCTGGAAAATGTAGGTGCCTACGACGGGACAAAAAATTATAAGTTTTATTCTAATGTCAAGCTCTTTGATTTTTCTATACAGTCATCCGAATTTAACAGCGGTTGCGAAGGGTTTCAGATCAATAAAATTACCTTTACAGGAGTTGGAATTGATGTAAAAGATGAAAACGGGTATTACAAAATTATATTCCAGTAAATTTATTTATCGTTTTTTCTTAATTTTCTAAATTAAATAAACTTTGTTTATTCTTTATTTAAGATTAAGAAATCTTTAGATTCGACGTAGTCAATTTTAGTAAGTTAGACTTTATTACGGTTAAGAATCAATAAATTGATTTTTATTAAGTTTTTTAAGCTGAAGGGGCTTAATTCCTTAATGTTAAAAATAAATTATAATTTAAACATACTCTAAAATGAAATTGTTAATTCCGGTTGTATTTCTATGTTCAGTTTTGGTTTTCGGCCAGAAAACTGTTCCCGCAGATTACAAAAAGATCCCGGAAATTTTGGATAATCCCGAATTGCTTTTCCCTTTTATTGTTCCTGACAAAAAGTACGATTATTGGTCGGTACTTCGCAATAATCCTGATCCCGACACAGCGGTTATTTATGAAAGTCAAACACCGGATTTTATGACATTAAATGATCCTGCTCCGGGGAAAGGATTTTTCCAGAAATGCCTGGGAGAAGATTGCTTTTCTTACCTGCTGGCCTGTGAAAAAGGTAAAACGAAATATTTTTCTACTGAGCAGCAACTGAGAGATTTTATCGGAACTGTCGATAATCTTCCGGAAGCTATTTTAATAGCCAATACGTATGGTTATACTGTTGATACGAGTAATTCATTGGGCAGTTCTTATAAAATGGATGACAAATATATTTCTCTTTATCTCACCAAGCTTATAAACAATGCTGAAAATAAAGAATCTTTTTCCGTTAAAATCAACAGGAAAACGGGAAAACAAGAGGTAAAAAGCAATGGAACTTATTAATATAAAATACGTCAGTTCTATTTCTATAATATTCGCTATTTATTTCATACACAGACTTACTTTTTACGTTCAAAAATATATCTGAAGTCTGTTATACAGCGTATTGTTTAACTGATTCACCTTTTTCAACAAAGCTATAAACCATTGAAAAATAACAAATTGTACTTGATTGCCTCTTCGGACTACTTGATCGGCTCTTCGGAGTGGTTAAATGTCTCTTCGGAATGGTTGATTGTCTCTTCGGAGTGATTGATTGCCTCTTCGGAATGGTTGATCGCTCATTCTAAACACTTGATTGCTTCATTGAACTGGTTGATTCCCTGTTCGGAGTACTTGACGGTCTCATCGAAGTAGTTGATGGCCTCAACTGAATGCCTGAATTTTACTTTACATATAAAATACTTTAATACGTCAGTTCGAGTAGGTTTTGCAATACAATGGAGAAAGCGTATCGAGAACTTTTGATAATTAAGACTTCCGTTCTCGATACAAAATTCTTTCAGAATTTCAATCGAATTGACGAAACATTACTTATAATAAATCCGATAGTTTTAATAAAAATCAACCATTAGAATTTTAAAACTTTCTTAACTCAATTTTCAGTGAGCATTGCGTACATTTGAATCAAAATAAATCAAAGAACAATGCTTAATTTCGAGTTTAAAAATCCAACCAAAATACTTTTCGGAAAAGGTGAAATTGCCAAAATATCCAAAGAAATTCCACAAGACGCTAAAATCTTAATGATCTACGGTGGCGGAAGCATTAAAAACAATGGTGTTTATGACCAGGTAAAAGATGCGCTAAAAGGTCATGAGATCTATGAATTCGGCGGAGTTCCTGCTAATCCGGAATATGAAGTTCTGATCAATGCCTTAAATTTTATCAAAGAGAAAGAGATCACCTATCTCCTTGCTGTGGGTGGCGGATCAGTAATCGACGGAACCAAATTTCTTTCTGCAGCAGCCAACTATAATGGCGAACCATGGGAAATCCTTACAAAACCGGTAAGAACTTTTGAAGGAGAAGGAATGCCTTTCGGAACGGTATTAACGTTGCCGGCAACCGGCTCTGAAATGAATTCAGGATATGTGATTTCAAGAAGAGAAACCAATGAAAAGCTTTCTTCGGGAGGCCCAGGACTGTTCCCTCAGTTTTCAGTGTTGGATCCTGAAGTAGTGAGAACGATTCCACCAAGACAGATCGTTAATGGAATTACCGATGCTTATACCCACGTACTGGAACAATATATGACGGCTCCTTCGTCAGCCGACCTGCAGGAACGAATCGCAGAAAGCATTTTGATCAGCCTACAGGAAACCGCTCCTAAAGTGATGGCGGATGATTTTGATTATGATGCGGCAGCAAATTTCATGTGGTGCTGTACGATGGCACTGAATGGTCTGATTCAAAAAGGCGTTATTACCGACTGGGCAGTTCACGCTATGGGCCATGAGCTAACAGCTTATTTCGGAATAGATCACGCGAGAACACTGGCCATCATTGCTCCTTCTCATTACCGTTATAATTTTGAAACTAAAAAAGGAAAGCTCGCACAATATGCAGAAAGAGTCTGGGGAATAAAAGACGGAAGCATTGAGGAAAAAGCAGAAGCCGGAATCAGAAAGCTGGAAGAATTTTTCCATAGCCTGCATATCCAGACCAAACTTTCAGAATACACGGAAGATTTCCAAGGGACAGCAGAAAGAGTAGAAAAAGCATTTACAGAAAGAAACTGGACAGGTCTTGGTGAATACAGAAAGCTTACTCCTCAGGATGCTTATAAGATTGTGGAGATGAGCTATTAGGAAGCTGGAAGCTGGAGGCTGGGTGATGGAGGTTTATTTCGCTATGTTAAAAAAAATTAAGTATATACGATAAACTTCCAGCATCCATCTTCAAACCTCAAACCAAAAAATCAAGCGGTATAATAGTAAACTTCCAAGCTTCAAACTTCCGGCACAGATTATTTTTTCTACAAACATTCGTTTAAAAAAGCTGAAATTCATTAGAGATATTTCAAATTTATTTATATTTTAGCATATTCTTAAATTTGTAAAAATGAAAAAACAATTACTTTTATTTGCCTTTTCAGCATTAGTGCTTAGTTCATGTGAAGATGATGATATCCAAGCTTATGAAATGGATATGATGAAAGGTGAATGGAAAACCAGTAAAACAGAAGTAATTTCAGGAAAAGACGATAAAACCATCATTGATACCGATGTTCCTACCGGATGTAGTGCTAATAATATTACAGAGTACAGAACAGATTATTACACTGCATACACAGGATATTCGGGAACAGGTACAGACTGCCAGGTTGCCAGTAAATCTGAAGGTACGTATGAGTATGATACGGAAACTAAAAACCTTACCATCAAATACACCAATGACAGTCCGAGAAAATACCAGGTAGTTGTTCTTACAAGTTCGGAAATGAAGCTTAAGCAAATGTTTGGAAACATTGATCAGGACGGAGATCAGGTGATTGACTACACTTACATTTCTTATAAAAGATAAAAAATAAACTCCCGGAAATACGGGAGTTTTTTATGAGATAGAAATTTTAAAATGATTAAACAATGAAGAAGATGTTATCAGCATTTCTATTGCTGACTTTTGCTCTTTTCTTTTCACAGGAAAAAAAACCGATGTTCTGGCAGGACATCCAGAATTTCAAAAAACAGGATCAGGAAACAACGCCTCCTAAAGATGCCATCCTTTTAATAGGAAGCTCATCATTTACCAAATGGACGGATGTTGCTACTTATTTTCCAGACAAACAAATCATCAACAGAGGATTCGGCGGTTCGAGATTAACGGACCTCAATTATTATGCGAACGATCTCTTAAATTACGATCCTAAACAGATTATTATTTACTGTGGTGAGAATGATTTTGCCGATGATGACAAATTAAAAGCCGATGTCGTTGTAGATAGGTTCAAAACTTTTTATAAGAAAATAAGATCTAAATTTCCAACTATTGAAGTGGATTATATTTCGATTAAATATTCTCCAAGCCGCGAAAAGCTATGGCCACAAATGAAAGAAGCCAATAAAAAGATTGCCGCTTTCATGAAAAAAGAACCTAATTCTGAATTCATCGATATTACAAAAGTGATGCAGGATAGCAAGGGAAATGTGAGAAAAGACCTGTTTGTAGGAGATATGCTTCACATGACTCCGGAAGGCTATCAGTTGTGGACTTCAGTGATGCAACCTTATATGAAATAAATGCACGGATCTTTCAAAAATACACCACTCTACCAAAAAGCTGAAGAAATCCATCAAACATTGAGGATTATTACAGATCTTTTTCCTGAAGACAATATGTATCTTCAAACCATAAAGCAGCAAATACTGGGGGACATCATGCTTATTCAAGCTAAAATAAGAGGTGCCGAAGCAGTAAAGCTTTATGATATTAAAATGGAAAATGCAGCCATCATCCGAAAAGCCGGAAAAGATATTCTGGTGAGCGGAAACAATCTTGAAATGTTCGGATTTGCAGATGCCAAATATTATAATCTGATCAGAGAACTCATCGAAGATTTCCGGATATTATTTGTAGATTGGTTAGCAGGATTTAACCGGAAACATTTTATTGTTGATGATTGGGGTCTTTTTAATCCGCCGGGAATAGCTCATGATCATATTCAGAACGATGATGAACTTGATTTCCTTGATGAAGATGACGATGAGTTTAATTAACCTAAAAATTATTTTAACTTAAAGCTTTTTTAAAATACTTGCAGAAATAACCGCGTTCTCAAAAGAATAAAAATCGAAGATTTTTTAAGGCTATTGTGCACTTTTTTCATTTATCATCATCAACTTTAGATAAAATTGAGCTCATCTTTTGTAACTTTTGTGGTTATATAAAAAGTTTAAACAGCTTTTAATTATAACAATAACTCCCGAAAATTTCGGGAGTTATTTTATTTCTTTCTTTTAGATTTCGAGATTGCTTTTTGCTGAGCCCTGTTTGCCCCAAACTTTTTGGGTGCTTTTCTTTTAGACGGGCCTCCCCAGTTTTCTTTTGTATTCTTTGCCTTCTTCTCATGGAAAGCTCCCCCACCATCGTTTAATTTTACCTGAGCAGGATTTTTCATAGCGATCTGTTCTTCTTCTGATGCTATCTTTTTAGGATTAATCTTCACTTCTTCAGGGAAGTCAATGAATTTTAGCTCCTTATCCATCAGCAATTCAATATCAAGAATCAGCGGTTCTTCCTTTTTCGTAACAAATGTTACCGCTTTCCCGTCTTTATCTGCTCTACCCGTTCTACCGATTCTGTGGATATACTGCTCGGGAACATCCGGAGTTTCAAAATTGATTACATGCGTAATATCTGAAATATCCAGACCTCTTGCCATTACATCCGTAGTAATCAAACCTCTTATTTCTTCATTTTCAAAGCGTTTCATCGCCTTGAGCCTGTAATTTTGTGATTTATTCGAGTGAATAACATCAAACTGTTCAGGGAAAAGCTCATCAATTTTATTAAAAAGAAGATCTGCATTTTTCTTGTTATTATTGAAGATTAAGACTTTCGACATATCTGAATCTTTCTTCAACAAATGTTCAAGAAGATTGATTTTGGTATTAAAATTCTCAACTTTATAGGCAGTCTGTTCAATCTTTTCAAGGGGAGTTCCTGATTTCGCCAGTGAAATTTCAACCGGACTTGCAAAATATTCGTCCAGCATTTCATCTACCGCTTCCGTCATGGTAGCAGAAAAAAGAATATTCTGTCTCTTTTCTTTCATCATTTCAAATATATGCGTCAGCTGAGGTCTGAAACCAAGATTCAGCATTTCATCAAACTCATCGATGATCAGCTTCTGAACTTCTTTTAAAGAAATAGCATTATCGATCGCGAGATCCATTACTCTTCCGGGTGTTCCCACAAGAATATCACAGCCTCCGTCAAATAAAAGCTTTTGCGTATTGATATTTTTCCCACCGTAGATACCGATTACTCTTGCAGTGATATTTTCTGTCAACGTTTCAAGAATTTCCGTTACCTGAACAACAAGTTCTCTGGTAGGAACAAGAATAAGAACTGTAGGATTTCCGTTTTTATTATATTTCCAGCTTTTGAGAACAGGCAAAAGATACGCCAGTGTTTTTCCTGTACCGGTCTGTGCAATTCCCATGACATTGCGTCCTGAAAGAATTGGCTTCAGACTTTTTTCCTGAATGGGTGTAGGTTCGAATAATTCCAGATCTGCTAAAACATCAAGAATTTTAACGGGAAGTTCAAAATCTGCAAAAGTGAGTTTTTCCATTTTGCAAAGATAGGTAATTAATTTTTTAAACTTTGGCGAGAAGTTTCGCAGATGGATAATGGTAGTTTTTTGGAATAGAGATGCTTCAACAAGCTCAGCATGACACTTCTGATTCTAACTGTTTAAAGAAAAATTTATAGCGATATCATGCTGAGCGAAGTCGAAGCATCTCAACAATTATTTTCTTGTAATCCTTAACAGAATAATAATAACCAGTAAAATTGAAAAAATAAATCCCAGCACCGCCACCAAAGACATTTCACCGACCTTTGGTCCAGATTCAGAAACAAAAACAATCGCCGTAGCAATGATATTGGCACCAAGAATCATCGCAAGCATTAAATTAACAATACTTGACTTTATTAATTGATTCGTTTTTTCGATATTCTTGATCTCACTGGAAACCGTGAATTTATTCTCGTCCAATTTCTGCAGAACAGAACGCAATTCCCTTGGGATTTCATCTACATTATCTGTAAAATTCATCACTTTATCCATGCCTGTCTTGAGAATATTCTGCGGACTAATTTTCCTGGCAAATATTTTCTTGGTATACGGATGTAAGCTTTTCACAACATCCAGATCCGGATTAATGGTTCGGCCAACGCCTTCGATCAGGCCTATTCCTTTGAATAAAAGATAAAAATAATCGGGCATGTAAAGACGGTTATCTTTCAGGACATCCTTCATCTTATTCATAACCGCATGAGGATCAATTTCCTTGAGCGAAGTGCTGTGAACGAATTCCAGGATATCTTCAACATCACCTTCAAACCTTCTTTCATCGGGGATCTGATAGCTGATTGCCATTTTCTTAAGATAGCGTACAATCTTATGAGGATTTTTGGCAACGAAACTTACGATAAGATTTTCCAAGACTTCCTTATCATTGGGAGGAATTTTACCTACCGCTCCGAAATCTATGAAAACAACTTTTCCGTCTTTTTTAACCAAAATATTTCCGGCATGAGGATCTGCATGAAAAAAGCCGTAATCGAGAATCTGTGAAACAAAAAGTCTCAATCCGGTTTCTGAAACATTTACAGGATCTATAGAATTGGCTAAAAGCGATGCTTTATCTGTAACTTTAATCCCATCAATAAATTCCATACACAGAACATTATTGTTGGAAAATTCTTCATAGACTTCCGGAACATACGTTTCTTTATTATTCTTAAAATTCCTTCTGAACTGAAGAATATTTTCTTTCTCATTGATTAAAGAAACTTCTTCCAGCAAAGATTTTTCAAATGTTGAAATAGCCTGCTTGAGATTAAGTTTATCGCCGATTTCAGAATATGATGAAATGAGTCTTTCAATATCTTTGATGAGCAGCAAATCATCTTCTATGACCACCTGTACGTCCGGTTTTTTGATCTTTAAAATAACCGGCGATCCGTCTGTCAATGTAGCCTTGTAAACCTGTGCAATGGAAGCCGTGGCTAGAGGATCTTTCTGAATATCGGAAAAGTGATCGGCAACAGAAATATTGAATTCATTTTCAAGGATTTCAGCGACATTCATTTCAATTTTATCAACCTTATCCTGAAGTTTCTGCAGCTCCTGAATCAATTCCGGTGGAAGAAGATCTTCCCTGTTGCTGAAGGTCTGGCCAAGCTTTACAAAAGTTGGTCCCAACTCTTCAAGAGCCAGCCTTATTCTCTCATAAACGGTATCTTTTGAAATAATTTCTTCCGGATTGTTGGAAATTTCAACAGGTTTATTTCCGACGTTCATCCTTGACAAAAGATCTTTAAATCCGTATTTACTCAATACGGAAATTAATTTGGCAGATCTTTTCAGTTTTCTTTGTTGCTTGTCAAACATAATTATAAAAATAAGAAAAACAAGCCACAATTATTTCAAAAACCATTCCTAATAAACGGATTACTGAGTAATAAACAGCTTTAAACGACAAAAAGTTTTTTCCATCTTGAAACGGTATTACGGCTAAGTTTGTAATGTAAAGCAAGCTTGGTATTATTGAGGCCGTGTTGTTTCTGAAATTCCAGAATCTTAATAATGGTCGATTTGCTGTAAGATCTGTGCTGCTGATTAGATTTAATAATATCTTTTGATACCGGAGCAAATATGATATTGTTAATGGCAATAACATCAAGCTCTGAAAATGTCTTTTTATTTAATATTTTCTCACAAAGCTTCTTCTTTTCCGGGAACTTTTTTTCCAGAATGTCGGTATATATTCTTTTGAAATCGGGCTGAGAAGTATTCTTTTTCATTGTTAATCATTATTAATATTTCCGTATTTCTTAGTCCATCTGTGTAGTGTCGATTTTGGGATTCTGTATTCTTTAACGATCTGAGGCATTGTTTTTTCCTGAGTTTCGATAAGCTCAACAATAAAATCGATGACTTCGCGGGTATAGATACTCTTCCTGAAATTGGGAAGCTGAGATTTTTTTTCTTCCTGCTTATCAACCTTGGAAGGCGGGGCATAGAGGATAAGATGTTGAGAATATATTCTGAAGAAATCGTATTCCAGAAGCTTGCTCCATCTCATGAGAATATCACTGTCCAGGCTTTTTGACTGATACATTTCTTCGATTTGTTCTTTTGTAGATTTCATGAATTTACAAATTCGTTCCAGATCAGTTGCCGTATCTGCTACACGGGTTTGTATGATGCTTCCTATGTGTATTTCTTTGTAGTCAAATTTCATCCTAATTGGTATAATATGTGAAAATTATGGTGTATAGTTTTTTACTGAATAAAATAAATTTCGGCGATTTGTTTAAATTTTAAGAAAGTTTACTATTGAAAATATTTTATCACCGAGTAAAGAGTTATAAAAAAATTGTTGTTTCATGGTATATTTTATGATTTTATTTTTAAAATTAAAAATTAGGGTGTGATATTAGCTGTACTTAGACTAAACTATTTTTACAAATTTAAATAAAACTAAATGATAATACAATATATTTAAAATATTGATATTTAAATATTAATATTACAAGCATTTCAGTTGACATTGCTCTTCAAAATTGTTTTATTATTATCCATCAATAAGATGATTACGAGACAGATACTATATCAAAAGTTTTACAATGTTGATTTCATCTGAAATTTTCTAAAAATCCAGACGCTCAAATGAAGTTTAAACATAAATAAAAACCTCCCGTTTCGAGAGGTTTGAATATTGTTAAAAATAAACGCTATTTTAAGTAAGTTTCATAGAGATCTTTTCTACGGTCTTTCATTACCTGAACAGAGCCATGGTGATGAAGATCTTTGAGAAGATTTAAATCCACATCAACAATGAGGGTCATTTCTGTATTCGGGGTAGCTTCTCCTTTGATTGCATTCGATGGAAAGGCAAAATCTGACGGAGTGAAAACCGCTGCCTGACCAAACTGAATATCCATATTATTAACTCCCGGAAGGTTTCCGACGCATCCCGCAATGGCAACATAACATTCGTTTTCAATGGCTCTCGCAGCCGCACAGTGGCGAACTCTCATGTATGCATTCTGAGTATCGGTAAGGTATGGAACGAAAAGAATTTTCATTCCTTCATCCGCAAGAATTCTCGGAAGTTCGGGAAATTCCACGTCATAACAGATTACCAGTCCGATTTTCCCGCAGTCGGTATCGAAAACCTTGATTTCGTTTCCACCCTTCATTCCATAGTATTTTCTTTCGTTTGGGGTGATGTGAATTTTCCTGTATTCATCGGTTCTTCCGTCGCGGTGCAGGAGATAACTTACATTGTACAGTTCATTGTTTTCGAAAACAGGCATGCTCCCTGAAATGATATTTACATTATAACTGATGGCCAGATCAGAAATTTTCATTTTGATCTCTTCCGTTAATTTTGCCAGCTCAATCATACTGTCACGCTCAGAAAGTTTGTTAAAAGGAGCGAGCAGCGGAGTGTTGAACAATTCAGGGAAAAGGACAAAATCGGCTTTATAATCGCCCATCACATCAACAAAAAACTCGACCTGCTCGTAGAAAGCATCAATATCTTTAAAGTGTCTCATCTGCCACTGTACAAGTCCCAGACGGATAATGCTGTCCTGCATGGTGTTCGGTTTTTTGCTGTAGTATATATTATTCCATTGCAGGAGCACCGCATTTTCTTTTGACGATTCGTCTTCGGGAAGATATTTTTTCAGCACTCTTATGGGCAGAAAATTGTTGGAAAGCTGAAATGATAAAACGGGATCATAGATTTCCTTATCACGAACCCTGCGGATGTATTCCCTCGGTGATAATTCACTATGCTTATGATAGTTCGGAATTCTTCCTCCTAAAATGATAGATCTCAAATTCAGTAATTCGCAAAGCTCTTTGCGCGCATCATATAACCTTCTTCCCAGGCGAAGCTCACGAAATTCCGGGTCGACAAAAACTTCGATTCCGTACAAGACATTTCCTGTGGAAGTATGGGTATTAAATGTATAATTGCCTGTAATATCGCTGTAGGTATGATCGTCTCCGAACTCATCATAATCAACAATGATGGAAAGCGCTACAGCTGCCAGCTTACCATCAACCGTAATGCAGATCTGTCCCTGAGGAAATATTTTGGTTAGTTTCTCTATACTTTTTTTAGACCACACATATTCTGACATTTGTGGATAAGCCCTCTTCATTGTCTCTACCAGTCCTGGATAATCTTGAACAGTGAGTGTTCTTGTTTCAATTTGCATTTGATGTAATTTTACCTAAATTTAGTAAAAATCTGACACTTCTTCCAGCTACCTGAATATTTTTCCTTCCATTTTATAAATTATGTTATAACTGTTTACAATTGTGCTAACAACATTTTTCCTAAAGTTGCTAATACCTTAAATGGAGTCCTCATATTTAAACTAATGGTGCGAATATTTAAAATCACAATGTGAATATCTTAAACAACGTTGCTAATATCTAAATCTACACTGCTACTATTTAAAATGACATCGCGAATATCTAAATCTACACTGCCAATATTTAAAATGACATTGCTAATATTTAAATCAACAGTGTTAATATCTAAGTCAACAATGCGAATTTATAAAGCCACATTGCTAAAATATACAATGACAATGCTAATATCTAAACTTACATTACGAATATCTAAGCCAACGGTGCTAACATCTAAAATAACCTTACTAATATTTAAACTAATATTGGTAAAATATAGAATGATGGTTTGAATATTAAACCGAAATTATAAGAATCGCCAAGACTGATAAATAATTCTAATACTACGTTTAGATCCCTACGGGATGACAAAAGAAGTTTACGAATGTAGTTCATGAGGCCGTAACCAAAAAGATATAGTACTTCGACAGGCTCAGCATAAACTCCAAGCTGGAAAAGCTTCTAATAATTTCAACCATTAAACCAAAAAATCCCGCCCGAAGGCAGGATTTATATGTAAATTCAAATCAAAACTATTCCCACTCAATGGTTGCAGGCGGTTTGCTTGAAATATCATACGCTACTCTGTTGATTCCTCTTACTTCGTTGATGATTCTGCTTGAAACGGTATCTAAAAACTCGTAAGGAAGTCTGCTCCACGTGGCTGTCATGAAGTCGATGGTGTTGGCAGAACGCACAACTGCTGTATATTCGTACGTTCTCTCATCGCCCATTACGCCGACCGATTTTACCGGAAGAAGCACAACGAACGCCTGGGAAACTTTTTCATATAAATCATTTTTATATAATTCTTCAATGAAAATATCATCTGCTTCCTGAAGAATTCTTACTTTTTCAGCATCAACGGCTCCCAATACTCTGATTCCCAAACCAGGACCCGGGAAAGGATGTCTGTGTACCAAATGATGAGGAATTCCAAGCTCTTCTCCTACTTTTCTTACTTCATCTTTAAATAATTCTCTTAGAGGCTCAAGGAGTTCAAACTCCATTTCTTCGGGAAGACCACCTACATTGTGGTGAGACTTGATCACTGCTGAAGGGCCATTCACGGACTGGCTTTCAATAACATCGGGATAAATTGTTCCCTGAGCTAAGAATTTGGCACCTTCAATCTTATGAGATTCTTCATCAAAAACATGAATGAATTCGTTTCCGATGATTTTTCTTTTTGCTTCAGGGTCATCAACTCCGGCCAGCTTAGATAAAAATCTTTCGGAAGCATCTACCAGCTTAATGTTCATATGGAAATGTTCTCCATAGTTATCCATCACTTTTTTGCCTTCATCTTTTCTTAAAAGCCCTGTATCAACGAAGATACATGTCAGCTGATCGCCGATAGCCCTGTGAATTAATACGGCTGCAACAGAGGAATCTACCCCACCGGAAAGTCCAAGGATCACTTTCTGATCTCCTACTCTTTCACGGATTTCGGCAACTGTTTTCTCGATATAGTTTGTAAGCTTCCAGTTTTTTTCTGCATCACAGATTCCGAACACGAAATTCTCCAACATTTTTCCGCCTTCTTCGGTATGGGAAACCTCCGGGTGGAACTGCACGCAATAGATTTTCTTGTCTTCATTGGCCATGGAAGCAATTACGCCTGATTGTGCATTCAACTCAAAGCCTGGAGGCAATTGTCCTACTTCATCAAAGTGGCTCATCCAAACGATAGAATTGTTGGTAACGCCCTTTAACAAAGAACTTTCTTTTACGATTTCAAGATGAGCTTTTCCGTACTCACCTTTTACGCCTTTATGTACTTTACCGCCTAAAAGGTGTGCCGTCAACTGCATTCCGTAGCAGATTCCCAAAACAGGAATTCCCTGCTCATATAGTTCTTTTTGTACCAGATGGGCATTTTCTGCATTTACAGAACTTGGCCCTCCTGAAAGGATAATTCCTTTTGGCTGCTTTTCTAAAATTGTTTCTAATGGTGTATTGAAAGGCAAAATTTCAGAATATACTCCCATTTCACGTATCCTTCTTCCGATAAGCTGGTTGTACTGTGATCCGAAATCTAATATGATAATACCGTTGTTCATTTTTTATAATTGATGAATGATGATTGATAAATGATGAGTTTTTAATTATTTTAAACCTTTAAAAGAGTATTTGTCATTACATAGGAATCTAAACATTTACATTTTTATCATTGCAGTAGAGATTCCTACGAAATGACAAAAATCGGGTTTATTTTAAATTAAAATTTAACTCAAATATTTTTAATTAATCTTTTACGTTTTGGCTAAAGCCGATGTGATTTCTTTTTTGTTAATCGGGCTTCCTTCGACAAGCTCAGGATGACATTGCCCGATCCTATTGATGGAAATCTTTTAAATGATGAAACCTTTACAAAAAAAGACCTGGATTTCTCCAAATCTTTTTTCGTGATTTATGTTAGAACTTTCCGATGTCTTCTCTGTAGAAGCCGTAATCGAAATGTACATGACTTGCATCTTCGTAAACTTTCTTGCGAGCATCTTCATAAGTGGCCCCAGTCGCTACGATGTTCAGTACCCTGCCTCCGTTGGAAACTACTTTATCACCTTTCCTGATGGCACCTGCGTATAAAAGCTTGCTGTATTTCATTTTGTCTTCTCCTACAATCTCGAAACCTAATTCGATATTTCTAGGATATCCTCCTGAGCACATTACCAGGCAAACGGCTTTTTCGTCTTTAAACTTAAGTTCGATCTCTTTCCCGTCCATACAATCCTGGATAACATCAAGAAGATTGTTTTCCATTAAGGCCATTAATACCTGCGTTTCAGGGTCTCCGAATCTCATGTTATATTCCAGAAGATACGTTCCGTTTTTGGTGACCATTAATCCGAAGAAAATGATTCCTTTAAACCCGAGGCCTTCTGCTTTAAGCCCGTTAAGCGTAGGCTGCATAATATTTTTTTCAAAGTCTTCGTAGTGGGTCTGCGTAAATTCAGGGCTTGGAGCAACACACCCCATCCCTCCTGTATTCGGTCCGGTATCGCCGTTTCCTGCTTTTTTGTAGTCTTTGGCAGCAACACAAGGGAAAAGTTTTTCCCCGTTTGAGAAAGCTATGATTGACGCTTCAAACCCTTCCAGGTATTCTTCGATCACTAAACGGATTCCGGCATCTCCAAAGATCCTTCTGATCATGAAATCATGAATGGTAGCTTCCGCTTCTTCCACAGTATCGCAAATCACGACACCTTTTCCGCCAGCCAGTCCGCTCGCTTTGATTACCAGAGGATATTGCTGGGTCTGAACATACTGTTTAGCCTCATTGTATGAATCAAATACTTCAGCTTTTGCTGTTTTGATATCATAGGTCTGCATGAATTTTTTAGAGAAAGCCTTACTTCCTTCGAGGCTTGCCACTTTGTGAGCGGGACCAAAAACTTTAAGATCGTGTTTTTTAAATTCATCCTTCAAACCGGCTACCAGCGGTGCTTCGGGACCAACGATCGTTAAATCAATCTTTTCTTTGATTGCGAAATCTCTCAGTTCTTTAATCTCTGATAAATGAACATTTTTTCCTATTACATCAGTGGTCGCGTTTCCGTTGGCGAAAAACATCTTAGTAATTCTCGAATCATCCTGAAGTTTAACAGCCAAAGCAGATTCTCTTCCACCTTCACCTATGATTAATATTCTCATACTTTATTTAATTATCTAGTCTATAATTTACAAATATATAATTTTGAATGCTATAAATACAATCTCAAAATATAATTTTAGCCAATTGCCAATTGCTAATAGCTTATTGCTTTTCAATTAATGTAAGAAGTGTCTGATTCCGGTAAACATCATCGGAATGTTGTGCTCATTGGCTGCATCAATGCTGTCCTGGTCTTTTACACTTCCTCCTGGCTGGATGATCGCTGTGATACCTTCCTGAGCGCAGAAATCTACTACGTCACGGAAAGGGAAAAATGCGTCCGAAGCCAACACCAATTCGCCTGAGAACTTTTCTTTGGCTCTTTCAATTGCCTGTTGGGTTGCCCAGATTCTGTTTACCTGTCCGCCACCGATTCCGAAAGCCTGAATTCCGTTGGAAACTACAATAGCATTTGATTTAACGTATTTTACTACTCTCTGAGAGAATAATAATGCTTTTTTCTGCTCTTCCGTAGGCTGAGTTTCAGTAACGACTTTAATATCTTCAGAGAAGATACTGTCGTTGTCCTGAACAAGAATTCCTCCGTCGATCTTCACCCAAGTCTGTTTGTCGGAAACAGGGTTTACGATTTTTATAATTCTTACATTCTTTTTCTTTCTTAAAATTTCCAGCGCTTCCTCATCAAATTCAGGAGCCATTACGATTTCAAGGAACGTTTTATTTAATTCTTCTGCTGTTGCTGCGTCGATTTTGTAGTTCATTGCAACAATTCCGCCAAAGATAGAAACAGGATCGCATTCGAAAGTCTTCTGATACGTTTCCAACGCTGAAGTTCCGATCGCAACGCCACAAGGTGTGGAATGTTTTACAGCACAACAAGCCATTTCTTCTTTGAACTCTGTTACTACTTTCCAGCAAAGATCCATATCACGAAGATTGTTGAAAGACAATTCCTTACCTCCCAATTGCTCGAAATCTTTCATGGCACCGTTTTCGAAAGTAGAAACGTAGTAAGCGGCTGTCTGATGCGGGTTTTCACCATATCTCAGGTCAGAAACTTTTTTGTAAGAGGCATTTAAATAAGTTGGATAGTCTTCTTCCAAAAGCATTCTTGAAATCGCTGCGTCATACGCAGAAGTAAGATTGAATACTTTTCCTGCGAGTTTTTTACGGGTTTCGATGTAGGTATCACCGTTTTGCTCCATTTCGATTTTTACCGCCGCATAATCTTCCACGTCAGTAATTACCGTTACAGAATCAAAGTTTTTGGCCGCAGAACGAAGCATTGAAGGACCACCTATGTCGATAAATTCTACTTTTTCATGTAGAGAAATGTCTTTGTTTACATTTTCAAAGAAAGGATAAAGATTCACGATCACCATGTCGATCAGTCCAATTTCATGTTCCTGAACGGTTTTCATGTGCTCTTCGTTGGAACGAACGGCCAATAATCCACCGTGAACTTTCGGGTGTAATGTTTTCACTCTTCCATCTAACATTTCTGGGAAATCGGTCACCTCATCAATCTGAATCGGATTTAAACCAGCATCTTTCAAATGTTTGAATGTTCCTCCTGTAGAGATCAATTCATAATTCTGGGCTTCGAGAAACTGTGCGAATTCGATCAATCCGCTTTTGTCAGAAACACTGATTAAAACTCTTTTTTTGCTCATCTTACTTTCAATTTTTTCTTTGTAATTGTTCTTCATTTACAATTTGATAGGACTTTCATCCTATCCTGATGTAGGTCGTCCTTTCGGGACTTTCATTTATAATCTGATAGGATTTTCATCCTATCCTAATGTAGGTCGTCCTTTCAGGACTTTCATTTTACAATCTAATAGGACTTTCATCCTATCCTGATGTAGGTCGTCCTTTCAGGACTCCACGACTTAAAGAACTTTTACTTTCAATTACTTTTTACAGCTATTTCAAACTGTGGACCGGTTCTTTCACCTCCGGTCTATTATTTTTACTTAGATTTTCTTGTTTTTCGAAATAATAAAATCTAATTGTGCTTTGTATTAATATAATAATGTATCAGTATAACAATGTATCAATCATTTAGATTGGTAAATTGTTACATTACTAAATTGGTACATTATTTAATACTTTGTTTATGGCTTTTGGGAAAATTTCATACTCAATTTGATGAACTTTTTCTGCTACGGTTTCCGGAGTGTCATTTTCTGTAATTTCAAATGATTTCTGAAGAATAGCTTCTCCTTCATCAATTCCTGACGTTACAAAATGTACCGTGGCTCCGCTTTCTTTTTCCTTCGCTTCAATTACCGCATTGTGAACATAATGTCCCCACATTCCTTTTCCTCCGAATTTCGGAAGCAACGCCGGATGAATGTTGATTATTTTACCGTTCCACTTTTCACAAAATTCTGGTTTTAGAATTGAAAGAAATCCTGCCAACACGATTAAATCTGTATTTTCAGGAATCATTTTACTCAATTCACTGCTGAAGTTTTTGCCTCTTTGAATCAGAACGTTGTCTATATTATGATTTTTTGCTCTTTCAAGTCCGTAACAATCCCTGTCAGCCACTACCAACGATATTTTTGCATTCCGGATTTCTCCGCTATCAATGGTATCGATAATTCGCTGAAGATTGCTTCCTGAGCCTGAAACGAGTACAACTAGGTTTTTCATAGATTAATGTAACAATGTATCAGTTTATCAATGTAACAATGATTCAATTGGTACACTGGTACATCGATAAATTGTTATATTGATAGTTTGATTTTTTCGCTGCCTTCTGTAATTTCTCCGATTTCGTAGGCATCATCAAGAAGGTGCAATACTTTTTCTGCGTGTTCTGAATCTACTACCAGGATCATTCCGACACCCATATTGAAGGTTCCGAACATTTCATCACGGGCTACGCCACCTCTTTTTTCCAATTCAAGCATAATACTCGGAATTTCGATTTTTGATGCCTCGATTGAAGCACAAAGCCCTTCAGGAATAATTCTCGGAACGTTTTCGTATAATCCGCCACCGGTGATGTGGGCAATACCACATACTTTTACTTCTTCAAGAACTCTATGAATATCCTTATAATATAATCTTGTAGGAACTAAAAGTGTCTCATATAAAGGCTTTCCTTCAAATTCTTCATTGAAATCAGGGAAAACTTTTCTTACGAGTGAAAATCCGTTGGAGTGAAATCCTGAACTTGGTAATGCAATAATTTTATTGCCTGGTTTTATAGTTGAACCGTCGATGATCTGGTCTTTTTCAACGATTCCTACGCAGAATCCTGCAACGTCGTAATCTCCAGGCTGATACATTCCCGGCATTTCGGCAGTTTCTCCACCGATCAATGCACAGTTGTTATCTTTACATGCTTCTACCATTCCTAAGACGATTTCAGCTGCAATTTCAGAGTCTAACTTCCCGCAGGCAAGATAATCAAGGAAAAACAATGGCTTTGCGCCGTGGCAAAGGATATCATTGGCGCACATTGCGAAACAGTCTACACCAATAGAATCATATTTTTTAGAATCTAAGGCTACTTTCAGCTTTGTTCCTACTCCATCGGTTCCGGAAACCAAAACAGGGTTTTTGTATCCTCCGATTTCATAAAAAGCACCGAAGCTTCCCAAATGGTTCAATACATTGGAATTGTGAGTTTCTCCAACTGCTTTTTTGATTTTGTCAACGGTTTTGTACCCTTCTTCTTTGTCTACTCCTGCAGATTTGTAAGTGTTGCTCATATTATTAATGTAAGAGTGTATCAGTTTAACGATTAACAATGATTATTTGTTAATGTGCTAAATTGGCACAATTTATTTCTATTTTTAGTTCTAATTTCGAAAATAAAAAAGCCGACAATCTTGGTAGATTATCGGCGTTGTATTATCTCAGAATTTCAGAGCCCACAATATTCCCTTTCTTGGAGAAACATTCTTTAAAAGTGGTCTGAATATTCATCTTTTTTTCTTTTTGCAAAGATATTAATTTTAAATTAATATTCAAATCTATTTTTCAAGGATAATTTCTACTGCCGAAATTTTTGCAATTTTTTCCTTCAATTCGCTGTCTTTCTCTTCATTAGAAATTTTCTGAGCTGATTTGTCAAAATTATCATTGAAGAAAGGTAGCGTAAAGGTATCAACAATATTTCCGCCGTGCAGTGGAAAACGTTTTGCTGCCGCTTCTAAAACACCCAATCCTCCTCTTGCTCCGGGAGCTGTTGCCATCAACAGCATTGGTTTTTCATTCCAAACTGCTCGATCTTTGATTCTGGAGGTCCAGTCGAATACATTTTTGAAAGCTGTAGAATATGTTCCGTTGTGTTCGGAAAGAGAAACTAAAAGTATGTCTGCAGCATCAATTTTTGAAGCAAAATCCATCGCTTGCTGAGGCACGCCATTTTCCACTTCGCGCTGATGTTTGTAGATCGGCATTTCAAATTGATTCATATCTACGATTTCCACTTCTGCATTCTGAATGAGTGAAGCTGCGTAAGAAGCTAAAAGTTTGTTGATTGATGTTTCGGAATTGCTTCCGGCTATAGCTAAAATTTTCATTGTTTTTTTATCTATTTAAAGTATGTTGTTATTTGTTTTGAATTTAACGCAAATGTCCGCAATGTTTTTTTTATTAGCAAGCGTTTTATTTCGTTCACTATTTTGCTTAACCACCCCGTCAAAAATTCTTTGAATTTTCGCCACCCCTCCAGAGGAGTGGAATTTTTTACTGTGGGAAAATTATTTGTTTTTATTATCTTAAATATGATGGTAATTCCATCGGAACTTCCATTAAAAGAATTTCGGTATCCTCTACTGCTTCAATATTGAAACTTTGGGTATCCCAAATTCCCAGTCCATCTCTTTCGTTTAATACCCTGTCGCCAATTTTTGCACTTCCTTTTAAAACAAATGCATATACCCCGTTTCCTTTTTTATGAAGCATATAATTTTTACCGTTTCCTTTGGTAAAATTGGCCAGATTGAACCACGCATCCTGATGAATCCAAACTCCGTCGTCATTTTTATCCGGTGATAGAATTTGCTGGAATCCATTAATCTTCTCGCCTTCTTTGATACTTTTCTGATCATACCTCGGTTCAACATTCATTTCTCTTGGGAAGACCCATATTTGTAAAAATTTTACTTCCTCATCTTTATTTTTGTTGTATTCGCTGTGCATTACGCCGGTTCCGGCACTCATGACCTGAATCTCTCCTTTTCTGATAACGGCTGTTGTACCCATGGAATCTTTGTGTTCCAGATCACCTTCCAGAGGAATAGAAATAATTTCCATGTTTTTATGCGGATGCGTTCCGAAACCCATTCCCTGGGAAACGGTGTCGTCATTTAACACTCTCAAGACTCCGAAATGGGTTCTTTCATGGTTTTGGTAGTTTGCAAAACTGAATGTATGGTATGAATTCAGCCATCCATGATTGGCGTGGCCTCTTGTGTCTGCTTTATGATATACTGTTTTCATATTGTGATTATTTATGGTACAAATGTACATTCAATAAATCGGTAAGGTGTTGATGTAGGATAAGAATGGATTTAAGCTAATTTTTGTAAGGAATTTAGAAACTATATGTATTTAAACTTCGGCTAGAGCCATTTATGTGATATATAAAAAGCGGACTAAAGTCCGCTCCTATTGATTATTTATATGAAACAAAATTTCAATTAAAAATGTACCTGCTGAATCTCTTCTTCAATTTCCTTTGGAGTATCATGTTCTGATTTAATAAAAATCATTGTTAAAACAGCACCCAACAGCATACATATTCCACCGACTACGATATAATCAATTGCCATTTTTCCGAAAATTCCACTTACGATCGGGCCTCCAAAAATTCCGTTGATGATCTGAGGAATCACGATAAAGAAGTTGAAAATCCCCATATAAACCCCCATTTTCTTTTGTGGAATTGAATCGATCAGCATGGCATAAGGCATAGCTAAAATACTTGCCCAGGCAAATCCAAGTCCGACCATTGAAATCCATAGATAATGAATGTCTTTAATGAAATACATGGCAATCAGCCCCAGTCCTCCGCAGGTAAGTGCTAACGCGTGTGTCTGCTTTTTACCTATAAATTTAGCTATCGGCGTTAAAGCAAAAGCAAAGAAAATGGCATAGAAATTATAGCTTCCGAACAAACTTCCTGTCAAGTCTCCGGCTTTATTAAATTCCGCAGAATGGGTATCATCAGGTGAAAGTCCGAAATGATGTGTTGCTAATGCACTCGTTGTAAAAACCCACATTGTAAACAAAGCAAACCAGGAAAAAAACTGTACAATTCCCAATTTCTTCATCTGGGAAGGCACATTGGCAAAATCTTTAAAGATATCTGAAAGCTTTGATTTGTCTTCTACTATTTCCTTTCCGCCTTCAAATGAGGCAAATTCTTCCGGTGAGTATTCTTTAGTGGTGATAATCGTGTACAGAATCGATAATATCAGTACTGCCGCTCCAATGTAGAAAGCGTAGATCACGTTATCTGCCACAAATCCTTTAGGCGCCTCATTGGAAATTCCCATTTTGGTCAACCAGCCCGGCAGATCTGATCCGATAACAGCACCAATTCCTATGAGAATCGTCTGAACTGAAAAGCCTATCGTTGCCTGATGTTTCGGCAGCATATCTCCCACCAAGGCCCGGAAAGGTTCCATAGCTACGTTGATGGATGCATCCATCATTGCTAAGAAAATGACAGCCATTAACAAAACGTTTGCGGCCATCATCTGCGTTGCTGAAGCTGCATTTGGAAGCATCACCAATCCAATGGCGCACAAAACCGCTCCTATTAAAAAATAAGGTTTTCTTCTTCCCAGCGGGCTCCAAGTATTGTCTCCCATATGACCGATGATTGGTTGTACAATTAATCCTGTTATAGGAGCCACCAGCCAAAACCACGACAACTCATGAACATCTGCCCCAAAATTTGCCAAAATCCTGCTTGCATTTCCGTTCTGTAATCCAAATGCCATCTGAATTCCCAAAAAGCCCATGCTCATGTTGATGATCTGAAGCATGGACAGGTTCGGTTTTTTTGTTTTACCAAATTTACCTGTAACGTATTTTCCTTCTATCTCAGCCATTATTTTTGCTTCAGTTTTTCGATTAACATATCTTCTATCGGGGTTTTAATTTCAACAACTTTATCTACGACTTCGTTGGGAACAGTTACCGAAAGAACATATTGTTTCACTTTCCATTGTCCGTTGATCTTTTCAACCACACCTGAACCACGGCAGATCTTCATCTGAGTATCCAGTAATTCATCAAACCAGGCTAGTTTTCCATCGTTGCTTAAATAAATATTTCTTTTTAATGATGTGAAATCCCATGTTCTTTTTTTGTCGAAATGAGGTTTAGCCCAGATCATAAAAGCTTTTTTATCCCAGACTTCCGTTGCATCTGTTCCGATAAAGGTAGATTCATCTGCGAAATAATTGAAATAGGTTGTAAAATCTGCTTTTGCGGCTGCGACATTGAATCCGTCGAGCATTGCTGCGATTTCTGCTTTTTCTTTTTCAAATTTTGTTTGAGCCGAAATGTTTGTAAAGCTCAATATACATATGATGAAAGTAAAGAATATTGTTGTTTTTTTCATATTTAATTTTTGTTTTTAACGCAAAGAGCGCTAAGAATTTTTTTTTAGATTTCGTCTAATATTTTCGTTCGCAAAGGTACTTCGACAAGCTCAGCATAAACTATCACTCAGCAAAGATTAATGAATATACTTTTAATTTACTTTAATTCAATGATCATAGATGTTTTTGCAGGTATTGTGAGATTATTCTGTAATGAAAATTCTTTATCGGAGATGATATCTTTTCCTTTTGAAAATCCTTTTAATGATTCAGCAAAATGCTTCAAATCCAATGTCTGCTCTGTTTCATTATTATTTAAAATGACCATCACACTTTCTTTTTCGTTATATCTAAAATACACAAAAACATTATTCTGCGGGACGAAATTTTTAGTTTTTCCGGTGTGGATAACTTCTTTTCCTTTTCTCCAGTTCAATAGTTTTTGGGTGAACTGATAAAATTCTTTTTGTTCAGCAGTCTGCTCTGAAGGGTTAAAAGCGTTTACTTTATCAGACTTCCAGCCTCCCGGAAAATCTCTTCGGATATCTGCATCCCCACCTTTATTTTTATCACCCCGCATTCCGACTTCTGACCCGTAATAAATCTGTGGAATTCCGCGGACTGTTGATATTAATGTTAATCCTAATTTATAAGCTTTCGGATCATCATTGAATATTTCATTCCATCTTTCGGTATCATGATTTTCAAAGAAAACCATAACGTTGTTGATATCAGGGTAAAGGAAATCACTTGCCAGACTGTTGTATATACGATTCATTCCGCTGTCCCAGCCTTCTTTTTCCTTTAATGCTTTTGGCAGATCACCGTACAACATAAAATCCATTACCGACGGAAGATTAGAATTATAATTTGCCGCTTCACCGGTTTTAGAATCTTTTTGCCATGCAGAAATATATGCCGCCGTATTCAGCCAGGTTTCCCCTACGATGTTAAATTTCGGATATTCATCGGTAATCGCTTTCGCCCATTTAGCCATCGCCTCTTTATCGTTGTAGGGATAAGTATCCACACGAAAACCTCCCAGATCTGCGTATTCAATCCACCAGATGGCATTTTGGGTAAGATATTTTAAAACTAAAGGATTCTTTTGGTTAATATCGGGCATTGTTGTATCAAACCATCCGTCCAACGCTAATTTTTTATCAATATCGGAAGCATTAGTATCAAACTGTGTCGTTGTTTTGTAATTGGAACGTTCAAAGCCATTTTCTTTGTCATTAAACCAATGGATCCAGTCTCTTGTCGGCAGATCTTTGATCATCCAGTGTGAAATTCCCCAGTGATTGGTGACATAATCCATCACGAGCTTCATGTTTCTTTTGTTTAATTTTTGGGAGAGTTCACGATACTCTTCGTTGGTTCCGTAGCGGGCATCTATTTTATATAAATCGGTCTGTGCATAGCCGTGATAAGAATATACTTTTTCATTGTCTTCATTCACCGGAGTAAGCCATACTGCTGTTGCTCCCAGATTCTGAATATAATCGAGATTGTTGATAATTCCTCGTAAATCTCCGCCATGACGTCCGTTGGGAAGGCTTCTGTTTGCTTTTTCCGTTAAGTCAGGACTTGAATCATTTTTCTCATCACCATTGGCAAAACGATCGGGCATGATCAGATACATTAAATCCTTAGATGTAAAAGATTCCCGGTCTGCAGAATGGGGCTCTCTTTGCTTTAATTCATAAGTGTAAGAGCTGGTTGTTTTTTTGCCTTTTTTAGTATTTATTTTAAACTTGGGAACATTGATCTCATTGGTATTTACGGTTATAAAAACGTAATTCGGATTTTCAACTTTTTGGATATTCTTGATTTGAACTCCGTCTGAAATTTCAAGTTCATCATTTGCAATATTTTTTCCATAGACCAGGATCTGTAGCTCAGGATTTTTCATTCCTTTCCACCAAAAGGCCGGTTCTACTTTTTGAATTTGCGAAAATGCAACCGATGCTGCCGATAAAGCAAATATGGTATATATTTTTTTCATTTTATGATTTTTAAAACGTTAACAAAGATTCAACTTTGAACGAGTCGTTTGTCTGGTGTATATTATTAGCTCCGATAGAAACGGAATCCTTTTTTGTTACGGCCAAAACATAAATCAGAGGTTTACGAACGCAGTTCAGGAGGTCGTAACAAAAAAGATACAGTACTTCGGCAGGCTCAGCATAAATTCCAAGCGGAAAAAAGCTTCTAAAAATAAAAAAACTTTGTCAAAGATTAAACTTTGACAAAGTTGATTATCCATTATAATGGTTTTATTGAAATTGCAAAACCGCCGCTTCGTGCCATTTTAAAATTGATTTTAGACTTGCTTGTAATCTGTTTTTTATAAATGTGATAACTTTGAGGATTGTCGATGTAATCTGCATCTTTGCCGTCTTCATAAATTGTCGCTTCGTACTTTTTACCTTTATCCAAGAAAGAGAAATCTACGGAATAATCACGTTTGTTTTCATCCGTAATACCACCTACAAACCAGTTTTCTGTTCCTTTTGCTTTTCTTGCAGTGATGATATAATCTCCAGGTTCAGCTGATAAAATTTTGGTATCGTCCCAATCGGCTGCCACATCTTTGATGAACTGGAAAGCATCCATGTGTTTCCTGTAATTTTCAGGAAGGTCGGCAGCCATCTGAAGTGGCATATACATTACTACATAAAGTGCTAACTGTTTAACTAAAGTTGTTTTTACAAAACGTTTGTCACCTGGAAAATAGTAATCCAACTTAGTCTGGAAAATTCCTGGTGTGTAATCCATTGAGCCACCCATCCATCTTGTAAAAGGAAGAATCGTTTGGTGATCGGGATTATTTCCGCCAAAAGCTTCGTATTCCGTTCCACGGGCTGCTTCTGCAGAAATATAGTTCGGATAGGTACGGCTTTCTCCGGTAGGTCGCACGGATTCGTGAGAATTGACCATAATTTTATACTCATTGGCTTTTTCTGCAATTCTGTAGAAGTGATTGATGGTCCACTGAGAATAATGATGTTCTCCACGAGGAATCATGTCGCCTACATATCCTGTTTTTACGGCATCGTAGCCATATTTATTCATCAACTGATACGCTTTATCTGCCCATCTTTCGTAATTTGTAGCAGAACCAGAGGTTTCATGGTGCATGATCAGCTTGATGCCTTTTGAATGCGCATATTCATTCAGCATTTTGATATCAAAGTCCGGATAAGGCGTGATAAAATCAAAAACAAATTCTTTTGAATGTCCGAACCAGTCTTCCCAACCGATATTCCAGCCTTCAATTAGAAGACCTTGGAAACCGTTTTCCGCTGCGAAATCGATGTATTCCTTAACTTTTGTGTTGTTCGCACCGTGTTTTCCGTTAGGTGTTAATTTAGAAAAATCAGTTATCCCAATACGCACATTTGATTCCGGCTGACCGTAAGCCCACTGCGATTTTCCAATGATCATTTCCCACCATACGCCCATGTATTTTGTAGGATGAATGTAGGAAGTATCGGTATATTTTGTAGGTTCATTCAGGTTGAAAAGCATTTTAGAATCCATTACCTCTTCTGCTTTCGGAGCGGCAATAATGGTTCTCCAAGGCGTTACGGAAGGAGTCTGGATATATCCTTTTGCCCCTTGTCGATCCGCTGTAAGATGTGTTTTGAATTTAAAATTAACCGCATCCACCTCAAGATGGGAAGCCGGATAATCTAAAACGGCCGCTTCTGCAACGTTGATATATAAGGGTTCTTTACCTTCCTGCTTCAGCATTACCGGTGACTGCACTGCATTTTTTATCAAAGTCTGCGAAGCATTGGCATCTGCGGCTTTCGGCCATCTGGCAGGAATCTCGGAAAGTTTTGTTTCCTGGTACTGGTATTCCTGAGAATCATAATCGGCAACGATCCACCAGGCTTTCATATCTGTTGGGAAATCGATCTCGGAATCCTCTTCACGGATCACGAAATAATTCAGGTTTTTCTGCTGTGGGAATTCGTATCTAAAGCCCAATCCATCGTTAAAAAGCCTAAACTTAACGATAATATTTCTGTCAGTGGTATCCTGGTGAAGCGTAACCGCTAATTCATTATAGTTGTTAATATAATTTTTCTTTTCTCCCAGAACCGGCTGCCAGGTTTCATTCTTAGCATCACGTTTCTCGTCAACTTTCGTAAAGCCGTTATTAAGATCAAATTTTACATCTTCCGGTTTTGCGATTTCAGATGCAAATTTGATGGAAGTATCTTTAAATAATCTCAGCCCCAATTTTGAATCTTCAACTATTGTTTTACCGTTGTATTTTAAATTATAGTAAGGTACGCCCTGCTTCAGCTGAAAATCCATTTCAAATTTTCCATCCGGCGATTTTAAAGATTGTGCATTAACACCCGCAAACATCATTGAGAACAATAATGCCCCCATTGTAATTTTCTTCATAATGATTATTTATAAACTTTAAAAATAAAGAAAGTGCTGCCGAAAAGCAACACTTTGCTATGTTATTCAACTTAAATTAATACTATAATGGTTGTATTTTGTAAACTCCCAATTTTACATCAACTGAAATTTTATAACTTCCTCCAGTTCCATCAAACTTAATATTTCCATTGCTTCCTTTAGGGCCTAAATATCCTGTATTCCCATCGGCTGTAATATTTCCCCAATCCAGATCTCCCCAGCTTTGTTGTCCTAAAAACTTAAATTCAGAAGCAGCCGGAAGTGCCACAGTATATTCAAATTTACCATTTCCCAAGCTTGTCATCGGAATTGCCGTTCCTGCATTCCATCCATTGACCGTTCCTACTAAGTATACATTGGCAGGATTCCATGTATTGACAGGAGAAGCCGAAACTGTAATAGATTTTACCGTAGCATCAGCGTCTATCTGCACCTTATACATTCCCGAAGCTCCGGTAAACTGTATATTTTCAGGTGTAGAAGGTGATAAGTTGGTAGACCATGTTTTAAAATACCTGTTTCCGGCGTTCATTCCCGCAACATCCAAACTGTAGTTAAGAGGTCCCCAGTCCTGTTGCCCCAGGAATCTGAAAGATTTACCATTTTCGAGATAGGTATAAATGGTAGAAAGGTTGTCTTTTTTATAAAGCAATTGTGCTGTTCCCGCATCCCAGCCTACAGCGGATGCATCGCCTACTATATAAAATGATGGATAAGCTGTCATATAAGGCTGAACATTGATCGTTAAAACATTAGAATTAACAGGATTATAACTACCTAATTTAGAAGATAATCTTACTTCTATATCAGTAGCAATATTGGGAGCAAGCCCTGCATCTAACATCATATTATTAAAATCAGCAACCGTATAGCTAACTTTTTTAGCTCCATCTGCCAAATCAACATTTTTTGGATTCGCAAAGTTTGTTCCTTTAACCGCAATCTGCAACTGATTTTTTTGCGCTACTGCTACTCCATAATCAGGATTACTCCAATCGAATGTAATGGCAGTTTGAGATTCATTATCTTTTATTAAAACTAAAGTAGTTTTATCTGCTTTAAGACTAGATGCAGACGGATTCTGTAAAACAGCCTGATCTTCATCTTTTTCACAAGAAGTAATAAAAAATGTTATTACTAAGAGAGTGAATATTTTAAATAAATGTTTCATTTTTTTTAGTGTTTTTTATTAGTACCCAGGATTCTGAACTAAATTAGGATTCGCCACAATATCATTAGCAGGAATTGGGAACAAGCTTCTATAATCCTCAACTGCTTTCCCATCTTTCACCCCGCCTTTCCATGGCCATAAATATGACGACGATGTAAATTTACCATAACGAATTAAATCAGTTCTTCTTGTTGATTCCCAAGACAATTCTCTCGCTCTTTCATCCAAAAAGAAATCTGTGCTAATAGAGCCAACAGTATTTGCTCCTGCTCTAGTTCTTAAAGCATTCACATAATCCAAGGCTGTCGCTGTGCTACCTCCGGAACCACCTCTTGCTACCGCTTCACCATACATCAAATATATATCTGCCAATCTATACAAAGGAATATCCGCATCTACAAAATCACCTGACGCATCCGAGCCTGGAGCACCGTTTGAGAATTTTATATTTTTATATTTTATGAATGCATACCCATCTGTAAAAGTGCTTACGTTGTTTATCTCTAAATTTTGACCGTTGGTATAAAAATTACCTCTCTGGTCATTTGAAGCGAACAAATTAACAAATGCTTTTGTTGTTCTTAAACCGCCCCAGCCTCCGTTGATCCCAAACTGAGAAGCTGGCATAGAACCCCCAACTGCTGCATGAACCATGAAAGTCGACCCACCATAAGTTCTTGTACTTGTACCATCGTAATTTACAGATAAAATAACTTCGGGGTTATTTAAATTGTTATCTGCCATAAACAATGATGCATAGTTTGTTTTTAATGAATATCCGCTGCTGATAACTTTATTACAATAGGTGATACAGTCTGTATATCTTGCTGTACCTGTATACACCTGAGCATTAAGGTATAATCTTGCTAATAATGCCCAAGCCGCTGCTTTGTCTGCTCTGCCATATTCGTTTGTTCTTGCATCTTTCAAATCATTAGCGCAAGCCAGAAGTTCTGATTCTACGTATTTGAATAATTCTGCTCTCACAATTCTTGGCGGGGGAGTATTGATTATATCAGTAGTTTCAGTAACGTAAGGTACATTTCCGAACAAATCCAACGCATGATAATATGATTGTGCTCTCAGAAAACGAGCTTCAGCACGCATATATTTTGCTTCAGTAAGATTACTACCCGTAATACCATTAGAAGAAAGCTTCTCATCGGTTGTATTTTTGATAAATTCATTACTTATTGCAATAACATTGAATATTCTGTAATAAATGGCGGCAACAAACGGGTTTGAAGCATTCCATGTCATACTATGCATTTCCGGAAGGCCAGCGTCTGCCCAGGCTATAACTGCTTCGTCAGTAGTTAAAACCTGCATACTATACATTTGACGAAGATAATTGGAAAATCCGCCATCAATACCTCCAATATCAGTATTTGCGTCTCCATTATTCTGATCTCCTTGCCCGCCAATTGCAAAACCTGCATAGATTTTTGCCAAAGCAGGTTTGTAATTATTAAAATCTTTGTATAACACAGAAGAAGTTAGTCCTAAAGTAGGTTCTTGTTCAAGATCTTGTGTACATGAACCTGTGAAAAACAGAGTTCCTAAAGTAATTGATCCTACAATAATCTTTTTATATAAATATTTATTTTTCATGTTAATTAAAATTGAAAGTTAAAGCCAACTGAATACACTTTAGGTCTTTGATAGAATCCGTTATCAATTCCTCCAAACACTTCGGGATCTATTCCTTTATACTTTGTAATGACGAAAACGTTTTGTGCCATTGCATTTACTCTGAGATTAGTTCCTTTACCCATGAATTCTCCTACATTATAAGCAATTGAAAAATTGTCCATTCTTAAAAATGAAGCGTCTTCTATAAACATATCAGAGAAAAGTTGTGTTGTGGCAAACTGTGTGCTTAAAACACTTACATTCGTGTTACTCAAGAAATTGTTAGCCTGAATATTTGCAATGGAACTGTTAGAAGCCGAGTTATTATAAACATAATTACCTAGCACCGCTCTCAAGGCAGTACTAAATTCCCATTTTTTTACGCTAACTTTTGTCGAGAAACCTAAAATTACATCCGGTGTCGGAGATTTATAAAAATACTTATCATCTTCAGTAAACTTTCCGTCACCATTCCGGTCTACATAAACACCTTCTAATGGTCTTCCATTACTGTCATATACCTGCTGGTAAACGTAAAATGCATTGAGAGGCTGGCCGACTGTAATTGCCTGAATATAATTATTGATACCGGTAAGTGTTCCTACCGGAATTTTATACGCGGAATCCACAAATTGTGACAAACTTGTTACTTTTGGATTAAATTTTGTGGCGTTTAAATTAACATCCCAGGTTATGTTATCTTTTTTAATTGGAATTAAATTCAGATTAACCTCAAAACCTTTATTAGCAATAATTCCAACATTTTTAACATTGAAATTACTTAAATCACCTGCCCAAGTTGGTACTTTGGAAATAAGATTTTCTGACTTTTTATCAAAGTAATCAAAGGAACCACTGATTCGGTTATTGAAAATCGCAAAATCCAACCCAATATTTTTAGTAGTTGTAGTTTCCCAAACCAGGTTTGGATTGTAAACATCCGGTCGTAATAAACTATAGAAGCTATTTCCAAATTGATATTGTGAAGTACTGCTATTACTATAAGAGTATGAACCAAAAGCAGGATAAGGATTATCATTTCCGGTTTCTTGCTGACCCGTTTTACCCCATCCAGCTCTTATTTTTAAGGAATTGATACTAGATACATTTTTTAAAAATCTCTCTTCATTAATTTTCCAGGCTACGGACACAGCAGGGAAATCCCCCCATAAATGATCTCTGTTTCCGTTCCAGAACGTTGATGAACCATCTCTTCTTACTGAACCATTAATCACATATTTATCTGCGATCGTAAAGATACCTCTAGCATAAAAAGAAATTAATGTTCTTCTAGTATCTGCAGGTGTTGAAAAATTGGTTTTCTGACCATTTCCAAAATAAGTGGGTGCATCCGGAGTAGTTTTATTTGTATTCTGATAAGAATAACCACCTATTACATCTACGGTTGTATTAATAGCCTGAATCTTTTTTACATAATTTAAATAAGACTCAAATAATCTACTTTTAACTTCTTGAGAATAAGACCTATAAGATCCTAAAGTTCCTATTCCTTGAGCAAAGTCCTTAGATACATTTACGGAACCGTCACTTTTTGCATAATCATAAGATCCGTTTAAATTCAAACGTAAATCAGGTAAAAAATGAAATTTATAGTCCAATTGCAAACTTGGGATAACTCTGAATACGGAAGAAAGATCTCTTTTACCGTACAGTAAACCAAGCGGGTTTCTGGTTCCATTTACATTCAGTCCGGTTGCTGTGTTTGCAGGATCTAACCATTCGTAATAACCTCCATAATTTGAATTTCCTGAATAAACAGGCTGTGTGGGGTCAAAATAGATTGAAGCTCCGATAGCACCTCCGTCCGGAAATCTGTTTTCGGAAAAAGTTCCTTTAAAATTACCATTAACCGTTAAATGATTATCAAAGAACTTAGGTGAAAAATTCAAGCCTAAAGATGTTCTTTTAAATTCATTTGTTCTTACAATACCATTCTGCTCATTATATCCTAATGAAACTCTATATGGTAAACCTTTTAGTCCTCCGGAAAATGCGATATTATTATCAGTTCCCCAAGCGTTCTGATAGATCAAGTCTTGCCAGTTTGTATTAGCATTACCTAAATAAGATTTTTGAGCAGTTGTTCCGTAAGTATTCACAAAGTTTCTAAACTGGTCAGCATCCAAAACATCAGCGTTACCCATTTTAGTAGAAACTGAAAAATTGGTATTAAAATTTACCTTAAATTTTCCAGTTGTCCCTTTCTTAGTTGTAATTAAGATTACCCCATTCGAAGCCCTGTTACCATAGATAGCTGCCGAAGAAGCATCTTTTAAAATATCAAAGGTTTCAATATCATTAGGGTTAATTAAAGATAATGGATTTGTTGCCCCGCTTAAACCGTTGAAATCAATCGGAACACCATCGATAACGATTAAAGGATCATTATTGATAAATGATGATCCTCCTCTTACTCTAATTGTAGAACCAGATCCAGGAGCACCACTATTACCCGTAATTTGAACACCCGGAGTTTTACCAACAATTAGTTGATCAGCTGTTGATGCGCCTCCATTAAAATCTTTGGAAGATACCGACGTTATCGACCCCGTAAGATCCGTTTTCTTCTGCTTTCCATAACCAATCAGAACAACTTCTTCTATTTTTTTCTCTTTCGTAGCAGAGTCGCTGGTTTGCGCATGAATTATTGTACTTGCCAATAAAAATGCAGGCGCAATTTTTAATACCGTTGTAAAATTTTTCACAATATTATTTTTTATATAGTTTCTTTTTTATCGTACATGGCCTAAGCCTGCTGCAATTTAAAAAAAATCCAGAATTATCTTAAATTTTTAAAAATTTTATTAAAATTGTGTAAATTAAACGAACATTTTACTACATACATCTAATTGTCAATCATTTAAACTAAAATATGCATTGCATAGCACCATTTTAAATTTAACAAAAAGTTAAACATTTGTTTAACTAAATGTAATATCAGACCATCTTGATAGACTTTAAAGCTGTACAAAAAGAAGGCTTACGGTATTCCATAGATATTCGTATCTTTGCATATAAAAACTTTACTATAAATGTCGAACAGAAAGATGATTACGGCGGCTTTGCCTTACGCAAACGGACCGGTTCATATAGGACATTTGGCAGGTGTCTATATTCCTGCAGATGTTTACGCAAGATTTCAACGGAGAACAGGAAAAGAGGTAGCGTTTATCTGTGGATCAGATGAGCACGGAATTCCCATTACCATAAGAGCCAAAAAAGAAGGCGTTACCCCACAGGATATCGTCGATAAATACCACGAAATCATCAAAAAATCTTTCTCAGATTTGGGAATTTCATTTGATGAGTACTCCAGAACAACATCTAAAAAACATTACGAAACCAGCCAGGATTTCTTTAAAGTTCTTTATGAAAAAGGAAAATTCATAGAAGAAATATCCGAGCAATATTTTGATGAACAGGCCGGAGAATTCCTTGCAGACCGATACATTGTCGGCACCTGTCCAAATTGTGGAAACGAAAACGCTTACGGAGACCAGTGCGAGCGATGCGGTTCTACCCTTTCCCCATCTGAATTGATCAATCCAAAATCAATGTTGAGCGGAAATGTTCCTATCCTTAAAGAAACAAAAAACTGGTATCTGCCATTAAATGAATATGAAAGCTTCCTGAACGAATGGATCATCGAAGGCCATAAGGACGACTGGAAACCGAACGTGTACGGACAGGTAAAATCCTGGTTAAATGACGGCCTGAAGCCCCGCGCCATGACAAGAGATCTTAATTGGGGAGTTCCCGTTCCGCTTCCGGGTGCTGAGGGAAAAGTATTGTATGTTTGGTTCGATGCGCCGATCGGTTATATTTCTTTCACCAAAGAATGGGCGGAGAAAAACGGAAAAGACTGGAAAGACTACTGGCAGAGCGAAGATTCTGATCTGGTTCACTTTATCGGAAAAGATAATATTGTATTCCACTGTATTATTTTCCCAAGCATGATGAAGGCTCACGGAGATTTCATTATGCCGGCAAATGTTCCCGCCTTTGAATTCCTTAATCTTGAAAATGATAAAATTTCAACCTCAAGAAACTGGGCAGTTTGGGCACATGAATATGTAGAAGATTTCCCTGGTCAGCAGGATGTGTTGAGATACGCTCTCCTTTCATCGGCTCCGGAAACAAAGGATAATAACTTCACATGGAAAGATTTCCAGACAAAGAATAACTCTGAGCTGGTAGGGATTTTCGGAAACTTCATCAACAGGGTTGCCGTACTTATTCATAAATATTATGATGGCGTTGTTCCGCAAGGCGATGTAAACGCTCCTGAATTAAATGAAATCAATAAATCAGCAAAAGAGATCGCAGGATTCCTGGAAAATTATGAATTCAGAAATTCTTTATCAGCATTGATGAATTTAGCACGTTTCGGAAATCAGTATTTACAGACTGAAGAGCCTTGGAAAACGATCAAAGACAATCCTGAAAAAGCAGCTCATTCATTATTTGTTGGCGCCCAGATTGCCGTTGCCCTTGCACAGCTATGTGAACCGTTTATGCCTTTCAGCTCTGAAAAGTTATTGAATATGTTTAATATTGAAAAGCAAAGCTGGACTGATATTGAAACAAAATCTGTATTGATAGAAACAGGTCATAAAATCAACGAATCCTCACTTCTTTTCTCAAAAATTGAAGATGATGTGATCGAAGCTCAAATTCAGAAACTGGAGCAGACCAAACAAAATAATAAAAAGACAAACCCTAACGCCAACCCTATGAAAGACGAAATCACTTTTGATGATTTTACAAAAATCGACTTGAGAACAGCAACCATTGTAGAAGCTGAAAAAGTGGAAAAAGCAGATAAATTATTGAAACTAACGGTAGATACAGGTGTTGACGTGAGAACGGTTGTTTCAGGGATTGCAGAAAGCTTTACCCCTGAAGAGGTGATTGGAAAGCAGGTGATGATCTTATTAAATCTTGCCCCAAGAAAAATCAGAGGCATCGAGTCTCAGGGAATGTTATTATTAACGACAAAACCAGACGGGAAATTATCTTTTGTAACACCGGACGACAGCAATGTAGAAAACGGTATTGAGATTGGGTAAAATTTAAATAAAGTATGTAAATGGGCATTTCGGTGCCCTTTTCTGTTTTATATGGTCAGTAAAAATGTTCTGAGAAAATTATCTGATGCTGAACTGGATAAATATCTCATTGCCGGAAATCGCTTTACTCCCGAAGCCGTGGAAGTCGCTTTTGAGATCCTTCAGGAAAGAGGCCGTCATTTCAGTGAACCTGAAAAAGAAGCTATAAATGAGATGATCCTGGCTAAAAAACGCGAAGAAGAAAACAGGACAAATGAAGAAAAGGAAATCTGGAAAGATCATGTTACAGAAGATCCTAATGCCATAAAGCTTTATTCAAGGACAACAATTATAGTTCTTACGGTATTATTTGGTACCATCCCCGGATCCGTTCTGCTATTTTTGAATTTTCTGACGGTAAGAAGATATGTCGCTGCTGTTTTCACCTTATTAATTGGATTCGGAATATTCTTCCTGCAAAATTATATTTTATCAAAAGGATTTGATAATCATATCAGGTCGCGACATAGTCCCGAAATGGGAGTTATTGCATTGGGAGCAATAATTCTAATGGTCATATCTGTCAGCTGGATGCCTAAAAAATTACCTTACCGATCTAAATCTCTTATATTTCCTGTCATTTTAGCCATAGTTATGACCGTCCTACTTTACATCAATTACAAGGGATGGTTTTCAACATATCCTTTCGCGTCAGTTTTTAGATTACTGAGAGATTTCTAATTGGAAAATGATTTTTAAGCAAAGAACTACCTTTTAGTAAGCTTTGCCAGATAAGAGTCATCTTCCTGCAACACCTTTTCTATTGTAAAACCATTGTTTTCCGCAGCATTTTTTAAAGTATTAAAGTCAAGATAGAGCCATTTGATCGGGTCTTCAGATTCGCCTTTGTAGTGAACAATATAGTCAAGTTCGCCATAATATCCTTCCGCCGGAATATAAACTCCTCCGTCTTCATCACGGTCAAACATATAAAGAATATCTGTACTGTCAATCAGAATTTGCCCGTTTTCATTCAGAAGCGAATGAAGCTTTTTAAGATACATATCAATAACTGTAAGACTTTGGAAAATTCCTGTTCCGTTCATCAGAAGTAAAATAGTATCGAAAGTTTCACCGGAAAAATAAAGCATATTCTCGGCTACCGCTTTATTTATTCCTCTCAATTGGCACACTTCTACTGATTTTGGAGATATATCGAGGGCTGTCACGTCAAGACTTCTTTCATTCTGAAGGTAAAGACTGTGCGAACCAGCTCCAGCGCCAATATCCAAAGTTTTTCCCTGAGCCAGCTTTAATGCTTTCTGCTCCAGTTTATTCATTTCTTCAAAATCACGGAAGAGATAATCTACCGGAAGCTCATCCAGTTCGGAAATTGAAGTTTCGGTCTGCAGGTTCTCGGGATTTTCCTGATGGTAATAATCCCAGATCGCCTTTCCCATAAGGTCTTTCATAATACGAATTATGGGTGTAAAGATAGCTGTTTTTGATGTATTTTCAGAATACCGTTTAGGTAATTTACTATGCAAGGAAAGAAAAAGAATTGATTAACCATTTAAAAATAAGATAAGCAAAAGCATTTGACTTAGTCGAAAATTCGGTTTGCAGTTAATTCTGAAATTAGTTTAAAAGGTTTAATATATAATTTAAAAAAATACTTTCTCTACCTTTGTAAGTAATAAAATGTATTCACATTCAATACATCAACGCAAACAATTAATTAAAATACCTTGAATCAAAATATTCCATTAGCCGAAAAATTAAGGCCGAAGACACTGGATGATGTTCTCGGGCAGGAGCATCTGACAGGAGAAAAGGGGACGATACGGAAGATGCTGCAGAATAATTCCCTGAATTCTCTCATCTTCTGGGGGCCACCGGGAACGGGAAAAACAACACTGGCTGAAATCATTTCGGAACAGTCAGGAAGAAAGTTTTATAAACTTTCAGCCGTTTCATCGGGAGTGAAAGACGTACGGGATGTCATCGAAGATGCCAAGAAGCAGAATCTTTTTTCGGGAAAATCACCGATCTTATTTATTGATGAGATTCACCGTTTCAACAAATCGCAGCAGGATTCTTTGCTTCATGCCGTAGAGAAAGGCTGGATCGTACTCATTGGTGCCACCACGGAAAACCCAAGTTTTGAGGTGGTTTCCGCACTGCTGTCCCGAAGCCAGGTGTATGTACTGAAAGCCTTAAGCTATGAAAAGCTTGAAGAACTGATTGATATTGCCCTGGAAAGATTCAACCGGGATGAAGGGACAAATTTTAAAGTCACCGAAAAAGAAGCTATGATTCAATATTCCGGAGGAGATGCCAGGAAATTGATCAATTCCGTGGAGCTGGTGCTGAATCAATATAAAGGTTCTTCAAAATCAGACATTACTAATGATGATGTGCTTGAGGTTTTGCAGGAAACGATGGCCCTGTATGATAAAAATGGGGAGCAGCATTACGATATCATTTCAGCCTTCATTAAATCCATGCGCGGAAGCGATCCCAACGGTGCAGTATACTGGCTGGCAAGGATGCTTGTGGGGGGTGAAGATATTAAATTTATTGCAAGAAGAATGCTTATCCTGGCCTCGGAAGATATCGGACTGGCCAATCCGAATGCTTTGGTGATTGCCAACAACTGTTTTCAGGCCGTGAACGTGATCGGGAATCCGGAAGCAAGAATTATCCTGAGTGAAACGGCGGTTTATCTGGCTGTTTCTCCAAAGAGCAACTCAACCTATATGGCGATTAATGAGGCCATGGCACTAGTAAAGAAAACCGGAAACCTGCCCGTACCGCTGCATCTGAGAAATGCACCTACCAAACTCATGAAAGACCTTGATTATGGAAAGGAGTATAAATATGCCCATTCTTATGAAGGGAATTTTGTAGATCAGGATTTTCTGCCGGAGGAAATCAAAGATGTAAAATTGTATGAACCTGGGAATAATGCCACTGAAAAAAAAATCTACGAAGAACTGAAAAAGAAATGGAACAATAAATATTAATACTATTGATTCTTCAGTTGCGGTTTAGAACTGAAGTAATATTTCACAAATTAAAAAGGATACTCACAAAAGTATCCTTTACATTTAAATATGTTTAAGAAATTATTTCTTAGTGGTAACTGATATGGCTTTTAAACCGTGGCTGTCATTCACTTCCACTTTACTCAGCATTTCTTCGAAAACTGTGAGATTAGTATTTTTAAATTCATAACCATCGATGAATACGGGAGTTCCATTAGCAAGTCCATAGCGGTTATTAAGATCAGAAAGTGTGGTTTTATCAAGGGCTCCCTGATTCTTTTTAAGCTTGTATTCTACCAGACCATTGTCTGCTATAAAGCTGAATTTTTTTAAGTTTTGCGGAAGTTCAGCGGCAGATTTATAAGAACGCGTACCTTCGATTGTGTTCTTGTAACTGTTTGTAAAGAGATCTACCGTTCCGACAGTATCACCGGCCACTGCAAATTTTGCGGAAACATTTTTCTGGGCAAATAATGTAGCAGATGACAACAGTAATAAAGAGTAGAATAATTTTTTCATAATGCTTTACAATAAGTCTTATTAAATACTTGATAAATATAGTTATTTTTTGTAAAGTGCGAATGGATTTTTAAAATAATTTAAAGAATATTTATAAATAAACATTTTTTTATAATTCATGGTGGTTGTTTTCAGGCTCATCATCTTTTTTTTCAACAATCGTTTTCAATAGATTCTTCAATCGCTGAAACAGGAATGAACTGAGAAGCAGAATGATCCCGAGGATAATAAAAGCAATAATTCTTGAAACATTATCCATTTTCCAGACATCGTGGAGATATAATTTCAAAATCATTACAACCAGAAGGGCAAATCCTGCCTTCCCATATTCCCGCGCATTGCTTTTTAATCCTATGTAAATAAAAATACTTGCGAGCACTGCCCAGATAATCGGCAGATATAGAAGGCTGAAATGAGTCTGCAGTTTTGGCACCTGAGGTATGGCTTTAGCAAAAAGCAGTATATACAGATGATAAAATTCCATACTTACGGCAATGACAATAGTTGCAGTAAGGAGCCAATAGGAAAGCCTTATCTGGAAGAACGCGGAATCCCGTAAAATTTTTAATGTTGTATAAAGTAGCGGAAGCAGATACAATCCATATAAAAAGTAATATTGGATATCCAGCTTTTTCATTACAATATGGCTTACGATACCGGTTCCGGAGATGACGGTATTAAAAATAATCAGAGATAAAAAGATATAGAGAAGGGCGATTTCCAGCATCTGACGGATCTCCAGTTTTTTCCTGAAAAGCAAAATGGTAAAAATATAGCAGATACTGAAAAGCATCGCAGTACTGAAAATAATGATCGGAGGCATTTCCGAAATTTGATATAAAATTTCCAGCAGCAATGCTACGTAAACTATGGCGAAGCTCACCGAAGTGAAAAGGTTTTCAAAAAAGCTGTTGTCGTGCAGTTTACTTTCGGGGAGTTTTCTCAATAAAACTAAATTGACAAGCGTAGTGAATACCGTTACGGAACTCGTCAGAAATATCGGATTGAAAACAGGGGTAAGATTTTTTGCATCAAGATATTCTGCCCAGGTCATCATCTGAGCAATAATTACAAGAGGGAAGAGGATGTAAAAGAAGATTTTGAAAATCCGGAGATTGTTTTTTTTCCAGATAAACAAAAGAAGCGTGGCTTCAACGGCCCATACACTGGTAATCAAATGTGCCCGGAACTGCAATGCTACCGCTACCGTAATAAGACTCACCACCATTCCTGAAAATACAGAATGGCTGAGGCTGGATTTATTTTCTGCACATTCCCGGTAAAGCAGAATGCAATTAAGAAAACCAAAACTGACCGGGAATATAATAACAGGATCATACTGTAATTGCTTAAAAATATATACCGTGCCAATGATGCTGGTAAAATTGATAAGAACAAGCATTAAAATGTCCCGGGATGATAAGCTTTGTTTCCTGAAATAACTCTGCAATGCAAACACGTAAAAAATAATATAACTTGCTATATAAAAGTAAATCGTAATGATCTCGGTTTTTTCAAGCGTCCAGTAAAAAAGATATAGGTATGTGAAAATAAAAGAGATCCATCCAATACTTTTCCACTGTCGCAGAAACGCTACTGCCAGCATCCCAATATTGATCACGCTAATGTAAGTGAATAGAAACGGGTAGTTACTCTGCCCCGTACTGATCATCAGCGGCGCCAGGAATCCTCCGAACAAAGAAAAGATGATGAGAATTTCACTTTTATAGTAGTAAGAAAGCAGTATTGAAAGAACAGTGATGATACACGTAACGGAAAATGCTGTGCTTTGTGCAAAAAGATGGTATTCCCGAAATGCAATCGTAGTGGTAAAATATAAAATTGCGATACCGCCGCCTGTAATTATGGAAGCAAATACTGTATAATTTCTACGCAGAAAATGACCCATGGCAATGATTGTTACACCCACGGCAAATCCTATTCCTGCTCTTGATATTTCACCGATCCAGTTTTTATCAATGGCATACTTTACGAAATATCCGATTCCCAGCACTAGTGTAAAGATGCCGGTAATCGTCAGGGAATTCTGTTGTAAAAACTCAAACACCGGCCTGATCCGGTCTTTCGGCTGCTCTTTAACATCGGAAACTTCAGAAGGAATTTCCTGTGCTATATCTGGCTTTTCTTCAGCAAAAATTACTGTTTCAGCAATTTCTTTTTCTTCTTCCTTTTGTTTTTCTGCTTGTATTTTTCTGATCTCAGAAATTTCGTTTTCCAGATTCCTGATTCTTGTACTCAGCTGGGTAAAAAGAAAAATAACGATTATAATTAAGATGATGACCAGGATATACATGTTTTCCGGTTTTGATATTCTCAAATATAACCAATGTTTTTTTAAGTATGTATGATAATTCGACCATACAAATCGCAAACAGAGTAATTTTAACTTTCTAAATTAAATTCTTTATAGTTTCCTAAAAAGTAAACTTCTGCATCCAGCGCTTTCAGCTCTTCCAGGGCATTCAGGTGTAATGCTGTTTCCCATTTTCCAACCACATTGATATAAAAGAAATAATTTCCCAATCCTGTTTTTAATGTTCTGGATTCTATTTTGCTGAGGTTCATCTTTCGCCATGCAAAAACAGATAATACCTGATGAAGTCCACCTGCGTGGTCTTCTGGTAATGTAATAAGAAGTCCGGATTTTTCACCCAGAATCTTTAAGCCTTCATTTTCATAACTGCCTGAATCTTTGGAGAGGATGATAAATCGTGTATGATTCTGCTCGAAATCCTGGATATTATGGTGAATAATCTTCAGCCCGTAAAGGTTTGCAGCAAACTGATTGGCAACGGCAGCCAAATTTCTTTCAGGATTTTCCACGACATGTTTTGCCGCGGCGGCAGTGGAGGAAAAATCCTGTTTCTGAACATCTTTAAAATGTTTGTCCAGAAAATGAAAGCTCTGGGCCAATGCCTGGGGGTGCGAATATATTTTTTCAATACGTCCCGGGTCAGAATCAGGATGAATCATCAGGTGATGGGCAATCGGCATGACAGCTTCTGCCTGTATTCTGATGCCAGGCGTTTTGTATAAATAGTCGAGTGTCATAGATACTGTTCCTTCAATAGAATTCTCGAGTGGGACAACTGCTTTTTCTACTTCACCTTTTTCCACGGCAATAAAACAGTCTAATATATTAGGCTGGGGCACAAGTTCATGATCTGGAAAAAGCTGAATCGCTGCAAGCTGTGTAAAACTGGCCTCAGGACCTAAAAATGCAATCTTCATTATTTTTTTATTATGATTGAAATTTATTCATTCCAGTTCTCTTTGATAAGTTTCATAAGATAATCCGGACATTTTACTACTTTATTGGTTGTGGCATCAAGGAAAAACAGAGTAGTGGAAGCTTCGGTGATTTTAATATTTTCTTCATTAAAAATTTCATAATCGAATTCTATTCTTACGCCCGGTATTTTTCTTATATAGGTGTGTATTTCCAGTTTTTCATCATAATAAGCAGGACGCAAATACTTAATTTTATACTCTGAAACGGGCAGCCAAATTCCTTGATTCTCAATCTCATTATACGACATTCCGATGCTTCTGAAAAGTTCTACTCTTCCAATTTCGAGGTACTCTGCGTAGTTGCCGTAGTAAACGTATTTCATGGGGTCGGTTTCTCCGTAACGGACTCGTAATGAGTGCTTTGTGTGTATCATTATTATCGCTCAATTATACATACAAATATATTTTTAAATAATCAATAAGCGCAATATTTTTTTTTAAAATAAAAAATTTAGACCTTTGTCTTCCTTCCAAACAATAATACTAACAAAGAACAATCGGGGCATAAATTATGGATGAAAATTTAATGTTGACATGGCAGAAGTGCCTTCAGTTCATGCGCGATAATCTAAACGCAGCTGAAGATAATTCTGATCTTAAAAAGCTTGAAAAATCTTTCGATTTGCTATTTGATAAGGTACAGCCAATTTCTTTGGTTGACAATAACCTTACGCTGATGGTCCCGAGTGATTTTTACAAGGAATATATAGAGGATAATTACCTGTCCTTGCTTTCTGCTGCCCTGAAGAAAAATATAGGAAAAGGTGTTAAATTGTGGTATTCTGTAATGGAAAATAAGCCTGCCGGCTTAGAGAAGCCCGTTACCATGAATATGAAAGGAAAGACAGTTCCTACTCCAAAAGTTCAGGAAACGATGCCTCAGGGTTTTTCATCCAACATTGTAAATCCTTTTGTAGTACCGGGAATTAAAAAGGTAAATATTGATTCCAACTTAAAATCTGATTTCTCTTTTGATAATTATGTAGAAGGAGAAAGCAATAAATTTGCGGCGACAGTGGCAAGATCTATTGCCAAAAGACCGGGTGCAACGGCTTTTAACCCATTATTCTTATACGGTGGATACGGTGTCGGAAAAACCCACCTTGGCCAGGCTGTTGGATTGGAAGTAAAAAGTCAGTTTCCTGACAAAGTGGTTCTGTACCTGTCTTCAGAAAAATTTATTCAGCAATTTATTTCTGCGGCAAAAGCACATAAACAGACAGAATTTGCCAATTTTTACCAGATGGTGGACGTTCTGATCATTGATGATATCCAGTTCCTTTCCGGGAAGTCTGCCACTCAGGATAGCTTCTTCCATATTTTCGATTATCTGCATCAGAACGGAAAACAGATTATTCTTACTTCTGATAAGGCTCCGGCTGATATTATGGATATTCAGGACAGAATTGTTTCCCGTTTCAAATGGGGGCTTTCTGCAGAGATCAAATCTCCGGATTACAGCACCCGTAAGCAGATTATCGTTGATAAATTAAGCAGAGATGGTATCGTATTGACTGATGATATGCTAGATTTCCTTGCTTCTGAAGCCAAGACAAATGTGAGAGAGCTTATCGGGGTGATCAATTCTGTGATTGCATATTCTACTATTTATAAATCAGACCTGAGTCTTGAATTATTAAAGGACACGATCAATAAGATTGCGGCCAATCAGAAAAAAATCATCAATATTCCTTACATTCAGGAAGTGGTTTGTGATTATTTCGGAATTAAAAGAGAGCAGCTTTTATCAAAAACAAGAAAAAGAGAAATTGCTCTTCCGAGACAGCTGGCCATGTATTTTGCTAAAGAATTAACAAATGCCACTTTCACAAAGATCGGCGAAGAAATGGGAGGAAAAGACCATTCTACGGTAATGTATGCCTGCGAAACCATTAAAGATGTTTCTAAAATCGACAAGGAGGTTAAAAAATACGTTAAGGAATTATCTGAAAGAATTAAACAATAAGAAATAATTTAATAATAATGAAAATGGAGAATAATTTTATTCTTCATTTTTTATTTAGTTTTGTCTGAAATTAAATTTTAACCGATATATTGCCATGAAAATACTGATGGTCTGCCTGGGAAATATCTGCAGAAGCCCTCTTGCCGAAGGAATAATGAAAGCTAAAGCACCTAAAGATTTCTTAATAGATTCTGCGGGAACGATTTCACTTCATGAAGGTGAGCATCCTGATAAAAGAGCTATAAAAACTGCAGCTCATCACGGAATCGATATTTCAAAGCAGAGATCAAGGTCTATCATCGCAAATGATTTTGAGATATTTGATAAAATCTACTGTATGGATGTAGATGTATTGGCAGATGTCGTTTCAAAAGCACGAAATGAGGATCAGAGACAGAAAGTTTCTTTATTTCTGGAAGCTTTGGGCGATCATCAGAACGCTGAAGTCCCGGATCCGTATTGGGGTGATATGACGGATTTTGAGGATGTTTTCCAGCTTTTGGATCGTGGATGCGAATCAATTTTAAAAGAAATTTTACATTAAAAATAAAGAGAATGCTTTTTTTACTTCCAGCTTACCTTTCCGAAAATACTTCTATCACACACTTTTCACCTGTGATAAAAGATTACATCATGCAAACCGACTGTTTTTTTGTGGAAAATGAAAAAACGGCGAGGAAGGTTGTTAAATTTTTTGCCCCGCAAAAAAGACAATCGGATCTGAAACTTTTTCTTTTAGATAAGTACACGGAAAATGCTGATATCAAAGAAGCTCAGGAGCTGATGCTGAAAGGCCAGGATTTTGGATTGCTTTCCGAAGCCGGGCTTCCATGTATTGCTGATCCCGGTAATTTAATCGTGAAATGGTGCCACGAAAAGAATATTCGGGTAATCCCGATTTCCGGACCTTCTTCGATTATTCTAGCGTTGATTTCGAGTGGTTTCAACGGTCAGGAATTTACATTCAACGGATATTTGCCGATTGATAAAGGAGAAAAGAAAAAACAGATTCTTCAGCTTGAAAGCCTGGTTCAAAAGACAGGATATTCACAGATTTTTATGGAAACACCTTACAGGAACAACCAGCTTTTTGAAGATCTCTGCAAGTTTTTATCACCGAATACAAAGCTTTGTATCGCTGCCAATATCAACGATCCGGAGCATGAGTTTATCAAAACCAAAACAATAAAAGAATGGCAGAAACAAAAACCGGAACTCCACAAAATCCCGGCTGTATTTGTGCTAGGAAAATAAAATCAGTTATTAGTTGATTATAATCTCTCGCTGATTTTGCTGATGACGCAGATTAAAATTAAAATAATATCTGCTTGATCTTCAAACTCAGCGAGAGAAGATTATAAATTATTCACAACTCTTTTAATTCCATCCAAAATATTTGTTGTATTAAAATTGATAAGTAATCCTAGTTTTTTATCTGAAAGTTTCAAATAAGTCTGCAATTGCTTGCAATGAATACTTCAATACTTTTTACAGACTTTAATTCTAAGATAACTTTGTTTTCCACCAAAATATCAATTCTGAAATTTAAATCAAACTTTTTCTCGTCATAAATTACAGGAATTTCTACCTCTGATTTTATATCCAGTCCGTTTTCTTCAAACTCGTTTAGATTACAATTTCGATTAATTTTTTAGAACATAAACTTGAAATAATTTTATATTTTTAGTCAATGAAAAGAAGTCTCTTAGTCGTTATTTTTCCTTCTGTTCTGATGTTTGCTCAGAAAGCGCCGATGCTTACCGATGAAATGGCGGTAAAATTAGCTGAAAAGCCGATTCACTGCATTACTCAGGAGTATCCTAATAAAACGGCGCATATCATTAATAATGCTAGTGAAGTTCCCTTAAGTCCTAAAGAACTGCATCCTGCTTTTTACGGATGTTTCGACTGGCATAGTTCGGTACACGGACATTGGATGCTGATTCGGCTCCTAAAATCAAAAAATGATTTATCGATCGCAAAAGACATCGAAAATATTCTCGACAATTCGTTCAGAAAGGAAAATCTGCAGGCAGAAGCAGATTATTTTACAAAATACCAACTGACAGGAACTTTTGAAAGAACGTATGGCTGGGCATGGTTACTCAAACTTGACGAAGAATTAGCCACATGGAATCATCCCAAAGCTAAAATCTGGCATCAGAATCTTAAACCTTTGACAGATAAAATTTTAAACGCCTGGAAAACCTATTTACCTAAGCAGACTTACCCGAACAGAACGGGAGTTCATCCTAATACGGCTTTTGCCATGGCTTTTGCAATCGATTGGGCAAGAGCAACAGGAGATAAAGAATTTGAAAACCAGCTTATTGAAAAAGCAAAATATTTTTATTTGAAAGATGAAAAAACTCCGGCTTACCTTGAACCGGACGGTTCGGATTTCTTTTCTCCGAGCCTTGAAATTGCGGATCTGATGAGAAGGGTGTTACCGATGGCTGAATATGTACAATGGCTGAACAGATTTTACGATAAACGCGGTATTGAAAATATAGAAAAGATTCCTGTGGTAAGCGATTTGTCTGATTATCAAACGGTACATCTGGTAGGGCTGTCTTTCACCAAAGCATGGTGTATGAAAGGAATCGCAAAATCACTTCCTGCTAATCATCCTCTAAAGAAAGAATTTCAAAAAACAGCAATAACTTTTTTAAATAACGGACTTCCTCTACTTTTCCAGGGAAATTACGGAGGTGATCACTGGCTCGCAAGTTTTGCAGTATATGCTCTGGAAGAGTAATCAGGCTTGAAGTGTGATGCCGTCGTCCTTTTTATCTTCCTTACCAAGAATTCTAATATCTGATTCCAATTTTCTTAAGGATAAAACTTAGCAGCCAGATTGGTCCCACTAAAAGAAACTGTAAATCTTTAAGAAAGGAAGGTTTCTTTCCTTCAATTTTATGTCCTACAAATTGTAAGATCCAGGTGACAATGAAAACCGAAAGATAGACGATCCATGAATTTTCTTTGAACCGAATATTGATTCCATACGCAAAACTTTCCATGATTACCATTATAATAAGCATCACGATGCTGATAAGAACAGAAAGTCTTATATAAAAGATCGTAACTAAAGCCATTGCAGCAAGGCTTACATAGCTGATGCAACCAATGTAGATAAAGCATATCGATTTTGACGGGATAAGTGAAATAAAGCCAAGGATCGTCCAGAAAATAAGCGGAACACAGATCCAGTGAATCAGTTTATTAGTAGAATTTCTGTGGCTTTCACTATACTCTGCGAAAAGCAAATCAATTTTTCTCATAGCTGTAATTTGGGAATTACTAAAATAATAAATTTTTGTAATCACTCGACATATTGCTTACATTTGTCTTATGTCTGTCTTAGAAAAATTCGGGGTTGAGATTTTTACGCAACATAATATTTTCGAGAGAATTGCTGTCGACAAGCCTTTCCGGCCAGATAATCCTGCATTTATCTTTATTAAAACAGGAACCATTAAGCTAAAGCAATCTTTCCGTGATCTGGAGCTTTCTGCCAATATGTTTATGGTAACAGACCCGCAAACGGTCTATGAAATGATTTCTGTAAGCGATGATTTTCAGTCGAGGATGGTTTCTTACAAAAGAGAATTTATCTCAGCACTATCGTTAAAATTCAACAGATTAATTACGTACAGGTACTTCCGCCAGCAGATGAATATTGGTGTCCCTTTTCATGCTGATGAAATGGAAGTCGTATGGAAAAGTGTTAATTTTTTAAAATATATCCTCGATTCTGATACGGAGATGACCTATAAAAAAGAAATTGTAGAGCATCTTTTTTCTGTATTCTGTTACCAGATGGCCGGTATTATTTCCAAAGAAGACAATACTGCCATGAACCAGATGTCGAGACAGGAAGAAATTGTTTTTATTTTTCTCAATGACGTGGCAAAATACCACAACACTGAAAGAAGCGTTGAGTTTTATGCCGGGCGCCAGTCGATTACAACCAGACATCTTTCTTCTGTCGTTAAAGCTGTTACTGGTAAGTCGGCAAGCGAGATCATCGCTTTGATTGTTATCAATGAAGCGAAAGTCCTTTTAAATTCCTCTAATAAGCCTGTTTCTGAAATTTCCGCAATGCTCGGTTTTAGTGATCAGTACTCTTTTTCACACTTTTTTAAAAAACATTTAGGCGAAAGCCCCACACAGTACAGAAATCAGTTCGAAAGTTAGAATCTTACATTTGAACATCTTTTTCCAAAATTCAAACATTTGTTTGAGTTTGTTCGTGCCATAACTTTGCATTCGTAAAACAAGGTAAAATGGTACAGAATATAAAAACAGTGCTGTCATTTATGATAGCAGTCTTTCCTGCGCTGTTTTTTTCACAGGAAATAAAACAGATGACGGCGAATGAAGTGGCAGAACTTGCCCTTCAGAATCATCAGCAGCTGAAAGTCTCGGCGCAGAATATTGATATTGCAAAACAGAATACCAATGTCGTAAAACTTCAGAAACTTCCCAATATTACCGCTTCTACAAGTCAGTTTTATTTAGGTGATGCGGTGGTGATTGATAAAGATTTTTCGCAGTCTACAAACGTTCAGATTCCTCATTATGGAAGCACGTATGGTGTTCAGGCTACCCAGCTGATTTTCAAAGGTGGATTAGTCAATAAATCGATTGAACTGGCGGGACTACGTGAGCAGCTTTCTGAATTAGACCTCGAAAAGAATAAGCAGGATATAAAGTTCCTGGTGATCTCCAACTATCTCGACGTTTATAAAATTTTAAATCAACAGCAGGTTTTTGAAAGTAACAAGAAACTGGCTCAGGAACGTCTTAAAAACATTCAGAAATTCTATCAGCAGGGAATGGTAACCCGAAACGAAGTCATCCGTGGTGAGCTTGCTATTAAAAATTTAGATCAGGGAATTCTTACATTGGTGAACAACAGAAAAATCCTTAATTATAACCTGAATATTGCCCTAGGCCTTCCTGCAGATACTGAAATTCTTCCCATTGAAAGTCTGGAAAACAAAGAATCCGGAATCGGAATAGCGTATTACCTGAATCTTGCCCATGACAACAATCCTTTGCTGAAATCTGCACAAACCAATGTTAATGTGGCCGATAAGAATATCGAAATTATTAAAACCGACAAGATGCCTACGGTTTCAGGTTTTGGAGGATATACTTTACAGAGACCTATCACTACGAGAAATCCTGTAATCGATATGTATTCGGGAGGATGGCAGACCGGAATCTCTTTGAGCTATAATATTGATAATTTATATAAAACCAAAGAAAGAGTAAAGCTGGGAGAACTTCAGAAAAACCAGGCGAATGATGCCGTAACACTGACCCAACAGAATGTGGATATGGCTGTGAATGCCGCCTATATCAAATATCAGGAAGCCATTCAGCAGGCTGAAATTCTTAATGATGCCAAACAACTGGCTGAAGAAAACTATAAAATTACCGAGGCAAAATACCTTAACCAATTGGCGGTACAGGCAGAAATGATTGATGCACAAAACCAGAAACTGCAATCGGAATTAGATTATGCCAATGCAGAGATCAACACGCTGTATCAATATTACAATCTTCTGAAATCTACGGGAACATTATAATTTTTAAAAGGTGAATAAAACAATGGAAAACAAGGAACAAAATATACAGAATACATCTTCTGCCCAGGTACAATCCAGTACAGAAGCAAAAAAGAAACAAAATAAAAAGAACAGAATAAGAGCCATCATATCCAATATCATCGTCTTTGTAGTGATCGGTTTCGGACTGTTCTGGCTGGTGCGCGAATATTTTCATGTAGGAGATAAAACATATACAGAAGCAGCACAGGTGGAGGAATTCATTAATCCTATCAACACAAGGGTTTCAGCTTATATCAAAGAAATAAAATTCATAGAACATCAAAAGGTAAAAAAAGGAGACACCCTGGTGATCCTTGATGACCGTGAGATTCTTACCCAATTGGGGCAGGCAGAAGCAGCTTATCAGAATGCTCTTGCACAGAGAACGGCTACAAGTTCTTCCGTAAATACAGTTTCCAATAATATCAGTGTGATGGAATCCAATATTGCCGGAGCTAAAGCAAGACTCTGGAATGCTGAACAGAATCTCAACCGTTACAAAAACCTGTTGGCTTCGGAAGCAGTGACCAGACAACAATACGATCAGGTAAAAACTGAGTATGATGCACAGAAAGCTGCCTATGAAACTTTAGTTAACCAGAAACAGTCTGCAAATCTTTCTACCACAGAGGTGAAAAGCAAATTGGGAATCAATGATGCGGAGATTAAAAGAACAAAAGCTGCTTTGGATATGGCAAAGATCAATATTTCCTATACCGTGATTACGGCGCCCTATGACGGAGTAATGGGACGCAGAACGATCTCTGAAGGTCAGCTGATACAGCCGGGGCAGCAGGTAGCGACGATTGTATTAAACGGACAAAAATGGGTAACTGCCAATTTCCTTGAAAGCCAGATGCCTGATATCAAGATCGGTGAAAAGCTGATGATGACCGTAGATGCACTGCGCGGACAAAAATTTGAAGGTGTTGTAACGGCTATTTCTGCCGCGACAGGCTCAAGATATTCCAGTGTTCCGACGGATAACTCTACCGGGAACTTTATCAAAGTTCAGCAGAGAATTCCGGTAAGAATAGAGTTTACCGAATCCAATAAGAAAGCGGATCTCAATAAGCTGAGCGCAGGAATGAATGTGAATGTGAGAATTAATGGTGAGAAGTGAAATGTGAAAAGTGAATTATGAAAAGGAAAACATTTTACCTTCGAACTTCCAGCCTCAACCTTCAACCTCTAACCTAAATCTATGTACAACAAAGGACTATACAACGACTGGGTTCCCAAGCCTCTACAGCTATTTCTTATTGTGTTGCTGCTCGCGGTAGTGATGCCGCTGGGTGGGGTGTACACGGGAAACATCAGCTATCTTGTCAGTGGTACCGGGGCAATGACCGAATATTTTATGTGGGCCAATTATGCCACTACCATCGGAATGGGCGCCTGTATGCCCATCGTGCTCAGAATGAAAATGAGATTTAAGGTCCGTGATAAATTGGTGGTTTTGCTGGTGCTTTTGGGATTATTAAGCTACCTGAATTCCACGACGTATGATCCTATGATCTTTGTGTTCAGCTCATTGGTTATCGGGTTTTTAAAGATGATGGTGACTATTGAGCTTTTTCTTCCGCTGATGGCGATGATTGGTAACCGAGGAATGTTTTATGGGGCATTTTATACTTTTGTTCTCGTCCTTAATCAGATCGTTGCTTATTATGCGGTGGATATTTCCATCCGTTACAACTGGCAGCACTTTTACATCATGGCGGCAGTAGGATGTTTCATTCTGGCTCTTCTGCACTGGATTTTTATGCATGATAAGTATTTTGCCTTAAAGGTTCCGTTGCATTATATAGACTGGCTCAGTGTCTTACTTTTTATGTCTACCTTTATGTTTTCGGCATATGTATTTTCATTTGGAAAACAACAGGATTGGCTTAATTCAGATAAGATCATCAACGCCACAATAGCAGCTCTTGTAAGCTTTGCACTGCTTGCGATACGTCAGCTGACTTTAAAAAGGCCATATTTATCCTTTAAGATATTTACTAAAAATAATGTACAACACGGGCTGTTCATGCTTCTGTGTCTGGGGATGTTTTTGGGGACAACTTCTATTCAGAATACTTTTGCTGTAGGTGTTTTAGGATATGATCAGCTAACGAATGCTGGGCTTAATCTCTTAATGATTCCCGGATTAATACTGGCAGGTGTGACAGCCATCTTTTGGTTTAAAAAAGAAATTCCATTAAAAATGTACATCTTTTCAGGATTTTCAGCGATGCTGGGGTACGCCATCGTCATGTATTTCTCCATGGTGCTGGAATTCAGCTATAATTACTGGTACCTACCGATGTTTCTGAAAGGATACGGAATGGGAGCGCTCTTCATTTCAGTATGGTTTTATACCCTTGACAAATTGGAAATGGATGAAATGCTTGCAGCCATCGGCCTTGTGCTGGTATGGAGGACATTTCTCGCGGTAGGTGTTTTTTCGGCTCTCTATTCATGGTTTCAGTACCGTTTTCAGGTAGTAGCCGTTGGGGATCTGGCAGTGTATTTAGACGGAATGACGGTGACTCCGCAGAATGTTGCGGCCAACATGAAGCTCATTCAGCTGAACGCCATTATTATCGCTTCAAAAAAAATATTCGGATATATTATTCTGGCTGGTATCGGTATTCTGATCTATGTTTTTACCCATCATTTCGGAAAAGAACGTTTCGAATATGTACGATTTATAAGAATGCTCACCGGGAAATCGGTGATTGCAAGAAGAAGACTCCGTGAGAGGAAGAAACTTCTGGAAGAAATAAAAGACGCAGCTGGTCCTGCGATATAAAGATACCTTGTTTTTCATTTACTTAGTCAAAGCTTCATTTTATGTATATAGAATGGAGCTTTGCATTTTTACGAGATCGTCTTTAAAAAAGGTTTTTTGTAATTTGCTACTGTTTGTCAATGTGGTGTTGACCGTACTGTTGTGGATGCGATGACCGAACGGTCAAAGGAGTGTTGACCGCCCGGTCAAGGGTATGTTGACCGCCTGATGCATGAGGGGTTGGCAAGTCGAGATGAACTGACCGTACAGAGCAAGATGATTGTGTCGAGGCTAGCACGATGCTTGTGACGTACCTTGCATGATGCTTGCAAGCTACCTTGCATGGTGCTTGTGACGTTCGATGTAATCATCTTGCAAAAAAGAGGATGGTTTAAGAGTTTTAGGATATGAGTGTGGGAGTGTTTTAGATGAGTACTGTCCTGGTGGCTTCTAGTAACCTCAGCCATCAGGATTTATATCATTAGGAGTTACTATCATTTGCTGAGCAAAGCGCCTTTGCGCTCGAAAAAAATATGCATAAAATGATAAGACTTTTGCGAACATAGCGTTAATAACTGCAAGAGATTCTTCACTTCGCTTTGCTACGTTCAGAATGACAAACGTGAGATGAAGGTTGAAGGGTTTTAGGGTTTGAGAGTGAGAGTGTCTCAGATTGGTAGTGCCCTGGTGGCTTCTAGTAACCTCAGTCATCAGGATTTATATCATTAGGAGTTACTATCATTTGCTGAGCAAAGCGCCTTTGCGCTCGAAAAAAATATGCATACAGTAATGTTCTTGCGGCCATAGCGTTAATAACTTCAAGAGATTCTTCATTTCGCTTTGCTACATTCAGAATGACAAACGTGAGATGAAGGTTGAAGGGTTTTAGGGTTTGAGAGTGAGAGTGTCTCAGATTGGTAGTGCCCTGGTGGCTTCTAGTAACCTCAGTCATCAGGATTTATATCATTAGGAGTTGCTATCATTTGCCGAGCAAAGCGCCTTTGCGCTCGAAAAAAATATGCATACAGTAATGTTCTTGCGGCCATAGCGTTAATAACTTCAAGAGATTCTTCATTTCGCTTTGCTATATTCAGAATGACAAACGTGAGATGAAGGTTGAAGGGTTTTAGGATTTGAGAGTGAGAGTGTCTCAGATTGGTAGTGTCCTGGTAGCTTCTAGTAACCTCAGCCATCAGGATTTATATCATTAGGAGTTGCTATCATTTGCCGAGCAAAGCGCCTTTGCGCTCGAAAGAATATGCATAAAACGATAAGACTTTCGCGAACATAGCGTTAAGCTTGTTTAAACTAATTGCAGAATTAACCACAAAAACAAAAGATAATCTTAACGCAATGATTAGAATAATCAAAGTTTTCAAAAGAATAAAAATCGAAGATTTTTTAAGACTATTGTGCCCTTTTTTCATTTGTCGTCATCAACTTTAGATAAAATTGAGCTTATCTTTTGTGACTTTTGACTCCGTCGAACATTCGGTTTGTGGTCATATAAAAAGCTTAAATAGACTTCATATATACATATTCTGATTTGAAGAAAAAATGGATCGAGAATGAAATTTATCCTCAAAACCAACTTCTCAATACGATTTTTTCAAAATCTAATCGAAGTGACGAAATGAATCAATGCACAACGTGTTATTAATATTTTATTACTTTAAAGGAGACTTTTGATCACTCTCTGAAGTGGTCGTATCCTTTCGTTTCACCAGCAATACATTATAGCGCATTGAACTGATTGATCACTGTGGAATAACGCGACAGCGGTGTTTCCGTCAGCAGATGAAGCGCATTGATACGGTCGCGTAATGCATAATAAGCGGCATTGGTTTCTTCCCTTTTCGATTTAATCGGATCCGGATTCGCATCATCATATTCCTGGGTGCGGAAAAGAAATTTTGCATTGAACTGACCTTTGGCATCTTTGAGCTCATTTACCCAATCTGATAAATCAAAAAAGGCAATGGCATACACCAGTTCCGGCTTATTTTCCCAGTCACGGATCAGGTTGTTGAGGGTGGCAGTTTCTGCCTGGTAATTGAGTCTTGGGATACCGCTGCCATACAATGTAATATATAAAGCAATTTGAAATGAATAAAGCCAATTATATCGGGCAACCATTTTCTAAACTTTTGAACGATATGAACCAAATACAACCTAAACGGTTTGGAGTCTACCTATTAGAAGTAATAAAAATATTATTAAAAATACCAGTTTTAATTTTTGTGAAAAAGCATTTTCTTTTTATAATGCGATTACATTATCTATTGAATGGCAAACTAATATTCCTATCAGTCAAACAGATACTTTAGGCGTACCACATCATTTCTTTTTTACCAACGCTGAGAAAACTTTTTATGGAAACAAAATAGTAAAAGATATCAGAGTATACAGGAGATGAAAATAATGTTAAGAATATTCTTAGTTTTGTGCCTCATAGTAGAATATTACAAAACTTATGGACAAAAAGATACCATAGGAAAGAAGAAATAGAATTAAACAAGCCTCTTCGAAGGCTTTTAAAATAACAAAATATGAAACAAACTTTATTTATTTTATTGTTTCTCTCTGTTTATGGTAACGCTCAAATTATAAAAGATACGGTTTTGGGCAAGCCAAAGTTCGTAAAAGAATACGTAGTTTTTCTAAATGATTCCGGTCCGTTTACTTTTATGAAAGGTGACAATGAGTATGGTCATGCTACTATTATGAGACCTGATAATTTAAGGAAAAGGATGTCGGGATCTTGGTTTGAGTCAGATTTTTGCAGATATATTAATAATGAAACTTATTATGATAAAAACCATAATATTACAAAAGAAACATGGTACTACAAATCGGGAGAAATTGTAGATGATTATGATTATACTTATGATAAGTTAAACAGATTGATAACCAAGAAATCTAAAAACAGCTATTCAGAGCATATATCCCGTTATTTTTATGAAAAAGATAGCAAAACTTTTACGTTTAAAGAATATTATTCCAAATGGAAAGATGAACCTATGAAGAAATATGTAGGTAAATATGAAAACTTCCAGCCTATGCTGACTACAAAATTTGACACTATCACCAAAACCGACAGTATTTTCATCATAACAAATGATATTTGGAAAAAAGTTGGAGAACGTTCTTATACTGAAAGCAAAGATTCTATTTATCATAAAAAATTGTATCAGATAAAAATTTATGACAATCAGTATAAAGTAATTGAAGAAAAATTTTTTGATTATAAAAGCGACTACCAAAACAAATTGGTTTCCGAGAAAAGCCACCTTAAATATGAGTATGACAAACTGGGAAATATAATAAAACAAACCGTTTTTACAAATGGGAAAATATCTTCATTTATTATATATGATAATGGTAAAATGGTAAAAGAAGAAAATATCTATGATGAGGGTACTATCTTCTCTAAAATTTATGACTATACTAAAGATCAAAAAAGGTTGAAACGGAATACATTTTATAAGAATAATAAAATATGGCATGACATTAATTTTGAGTATGGCGGTAATTATATAACCAAACTTTACTATTTGGATAAATTCGGACGTGAAGAAGAAGATATTAAACCGACAGTAGTTACCTTCAGATACACGTTCGACAAGCATAAAAACTGGACACAGATTATCAAAAACATAGATGGAAAAGACCTGTATAAATGGGTCAGAGAAATTAAATATTATGAGTGAAATCTGTTTCAAGATTGAGGCAGCAAACAACAACCAATCTGGAAAGGAAATTCTATTTTGATTTCGATCAATAAAATAACAGGCAAGATCACTGGAAAATTCCGGTGATTTTTTTATGTCAACAATTATTATTTCTGTTGAATCAACTGTATAAAACAACAAATCGACCAACCCTGGAAAATCTCCGACAAACACTCTTTCGCACTGCCGAAAGTTCTGACATATTTAAACCAATTTCCAATTTTTTAGCCTATTTTTGCAATGTTTTGAAAGTCACAGCCAATAAAATAATCACTTTTCCTCTGGTAATTCTTATCCGGTTTTACCAATGGTTTATTTCACCGCTGCTCCCTAAAAACTGCAGGTATGAACCGACATGCTCGCATTATATGGTAAAAGCGTTGCAGGTACACGGACCAGTTAAAGGGTTCTGGCTGGGCATAAAAAGAATTTCAAGATGTCATCCCTGGGGAGGAAGCGGCTATGATCCTGTTCCACTAAAAAAAAGTAAAATTTAGATTAAAACAAACTACTAAAAAAATAGAAATGAGTAATATTTTTTTCAGAATGTATCTCGTCATTTTTGCGCTGATCACCCAATGTTTATTTGCGCAGAATTATCCGGACGGAATGTCGGAAGGAACTTTAAAAATCAACTCCACCAGCGTACCTGTAAAAATATACAGCACGACTGAATTAGGCGACCTTAATGTATTTCCTGACAGAAAAGTAGACGGGAATGTACTGATTATTCTGAACGAATCGAATTTCGAGCCCGCATTCTTTAGTTTCGGTGCTATGACCCTGGATAAGCTGAAGCAGGCAAAATACCAGCTCCTGGATAAAAATTTCAGACTGATAGAGTCTCCTGCAACCAAGGAAAACATCGAAACCTTTAAATACGCGGTAAAATCCAACAAGCCTATCGCTTCCGCAGATCAGGTAAGCCTGGAGACCCCTTTTAAAATCTGGGATCCTTCAAAAGGAATTGTGCTTGGTCCAATTACCCTACACTTTTACAGCTTAATGTTCATTTTCGCATTCGGATTCGGTTATGTTTTAATGACAAAAATATTTAAGATTGATAATGTTAACCAAAAATATCTTGAACCTTTATTTACATGGACATTGGTGGGAACAATTCTCGGAGCACGTCTGGGACATGTTATTTTCTATCAGCCGGAATTGTTTAAAGAAGATTTTTGGAGTGTATTCTTGCCAATCAGCACCAAAAACGGATTTCACTTTACGGGTTTTTCCGGATTGGCAAGTCACGGGGCAACCATCGCTTTGATCTTTACCACTCTTTATTACTCATTTAAAATCATTAAGAAAAATCCTTTCTGGGTATATGACAGACTGGGAATCGTCGTTGCTTTGGGTGGTGCTTTTGTAAGAATGGGTAACTTCTTCAACTCTGAAATTATCGGAAAGCCGGCAGATCCCAACTCTCCTTTTGCTTTACTTTTCCCGCAACAAAGCAGTGAGTACGGAGTAACTGTTCCCCGTTATCCTTCACAACTGTTCGAAGCGTTCGGATATGTATGTCTGTTTGTCCTTTTGTGGATATTATACAGAAAAACCGACAAGAAATACCAGCAGGGATGGCTATTTGGTCTGTTTTTCATCATTCTTTGGGCCATCAGATTCTTTGTAGAATTCCTGAAAGAGCCTCAGGGTGACGAATTCATCCAGTTTGGAGGATTAAACACAGGACAGGTGCTATCGATTCCTTTTATGATTGCCGGTGTTGTGATCATGATTATTTCTAAGAAGTTTAAAATTACGCAGGCCGAAAACGAAAAACCTGAATAATTTAAAAAATATATTTACGGAAAAGCCGTTAAAAAAAGCAAGTCTATTCAGGCTTGCTTTTTATATTAACCTGAGTTCAGGATAATTTATATACCACGCAAAGCTAAACAAAAGTATTAATCACATGGTTTTTAAAAATTTATGATATACAAAGGCGTAAAACTTATCAAAGTAATACAAAATTCTTGTGTTACTCTTATAAACGAAGTGGCATTGTTTAACTTAAAAGCATTTCAAAAATTAAACATTTCTTTGTTTCTCTTTGCGATAAAATAATTTTATTTTGAAAAATCAATTATTTAAAATATCTCTTATCCTGATCTCAGGTTATATCACATCTATTTTCTGTCCGTCTATTCTACTCGTCTTATAAAACCTTCTGAACCTTCGCATTCAACTCCGCAAAAACATTCCCGAATTCAGCAATGACGTCGGTAGGCAGCATCGATTCTTTAGAATACTTTTCGGAAGCAAACTCGGCAGCCTTTCCGTGGAACCATACGCCAAGCAGAGCAGCTTCTTCTTCAGAATATTGCTGAGCCAGTAATGAGGTGATAATGCCTGTCAGAATATCTCCGCTACCACCTTTTGCAAGTCCGGAATTGCCGGTAATATTATAGAACACCTTTCCTTCCGGTGTGATAACCTGCGTATGATGATCTTTTAATACAATATAAATCTGAAGTTCATGCGCTTTATTTTTGGCCAACAAAGTTCTTTCAAAAGAATTCTCAGTTTTCCCAAACAGCCTTTCAAATTCTTTCGGATGCGGCGTAATGATGGAATTTTGCGGAATTAAAAGAAGATGATCAGGATTCTCAGCAATTATATTTAATGCGTCCGCATCCAGAATTAAAGGCTTTGAGTAATTTTTCAGGAATTTTAAAAGGCTTTCTGATGTCTTTTTGTGAGTTCCCAAACCGGGACCTATTCCGCATACCGATGTTTCATCAAACTCGAAATTGTCGATATAGTCGATTCCACCTTCCATAAACATGGCCTCCGGATCAGAGGTCTGCAAAATTTCATATCCGCATTTGGGAGCGAGCACAAAAGTAAGACCTGCACCAGTCCTAAGCGCTGACCTCGCAGAAAGTACCGCAGCCCCCATTTTGCCATAACTTCCACCGGCAATAGTAATCTTTCCATACGTCCCTTTATGTGAAAATTCGTTTCTGACCCTGAAAATATTTTTAATCAGTTCTTCATCGATGACAAAATCCTGAGCTTCTGTCTCGTCAATATAATCCTGACTTAAATTAATATCTAAAATCTGAACTTTTCCGGCAAATTTTCCGGTTTCGGTATGAAGAAAACATTTTTTCCAGAATTGAAAGCTGAGGGTATAATCAGCCGCTAAAACGGTAGCAGCAGAATCTGACATACCATCTGCCAATAGTCCAGAAGGGAGATCAATGGAAATTTTTATATTGTTTTTTTGGTTTAAAAATTCAACAAGATCCTTCATTTGATTCTCTAAGTTTCTGGAAAGCCCGGTTCCAAATAGCGCATCGATAATGACCGTTCTGCTGTCAAACCGGTAGTTCATTGCTTCTTTGAATTCTCTTACCGTTATCCCTGATATTTCTCTGATATGTTTAAAATTTTCCAGGGCATCCGGAGAGAATTTTGATTTTGAATTGGTAAATATATCGATATCAAAACCCTTCTGATACAGCATTCTCGCTATTGCAAAGCCATCACCACCATTGTTTCCGCTTCCGCAGAATATGGCGAAGTTTCTGTGATGATTACAGTTTTCGGAAATCCAGTCTACGCAGGCTTCTGCCGCCCGTTCCATTAGCTGGATCGAAGAAATCGGTTCATTTTTTATGGTATATTGATCACAATTACGAATCTGCTCTGCTGTGAAAATCTTCATTGAAATATTATTTATGATGTCTTAAGAGCAATTTACGAAAAAGTAAATTTAAAAGTAATACGCCAAGAGATTTATCATAATATATCAGGATAAAATTTATACCTAATCGGTACCTATTCATTAAGAATATTATTTAAGTATCAATATTTACACATTTTTTTGTAACTTAATTCCCTGTTTCCAGATAAACTTAAAAAATATAATATGGGATTTGTAAAAGAATTTAAAGAATTTGCATTCAAAGGGAATGTTCTCGACCTTGCTGTCGGTGTGATTATTGGTGCTGCTTTCAGTGCTATTGTAAAATCATTCGTGGATGATATCATCACTCCTCTCCTGCTGAATCCTGCGTTGGAAAAGGCTAATGTAAAGAACATTGCAGAACTTTCATGGGGAGGTGTAAAGTACGGTAATTTTTTATCTTCCGTGATCAGCTTCCTTATTGTAGCTTTTGTATTATTCCTTCTGATTAAAGGGGTTAACAGCCTCAATAAAAAACCGAAAGAAGAAGCTCCTGCAGCACCCGTACTTACTGAAGACCAAAAACTGCTGATGGAAATCAGAGATTTGCTAAAAGCTAAAAACAACGTATAAAACAAAAGCACTTCATCCCGAAGTGCTTTATCTATTTTTCTGTTACATTCAATTACTGAATCTGTAGAATACTTGAGATCTGTTCTGCCAGAGAAAGCCCGATTCTGTCCTGAGCTTCCAGTGTAGAGGCACCGGTATGTGGTGTCATAGAGATCTTTGGATGATTCAGAATTTCTTTAGAAGGTGTCGGTTCATTGATAAATACATCAAGCCCTGCAAACTTAACTTTTCCTGAATCCAATGCTTCAATTAAAGCCGTTTCATCAATTACGCCACCTCTTGAACAGTTCACGATGGCTACGCCGTCTTTCATCATCTCAAATTCATTTTTCCCGATCATATATCCGTCTTTCTGAGCCGGTACGTGAAGCGTTATGAAATCGGAATGCTGAAGGACATCCTGAAGTGGTTCTGTTTCAATATCAACATTGATAAACTGTTTATTGTAAAAGGTTACTTTAATACTTGCCTTCCCTACATTACTGTCCGCTGCAACGACTCTCATTCCAAGACCTAAAGCGATCTTAGCAACTTCCTGCCCGATTCTACCCATCCCTACAATACCGATGGTTTTTCCTTTTAGTTCGATACCTGCGGCATATGCTTTTTTAAGTGTAGCAAATTCAGTATCACCTACTACAGGCATTTTTCTATTGGAATCCTGCAGGAATCTTGCTCCTGAAAACAGGTGGGCAAAAACCAGTTCAGCTACAGATTCTGATGAAGCCGACGGCGTATTGATCACATGAATTCCTTTTTCTCTTGCATAATCAACGTCGATGTTATCCATTCCTACACCGCCACGCCCGATGATTTCCAGAGACGGACAGTTGTCGATAATATCTTTTCTTACCTGTGTTGCACTGCGCACCAACAGAGTACGGATCTTATGTTCATTAATATAATCCATCAAAAACTCCTGCGGAACTTTTGTGGTAATTACTTCAAAACCTTTCTCAGTCAATGCATCAATACCAGATTGATCCAAGCCGTCGTTTGCTAAAACTTTCATAAAATTTTTTGTCATTATATTAAAGATTAAACGACAGAATAAGGTTAGGTAAAATTAATCGTTTAATCCGTTTATTAAATTTTTATTCTTCCTCTTTGAAAACTTCAATCGTTACCTGCTTTTCAACAAGATCTGTAAATTTCCCTTTGTATCTTGTTGCTCTTACCAGATGATTATCGATCCAGTGATAATTGCCGCCTCTGGGCTTTCCGCAAAGTACGCTGTGATATTTGAAACCATGCTTGTCGAGCCAGTCGATGGTAATCTGCTTAAGGTTTTCTGTTCTTGATGTGAAAAAACAGATCTGATGTCCTTCATCATACCATTTGTTGATGGTTTCCAGTGCATCAGGAAAAGGCTCGCAGGTAACCATTCTCTCAGGTTCTTCGTTCGGAACATCTTCTGTAATGGTTCCGTCAATATCAATCAGGTAGTTTTTTACGCCATCTTTCAGGATAGGGCTAATGTGCTCTTTGTACTCTAATTCCATCATAAAAATTTGAATGGCAAAGTTACGGCTTTTACATCAATAAGTCCTGCTAAACTTAGCAAATGTGAATTTTTTAAACCACATTTGAATATTTGATTAATAATTTTAATAAAAACGGTTATTTTTTGTAATTAAAGTTAAAAATATTCTTTTGGCGAATAATAAAATTCTGACAACATATTTTGTTATATCTAAAAATCATGATGTTTAACCAAAAATTTCCAAAATACATTTATTAGACTTACATTTGTAAAAATGGAAGAATACGTAGTTTTAGTCAATCCTGAAGATCAGATCACCGGCACGATGGAAAAGCAGCAGGCACACGTCAACGGCCTTTTGCACAGAGCTTTTTCAGTATTTCTGTTCAACAGCAAAGGCGAGATGCTTTTGCAGAAAAGAGCTTCAGGAAAATACCACTCTCCATTAAAATGGACCAATGCAGTATGTTCTCACCCCAGAATTGAGGAAACTTATCTTGAAGGCGCAAGACGCCGCGTAAAAGAAGAACTCGGAATTGAAGCCGATCTTTCGGAAAAATTCAGTTTCATTTATAAAGCTGATGTCGGCAACGGCCTTTGGGAGCACGAACTGGATCACGTTTTCGTAGGGATTTTCGAAGACGAATTTTATCTGAATAAAGAAGAAGTGGAAGAAGTACGCTACATCACTCTTGAAGATCTTGATCAGGAAATGTCGGAACATCCGGAGAATTTTACAGAATGGTTCAAGATTATTCTTGAAGAATATAAACACCATTTCAATTCATGAAAAAGATAATTCTTACGTTTCTGCTGTTTTTAGGATCACTGTTTTATGCCCAATCTGTTCCCACAGAGACTTATGAGAGTGAAAATTACTCCATCAGCCATCCCGCCGGCTGGAAAGTTACGAATAATGATGATATAATCAATATCTTTCCTCCTAATCAAATAGGGGCCATCACTATTTCAGAATATCACGATCTGAAGCTTCCGAAAGCGGAAACCAAAAAATTCATTCTTGCGCTTTACAAATCTGCGGACGAGGAAAAAAAAGTCACCTCTAAAAGCGGTAAAAAAGGATACACAGAATATTTTTACGAATATCTTGATGAAAAAGAAAAGCTAATATGGCTTACGAAAGTATTTCAGAAAGATAAAAACCTCTACCTGGTATCTGTAAATTGCAGCCAGAAATACTGGAACGGCAATTATATGAAAATTTTCAACGAAGCTTTTGACAGTTTTAAAATAAAGAAATAGAAATAAAAATTAAATATGAAGAAGACAGCATTGTACGACAAGCACGTGTCTTTGGGTGCTAAAATCGTACCTTTTGCAGGTTTTGAAATGCCTGTACAATATTCCGGAGTTACGGAAGAACATTTTGCCGTAAGAGAAAAGGCAGGTCTGTTTGATGTTTCCCACATGGGACAATTTTTCATTGAAGGACCTGGTTCCAAAGAACTTTTACAGTACGTTACGACAAACAACGTAGACGCTTTGGAAAACGGAAAAGCTCAGTATTCATGCCTTCCTAATGAAAATGGAGGAATTGTGGATGACCTGATCGTTTACAAAATGGAGGACGACAAATATTTCGTAGTAGTCAATGCTTCAAACATCGATAAAGACTGGGATCACATCTCTAAATACAATACTTTCGGAGCAAACATGACAAATGCTTCAGACGATATGTCATTATTGGCTGTTCAGGGTCCGAAAGCAACTGAAATTCTTCAGAAACTAACAGAAACCAACCTTTCAGAAATTCCTTATTATCACTTTACTGTTGGATCTGTAGCAGGCGTGAATGATGTAATCATCTCCAACACAGGATATACCGGAAGCGGCGGATTTGAAATTTATTTTAAAAACGAAGATGCCGTAACTCTTTGGGATGCCATTATCGAAGCAGGTACCGAAGAAGGAATTATCCCTTGCGGACTGGCTGCCAGAGATACGTTACGTCTTGAAAAAGGTTTCTGCCTTTACGGAAACGATATCGATGATACCACTTCTCCGATAGAAGCAGGCTTAGGGTGGATTACGAAATTTGATAAAGATTTTATTTCTAAAGAAGTTTTTGCGAAACAAAAAGAAGAAGGGGTAACCAGAAAATTAGTTGGTTTCGAGCTTACTGACAAAGGTGTTCCGAGACACGACTACCCTGTTGTAGACGCAGAAGGAAACGTGATCGGAAAAGTAACTTCAGGAACACAGTCTCCAATGAAAAAAGTCGGTTTGGGTCTTGCTTATGTCGACAAATCTCATTTTAAATTAGGTTCTGAGATTTTCATCCAGGTAAGAAATAAGAATATTCCTGCCAAAGTGGTGAAAGCACCATTTGTGTAATCTCGTAATATCACTTCGTCAAAGTCTACATTTTTGACAAAGTTTAAAATACTGTAAAACCTGCTTTGTCGCAGGTTTTATTTTTTTAGGAGCTTGATCCGGCTATCCACTATATCTTTATTTTTGGCGGGAGCTTCGCTCCCGCCAAAAATAAAGGATGCCGTTCCTATCCGGGCTAGAATTATTAGTCAATCAAATTGTATTCTCTCAATCAATCCGGAGTATTTTGAAAAGTTATTGATTGCGAAATATTTGTTTGAGACTTTCATCAAAGTTGTTCGATAAGCAATTGACAAAAAAACCTCACAGGTTTTAAAAACCTGTGAGGTTTGAGACTATTCAAAACATATTTTAAATTTGAATTCTTTACAAAGCTACTTCACTCCAAAAAATGTCTGTAAAGCCTCAATATTTTTCTTATCATTTCCCACAAAAATCTGATCTTCTGTAAGAAAAACCGGACGTTTAAGAAAAGTATAATGATCCAATAATAATCCTTTATAATCATTTTCTGTTAAAGATTTTATATCAAGTCCTCTTAATTTAATCTGTGTCGATTTTTTGCTGAATAATGCTTCGTAAGATTTTGTATGATTGTACATTTCCTGCAACTCTTCCTCCGTCAGTGGCTGTTTTCTTATTTCATGCATTTCCCAGTCTGTAAGATCAAACTGTGCCAAAATTTTTCTACAGGTATCGCATGTATTTAAATGAAATACTTTTTTCATAAAGATGATAATTTATATTAGGATAAAAACTAAGTTTTTCGCCTTCAAAAGTAAGATTTAATCTAAAATTTTAAAAATTATAAATACCTTTAATCAAATTTTTTGATTAATGGAGAACAAGCCAATTACTTTTCAGTTTATTTCCGAACCTTCGGATGTTAATTATGGAGGCAATGTACACGGAGGAAGCGTCATGAAGTGGATTGACCAGGCCGGCTATGCATGTGCCACAACCTGGAGTGGAAACTATTCCGTTACTGTGTATGTCGGTGGAATCAGATTTTATGAACCTATAAAAATCGGGGAAATTGTAAAAGTAGAAGCACAGGTGATTTACACCGGATCTTCAAGCATGCATATTTCGATAAATGTTTTTTCACGGAACCTGAAACAGCCGAAATTCGATAAGAAGACCCATTGTATTATTGTTTTTGTTGCGGTTGATGAAAACGGGAAAAAGCTTCCTGTCCCCAAATGGATCCCTGAAACGCAAGAAGAAAAACAACAGGAACAATACGCCAAACGCCTGATGGAGCTGAGGACACAGATCGAAGATGAAATGAAACCTTTCCTGTAATGCTTAGAAAAGACTTTATAAAACTTTCATCCCTGGGATTTTTAGGCTTATATTCCTGTGGAATTTTTAATGTAAATAAAAGAAAAAACACATTGGCTATTCAGTTATATACCGTTCGTGATGCTATTGCAGAAGACCTTGAAAAAACAATGGAGAAACTTGCTTCATTAGGCTTTACCGGACTCGAAATTTATGGATACAACGGTAATTTTTTCGGGAAAAACAGAAATGAGTTTAAAGAGATCCTGAAAAATACTGGATTTAGAGTTATCAGTTCACATCATACTACGGGAATTCAGCACAAAGAACAAGGAACTTTATTACAAAACTGGGGAAAATCCGTAGAAGATCTGCATTTTATTAATTCAGAATATATGGTGTGCTCCTACCTTTTCCCGGAAGAAAGAACCATTGAAAATTATAAGAAGCTCCCCGAGTTATTTAACAAATCAGGGGAAATGACAAAGAATGCGGGAATACAGTTTGCCTATCACAATCACGATTTTGAATTTGAAAAATTTGATGAAAACCAAAATGTTTATGATTTTATTTTAACGCATTCTTCATCTGATTTGGTAAAAATGGAGCTTGATCTATACTGGATTGCCAAAGCAGGGCTTGATCCCATAAGCTATTTTGAAAAATACCCGGGAAGATTTCCTTTGTGGCATGTGAAAGATATGAAAGTCCAAACAAAAGACTTTGCAGAAATCGGAAACGGAACCATTGATTTCGAAAAAATCTTTAAAGTAAAGGAAAAAGCTGGTCTTCAATATTGGTTTCTTGAGCAGGATTCCAGCGATAAAGATATGTTTGAAAGTATTCGCATCAGCCGGGATTTTATTGCTAAACATGATTTCTTTCTGAAATAATTTTTATATTTGTAACGTTAAAAAGGAAATGGTGTTCTTCCTTGCCCAACCGCTTTTCAAAAGCTGATGACGCCTGATTAAAAAGATTATTAACAGTAACTTGATCAGGTAAATTATGTCTAAAAATTTAAAACCTTTCACCCGAAAAACAAAAATCCGTACCCGATTTTTCTTACGGAAATATCCAGCATTATTATATGTTATCAAATGGCTGTTAATCAGTATTATCATCGGGATCCTTGTAGGAACTGCTTCTGCGGGATTTTTAGAATCATTGTCGTGGGCTACAGATTTCAGAGAGAAGCATAGGTGGCTGATTGCTTTTCTGCCATTGGCCGGATTGATCGTCGGGATGTTATATTATTACTATGGAAAAAACGTTGAAGCAGGAAATAATCTGTTGCTTGAAACGATCCATGAACCTGGCAGAGAAACTATTCCTTTCAAAATGGCACCATTTGTTTACCTTGGAACGATAGTCACTCATTTTTTTGGAGGATCGGCAGGACGTGAAGGAACAGCCTTGCAGATGGCCGGAGCCATTTCGGATCAGTTTAGTCGACTTTTAAGATTAAATCAAAATGAAAGGAAAGTTCTGATCATTTCATCAATTGCTGCAGGGTTCGGTTCGGTTTTCGGAACTCCTCTGGCCGGAGCGGTTTTTGGACTGGAAGTTTTTTTAATAGGTAAAATCAGATACAACGGCATTTTTCCTGCTTTTGCTTCTGCCATTTTAGCAGACCAGGTTACTAAACTCTGGAATGTACAGCACACGCATTATCATATTGATTTTATCCCTAAAATTGATCTCTCATCATTCGTTTACTGCATCATTGCCGGAATAGCTTTCGGAATATGTGCTGCATCTTTTAGTAAAATGATGCATAAGGCGAGTTCCTTGTTCAAATCAAAAATACATTATCAGCCATTCCGATCCTTTGTCGGAGGAATAATCATAGCTGTTACAGTTTTTGCAATGGGATCAACACGATATATCGGGCTGGGAATTCCTGTGATTGAAGAAGCATTCGGAAAACAACTTCCTTTCTATGATTTTGCCTTAAAAATGATTTTTACGGTGGTTACACTTTCCGCAGGTTTCAAAGGTGGTGAGGTTACTCCTTTATTTTTCATCGGGGCTGCACTGGGCAGTGCGCTTTCCCTTGTTATCCCTCTTCCATTCTCCTTATTAGCAGGAATGGGCTTCGTAGCGGTCTTTGCAGGAGCTACCAATACTCCGTTAGCCTGCACATTAATGGGGATTGAACTGTTTGGAGCCGAATGCGGTGTTTATATCGCAATAGCATGTATTGTTGCTTATTTATTTTCAGGGAACAACAGCATCTATACAAAACAAAAGATCGGAGAAGCCAAAAACAGCAGATCGGAATATCTTGTCAATAAAAGCTTTGAAGATTTATAAATAACCAACAAGCTCAAAAAAAATTTACATATATCATTACAAAAACCTCCCGGAGAACCAGAAGGCTTTTGCGTATTAAATGTGGAAATGTTTATTTCTAATTGAAATAATTCTGTTGATTAGCAGGTAATTACCTGTGGACAAGCGATATAAGAGGAGCAGTATTTTGGACCTGTAACAGCGCCTGTACAGCTGCATCCGCAAAGTGAAAGATCAGGAGTTCCCAGTGAGCCACCGCCTCCTACACCTCCTACGATGTTTTTAAGATCTGACTTCTTTAATTTCTTGGCGTTTTTCAAAAAATTTTGCATTGTGATTTGGTTTTTAAGGTGATATAATTTAATTACAGTCTCAAAGTTAAACAAATATTAATTATTCAAAGCATAATTTAATATTAAATTTGATAATTTATTTATATTGTTTAACTTATTAAAAATTAATAACGAAAATATTCATAGAAATATTTTAAACAGCATAAATTATTCTGTAAATTCTAGGTCTCTGTTATGCGTTTCGGATATTGTCAGTGAAGAATAAAGTGCGAGCCCGAACACGATTGCTCCTACTATTGCTGCACTTATAATAACAGAAAAATCATTTTTAAAAAAGTCAAAAGCCAGGATCATTACAGGAACAAATCCGCGAACCATATTCGGTACAGTTGTCGTAGCCGTATTTCTGATGTTTGTTCCGAATTGTTCTGCAGCCAGCGTTACAAACATTGCCCAATAGCCTGTTCCAAGTCCTAGCCAGACACAGAAAATATAATATTTGGTTTCTGTATCTGTATTTCCGAAGAGCATGATAACAACTCCGATAATGGTAAAAAGCAGCATGATGAGAATGGCTCTTTTCCTTGACTTTAAAAGATGAGAAATAAATCCGCTGGCCAAGTCGCCTACGGAAATTCCAATATAAGCCCACATAATGGCTTTTCCAGGACTAAGATCTTTAATGCCTAGCTCCGGAGCAAATTGATTGGCAAGAACTGCCAGAATTCCAATGCAATACCATGTAGGCAAACCAATTGCAATACATTTGATATATCTTATAAACCGATCTTTATTGGTGAAAAAAGAAAAGAAGTTTCCTTTTGAAACGGACTGATGTTCCATGTTCTTATAAATTCCCGATTCTGATACGCTGATTCTGAGAAATAATAATAAAATTCCAAGAATACCTCCGATAATGTAGGAAATATTCCAGCCGCCAGCTAATTCTACCGTTAGCTGGGCCACAACAGCTCCCATTAATCCAAATCCGGCAACTACGGAGGTCCCAATAGCCCTCAGATTCTTCGGAAGGCTTTCAGAAACTAAGGTAATTCCTGCTCCAAGTTCTCCGGCAAGCCCAATGCCTGCAATGAATCTCAAAGCAGCATATTGATAGACCAAATGCTTCTCAGGGAAATGCGGTAAAAATCCACATGCAATATTCGCCAGTGAGTAGACTAAAATTGAACCAAACAGTACAGACAGCCTCCCTTTTTTATCACCAAAAACTCCCCAGAATATTCCTCCAATAAGCAATCCTACCATCTGTGCATTAAGAATAAATGTTCCGTCAGTATCAGGATTTAAACCTAAAGCTTTTAAACTGGGAATTCGTACAATACCAAACAATAACAAATCATAAATATCAACAAAATATCCCAAAGCGGAAATGATCACCGGAATTGAAAAAATGTACTTCAGTTTCGAAGACAAGGAAAGCTCTTGCATTGAATTTAATTTTGCTAAAAATAAAAAACCTTCCAATTTCTTGAAAGGTTTTTATGAAATATCTTTTTTGATTATTATCTCGCAATATTTACAGCTCTGGTTTCCCTGATTACGGTTACTTTTACCTGTCCTGGATAAGTAAGCTCGTTCTGGATTTTTTCTGAAATATCATAAGAAAGCTGGGAAGCGACTTCATCATTTACTTTTCCGCTTTCTACCATTACTCTTAATTCTCTACCCGCCTGGATGGCATATGCTGATGAAACACCATCAAAGCTTAAAGCTGCAGATTCAAGATCTTTTAATCTTTGGATGTATGATTCAAGCACCTGTCTTCTCGCACCCGGTCTTGCCCCGGAAATTGCATCCGCTACCTGGATGATCGGTGATAACAATGAGGTCATTTCCACTTCGTCGTGGTGAGCTCCGATAGCGTTTACCACTTCTGCATTTTCACCATATTTTTCAGCCCACTGCATTCCTAATAAGGCGTGAGGAAGCTCAGATTCCTGCTCAGGAACTTTACCGATATCATGTAATAAACCTGCTCTTTTCGCTAATTTTACATTCAATCCTAATTCAGCGGCCATTGTTGCAGCAATGTTTGCTACTTCTCTTGAGTGCTGTAGTAAGTTTTGTCCGTAAGAAGAACGGTATTTCATTCTACCAACGATTTTGATCAGTTCAGGATGTAATCCGTGAATTCCTAAATCAATGATCGTTCTTTTCCCTACTTCAATAATTTCCTCTTCAATTTGTTTTCTGGTTTTTTCAACTACTTCTTCAATTCTTGCAGGGTGAATTCTTCCGTCTGTAACCAATCTGTGAAGTGATAATCTCGCGATCTCTCTTCTTACCGGATCAAAGCATGAAAGAAGAATAGCTTCCGGCGTATCATCAACAATGATCTCTACACCCGTTACGGCTTCTAAAGCACGAATATTTCTACCTTCTCTACCGATAATTCTACCTTTTACTTCATCCGATTCAATATTAAATACAGAAACGGAATTTTCGATGGCCTGCTCTGTTCCTATTCTCTGAATAGTCTGGATAACGATTTTTCTTGCTTCACTCTTCGCATTAAGCTGAGCTTCTTCCATGATGCTCTGAACGTGCGCCTGAGCTCTTGTCTTAGCCTCTGCTTTCATGGTTTCTACCAATTCTGCTCTTGCTTCATCTGCAGTGTAATTTGCAATTTTTTCAAGAATTTCAACTTTTTTAGCAGTAGCAATATCCAATTCGTGTTGTTTCTTCTCTAAGATCTCTGTTTTCTTAGCATAATCAGCGATTTGCTTATCCAGATCTTTCTCTAGTTTTCCTACTTTGCTAAGCTCATCATTCAGCTTATGCTCTTTATCCTTAATTCTTTTTTCAACCTCCTGCATTTTCTTTTCACGCCCCTGAATATCAGCATCATGCTGGGATTTAAGTTCAAGAAATTTTTCCTTAGCCTGGAGATTTTTCTCTTTCTTTATGGATTCTGCCTGTACATTGGCTTTTTCTATAAGATTTTCGGCATTTTTCTTTGCATCGTCTATAATGAATTTTGCTTTAGTATTCAGTGAACTTTTGGAGAAAAATACTCCTGCCGCAGCTCCGATTACTAAACAGACAACGCCGACTATAACTTCTATCATAATTTATATTGAGTTTTAATTGTATTTACATAAATAAAAAAAGCCCACAATAATCCAGAGATTGAGAGTAAACTCCTAATCAACACGATTTGAACTGATTTCCACTGTCTGTAATCCGGACGGACCGGCACGCCATTCAATGGACATTTGTTCGGTAATTGTTTAGCGTTGAGTTTACCTTTAATGTGTTAGAATTATTGTAGGCAGCATTTTTCGGGAAAAAAAATCTATTTCCCTGTTTCATTCAACGACTGATTAATTTTCACTAATCTTTCGTTGGTAGATTGTATTGTTTTTTCGTAATTCATCGATACTACTTCTGCATTAGTTCCCAATTTAAGGGCACACATCGCCAACGCATCCTGTTTATCTCTGACATCGAAATTTTGTTCAAAATCTTTAATCATATTTTCAATCTGCTTCCCGACTTTACGCAAAGTTTCTTCTTCTGCTGCCGGTACGTTCAGCGGATATACCCTTCCTGCAATATTAATGGTTATTCTTCTTACTTCCATTATAATCCACTGTTTTGAAGCTGTGCAATACAGAAATCTATTTCCTTTACCAATCTGTTGATGTGATTTTTCATCAATCTGTTATGTTCAGGATTTCCGGATATTGCTGAATAAAGTTTTATATTTTTTTGTTCTTCTGCTAATACCTGATTTTTCTTCCTTTCTTCATCATACTTTTTCTTCAGGTCTTCATGCTCAATACTTAATTCCGAGAACTTTTCAGTAAGATTTTTATAGTTCTTTTGTAACAGCAAAATCTTTTTCTCTAATTCTGAAAAATTGTTTTCTAAATCTTGAAGCATTTCAGGTTTTGTATATTCTAACTAATAGCAAAAATAACAAAATATTAACACTAACAAAAATAAAAGTCTCTATATTTTGTTTTCAAACGGAAAAGGAGACGCAAATGCATCTCCTTTTTATATTTTATAATTATTTTCTTATTCAAATTTCAGTACAAAGAATACGGCTCTTGTTTGCAGCGTAGACATGGCGGAAGTCCAGTACGGAGGTGTTGTGGCATTATCAGCAACGATCTCATTGTTCATGATGAACGTCCCTCTGATTGCAGGAGTCAGCTTAAATTTATTAAAGTAGAACTGAATCCCCATTTCCGCAGACCATGCAAAATTGTGCGTTGTTGATCTGAAAACCTGCTGCAGGTTGTCATCGGTAGAATCTGAATTAGACTGAAGGTTCACGATATAGTTTACCCCGGCAGCCACATATGGTCGAGAATTGTACCATCTCTGTCCGTGGAATTCCAACAACACAGGAACATCTACCAAAGTAGTTTTAATTTCTCTTACTCTGTCTTTTTCTGTTAAAGGAAACGGAATAAAAGGATCGTTCGTTAAAGTACCCGCCGCATACTGGTCATTAGACTGTGTGTTAAAAGTCAACTGCCTCTGACCAAATTGTAACCCTGGTTCCAATCTTACATCCAAATAATCATTCAGTCTCCATTTTGCGATCAAGCCGGCACCGAAACTGTAGCTTTCTTTAGATGAAACAAGATTCTGATTATTATTCATCCCGTATCTCGGATTCAAAACGATACGGTAGTCTAGTCTGTTACCATTCAGATAAAAACCCCAGCTGAATTTCTGCTCGTCGAAATCTTCCAACTTATCCATTCTGTTTCGGGTTCTGAATTGCGCGTTTGCTAAAACGGCGATATTTACTGAGGTTAAAACCAGTGCTCTTAATAAAAATTTACTCATAGGTTACTTTGTTGCTTTATAAATTGTGGCTATACCTAAACTTAGTTTTTTATATTCAACTTTTTTAAATCCTGTATCTAAAAGAATTTGTCTCATCTTTTCCCCGAAAGGAAAAGCATTTACAGAATCCGGAAGGTATGTGTATGCCCTATTATCCTTGGAAACCAGTCTGCCAATGGCAGGTAATATATTTTTGAAATAAAACATATAAAATGGCGCCATGAAACCCTCAACCTTTGAAAACTCCAGTATATAAACACTCTTGTTATCTTTAACAACTCTTCTCAACTCTGCCAAACCTTTGGTAAGGTTTTCAAAATTCCTCACTCCAAATGCAACCGAAACCGCATCGAATCTGTTTTCCTCGAAAGGTAAATTCTCTGCATCTCCTTTTTGCATGGAAATTTTGCCGTCTAATTTAAGTTTTTTTATTTTAATAACGCCAACATTTAACATTTGTTGCGATAAATCTAATCCAATTACTTTAGATCCCGTTCCCTTTTCAATTGTAATCGCAAGATCTCCCGTTCCTGTAGCCACATCCAGCACTTCCTGCGGATTGTCATTTTTCATCCATTTCACCAAGGTATTTCTCCATAAAACATCTATTTTCATGGACAGAACATGATTCAGAAGATCATATTTCGGTGCAATATTGTCGAACATATCCTCTACCTGGCTCTTTTTGGTTGCCTCAGAGTTGTAGGGTGTAATTTTGGTAATATCTTTTGTCAAAACTTAAAACTTGTAATATTCGTTATAATAATTTAGGTAATCCTGTTTCCTGAAGATTTTTGATCTTGATTCCACCTGCTGGATATTTTTGATCACCTTATCGTAATCCTCATCTACATTGTAGTAAAAATCATCAGTAAATAATTTATTGAAGCGTCTCGCTCCTCCAAAATATGTTTTTCCGTCAATGACGGTTTTATCCAGTGCCAAAAGTAGTGAATCTTTTTTAAGGTTGTAGCCATAATACTGATCATTGATATAATAATCCTGATGTGCTATATTGATAAGGCCTCTTACTTTATTCACCTCAAAAGCAGAATCAAACAGTAATTTTTTATTTTTATCAAAAACCTTAATGGAGTTTTTACCTTTATTCAGATCCACATGAACGGTTTGCCCACCGGCAATTGTCCCTTCAGAACCATTATTTATGGTATAATAAAATGTATTGGAAGTCGGATTGTCTACGACATAATAATTCTTTTTGGCTAAAAAGAGGAAGTATATCCCAAAGGCAAAAATAAACGCCACAATTGCAATCAGTAAGCCTTTTAAGGATGGATTATTTTTCATAGGATTGTAAAGTACAATTTTTGCAAATTTAATAATATTTTTAATTCTCTGTTATTAATATTAATTATTAACTTTGCGTCTTTAAAAAATCATTTAAACGAATGCCGAATACGATCATAATTGGTTCTGGATCTTACCTTCCCAGCAGAATTATCGGAAGAGACTATTTCTTAGGTTCAGAGTTTTATACAGAAGACGGGGTAAAGATTGACAAACCTGCTGAAGAAACTATTGCAAAATTTGTAGAAATTACAGAAATAGAAAACAGGAGATTCATAGAAGAAGATCTATCCAATTCACAAATCGGATACGAGGCTGCCAAAATTGCTATCGAAGACGCAAAAATAGATCAGGAAGAACTTGATTACATCATTTACGCCAGTAATTTCGGTGAAGTAACCGTTCACGGATACGCAGATTTCATGCCGACAATGGCCGCAAGGGTAAAGAATAAATTAGGCATTAAAAACAGAAAATGCGTTACTTATGATATGCTTTTCGGATGTCCGGGATGGGTGGAAGCGATGATTTTGGCTGATAATTTAATTAAAGCTAAAGTTGCCAAAACAATTCTTGTGATCGGTGCCGAAACCTTAAGCAGAGTAACAGATCCTCACGACAGAAACAGAATGATCTTTGCAGACGGAGCCGGAGCAGTGGTGGTAAAGGCGACCGACGATGAAAACGTAGGAATCATTGCCCATAATACCATCTGTGATAATGGTCTTGAGCTGGATTATCTGGCAAACGGACCATCCATCAATAAAGAATCTGACCAGACCCGTCTATTTGTAAGAATGCAGGGAAGAAAAATTTATGAATACGCCCTGAAAAACGTTCCTGCAGCTATTAAAGAAACAATCGAAGACGCAGGTCTTTCTATTGAAGATATCAACAAGATTCTGATTCACCAGGCTAATGCAAAGATGGATTATGCCATGATCGAAAGACTTCATAAGCTTTATGATGTGAAAGATTATGATCACTCTATCTCTCCAATGACGATTCAGGACTTCGGAAATTCTTCCGTAGCAACAATTCCTACCATGTTTGATTTAATAATTAAAGGAAAAATGGACGGTCAATCGTTTAAAGAAAAAGGTAACATTGTGATGACTTCGGTAGGTGCCGGTATGAATATCAATGCTATCGTATACAGATTTCCTTAATATTATTATTTAATTTAAAAATATAAAAAGCACAGGGAAACTATTCTTTGTGCTTTTTTTAAACGGATTATGCAAAAAAACTTTTTAATTATTGCAGCCATTTTCCTTTTCCTGGAAATATATATCTATCAGGCTATCAGAACCCTCACAGATAATTTCTGGGTACGGATCGGATACTGGACAATTTCTCTTGCGGTGTATGGCTTCTTCGCCTATGAGGTGATGCATTTCAGCAGGGCCGACAGAAGTATGATGAGAGCACAGATCATGATATCTCTTTTTTTGATCTTTATTCTTCCTAAAATCTTTGTCGTTCTGTTCCTGCTAATTGACGATATCATTAGAATCTTTGGATATCTTATCAGTTTGGTAGGATCTTCAGAAAATCACTTCCCTGAAAGAAGAAAGTTTTTAAGCCTGGTTGGTTTAGGTCTGGGAGGTGTTCTTTCTGCTCTTTTCATTGACGGGATCACTTTCGGGAAGTACCGCCATAAAGTAAGAAAAGTAAGAATCAATTTTGCCAGTCTGCCAAAAAGTTTCAAAGGTTACAAAATTGTACAGATTTCTGATGTACATAGCGGAAGCTTCTCTGATCCGAGTAAACTTGAGCATGCGATTAATCTTATTAATGAACAAAATCCTGATCTGGTCTTATTTACCGGGGATATGGTTAACAATGTGGCAGAAGAATTCAAGCCTTTTATTCCGCTATTTTCAAAGATAAAAGCAAAAGACGGTAAATTTGCCGTTCTGGGAAACCATGATTATGGCGACTATATCAACTGGACTTCACCAGACGAAAAAAGGCAAAATCTTAATACGTTGATCGATTATGAAAGACAGGCCGGTTTTGATATGCTTCGGAATGAAAACCGTATAATTGAGAAAAACGGCGATAAACTTTATATCCTTGGAGTAGAAAACTGGGGACTTAAACCTTTCCCGCAATTCGGGAGAATAGATGACGCCTTGAAAGGAGTGCCTGAATCCGCTACAAAAATTCTGATGAGCCATGACCCTACTCATTTTGATTACGTCGTTAAAAAACACCCTGGAAACATTCAATTAACGCTTTCTGGACATACACACGGAATGCAGTTTGGCCTTGATCTTAAAAATGTAAAATGGTCACCGGTTCAGTATAAATACCCCAAATGGGCAGATTTATACGAAAGTGAAGGAAAAATGCTGTATGTCAACCGTGGTTTCGGCGTTCTGGCCTATCCGGGAAGAGTGGGTGTATTACCTGAGATTACGCTTTTTGAATTGACATAAGCCACCTTTTAACCAAATAATTTGCAATGAAGGATACCGGAGAAAGACACATCATACATCATTATTTTACAAATAAATCTGAACTATACCTGCATTTAATACACATTGCAACCTACGAATACGCTAAAAAATTCGTAAAAGATAAAAAAGTTCTGGATTACGGATGCGGTTCTGGATATGGTTCACATATGCTTTCTGAAGCTGCAGCAGATGTTACAGGTGTTGACATCAGCAAAGAGGCAGTAGATTTTGCGGCCCAGGAATACAGATCTCCTAATCTGAATTTCAAAACGATTGCTGAATTGGGAAATGAAAAATTTGACATCATCACTTCATTTCAGGTCATAGAACATGTACCAGATGATAAAGAGTATACTTCTACACTAAAACAGCTTTTAAATCCAGGCGGACTATTAATTATTTCAACTCCTGATATAAAGCACCGGCTATTTAAATATATTCAGCAGCCCTGGAATATTTTTCATCTGAAAGAATATACTCCTAAAAGCCTAGAAAAACTTCTCAGAAAATATTTTAATCAGGTAGAAATTCTAAAAATAGGATCAGATTCAGACTTAGTTCTGGAAGAGATCAAAAGGACAAGAAAACAGCGAATAGCTGTATTACCTTCCACGTTATATATCTATCCTTATTCTTTAAGAGTTTATCTTTTAAATCTTCAGAAAAAAGTATTTAACCTTTTAAAGAAAATCAGGAACAGACACAATAACCCAACTCAATCATTGCATAATACTTCAAGCGATTTCGCAATGCAATATTCGCATGAAGACATTTTATTCGACAAGGAGATGGAGCATTCTACAGATCTTCTGGCCATCTGTAAAAATGAATAGTGGAATTTAAAATATATAATCTTTCATACGGGAAGTAGCCATTTCTTTCTCGTTAATCCAACTAAGGAGGGCATCCAGTTTGTCCTCCATTTTTTTGCCGGAATTCAACCTTCTGTAAAAAGGAACATCAAAATGATACTTACCGAAATCTGTAAACTGCCACGAATTTAAATAAATCAAAACAAAATCATCATTCTTCAAGGTTTCAAAAACCATATTCTGATAATATTTCATCGGCAGCACCTGGAATACAAAATCATTATAAGGCAGTTGACTGTATGGGGAAATACTTTCAGGAACAATACTTAATCCGTCTTCCTCAACAATTTCCGTAGTCCTTTTCAGGCGTTTGAAGGGAAAAAGGATATTGGCATTATCGATATTTGAAATGTAGCTAAATTCCATCAGCTTCAAATTTTGAGGCGGGATTTTTATTTCTTTTTGACGGATTCCCCTAACCTGTTTTTCTAAAAGTTCCTGAACAAATATCTTCGTATTTTCAACTTCTTCTACGATAGAATCTTTATTGTAAAAAGCAATTTCATGCCCTTTGGATGAAATTGCTTTTAATAAATCCTGAAGCTTTTCCGCAATAGAAATCTCCACAAAAAAGCTCGCTTTTATATCATGAATATCTAAAATTCTCAGAATCGCTTTTGTATTATCGATTGAAATTTTCAGCCTTTCAACATCGGATACCTGTGCTTCATTTTTGCATGAAGCTTCAATATTAATGATGTTAAAAGTTAATAATACCATATCAATTTAATTTTAGATAAAATTTGAAAATAATTAAAAATCAAATGTTAAGAGTAATTCTATTTAAAGTATAACTTTACATCTAAAACTACTTTCCTAACTTCAATTTAAGGTTCTTGATCATATCTTTAGTCATCTCCGAAATTCCAAATTCATAAGATAATCCCCAGTCTTTTTTGGCCACAGAATCATCAATTGATGCCGGCCATGAGTCTGCAATTTGTTGTCTGAAATCCGGCTTATAATCGATCTTAAAATCCGGAATTTCTTTTTTGATTTCTTCAGCCAGTTCTTTTGGGGTAAAAGACATTCCTCCCAAATTGTATGATGAACGAACGGTAAGATTCTCCTTCGGTGCTTCCATTAATTTTAAAGTCGCGTTGATCGCATCATCCATATACAACATCGGCATTCCTGTATTTTCAGAAATGAAGCTGGTATACTTCCCTTCTTCAATAGCCTCGTAAAAAATCTCAACGGCATAATCTGTTGTTCCTCCACCGGCTGGCGTCTTCCATGAAATCAGTCCCGGGTATCGTATACTTCTTACATCTACCCCATGCTTATCGAAATAATACTCGCACCATTTTTCTCCTGCCATTTTTGATATTCCGTATACTGTTGTTGGGTTCAGCACGACATCCTGACCTACATTTTCCTTGGGAATCCCTTTCCCGAAAACAGCGATCGAGCTTGGCCAGAATATCTTCTGAATAAGACCTTCCTTTGCCATTTCACAAAAATGAAGAAGAGGCTCAAGATTAAGTTTCCATGCAAAAACAGGCTGCTTTTCAGAAGTACCTGACAATAATGAAGCCAGGTGGTAAACCGTAGTGATCTCATAATCTTTTACGACCTGTCTTACCAGCTGAGTGTTGGTAACATCCATCCTTTCATAATGTCCTGCTGAAGTAATTCCTTTCTGCCATCTGTCAAGGCCTGAAGCCACTACATTTTCAGCGCCGTGAATTTGGACAAGTCTGTTTGTAAGCTCGGTACCGATCTGTCCTAAGGCACCTGTAATAAGTATTCTTTCCGTGTGGGATTCCATTTTTGATTTTTATTAGTTGATGAAAGCAAAAGTAAATATTTTAAAGCCTATCTTAAAAGAAAATTGTAAATTGGATTATAAAATTTACAAATGAAAAAGATTATCATTTTACTTATTCTAATTACTAACACAGTTTCAGCACAATACACCGATTTCAATATTGTAAAAGAAGTTAAGGTAAGGAATAAGGGAGTTGTGGTTTCGGCCCATCCGCTGGCGAGCGAAGCTGGTGCGAAAATACTCAGAATGGGGGGCAATGCTTATGATGCTGTAATAGCGACGCAATATGCGCTTGCCGTTGTTTATCCTCAGGCAGGTAATATAGGAGGGGGTGGATTTTTAGTGGGTGTCAAAAACAATGGTGAAAGATTTACGATTGACTACCGGGAGACTGCACCTCACAAGGCCAGCCACGACATGTATACAGACAAAAGCGGAAAGGCTGATACCGATCTTTCCCAAAACGGAAGACTGGCGGTCGGTGTTCCCGGAAGTGTGGCAGGCTTTTTTGCAACGGTAAAGTACTGCAAACTTCCTATGGATAAGCTTATTCAGCCAGCGATAGATTTAGCAGAAAAAGGATTTGCCATAACCCGCCAGGAAGCAGATTTATTAAATGCCCATAAAGAATACTTTCAGAAACATAATAAGAGTAATATTGCTTTCGTAAAAGACATTCCCTGGAAGACGGGTGATCTCCTAATCCAGAAAGAACTGGCTCAAACGTTAAAACTCATTCAGAAATACGGACAGAAAGGTTTCTATGAAGGCAAAACTGCAGGACTTATTATTTCTGAAATGAAAAAAGGAAATGGGATTATTACTCTGGAAGATTTAAAAAATTACAAAGTTGCCGAAAGAAAAGCCTTGGAATTTGACTATAAAGGAAATAATGTAGTATCGATGCCATTGCCTTCAAGCGGCGGGATTTTACTTGCTCAGATGTTAAAAATGGCGAGTTATGAAAATCTGGAAAAATATCAACTGAATTCGACAAAAGCAGTTCAGATCATGGTGGAAGCCGAAAGAAGAGCGTATGCTGACAGAGCAGAATATATGGGCGATCCCGATTTCATTCAGGATAAAACTTCATACCTGATCTCCGATGAATATTTAAAAAGCAGATGGAAAAGTTTCAGCTTTCAGAAAGCCACAGCGAGCGCAGAGGTCGGAAAAATAATTAAACAACCTGCAGAATCTACACAAACCACCCATATTTCAGTTATTGATAAAGAAGGAAATGCCGCTGCTGTCACGACCACCTTAAACGGATTATACGGAAGCAAAGTCGTGGTATCCGGAGCCGGTTTTTTCCTGAACAATGAAATGGATGATTTTTCCATAAAGCCGGGTGTTCCCAACATGTTCGGAGCTGTAGGCGGAGAGGCCAACTCTATCCAGCCCAACAAGAGAATGCTTTCTTCCATGACACCGACGATCATTATGAAAGGTGGTAAACCTTATATGGTGGTAGGAACGCCTGGAGGAACTACCATTCCTACGTCGGTATACCAGTCTGTTGTTGATGTTATTGATTTTAAGCTTACCGCCAATATTGCGGTCAATTCTCCGAAATTCCATCACCAGTGGCTTCCGGAGATTGTCGCTTTTGAGAAAAACTTTCCTGAAACAACCATTACAGAGTTGGAAAAATTAGGATATAAAGCGGAAAGAAAGGGACAGATCGGAAGAACAGAATTGATTTTAATGGACGATGACGGAAGTATTCATGCGGTTGCTGATGGCAGAGGCGATGACTCTGTAGCGGTTGAATAATCATATTTAAATAACCCGTTGTGCGTTATGATTAAAAAAAGAATAAAGTTGTTCATTTGATTGATAATCAGTAAATTGTTTTTACCACAAAACATTTACAATGAACAACTTGCAAGCAAATTACGAAAGAATTTTGGAAGTTTTAAGAAAAATATCCAATGATCATCTTCTAGAGTATCAACGCCGAAGGCCTAGGTTGAGTGATCTGGAATTAATTAGCTTGAGCTTAACCGCTGAATATATGGGAATCGACAGCGAAAATCATTTATTTAGAATCTTACCCGCATTCTTTATAAACAAGATAGAAAGAACCGTTTACAATCGTCGTAGAAGAAGGTTAATTGACTTTACAAACAGCATAAGACTACAATTATCCGAAATATTTAATGAATTTGAGAATTATTTCATTGTGGATAGTATGCCTTTGGAAGTTTGCAAAATATCCAGAAGTACTCGTTCCAAGGTCTGTAAAGAAGCAGAATTTAGTTTTCCCGATAGAGGATTTTGTGCTTCTCAAAAAATATCTTTCTATGGTTACAAACTGCATGCGGTATGTTCTGTAAGCGGAGTTTTTCAAAGTGTGGATCTCAGTGCAGCTTCTGTACATGATATTCATTATCTAAAGGATATTCAGCATCAAATGTCCGATTGTATTTTGATTGGAGATAAAGGCTATTTATCTGAAAGTATACAGCTGAATTTATTTGAAACAGCCAATATTAGGCTTGATACTCCAAAAAGGAAAAATCAAAAATATTATAAACCTCAGTTTTATGCATTCAAAAAGAAACGAAAAAGAATTGAAACTTTATTTTCTCAACTTTGTGATCAGTTCATGATCAGAAGAAATTATGCAAAAACATTCTCTGGATTTAAAACCAGAATAATATCAAAAATCACTTCTTTAACTGTTATACAATACATTAATAAAGTGATTTTTGATAGAAATATTAATAATATTAAAATTAGCATTATTTAAAATGCACAACGGGTTTAAATAATAAAATAATACAGTTTCGGCGGTGCTTTCAGCACCGCCGAAACTTTTACTGACATTTATCATATCAAACAATAATTTTTTCATAATTTTCGCTTCTCAAAACAATTTCATTGAAAGCAAAAAAACTTTATCAGCAGCTATATTTTCAGGTCATCATAGCTATTCTGGCCGGAATTCTTTTAGGAAGATTTTATCCGGAATTCGGAGAAAAGATGAAACCGCTGGGTGACGGATTCATAAAACTGGTTAAAATGATTATCGCTCCCGTGATCTTCATTACCCTTACGTTAGGAATAGCCCACATGACGGACCTGAAGAAAGTAGGAAGAATTGCCATTAAAGCCATGATTTACTTTTTGACATTCTCAACACTGGCGCTGATCATCGGACTGATTGTCGGAAATATTTTACAACCCGGGCATGGTCTTAACATAGACCCTTCTACCCTTTCGGGAGACGTTTCCCAGTACCAGCAGAAGGCCCATGAGTCTACCCTCACCGGCTTCATTATGAATATCATCCCGGAAACCCTTTTTAGTCCGCTCGTGGGAGAAAATATACTTCAGGTATTGCTGGTAGCAATTTTAATGGGTGTTGCTTTGGTTTTAACAAAAGAAAAAAGCCGGAAGATTACGGAATTCCTACAGGACCTTTCCACTCCAGTGTTTAAAATTGTTCATATGCTCATGAAGCTGGCTCCGATAGGAGCATTCGGGGCGATGGCTTTTACCATTGGCAAGTACGGGTTACACTCCGTTCTGAATCTCATTTTTCTTGTCGGAACTTTTTATATAACATCAGCTCTTTTTGTTGTCCTGGTGCTTGGAGCGGTTGCATGGTATAATGGATTTAATATCTTTAAATTAATGTATTTCCTAAAAGAAGAACTTCTGTTGGTTCTGGGAACCAGCTCTTCAGAATCTGCACTTCCGGGAATTATGGAAAAACTTGAGAAAGCAGGATGTTCCAGAGCTATTGTCGGACTTGTAGTCCCTACAGGATATTCTTTCAACCTTGACGGCACGAATATCTATATGACACTGGCTTCCTTATTTATTGCTCAGGCATTAAATATACATCTCCCCCTCGAGAAACAGATCATACTGCTTTTAGTGGCTATGTTGAGTTCAAAAGGTGCGGCAGGGGTAACAGGAGCTGGTTTTGTAACATTAGCTGCTACCCTGGCCGTCGTTCCCGAAATTCCGATTGCGGGAATGACTTTAATTTTGGGAATCGATAAATTCATGAGCGAATGCAGAGCCTTAACCAATGTAATCGGAAATTCCGTTGCAACAGTAGTCGTAGCCAACTGGGAAAAACAGCTGGATAAAAAACAACTGCAGTTCTGCCTCGATCATCCGAATGAAGTAGAAAAGAAACTGGAGGTTTGAGAAATTTCATCTCTTGTAATGCGGGCCTTCGACTCCGCTCAGGCGCCGCCAGCCGACTACTTTTTGTCGTTCCGTAGAATATCCATACACCCTAATACGCAAGAACACTCATACTCTAAAACTCTCCAACCCGTCACACACTACCACACACTTTTGTCATTCCGTAGGAATCTCGACATAGCGGGTAACATTAGCTTTTAATTTTTAACGCTATGTTCGCAAGAAATTATACTACATACACATTCTCTCGAGCGCAAAGGCGTTAGCACTCAGCAAATGATAGCGAATCTTAATGAAACTCTTGTAGCCACCTTCAAACTCTCCCCCTACTTTGTCATTCCGTAGGAATCTCGGCATCATTAACATTATCCTGGAAAGATTCAGGCTTAGATCCCTACGGGATGACAAGGGAGCGTGGTATCCTCCGTTCAATGGTGGCTGAGGCGACTCGAAGCCACCAATCCCTCAAGTGTAATGCGGGCCTTCGACTCCGCTCAGGCGCCGCCAGCCGACTACTTTTTTGTCGTTCCGTAGAATATCCATACACCCTAATACGCTAGAACACTCATACTCTAAAACTCTCCAACCCCTCACACACTACCACACACTTTTGTCATTCCGTAGGAATCTCGGCATTGCTTTTAAAGTTATCCTGGAAAGATTCGGGCTTAGATCCCTACGGGATGACAAGGGAGCGTGGTATCCTCCGTTCAATGGTGGCTGAGGCGACTCGAAGCCACCAATCCTTCAAGTGTAATGCGGGCCTTCGACTCCGCTCAGGCTCTGTCAATCGACGACTTTTTGTTATCATTATTTGCGATGTCAGGCTGAGCTTGTCGAAGCTTTTATTGTTCTTCGACGGGAATTTTACCGACCCTTCGACATGCTCAGAGTGGCATGGTGGAAAACTTAATGTTTAGATCCTTTCAGGATGACAAGCTGAAATGGAAAAAGCTCACGCTCTAAAACTCCCGAACACTACCCACACACTTTGTCATTCCGTAGGAATTTCGGCATCATTAATTAACATTATCCTGGAAAGATTCGGACTTAGATCCCTACGGGATGACAAGGGAGCGTGGTATCCTCCGTTCAATGGTGGCTGAGGCGACTCGAAGCCACCAATCCTTCAAGTGTAATGCGGGCCTTCGACTCCGCTCAGGCTCTGTCAATCGACGACTTTTTGTTATCATTATTTGCGATGTCAGGCTGAGCTTGTCGAAGCTTTTATTGTTCTTCGACGGGAATTTTACCGACCCTTCGACATGCTCAGAGTGGCATGGTGGAAAACTTAATGTTTAGATCCTTTCAGGATGACAAGCTGAAATGAAAAAAGCTCACGCTCTAAAACTCCCGAACACTACCCACACACTTTTGTCATTACGTAGGAATCTCGGCATCGTTAACATTATCCTGGAAAGATTCGGACTTAGATCCCTACGGGATGACAAGGGAGTCTGGTATCCTCCGTTCAATGGTGGCTGAGACGACTCGAAGCCACCAGTCCTTACTCAAACACTCCCACTCAAAGTTTGCCGAGCGTAACCAAAGCCACAAAAAACTCCGGCCGGGAATCTATCCCAAAGCCAGAGTACCATTATACTAAAGAAATAGTTGTCAGCTTCTTTCAGTGAGGAATCATTTTCACTGACTAAAACGATTCCCTTTCATAATTATGGCAATTTATTCGGAACAGAAATTACTGCATTTTATCACAAGCCGATTGCTTGCTACCTAGCAAGCGTCTTGTTAGCCTCGTAGTAAGACCCTTGTTTGCTACCTAACAATCACCTTGCTTGCACCGAAACAATCCGCTTGTTGTACTCTACCGTTGATTGCTTATCCAGGGTAGCAGTGCGGGGTAATTTATTTTAAAAATGATTATTTGTTTTAAAAACCCTCAAGTTTAGGTCTCATTTATTTTTCTATATCAGATCATGGATTACAATCCGCGACATCTTTGTGCTAAAAATTAATTTACTCATTGAATAACCTAATTAAGTCGCTGAGCCGTCATATAGAAATAATAATTTGTACCATCATTTGTTGCATGCCATGTACAGTTATACCATTCCCCGTTAGGAAATGTTAACATAGCATTCACATATTCCGCTGAATCATTTGCACCCATTCCAAAAGCATCATCTCCGTCTATATAATAGCTATAATGACCTGCTGCAATATTAGTTGTAACTCCATAAACATATGAATTGCCTGTTGATAATGATGATATGCTATAAGTAATAGGTGATGCTGTAGCATTATATAGTTTGGGGCTAACATATTGGCCACTTGAATAAGCTAAGAAATCCATTCTTAATCCATTAATATAAATGAATTTGGTTTTCTGGCTGCTGGTTGTTTCTTCGTAGGCCGCTTTTCTATTTGTCACTGTAGTATTTGTAAGTGCTTTACCAGTCATTAAATTTCTAGATCCGCCTCCAACTGCAAAAGAGGCTCCGTTAACAAATATTCTGGATGATCTAATTTCTCCAATTACAAACGGAGAAGTATTTAATCCTATGGTGGCATTACAGCTAAATCCAAGAAAGCTTACAGGTACTGTTATGGTTGTTGGTGATGTAAAGTCTGGCGTTCCTGTAACTGAATAAGTTATGTAACCATTCCCTTTATTTAGCATGCCTTGATCCATGGTAAAGGTGAGTCCATTTTGTGTAAACGAAGTTCCTGCGGGATAACTTCCGCCATTTCCCCCTGAATAATAAACGGTTAATATACCTGTGTAAGGTGTTCCGGAGGTGAACGTTGAAGGACTTATAGAGACACTGTTACAATTTAATCCGGTAATAGAAGGATTTAAAGTTGTTGTATTATCAATCTGTCTCCATTCTGTTCCATTCCAGAAGACAAAACCTTTGTAGGTAAGAGTGCTTGCTCCGGTATTGTAAACCATCAATCCGGTAGCCGGAGCAGAAATGGTGGTTTGATCGGTAGAACTCATTAAAGCCACCCTTGGAATCAGCATTCCTTTGTTGGTAGAAGCCACTTCTAAAGCTGCACTGGCATCCGGAATGCTTGTTCCTATTCCGATCT